>NZ_CP131929.1:0-4140682 GCF_050920635.1 Brevibacterium sp. K11IcPPYGO002 | reverse complement strand
ACGACGAGCGGCCAGCCGAAGCCGAGGAGCAGACGGTTCGATCCGGTCATGTTCGCCGCCGCGAAGTGCAGGTAGTCCGGATCCGATCCGGATCGGAACGCGTAGTAGAGGTCCACGGCGTATTCGGGGAGGACCGCGATGAGGGCGAGCAGGGCGATCGCGAGGGCTCCCGAGATGTCCTTCTGCGCCGCCTCGGCGGCCCAGGCCAGCAGGAAGGCGGCCGCGACGATGGCGGCGCCGAAGGCGAGGAGTTCGAGGACCGGGGCGAGCTCGATGCCGCTGATCCGCAGCACCACGGCGGGTGCGGCGAAGAGCAGGCAGATCGCGATACGGCGAAGGATTGCTGTGGGCATGCTTCAAGACTTCCCGCCGCGAATCGGGTGTGTCTACGCACAACTGAGACTTAGACGCCTCCAACAATTGCGGAAGGTCCCGGGATCCGCTTGTTTCTGGGGATCTCACGGCCTGGCGGGATGAGGTCGTGTGCCCGAGGTCACCGAGCGCGTTTGGAGCGCATGGCCTTGAGCTGCTTCACCGTCGGATCGGCGGCGAGGGACCGGTACACGTCAGAACCGAGTGGCACTAGAGCGACACGGCCATCTGCATCATGGTGAATTCCCCACCCGTAGCGTTTGCCCAGTGGGGAAGATCGCAGGCACGGCTGGTCCTTGGCGAAGAACGCCTGACGCGCTTCCGCTCGTTCCTCGGTTGGGATTCCCTGGCGGGTGGCGTACACCTCGAACACCACATCATCGCTGGTGAACTGGTACGGGTGCTCGGTGATGAGTGCGTACTGGAGAGCTGCAGCAGTCGGAGCCTTAACCCCGACCGGGGGCTGCTCCGCTGCACCTGTCGGGCAGTCGTCTGCGACCTGGATGAACGTGCCGGTGTAATTCGTGCTTCCCATGCTTCAAGTCTCACCGGCCGACAGCGAGTCCGATAGGAGAAAAGCGACAGTCCACTGGTGCAGCCTGGGAGAATGGAATCATGACCCGGTCCAGTGACGCGAGGAAGCGCCCAATCGCCACCTCCGAGCGATCTGGCGTGCTCTACCCCGAGCGGCTGGCTCGCTACCAGGCGGGCTGGATCGACCCCAGCCCCGCCGCCTCGGCGATGATCGATCAATACTGGCATGTCTCTTGGGCGCTGGAGGACGGCGAACGACTGGATCAGCCGATCATCGACCTGCCCGCAGTCACCGTCAGCATCGAAGAAGGCGAGGTGCCCGCGCCGCTTGTGGTCACCGGGGTGCAGTGCGGGGCCTGGAGGCGCACCATCGGCGGTCTCGGCCGAGTATTCGCAATCCGGCTTCGCCCCGCGGGACTGGCAGTGCTCAGCGACCTCACTCCTGCTCAGGTCGCCGACGCCACTGTGCCCCTCACCGCAGAACTCGACCCCCGTCTGCATGCGTTCATGCAGCGCATCACCGCCTACACCGACCCCGCTGAGCGGGCGCAGGCGGCGAACGAGGCAGTCCAGCGGGCCATCGCGGAACGTGCCCTGACCTCGACGGGCCTCTTGGCGAACGATGTTTTGGACGAACTGCGCGAGCGAATCCACCACCGAACCGGCACGACGCTCACGGAACGGTTGGCACGGAGCGAGCGAACCATTCAGCGCGCTTGCCTGGACACGCTGGGCCACGGTCCGAAATGGCTCAGTCGCCGCATCCGCCTCCAAGAAGTCGCCCTCGCCCTCGTGACCCGCCCCACCGAGGAACTGGCCGTCATCGCTGCCGATCTCGGATACACCGACCAATCCCACCTTACGAACGACTTCCGCACGGCCACCGGCATCACCCCAAACGCCTACCGCCGCACCACGAGTAATCTGACCGCCTGATCCGAGTCCTCAGATCACCGGAGTCCTCAAGTCACCGTGGTCCGGAGAGTGCCGCGGCGAGGTATTTCGCAGACGGCCCCTGCCCGGCGTCGACGATGTCGGCGGGGGTGCCGGTCGCCACGACCCGGCCGCCGTCGTCGCCGGCGCCGGGGCCGAGTTCGACGACGTGGTCGGCGACGGCCACGACGCGCATATCGAGTTCGACCATGATGACCGTGTTGCCGGCGTCGACGAGGGTCTGCAGGTGTGCGACGAGCCGGTCGGCATCCGCACAATGCAGTCCGGAGGTGGGTTCGTCGAGGACGTAGAGGGTGTCACCGCGCTGCGAGCGCTGGAGTTCGCTGGCGAGTTTGACCCGCTGCGCCTCACCGCCGGAGAGCTCGGTGGCGGGTTGGCCGAGGCGCAGGTAGCCGAGGCCGACGTCGATGAGTGCGGTCAGGGAGCGCATGATGTCGAATTCGCCGCTGAAGAAGTCGTGGGCCTCCTCGACGCTCATGTCGAGGATCTCTGAGACATTGCGCCCGCGCCAGAGGACCTCCAGGGTGCTCGACTGGAAGCGGGTGCCGTGGCAGTCGGGGCATTCGGTGTAGACCGAGGGCAGGAACAGCAGCTCGACCATGACCGATCCTTCGCCTTCGCAGGTGGGACAGCGTCCGCCGGCGACGTTGAAGGAGAACCGGCCGGGCTTATATCCGCGTTTCCGGGCCTCCGGAGTATCGGCGAAGCGGCGACGTACATGGTCGAACAGTCCCGTATAGGTGGCGACGTTGGACCGGGGAGTGCGGCCGATGGGTTTCTGGTCGATGCTCACGACCCGCCGGATCCCGGTGAGTTCCCCGGTGACGGTGCCCTCAAGCTCCTCGGGTTCGTCGGTGAGCAGGAGTTCGTCATCATCGGACGTTGGTTCATCAGCAGAGGTGGAGGTGCCCAATCGGTCGCCGATGATCGCCGGGAGCACCTGGCTGACGAGGCTGGATTTGCCCGATCCCGATACTCCGGTCACGGCGGTGAGCGCCCCGAGTGGCAGGTCGAGGCTGATGTCGTGGAGGTTGTTGCGGCGGATGGACTCCAGCCGCATCCAGCCTTGGGGTTGACGGGGTTCGTGGGGTTCGAGTCCGCGTCCGCCGAAGACATAACCCCTGGTCACAGATTCGTCGATGTCGGCAAGACCTGCCGTAGGTCCGCTGTAGAGGACGTCTCCGCCGCGTTCGCCGGCGCCGGGTCCGATGTCGACGAGCCAGTCGGCATGGCGCATGATGTCCACGGAGTGTTCGACGACGAAGAGGCTGTTCCCGCGGTCCTTCAACCCGTCGAGGATGCCCAGCAGGGCGTCGATGTCCTGCGGGTGGAGACCCGCCGAGGGTTCGTCGAGCACATAGACGACCCCGAAGAGGTCCGAGGTCAGCTGCGTGGCCAGCCGCAGACGCTGCAGCTCTCCACCGGACAGCGTCGGTGTGGTCCGATCAAGTGAGAGGTACCCGAGCCCGAGGTCGACGATCGGCCGGAGCCGATCGATGAGACCCTCGCCGAGGCGGACGAACGCAGCGAGCTTCTCCGCCGAGGGGTGGTCGTCGGCCTCCGTAGCCGCCTTCGCCGAGGCGACCTCATCGCGAAGGACGGACACGAGTTCATGCAGCGGCAGGGCGGAGAATTCGGCGATGTCGAGACCGGCGATCGTCACCGACAGAGCGTCAGGCCTGAGTTTCTTTCCGTGGCACACGGGGCAGGGACCGGCACTGAGGATTTCGGCGACGCGCCGCTTCATCGCGGTACTCTTAGTGTTCGCGAACGTGTCGAGCACATATTTGCGGGCACCGACGAAGGTTCCCGAATAAGTTGGTTCGGCACCTGCTGCGATCGCTTCGCGCGCTTCGTCCAGCGTCAGCCGGGAGTGGACGGGAAGGTGCGGAGTCTCCTCGGTGTAGAGGATCCAATCACGGTGTTCGCGCGGCAGGTCCTGCCAGGGGACGTCGACGTCGTAGCCGAGGGCGACGAGCACATCGCGCAGCTGGTGACCGTGCCAGGCTTTCGGCCAGGAGGCGATGGCGCGCTCCCGGATCGTCAGCGTCGGATCGGGGACCATCTTGTCCTCGGGCACCTCGTAGACCCGCCCGATTCCGTGGCATTCCGGGCAGGCACCTTCGACGGTGTTCGTCGAGAAATCCTCGGCCAAAAGCATCGACTGCCCCTCCGGGTACCGTCCCGCCCGTGAGTAGAGCATGCGCACGAGGCTGGACACCGTGGTGATGCTGCCGACGCTCGAGCGGGCGCTGCGCCCGCCGCGCTGCTGCTGCAGGGCGACGGCCGGCGGCATTCCGGTGATCGAATCGACATCAGGGACCCCGGCCTGGTCGATGAGCCTGCGAGCGTATGGGGCGACGGATTCGAGGTAGCGGCGTTGCGACTCGGCAAAGAGGGTGCCGAAAGCCAGGGAGGACTTGCCCGACCCGGACACCCCGGTGAACACGACGAGCGCATCCCGGGGCACGGTGAGATCGACGTTGCGCAGATTGTGTTCCCTGGCCCCGCGGACCCGCACGTCCGGCTGGATCTCGGGCGAGGACATCGGGTCCGTCATTCGGCGGGGCTGGCCCTGGTCGGTTCGACCACCTCGGCGGGATAGTCCTCCTGATCCTCGGGCTTGCGGATGAAGAACGCGAGGACGACGGGGACGATCGCGATGACCGTCGCCAGCAGGAACGCGGCGTGGCCGCCGGGGGCACCCGCCTCGGGGACGGACTTGCCGTCGGCCTGGCCGGCGTGCAATGCAGCGGAGTAGATCGAGATGAGCAGCGCGGTACCGGCGGCTCCCGCAACCTGCTGCAGGGTGTTGAGCGCGGCCGAACCGTGCGAGTACAGGTGACGGTCCAACGACCCCAGCGACGCGGAGAAGAGCGGAGTGAACGAACCCGCCAAGCCCAGGGACATGACGATCTGGATGATGATGAGCAGCCAGATCGGCGTGCCCACCCCGGCCGTCGAGTACGCGAACATCGAGGACGCGATCATGATCGTGCCGGGAACGAGCAGCGTCTTGGGTCCGCGGGCGTCATAGATCCGACCCATCACAGGGCCGAGCAGGCCCATGAGCACGGACCCCGGCAGGAGCACGAGACCCGACTGGGTGGCGCCGAGGCCGACGACGCTCTGCAGGTACAGCGGCAACAGGGAGAAGGTGCCGAACATCGACAGTGCGACGACTGCCATGATGATGACCGAGAAGACGTAGTTGCGCGAATTGAACACGCGCAGGTCGAGCAGGGCGCGATCGCCCTTCTGCAGAACGAGCTGGCGCCACACGAAGAGGGCGAGGAAGACGATGCCGGCGCCGATCGTCGCCCATGCCATGGTGCTCGTCGATCCGCCGCCTGCCTCACCGCCGTGGCCTCCGCCGAACTGGCTGAGGCCATAGACGATGCCGCCGAAGGCGAAGACGGACAGAACGATGGAGATGACATCGATCGGGGCGTGCGTCGACTCGCCGAGGTTGGTCATCCACTTCGCGCCGAGTGCCAGTGCGATGAGCGCGATGGGCAGGATGATGCCGAAGAGCCAGCGCCAGCCCAGCGAATCGAGGACGATGCCCGACATCGTCGGTCCGATGGCCGGGGCCAGCGAGATGACAAGGCCGACTCGACCCATCATCCGACCGCGCGAATGCGCCGGGACCACGTTCATCATCGTGGTCATCAGCAGGGGCATCATGATGCCGGTTCCTGCGGCTTGGACGATCCGTCCGATGAGGAGCAGCAGGAAGCCCTGCGAAACGAGGCAGATGAGCGTACCGGTGGAGAACAGGATCATCGCGGCCAAGAAGATCTGACGCGTGGTGAAGCGCTGGAGGAGGAAACCGGTCGTCGGGATGACGACGGCCATGGTGAGCATGAACGCGCTGGTCAGCCACTGTCCGAGCTCCGGCGGAATGTCGAGGGCCTTGTTGAGTTCGGGGATGGCGATGGCCATCGTCGTCTCGTTGAGGATGGCCACGAAGGCGGCCACGAGCAGCAGCCAGATGACTCGCATGCCGGCCGGGTCGATGGTCTCGTGCTGAGATGTCTGCGCCTGTGCGGGTGAGCTGTCGCTGGACAAAACGGTGCTCCGTTCGGATGTGTCTGAGGGGCCCGGGATGTGGGCGGAGGTCGCACGCAGATGCCGAATCGACGCGCAGACGAAGGTGTCAACAGCATCTCAGACTAACGTATTCCCGTTTCGCGCCGACAGTGGGGAGAACCCGAAACTGCGGCGATCTTCGTCACTGCTCGCTCGGTCTTCTCAGCAGGTGTCGTATCGGTACCCATGATCGCCTGCTGCGACGAGGTCGCGGTCGCGCAGGATCATCAGCGGTGGGCGATCAGGGACGGTGCAGGCGTCCGCGAAGTCCAGCCCCGCCTCAGCGAGGGTGTCGGGATATTCGATGGCGAGGACACGATCGCCGTAGGTCTCGGTGTACGCAGCGCATTCGTCGAAGGCGGCGCATTCTTCGGCCACGGCGAAGTCGAAGCCGAGCTGCGTATGAGCGGCGTCGGCGAGTTCGGCGGCGTTCTTCTGCGCGATCGACAAGCCCTTGGTGTGGGCGCGGTCGACGTACGCGGCCGCGAGTTCCAGGGCACCGGTTCGGTCGATGTCGGGGAATCGGTCGGCCGTGTCGAGATTGTCGATCTCCACGGCGTCGAATCCGGATTGGGCACAGCTGTCGATGACGGGGCCGATGATGTCGAGGATCTGGGATCGTCGGTCTGCGGTCGAGGGGTCGAGGATGTGTTCGTCCGGCCAATCGGGGTCGACGATCAGGTCACCGGCGGCATCGTGGAGCAGCAGATCCGTGTGGTCTCGCCAATCCGCAGCCTCGTCGGGTTGGGTCTGGAAGCCGTTGACGTAGCAGACGGAGTAGGCCCCGGTCAGGGGTGCGGCACCGGTGTCGCGGACGACGATATCGATCCGACCCTGCTGATCCGGCAGCGAGTCATAGGTTCCGCCGAGCTGATAGTCGAAGGTTCCTGACGTCGGCAGCGACGGTGCTCCCGACGCCTGTGTCGACGGCGGCGATGCGTTCGCCGAGCAGCCTCCCATTGCACCGGCGATGCCTAGGCCGATGGCGACCGCGGCCGCCATCCACCGCGGTGGGATCGGGATCGGCGGAGGTCTCATGGACTCACTGTAGACGGAGGCGGCCGGCGTCGATGTCGCGGTGGAGTTCATTCTCTCTTCGATTCGACGTATCGGATGTTCACCTCGGCGCTGTTAGCGTCGGCAGAGGAGACGACCCGTCACCGAGCGGATCGTCTCATGGAAAGTCAGTACCAGTCACACAGTCAAGCGGAACGAACGGATGAGAATGACTCTGAAGAACGTCACCACGAAGACCATGACAGCTGCGATGATCGCCTCCGCGGTCGTGCTCGGCACCGGTACGATCGCCTCAGCCGCCCAGCCGGCGGCACCGCCCGCCGCCTCTGCAGGGACCGAGAACTCGGCTTCGGCGGCGGACTCCGGCACCGCCTCGGCGAATCCGGAGGCGGAGAAGAAGTTCTCGAACATCGGCGACTTCCTCCAGCACTACAAGGGCCGGTCGCTGGCGAACTCACAGGGCGGTTATCAGGGAGAATGCGTCAGCCTCATCTCCCGGGCACTCGAAGAAGTCCACGGCGTCGACCACGGAGCGTGGGGCAATGCCGTGGACTATCAGGCAGGCGGCTCCGGCGGGAACAAGATGAAGGCGAACGGCTTCACCTGGCACACCGATCAGAAATTCGAGAACGGCGACATCCTCGTCTGGGGCGACGGCGACAACACCACCGCCTACGGCCATATCGGCATCTACTACGAAGGTCAGATGTGGCACCAGAACTTCAACGGCGACCGCAGCCTGCATACCTACGACGGCCTCATCGACGGCTACCTCGGGTACTGGCGCGCCTGATAGGTTTTCGCGACGACGAAGGCTCCGAACCGCAATCGGTTCGGAGCCTTCGTTCTACGAGTGCTGTCTCAAAACTACTCGAGTGGAGGTAAGGGGACTCGAACCCCTAACCCTCTGCTTGCAAAGCAGATGCGCTACCAATTGCGCCATACCCCCGAAATGGGTTCACACCCTCACACCGAGTCGGTGTGTTCGGACCATTCGGCCTGGGCACCCTGGTTACGGTGCCGCCACCCGAAGAACACTCCCAGTCCCACCAAAGTGAGACCGCTGAGAATCCATCTTCTCATGATCCTCCTCGAAAGGAAATCCTGTTGTGACAGGACGTGGGCCTACCTGGACTTGAACCAGGGACCTCTTCGTTATCAGCGAAGCGCTCTAACCGCCTGAGCTATAGGCCCTTATCGGGTGAACCCGAAGTAAAACAATACCCATCGACCGCAGCTAAACACAAATCGACGCCCAGTGACCCCTCTCACACCCTCCAATTGCTACCTGACGGCGGCCCAGCAACCTTGCGCGAGGTTGCTGGGCCGCCGTCAGGTAGCAATAAGGGGAGGGGTCAGTCGTCGGTGAGGGTGAGGCTGAATCCGCCGGCGATGAGGGAGCCGATGTTGTAGATGAACGCGGCCAGGGTCGACAGCGCCGTCATCAGCACGATGTTGATGACCGCGATGATGAAGCCGGCTGCGACGACTCGGCCGAAGCCGAAGATCCCGATGATCCGCTCGGCCGATTCGGCGCCGGCAAGCTCGCTCATCGTCGATTCGAGGCCGCTCATCACACCGGTCGCCTGCAGCACGACCCACAGCACGATGAAGGCGACGATGGTGGCGATCCCGATCGCCACGGACATGAGGAACGACATCTTCATGACCGACCACGGGTCGACGGCGGAGACGGTGAGACGGACGGTGCGGGGGCCCTTCTTCTTCTTGCCCTTCCCGTTGTCGACCATGTTCTTCACGCCCATCTTCACGCCGCCGGAGCTGGCGCGGACGGTGTTCGCAGCATTTCCCATCACCGAGGTGGCGCTGCGGTTGCCGCCGCCCGATCCCTGGGAACCCGATCCCTGAGACCCGGCCGCGGGAGCGCCGGTTCCCTGCGACCCGGTCTGGGCACCCGATCCCTGGGATCCGGTGTGTGCTGACGGCGTCGACCCGGCAGAGGGAGCGCGGTTGGGCTTCGGCGAAGCCTTCGGTGCGGGAGGTGCGACGACGGTCGCGTTCTGGCTGTCGGGTCCCGAAGAGCCGCGAGCGGAGTCGGATCCCTGTTTCGCGCCGGTTCCCGACCCGGAGTTCGAGCCTGAACCGCTTGCCGCGGCCGACTTCTCGTCGGACTTCGACGAGCCGGCCGTCAGACGGGTCGAGCCGCTCGACGTGCGTATGATCTTGCCTGAGCCTGGCTGTTTGCTATCGCTCACTCTTCCACATCCTCGTTGCCGGTCTGAGGCTCTGCGACCTCACCTTCCGGGACTTCGGCATCGTCTTCGCTTTCGATCTCGTCTTCGACCTCGGCCTCGGGCCCACGGGTCACTGCGATAATACGATCTTTCTTGCCCGGTTTCGCGAACACCACACCCATGGTGTTGCGTCCCTTCGCCGGAACCTCATCGATGCTCGACCGAACGATCTTACCGCGCTCCATGACCACGAGGACCTCCTCACCGTCTTCGACGATGAGCCCGCCTACCAAGTCTCCGCGCTGTTCGGTGATCTTCGCAACCCGGATTCCCAGGCCGCCACGGCCCTGCAGGCGGTACTCGTCGACCGGTGTGCGTTTGGCGAACCCTGCTTCCGTGACGACGAAGACATAGGTGTCGGGCCGGACGACGTCCATCGTCAGCAGCTCGTCGTCCTCCTTGAACTTCATGCCGGTGACGCCTCCGGTGACCCGGCCCAGGGGACGGATCGACTCGTCATCGGCGGCGAAGCGGATCGACATGCCCTTGCGCGAGATCAGCAGCAGATGGTCATCGGCGCCGACGATGCGGGCCGAGACCAGTTCATCGGGCTGACCCTTGTATTCGCGCAGGTTGATGGCGATGACACCGCCGGTGCGGTTCGAGTCGTACTCGCTCAGGCGGGTCTTCTTCACCACGCCGGAACGGGTGGCGAGGATGAGGAAGTCGGCTTCCTCGTAGTCCCGGATCGACAGCACCTGGGCGATCGACTCGCCCGGCTGGAGGGCGAGCAAGTTCGCCACGTGCTGGCCCTTGGCGTCCCGTGAGCCCTCGGGCAGCTCATAGGCCTTGGCGCGATACACGCGGCCGGTGTTCGTGAAGAACAGCAGCCAGTTGTGGGTGGAGGTGACGAAGAACTGTTCGACGACGTCATCACCGCGCAGTGCAGCGCCCTTGATGCCCTTGCCGCCTCGGTGCTGGGCACGGTAGAGGTGCGTCTGGGTCCGCTTCGCGTAGCCGCCGCGAGTGATCGTGACGACGACCTCCTCCTCGGGGATGAGGTCCTCCATGGACACGTCACCGTCGAACCCGGCGAGGATCTTCGTGCGGCGATCGTCTCCGTAGCGTTCGACGATCTCGTCGAGTTCCTCGGACACGATCTCACGCTGGCGAGACGGGGTGGCCAGGATGTGGTTGTACTCGGCGATCAGCTGCTCGATCTTCTCGGCCTCTTCCTGGATCTTCAGACGCTCCAGGGCGGCCAGTCGGCGCAGCTGCAGGTCGAGGATCGCATTGGCCTGGGTCTCATCGACCTCGAGCAGCTCCATCAGACCGGCCCGCGCTTCGTCCGAGGACGGGGAGCGGCGGATCAGGGCGATGACCTCGTCGAGGGCGTCGAGGGCCTTGAGGTAGCCGCGCAGGATATGAGCACGTTCCTCGGCCTTGCGCAGACGGAACTGCGTGCGACGGACGATGACTTCGATCTGGTGTTTGACCCACAGACGCAGGAAGGAGTCGATGCTCAGCGTGCGCGGCACGCTGTCGACGAGGGCCAGCATGTTCGCGGAGAAGTTCTCCTGCAGCGACGTGTGCTTGTACAGGTTGTTGAGCACGACCTTGGCCACGGCATCGCGCTTGAGCACGATGACCAGTCGCTGACCGGTGCGGCCCGAGGACTCATCTCGCAGATCGGCGATGCCGGCGACCTTGCCGTCCTTGACGTAGGAGGCGATCTTCGCGGCCAGGGTGTCCGGGTTGACCATGTGGGGCAGCTGGGTGACGACGAGGCAGGTGCGGCCCTGGATCTCTTCGACTTCGACGACTGCTCGCTGGGTGATCGAGCCGCGACCGGTGCGATAGGTGTCCTCGATGCCCTTGCGGCCGAGGACCGTCGCGCCCATCGGGAAGTCGGGTCCCTTGATGATGCCGAGGAGGGCTTCGAGAGCCTCTTCCTTGCTCGCCTCCGGGTGGGACAGCAGCCACTGCGCACCCTGGGTGACCTCACGCAGGTTGTGCGGAGGAATGTTCGTGGCCATACCCACAGCAATGCCGGCCGAGCCGTTGACCAGCAGGTTCGGGAACCTGGAGGGCAGAACCATGGGCTCCTGGTTGCGGCCGTCGTAGTTGTCCTGGAAGTCGACGGTGCCTTCTTCGATGTCCCGGACCATCTCCATGGCCAGGGGCGCCATCTTGCACTCGGTATAACGCGGTGCCGCCGCTCCGTCGTCGCCCGGGGAACCGAAGTTGCCCTGACCGGCCACGAGCGGGTAGCGCATCGTCCACGGCTGCACGAGGCGGACCATGGCGTCGTAGATCGCCGTGTCGCCGTGCGGGTGGTACTGACCCATCACGTCGCCGACGACGCGCGAGCACTTGGAGAAGTTGCGGTCGGGGCGGTAGCCGCCGTCGAACATCGCGTAGAGCACGCGGCGATGGACGGGCTTGAGCCCGTCGCGGACGTCGGGCAGGGCACGGCCGACGATCACGCTCATCGCGTAATCGAGGTACGACCTCTGCATCTCGAGGTTGAGATCAACCTGTTCGATCCGGTTGATTTCTGTTCCGATATCGTTCTCGTCGGCCAATGTGGGCTCTTCCCTTGTGTTCGTACCGTGTCCGGCTGGGTCTCAGCCGTGTGCGGCGGCGATTGGTGCGTGCAAAGAATGGGTGCGGTGCATCCGATCTCCCACCCTCACCGAGGCGGCTGCCCGGTGAGGGCGGATGATCAGATATCGAGGAAGCGGACGTCCTTCGCGTTCTCCTGAATGAAGCGGCGACGCGAATCCACGTCATCGCCCATGAGGACGGTGAAGATCTCGTCGGCGACGATCGCGTCGTCCAGCGACACCTGCTTGAGCAGCCGATGGTCGGGATCCATCGTCGTCTCCCACAGCTCCTCGTAGTTCATCTCACCCAGACCCTTGTAGCGCTGGATCGCGAGGTCCTTGGGCAGTCGCTTGCCTGCGGCCCGCCCGGTCTCGAGCAGTCCGTCGCGCTCCTTGTCGGTGTAGGCGAACTGGTGCGGGGCGTTCGACCACTTGATGCGGTAGAGCGGCGGGGTGGCGAGGTAGACGTAGCCGTGTTCGATGAGCGGCTTCATGTACCGGAAGATCAGCGTCAGCAGCAGTGTCGTGATGTGCTGACCGTCGACATCGGCGTCGGCCATGAGGACGATTTTGTGGTAGCGCAGCTTCTCGAGGTCGAACTCCTCACCGATGCCGGTGCCGAAGGCCGTGATCATCGCCTGGACTTCGTTGTTGCCCAGGGCGCGATCGAGTCGAGCCTTTTCGACGTTGAGGATCTTTCCGCGCAGCGGCAGGATCGCCTGGGTGTTCGGGTTGCGGCCCTGAGTCGCCGAGCCGCCGGCCGAGTCACCCTCGACGATGAAGACTTCGGATACGAAGGGGTCCTTCGACTGGCAGTCCTTGAGCTTGCCGGGCATGCCCGAGGACTCGAGCAGTCCCTTGCGGCGAGTGGCCTCACGCGCCTTACGGGCGGCCAACCGTGCCTGAGAAGCCTGCAGCGCCTTGCGCACGACGTCCTTGGCCTGGGCCGGGTTCGACTCGAACCAGTGTCCGAGTTCGTCACGGACCACGCGCTGGACGAAGCCCTTGACCTCGGAGTTGCCGAGCTTCGTCTTCGTCTGACCCTCGAACTGGGGATCGCCGAGCTTGACGGAGATGACGGCGGTGAGACCCTCGCGGATGTCATCGCCGGTGAGGTTGGGATCCTTGTCGCGCAGCAGCTTCTGTTCCTTCGCATACGCGTTGACCAGCGAGGTCAGTGCGGTGCGGAAGCCCTCTTCGTGAGTGCCGCCCTCGTGGGTGTTGATGACGTTGGCGTAGGTGTGGACGGATTCGTTGTACGACGTCGTCCACTGCATCGCGATCTCGAGTGCAAGAGTCTGTTCGCCCTCCTCGGCTTCGAAGACGATGACATCGGGGTGGACGAGATCGGCCTTCTTCGTCGAGTTGAGGTATTCGACATAGTCGAGCAGGCCGTTCGCGTATTCGTAGGTCACGGTGCGCGGCTTCCACTCGGTCGCTTCGTCCTCGTCGATCTGGACGTCGTCGTCATCGACCTCGTTGTGGCGCTCATCGGTGAGGCTGATCTTCAGACCCTTGTTGAGGAAGGCCATCTGCTGGAAGCGCGCACGGAGGTATTCGTAGGAGAAGTCCGTGGTCTCGAAGATCGAGCCGTCGGGCCAGAAGGTCACGGTCGTGCCGGTCTCGTCGGTGGCGTCTCCGCGCTGCAGCTCGCCGGTGGGCACGCCCTGGACGAAGTCCATCGTCCACGTGTACCCGTCACGTCTGACCTCGACAGCGAGTCGTTCGGACAGTGCGTTGACGACGGTCGAACCCACACCGTGAAGACCGCCGGCCACGGCGTATCCGCCGCCACCGAACTTGCCGCCGGCGTGGAGGATCGTGAGGATCACCTCGACGGTCGGCTTGCCCTCGGTGGGGTGCATGGCCACGGGCATGCCACGGCCGTCATCGGCGACGCGGACGCCGCCGTCGGCGAGGATGGTGACCTCGATATGATCGCAATAGCCGGCCATCGCCTCGTCGACGGAGTTGTCGACGATCTCCTGAACGAGGTGGTGGAGACCGCGTTCCGAGGTCGAACCGATGTACATGCCGGGTCGTTTCCGGACTGCCTCGAGACCCTCGAGTACAGTGATGTCGCCGGCATCATAATGAGGCTGATCCTCGGTCGTCATATGACTCCTTGTTCGGATGGTCGCTATCAGCTCCCCATTCTACCGCGCCGCACGCTGAAATGCCCGTAAGCGGCCTGTGAAGGCGTATTTCCCGAATTTTCGTGCCGCAGATGTACCCCCGGACAGGTCGGGGAGCGCCTATGGCCGTTTGAGGCCTTCTGTGTTCTTCTCAGAAATGCACGGGGTTCTCCTCAGAAATGCAGGGTCGCTTCCCGGAATCTCGCCGAGGCGGCTGTCCGCTTCACCCGAATGTGTCCCTGGGGCCGCGGCCGGCCACCGATCGTCGGCCGCGTTTGAAACTGCGCCCCTGGGGTCCCTTGATCTCGATCTCGCTGATCGTCGCCGAGCCCAGTCCCTCCTCGAGCTTGCGCAGGATCGTCGGTCTGAGCACCCGCAGCTGGGTCGCCCAGGTCGTCGAATCCGCGGCGATGACGAGCAGCGGAGGAGAGAAGTCGATGGGAGTCGCGTGCTGGGCCACTTGGGGTCCGACGAGGTCGGGCCATCGGCCGAGCACCTTCCCGATGTCGAGTGAGGACGACCAGCCGCGATCGGAGATGAGCGAACCGAGCACCGATGACACCGTCTTCGGGTCACGGCCGTCCCTGCCCGATCCGGAGTAGACGACTTCGCCGCGCAGGCGGGAGCGGCGACGGCTGCGGACGAACTTCGCTTCGGTGACCTCCATCCGCCGGACCCGGTCGAGGGCCTCGAGTGCGGCGACGGGAGTGGAGTAGTCCCGGTCGATGCCGCTCATGATGTGCTGCTCTGCAGGAGTCGGGACTGGTCGATCCGGATTCCCTCGAGGCCATCGGGCAGATCGGAGTCGACGGCTGCGGTGATGAAGACCTGTTCGGCCGACGTCACTCTCGAGGCCAGACGCTGACGTCGGCCGGTGTCGAGTTCGGCGAAGACGTCGTCGAGGACGAGGATCGGCTGTTCGGAGGCGCTTCCGGCATCGGCGGAGAGCAGATCCCATCCGGCCAGCTGCATGGCCAGCGCCAGCGACCAGGTCTCTCCATGAGAGGCGTAGCCCTTCGCCGGATGGGTTCCGATCATCAGCGACAGGTCATCGCGACCGGGTCCGTGCAGGGTCAGTCCGCGCTCGATCTCCGTCGTCCGGCGGCGGTCGAGGGCCGCGAGAAGCAGTTCTCTGCAGTCGGCAGCGGAATCGGCCTGCGAGTAGTCGATGCGCGAGTCATAGGCGATATGAGCACCTTGCCGCTCAAGGCGAGCGTCGGCGGCGATAAAGGCGAAGTTCGTCTGCAGCGGCTCGACGATATCGGCGAGGATCCGCTGCCTGCCGAAGACGAGCTCGGCCGCGGAGTCCGCATAGGCCATGTTCCAGATGTCGAGTGTCGCCTCGAGGCCGGGATCGCGGTCCTCGCGGAGTCGTTTGAGCAGAGCATTGCGCTGTTTGAGTGCCCGTTCGAAGTCCGTGATGATCGAGGCGAAACGCGGATTTCGCGCCACGACGAGGGTGTCGATCCAGGACCGACGTTCGGCCGGTTCCCCGCGCACCAGGCTGAGGTCCTCGGGAGCGAAGACGACACAGGAGACGAGGCCGAGGATGTCTTTGAGCTTGACCGCATTGCGGTTGACCCGGGCCCGGTTGGCGCCTTTGGCCTGGATGGTCACCTCGACGGTGGCGTGCCGCTGATCCCGGTTGACCAGTGCGGACACGGTCGCAGCCGGTCTGTCCTCGTGGACGAGCGGAGCGTCGAAGGCCACCCGATGGGAGCGCTGATGAGCGAGGTACCCGATCGCCTCGACGATATTGGTCTTCCCGGTCCCGTTGTCGGCCACGAATGTGGTGACTCCGGGTGAGAACTCGAGGTCGAGCTCGGGATACGACCGATAGTCACGCAGGGAGAGTCGGGATATCCACATTCAGATGCGCGTGGGCATGAGCAGATAGCGGTAGGACTCGTCAGCGGGTCCGTCGAGGTCCTTCTGCCCTGAGATGATGACCGGTTTCATCGGCTGTGTGAAGGAGAAGTTCACATAGGGGCTCTCGACAGCGGCGAGGCCCTCGGCGATGTAGTGCGGGTTGAATCCGACGGTGATCTCATCGCCCTGCAGGGTGGCTTCGACGGCTTCGGAGGCCTGAGCGTCGTCACCGGTGCCGGCATGCAGGGTGAGCATGCCGTCGGTGACCTCGAAGCGCAGCGGGGTGTTGCGTTCGGCCACTAGCGAGACGCGGCGAACGGCTTCACGCAGCACAGCGGTCTCCACGATGGCATGGATCGGAACCGAATCAGGGAAAAGCGACCGGACCTTCGGGTATTCGCCTTCGATGAGCAGCGAGGTGGTGACTCGGCCTGCCGAGGTGAAGGAGATGAGGTCCTTGCCGGCATCGGTGCTCAGACCGATCGTGACATCGCCGCCGAGGGACTTCGAGACATCGGAGAGTGTGCGCCCACGCAGCAGGGCCACGGCCGAGACGTCGGGGCGGCCCGGGTTCCAGGTGAATTCGCGAACGGCCAGACGGTAGCGGTCGGTGGCGAGCATCGTGACCTTCTCGCCCTCGATCTCCACGCGCACGCTGGTGAGGATCGGCAGGGTGTCGTCCTTCGACGTCGCGATCGTGACCTGTGAGACGGCGTTCTGGAACTCACCGGCAGAGACGGTGCCCGAGTCGTCGGGGATCTGCGGCAGTGCCGGGTACTCAGCCACAGGCATCGTCATCAGCGAGAAGCGAGAGGAGCCGCAGGTGACGTCGACCTTCGCATCGATCTGCTCGAGGGTGACCTCCTGGTTCGGCAGCGCCTTGGAGATGTCAGCGAGCAGACGACCGGAGACCAGCACGGTTCCCGCGGAGGCGACATCGGCGACGATCTCGACGCGGGAGGAGACTTCGTAGTCGAAGACAGCCAGGCGCACTGTGCCGCCTGCTTCGGCGGTGATGAGGATGCCGGTGAGGACCGGAGCGGAAGGACGGTTGGGCAGAGTCTTGGTCGCCCAGGCAACAGCGTCAGCGAGAACGTCGCGATTGACTTTGAACTTCAAGGGGGATGCTTCCGCGTTCACTTTACTCCTTCGGGGTGGCCACCCGACCTGCACTGGGCATCTGGCACAAGATTCCGGGTTGCGAGTCACAGGCTCGATACTGCTCGGAAAACTTTACACAGCCTATCCGATTTGTGCCCACCTCAGGAGTGCCGGCCGAAAAGGGCTGCCAAGGGCTGCCAGCAGAGTGAATCTCGCATTCGAGAATCACTCGAGATCCTGTGTTCGAATATTCGGCAGCTCTGCATCTGTGTCGAACTCGAGACCCCGAGCTCGAAGCTCATCCACCGCAGCAGTCGGTGGCGGTCGCCCTCTTGAGAGTTGAATTCACTTGGTAGAAGTATCAGCACTTGTGGAGACTGTGGATAAGTGCCGCTTACCCCAGAGTAATCAAGGGTTCTGACCGACTATGGGCTTGTGGATGCCATGTGCACCGCGACGGAGGCGTCGGTGGGCGCTTGGGTAAACACAAGCATGTAGTTCACATCTTTCCACCCGCGCAGCAGTTCTGTCCACCGGTCTGTCCCCAGCTGTGAGCAATTGTCCCCAGGGTTATCCACAGATGTGTATGACGTCTTCTATAGGCGGTGCTGTTGTTTAATGCGGTTTGTGAGTTCGGTGACCTGCGTGTAGACGGCCCGTCTTTCAGCCATCTGAGTTCGAATCTTCTTGTTCGCGTGCATCACGGTCGTGTGATCGCGTCCACCGAAGGCCTGTCCGATCTTCGGCAGAGACAGGTCGGTGAGTTCACGGCACAGATACATGGCTATCTGTCTGGCCGTGGTCAGCGTCCGGGACCGGGAGGTTCCGCACAGGTCGTCGAGGGTGAGGCTGAAGTAGGCAGCGGTCTGGCCCATGATGTCCGCGGCCGAGACGGCAGGGGTGTCATCCGGGGTGATGAAGTCCTTGAGGACGGTCTCTGCCAAGGAGACGTCGATCTGCTGATCGTTGAGGTTGGCGAAGGCCGTCACGCGAATGAGGGCGCCTTCGAGCTCGCGGATGTTCGACGACACCCGGGAGGCGATGTATTCGAGGACATCATCGGGGACGTCGAGCTGTTCGGCTGCGGCCTTGCGGCGCAGAATCGCGAACCGGGTCTCCATATCCGGCGGCTGCACGTCCGTGAGCAGACCCCATTCGAATCGGGAACGCAGCCGCTCCTCGAAGCCCTTGAGCATCTTCGGCGGCTGATCGGAGGTGATGACGACCTGTTTGGCCTCATTGTGCAGAGCATTGAAGGTATGGAAGAACTCCTCGACGGTCGCATCCTTGCCCTGCAGGAACTGGATGTCGTCGATCATGAGGATGTCGACCTCACGGTAGCGGCGCTGGAAAGCCGGACGCAGAGCGTTCGAGGTCTTCGACGAGCCGATCGTGTTGATGAAGTCGTTGACGAACTCTTCGCTGGAGACGTACTTCACCCGGATCTCGGGGAACAGCTGAGTCGCGTAGTAGCCGATCGCATGGAGCAGGTGGGTCTTGCCCAGCCCCGAGTCCCCATAGATGAACAAGGGGTTGTAGGCCTTGGCCGGTGCTTCGGCGACGGCGAATGCCGCAGCGTGGGCGAACCTGTTGGACGCGCCGATGACGAAGGTGTCGAAGGTGTACTTCGGGTTGAGCTGGGCGACGCCGGGAGCATCGACGGGCGGGCTCATCGGGGCGGCGGTCGCCTCGGCGATCTTCATCTCACGGTCGGTCATCTCCGATTCGGCCGGAGCCTGCGGCTGCTCGGTGGGCATCTGCGTCGCCGGCGGCGCAGACGTCTGCGCTTGCGGCATCTGAGTATTCGGAGGCTGCGTGGCGGGCTGGCTCTGGCCTGGTTGGCCCTGGTTCGGCTGGGCGGATTCCGGAGTCGAATGATCGGCCGGGGTCGGTCGCACCGGTTCGGCCGCCTCGGCGGGGGTGGGTTCCGGTGTTCCCGTCACCGAGGTGGAGGTGACCGGATCGATGGGGACCTGGGGTCCCGGGGTCGGCTCTCCGATGAGATCTTCGAAGCGGATCGGCACGTCGAGTTCCGGATCGACGACGAAGCCGAAGGTCACCTCGAATTCCAGGACTTTGGAGAACTCCCTTGTCAGAGGGCCGAGCAGCCGGGTCTCAATGGTGCGACGGGTGTGTTCGTCGCGCACGGCGAGGAGGACGAGGGCATTGTCGACGAGGGCTTTGGGCACGGCGAGGGAGAGGAATCCCTTCTGGTGCGACGTGAGGTCCGGGTCCTTTTCCAGGTTTGAGACCACCGTGCGCCAACGGCTGATGAGCTCATTTTTGGAATTCGACACCGTCACATTTCCTCAGCTTTCAAAAATTCGTTCTGGCGTGATCCACACCTGTGCATGACTTCCACATAGTTTTCCACAGAATGTGTACTCTTGCCGACTCAACCCAGTGAATCTCCACACTCGTGGATAAGCTTGTGGAAAACTACATGGGTGTGACTTGTGGACGAGCGTTGGTGACGGCAACGCGAACGGTGATGAATTTCGGGCGAGCGTGACGTGAAACATGGCGATCCCGTTTGACCGCTCGGAATGCGCCTCGCTAAGATGGAGTGTCCTGTGTACCGGGCTTCATCCGATTATCCTGATTATCTTTTGGCTCTTATGCACAGGAGTGCTCGGCGGTCGAGACTCGCACCGCCGTTTTTTGTGAGAACGCACCGGCGTTCGCCCGCAACCTAGAAATCGGAGACCGAAGTGAGCAAGCGTACATTCCAGCCCAATAACCGTAAGCGCGCCAAGAAGCACGGCTTCCGTCTGCGTATGCGCACCCGCGCCGGCCGCTCGATCCTGGCTGCACGTCGTCGCAAGGGACGTTCCGACATTTCGGCCTGAGCATGCTTGACGCGGCACATCGGATCCGCAGCGGCGAAGACTTCAGACGAATCTTCAGAGCCGGGGTCCGGGTGCGCACAGAGCATCTCATGGCGCACAGCCTGAGAGACACCGATGATACCCACGCTGCGCGCGTGGGTTTCATCGTATCCAAGGCCGTCGGAAGCGCCGTGGTGCGCAACCGCACCAAGCGTCGTCTGCGCGAGATCATGCGTGCGCGTCTCGGTGAGCTGAGAACAGGAGATCTGTTCGTCATCCGGGCGTTGCCGCATGCGGGACGGGCCGACTTCGCGGTTCTGTCCGCCGAAGTCGACGAGCTGCTGATCAAGGCAGAGAAGAAGCTGGAACGTCGTGGACGCCGAACATGATCTGAAACATGTCTCCGAGGTGCCCCGTCGGCCGGCCGGTTTCTGGCCCACACTCGGCTGGATCGTCCTGGTCGGTCCGAGGATGCCGTTCGTCTGGTTCATCCGCGCCTATCGGATCGTGATCTCTCCTCTCTACGGCCAAGTGTGCCGCTACTATCCCAGCTGCTCCATGTACGGTCTCGAGGCGTTCGAGATACACGGAGTTCTCAAGGGAGTGGTGTTAACTGGGTGGCGCATACTGCGCTGCAATCCGTGGTCGCACGGCGGCGTCGACCATGTGCCGGGATCGGC
This sequence comes from Brevibacterium sp. K11IcPPYGO002, assembly GCF_050920635.1. Classification (NCBI taxonomy): domain Bacteria; kingdom Bacillati; phylum Actinomycetota; class Actinomycetes; order Micrococcales; family Brevibacteriaceae; genus Brevibacterium; species Brevibacterium sp. K11IcPPYGO002. Next base: position 4,120,299 of record NZ_CP131929.1, on the reverse strand, counting down.
GCGGGAGGCCAGGTCGAAGACCATCCACCGCGGTCAGGCACACAGTTAGAACATATTGAACTCGCAGTCCGCGAGCGAGCGCGAACAAGCGGACTGCCCCGGGGCACACGTCGTGTCGCGCAGACCTGTGAACAATGGCAAAATGAACGACGCGCCAGCATCGTTGTAACGAGGAGAACTGAATGGACTGGATGGACAAGCTGCTCTACCCGCTGCAGTGGGTAGTTGCTTGGATCCTCGCGATCTTCCACGAGATCTTCACCGCGATCGGCCTGCCTGCCGACAGCGGTTGGACCTGGGTGCTCTCGATCGCCGGACTGACCGTGGTCATCCGTGCTCTCCTCATCCCTCTCTTCGTCTACCAGATCAAGTCGCAGCGCAAGATGCAGCTGCTGCAGCCGGAGATCCAGCGTCTGCAGGCGAAGTACAAAGGCAAGAAGGACCAGTACTCTCGCCAGGCCATGGCCGAAGAGCAGATGGCACTATTCCGCGACAACAAGACCAGCCCCTGGGCATCGTGCCTGCCGCTGCTCGTGCAGATGCCGATCTTCTTCTCGCTCTTCCGCGTCATCCACAACATGCCGAAGGTCGCCGAGGGCTCTGTCGGCGCGATCGGCGGCTTCACTCAACAGCTGGCGATTCAGGCCGAGAACTCTTCGATCTTCGGCATCAGCCTTTCGGCGGTCTTCACCGACCCAGGCTTTGCAGTCAAGCTGCTGACCGGTGTGCTCATCGTCGTCATGGCCGCCACCATGTTCATCACGCAGAAGCAGATGATGGCGAAGAACATGTCGGAGTCGGCGATGGCCAACCCGATGATGCAGTCGCAGAAGATGCTGCTCTATGTGATGCCTCTCGTCTTCGGCATCGGCGGCATCTACTTCCCGCTCGGTGTCCTCATCTACTGGCTGGTCTCGAACACCTGGACGATGGCTCAGCAGCACATGGTCATCCGCAATATGCCCGCTCCCGGCTCGAAGGCCGAGAAGGAGATGCTTGAGCGCAAGGCTCGCAAGGGCAAGACCGTGAAGCAGGATGAGCTCAAGGGGTCGACCGTCACCGAGGAGGCCCCGAAAAAGAGCGGCCAGCGGCAGCAGCCTGTGAGCAAGAACCGTAAGAAGAACAAGAAGCGCTGAGGACAGACATGACCGAAGAGAAGATCGACGAGACCTCCGAACAGACGCCGGAAGAGACTTCGGAGGAGACCTCGACGAAGCCGAGCCGTGCCGAACTCCTCGAAGAAGAGGGTGAGATCGCCGCGGACTACCTCGAAGAGCTGATGGATCTGGCCGACATCGACGGCGATATCGACATCGATGTCGCTGACGGTCGTGCGCAGCTGTCCATCGTCTGCGAGGACGACGAGGACTCGAACCTGAGTACCCTCGTCGGCCGTGAGGGCCGGACCCTCGGTGCGCTGCAGGAACTCAGCCGTCTGGCCGTGCAGACGCAGACCGGTCAGCGGTCGTGGCTGATGCTCGATATCGACGGCTTCCGCAACAGCCGTCGCGAAGAGCTGGTCAAGAAGGCCAAGCGTGCCATCGACGACGTCAAGGACGGCGGCGAAGAATTCGCGTTCAAACCGATGAACAGCTTCGAACGCAAGATCATCCATGACCAGGCAGCCCGCGCCGGTCTGGTCTCGGAGTCCGAGGGTGAGGGCGACGGTCGTCATGTCGTCATCCGGCTCGCCGATGACTGATCAGCCCGAGAACGACCCCGAGCTCTCGAACGAGACCGAGCTCTCGAACGAAACGACGACAGCGGAGATCGAGTCGCCTCCGCCCGGCACCGAAGAGTACTTCGGTGCGGCTTATCCTGCCGCGCAGCGGTATGCCGAGCACTTGGCCACGACCGGAATCGAGTGGGGGCTCATCGGTCCGCGCGAGGTCGATCGCCTGTGGACTCGGCATATTCTCAATTGCGCTGTGGTCGCCGAGCATATCGGTGGGAACGATGTCGTCGGCGACGTCGGCAGCGGAGCCGGCCTGCCCGGAATTCCGATCGCGCTGCTGCGCCCGGAGGCGAAGATCGTCCTTATCGAGCCGATGGAGCGTCGCGTCGAATGGCTGAACATGGTCGTCGATGATCTGGGACTTGAGAATGTGCGCATCGTTCGCGCACGGGTCGAGGAGCTCGTCGACGAGGAGATGTTCACGGTCGTGACTGCACGTGCGGTCAAGGCGATGACGACCCTCATCGAATGGACCCGCGAGGTCATCAGCCCCGGAGGACGGATCCTCGCCCTCAAGGGAGCTTCGGTCGAAGGTGAGCTTGCCAAGGCGAAGAAGCTGATCAAACGGTATCGGCTCTCGCAGCCCGAGATCCATATCGTTGATGGCGGCGGCATCCTCGAGGTTCCGAGTCGTGTCGTCGAGATCGTCAAGAAATAGTACGAAGTAGAGTTGGTCTAGGCTGGATGAGAGCCTTGTGAAACCGATGGATGATGGAGTGCGCCCTATGCCGATCATGGATGAGTCGTCTCCCATTGGTGCCGCGATTGCACGGGACAACCGGCGAGCGGATCGACTGTCGCAGACAACCTTTCCACGGCCGGACTCGACCCGCATCTTCACGATCGCGAACCAGAAGGGCGGTGTCGGAAAGACCACGACGGCGGTGAACATCGCGGCTGCCCTGGCCAATCAGGGGCTCAACGTCCTGCTCATCGACATCGATCCCCAGGGCAATGCGAGCACCGCCCTGGGCATCGACCATTATTCCGAGGTCACGAGCATCTATGACGTCCTCATCGACGATGTTCCGATGCGCGAGGCCGTGGCACAGTGCCCAGACTTCGACACTCTCAAGTGCGTGCCGGCCACCATCGACCTCGCCGGCGCGGAGATCGAACTCGTGTCCCTCGTCGCGCGCGAACAGAGACTGCAGCGTGCCCTAGGTATCTATCTCAAAGAAGAGGAAGCAGCCGGAGACCGCGTCGACTACATCATCATCGACTGCCCGCCCAGCCTCGGTCTGCTGACAGTGAACGCCTTCGTGGCAGCTCGCGAGGTCCTCATTCCGATCCAGTGCGAATACTATGCACTCGAGGGACTGAGCCAGCTGCTGAAGAACATCCAGCTCATCCAGAAGCATCTCAATCCTGAGCTCGCGATCTCCACGATTCTGCTGACGATGTATGACGGTCGCACGAACCTCAGCGCTCAGGTCGCCGAGGATGTTCGCACCCATTTCCCGGAGCAGGTGCTCGGCACTGCTATCCCGAGATCGGTGAGGATCTCCGAGGCACCGAGCTATGGCCAGACGGTGATCTCATATGACCCACATTCCAGCGGTGCCCTGTCGTATCGGGAAGCCGCTGAAGAAATAGCGAATCGAGGAGTAAGTCGTGGCTGAACGCAAGAAGAGGGGCCTGGGGCGCGGGCTCGGAGCATTGATCCCCGACGCGAACTCCAACGATCGTCCGGTCGATGTCTTCTTCTCCGGCGGGAACACGGAGGATGGCAAGGCTGAGACGAAGGCGCCTCGCTCTGCGCGGACCGACCCTGCTGCGTCGATGCAGTCATCTCGGCGACGCAAGCCGAAGGCCGGGCCGTCCAAGGATTCGACCTCCAACGCCGCATCGTCCAAGGTTTCCCAGTCCAAAGCAGCCGAGGCGGAGTCCGCTGATACGACGTCGACCGGTTCGACATCAGCGTCGAAATCGTCGTCTGCCAGGACGTCTGCGTCCACTCCCGCAGGGTCGAAGTCCACCGCTTCGAAGTCCACCGGTACGACGTCGACCGGTACGAAGTCGACGACTTCCAAGACGAGCACGACGAAGACATCCAAGGCGAAGACGTCGACGGCTAAGGCAGGTGCCGCGAAAGCCTCGACGGCTAAGGCAGGTGCCGCGAAGACGAAGGCAGGGTCATCCGCTCCCACGGCACCGGCTGAGGACGCAGAGAAGGCTCCAGCAGCCGCGAAATCGAGTACGCGGAAGACTTCCTCCCCTGCTTCGGTTTCCGGCTCGGCAGTCAGCGACAGCGATGCTCCACCTATAGAGTCGAGTGCGGTTGCGCAGTCCGATTCGGCTCCCACACATGACAACGCTTCGGCCGACGTCATTGCAGACGAGCGCACCGATGCGCAGGAGACCGAGTCCGCGAATGCAGCCGCGGCCGCTCCGTCGCCCGAGGATGATGTCCGGGAAACTCATCCCGGCGTGTACACGTCTTCCGGTCGCAGCAGCGATGACGCTGAGGATGATGAGAAAGCGCCGTCAGCAGACACGGCTGGTGACAATGCCATCAAGACTACTAATGTAGTGGCCGCTGACCAAGCAGCTGGCCCGGCCGATGCTCAAGACGAGGGCGAGCCGGTGACTTCGGCGGCAACGGATTCCTCGTTCTCAGCGCCTTCGGAATCGAATGAGCACTCGACTTCCTCCGGCACGTCTGAAGAGTCCGGTGAGTCCGACACGTCTGAAAGCGCTGATGGCGGCAATGCCGACGAGTATGACGGCGTTGAGTCCATTCCGGATACCGAGTTCGGTGAGATCGACGTTGATCTCATCGATGCGAACCCACGACAGCCACGTACTGTCTTCGACGAAGATCTGTTGGCCGAACTCGTCCACAGCATTCGTGAGATCGGGGTCCTTCAGCCTGTCGTCGTCAGGCAGAAGCCCAGCGACCGTTCGCGGTTCGAACTCATTATGGGCGAGCGTCGTCTTCGAGCGACGAAGGATGCTGGTCTATCGACGATTCCGGCAATCATCCGGTACGTCGAGGATACAGATCTCCTACGCGATGCGCTTCTGGAGAATCTGCACCGAGCGGAACTCAACCCGCTCGAAGAGGCTGCGGCATACGGACAGCTGCTCGAGGATTTCGGGTGCACTCAGGAGGAACTTTCAGAGCGCATTGGGCGTTCGCGTCCTCAGATCTCCAACACCCTGCGACTTCTTCGCTTGCCTCCTCTGGTGCAGCGCCGCGTAGCCGCCGGCGTCATTTCTGCGGGTCATGCCCGAGCCATCCTGGGCCTGCGGGATCCGGAACACATGGAAGTGCTTGCTCAGCGCATCGTTGCCGAGGGCCTGTCCGTCAGGGCTTCGGAGGAGGCAGTCGTATTGCTCAATCGTGGCGATTCGATCAATGTTTCACGTGCAACGACGAAGGTGGCGCCTGAGTTCCTTGCGGTGGCAGAACGTCTGGGTGATCGTCTCGACACCAAGGTGAACATCTCCGTAGGTAAGCGCAAGGGCAAACTGAGCGTGGAGTTCGCGAACCATGAGGATCTCGATCGTATCCTCGGTCTCTTGGGTATCTCAAACGAGCAAGCACCCTGAACATAGAATTATGAGAAGACATGGCCCCCGCGGGAGTGAACGTGGGGGCCATTTTTGTATCTGCTGAACACTAACGCTCGAGTCTCAGTACCGATAGCGGCATTCAGATGGCAGCACACTTTGGGTGATGCGATTGTCTTTGCTTCAAGCTATACCGGATTGTCGAGTTGAGTCGAATACTAATCCGTGGCGCGGATTGTTTCACGTGGAACATCGATTTCGGGTTTGTATTGTATTTCCTGGCTGAGGTGAGAGCCTTCTGACTCGGCTGTGTTGGCCTTCGGCGCCGGATGATCCGTTAGGTTCAGCGCCTAAAAAATAGGGGCCGCCAATTGCCTGGGTCTGTGTCTTGTTGTGCTCGCCCTCGGCGAATATCTTTAGGACCGGTATTTCAGGCACGGCAAGCCCGTTGTGCCGTGACACCACGTGCCGCGCAGGACTGAGTTGCGCCGGCAGCAGACGAATCTATGGATCGTACGACTAAACAAGCTCGCGTAAACAAACGGACCTTTAAGGTCGTTCGATGCACGTCCATTGTTCGAAAATGGGTGCTGCACCGGTTCACGTGAAACAAGACGAGGTTCTGAGTGGGTGTGTATTGTGCTGCTCTATCAATCTCTGTCAGTCACAACGCTGCGCGAGTCTTCAGCTTTAAACCTGATTTGAGCATCGGTTTCACGTGAAACCCGGGTGTATCGGCTCGGCTAGCCGTCGCTGCTACCGCCAACAACAGCGGCACGATTGCTCGGATGCCAACGACCTGCTTTGCGGTACTAGCACCGACCGCCGAACTTGGTGAAGGCCGAACTGGGTGGCGGAACCGCACCAAGCAAACCGCTATATCCTGCTGCCCATTCTCGAGGTCAACGTGGAGTTTGGATGCCTTGTCTGATCTTCGTTGGGTACCCCAGGGCGACTTGCGCGACTTTCAATTGGGCATGAAGGGACGTCGGCGGTGGACAAGTTCTCGTCAGCACAAGGCACGGGTAACCATATTCGATAGCTAGGGTGATTCTGTTAACCGACACGTTTCACGTGAAACACTTTGCAGTGCTGTGTGTCGACGCGTTTGTACCGACTTCTGCGGAACTTCGTTGTCCATGGAAATCTGGACCCGGGGCGGTCTGACAGTGCGGCAGTGCGAGGTTCAGCTGCCTTCTTTTCACAGATCTGCAAGTTGATTGCGGCCGTATGACAGTCCGGATTGCGCTCTCGTCGGTCACGATGAGCATCTGTATTTCCCGTCCGGCTAATCTGGTTCGTCAGTCCAACGCGCTATCAGCGGCGCCGAATGGTATCGATGGTTTCACGTGAAACGTCATGGTTCGACCGGAAAGTGCAAATAGTCCCGATGAGCGAGCGGCATAAGACCGCTGCACTGATGAATAGTTGGAAAGCGGTATTCGGTCTTCAAAGCAAGAGTTGACTAGCATCTGTGGGGATCTCAACAGCTTCCCTATGTCTGAGCGGTTTTGGATGTTCTGCGGCCCAGATCCCCGGCAGCTAGGACAGCGTCGTGCATTAACTCCCGGTGGCGGTATGTAGCGCCTTGAGTGTATCGACCCTTATACGTCGTGTGTTCCGGGGGGTCGCTTTCAAACAGAGCTGCCTGAGTACACCCGGACGATTAGTGTGCCGAACCATTGACCTATTATGACAGCCGAATGCAATGTGAATGACGATGCGCGGATGGCATTCGGGTGTATGGTGCCCAACTTCTAGGTTAGTTAGCGCAGTAGAGTTTCACGTGAAACATGAGCGTTTGCTAGGTATGCGCTCGTTGTTGTCAGTGACCATTCTTGTACCCAATTGTCCGATCGGTTCCTGAAGGCATCATTTGTCGGTGTATTCGAGTTGAGCGGGAGAGGAACATGTCTTGTTGTGTCTCGCTGCTATTGGCCTGATATTGCCCGGTCACAGTTCCATTGCTGTGTTTCACGTGAAACATCCGGCCAACCTATGTCAAACAACCCTGACTTCCTTCCCGGTTTGAGTGGCGGCTGCAGGTTTGGATCAATCGCGATCGGTTTACTCTCTGAACGTTCCCAACATCGAATTTGGTTGCTGCCGGCGTGCGAATACGGATGCGCCTCGGGAGGACCACTGTGTTGCGCGATCAGTTTTGCCGTTGTCGCCTGGCGATCGCAGAGGCCCGGAACACGTCAAGGCTCGCTGAGGTCTCTACCGTGCGTGAGAGGACTCGCTAGGGATAGAACTTCGCATTCACCGCTCGGACGGTTTCACGTGAAACCATCCCTCGCGGCCTTCATCGATCGATTCCAACAGCGATGGTCTCGCTGCAAGGTTTTGGACTTCGCGAGGGTGTCAACGAGCGTGGACTCGCCTCTGGTGTTGCTGCCTGTGATCTGGAAGTGGAGTGATTCATTCAAACCAAAAGCATGGGTGCCCAATGTGGACGAGCGAAGCCGTACGTCCTCTCCGAGATTCGAAGAATCTCGTCCGCGTGGGTAGTCTTTTCGCAGTAGTCCAGTAATAATGATGTCTGCCGGTGGAACTCCTCAACCTCGTTCCTGAGTGCGGACATCACCGTTTCACGTGAAACCGGCGTTCAGAGGCACTTAGCGGCATCGTCCTTGTCGGTGGGTATGCCATGTCGACGGGTATGCCATCAGCTCCATTGCGATTGGGTAGGCCATCCAGTCACCTTTCCAGGCGTCCAGTGCGTACTTCGTCCATGGGCCGAGTTGAACCGAGTAATGCTCTCCTGAATGTCTTCGCTATATCGGTACTCTTCTCGATGCGTCGCCCCCCTCTCAATGTGTCCGACTCCTCGTGGTGGATACGCACTGATCTTCGGGAAATAGGCTGAGAGCGATGACTGAACGGTGCTGCTTCACTGGTCATCGAGCCATCTGGAGAATGCAATGTGCCGCGCTCCATTGATGGAGCACGGCGCGATATAACCGATCGTGGTTATGTGGAGTCTAGTTCAGAGCCTTGATGGCATCGAGACTGAGTGTCCCGGTCTGTGGGTCTTTGTCCTCGAGGATGTACAGGCGCTGGAGGGCGGCAGCGATCCCATCCGCAATGGCATCGCGAACGTGCGGATCTTGAAGGCTCTCGAGATCATCGGAATTGGTGAGATAACCGCTGACGACATGAACCTTGGGAGTCTTCAGCCGTTTGAGTGACGACCAGGTGCGTGCATGGGTCCGACAGTCCAGCATCCCCGTCCGTGCGACGACTTCGCCTTGGATGAGCTCCGCGAGTTTCTGCCCCGTCGGAGAGTTCAGATCAGACTGACGCTCGTGCCCGAAGAAGAATGTTGCTACTCCGTTGGCGTCCTTGGACTTGCTGACATCCGCAGTCACGGTGACCACTGCCGAAGCGCCGAGCGAATCTGCTCGATTGACCTCGACCGCATCGCCTTCCAGGAGAATCGCTCCTGCACCGATCGCTTCGAGACGTCCAACAAGACGACTTGCTATATCTAGAGTGATGTGGCGTTCGAGGGCCGACTGCTCGTCGGTCATGGGCAGATTCTGAAAATCTACAACTGTAGTTGCCGCTTCGATGACAAAGGTACGACCGACGAGTGATGTTCCCGAAGCAGCTACGCGTGCTCGCTCCTGGAGGGCGAACAGATTGCCGGTGTCCTGATTACGGTCGATCGCGTTGAGTCCCCGCAGGGTCTGCGGACCGGTCACACCATCGACTTTGGTGCCCAGGCTCATCTGGAGCTCTTTGACGGCCGTCTCGGTGAGAGCTGCGTACTGTGCGTCGATGCGGCCCGGATAGAAGCCCAGTCCCGCGAGCTTGGTCTGGAGGTCGACGACGTCATCGCCCGTCAGCACTCTGACAGGGTCGAAACGGAGCACGCGGTCGCCGAGCTGATATCGAGCCTGCTCGAGCTCTGAAAACGTCTCAGGGCCCAGAACTCCGTCACACAAGATCCCCCGGTCCTGTTGGAACTGTCTGACACCGAGCTCAAAGGCTCGATCGAAATCCGCGGTCTCGGCATCTCCGACGTGGAGGCCCAAACGGGCCATCTGAGTCTTGATATTCGGCAGCATCTCGGAAATGTCGCCGCGCGAATAGCGCGGTAAGTTCGTGTTCGTCAATGCGGTGCCAATCTTCGGTGATGCGGTTCGAGGGTATCGGGCGGCGCCCGGAAATGCCTAAGGCGCCTGTTGATAGTACAACAGGCGCCTTAGAACTCGATCAGATGAAGTCGGAGAGCTCATCCTCGAGGGCTGGCTTCGGACGTGCGCCGATGATGGTCTTGGCGACCTCGCCGTCCTTGAAGACGTAGAGCGCCGGAATCGACGTGATTCCGTAGGTGCTTGCGGTCTCGAGGTTCTCGTCGGTGTTGACCTTGACCACGTTGAGCTTGTCTGCGTGCTCTTCAGCGATCTGGTCGACGATGGGGCTGACCATACGGCAGGGGCCGCACCAAGGAGCCCAGAAATCGACGAGCACGGGCTTGTCGGACTTCAGTACGTTCTCTTCGAACGTTGCGTCAGTGACTTCTGTCGACATGAGTAACCTTCCTTCACAACGAATGTCTCTAGCGGAACAGTGGAACTGGGTCTTTCATTCCCCGGTGAACCTGCACGGTCCGATCCTGCCCGGGAGAGCAGCGATACGAGGAGTCGTTCGAGATCAGGAAGCGACGACTGCCTCCGCTGCGGCGGCTTCGGCCACAGCAGGCTTGGAAGCCGCTTCGAGATCACCGAGGTAGTGTTCGGCGTCGAGTGCCGCCGAACACCCCGAGCCGGCCGCAGTGATCGCCTGCCGGTAGACGGAATCGATGACATCGCCGGCCGCGAAGACACCTTCGACCGACGTCTTCGACGTGCGTCCATCGACGCTGAGGTATCCGTCGGCGCGCATCTCGAGCTGATCGGCGAATAGACTGGTGCGGGGGTCGGAGCCGATGGCCACGAACATGCCGGTCACGGGCAACTCGGAGGTCTCCCCTGTGACGGTGTTCCGGATGGTCAGACCGGTGAGCGAGTCCTCACCATGGACTTCGGCGACTTCGGAGTCGAGCAGGAACTCGAGCTTCTCATCGGCGTTTGCACGATCCTGCATGGCCTGCGAAGCACGCAGCTCCTGCCGGCGGTGAACCAGAGTGACCTTGGACGCGAAGCGGGTGAGGAAGGTCGCCTCCTCGAGAGCGGAGTCGCCACCGCCGATGACAGCGATGTGCTGATCGCGGAAGAAGAATCCATCACACGTGGCGCACCAGCTGACTCCGTGACCGGAGAGCTTCTTCTCATTGGGCAGGCCGAGCTCGCGGTATGCCGAACCGGTGGCAAGGATGACGGCCTTTGCCGTGTAACGCGAACCCAGCGCGGTCTGGATCTCATGAGCACCCGGGTTGAGCGTGAGGGACTCGACGTCGTCGTAGATGACCTCGGCGCCGAACTTCTCGGCCTGCTCACGCATGCTTTCCATGAGTTCCGGTCCCTGCACACCGGCAGGGAATCCGGGGTAGTTCTCGACATCGGTGGTGTTCATCAGCTCGCCGCCCGCGGTCACCGAGCCGGCGATGACGACCGGTGAGAGGTTCGCGCGGGCCGCGTAGACGGCTGCGGTATAACCGGCCGGCCCCGATCCGATGATCACCAGTTGAGTATCAGTCATGTGAAAAGATCCCTGCTTCTATCTGCTGTGCGCGGCGCGCCGCGGAGTGGCGCACTCAATGACATTCGTATCTATAACGGTACGGTGCCGAGGACTATTCCGCACCGGTCGGCTCAGAAGAACCTCACGGAGCTGATGGTGGCCTTGAAGCCGCCGTCGGTCTGCGGCAGTTCGGTGATCCAGAGGATGAGCTTGTCGGTCTCGACCTCCTCATCGAAGTTAACGGTGACAGCGCCGTCGGCATCGAAGACGCCTTCGCCGATGACTTCTGCGTTCTCCGGGTCGTCTCCGTTGCGGATCTCGAACTTGCCGCCCGAATTCCCCGATGCCACCTTGACCTTGCTGATGGTGGTCTTGTCTTCGAACTCGAAGAGCAGACCGAGACCCGATTTGAGATTGCCGAAGCTCGCCGAGTTGTACCGGTCGGTGTTCCAGGACCCTTCGGTCTTGGGAATGACATTCGCGGTCTCACTGTCGTGTTCCGATCCATCGCCCTCGGGATCGAGAGATTCGACGTTCTCGATCTTCGGCGGATCGGCCTGCGGAGTCTTCTTCTCTTCCGTCTTCGTCGGCTGCTCGCTCGGTGCCGAAGTTTCGGACACCGGGGTGGACTCCTCGTCTCCGGAATTGAATCCGATGATGACGATGCCGAGCACGATTGCGGCCACGACTGCGAGAGCGAGAACCAGCCATAGGAAGGGCTTACGAGTGGCCGCGGGATCACGCTCGTCGGGACCTGTTCCTCTCGAACTGCTGCTTGCACCGCCGGAAGCAGCACTGCCGCCAGCACCACCGGCGCCAGCACCTCCTGCCGCCGCGGCAGCAGCGGGTGCGGAGCTCGCACCCGCTGAACTGGACGACTTCGCTGCACCGCTGCCTGCGCCGGCAACGACTGCTGCGCCGGCAACGCCTGCTGCTGCCCCGGCGGCCTTGTTCCGGTTCTGCGCAGACGCAGCCTGTGCTGCATCGGTGGAATCGCTGTGCTGCTGGCGGGGTTTCCCGGCCTTGCGCTCGGCCGGGCGGACCGACGAGGAGCTCCCGGCCGCCTTGGTGGTGGGCTCACCGACGGCGCGCTGATCATCCACTGCACTGCGATCATCCACGGCATCCGGGGACAGCCGACGCATCTCCTTCGGCGGAGCCGCAGCATTGGCTTCCTGCTGACGGGCGCTCGAACTCGCCTCGAGGGCGGCAAGACGCCTGCGCGCCTCGTCCTCCTTGGCCTTCGCAATCCGACGTTCCCGTTCATACTCACGTCGCTGATGCTCGCGCTGCTGTTCGTTGGTTTCGAACATGCCGCCGAGGAACCAGGAACCGTCGTCCTCGTCCTCGTCGTTGTCCATGATCACGCGGGTATCGTTCTCATCACCCTCGTCATCGTTGTCGGGGACGATCTCAAGCGCCTGAGTATCAGGATCCGAATCGTCTTCGCGACTCATGATCGGGGTCGTGAGGTTCTCGTCGTATTCGTGCTCTGCGTACTCCGAATACTCCGAATACGTCTGCTCCGGCTGCCATTCCTCCCAGTCCTTGGCGGCGCTGTCGAGCTGCTCCTTGGCGATCGGGAAACTCGAGGCTTCGCGCATCTGCATCCGGTCGGCATACCGGCCCGTGGTGCGTCCGACCACTCCGGCAGCCAACCCCCGAGTGCCCGGACGGGTGATGCCGATACGCACGAGGGCGGCCTGCACCTGATCTTCACTCGCGCTGGCCGAACCGTCAGGACCGGGCCCGATCGTCTTCGAACGAGGTGCGGGCAGGCTGGTGGCTTCATCGAAGCTGCGCGGCGACTGATCGAACAGGTGCTCGTTCTCCGCGACAGGAGCACGATTGACGTAGCGCAGCAGTTCGGGATCCCAGGAGTCGATGTAGCCGAGGACTTCGGCGACCGAACCCGGGCCGGGATCCGAACCTGTGATGATGCCGCTGACGAAATCATCGAGTTTGTCAGGGACGTCGGGGTTGAGCGCCTGCGCCCGGGCGATTCGGGCATTCTCCTTCTCCGCAGGAGGAATGCCGTCGAATGGCTCCTCACCGGGCCAGAAACCGGTCAGAGCCGCATAGAAGAGCTGAACGAGAGCCAGGGCGTCCCGCCGTGACGCCTTCGTCGGCGTGTAGTCCTTCTGCTCGACGAGCCCGGTGTCCAGCGCCAGTGCCGCATCGATGCCGATGCCCGCGATGACCACCGCACCCTTCGAGGTCAGACCGACCACGCTCGGCCGCAGGAACATATGGAACAGGCCCCGTCTGGCCGAGGTCACGAGGGCCGATCCGACCTCTCCGATGAGCGCGCACGCGGCATCGACGGGCAGCGGCGAACGCGGCAGGATCTGGTTGAACGGCGTCACCGCGATGCGCTTGATGACGATGTAGTCCAGCCCGTTGGAATGACCGACGTCGAGCGTCGGGGCGATGCGAGGGTCGCCGAGGATCGATACGCGACGGGCGGCTTCGAGAACGTCGTTGGAGCCATCGGCATCGGCGACGAGGATGAGCACGGGGTCATCGAGGATCGCATCGAGACCTGTGCAGACGGCACCGACCTCGGGTTTTTCGGGAAGCCACCGGCGGTCGACGGTCGATACGACATAACGGCCGGCCACCACCATGCCGGGTTCGATATCGATCAGGGCGACCACCTCCGGTGGGGATTGACGGGGCTCAGGCTGTTTTTCTTAGTTTTCCAGCAACCACGCCAATAATCGAATGCAACTCTCTGACTCTGAGCAAATAACAAGCTCCGATGAAGAACAGGAGCATCACGACGCCGACGACGGCCGTGGTGATGAACGCCTGCCAGCGTCCGGCCAAGGCGAAGTCCGGGAAGAAGTAGAGCAGACCGAAACCTGCCCCACCGGCAATGATCGCCGCGAGGAGGAACTTCACATGTGACGTGAGGATCTCACGCAGATCGATGGCGCCGAGGCGCTTCTTCAGGACCGCGAACGAGATGATCATGGCCATGAGGTATCCGAGGCTCATGACGAGACCGATGATCGCCACCGTCACCGACTTCGGGAAGATCGTGGCCGAGAGCACCGCCAGGGACTGGAAGACGATCTGCGGCAGCTGGATGAGGAACGGAGTCTTCGCGTCCTCATAGGCATAGAAGACGCGCTGCGCGAGATAGTTCGCGCTGAACGGAATGAGACCGAAGACCATCGTGATGATGACCAGCCCGATGGCTGTGGCCTGCTCTCGTCCCTCACCGGCGATGATCATCGCGACAGGGGTGGCGAGAACGATGAAAGCCACGGCGGCGAAGGAATTGACGAACCCGACCATCCGCACACCCATGGAGAAGTCGCTGACGACGGCTTCGGTGTCATTGTTCGCCGCGTCCTTGGCCAGGGAGGTGAACAGAGCCGTGGCGAGAGACACCGCGATGAGCGAATGCGGGAGCATGAACACGAGGTATGCGGTCGTATATGCGGCGTTCGAGGCGTTTCCATCGCCGGGGATCGATGCCCCCGAGGCGACACGGGAGATGACGAGGAAGCCGATCTGACCGATGAGCATGGCCGAGAACGTCCAGAAGGCGACCTTGCCGGCCGAGCCGAGTCCGACCCCGCGGAACCCGAACGTCGGCTTGTACTTGAAGCCGATGCGCTTGAGCGGCCAGATGAGGATGAGTGCCTGAGCCGCGACACCGAGAGTGGCCGTGCCTGCGATGAGGGCGATCTTGTCCGGGGTCCACGTGTCGAGATCGTGTGGTGAGGCGTTGTTCGTGCCGAAGATGAGGATGAAGGCAGCGAGTCCGGCGATTGCCACGACGTTGTTGAGCACAGGCGCCCACATATAGGGGCCAAACGACGACTTCGCATTGAGCACCTGGCCCAGCAGCGTGTAGAGGCCGTAGAAGAACAGCTGGGGCAGACACCAGAAGGCGAAGGCGGTGGCCAGGGCCATCTGCTCATCGCTCCACCCCGACGAGTAGAGCCACACGAGCAGCGGCGCCGCAGCGGTGGCGATGATGCTCACGCCCGCGAGGAGCAGGAACGACAGGGTGAGCAGCCGGTTCGTGAAGTCGGCACCGCCGTCTTCCCGTTTGGAGGCACGGACGATCTGCGGGACGAGCACGGCATTGACCACACCCCCGGCCAGCAGCATGTAGAGCGTATTCGGAACCTTGTTCGCGATGTCGAAGGCATCGGCCTGCACCGCGGTGACACCGATCGCAGTGGCCAGCATCGAGGCCTTGACGAAACCGAGTGCACGCGAGGTCATGGTGCCGGCTGTCATAATCGCTGAGGACCGGGCCAGGGATGAGAAGCTGGACACGCTCTACCTCTTTTCGTTCTCGTCGGTCGTGGCGCGGGCCATCGCGTCGGCCAGCTGCTGTTCAGGGATCTTCGGTCGCCCGCGCGAAATGGTCTTGATCAAGCCGATCACGAACACGACGGCCAGGCCCAACCCGATCACAGCGGTGCCGATGTTCTCCCAATCGGCGCGCACCCGAACCATGAGTGATTCCTGCTCGGGCAGGACCACCTCGTCGGCGGTGACCATTTCTATGGTCGTCGGCACATCGGCGTTGGCCAGGCCTTCGACGGGCACATCCACACGCATCGTCTCCGCGGCGGGCACCTTCACGGTCTCCGTCTCCTGCGCCCGCAGCTGCGGAGTCTTCGGCTTCATCCTGATCCGCAGGGTCGCCTCGGCCGGGGAATCATTGACGATCGTCACCGGAATCGTCGTCTTCTCACCGGTGACGAGAAGGACGGACGACCCTTTGCGCAGACGCAGGCTGTCCATGAGCTTCTCGCTCTGCTCACGGGCCTGACCGGCGCAGATGTTCGCGTTCCGGCCCAGGGTCCACGCCGCCGAGGTGCAGGAGAGAAGCTCGCGGTCGAGTCGGATATCGGCGCTGTCACGGTCGCTGAAGACGGTGTTGAAGTCCTCTTGATTCGCTCGGGTCTCGGCCAGTGATCTCACGGCCCTCTTCCGGATGTGCGGAGCGTCGGAATCGGTCCGCAGCAGTCCGCGCGCTTCGGAACCGGAGTCGAGGATCTCATCGACACCGGTGGGGGCGATCCACGGTGCCGAGCTCAGTTCCTCGACGGTCTGTTCCCAATTCGCCGAGGCGGCCGCGCGCGGGAGCGGAACGAACAGGCTCCGCGAGCGGTAGGGGGCCTCGGATTGGATCACAGCAGACTCAGCGACGAGTTCGGACAGTGCCCCGGCAGGGTTGTCCTCGGCGATGACCTCGGCGCTCATGTCCGTGAGCTTCGTATCGGAGATGAGGGTGTCGATCGTCGACTCCCCGTCATCGGTGATCGTCGTCTGCGAATGCGCATCATCGTGGATGCCGGTGATCGAGGGCTGCTGAGCATCGCTGATGATCGCGGTGGAATTGCCCGACTTCTTCAGCGCTCGCAGCCCGTTCTTCGTCGCGCTCCCTGCCACGGGCCAAGCGATGTCCGTGCGGGCATCGGGGAAGACGTCTTTGACGATCTCGCGCTGCTTCTGAGCGAAGGTGCTCAATCGGTCGATCTTCGTCCCGCGCAGCGCACTGAGGTCGGGATCGCCGTAGGGCAGAGCGACGACCGTGTGCTCCTGTGCCGCGTCCACGAAGTCCTGATACCAGGAGCCGAGACGCTTGCGTTGGTCTTCTGCGGCTTCGAGCTCGGCACCGCTGGAATCGGCATCGTCGTTCTCGGGTGCCCCGACAGGCGGCGACTGGGTCGCTTCACCGTCGCCTTTGTCGGGGTCTTCCGTCTCCTCCGGAGCGTCGGCGGACGGAGGTTCGGCGATTGCGGCTTCGAAGGAGGCGATGACTCGCGGGTCGATCGCCAGAGCGAGCTCTTTGTGCTCCAGCAGCTTCGCGATCGTGTCGAGCGAGCCGCCTTCAGCGATGGCGGAATCGAGCCGGTCGGCGGGGATGAGTCCGCCTTCGGAATGGCCGGGCAGGGTGACGGGAGCGAGCAGGCTGATCTTCGTCTGATCGAACTTCGGCTCCGGGTACCACGTGGTGAAGCCGAGGGCAGAGGCTCGCAGACCGGTGTCGTCGCCGAGTTGGACCGCCAGCCCCCGTGGCCCCCATTTGCTCACGGGTGAGGACGTGCTCAGGTCGAGGTCGTCGGCGGGCACACGGAAAGTGAACTCTGCGGTGGCGCCGGGATCGATGGTGTCGTCGAACGAGGTGTCGAGAGTGCTCCCCGAGGAGTCATCGGCGTCATTGTCCTTCTTCGCCTTCTTCCTCGCCTCGGGCCCATCGTGTTCGAGGTCGGCGACGGTCCGGTGCTGTGCCTGTCCCTGCTTCCAGGAGGTCAGGCGGGATTCGGAATCGAGCTTGCGGGTCGACATCTGCAGACTCAGGCTCGGCTTCTCGACCGCCTTCTTCGTCGTGTTCGAGATCTTTCCCCGCACGGTCAGCGTGCCATTGTCATCGACCCAGGGAGTCACCTCGTCGAGGGTGATCGAGACCTCGTCCTTGTTCGCACCGGTGCCCGCGTCGGTGCTGGCACCGGTGCTGGCAGCGGCCGGAGCGGCATTGATCAGCGAGTATGCGAAAACCGGCCCTGCGAGCAGCAGGAGCGTGCTCAGCAGGGCGGTGAGGAATCGCAGTCGGCGGATGGGAATGGTTTCACTGCTCCAGTCGGGACACCATCGGTCGGGCGGCGGCGACGATTCGGCGCTCATTGGCGAAAGAGAGTCGCGAACGCAGGTCATTGAAGGGCACCCACGCCGCATCGATCGCTTCTTGGTCAGGATCATTATCCACGGTCAGAGTTCCCGACTGTGCACGCAGCAGGAAATGGTGGACGAGTTTGTGGATCCGGATTCCGGTCACGGTGAACCAGTAGTCGACGGTTCCCAGCGGGCAGATGATCTGCCCGGCGATCCCGGTCTCCTCTTCGACCTCACGGCGGGCCGCCTCGGCGGGGGTCTCCGTTCCCTCGAGATGTCCCTTGGGCAGGCACCATTCGATCCGTCCGGCGCGATTGATGCGGGCGATGACGGCCACGGCCAGCAACGGGTGAGAGAAGTCGACAACGATGCCACCGGCGGAGATCTCCTCCACTGTGGTGCGGCGGGACGTGCGGGGTCCCGGCTTGGGCATCGGTGTGGTCATTCTCCTACCTTAGTAGGCGAAGCTTGGAAGTTTCGTGTCATCGCCTCCCGGTAGGCTTATGGAGACCGGAACTCGCGCCTGGATGCGGGAGGTGAGTTCCCGTGGGCAAGAGCAGAAATCTGAAGAACCGAAGGAGCTCGGTGGATCCGCAGACCGCGCACAACCGACTGCACGACAAGCTCGATGAACTCGAGCACATCCTCGGCTCGCTGGGTCAGAGGTTCTCCTCAGCCGGTTTCGAACTCGCCCTCGTCGGCGGTTCCGTCCGTGACGCGCTGCTCGGCCGGCCCATGCCCGACCTCGACTTCACCACCGACGCCCATCCCGATGACATCCTCGGACTGATCTCCGACTGGGTCGACACGCACTGGGACATCGGGCGCGAATTCGGCACCATCGGGGCCGTGAAGTCAGGGGTGCAGATCGAGATCACGACCTACCGAGCCGAAGCCTACGAGGAGGATTCGCGCAAACCGGTGGTCGCCTTCGGCACGGACCTCGACGCCGACCTCGTCCGCCGCGACTTCACGATCGGGGCGATGGCGATCCGTCTGCCGTCGAAGACCTTCGTCGACCCGCATCAGGGATTCGACGACCTCATCGCCGGTCGCATCCGCACCCCCGGTACGGCAGCGGACTCGTTCTCCGATGATCCTCTGCGGATGATGCGCGCGGCTCGATTCACTTCCCAGCTCGGGCTCGATCCCGTGGCTGAGGTGGAAGAGGCGATGACGGCGATGGCCGATCGGATCGAGATCATCTCCGCCGAACGCGTCCAGGTCGAACTCGTCAAACTCATCACCGGCATCGATCCGGTGGCCGGAATCGACCTGCTGGTACGCACCGGCATCGCCGACCACGTCCTCCCCGAGGTGTCCGGCCTGCAGCTCGAGACCGACGAGCATCATCGGCACAAGGACGTCTACCAGCATTCGCTGACCGTGCTGCGGCAGGCCGTCGAACTCGAGAGCCGATATGCCGCGGCCCAGGAGGAAGCCGGAATGGCCGACGACGATCCGCAGCGCCTGCGCGTGCCGGACTTCGTCGTCCGCTTCGCGGCGCTCATGCACGATGTCGGCAAACCCGCGACTCGGCGCTTCCAGCCCGGCGGAGCCGTGACCTTCTACCATCACGATGCGGTGGGAGCGAAGCTCACGGCCAAGCGGATGAAGGCGCTGCGCTTCGACAAGGACACGACGAAGGCGGTCGGCCGCCTCGTCGAACTGCATCTGCGCTTCTACGGCTACGGCGATGCCGGGTGGACGGATTCGGCGGTGCGCCGCTATGTCACGGATGCCGGGCGGCTGCTCTCGCGTCTGCACATCCTCACCCGCGCGGACGTGACCACCCGCAACAAACGCAAAGCCGACAGGCTGGCGTTCGCCTATGACGATCTGGAAGAGCGCATCGAAGCCCTGGCGAAACAGGAGGAGCTCGATGCGATCCGACCGGATCTCGACGGCAAGCAGATCATGGCGATCCTCGACATCGAACCATCGCCGCTGGTGGGCAAGGCCTACAAGCATCTGCTCGAGCTGCGGATGGAACACGGGCCACTCGGCCCCGAACGCGCCGAGGCGGAACTGCGGGAATGGTGGGAAGCCCACGGTCAGTGATCGACCCCCGCCTGCCCACCGGCTGATCAGTGCTGGTAGCTTCAATATCGTTTAGATTTGTGTGTGACGTCACAGGCTGTGACGGTGGCGATAGATGAGGAGACCACAATGACAGTGACCGAGGAGTTCCGTGCGTCCCGAGACAAGCTGATCGAGCTCCGCAGCGACTACGAGGCCGCCCGCGAACAGTTCGAATGGCCGCGTCTCACACACTTCAACTTCGCACTCGACTGGTTCGACAAGATCGCCGAGAACAACGACAAACCGGCCCTGTGGATCGTCGAGCAGGACGGAACTGAGGGCAAGTGGAGCTTCGCGGAGCTGTCGGCGCGGTCGAACCAGGTGGCGAATCATCTCCGCCGGGCCGGGGTCAAGCGCGGCGACCACGTCATGGTCATGCTGAACAACCAGGTCGAGCTGTGGGAGACGATGCTCGCCGGCATCAAGCTCGGTGCCGTGCTCATGCCCGCCACGACACAGCTGGGCCCCATCGACCTCACCGACCGGGCCGAGCGCGGTCGGGCCGAGTTCGTCGTCGCCGGCGCCGAGGATGCCGCGAAGTTCGATGACGTCGATGTCGAAGTCGTGCGCATCGTCGTCGGCGGGGAGCCCACCCGCCAGCAGGACTACAGCTACTCCGATGCCGATGACGAGAGCACCGAATTCGACCCTCAGGGCAGCTCGCGCGCCGATGACCTGATGCTCCTCTACTTCACCTCGGGCACCACCTCGAAGGCGAAGATGGTCGCCCACACCCATGTCTCCTACCCGGTGGGTCACCTCTCGACGATGTACTGGATGGGCCTGACACCCGGCGACGTCCACCTCAACGTCGCCTCGCCCGGGTGGGCCAAGCACGCCTGGTCGAACATCTTCACCCCGTGGATCGCCGAGGCCTGCGTCTTCCTGTACAACTACTCGCGCTTCGACGCCAACGCCCTCATGGAGACGATGGACCGCGTGGGAGTGACGAGCTTCTGCGCCCCGCCGACCGTGTGGCGCATGCTCATCCAGGCCGACCTGGGCCATCTGAAGAATCCCCCGTCGAAGGCCCTCGGCGCCGGCGAGCCCCTCAACCCCGAGATCATCGATCGCGTCCACAGCGAATGGGGCGTGCTCATCCGCGACGGGTTCGGCCAGACCGAGTCGACTCTGCAGATCGGCAACTCGCCCGATCAGGAGCTCAAATACGGTTCGATGGGCAAGGCCCTGCCCGGATTCGATGTCGTGCTCATCGACCCGGCGACCGGTGAGGAAGGCGACGAGGGCGAGATCTGCCTGCGCCTCGATCCCCGACCCATCGGCCTGACTACCGGATACTGGAGCAACCCGGAGAAGACCGCAGAGGCCTTCGACGGCGGCGTCTACCACACCGGTGACGTGGCCTCCCGGGATGAGGACGGCTACATCACCTATGTCGGTCGCGCCGACGATGTGTTCAAGGCCAGCGACTACCGACTCTCGCCCTTCGAGCTCGAAAGCGTGCTCATCGAGCACGAGGCCGTCGCCGAGGCGGCTGTCGTGCCGTCGCCGGATCCGGTGCGTCTGGCTGTGCCCAAGGCGTATGTCGTCGTCTCGAGCAAGTTCGAGGCCGATGCCGAGACCGCGCGGTCGATCCTCGCCTACTGCCGGGAGCACCTGGCACCGTACAAGCGCATCCGCCGCCTCGAGTTCGCCGAACTGCCGAAGACGATCTCCGGCAAGATCCGTCGCGTCGAGCTGCGGGCCCGCGAGGACCAGCTGCATCCGTTCAGCGGCGAGCCCGCCGTCGAGGGCACCGAGTACGCCGACACGGACTTCGACCTCAAGGGCTGAGCGCGAGGCTGCGCTCGTTCAAGCCGGTGGATCGTTGAATGTGAGCAAACACGCAACCGTCACAGTTGATTCTCCAGTCGTGAATTAAAATGCCTGGTGAGATGCCGAATGCAGGGTTTCTCTGAGAACCATTCGGTAACCTGGCAAGTCTGCAGGGCGTCAGGCTCAGCACTTTTTCATCCTCTACTAATGAATGCGTGCGAGACTGATTGGCGTCTTTGACCTTTTTCGGACCTCGTCGCCACGCATTGCGGCAGGCTGACTGACCTGGAGGACCTTGGGTGGCTAAGGGACAACATACAGCCAAGAACATCGGCAGGAATACGAAGAATCTGCTCAACTACCCCAGAGCGGGTGTGAGCGGATGGACTCGCTTCCTGCCGAGCATTCGCATACTCGTCGTCGGCGGGCTCAGCCTCGTCATCGCCCTGTGCGTGGCATTCGCCGTCGGGTATGCCGCAACGGACATCCCCGAGCCGAACCTCGAGGCCACCGGTCAGACCTCGACGATCTACTACAGCGACGGCAAGACTCCGATCGGCCAGTACAAGGTCGAGGACCGCAAGTCCGTGGAGATCGACGAGATCTCCGAACCCATGCAGAAGGCCGCGATCGCTGCCGAGGACACCTCGTTCTACGAGAACCGCGGCATCTCGATCAAGGGTCTCTCCCGCGCCGTCGTCGGTGTGGCCACGAACCAGTACGCGGGCGGCGGTTCGACGATCACCCAGCAGTACGTGAAGAACTTCTATCTCACGAACGAGCACTCGCTTGATCGCAAGGTCAAGGAGATGTTCATCTCGCTCAAGATCGACCAGCAGCAGTCGAAGGACGAGATCCTCGCGAACTATCTCAACACGATCTACCTCGGACGTCGTTCCTACGGCATCGAGGTGGCCGCACAGAACTACTTCGACAAGCCGGCCTCGGAGCTCAACGTCAGCGAGTCCGCTCTGCTTGCCGCGATGATCCAGCGCCCCGGTGCGGCCGACCCTTCGGACAATCCTGAGGCCTATGAGGACCGCTTCAACTATGTCGTCAAGAACATGGTCGACGAAGGTTTCATCACCGAGGAACAAGCCGCCA
Source organism: Brevibacterium sp. K11IcPPYGO002 (assembly GCF_050920635.1). Lineage (NCBI taxonomy): Bacteria > Bacillati > Actinomycetota > Actinomycetes > Micrococcales > Brevibacteriaceae > Brevibacterium > Brevibacterium sp. K11IcPPYGO002. The sequence continues at coordinate 4,097,807 of NZ_CP131929.1, read as the reverse complement.
AGGTCGAGATGCCGACGGTGCAGAAGCAGAACAAGGAGTCCTCGCTGTCGGGCCAGAAGGGCTACATGTGGGACTTCGTCCGCCGTGAGGCGCTGGCGAAGCTCGACATCGACGAAGCCCAGCTCGACCGCGGTGGCTACAACATCGTCACCACCTTCGACAAAGACCGGATGAAGGCGGCCGAGCAGGCCATCAAGACCCTCCCGCAGGATCAGCCCGAAGGCATGCAGGCCGGGCTCGTCTCGATCGACCCGGATGACGGCGGAATCGAAGCCTTCTACGGGGGCAAGAACTACCTGGACCAGGCGTTCAATGCCTCGACTCAGAGCCATGTGCAGGCCGGTTCGACCTTCAAGCCCTTCGCCCTCGTTGCAGGGCTGGAGAACGGTGTGCGGTTGACGGACACCTATCCGGGCGCCAGCCCGACAACGCTGAACAACGACGGCACGCCGTGGCCGGTGCGCAACTTCGGCGGCTCGAGTTACGGCCCCGTCAGTCTGCTCAAGGCGACACAGTCCTCGATCAACACCGCCTATGCGGCACTTAACGTGCAGGTCGGGCCGGACAAGACCGTCGACGTCGCCGAGCGTGCGGGCTTGAGTGCGAATTGCACTGACAAGGAGATGGAGGCCGGCGACACCGGAGGCTGCTCGATCGGCCTGACTCCGAATCCTTCGAACGTGCTCGGTACGCCCAGCGTCAAGCCCATCGACATGGCTTCGGCATACGCAACCTTTGCGTCCAACGGCGTTCACCACGAGACCCACTCGATCAAGAAGATCACGAAGGGTGCCGAGGACGAAGAAGTGTACAAGGCCGAGACGAAGGGCAAGCGCGTCTTCGACAAAGCAGTTGCTGCTGAGACCTCGTATGCGTTGAGCCAGGTCGTCCAGGGCGGTTCCGGCAGCTACGCCCAGAATCTCGGGCGTCCCGCCGCCGGAAAGACCGGTACGACGAATGAGAACAAAGCAGCTTGGTTCTCCGGTTACACTCCGAACCTCGCGACGTCGGTCGTCCTCTACCGAGAGGTCGACGGCAAACAGCTGTCCATCGGCGCTTACGGCGGCCGCGGAGAAGTCACGGGCGGTTCGTTCCCCGTTCAGGTGTGGACGGACTACATGCAGACGGCTCTCCAGGGAGAGAAGGTCGAACAGTTCCCGGCCCGCGGCGAACTGCCCGATAAGCCGAAGCCGAAGAACTCGAATCCGGCCCCGGCTCCGAAGCCCGAACCGAAGGCACCATCGGGCAGCAACGACGGCAGCGACGGTGAGGACGAGTCTCCGAAGACCAAGGCTCCGATCGAGACTCCGAAGGACGACGAGGACAAGAACAAGGACTCCGACGGCGACGAGAAGGGCAAGGAAGAAGGCTCGAAGGACGGCTCCGACGGTAAGGATTCGGAGGACGGTTCGTCTGGTGACGGCGGCAATAACGACTCCGACAACGGCGGAGACGGTGATAATGGTTCCGAAGGCGGAGGTGGCTCCGGCGAGGGGGGCAGTGAGGACGGCAGTTCCGGCAACGGCCCCGGTAACGGTGGCGATTCTGAAGACGGAGGTTTACCGGTAATCCCGAGCCCAGGTGGCTGACCGGTAACCTCGAGTCATGCCATCGAAGTCCAGCACCCGGATCGCCGAGCCTCTGCTCGGCGGTCCGGTCGGCATTCACCTCGGTGTCGCCGGCCGCCGATTCCGCAGCGCGCAGGCCACTGCGCTGGCCGCGGTCCTCGGCATCACCACCTTCCTCGCCCTGGCGTTGCAGGGCCCGTGTCTGAGCTCGGGATACGAACAGCCGTCCGCCTCGGCGAGGATGTGCGCAGGACCCCTGTCCACGGCGTTCCTCGGTGACGTCAACCCCGAGGTGCTCGGTCGGGCGCACGGTGGAGCGGCGGCCTTGGCCCCATTGGAAGCTCGCCTGGTCGACCTGTTCCACCTGTTCACCGACGACGTCTCCCTGTTCATGGTCGGCGTGCTCCTGCTCAACACCGCAGGCATCGCGGCACTCGGCGCCGGACTCCTCGTCCTCGCCCGCTTCCGCGGGTGGCTGGTCGCGGTCTTCGCCTCCCCGCTCATCCTCTTCACGTTCGGCTCGACTCTCGACCCGCTCGCCCTGGCTCTGGCGGTGTGGGCTGTGGTCCTCTTCGTCGGAACGCCTCCGCTGCGCCCGCGCGGATGGTTGGCCGGTGTGCTGCTGGGCATCGCGACGTTCATCAACCCGCTCGCCCTCCTCGTCCTCCTGGCCCTGACCCTGGCCGGACCGAATCCGGCCCGGGGACTGAAGCCGCGCAATCCGCGGATGATGCTCGCCGCGGCCACGATCACCTCGGCGCTGCTGCTCGTCGTCGACCTGACCGCGATCGACCGGATCATCCATTGGTACTCCGACGCCGTCGACAGCGGATCCTTCGCCTCGATCCTGGTCATGGCCGAACTCGGCGACGTCTCCGTCTGGGCACCGCTGTGGATCATCGTCAGCGCCGGAGTGGTCCTCGCCGTCGCCGTCTCCCTCTACATGGTCCGCCGCACCGGCCTCGATCCGGCAGTGGCCGCCTGCCTGCTCATCGGCGGCTGCCTGCTGCTGGCACCGGGCCTCATGCCGTGGGACAGTCTGTGGCTGCTGCCCTTCATCGCCCTGTCCATCCGCCGCTGGTGGGTGCTCATCGTCTGGACCCTCGCCGAGGCGGTCTTCGCCGTTGCCATCCAACTCGGCGATGTGACCGGCTTCGAAGCCGACAAGGGACTCGACTCCACTTTCGTCGCCCTGTTCACCCTGCTGCGGCTGCTGGCCCTCGTCCTCGTCGTGATCATGGCCGGCGAGAACCTCTACCGCCGCGGTATCCGCGGTGCTACGGTCACTGCAGCGCCGCCTCGGCGAGGGGACGACGACGGCGCTGTCGACGATCGGGGACAGCCGCCTCGGCGAGGGGGCGAACCCGGGAACACGTCCACGGACGGGTCCAATCCGGGGCACGCGGATGATCGGGTCGTGGGACGTAAGGAAGAGCACGGATTCGGACATGACAGTCAGCGCACCGGTCGACTAGACTAGTGAGGTCTGTTCCCATTTCGTGACCATCACGGGACCGGGAGCGGGCGTGCATATACCCTCCTGCCATGGACCGACCATGGCCGCAAAGACCAGAGGAGGTGGGTGACATATGCGTAAGTACGAGCTCATGCTCATTCTTGATAACGACCTCGAAGAGCGGACGCTGGCTGACACCGTGAACAACCTGATCAAGGTTGTCCCGGCTGAGAACGGCACCGTCGACAACGTGGACATCTGGGGACGTCGTCGCTTCGCGTACGAGATCCAGAAGAAGTCCGAAGGCTACTACGTCGTGGTTGACTTCCACGCCGAGCCTGCAACGACCAAGGAACTCGATCGTCAGCTCGGACTCAACGAGTCCGTTCTGCGCACGAAGATCCTCCGCCCGGACGCCAAGTAAGGCATCTTAAGCTACCTCGCTTCAAGGAGATTCAATGGCAGGCGAAACAGTCATCACGGTCGTCGGGAACCTCACCAGCGATCCCGAACTGCGCTTCACACCGAACGGTGCGGCAGTCGCAAACTTCACCGTGGCCTCGACGCCGCGCATCTTCGACCGTCAGGCCAACGAGTTCAAGGACGGGGAGACCCTGTTCCTGCGCTGCTCGGTGTGGCGTGAAATGGGAGAGAACGTCGCCGAATCTCTGCAGCGCGGTACACGGGTCGTCGTTCAGGGCCGACTGAAGTCCCGGTCCTTCGAAACCAAGGAAGGCGAGAAGCGCACAGTCATGGAGCTGGACGTCGACGAAGTCGGCCCCAGCCTGCGACGCGCCACCGCCCAGGTGACGAAGAACAACCCCAGCGGCGGAGGAAACTTCGGCGGTGGCGGCGGCTTCGGTGGAGGCCAGGGCGGAGGCGGCCAGCAGGGCGGCTTCGGCAACCAGCAGTCCTCCGGTTGGGGCAACAACCCTCAGCAGGGCGGCCAGCAGGGTGGACAGCGCCAGGGCGGTTACAGCCAGGGCGGCAGCAACGCACCCGCCAATGACCCGTGGGCATCATCGAACCCGCAGAGCGGCAACGGCGGCTGGGGCAACCCCGGCGCCGATGAACCCCCGTTCTGATCCACGTCTTCACGACATTTCGAGACATTCGTTAACAGGAGATACTCATGGCAAAGCCAGAGATCCGGAAGCCTATCAAGAAGAAGGCTAATCCGCTCAAGAAGGGCGAAGCGGCGAACATCCACTACAAGGACACCGCTACGCTCCGTAAGTTCATTTCCGACCGCGGCAAGATCCGTGCACGTCGCGTCACCGGTGTGACCGTGCAGGAACAGCGCGTCATCGCAAAGGCCGTCAAGAACGCCCGCGAGATGGCACTTCTGCCCTACTCGAGCTCAGCTCGCTGATCGGAGGGAGACAGACATGCCTAACCGCAAAGTGATTCTGAACCAGGAAGTCGACGGCCTCGGTGCCGCCGGCGACGTCGTCGAGGTTCGTGCCGGATACGCACGCAACCTGCTTCTGCCTCGTGGCTGGGCTTCGGCCTGGTCCGCCGGCGCTGAGAAGCACATCGAGTCTCTGCGCAAGGCCCGCCAGGCCAAGCAGATCGCCGATCACGACGAAGCCATCAAGGTCAAGGGCGAACTCGAGTCGACCACGGCTCGCATCGACATGAAGGCCGGCAAGAACGGTCGCCTCTTCGGCGCCGTCACCCCTGCCCTCGTGGCCGAGGCCCTGCAGACCGCGACCGGACGCGACTTCGATCGTCGTCAGGTCGCCCTGACCGGTCACGTCAAGACCCCCGGCAGCTACAACGCTGTTGTGCGCGTCGGCGACGAGATCACCGCGAAGATCAAGTTCGAGGTCATCGGCAAGGCCTGATCGACGGCGTTGTCCGGACGTCTCTGCCCGGATGCCCTTGTCCGATTGAGTCGGACGTGGTGAGCGTCTGATCGACCCCACCACATCACCGCCGAGGCGGCACCTGAGTCCAGGTGCCGCCTCGGCGCTATTCATGGGGTGGGGTTCGGCTGTCGGAGCTGTGAGGGTGCGGCCGGCGATGTCTCGCTGCTGGTGCCTGCTCACCGTGGGCACTGACTCACGGTGGGCACTGAGCTGTAGACGACGTTGGGGGCTGCGGTCTGCACTGGAGGGCGGTCGAGCATCCATGTGTGTTCGCGGCAAAACGACGTGTCGCACCTATAACCTCGCGACAGCTGCATAACATCCCGTTGCACCTGTGCGTTGTGCGGCTGCCGGTGACAGATGCATTTGCAGTCGTAGGTTGTGCCTCTTGCGGTGACGGATGCTCGTGGGTCGCAGATGGAGGACATGACGCTTGCGGTGCGCAACGTCACTGGCGGTGTGGGGTACTGTGATTCCGCCCAGACGTTGCGGGGCGGGGCAACGGTGCGCGACAGCTGCAGGGTGGGTCAGGTGAAGAGCTTCTGGCCGATCATCGTGTCCCCGGTGCCGATGCCGGGCGGAATGGCGAACAGTGCCGAGGCTCGATGCTGCAGGTACTCGGTGAGCAGATCCTTCTGCGCCATGGCCTTGAGAATCGGATAGAAGTTCGTCCGCGGGTCCCGTACGAATGCGATGAAGAACAGCCCCGCGTCGAGGCGGCCGAGCGAGTCGTTGCCATCGGTGAAGTTGTATCCCCGGCGCAGCATCTTCGCTCCCTTGTGGTGTTCAGGAGCGACGATGGCGACATGGGACCGAGCGTCGATCGCCGGAGCACCCTCGGCGTTCTTCGCTGCGAAGTCGATGGGGGTGAACTCTTCGTCCGCGGCTGGTTCGGCCACGGACTGCGGGGCGCCATAGCGCTTGTCGCGGCCGATGATGTCCTCTTGTTCGGCCAAGGAGACTCGATCCCAGATCTCCAAGTACATGTGGATCTTGCGAGCCATGAAATACGTTCCTCCGGCCAGCCAGCCGTCAGAAGCCGGATCATCGCCGGACTGCACCCACAGGTGCGTGTCGAGTTCGCCGTCGGCGTCCTCGCTCTTGATGTTGTTCGTCCCGTCCTTGAACCCGAACAGGTTGCGCGGCGTCTCCTGCTGAGTCGACGTCGAGGAGGTGCGGCCGTAGCCGATCTGCCCCCACTTGAGCTTCGCAGTGCCGAAAGCGATGCGGGTGAGGTTGCGGATCGCGTGGACGGCGACCTGCGGATCATTGGCGCAGGCTTGGACAAGCAGATCCCCGTTGCTTTCGGAAGCATGGATGGCTTCATTCGCGAACTTCGGGACTCCGTCCTTGAGCACCTGCGGCATCTTGCTCTGCAGGCCGAAACGGTCCTTGCCTGCCTCGTCGACGAACAGGGTGGCACCGAAGCCGAAGGTGATCGTCAGTCCGCTGGCCGGATAGCCCCACACCTCACCGGAGTCCTTCGGCGGCAGTTCGGCATTCGCGTCCGGAGCACCCCCGACGAGGTCCCCGGCGCTCATCTGCTCGGCCGCAACCGTCCAATCCTCGAGGAGGCCGATGAGCGCCTGACGGTCCGCAGTCGTGACATCGAAAGCCACCGTATACATATTGTCCTGAGCGGGAGTGAGGATGCCCTGCTGCTTCTCGGCTCGGAACGGATAGCTGAGATGGACGGCGGAGTGCTTCTTCTCCTCCGCCCCGCGCACCGCACAGCCGACCGCACCACCGCCGACACCGGCGATGCCGAGCGCCCCGGCGGCACCACCGAGAGCGAAGAGCCGTCGCCGCGGAATCCCGCGGACAGTGCCGGCGGCGGAAGAGCTGTGCTCGTCAGTGCTCATCGAAGACCCCCCATTCAGCGCAGAATGGTGCCGCTGACCTGGGACAGCGGCTCACTCAATGCGTTGACGGCATCCGAGAGCTCCTGCTGAGCCTGCGTGTAGTCGGTGTCGTTCGGAGCTTCGCCGGCGTCCTTCTGCACGGCGGCGACCTTCGAGTAGTCCTCGTAGAGGATGTTGCCCTCGTCGTCCTTGCCGTTCTGGTACTTCTCGAGCACCGTCTTCACAGCGTCGAGGTTCGTTGTGATCTTCTTCGCGAGTTCGGGATCGTGGGCTTCGACGAGCTTCTCGACATTGCCATAGGCGACCTCGGCGCCTTCGACGTTCGCGTGGAAGTCATAGAGGTCGGTGTGCGAGAAGGTCTCCTCCTCGCCGCCGATCTTCGACAGCGCGACCTCTTCGAGCAGCGCGGACGCACCCGTGGCGACGTCGGAGAGCTTGAGCTCGAACTTGCCGCCGGCACCGTCGACCTTGCCGTAGACGAGGTCGTAGAGGGTCTTCGTATCCTCGTTGAGCTTGTCTGCGATCTTCTTCCGGTCCGCCTCGGAGGCGAACTTGTAGCCTTCGGCCTCATCCGTGAACAGGTCGGCTTCGATCCGGTGCCAGCCGGTCCAGTCGGCGAGCACCTCGGGGTCATTGGGCTTCTTCCCGGCATCGGTCGACAGGTCCTGGACCCGTGCGTCGAGCGATCCGTCGAGGTCACCGGCTTCTTTGATGCCGAAGGACTCGGCGGTCGGCTCGATGCGTTCGTAATGCTGACGCGCCAATGGGTAGAGGGCCCTCGCCTTCTCCATGTCGCCCGAGGTGTAAGCGTCGGTGAAGTCCTTCGTCGCATCGACGAGCTGTCCGACTTGGTCCTTGACGTAGCCGGTGTAGTTCGTGATCGCCTTGTCCTCGGCGGCCTGTGTGTCGCTGTCGACGGAGACGTCGTCGCCCTTCGTGACCACGAACTCCGCCAAGCCGACGAAGTCGCCGACCATGTTCGGCTTGCATGCCGTGTAGTACGTGCCTTCGTCGAGTGACGTGGTCACCGTGGTCGTCGTGCCCGGGCCGATGTTCTCCTTCTCGGACTCGATCTGAAGCTTGTTCTCGGCGAGGATCTCGAACTCGTTCGGTTTCGTGCCGTTGTTCGTCACGGAGAAGCTCACCTTGCCCGAGGGCAGAGTGGCGGGACTGACCTCGCAGGTGTCATCGGTGATCGTCACCGTGACGGCGTCGCCGGCTGCCGCCGCATCGTCCTTCTTGTTCGCCGGATTGTCGGTGCAGGCAGCAAGCGAGACAGCGAGCAGAGTGGCAGTGGGCAGAGCGATGAGCGCGGAATGGCGTTTCATGATGTCCTCGTGGGATGGATCGGTCGTTGACGGTGGTGGTGCGATGGGCGCGGCGGATGCGCGCGATTCAGGGGTGGAGTGTGGGGGCCGATGATGTCGGGTCGGCCGACGCCGAGGTGGGGGCCGCCTCGGCGGGGGTGCGTCCTTGTGCTCGTGCGGAGCTCCCCTCCGGCTTCGCTGCGGGCTTCTTCCTGTGGATCTGGCGGAAGAAGACGATCGCCACGGGGACGATGTAGACGATCCAGCCGATGGTCTGGAGCACCGTGGGCTGGACGTTGACCTGGAAGATCGCCTGTCCGAGGACGTAGAGCCAGTAGACCGGGGAGGTGGGATCGGGCAGCAGGTGGCTGAGGTCCCAGGCATGGTTCATGATGCCGGGCAGGACTCCGGCTTCCTGCAGATCGCTGATGCCGTAGGAGAAGATTCCGGCGGCGACGAGGATGAGGAAGTACCCGGTGACGGAGAAGAATGCCTTCATGTTGATCTTCCGCGATCCTCGGTAGATGAGCCAGCCGAGGACGAGCGAGAGCAGCAGCCCGGTGACGACTCCGGCAGTGGTGGCGACGACGTTGTTCTCGACCGAGGAGCGGACGGTGGCCCAGATGAACAGCGCGGATTCGGCGCCTTCGCGCCCGACGGCGAGCACGGCGAGACCGACGATTCCCCACCCCGATGAACGTCTGTCCAAGGATGCGGCCATCGAGGTTTCGAGTTCGCCCTTGAGCGCGCGGGAATGCTTGCCCATCCAGAAGATCATTCCGGTCACCAGGGCGACGGTGATGATGGAGAGCACCCCGCCGATGATCTCCTGAGCCTGGTACGTCAGGGTTGTGGGCCCCCAGGTGAGCAGGGCTCCGATGCCGAAGGGAATGAGCGCGGCCAGGCCGACGCCCAGCCAGAGTTTGGGCAGCACGTCCCGGCGGTCGGTTTTGACCAGATACCCCACGAGGATGCCGATGACCAAAGTGGCCTCGAGTCCCTCGCGCAAGGCGATGAGGAGGTTGGCGACGAACATCTGACTCACTCTCGTCAGTTCGTCGAGGCGGGTGTTCGGGCCGTCTCGAAAATGGATGAACGAATTTAGCCTAACCTAATGTTGGCTAATTCAGTGTACATCCGGATTCGGGGTGCTTCGGACCACGTGTGAGCGGTGAACCTTCGGCGGATCGGCTGCGGAGGTAAAGGTGTGGAACAGTGTGGGATATGGAGTCGGTCGAAGACCCGAACGGAGGACAGCCATGAGCAGACTGTTCATCAGTGCGACGAGGCGGTTGGTCACTGCGATCGCCGTCGGCCTGATCGCCGGATTCGCCGTCGGCATCCTGACGGACGTCGCGCTGGGAGCGCTCGTCGGGATCACCGTGGTGACCTCGGTCTTCGTCGTCCTCGGCGCCATCGTGCTGTGGCCGATGGACGCCGAGGCGACTCGTGCGAATGTGAGGCGGGAGGACTTCCGCCCCTTCGTCGACGAGGTCATCGTCACTGTCGCCCAGCTGTTGGGGATCGGCGGAATCGTGTCGCTGCTCGTGATGGGCGGTTCCGACGCCGGACCCTGGCCGGCTGCGATCGCGCTGGTCGGGGTGTTCATGTCCTGGGCCGGTCTCCAGCTGCTCTATTCGGTGCGGTACGCGTTCATGTACTTCGACCGCGAGAAGCCCGGTGGGATCGACTTCAACTCCGCGGCGGCCCCGAACTACCAGGACTTCCTCTATTTCGGATTCGGGGTGGGCATGACCTTCGGCGTCACCGACACGAGTGTCTCGACGACGAGGATCCGGGCCGTCGTTCTGCGGCACAGCATCCTGTCTTACCTATTCAACGCCGTCATCCTCGCCACGGCGATCAACCTCGTCGTCGGTGTCATCGCGGGCTGAGGCACAGTGCGCGCGACATCGTCGCGACACACGCCGCCGTGTCGCCGCAGCCGTCTCCCTACTTCTCGGACAGGTCGGCGATGAGGGCGTCGATGAAGGACTCGCAGGCGGCGATCTGGTCGAGTTCGATGAACTCGTCGGGGGCATGGGCCTGGGCGATGTCACCGGGACCGCAGACGACGGTCGGGATGCCGGCTTCGGAGAACAGTCCCGCCTCGGTGCCGTAGGTGACCTTGTCATCGGTGGCGATTCCGCCCCAGCTCGCCGCGAGCGAGACGATGTCGGCATCGGCCGGGGTCTCGCAGCCGGGAGCTTCCGCTTCGATTGTGAACTCGACTCCGGCGGTCTCGTTCTCGGCGGCCATGGCGCGACCGAGGCGTTCGGCTTCGGCACGGAATCGGGCGATGAGGGCTTCTCGGTCGACCGAACCGAGCGATCGGAACTCGAACTTCACGGTCGCCTCGGCGGGGATCGTGTTCACGGCGATGCCGCCGTTGAACGTGTTCGCCGTGACCGAGGTGAAGGGCACGACATAGGCCTCGTCGAAAGGCCCCTCGGTGCGGAATTCGGCGGCGACGGCGTGGACGAAGGCGACGAACTCTGCGGCGTAGGCGATGGCGTTGACGCCTTCGGGGGTGAGCGAGGAGTGGGCGGCGACGCCGTGGAAGTCGACGCGGAAGACGTTCATCGATTTGTGGCCGCGGATGACGCGCATGCTCGAGGGCTCGCCGACGACGCAGCCGCGGGGTGCCAGACCTTCCTCGGTGATGGCCTCGACGAGGGAGATGGCGCCCACGCAGCCGATCTCCTCGTCATAGGAGAAGGCGAGGTGGATGGGTTCGCGGAGCTTCGCGGACTTGAGCGCTTCGAGGCGGGAGAGGATGACGCCGATGAAGGACTTCATGTCGGCGCTGCCGCGGGCGAAGAACTTTCCGTCGCGGATCTCGGGAGTGAACGGGTCCGACGACCAGTCCTGACCGTCGACGGGGACGACATCGGTATGCCCGGACAGGACGACGCCGCCGGTCGTCGAGCCGTCGGCCGCGGGGATGGTCGCGAGCAAATTCGCCTTCGTTCCCTCCGGGTTCGGGATCCGGCGTGACTCGATGCCGGCGGCGGCGAGGCGGGCCTCGACGAGGTCGATGAGCGGGAGGTTCGTGTCCCGGCTCGTCGTGTCGAAGGTGATGAGATTCGTGATCTCGGTGATGGTGGCCTCGGCGGGTGTCGCTGGCACGACTGCTCCTGACTTTCGGATACGGGTGGTCTCGGTTAGGTCGGATCGCTGCGCCTGCGGCCGGGGTCGCGGTGGTCCCAGCAGGGGGGTCGGACGTCTCCGCGGGGTGGCGGTCCCAGCGGGGACGTGGTCCCCGGGCAGGACAGCGGTGACCAGACTCTTCTCACTCTACGTGTCGGGCTCATGCCGGGTGCCACCGGCCCAGCAGGTGGGCGCTGCTCGGCCTCGGGCGCGCAGCTTTTGAACCATGAGCGTCCCATATTCAGGCCCCAGCGAGGACGAGAAGGGCCTCATTTCGCGCATCGAGCCCGTCCTCGGGGATTTCGGCGGACATCTCTTCGCGCATGACCGCTCTCTTCACCGGGTCCATCGTCAGCTGGGCCGAGTAGGTGAAGACCATCGACAGCCACTCATGCCGCGAATCGTGGAGGTCTTCGACGACAGTGGTCTCATTCGGGGTGAAACCGGCGTCCCTCAGTTGCGTGAGAGCCGGGTGTTCGACGGGTTCGACTGCCGGCACGGACTCAGTCGTACCGCGGCCCGCCGTCGTGTCTTGGTTCGCTTCGGTTCCCCGGCTCGCTCTCGAACCGAGACTCGCGGTCCTGCCGTCGGCATGAAAGCGTGCGACAACGGCATTGAGCCGGGCCTTCAACTCGCCCTGCGGTTCGATGTCATTCCAGGCCAGAGCCAGACTTCCTCCCGGGCGGAGCATGGTGCGGATCTTCGGCAGAGCAACGAGAGGATCGACCCAGTGGAAGGACTGTCCGAAGCTGACGAGATCGAAGGTCCGGCCCCGGGGGTCCCAGTTCTCGAACGTCGAGACGTCCACATCGAGGCCTTTGGATCGAGCGACCGCAGCCATCTCGTCATCCGGTTCGACGGCGAGGATCTCGGCGCCTGCTGACCGGAGCTGGGACGCGAGTATGCCGGTGCCGGAACCGACGTCGAGGATGTGCGGGGCGCGCGTGCCTGGCTCGGTGATGGTCTCGGCCGCTTGCATGATCGCTGAGATGAGCGCGGCAGGGTACTTCGGCCGAAAGGCATCGTACTCCTGGGCGACCTCGCCGAAGGATTCAGCACGTTCACGATTTTCGAAGTACTCCATCCACGAAGCCTAACGTTCCACGTTCGGGCAGGGCCGCCTCGGCGAGTGACACGACGGCGCATCCCTCATGGGTAGTGGCATGACCACCCGGTGCAACGGTGAGTGATGAGAGGGACGGGGTGGATAGCGGGCAACGCGGTGATCTGAGAATAACGGTGAGGGATGCTAGGGGCGATGGGGCGGCCCGAACGCCGGGGCTCTCCGCGGAATTCCCAGGCGCGAACCCGTCCGCGGATGCGTGTGGAAGTGCCGGGTTTCGCTAAAGTCGTGGAGCAGGGGGTAACGATGTCGATCGAGAAGACACCATCCGTGCCGCGCTTCGGCGCCGGCGGCGGAACCGGCGGGCCGGCCGAGCTCACGCCGGAGGATCAAGAACGCGCTCGCGGGCTGAAGAAGATGCGCACGCTCGCGCTCTCGCTGCTCATCCTCGCCACACTCATCTTCCTCTCCACCCACCTCTTCACCGACAACACCGGCTTCTGGGGGTTCGTCTCCCGCGCCTCGGAGGCGGCGATGATCGGCGCGATCGCCGACTGGTTCGCTGTCACCGCCCTCTTCCGCCACCCTCTCGGGCTGCCGATCCCGCACACCGCGATCATCCCGCGCAAGAAGGACACGCTCGGTGCGAGTCTGTCGGCCTTCGTGGCCGCGAATTTCCTCCACGCCGAGGCGGTGTCGACGAAGATCCGATCCGCTGAGATCTCCCATCGAGCCGGGAGATGGCTGGCGAAACCCGCCAACCGAGACACCGTCGTCGACCGTGCTGCAGGGGGCCTCGAATATGTGCTCGCGCGCATTGATGACGATTCCATCAAGGCGCTGACCAGGAACGTCATCATCCCTCGGCTCGTAGCCACAAGGAAGACTCCCGTGCTCGCGCAGCTGCTGCGCCAGATCGTGCTCGACGGTGCCCACCACAGACTCGTCGACCTCATCGTCGCCGAGGCTTATTCCTGGCTGCGTGACAACCCGCAGGTGATCGACGAGATCGTCCACAACCGGGCACCGTCCTGGGTGCCCGATTTCGTCAACGAACAGCTGGCGAACCGGCTGCAGCGCGAAGTGCTCGGCTGGGTCGCCGACGTCCGAGACAACGAATACCACAAGGCCCGTCAGGCCCTCGATGCCTGGCTGGTCGACCTCTCCGACGACCTCGAATCAGACTCATCTCTGTCCCAGCGGGCCGAGGAGATCATCAACGACCTGCTCAGTCAGGACGGGGTTGTCGATTCGGTGCTCGAGATCTGGGGTTCGCTCAAACAGCTGCTGCGCGAAGCCATCATCGACGAAAGCGGCGAAGTCCGTGCCCGCATCTGGCAGCTCATCGGCGAATTCGCCGAACGGCTGCAGGCGGACTCGGAATTCTCCCGCCGCATCGACGACCGGATCGCCACCACCGCCGGTGACCTGGCCGAAAGCTTCGGCCCCGAGATCGCCAGCGTCATCTCCGACACCATCGAACGCTGGGACGCGAAAGAAGCCGCCGAGCGCATCGAGCTCTACGTCGGGCGCGACCTCCAGTACATCCGCATCAACGGCACCGTCATCGGGGCGCTCGTCGGCCTCGCGATCCACACCGTGATCGTGCTCCTGCCGGGGTGAGAGCCGGATCGCACATGCGATCCGGCTCTCACCCCGGCAGTGTCGAGTTCGCTTCTCTCCCGCATGGGTAATCAGACTGCGGTGAGAACTCTTTCTCTCACCATGGACTGGGCGAAGAAATCGGTGATCTCCTCCCGAGCGCTCAGCGGCAGAATGTGAGCCACATACATGTCCGGACGGACGACGACGAGGGCACCGGAACGGTCGATGCCACGGGCTTCGAAGATGTCATCGTCCGGGATCGCCGCATAGACCTTCTCCCAGTCCATCACCTGAAGGCGTCCGACCTTCGGCAGGAACAGACCGGGAGCATGAGGCAGGTCAACCTCGTGATAGCTCTGCTGATAGACCACCTTGGCATCGAAGACGCTGTCGATATCGGCGTTCTCCGGTGTGAAGATCCTGACCGGGGACTCGTCCGAATCCGCCAACCAGGAGGCAAGATCGGAGACGGCAGAACCATCAGCGTCGGCGAATGCGTACAGGCGCCAGCGACCATCGGCTCTGAAATGGTGACCGACCTGGACCGTGGTCGTGTCGGCGACCCTGGACACGGGAGCGGATTTGAAGCGCATGCCCAATGGGAACCCGTCTGCCAGTTCCTGCCGAGCACCGGTTCCGATGACCGGTGACGTCGAGTACTTCGTATCGAATCCGCCGGGGAAGTTGGCTGTGTCGGTGAAGAAATCGACGATCTCTTGGGGGCTCTCCATCTCTTCGGGACGTCGCGACATCATCGCCGACCATTCCTTGTCGTAGTCGATCAGCTTCTGAGCCACGTCCTGACGCTCGTCGTTGTACGTCCGCAGGAGGGACTCATCGCTGCGACCGACGAGAACCTGACCGAGCTTCCACGCCAGGTTCCAGCCGTCCTGAATGGAGACGTTCATTCCCTGACCGGCCTTGGCGCTGTGCGTATGGCACGCATCGCCGGCGATGAACACCCGTGGGTTCAGATCAGGATCGTTCTTCGCGGCAACGTCATCGAAACTCTGCGCGACGGTGTGGCGGACCTCGTAGATGCTGAACCAGGTGACCTCTCGGACGTCGACCGAGTACGGGTTGAGGATGCGGTTGGCGCGTTCGATCGCCTCCTCTGCCGTTGTGGCCAGGATCCGGTCACGTGTCTCCGGTGTCGGATCTTCGAGCGAAACGTAGAATCGGGTGAGGAAACCGCCTTCGCGCGGAATGAGCAGAATGGACCCGTTCCTATCCGACTGGATTCCGCTTCTCGTCCGGAAATCCGGGAAGTCCGTATTGGCGAGGATGTCGATGACCGCCCACGCCTGAGTGGTCGAGTCGCAAGTGAGCTCGACATCGATGCAGTGACGGACCTTGCTGCGCGCGCCGTCGCAGCCGGTCACATATTTCGTCCACACCGTGCGCCGAACGCCGTGCTCATCCATCAGGTGAACCTCCACGGGGTACTCACCGCTGTCGTGGACGATGAGGTCGAGGAACTCATACCCGTAGTTGATGTTGATCTTGGCAGGACCATTGGCCGCACGTTCGGCGAAGTAGTCGATGACCCGGGCCTGGTTGACGGTCAGGATGGGAAACTCGCTCACATGCGACGGAGGATCGGCGGCCCGCGCTCCACGAGCTATTTCGGAAGGGTGTTCGGGGTTCGGTCCCCAGAAGCTCATCTCTCGCATATGACTGGCCTCTTGGGCGATGGCGTCATAGAACTCGAACGCCTGGAACGTCTCGCAGCTGCGAGGGAAGAGGCCGTCTGCGCGACCTGCTGCCAGACGGCCCGGGCGCCGTTCGATGATTCGAGTATGCACATCGGGATACTCGGTGAGCTGCGCGGCCTGGACTATGCCCGCAGGACCTGCGCCGACGATAAGCACGTCCATGGTGTCGGGAAGCTCCTCGACGCGATCGACTCCTGTGCTTTCCGCATCTCTGATTCGTGGGTCGTGGCCGACATACCCGTTGTGGTGATACTGCATCCAATTAGCTCCTTCGCTAAGTGAGTCGTTCCTCATTCACAGTGACCTGAGACACATTCGGTGCCGTTGTCATCCTGTGCGGGAGTGGTGAGAAACGCCATGCATTGCTTCCACTCAATGGAAATGATCTGCCGGTGTCGCTCCCTTCGGTGCTGCGGGACCAATGCACTCCGTGAACTGAGCAGGGGAAGTTGTGTCGAGACACTGTCGAGGACGATGGGCGGCCTGTACTCTGTAATGACCCCTCGAGATGGGGATCCTCCACGCCGTCGTCGTCGATGATGCGGCGACCGCCGCCGATGCGATTCTCCTGGCCTTCGATTGGCGGGAGAACGTCGACGTCGACCTGCTCCGGCGCGACATCGGCCGCACCATCACCGTGCTGCGCGCGCACGGGCGAATCGACAGTGCCATGTTCCGGCAGCTTCTCGCTGTCCTCAGCGACCACGGAATCGGAGTGCCCGGGGATCTGGCAGCGGCCCTGCGCACACTGGCATCGATCGAGGAGTCCGCAGCTGTTCACCTCCGGCGGCGAGCGCTCATGGCTGCGCGGGGTGCTCAGTGAATTCACGGCGGTGCTCCTCGCCTGCACGGCAGTGATCGCCGCGATCCTCCTGTTCGGAACGGACGGCGGACTGAAGATCTCGACGGACCTGACGATGTACCAAGGACTGGGTGCCCTCTTCGTCTTTGCCGGAACGATGATCGCGCTCCGGGCCGTGATCCGCCTGTTCCTCAAGAAATGACGCGGTCGTCCGAGGGTGACTGAATCCATCGCCGGAGCCGGCACGGAACTCCAGACAGGGATTCCCGTGAACGAAGGTTGGGAAATCCCGCATCGGCTGACGGGCTGACTGCATAGTGCCAAGGCCGGTTGGGCGAAAACATGGAGACATGACTTCTTCACAGCATCCTGCCGCAGCGCAGCAGTCACCATCCCAGCACCCGATGACCCAGAACTCTTCGCTCCAGCACTCTGCCATCATCACCGCCGGCACCGTCACGAAGCACTTCAACCAGACCTACGCTCTCGCCGGAGTCGACCTGACGATCGGCCTCGGCGAATCCCTGGCCATCATGGGACCCTCCGGCTCCGGCAAGACGACCCTTCTGCACTGCCTGGCCGGCATCATCAGTCCCGACGACGGTCACATCCGACTCTCGCCGACCGACCGCAGCGCGGCCGCCGAGATCACCTCCCTCAAGGAATCCGGCCGCACCGCCCTGCGCCGCGAGGTCTTCGGCTTCGTCTTCCAGCAGGGGCTGCTCCTGCCCGAACTCACCGCCGTGGACAATGTCGCGCTCGCCGCCATGCTCGCCGGTATGAGCCGCTCGGACGCCACCCAGCACGCCCGGGCCTGGCTCGACCGTCTCGGTCTGAGCGAGCACGTGAACAAGCGGATCGGACAGCTCTCCGGCGGACAGGCACAGAGAGTGGCGATCGCCCGCGCCCAGGTCACCCAACCCGTCGTCACCTTCGCCGACGAACCGACCGGCGCCCTCGACTCCCGAACCTCGACTGAAGTCCTCACCGAGCTGCTGGGCTCCACCGTCGGATGCGGCTCCACCCTCGTCGTCGTCACCCACGATGAGAACGTCGCCGCCCGCTGCTCCCGGGTCGTCAGACTCGCCGATGGCCGCATCGTCGCCGACTCCGCACTACGGGAAGCCGCACAGTGATGAATATCCTTCCCCTCCTCCTGTCCAAGCCGTCCCTGACCTCGACGACGTCACGACTCGTCGGGATCGCCTTCTTCTCCTGCTCGACGATCTTCCTCACCGTGGCCGCCGGCGCCTGGGCGTTCATCGACCGCCCCGAGGTCACCGGATACGCCGAGGTGGCCGAGCTCTACCAGCTCCTCGCTGTCCTCGCCACGGTCTTCCTCGTCGTCCCCGCGACCAGCCTCGGGGTCGCCTCGGCGAAATTGAGCGCCCGCCGCCAGGACGAACGACTCTCCACCCTGTCCCTGCTCGGGGCGCAACGCAGCACCATCCGCCTCATCGCCGTCGCCGAACCCTTCATCCCCGCCTCGGCGGGCATCCTCGCCGGAATCGGCGGCTACCTGCTGGTGGCTTGGCCGCTGAGCTTCATCACGTTCGTCGGCGAACCCCTGGGCTATCAGGCTCTGCTCATGCCGGTCTGGCTGCTCGCTGCGGTCATCGCGGGCCTCCTGGCCGTCTGCCTGCTCGCCTCGCTCATCGGGCTGCGCAAGATCACGATCTCCCCGCTGGGCGTGCGCACCCGGTCGCTGGCGCGCAAGTTCCCCCTGGCCCGCGTCATCACAGCGATCGTGCTCATCCTCGTCGTGGCCATCGCGACCTATGTCTCCACACAGATGGAGCTGCCGACGGCGGTGACGATCATGTACAGCATCGCCACGATTGGCATCACCCTCCTGCTCATCAGCGTCCTCGGCGTCCTGTGCATCCGCATCCACGCCGGCATCGCAGGCCGAATCGCCCGCGGTCCCGCCTCGGTGATGGCGGCAGGAATGATCGCCGACGCCCCCGGACAGTACTGGCGCCGGGTCGCCGGGCTGGCGATGATCACCTTCATCGCCGTCGTCGGCGGGGCGGGAACGGCGATGATGCGCAGCGGTCAGGAGGACTTCTCCGCAGAGGACCGCGCGGTCATGGGTCCGTACGCCCACCTCGGCGACGATATCTTCACCGGGCTCATCCTCACCCTGATCATCGCGTTCGTCCTCGTCATCGTCTCGGCCACGATCAACCAAGCCGCTGACATCCTCGACCGGGCTCAGACCTACCGTGAGCTCCACGCCGCCGGTATGACCCAGCAGATGATGCACCGGGTGACCGTCAACGCCGTGATGTCGCCGATCCTGCTGGTCACCGTCGTCTCCCTGTTCCTCGGCGGGATCCTCGCCTGGCTGATGGCTTCGGTGAGCGACCTCGGCGATCCGCTGACCATCGGAACCGTCGCCGCCGTCCTCGTGGCCGGGGTCGTGATGGTGTGGCTGGGGCTGCAGGTCACCCGCCCGCTCGTCCGCCGGGTCACCGAGATCGATCCCGACAACCGCACCCTCACCGAGGCGGCACCCGAGAACCGGGCCACCGCCGAGGCGACCATGGCCTGAGAGGAGACACAATGTCCACGTCGTTGACAGCCATTCCCCTCGTCCTCGGACGCAGATCGCTGACCTCGGCGAGCTCCCTGCTCGTGGCCGCCGCGTTCTTCGCGTGTGCCACGCTGTTCCTCACCGTGGCCGCCGGGACCTGGATGTTCTTCCAGATCCCACCGAGCCCCGATCCCGCGGACGCGGGCCTCGACATCATGTACAAGACCCTCGCGAGCCTGGCCACGGCTCTGCTGATCATCCCCGCTTCCACCCTGGCATCGGCCTCGGCGACCCTGTCGGCACGTCGGCAGGACGAACGGCTGTCGACGATGTCGCTGCTCGGGGCCAGACGGTCCCAGATCACCGCGCTCGCCGTGGCCGAACCGCTGATCCCGGCCCAGGCCGGCATCATCCTCGGGGTGCTCGGCTACCTGGGACTGGCGCTGCCGGTCAGCTTCATCCACTTCATGGGCGAACCCATCGGGTACCAGAACATGCTCATGCCCGCGTGGCTCATCCTCGTCGTGGTCGTCTTCCTGGCTCTGATCTGTGCGGGTTCGGCCCTGCTGGGTCTGCGCAAGGTCGCGGTCTCCCCGTTGGGCGTGCGCACGAAGAGCCTGGAGCGGAAGTTCCCCGTGGCCAAGGTCATCGTCACGGTGCTCGTGATCTGCCTGCTGCCGGTCGTGTACGCGCTCACCCAGAGCGGCGGTCTCGGCGTGGGGATCGTGCTCGGCGCGGTGGTCGGATTCTTCGCTCTCGGACTCGTCGTCGTCGACCTCGTCGGCGGACTCCTCGTCCGCTGGTTCGCCCACCTGTCCGGTCGGCGGGCCGCCACCCCGGAGCGCCTCATCGCGGCTCGTTTGGTCTCCGACGAACCCAAACGGTTCTGGCGACGCGTGTCCGGCCTGGCGATGGCGGCCTTCACCGCAGCCGTCTGCGGGTCCGGCGTCGCCCTGTCCCAGCTCGGAATCGATGCCGCCGAGGACGACCCGGCAACGATGGGCACCTCCGATATCAACCTCTTCCACGACATGTTCACCGGGGTGCTGCTCGTCATGGGCATCGCCATCGTGCTCATCAGTGTCTCGGCAGTGATCAACCAGGTCGCCGACATCTACGACCGAGCCGACACCTTCTCCGACCTCTATGCCGCCGGCGCCGATCCCAGGCTTCTGCACCGTGCGCTGGTCCGGGCCGTCATGGCCCCGGCGATCTGGGTGTCCCTGTTGGCCGGAGGGCTCGGGCTGCTGCTCGTCCTGCCCCTGGCCGGAGCCGCGCTCGTGTTCAAGCCGGTCACCTTCCTCACGATCCTGCTCACCGTGGTCGTCGGCATCGGAATCATCCGCGGTGGACTGCAGCTGACGAAGCCGATTCTGCACTCCGTGGCCACGGCCGGGAGGTCCCGGGACTGAGATTCGGTGTCAGTGCCGCATCCTACGATGGCAGGTGTCGAGCCGATGGGACCCTCCCCGGGTCTCCGGGTACAGTTGGAGCGCACCACATGAGGGTGGGCGATCCGATGCTGTGAGGAAGAGGAAATCGAGTGAGCAACGAGCAGGGCTATGACGGTCTGAGGACCCCTCCGCAGGACGTCGAGGCCGAGCAGAGCGTGCTCGGTGCGATGCTTCTGTCGAAGGACGCCATCGCCGACTGCGTCGAGACGATGAATGGTGATGACTTCTACAAGCCCGCTCACGAAACCATCTACGAGGCGGTCCTCGACCTCTATTCCCGAGGTGAGCCCGCAGACTCGGTGACGGTGGCGAACTACCTGACGAAGACCGGTGACCTCGCCCGCGTCGGCGGCGCCGCCTACCTGCACACCCTCATCTCGTCGGTCCCGACCGCCGCCAACGCCGGCTACTATGCCGCGATCGTCAGCGAACAGGCCGTGCTGCGCCGCCTCGTCGAGGCCGGCACCCGCATCGTCCAGATGGGCTACGACGCCGAAGGCGACACCGATGACGTCGTGAACTCCGCGCAGGCGGAGATCTACAAGGTCACCGAACGCCATACGACGGAGGACTACGTCATCCTCTCCGACATCCTCGGCGAGGTGGCCCAGGAGATCGAACGCAACGGCAACACCGATGGGCAGACCGCGGGTGTGCCCACCGGTTTCACCGAGTTCGACAACCTCACCAACGGTCTGCACCCGGGCACGATGATCGTCATCGCCGCCCGTCCCGGTGTCGGCAAGTCGACTCTGGCGCTCGACTTCATCCGCTCGGCTGCGATCCACAACGATGCGGCCGCCGTGTTCTTCTCGCTCGAGATGGGCAAGAACGAACTCGTCATGCGTCTGCTCTCGGCCGAGTCGGAGATTCCGCTGCAGAACCTGCGCCGCGGCGAACTCAGCCCGCACGACTGGACGACCCTGGCCGCGACCGAGGCCCGGATCAACAATGCGCCGCTGTTCGTCGACGATTCGCCGAACATGGCGCTGACCGAGATCCGCGCGAAGTGCCGCCGGCTCAAACAGCAGCACAATCTGCAGATGGTCTGCGTCGACTACCTGCAGCTGATGTCCTCGGGCAAGCGCGTCGAATCCCGCCAGCAGGAGGTCTCGGAGTTCTCGCGTTCGCTCAAGCTGCTGGCCAAAGAGCTCGAAGTGCCGGTCATCGCATTGTCCCAGCTCAACCGCGGCAGTGAGCAGCGCACGGACAAGCGGCCGATGATCTCCGATCTGCGTGAGTCCGGGTCGATCGAGCAGGACGCGGATATGGTCCTCCTCATCCACCGTGAGGACATGTACGACAAGGAACACGAACGTGCCGGTGAGGCCGACATCATCGTCGCCAAGCACCGTGCCGGTCCGACGATGGACATCCCCGTGGCATTCCAGGGTGCGAAGTCCCGATTCGTCAACATGCCGCAGTGACGAGCGGGGCTTGAATGGACGCCTACTGGATGCGCGGCAAGTGGGATGACGGCGGAAAGAGTGAGCGCCGCTGGAACCAAGGCACTCGGAATCCGCTGACCATTATCATCACCGGTGCTGTCTTCTTCGTCGGCACGGGTGCGGTCTTCACGATCGGATACCTGTATCCGGACCAGCTGGTGCTTACCATCATCCTCGGATGCTTCGTGTTCCTCGGCGTCACTCTGGCGATGCGCAGGTTCATGGGACACACGCCGGCATATTGGTACACCGGACCATTCGTGGCCATTGCGCTCATCGGCACTGTGATGCTCGGCGAGGATCTCGCTTTGTCTCAAGCGGGCGAACTCACCGAGGTGGTCGTCGCCGATCATCAAGTCGAGCAGAAGACCGTGCACAGTTCCAATCCGCCCAGATCGCGGCAGGTCTATGTTCATACCTACAGCCTCGAACGCACCGACGGCACCCCCGTCGCCGAACCGCTGATCTACCGCGGCAAGGACGGATACGACGACTTCGATGAAGGCGACACGATCTCCGTCCTCATCGACCCCGAGGGGAAGGCACCGACCAAACCGGCCGACGACGTGGATCTGCCCACCGATATCGGCATCCTCGTCACTGGGCTGGTCACCTCGGGGATCGTGTTCCTCATCTGTCTGATCGTCGTGCTGCTGCGCTGGACGCGCTCGCCGTCGCAGCAGCACGTGCGCTGACGACCCGAAGACAGGGCACCGAGGACCCGGTGTCGGTCGTGAGGGTGTGCCACCATGGCTGACATGGACACCACTCCCAACGATCTGCTCGTGCTGCTGGCCGTCTCCCGCACCGCCAAGTTCACGACGGCGGCACACAACCTCGGTCTCACCCACTCGACGGTCTCCCGCCGCATCGCCGCCTTGGAGAAGTCCTTGGGCGGACGGGTGCTGGCCCGCTCGGACGACGGATGGGAGCTGACCGACCTCGGGGAACGAGCCGTCGCGGTGGCCGAACAGATGGAGACCGCGGTCGCCGAACTCGAGAGTCCCGGTCAGGGTCCGGACACGGTGTCCGGAGTGGTGCGGATGACCGCAACGGACGGGTTCAGCGCCTATATCGCCTCCCCGGCGGTCGCGAAGCTGCGACGTCGACATCCCGGGCTGAGCGTCGAGATCGTCACCGTCACCAGACAGGCCCTGCAGCAGCGGTCCGGTCTCGATATCGAGGTCGTCGTCGGGGAACCGCGCGTGCACCGGGCGGAGGCGATCAGGCTCGGTGACTACGAACTCGGCCTCTACGCCTCACGCGACTATCTGGCGTCCGAGGGCACCCCCGCCTCGGTGGAGGACGTGAGCGACCATCGACTCGTCTATTTCGTCGATTCTATGCTCCAGGTCGACGACCTCGACGCGCCGAGGCGGCTGTTTCCCGAGATGAAGGATGCGCTGACCTCGACGAACGTCTTCGTCCACGTCGAAGCGGCCCGGGCGGGAGCCGGCATCGGATTCCTCCCGTGTTTCATGGCCGACCGGCACCCCGACCTCGTGCGACTCTTTTCCGATTCGGTGGCCGAGCGCCTGCCCTACTGGATGGTGCTCAGGCCCGATTCGATGCGCCGGCCGGCCATCGCCGCCGTCGTGCAGGGGCTCAAGGATGAGATGCTCGCCCACCAGGCTGCTCTCGAAGGACGAAAGTTGCCCCGGTGAGGCGGCGCGACCAGGATGTGAGCATGAACCAGCCCCGTACTGACTTAGGCGACGAGCTGGCCGGGCGTCGCATCGTGCTCACCGCTCAGCGGCGCGCGGAGCAGCTTGCCTCCGCCCTCGAGCGTCATGGTGCCAAGATCGTGCACGCCCCGACCCTGTCCGTCATCCCGCACAGCGATGACCCCGAGCTTGCGACACGCACCCGTGAACTCATCGCGGACCGGCCGGACATCGTCGTGGTCACGACCGGCGTCGGATTCACCGGCTGGGGCGACGTGGCTGAAGCCGCGGGTCTGCGCGAGGAATGGCACGCGATGCTGGCCGGAGCTCGGATCTACGCCCGCGGTCCCAAGGCACGTGGAGCGATTCAGGCGGCCGGACTGAGCCCTCACTGGATCGCGGACTCCGAGACGAGCGCAGAGATCCAGCAGGTCCTCCTCGGCGAGGGCGTGGATGGTCAGCAGATCGCCGTACAGCATCACGGTGCCGGAGCCGACGGACTCGATGAGGCCTTCGTCGCGGCAGGCGCCGACGTCCGCTCCCTCGTCATCTACCGGTGGGGCCCGGCGCCCGATCCGGCTGCCGTGATCGACGCGGTCGGCCTCGTCGCGCAGCGCAGGTGCGACGCCGTGGCCTTCACCTCAGCACCCGGGGCGGCAGCATTCCTCACCGCAGCCGACGAGCAGGCACTGCTGCCGGCCGTGATCGAGGCGTTCAACGAATCGGTGGTGGCGGCAGCAGTCGGCGACGTCACAGCAGCACCGCTGCATGAACAGGGAATCAGAACCGTGATCCCCGAGCGATTCCGGCTCGGAGCCCTCGCCCGTCTGCTGATCAGTGAACTCGCCGAATGATCTCAGTCTGACGTGAACTCGATGTCGACGGCGTCTGCCTCGCGCAGTGCGCCGATCGCCTCTGCCTCAGCGGTCAGCGCGCTCTTCACCGACTTCGGGACGGTGCCGAACGGTGCGATCGTCATGCTCAGTCGTCGATTCCGCTTCCGCGCCCTCCAGGTCCCCGCGATCCGGCCGTCGACCAGCAGCGCTCCTGGATCGCCCACGGTCTTCCAGATCTCCCGATGGAAGTCCTTGGACGCGATCGTCTCCCGATCCCGCATCTGCGTATAGGGATCGTGTGGGGGAAGCAGACGGACGCCGTGCGGAAGCTGCGCGCGATGCAGCTGATCGACATCCTCGGCGAGCATCCAGGTCCGTCGCCCGCGATCGATTTCGGTGATCTCTCCGGCGATCAGGTCCCACCATGGTTTCGCCTCCGTGGACCGGATTCCGATCCATGCGGCGAAGTCGGCCCGCGTCGACGGTCCATAGCAGTGAAGATAGCGTCGCAGCAGTTCGGACCGGGCCCGGTCGCGTTCGCTCTCGTCGGATGCGGTCGAGGAGGCGATCGAAGGATCGTCGATCCATTCGTCGAGCAGAACGAATGGAGCCGTGTTCCCCTCGCGCGGGGCGAAGCAGAGGATCTGCCGCAGAGTGAGCAGTCGAATGCAGAAGTGGATCACTCCGGCACCGAGGCTCTGGCCCCTCGCATACGGGCCCTGAGATTCCCATGTGCGTCGCTGTTTCGTCGTCAGGGAGTTTGCGAGCACGTCGGCGAGTTCCTCGCCGAGCTCGGTGATCGTCATCCTCCGCCCTCTGAGCACCCCGGCGATCTCCTGCTCGACCCGATCGAGGATCTGGCTCAGCGGGATCCCGAGCGAATCGACCGACTGTTCGACTCCGAGGACGAAATGGCGCATCGCCTTCTCACTCGTCGGTTCGACCCCGGTGGTGAAGACCGGGAGATCGGCAGCGGGAAAGAAATGGGGTGCCCCTCGCATGCACCAGCTCTGGAGCAGCGACTTCTCCTCTTCGACGGCCGAATCTAACGCCGTCGCACTCATGCCCTCGACTCGTGCATGGAGCGAAGTCAGCGCGGATCCCGGTGGGCTGTTCTGGATGCCGCAGGCTCCCGCGGCGTCAAGGAGGGAGTTGTGGCTGAGTCGCTCATCGAGGTGATGGGCGCGGAGGCGGAAGGCGATGATCTCGTCTTTCGTCGCGGAGTCGGCCATGTGCCCAGGCTAGCTCAGGACCCATGTTTGAATGGGGCCACGTGCTCGGCCGTCTTCTGGTGCGTGCACGACCACAATGAGAAGGGACGACGATGACGCGAACGATGCAGGTCAGCGACAGTATGGTGATCGGAGTCGACGCCACCGCGCTCTGGGAGCAGATCGCCGACCCGACCCAGATGGCCCGATGGAGTCCGGAGAACACCGGAGCCAGCACTCAGTCATCCGCAGGTCCCCTGACAGCGGGCGACGTCTTCGAAGGGACGAACCGACGCGGGCCGGCGACCTGGGTGACCGAATGCGTCGTCACCGACTCCGTACCGGGCAAGCGGTTCGCCTTCGCGGTGCGCCGGATCGGCCCCCGCACTCCGAGCCTCGAAGGAGCGAACGCCAGTTGGGCATACGACTTCGAGGACCTCGGTGAGGCGACTCGAGTGACCGAGACGTGGACCGATGACCGCCGAGGCTGGCCCGACCCTCTGGCCTGGGTCTTCGACCACATCGTCACACGCGGGAGGAGCTTCGCGGACTTCCAGCGACTGAATATCCGGCGGACTCTCACGGCGTTGAAGGACGACGTCGAAAAGCGGTGACGCAATCGAAACGAGGGCGAAACATCGCCTCGCTAGCCTGATCCCATGACAGACACGGCACAGTTCACCGAAAGTCCCGTCGGCCAGCCCGCGAGTCCCGCCCACCATGCGGAAAGCATGAACTTCTACACCCGCAAATGGGTCCGGCCCGAAGACCTCAACGCCAACGGTTCCCTCTTCGGCGGCAGCCTGCTGCGATGGATCGACGAGGAGGCTGCGATCTATGCGATCATCCAGCTCGGCAATCACCGGGTCGTGACGAAACTGATCTCGGAGATCGACTTCCAGGCTTCGGCGAGGGAGGGCGATCTCATCGAGATGGGACTCATCGCCACGCATTTCGGGCGAACCTCACTGACGATGAGGGCCCGGGTGCGCAATATGATCACGCGCAGATCCATCCTCAGCATCGACAAGATCGTGTTCGTCGGGGTCGATGCGGACGGCACCCCGATTCCCCATGGGTATTCGACGATCACCTATGACCGGGATCGGATGCCCGAACCGCAGGGAACGATGTCGTAGGAGAGACCCTCGATGCGGCTCAGAGGTTCCCTGACAGGGTATCCCTCACAGGCGAGAACACGTCTAACCTGGAAACATGGACAACCGAGCCGAAGTACGCGAATTCCTCATGTCGCGGCGGGCGAAGATCACCCCCGATCGCGTGGGCCTTCCCTCACACGGCACGAGACGGGTTCCGGGACTGCGTCGCAGCGAGGTCGCGGCGCTGGCAGGACTGAGCGTCGAGTACTATTCGAAGCTCGAACGCGGCGCCATCGCAGGGGCATCCGCGGCAGTCCTCGAAGCACTGTCCGAGGCCCTCATGCTCGACGACACCGAGCGGAGCCACCTCGTCGATCTTGCCCGCGCCGCCGACGGCATCCCGACCTCGGGTCGCAGGCGCCGACCAGTGACCGTCCAGCGTCCCCCGCACGAGACGCTGTTCTGGATGCTCGATTCGATCACGGACTCGATCGCCTTCGTCCGCAACGATATGCAGGACATGGTCGCCGTCAACGACCTCGGCCGCGCATTCTATTCACCGATCATCGGAGATGGCGGCCGGACACCGAACCTGGCGCGATTCCAATTCCTCGACCCCGCCTCGAGGGACTTCTATCCGGATTGGGACCTCTTCGCCCAGATGTGCGTGGCGATCATCCGGAGTGCGGCAGGGAAGGATCCGCACAATCGCGGGATCCAGGACCTCGTCGGTGAGCTGTCGACCCAGAGCGAGACGTTCAGAACTCTGTGGGCCCAGCACGACGTCCGCACACACGGGACGGGAATGAAGCGCTTCAACCATCCCGTCGTCGGTGAACTCGACCTCGCCTTCGAAGAGCTGCGAATCACCGCCGAAGACGGACTCGCGCTGATCATCTACACCCCGGAACCGGGGTCGGATTCGGAGCAGCGGGTGCGTCTGCTCGCTTCCTGGGCGGCATCGGACACCAACCACCACCCCGACTTCGGTCTCGCGGGAGACCGAACCCAGACCGACGCCGAAGCGGACGTGAATCGTCCGCGGGGCTGAGCCTGACAAACAGAACCGAAGAACCGAACGTTTCAAGGAGAGAACAATGCGCGGAGTGATCATGCACGGGCCCGGCGACGTCCGGGTCGAAGAACGACCCGATCCGACCATCGAGGCACCCACCGATGCGGTCATTCGTGTTGTGGCCGCTTGTGTCTGCGGATCGGACCTGTGGCCCTACCGTGGTGCGGACGCACCGGACCAGCAGCTGATGGGCCACGAATACGTCGGCATCGTCGATCAGGTCGGCGACGAGGTGCGCACCGTCAAACCCGGTGACTTCGTCGTCGGATCATTCGTCATCTCGGACAACACCTGCCAGATCTGCGCCGCCGGCTACCAGTCACGCTGCGTCAACGGCATGTTCGTCGACGGTGGGATCGGCACCCAGGCCGAAATCGCCCGCATCCCCCATGCCGACGGCACCCTGGTCGCCACGCCGGGACAGCCCGATGACGACCTCATCCCGTCCCTGCTGGCCGCATCCGATGTGCTCGGCACCGGGTGGTTCGCCGCGGACGCCGCCGAGGTGGGACCCGGGAAATCGGTCGCCGTCATCGGCGATGGCGCGGTCGGACTGATGGGAGTCCTCGCGGCCAAGCAGATGGGGGCGGAGACGATCATCGCCATGAGCCGTCACGCCGACAGGCAGAACCTCGCCCGCGAATTCGGTGCCACCCATATCGTCGAAGAACGCGGCGACGCCGGAGTGGCGAAGATCAGGGAACTCACCGACGGGCTCGGCGTCCACAGCGCCATCGAGGCGGTCGGCTCACAGGAATCGATGATGCAGGCGATCCAGTCGACCCGACCGGGCGGTCACGTCGGCTATGTCGGCGTCTCACACGACGTCGAACTGCCCGGAGGGGAGCTGTTCTTCGGCCTCGTTCACCTGCACGGCGGGCCGGCACCGGTTCGCCGTTTCCTGCCGGACCTCATCGACCTCATCTGGAACAGAACGATCGACCCGGGCAAGGTCTTCGACCAGACGATGAGCCTCGACGACGCCGCGACCGCCTATGCGGCGATGGACAGTCGCGAAGCCGTCAAGGTCCTGCTCAAACCATAAGTACGTCATCAGGTGTCGGCGGGAAAAGGTGACACGGTGGAACTGAACGATCTGCTCACAGCGCTCAACGCCGGAGAGACGATCACAGTCGGTTCACCATTGCACGAGGCCATGCCACGCACCAGCCAGGAAGCGCTGCGCATCACGGCCGAGATCAACGGCAGCTATCACGAACCCGACGAGGTTCGAGCGCTGCTGGCCGAACTGACGGGCCGCCCGATCGATCCGTCCGTGACGAAGTTTCCCCCGTTCCACTCGGACTTCGGGAAGAACATCACCCTGGGGCAGCGGATCTTCATCAACTCCGGGTGCAGCTTCCAGGACCAGGGCGGCATCATGATCGGCGATGACACGCTCATCGGACACAACACGATGCTGGCCACCCTCAACCATGAGATGGAGCCGGACCGGGCCGTCGTCGTCGGATCACCGGCACACGTCGTGCGCACGATCGACGAGTGAATCAACTGATCAGTGAGCCTGCTGTCTCCACGCGACCGATCCCGGGCCGCGGGGAGACCAGGCGAGTTCAGCTGCCGAGGTAGGCCAAGGCGCCGACGACCTGTGCCTTCGTCGCAATCTCGAGTGTCGGGTCGAGTTCGGGGGCGAAGAACGGCGAATGATTGGCCGGAACATCCGTGAGCACGGTTCCGGCCTCCTCGGCGGCCTGGTACTTCTCGGCATCGAAGGACCCGACGAACCAATAGGCATAGGGGATGCCGAAGGCATTCGGCAGCTCGCTGAAGTCCTCGGACGCGGTCGCAGGTGTCGCCTCGAGCACCGCCTCGGCGCCGAAGTACTCGGTGAGCGCCTCGGTGACGGTGTCATTGACGGCCTCACTGTTGTCCGTGAGCGGGAACTGGTCGAAGTACTCGAACCTCGGTTCCTTCGGGGTCCCGGCGGCCTCGCATTCGCCGCGGACGATGCGCTCGATCGACGCGATGACCCTCGCCCGCACCGCGGTGTCGTAGGTGCGGACATTGAGCAGCAGCTCGGCGCGATCTGGGATGATGTTCGACTTCGATCCGGCGTTCGACGCACCGACGGTGACGACGGCGAACTCACCCGGTTCGGTCTCCCGGGACACGATGGTCTGCAGGCGCAGCACGATCGAGGCCGCGAGCACCACGGGGTCGATGGACAGGTGCGGCATCGACCCGTGGGCGCCGCGGCCGAAGACCGTGATCTTCACCGAATCACCGGCCGACATCACCGGACCGGAAGCGGTGAAGATCGTGCCGGCCGGCAGCGGCATGACATGCTGGGCCAGGGCCACATCGGGGGTCGGAACCGTGTCCGTCAGCCCGTCGCCGATCATCGCCTTCGCTCCCGCCGCGTTCTCCTCTGCCGGCTGGAAGAGCGCGATATACGTGCCTGACCAGGCATCTTGGTTCTCTTTGAGCAGTCGGACCGCGCCGAGGAGAGCGGCGGCATGCATATCGTGACCGCAGGCGTGCATGACTCCGTCGACCTCGGACGCGAAGTCGAGGCCGGTGTCTTCGGTGACGGGGAGGGCATCGATATCGGCTCGTGCGAGAACGGTGGGCCCGGTGCCGTTGTCGATGACGGCCACCAGCCCGGTATCCGAGATCCGGGTGACTTCGAGGCCGAGGTCGGTGAGCTCTGCGGCGAGGCGCTCGGCGGTCCTGTGCTCGTCGAGGCTGACTTCAGGGTGGCGGTGAAGGTCTTTGTAGACCTCACGCTGCCAGTCCAGCTGGGAATCGATGGAGTCGAGGAATGCGGGTGTCGTCATCGTGTCTCCTGTTCAGGCGGCGGGTGGAGTCTCCAGGCGCGGATGAGTTCACGGTATCAGCGGGGAGGGGCCCGTTCAGGGGCGCTGGTCCGACGGTGCGAAGTGACCGTCCTAGGGAGTGAGCAGCCCTCGTTCGGCAAGATCCGTCCGCAACTCGGCGGCTCCTGAGAACACATGGCCGATGAAGCCGAGGCTTTCGGCTGCCTCCACGTTGGCGGGCAGATCATCGACGAAGACCGTTCGGGCCGGGTCGAGGCCGAAACGGTCTCGGGTCAGTTCGAAGATCGCCGGATCGGGTTTGACGAGGCCGACTCGGCCCGAGACGACGATGTCTTCGAGTTCACTGATCGCCGGGGCGACGGCGGGAGCGTGATGAATGGTCTCGGCCGACCAGTTCGAGAGTCCGAGCAGGCGGATACCGGAGTCGCGCAACTGCGCGACGATCTCGGCCATGCCGTCGATCGGACCGGTCAGCGACTTTTCGAAGTGCTCGTAGTAGCCGGCGACGATCTCACCGTGGCGGGGATCCGCCTCGGCGGCGCGTTCGATGATCTCGGTGATCGGAACCCCGGAATCAACTGCGGTGTTGAGCGCGGGAAAATCGGCCGCCTCGGCGAAGGACTGCCAGTCCTCGGCACTCATGCGATCTGCCAGAGGTCCTGTCTGGTCCCAGCCAATGAGGACATTGCCGAGGTCGAAGAGGACGGTCGTCGGGGTCGGGCGATCGAGTTCGGTCATGGGCCACCACCTGTCATCGGCATCTGAGAGTCGATCCCTACGCTACCCGCAGTCGCCTGACCATTGTGGATTCGGGCCGGCTGGCTTAGGTTGGTTGCATGATCGGCTACCCGCCACTGCAGATTAGGGTGAGGACGCCCCGACTCGAGCTCGTCGGTGCCAGTGATGAGAGGTTGGCGGAACTTGCTCCGCTGGTCCGCGATGGCAAGGTCTTCGCGGAACCCGCTCCCTACGATGATCCGATGTCGTTCTACGAATCCGACCCGGACGTGCGGGTGAGCAGATGGCTCCAGAGTGTGTGGCGCGGACGCGGGCGTTTCTCTCCCGCCGAGTTCCGGTTGGCGTTCGCCGTGATCGTCGACGGTGAGCCCGTGGGGATGCAGGACCTCATTGCCGAGAAGTTCGATACCTGCGGCACCTTCGCCACCTTCTCCTGGCTGTCGACGGATGTGCGTGGTCGCGGCCTCGGCACGGAGATGCGCAGTGCTCTGCTGCATCTCGCCTTCGCCGGACTCGGGGCGAGAGAGGCCGGTTCCGATGCCTTCGTCGACAACGTCGGGTCGAACCGTGTATCCGAGAACCTGGGTTATGAGCACAACGGTGTCGAATGGGACATCCGCCGCGGCGAGCCGGGCCTCATCCAACGCTGGCGCCTGACCCGCGAAGCGTGGGAAACCAGACGGCGAAACGACATCGACCTCACCGGAGTCGACGACTTCCTCGCCCTCCTAAACAACCATTAATTGCTACCCGACGGCGGCTCAGCAACCTCGCGCGAGGTATCTGGGCCCCCGTCGGGTAGTAATTAGGGAGATCACAGGTCCAGTGAGAACACGTCATGGACCGGGGACTTGTGTCGGAGGTCGGGGTTGCGGTGCATTCCGAGCTTGTCGGCCACTCGCTGCGACGGCCGGTTGTCGTGGTGGATGACGGCGACGAGGACGGGACTGACGGCGAGATCACGGGCGTGATCGACGCAGGCCCGCGCCGCCTCGGTGGCGAATCCCTTGCCTTGGGCCGCGGCCTTGACGTGGTAGCCGACCTCGAGGTGAGGGATGCCATTGACGGTCTGCCAGGTGAGGCCGCAGTCGCCGATGAATTCTCCGGTCCGGGTTTCGACGAGCCACAGTCCGAACCCGTGCTCGGCATAGCTACGCCGGCTCCAGCGGATCCACTCAGCCACCTCGGTGCGGTCTTTGGGGTGAGGGTAATACTCCATCACTCGCGAATCGCCGAGGAGGGCGGCCATCTCGTCGAGATCGTCGTCGGTCATCTCCCGCAGGTGCAGACGAGGAGTGTTGCGGGGCGGCATGAGTTCAGGATAACCGGGCGGGGCGATGTGCCTGGAGCTGCCGGAGTGTTCAGCCAGATCGGCGTCGCCGGCGTTCACGGATGACCGCGAGTGTCGTGGCTGTGATCATGAGTACGAGGGCGAAGAACCACAGAAACGCGGCAAAGTCATGGAACGGGGCCGTCTGGGAACTCAGTATGCAGGCGGCGGCAAGCAGGATGAATGCGACGATCCAACGGGTGAGTACCGAGTGCTTCATCGCTCCTCCATAGTCAGGGTTCACGGTCGTTGGCACCGACTCTAAATAGAGCAAGGGTGCCTGTCAACGCCGGTGACGGCGGCTCAGCAACCTCGCGCCAGGTTGCTGAGCCGCCGTCAGGTAGCAATTGGGGAGGAGATGACAGCGACCCTGCGTTCACACCAAGTGGGTGAACACAGGGTCGCTGGTGAATCTCAGAAGTCTCTAGGTGAGACTCTCAAAGAGTCTCAGAGGCCGCGGACGCGGGTCGCCTGCAGGCCCTTGGAGCCCATCTCCGAGTCGAACTCGACGTTCTGACCCTCGGTGAGCTCGCGGTAGCCGGTGGCTTCGATCGCGGAGAAGTGGGTGAACACGTCAGCCGAACCGTCGTCAGGCTGGATGAATCCGAAACCCTTTTCCGCGTTGAACCATTTCACGGTACCTGTTGCCATAATCTTTGTATCCTTATTTTTTAACTGATGACCGCTGCTGCGATCGTGATGGTCGAACCCAATGCTGGATCCGGCTTTCCCGCTGGCTGGACTGGATCTTCAGACGCAGATCCAACGAAAATCTGTGGGTGAACCGAGGACTCGGAATCGCTGGTGAGGATGAGGTCTCTGATGTGAGGTCTCTGTCTCGGACGAAATCGCGGGGATACTCGGTTTCGATCATGCACTCGAAAGTGCGGACGGAAGTCGTCAAACGACTGAATTGGGAAAAATCATGAAGGGCGCGGAAGGCAGACACGCGCCGACGGGCAAACACATGGTGACGAGCGAATCTACCTGCTCTTGAGACACCATCTGCTCCGCACATTTCTGTGCGAGAACAGTTCCAGCATAACAGAGTGATCGCTCTGCGGGTGATTTCGGTCGAATGATTTCAGTCGAGAGATGGCACACAGCGATGTGCACTCGACCGGACAGGTGTTTAGGATTGTATACATTCCGTTTTGTATGCAATCCGCCGTGACCCCGGACGCAGGAGCACCCGAACCGTGGACAACCGAGAAACACCGCCGCCAGGACCCCGCCGACAGCGACGTCTTGCCGCGAAGTACCGGCGCCGGCGCACCTTCGTCGCCGTGGCTGCGGTCCTCATCATCGGCGCCCCGGTGACGATCGCGGTGGCGGTGCACAACCTCGGCGCGAATCTCACCTCGTCCCCGCTGCGCGCCCACGGCGGCGACGTACCGGAGAAGCTCACCGATGAGACGAACGTCCTCATCATCGGATCCGACACCCGCGATCTCGACTCGGCGAAGGAGGCCTCCGATGGCTCTGACTCGGGTTCCGCCGCGACCTCCGGGGCCGCCTCGGCGCAAGGATTCGGCGGCGCTGAAGGTGCCCGCAGCGATGCGATGATCCTCGCTCACGTCGCCGCGGACGGCGGTCGCATCGACGCCGTGCAGATCCCACGTGACACGATCATGGACATACCCGCCTGCGACGACACCGGCCACGGCGCGTCAGCGTCCACGCACGGGATGATCAACTCGGCTCTCAATGCGGGGCCGGCCTGCTCCGTGTCAGCGGCGGAGGAACTCACCGGGGTGCGCGTCGACCACTTCATCAACGTCGACTTCGACGGATTCTCAGCGATCGTCGACGCGCTCGACGGGATCACCGTCGACCTCGACGAACCTCTCACCGACCCGAAGGCGAACCTCGACCTGCCCGCCGGCCACCAGACGATCGGCGGTGACGACGCCCTAGCCCTGGCCCGGACGCGGCACGCCGTGGGCGATGGCAGCGACATCTCCCGAATGGGCAACCAGCAGATGGTCATGGAGGCCATCATCGACCGCGCCAAGAGCGGCCAAGTCCTCACCCGGCCCGACCGCCTCTACGGATTCCTCGACGCCGTGACCTCGACGATCGGCGTCGACGACGAACTCGACTCGATGCGTTCGCTGGCCTCCCTGGCCACGACGGTGGCTTCCGTGCCCGAGGACGACATCACCTTCGAGATCATGCCCTGGACCGCGGCGCCGGAGGACCCCAACCGAGTGGTCAAATCCGCCGAGGCGGATGCCGTGTTCACCGCCATCATCGACGACGAACCGATCGCGGACCTCGTCGGCTGAATCGGCTCGGGCCGTCCCCGGCTGCGGCAGCGCTGGTTGCCCCGGCCGAAGCCGGCAGGGAGCCGTCGATGACCTCCCGTCCAGGCGATATTCATCCGCGGCTCCTAGACTGGGTCGCATGTCTACGATCGAAATCACGCAAGACAACTTCGAGTCGACCATCAACGACAACGAGATCATCCTCCTCGACTTCTGGGCCGATTGGTGCGGCCCCTGCAAACAGTTCGCCCCGGTCTACGAACAGGCCGCCGAGGCCAACCCCGACATCGTCTTCGGCAAGATCGACACCGAAGCCCAGCAGCAGCTGGCCGGACTCTTCGCGATCTCCTCGATCCCGACCCTCGTCGCCTTCCGCCAGGGCATCGTCGTCTTCGCCCAGCCCGGCGCGCTCGCCGCCCCGCAGCTCGACCAGGTCATCACCGCGGTCAAGGGACTCGACATGGACGAAGTCCGTGCCGAACTGGCCAAGCAGGAAGCCGCCGCTGCCGCAGAGACCGACGGAGCGGACGGTGCCGCACCCGATTCGATCCCTGCCGACCCGGGCGTCGACAAGTGACCGCGACCAGCAGCCACAATGACCACACCCACTCAGACAGAACCGACGCAGGCAATACCGGCGCGCCCGATTCCGTGGCCGCCTGGGAAGAGCGCTACGCCGAGGGCGACGACGCCATCTGGTCCGGAAACCCGAACGAATCCCTCGTCGCCGTCGTCTCCGAGATGACCCCCGGCCGCGTCCTCGACGTCGGCTGCGGTGAAGGCGCCGACATCGTCTGGATGGCCGACAACGGCTGGGACGCCACCGGCATCGACCTGTCGACCACGGCCATCGACCGTGCCCGCCGGGCCGCCGAATCCCGCGGAATCTCCGCCGAATTCGTCGTCGCCGACGTCTCCACCTGGGAACCGGAGGACCCCGATCGCCGAGGCGGCTTCGACCTCGTCACCGGATCCTTCCTCCACACCCGGTTGCCGGACACCCGAGAGGAACTGCTGACCCGCGTCGCCGCGCACGTGGCACCGGGTGGGGCACTCCTCCTCGTCTCCCACGCGACGATGCCGCCGTGGGCCGCCGAACACAGCGAGAAGTTCGAGCACGGCATGGACCACCACCATGAACTGGTCAGCCCGAACGGAGACTTCGCCCTCCTCATCGGCGCCAGCCCGCACCGGTGGGAGATCGAACTCGCCGACACCCGCACCAGGCAGGCGACCTCCCCGTCGGGCGAGCTCGCCGAACTCGAGGACGCAATCCTCCTGGCCCGCCGGGTCTGAACCAGGCGACCTGAACCCAGAGACCCGAACCCGGCACCCAGCACCGAGGCGGCTGCGCGGTCATGATCGACCGCGCAGCCGCCTCGGCGAACCGGGCATTCCCAGCTCCTGAGACCCAATCGAAAACCCGGTCTCACCTGGTGCATTTCCGCCCCGTGAGGGGCTAAGGTGGTGCCATGGCTCGGTTCAGCTTCCTCGAGTGGCCGGTACTCCGGCAGCTGCGCACGTCGGATAAGACGGGACGCGGCGAATCCGTCGTGTCCCAGCAGACTCGGGACACCACCCCACGTACGGTCACGGCCGACAAGGTCGTCCAATCCGTGTGCCCCTACTGCGCCGTCGGCTGCGGGCAGAAGATCTTCGTCAAGGACGACAAGGTCGTGCAGATCGAAGGCGACCCGGACTCACCGATCTCACGCGGTCGCCTGTGTCCGAAGGGCGCAGCCAGCGAACAGCTCGTCAACGCTCCCGGTCGTGTCACCGACGTCCTCTACCGGGCTCCGAAGGCCAAGGACTGGACGAAGATCGACCTGTCGACCGCGATCGACATGATCGCCGACCGATTCATCGAAGCCCGCCGCAACCACTGGGAAGACGTCGACGACAAAGGCCACCCGCTGCGGCGGACGATGGGCATCGCCAGCCTCGGCGGGGCGACCATCGACAACGAGGAGAACTACCTCGCGAAGAAGCTCTACACCGCGGCCGGGGCGATACAGATCGAGAACCAGGCGCGCATTTGACACTCCGCCACCGTTCCCAGTCTGGGAACTTCGTTCGGGCGCGGCGGCGCCACTCAACCCGTCCAGGATATGGCGAATGCGGACTGCATCATCATCCAGGGCTCCAATATGGCAGAGTGCCACCCGGTGGGCTTCCAATGGGTGAGTGAGGCCAAGGCCCGGGGTGCCCGCATCATCCACGTCGATCCTCGTTTCACGCGCACCACCGCGATCGCCGACAAGCACGTGCCCATCCGGGCCGGCTCCGACATCGTGCTGCTCGGTGCGCTCATCAACCGACTGCTGAGCGAAGGCAGGCACTTCGACGAGTATGTGCGTGCCTACACGAACGCCGCGAACCTCATCAGCGACGACTACGTCGACACCGAGGATCTCGACGGGCTGTTCTCCGGGTTCGACCCGGACACGAACTCGTACGAGAACTCGACCTGGTCGTACCAGACGGACGAGCACGGCGCTCCGCGGACGGATCCGAGCCTGGAAGACCCGAAGACGGTCTTCCAGATCCTCCGCCGCCACTATTCGCGCTACACGCCTGAGATGGTCGAGGAGAACTGCGGAATCAGACCCGCAGACTTCGACTACCTCTACGAATCGGTGACCGAGAACTCGGGCCGGGAGCGGACCACGTGCTTCGCGTACGCGGTCGGCTGGACCCAGCACAGCCTCGGCGCGCAATTCATCCGTACCGCCTCGATCCTCCAGCTCCTGCTGGGCAACATGGGTCGCCCGGGCGGCGGAATCATGGCGCTGCGCGGGCACGCGACGATCCAGGGATCGACCGATATTCCGACCCTGTTCAATCTGCTGCCCGGCTACCTGCCGATGCCCAGCGCCGGAGTCCACGACACCTTCGACGACTATGTCGCCGCCGTCGGCACCCCGGAGACCCACAAGGGCTACTGGGCCAACGGTCGTGCCTACACCACCAGCCTGCTCAAGGCCTGGTGGGGCGATGCGGCGACTGCGGACAACGACTTCGCCTTCGACTATCTGCCGCGCATCAACGGCGCCCACGGCACCTACCAGACGCAGGTGCGCATGCTCAATGACGGCGTCGACGGGTACTTCCTGCTCGGTCAGAACCCGGCCGTGGGATCGGCGAACGGCCGGATGCAGCGCAGGGCGATGAGTCACCTGAAGTGGATGGTCGTGCGCGACTTCAGCCTCATCGAATCCGCCACCTGGTGGAAGGACGGTCCCGAGATCGAGACCGGGGAGCTGAAGACCGAGGACATCGACACCGAGATGTTCTTCCTGCCCGCAGCCAACCACACGGAGAAGGCCGGCACCTTCACGCAGACCCAGCGTCTCGTGCAGTGGCGCCACAAGGCCGTCAACCCGCCCGGGGACGCGCAGAGCGAACTCGACTTCTTCTACGAACTCGGCCAAGCCGTGCGCGAGAAGCTGAAGAACTCCGATGACCCCCGCGATCGACCGCTGCTCGACCTGACCTGGGACTACCCGGTCGACGACGAAGGCGAAGTCGACGCCGAGGCGGTCGTCAGGGAGATCAACGGCTACTTCGTCGGCGGCGACCGCGACGGCGAGCCCTTGGACAACTTCAACCAGATGACCGACGACGGCACCACCGCCGGAGGCTGCTGGATCTACGCCGGCGTCTATGCCGGTGGCCAGAACATGGCCGCCCGCCGCAAACCGCGGGATGAGCAGGACGAGACCGCCGCCGAATGGGCGTGGGCCTGGCCGGCGAACCGTCGCATCCTGTACAACCGTGCCTCGGCCGCACCCGACGGAACTCCCTGGTCGGAGCGGAAGAAGTTCGTGTGGTGGGACGACGAGGCCGGGAAGTGGACGGGCAAGGACGTGCCCGACTTCCCGATCGACCGGGCCCCGGCGGCGCGGTCGGACCAGGCCTACGGCGGGCCCGCCCACCTCGACGGTGACGATCCGTTCATCATGCAGGCCGACGGCAAGGGGTGGCTGTTCGCGCCCAGCGGCATGGTCGACGGTCCGATGCCCACGCACTACGAGCCGCAGGAATCGACGGTGTCGAACCCGCTGTATGCGCAGCAGAACAGCCCGACCCGGATGGTCATGCGTCGTGAGGACAACCTGTCCGCACCCGGTGCCGGAGTGCCCGGATCCGAGGTCTTCCCCTACGTGTTCACGACCTACCGGCTCACCGAGCACCACACCGCCGGAGGCATGTCCCGGTGGCTGCCGTACCTGTCGGAGCTGCAGCCGGAGATGTTCTGCGAGATCTCACCGGAACTCGCCGCCGAGGTGGGACTCGAGCCCTACGGCTGGGCCACCCTGGTCTCCCCGCGGGCGGCCATCGAGGCCCGTGTG
The DNA here is from genome assembly GCF_050920635.1 of Brevibacterium sp. K11IcPPYGO002. NCBI lineage: Bacteria > Bacillati > Actinomycetota > Actinomycetes > Micrococcales > Brevibacteriaceae > Brevibacterium > Brevibacterium sp. K11IcPPYGO002. The sequence goes on along the minus strand of NZ_CP131929.1, from coordinate 4,058,599 downwards.
CTCGTGACGAAGCGGATGACCCCGCTGACCATCGGGGGGAAGACCGTCCACCAGATCGGTCTGCCCTACCACTGGGGCGTGGGCGGTCAGGGCGCCGTCGTCGAAGGCGATTCCGCCAACGACCTGCTCGGAGTGACGATGGACCCCAACGTCTACATCCAGAACAGCAAGTACGTGGCCGGAACGATCATGCCCGGCCGCCGACCCCGCGGACCCGAACTCGTCGACTTCGTCGAGAAGTACCAACGCGAGGCCGGGCTCAGTCCCGAATCCGGAAACCAGCAGGTCACGGTGTCCGCCGAGGATGTCGCGGCCGCCCATGGCACCGGGCAGGGCCGCAGCGCCGGTGGGCACGCTCACCGAGGCGGCGACTCGGCCGTCGGCGTCACCCCCGGCAAGACCTTGGACGGGGGACGGGATGGAGCCTCCGATCGGGACGGCACGACCGCCTCGGCGAGTGGATCCGGCGAGGGCGACACCGACGCCTCGGCGACGGTCGACAGTGCCGATGATCGCAGCGGTAGGATCACCATCGAACCCACCGAGGCGACCGAACCCGCCGAGCCCACCGAACCCGCCGAGACTGCGGTGTCGAACCGCGCCGACGACGGGGACCCCAGCGACGGCGACCCCGACCACGGACGGCACGCCGACGGCAGTGCGATCGCCGACACCGAGGTGGCCGAGGCCGAAGCTCGCGCCCGCGCGGCCCGGGACCGGCAGGAGAACGAGGAGGAGGACTGATGTCGACACCGACGATCGATGGAGGCACGCTCGCGGACGGGCACTGGCACGATTCCGCGCACAGCCGCAAGGGATTCTTCACCGACACCTCGATCTGCATCGGCTGCAAGGCCTGCGAAGTCGCGTGCAAAGAGTGGAACCGCAACCCGCAGGACGGCACCTTCGAACTGCTCGGTTCCTCGTATGACAACACGGGCAGCCTCGGGGCGAACACGTGGCGGCACGTCGCGTTCATCGAACAGGATTCCGACCGCATCGAGAAGGCTCGCGAATCCGGGCGCAAGCTCGTCAATCTCGGCATGCCCACGATCCGTCCGCGCACCGATGAGTCTGCTGCCGCGCAGCCGCTCGATGGGGCCTTGGGGGCGGCGGCCGAAGGTCGAACCTCCGCCGGACTGCCGACGACTCCTGAGCTCGGAGTCGACCTGTTGGCCCCCGGTGCCTTGGAGCCGAGCGACCCCGATGACTTCACCGGCGTCGATACGACACCGCCGGACACCGCGGACTTCCGGTGGCTGATGTCCTCGGACGTGTGCAAACACTGCACCCACGCCGGCTGCCTCGACGTGTGTCCGACCGGCGCGCTCTTCCGTACCGAGTTCGACACCGTCGTCGTCCAGAACGACGTCTGCAACGGCTGCGGCACCTGTGTGGCCGGCTGTCCGTTCGGCGTCATCGAGCGCCGAGACGACGGCACGATCAACACCCCCACCGACCGGGACGATCGCAAAGCCGCGGACATGGACGTGCCGGATGCGGGCACGGCGAACAAGTGCACCCTCTGCTATGACCGCCTCGTCGAGGGCCAGGAACCGGCATGCGCCCAGACCTGCCCGACCCAGTCGATCAAGTTCGGCGACCGGGACGACATGGTCGCCCAGGCACATGACCGTGTGGCCACACTGCACGAGAAGGGCCTGACCGAGGCCCGCCTCTACGGAGCGAACCCGAACGACGGGGTCGGCGGCACAGGGTCCGTGTTCCTCCTCCTCGACGAACCCGAGGTCTACGGCCTGCCGCCGGACCCGCGAGTCGCGACGAAGGACCTGCCGAAGATGTACGCCAACGCCGGGATCGCGGCGTTGGGCATGGTCGCCGCGGCCGGGCTCGCGTTCCTCGGGAGCCGCCGTTCATGAGCACCTCAGAATACGATTCCTACCGCCCACCCGAGCCGGAAGGCGGACGGAAGAAACGTCGCCGAGGCGGCCGTGGCGGTCCCAGCGGACCTGACGGTCCCCGTGGTCGAAGGGGCGGTCGCGGCGGCGGGTGGAAGAACCGCGGTGCCGACGGCAACCGTGAGATGCCGATGGTCGAGGATGTCGAGTTCACGTCCTACTACGGTCGACCGATCGTCAAGGCTCCGCCGTGGGGCGATGAGATCAGTGCGTACCTGTTCCTCGGCGGTCTGGCCGGGGGATCGTCTCTGTTGGGCTACGGTGCGCAGCTGACCGATCGGCCGGGCCTGCGCATTGCCTCCCGGATGACCGCCATTGCGGCGACCGGCATCGGCGGTGTCGCTCTCGTGGCCGACCTCGGCAGGCCTGAGCGGTTCCTCAACATGATGCGCGTCGTCAAGGTCTCCTCGCCGATGAGCTTGGGAGTGTGGATCCTCTCGGGCTTCGGCGTCGGATCGGGCGTGACCTTCGCGATCGAACTCGACCGGATCACCGGCGAGAAGCTGCTGCCTCTGGGACCTCTGCGGAAGGTGCTCCATGGTCTGGAGACGCCGGCTGCGGTTGAGTCCGCGTTCTTCGCCACACCGTTGGCCGCATATACCGCTGTGCTTCTGGGCGCGACGGCGGTTCCGACCTGGAACGCCGCCGGTCGCAACGGTCTGCCGTATGTGTTCGTGTCCTCGGCGTCGATGGCCGCCGGTGGTGCCGCAATGGCGTTGGCTCCGGTGGGTCAGACCGGCCCGGCCCGGCTGCTCGCGCTCGCCGGGACCGCCGGAGAGGCTTATGCGATGTCGGCGATGAAGAAGCGCATGCATCCGGCCGAGGTCGATCCGATGGACGACGGCGAACCGGGTCACAAGCTCCACCGCGCCGAGAAGCTGCTCATCGCCGGAGCCATCGGCACCGCCGTCGCCGAGGTGGGCGCGCGGGTGTTCGCGAAGAAGCTCGGTGGCGGCTGGAAGACTCGGGCTGTGCTGCGGGGGCTGTCCGTCGTTTCCGGTGCAGCCTTGGCGGCCGCCTCGGCGTACACGCGTTTCGGTGTGTTGGAAGCCGGCATCGAATCGACGAAGGACCCCAGGCACGTCGTTGAGCCGCAGCGAGCTCGCCTCGAGGAACGTCGGGCTCGCGGCATCACCGACGACTCGATCACCACAGGCCGGTAGGCGAGCGGAGGTTGACCTTCACCGCTCGAGTCGCAGGGCGTCGCTCACCGTGAGCAGCTCTCACCGTTCGTGCCACCGCCTCCCGTTGGTGGCACGTCCTACAGTCCGCTGGGCATCAGTCACCGTTCGTGCCGAAACACCCCTCCGCAACGCGGTGGTGTGCGAGAACCGGTGAGGGACGCTCGAACTCGCTGCGCGAACTTCCCCTGCGAACGCCGATTGGTGCCGAAAAGTGCCTCACGAGACAGCATATTCAGCAAACATACTTGCGAAATGAGGCTCATTGGGTAGCGTGAGAAACCTATGAAGAAGCTACTCAGGGATCGCCAGAGCATCCAGCTCGGTGTGTTTGTGGCAGTAGCCTTCCCGCTGATCTACTTCGGGATGAGTTTCCTCGGCTGGAGCAATGGGATGTTCAGCTGGTGGCAGACACTGCTGTTCGGACTCGTCCAAGGTGCCGTCTTCTGGTTCTTCATGTCCAGCTTCCGACAGTTCCGCGACGAGGACGTCACTCTTCGCTGAGCAGGTATGGCGGTGACGCCGAGTCGCAGCACCGGCATTTGAAGAAACGGACTGTGGGCAATGGCCTTTCTGCCAAGTCAGCCATCTACGACTGAATCACTGTTCCTCCACACCAATTCACCGTCGACGATGGTGGCACGCACCTGTGCCTCAAGGAGTCGGTCTTCATCATCGGAGAAGGGATCGACGTCGAGAACGACGAGGTTGGCACGGCCGCCTGGGGTGATCTGGCCAATGCCGTCGGCGAATCCCCCTGCCCGCGCCGCGGAATGCGTGAGTGCACCCAATGCTTGGGCTGGCGTGAAAGCTCGCTCCGGATGATAGCTGGCATCCCCAGGTTCTAGTGCCGAGCGGGTGGTCAAGGCGATGAAGAGGTTGTGCGACATCTGATGCGGTGCCGTCGGCGCATCCGTGCCCAGAGCAATGTGGACTCCGGCCTCTCGGAACTTCTGCCACGGGAACCCGCTCTCGGCGCGTTCGCCTCCGAGCACCGCCATCCAATTGCCCATGATCGCCGGATCGCAGTGCACCGGCTGCATCGATGCAACGACGCCGAGGCCGGCCATGCGTGCGATCGTCTCGTCGGTCACTGACTCGAGGTGTTCGATCCGCGGGGACCGGATTCGGGGTCCATTGACGCGCACGCATTCGGCCACAAGGTCGAGAGCGATCTCACTGGCGTGGTCGCCGATGGCGTGCATGGCAAGCTCGAGCCCATCGGCATCGGCAGCGACAGCGACCGGGGCCGCCGACTCGAAAGACCATATCGGCCCGGCATGAGTGCCGTCGACATAAGGATCGCGCATGGCTGCGGTGCAGGCATCGATGACGCCATCGAGAATGAACTTCACACCGACGATGCGGAACCATTCGGAGCCAGGGAGGTCGGCGAACTGGTCGCGAACCTTGGCGGCCCGCGCGACAGCGGCGAGATCGCGGGTCGGATCGCCGGTGGGCCGCAGCAACCAGTGAGCAGTGACAGGAAACGGCAGTCGTCCGCCTCTCTCGAGCCGACGGCGGAAAGTCGCAGCCTCTGCTTCGCCCACCGCCATGTCTGTCGCCGATGTAACTCCGTTCTCCAGATAGACGCGGAAGGCGCTGTCGAGGAAACGATCACGATCTTGATCAGTCGTGACGGACTCGAGATAGGTCCATGCGTACTCGATCGCCGCGTTTTCGAGCAGGAACCCGGTGGCCTTCCCCTGCTCATCGCGGACGATCTCGCCGCCGTGCGGGTCCGGTGTCGCCTCGGTGATGCCCATGGCCTCAAGCGCCGCTGTATTCACCCAAGTGGAATGCACATCATTAGAGTCGAGCAGCACGGGGATGTCGCCAACCACCTCGTCGATCATGGCCGCCGTGGGCCGGTTGTCGGGGATGGCGTCGAACATCCAACCCGAGCCCAGCACGCATGGGGCTTCGGGCTGCTCCCGCCGCCTGAGCACCAAGCGCTCTTGGATCTCATCGAGACTCGTGCAATCACGCAGCTGAACCTTGTCGAGCGTCTGGCCGAGCATCATCATGTGCGTGTGTCCCTCGACGAACCCGGGCGCGAGGAGGCTTCCTTCGAGGTCGATCCGCTGGGCGGAGTCTCCGGCGGTGTCGAGGACCGCAGAAGTCTCTCCGACGGCGAGAATACGGCCGGCATCGATCGCCACTGCCTTGCCGATCGGTGCGTGTTCGTCTCCGGTGAAGACAGCGGCATTCTCATAGACCGTAGTCATGATGTCCTTTCGTGGGTTTCTGCGGCCTCGTCGAGGCTGTTGAGCGTCTTCTCTACGCGGCTTGATACGCGTGCGATGAGCATCGTCGGAATGATGAGTGCGACGCTGACGAGACCCACGATCAGTCCGAAGCTCGGAATTCCGACACCGTCGATGATCCAGGCTCCGATGATCGGGGCGAAGCTGGACCCGACGATATAAGCCCCGATCAGCGGTCCTGACCAGTTTCCTCGCGCATCGAGACCGGCGGCAGTGGCAATGAAGAGAGTGAAGGCGAAGGCGTAGATGGTGTTCACCGCGATGATGAGAATGGCGAGCATTGCGGGATCCGTCTCCACACCGATCCAGATCTTGATCGCTCCTCCGAGCGCCAGCGCGATGCCTAAGGGCAGGGCGCGTCCGATTCTGCTGCCGAGCAGGATCACAACGAGCATTGCTCCGGCACCGATGCCCGCTGCCGCGCTGAGCGCGAAGCCGAGGGTCTGATCGGTCATTCCGACCGCGTCTCCGAGGGTCGGTGCTAGCGTCCACACCGAATCCTCGCTGGTCCCCCACAAGGGGAAGACGATCAGGACGCCGATTCCTGCGAGGAGGACGGCCCGCGGCGTCCGCGGTCGATTCGATGAAGGGGTCGTATCAGCCGTGGTTTCGGCGAGGACTTCAGCTGTCGAAGCTTCAGGTGTGTTCGGCAGCCAAATCGTCACGGCGAGACTGATCAGCGACAGCAGGGCCAGCGATCCGAAGACGGTGATCTGGGCAAGGCCGAGGGCGGGTATGACAGCGAGGACGACCATGACGAGCAGCCGGTTGACGACTCCGGACGATGCGCTGACCCGGTTGGGATTCCGCAGAGCGGCGATCGCCGCACCAGAGGTCGACACCGCGGCACCGAGTCCCGCCGAACCAAGGAGGAAGCTGATGACGATGAGCCCTGTGGGGCCGGTGACCAGCGCAGCGACGAGGAAGGCGATCGTCGCGATGCCGAGCCCGCTGCCTGCGATGGTTCGCCTTCTGGCACCGGCTGCGGCACGAGAGGTCACCAACCCGATGATCGCCGAGGTGAAGAGTCCCCAGGTGAGGAGATTGCCTGAGGCGACGATGTCGAATCCGATCTGTTCGAAGACCGACATGATCAGCGGGGCGAGGTTGGCCAGCATGAGTCCGGCGAGAGAGACGAGGAAGACTGCAGATCCGTTCCGCGGCCCGAGGGGGACCCGCGGATCATCCGGCGTCGGCGGTGCGGAGGTGGAAGTGGAACTCATAGGTCGGCCCCTTTGCCAGTGCGAGTTTCGCGAGTTAAACGAAAAGATTTCGGTTATATAGAATGGTGCCCGTACACCGAGACCTTGTCAATGCGTAGACGAGTAGCGTTAGTCCAGATTTCGGGCCCCTTAAGCGCCTGGGCGTCCGGACGTCCTTGAGGAAGTGAGCGCTTCATGGCACGACCTAGTTCCCCACTGCTGAGCCGGGAGAAGATCGGACGCGCAGCGATTGGGATGATCGATGGCGGCGGTGAGCTCAAGATCCAGCCCTTGGCCAAGAAGCTCGGGGTCAGTCTGTCCTCGATCTACCATCATGTCGACGGACGTGAAGGGGTCATCCACGCGATGCGTGAGGTTCTCAGCGTCGAATACGCCCTGAACATCCCTGATCAGGGGTCATGGAAAGACAACCTGAAGGCAAGGGTGGATTCGCTGTGGCGGCTGTATTCGGATCATCCGCGGGTGATGATCCACCTGCTCGGAGTCACAGTCGAGGAACCCGGGACGTTGACTCTCTACGAGTCCCTCATCGACGTGCTGGCCGATGCGGGTGTGCCGGAGACCGAGCTTCTCACGACGATCGAAGTGCTCGATGCGTTTGCCTTCGGAGCCGCACTCGACGCGCTGTCGCCGCAGGTGATCTTCGCCCCTGCGTCAGAGGACTCTCGGCTCACCAGTTTGAGTGAGAATCACCCTGCGGGCACCGAGCGCAATCACCGGCTCTACCGACGCGGTCTCGACATCATCATCGCCGGCATCGAGGCTGGGATCCCTCAGCCCTAGCCCCTCACCTCACGTGCACGCCCGAACCGGCGACGATCTCACCGATGACCGGGTGACCGGGCAGTTCGCCGACGACGAGGAGCCCGCCGGAGGTCTGCGCATCGGCCAGAAGCAGCAGGTCATCCTCGGTCACAGAATCATCGGCGGTGAGATGCGGCCGCACCCAGTCGAGGTTTCGCCTGGTCCCACCGGACACATACCCGTCAACGATCGACTCATCGACGCCGTCGAGGCGCGGCACTGCGGCCGCGTCGATGACGGCTCCGACCCCGGAGGCTCGGGCCATCTTGAACAGGTGCCCGAGCAGACCGAAGCCGGTGACATCCGTGGCCGCCCGCACACCAGCAGCCACGGCCGCTCGTGACGCTTCGGCATTGAGTGCGGTCATCGTGGCGATGGCCTCGTCGAATCGATCCCCCGTGACCTTATGTCGGTTGTTGAGGATCCCCACGCCGATCGGCTTGGTCAATGTCAGGGGCAGCCCCGCCTCGGCGGCGTCATTGCGCATGAGCTCATCCGGGTGGGCCACGCCGGTCACGGCCATTCCGTACTTCGGTTCGGGATCGTCGATCGAATGTCCGCCGGCGACGGGACAGTTCGCCTGCGCCGCCACGTCGAGTCCGCCGCGAAGAACCTCGGTGAGCAGCTCCATCGGCAGCTTCTCCCGCGGCCACCCGACGAGGTTGATCGCCGTCACCGGGGTCCCGCCCATCGCGTAGATGTCGGAGAGCGCGTTGGCCGCAGCGATCCGACCCCAGTCGTAAGCATCGTCGACGACGGGAGTGAAGAAGTCCGCCGTCGAGAGCACCGCAAGGTCGTCACGGACCCGCACCGCCGAGGCATCATCACCGTCATCGAGGCCGACGAGGACATCTGGACCGGACTGACCGACCAGCCCGCGCACCGCGTCCTCGAGTTCGCCCGGCGGGATCTTGCACGCACATCCTCCACCGTGGGCGAACGAGGTCAGGCGGTCCTGCATCTCAGTCATACCCGGAGACTAACACTCACGTGACGAGACCGTCACCAGATCCGATGGGTGTGCACATCGAGAAGAGCGACGTGCTCCGCGCTCAGCTGTGAGCACTCGCCCACGCCCGCGATAGGATGACCGATGGAGGCGTCCGTGTCCTGGTGGGCGCCCTGGTCTTCAAAACCAGTGAGACCGAGTATCTCGGTCTGGCGGGTTCGATTCCCGTCCGCCTCCGCCAACCGTTTCGCGGTCCCGCCGACCAAGCGGCGCCGCCGTGACCCTGCACCGAGGAGGCCGCCCCATGGTCGATCCCGATCCGCGTCGATCCATTCCGCGCACGGATCACCTCCTCGCCCTTCCCGAGGTCATCACCGCAGGTGAGCACCTCAAGCAGGCGACCATCAAAGCGATCATCTCCGAAGTGCAGACCGCCGCCCGAGCCGGTGAGATCCCCGTCGCCGAGGTGGCCCCCACCATCACCGCCGAGCTCGGTTCCCGTTCGGCCTCCTCCCTGACTCCGGTGCTCAACGCCACCGGCATCCTCGTCCACACGAACCTCGGCCGAGCACCGCTCTCACCTGCAGCAACACAGGCAATCACCGAGGCGGCCGGCTACGTCGACGTCGAGATGGACCTCGTCACCGGCAAACGCAGCAAGCGGGGAACCGGAGCGAAAGCCGCACTCTTGCGGGCCTGCCCGGCAGCCGAGGACGCCCTTGTCGTCAACAACGGTGCGGCCGCCCTGCTGCTTGCCGTCACTGCGCTGCGCGGCCGCAGCGCAGGTTCCGGCGAGATCATCATCAGCCGCGGCGAACTCATCGAAATCGGCGCCGGCTTCCGCCTCACCGACCTCATGACCACCACCGGCGCCAGGCTGCGTGAAGTCGGCACGACGAACCGCACGCACCTGGCCGACTACGCCGATGCCATCAGCGACGACACGTCCTGCCTGCTCAAGGTCCATACGAGCAACTTCCGCGTCGAAGGATTCACCTCCTCCGTCGAGGTCGCTGACCTGCACAGACTCGCCGAGGAGCACGAACTGCCGCTCGTCGTCGACCTCGGCTCCGGACTCTTCACCCCCGACCCGGCCCTGCCCGACGAACCCGACATTGACACCGCCCTACGCGCCGGTGCCGACCTCGTCATCGTCTCCGGCGACAAACTCCTCGGTGGCCCGCAAGCCGGCCTCATCCTCGGCCGCACCGAAGCAGTGCAGACACTGGCCAAACACCCCCTGGCCAGAGCACTGCGCACCGACAAACTCACCCTCGCCGCGCTGGACGCGACGGTCACCCACACCGCGAACCCGATCCACGACGCCCTCCACATGGATCCGAACCATCTGCGCCAACGCACCGAAGAACTCGCCGAGGCGGTCGGTGCCACGGTCGTCGACCACGACGGACGGGTCGGCGGCGGGGGAGCCCCCGGGGTGCCCCTGCCCGGCTGGGCCGTCGAGCTGCCCGAAGAGTGCGCCGAACCGCTGCGCCTCGGCGATCCCGCGATCGTCGCCCGCGTCCACCAGGGACGATGCCTCGTCGACCTGCGCTGCGTGTCCGAAAGCGACGATCGACGCGTCGCCGAGGCAATCGCCCGAGTCCGTGGCAGCCATGCCTGAAACACCGCACGGCTCCGCGCACGCGACCCCGGGTACCTTCGTCATCGCCACCGCCGGGCACGTCGACCACGGGAAGTCGACGCTGGTGAGCGCCCTGACCGGGATGGAACCCGACCGCTGGGCCGAGGAGAAGAAGCGCGGACTGACCATCGACCTCGGTTTCGCCTGGACCACCCTGCCCTCGGGCCGAGAACTCGCCTTCGTCGACGTTCCCGGACACGAGAAATTCCTCGCGAACATGCTCGCCGGGCTCGGCCCCGCCCCCATCGCCTGCTTCGTCATCGCCGCCGACAAGGGCTGGCAAGCTCAATCGAGCGACCATCGCGACGCGATCAATGCGCTCGGCATCACCCACGGCCTCGTCGTCATCACCCGCGCCGACCTCGCCCCCGACTCCGTCGAGACCACACACGCCCAGGTCAGCGCTCAACTGCGGGGAACAACCCTCGAACACGCTCCGATCGTCGCCGTCTCGGCCACTACTGGGGAAGGTCTGCCCGAACTCATCAGCGTCCTCGACGAGGTCACGGCCCCAGCCGAGCCTCCGACCATCTCGGGGAGGGTGCGACTGTGGGTCGATCGGGCCTTCACCATCAAGGGAGCCGGCACCGTCATCACCGGCACCCTCACCTCAGGCACCCTGACCGCCGGTGATGCCGTCGAACTGCGCGGAGAGACCATCGACCGGACCGTGGGTGTGCGGGGTCTGCAGTCCCGGAATTCCACCACCACCGAGGTGGTCCCGCAGGCCCGCGTGGCCGTCAACCTCCGCGACGTCCCCGCCGACGACCTCCACCGCGGCGACGCTCTGCTCACGAGCGGGACCTGGCCGATCGTCGACACGATCGACGTGCGCCGCACCATGGGCGAGGCCCTCGACTCCGGCATCCACGAACTCATGGCCCATATCGGCACCGCCGCCGTGCCCGCCAGGCTGCGGGACTTCGATGCCGATCACGCCCGACTCACCCTCGACCGGCCGCTTCCCCTGCAGGTCAGCGACCGGATCGTGCTGCGCGCCCCGGGCAGCCGCAACGTCTTCGCAGGCCTCCTCGTCCTCGACGTCGACCCGCCCGAACTGTCCCGGAGAGGCGACGGTGCCAGGCGCGGCCGAGAGCTCGCCGAACGACCCACCGCAGGCGATATCCTCGCCGAGGTGGCCCGCCGCGGAGCCGTCGAACGCTCCGTCCTCACCCGGTTCGGTCTGCAGGTGCCCGGTGACGAGGGTTTGCCCGCCGACGTCGAGAGTGTGGGCGGCTGGCTCGTTCACTCACCGACACTGACCGCCTGGGTCGAGGCGACGAAATCCTTGGTCAGTCGCGAACTCGCGGCCACACCGATGGCCGCGGGAGTCCCCGTCAAAGCCGTCGCCGAGGCACTGCGCAGGAGCCCGGACACGAGCCGCAGACATGGTGGCGAGACCAGGCGCGATGCCCTGTCGATAGCGAACGATCAGCCGACCCTGCCCGAAGGGACGGGGACCGCAAATCGGGCACTGCTGGACGCGATCATCGTCCGCGCCGGACTCGAAGCCGTCGACGGAATGGTCCGCCCGCCCGGGCATACCGCGGGACTCGGTGCCGCCGAAGCCGGTATCGCCGAGATCGAACGTCGACTCGCATCCGACCCGTTCGCCGCACCGGAAGCCGATGACCTGCGCGAACTCGGTCTCGGAGCGCGGGAGCTCGCGGTCGCCGAGAAGGCGGGACGGATCCTGCGCCTCGGCGACGGAATCATCGTGTCCCCGCGCACCCCCGCGCAGGCGATGCGGATCCTCGCCGGTCTCGACCAGCCCTTCACCACAAGCCAGGCGAGGCAGGCGCTGGGGACGACCCGACGCGTCGTCATCCCCTTGCTCGAACACCTCGACGGCCGGGGCTGGACGCGCCGGCTCGACACCACACACCGCGAAGTCGTGCGCTGAGGACGGTCACGGCACCATCGGTCGGGTGGGCACGGCGACGAAACGATCTCCTCGTCGCTGGGCGGCCGCCTCGGCGAATCTCCGTGACCTGTATTACGATCATGTCGGAATGATCGTTCGCGCCGATCCGGGCGCTTCCGTCGATGGTATGGGTGATAACTGACTGCGGTGATGGGGCCGCAGCACACCATTTTTCCCTCACCCCTCTGCAATTTCGGAACCATCACAGGAGCAAACATGTCGAACTATCGTGTTCAGAATCCCGCCACCGGCGAAATCGTCGAGACCTTCGCCGAGGCGACCGACGCCGAGATCGAATCCACCGTCGCTGGCGCCCACACCACCTACCTGACGTGGAAGGACACCGACATTCAGGAACGGGCGTCGATTGTGCGCAGGGCGGCGGAGATCTTCCATGAACGCAAGGACGAACTCGCCAGGACCATTTCGGTGGAGATGGGCAAGTCGTATGCCGAGTCCGTCGATGAGGTCGAGTTCGCCGCCGACATCATCGACTACTACGGCGTCCACGGACCCAGTCTGGCCACGGATTATCAGATCCCGTCGACCATCCCCGGCACTGCCCGGATCGAAGCGCTGCCGATCGGCGCCCTGTTGGGTGTGATGCCGTGGAACTTCCCCTACTATCAGGTCGCTCGGTTCGCTGCCCCGAATCTTGTGCTGGGCAACACGATCATGCTCAAACACGCTGACATCTGTGGGCGGTCGGCGCTGCTGATGGAGGAGATCTTCCGCGCCGCCGGTGTCCCGGCCGGCGGATATAGCCACTTGTTTGCCAACCATGATCAGATCGCTGCGATCATCGCTGACCCCCGGGTTCAGGGTGTGTCGTTGACCGGGTCGGAGCGGGCCGGTGCGATCATCGGTGCCCAGGCCGGGCAGAATCTCAAGAAGGCCGTGCTCGAGCTCGGTGGGATCGACCCGATGGTCGTCCTCGACGCCTCTGATGTTGCGGCGGTGGCGCGTGAAGCGTGGGAGTTTCGGACGTATAACGCCGGACAGGTGTGCAACTCGAATAAGCGGCTGATCGTCATGGACGACATCTATGACGAGTTCGTTGCCGAGCTCGTGAAGTTGGGCACCGGGTTGAAACCAGGTGATCCGCTGAGCCTGGGTGAGGGCGAGTATGTGCCTCTGTCGAGCCGTGCTGCCGCCGAGACCGTTGACGCGCAGGTGACCAAGGCCGTGGCTGAGGGTGCCAGGGTGCTCATCGGTGGTGAGGTGGGTGAGGGTCCGGCTGCGTATTATGCGCCGACGGTGCTCGTCGATGTGCCCAGGGACTCGCAGTCGTATGGCGAAGAGATCTTCGGGCCCGTGGCTACTGTGTATCGGGTCTCCAGTGATGAGGAGGCTCTCGAGTTGGCCAACGATTGTGCCCTGGGCCTGGGCGGGTCCGTGTTCTCCACTGATGAGGGGCGTGCCGATCGGGTGGCCGCGCGCCTGGAGGTGGGGATGACGCATGTGAACACGATTGCGGCGGAGGCGGCTGAGTTGCCGTTCGGCGGGGTGAAGCGGTCCGGTTTCGGTCGTGAGATGGGGCCGATCGGGATGGGCGAGTTCGTCAACAAGCGCCTCCACTTCATCGCGAAGTAGAGTTCGCCCAGCAGGACTCAGCCTCCTCGCGCTGCCGACCTCAGTCGAGGGCGGCAGCGATGATGTCCTCCATCGCCGAGGCGGTCAGCCCCCGCCACTGCCGTCGTGACGGTGCGGACGGAATCCGCGCGCCGCGCACTTTGGCCAGGGCCACCTCGGTGATGGGGGCGTGCTGAGGAAATGCGGTCAGCGCGCGGCGTCCCGCTTCCTCCTTGCCGATGATCTCACCGGTCGCAAGCGTATGATGCATCCGCGCGGGACCGAGCACACACCACGCGACGGTGCCGGCTGAAAGTCCCCGCGGGGACGTCACGAGCCGACGAAGCAGCGTTCCCGGGGTGCTCGACGGACGGACGCGCAGCTGTGCGGCCAACGGAGTCCAGTACTCGCGCAGATTCGTACTGACCCACGGGCGAAGCGTCTCCGGCTGCGCGTTGACCTCCCACTCGGCGATCGGCCGACCCCGCACCGTGATCCCGCCGTCGACGAGCTCCTTCCAGATCACCGGATTGACGTCGAATGCGCCTTTCGGGTCGAAGATCTCCCCGGTGTGGGAGGCGATCGGCGGAATCTCGGTGACAGGGCGACCGACCTCGGATTCGGCGATGAAGACCGTATTGCAACAGGCGCTCACACCTCGCCCGCGCGCCGCCCCGACCACCAAGCGGGGCACCTGCGAGAGGTGGAGCAGCCGCAGGCGGCGGAGGAGATCTGGCCGTGTCCGGCACTCATCGGCGATGACCGCGACGAGGTCGATGTCGCTGCGGCCCGGACGATAGGCGCCGAGCGCGATCGAGCCGGTGACAGCGCAGGCGATGATGCCGCCGGGCAGGACCCGATCGGCAACACGCAGATAGGACCTGATGGCGGATGCGACGTCCGGCGGCAGCGCTGCGTTCATGGAAACAGCGTATCGAGTCCGCCGAACTCGCGCCCAGCGAACAATGAGATCAGGGAAACGCGCGGTTCATATGTCGTTGGAACCCCATTGAACGGCTGTTGACGGCCTGTTTGTTGAGCGAGGTTCTCAGGTTCGACAGCCTGGATTGCGGGCATGAGATCAGGGCCACGTGGAACCCGGTGGAAGGAAGCCGAGAGGGCCCAACGCCCGATACAACTGGAAAGTGGGAACTGATGAAACTCGTACGCAAGTTCGCTGTGGCAGCCGTTTCCGCGACTGTCATCGTCGGCGGCGTCTCCATGGCGACGGCAGCTTCTGCCGAACCGGCGCCCGTCTCCAAGGAGGCCGCTCCGTTCACGAGCAAAGCACTCGAGGGTGGCAAGGTGCCGAGCACCCAGGACGCAACCCAACTCACCCAGGAGCAGATCGACAACGCCCGCACGATCATCGCCGTCGGCAAGGGAGCAGGACTGTCGACGCAGGCGCAGAAGATCGCAGTGATGACGGCCCTGCAGGAGTCGAGTCTCTACAACCTCGACGGGGGCGACCGGGATTCGGCCGGCCTGTTCCAGCAGCGCCCGTCCATGGGGTGGGGCACCCTGGCGCAGGTGACCGACCCTGTCTACGCCTCGAAATCGTTCTACGGCGTCAACCCCGAAGGTGCAAACCTCGGCCTCATCCAGATCGAAGGATGGGAGACGATGGTCCCGGGAGCCGCCGCACAGTCAGTGCAGGGCTCCGCGTTCCCAGCCGAATACGACAAGTGGGACCCTTTGGCCACCGAGCTCGTCAACGGCAATCAGGACGTCGCCCCGATCAGCTGATCCGCCTTTGGCATGTTCCCGACACGATCCATTCCGAAGTCAGCAGTGCACACACGAGAAGCAGCAGGAGAGACGATGACAATTTCGCGCACACTCACGACCGCTGTCCTCACCGCAGGAATCCTCGTCGGCGGCACCACACTGGCCACCGTTCCGGCGCAGGCCGACCAGGCCCCCGCCGCGCAGGCCGTGGCCGCACAGTCTTCCGCCCTGCGGGCGGATTCCGGTACGACCGCCTCGGCGCAGGCCGATGACCGTCGGGCCGCGATCATCAACCGCGCGCAGACGTGGGTCGACCAGGGAGTGCCCTATGACATGGGTGCCTACCACCCCGACCCCGAGGGCAAGAACTACCGCACAGACTGCTCCGGATTCGTCTCGATGGCATGGGGGCTCGACGACAGCCTCAGCACCGTGACCCTGCCCGACGTCTCCCACGAGATCAGCAAGGACGAACTCCAGCCCGGTGACATCCTGCTCAAGGGCGGCCCCGGCACCGAGGGCGCCAACGGCCACGTCGTCATCTTCAACGGTTGGGCCAATGACGACAAGACGGCCTACCATGCCCTCGAGGAGAACGGTTCGCTCGGCTCGGTCGCCCACGACGTCTCCTACCCGTACGACCAGGACGACAGCTTCGTGGCCTACCGTCTGAACGGACTGTGATCTGATCGGCCCGTGATCCGGCACAGACTCGGCACTGGTCGGGTGCCGATCCGTCGGCACCGAATCGCCGGCCGTGCTCTGAGCAGCTGAGCACACATCGTCGCCGCGCCCCTCACATGGGACGCGGCGACGGCACATGTGACGAGGCGGGCCGCCTCGGGGGAACAGTGCCGACCTCGGAGTGCAGGATCGCCGAGGATCGACCCCACCGGTCACGTTCGAGCGCCTGAACTTTCCCTGGCCCACGCCTGCGAACCGCCCGACGAGCCTATCGAGACCCCGGTCACGGGCGGGTGAGAGCACCGCTGGTGACCGCGCGGCGTTCAGCGAACTCTGATCGCACGCACACGGATCCGTGACGATTCGTTGCGGCGAGAATAAGTCACCTCGAAGTCTCTCTGCATTGAACGGGGCCGATCGGTCCGTCAGTGTTGTGTGGGGCGATTCCACGGCACGTTCTGCATTGGTGTTCCTGTGCCGACCACAGGGCAGATGCCGCAGAACCCACCACGTGTGCCGCGCACCAGGAGTCGCCGACCGGGTCGAGGGCCCGATCAAGAGAAAGTGAGAACAGATGAAACGTGCGCGCACACTTGCGGTGACTGCACTGTCCGCCGCCGTCCTCGCCGGGGGAGTCTCCCTGGCAACGGCGACCTCGGCCTCGGCCGACCCGATCTCCGGAGGCGTCAGCCAGGAGGGTGAAGCAGCCCAGTCCGACGCCGGCTCGACCGGAGGGATCGACGACCCGGATGAGCTGAGCGAGGAGCAGATCGACAATGCGCGCACCATCATCGGCGTCGGCAAGGGCGCGGACCTGTCGGAGCAGGCACAGACGATCGCCGTGATGACCGCACTGCAGGAATCGAGCCTCAACGACCTCGACGGCGGAGACCGCGATTCCGCCGGTGCCTTCCAACAGCGTCCCTCGATGAACTGGGGATCGGCCGACGAAGTCACCGACACCGTGTACGCGTCGAAAGCCTTCTACGGGGTCGACTCCGGAACCGCCAACCCGGGACTGACCCAGATCGCCGACTGGGAGAACATCGACCCCGGTGACGCCGCACAGGAAGTGCAGCGCTCGGCCTACCCCGACGCCTACGACAAGTGGGAGCCGCTGGCGAAGAAGCTCGTCGACGAGAACCAGGACGTCGACTCCATCGACTGACGCATACTCACTGCGCCGCTGGCCCACACTGCCCGGCCCACCGACTGGTTCAAAGTGCAGGTGTCCCGCATTAGTGAGGGACGCCTGCACTTTGAACCAGTCGGTGGGAGCGTCTCCCCGCCCTCCCTCAGGCCAGTGCGCCGGCGGCGAGCCGGCGAACCACCTCGGTGAGATGATGGAGACCCGAGACGAGGTCCTCGTCCTTCGTGAATTCGGCCAGACTGTGCGAGACCCCGTCGACGCTGGGAATGAAGAGCATGACGGTGGGCACCTCGTCCTTCATGTTCGTCGAATCGTGTCCGGCCACGGTCATCACAGTCGCCGAGGTGAGTCCCAAATCATCGGCCACGGTGCGGGCCAGCTCGACTCCGTCCTCGGAGTACGGGTTCTGATCCCAGCTGTGTTCGGCGACGATCTCGATCTCCACGCGATCATCGGCGCTGACCTGGGCGATCGTGGCCATGAGCGTCTCATGGGCGGCGGCGATCACCTCGGCGCTGGGGGACCGCAGATCGAGCAGCAGGCTGACTTCGCTGGCGACGACGACCGGTGAGTTCGGGTAGACGGTGAGCTGTCCGCACGCGGTGTGGAGGGCACCCGGCTCGAAGTCGTCGACGAGCTCCCGTGCGGCCACGACCAGGCGCGCCGCACCGAGCAGAGCATCCTGTCGATCGGCCATGAGCGTCGACCCGCTGTGCGCCTGTGCGCCGGTGACCTTGAACTCGTACTTGTGCGCCGCCCACGTGGCATTGACCAGCCCGATGCTCACACCGTCCTCTTCCATGCTGCGGCCCTGCTGGACGTGGATCTCCGCATAGGAGGCGATCTCCGGGACCGTGAAGTCTCCGCGCTCTCCCAACTCATCGAGCGCCTCGGCGACGGTGACTCCCGCAGCATCACGCGTGGTCAGGGCCGCCTCCAACTCGGCCTTGCCGGTGAAGACATTGGATCCCATCATCGAGGGCTTGAACCGTGAGCCCTCTTCGTTGAACCAGTTGACCACGGCGAGGTTGAATTTCGCCTTCGACGGGTCCGCCCGCAGCTCATCGGCGATCGCGAAACACGCATGCGCCGAAGCCATCACCCCGTAGGCACCGTCGAAACGACCGGCCGTCGGCTGCGAGTCCATATGCGACCCCGTGAGCACATACGGGGCACCGGGCACGAGTTCGAGGAGCCCGAACTGATTGCCGATCGCATCCCGGTGGACGCTGAAACCGTGCTTGACGAGCAGGTCTTCGAACCATTTCCGCTGCTGACCATCGGCGGCGCTCGCCGCCTGCCGGTCGACCCCGTTCGTGCCCTCGACGGCACCGAAGCGCGAATGCACGGCCCAATCGGCGAGGAACTCGGCTTCGCGATCGGCGCTGATCAGGGAGGGTGAAACGGTCATGAGGGGTCCTTTCGAGACGGTGTCGCGGGCGGGGTGACCTGCGACGGCGGGATGGAGGGGTGCTGCGCCGGCGGTGCCGGTGTCAGGTGGAAGGTGCCCACCGCGGTGGGCACCCAGGTTTGATCAGGCGGTTTCGTCGGCGGACGGCGGCATCGTCGCCGAGTCGACGAGCACATGGATGAGGGCGGGCCCGTCGTGGGCCAAGGCCCGGTCGAGCGCGGCCGCGAAGTCCTCAGTGGCCTCGACGCGCTCGCCGTGACCGATCATTCCCGCTCCCGTCGCAGTGCCGCCTGCTCCCGGTGGAACAGAGCCGGAGACCCTCGCCGAGGCGGCCCCGGAGCTGCCGAGATCGAATGCCGACATCCACGCCGCGAAGTTCGGGTTGACCATCCGCGTGCCCGAGGGCCGCCCGGGATAGTGGTTCTCCTGGTGGGACACGATCGTGCCGTACACGCCGTTGTCGATGACGATGATGAGTGGTGAACCGCCGTGGGCGAAGGCCGTGGCGATCTCCTGCCCGTTCATGAGGAAGTCTCCATCGCCGCAGATCGCGACCGCACGACGCTCCGGGTACGCCAGGGAGGCCGCCACGGCTGCAGGAACGGCGAGGCCCATTGCTCCGTTGCGGGCTCCGACGAGGCTGGCCGGGCGCTCATGCCGGATGAACCGGTGCCCCCAGATCGTCGCATTGCCCGCCCCGTAGGTGAGGATTGCATCCCCGCCGAGGCGGTCATCGAGAATCCCGAACGCCACCCCGAGATCGACCCCGGTACGGCCCGGATTCTCCGGAGCCGCCTCGGCGTCGGGGCGGTGCGCGGCGAACCGGGACTGCACGTCGGCACGTGACTGCATCCACTCATCCGTTCGAACACCGCGCAGCTGCCCGGAAGCACGAGCGGCATCGGCATCGGTACTGGTCAGGGCACGAGTGAAGGATTCCGGGGAGGCGATGATGTGCTCATCGATGCGCCCTGCGTGCTGGGTGGCCTCCATATCGAGGGAGACGAGCACGGTTTCGGCGTCGAAGCCGATCGTGTACCCGTCGCTCAAGACATCGGACCGGGCGCAGCCGACGAAGACGACGAGGTCCGCCTCGGCGAAACCGGCCGCCACCGCATCGGCGCGACCGTAGCCGAGCCACCCCGCCCACGCCGGCGAGGAATGCGGAATCGCATCGTAGGCGCGCCAATCGCAGAAGATCGGGAACCCCGCTGAGGCGGCCAGTCGGGCCAACTCAGCTCCGCAGCCGTTGTGCCACCCATCCCCGCCGAGCACGAACACGGGACGCTTCGCGGCCGCGATCCGTGAAGCCAGCCAGTCGATGACGGCGGGGGCAGGGATCGGTGGGGCCACCTCGGCGAGGGTCGGCGTGGGGGCCTCGGTGAGACGGACGAGGACGTCTTCGGGCAGGCCGACGACGACGGGGCCGGGCCGACCGGATGCGGCGATGCGCAGGGCGTCGGCGGTGATCTCACCGGCACGGTCCTCGTCATCGATGGTGAGCACGCGCTTCGCCGTCGAGGAGAACCATTCGGGCAGGCTGAACTCCTGGAAGGATTCGCGGGACCGGTCATTGAGTGGGACGAGGCCGACGAACAGGACGAGCGCGGTCGCGTCCTGCCAAGCGGTGTGCACGGAGATCATCGCATTCGCCGCTCCGGGACCACGGGTGACCATGGCGATTCCGGGACGGCCGGTCAGCCGGGATTCGGCCAACGCCATGAACCCCGCACCGCCCTCCTGCCGGCACACGACGGTCTCGATGTTCGCGTCATACAGTCCGTCGAGGACGTCGAGGTAGGACTCGCCGGGCACCGCGTAGACGCGTTCGATGCCCGCGCTCTCCAGGGTGTCGACGATGAGGTGGCCGGCGGAACGCGACATTGGGTGTCCTTTCGAGGGTCGAACGGTGTGAGGTCCGGGGCTCCCGGCCCGGTGCTACGCTGGGTTCTCAGTGTTTGAAGCCGGGCAGGTCGACGCTCATGCGGGGTGCGACGAAGCCGGCGAAGGCCGTGAACAGGGAGAGGAAGACGAGCATCGCGGCGGCCGGCCACCAGTGGTCTCCGGCGGAGGCGACGAAGCTCGTGGCCAGCAGCGGGATGAACCCGGAGAGCATGCCTGCGGCGTTCTGCGCCATGCCCACACCCGTGTAGCGGGTGGTGGCGGGGAACAGGCCGGTGAGCACGGTGCCCGAGGCCGCGTAGGGCAGGGACAGGGTGGACACAGCCAGGGTCATGGCGATGACAACGAGGACCGGGTTGCCGGACTCGAACATGAAGAATGCGGGCACCGCGACGACCGCCGAGGCGATTCCGCCCCAGAGGATGACCTTCGAGGCACCGAATTTCGTTCCCAGGGCGCCGCCCCAGATGAGGGCTCCGATCTCGACGGCGGCGGCGACCATGCTGCCGAGCAGGAGGAGGGAGTTCGTGTACCCGAGGACGTTGACGCCGTACCAGACGCAGAAGGCGGTGACGAGGTAGAAGCCGCCGACGCCGAGCAGGGCCGCGGCCATGCCGATGATGATCTGCTTCCACGAGTCTCGGAAGGTCGTGCTGATCGGGCTCTTCTCGACCTCACCGGACTCTTCGAGCTGGCGGAAGACCGGTGACTCCTCGAGGCGGGAACGCAGGTAGACGGCGACGACGAGCAGCGGCAGGGCGATGAGGAACGGGATCCTCCAGCCAAACGAGTTGAAGTTCTCCTGTGAGAACAGCAGGGTCATGACGAAGAATCCGCCGGAGGACAGGATCGTGCCGATGGGCGAACCGATCTGCGGGATCGCCGCATAGCGGGCGCGCAGGTGCAGCGGGGCGTTCTCGACGACGAGGGTCATCGCGCCCGACCATTCGCCGCCGACGAAGAGGCCCTGGAGGATGCGCAGGAGGACGAGGAGGGCGGGAGCGGCGAATCCGATCGCCGCATAGGTCGGGAGCACACCGATGAGGCCGGTGACGACGCCGATGCCGATGATCGTGATGAGCAGGACCTTGCGGCGTCCGATCTTGTCGCCCATGCGGCCGAAGATCAGACCGCCGATGGGGCGAGCGGCCAGACCCACACCGAAGGTCGCGAAGGAGGCCAACGCAGCTGCGGTGGCGTTCTCGCTGGTGAAGTACTGGACGTTGAAGATCAGGGCGGCCGCGGCCGAGAAGAGGAAGAAGTCGTACCACTCGAGGGCGGTGCCGATCAGGGCGCCGGCGGCGACCTTGTTCGCGTCCTTGATGCTCAGCTCTGTGGTGGCGCTGAGCTCGGCGGACGCCGTGATGTTCTGCTCGCTCATGGTTCTCTCCGTCGAGTCCGGGGACCTGGGCCTGGTCGGCCGAGTCCGGGTGCGGGTGGTGCATCGGTCGATCACTGCGTTCGACCGGCAGGTATCGACCTTACAGAGTGCCACGTGTCCCGATCCAGACGCATTTGTCACCGAAAATCGGGCAGTGCTTGTGCAGATGCACATATTCTTGAGGGTGTGATGGATGAGAATAACGGATTTGTGGGCACACGACAGCTGCGGGACCGGCCGCAGCCCGGAGATGAACGGCGGTGGCTCGAGCTCCTCGACGCCCTCGATCTCGACGAGCTGACCGAGCGGTTCATGACCCGCGTGGTCACGGTCTCCGGCTACGATCCTGCCCCGATTCCGGTTTCGGAGCTGCGCCGAACCGGTCGGCTCTCCTTCTCCACCCTCATCGAGGGACTGCGGGCCGGTGGTTTCGACGGGCCTGTGGCCGTGTCGACGGAGGTTGGGGTCTCCCGGGCGCGGGCAGGCATCCCGCTCGAGGCCCTGATGACGGCGATCCGCCACGACTTCAGCGTGCTCTGGGAGGTGCTCACCCGGGTGGCGAGCCAGGACGACGCGGAGCTGGTCATCCGCCACACGGGCATCGTATTGTCGACGGTCGACGAATACGTCTCCCAGGTCCAACAGGCCTACACGGCCGAGCTCGCACGAATGCGGGCCGAGGAGTTCTCGGTGCATGCCGGCCTCATCGCCAGTCTCTTCGATGATCCGGACCCGACCGGTGAACGACTGTCGACGATCGCGACCGGGCTCGGTCTCGACGTCGACTGTCCGCTGCTCGTCATCGCCGCCACCGGCGACGACGTCCGGGCCCTGCGGGTCATCATCTCCGATCATGTCCGCGCGGGCGGTACCGTGTTCACGCACCACCTCGGCGAGGTGCTCATCGCCTTCACGCAGGTTCCAGAAGGCGCGGGCCATGTTTCCGATCCCGGCGGGGGCGGAGTCGGTCATTCGCTGGGGGCGCTCGCCGGCAAGATCGCCGAGGCGAGGGTGGGGTATGTGCGTGCCGAAGGGATCGGGGCACTGCGGCGGTCGGCGTTGACCGCGCGTGACCTCGCCGACGTCATCGCCGCTGATGAGACGTCTGCGATGACCTGGCGCAGCGGGTGGGCGCGGTTGGCCGCCCGGTCACTCAATGCCGCGGGCAACCCGATCCTCGCCGATGTCGAGTCCGCGCTTGCCGCCTGCGGTCCGGTCGAGCGAGAGCGCCTCATCGAGGCGGTGCAGGTCTATCTGGCGACGGGGAGCATCGGTGCGTCGGCTGAGCAGCTGTTCTGCCACCGCAACACTGCGGCCAATCGTCTGCGCCGTTTCGCCGACCTCACCGGCGTCGACCCGATGATCCCCGCCGAGGCGGCCCGCCTCGTCGTCGGTTGGGCGTGAGCCGCAGGGTTCCAGCGCAACAACTGCTTCAAAGTGTGTGCGCATAGCATTTGCGTTATGCGCCTGCACGTTGAGCCAGCTGGTGTGCACGTGGGCGCGAATTCGGCACCATATTGTGACTTGTTCGAAGCGGGGGACCAATCAGCGGGCCTGTGGCAGTCCGGTGAAGCTCTGCCCGTGGGGACCGGTCAGAGCGACCGCCTGGCCGTCGACGCTGAGCACGAATCGCCCGTCGGGCTCAATCCCGAGTGTCTCGAGCTGCGCGCGAGTGTCAGGGAGGACTCCGGCTCCCTCATTGCTGATCCAGACGACGTCGTCGCGTGATTGCATGAGAGCGGCGAAGCGGGCACGCGACTCAGCATCGACATAGGCGAGCACCGCACTGTGGAAGACGACCGGCTGGGCTCCGGAGGGTACTTCGGCGAGCAGGGATTCGACGGTCTCAAGCAGGTCTCCGCGGACGAGGTGCGGGGGATCGGCAGCTGCAATCGAGGCGGCGGCGAGGAGGCGCTCCCGCCTCGACTCATGCTCGGGCCAGATCAGCGACGTCAGCCATTCCCGCTGGTCAGCATCGGTGATATTGAGAGGATTGAGATCGATTCCGGCCCGCCACGCCACCTCGGGAAGGTGTTCCGGCGCCGTGGTGTTCGCCAGTTCGCATTCGAGCACGACCGGGCTGGGGCCATTGGCCGGGTCGAGCGTCACCGACTGCTCGAACTTCGCACCGGACGTCCCGGGAACAGAACGATCGGTGGTCACTGCGCCTCCGCGAGCGGTCCGATCGTCGGCTGCGGTGCGTCCGGCCGCTTCGGTGACGGTGAATCTGCAGCTGTAGCGGTCGGGATAGAGGCACAGACCCGCCGAGGCTCCGACCTCGATGAGCGCAATCGGACCGGGGATCTGCGCGAGCACCGGCAGCAGCGTCGCGCAGCGGCCCGCCTCGTTCGTCTGCGTGGACCGAGCGAGCATGAGCTCCCGAACGTCGTCCCAGTGATCGAGCAGCCACGATCGCAGCTGAACATAGGAACCCTCGCCCGCACCGAGGTGGCGCGCCGCTGCGAAGAGGAGATTGGCTTGGCGCTTCGGTCGGGGCAGTTCGAGCAGGAGCGAGATGACCTCGTCATCCGCGGCCACTCCCTCGGCCCACATGGCGTAGATCGGGGAGGTGCCGGCCGCTTCGAGGCGGGCGAACGTGCCGTAGTAGTCGCGCAGTGTCTCGGCCTCGAGCTCGGTCATCGGCTGCACTGCGGCTCCCCTTCGCAATCGGGTTGTCTGCACTCATCGTAACCGTGTCGCCGCAGCTGCACTCGCAACCGGACAGCGCAACAACTGCTTCAAAGTGTGTGCGCCCAGCATTTGCGTTAAGCGTTTGCACGTTGAACCAGCTGGTGTGCTCGTGGGCGCGGATTCGGCGCGGCGTCCCGCTATTCGGCACTTCATGTCCGATTGCTAGGCGAAGTAGGAGCGCTGTCGTAGTGTGTTGCCGTAATGCACTGGCTGCCGCGCCGATGCACCCGCAGCGAACCGCTGCCGCACGTCCGCGGCACGAGTCCGCGCCACCGCTGAGCCACCACCGTGGCCCGACCTGATCGAAGGAGATCGCATGTCATCCGAGGTGAGCCCGCGTATGAGCGGACAGACCCCCGCCGATTCGGCGCTGGAGAAGAGGACCCTGCGCAAGGTCCTCATCCGTCTCATCCCGTTCGTCATCGCGATGTACTTCATCAACTACCTCGATCGGACGAACATCGGCATCGCCGGACCGGGCGGAATGAACGAAGACCTCGCGATGAACGCGACTCAGTTCGGGTTCGCCGCAGGCGTCTTCTTCTTCGGCTACCTCATCCTCGAAGTGCCCTCGAACCTCGCTCTGCACAAGTTCGGCGCCCGCATCTGGCTGGCCCGCATCCTCATCAGCTGGGGCATCGTCGCCGCGGCCATGGCATTCGTGCCCAACCACGGCTGGCTCTACGTGCTGCGGTTCCTCCTCGGCGTCGCCGAGGCGGGGTTCTTCCCCGGTATCATCCTCTATCTCACGTACTGGTTCCCGACCTCGATGCGTGCGCGGGCCACGGCCCTGTTCATGCTCGCCATCCCACTCTCCAGCGTGGTCGGTTCGCCCCTGTCGTCGTGGCTGATCTCCAGCGGCAACTCGATCTTCGAGAACTTCGCCGGCTGGCGCTTCATGTTCATCATCGAAGGCGTGCCCGCCGTCCTCCTGGGCATCATGTGCATCTTCTACCTCACCGACCGCCCGCGGGACGCGAAGTGGTTGAGCGCCGAAGAACGCAACTGGCTGCAGTCGACGATGGACGCCGAGGAGAAGAGCAAGGAAGAGACCTTCCACTACCCGGTCCGCCGGTCCCTGCTGCAGCCACGCGTGTGGGCCCTGTCCTTCGTCTACTTCGGCATGGTCTACGGCCTCTACGCCATGAGCTTCTTCCTCCCGACGATCATCGCCGGATTCCAGGAGTCCTTCGGCGTCGAGTACTCGATCGTCGAGATCGGCCTGATCACGGCCATCCCCTATGTCTTCGGCGCCCTGGCCATGTACTTCTGGTCCCGGCACGGCGATTGCACGGGCGAGCGTGTGTGGCACGTGGCCGTCCCGCTGTTCGTCGGGGGAGTGGCGATTCCCATCGCCCTCTACCTGTCCTCACCGTTCACAACGATGATCGCCGTGACGATCACCTGCATGGCGATCTGCGCCGCCCTGCCGACGTTCTGGCCGCTGCCGCAGACCTTCCTCGCCGGTGCCGGTGCCGCCGCGGGACTCGCACTCATCAACTCGCTCGGCAACTCCGCGGGCTTCTTCGCCCCCTACATCACCGGCTGGCTGGCCGACCTCACCGGCACCCAGAACGCGGGCATGTGGGTCGTCGGCGCGGCCATGGTCGCCGCCGGCATCGTCACCCTCATCCTCCGGGCCGCGCCCGCCCCCGATAACCTGGACGTGATGAAGTAACGGCCCGCCGTCTGTCTTCGACCGACCGATCCGAGGAGCAGAATTGACGACCCCGACGTCCATAGCACCCGACTTTCCCGCCCTCGACCCGGCTGCGCTCGATGAGCTTGCCGCACGACTGAGCCCGGGTGCGCTGACGACTGACCCGGATGTCATCGACGCCCACTCCAGCGACGAAGCCCTGTTCTGCCCACGCGAGGGGGCGATCGCCCTGGTCAGGGCCACCTCGGCGGAAGACGTCCAAGAGGTCATGGCCTTCGCCAGTGCACATCGGGTGCCGGTCGTCCCGCAGGGGGCGAGGTCCGGGATCTCGGGAGGCGCGAACGCCTCACCGGGAGCGATCCTGCTCAATGTGTCGAAGATGAACGACGTTGTGGCCGTCAACGAGGCAGAACGCCTCATCACCGTCCAACCGGGCATCATCAACCAGGACCTCAAGGACCACCTCGCTCAGTTCGGACTGTCCTACCCGCCGGATCCCGGATCGGTGGCACTGTCATCGATCGGCGGGAACATCGCAACGAATGCCGGCGGACTCTGCTGCGTCAAATACGGTGTGACCAGGGACTATGTCCGATCGCTCACAGTCGTACTCGCCGACGGGACCATCACCACGCTCGGCCCGCAGACGGCCAAGGGTGTGGCCGGACTCGATATGCGCCATCTCTTCATCGGCTCCGAAGGCACCCTGGGCATCGTCGTCGAAGCGACGCTGCGCCTCGTGCCCGCCCTGCCCGAGCCGTTCACCGCGATCGCGACGTTCCCGGATGAGCGCAGCGGACTGCAGACCGTCGCCGATTTCATGGCCGGCGGCGGGGTGCCGAGCTTATTCGAATTCCTCGACGGGGCCAGCCTGCGCATGCTCAACGACTACGGCGACTTCGGCCTCGACGGCGATGCCGGTTCGATGCTCATCATGCAGGTCGACGACAACCCGACCGATGCGGAAGCCGCGATGGCGACCTTCACCGAGGTGGCCGAACGCTGCGGCGCCCTCGACGTTGCGTACTCGGACGATCCGAGCGACTCGGCGGCCCTCATCACCGCGCGGCGGATGATCCAACCGGCCTACGAGAAGTTCGCGGGCGCTCACGGCGGCGGTCAGCTGCTCGACGATGTGTGCCTGCCGCGCACCGCCGTGCCCGAATTCTGTGACCGGCTCACCGAACTGCGGTCATCATCCGGACTCGAGATCGCCCTCGTCGCCCACGCCGGCGACGGCAATATGCACCCCTCCATCTTCTTCGACTCGTCCGATGCGGGGGAGACCGCGAAGGCCGAAGAAGTGTTCGCAGAGATCATGCGCATCGGCATCGACCTCGGCGGGACGATCACCGGTGAGCACGGGGTCGGGTTCCTCAAACGCGCGTGGCTGCCGAACGAACTCGACGAAGGATCACGACGGATCCAGCTGGCCGTGAAGAACGCGCTCGACCCGCTGGGCATCCTCAACCCCGGAAAGATGCTCGCCGAGATCTGAGGGAGGCCGAGCCCTCGGACAAAGGGTGCACACGTCGCTTCGGCATGCCCGGAAGGCAGGGCAGAGCCGTCCTCTCGTCAGCTGGTGGCGAGCTCGCGCAGGGCTGTGACCGCATCCTCGATGAGTTCCTGCTGCGGGTGGCCCGGATCGCAGATCGCGTGGATGAAGCGGATCGGTTCGGGCGCTGTCAGCCGGATGATGGCCACCCCGGGAGGCAGGGGTTCGACACCGAGCCGCGGGAGAATCGTCAGACCCAAGCCCCGACTGACCATGTGCAGCGCCGTGACGAAGCTGTGCGCTTCATGTTTGAAGTGCACTCTCACTCCTGCACGGGAGCAGGCATCGAAGAGGATCTTTCGGCACGGGCCGTCCGCCGTGTCATTGTCGATCCAGGGGTGACTCTCCAATTCGCCGAGACTCACTTCCTCACGAGATGACAGCGGGTGGTCCTCAGGAACGGCGACGACATAGGGATCCTCGGTGAGGAAATGACTCTTCACCTGCTGCGGAAACTCAGGGTTCTTCGTCTCCGAGATCACCACGTGCAGATCGGAGGGGAACTCGGTCCAGGGGCCCTCAGCCAGATTGAGCTGCACCGTGACATCGGGATGACGGTTCTCGAGGTAGGCAACGAGTTCCGGCAGCCACCGAGTTCCCGCCGTCGCGAAGTACCCGATCGACAGGTACCCGATTCGATTCTCATGCAGGTCGGCGATGCATTGGCCCAAGCGTCCGGAGCTCTCGAGCACGGAGTCGACGTCGGGCATGATCGCCGATCCGGTGTCGGTCAGGCACAGACCGCGTCCCTGTCGCTGAAACAGAGTCAGCCCCGTCTCTTGTTCGAGAAGTTTGAGGTGATGGCTGACCGCGGACGGGGAGAGCCCGAGATGCTGCGCGGCGGATCGGACGGACCCGGTGAGGGCGACCGATTTGAACGACTTCAGGTGAGCGACGGTGTACACAGATGAACCGTACGCACGTCGTGGACAGTTGTGCAATAGTGTGCGCTTTTCTTTCACAGTCAGGAGACGAATAATCGTGCCTATGAACAGATCAGCCCTCAGCATGCGAGTCGCGAGTCCGAATCCCCGCCTGACGACAGCTCCTCGTCTTCTCCCGTGGATTGCCGCCCTGCTCACCATGACCTTCTGGGCGTCGTCCTTCGTCGTCATCCGCGACGCCGGCGAATTCTTCTCTCCTGGTCCGATGGCGCTGCTGCGGGGCGCGTCCGCAGCCGTGGTGCTCTCCGCCTGGATGCTCTTCCGTCGTCCGCGGTTCCCTTCCGGCAAGGTCGTCTGGCTGATTCTCGTCCTCTGGGGCATCGCCTGGTTCTCTGCCTATGTCGTCGTCCTCAACGCGGCGGAACGGTCGATCGATGCCGGAACCGCCTCGATGATCGTCAATATCGCACCGCTGATCATCGCCGTCTTCGCCGGTCTCGTCTTCGGAGAAGGGCTGCCGAAGCGCCTGCTCATCGGCATCATCGTCTCTCTGCTCGGAATCGGGCTGATCACGGCCGCCAGCTTCACCGGCTTCTTCACTGTCGGCGGCCTTGTCCTCAGCCTCGTCGCCGCAGTGCTCTACGCCTCCTGCGTGCTGCTGCAGAAGCATTTCCTATCCGGGGAGGATTCGGTGACCGTGACCTGGATGGGAATCCTCGTCGGTGCGCTGGTCAGTCTCGTCTTCGCTCCCGGCCTCATCGACGAGGTGGCCGCGGCGCCGATCGGCATCACGCTTCAGATCATCTACCTGGGGGTCGTACCGACCGCCATCGCCTTCAACCTCTGGGGATATGCGCTGAAATCTCTGCCGGCGGGTCTGCTCAGCTCTTCGAGTCTCCTCGTCCCCGCCATCGTCGTCGTGATGGCCTGGGTCGTTCTCGGAGAGGTCCCGCCTCCGCTGGCCGCAGTCGGCGGAGTGCTGTGCCTGGCCGGCGCGGCTGCCGCGATCGGGCCGCAGATCATCGGAGCTCTGCGACGCTCGCCGGGTCAGCCCAGCAGGGTCTGAGAGTTCAGTCGGGCAGGGTCTGAGGGCTCAGCCCTCGGCCTTGCCCTGACGCCAGTAGCCCATGAACGCGATCTGCTTGCGGTCGACTCCGACTTCCTGGACGAGGTAGCGGCGCAGACGCTTGACCGGTCCGGCCTCTCCGGCGATCCAGGCATAGAAGGGGCGGTCGTCCTTGTCCGTGGCACTCGAACTGCCCTGAGCCGCCTCGGTGAGGGCTGCGGGAACATCCCAGAGGATCTCTTCGTCGATGTTGACATCGTCGAGATCCCGGACCTGACCACTCAGACCGCCGGTCGACCCCGCCGCTCCGGCCCCGACGGGGGTCCGGGTCTCCGCACGCACCGCCTCGCGGACGGCAGGTTCGAGCAGCTGACCGAAGTCGGCCTGCCCGCGCGGCAGCCATTCGACCTCGAAGCCGGTGGGAATGGTCATGTCGATGATGTCCTCGGCGCTCGGGACCTCGAGAACGGCCTTGCCCTGCGCCTGGCTGTCCTTGAGCGAATCGAGGATCGAGGCGATGGCGGGCACAGCGGTCTCGTCGCCGGCGAGGAGGATCTGGTGGGCATCTCCCGGGGCGAACTCGATCCCGGCGCACGGAGTCTCCGAGGCACGGGAGGGACCGATGATATGGAGGCGGTGCCCCACCTCGGCGGCTTCGGCCCACTCGGCTGCCGGGCCCGAATGACCATGCTCATCGGTGTGGAGGACCATGTCGATGACGAGTCTGCGCTCGGCATCGTTCCATTCGCGCACGGTGTAGGTGCGCATCGCTCCGCGCACGTCGGGGCTGACCTGCAGCCAGGCCTGGTACCAGGACACTCCAGCGGCTTCCTGCTCGGTGAGGAATCCCGGCAGATCGAACTGCGGCGCAGCGGCACGCTGAGGAGGGATGACGAGTTTGATCCGCAGGTCACGAGGGTGGGTGTTCGGGCCGAATTCCCCGAGTCCCGCACCCCCGAAAGTCACCCGACGGAAGGACGGGCTGAGGTTGTCGACGGCGAGGACCTCTGCTTCGAAGGCACCGATGGGGGCTCGTGACACTGATTCTCCTTCGCCTCCCACGACCGCGCGGTCGTGAGGGCGTCCCCGCGGGGACGCGTTGTGTTCGTGTGTGCAGCTGTCGTGGATACGTCAACATCCGCAACGCTACTCTACTCTAATTTAGTAAGGCTAGCCTTTCCAAATAGTGCTACGGTGGTCCCGGCGTCACTACAGGCGCACCAGTTCCGTCCCTGCGGGGACGCCCACCGAAAGGCTCTCGATGCGTCGTCGTCAGCTCCTTGCCCTGTCCGTTCTCGCCCCGTTCGCCTTCGTCGGCTGCCGCGGCGAAGCCGATGGCGATGCGGGTGACGGCGCGTCTGGCACTGCGGGCAGCAACCCGAACTTCACGTATTCGCCCGAAGGCTATGACGGGCTGACGATCGAACTCGACCGTCCGGCGAAGCGCATCGCCGCGGACTTCTATTCGGCAGCCGGTCTCGCGCAGTACGGAATCACGCCGGTCGCGGTCTTCGGGTTCGGACAGAACGAGTCCCCGGGAAAGTCCTTCGACTCGGAAGGAGTCGAGGTCGTCGGCACCGATATGGAACTCGATATCGAGGCCCTCGCGGTTGCCGAGCCGGACATCCTCGTCGCCTACGGCAATGAAGCCGGCGACGGGTGGACCTGGTGGGACGAGAAGGTGAAAAGCCAGGTCAGCGAGCTCGTGCCGTTCGTCCCGGTCAAACTCGGCGGGCAGGGCCCCGACGCGATGTTCGCTCAGTACGCGGCCATCGCCGAGGCGCTGGGCAAGGACACAGACACCGGCGCCATCGCGGACAAGCGGAAGGCCTTCGACGACGCTCGGGCACGCATCCGCAGCGTGGCGAAGAAGCAGGACCAGCTGACAGTGTTGCTGGCGAACTTCACCGCGGAGATCAACTACACCTCGAACTCCCTGGGCGTCGCCGAGATGCTCAACGAGGACGGGCTCACCCTCGTCGGCCCCGACGCTAAGGGAGAGAGCAGTTGGGCAGAAGTCTCCTGGGAGAAGATGTCGGACTACCCGGCCGACGTCGTCCTCGTCCACGACGCCTCGACCGACTACGAGGACAACCCGGTGTACAAGAGCCTGCCCGCGGTCAAGGAGGACCAGCTCGGCACCTGGGACGATAAACGCGCCTACACTTATGACGGCTACGCGAAATGGCTGAACGAACTCGCCGACGTCCTCGAACCCGCGAAGAAGATCGTCAAGAGCTGAGGCCCGCACCCCGCCGGGCTACGATCGGTGCATGACCGACCTGACTGACGAACTCAGCACCGACGAGATCATCCGGTCCCTGGCCTCGGGTGCTCCGACCACGTGGCTCCGCTCCACCTC
Source organism: Brevibacterium sp. K11IcPPYGO002 (assembly GCF_050920635.1). Taxonomy (NCBI): domain Bacteria; kingdom Bacillati; phylum Actinomycetota; class Actinomycetes; order Micrococcales; family Brevibacteriaceae; genus Brevibacterium; species Brevibacterium sp. K11IcPPYGO002. The sequence goes on along the minus strand of NZ_CP131929.1, from coordinate 4,026,641 downwards.
CACCGAGGCGGCCCTGCCCGACCTCGGCGACGTGATGGATTCCGCGGCGGCCCGGTTCGACCGCTTCGCGCCCTGGTTCGCCGAGACCTTCCCGGAGACGGCGACCGTTCCGGCCGAGCTCGCATCAGCGTTCCCGGAGGCAGACGGCGGGTTGATCGAATCGGCTCTGGTTCCGGCGCCTGCGGCGCAGCACCGCCTCGACGGTCTGTTCGGATCCGAGCTGGGCGGACGGCTGTGGCTCAAACGTGACGACTGTCTGCCGGTGAGCGGGTCGATCAAGGCCCGCGGCGGCTTCCACGAGGTGCTCGAATTCGCCGAGGCGGTCGCCGCCGACCATGGACTCGACGCTCATGATCCCGCCACCTATTCGAATCGTGAGTTTCGTGAGATCGCCGCGAACCACCGCATCGTCGTGGGCTCGACTGGGAACCTCGGGCTGTCGATCGGGATCCTGAGCGCTCGCCTCGGCTTCGCCGCCTCGGTGCATATGTCCGCCGACGCCCGGGAATGGAAGAAGACGATGCTGCGCGACCACGGGGTCGACGTCATCGAACATGCCGGTGACTTCGTCGAGGCCGTCGAGGCCGGCCGTGCCTCGGCCGAGGCAGCCGAGAACACGCACTTCGTCGACGACGAGGACTCGGTGAGCCTCTTCGCCGGATATTCGGTGGCTGCCCTGCGGCTGGAGCGCCAGTTCGCGGCCGCAGGCGTCACCATCGACGAGCAGAATCCGCTCACCGTCTATCTGCCGTGCGGCATAGGCGGCGGTCCCGGGGGAGTGACCTTCGGGCTCAAGCGGGTGTTCGGCACTGCGGTGCGCTGCGTCTTCGTCGAACCGAGCCAGGCACCGGCGATGTTCCTCGGCGTGCGCACCGGTCGGCACAGCGACATCTCCGTGCAGGACATCGGGTTGTCCGGAGCCACTGCCGCCGACGGACTGGCGGTCGCCCGCCCGTCACGCTTCATCGGACCGACGATCGGGCCGCTCATCTCCGGGTTCGCCGCGGTCCCCGACGAGGTCATCCGGGCAGGAGTCGGCGTGCTCCATGAGACCGAAGGCATCGATGTCGAACCCTCTGCGACCGCCGGGCTGACCATTCCGTGGCGGACGGGTGACGCGGCGGCTCAGTCCCCGACCGGCGTCCACCTCGTGTGGCTCACCGGTGGGGCGATGGTCCCCGCCGACGAACGCGCCGCCTACGTCGACGAAGGACTGGGGCTCGTGGACCGGATCAGCAGCACCGCCTCGACGATCTTCATCGACTGAACGGCGTGCCCTGGGCCGGGTCACGCTGCCTCGGTCACCAGTTCCAGGGGTCGTCGCTGACGGTGATGACGATCTTGCCGTCGACGATCTCTGCCGTGCCGTTGAGGTCGAAGGTCACGGTGTCATCGAAGGGCTCGGACTCGTCGAACATGTCGTAGCTGCCGGTCACGAGCGCCTCGCCGGAGGTGTTCGAGGAGATCAGCCACGCCGGACCGCCGTTCGGGCCGGTCGCGTCCTCGGGGTTCGAATACTGGTCGGCGCCCATGGAGTCATCGGCGACGGTGACCGTCGGATATGACGAGATCGACCAGGTGAGGCCGGTGGCGTCATAGCTGTCGGCCAGAGAGGATCCGAACGGACACCCGTCGGGCTGGGCGACTGTCTTCTTCGCGCAGCTGTCGATGAGGGTCTTGACCTGTTTGTCGACCTCGCTGCGGAACGCGTCCGAGGGATGGGCGGCGAGCAGCGGCGTGTCCTCACCCTCCATGTTCGCGTCATCGCCGAGGAAGGCCCGCACCTCGACCGCGTCCGCGGTGATGAGATCGGACTTCTCGGCCAGGTCGATCGTGTAGAGACCGGGGAAGGCCGGCAGGGACAGTGTCGACCCGTCGCTGTCGACGTCGGTTCCGTTGACCTTGACCTTCTTGAGGCCGGGAGTATCGACGGTGAGAGTGAGCAGGTCGGGACTCTTGAGCGCCCAGTCGTCGAAGAACACCGCCTTCTTTCCGGCTTTGTGCAGGGTCAGGGTGCTGTTGCCCTTGGAGCCGCCGACGTCATAGGTGACTGCGACCGTCGCCGTGTCTCCGGAGATCTCGGCATCCTCGACGGTGACATCGTCGGGCAGCGCCTTGGAGCCGCCGAGGACATCGTTGGTCAGCAGGGTTCGTGCTTCCTGCGGAACGTCGACGTCGGCGACCTCGAGGGCACCCTCGGCGTCGCCGTCGGAGAGCTCTGAGAAGTACTTCTCCACCGTCGCTTCGGGGCCGAACATGTGTCCGTTGAGTTGGGTGACGACGATGAGTGCGGCCACGAGGAGGAGGACAGCACCTCCGGCGACGACCGATACGAGCGTCGTCTTCCTCTTGTCGAAGGGTTTGGCCGGGCCCGCATACGGCTGCGCGGCGTACATTCCCTGCGGAGCCGAGTATGACTGCTGCCCGGCCGAACCCTGCGGGGCCGAATAGGCCGGCTGACCGGCGGCGCCCTGCGGATAGGCATAGGGCTGCTGGTCGGACGGTGCCGGATGCTGCTGCGGACCGACCGGATCCGAGAACTGCTGCGGACCCTGCTGTGGATGGGGCGGTTGGCCCTGCGAGTCGAACGTATTCGGCGATGCGGGCGGACTCTGATAGCCGGCAGGTCCCTGTGGTCCGAACCCGCCCGCCCCGTATGGCCCGACCTCGCCGGGTCCGGGGGCGACCGGCGGTGGCGTCGGGGCGGCGGCTCGAGCCAGATCGGGATGGACGAATGCGAACTGCGGTTCGCTCATGCCCAGGTACGGTCCCCAGTGCGGGTGCACAGTCCGTCCGGCGGTGATCCGTGCCACGGCGGGGAAGGTGAGGGCGAGCCGCGGGCCGAGGGTGCGCGAAAGCACCTCGATGATCCCGCCCCAGAGGGCGAAGATGAGGAACGTCCAGGCCAGAGGGCCGATCCCGGCACGGGCCGCACCGGATCCGCCGAAGAACATGGCCGCCTCGGCGGATCCGGACATCGACAGGTTCGCGGGGATGGCCAGCAGTGACAGCAGACCCCAGACGAGGCAGAACGCCACCGGCAGCTTCCACGCACTCGACCACTGCTGCTTGTCCTGCTCGATCACGGTCCAGGCCGGACGCCGGGTGACGGTGGCGACGATCGTCGCGATCAGCACCGCGGCCGCGACGACGAGCAGGCCCAGCCACAGCAGGTCGGGTGCCTCGCGGCTGAACAGGGTGAGGCTCTCGGAGAAGGTGTCAGAATAGGCGCCCAGGTCGCCCTGGGCGGTGGCGCTGATTCCGCCGAGGTGGGTCAGGGACGTGAGGATGAGGCCCATGTTGACGAACGTCAGCGGCACCAGCTGGCCCGGCATCTCGACGGACAGCGGCAGGACGAAGAGCGCGACGATCGAGAACACGGCTACGGTGAGGGCGAGGTGGATCCAGGTCACCAGCAGAGGTGGGACTGCCCAGCGCAGGAATGGTGCACCGATCGCCTCGGTGCCCTTGAAATGCCCGGCGACACGGCCGGCGATGCTCGTGATGAGGATGACGAGCAGGGGCAGGAAGAACGATCGGACGGTGACCGCCGAGACGGTGAAGGTAAACGATCCTTCCTCTTCGAAGGCGGAGGCGCGGGCGGCGAAGATGACCTGGAGGAGGAAGAGCACGAGCGTCATCGCCAGGGTAGCGACCCCGATGCGGATCCACGTGGACACCCGGTTGGGCGCGGGGGAGCGGCGTTCGCTCAATTTCGTCATCCACCACAGCAGACCCACGGTGACGATGGTGACCACCAAGGGTGCGCCGGTCGTGAAGATGCCCAATTGGGCGTTGAAGCTGTCAGGGGCATTGATGTCCAGGCGCAGCGCGGCCGAACCGAACAGTGACAGAGCCATGAGCATGAACGGCAGGGCGTAGTTGAGGCTGTCGAGGTTGAGGCCGGTCTCCTCGGTCAGAGAGCCGAACTCCGACATCGACGTGAGGATGACGGTGAGGATGATGGAGACGATGATGCCGCCGAGGAGGGCGATCCCCGGCGGGATCAGCGCCGTCTTCCAGGTCGCTCCCTTTGCCAGCGCCGAGGCGAATTTCGACTTCGGGGCATTCGCCGGGTAGCCCGGTGGCGCAGGGTAGGGCATAGGGCCGGATTGGAAGGGGCTCTGCTGGTGAGGGGCGTGCTGGTCGGGGGCGTGCTGATAGGGCACCTGCTGGTAGGGGTCTTGTCGGTATGGGTCGATGGTCTGCTCGGTGGTGGGTGTGCCATTTTCCGGCGGCGCCCAGCGAGCAGTCTCGTCGGTGGCCTCATCATCCTGAGGTGCGGGATCATCCGAGGTCTCGGCCGCGTCCGGAACCTCGTCTTCGGGGCTCTCCTGGTCCTCGGCGGTCTGATCCTTCGGATCCTCGGCGGCGGTCGGTGTCGTCTCGTCGGATTCGTCGTGCATACCCAGTCCTCAAGTGCAGTTGCCCGACAGCTCCGCAATGTAATTCAAATCGAAACAATCCACTGAGCAGATCAAGCATGTGTAGTTCACAACTTATATTAGGCTGTTAATGCAAGAGAAGTTCTCTATTAGGACTTTTTCTGAAATACGGCGTGATCGATCTGGAGTTGCGGATGAGTACGAACCCTCCCGGGCGCGGGGATGAGAACGAATGGGACGTCAACGACCGGTCGGGAAGCCAATGGTCCTCGCAGCCCGGAACCCAGCCGGGATCCCTGCCGAATCCGCAGTCAGGACCTCAGGCGGGCAACGGTTGGGGCACCCCTCCACCGCCTCCGCAGTCACCTCAGCCGCAGCGCCCCTATATCCAGACCCCGCACTCGCAGAGCGGCCCGCCTCATCGCAGCGGTCAGCCTCCTCACCAGCAGAGCGGACCCTCCCCGGCTCAGGGCGCCCAGCCTTTCCCCGGCGGCTACGCGGCCGCCAATGGAATGCCTCCACAGTCCGGCCAAGCTGCATACCAGCAACAGCCCTACGGCTACGGTCCGGGACCGTATCAGCAGGCCGGACCGCCAGCGCAGAAGAAGCGCGGCGGAATGATTGCCCTCTTCGCCGTCATCGTGATCGTTCTCGGTGTGGGCATCGGATGGGGTGCGGCGAAATTCTTCTCGAAAGATCCCGAGGACTCCGCCACCGTCGCCTCCACCGACGAACCGACGAACGCTGCCAGCGATGACGGTTCGGCTGCGGCCAGCAATTCACCCGAACCCACGGAGACCGAATCGGCGCTGCCCGACGACCCGAAGGAGGCACTCAAACAGCTCGCCGACTCCGACGGACAGACAGCGAAGAGCGAACTCAACGGCAAATGGGTGCCGCAGCTGAGTTCGAAGAAGGTCGGCCTCGAAGCCGAGGGAAAGACCTGGGACGAAGAAGCGATCCTCGAAGAATTCGAAGGGCTGCGCGAAGAGTTTCCCCGCGTGAAGCTCATCTGGTCCGGCGATTTCAGCAGCTTCAAAGAAGACAACTTCTGGGTCACCGTCGTCGGCATCGGCTACGACGACCCTGATGATGCTCTGTCCTGGTGCTCATCGCATGGCCTCGGCCCCGACAGCTGCTACGCCAAACAGCTCAACACCTCCGGCGGCCACGACGGAACGACCCGCCTGCAGGACTGACGGACTCTCGCCGAGGCGGCTCAACCGTGGATTCGCCGCCGATTGTTCACCGCGAACACCGCAATGCCGATGACGAGCCAGATCGCGCCGACGACCAGGGCCAGAGGATTCGCGCTGACGAGCACGGCGATGAGCAGTCCGGCGCCGATGATCGGAATGACGCCGTGATTGACCCAGTTCGGAGTCTCGCTGCCCTGCCTCTTCACGAGGAAGTAGCCGACCACCGAGGCCTGAAGGAAGATGAACGCCGTCAGCGCGCCGACGTTGACGATCGAGGTCAGCTGGTCGAGGCCATCGGCACGGGTCGCCGCCCACCCGGCCACGATGACATTGCCGCCGGCGGCCACGAGGATCCCCTTCCACGGGACACCGGTCTTCGGGGCCACCTCGGCGAGGAATTTCGGCACCTGACGCGACCGTCCCATGTCCATGAGGATGCGGGAGCCGGCGGCCTGACCGATCATCGCGGAGAACGCTGCGCCCACGGCCTTCGCCAGGGCGAGCAGCCAGTGCAGCCACGATCCCAGCGTCGAATCGACGGCTTCGTAGTAAGCGGCTCCCTCGAGCGCGGGATCGGCCTGCAGCTCCGCCGGGGTCAACGGTGAGAGCAGACTGCCCACCCAGGTCTGCGCGACGAAGAAGACGCCGGCCAATACGAGGCAGATCAGCGTGGCCCGGCCGACGATCCGCGGCCCGCCATTGGCCTCCTCGGAGAACGTCGCAAGCGAATCGAAGCCGAGATACGACAGCACGGCTACGGACACGGCCGCGAGCACCGCAGTCACGGAGAACGCATCGACCCCGGTCAGCGGGGTCAGCCATCCCCGCGTCGGCCCATGCTGGATGAGGTATGCGATGCCGAGGACGAGGACCAGGGCGAGGACGGCCACCTCGGCGAGGACGACCCCGGTGATCACCCGGGAGGCGACCTTGACCCCGGCGAGGTTGAGCCCGGTGGTCAGCACGACGGCGACGGCCACGAACACCCAGACAGGCAGGGCCGGGAAGATCGAGTTCAGCGCGATCCCGGTGAACAGATAGGCGACCGAGGGGATGAAGAGATAGTCGAGGAGGATCATCCACCCGGCGACGAAGCCGGCCGGTTTCCCGATTCCCGCCGAGGCGTAGGCGAAGACCGTGCCCGCGCGGGGGACCTCCCGTGACATGCGCATATAGCTGACCGCGGTGAAGGCCATGACGATCGTGGCGACGATATAGACCAACGCCACGGCCCCACCCGACCGGGCATCGAGAGTGCCGAACACCCCGACGGCGGCCGCCGGGCCGATGAAGACGAGACCGAAGAAGACGAGTTCGCTCAGCCCGATCGTGCGTTTGAGCGTCCCACCTCGCGCCGAGGCGGCCGTGCCCCCGGGTGCGGAAGTGTGAGTTTCGTTGTCGACCTGGTTGGACCGATCGTCGGCGGTCATATCGTCCATCGTGGTGCCCGTCTTTCGAAGTCTGTGCTTCAACTCTACGCGCAGGTCATGGCGTGGTTTCGAGTCCCCGATAGGATCGGAGGTTTCGAGTCCCGATAGGATCGGAAGAGACGAAGGAGGCCCGGATGACGTATCACCCGCAGATGATCCAGCCCGGTGGGTTTCCGCCGCAGGGCGTGCCTGCGAAGAAACCGTCCGTCGTGCCGGGAATCCTCCTCATCATCGCCGGAGTCCTCGGACTCGGCGTGGGGCTGTGCATCCTCGTCATCCCGATGTTCCTGTTCCTCCTCGGAGGTGGCGGCAACGTCGACGCCTTCGATGATTTCGCCTCCGGTTTCTACACCACCGGATTCGCTGTGGTCGGCGTATCCGTTCTGGTGCTGATCGCCGGGATCGTCCTCACCACAGTCGTCGCGAGGAAGCGAGGCCGAATGCGACCGCAGGTCTGGATGGTCAGGCCCCCTGGCGGGCCGCCGTTTCAGCAGACTCCCGGAGGACCTCCAATGCCGAGGCGATGATCGGCTGAGCGCCCGAACCGCGGCGGATGCCCGAGAGGATCTTCCGCGACGGCACCGGATCACCGCGCAACGGCACACGCACCACATCGAAGCCGTCCGGCAGGCGTGCCAGGCGAGGAATGAGCGCGACCCCGAGCCCCGCCGAGACCAACGATGCCCCCGTCTCCCACTCGCGTGACTGGTGTGCCTGTTCCGGCTGGAAGCCGGCCGCCGCGCACGCCGTGCGCACCAGGCGGTGATACGGCGAACCCGCCCGATCGAGGATCCAGGATTCTTCGGCCGCCTCGCTCAACGCCACCGCCGACTTCTCTGCCAGACGGTGTCCCACGGGAACCAGCAGATCGAGGCGATCGCTGAATAGCGCCGACTGCTCGAAACGAGGATCGCTGCGTGGTGGCAGCGGGTCGGTGGCCACGACTACGGCGACATCGGCGTGGTCGGAGACGAGGAGGTCGAAGCACTCCTCGGGATCGGCTTCGATGATCGTGACCTCGGCGCCCGGGAACCGCTCCATCACCGTCAGGGCAGTCGGGGGAAGCAGAGCGGCCGCGGCAGTGGAGAATCCGCACAGACGCAGCCGCCTGGTGCGTGTGTCGAGACCGGAATCGAGACCGTCGAGCTCACCGCGGATCTCCTCCCACCGGGTGAAGAGCTCCTGCGAGCGTTCGAGGAGGAGCTGACCGGCACGAGTGAGGACGAGGCCGCGGCCGCGCGGTTCGACGACACGCACACCGAGATCCTTCGATAAGCCTCTGAGCTGGTGCGATACGGCCGAAGGGGTGTATCCGAGGCGGTGTGCCGCCTCGGTGAGGGTGCCGACTTCGGCAAGGACCCGAAGGACGTGGAGACGCGGATCGATCATGCAATAGTATTGCACGTTTCGGATGAAGAAGATTCGCTTTTCTTCAGCATACCTCTGGCGGACACTGGGGGCAGGAGCACGAACTCCACGGTCGCGGCCGGCGAAGGGGCCGACATCAGACGCGGCCGAACCATGACAACGAGGTGGTGGACGAATTGACTCTGGCACCAGAGCAGAAGCGGACCGATTCCGGCACGAGCGGACCCGCCGGGTCGGGTGCGGCTGCCGGATCGGGCGGGCACGGCAGGACCGATATCGATCGGCTCATCGACGAACGCGTGCCGGGCTATTCGCTGGCGGCACCGTTCTATATCAGTCCGGAGTTCTTCGCACGCGATATCGAGGCGGTCTTCGCCTCCACGTGGATCTTCGTCGCCTCTGCTGCCGAGGTGCCCGAGGCCGGTGACTACCTCACGATCGACATCGGCGCCTACTCCGTCATCGTCATCCGCGATGACGACGGCGAGATCCGTGCGCACCACAACGTCTGCCGTCATCGGGGCACTCGGCTGCTGAACGACCTGTCCGGTTCGGTGGGCAATATCGTCTGCGGCTACCACCAGTGGACGTACACCCCATCGGGCGAGCTCATCTCCGCGGGCGTCCAAGCACCCGACTTCGATCGGACCTGCTTCTCGCTGCGCCCGGTGAACGTCCGTGTCATCGGCGGGCTGATCTTCATCTGCCTCAGCCCCACTCCACCCGATGACATCGACGAGGTGGCGGACGTCATCGAACCCTACCTGGCAGGACATGATATCGCCGGGACGAAAGTCGCCGCGCAGAGTGACCTCATCGAGGACTCGAATTGGAAGCTCGTCATGGAGAACAACCGCGAGTGCTACCACTGCGAAGCCGGGCACCCGGAGCTGACGTGCACGTTCTTCCCCACCTACGGCTACGAACCGGAAGAGATTCCCAAACGCCTGCAGCCGGCCTACCAGCGCTACCTCGACGCCGAAGACCAGCTGCACGCCAACTGCGACCGCAACGGCCTGCCTTACGCCCTCGTCGAGGAGCTGAGCGGACGACCCACCGGGTTCCGGATCGAACGAGCCGCGCTCGACGGACAGGGCGAGTCGTACACGATGGACGGATCGGCCGCCTCGGCGAAATTGCTGGGCGATCTTGACACCTTCGTCCTGGGCCGGGCCTCGCTGCACGTGCAGCCGAATATGTGGTTCCACGCAATGGGCGACCATGTGGTGACGTTCAGCCTGCTGCCGTTGGCCGAAGACAAGACGCTGGTGCGCACGACCTGGCTCGTCCACGCCGATGCGGAAGAAGGAGTCGATTACGATCTCGACAACCTCACGACGGTGTGGCTGAAGACGAACGAACAGGACGCGACCTTCTGCGAACGCGGACACCTGGGAATCTCGTCGCCGGCATATGTGCCGGGCCCCTACGCACCCACCGAATCGCAGGTCGATGACTTCGTCACCTGGTACATCGAACGTCTCAAGGCCCATCGAGAGCAGCGGACCGTGCAGTTGGGCAATGGGCAGTTGGAAGGAGTTGAGAGGCGATGAGGTACCGTCATTCGACATTCGCCCCGGCTGCGTCCGTGCCCGTGGGCAAGGCGACGCTCCGAGTGCCCACTCGGGGCGGGCGACCCGCACTCGCAGCCGCCGCCCAACCGGTCTTCGATACGGCAGTCGAGCCCGCGCTCGCCGCGCCGGTCGACCGGGTGCCCGCTGAATCAGCTAGCCCCGTGCTCGCCGAACTTCAACTCGATCCCGAGCTGCTCACCGGCCCCGTCGAGGTCACCGGCATCACCCGGGTGACCCACGACGTGACAACCTTCGAGCTGCGGGCGGGATGGATGACCAGCGTCGACTTCGCGCCGGGCCAGTACGTGACGATGCGCATCCCCGAGCTGGGTCTCGAGCGCTGCTATTCGATCTCCTCGGCGCCCTTCGGCACGAATATCTTCACCATCACGGTCAAGCGCGTGCCCGGGGGAGCGGTGTCGACCCATCTGCACGACAACGTGCGCGTCGGCGATCGGCTGCACGCGGACGGGCCGTACGGGCTGTTCAGCACGAGCTTTCATCAGGCCGAACGGCACCTCTTCCTGTCCGCCGGCTCCGGAATCACCCCGATCATGTCGATGGTGCGCAGCCTGCTGGCCCGACAGGGAGGGTTCGGCACCGACATCACCTTCGTCCACAGCGCCTCGACGCCGGAAGACATCATCTTCCGCGCCGAGCTCGAACAGCTCGCCGAGGTCGCCGGAGTCAGCGTCACCATCCTGTGCTCCCGGGATTCCGAGGACGAGACCTGGATCGGTCGGTTGGGTCGGATCGACGCGAACACCCTCGCCGAGGTGGTCCCCGACGCGGCCGACCGCGAAACCTTCGTGTGCGGGCCGGGTCCGTATATGGAGGCGGTACGGCCCTTGCTCGCCGAGGCGGGGGTGGCGTCGGCGCGCATGCATGAGGAGTCGTTCGTCTTCGCCACTTCACCTGCCGACCGTTTGGCTCGAGCTGGGGCGAGGGTCCGTGCCGCCGGGGCTGGGTCCGGCGGAGTCACCGGTGCGAGGCATGCCGTCGAGTTCACGGTCTCCGGGCGCGTGGTCGACTGCGATGAGTCCACGACCGTCCTCGACTCCGCGCTGGATGCCGGACTGTCGGTGCCCTCCTCTTGCTCGGAAGGCGCGTGCGGAACCTGCAAATCCGTCCTCATCAGCGGAGAGGTCGAGATGAAGCATGCAGGAGGAATCCGGCCGAAGGAGATCGCTGGGGGCAAGTTCCTGCCCTGCTGCTCGACTCCGCTGACCGACCTCGTCGTCGAGAGGTGAGCGTAACCTCACCGCAGCACGAAGCCGGGCACGAGATCATCGAGCGGGTCGACCTCGAACGTCGAGGTGGCCACCCGGTGGGCGCTGCCGGTGACGACCGGGACGACGCCGTCGGCGGTCTCTTCGAGTACTCGCGCCCGGAATCGCGTGCCGACGATCGACTCATGGACGAGCGTCTGCCTCGCGCCGAGCTCACCGGTGGCATGGAGAGCGGCGACCCGAGCCGCCGTTCCCGATCCACACGGTGAGCGGTCGACCTGACCGTCGGCGAAGACTGTGACATTGCGCTGATGCAGTTCACCGCTGGGCAGCGAGCCGAACCGGTCGACGAAGATCGTGCCATAGACACCGGAGAGCCGGTCATCCTCGGGGTGAACGGTGTCCGGATGACCGGCGAGACCCGCCTTGATCTCCCGGCCCACGGCGATGAGCGCGGTGAGGTTCTCGGGCACGACTTCGCAACTCACCTCACCGAGGCGGCCCACCTCGTCGGCCTGAGAGGAACCGGCGGCGGCACCTAACTGAGCGACGTCGACGAGCGCGTAGACCGCCCCGCCCCACGCGAGATCGACAGTGACCGGCCCCAGGCTGGTGTCCACTGTGATCCCTGAGGCGACGAGCCGGCTGGGCACGTTGACGAAGTCCACCGAGGCGGCCCGTCCCTCGGCGTCCGTGTGCACCTGCGCGCGAACTTGACCCGAGGGCACGTCGATCGTGACCTCCGTGGTCCCGGACGGATCGATGGCGACGACTCCCGCCGACACCGCCCAGGCACCCAGCGCCATCGTCCCGTGGCCGCATGCCGTGGAGAAGCCGTCCTTGTGCCAGAACAGGACCCCGAAATCGGCACCGTCGTCATTGGGTTCGGTGATGAAACCGCCGTACATGTCCGCATGCCCGCGCGGTTCGAGGCACAGCAGCTTGCGCAGATCATCGGCCGGCGAACCGGGTACGGCCAGTTCCCGACGCTGCGCCACACTGCGACCGGGGATCTCGACCGGGGGTTCGGCGACGATCCGGAAGGGTTCGCCGCCGGTGTGGAAGTCGACACTCGTGCAGACCGTCGTCACCCCTGTGCTCACAGCCCCATTCCCACTCTCAGCCCTTCCAGTACCGCCGCATGCACATTGCGGGAGGCGACGGCATCACCGATCCGGTACAGCGCGAACGGGTGCCCCGTCGCGGCGGAGGTGGTGGCCTCGGGATCCGGACCGGGTTCCGGCTGCGGGCGTCCGTGGACCCACGCCTCGAGATCCGTGGCCCCGTGGTTCGACGACTGCGACTTGAGCTCGAAATAGACCTCATCGTTGGGCGTCGTCCCGAAGTCGACGACCACGGCATCGGTGACGACCTCCGTCTCCCGATCCGAATAGTCGTTGCGCAGCATCGCCACGATCTCTTTGCCCTCGTTCCGCGGCTTCGCCGTCAGACGCTCGCCGAGGCGGACCTCGACTCCGAATTCGGAGAACACCTGCAGATACGCGGGGGAGTTCATCGACCCCACGTCGATGCCGATCGTGCGTTCGGGGCTGACGTAGGTGACCTGCTGACCGGCCCGGGCCAGGCGTTCGACGGCGTCGAGGGCCGGGTAGAACCCGTGGTCGTCGAAGACGAGCACCCGCTGCTTCGACTTCAGCCGGTCGTCCATGACATCCCAGACGTCGAAGCTCGGACCCTGCTCACGGAAGGGATACCCGGCATCGGGAACCCCTCCGGTGGCGACGATGACGACGTCGGGACCGAGGCCGAGTATGTCGGCCGCCTCGGCGAAGGTGTTCAGGCGCAGGTCGACACCGTGCTTCTTACACTGCTGGACGCGCCAGTCGATGATGCCGATGAGGTCGCGTCGGCGCTGCGAGCGGGCGGCGATGCGGACCTGCCCGCCGGGAGCGTCCTCGGCCTCGAGCAGGGTCACCCGGTGCCCGCGCACGGCCGCGACACGGGCGGCTTCGAGTCCGGCGGGACCGGCGCCGATGATGACGACATGCTTGGGCCCGGTCGTGACGTCGTGGGGAACCTCCTGCGGCAGATCGGCCTCCCGGCCGGTAGCGGGATTGTGGATGCAGGTGGCCGAACCGGAGGTGTAGATCGAGTCGAGGCACATGTTCGCGCCCACACAGGGGCGGATATCGTCCTCACGTCCTTCGGCGACCTTGCGCGCCAAGTGCGGATCGGCCAGCTGCGCCCGGGTCATCCCGACCAGGTCGAGGCACCCGTCGGTGATCGCGAACCGAGCGGTCGCGGCATCGGAGATGCGCGCGGCGTGGAGGACAGGGATGTCGATGGCCTCGCGGATACGGCGGCAGGTCTCGAGCCAGGGTGCCGAGGGCGTGCCCATGCCGGGGATCGCCTCGGCGAGCTGACGGTCCGAGTTGATCATCCCGACATTGAGGTTGAGGAAGTCGATGCCGTGATCGGTGTAGGTCCGCAGGATCTCGGTGGCTCTCGCCTCGTCCATTCCGTCCTCGCGGCGCTCGTCGACGGCCATGCGGATGCCGAGGACGAAATCATCCGGGACGACCGCGCGCACGGCATCGATGATGCGCATCGGGAACTTGATGAGATCGTCCAGTTCGCCGGAGAACTCGTCGTCGCGGTCATTGAGCCACGGGGCGAGGAAGGAATCGAGAAGGTGACCGGCGTGCATGACCTCGAGCCCGTCGAATCCGGCGGCCGCCACGCGTTCGGCAGCGGATGCGAAGTCTGCGACGATGCGATCCATGTCGAAGTCCTCGAGCGCCTTCGTGAAGGACCGATGCGCGGCCTCCCGGGTCCGAGAGGCCGAGACCAACGGCAGCCAGTCGCCGGCGAAGTTCGAGGACCTGTGGCCCAAGTGGGTCGCCTGGATCATGATCGCCGCGCCCTCGTCGTGGCAGTCTCCGGCGATCGCGGACAGCCACGGAACCACCTCGTCGGTGGACAGGTCGATGTTGCCGAACGCGGCGGGGGAGTCCTTGGACACGATGGCCGAACCGCCGATCATCGTCAGACCGACACCGCCGCGGGCCTTCTCCCGGTGATAGAGGCGGTAGCGGTCCTTCGGCATGCCGAGCTCGGTGTACGCGGGCTCATGCGAGGTCGAGACGATGCGATTGCGCAGCGTGAGCCGGCCGAGTGAGAAGGGCTGGAGCAGCGGATCGGCGGACGCGTCCGTCGCGGACATCGTCGGTGCGGGTGTGCCGGACGCGTCTGATGCTGGTGTGCCGGATGCGGGGTCGGCGGTCATGGGTTCCTCCTTCATTGCAGGAACGTCACTGTGGGTATGACTCCGCGGGGGAGTCCGGGCAGGTAATCGATTACCGACTACCTGCTTCTATGGTGCGATCTCACGGTTATGCTGTCAATAGGCGACCGGCAGATCGTCGCCGCACACATCGCGCTGGAGGAGGTGTGCGGTTTCGGACTGCTGACCACGAATCGAAGGGGAGCGTGAGATGGATCGAGTGAGAACACAGTCCGAATCGCTGCGCGAGCAGGCACTGGGCATCATCCGCGACGCCATCACCGCCGGTGAGCTCGCCGAAGACAAGATCTATTCTGCTGCTGGCCTGGCCAAGCAGCTCGGCATCTCACTCAGTCCCGTACGCGAGGCGATGATGGCGCTCGTGACCGAAGGGACCGTGGAAGCCGTCCCCAATCGCGGATTCCGTCTGGTCACCGTCACCGAGGCGGACCTCGAGGAGATCATCGCCATCCGCGTCCTCCTCGCTGTCCCCGCCGCCCGCAGTCTGGCAGAGGCGGGCAGCGACGACATCGTCGGTCGCGGCCAACGGGCAGATGCGGACGCGACGAGCCAATCGACGACCAAGGCGGACGCGGTCACCCGACTGCGCAGCCTCGCCGAGGCGACCGTCGCGGCGGCCGAGGACGGTGACGTGGCCGAGTTCTATACGCAGGACCGCAGGTTCCATGAGGCCCTGCTCGAGCACGGACTCGGCGGGCGCGCCGCGGCGATCAGCCTGCGCCTGCGCGATCAGTCCCGCCTCTACCGGCACCAGGACCAGATCGGGGCCGTCGCGGTCGATTCCGCTCGCGAACTGCCGCGGATCGTCGACCTCATCGAGGAAGGGAAGTCCGCCGAGGCGGCCGACCTCGTCACGTCGAACCTCTACTTCTTCAAGCGCGTCCCGGCTGACGCCGACGGCTGAGCCCCGGCGCGTTCGGCGGCGCGCTCGGCGTTGTGTCAGTACCCGCGGGTTCAAAATTCATACGCACTGATCAAGATCACCACGTATGAATCTTGAACCCGCTCATGCATGCACTTACCGCTCATGCACTCACCGCTCAGGTGCAGACCTTGTTCAGGCGGGTGCCTTGTCGGGGTCGGTGTCGACGATCGGCATGGACTCGATGTCCATGTCCGGGTTGTCCGCCTGGGTGCGAGCGAGCTCTTCGGCCTCTTCGTGGGTGTTCACCGTCGGGAACGAACCCGGCAGCGGCCGGTGCGCCGATTCCTTCATGAGCAGCACGGCGACGAGTGCGACGACCGAGAAGAACATGATGTAGAACGCGGGCATGTACGAGTTGCCGGTGACATCGATGAGAGCCTGGGCGAACAGCGGCGTGGTGCCGCCGAACAGCGAGACGCCGAGGTTGAACGTCAGGCCCATCGCACCGTAGCGCGACGCGGTCGGGAACAGCGCCGGCAGCGTCGAGGCCAGGCAGGCGATGTAGAATCCGGCGGGCAGGGCGACCATGAACAGAGCCACCATCACTGCCCACATCTCACCGATCTGCATGACGGCGAAGGCGGGGACGATGAGGATGATCGTCATGATCGCGGCCGTGAGGAAGACGAATTTCCGTCCCAGCTTGTCCGAGAGCTTGCCGATGAGCGGCAGGCACAGCGACATGATGACGAGGACCGGGATCGTGGCCGCAGCCGCCTGGACGTTCGAGACCTTGACGGTCTCTTCCAGGTAGGTGGGCATGAAGCTCGTCAGGGCGTAGCCGACCGTCTGGGAGCCGGCGACGACGGCGATGCCGATGAGGATCTCTTTCCAGAAGTGGCGGATGACGCCGAGGAGGCCGTGCCGGGCGTACTTGTCGTCCTTGACCTTGATGTCGCGGCCGGCTTCCTCGCTCGATTCGAAGCTCGGGGTCTCCGGGATCTTCAGGCGGAACCAGATGGCGACGGCGCCGAGCGGGATGGCGATGAGGAACGGGATCCTCCAGCCGCCGTCGAGCATGGCGTTCTCGCCGTGGATGGATGTGGTGATCACGGTCGTGATGGCGACGGTTCCCGCACCGGCGGCGAAGCCGAGGTAGGAGCCGACATCGAGCCACGAGGCCCAATAGCCGCGGGACTTGTCCGGAGCGAACTCCGAGACGTAGGTGGTGGCACCGGCGTACTCGCCGCCGGTGGAGAAGCCCTGGATCATCTTCAGCAGGTAGAGGGGGACGATCACCCACAGGCCGACCTGGGCCGCGGTGGGCAGGACGCCGATGAGGGCGGTGGCGGTGGCCATCGTGGCCATCGTGAAGAACAGGACCTTCTGGCGGCCGATCTTGTCACCGAGCGGGCCGAGCACCATGCCGCCGAGCGGGCGGACGAGGAAGGACACGGCGAAGCCGAGGAGGGTCACGAGCAGACCCATCTGTCGGTCCATACCTTCGGTGAACACCGACGTCATCGTCACGGCCAGGTAGCCGTAGACGCCGAAGTCGAACCATTCCATGAAGTTGCCGACGGTGGTTCCGCCGATGGCGGTGCGGATCGATTTGGTTTCGACGACGATGCAGTCATCGGCCTCGAACCGCTTCTGTTTCTTTATTGCACGCCGTTCCTTGCGGGTCGGCTTCTTGTCTTTCTGCGCGGGTCTGTCGTGGCCTTCTGACATCAGTGGTTCCTCGTTTCAGCTGCTGCTAGGCAAGTTGCAGGGCCGAGTCGCCGGAATGGTGCGGACTCTGCGCGGCAGTTGCTGTCGGATTTCGACAATGCAGAACATCTTTGTTGGGCCGTATGGGCATGTCAACAAAAATTGTGACACAGTTCATGACGAATGCGCCTGAGGGTAGTCACCTGCGTTGGAAATCGTCCAGTGGTCCAGAAAATACGCAATGAAGATGTTGTCTAATTGGCAGTGTCACTTGTCCAGTGATGTTGCCGGCCGAGGCCTGCGGGGTCGGCGGGGGCGGTGACTGCGCGCTGATCAGTTCCTGACGACCCGATAGGTCTCGAGTCCGGGGTCGACGGCGCCGCGGACGTGTCCGGACAGGCTTGCGGCCACGGCTTGGAGGAAGTCGATGGTGTCGGCGGTGATCTCCTCGCCGGGCAGGACATTGGGGATTCCGGGTGGGTATGCGGCGAGCGAGCTCACGCTCACCCGTCCGAGGGCCTCGGCGGCGGTGACGAGTTCGGAATCGGCGAAGTACGCCTCGCGCGGGGTCATCGCCAGTCGGCCGGCTGTGGGCAGTGGTGGGAGGCCGGCGGCAGGGGTCGTCGCGGTGGCGGAGTCTGCGGTTTCGAGGCGCAGAGTCTCCAGGGCGTCGATGAGGCGGCCGATGTCCGGGGACTTTCCGATGCCGATGAGGGCGACGAGGGTGGTTGCCGTCGACATCTCGGGGAAGATGTCGAAGTCCTCGGCCAGGCGCTTGCGCACCGTGTGGCCATCGAGTCCGGTGGCGGTGATGTCGATGGGCAGGCGGAACGGGTCGATATCGACGACGTCGGCATGACCGAGGAACTCGCCGGACAGCAGGTGGTAGCGGTCGGTGGCCTCGATCTGCGCACGGATATGGCGGATGTTCTCCAGCGAATCCGTGATCGCCTCTTTCGAGGTCATGAGTGCGCGGCGGGCCAGGTCGATCGAGGCCATGAGGTGGGCGTTCTCGCTCGTCGAGGCGGTCATCATGAACGCGCGTGCCAGCGCCGGTTCGAGGCGATCGGCGAACTCGGTGTCACCGAGGTGGAGCAGTGCGGACTGAGTGAGCGAACCGGCGAGCTTGTGCGTGCTCATGATGACGATGTCGGCGCCCTGGGTGACAGGAGACGCCGGCAGGTCCGGGTGGAAACCGAAATGGGCACCCCACGCGGCGTCGATGATCAGTGCCGCACCTGCTTCGTGGGCCACCTCGGCGAGGGATTCGACGTCGGCGACGGCACCGAAGTAGCTCGGGGTCACGAGGTAGACGGCGGTCACCGGCTCGGGGTGATTGCGGATGGCCCGGCGCAGTGCGTCGGGGGTGACGCCGTGGGCGATGCCGTTGACCTCGTCGACGTTGGGGTAGACGAAGCCGGGGTTGAGCCCGGCCAGCACGATGCCGTCGATGAAGCTCGAATGCGCGCTGCGCTGGGCGACGACGCCGGACCCGAGGGTGCCGACGGCCAGGGCGGCCATGCGGTTGCCCTGAGAGGAGCCGTTGGTGAGGAACCAGGTGCGGCGGGCGCCCCAGGCCTCGGCGGCCAGGCGCAGAGCTTCGTCCTTCGGGGTATCGACGCCGAGGTCGATTCCGTCGAAGAGCGGGGGGATGTCCAGGGAGAGGGTGTGCTCGCCGAAGAATTCGGCCTGACCTGCGGAGATGCCCTCGGTCGTGCCGCCGTGTCCGGGGGTGGACAGGAACAGCGAATTGCGGTCGGCCGCATACGCCAGAGCTTCGGCATAGGGTGCGCGGGACTGCGTGAGGGCAGGATGCGTCGCCGACCCCGAGGAGGAGTGCGGGGCCGGGGGCATGGGGGAGTCCTGGTGCACGGTCATGCGTCCAGGTTAAAGAGGTGAGCGGGTATGGGAGAATAGCAACTTTCCTCCCTTGCTCTATAGTCAGTATTGAACTCGATGGAGGAGAGCAATGGAACCTCTGGACACTCGCGGACTCGTCGCCCTGCGCGCCGTCGCCGAGGCCGGATCCGTGGCCGCCGCGGCGACGGTGCTGTCGTGGAGCCAGCCGACGGTCAATCATCATCTGCGCAACCTCGAGCGCAGGCTCGGGGCTACGCTCATCGACCGCTCACCACGCGGATCGCACCCGACTTCGGTGGGCAGCCTCGTCGTCGCACGGGCCACGGAGATTCTGGGGCTGTGCGACCGCCTCGGCGCCGAGGTGGCGCTGTGGCGGGAATCCCAGGCCGTTCCGGTGCGAATCGGGGCGGTGCCCACCGTCGGAGCCCGCGTGATCCCCCGGCTGCACGATCAGCTGCAGGCTCGGCCCCGGTGGCAGACCCGCGACGAGGCGGTCGCGGGCGAGCGGACCGAGGTGTTCACCGCGGCCTTGGACGTGACGATGGACGAGCACGCGAAGCTCGTGTCCCGGCTCGAATCCGGCGACCTCGACCTCGCGCTGCTGGTCTCGACCGACATCGACCGAACGTGGATCCCCGCGACCCTCAATGCCGCTCACCTCTATTCGGAACAGCTGCACCTGTGCGTGCCGCGCTCGATCGGCCCGATCGAGCGTGACTCCCACGGCATGCCCGACCTCGCCGTGCTCGTGTCTCAGACGTGGGCGTTCAGCATCGATCCCGGGGACGCCATCGACGAGGTGGTCAGATCTTTCTGCCTGTCCGCGGGCTTCGAACCGCGGGTGGGGATGCGGATGGACGATTACGCGGCCATCAACCGGATGATCTCGGCCGGTCTGGCGGTCGCGATGATCCCCGAGTCTTCCCTGTCGACCGACCCCGACATCGAGGTCATCCCGATGCCGTTGAGTGCCTGCCGGCGCGATGTGCTGCTCGTGTCCCGGTCTCGGTCGGCCGCCTCGGCGGGGTCGCGGGCCCGGCACGATCCGATCGTGGCCGCCCATGATTCCGCCGTCGCCGAGGTGGTCGCCGACATCCGCACGGTCACGGCGCAGTGGCGGTGATTGCAAACGGCGATTGCTGACGCGAAGCTGAGAAGTCGACGCGGATGGTTAGGGTAGGCTCACCAATGTGACAATCTCTGCGAATGCCGTCCGCACGCCCATGCCCACCCGTCGTTCCCTCCTCGGAGGGGTGGCCGGACTCGGATCCGCGCTCCTCCTCTCCGCCTGCTCGAGCGGCGGTTCGTCCTCGCCTGAGTCCTCCGCCTCGGCGAGGAAGGACGGGGCACCGAGCCGCATCGTCGCGACCTCGACCGGCCACCTCGACCACTGCCTGGCTCTGGGGATCATGCCGGTGGGCATGACGGTCGCCGTGGCCGCGGCGACGAACAGGAGCTGACGGGCATCGCCGAGGTGGTCAAGACGAACGGCGGGTCGGAGAACTTCAAAGACGATCTGGGGATCGTCGCCTAGGCACTCGGTAAAGAGGCGAAGGGCCGAACGCTGCTCGAGGACTATGAGAAGCGGGCGCGGGAGTGGGGGAGGAAGCGCGGAACGCAGGAGAGCGTCTCGCTTGTGCGGTCGAAGGGGGGATCAGTACCTCTACTTCGGCAAGCACTCCCTGGCGAGCATCGTCGCCGAGGACTCCGGGCTGATCCGCCCCGAATCCCAGCGCTTCGACGACAGGCCCAGCCATGAGCTCTCGCTGGAGAAGGTCGAGCTGCTCGACGCCGACTGGCTCTTCCATGCCTTCCCCGAGGGCAAGGCCAGTCCCACCGAGTCAGACCTGTGGAAGGAGCTGGACGTCGTCGAGGCGGGGCACGCGTTCCCCGTCGACGTCGACCCGTGGTTCCTCAACGCTTCGGTCGTCGCGGCGAATCGGGTGCTCGACGACATGCAGAAGTTCATGGCCTGAGCACTGTGCACGCCGCAGGACGCGTGCCCTACAGGGCGAGGATCGCAGGCACGGTGAGCACGGCGACGTAATAGCCCATGAACTGGACGCCGGCGTGCATGCCGATCATCCGGTTGAACAGTCCCCCGACGAGTCCGACGGTGATCGTCACACCGAGTGCCAGCAGTCCGCCTTCGTAGAGGCAGATGACGCAGATGAGGGCCGCGAACCCAGCGATGATCGCCTCGTGTGAGACCGATTTCATCACCCAGGTCGCCGCCCGATGGGCGTTCGTCATCACGAACGGGTAGGCGATGACGATGGCGATGACCGCCGCGATCACGGCGAAGAGGGCGAACTGCCCGGTCGTGAGCAGATCGTGGAGGTTGTTCGTCGTTCCCGTCTCAGCATCGAGGGTGTAGACGGGAGGAGCGTTGAACAGCGGTGCCGCGGGACCGGCTGCCACGGGTGAGAGCGGCAGGCCGATGGCGATGAGGGGAATGAGCGTTTCGGCGATATAGGTCGATTCGGTGGTCGCGTTGCGCACCGTGGCCACCGTCGTCAGCCGGTGGAAGCCGTTCTTGATCCGACTGCCGGCGATCTCGCCCATGAGCACGGCCATGGCCACGGGTGAGAAGACGAAGGTCGCCGAGGTGATCACCGCAGATCCTGTCGTATACGTCAGCTGGGTGCGATCGAGGACCGCGAAGGGGTTCGGGATCCGGCCACCGGAGCGCGGAACGTCGGGGGCGAGGGCGAATTCGCGCTTGCCCTCCTGCCGCATCGCCTTCCTGCCTGCGGGGGACAGTCCCGCGAACAGGTCGAAGATGAGCGGGCCGGTGGCGATGCCGAGGAAGAACGACGTCGTGAACGTCGCGTCCTTCTGGTCCATGATGAACGCCTGCAGACCGCTGATGAGCAGGACGAAAGGGATGAGTGCGACGACGGCGGCGAGCTTTCCCTTCGACGTGTACGCGACGAGCACAGCCGCGGCCACGAAGATCCACGGAGCCGCGGACTCGATGCTTTCGGCGAACGGGGTGAGGACGAGAGCGAAGAGGATGGACAGCGGAATCGCGATGATCACGGCGATGACCCCGCCGGAGATCGCCTTCTGCAGGGCCAGATGCGGCACGCCCAGGGCGCGCAGAAGTTGGGCCTCGCGCAGCATCGGCACCGCAGTCGTGTCACCGGGGATGCCGAGCAGGGTCGTCGGCACCGCGTGGGAGATGTGTTTGGCGATGACCGCGGCGAGGAAGAATGCGATGACGCCGGCGGGCGGTACGCCGAGGAGGATGACGAGCAGAGCGATGGGAGCGACTGTTGCCGTCTCATCCGTGCCGGAGATCAGGCCGATGCCGGTGAACAGCACGGCGGCGAGCACGGCCATGCCGATCGCCCAGAGGATGGGTTCGAGGAGGTCTGCGCTCACTGCTGTTCGTCCGTCTTCCGTGCGCCGCTGCCGTCATCGACCGCGTGGCGCCGATGGTTCTCGAGGAGGGCGTCGAAGAGGCCGAGCGCCCGCACTTCGGCCTGCACAGCCTCGGGGAGTTCGCGCGGGTCGCCGAGGTCGCCGTACTCCTCGACGATCTCGTCGATGATCTCCTGCCGGCTGCGCGTGTCGGTCGTCGGGCTCGTGATCACGCGTTTGGGCTTGAACAGGAAGCCGGTGATCAAGGCGCCGAGGATGCACCCGAGAATGCCGATGAGCAGAGCATAGGAGTGGCCGAGTTCCGTCTGACCGGCCGCGGCGAAGAGATGGTCGGCGACGAGATAGGCGGTGACCGCGATGCCGACGGAGATGGCGATGCCGCCGGTGAGGTGTCGGGAGTCGACGGTGTCGTTCCACACTTCGATGAGGTGCGGCATCCCTACCCGCCTTCGGCTCGATGGTGATTGTTACTGAGTCAGGATACCCACCTCAGAGACGGTGCCGGACGGAAGCCGTGGTGCCGGACGGTTCGATGTCCGCCCGGCACCACATGATTCTCAAAGAGGCGCTCGCCCTTTTTGATGAGGCAGCCTCGTCGGTTCAGCCCGTCAGCCGGCTGCGGGCGATGCCGCGTGCTCGGTTTCGCGCACCACGGGCAGCTCGCACGTCGTCGGAGCGACCTGCCGGTAGCCGGAGAGGAACGTGTCGAGGCGTTCGATCGCCTCGGTGAGCACCTCGACCGACGGCAGGGTGACGAGTCGGAAATGGTCGGGCTTCGGCCAGTTGAAGGCCGTGCCGTGGGAGACGAGGATCTTCTGTTCGCGCAGCAGGTCGAGGGCGAACTGTTCGTCGTCGGTGATGCCGAACTTCTCGACATCGAGCTTCGCGAACATGTACAGCGCACCGTCGGCGCGATGGGCCGAGACGCCGTCGATCGAATTGAGCCCTTCGTAGGCGACCTGCATCTGCGCGCCGAGGCGGCCCGTCGGCAGGACGAGATCATCGATCGACTGCTTCCCGCCCAGGGCCGCTTGGATCGCGTGCTGGGCCGGAACGTTCGAGCACATGCGCATATTCGCGAGCAGCTTGATGCCCTCGAGGTAGCTGTGCGCTTCGTCCAGAGGTCCGGTGATCGCCAGCCAGCCGGAACGGTAGCCGGCGACCCGGTAGGCCTTCGACAACCCGGAGAAGGTCAGGCACAGAACATCATCGCCGGTGAGCGTGGCCATGTTGACCAGGTCGACGCCGTTGTAGGTGATCTTCTCGTAGATCTCATCGGAGAAGACGATGAGGCCGTGCCGGCGGGCGATGTCGGCGATCTTCTGCAGCGTCTCCTGCGAGTACACCGCACCGGTCGGGTTGTTCGGGTTGATGACGACGATTCCGCGGGTACGTTCGGTGATCCGGGATTCGAGGTCGTCGAGGTCCGGCTGCCAGGCGTCCTCTTCCGCGCAGCGGTAGTGGACGGGGGTGCCGCCGGACAGCGCCACCGAGGCGGTCCACAGCGGATAGTCCGGGCCGGGCACGAGGATCTCGTCGTCCGGGTTGCACAGGGCCTGCAGGCTCAAGGTGATGAGTTCGCTGACTCCGTTGCCGAGGTAGACCTCGTCGGTGCCGAGATTGTGGATGCCGCGGGTCTCGTAGTACTGGACGACGGCACGGCGGGCCGACAGGATCCCCCGCGAGTCCGAATACCCCTGCGTCACGGGAAGGTTCGCGGCGATGTCCTGGACGATCGCCTCGGGGGCTTCGAATCCGAAGGGGGCAGGGTTGCCGATGTTGAGCTTGAGGATCGTGTGCCCGGCGGCTTCCATCGCCTGGGCCTCTTCGAGGACGGGTCCTCGAATGTCATAGAGGACATTGGCCAACTTCGACGACTGCCTGAACATGTGAACCGGAAAACCTTTCATACGACTGCTGCTACATCCACGCTAGGACCCCCGCCGAGGTGGTTCTGACCAAACAGAGGCCCGTTTCCCAGACCTTTGCTCGGTCGGGCGGACCGTTGTGCAGACCTTTGGGATGCCGGGTTCACCTTACTCCCGGTAATTCAGAGAAATCTGGGCGGTTTCGGTGACGGCGTCGCATATGCGGAGCCATTGACGGCTGGCGTTCACGGATGTCTCATTCACCTTATGAAGAACAAATCAGTCGAGGTGCGGGGTCTCACGATTCGGCGGGGTCGTCGGACCGTCATCGACTCACTGGATATTGATGTGCCCCGCGGGGCGATCGTCGGGTTGCTGGGTCCCAGTGGCAGCGGGAAGACGACGCTGATGCGGGCCGTCGTCGGAGTGCAGATCGTCGCGGGCGGACGTGTGCAGGTGATCGGCCGGCCTGCCGGATCGGCGGATCTGCGGCATCGGGTCGGGTATATGACCCAGTCGGCGAGCATCTACGACGACCTCAGCGTGCGAGCGAATCTGCGCTACTTCGCGCGGGTGCAGGGAGCTCCGAAGACCGATGTCGACCGGGTGCTCGAGCGCACGGATCTCATCGACCAGGCCGATCAGCTGGCTCGGACGCTTTCGGGCGGTCAGGCGAATCGGGTGTCGCTGGCTGCGGCGATGATCGGTTCCCCGGACCTACTCGTCCTCGACGAGCCGACGGTGGGACTCGACCCTGTGCTGCGCAACGATCTGTGGAATCTCTTCCGTGGGCTCGCCGAGGAGGGGACCACGCTGCTGGTCTCGAGCCACGTCATGGATGAGGCCACCCGCTGTGACCGGCTGCTGCTCATGCGGGAGGGCGCGATCATCGCGGACACGACACCGCACGATCTGCTCGCCGGCACGGGGGCCGCCTCGGCGGAGGAGGCGTTCCTCGACATCATCGCGAAGGACACGGCCGGTGGGGGATCTGCCGGGCACGGACGCCGGTCGGGGACCCATCTGCTCTCCCAGGACGTGAACGGCGCCGGTCGGCCAAGCCACGATCGGCGGGGCCGCGGGACGACGAAGGGAGGCCGGCGATGAACCCGATGCGCACCCTGGCGACGACGGGA
Source organism: Brevibacterium sp. K11IcPPYGO002 (assembly GCF_050920635.1). Taxonomy (NCBI): domain Bacteria; kingdom Bacillati; phylum Actinomycetota; class Actinomycetes; order Micrococcales; family Brevibacteriaceae; genus Brevibacterium; species Brevibacterium sp. K11IcPPYGO002. The sequence goes on along the minus strand of NZ_CP131929.1, from coordinate 4,001,365 downwards.
CGAGTGCTCGTCCAGATCCGCAACGACCCGCGTACGATCGCCCTGCTGCTCATCGTGCCCAGCCTGCTGATCGGCCTGGTGGCATGGATCTTCGACGAGACCGAGGTGTTCGCTGACATCGGGCCGGCGATGCTCGCGCTCTTCCCCTTCATCGTCATGTTCCTCGTCACGAGCATCGCGACCCTGCGCGAACGCCGCAGCGGAACGCTGGAGCGGCTGCTGTCGATGCCGTTGGGCCGCGGCGACTTCATCCTCGGCTACACCCTGGCATTCGGCCTGCTCGCCGTCATTCAGACGGCTGTGGCGGTCGGCTACGCGACTCTGGTGTGCGGTCTGGAGATCGAAGGATCGGTGGTCCTCCTCTTCGTCGTGGCGATCGCCGATGCCCTGCTCGGTACGGCTCTGGGCCTGCTGGCCAGCGCTTTTGCGCGCACCGAATTCCAAGTCGTGCAGTTCATGCCGGTATTCGTGTTCCCGCAGATCCTGCTCGGCGGGATCTTCCTCCCGCGCGACCAGTTGCCGGATGTGCTCGAAGTGATCGGCGACTGGCTGCCGCTGTCACACGCGATCGACGCATTGGATGCCGTGTCGACCGGCAGCGAGGATGACGCCTATATCTGGCTGCGGGTGCTCTTCATCGCCTGCTGGATCATCGGCGCCATCATCGTCGGCTCGCTCACACTGCGTCGCCGGACGCCGTGAGGTCAGAGGTATCGCGGGGGATGGTGAACCAGTTGGCTGTTACTTGCCCGAATTGATGGGTTCGGTGCGATCGGTGAGGTCAATAGGTCGGCGGCCCTGACCGCGGACGAAGGCGAGGTAGCACAGCCACAGCGCGACGACCCACAGCAGACCGACCCATAGGGCGGGTCGTGAGCCGGGGACGACGCCGACCATGACGACGATGAAGACGATGAACGTCAGCGTGATCCAGGAACCCATCGGCCACAGCGGAACGGGGAATTCGCTGGGAAGGCGAGCCTCCTCGGCGATCACCTTCTTCATCCGGATATGGGATGCGAGGATGATCAGCCACACGAGCACCGTGGCGAAGGTCGCCAGCGCGCCGAGGAGGAACAGCGCCTGATCGGGGTAGAGGTAGTTGAGGACGACGCCGGCCAGGAGGGCGATGATCATCGTGACCACGGTCATCACGGGCACGCCGTTGCTTGAGGTGCGGGCGAAAGACCGCGGAGCTTGTCCCTGTTCGGCAAGACCGTGGAGCATCCGACCGGCGCCGAAGATGTCAGCGTTCATGGCTGACAGAGCTGCTGTGATGAGGACGACTTGGAGGATCGCGGCGGCCGCGGTGAACCCGACGGAGTCGAAGATCGCAACGAAGGGGCTGATCTCGGAGGTGATCTGATTCCACGGCAGGATGCACATGATCACGCCGAGGGTGAGGACGTAGAAGAGGAGGATGCGCACCGGCACCGAGTTGATGGCGGCGGGGATCACCTGCTTCGGGTTCTGCGCCTCACCAGCGGTGACGCCGATGATTTCGACGCCGCCGAAAGCGAACATGACGATGGTGAAGGAGGACAGCAGCCCCCAGAGTCCGTTGGGGAAGAAGCCTCCGTGGTCGAACAGCGCCTGCGGCCCCATCTGGTCGTGGTCGGCGATGCCGAAGCCGACGATGATGATGGCGACGCCCGCGACGATGAGGACGATGATCGCGGCGATCTTGATGAGCGCGAACCAGAATTCCAGCTCACCGAAGACCTTGACTCCGAGCATGTTGATCGCGGCGATGAAGAACACGACGGCGAGCACCCAGATCCAGCGGGGCACGTCCGGGAACCAGAAGCCCATGTAGACACCGATCGCGGTGGCATCGAAGACGGCGACGAGGACCATTTCGAAGGCGAACGTCCAGCCGACGAGGAAGCCGGCGAAGGGGTGGATGTAGCGGGAGGCATACTGGCCGAAGGACCCGGAGACGGGGTGGCGGACGACGAGTTCGCCGAGGGCGCGCATGACCATGAACACGGCGGCGCCGCCGATGATATAGGCGAGCAGCACTGCCGGTCCGGCGGCTTGGATCGACTCGGAGGAGCCCATGAAGAGGCCGGTGCCGATGGCCGAACCGAGCGCCATGAAACGGATGTGGCGAGCGGTCAGGCCTCTTTTGAGGCCGACGTTCTCTTCACGTCCGTTCGCGGTTTCGTCTCTGGGGAACGCCTCGTTGCGGTCGCTGCCGGCTGGAGCCATCGGTGTCTGCTGTCCTCTTCTCTCTGCTGCCCATGGCCACGCTGGCCCACGTGATCGACGGACCCGGCTCCACGGCCATCTCAGATTCTCACACTGGCAGGGCGAGCGAAGACGGAAGCTGGGGCAAAGAGTCCGAGATCTCACAAAATCGGGTCGGACCGGGGTCTGGAACGGAGCAGTCAGGCTGTCTGCCGATCGCTGGAAAGCATCCCGAAGATGAGGGTGTCGGTCCATTCGCCCTTGGACCACCAGTCCTTGCGCAGGTGCGCTTCCTCCCGCATCCCGATCCTGCGAGCCAATTTCGCCGAGGCGGTGTTCCGGGCATCCATCTGCGCAAACACTCGGTGGAGTCCGTAATGGTCGAAGGCGACATTGAGGACCGCGATGGCCGCCTCGGTGGCGAAGCCGTGGCCGCTGGCGGCCGGATCGAGGATCCAGCCGATCTCGGCCTTCTCATCACTGCCGTCGTCGAGCCAGATCGCGATGTCGCCGATGACGTGCGAGCCTTCAAGAGAATCGAGGCCGTCGACGGTCTCGATGACCAGGGCCAGGGCACGGGATTCGGTCTCGAGCCCCGTGCGATGCATCCGTTCGGCGACCTGCGCCCGGGCCACCTCGGCGGTCCAGGGATCCTCGAGGAGGAATCGGGAGACGTCCTCGCGGGAATAGATCGGAAGGTGCGTCTCGGCGTCGGACTCGCGATATGTGCGCAGCCGCAGTCGATCGGTGGTCAGCGGGAGTTCGAGTGGTTCCATGAGCCTACTCTGCCAGGTCGACCTGTGGAGACGACGAACGATGCCGGACGCTTCGCTGGGAAGCGTCCGGCACCGTTCGCAGTCGGGCTGGTGTCAGGCGGGGAGGATTCCGCGGCGCTTGGCCATGCGGATCAGGGCCGATCCGCCGATGATCGCGGCCACGCCGAAGAAGATCGCCGCACCGATCTCGACACCGGTGCGCGGCAGTGCTCCGCCGCCACCGCCGGCCAGACCGGGACCTTCGTCTCCGCCACCGGACGAGGCATTGCCCTCGCCGCCTTCGGGGCCGCCGTTCGCACCGGCGCCGCCTCCGGCTGAATCGGAGGATCCGTTGGAGTCCTCGGATCCGTTCGAGTCCTCGGTGCCTGCCGTACCGTCGTTGCCACCGGCATCGGACGAGCCTGCGGCATCGTCGGAGCCGTTCGCATCGTCGGAACCGGACGAGTCGTCATTGCCGTTCGCGTCGTCGCCCGGGTCGCCGGGCACTTGGGCGTCGGGGTCGAGTCCCAGACCGTCCGCGATCGTGAAGTGCATGTCGGTCTGGTCGGTCAGCCCGACGACATTGGCCGCGCCCGGACCGTAGGCCGCGATGCGCAGCTGCGTGCCGGTGTGGCCCTGTGATTCCTCTTCGTCAGCGGTCGCGTAGTTCATCGTCATTTCGCTGCCGTCGGCGGTGGTCAGGGTCCGGGTGAGACCCGGGGTGTCCGCACCGGCGCTGACGATCTGGCTGGTGTGAGCGTGATCGGCGGTCGTGATGACGAGGGTTTCGCCGTCCTCCTTCGCGAAGTCGAGGGCGGCCTTGACCGCCTCGTCGAGGTCGACGGTCTCACCGATCTGACCGCACGGGTTGGCCGCGTGATCCTGCTTGTCGATGCTCGCTCCCTCGACCTGGAGGAAGAAGCCCTTGTCATTGTCGAGCAGATCGACGGCCTTGCTCGTCAGCTGGTCGAGCTTCGGTACGTCCGAGGTGCGCTCCGGGTTGTTCTTGCACTTCACAGCCGGTTCGGTGCCGCCTCCGTGCGTGGCCTTCGGTCCCTCCCAGCGAACGGGGAAATTGCCCTCTGTGAAGAGACCGAGCACCGGAGCATCTTGGTTCGCCTCGGTGATGGAGTCGAGTGAGCCGGAGTCGTTCACGAGCTGGTAGCCGCGTTCCTCCGCCTGCTCACGCAGCGTCTTGTCCTTCCAATCGCCGGCGGTGGCCTTCTGTTCGAAGGACGCCGAACCGCCGCCGAGGGTGACATCGGCGCGAGCATTGAGGATCTGCTCGCTGATCGAGCCGAGCCCGCCGTTCTCCAGTGCCTCGTCCGCGCAGTCCTTGGCCGTCTCCTCGGGGCCGTAGCAGCCACGCTGGCTGATGTGGGCGAGCTGCGCGGCCGGAGTCGCGTCCTGGATCTCCGCGGTCGAGACGTCGCCGGTCTTCATTCCCTTGGCGCGGGCCATCTCGATGAGAGTCTTGTGCGGTTTGCCTGTCCGGTCGACGCCGAGAGCGCCGTTGTACGTCTTCGTTCCCGATGACCAGCCGGTGGCGCTCGCCGCGGAGTCGGTGACATAGTCCGGCTTGCCGGAGTCCTTGTCCACCGCGTAGGTCGTGTACTGCCCGGTCAGCGGCAGTTCGTCGAGGCCGTCGAAGCGTCCGTGGGCGCCCTTCGCATAGTTGCGGGCGGCGGTGATCTCCGAATCGCCCATGCCGTCGCCGATGAGGAGGATGACGTTCTTCGCGCCGGAGTCCTCGACCGCGTCGCGGATGGCGTCGGTGTTGTCGCCGTCGAGTTGGCGGGCTCCGCCGGGTTCGTCGATGCCTGCCGCCGAGGCGGGGCTTGCGAATCCGAAGAGTGCGAGGCTGAGTGCGCCGGTTGCCGCGGCGAGACGCAGGGTTGTCCTGGCCATGTGCAGTCCTTTCGTTGGGGTGCACAGGCGCTCACCGATGTGGAGTTGTCGGGACGATTCGAGCGGTGCCGAAGGCAGGGCCCGGGCGAGTGCGTGAGCGTCGTGTGCGAGCAGACGGCCTCCAACCTACTCAGCATTCACACAAGGCGAGTGGAGGGAACGTGAAGCCTGAGTTAACTCGCAGTTCGGTCTCTGCGCCGCTGCGATGGCTTTGCAATCAATGACAAATGGCACCCCCGCCTCGATGACAAATGGCATCTGCTCACACGTCCGCTGATTTCTAGTCTGTGGCTATGACCTCACAGACAGCGACTCACACAGCCCCTCCGACCCGGACGACAGCCGACACCCCATCAGCGGTCACCCTCACCAGCCTGACCAAGAGCTTCGGCGACCTGACAGCAGTCGACGGCCTCGACCTCGACATTCGCCCCGGAGAAGTCGTCGCCTTCCTCGGACCCAACGGGGCCGGCAAGACGACGACGATCGACATGCTCCTCGGCCTCAGCCGACCCGATGACGGCTCGGTCGAGATCTTCGGAATGCCGCCTCGGCGAGCGGTCGCCCTCGGGCTCGTCAGCTCCGTGATGCAGACCGGCGGTCTGCTCGATGACCTCACCGTCCGCGAAACCGTCGACTACACCTCGGCGATCTTCGCGTCCTCCCTCGACACCGACCTCGTCCTCGACCGCGCCGGAATCACCGACATCGCCGATTCGGTGGTGAAGAAATGCTCGGGCGGACAGAAGCAGCGCCTGCGCTTCGCCATGGCTCTGCTGCCGGACCCCGCACTCATCGTCCTCGACGAACCGACCACCGGAATGGACGTCACCGGCCGCCGCGACTTCTGGCACCAGATGCGCGCCGATGCTCTGACAGGCAAGACGATCCTCTTCGCCACCCACTACCTCGAAGAGGCCGACGAATTCGCCGACCGTGTCGTCCTCGTCGCCGACGGGCGGATCGTCGCCGACGGACCCGCCCACGAGATCCGCGGCATGACCGCCGCGAAGACCGTGAGTGCAACCCTGCCGATGACCGACGACACCGCCGCCGAGGCGGGCGTCAGCGAACTCCTCGACCGCCTCGGCGGCCTGGCCGGAGTCGAATCCATCGACGTCGCTGCCAGACGTCTGAAGATGCGCACCACCGACTCGGATGCCGCAGCGAAGATGCTCTTCGACAATGCGTGCACCGACCTCGAGATCACCTCCCATTCCCTTGAAGACGCCTTCATCAGCCTCACCTCGAAAGGAGCCTGACATGTCCGCTCAGCCTTCCACCAACCCCACCCGAACCCCTGACTCCGCAACCCGGCCGGCCGGTCCCACGACGATGCCCACCGACCGCACGGCCGCCTCGGCGACGTTCCTCACGTCATTGGAGAACCGACGGGTGCCCCGCCTCGGCGGATTCTCTGCCACCCTCCTGCGCCTCGAACTGCTGCGGAAGCTGCGCAATCGGCGCACCATGATCTTCACGATGATCATGCCTGCGGTCTTCTACCTCATCTTCGGGCTGACGAACAAAGGCGAGATGCTCGGGAGCACGGACGTAGCACTCTACATCTCGGTGTCCCTGGCCACGTATGGGGCAATGATCGCTACGACCACGGGTGGTGCGCAGGTCGCCATCGAACGGGCACTGGGCTGGAGCCGCCAGCTCGCGCTGACCCCCTTGCACCCGGCGGCCTACATCCTCATCAAGGTGGTCGTGTCCATGGCGCTCGGTGCGGTGTCCGTCATCGTCGTCTTCGCCCTCGCCGCCGTCACCGGCGTCCACGCCCCGCTGGGCACCCTCATCGCCTCCGGCCTCCTCGTCGTCCTCACCTCCGGGGTCTTCGCGGCCTTCGGCGTCATGCTCGGCTATCTGCTGCCGGCCGAGAACGCGATCCAGGTCGCGAGCATGGTCCTCGGCATCCTCTCGCTCATCGGCGGACTCTTCGTTCCGCTCGAGATCTGGCCCGACACCCTGCAGACCATCGCACGCTTCACCCCGGCGTACGGAGTCGGCGAAATCGCCCGCGCACCACTGGGCGGGGGTTACGATCATTGGGCGATCGTCAGCGTGATCGCATGGCTGGGGATCTTCGTGGCAGGTTCGGCCTGGGCCCTGCGCCGCGACACCAAACGGGTCTGAAATTCAGGGCACAGTGACCGAGGAAGGACCACAGTGACCACTCACGACACCACCGGCGAGGCGAGGGCAGAGACCTCGCCTGCCGGGCTGCGTTCGCTGAACTTCATGAGTTGGTTCTTTCCGTTCTTCTGGCTCGTCTTCCTCGTCTACCCCCTGAGCGCATCGTTCCAGCTCGGCGGAGCACAGCGGATCTGGGGCGTGAGCCTGACCATCGCATTCGCCCTCGTCTTCTACGGCGGAATGATCGCCGGCGGGGTGGGTCTCGGCACGTTCGCCCGCACGATGCGCGACCCCCACGCCCGCCGCACCCGCCAGGCGCTCGTCATCGTCAACGCCTCCATTGCCGGCATGATCGTCATCACCGCCGTGGCCGTGCCCATTGTCGGGGAGCAGGCGCTGGCCTTCCTCGCCTACATCTCCGTCCTCTCCGTCGTCGCGATTCGCCGGGTGATTCCCGGGCTCACCATTGCGGCATCAACGCTCATCGTCGCCGAGGCGGCCCAACGTCTCGTGCCCGGGTGGAGTCACGATTGGTCGTCGACCTTCGGGATCTCGATCTCCGGGTTCGCCATGGTCATGGCGCTCATGGCAGGCGACCGAGCTCGCGCGGCACGAGCGGCAGAAGAGGAGAACCGGCGGCTCGAGCGGGAGGCCGAACGCTTACGCGTGTCCCAAGTCGTTCATGATGTGCTCGGACACTCCCTGACCGTCATCGCGCTCAAGGCGCAGCTGGCAGCGAAGCTCGAAGCGGCCGGGTCACCGGATGCGGCTCGGCATATCGCCGAAATCGAAGAACTCGCCCGTGGAGCGCTGGCCGACGTGCGGACCACGGTGCAGGGGACACGGACGATTTCGCTGGCCGAGGAGCTCGTCGAGGCGACCAGGGCTCTGCGCGCCGCCGACATCACGGTCGAGGCCCCCACCTCGGTCGATGTCGTCGACCCGCGGCTGCGAGAGCTCTTCGGTTGGAGTCTGCGTGAAGGCAGCACGAACATCCTCCGGCATGCCCGAGCCCGACGGGCCACCATCGTTCTCGAGAGGAACCGAATGACCATCAGCAATGACAACGGTCGCCGCGATGATCCCGCGCACCCGGTCACGGAGCTCAACCTCGGCGAGGTGGGTGCCGGGTCCGGTCTGCAGGGACTGCGGAGTCGGGCCCGCGCACTCGGCGGGAGCCTGCGTACGCAGCAGACCGACGCTGGTTTCGAGCTCATCGTCGCAGGAGCGGATGCGGGTCTCGTGCGTCCTCGCGGGGACGCAAACGTCGACGGACTCGACGCGGGCGATGCCGAACTCAACGCAGAGAGAGGTGGGGGCTGGTGACGACGCTGCTCATCGCTGACGACCAGACCATGGTCCGTGAGGCGCTCGCCGCGCTGCTCGGCATGGAATCCGACTTCGAGGTCGTCGCCCAGTGCGCCCGCGGTTCCGAGGTCGTGCCGGCGATCACTGCGATCCGGCCGGATGTGGCGCTGCTCGACGTGGATATGCCCGAACCCGATGGGCTCACCGTCGCGGCCATGCTGAAGCACGATTTTCCCGAGGTCAAGGTCATCATCGTCACGACCTACGGGCGGCCCGGCTGGGTCAAGCGCGCCCTGGACGCCGGGGTCAGCGGGTTCATGGTCAAGGATGCTCCGGTCGATCACCTCGCCGAGGGGATTCGCCGGGTCATGGCCGGAATGTCGGTCATCGACCCCGAACTCGTCGTCGAATCGACGATGCACGGATCCTCCCCACTGACCACCCGGGAGACCGATGTTCTGCGCGCGGCCGCGGACGGGGCGAGCGTCGATGAGGTGGCCGCTCAGCTCTATCTGTCGGCAGGAACCGTGCGGAATCGATTGTCCTCGTCGATCGGGAAGACGAACGCCCGCAACCGCGCCGACGCCGCACGGATCGCCGCGGAGAACGGTTGGCTGTGAGGGTCAGCCCCATTACCGCTTGAGCGCCTGCCCCCACGTCAGCTTCGGTCCCGACTTGAGGATCGAGCGCTCGAAGATCCTTGTCGCCAGCAGCAGTGCCAACAGAGTGGTGACAGCGAGAATGAGCAGGGAGACCAGCGGCTCCCACCAGGCGATCGTGCCGAGGAAGACGCGCATCGGCACCGCCACCGCTGCCGAGAACGGAATGTAGGACAGCACTGCCATGACCGTTTCGTTCGACGAGAAGATGATGACGCCCATATAGGGCAGGAAGATGAGCATCATGATCGGCGTGCTCGTCGAGGGCAGGTCCTCGGTGCGCGAGACCATCGACGCGGCTGCCGCATAGAGGGCGGCGACCATGACGAAGCCGATGACGAAGAGTGGGACGAACCAGGCGATCGGTTCGGCGACCTTGCCCAGCACCAGATCGTTTCCGCTGATGGCGGCCCCGGCGAGGACCGCGATCGCGGTGAGTCCGATCTGTGCGAAGGCGAGGATCGTGCACGCGATGACCTTGCCGAACATGAGCACCCGCGCCGAGGTGGACGCGAGCAGGATCTCCACGATCCGCGACTGCTTCTCCTCCACCACGGACGAGGCGATCGTGTTCCCGAATGTCATCGCGGCCATGAAGAACACCAGACCGAGCCCGAGCCCGATGAAATAGGTGAGCGCAGGGTCCGGTGCGTCGGGGTCGAGGAGTTCGACCTCGGGGGTGAGGCTGAGTGCCCCGATGAGCGACTCCGGTGCCGAACGCAGCGAGTAGACGGCGACCCCGGTCGGCGAATCCTGCGATTCGACGACGGCCGCGTCGACCTCCTCGGAGGTGACCAGGGACTTCGCCTCATCCGCGTCATCGACGGCGACCGTGTCGATGTCATCGATCCCCTCGACTGCCTTCGCCCCCGCCGAGGTGACCGCCACCTTGTCCGAGGAGGAGAAGAGCGAGGGCAGCGAACCGGACACCCCGACGAGGACACCGAAGATGACGATGGACAGGATCGTCGAGACCATGAAGGCCTTCGACTTGAGACGGACCATGATCTCGCGTTCGATGACGAGCCCCATGGCGGTAGTGAAGCCGGCACGGCTCGTGGCGGTGCGGGCTGTGGGGGTGCTGTCGGCTGCGGTGGTCGTATCGGTGCTGCTCATGACTGCGTGACCTCCTGGAAGAGACGGTTGAGGGCAACGTCGTGCGGGCCGAACGACCTCACCGAGGACACGGTCAGCGCTTGGCGCAGAACCGCCTCGGCGGCATCGGCAGTCGGGGCCGTGAACCGGACCCAACTGCCGTCGAGTTCGACGACGGAGACATCGGGCAGGCCGCGCACCCACCCGAGGTCGGCATCGGTCTGCAGCGTCCACTCGGGCAGGCTGCGTTGGCGGCGCAGTTCCGTGGTGGTTCCGGCTGCGACGAGGCGGCCGTCGTTGATGATGACGAGATCGTCGACGAGGCGTTCGACGAGGTCGAGCTGGTGACTGGAGAAGAGCACCGGGGCGCCGGAGGAGGCGAACGAGGTGAGGACGCTGAGGGTGCGCTCGACGGCGGCGGGATCGAGACCGGAGAACGGTTCATCGAGGACGAGGGCCTGCGGGTCGTGGATGAGGGCCGCGGCGATCTGAACCTTCTGCTGATTGCCGAGGCTGACCGATTCGAGGGTGTCGGTGGGTTCGCCCTTGAGGTCGAGCTGCTCGAGTAGATCGAGACCGCGCTTCTTCGCTGCCTGGCGGGACAGCCCGTGGAAGCGGGCGAGGTAGATGAGCTGGTCGATGATCGGCATCTTCGGATAGAGGCCGCGTTCTTCGGGCATGTAGCCGATCGCACTGCGGTGGCTTGCGGTGATCGGGGTGCCGTCGACGAGGACGCGGCCGGAATCCGCGGCGAGCACGCCGAGGAGGATCCGCATGGTCGTGGTCTTGCCGGAGCCGTTCGACCCGACGAAGCCGGTCATCCGACCGTCGCCGATGTCGAAGCTGAGATCGTGCAGCACCTGTTTGTCGCCAAAGCTGCGGTTGATGTTCTCCAAGGTGATCATGACTCAACGCTATGTGGAGACCGGCGTGAGCGGATCAGTCTTGAGGGTGAATTCGGTGCCCTGCGTGAGGGGGATCGCGGCTCCTCGCAATCGAAGGTGCAATCGGGGCCAGTTGGCACCTGAGAAGAGTCCGAATATCCCCTGTTGTGTGGGTCGGCACGCGAGTACGATTCAGCCCATGACGAGACCGAGTGAGATTCTCGGCAGCGTAGTCGCCGCCAGCGAGCGCGAGCAGCTCGACACGTTCCTGGACTATCTGCGCGACGCCGTCGTGCGCAAAGTTCGCGGAGTCTCGGAGGAGGAAGCTCGGCGCAGCCCAGTGCCGACCGGCACCAACCTCGGCGGCTTGATCAAACACCTGCGGTGGGTGGAATTGGGAGCGTTCGCCGAGCAGATCGGGCAGCTCCCCGCCGCGGATCTGCCCACGCCTCCGTGGACCGACGCAGAACCGGAGGCCGACCTGCGGCTGGAGCCGGACGAGAAGCTGGACGATGTCATCGGTGCCTACCAAGCGGAGTGCGACCGCTCCCGAGAGATCGCTGCCCAGCACAGTCTCGACTACTCACCGCAGGGCAGTGAGCTGACGTTGCGGTGGGTGTACCTGCACCTGATCCTGGAGACCGGCCGGCACGCGGGACACGCGGACATCGTGCGCGAGATGATCGATCGCAGCGTCGGCGACTGACTGCTCGGCGCGCCTTCGGTCGGTATTCCGGTCGTCGCAGTGAAACAGCCAAAGGGGGAATCTGTGATGCGTCAGGTCGACCGTGAACGCAATGGTGCGGTCAGGTTGGGCTCACTGCCCGACCTTTGCGACCCCGTTTTCATACGCCCAGATCACCGCATGGATGCGATCGCGGATGCCGAGCTTCGACAGCAGATTCGACACGTGAGTCTTCACGGTCGCTTCGCCGACGAACAGTCCGCCGGCGATTTCGGAATTGCTCGCTCCGGTTGCTACCAGCCGCAGCACCTCGAGCTCGCGGTCGGTGAGCTGCTCGAGTTCGGGCGCGCTCGGTGCTGCCGGTTCCGGGGTGGACACGGAACGCTCGATGACCCGGCGGGTGACCTCGGGGGAGAGCAGTCCGTCTCCGGCAGCCAGAGCGGTGACCGCGTCGATGAGCTGTTCGGCCTCGGCGGTCTTGAGGAGGAATCCGCTGGCGCCTGCGGCGAGAGCCCGGAACAGGAAGTCGTCGCGGTCGAAGGTGGTGAGCATGAGGACGGCTCCGGCAGCGCCGCGGCGGACGATCTCCTCTGTCGCTTCGAGCCCGTCCATAACCGGCATCTGCACATCCATGCAGATGACATCCGGCGACAGTTCGAGCGCCTGATCGATGGCGATCTGCCCATTCTCGGCCTCGCCGACGACGGCGATGCCTTCCTCGCTTTCGAGGATCGTGCGGAAGCCGGTGCGAACCATGGACTGGTCGTCGACGAGGAGGACTCGGATCATGTGGATGCCTTCGCTGGAGTATCGGGGGACGAGTGATCTACGGTGCTGCGCGGATAGGGGATGCGGGCGCGCACGATCCATCCACCGCGGGACTTCGGGCCGGCTTCGAGGCTTCCGCCGAGAGCGGTCATGCGTTCCCTCATGCCGACGATGCCGAGGCCGAGCCCTTCGCTCATGGGGCGCCCCTCGGTGACAGATCGGGAATCTGTGGACTGCGCCGGCGCGGTCGCACCTGCCGGGCGGGAATCGCTGATCTCGACCTCAAGATCAGTGCTGCCATAACGCAGCCGCACAGCCACCTCGGCGCCGGTGCCCGCGTAGCGGGAACAGTTGGTCAGGGATTCCTGGATGACCCGGTAGATCGACATCTCGGTGATCGGAGTGAGCGGGCGAGAGTCCCCGATCGTTGCGTACTCGATGGTTTGGTCGAATCGTCGGGCCGATTCGATGAGTTCCGGAAGGTCGCCGAGGCTGGGGTTGCCGTCCGTCGTCGACGACGTCGACGCCTCGACCGGGGAATCCGTGTCGCGCAGCGTGTAGACGAGGGCGCGGAGTTCGTCGACGGTCTCTCGGGTCGAGGATTCGATGACCTGGAGCGATTCCCTGGCTTTGTCGGGATTCCGATCGAGGCTGCGACGTGCAGCGGCAGCGTGGATGCCGACCCCGGCGATATGGTGGGCGACTCCATCGTGGAGTTCGCGAGCGATGCGGACTCGTTCGAGGTCGAGGGCCTGCCGAGTCAGCCGCTGTTCCTGTTCGCGGACTTCGTCATTGGCGGCTCGAAGGTCGGCCATGAGTCTCCGCTGCTTCCAGGCGCGGTTGCCGAAGATCCACGCTCCGCCGAAGAAGGCGACGTTCGTCAAGAAGGAGACACCGCCGGAGGCGGCGAACTGGAGAATGGTGAAATCGCCGAGAGCCCGATACTGGACGGTCAGGGACACCGCGAAGAGCACCGCCATGCCGATGCACAGCAGCAGACGCGACCAGAAGGCGACTCTGCGGCTGCGTTGCCACGGACCGATCGAATAGATGCCCAAGAACAGGACGATCTGAGAGACACCGATCTCCATGGCACTGTTGACCAAAGCCACCGAGTACACGAGGCAGATGACGAAAGCGCTCTGGCTCGGATACCTGCGTCGATACAGCAAGGGGACTGTGAGGAGAACGGACGCAAGGCAACAGACCCACAGAGGAGCCTTGAGAACCTGAATGCTGGAGGCGCTGTAGAGCACCGCGAAGAGCATGGAGGACACGGCCAGGCCGATGACGATGTAGACATCGCCCTTGGTGGTTCTGATGGCTGCCTCGTCCTCCGTCATCCTTCCAGCTTAGACAGTGCCGAGCACTGCCGGTATCCACCGCAGTGGGGAAATCGCGATGTGCTTCTCCCGCCGGAGGTGGAGGGGCCGATCGAATCCGGATGGCAGCACGAACCCGCGCTGCCGCCGAGGTCAGAGGTCGATGGCGACGATCGGATCCGTGGTCGGCTGCTTCGAGCCGCCCTCGGGTTCGACGGTGATGCCGAAGACGCTGCCGGCGGAGAACTTCTCCCCGGCGATGGTCACCGGCTCGCCCGACATCAGACCGGCGCTCTCCGGGCCGTCGGCACCGATGACCCACATCTGCATCGACTTTCCGGCCGGAGGCTGACCGATGTCTTTGGGACTGAGACGGATGAGCTGCTCGCTCTCGGAGGAGAGCACAGTCACGCTTCCGCCGTCCGGCATGTCCGCGGTGTTCGTCTGCAGATCGCTGGCCTCCATGAGACGAGCGGAATCATCCAGCTGCTGCTGAGTCGCGGCCAGGTCTTCTTCCAGCTCGTTCTGCCGCTGATTCTGCTGCCAGACGGTCGCACCGAGACCTGCGGCGACGACGATCGCCGCCGCGGCCGCCACCCAGGGCAGCCAGGGACCGCGGCCGGACCGCAGCTCATCGCTGTCCTCAGCGCGCGCGTCGGATCGGCGGGCCTCCCGATGTTCGCTCAGCGATGTCGGTGCGGTCAGTGCATCCCTGTCGGCATCCGCAGCAACCGCGGAGGTCTCAGGCTCGGCAACGGGGGACGTTTCCTGCGCCGACTCCTGCTGGTGGCTCTCAGGGATCGACAGAATCGCCTCTCGAGTCGCCGAGCTGACGTCAACCGGTTCATCGGATTCGGCCGCGTCGGCCATGACGTCGGCATAGGCGGCGACTTCGGCACGGAATTCGGCGTCGGCATCGGCCAGCGCCTGAGCCTCGGCGAGCTCGGAGTCGCTGAGCCCGCCGAGGGCCAGCCCGGCAGCCAGATAGTCACGATCTGCGCTCATCGGCTTGCCTCCAACTCTTCTCGCAGCTTCTTCATTCCGTCTCTGATCCGTGACTTGATGGTGCCCAGGGGCACCTGGAGATTCTCCGAGATCTGGGTGTGGGTCATGCCCTGGTAGAAAGCCATGACGATGGGCCTGCTCTGATCTTCGGGGAGGATCTTCAACGCGGAGACCGTGCGGTCCGACTCCGCCCGGTCGATCACAGTCTGCTCGACTCCTTCCACCGCCTCGGTGGAGGTGCGCAGCCCGTCGGCGAGGTCACGGTCCTGCTGGGACTGAACACTGCGCACACAGTCGATGGCGCGTCTGCGGCACAGAGTGATCAGCCATGCCCGTCCGCTGCCGCGGGTCGGGTCGAATCCCGAACACCGCGTCCACACCTCGGTGAAGCAGTCCTGGAGGACCTCCTCGGCCAGTGTTCGGCTCTTGACGATCCGGACGATCACGGCCATGAGGATGCGGGAGTGCGTGGTGAACAGCTCTTCGAATGCGGACCGGTCACCCTCGGCGATGCGGATCAGCAGGGCTCCGCCGGGGTCGGCGGTATCCGCCGGCTGGTGATCAGAGCTCATTGCCCAATCATGCCATGCATGCAGAAACCGATCACACCTTTCCCAGGTGAGCGAGTCGAACGAGGTGCGCGCAGCGGTCGGGCCGTGCGCTGCCGAAACGGTCAGCCAGCGTTCGTACGAAGCCGCCGGGACCGTCGAGGAAGCGAAGGCGGCCGGGAGCCGATCCTGGTGCTGCTGATCGATTCCCGGCCGCTGCATCGTGATGCTCTCTCACTGTGGAGGTTCCGGTCACTTCTCCGGCATCATCACGGCGTCGACCATGTAGACCGTGGCGTTGGCGGTCTTGACACCGCCGCAGACCAGTCCGGCATCGTCGAACTTCATGTCCTCGCCCTCACCGGAGACGGTCACCTTCGAACCTTCGACGGTCTCGTGCTCACCGGCGATCTCATCGGGGGAGAGCTGTCCGGGGATGACGTGGTAGGTCAGAACCTTCGTCAGCTGGTCCGAGTCCTTGGCCAGGGCGTCGAGGTCGTCCTTGGGCACATGAGTTCGCCCGAGACCGCCTTGGTCAGGGTCGTCAGCATCGGATTGTTCGACGCGGCAGTGGCGACCGGGTCCTGGCCCATGCCCTCGACGGATCCGGCCCCGTCCGGGTTCGCCTCGGCGTAGGCCGAGCAGCCCTTGCCGACGAGGTCGGAATCGGCCATGGACGCGTCGCCGGACTCGTCGGGCATCTCGGACTCGCTCGAGTCAGCCGGTTGGGATTCGGAGCTGCCGGAATCCGAGCCGGAGTCGTCGCTGCCGGATCCGGAATCCATTCCGCAGCCGCTGAGGGCCAAGAGGCCGATGGCGCCGGCCGAGAGGATGGTGGCGGTGCGTGTGCGAAGCAGAGTCTTCATTGTTCTTCTCCTTAGAAACAGTGATGCGGATGATCCCACAGCAGTGAAGTGGTCTCCATTGCTCGCTGTGTACTGGGTATTCGGTGCGGTTTCGGGTTCGGATGGGTGGATGGGAAGAAATTGTGAGAATTTCTTCGCCGAGGCGGCTGCGGGCTCATTCGACGCGGAATTGGATGTGGTGGTGCCCGGTGGCCGAGTTCGGGATCGACTCCCGACGTTTCGAAGTCTGCACGGTGCCGTCCTTGTCCGTGGCACGCACGGTGAGGGTGTGGGAGCCCGCAGCCACCTCGGCGAATTCGGCCCGCCACTGCCGCCAGGTGTCGATCGTGACCTCCTCGGCCAGATCCGCCTGCGTCCAGTCACCGTCGTCGAGCTTGACCTCGACACGGTCGATCCCTGATCGCTGCGCCCAGGCGGTGCCGCCGACCTGGATGTCTCCGGCCGGGACCGTGGCCAAGGGCCCCGGCACCTCGATGCGGGAGGCGACGAGGATGGGTGCCTTCGCATCCCACCCACGGTCGGTCCAATAGGCGGTCTTCTCATCGAAGCGGGTGACCTCGAGTTCGGTCACCCATTTCGTCGCGGAGACGAAACCGTAGAGCCCGGGAACGACGAGGCGGGCGGGGAAACCGTGGATCGGGGTGAGCGGTTCGCCGTTCATGCCCACCGCCAGCAGGGCGGCGCGGTCATCGGTCAGCGCACCGAGCGGAGTCGAGGCGGTGAATCCGTCGAAGGAATGGGAGAGGACCATATCGGCCTGCGAGCTCGGGCGGGCTCGTGCGAGGAGTTCGCGCACCGGATATCCGAGCCAGGTCGCGTTGCCGACGAGCTCCCCGCCGACCGGGTTGGACACGCAGGTAAGCGTGATGTGGTGCTCTTCGAGCGGCAGGTCGAGGACGTCGTCCATCGTCAGGGTCACCTCCTCCTCGACCATCCCGTGGATGCGCAGGGACCACTGCTGCGGGTCGATGACCGGTGGTGAGAGCACTGTGTCGATGCGGTAGAAGTCCTTCGCCTCCGTGACGAAGGGGACCGTGCCATCGAGGTCGGTACTCGCGGCCGCGGGGATCGCGGCCGCCTTCTTCGCGGGGGTGGGCAGGACCAGCTTGGCCACTGCGGCGCCGGCGTCCTGTGTGAGTGAGACGATGGTCTGACCAGCGGCGATGCTGACGGCCCCGATGGCACCGAGGGCTCCGGCCAGGCCGAAGAAACGGCGGCGGCTCAATGGATCCGACGTCCGCGAACCGCGCGTGACATCGGCACGGTCGGCCGCCTCGGCGGGGGGTGCCGGTAGGCCGAGACGCAGCAGCAGGATGAAGCCCGTGATGCCGACCGCGAAGCCGATGAGCGCGGGAACGAGGTCGAGGGCACCCGCCTCGGGGCGGATGATGATGACGATGACCGGGACGAGCCCGGCGACGATCAGCAGCGTCGTGGCCAGACGGCGGCGGGAGGCGGCCAGGGCTCCGATGAGACCGGCGAGGACGATCGCACCGAGCCCGGTGGAGAGGACGAGGACGAGCTTGTCGTTGTCGCCGAAGAGGGCGATGACGGGTTTGATCGCTGCCGGGGGAGCCAGGGGGATGATCGCCTGACCGAGGGTGAGCAGGGGTGCCGCACTCGGGGTGAAGGCACGCGCGATGAGGTCCGCGAGACCGAACATCATGACGGTGGCGACGA
The DNA here is from genome assembly GCF_050920635.1 of Brevibacterium sp. K11IcPPYGO002. NCBI lineage: Bacteria > Bacillati > Actinomycetota > Actinomycetes > Micrococcales > Brevibacteriaceae > Brevibacterium > Brevibacterium sp. K11IcPPYGO002. The sequence continues at coordinate 3,983,553 of NZ_CP131929.1, read as the reverse complement.
TGCCTGCCACTGCGCCGCGGAAACGGTGGGTTGCACGGGTTGTCCGATTCATAGTGATCATTCGGAGCCGCGGGCGCGGTGGATGGGTCTGTGCGCTTTCGTTACTGACCATTCACTGAAACGCCAGTGACCTTGTTGCGCGCCTGTCGTAGCATGGTGCAATGACTGAGAACCCCGGATACGCCCAGCCGCAGGCTCCGACCGGAGATGCGGATGAGCCGAAGAGCCCGAGTGCGCCGATCTACACCGCGAAGGTCGAGAACCTCGGCGGCACCTCGGGCGAGGTGCGCGTCGAAGACGGCCAGACCCTGCCCACCGCCCCGACCTCACGGGTCGAAGAAGGCAACAACCCGGAACAGTTCCTCGCCATGGCCTGGTCGACCTGCCTCGGCGAAACGCTCAAGGTCGTCCTCGCGGTCAATGACATCGAAGCGCTCTCACGCGTGCGCGTCGAGGTCGAGCTGCACAACGAACCCTCCGGCAGCGGCTTCTACTTCGCACCGAAGGCGTTCATCTCCATCGAAGGGGTCTCGGACACCGACGCCGAGAAGTACGCTGCCCGCGCCCACGCTCGCTGCCCGATCTCCAAACTGCTCATGGGCAAGGGCACCCCGGTCGTCGAGATCGAACCCTACAAGAATCCGGACAACTTCCAGCTCAGCTGAACTCTCCACCCACCTCGGCGGCGATCTGCGCCAACTGCACGGCCGCCTCGGCGGGGCGGATCAGCCATCCCACGTGGGACGACGCCAGCGTGCGCACCCGGTAGGGATTGTCCGGGGTGAGCGCATCGCCTTCGCGGATGAGACGATCCTGCATGGCGGGCGGCATGCTCCGATCCTCGCCGAGGCGGACGAACGTGCGCGGGATCGTGCCCCATGTGCCCGCCTGCGCACGGTCATCCTGGCCGCCCGCGTCGAGGTTCTCGTCCGGCTGGAGTGAATTGAGGAAGAGGCGGAATTCGTCATCGCCGGCATCGGCACAGAAGAGTTCCTTCAACCCGTCGAGGACCTCCGGGTCTGCTTGCCGGAAGTTGCAGCGCAGCAGGTCCAACTGTCCGGGATCACCGGCCAGGGCCCGGGCGAGAGCCGCATTGTCGACCTCGGCCATCTCCGGCTCTGCATTGTAGGCGGCAGCCGGGAGGTTCACCGGTGCCCATGCGGAGACATAGACCATGTGGTCGATGAGCTCCGGGTGCGCATTCGCCACGGCAGTCAAGGTGGCCCCGCCGCGACTGTGGGCGACGATGACCACCGGGCCATTGTCCTTGGCACGGGCGGCCGCCTCGGCGAGAGTCTGAACATTGTCCTCCAGCGTCACACCTCTGATCGATCCCGGTGCCGAGGTGAACTGAGCAAGATCCTGAGGCGCCTGATAGCCGAGCGGGAACGTGGCGGCGAAACCGTGGCCGGGCAGGTCGACCGCTGCCGAGCGCACACCGTGGAAGGCGAGTTCGGCCTGCAGCGGGGCGAAGGAGAACGAATTGGCGAAAGCGCCGTGGACGAGGATGAGCGTCGGCTGCGTCATTGCCTCAGCCTAGCGGCCGCCTCGGCGAGGGGGAACGGAACACCAGACAATCGCTCACCGGAGTTCGAAGCGGATTACAGTGGCTGGTAGGACGTTCGGCACCGGGCCGGGCACGGAGCGACGAGAGGAGCCGAGGTGGAGATGGACCTGCAGGAGTTCCTGTTCCTCGCCCTCGACCTCACCGGCACGTTCGTCTTCGCAGTCTCCGGAGTGCTGTTGGCCGCGCGACGCGATTTCGACATCACGGGCGGGCTGGTGCTGGGCACGATGACGGGAATCGGCGGCGGCATGATCCGCGATGTGCTCCTCGACCGGGTGCCCAACGCCATCGGCCAACCCATCTACCTCGCCCCGCCGGTGATCGCGACACTGCTCATCTACATCATCGGATCCCACATCTCCCGGGCACGGATCTGGATCGTCGCCTTCGACGCGATGGGCCTCGGCCTCTTCAGCGTCACCGGGACGACGATCGCGCTGGCCGCCGGGACGAACTATCCGGCGGCGCTGCTCATGGGGGCGCTGACCGCGTGCGGCGGCGGGCTCATGCGCGACGCCGTGGCCAGTGAGGACCCGGCGATCTTCCGCGGCACCGACCTCTACCTCATCCCCGCCCTGTTCGGTTCGGGACTGACGATCATCGCCGAGGTGACCGGACTGTTGGGTGCCATCGCCTCACTCATCATCGCGGCCGCCGCCTTCGGCTTCCGCATGCTCGCCTGGAAGCTGCAGTGGCGGGTGCCGCAGCCGATGCGGCAATGGTCGTACCGGGACACCGGGCAGCGGGTGAAGAAGAAGCTGCCGTCGGTGTTCCGGAAACCGGACTGAGGTCGTGGCTTGTGGGACGGTGTCTGACCGGTTGAGTTCCGCGATGGCGGATCTGAAACATCGATACCGGCATCGGTCGCCCGTGCTTGTGCGACGATGACACCATGAGCGAGACACCGCCAGGGCCGCCCCCGTCAGGGCCGCTTCCATTGCACGAGATGGAGCCGGTCCCGACATGGACGCGTGACTTTCTGCGGGTCTTGGGTATCGCCTTCTTCGGTGCGCTCTTCTTCACCTTCCTCATCTGGCTCGCCTCGACCGGGCTGATGCTGGAGCAGAACTTCGAGGTCATCGAGGCCGACGCGGTATGGATGGGGGTCTGTGCCGGCGGGATGGCCTTTCTCTTCCCGTTCCTGTTCATGGAGTACAAACGCTCAGACGACGGGTTCCGGCGTGACGGTCTCATCCCGCTGATCCTTCTCAGCGTGGTCGCCTCCGCCGTGATCGTCACTCTGGTGGCGTTGGTCTGGCCGTTCTTCCTCGGCGAGCGGGCCGTTCCCGGAACGATTGCGGCGGAACTCAACACCGATCCTGCGAGCTTCTTCCTCATCCTGCTCTTCTTCATCGGGGGAATGGCCTGGAGCACCAGCATGATGATGCCGATGATGATCGGCGGCTATAAGGTCGCGCTGTGGCTCCTGCTGCCGTACCTCGGATTCGTCTTCCTCATCCTCTTCGCTGGTGTGAGGGTCTTCGACAATCAGCCGAGCCTGCTCACCACGATGATCTGGGTGGCCGTGGCGCTGTCTGGTCTGGCAGTGCTGACCGTTCTGGCGATGCTTCGGAATGTCATCGACAAGCCGAAGGTCCAGATGACCGCGGCCGAACGTGATGCGGCCTATCAGAGGTACCTGATGGACCGACGCCGGCGCGGATTGACGAACGAGAATCCTCTGCCGGGCATCGACGGGCCACAGCAGCCGCCGCAGGGCCCTCCTCCAGGTCACCGGCTCGGCCCGCCGATCCAGCAGCGCCCACCCCAACGGCCGCCTTTTCCGCCGCAGCCGCCGCAAGGTCCGCAGAGGTGAGCCGCCGGACGTTCAACGGTGACTCATCGGTATAGACGCGGCCATTCCCACCTGGAAAGATGAACGCATGAGTGAGCTGAGAAGCAACTGGACGACCGACCCCGCACCACTGCTGCGCGTGGGGGAGGGATTCCGCCTCGGCGAGGTCGACCAGCAGTCGACGCCCGGCTACGACGGGGACAAGAAGAGCGGGAAGAAGGATCTCGAGGCGCTGTCGACCGAGCTGAGCGATCTGCAGGAGCGCCTCTTCGCCGCGCACCATGACGAGGACTCCGGGCCTGCCGTTCTCCTTGTTCTCCAAGCCATGGACACCGCCGGCAAGGGCGGAATCGTTCGTCACGTCGTCGGCGCCGTCGACCCGCAGGGCGTCGAACTCGCCGCCTTCAAGAAGCCGACCGAGGAGGAGCTCGCCCACGACTTCCTCTGGCGCATCCGTCCGCGCGTGCCCGGGCCCGGAATGATCGGAGTCTTCGACCGCTCCCACTACGAGGATGTGCTCATCGGCCGCGTCCGTGAACTCGCCGACGCCGCCGAGATCGAGCGCCGCTACACAGCGATCAACGACTTCGAAGCCGAACTGGTCGCGGCAGGGGTGCGCATCGTCAAGGTCATGCTCCACATCTCCCCGGAGGAGCAGAAGGAGCGCCTGGCCGAACGCCTCGACCGGCCGGACAAATACTGGAAGTACAACCCCGGAGACGTCGATGAGAGACTCCTGTGGCCGGACTACATGGACGCCTACCAGGCAGCTTTCGACCGCACCTCCACCGAGGCGGCCCCCTGGTTCGTCGTCCCGGCGAACCGGAAATGGTTTGCCCGGCTGGCCGTGCAGCGTCTGCTGCTCGAGGCTCTGGTCGACATCGACCCGCAGTGGCCGGCCGCCGATTTCGACGTCGAGGTCGAGAAGAAGCGGCTCGCCGACAGCTGACGATCACGTCTGCACGGAACGGTGGGCCGCCTCGGCGAAGGATCTGCCGCGCGGAATCGGGGCGTCAGTCGCGACGGATGCTGAAGTCGACCTTCGTGGGGTGTTCGACGGTGCGGGAGACCGTGCAGTACTTGTCGTGGGAGAGCCCGACGAGGCGTTCGATGCGGGCATCGGCCTTCCGGCCCTCCTCGTCGTCGGGGAATGCGAGATCGAAGTCGAGGTGGACGTTGTCCACACGGGAGGCACCGTCTTCGTCGATCTTGTCTGCGGTCGCAGCGACATCGAACTTCGTCGGTTCGGTGTGACGGCTGGTCACGGTGTCGACGTCGATCGATGAGCAGCCGGCGACGGCGGCCAGGAGCAGTTCGACGGGGGTCATGAGGCCCTCGCCGCGACCGAATTCGATGCTCGCTCCGCTCGGGGCGGTGGCGCGGTAGTGGTTTTCGGAGATGCGGGTCAGTTCGATGCTGCGGATGTCTTCACTCATGCCCTAATGATGGCAGATTTGCGGGGCTGCAGAATGGCAGACTTGCGGGGTTGCAGGCGCGGGGGCGATCACGGTCTGGCGAAGTCGACCTCGCTCGACTCCTGGACCCGTGCCTGCCGACCGGGACCGGATTCGAACTGCCAGTACAGGTTCGTGTGGGACACGACCTGCTCCGGAGGGGGAGCGCCCCACTCGGTGAGATCCTCGGTGGTGTGGGCGTCGGTGACGAGGGTGACGTCATAACCGCGGGCAAAGCCGCCGTGGATCGTCGAGCGCACACAGGCGTCCGATTGGGCGCCGGTGACGACAAGATGGCCGACGGCCTTTCCGGCGAGCACCTCCTCGAAGTCCGTGTCCTCGAAGGTGTTGCCGTGGGTCTTCTCGATGATGGACTCGCCGTCGGCGGGGGAGAGCGTGTCGACGATCTGCCATTGCGGAGAATCGAGCGGAAGCTCACCTGAGCTGTGCCGGACCCAGACCACCTCGGTGCCGGTGTTCCGGGCGCGGTCGACGAGATCCGAGATCGTGGAGATGACTTGATCGGAGTTCCAACTGGCCTGCATCACCCCGTTCTGGACGTCGATGACGACGAGGGCGGAATTCGGACGAGTGGACGACGGCGGCTGAGCGGTGGGCATATGATCCTCCTTGATCAAGGATCATTGTCCTCGCTCCGATCCCAGCAGGCAAGAGGTCGACGCCAGTCGGTTCTGCGGGTGTGAGAATAGGCGAGTGAGCGATTCCTCCCAGATCTCCGGCGACGAGGCGGGTGCCGGCAAAGTCGGCGCGGGCGCGGGCAGTGCGGCCGCGGGCAAAGCGGGCGACAGCAGTGCCGTCGCCCCGCGCCGTTTCAGCGTCCTGCGCAGCTGGAAGACCGCGCCCTACCTGGTCGGATCGGGTACGGCGATGATGGGCGACAACATCGAGCACGTCATCACCTACTGGGTGCTGTGGCAGAAATTCGAATCTCCAGCTCTCGTCGGGTTCCAGCTCATCAGCCATTGGCTGCCGTTCCTGCTGCTGTCCGTCTATGCGGGATCCCTGGCCGAACGATTCGACTGCCGCCGCCTCATCCAGATCGGGCAGATCATGTTCATGGTCGTGTCCCTGTGCTGGGGGATCCTCTTCCTCACCGACTCCTTGCAGCTGTGGCAGGCCTGCGTGCTGCTCGTCATCCACGGACTTGCCGGTTGTCTGTGGGGCCCGGCCGAACAGATGATGCTCCATGACTTCGTCGATCGGAAAGAGCTGCCGAGCGCGGTCCGCCTCAATGCGACCTTCCGCAGCCTCGGCATCCTCTTCGGTCCCGTCGTCGGTTCCGCCCTGCTGCTCGGGGTCGGCGCCACATGGGGCATCTTCATCAACATCATCTTCTACCTGCCGCTGACGATCTTCCTCATCCGCACCCCTTTCACCGGACATCTGCGCAGCGGAGGTGTGCGCACCGCGCGGACGACCCTCATCCAGTCGCTGCGGGTGCTCATCGATGTCCGCCACAATCGTGCGATCGTCGGCATGCTGCTGCTGGCGGCGCTCGCCTCGACGACGATCGGGGCGGTGCTGCAGACGGCGATGCCGGTGTTCGGCGACATCCTCAATCCGGTCGGTGGAGACAGCGACTTCACCTACGGTGTGCTGCTCTTCGCCATGGGCGCGGGCGGAGTGCTCGGCGGGTTCGGGCTCGAGGCGACCGGGTGGATCAAGGCCGTCCCGGCTGCGGCGGCACTGGCCGCCTCGGCGATGGGCCTGAGTGCGCTGCTCTTCGCCCTGACCTCGCACCTGTGGCTGGCGGTCATCCTGCTCGTCATCGCCGGGGTCTCGAAGATCACCGCCGAGTCGACCGAGATGGCCATCATCCAACTCGAGGCGCCGCCGGAGATCCGCGGTCGCGTCATCGGCTCCTATGCGACGTTCGGCCCCGGCATGCAGACCTTCTCCGGAGTCACCGTGGGAGTGCTCGGCACGATCGCCACGATCCCCGGAGCCGTTATCATCGGCGGTACGGTCCTGGCCATCGGTGCGGTGGCCATCGGCACCTACGCCATCACAGGAGGCCGCAACCCCCATGCAATTACTACCTGACGGCGGCGCAGCAACCTGGCGCCAGGTATCTGCGCCGCCGTCACCTACTCCAGCGCGGGAATTCGGTGTGCCATCGATCGGGTTCGCCCAAGTCAAAGGCACACGACATGAGGCCCGACCGGGAGCAGCCGTCGACGGTCACGGCCCGATCGGCGATCGTGAGTTCTGCTTCGTCGATGTCGAGCGACGGCAGGTACTCAAAACCGTGCAGAATCCTCGGCTCATCCGCATGACCACTTCACTCGTCGACGACACACTGACCATCACCCTGCCCGACGGGCGCTCTGCCTCTGGAGTGCCAGTCGGGCAGGGCGAGCGCCTGACCTGCTATTACTGGAAGCGACCGGTCGACCTCGAGCTCACTGACGGTCCGCATTCGGAGCTCGCCTCCGAGTGGCTGGGAAAGCCGGTGCGGCTGGCCCGCGCACTTCGTGGAGACGTGATCTACGGAGCGGGCCTGTCGATCGTGACGACTGCTTCGATGAGGGAACTCGCCGATCGATCCGGTCACCACGAGCTGCTTGACGAGGCTGCCCGCTTTCGTGCCACCCTCGTCCTCGACACGGACGAACCCTTCATCGAAGAGACATGGCGAGGCCGGGAGGTGACGGTGAACGTGCCGGACGTCGGCGCTCTGCGTGTGCGGATCGGGGATCCGATTGCGCGGTGTGCCATCCTCGATCTCGACCCGATCACTGGGGAGCGGGGCAGCAATCTGCTCAAGACGCTTACCGCCAGCCGCCCGCGAAATGAGGCGGGTGAACCGTACTTCGGCGTCAACGCCGAGGTCATCGAAACCTCTGCGGCTCCGGACACCTGAACGGCCATGTCCCAACGCCGGTGACGGCGGCCCAGACACCTGGCGCCAGGTGTCTGGGCCGCCGTCGGGTAGCAATCAGGTGACGGCGCCGCGGACCTTGTGCGAAGGCGTGTCCCAGAGCCGGTTGTCGAGGATGTCACGCAGTGCCTCTACGGTGTCCCAGACCTCGGTGAAACCGATGTAGAGCGGGGTCAGACCGAAGCGCAGCACCTCCGGCTCCCGGTAGTCGCCGATGATTCCGCGTTCGATGAGCGCGCTCATCACCGCGAACCCCTCCGGATGCCGGATCGAGACCTGGGATCCGCGATGGGCGTGCTCACGTGGGGTGACGACCTCGACCGGATGATCGGCCAAACGCTCATCGACGAGGTCGATGAACAGGTCCGACAGTGCCAGGGATTTCTCCCGGACTTGTCCCATGTCCACCCGCGAGTGGATGTCGAGGCCGAGCTCCGCCACGGACATCGACAGGATTCCCTGCGTGCCCGTGAGGTACCGGCGGATACCGTCGGCCGGCCGGTAGTCCGGAGCCATTTCGAAGGGCTGCGCATGCGACCACCACCCCGACAGAGGTTGGCTGAATCGGTTCTGCAGGGCTTCTGCGACCCAGATGAACGCCGGAGAGCCGGGCCCGCCGTTGAGGAATTTGTACGTGCAGCCGATCGCCATGTCCGCACCCGTCCCAGCAAGGTCGATGGGCAGAGCACCAGCCGAGTGGCACAGGTCCCAGATGACCAGGGCTCCGCCGGCATGGATCGCCGAGGTGGTCGTGCCCATATCGAAGAGCCGACCGGTCCGGTAGTTCACATGGGTGAGGACGACGAGGGCCACCTCGTCGGACATCGTGGTCGGGAATCCTGCGGTGACCTCCCCATCGTCGACGAGCCGGACTTCGTAGCCGTCGCCGAGCTGCTCGGCCAATCCTTGAAGCATGTAGATGTCGGAGGGGAAGTTCTCCCGCTGGGTGAGGATGATTCGCCGGTTCGGGGAATCCTCGGCCTGCATCTTCAGCGCCGCAGAGGCGGCCTTGAACAGATTGATCGACGTGGTGTCCGTGACGACGGTCGACCCGGCCCCGCCGCCGACTAACCCGGCGACCTTCTCACCCAACTTCGCCGGCAGGTCCCACCAGCCGGCGGTGTTCCATGACCCGATGAGGCCGGTGCCCCATTCGTCGGTGATGACGTCCTGGGCGCGTTCTGCGGCTCCCTTTGTGCGGGGGCCGAGAGAGTTTCCGTCGAGGTAGATCGTGCCTTCCGGGAGCAGGAACTCTTCGCGGAAGCCGTGCAGGGGATCGTTCGCATCGCGTCGTTCACAGTCCGCACGGGTGATTGCAGTTGGATTCGCCGAGGTGGCTGTCCGGTCAGGGGTCGTCATCGTCGCCTTCCACGTGGTGAGGGAACCGGTGGGTTCGTCTGCATTCCAGGCTACCGCCTCAGAACTACCCGACGGCGGCCCAGCAACCTCGCGCGAGGTTGCTGGGCCGCCGTCGGGTAGCAAATGGGAGGTGAGGAGGGCTGACGACGTCTAGCCTGCGTGTGCGGTGAGCACCTCGAGCACAGAGGCGCCGTAGCGGTCGAGCTTCTTCAGACCCACTCCGCTGACCTGACCGAGTTCGCTGATCGTCGAGGGCTTGACCTCGACGATGCCGTAGAGCGTGGCATCGGGGAACACGACATAGGCGGGCACGCCCTGCTCCTTCGCCTGCTCTCCTCGCCAGGAGCGCAGGGCCTCGAACAGGGAGGCATCGGCCGGGTCGAGCTCGACCTCGGGGCCGCCCCGGCGACTTGATCCGGCCTTCTTGCCTCCGGACTTCCTCACCGGGTCGACGCGCAGTGAGATCTCCTCTTCGCCCCGCAGGACGGGGCCGGCCGCCTCACCGACCACGAGCACTCCGTAGTCGCCATGGGATTCGAGGAGTCCGCGGGCGAGCACCTGGCGGATGACGGTCTTCCATTGGCTCTCGGACAGGTCGTCGCCGACGCCCCAGACGCTCAGGCCCGCATGGTCCGAGGCCCGGGAACGGTCGTTGTCGTTGCCACGCAGCACGTCGATGACCTGCCCCGAACCGAAGCGCTGCCCGCGTTCCCGGTCGAGCCGGATGACGGCCGACAGCAGCTTCTGCACGGCGACGGTCGCGTCCCAGGTCACCGGGGGTGTCATGCAGGTGTCGCAGTTGCCGCACGGTGCGGATTCCTCATCGAAGTAGCGCAGCAGCTGGACACGGCGGCAGTCGACGGTCTCGCAGAGGGCGAGCATCGAATCGAGGTGACTCATCTGACGGCGTTTGAACACCTGGTCGCCCTCACCGGATTCGATGAGTCGGCGTTGGGAGACGACGTCGCCGAGCCCGTAGACCATCCACGCATCCGCGGGCAGTCCGTCGCGGCCGGCGCGTCCGGTCTCCTGGTAGTAGCCTTCGACCGACCGCGGCAGGTCGAGGTGGGCGACGAAGCGGACATCGGGTTTGTCGATGCCCATGCCGAAGGCGATGGTGGCGACCATGACGATGCCGTCTTCGCGGAGGAACCTCGCCTGGTTCTCCGCGCGCACCTCGGAGGGAAGCCCTGCGTGGTACGGCAGGGCCGTGAGGCCGCGGGCGACGAGTGCTTCGGCCAGCTGATCGACCCCGCGCCGGGACAGGCAGTAGACGATGCCCGAATCCCCGGGATGTTCGGTGGTGATGAAGTTCAGCAGCTGCGACCGTGCCGAGGCCTTCGGCTCGATCCGGTAGGTGATGTTGGGTCGGTCGAAGCTCGCCACGAAATGCTCGGCATCCTGCAGGTGCAGGCGCTCGGTGAGTTCGGCATGGGTGGCAGGAGTGGCCGTGGCCGTCAGAGCGATGCGCGGAACATCGGGGAACCGTTCGGCCAACACGCCGAGCCCCAGGTAGTCGCTGCGGAAGTCATGTCCCCATTGGGACACGCAGTGGGCTTCGTCGATGGCGAACAGCGAGATCTGTGCCTGCTCGAGCAGTCGCATCGTCCGCGGCAGGACGAGACGCTCGGGCGCGAGGTAGAGCAGGTCGATCTCTCCGGCGAGCAGCTGCTGTTCGACCTGCTGGGCGGTGTCGAAATCAAGGGAGGAGTTGAGATAGGCCGCCCGCACACCGAGGTTCTCCAGGGCCGCGACCTGATCGGCCATGAGTGCGATGAGCGGGGAGATGACCACACCCGTACCGGGCCTGACCAGCGCAGGGATCTGATAGCACAGGGATTTGCCGCCGCCGGTGGGCATGAGCACGACCGCATCCCCGCCGCCGACGACCTGGTCGACGATGGCCGCCTGCTGACCCCGGAACTCCTCATAGCCGAAGACATCGTGAAGGACATCGAGGGCGGAGGTCGTGGCTGCGGAGGTCATGGCACCCACCCTAGTTCACGTCACTGACCCGAGTCTCAGCGCCGTCCGGCCTCGGCACCCCGCCGTCCGACCCCGGCAGCCCCACTCCTACAGGCCCGCGAACCTCCGGGCTCCCGCCAGCCCGGCCACGCACACGGCGGCCACCGCGACGGCGAAGATCATGGTTGCGTTCGCCAGTCCCACCTCGGCGGCGAGGAATCCGGCACCGATCGCCGGCACCGACATGAATACGTAGGCGAGGATGAAGTACGAAGTGGTCGCCTCGGTGCGGCGTTCCGGTGCGGTCACTGCGGTGATCGCACGCATCCCGGTCATGAACACGAGCCCCTGCCCGGCACCGGCCAGCGCAGCGGAGACGATGAGCACCGGCAGGGACCCCGCCATGAGCGCGCACACCAGCGCACCCATGCTCACGATCATGGTCACGGTTCCGCCGATGATGAGCCGGCGGTCGCTGAGCCCGCGCAACAGCACCTGCGCAGTCGCCGAGGCGCCGAAGAGGAGGAACACGACCACGCCGGTGACCGCGGTCGACCTCACGTGCAGGGTCTGCCCGATGAAACTCGGCGCGATCGCCGAATACAGTCCGCACACCGCGAAACCGGTGATCGCCCCGGGTGAGGCGGCCAGAAACATCCGCTTCGCCGAGGCGGGAATCCCCGGCAGCTGCAACCTGACGGTGCTCGCCCCGCCCCGCGTCCGATCTCGCACGAGGATGAGCGCGACCCCGGCGATGACGAGCATGATCGCATTGACGAGGAACGGCGTGAGCAGGGGAGCGGGAGCGAAGCGGGCGAGCAGCCCGGACGACAGGATCCCGAGACCGAGCCCGCCCATATTCGCCGCCGTCGCCAAGGACCCGGCGAGCCGTTCGCGCCCGGCCGGCGCGTTCTCGAGCACGGTGACGGTGGCCGTGGACGTGAAGATCCCCGCGGCCAGCCCGGACAGGACCCGGCCGGCCAGCAGCAGGCCGATGTGAGACCCGATGAGGAAGAGCACCGCCGAGGCGATCGAGAAGACCACCCCGAGGCTGAGCACCGGCCTACGCCCCAGTCCATCTGAGAGCCTCCCGAAGACGACGAGCGCGCCGATGACCCCGAGGGCATAGATCGCGAAGAGCTGAGTGGTGAATGCGGTGCCGAACCCGAACCGCTCCTCGTAGAGCGGGTAGAGGGGTGTGGGTAGGGTGGTGCCCATCATGACGACGGTGAAGACGTACACCGCCGCGGCCAGGCCCCACATGCTCGCGGCCCGCAGCCGTGAGCCCTGTCCGTCGGACACCGTCTCCTCGGGCATCGCCCCACCGCCTTCCGTCTGCTGGTCCCGTCTGCAATCGTCCTCCGCCGAGACGGTCGATCCCGACCATCGGCACCGATGGGAGTGTCCGGGCGGACGCTTCCCCTCGCCGAGGCGGACGTCCATTACCGTCGACCGGCCCCTGCGGCCCCCTGACCGGAACCTCCGAGGATACGCCCAGGTGAACCACCGACATCGAGCCGTGAGCGATTGTACGCTGGAACCCGGACGTCCATGCCGCAGTGTCGGTATGCATACGCAAGAGGGAGCAGATTCCGATGAACACGAGCACGCACGGCCCCGTCACGACAGAGCACGCCCCGCCCGCCGAAGCCGAGTCCGCTGCATCTGATTCCGCGGCGACCGGGCCCGCGAACCCGAGCCGACGCAGTCTGATGCGCACGGCCGGGGTGGCCGGAACGGCGGCGGTCATCGGATCGTCGGCGGCGGTCACCTCGGCGTGTTCCTCGGATGACGGCGGTGCGCAGGGGCAGGAGTCGACTCCGGCGCAGGAGGCGACCGTGGCCGTGGCCGACGTTCCCGTCGGATCGGGCACGGTCGTCGACGAGAGCTACGTCGTCACTCAGCCGCAGGAGGGCGAGTTCTTCGCCTTCACCTCGGTGTGCACGCATCAGGGGTGCCAGGTCAGGGAGGTCACCTCCGAGGCCATCATCTGCCCATGCCACGCCTCGCAGTTCTCGGTCTCCACCGGTGAGGTGATCAGCGGGCCGGCCGAGGAGCCGCTGCAGAGCTACGAGGTCTCCGAGAGCGACGGGACACTCACCGTCAAGGGCGGCTGAGCTCAGAAGAAGAGCCCGGGAACGACGAGGGCGCCGGCGATGAGGAGCGCGAGCAGGGCGGAGAAGCCGAGCCCGCTCGCTTCGTTCCGGCGTGCCTTCGCCTCGTCGGATCGCCACGGCAGGTCCGCCCAGACGAGCGCAGCCCGGAAGACGGAGACGACGATGACGAGCGTTCCGGCCAGCCAGACGTAGATGAACCAGCTCTCCCAGCCTCCGAACGGTGTGATGAGGCGGATGAGCAGGACGAATACGACGGCCGTGACCAGGCCCGAGAGCAGCCCGATCCGGGACGCCGCGCGGGGAGCTCGCCACGCGGTGAACGCTCCCCAAGCCACGATGAGCGCACCGATGACCGTTGAGACGAGTTCGGGACTCATGAGCGTTCTCCCTTCGCCGAGCTTTCGTTCCCGGATGCTGCTGCGGATGCGGCATCGGCGCCGATGAGCGCCGCGGCCGCATCGACATCATTGGCAGAGTCGCTGAGCACGATGACGCCCTTTCCGGTCTGCCTGTCGAAGCCGAGGAACGACCGAAAGCCGCCGGTGCCGCCGTTGTGCCAGGTGATGGTCGAGCCACCGTGGGCCGTCGTGAACCACGCCCAACCGATGCGATCATCCTCGAAATCGGCGCGCGGTTTCGCCGCCTCGGCGCCGGGCGCGGTTCCGTCTCGGACGGCCCGCAGCCAGAGCGACAGATCATGGGTCGTCGACCGGATCGCCCCCGCCGGAGCCGAGCCGCCGAGAGTCCACGGAGCGGCCGGCAGCCCCGATGCCGTGAACCCGTGGGACAGTCCGTCGGCGGAGTCGGGGACGAACGTCTCCTTCATCCCCAAGGGTTCGGTGAGGCGGTCCCGGACGAGTTCCGAATAGTCCTGCCCAGCCACCGCGGCGAGGGCTTGGCCGAGGACGGCGAACCCATAGTTCGAGTATTCGGGCTTCGGTTTGCCGACCTCCACGTTGCTGAGGCTCGCCACGATGTCCCCGGCGTCCCCGCGGTACGGGTCCGTGTGGATGTAGTTCGCAAGAATCCCGGAGATGCCCTCGCCCCATCCTGACCACGGCTTCTGCGGTGGCAGCCCCGACCGCTGCATCGCAATCGACTCGAGCGTCACCTCGGCGACCTTCCCGTCCAGGTCCGGCCAGACTTCGCCGAGGCGGGTGTCCGCCTTCACCTCGCCCCGGTCGATCGCCTCGGCGAAGAGAGCAGCCGTGAACGTCTTCGTGATCGATCCGATCTCGAACTCGGTGTGCTCATCGGCTCCGGTGCCCGCGAAGGTCACCTCGTCGCCGTCGATGTGGGCGGCCGCCACGTGCTGCCAATGCCGGCTGCCGAGTGCGTCCTCGAGCTCAGCCATGAGCTCGGGATCCCCGGTAGGCGCGCCCTGGAAACCGCGCGGCCACGGGGTGATCGCCGCGAGCACGGCGGCCGTGAGTGAGGCAGCAAGCAAGGCAATCCCCAGTCGCCGAGGCGGCCGTCCCGCGGCCGCAGATGTGCGGTGGTCGTCGGTGACGGTCATCGTTCCTCCTGGTCAGCAGGGGTGGAAAGTGTGGTGGTCGGGTACGGGTCGTGCGGTGGGCGATGGCTCAAGGACGCGAGGTTTCGTCAGTGTGTGCCGATGAGGACGAGGGTGAGCAGCGGAACGACCCGCTGAGCGGGCACACGCCAATGTCCGCGGCGGGCGCTCTCTAACCAGCCGGCGCCGGCGAGGGCATGCACATGGTGATAGATCTGCCCGGACGTGCCGAAGCGTTCGTCCTTGCCCAGCTCGGCCACGGTGCTCGTGCCCTCATAGATCGCCTGCAGCAGCTGCAGGCGGACCGGGTGGCCGAGGGCTGCCAGGGACCCGGCCGCCTCGGCGAAGTCGATCTGCGCCAGGCCCGCGCTGCTCAGGCCCATCTGCCACGCCACGGGACCGCTGCCGCCCGGGGGAGTTGTGTACCCGGTGTAGGTCACTCCGCCCTCCTCGCCGAGGTGGTCGACGAGCCCATGCAGCGCCCAGAAGGTCTCCGCGTCGCCCGGCAGGTCAGTCGCCGCTTCGCCTGCAGCGGGCCGCGGTGGCGCGATGGAGGCGGCTGCAGCCTCGAGTTCGGCGACTCGTTGTTCGAGGGCGGAGAGGCGATCGTCTGCCGAGGGTGTCGATTCCATGCTTCGATAATACAACTAATACGTAATTACGTAAATACATGAGGCGCAAAGAAGCGCCGCCCAACCCGCGCCTGAGTCGACGCTGACCGGACAGACTCAGGCAGGCGACCTAGACTGGTGCCGTGATGAGTACCGAAGAACCGCGCACCGAATCCACGCCCCCGCGCAACGAAGCCGCCCCGCAGGCCATTGCCGCAGCGAGTCGGCTCGGCTGGCCCATGGTCGTGCGTGGAATCCTCGGCGTCGCCTTCGGCATCGTCACCGTCTTCTGGCCCCGCGACGCCGTCAACCCCGCGCAGCTGAGCCTGCCGACCGACGTCGTCGACCACCTGGCCATCGGCTACCTCATCCTCTTCGCCCTGGCCTTGGTCTTCCAGGCCGTGCGCTCGCCGTTGAACGTGCGCACCGCGATCTTCGGCCAGGCCGTCATCGCGATCCCGGCCATCGTCTTCCTCTTCCTCGCCGACCAACCGGCCGAACTGCGCGCCGCCCTGAGCATCTGGGCCCTGCTGCACGGTGCCCTCGAATTCTGGGCCCACCGGCAGCTGCGCTCCCAGCCCATGGCCTCGGACTTCCTCATCGCCTCGGGCGTCCACGTCCTGCTCGGCATCATCCTCGTCTTCGGCGACGGCATGGAAGCCCTGTCGATCCTCGGCTTCACCGGAGCGGCGACCCTCATCGCCGGCGTGATCTTCATCATCGGCGGCTACTCCCGCCTGAGCAAGGGCCGCCAGTTGGCGAAGCGCGGTGCCCTCCCCGAGGAGATCGACACCCCCGCCGAGGCGGCCGAGCCCGCCGACGCTGCCCCCTCGGGTGCCGCTGACGCCGCCGACGATACGAACTCGTCCGATGCCGCGGACACGTCCGACCCAACCGGCGCCGCCGGCGAAGCCGATCGCACGGCCGATCCCGAATCTCCCGACGATCCGGACAGCGACACCCCAGTGAAGAAAGAGCCCTGACCGGCACCCGAGCCAACCGAGACACCAGAGGTGAGATGAGCACTGTCGAGCACGAGAGCGCAACCGAATCCCGATTGGCCACCATCGCCGCCTCGGTGAGGTCCTCCGAATTATTGGGCGACTTGGCCGAAGCCAGCCGAGCACTCGACCCCGTCCTCTTCCGGCGCCTCTTCGCGCTCTCCCGCTCCCCATCCCTGCTGGTGGCCACCGACTACGACGGGACGATCGCCCCCATCGTCGACGTCCCCAGCCAAGCCTTTCCCCTGGAGAGCTCGGTCGACTCACTGCGCGCGCTCGCCCTGCTGCCGTCCACCTCGGCGGGGGTGATCTCCGGTCGCAGCCTGCGCGACCTCGCGGCGATGTCGCGCCTGCCCAGGGAGGTCCACCTCTTCGGGTCTCACGGTGGTGAGACCGACACGTTCACCATCGATACGCTCACCGATGCGCAGCGGGCGGTCCTCGCCGACTTCCGCGCCGACCTCACCCGCGCCCTGCCGCGCGACGTCATCGAGCACAAGACCACCGGCGTGGCCGTGCACCTGCGCGGACTCGACGAGACCGACCGGCGCGAGATCGAAGCCGCCGTCGACAAGCTCGCGGCCGCCCACCCGATCCACCCCACCCGCGGCAAACAGGTCATCGACCTCTCCGTCGTACCGTCGTCGAAGGCCGATGCGCTGACTCGACTGCGCAGCCAGACCGGAGCGGAAGCCGCCGTGTTCATCGGCGATGACACCGCCGACGAATTCGCTCTCGAAACCCTCGGCACCGATGACCTCGGGCTCAAGGTCGGAACTGGGAACGCGCCCACACACGCCGACTTCCGCCTCGACTCACCGGACGAGGTCTCCACCGTCCTCAGTGCCCTGTTCGAACTGCGCAAGTCCTGGCTCTTCGGCCGTCGCGCCACCCCGATCCAGCGGCACAGCCTCATCGGCAACGGACAATCGACCGCGCTCATCGACCCGACCGGCAGCATCTGCTGGATGCCGCACCCGCTGCCGCACTCGGCGTCGATGTTCTCCGAGATCCTCGGCTCCGAGGCGGCCGGATTCTTCGCCGTAGCACCGGCCAACGGAGCCGCTCCGCTGACGCAGCGCTACCTCGGGAACTCGACCCTGCTCGAGACCCGGTGGGCCGGACTGAGCTGTGTCGACTACCTCGCACCCGTCGACGGGCACAGCGACGACACGATCGTCGTCCGCGTGCTCACCGGCGACACCCCGACCCGCATTCGGTTCGCACCCAGGCTCGACTACGCCACGGTGCCCACCCGCATGACCAGGACCGATGACGGTGTGGCGGTGCTCGGCACTGCGGAGCCGATCGAACTCCACGCCCCCGGAATCGACTTCGACATCGTCGAGAACGGCGACTCCCACACCGCCGAGGCGACCGTCATCCCCTCGCAGCAGCCCGGCGGATCCATCGTCCTTGTCCTCGCCTGCGGGACGGGCACGGGCGACGCCGGATATATGGCCACCGGCGGAGAGCACCATGTGCGCGAACGCGCCCTGAACTTCTGGACGAATTGGGTCGACTCGCTCGCCCTGCCGAGCCACCACCGCGACGAGGTCATCCGCTCCGCGATCACCCTGCGCGCTCTGTGCCACGAGCCCACCGGCGGAGTCCTCGCCGCCCCCACGACCTCTCTGCCCGAAGGCATCGGCGGCGTCCGCAACTGGGACTACCGGTACACGTGGCTGCGCGACGGGTCGATGACCGTCCGCGCCCTGCTCGCCCTCGGTTCCACGGGCGAGGCCGAAGGTTTCCTCTCCTGGCTGTCGGGCATCCTCGCGCGCACGGTCTCTCCCGAGCAGCTCCACCCGCTCTACGCCGTCGACGGTTCGGCCCTGACGACCGAGGCGGTGCTCAACCACCTGCCCGGATATGCCGGATCACGGCCGGTGCGGGTCGGCAACGCCGCCGAACATCAGGTCCAACTGGACGTGTTCGGCCCGGTCACGGAGCTCCTCGACGAACTCAGCGACCACCTCGGCGAGCTGCCCGAAGATTATTGGATGCTCACCTGTCAGATGGTCGAAGCCGTGGGCAAACGGTGGTTCGAGGCCGATCACGGGATCTGGGAGGCCCGGCGCGCACCGAAGCACAACGTATACACACGCGTGATGTGCTGGGTGACGGTCGATCGGGCGCTGCGGATCGCGGACCGGTTCGATCGGGAGCCGCCCGGTGCGTGGCGACAGCTGCGCGAGGAGATCGCCCACGACGTGCTCACTCACGGCTACAACGAGGAGGTCGGAGCGTTCACCGTCGCCTACGGTGAGACGGACCTGGATTCGGCGGCCCTGTTCGTCGGACTCTCGGGACTGCTCGACGCCGACGACCCGAGGTTCGTGTCCACCGTCGACGCGATCGAACGCGAGCTGCGGGTCGGCCCGACGGTCTTCCGCTACCGCTACGATGACGGACTGCCCGGGCTCGAGGGCGGGTTCCACATCTGCACGACGTGGCTGATCGAGGCCTTCATCAAGGTCGGCCGCATCGACGATGCCTGGGATCTGTTCCGGCAGGTCGACGATCTGCTCGGGCCCACCGGGCTGCTGTCCGAGGAATACGACCCCGTCGCCGAGATGCACCTGGGCAACCACCCGCAGGCGTACTCACACCTCGGCTACATCCGCGTCGCCCAGCAGCTCGACGCCCACCGCCCGAGCTGAGGGCAGAACCTCTCCATCGAGTTAAGTGGGGTCAGATTGCCATTTTCGACGCGGAAATGTGCAATCTGACCCCACTTAACTCCGGTTTCCGGTGGCGAGACCGGTGACTCAACCGCGGTCGACTTGTGGATAGCGCAGCTCTGTCCACAGGCGTGTCACCACCCCTGGCATTCTTCGCCGCGGGTGAGGCAACCTCTGCCTATGGACTATCAGGCGCCGATGCCGCAGCCGCCGCGCGACGGGCCGAAACCGCGGAAGCTGCGGGTTCGCACCTGGACTGAGAAGCCCCGCCAGCTCATGACCGCCGCGATTCCGTTCACTCGGGCACAGGGCGTATCGCGGGGAATCACCCGTCGCGCGCTGGACGATGAGCGAAAGTACAAGCAGATCGGCTACGGCGTGTGGATCGAAACTGATCCCACGACTCGGGTCGTCGCTCCGCGCTGGGCGGATTCCGAGTGGATCGACGAACGAGTGAAGCTGTCGGGCATGGTCTGCGTCGACCCTGATGTCGTCGCCTGCAACGTCACTGCGGCACGGTTGTATGGACTGCCGGTGCCGTGGAATGCCGACACGCGGATGCATGTGGCCCGCGAGGACAAAGGTCTGTCCAGGCGACGGAAGAATGTTGTCTTCCACCGGTACGAATGGCTGCAGTCGCAGAACTTCTACGGTCTGCCGCTCATCACCCCACCACAGCTGTTCATCGAACTTGCGCGGGTGCTGACGGTCGGGCAGCTCGTGGAGTTCGGTGATGCCGCCGTCGGCCGGTGGCACGGTGGGCCGCTGACGACCCTCGACGAGATCCGCGCTGAACTTGCTTCCCGCCGCCGAGTGAAAGGACGTCGCACAGCTGAGCATGCGCTCGGTCTGGTGCGCGACGATGTCGATTCTCCCGCGGAGACGCGGCTGCGGCTCTGTCTCATCAACGCAGGTCTGCCTGAACCCGTGGTCCATCCGGCCGTCGTGTGTTCACTCATCGATGCGCAGCTCCATCCGGACATGGGATATCCGTCGATCAGACTCGCCATCGAGTACGAGGGCGATCACCACCGCAGCTCGCCTGCTCAGTTCGCTGAGGACAATCGCCGTATCTCAGCACTTCAGGCTGAGGGATGGACAGTCATCCGAGTGTCGAAAGACTCGGACATGGCGGAGGTCTGCCGCCTGATCGCCCACAAGCTGCGTGCCGGCGGTCTGATCTGAGAACGCGACGAGGCAACGTGGTCGACCAGCCGCCGCACGGACTCGTTCATCGCACCGCTCGGGGTGGGTTATGTGGGGCCAGAATGCTCATTTCAGGCTCGAAAATGGCAATCAGACCCCACTTAACCCGCCGACAGAAGGCGGCGCTCAGCTCACTCGACGAGGAGGGTGACCACCTCGGCGACGCAGGCGGGGCGGTCCTGGCCTTCGATCTCGATCGTGTGCTCGAGGATGACCTGAGTGCCCTTGTCGCCGCGGATGACGTCCTTGACCCTGATGGTCCCGCGCAGTCGGGAGCCGACGACGACGGGCTGGAGGAAGCGGACCTTGTTGAGGCCGTAGTTGACGCGGATCGACACGCCCTCGATGGTGAAGACATCAGTGGAGAACTTCGGGATGAGCGAGAGGGTGAAGAATCCGTGGACGATCGTCGCGCCGTAGGGCCCCTCGGCAGCGCGTGCTTCGTCGACGTGGATCCACTGGTGGTCGCCGGTGACGTCGGCGAAGGTGTTGATCGCGTCCTGATCCATCGTCATCCACTCGGAGGAGCCGAGCTCCTCGCCGATGAGCGATTCGATCTCGTCGATGCCGTTGATGGTGCGCACGTGGTTCTCCTTTGATCCTGGCTCAGATGCTGAGCGGACATTCGATTGAGTTCCGCTGTTCTTGGCATCATACGTGGCCGTCCGGTCGACGCCACCCCGTCGTCCGGACTGTGAGTCCCACGGTTCGAATCCGTAGGGCTGGCGGCCCGCGTCCGTTAGGTTGGAGGCATGGCCGCACATTCACAGGACCGTCCCGTGACGCTGACGCATCCCCTCTCGCCGAGGTGGCTGGAGCGTCCCGACGGCTACCGTCACTTCGAATCCGCGTACTTCGTCGGCCACGGGAAAGAGACGTTCGACCGCTGCGCCGAGGAGCTCCTGCACTGGGAGGTCAAGATCCGCAGCGGATTCGACATCGAGGTGAACGTCGACGCCGTCCTCGCCGGGAGCGCGGGCGGAGCCGATCGAGCGGGTCGAGGGGAGACGACGGCCGATGCCGACGCTCGCTCGGGCGGTGAGAGTGCCAGTCGGCCGCCTCGGGTGGAGCCGGGGCAGGAGCCGACGATCCGCGTGCGCCTCGGCCCCTTCCGGCTGCCTGAGCCCTCACGGGTCATCGACGTCTTCGAAGCCGAGGACCGATGCGGCTTCACCTACGGCACGAAGCCGGGACATCCGATCACCGGAGAGGAGTCATTCATCCTCATCCGCACCGCCGACGACCGAGTCTTCCTCGTCCTGAGGTCGGTCTCGCGGGCGGGGCAGGGCATCTGGAGACTCGGCGAACCGTTCGTTCGGCTCGCTCAGATCGTCTACCGCCGCCGCTACGGACGGGCACTGCGCAGCTGATCGATCACTTGCCGGGAATCGAGTCGCGGGCGGGAGTGTATTCCCAGTGCCAGGGCTCGTACATGCTCGACTTGGCCCAGTCGGGGTTCTCCCAGCCGTATTCGTCCCCGTGCTCGACGAGCCAGCTCCAGGCTCCGGACTTCGAGGCGACTCCACCGCCGAGGTCGAGGGCGATGCCCCAACCATGCAGTGAGGTGCCCGGCTTGGCGGCCAACCCCGGCTTCCGGCCGGCCACAGAGACCTGTCCGGCCATGTCACGGTAGGAATCCGTGATCTCGAGTTCCTTGCCGGTGTCCTTCTTGTAGGCGGCATTCATCTTCGCGAAGGAGACGGCGGCATCGGCACGGAGTCGGTGGTCTTCCTTGCCGAGGTCGCACAGCCACTCATCGGGCAGCTCGCCGTTGCCGGCGGACTGATCGAAGTTCTGCTTCTCATCGCAGCCGGGCAGGGCACTCTTCTCGACCGCGCGGGACGCGGCTTCGACCTTCTTCTGCTTGGCGCTCGGCACGCCGATCTCCATCGACGACTTCCCCTTGACCTCGGGGACGTCCGCGTTGACCTTCTCAGCATTGACGGCGGCGGGCTCACCCGCGGCGGTCGGGTCGGTCTTGACCTCCGCGCCTCCGCCGAGGTTGTTGACCAGCATCGTCACTGCAGTGGCGGCACCCGCCACTGAGACGGCAGCCAGAGTCGAAACGGTCCGCACCTTCTTCTTGCGCACGGACTTGAGCAGCGCACCATCGGACCCGCGGCTCTCGGCGGCTCCTGCGCTGACCCGACGGGCGGACGAGGCAGACGCTGAGCCGAAGGTCGTGGGAACCGCGGCGGCTTCTCGAGCCATTGCGGCCCGACGCGGGGACGACTGAGTCGCTCGCGCCTCGGCGGCCATCGCTGCGCGCCTGGGCGACAGGTTCTCGGTTTCGGAGTCAGCGGACGCAGGCGCGGTCGGTGCCCCGGTGCTGCGAGTCGAGGTGCGGGTGCGAGAGAACGGGGACGATGAGCGTCGCCTGTGCAGATCCCGTCGACGCACCGGTGACTCTGTGGTCGATGATGACTCTGGCATAACTCTCCGTATGGCTGTGACTCCTCGAAGACCGTCGACGTTCCGACGACTCCAAAACTACATCACAAAAGTGTAACGGGAATATATCGAACCTGTCATATTTTAGTGACGAGTCGCACTCGCGGGCGGTCGGCCGGCACCCAGGTCGATTTCAGCGGAACCTCGAATTCCTGCCGTCATTCCAGGTCAGCGCCCTGAACCAAGGTGAGGGCCGCCTCGGCGAGGATTATTCGGATCGGCTCTCGATGTACTGTCGGAGGGCGCGCTCCTGGGCGTCTTCCTCGGGGAAGATCACTTCGGTCCGCGCACCGCCTGTTACGGGATCGTTACTGAAGATCAGTGTGATTCCGAGCAGGCGGGCCTGCCCCTGCGCGATGACGAGACCGAGCCCCATTCCGCCGCCGCCGGCGGAGACGAAGCGGGTCGGGCCGGTGTTGACGATGTCCGGCGGATAGCCCGAGCCGGAGTCGGTGACGACGATGCTGCGCGTGCTCGTCTCCAGCCGGATGGGATCGCCACCGTGCTTGATCGCGTTGACGAGCAGGTTCGACACGATGCGTTCGAAGCGCCGGACATCGGTGACCAGGGTCGAATTCAGTGCCGCCAGATGGGTGTCGATCTGGTGGCCGGCGAGGGCGCCCGAAGCTTCCATCGTGCCCAGCAGAGAACGGATCGCCTGATCGATGTCGACGCGGGTGAACTCGGGATTGGCGCGTCCGGCATCGAGTCGGGAGACCTCGAGGAGGTCTTCGACGAGAACCTGCATGCGCACGACCCGGTCCTTGACGAGCTCGGCGGGGCGGGAATCCTCTTCGAGCAGGTTTGCGGCGTTGACCAGCCCGGTCAGCGGGGTGCGCATCTCATGCGCGAGATCGGCGGTGAAGCGCTGCTCGGAGTCGATGCGTTCGGTCAGGCGGGCCACGGCGGTGTCGACGGCCGTGGCGAAGGCCCACACCTCCTGATCGGATTCGTCGATGACATCGGCGATGCGCGTCGTCGTGTCGCCGGCGGCGATCTTCCTGGCGGCCTGCGCGCCGAGCGTGAGCCGTCGGGAGATGCGGCCGGCGACGATCGATCCGACGCCGCCGACGACGAGGGCGGAGCCGATCATACCCACCAGCAGCGCCTGGTCGATGCGGCCGATGAGCTCCTGGCTGTCCTTCGTCGAGGCGCGCACGGAGATCACCTGGGTGTGCGAGCCGACCTCGATGGGGGCCGCGGCCCACACGATCTCCTCACCGTCGACCTCGGACCGGATCGTCACGCTCTGGCCCTTGAGCGCGGACCTGCGAGCCTCCTTGGGCAGCTCCGGATCATCGATGCGGGCATTGAGGGTGAGCACCCCGGTCTCGGAGAAGATGGCCGTCGCATTCGTCAGCTGCTCGGTCACGGTCGAGCGCATCCGGTCATCTTCGGCCCGGGCCGCGGATTGCCGCAGCACGATCGAACACGACAGGACGGCGATGATCACCGAGGCGACGATGAGCAGAGAGATCTTCCAGCGCAGTGACATGCGATCAGCCTGCGAAGCGGTAACCGAATCCGCGAACGGTTTCGATCATGCTCGCCCCGATCTTCTTCCGCAGGCGCTGGATGTGGACGTCGACGACGCGGGAGTCGCCGGCCCATTCGTAGCCCCACACCGTGAACGCGATCTTCTCCCGCGAATACACGTGCTCGGGCTGCTCGGTCAGCAGCAGGAGGACCCGCAGCTCGGTCGGGGTGAGGTGGACTTCCTCCCCGTCGACCTCGACCGTCAGCCGGCCGGTGTCGAGGACCAGGGACCCCAGCCGCGTGCGGAACTGGCCGAGCCCGCCGTCGGAATCGGACGTCTCCGCGGCCACCGTGGGGGAGCCGCTCGGGCGCGGGGGAACTCCGCCGATCGCCTCTTCGTCGTCGTCCGCCTCGGGGGCGGTGGTGAATTTCCCACCGGCACCGAGGTAGGTGTCATCGGATTCGAGCTGCGCTCGCAGTCGATCCCGGGTGTCCATGCCGGGGCTGGCGCCGAGGACCTCGGGGATGCCGTCGCCGGTGACCATGCCGCCGGGGCCGATCACGGTGTCGTGATGCTCATCCGCTTCGGGGGCGGGGGAGTAGCCGAACCGGTCGGTGCCGGTGGTGATGAACCGACGGACGACCGCGCGGATGCGGGCGTTGAGCACCTGCATGTCGAAGGGCTTGGTCAGGTAGTCGTCGGCTCCGGCCTCGAGCGCCTGGACGATGTCGATGGCATCGGAGCGGGCGGAGATGATGATGATCGGGATCGTCGAGCGCTCGCGCACGGCGCGGCAGATGGAGGCGCCGTTCATCGTCGGCAGCATGAGATCGAGAAGCAGGACGTCGGCGCCGTTGGCGGAGACGAACTCGTACCCTTCGCGGCCGTCGGCAAATGCCGAGACCGTGTAATCGAAGCGTTCGAGTCCGATCTGCGTCGTTTCGCGGATGACCTCGTCATCCTCGACCAGAACTATGTGCATTACGTTTCTCCATTTAGCCGCGTGAAGCGTTGACCTGGTTCAAACCTACCGTCGTGCAGGCGGAACACCTGCACCGACCAGCCGGAGGGGCAGCATGCTTTGTCCCCGTCGGCGAACATGGCCTCCTGAACCACCAGTGTCCCATTTCTGCCGGGGCTGACCTTGAGCTGATTGCCGGTGGCGATGAGTTCGAGGCGGGGCTCGCCCCTGTGCTCGCTGATGACCGCACCGGCGATGATCTCGTTCCGCTGTTTGGGGTTGGCCACCGTGACCAGCTGGAACTTCTGTTCACCGCTGAGGAACGGCGACGCGAACTTCAGGCAGTCCTTGCAGTCGGCGACGACCTTGGCCGTCTCCGTGGCGCTGCCGGTGACCGCGATTCCCGACGACGATTCGATGGCCTTGCGGACCTCGTCGAGGGAGAACGGTTCGTTCGCTTCGCCTGCGGCCTCGGTGTTGGGGGCGAAGAGGGAAGGGGAGGGATTGCCCTCGGGTGAGACCTTGAGGCCGCGATCGGGGCCGCACGCGGTGACGGTGAGAGTCATGACTGCCGCTAGGAGGAGCGCCGCGACAGTGCGGGCGGTGCGGCGGAGGGAGGTCGAGGAGAGGGGTGTCGAAAGGGGAATGTCGAGGGAGGCGGGGCCGTGGCCGGGGCCGACTGCGGACCGAGTCGCGGTGTCTGCGCATGGTTCACGGCCAGGCGGGGCCTGGCTGGAGAGAGATGAGCACAGCGCCTCCCCGGAGGCGCGTCTGACGGTGGCGGGCACACCCTCATTTTTACCTGTTCCGAGCCCGTAGTCCACCTGATCATCGGCTCAGGCGGGTCACCGGCGCCGTCGGATCCGCCTGTCGTCGCGCATTACGTCTGGTTCAAGGCGGCTTGTGGCCACCTCGGCTCTCAGGTCGGACCGGTAGAATGGAGGACATGGCGCCCTTGAACACCCCGAAGAAGAAGTCCACAGGCGGCAAGCCCACCAGCACGGTGTCCTACAAGGATGCGATCAGAGTCGGCGCCGTCTGCGGAATCGTCACCCTCGTCCTCGCAATCATCGTCACCAGGGCGTGGCAGGACGGTCGCGCCTTCGGCTACGCATTCGTCTACGCCGGAGCGGCATTTGTGCTGGTGTCGGGCTTCACGAGCTACCTCAACTGGGTGATGCGCAAGGACACGCAGAATCAGAACCAGTCCTACCCGGTCATGCGGTAAGACGCCCCGGGCCTGCACTGAGAGGCGGGGCTCTGGGCTGAGAGTCGGGCCCTTCGCCGAGGCGCCCTAGGCCCTTCGCTGAGACGTGGGCACCGGCCGCCGCGCTGAGACGTGGGCACCGGCCTCACTTTCCGCGGCATTGTCACGCGCTCCGTCGGCATGACGTCTCGTTGCCGGCACACCCTCGCATAGCTGTCATGTCCTACAGCTGCAGAGGCATCAGACACCGTAAGTGCCATAACCCCCTGCAGGAGCAGGGGGTTATGGCACTTACAGTGAAAGATGCTCGCGGTCGAAGGATGGAAGTTCGTCGGGTTCCGCCGCAACTCCGTCGCGGCTGAGGACGGCTCGTCTGAACCCGCGCCGCTTACTTGAACTCGTCTGGCCCCGCCGCTTACGTGAAGCGCAGCAGGCGGAGGCTGTTGAGGATGACGAACACCGACGAGAACGCCATTGCGGCACCGGCGATCATCGGGTCGAGCAGTCCGAACGCCGCGATCGGGATCGCCGCGGTGTTGTAGGCGAAGGCCCAGAACAGGTTGCCCTTGATGAGTCCCAAGGTCCGGCGCGAGAGCCGGATCGCCTGCGGGATCTGCTGCGGATCGGACTTGACCATGGTGATGTCCGATGCCGCCATCGCCGCGTCCGTGCCCGACCCCATCGCGATGCCGAGATCGGCACCGGCCAGAGCGGCGGCGTCGTTGACCCCGTCGCCGACCATGGCAACGGCCCGGCCCTGCTCCTGCAGTTCGCTGACCACGGAGACCTTGCCCTCCGGGCGGACATCCGCGCGGACCTCGGTGATCCCGAGAGCCTCGGCGACCACCTCGGCGGCTTGGGCATTGTCCCCGGTCAGCAGGACGGTGCTCAGTCCCAGCGAATGCAGTTCGCCGATCGCGGCCCGAGCGGTCGGCTTAGCCTCATCGGAGACGAAGCTCAGCCCGCGGAAGACCCCGTCGATCGCCAGCGCGACGATCGTGGCTCCGCGCGGCACCGAGTCGGTCGCATAGTCGACCGCGATCCCGCGTTCCCGGAGCAGGTCCGGGCGACCGGCGAGCACCTCGGCGCCGTCGATCGTGGCCCGCAGCCCGCCGCCGGCGATGTTCTCGAAATCCGCGACCGCTGTCCCGGCGGAGCCTGCCTCTGCGGAACCCGCCCCGACGATCTCTGGTGCGGCGTCGACGATGGCGCGGGCGATCGGGTGTTCGCTGCGCGCCTCCAGATGAGCGAGCACAGCGAAGTCCGCCGGTGAGAGCTCGGTTCCGGTCAGGCTCATCACGCCGGTGGTCAGGGTGCCGGTTTTGTCGAGCACGACCGTATCGATCGACCGCGTCGACTCCAGCGCCTCAGGCCCGGAGACGAGGATGCCCAGCTGGGATCCGCGCCCCGAAGACACCGCCAGTGCCGTCGGCGTAGCCAAGCCCAAGGCACAGGGGCAGGCGATGATGAGCACGGTGAGCGCCGCATGCAGCCCAGCCGCCCAGTCTCCGGTGACGAACCCCCAGATGAGCAGGGTGAGGATCGCGATGCCGAAGACGATCGGCACGAACACCGCCGAGATCCGGTCGGCCAGCCGCTGCACGGCAGGCTTCCCGTTCTGCGCGCGAGAGACGAGATCGGCCATGGCCGCCAGGGTCGTATCGGCACCCACACGGGTGGTGCGGACCTCGAGCACACCCGAGGTGTTGATCGTGGCTCCGGTGACGGAATCGCCGGGGCCGACCTCGATCGGAACGGATTCGCCGGTGAGCATCGCCTCGTCGACGGCCGAATGACCGGTCAGCACCTCACCGTCGGTGGCGATCTTCTCACCGGGACGGACGAGGAAGACATCACCGACGGTCAGCTCGTCGATCGGCACCTGCACTTCGACGCGGCCGCCAGTCGCGACGGCAGCGTCGGAAGCAGCATCGGCCGCAGTCGCATCAGCGGCACCCTCAGCGGCACCACCCTCACGCAGCACGGTTGCGGACCTCGCGCCGAGGTCGAGGAGCGCCTTGAGCGCGGCCGTCGACCGGTTCTTCGCCCGGTCCTCGGTGAGCTTGCCGATGAGCAGGAACACCGTGATCGCCGCGGCAGCTTCGAACCACACATGGTATTCGGCGGGAATCGACCAGCCGTGACCGTCGGCGACGGCCCGGCCCAGCGTGAAGTAGGAATACAGGCTCGCGACGGTGATGCCGACGCTGACCAGGGTGTCCATGGTCGTCGACCCACCGCGAGCGGCCTTGTACGCCGCTGAGTGGAACGGCCACGCACCCCAGGTCACGACCGGCAGGGCGAGGATCGCCACGACCCACTGCCACCCGGCGAAATGCCAGCCCATCACCATCGAGATCGCGACGATCGGGACGGCCAGGGTGAGCGAGCCGATGAAGCGCGGCCGCAGATGGCGGGGATCGTAGTCGACGATCTCCGGACCGGCGCCTCCAGCACCGCCCGCGCCGGGGCGGCGCACCGTGGCACCGTAGCCGGCCTTCGCGACGGCGCCGGTGATGTCGTCGTCGCTGAGTTCGGAATCGATGACCACATGCGCGGTCTCCAGCGGCAGGTTGACCTCCGCCGTGACCCCGTCGAGGCGGGTGAGCTTCTTCTCGATCCGCGCCGAACACGACGCGCAGGTCATGCCCGTGATGTCGAGCTCGAGCTCGCGAGGCATCACTTCACCTCATAGCCGGCTTCATCGACGGCGGCGCGGATCGCCGCATCGTCGAGTTCGGTCGATGAGGTGATCGTGACCGGGGAATCGCCCCCGGCGTTGAGGTCGACCGCGACCTCCGAGACGCCCGCGAGTGCCCCGAGCTCTTCCTTGACAGCGGCTTCGCAGTGTCCGCAGGTCATTCCAGAAACGGTGATGGTGGTGGTCGTCATCGTGCTCTCCTATCAGCTGTGAAATTGTCCCGACGTCCGGGCCGCAGGCGTCGTCGCACCCCGATGGGGCGGACGCGGCCTGCGGCTTCAGCTCTTGATGAGTCGGGAGATGGCGGCTGATGCCTCCTCGACCTTCTTCCGTGCTTCCTCGTCGTCGCCGGATGAGGCGGCGTCGACCACGCAGTGAGCGATGTGCTCCTCGAGGAGGTTGATGGAGACCGCGTGCAGCGCGGCTGTCGCGGCGGAGACCTGGGTGAGGATGTCGATGCAGTACTTGTCCTCATCGATCATCTTCCCGATGCCGCGGACCTGACCTTCGATCCGCTTCATCCTCCGCGCGAGAGCGTCCTTCTGCGGGGTGTATCCATGTTGCTCAGTCATGAACACACCGTATACCCCTATAGGGTATAAATCAAGACCGACCCTCGCCGAGGCGGCTGTGCGTTTGCTCTCATCCCGACCGTTCCGAGTTCTCCGGCTCCTACAATCGAATTATGCATGTTGCCAGACTGTTCCGGTTCCCGGTCAAGGGATTCCCCGCCGAGGAACTCACCGAGGCCAGGGCGGTCAAGGACCGCGGGATCCGCGGCGACCGGATCGCGGCGTTCACGAACGGCAGCCTCGACGTTCCCGCCGACGCCTGGCACACGTATTCCGCCTTCACGGTGCTGAAAAACGACACCGACCTGCAGAAATGGCAGGTCGCCGTGGCCCTCCCCAAGGCGGCCGGCGATATCTCCGCAACCGTGACCCTCACGGCCCCGACGGGGGAGTCGACGACCTTCTCCACGGATGACGCCGACGGCAGGGCCGCCTCGGCGAGCTTCCTCTCCGAACGAATACCCCCTCAGGGTACATTCCCGCGCTGCCTGGCCGTCGCGGATCAGGGGATGTTCGACTCGCAGCGCTCGGGAATCTCTCTCATCAACCCTGCCACGGTCGCCGCGATCGCCGAAACGGACGAGGGCCGCGCGGCCCTCGGCCTGAGCGCGGAAGCTGCCGGTCGTACGGCGGTCGATCCGGCGGACACGGACGACCCGGCCACTCCCGCAGTCGCGCTCGACCCGCTGAGGTTCCGCGGCAACATCCTCGTCGAGGGACTCGCGCCGTTCGAGGAATTCGCGCTCATCGGTTCGATCATCCGCCTCGGCGGGGTGCGCCTGGCGATCCGCTCGACGATCGAACGCTGCCCGGCGACGACCGTCAACCCGACGACGACCGAGGTCGACGTCAACGTCCCAAGGCTGCTCAACTCCGCCTGCGGGCACCTGCACTGCGGAATCTACGGGCAGATCCTCGAGACCGGCGATGTCAGAGCCGGCGACGAGATCACCGTCGAGGGACCGGCCCCGCGCGAACTCATCAAGGTCGCGCGCACGCCGCGCTTCATGACCGTCGTCGGGCGTCAGCAGATCTGCAACGACATCGTCGAGGTGTCCCTGCGCGACGACCTCGGCTGGATCCGCGAGTTCGACGAACCGGGCACGAACCTGCGCGTCCACCTCGACCTCGGCGCACCGTTCTGGCGGACCTATACGATCACCGACGTCGACGACGACATCGTCCGCATCGCCGTGCGCACCCAAGGCAAGGGCTCCCGGGCTGTGGCCTCATTGGAAGAGGGGCAGCGGATCCTCACCTCCGGCCCGCACGGGACGATGACCGCCTCGCGCGTCTTCGGCGGCACAACGGCCCTGATCACCGCCGGAATCGGCATCACCCCGAGCCTCGGGCTGCTGCGCAGCGACGGTCTGGCCGAGCTGCCTGATACCGATCGGATCCGACTCGTCCACGTCGACCGCGACCACCGCACCGCATGCCTGTGGAACCGGCTGCAGGACCGCGCCCGCTCCGGCTCAGTGCCCGTCGAGACTCACGACCGCGATACCGCGACGGCCGGTCGACCGGGTCACCGGGACCTCGTCGACTGGGTGGCCGGCTGCGACAACGTCATGGTCTGCGGACCCCGCGACTTCACGGCGGCCGTGCTCGCCGCCGCGGACGAAGCCGGCGTTCCCGCGGTCCACCAGGAGACCTTCGCCTCTCCGAACACGGGCATGAGCGAGGCCATCGCCGCGTGTTCGCCCGCCGAGGTGACCCTGGAGAACTCGGGGACGAGCTTCGTCTGGCAGCCGCAGGAAGGCACTCTGCTCGAATCCTTGGAAGCGCGCGGATTCCGGTCGCCGAGCTCCTGCCGCGGCGGATCCTGCGGAACCTGTTCGGTCTCCCTGGCCGCCGGGTCCGTGCTCTACCCGATCGAACCCGCCGCCCGAGTCGAGAGCGACGAGGTGCTCGTGTGCTCTGCGGTCCCCGCCGGGCCCATCAGTCTGGCGCTCTGACCCCGGCGGGCCGAGGCGGCAGGCTGACCCCGCCGCCGGAACCCGGCAGGATGACTTGGCAGCCTGACGCGGCAGACCGACCCGGCAGGCGGCCCCTGAGCGGGTGGCACAATGGTTTCCATGCCGAAGAAGAAGCGCACCGTGCTGCCGCAGGGGCCCGCCGGACCGGTGGGCCGCCTGAGTCGGTGGGTGCGCCTGTCCGCGGCCGGGCGGATCATGTTCGCGAACTCGATCATGCTCGTGGGCGTCATGGTGCTCACGACGAGTCTGCTCTACCTCCAGCTCTCCCAGCTCAACACGAAACGCGAACAGGACCTGCTGCGGTCGGCCGCGGACAACATCTCGATGTCACTGGGTCTCGTCGCCACCGGTGAAGTCGGTCAAGACGACTACCTCGACTCCGAATCCCGCGACGATGTCCAGACGCTGCTGGACAATGTCATCAGCCAGTACGGCTTCGACGTCGCCGCGGTCGTGCCCATCGACTTCCTGCTCACCCCGCCGACGCTGGGCTCGCCCGGACGCCAGCAGGCGCTGGAGGCGAAGACCGCCTCGGCGGATTCCGGGAAGATCCCCGAGGATTCGATCGACCAGCTGGCCCAGGCGGTCGACGGGCAGGCTCTGCAGGAGGGCCGGTCGACCGTGCGCTTCATCGACGACGGGGGCCCGTCCGACGGCACCATGTACGTCGTCACCCCGGTCTATGCCGAACACGTCGGCGTCGACGGCATGAGGTCCGACACCGTCGTCGGCGCCGTCATCGTCGGCAGCTCCGCCGATTCGGTCCGCGAAGGCTTCCTGGCGCAGGGCAAATGGCTCATCGGCATCGCCGTCCTCACTCTCATCCTCGGCATCGGCTCCTCCTGGGTGACATCGCGGGGCCTGCGCAGGGTCACCGGCGACTACGGCGCCGAGGAGCTGCGCAGCATGCTCGACTTCTACTCCTCCGTGCTCACGGCCGTCTCCGAAGGTCTGCTGCTCGTCGACCGCGCCCGCGGAATCGTGCTCATCAACACCGAAGCCCGGGAACTGCTGGGCATGCCGGCCGCCGGAGACGACGAGGACACGGGCCCCACCTCGGCGGAGGAGATGCCGCTGCGTGAACTCGACCTGCCGGAGGCGCTGCACGATCTGCTCGCCTCCGGCCGGTGGGCCCGCGACGAGATCCACTACACCGACGACCGCGTCCTCGTCGTCAATCAGCAGCCCACCGAGGCGGCCAGCGATACGTGGGTCGTGACTATGCGCGATCACACGGAGCTGGCCGAGCTCTCCGGCGAGCTCGTGTCCGTGCGATCGTTCTCCGATTCCCTGCGCGCACAGACCCACGAATACGCGAACCGGCTGCACATGGTCGTGTCCCTGCTCGAGACCGGTCATGTCGATGAGGCCATCGACTTCGCGGCCAGGGACATCGACGACCTCAACCGGGTCAACGGGGACGGGTCGATGACCTTCGACCACCCCGTGCTGTCGGCCCTGCTGCTGTCGAAGATCGCCCAAGCCGCCGAGGTGGGCATCGAGATGACGGTGGACACCGCGGATCTCACGGGCAGCCTCGGCGGGGATGATCGGGATCTCGCGACGATCCTCGGCAACCTCGTCGACAATGCTTTCGACGCTCTGAGCAGGCAGGATGTCCTGCCTGAAGACAAGAGAGTCCACGTCGAGCTCTCCGGTTCCGGCGGTCCCGGCGGATTCACGATCGAGGTCAGCGACGACGGTCCGGGCATCGACGAGGAGCACCTCGACGCGATCTTCGAACGCGGCTGGTCGACGAAGCACGACGGTGTCGAGACCGACCAGGGGCAGGGGCGCCGGCAGACGGGCACCCGCGGGGTCGGGCTGTCCCTGGTCGTGCAGGCGATCCGCCGCCTCGGGGGAGCCGTCGACGTGCAGGGCCACGGGGAGGACTGCGACCGGTTCAAGGGCGCGGTGCTCACGGTGTGGCTGCCGGACTCGGCCGGTGCAGGTCAATCGGGCCACAGCTCGATGTGACGGGACTGCAACACGATCAGGCACGCTGTCAAACGGGTGCAGATAGACTGGCGGCATGTCGGACTCAACTGTGCCTGAATCGAGCATCGGTGTGCTCGTCGTCGAGGATGAGGTGGTCGCCGCCCGTGCTCACGCGAAGTACATCGACCGCATCGACGGCTATCACGTCGCAGGGGTGGCGAAGAATGCGACTCAGGCGATGGCTGCTCTCACCGGTCAGATCTACGGCCTCGATTCCTCCGGCATCCACCTCGTCCTCCTCGACATGAATCTGCCCGACGGGCACGGACTCCAGGTCTGTCGCGCCATCCGCGGCCAGCGCGTCGACGTCGACATCATCGCCGTCACCGCCGCCCGGGACATGCAGATCGTGCAGGAGGCATTGTCCTACGGCGTCGCCCAGTACATCATCAAGCCCTTCACCTTCCCCGTCTTCAAATCCAAACTCGAGGCGTATTCGTCCTTCCGCAACCGCCTCGGCGGAGATTCGAACGACGGGGAGGTCACCCAGACCGAGGTCGACAAGGCGATCTCGGCCCTGCGCACCCACACCGTGGCCGCGACCGCGAAGGGTGTGCCCGATGCCGTCCAGTCCGAGGTGAAGAACCTGCTCGATGAGAATCCGGGCCAGTCCGCCGCTGAGCTGGCCGAGGGCCTCGGCGTCTCCCGAGTCACCGCGCGCCGCTACCTCGAATCCATGGCCGACGCCGGCATGCTCGAACGCCGTCCCCGGTACGGTTCGGCCGGCCGACCGGTCCTCGAATACACCGTCGTCCCCGACGCAGGCTGACCGGCGGTCTCGGCACAGAGCAATGGACATCGGACACCCCTCGGTAGAGGATGGTCCCATGTCGAAGAAGTCCCGGCTCTGGCTGGCCGTCGCACTCGTCCTCGTTCTGCTGCTCGGCGCCGGAGTCTTCGCACTCTTCCGGCTTCCGATGACGAAGTCGTCGGCCGCCGAGGCAGCCGCCCACGACCTCGCCGAAGAGCAGCTGAGCTCGGACATCTGGCACCAGAAGGACCTCGCTCAGGGCCTGTTCGACCGCGTCACGAAGGCATTGGGCAAGCGAGTCGACCTGCGGTCGGTCACCGTCGACGACATCACCGAGGCCGAGGGGCGGACCGTGGCCACCCTCGACTGGAGCTGGGCGAGCAATGACGGAGAGTCCTGGGAATACAGTTCCCAGCTGCCCCTGGAGAAGAACGGACTCTTCTGGTGGGCGGATCTCACGGAGAAGGCCATCCATCCGAAGCTCGGCACAGGCGGCAGCTTCGCACTGCGCGCGAATCCGGGCGGACGCGGGAAGATCCTCGGTGCCGATGGCGAAGTGCTCATGGCAGAGGGGAAGGTCATCGACATCGGCATCCACCCGAATCGCCTGGAGCCCGACACCATCGGCCGACTCGTCAGCGGGCTCAATGACGGCGTCGACTCGCTCGACCTCGACGCCGCTGACCTCGAGAAATCCGTCGACGACGCCGCAGGCAACCAGCTCGTCCCCGTCGTGACCCTGCGCGAAGACGACTACAGATCGGTCAAGAGCGCCATCCACGATCTGCCGGGAGTGCTCTTTTCCGAGGACACCCAGACGCTGACCCGGTCTCGCGGGTTCGCGCAGGCCACGCTCGGTTCGGCCGGACCCGCCAGCGCCGAAGACATCGAGAAGTCCGAGGGCGAGATCATCGCCGGTGACATCGTCGGCCGCACCGGCCTGCAGAAGACCTTCGATTCCCGCCTCAGCGGACCCGGCAGCGTCGAAGTCTTCGCCAAAGGGGATCCAACCGACGACAAGGGCGGAAAGACGAAGCTGACGAGCCTCCACGCCTTCGAGTCGCAGGACGGTGAGGATCTCGAGACCACCCTTGACGTCGATATCCAGACCGCCGCGGACGACGCGGCGGCGACCGCGAAGAAACCGGCCGCCGTCGTCGCGATCCGTCCCAGCGACGGCCACGTGCTCGCCGTGGCCAACCACGACCCGGCAGGAGCGGCCTGGGACCGAGCGCTGAGCGGTCAGTACCCTCCCGGTTCGGTGTTCAAGATCGCCTCGGGGCTGGCGCTCCTCGACGCGGGGGTGAAACCGGATGACGACATCGACTGCCCGAAGACCGTGAACATCGGCGGCAAGAGGTTCAAGAACGCCGAGGACGAAGTGCTCGGCACCGTCAGCTTCGCCGACGACTTCGCACACTCCTGCAACACCGCCTTCGTCTCCTCCGCCGACAAGGTCACCGGCGACGAGGTGGCCGACGCCGCCGCCCAGCTCGGCATGCTCGGTGACACCTCGGCCATCGGCGCGAAGATGGCCTCGGTGCCGGCCGACGATGACGAGGTCACCCACGCCGCGCAGATGATCGGTCAGGGCAAGGTGCAGTCGAGCCCGCTGGCCGTGGCGACGATGGCCGCCTCGGTGGAGGCGGGGGAGACGATCACCCCGCAGCTCGTCCTCGGTGAGGCGCTCGACGAGGCGAAGAGCGGCGACAGTGGCCAGGGTGCGGGTAAGGGCACCGGCAACGACGACGATGCCCCGTCGCTCGACGCGGACGCGGCGAAGGAGATCTCGACGATGATGGCCAAGGTCGTCACCGAAGGCACTGCGACTGCACTCAAGGACGTTCCCGGCGACCCCGTCCACGGCAAGACCGGAACGGCCGAATACGGCGAGGAGACCCCGCCGCGCACACATTCATGGTTCGCCGGATTCCAGGGAGATCTGGCCGTGGCCGTCCTCGTCGAAGACGGCGGATTCGGCGCCGAGGCGGCCGTGCCGGTGGCGCACGAATTCTTCGATTCCGTCAACTGAGCTTCCACCGAGGCGGCTGCGGCGACGTGCTCCTCATCTCATGCGCAGGGACCGCATCACCTGAAGCGCCCCGGTCATGGCCTTGGCGAACGTCTTCTGATCGAGAGGACCGGCCGGTGCGATCGGGTGGAGGCGCTGCTGCGCGATCGTGTGCGTGGCCGTGAACTGGTGGAGGCCCTCCGGTCCGTGCCGGTGTCCCATGCCTGAGGCCTTGACTCCGCCGACCGGTGCGTCGATGGACCCCCAGCTGGCCGGGTAGACCTCATTGACATTGACCATGCCGGCCTCGACCAGCCGCGCGATCTCACGCCCATGGGAACGAGAGTAGACAGACGCCGAGAGCCCGTAGTCGCTGTCATTGGCCGCAGCGATCGCCGCGGCATCGGACGGCACCGAATAGACGGAGACGACGGGGCCGAAGGTCTCCTCCCGATGCAGCTCCGCCGTCGCGGGAACATCCGTGAGCACGGTCGGGGCGTAGAAGTAGGGGCCGAGATCGGGCACCGGGTGTCCGCCGGCGAGCACCGTGGCACCGGCACTGCGGGCCTGTTCGACATGAGCCGTGATCGTCTCGAGCTGCTTCGGCCCTGCCAGGGTGCCCATGTCCGGGCCGTACTCGAACTCCGCGCTGAGACGGTGGGCGCGGGCCGCCTCGGCGAAATGGGCGCAGAAGGTCTC
The DNA here is from genome assembly GCF_050920635.1 of Brevibacterium sp. K11IcPPYGO002. NCBI lineage: Bacteria > Bacillati > Actinomycetota > Actinomycetes > Micrococcales > Brevibacteriaceae > Brevibacterium > Brevibacterium sp. K11IcPPYGO002. Next base: position 3,946,572 of record NZ_CP131929.1, on the reverse strand, counting down.
ATAGAGGTCTTCATGGACGTAGATGCGCTCGATCGAGATGCACAGCTGCCCGGCCGAGGAGAACGATCCGCGCACGGCACCCTCGACGGCCTTCTCCAGATCCGCATCGGCGGCCACGATCAGGGGATTCTTGCCTCCCAGCTCGAGCGCGGCGGGCAGCAGGCGCTGCCCCGCCTCGGCGGCGATCGACCGCCCAGCAGCCGTCGACCCGGTGAACGAGATTCCGTCGGCACCGGCCATGAGCGCGGGCCCGACCTCGGAGGACGGGCCGGGCACGAGCTGCCACACCTCGGCGGGCAGACCCGCGGCGATCGCCAGCCTGCGCATGAACACCGAGGTCAGCGTCGTCGTCGAATCGGGTTTGTGGACGACGGCGTTGCCGGCCGTCAGGGCCGCGAACAGGTCGGTCGCCCCCAGGGTCAGCGGGTAGTTCCATGGTGTGATGAAGCCGATCACGCCCAACGGGGTGCGCGTGACCTCGGTGCGGGTGAGCACGGGGATGGCTCCGCGCCGACGTTCGGGACGCAGATACCGGGCGGCCATCACCCCGTAGTGGCGGAGCACATTGAAGGTATCGAGGATCTCGTCATAGGCGTGGATGCGGGCCTTGCCGGTCTCGTACTGGATGATGTCGAGGAGCAGATCCTCGTTCCGGACCAGTGCGGAATGCAGTCGAGTGAGCACCTTCGCCCGGTGCTGAACCGACTGAGCGGCCCATGCTGCGCCTGCGATGCGGGCCGTGGCGTAGGCGACTTCGATGTCGTCGGGAGTGTTCCGGGCGAACCGGTCGACCTCCTGGCCGGTGAACGGTTCGACGCCGCGCATCACCTCGCCCGAACCGGAGGCATCGGCGTACGGATCGGTGTCGAGGAAGTCCCGCAGTGCCGCGGTGACATGCGTGGACGCGGTCTGTGCAGTGCCTGCTTCGGAGGTGCGGGCGGTGGTCTCTGTTCTCATCGGCTTCCTAACCATGTGACGTAGGTCATCGCAGGCTAGACTACCGAATATGGTTTCGAGTGGACTCCGGCGTGCGCTGAAAGGGACCTGTGCACCCACCGCCGTCCTCGATCTCGACGCGTTCGACGAGAACCTCGATGCCCTGGCTCAGCGCGCTCGCGGACTGCCGATCCGGCTGGCCACGAAATCCCTGCGCGTGCCCGAGGCCATCGACCGAGCGCTCGCCCACCCCGCCTATTCCGGCGTGCTCGCATTCTCCGTTCCCGAAGCGCTGTTCCTCCACGCCCGCGGCGTCCGCGATATCGTCATCGGCTATCCCAGCCTCGACCGGCCGGCCCTGACCCGGATGGTCGCCGAGGCGGGAGCGCGGTCGAACATCACCGTGATGATCGACTCCGTGGACCACCTCGACATCATCGACGACGTCCGCAGATCCCTCGCCGAGGCGGGGCGGGATTCCGGCTCGGAAAGGACCGGTCCGGCGGGGAACGGGGCGATCCTCGCCGAGGCGGGAGCCGCCTCGGTGCGGGTGTGCATCGACGTCGATTCCTCCTATCGCCCGGCCGAATCCTGGTTGGGAGACCGGGTCCATATCGGGGCCAGGCGATCACCGATCCGTGACGGGCGAGCAGCCGTCGCGCTCGCCCGACAGGTCGCGGCCCGGCCCGGGTTCGACCTCGTCGGGATGATGTTCTACGAGGGGCAGATCGCCGGCACCGCCGACGCCGGACGAACGGTCAGGCAGGCGATCGTGCGCGCCATGCAGAGAGCCTCGATCGCCGAACTCGCCGAACGACGAGCCGCCGTCATCGCCGCCGTCAGAGAGGTCGCCGACCTCGAATTCGTCAACGGCGGGGGAACCGGCTCGTTCGAATCCAGCTCCGGCGAAGGCACTCTGACCGAACTCGCCGCCGGATCCGGCCTCTTCTCCCCGGGACTCTTCGACGGCTATACGCACTTCCGGCACCGGCCGGCCGCATACTTCGTCACTCCCGTCGTGCGCAGACCCGGGCCCGGCTGGGTGACGGTCTTCAAGGGCGGGTTCATCGCCTCGGGAGTCCCCGGCCCCGACCGTCTGCCGACGATCGCCTGGCCGCCGGGACTCGAGTACTCCGGCCTCGAGGGGCCCGGAGAGGTGCAGACGCCGCTGACCGGGCCCGGCACGGACTCGCTGCGCATCGGCGACCTCGTGTGGTTCCGGCACGCGAAGGCCGGTGAGCTGGCCGAACACTTCAACGACGTCCAGATCGTGTCCCAGGGCCGCATCAGCGATGCCTGGACCACCTATCGAGGAGAGGGGCTCGTGCTGTGAGAGACGTGCAGCCGCGACGAGGCGACCGATCCGGTCGGCAGAGATTCCGGAACTGGGCCGGTCACGTCCATGCACATCCGCACACATTCGCACGCCCCGCCTCGGCGGAGGAACTATCGGGAATCGTCACGGCCGCTGCGGCAGCGGGGGACCGTCTGCGGGTCGTCGGGGCCGGGCATTCCTTCACCCCGGTGGCCGCCGGGGACGATGTCATGGTCAATCTCGACGGACTCTCCGGCATCATCGCCGTCGACGAGGTGCGCAAGCGGGTGCGCTTTGCCGCCGGCACCCGACTGCGGGACATTCCCGCACTGCTCGCACCCTACGGACTGGCCCTGGAGAATCAGGGCGATGTCAATCCGCAAGCCCTGGCCGGTGCGATCTCGACGAGCACGCACGGCACCGGAATCGGGTTCACCGGGTTCGCCGGGACCGTCACCGGGCTGAGCCTGATGGGCCCCGACGGGCAGGCGCGGGAGCTGTCGGCCGAAGCGCAACCGGAGGTCTTCGACCTTGCACGGGTCAGCCTCGGCGTTCTCGGCGTCATCACCGAAGTCGAACTCCAGTGCGTACCGGCCTTCGACCTCATCGCCGAGGAGAAGGTGGCCGGATTCGACGAACTCCTCGACGGGCTGACCGACCGGATGCGTGGGACCGACCATTTCGAGTTCTACTGGTTCCCGCACACCGATTCGGTGCTGACGAAGACGAACACCCGAGTGGAACCGGGGCAGGCCGGGCCGGGCCACCTCGCCGAGGCGGGGGTGCGCAACCGGTGGCTCAACCTCCTCGACAAAGAGGTGGTGGAGAACGGGGCACTGCGATTGGCCGTCGAGCTCGGGGCGAAGGTCCCGGGCGTGGTGCCCTCGATCAATCGCATCGCCCAGTCCGTCGTGGCAGACCGGACGTACCGGGCACCGGGCCATGATGTGTTCGTCACCCCTCGGCGGGTGCGGTTCAACGAGATGGAGTACGCGCTGCCCTTCGACTCCGGACCCGAGGCGATTTGTGAGATCCGAGACGTCATCGAGGCCAAGGGGTGGGCGATCTCATTCCCCCTCGAGGTCAGGTGCGCCGCCGCCGATGATGTGCCGCTGTCGACGGCGACGGGGCGGGAGACGATGTACATCGCCGTCCACCGCTTCATCAAGGAGGACTTCGCCGAGTACTTCCGCGTCGTCGAGGAGATCCTGAGCCGGCACGGCGGCCGACCGCACTGGGGCAAGATCCACACCCGCACGGCCGCCGACCTGAACGAGCTCTATCCGCGATTCGCGGACTTCTGCGAGCTGCGGGCCCGTGTGGATCCAGAGGCCGTGTTCGGCAACCGCTTCACCGACTCACTGTTCGGTCTCAGCCGCATCTGAGGGCGAAGCGTCAGCCGAGAAGTGGTCGCAGACGGATACTTCTCGGCGCGAAAAGTCTCCGATGGCGACCTATTCTTCGGCTGCTCTCGTCTCGAGCCAGTCGAGGATCTCCGGCCAGGCGTCGTTCGCGATGGATCGGCGCATGAGACCGTGATGGCCGATGTAATCGGTGCCGAGTTCCTCCGGGACGAAGGTGCGCCGCGTCACCGGTGCCAGCCGCAGGCGGTCGGTGAGCGCATCGACGAACGCACCGGTCGCCCAGGGATCGTCGGAGGTGCCGACGGCGAGGACAGGTGTGCGCAGTCGGGCGGTGCGTGCCTCGGCGTCGAAACTCGGGTCGTCGAAGAAGAAGTGGGTGCGGCGCAGCCAGTTCGTCCACTCGTAGAGGGCGGCGGCGGGGATGTCCTCGCCGAGTCCCACTCGGCTGCCGGGCATATACCCGAACACTCGTGTGACCACCCTGCCGAAGACTCCGAGGCCGACTTCCACTCGCAAGCGCTCGCTGCGGGGTGCGATGCTGCGGGCCGCCACCATCGCTGTGGCGATTGTGACGATTCCGCACAGCCGCTTTCCGCCGCTGCCCAGGAGCAGAGCGTGCCCGCCGAGGCTGTGGCCCAACGCCGTATGCGGCAGATCAGGGAACCTCTCCTCCGCCCAGGTGCCCGCGGCCGCCACATCTTCGCAGATCCAGTCGCGCATGCGCAGATGCCGATGGGCGCGAGCCGCCCTCCGGTCACCGACACCGCGGAAGCCGTAGGTGACCACGGCGAACCCACGGGCAGCCGCCGCCTCGGCGAAGGAGAAGTAGAAGCGTTCGGGAGTCGCGGTGGCCGGGTGGATCGTCAGCACCGCGTGCGGGTCGGCCGAGGGGAGGAAGAGATGTCCCTCGAGATCGCCGGCACCGGACCGGCTCGACACCGGGATGCGCACGTCCTGCTTGAGAAGTGAGTCCATATCTTTCAGGGTAATCACCACTGCCCCAATATGCTACCAGTCAGTAATATAATTCCGGTTGGCGTCGACTGCCGACATGTGCGGCGCAATCACTGCCGACATCCTCGGCGGTATTCGATGTCCGAGCGTGCTGGTACGCTCGGGGAATGACAGCGTCGGATCGGAACCATCCCGCATCACCCGCCCAGGCAGGCAGTCGAGAGCGGGAGAGAGGTCGGCGCAGGTCGATGTTCGTCGCCGCCTTCGGCACCGTCGTCGAATGGTACGACTTCTCGATCTTCTTCTATGTCGCCACGACCCTGACCAAGGAGTTCTTCGGCGACCAGACGGATTCCCTGCTGCTGACCCTCGGAGTCGGTGCGGCGGGATTCCTCTTCCGGCCCTTGGGCGCGATGGTCTTCGGTCACCTCGGTGATCGGATCGGACGTCGTTCGACGCTCATCATCTCCGCGGTCCTCATGGCGATCTCCATGCTCGGGATCGCGGTGATTCCGAACTACGACACGATCGGCATCTGGGCCGGCGTCCTCATGGTCGCCCTTCGCTGCCTGTCCGGATTCTCCGTCGGTGCCGAGTACACCGGCATCATGGTCTTCCTCATGGAATCGGCGGGACCGGGAAAGCGCGGATTGGCTGCCAGCTGGGCTGCGGCCAACAGCGAGGTCGGCGCGCTTCTGGCCGTGGGATCCGGTGCGCTGCTGGCGAATACGCTCAGTCCCGAGGCGATGGATTCCTGGGGCTGGCGGCTGCTGTTCGTCCTCGGCGCCGTGCTTGCCATCATCATGGTTCCGCTTCGGTCGATGATGGAGGAGACCGAGACCTTCAAACGGCTGCAGCAGGCGGAGAAGGACAACAAGGGCAAGAAGGACGTCGGTCTCGAACGCTCCCCGCTCATCACCGCGATCCTCGAGCAGCCGCGGGCGATCCTCGTCGCCTTCCTCATCTCGTCGATCGGCTCGGTCAGCTACTTCCTCAACATCACCTATGTGCCCACCTACATCGAGGAGGTGGCGAAGGTCCCGAACTCCGGTTCCCTGGCACTGGGCACCGTTGCGGCCGTCGTCGCCATCGTCGTCACCCCGTTCTTCGGCCTCGCCTCGGACAAGTTCGGGCGCAAACCTGCCTTGGCGGCACTCATGGTCGTCTTCGTCTTCACGACGATTCCCGCGTATGTTCTGCTGTCCAACCAGTCCGCCGGCATCGCGATCGCAGGATCGGCGTTCCTCGCGATCCCGGCGGCCGGGTGGAGCGCTGTGGCGGCCGCCATGGTCCCCGAGCAGTTCACCGGCACGAGCCGCTTCTCCGGCATGGCGATCGGCTACAACGTCGCCACCGTTCTGTTCGGCGGGCTCTCACCGCTCATCGCCACGGCACTCATGTCGTCGACGGGCATCACGCTGGCACCGGCGATCTACGCCACCGTCGTCATCATCGTCGCCGGAGTCCCGACCCTCATCCTCGCCCGCAGCATGGGCAAGAAGACCCTCGCCGAGGTGGACGCGGACAGGCATCTCGTGCCCGCTTGAGGACGTGGCCGGGCGGCTGTTCGGGGCTGCGGCGGATCGGTGACAGACGTTGCCGTTCTGCCACACGCTGCACACATCTCGGCCGCGACGAGCTCATAGATTGGTTTCAGAACACGCATTCGGGCGACCTGCTTCCGAATGCGAGAGACCGATCAAGGAGTCACCATGAAACGCATGAAGCGTGCCACCTTCACCGCTGCGGCCCTGCTCAGCTGTACCCTCGCCTTCTCGGGCTGCTCGCTCATCAGCCAGGTCGTCCAGCCCGACCAGGGCCAGACCGGCGAGCAGTCGAACGCCGACGGTCAGGGCCAGGACGGTCAGGACCAGAACGGCGGTCAGGACCAGAATGGTCAGGATCAGGGCGATGAGAACGGGCAGGAGCCGAGTGCCGACAAGAACAGCGAGGACCAGGCCGGCGGGCAGGACTCGAGTTCCGATCAGTCGGCCTCGAACTCCTCGTCGTCGTCGACCTCGTCCGCCGACGGGTCCACCGGGTCGGATTCGGGGTCGTCGTCCGGCAGTCAGGGCCAGGTCAGTATCGGTGAAAGCTTCGAGGACCCGGAGATGCAGGACAAGATCGAGGTGCTCTCGGCGGTGCGGAACTTCGAGTCGTCCAAGAGGGCCTCGGCGATCGAACTCGGCGGCGAAGTCGTCCTCCTCGAAGTCAAGATCACCCCGGGCAAGAAATACAGCGGACTCATCCAGTCCGGAGCGTTCAAGATCTCCGAAGACGGGGGTGCGGATTTCCGCTACGACCAGACCGACGGCCTCGAAGCCGAGATGCGGGCCGCCGGATTCGAACCCTTCGAAGATGTGTCTCGCCGCGACGGCGGAACCCACCAAGGCTGGCTCGCCTATGTTCCGAATGAGAAGCAGGACACCTACACGATCCGCTACGAACGCGGCGCCGGGAAGGTGATGGGAACCGACGAGAAGGTCCCCGAGTTCACGACGACCTTCGACATCCCGTCCGTCTGACCCTCGAGAAGCGAGGCCGGTCTTCCGAATTCGGACGACCGGCCTCGATGTGTCGTCAGCGTCGTGGTTCAGCCCTCGCTGACGGCCTTCCAGTCCGCGACCTCGGACTCAGCGAGCTGAGCCGCGACACCGGTGTAGGTGGCAGGTGTCAGAGCCTTGAGCAGTTCGGCGCGCTCCTCGGGCAGCCCGAGACCGTCGACGAACGTCTGCAGATCGGCCTGGTTGATGCGCTTGCCGCGAGTGAGTTCCTTGAGCGTTTCGTACGGATTGTCCATTCCCGGCACACCCTGCAGTCCGGCGGCGCGCATGACCGACTGAACGGCTTCACCGAGGACCTCCCAGTTGCCGTCGAGGTCGGCGGCCAGTGCCTCCTCGTTGATGGCGAGGGCTCCGAGGCCTTTGACCAGATTGTTGAGCGCGAGAACCGAGTGGCCGAATGCGACACCGATGTTGCGCTGTGAGGTCGAGTCGGTGAGGTCGCGCTGCATCCGAGAAGTGACCAGCGTCGAGCCCAGGGAATCGAGAAGAGCACAGGAGAGTTCGAGGTTGGCTTCGGCGTTCTCGAACCGGATCGGATTGACCTTGTGCGGCATCGTCGACGAACCGGTCGCACCGGCGACGGGGATCTGCTTGAAGTAGTTCATCGAGATGTAGGTCCACATATCGGTGGCCAGATTGTGGGCGATCCGATTGAACCGAGCGAGATCGGCGAACAGTTCGGCGTTCCAGTCGTGGGACTCGATCTGAGTCGTCAGAGGGTTGAAGGTCAGCCCGAGACGGTCTTCGACGAAGGTGCGGGCGATCTGCGGCCAGTCGGCTCCCGGCACAGCCGCCAGATGCGCCGAATAGGTGCCCGTGGCGCCGTTGATCTTGCCGAGGAACTCGGTGGCGGCGATGCGTTCGTACTGGCGGCGGAGTCGGTGGACGAAGACCGCGAGTTCCTTGCCCATCGTCGTCGGTGTGGCCGGCTGACCATGAGTGTGGGCGAGCATCGGAACCTCGGCCAGTTCCGTGGCGGACTCGGCGAGAGCGTCGATGAGAGCCTTGGCCCGCGGCAACCACACCTGTTCGGTGGCACCCTTGATGCCGAGCGCCCAGGACAGGTTGTTGATGTCTTCGGACGTGCAGCAGAAGTGGACGAGCTCGCCGAGATCCTCGGCACCGATCGTCACTAGTGCTTCTTTGATTGTGTATTCGACGGCCTTGACGTCATGGACGGTGACGGCTTCATGAGCGGCCAGCGTGGCGATGGTGTCGGCGTCGAAGTCGGCGGCGAAAGCGCGCAGTCCGTCGACCTCATCGGGGGTGAGGGTGCGTACACCCTCGATCACCGAGCTCTGTGCGAGGTGGATGAACCATTCGATCTCCACCGTGATGCGATTGCGGTTGAGAGCCGCCTCGGAGAGGTGATCGACGAGGTCAGCGGTGTCTTTGCGATAGCGACCATCAAGCGGTCCGAGAGCGATGGCGGGCGAGATTTCGGCAAGGGAAACAGTCGGCATGCCCTCATTTTCTCATGAGCGGCGAATCGGGTCGGCACCCGTCCGGGACTACTGGGCGGTAGGCGCGGGAGGCGGACGGGACTCGAGCATCGTCCCCTGTGGATTCCGTGGTGACTTCGACATCACGGCCCTGTGGACGCTCGAGGCTCTTCCCCAGGCCCGAAATCGAGGCTTCCTCTCCCGTGCTGGGGCCTCCTACGGTCGAGGGATTCGGGCACGGATGCCGGAGGGACAGGCGGGAGGGCTGAGGCATGATCACGGATGAGTTGGAGCGCAATCGCGAGCAGTGGAGACGGCGAGCGGAGGTGCTGCACTCCCTGGCGCAGAGCTGCCGCCGGATCGACGGATGGGATTCCCCAGCAGGAAAGCTGTTCGATGACCGGGTGGCCTCATGCGCGGAATCGATCGACCGGCTGGGTGAGCGGGCGGAGAAGCTCGCCGAGGCGTACGACCTCCACCTGCAGGTCGTGTCGGCAGGCGGGCGGATCCAACTGTGAACGCCCGCCCCGCCGCACGTGAGACAGCAGGGATCGACAGTTGGATCGTCGTCGACCTCGACCGGATCACCCGGCTGCCCGAACGGCTGGGTCGGCTCTGGCCGCCCGACCTGCTCCCGCGCCGGATCGAACGGGACTGTCCTTCCGCCTCGGCGGAGGTGGGGCGGGGCAGCGGCGCCCCGGAATCGGTCGGCGCAGGTACGGGAACTCTCGCCGCGGCCCCGGGAAAGGCCGAGGGCGGTGGAGGCGCGAAACGGGATCTCGATGTGCTCACCGCCTGGCTGCGAGGATTCGCCTCCGAACTCAATCGGGTGAGCACGCGCATCAGCGTTGTCGTGTCATCGGGAACCGAAACCGTTCACCTGGCGCTGTGCCTCGGGCCGGGTGTCGGTCACGCGATCTTGGCACTGCAGGGGGAGGGACTTGAGGATTTCGCGCAGCACCAGCTGCTGCGCCGGATCGAACCGGGACGGATCGGGCACGTCGTCGAGGATCTCGCCGAGCTCGTCGAACAGGACTGCGTGCTCACGCTCAGCTGGGCGTGCGGACAGGGAGCCACGGGGCTGGAATTCCTCCGCCGAAAGGGCGGGACGTGGTTCCGGCCGGTCATCGAGCGCGACGGCGATTCCGTCACCGTCGATGACGACGTCGCTGCAGGAGATGCGGCGGTGCGGACGCTGCTGAGCGCCGTGCTCACACGGACACTGACGGCAGGGGTTGCGAAAGGCCCGCAATGATCGATTCGACGACGCGCGGCGGCGGGCGGATCACCGTCGACGAACGCGCCGATGGCAACGCGGACGCACTGCAGACCGTCATCACGGACATCGGCGATCTGTCCGTCGAAGCAGCTGTCGGAGACTTCGATCTCGCGACCCTGCTCACCCAGGTCCCGGCTCCCGTGACAGCGCTCAACCTCGATGCCTGCCGGATCCGATTCCACAGCCAGCTGACCGCCTCGGTGCTCGAGCTCGAGGCGACACTGCTCGCCGTTCGGACCGCCGCCTTCGCCTACCGTCAGGCGGAGAAGGGCCTCAGCGAAGTCTTCGGCGGACTGCTCGACGCTCTCGGCTACGCGACCGGCCGCGTCATCGCTCTCAGCCTGCCTGTCATCATTCCCGTCGCACTCGTGGTCGGGGCTCAGGTCGTCGTCGTCACCAAGATCCTCGACGTGACCGGACTCGATGATGTCATCACCAAACAGTTCGGCATCGACTTGGGCAAGACGAAGGCGAAAGCGAAGGAAGCGCTGATCACGTTCGTGTTTGAACAGTCCGATGTCACGGGAGCCGTCATCGAGCACGTGCTGCCGGGCTTCGTCGTCGGATTCCTCGGCCTGCCTCCGTTCGTCCTCGACTCCGAAGGCGACCACGCGTTCTGGCCGCACGATTCGACGTCGATGACGATCTGGGTCCTGGCCGGTGCGAATGCGTTCGGACTGCTGCTGCCCTCCGATGTCGAGGTGTGGAGGGCGAAAGGGCTGACGCCGCCGCACGAAGAGCCGCCCCGTGATGTCGACGACCTCTTCATCCGCGAAGCGAACTGCCACCGCGGAGCCGACTCCGGACAGGTCCGCATCGAGGAGATCGTCGGACCCGGTGGGACGACCCGCTATATCGTCTACGTGCCGGCCACCACGGATTGGTCGCCGAAGTCGGGAGACAATACGACCGACCTGACGACGAACGTGCAGGGGATGGCCGGCAACGACACCGTGATGCGCGAAATGGTGCGCCAGGCGATCGCCGACGCCGGTATCGGGCCCGACGCCGAGGTCATGCTCGTCGGCTACTCGCAGGGAGGGATCACCGCAGGTTCTCTGGCCGCGGACCCGGCCTTCCTCGACGATGTCAACGTCACGGCACTGATGACGGTGGGGGCTCCGGTCTCCGACTTCGCCATCGATGAGGGAATCGACGTGCTCTCGATCGAACACGAACAGGACCTCGTGCCCGATCTCGACGGCAACGAGAACCCGGCGACGAAGAACTGGTCGACGGTCACCGTCGACTATGACCCCGATGAATTGCGCAGAGTCCCCGAGCTCGCGGACAAGACCGATGCCGAACTCGATGAGATGTTCGCCTCGGCCGGGGCGGCGCATTCCTCCGTTGCCTACTCTGCTTCGATCGGGCTTCTGCTCAGAGCCGGGAATCCCGCCTTCGACCGCTTCACGTCGAAGAATTCGGGCTTCTTCACCGGGGACCTCGCCAATACTCGCGATTACCAGGGCAAGCGAAAGCGACACTGAACTCGGTCGGACGGGTGCGGCACTCGGCATCGACACGATGAGCCGCCTCGGTGCGGGAACGAATCCGACCGAACCCGAAACCGACTGCGTGCCGGAGGGCCGCCTCGGTGCGGGAACGAACCCGACGAAACCAGCACTCGACCTCCCGGCGAAGTGCCGCCTCGGTGCTCGGATGTGCATTGGTCGGACGATGGAGCATCTCTGCCGAGATCGACAATTGTCCACTCAGCGCTTTGGAACTCGGCCACATGTGTCGAGCTCGGGCCATAGTCTGTTCCTGACCTGCACTTTTGATACTCGAACCGCATGGGGAGAGTGGCAAGCAGTGAGTGGATTCGGTATTGTGATACCACCTGTGAATCAGATCACTCGAGGGCGAGTTCTCACATCCGAGGGCCTGCCCGACGGACACGGTCCACCACTGGTCACCTCCGGTGAAGATGGACCTCGAACAAAGGAGAACTGAAATGACCTCCAACATTTCAGTGGGAACCGGTGCTGCCCACAGTCAGTCCTCGGAGCCCAGAATGATCCAGATGCTCACCGAAGACGGAAATCGCGTCGAGTCCGGTGAGTACGACGCCTTCGCCGCAGAACTCACCGATGAGGATCTGCGCGGCTTCTACCGGGATATGGTCCTGGTTCGCCGCATCGATGCCGAAGGAGCTGCCCTGCAGCGTCAGGGACAGTTGGGCCTGTGGGCACCTCTGTTCGGGCAGGAAGCGGCCCAGATCGGCATGGGACGAGCCGCTCGCCCCCAAGACTTCGTCTTCCCCACCTACCGCGAACACGGCCTCGCCTACACCCGCGGCGTCGAACCCGAAACCCTGCTGTCGATCTTCCGCGGTCAGAACCACGGCGGCTGGGATCCGCAGGAGCACCGGTTCCACACCTACACCATCGTCATCGGCTCGCAGGCCCTGCACGCCACCGGCTACGCCATGGGCATCTCCATGGACGGTGACGTCGGCACCGGCGACATCGAACGCGACACTGTCTCCATCGCCTGCTTCGGCGACGGTGCAACCTCGCAGGGCGATGTCTCCGAGGCGCTGACCTTCGCCGGAGCCTTCCACGCCCCGGTCCTGTTCTTCTGCCAGAACAACCAGTGGGCCATCTCCGAACCGACTCACGTCCAGTCCGCAGCCCCGCTGTCGACCCGCGGCGAAGGATTCGGAGTCCCAGGCATCCGCGTCGACGGCAACGACATCATCGCGATGTACTCCGTCGCCCGCGCCAGCCTCGATTCCGTGCGCGCAGGCCACGGTCCGATGCTCATCGAAGCCTTCACCTACCGTCGCGGCGCCCACACCACGGCCGATGATCCGACGAAGTACCGGGACAAGGCCGAAGAGGAGATCTGGGAGGACCGCGACCCGATCACCCGCCTCAAGGCGTACCTGGACATGCACACCGAGACCAGCGACGAGTTCTTCGCCGAGGTGGACGCCGAGGCCGACACCCTGGCCGCCCGCATCCGCCACAACTGCATGACCATGGAGAACCCCGACGGCGTCGAGATGTTCGCGCACGTCACCGCGGAACCCCACTCCCTCGTCGACGAGGAACGTGCCGAATTCCTGGCATACCAGGCCTCGTTCGCCGATGCGGGTGAGGCCTGATGGAGAAACTTCCCCTCTCGAAGGCGATCACCGCCGGAATGCGCAAGGCCATGGAGGACGACCCGAAGGTAGTCCTCATCGGTGAGGACATCGGCAAGCTCGGCGGCGTCTTCCGCGTCACCGAAGGTCTGCAGAAGGACTTCGGCCCGCAGCGCGTCATCGATGCCCCGCTGGCCGAGTCCGGCATCGTCGGCACCTCGATCGGCATGGCCATCCGCGGCTACCGTCCCGTCATCGAGATCCAGTTCGACGCGTTCATCTTCCCGGCATACGACCAGATCGTCACTCAGGTGGCGAAGCTGTACAACCGCACCCTGGGCAAAGAGAGCATCCCGCTGGTCATCCGCGTGCCCTACGGCGGCGGCATCGGTTCACCCGAGCACCACTCGGAGAGCCCCGAGACCGTGTTCGCCCACCACGCGGGACTGCGGCTCGTCTCCCCGTCGAACGCTCATGACGCGTACTGGATGATCCAGGACGCCATCAAGAGCGAAGATCCGGTGATGTTCTTCGAACCCAAGCGTCGCTACTGGATGCGCGGAGACGTCGACACTACCGCTCGCGGCGAGCTGGGCATGCACGACGCCCGCGTCGTGTCCGAAGGCACCGATGTCACCCTCGTCGCCTACGGGCCGCTGGTCCCGACGGCGCAGGACGTGGTCACCGCGGCCGCCGAGGAGGGCAAGAGCGTCGAACTCATCGACCTGCGCAGCCTCAACCCGATCGACTTCACCACGATCGAGAAGTCCGTGACGAAGACCGGCCGATTGGTCGTCGCCCACGAGGCACCGACCTTCTTGGGACTGGGTTCGGAGATCGCCGCGCGCATCACCGAACGCTGCTTCTTCAACCTCGAAGCCCCGGTCATCCGGGTCGGCGGCTACCACACCCCGTACCCCGGTTCGCGGATGGAAGAGCACTACCTGCCCGACCTCGATCGCATCTTCGATGGTGTCGATCGGGCCCTGTCCTACTGATTTCGAGGAGAGTCAAGAATGTCATTCGAATTTCCTCTTCCCGACGTCGGTGAGGGCCTGACCGAGGCCGACATCGTCGCGTGGAAGGTCGCCCCCGGCGACACCGTCACCGTCAACCAGATCCTCGTCGAGATCGAGACCGCGAAGTCGCTCGTCGAGCTGCCCAGCCCGCAGGCCGGCACCGTCGGTGCCCTCCTGGTCGAGGAGGGCCAGACCATCGAGGTCGGCACCCCGATCATCCGCTTCGGCGGAGATGATTCCGGCGCCGAGGCGGCCCCCGCCTCCGCTGGAGCGCCGACTTCCGGTTCGGCCGAGGAATCGGCCGATGCCTCCGGTGATGCCGACGGCGGAGCAACTCTCGTCGGCTACGGGGCGAAGGAGACGTCGTCGAAGCGTCGTCCGCGCAAGGGCGCTCCCGTCCCAGCCCCTGCCGCAGGCGCTGCTCCCGCAGCGTCGGCTGCGCAGGCTCCGGTCGCGGACGCACCGGCACCAGCGGCTTCGGCACCTGCACCGGCCGCGGCTCCTGCACCTGCTGCGCCGCCTGCACCGGCAGCGGCTCCTGCTGCGGCTTCGGCGGCTCAAGCACAGCCCGCATCGGCTCCTGCTTCACCGGGCAAGCCGCTGGCGAAGCCGCCCGTGCGGAAGCTTGCGAAGGATCTCGGTGTCGACCTGTCCCAGGTGACCCCGACCGGTCCCCGCGGAGACGTCACGCGCGACGATGTGCACGCCGCCGCCAACCGGACGGCCGCGCCGACCACGGGTGCCACGGCACCGGCGGCCGCCTCGGCGAGTGATCAGGCAGCGCTCGAAGAGCGGATCCCGTTCAAGGGCGTGACGAAGATGATGGCCAAGGCCATGGTCGATTCGGCATTCACCATGCCGCACGTCACCGAGTTCCTCGACGTCGACGTCACCGAGACGATGGCGATGGTCCGCCGGCTGAAGTCGACGAAGTTCCTCGGCGAGGATGTGAAGGTCTCGCCGCTGCTCATCGTCGCCAAGGCCGTGGCGTGGGCCGTGGGACGCAATCCGCGGATCAACTCGTGCCTCGAAGGCGACGAGATCGTCGTGAAGAAGTACGTCAATCTCGGCATCGCGGCCGCCACCCCGCGCGGACTCATCGTGCCGAACATCAAGAACGCGCAGGCTATGGGTCTGAGCGAACTGGCACAGGGCATTCAGGATCTCACCGCTCTGGCGCGGTCGGGCAAGACACCGCCGGCTGATCAGGCCGGGGGCACGATCACGATCACGAACGTCGGCGTCTTCGGAGTCGATGCGGGTACGCCGATCATCAATCCGGGTGAGGCCGCGATCCTCGCGTTCGGGCAGGTGCGGAAGAAGCCGTGGGTGGTGGGCGACGAGATCGTTCCGCGTGAGATCACCACGCTGTCGGTCAGCGCCGATCACCGGGTCGTCGATGGCGAGATCATCTCGAAGTTCCTCGCCGACGTCGGACGGGGTCTGGAGGACCCGACCCTGATGTTGGCCTGAGGTTACACCCTGGTGTCGGCTGTCCGTCGGCGCTGCTGGCCCGAGCGTCCCGGTCTCGCATGGTGCGGGGCCGGGGCGTTCTTTCTGTCCCTAGTTCTGGCCGCAGCCCAGTCTGAGTCAGACAGCCCAACTTCAAATCTGGGCTATCTGCCTCAGACTGGGCCGTGAGCGAATGGCAGGACGGTGAGGATCTCCATGCGCATTGGCGGAGCCGATCTGCATGCGCGGGGCCAACCCGACTGGCGGGTCTATCCGTCGAGGTAGGCGCTGTTGTCCTTGGGGCTGCCGTCCTTGACGAGACGCTTGGCGATGCAGTGGTTGCGGTCAAGACCCCACGAACGGCACTGGTCGAGCGCCTGTTCCGGGTCGCTGTAGCCGGTGTCGACGACCGTGACCCAGTAGCTGCCGTCCTTGTACGAGGCCCAATCGCCGCTGTGGATGAGGATCGCGCCCGGATATTTGATCTTATTGGCTTCGTACTCGTTGAGGATGTCCTGCGCCGACCATGTCTTGCCGTCGGCCTTGAGGCCGACGTTCTTCGCACTCACCTGGGTCACCCACTGACCTTCGAGGTCAGCGGCCTTCTTCGTGCCTTGCTCCGTATAGGCGTCGAGCTGCTGTTCGGGGCTCTTCGTCGGTTGGACCAGATCGCCGGACGGGCTGGGTGACGGGCTCTCCGGCTCACTTGATCCGACATCGACGGGGACGGTTCCCGACGAGGGAGCGAGCCACCGGATGCCGAAGAATCCCACCAGAGCCAGAATCATGAGGATGGCGATGATGACGACGGTGATCTTCAGCCCATTGCCCGACGACGATTCGCTGTGGGCGGTGGGCGGAAACTGCGGTGGAGGAGGAGTCTGCGGTCCGTTCTGTGCCGAGCCGCCGACGTCGTCGCGGGCGCCGCTGCCGCCACTGCCGACAGACCACTGAGCCTGCCGAGAATTTCCATACTGATGTGGGCCGGCAGGGTGAGAATCATCGAATGGTGAGTGTCCGGCAGGCGCGAAGACATTGCCGCTGCGGGCTTTCGAGATCGACTGTTCCCCCGTGTGCCGTTCGAGGTACTCGTAGTAGGTCGAGTTGTCGAAATCGGCAGACGATCGGTCCGCTCCATTCCCGTACGTCGGGTTCTGACCAGCGGATTCACCAGAATCCTTGTGCCAGTCGTCGCTCGTCGCCGGACGAATGCGCGGCCTCTGTGGAACGTCGCTCATCAGTCCTCCCGAATGCCAGATGTGGTGGCAATCATCTACTAACCTTGGCACGAGTCGAGCAGGCGTTCAACAGGATCGCCGACAGGACGCGTTGCCGACGAAAGCCTACTGCGGAAATCACCGAGTTGGCTTGACCTCAGCTGTGAAAGTCCCTCCCGGCGTCGGTGGAGGCCGCAGAAACCACCTCGGAGCGGCTGAAGTCCGTGATGAAAGCCCCGCTGCAGGAGCCGAGATGAATTTGCCCTCCGGCCCGCTGTCTCAGTAAGATTGATTTCTGTTGTGTCGTAGCAGGCAGGTCACCGATCGATCTGTTAGGACACGCATGGTGCTCACCCACCGCTGCACTCCAGCTTCGGCCATCTCTCACAGGCTACGGCTTCAGCGCTGGTGAGACATCTCGCCCGAACGGGCAGACCTGTTTCGGCGTACACAATTTTCACGGTGACAGTCGAGAAAATTTGTTGATGTCTTCCGACATCGGCGCAAGCGAGCGGGGAGAACACTCACGTGTGATTCCGCAGGAGCTTGTTTCGAGAGTCGGTAACTTGTGAACTGGAGGAGAGACATGGCAGCAACCTGCCAGGTAACCGGGGCCGTCCCCGGTTTCGGACACAACGTGTCCCACTCGAAGCGCCGCACGAAGCGCCGCTTCAACCCGAACATTCAGAAAAAGCGCTACTACGTTCCGTCGCTGCGCCGCAACGTCACGCTGACCTTGTCCGCTAAGGGCATCAAGGTCATCGACGCTCGCGGAATCGACGCTGTGGTCAACGAACTCATCGCCAAGGGAGTGAAGCTCTGATGGCTAAGGCACAGGATGTTCGTCCCATCATCAAGCTCAAGTCGACGGCCGGCACCGGGTACACCTACGTGACCCGCAAGAACCGCCGCAACACTCCGGACCGCATCGTGCTCAAGAAGTACGATCCCGTAGTCCGCAAGCACGTCGATTTCCGAGAGGAGCGCTGAGCGCACATGGCTAAGAAGTCAAAGATCGCAAAAGACAAGCAGCGTCGCGTCATCGTTGAACGCTATGCAGAGCGCCGCGCGACTCTCAAGCGTCAGCTGACCCACCCCGATTCCACCGACGAGCAGCGCGAAGAGGCACGCCTCGCCCTGCAGAAGCTTCCCCGCGATGCTTCGCCGGTTCGCCTTCGCAACCGTGACCAGGTCGACGGTCGTCCGCGTGGCTACCTCCGGAAGTTCGGACTCTCCCGAGTTCGTTTCCGCGAAATGGCTCACAACGGCGAGTTGCCCGGCGTTACTAAGTCAAGCTGGTAATCTCGAGGAAGTTCGTCATCGGAAAAACGGACCGGTGACCTACCGACTTGTCCTAAGGAGGACACTTTTATGGCTAAGAACCGCAGTGAGCTCGTTGCAGAAGTTGCCGAGAAGTCCGGCCTGACCCAGAAGCAGGTCTCGGACGTGCTCGATGGTGTCTTCGATGTCTTCTCCGACGTCGTGGCCAAGGGCGAAAAGCTCACCATCCCCGGCTGGCTCTCCGTTGAGCGCACCGAGCGTGCCGCTCGCAAGGGTCGCAACCCGCAGACCGGTGAAGAGATCCAGATCAAGGCCGGCTACTCCGTGAAGCTGTCCGCTGGTTCGAAGCTGAAGGGCGCCGCAGGCAGCCCGAACTGATCGACGCAGCAGCATCAAATGGCCCGGATCGTCTGATCCGGGCCATTTGCTGTCTCAGAACGCCGGCGAACTGGAGGAATCGTCGTCCCCGACGTCGGAATCCACCCTCGCCGAGGCGGCTCCCCGAGATCTCGACCACGAAGGGATCTCCCGGTTGGCAGTGCGGCGACGCCGAACGATATCCTGGGGGCATGTCAGAAGGGGCGGTCCGCGCGCAGTGAGTTCTTCAGTTTTCGAGCCGATCACACGGTTCGTGCAACGTGCCGCGGTCCCCATCGTCGTCTTCCTGGGACTCATCGCCGGTCTGGCCGCACTCTTCTTCACCGGAGCAGCCAATCCCACTCTGCTCAATGACCCTGGCTCCGTCGTCCGCTTCGGTCTTCCCGCAGCCAAGTTCGTCTTCAACACTGCGATGTCGCTGACCATCGGTGCCCTCATGTTCGCCGTCCTCATCCTCCCGCGCACAGCCGGCGGTCGCAGTCCCCGACACAAGGGCCCGGTGGCCGACCTGCCTCTCGACCCGCTGTGGACGAGGGCGGTTCGGATCGCCGAATACTCGTCGGTCGTGTGGACGCTGTCCGCGGTCGCCGTGCTCGTCTTCTCGTTCGTCGACACCGTCGGTGCCCAGGCCTACCTCGATTTCTCGAATCAGCTCGGCGTCTTCGTCACTCAGATCGCCTACGGGCAGCTGTGGGTGCTCATCGTCGTCCTCATCGCCGTCGCCTCGACCCTGTGCTTCGGCACTCGCTCCCACGTCGGCATCGCCGCCGCCGGAGTGCTCAGCGTCGCCGTGATCCTGCCCTTGGCCCTGATGGGCCACTCCTCAGAGGCCTCCGGGCACACTCAGGCCGTCAACAGCCTCGGCCTGCACATCCTCGGCGCGGTCCTCTGGCTCGGCGGGCTCTTCGTCATTGCGCTGCTGGGAACACGCCTGGCCGCCTCGAAGAACCTCAAGCCGATCATCGAACGGTATTCGACGATCGCACTCATCTCCTTCGGTCTCATCGTCTTCTCCGGAGTCGTCAATTCGCTCCTGCGCGTGAAAGGCTTCGACGACCTGATGACCCCCTACGGGCAGGTCATCCTCGCGAAGGCGTTCGCGACCGTACTGCTCGGTCTGATCGGATTCTGGCACCGTCAGTTCGTCATCTCGCGTTTGGGCTCTGCCGCCTCGGCGACGGTGGAATTCTGGCGCCTCATCACCGTCGAATTCATCCTGTTCGGAATCACGATGGGCATGGCCGTAGCTTTGGCCCGGTCGCAGCCGCCGGTGCCGCAGGAACCGGTGGGCGACCCCACCCCGGCCGAGATCCTCACCGGTGATCCGCTGCCGCCGAAGCCCGACCTGTCCCGCTATTTCAGCGAATGGTCGATGGATCCGCTGTGGATCGCGGTCGCTGTGGGCTTCTCGATCGCCTACGTCGTGGCGTTCATCAACCTTCGCCGCCGCGGCGACAGGTGGCCGGTGCTGCGCCTCGTCAGCTGGCTGGTGGGCATGGTCTTCCTCGTCTACGTCACCTCGGGCGGACCCCGCGTCTACGGTGAGGTGCAGTTCTCCGCGCACATGATCGAGCACATGCTTCTGGTCATGGTCGTACCCCTGCCGCTCGTGCTCGGCGCGCCGATCACCATGCTCATGCGCGGGACGAAGGCGCGCACGGACGGGTCCGTCGGCCTGCGCGAATGGGTGCTCTGGCTCGTCCACACCCCGTATCTGCGCTTCTTCGCCCACCCGATCGTGGCGAGCGTGAACTTCGCGGGTTCGCTGATCGTCTTCTACTACTCGGGAATCATGTACTACGCGCTCGATACGCATCTCGGGCACGAGCTGATGATCGCGCACTTCCTCGGCGCCGGGTACCTGTTCGCCCAGGCCCTCATCGGCATCGACCCTGGCGTCAAGCGCCCCGTCTTCCCGATGCGGCTCGTGATGCTGCTGGTGACGATGGCCTTCCACGCCTTCTTCGGCATCTCGATCATGAGCTCGAACGTGCTGATCGCCGGAGACTGGTTCGGCAACGTCGGCGCAGGTTGGGGCTATACGGCGATCGATGACCAGCAGCTCGGCGGTTCCATCGCGTGGGGCATCGGCGAGTTCCCGACCCTGTTCATCGCGATCATGGTCTGCGTCCAGTGGGCGAAGTCCTCGGACCGGGAAGCCAAGCGCATCGACCGCAGCGAAGATCGCACCGACGACGCCGAACTGCGTGCCTACAATGCGATGCTCGCCTCGATGGCCGAGCGAGACGCAAAGGCGCCTCCGCGCCGGCGGTGAGTTCGGGGCCTCTCTGGTTGGTCGGTGCGGGGGCACGGTGCGGTAGGGGCCGCCACGGTGCGGGGACCACGGCCCTGCGGGGCCGCCTCGGTGCGGGGACTCGTCGCGGGTGTGAGGCGGCTTGTCACGCAGAGCCGATCGTGCCGCAATGGGCCTTGCGGTCGGACCGCAGCAGCATCTGCCGGCTGCACATCAGTTGCACATCCGCTGTGCACGAATATGCACCGGAAATTCTCGGATTATGGCCAGGTCGTGACCAAAAACTCTGTAACGTGGCGCACACTGATCCTTGGATGAGAAATATCCAAGCGCCCGAAACACTGGGCTGAAGCAGGGGGGGGGCGCCGGCCGCGCCGATGCGGTCTGAGTGCCCCGAGCTGTCAGCCGATCGGCGCCAGAGCAAGTCGATTCGCGCATTCAACGGTGACGCGGATTGTGGAAACGAAGGAGTCCCATGAGTTCTCAGAACAATGCTGAGAGGAAGTCGATTCGCGCCCAGCTGCGCAAGGTCGTCGCTGCCTCGATGGCCGGAACGGTCGTCGAATGGTACGAGTTCTTCCTCTACGGTTCGGCCGCCACACTGGTGTTCAACCACATCCTGTTCCCGCCGTCCGACAATCCGCTGACTCCGATCCTGGCCGGCTTCGCCACCTATGCGGTCGGCTTCATCGCTCGTCCCATCGGCGGCATCGTCTTCGGTCACTTCGGCGACAAATACGGACGCAAGAAGCTGCTGCAGCTGTCGATCGTCCTCGTCGGTGTGGCCACCTTCCTCATGGGCTGCCTGCCGACCTTCGACCAGATCGGCTATCTCGCCCCGATCCTGCTCGTGCTGCTGCGCGTGGTCCAAGGCTTCGCCGTCGGAGGCGAATGGGGTGGCGCGGTCCTTCTCGTGGCCGAGCACGCTCCGAACAAGGAACGCGGCTTCTGGGCGTCATTCCCGCAGTCCGGCGTTCCCTTGGGCAACCTGCTCGCCACCGGTGTTCTGTTCGTCCTCACCGCAACGCTGACCGAAGAGCACTTCCTGTCGTGGGGTTGGCGTGTATCGTTCTGGCTCTCGGCCGTCATCGTTCTCATCGGCTACTACATCCGCACCCGCGTCTCCGATGCGCCGATCTTCGACGAGGTTCAGGCCGAGGAGATCGAGGAAGGCGTCGACTACGGCGTCAAGGCCGTGTTCAAGCGCTACCCGCGTGAGGTCTTCGCCGCAATGGGCCTGCGTTTCGTCGAGAACATCCACTACTACCTCGTGGTGACCTTCTCGATCACCTACCTCGCCACGCAGGTGAAGATCGAAGCGGCCGAGATCCTCGGGCTCCTGCTCGGAGCTCACGCGATCCACGCAGTCCTCGTCCCGCTCGTCGGCGCCGCCACCGACCGGATCGGACGCAAGATGCCCTACGCCTTGGGCATCATCCTGACAGCGACGTGGGGCTTCTTCGCCTTCCCGATGTATGACACCGGCAACGCCGTCATGATCTTCCTCGCCCTCCTCATCGGCCTGGTCTTCCATGCGCTGATGTATGCGGGTCAGCCGGCGATCATGTCCGAGATGTTCCCGACTCGCATGCGCAACTCGGGGGTCTCGACCGGCTACCAGGTGACAGCCATCGTGGCGGGATCCTTTGCGCCGATCATCGCCACTGCGCTCCTCGACGCCTTCGGATCCTCGATTCCGATCGCGCTCTACCTGCTGGCCGCTGCGATCATCTCGTTCATCGCTCTGATGTTCACCCGCGAGACCAAGGGCATCGACCTGCGCTCGCTCGACCATGCAGACAAGGTGCGACGCGGAGTCGCCACTGCCATCTGAAGTCAGTCGCTCAATGTCTGACGGGGCGGTGTCGGTGAAGACCGGCACCGCCTCTTCGCCTGCCGCGCGGCGCACCTCGATGAATCTTCACCCTCCGCACGGTGGAAGATGGACACGGACCACAGACCCGAACCACGAAAGGGACATCTCATGGGAGACCTCACCAGCAAACGCGCACTCGTCACCGGCGGCGCATCCGGTCTCGGCAAGGCGATCGTTCAGTCATTCGCGCAGGCCGGAGCCTCCGTCATCGTCGCCGACGTCGACGCTGACGCGGCACAGGCCGTCGCCGACGACATCGGCGGCGAAGCGTGGGCAGTCAACCTGGCGGACACCTCGGCGCTGGACGGCACCGAGCTCGACGTCGACATCCTCGTCAACAACGCCGGCATCCAACGGATCCACCCGATCACGGAATTCCCGCTCGAGGACTGGCGGCTGATCAACACGCTCATGCTCGAAGCACCGTTCGTGCTCACGAAAGCGGTGCTGCCGAAGATGTGCGAGCGCGGCTGGGGACGCATCATCAACCTCTCGTCCGTCCACGGGCTGCGCGCCTCGGCGAACAAGTCCGCCTACGTCGCGGCCAAACACGGACTGATGGGGCTGACGAAGACGACCGCACTCGAAGCCGGACCGCACGGAGTGACGTGCAATGCGATCAACCCCGGCTATGTGCTCACACCCCTGGTCAAGGGACAGATCACCGACCAGGCGAAGACGCACGGCATCAGCGAGGACGAGGTCCTCGAGCAGGTGTTCCTCGGCCATTCCGCGGTGCCCAAGCTCGCCGAGCCCGAGGATGTCGCGGCCATTGCGCTCTTCCTGGCCGGGGAGCATGCCGCGGTCATCAACGGCAGCGCTCACAGCATTGACGGCGGTTGGGTCGCCGCCTGACTCGCTCGAGCACACCCTCCCCTCCCAGGACTACCCGACGGCGGCCCAGCAACCTCGCGCCAGGTTGCTGGGCCGCCGTCGGGTAGCAATTAGAGGAATTCTAGGACTTTGCGGACTCCGGCGTTGCGCAGGGACTCGTGACGGACCGAGGCCCAATAGGACACTTTCTTGGAGAACAGCTCCGGCAGCACCTGCACGAGGCGCGAATTGCCGTGGGCGAGGAAGTCCGGCAGGATGCCGATCCCGGCCCCGTGCGAGGTCGCGAGCACATGCGCATGCACCGAGGTGGACCGGAAGAAGCCTGCCCCACGGGGAAGGGCATCGGCCGCCTCGTCGAGATCATCGACCCGCAGCGAATTCTCGATGTAGTAGACCATCCGGTGGTCGGCCAGATCATCCAGCGTCTGCGGCATCGGATGCGAGGAGATGTAGTCCTGCGAGGCATAGAGCTGGAGCCGGTAGTCGCGGATGTGCTTGGCAATCGACCGCGGGGCATCGGGACGCCCGACGACGATCTCGATATCGACACCCGACCGGTACTGCCTGGCCCGCTGCGTGGCAGTGATCAGTTCGATCTGCAGTCCCGGATGCTGCGCCTGCAGTGTAGTGAGCGCCGGAACGGCATACTCAAGGGCGAAGGCCTGCGGACAGGCCAGCCGAATCGTCCCGGACAGAGCCGAGTTCGAATGCGCATCGATGCGGCCCAGCGCGGCCTCGATATCCTCGGCGATCGGCAGCAGCTGGCGCCCGGCGGCGCTGAGCTCCCACCCGTCGGGGGAAGCCACGAGCACGCGATCGCCGTACGCTTTCTCGAGCGCGGCGATGCGCCTGGACACGGTCGTGTGGTTGAGGCCGAGGCTGTGCGCGGCGGCCGTGAACTTCCCCAGTCGGGCGACGGCGAGCAGAGTCAGCAGATCCTCGGGAGCGATCTGCAGACCTGAACTGCCAGGTGCATAGGAAGCCATAGTGGCTCCATTCTATCTGCGTCCGCGCACATAACCGGTGCGGAATAGGTGAGGCGGCCCGCCGGGCTTCCGTCCATCGACTGGCGTACTGTGAGAGGGAACACCTAAGAGTTGCTGAACATGATGCGAGGAGGCATATTATGTCGACGATTGGATGGGTTGGCCTGGGGAATATGGGCCGCCCGATGACTGCGAACCTGGTCAGGGCCGGTCACACCGTCAATGGTTTCGATCTCGTCCCCGAAGCCGTGGACGCAGCCGCGAAGAACGGGGTGAACCCCGTGAACTCCATCGCCGAGGCGGTCGCCGGTGCCGATATCGTCTTCACGATGCTGCCCAAAGGTGAGCACGCCCGCACCGCCTACCTCGAGCCCGACGGTGTCCTGGCCAACGCGGACCAGAGGACCCTCCTCGTCGATTCCTCGACGATCGACTTCGATTCGGCTCGTCTCCTCCATGCCGAGGCGAAGAAGGCAGGCTTCCGCCTCATCGACGGACCCGTCTCCGGCGGAGTCACCGGTGCCGAAGCCGGCACCCTGACGTTCATGCTCGGCGGTGCCGACGCCGACATCGAAGAGGCTCGCCCCTTCATCGAGGCGATGGCCGGCAACATCTTCCACGCCGGTGGTGACGCCGCAGGTCAGGCCGCGAAGATCGTGAACAACATGATGCTGTCGATCAGCCTCCAGGGTGTCGTCGAAGGCGCCGTGCTCGCCGATCGCTTCGGCCTCGACCCGAAGGTCTTCCACGATATTGCGACGGTGTCCTCCGGTGACTCCTGGCCGCTGCGTACGTGGTACCCGGTGCCGGGCGTGACGACGACGGCCGCAGCGAACAACGAGTTCCAGCCCGGCTTCGCCACCGCACTCATGCACAAGGACGTCGGCCTGGCCCTCGCCGGTGCTGAGACCCAGGGTGTCGAGCTCCCGGCCGCCGCCCTCGTCCACGCGCAGCTGCAGAAGCTCATCGACGAAGACCTCGGCGGACTCGATACGTCCGCCCTGATCAAGAACATCGACCCGAACGCCGAGGGTCTGCCGAAATAGGCACTGTAACGGGGCCGAGGCGGCACCGAGTTGCGGACGATCCGTGTCGAAGAACCACAATGATTTCGACACGGATCGTCCGCAACTCGTTTCCCGGCCCGGTGGACCGGCTAGGTGGACCGGCCCGGATGCGGGCCCGTTCCCGTCGCGACACCTGGTGCGGGACTCGGCCGCCGGAGCATCCTCGGCGTCCTGAAACTTCGTGCGGCTCATGTAAGACTGGAGTCATGAGTACGTCTGATTCCGCCTCCCCGCTCTCCGCCGACGACATCGCCGCCATCACCGGCAACCTCGACGAGGTGGCTGATCGGGCCCGGGCCGCCGCCGAGGCGAGCGGTCGCAGCGGGGACGATGTGCGAGTGCTGCTGGCGACGAAGACGCAGCCGGCGGAGAAGATCCGCGTCGCCCTCGAACACGGGTTCACGCTCATCGGCGAGAACAAGGTGCAGGAGATCACCGGCAAGGCCGAGGCGCTCGCCGACCTCGATCCCGAGACCCACCTCATCGGACCGCTGCAGCGCAACAAGGTCAATCACACCCTGCGGCATGCTCAGTGCATCCAGTCCGTCGACAACCTCCCGCTGGCCGAGAAGATCAACAACCGCCTCGACGTCCTCGACGAGACCGTCGACTACTTCATCCAGGTCAACACCTCCCGCGAGGACTCGAAGTTCGGTGTCGCACCCGAAGACGCCGAGGAGCTCATCACCGCGACCCGGGCACTCGGCCGGATGCGGCTGCGCGGACTCATGACGATCGGACTGCCCGGCAGCAGCCCCGAAGAGATCCGCCCCAGCTACTCCGACCTGCGCGAGCTCAGCGAGACGCTGCGCGGATCAGGGGTCATGCTCGCCGAGGCGGCCGAGCTGTCGATGGGCATGAGCGGCGACTTCGAACTCGCCATCGCCGAAGGAGCGACGATCGTCCGCGTCGGATCGAGCATCTTCGGCGCCCGCGACTACTCCTGACCGCTCGTCCGCGCCCGCGACTACTCCTGACCGGTCCTCCACACCCGCACGGGCCGACTCGGCATCCGCCGCATTCCCGGGCGGGGGAGAGAACCGTCACTTGATGACGTTGGGAAGGCCGCCTCGGTGGAGGATCTGCGATCATAGAACCATGAACAGCAGTCCAGATATCTCCGCGTCAGCCACCTCCTCGGCACGGGACGTCAAGGTCCGTGCGCCCGAACTCGTCGGTCGTCGGTGGATGAACTCCGGCGGCAAGGATCTGACCCTGGCCGATCTGCGCGGAAAGGTCGTCCTCCTCGACTTCTGGACGTTCTGCTGCATCAACTGCCTCCACGTCCTCGACGAACTGCGCCCGTTGGAGGAGAAGTACGCCAAGGAGCTCGTCATCATCGGCGTGCACTCGCCGAAGTTCGAGTTCGAACGCACCGTCGAAGCCGTCGACCAGGCCGTGGAGCGCTACCAGGTCGAACACCTCGTCCTCGACGATCCCGACCTCGTCACCTGGCAGGCGTACACCGCTCGCGCCTGGCCGACCTTGGCCGTCATCGATCCCGAGGGCTACCTCGTGGCGACCATGTCCGGTGAGGGCCATGCGGCCGGTCTCACCGAGATCATCGAGGGCCTCATCGAGGAGCACTCGGCCAAGGGCACCCTCCATTCGGGTGACGGCCCCTACGTTCCGCCGCCGGCTCCGGAGACGGATCTGTTCTACCCGGGCAAGGCCACTCGCCTCCCCTCGGGCCACCTCCTCGTCGCTGATTCCGGACACCACAGCCTCGTCGAATACGACGACGATGCGGCCACGATCATCCGCCGCATCGGCACCGGTGAACGCGGCGGCGTCGACGGCGACTTCGCCTCGGCGAGCTTCAGCGAACCCGGCGGCATCACCGTGCTGCCTGCCGACCTGGCGGCCGAAGTCGGCTACGAGCTCGTCGTCGCCGACACCGTCAACCACACTCTGCGCGGAATCGACCTGACGAACGAGACGGTCACGACGATCGCCGGTACCGGCGAGCAGCACATGGTCGGCGCCATCGACAATGTCCGCGGCAAGCCCGGTGAGCTGGGACGATACGACGGGCCCGCCCTTGATGTGAAGCTGTCATCGCCGTGGGATGTCCTCTTCGTCCCCTCCACCGCCGAGGTGGTCGTGGCGATGGCAGGCAATCACACCCTCTGGTCTTTCGACCCGAAGGCCGGCACGATCCGCATCCTCTCGGGAACGATGAACGAAGGTCTGGTCGACGGCGATGGGGAGTCTGCGTGGTTCGCCCAGTCCTCCGGTCTCGACCTCGGGCCCGAGGGCGAGGTGTTCGTCGCCGACTCCGAGACCTCGGCGATCCGCCGCCTCGACCCGGCAACCGGTGAGGTGTCCTCGCTGGTGGGCGTCGGTCTCTTCGACTTCGGCTTCCGTGACGGGCCGGCCGCCGAGGCGCGCCTGCAGCACCCGCTGGGCGTGCGCAGTCTTCCCGACGGG
This sequence comes from Brevibacterium sp. K11IcPPYGO002, assembly GCF_050920635.1. Classification (NCBI taxonomy): domain Bacteria; kingdom Bacillati; phylum Actinomycetota; class Actinomycetes; order Micrococcales; family Brevibacteriaceae; genus Brevibacterium; species Brevibacterium sp. K11IcPPYGO002. The sequence goes on along the minus strand of NZ_CP131929.1, from coordinate 3,918,833 downwards.
TCGGTCGCGATCGCCGACACCTACAACGGTGCGATCCGCCGCTTCGACCCGAAGACCGAGGAAGTCACGACTCTGGCGCGCGGACTGCGCGAACCCTCGGACATCGTCCTCATCGACAATGCGGGCACCCCCGACGACGCCGAACTCATCGTCGTCGAATCCGCGGCGCATGCGCTCACTCGGGTGAAGCTGCCCAAGGACGCTCAGAAGGTCGACGAGGGCGCGCTGACGACGAAGCGCCCGTCGACCGAGATCGCCTCCGGTCCGGTGTCGCTGACCGTGAGCTTCACGGTCCCGGCCGGTCAGAAGCTCGATGACCGCTGGGGCGACCCCACGTTCCTGCAGGTGTCTGCGACGCCGCCGGAACTCATCGTCTCCGGAGCCGGCGGAGCCGAAGGGCTCAGCCGCGATATCGTCATCGATCCCGAGTTCGCCGAGGGAGTGCTGCATGTGACTGCGCGGGCCGCCGCCTGCGATGGCGAGCCCGGGGGAGAGATCCCGCTGCACGCGGCCTGCCACCTCTACCAGCAGGACTGGGGAATCCCCGTCGAGCTCGCGGACTCGGCGCCGAACGAACTCACCCTCGACCTCCGGGGCGCCTGAGCGCTCGGCCACCGGAGCGAGGGCCGCTGTCGATCAGGCGATGGAGACATCGCCGAGGCGGCGCGGCTCGAAGCTCACCTGTGAGGACTTGACGACCACTGAGCCGCCCAGGACGAAGGAGAGCTTCTCGTCGAAGTCGTGTTCGGCAGCGGTGACGATGTCCCGGTAACGTCCCTTCACCCTCACCTCGACCGTCGAGGGGGTGAGTTCGAGATCATTGCCGGACGAGGTCAGTCCGATCTGCGGACTGCGCTCGAGCGACCACGAGACATCACCGATGATCTCGTTGTCCGTGTCGTAGCCGAAGACGCAGCCGGACGGCATGAGGGTCGTCGACTTCATGCAGTCCTGCAGATGGTCGGTGACCTGCTCTTCCACGGTCTGCTCGAGCTTGGCCGTCGGCTCTGGCGAGAGCTTCACGGTGTGGGAGTCGCCGGGGGCGGTCACCTCGGCGCGTTGGGATCTGGACTTCAGATACGTCGCATCGAATCCGACGAGGTAGCTCGCCGGGAACAGCACCGGCACACTTCCCGTGCTGACTCCGTAGCCGTTGACCGTCGCCGTCGACGATCCGGAGACGTCCAGGGTCAGCGTCGGCCATTCATTCTGTTCGATGGCCCATCGGTTGAAGAGTCCCGCGCTGGAAGGCAGGCGGACCATATCGAGATCGACGGTCTGCTCCTGCGAGGAGAGGTTGAAGCTGAGGCGGACCTTCGCATGGTCGCCGTCGACGGAGACGGTCTCGGCTTCGGGGTCGCGCGGCAGATCGGGAGCCGCTGAGAGGACGTCGTCGCTGAGCGCCAGGGTCGACGACGGGGTCGGCGTGGACAGGTATGAGAAGGCACTCTGCGCATTACCGTGTTCGATCGCCGAGATGTAGGCCTCGGCAGATCGGGCGGGCGTGTAGACGGTGAGGTTGAGGAGGGGGACCGCTGCGACCGTGAGGACGATGACCGTCAGCGCTGAGATCAGAAGTCTGCGCGACGTTCGCATGGCGCTCCTGATTCGGTTGGGGACTGAAGGGGGACTGGGCAGTTCTCAGTCTATCTTCCGCCCGTCACTCAACCGGGTAGGCGTGCAGGGCGGAGGTGTCGACCTCGACGAAGACATGCGTGCCGACCTTGACGTTGGTGCGCAGCTCGGTGATCGTCGTGCCGAGTCCCGGATGCAGGACCCCGAATCCGATGGCCGGCGTCTGGGTTCTCGGCACGCCCGCGAGGTCGGCCAGGTCGACGTCGAGGGCGAGGCCCATCTCCGTGTCGACCGGTGAGAGCTTCGCCTGCAGGCAGGAACCGCGATCACGGAGTCCGGTGACGATGCCTTCGAACACCGTCGCCGAGGTGAACGCCGGGTCTTGTTCGTCCAGTGACAGGAGGGCGGCGCGCCACCCAAGAGTCACGAACACCTTCCCGTCGAGTTCGGTGCGGGCGCGCACGGCCGAATGGCCGATGGACAGCCAACCCTTCCGGGCCAGCCCGGAATAGACGTTGACCCCGCTGAGCTCGGCCGGCAGCGAACCGCGCGGTTCGGTGACGATCTGCTCCAGGGAACCGAGCGCGACGAGCTGGTCCTTTTCGATGTTCGCCACCCCCGCCTCGGCGATGGTGTGGTCGGTCAGCGAATTCGAGCTGAACACGACTCCGCGGCCCTCCCCGGCGACGAGTTCGGCGAAGCGACTCCGCAGCCCGGTGCGCAGATGGCCCGGGACCGTGCCGAAAGGGTCGATGAGGGTCAGCCACTGTGCGCCGCTCGCCCAGGCCGCAGCCAGGGCGAGGCGGGCACGATCGGTCGGATCAAGATCGTCGAGGCGACGGCGCAGAACATCGGGTCGCAGCCCGAATGCTGTCAGCGCAGCTGATGGATCCGCTGCCGATGCCGCCTCCCCAGATCCGGCATCGGCTTCGCGAAGATAGCTCTTCATCCAGTTGCGCACACGCAAGCGACCCGACCGGCGTCCGGTCGGGAAGCGTGGTGGTGGTGCGACGTGGGGCAGGGCCGCCGCGGACAGCACCACAGAGGTGGTGCTGACCGGGCTGCCCATCAGTCCGAGCATTGTCCCTGCTCGCAGACGTCCGAGGTCGATCTCGCGTCCGTCGAGCTGCAGCCCCGCGAGGGACAATTCATCGTTCAATGCGGTTTAGAACTCCGCGGGATCGTCGGAGGCGTTCATCCGCCGACGGGTGATGATGACGGCTGCTGCACCGACGGCGAGGAGACCGACACCGAGTGCCAGTCCGGTCATCTCGGCACCGGTCCGAGGCAGGTCGCTGCCCGAATCGTTCGAGCCGCTGCCGTTGCCGTTTCCGCCTTCGTCGACGGCGGTGCCGTTGGTGAGCACGGTGAAGCTTCCGCCCTGGGGCTCATCGAAGCTCTCGGCCTGGGCTCGCACGTTGTAGGTGCCGAGCACGGCCTTGACCTTGGCCTGGACGCCGAAGGTGACCTTGCCTTCGGAATCGGCTTCCTTGGTCATCGTGTAGCGGTCGACCTTGCCCTGGGCATGCTCGACCGTGATCGAGACCTTCTCGCCGGGCTGAGCCCCGCTGACGCCGATCTTGATGCCGTCGTTCAGGAAGTCCTCGGAGCTGACCTCGGTCGGGTTGATGAACATGGACGCCTGCGCGGCTGCGGCAGGCTTCTTGTCCTCGGTGCCGGGGCTGGCCGGACCGGTGGACTCGGGAGCCTCGTCCTCGGCGTCCTTGGCGTCATCAGATGCATCCGCGTCGGCGTCCTTGGCGTCATCGGCCTTATCGGCTTCCGAATCCTTGGCGTCGTCCGATCCCTCTGAGTCTTCGTCTCCAGTCGGGGCCTCGGCCGGTCCTGGCTGCACTCCGTCGGCCGCAGCCTCCTCCGAGCCATCGTCGGCGGCCGAAGCCTCTTCCGAGCCTTCGTCGGCCTTGTCCGTCTCCGATGGTGTCGGCTTCGGCGCCTTGGTCGTCGGCTCCTCGGTCTCAGACGGGCTCGGCTTGGGCGCCTCGGTGGTGGGCTCCTCGGTCTTGGTCTCCGTCGGTTCCGGGGCCTTTGTGGTGGGGTCCTCGGTCTTCGTCTCCGAAGGCGTGGGCGCCTCGGTCGTCGGTGCTTTGGTCGTCGGCTCCTCGGTCTTCGTCTCCGAAGGTTCCGGGGTCTCCGTTTCGCTGGGAGTCTTGATCGGACCGGTGGCCGACTCGCACTTGTCGTCGTCGCCTGTGCCCGGTTCGTCGACCTCGGAGGCCTTGGAGACGACCTCGAAGGTCACCTTCGAGGACTTCTTCTCGGACTTGAGATCGGTGAGGTAGAGGGAGTATTCGCCGGCAGGAACCTTGGCACCATCGGTGACGGTGAAGAAGTAGGTGCCGGACACCTTGCCCTTCTCATCGACCGTGAGCTTTTTGTCCGGAGAGTATTCGGTGCCATCGGTGCCGATGACGGTCACCGTGGCCTTCTGGTCCGGGCTGAATCCGGTGCCGGAGAAGCCGATTCCCTTTTTGTCGTCAGCGATGTCGGCGCGGGTCACCTGCGCCTGCGCAAGGGTCGCCTGCGGGTCCGACTCGTCGGGAACCGAGGAATCCGATTCGGAGCTGCTCGATGACTGCTGATCACCCTGGGCGCACAGCGGTTGCTGAGGGACCGAAGCGGTGGACTCTGTCGCTGCGAACGCCGGGGCGCCAGCAAGACCTGTCAATGCAACGGCTACTGCGGGGGCAAGCACAAGACGCGAGGTCTTCACAGTAATGCCTTTCGATTGTTGTCTACCCACGAAAGACGATGGACTCCCGGCATTCCTTGGCTTAAGAAGGGGAAGGCACCATCGTGCGCGGGTCCGTACAGCTCATTACCCTAAAGCATTCATCCGCCGCTATGGGGAGACACACTGGTAAAAATCAGGAGAATTCCCGCAAATCGTTATCAGTTTGTGACATAGTTTCGGCGTGTCGGTCGGAATCTTCCGTGGAGCCGGTGTGCCTGGATCATGCGTTCGCGAGCGTGCGAAGCCCGGAACGACTACCATCTGAAACGTGACTCTGCTTTCAGACCGCGACATCCGCGCCGAGCTCGACTCCGGCCGCATCGCCCTCGACCCCTACGACCCGTCGCTGATCCAGCCGGCCAGCGTCGACGTGTGTCTCGACCGCTACTTCCGGCTCTTCGACAACCACAAGTACGCGGTCATCGATCCGAGCCTCGAGCAGCCCGAACTCACCCGCTTCGTCGAGGCCGCTCCGGGGGAGCCTTTCGTCCTCCACCCGGGCGAATTCGTCCTCGCCTCCACCCATGAGCTCGTGACTCTGCCCGTCGACGTCGCCGCTCGGCTCGAAGGCAAGTCCTCGCTCGGACGTCTGGGTCTGCTGACCCATTCGACGGCCGGATTCATCGACCCCGGCTTCAGCGGCCACGTCACGCTGGAGCTGTCGAACGTCGCGACCCTGCCGATCACCCTGTGGCCGGGAATGAAGATCGGCCAGCTCTGCTTCTTCCGACTCAGCTCGGCGGCGGAGAATCCCTACGGTTCCCAGGCCACAGGCAACCGCTATCAGGGCCAGCGCGGCCCGACCGCCTCCCGTTCGCATCTCAACTTCTACCGGAGGGACATGTGATCACCCGCCGCGAACTGCGGCTGCAGCGCGAAGCCGCTGAACGCGCCGCCCGGGAACGGGCCGACGCCGCGCGCTACCAGAATCCTGACCCTCAGGCTTCGGGCGTCCCGGCGACGGACGCCCAGGCTTCGGGCGTCCCGAGTGCAACCGGAGATCCGGCCGGCCCCGCGGCCCCGGCCGCCCTTGCCCCCGAGGTCCTTGCCCCCGAGTCCCCTGCCTCCGAGCCCCCTGCCTCCGAGCCCCCTGCCTCCGAGCCCCGGGGGCCCGAAGATCAGGCCGCGAGCCGGCGACGGAGCGGAATGCCGTCGACGGGGCGGCCCGGCTACGGCAGTGACACGTCCGCACCCGAGGACACGGCCACCTCGGCGGATCTGCGGGGTTTCCACCTCATCCTCCTCGATGACGCGGTCGAGGTCTCCGACGTCCTCGCGCTCATCCACAACAAGCTGCCCGACCTTCGCCCGGTGCTCGACGAGCACGGGCAGATGCGACTGAGCCGGCACTCCCGGCTGAGCTCGGGGGTCGCCCTCGATCCCTCCGATGCCGCCGCGCTCGAGGTCCCCGACTGGGCTCAGCACGCCATCGTCATCGACTGCCCCCGGGACCGGCAGCCGACCCCGCCGCCGGACTGGTTCGCGGACGCCGACGGACTCCACGAGGCCTTTCCCGCTGGGATGCCGGACCGGGAGGAGGAGCGGATGCTCAGCCTCATGCTCGCCGTCGCCTCCCGCCTCCACACGGGCGTGCGCCTGGCCGACGAGCCCGGACTGCCGACGCGGGTGATCATCCCCGATCCCGAGGCGAAGATCGACCTCTACATCTACTCCTCGTACTGGATGGAACCGCCCGTCGTCCTCGACTTCGTGCGCCGCCATGCCCCACAGGCCTTCCAGCAGGCCCTGCCCACCCCCGACGAGGATGTGCTGGCCCAAGCGAGCATCGACGATCCGCTCTTCGACCCGTCCGCCCCGGTCATCCTCGACGGCTATGCCCTGCTCGTCCCGCTCGGCGAGATCGACGAATCCGCCGGCAGCCTCGAGATCCGGGTGATGGAGGCCGAGTGGGTTCCGCCGATCATCGCCGCCCACACCGACGCCCCGCAGATCGAATACCACGTGCACTGGATGGACACCGAGTCAAAGCGCTATCAGCCGAACCAGGGGCGCCGATTCCGGCGGATGCGGAGCCGGGTTGCTGAGCTCACCGACGCGATCGGGGCCGAGCTGCTCGTCGGCTCGGCAGGCATCGGACTCGACGAGAACGGCTTCCTCGTGACCAGCCGACAACTGCGTACATGATCGGTGCCATGCCGGGGCAGGACCGGTCTCAGCTCACACTCTGCAATTGGGGAAACGACACCTGTCCGTGCGAAAATGACCTGACGAAGCTTTCTCACAAACAGGCATATGACGGAGGTGGCCGCCGGTGATGATCATGACAGGAGCCTTCTTCGGGGCATCTGTCATCGCCTACCCTCTGGTTCGCCTGCTCGGCCGCAACGCCTTCTTCCTTCTCGCCCTCGTTCCCTTCGCGGGACTCCTGTGGAGCCTGTCGGCGATCTCCGATCTGTTCGGCCCTGCGGCCCAGCCGATCGTCGAGAATCTCGACTGGCTGCCCGAACTCGGCCTCTCCGGAGTCTTCCGCCTCGACGTGCTCTCCTGGATCATGACGCTGCTGGTCACCGGGGTCGGTGCTCTCGTCTTCGTCTACTGCGCGCGCTACTTCCCGCCCGACGAGCCGGGCCTGGCTCGGTTCGCGGGAATCTTCATGGCCTTCGCCGGAATGATGTACGGGCTCGTCGTCGCCGACGAACTGCTCATGCTCTACCTGTTCTGGGAAGGCACCACAGTCTTCTCGTACCTGCTCATCGGGCACAGCCAGTCCCGCCGTCGCTCGCGGCAGGCTGCCCTGCAGGCGCTCATCGTCACCACAGCCGGCGGCCTGACCATGCTCGTGGGCATGATCCTGCTCATCACCGCCACCGGCACCGGGCAGATCTCGACCCTGATCGACCGTGCCCAGTCCGGAATGGACACGGGCGGAGTCATCGTCTCCGCCGTCATCCTCATCCTCGTCGGCGCGATCTCGAAGTCCGCGCTCATGCCCTTCCACTTCTGGCTGCCCGGCGCCATGGCCGCACCCACCCCGGTGAGTGCCTATCTGCACGCCGCGGCGATGGTCAAGGCGGGAATCTACCTCGTCCTGCGCCTGGCACCGGGCTACCACAACATCCCCGGCTGGTCCGAGGTGCTGCTCACCCTGGGACTGCTGACGATGTTCATCGGCGGGTGGCAGGCGCTGAAGCAGACCGACCTCAAACTGCTTCTGGCCTTCGGCACGGTCTCGCAGCTCGGCTTCCTCACCACCATGGCCTCGTTCGGGACTCCGGACATCACGAAGGCGGCCCTGGGTCTGCTCATCGCCCACGCCCTGTTCAAGTCCTGTCTGTTCCTGTGCGTCGGCATCATCGACCACCGTGCCGGCACCCGCGACCTGACGAAGCTCTCCGGCGGTTGGAGGGCGTTCCCCGTCGTCGCCGTGTGCGCGACGATCGCAGCCGCCTCGATGGCGGGGCTGCCGCCGCTGCTCGGCTTCGCCGCGAAGGAAGCCGCGTACTCGACCCTCCTGTCCTCGCCGGACAAGACCTCGGTCATCGCCTTCATCGGGATCATGATCGGCTCGATCCTCACCGTCGCCTACTCGGCCCGCTTCGTCTGGGGCGCGTTCTCCTCGAAGCCGGGAGTCGATGACATCGCCCGCCGCGACGAGAAGCTCACCCTCGTCGTCTCCCCGCTCATCCTCACCGCCCTGACGCTGGCGCTCGGCCCGGGAGTCGGACTGCTCGACGGCTACTTCTCCGCCTGGACCACCGGACTGCCGGCTGTGGCCGAGGGCGACGGGCACTACCACCTCGCGCTGTGGCACGGATTCGAACCGGCGCTCGCCTTCACCGCTGTGACCGTCGTTGCGGGCCTCGCCCTGTTCATCGTCCGTCGTCCCTTCGCGAAGGTTCAGGCGACACTGCCGTCGGGACTGGACTTCCACGAGCTCTACCGGATGCTCATCGGCTGGACGGAGGCCCTGGCGCTGTGGGTCACCGCCCGCACCCAGCGGGGTTCGCTGCCGTTCTACCAGGGCGTGGTCTACTTCGTCCTCGTCGCCGGATTGGGTCTGGCGATCATCGCCAACGACACGTGGAACATCACCTTCCGGCTCTGGGACACTCCGCTGGATCTCATCGTCGCGGCCGTGCTCGTCGTCGTCGCGATCGGGGCCACTCGCGCGAAGAAGCGCTTCACCGCCGTCGTCGTCACCGGCATCTCCGGCTACGCCATGGTCGCCTACTTCGCCTTCGTCGGCGCTCCCGACCTGGCCCTGACCCAGGTGCTCGTCGAGACCATCACGATCGTCGTCTTCGTCCTCGTCCTCCGCCGGCTGCCGGCGCGCATCGGTGAGTCCACCGGTCGCCTCACCCCCGCATGGCGGGCGATCATCGGCTGCGCCGTCGGCATCACCGTCATGCTCGTGGTCCTCATCGCCACCGGTGTGCGCGTGGCCGATCCGATCTCCACCGACTTCGGACAGCTCGCCTACGAGCTCGGCCACGGCAAGAACATCGTCAACGTCACCCTCGTCGACATCCGCGCGTGGGACACGATGGGCGAGATCTCGGTGCTCGTGGCCGCCGGGACCGGTATCGCCGGACTCATCTTCGTGCGCGGTCGCGAAGGTCACCTGCACCGGTTCGAGAGGAAGAAGGACGGCACCGAGGCGGCCGGCCGCATCCGCTTCCAACCCGTGGCCGAGGACGTCGTCGATCTCCACCACGCCGGCCGTGGCGAGGGTCTGTCGCAGAAGCGAGCGTCCTGGCTCATCGCCGGACGCACCCTGGCCCCACGCAACCGGTCGATCATCCTCGAGGTCACCGCACGCCTCATCTTCCACGCCGTCATCATCTTCTCCGTCTACCTGCTCTTCGCCGGCCACAACGACCCGGGCGGCGGATTCGCCGGCGGCCTCGTCGCCGGCCTCGCCCTCGTCGTGCGCTACCTCGCCGGAGGCAAGTACGAACTCGCCGAGGCGGCCCCCTTCACCCCCTCGGGAATGCTGGGCACCGGCCTGGTCACCGCGATCCTCACCGTCATCGGAGGGTGGATCTGGGGCGAGACGGTCTTCGACTCCGTCTACCTCGAGGGGGATCTGCCGCTGCTGGGCCACGTGTCCTTCGGCACGTCGACGTTCTTCGACATCGGCGTCTACCTCATCGTCGTCGGCCTCATGCTCGACATCCTCCGCTCGCTGGGGGCCGAGGTCGACCTGCACCAGGAGCGCGACGAGGCGATGCTGACCACTCGCATCCACGACAATGTGAACTTCTCCGACGGCATGGGCGCCACCGCCGAACACCGAGCCGTGTCCGAGATCATCGACCGGGTCAACGAACTCGACGTCGACAACGGCGCGGAAGGAGGCCGACTGTGAGCGTCTCCTTCGTCATGGTCCTGGCCATGGGCGTCCTCTTCGCCGCCGGCATCTACCTCATGCTCGAACGCTCCCTGACGCGCGTTCTGCTCGGCTTCATCCTGCTCGGCAACGGAGTGAACCTGCTCATCATCCTCACCGCCGGGCGCGGTTCCCCGCCCCTGACCGACGGAGAGAACCTGTCGACCGAGGGCATGTCCGATCCGCTGCCGCATGCCCTCGTCCTCACGGCCATCGTCATCACCTTCTCCGTGACGGCATTCCTGCTGGCGATGATCTACCGTTCCTGGAGGCTCATGCGCGCCGATTCGCTGCAGGACGACGACACCGACCTCCAGGTGGCGATCACGAAGCTCATCGACTCCGAGGCGGAGGCGAGCACCGACTACGACGACACCGAGTTCGGCGACGAGGCGGAGTCCCCGATCACCGGCGCCATCGACCTCGACGACGACGGCACTCCTGCGGAGCGGGAGGAACTCGTCGACGATATCGAGGATGCGTCGACTCCGGCCGAGGCCGATGCCATCGCCGAGGCGGCCGCGGACTCGCAGACGGAGGCCCACGGCGCCGAGGAGGCCGAAGTCGCCGAAGAGGCCAAGGACGCGAAACCGCAGGGAGACGACGCATGATCGATCTTCTGCCCGTACTCGTTCCCCTGCCGGTTCTGCTGCCGCTCATCGGTGCCGGCATCGCGCTGATCCTGTCCAAGCACACGCGGGCGCAGAACCTCGTGTCGATCGCGATCCTGGTCGCGGTCATGGTCATCGCCACGCTGATCCTCTTCGGGGTCGATGCGCACGGACCGCAGGTTGTGGCGATCGGCGGCTGGCAGCCACCGGCCGGCATCGTGCTCGTCGCCGACAGGCTGTCCTCGCTCATGCTCATCGTGTCCGCGCTGGTCACCCTGTGCGTGCTCGTCTACGCACTGAGTCAGGACGCCAACGACGACTCGAACGAGACACCGATCTCCGTGTTCAACCCCAGCTACCTGGTGCTGTGCGCGGGCATTGCGAATTCGTTCCTCGCCGGAGACCTGTTCAACCTCTACGTCGGCTTCGAGATGTTCCTCGTCGCCTCGTATGTGCTGCTCACGCTCGGTGCCACAGCGGAGCGGATTCGGGCGGGAGTCACTTATGTGATCATCTCGCTGGTGTCCTCGGTGATCTTCCTCGCCGCCATCGGCATCATCTACGCCGCGTGCGGCACCGTGAACATGGCGCAGCTGGCGGGGAGGATCTCGGATCTGCCGGCCGATGTGCAGATGATCCTCCACGTCCTCCTGCTGCTGGGCTTCGGCATCAAGGCCGCGATCTTCCCGCTGTCCTTCTGGCTTCCCGACTCGTACCCGACGGCACCGGCCCCGGTGACTGCGGTCTTCGCGGGACTGCTGACGAAGGTCGGCATCTATGCGATCATCCGCACCGAAACTCTGCTGTTCTCCGAATCGTCCCTGCGGGTGCCGCTGCTCATCGCGGCGGGACTGACGATGCTCGTGGGCATCTTCGGCGCCATCGCGCAGTCGGAGATCAAGCGGATCGTGTCCTTCACCCTCGTCTCCCACATCGGCTACATGCTCTTCGGCGTCGCCTTGGGGACGAGTGTGGGCCTGTCCGCGGCGATCTACTACACGGTTCACCACATCATCGTCCAGACCGCGCTGTTCCTGGCCATCGGCCTCGTCGAAATGCGCGGCGGGTCCACCTCGACGAGGTCGCTGGGCGGTCTCATGGTGCTGTCTCCGGTGATCACGATCATCTTCTTCATCCCGGCGCTCAATCTCTCCGGCATTCCGCCGTTCTCCGGGTTCATCGGCAAGGTCGCGCTCTTCCTCGCCGGCTTCGACGATCAGGCGTGGCTGCCCACGGTCCTCATCGTCGCCGGCACCGTGACGAGCCTGCTCACTCTCTACGTCATCGGCCGTACCTTCAACCTCGCGTTCTGGCGTGATCCGGCCGACGTGGAAGAGCCGAACGAGGACCTCGTCGAGGAGTTCACGGAGCGGAAGAAGACGCTGCTGGCGGGGAAGACGTGGAAATCTCAGATCGGAGTGCCCCCTGCCATGGTGGCGGCCACCTCGGTGGTGGTGATCGCCTCCATCGTGCTCACGATCGCCGCCGAACCCCTGTGGGACATGTCGAACCGGGCGGCCGAGAACCTCTCGACTCCGATCGACTACGTCACGAACGTGCTCGGAGGTGATGACTGATGAGCCCCGATCGCGAGCACGGACGGCCGCGAGCTCAGGGCCGGGACGATGCGCAGGGCCGGGCCCGAGCTCAGCGACAGGTCCGCGACCAGGGCCGGGCCAGCGACCAAGGACAGAACCGTGCACCGGTTCCCAACCGGGCGCGGATGAGCCGGGGCCGCGGAATCATCCAGCAGCTCGTGCTGCTGATCTCGCTGGTTCTGCTGTGGCTGATGCTGTGGGACGCCATCACGGTGGTCACCGTGGTCACCGGAATCGTGCTGGCGTTCATCGTCACCCGCGTGTTCTACCTGCCGCCCGTCGTGCTGTCCGGACGGTTCAACGTCTGGCATGCCACGGTGTTCGGCCTGTGGTTCCTCTACTCGGTCCTCCACGCCTCCGTCGAAGTCGCCTGGTATGCGTTCCGCCGCAAGGCGGTCGGAGCCGGGTCCGTCATCGCCTGCGATCTGCGCACGAGCTCGGACCTCGTGCTCACCCTCATCGCCGATACCGCCAGCCTCATCCCCGGGTCGATCATCATCGACAGCGACCGGGCCATGGGCATCCTCTATCTGCACTTCCTCGACTGCGATTCCGAGGAGAAGCTGCGTAAGGCCAAGGCGCAGGTCTACTTCATCGAAGAGCTGCTCATCCGCACTCTCGGTTCGCACCGTGACCTCGCCTCCCTGCGGGCCAGGCCGGATCCGCTGGGCGAGACCGAGGGAGGTCGCTGATGAGTGAGATCGTCCTCCACACCCTCGTCATCGCCGGTTCGGTGCTGCTGGCCGCCTCGGTGGTCATCGCGCTCTTCCGGATCGTCCGGGGTCCGTCGATCCTCGATCGCATGATCGGCACCGACGTCGTGCTCGCTTCGATCATGTGCGGCCTCGGCGGGTATATGGCTCTGTCCGACCGCACGGATCTGCTGCCCGTGCTCATCGTGCTCGCGATGCTCGGCTTCGTCGGTTCGGTGAGCGTGTCGAGGTACGTGTCGAAGTCCGATTCGATGACCCTGGGCGCCGAGGCGGGGGCACTGTCGGACTTCACCAGCACGGATTGGCATATGCCGCGTGGTGCGGGGGAGCAGAGCGCCGAAGCGACGGAGGTCGGGGAGCCGGAGGTCACCGAGATCACGGATCCCACCTACGACGCCCACGCCGACAGCGATGGAGAGGGCGAGGGCACCGGGCCCGACCCGGGACCTGAAGACGCCGAGCACATGTCGGGTGGCGACGGAGAGGAGAACAGTCGTGGTTCTTGACATCATCTCGGCCGTGCTCATCTTCCTCGGCGCGGTCCTGTCCCTGGCCGCAGCGGTCGGTCTCGTCCGCTTCGCCGACCTTCTCTCGCGTATGCATGCGAGTGCGAAACCCCAGGTGTTGGGCCTGGTGCTCGTCGCTGTGGCGATCGCGATCCAGTTCCCGACCTGGGCGACGGTGACGACGTTGGCGATTATCATCTCCTTCCAACTGGTGACGATCCCCGTCGCCACGCATATGGTCGGCCGCGCCGGATATCGCACCAAGCACCTGCGTCGATCTATGCTGTACCGAGATGAACTCGCCGAGGCGGTCGATCGTGCCGAGGCGAGAGAGATCGCCTGGGAACGCCAGAGAGGAACCGGAACTGACCACCATGACGGCTGACAATCACACCGAGCCCCAACCACTCGTCTTGGTCGCCGATGATGAGCCGGACGTCCTCGGAGCGGTCGTGCCGTTCCTCGAACGCTCCGGATTCCGGGTGCTGCCCGCCAGCGACGGACTGCTCGCCCTCGATGAGATCCACCGCCACCGACCCGATGTGTGCGTTCTCGACGTGCTCATGCCCGGAGCCGACGGACGGCAGGTGCTGCGTCGACTGCGCCAGGAGGAGAACTGGGTTCCGGTGCTGCTGTTGACTCAGGTCGGCGAAGGCGTCGAGCGGGCGATGGCACTCGAGGAGGGTGCCGACGACTACCTCAACAAGCCCTTCGACCCGCACGAGCTCGTCGCTCGCATCCGTGCCGTGCTGCGTCGCACCCGCAATGACGGGCCGCCCCTGGCCACAGCACCGGTGCTCGTGTCCAGCTTCGGCCTGCGCGTCGACCGAGTCGGACGCCGGGCCTGGTTGGGGCAGCGTGAACTCGTCATCACGCCGAAGGGCTTCACCCTGCTCGAGTACCTCATGGTGCACAAGGACGAACTCATCGAACGTTCCCGCCTGCTCGAAGTGCTGTGGGGATTCGAAGAGGCCGTGGGCACCCGTGCCGTGGACTCCCGTGTCGCCGAACTGCGTCGCGTGCTCGGCGAAGATGCCGCAGAGCCCAGGTGGATCGCCACCGTGCAGGGGCGCGGCTACCGGTTCGTCGGTGAGGTTCGCGGCGAGGATGGACAGAGCCGTCTATGACGAACTTCCTTGTCTTCGAGATCCAGGTCTGGCTGTTCCTGCTGCTGCTCGTCATCGTGCTCGGCGGTCTGGCCGTCGGCGCCTGGTTCGGCTGGCGGCATCTGAAGAAGCGTGAGGCCGCGCTGCGGGAATCCATCGAGACGGCCGCGGCCGAGGATTCGATGACGAAGCGCAATCGGATGCTCATCCGACTCGACCACGAGCTGAAGAATCCGCTGACGGCGCTGCGCACCTCGGCGGCGAGCATCCGCGAGGTCGTCCGTGACGGCGGTACTCTGAGCGAGGTGGAGCCGGCAGCGAAGCAGGTCGACGTGTCCTCACGCCGGGTCGCTCGACTGCTGGCCGATCTGCGCAAGCTCGCCGATGTCGAGACGCGCATCATCGAATACGCCCGCGTCGATCTCGACGCGCTCATCCATCAGGCCGTCGAAGATGCCTCGACCGCGCCGGGCGCCGAGGATCGGATGATCGTGGCGACTGTCGCCCGTGCTCCGTGGCGGCTGCCCGATGTCGCCGGTGAGGAGGATCTGCTGCTCACCGCGATTCTCAACCTGCTGGGCAATGCCCTCAAATACTCGTCTCAGGCCGAGGTCGTCGAGCTGCGCGCCAATGAGCAGATCATCGACGGCCACCGCTGGGTCGTCGTGGAGGTCGCCGACACGGGCAGCGGCATCCCGCTGGCCGAACAGGAGAACGTGTGGGACGAGCTCTCTCGCGGTTCTCGTGTGCGGGCGGTGGCCGGTTCGGGAATGGGGCTCTCGCTCGTGCGTGCCATCGTCACCAGGCACGGCGGTTCCGTGCAGCTCTTCAGCCAGGAGGGCGTGGGCACCTCGGTGCGTATGGTCCTCCCGGTCCTCGCCGATGCCGCACCCGTGACCGTTCCGCAGATGTCCGATCATATGGATCGGGTCGCCGCCGGTTCGCATGCGGTGCAGCCGGTACAGCAGGCGGATTCGCGGCGGGCACCCGGATTCCTGCCTCCCCGGCAGCCGAATGAGGCCGAACTGCAGGGACGGATCCTCGGCACTCCCAGGCGGACGTCGAAGCGTCGCCTCGAGAGAGTCGACGGAAACCTGGTCAACCGTCGGACGGGCGAATCCGTCTCCGGTGGATTCCCACCCGATTCCGGCCAGCATTCGCAGTTCAAGCCACCGCGGCAGGCACCGAACGTCGGCGGACAGAACCCGGGTTACGGGCAGCCGCCAGTCGGCAGCCAACCGCACTCCGGCCCGCAGAACTTCGGCCAGCCCTACGCGGGACGTCAGCCGAATTCGGGCCCGCAGAACTTCGGACAGCAGCCCGTCGGCAGCCAGCCCGGTGCTCCGTACAACGGTCAGCCGCCTGCAGGCAGTCAGCCCGCCGGACAACCACCT
This sequence comes from Brevibacterium sp. K11IcPPYGO002, assembly GCF_050920635.1. NCBI lineage: Bacteria > Bacillati > Actinomycetota > Actinomycetes > Micrococcales > Brevibacteriaceae > Brevibacterium > Brevibacterium sp. K11IcPPYGO002. The sequence continues at coordinate 3,903,228 of NZ_CP131929.1, read as the reverse complement.
GTCGGCAGTCAGCCCAATTCAGGTCCGCAGCCGTCTCAGCAGCAGTACGGTCAGGCCCAACCGAACCAGAATGGCCCGGAAGCGGGGTACCCGGACCGTCGCAGACACGGTGACCAGCAGTGAGATCAGTGACTGGACGAACGCCATCGCCCACCTCCTCCTCCGCGGGGAGCTTCGCGTCGAATGGCCTCCCATCGTCGAGGTCCGCAATGGGCAGGGTCGTCTCGGGCAGACCCGCCTCAGTGCGGCGAGCCGCGGCGGCCGGCACACTCGCGCTGACCGTCCTGCTCAGCGGGTGTTCGGTCTTCCAGGTCCGCACCGAAGACAAGTCGTCTGGTCCCATGCGGATCGGTGTGCAGGAGACCGCCGGCCCCGAGCCCACAGGCACACCCACCGAGGCCGGAATCCCCGAGGGGATGACGAAGACGTCGGTGACATTCGGCAGCAGCTGCCCGGTCGAACTCAGCTTCGCGCTCGGCGATGACTGGAGGGACAGCAGCGGCAACACCGATCAGTTCCATGTCTTCACTCACGGCGATGACAGTTCTCGCGCCGATATCATCCTCGTGAACTGCACCGACGAATACGGTGACAGTGCGCAGGAAGTCGTCGACAGTAAGCGACGCTATAACTTCTCCGAACAGGACTCACAGGTGTTGGCCGAGCAGACGGGATCTCTGGCCGCGGGAGAGTTCTGGAGCTATCAGGGTGAACTCGGTCCCACAGAGATCCTCGCTCTCAACAGCAAACCCACCTATGCGTTCGGCGTGCAGACGGGTTACAAGATCAACGGGCGCCTGGTGAATCTGTCCATCGAGATGCGCACACCGAAGACGAACACCGAAGTGGCGGAGGACTTCAAGAAGATGCTGCCGACGGTGACGATCGATGGTGAGAGGGTCCCGGCACCGAGCTTCCGCTGACTTTCCGCGGAGTGTCGAACGACGCGGCGATCACGTGGCCGCGACCCCCGACCGTGACCCCGACCGGCCACCGTGACCCCGACCAGCCACCTCGGCGATCCCGACCCCGACCGACCACCTCCGTGAACTGGAGTTTTCTCGGATCTCACTCCGGAGTCGACATTGGGACCTAGGATGGGAAGATGACGACCCACGACGCAGTGACCCGACTCCTCGACGCCCGCCGCCTGCAAGGCCTCTTGACGAATCAGAGCGGCCGCGTCATCGCCCAGTACTCGTTCCTCAACTCCGAGGGCAATTCCTCTCTCAGCCACCTCGCCGATATCAGCGGGGAGAGGCCTCGGCGGATCACCCGCGGCGACCAGTCCGTGGGTCCGGCCGCGCTGAGTGAGAACGGCACGATCGTCTTCGCCTCCAAGCGCAAGGGCGAGGACGGCAAGGATGCGGAGTCACCGAGCCTGTGGGCACTTCCAGACAATGGTGAGGCCCGCAAACTCGCTGATCACGCGGGCGGTTTCTCCCGCATCGAGGTCAAGGGAGAGACCATCGTCGTCGAGTTTCCCGTCCATACGTGGGCCGCCGGCGAGAACGACCATCAGGAATTCAGCTCCGAACGCAGCGATGCGAAGGTCAGCGGGATCCTCCACACCGGGTTCCCGATCCGCCGCTGGGATCATGATCTGGGGCCGGGCCGACAGACCCTGGCCGTGGCCACGCTCAACGAGGCGGACGCCGACTTTCCCGAAGCCAGCGACGAGCTGAGTGCCCCGGCGGGCCTGGACTTCCGATACCTGTCTCTGCCGTCCGGTCGACTGGTCGACTGGGCCGTCGACGATGAGGCTCGCTTCGTCCTCGTCCAGCTCGAGAAGCCGATCCCCGGCCAACTCGAGGCCAGTGAGATCTGGCGCGTGGATCTCGACGGGGAACCCGAACTGCACCGCCTGACGAAACCGGCAGCCGATCACAGCTTCGACATCGAAGCCATCAGCCCGGACGGAACGAAAGCACTGGTCACCCGCGTACAAGCCTGGACTCCGCAGACCAACCTCGCGGCCGAACTCAAGGTCCTCGACCTGGAGACCGCAGAACTGAAGTCCGTGTGGCCGGATGCCGATTTCTGGTTCTCCCCGATCTGGGCGGACGATTCGACCATTGTGGCCACCGCCGATGACCACGGCCGCGGCAGCATCTTCATCGGTGGTGTCAATGATGCGCAGCCCAGGCGGCTCGTCGGGGGAACCGATCAGAAGTATTCGTTCTCGGGGCTGGCACTGCGCGAGGACACGGTCGTGGCGACCGCCTCGGCGATCGATGTCGCGCCCCTGCCGATCTCCGTCGACCTCGCCACCGGAGTGATCAGCGAACTCGCGAACCCGGCGACGGTCCTCGACGAGGAAGGCACCCTCACCGAGGTGGAGGTCCGTGCCGAGGACGGCACGCCGATCCGTGCGTGGCTGGTCCTGCCGGAGGGGGAGGGGCCGCATCCGCTCGTCGTCTTCGCCCACGGCGGACCGTGGGGGTCATGGAATGCGTGGACCTGCCGGTGGAATCCGGGTCCTTTTGCGGCCGCCGGCTATGCTGTGCTGCTGCCGGATCCGGCGATCTCCACCGGATACGGGCAGGCGATGATCGATCGCGGGCAGCAGCAGCTCGGCGGCACCCCGTTCACCGACATCATGGCGCTGACCGAGGCCGCAGGGGAGAGGACGGACATCGATGCCGAACGCATCGGCCTGGCCGGCGGATCCTACGGCGGGTACATGGCCAACTGGGTGGCCGGGCACACCGGCAGCGCGTTCAAGTGCATCGTCACCCACGCCTCCCTGTGGAACACCACGTCGATGGGGCGGACGACGGACAACTCGTCCTGGGATCAGGCGATGCGGGAACAGTCGGCGCAGTATTCGCCGCACCTGTTCGCCGATGACATCGAGGTGCCGATGCTCGTCATCCACGGTGACAAGGACTACCGGGTCCCGATCGGGCAGGGCCAGGAACTGTGGCTGGACCTGCTCACCCGGGCGAAGACTCCGCTCGACGCCGATGGCGACACTCAGCACCGGTTCCTCTATTTCCCCGACGAGGGGCATTGGATCCTCGGCCGTGGGAACGCCGAGGTCTGGTACCGAACCGTGCTCGCGTTCCTCGACTCGCACGTGCTCGGCATCGACGCGAACCGAGTCCGCACACTGGGGTGAGTCGGCAGTCGATCCGTCCGCTTCCTGCGGAGGGGGAATTTCACCGCCCGATTCCGTACCCTGAATGTGGTGTTCGCAGAGCGATGGAAGGACCCCGATGACACAGACCGAACAGATCCCCGCCGAGGCGGTCATCCACAATGCGTGCATCCTCGACGGTGGTCGGGCGACGTTCACCGAGGAGACCGCAGACACGTGGATCGCGATCGCCGACGGAACGGTCACGGCACGGGGCCGTGGGGACGGCTGGAAGGAGAGGGCCGCCTCGGGGCGGGGAGAGTTCATCGACGCCGCCGGCGGATACGTGGCTCCCGCGTTCGTCGACATCCACTGTCACGGTGCGGGCGGTGCGAGCGCCGAAGACGGGATCGAGTCGATCGATGCGATCCTCGACGTGCATCGGTCTCACGGCACCGGCCGGCTCGCGCTGTCCTACGTCTCGGACACGATCGAGGGTCTGTGCCGGTCCCTGCGTGCCGGTGCCGGGCTCGTCCGCGATCGGGCCATGGTCATGGGTCTCCATGCCGAAGGGCCGTTCCTGTCCCCGGATTTCAAGGGTGCGCATGCGCCCGAGGTGCTCACGTCGCCGACCCCAGAGGCCGTCGAGGCGATCCTCGAAGCCGCAGATGGATCTCTCGCGCAGATCACCATCGCACCCGAACTTCCCGGTGCGCTCGATGCGATCGCGCGGTTCTCTGCGGCGGGCGTGCGTGTGGCCGTCGGTCATACGGCTGCCGACTTCGAGCTGACCGCGCAGGCGTTCGAGGAGGGAGCAAGCATCCTCACCCACGCATTCAATGCGATGCCGGGCATCCATCACCGTGCTCCGGGGCCGGTCCTCGCTGCGGCTGAGGCTGAGCATGTCACCGTCGAACTCATCAATGACGGTGTCCACGTCGTCGCCCCGGTCGTGCGCATGCTCCATGAACTCGTGCCCGGACGCCTCGCGCTCATCACCGATGCCATGGCGGCGACGGGCCTGCACGACGGGAGATATCACCTCGGTTCGCTCCCGGTCGAAGTCAAGGATGCGGTGGCGCGCCTGGTCACCGCCGACGGCACTCAGGGTGCCATCGCGGGGTCCACATCGACGATGGACGACGCCGTGAAGCGAGCCGTCGCCGAGGTGGGGCTCAGCCCGTTCGATGCTGTGCAGTCCGCGGGACTCGTTCCGCTGCGTGCGGTGGGTGGTGTGCCGGGGTCGGGTGATTCTCTGTGTGCGGTGGGTGGTGCCGTTGATTCCGGCAGCCTGTTGGCTCCCGGAATGCCGGCTGACCTCCTGCTCCTCGATGAGGACATGAGCATCCGAGACTCGCGGTTCGGCGGCTGAACTCCGGTCGAGGCGGGCCGAACCCGGTTGAATCCGGCCGGATCGGGCTGAATCCGGCTGAACTTGGAAAGTGGGCACAGCTGTCCCCTGAAAGTCGGGGCGGCTATTTGTCGAACAGGGAGTCGACGATGTCATCCGCGATGAAGCGGGCGTGGAGGATCGGCTTACGAGCCGGGTCGTTTGCGGCGGGCGGAATGTAGGCGGGTCGCCCGTCGAAGAGCATAACCGTGTCCCAGTCGGTGCGGTCGAGCAGGTGGTGATGATAGCTGCAGAGCAGCGCGAGATTGTTGATCTCCGTCTTGCCGCCGAGCGACCATGGAAACACATGGTTGGCATCGCACCAACCGGGAGGGGCGTCACAGCCGGGGAAGGTGCAGCCTCGGTCGCGGGCGGTGATCACTGCCAGCTGTTTGCGATTGGCGAAGCGCTGTTCTGTGGCCACCTGCATCGTCTTGGCCTTGTCGCTCATGAGGTGGAAGAACAGCGAGCCGTTGAGGCCGTTTCTCATCAGTTCCTTGATGGGAACGGGATTGTCGGCGCCCGTGGTGCCGTGTCCCGTGCCTTTGGCCAGATCTTCGGCGGTGGCGTTGATGACGAGAGCATAAGGCGCTCCTGCAGCCGTCCGCTGCTTATCGATCGTGGTGACGAGGCCGGCGAATCGTTCGTAGATCCATTCGCGCGCCGAGGGCTGTTCGGCGCTGACGTCGACGAAACCGCCGTCCTCACGAACGCCGACGCCGGGGACGGCAGCCGAATTCCCGCTCGTGCGAGCTGCGTTGAGATCGGGTTCCGGAACTCGCTTCGCGTCATATCGGTCACCGGAGAGCACCGCATCGACGATCTCGAGCAGCTCTTTGTCAGGAAGCGGCGAGCTCGTTGCCTCAGGAGCGGCGGTTACGGTGGCGGGATTGCCCACGGCCGCGATCCCAGAGGCGCCGGTCGCCGAGTCGGCACCGGTCTTGTCGGCATCGGCATTGTCGGCGTCTCCTGCCGACTGGATTCGTGAGGTCAGCAGTCCGTTGAGAGTGCCCCCGGTGACGGGGTCGAGCAGTCCACGCAGCTCCCAGTCGCCGTTGGCCCTGGCACGCATGGACATGTTGTAAGCCGAGCGGTCGCCTGAGTCTTTCGGTTCTTCTCCGTCCGGGTCGATGTAGCCCATGAGCTTGCCGAAGATCTCCCGCAGGTCCTTGAGGCGGACCTTGGGTGCGTTGTCGACCAAGCGCGTCTCGACGTCGGTGCGGACCGCCTGACTGACCCACGTGGGCAGCTTGCGCATGCAGTCTTCGATGACAGATGCCTGGGCGGCGGAGATCGTGCCGGCATGGAGCGCATCCGCGACGACCGGGTAGAGAGGCGGCAGAGCCTGTCCGGCCATATCGACGCGTCCGCCGAGGTTCTTGGCCATATCGGTCCGGCGGTTCGCCTCCGCGCCGGTGAGGTTGAACCGGTTCTCGATGAGCGATTTCGTCGACTTGGCGCCGAAATCGCTGGGTGTTCCGACGCGTTCGCAGACGGAGAGTGCGAGCGTCGACAATGCGTCGTTGATGCGTGTGATCGCCTCGACCCCATCGGCGAGCATAATGGCCTGATCCGGTCCCATGGGGCGATCGAACGTGCGCAGCTCATCTTTGAGGCTCATCAGCTGAGTGATCGAAGAGGTGACCTCGGGCGCAAAACGGCTGAGATCCGCCCACTCCTCGTCGGCCAGCAGCGGGTGACCGCTGGTCTGCGGGGAGTTGCCGGCGTTCCGAGCGGAATGATCGGAACTGCGTTCGGGAGTGAGGGTCATGGGGATGATTTCCGTTCACCAACATCGTTGTTGTTGGAATCCATTTTACTCTCGAAGGCAATAGAATGCCATAAATAATCGAAAAAAAGCTCGAACAAATATGGTGTGTTCGCAGCTGTTCGATCATAGAAGCATGGACGCTTGCCAGATTATTGCAGAAGCGCATGCCGATGACTCGTGCTGCATCCGGCCCGTTCCGCCGAGGCCTCCGCGGCAGCGTTCCGGCTTAGAAAGTGTCAGGCGGTCGTGGCACGATTGGAGTATGGATGCCCTGCTCCTCATTGATACCGACGACGCCAGCTACCCCAGCGATGACGCCATGGAGACCCTCGGCGATATCGTCACCCGGACCCGCGCGGTTGGCGGTGTGCTCATCTTCGCGTCGACGAAGGCCGACCTCGCCGACACTCCCGATGAGGAGCTGAGCATCTTCGTCCCCGATGAGGAGGACCTCGTGCTCCGCTCCGAGAGCCCGGATGTGTTCGAGGGCGTCGACGATCTGGCCGCAGGTCTGCATGACCTCTCCGTCGACCGGATCATCATCGCCGGGGCCGACGCCACCGCGGCCACGCCCGGGGCCGACGCCACCGTGGCGGAGCCCGACGCCGGAACTGGCGGCGATGTCACTGACCCTGCCGCCCATGCAGGAGGCGATGCCGACGCCGGCACCTCCTCGGCGAGCACCCCCGGAGCCGTCTACGCCTCGGCGATGGCGGGCCTTGTGTGCAACTTCGACGTCGTCGTCCTCTCCGACTCCACTACGGATCCCGACGGAAAGCTTGTCACCTGGGGCGATGCTGCCGTTGGGGCCGGCGCTATGGTCAAGAAGACCGCCGATACCTGGCTGCGGATGTAGGCTCAGCCGCCTTCCCGAAAGTGTTCTACATTGAGTAGAATGTGGGAGCGAGCTGAGAGGAGGGCCCATGACCGGATGGACGAAATCCGTACGCGCGCTCTTCGCTGCTCTCTTCACGACCCTTCTCGCCCTGCTCATGCACCTCGCCGCCGGTGGCGGAATCTCGATTCCCGGCACTGTGGTCGTCTTCGTCCTCGTCCTCTGGGCGGCGATGATCGTCGCCGGCAGGCGCCTGGGCTACCTCACTCTGGCCGGTCTGCTCGGCCTCGGGCAGGTGCTCATGCACCTGACGATGAGCTGGTCCGCCCACACCCTCGCCCATGCGGGGGCTCACACGGGAACCGCCCATTCCGGAACCGGCCAGACCGAGTCCGCGAGTACCGGTTCGACCTCCGCCGAGGCGGCCCTCCACGCCCACGCCGGACACATCGTCCCGGCCCCGGGCTCCCTTGATCTCGGTCCGGCCGCATCCGCGCTCGGACATGCCAACCACGGAGCCACCTCGGTGGGGATGTTCATCGCCCACCTCGTCGCCGTCCTCGTCACCGCCGTGATCCTCAAGCGCGGTGAGGACATCGTCCTCAGCATTCTGCAGCTGGCCCTGGGCCCGGTGATCGGTGCACTGCGTGCCCTCGCCGAGGCGGCCGGAGTCCTGGCCGACGAACCGTTCCGCAAGTTGTGCGCTTCGTTCCGGCTGCCGCAGCCGGTCACTTCGGCGGTCGTCGGTCCGAACTATCGGCGCGGACCACCCGCACTCGTCTGACATCCCATTCGGCGCATCCGCCGCCGACCCACACCCGGCTCCCCGGGTGACCATCCAACTTCGGGCGACCGCCGAAACAGCGGCGGCTCGCCCCTCGGTGTCAGTCGAACACGTCCGCGCAGACCGCGGCGCAGGTCGACCCGTGCTCGACTGCACCTGAATGACGAAAGTGCAGACACCATGCGAAAGAACATCAGCCTAGCCGTTGCCCTGCCCCTCGCCGTCGCCATCGGCCTGGCAGGCTGCGGCCACGACGACAGCACGGCAGCCGGGCCGACACAGACCGAAGGCAGCAGCAGCTCCGCCTCAGCGGACAGTTCGGACAGTTCGGACAGTTCGGACAGCCAAGTCGACGCCGAGGCGCTCAGCCTCGACGGCGCCTGGGTCAAGGCCGCCGATGACGGAATGACCGCAGTCTTCGGCGAACTGAAGAACGACACCGACCAGGACATCAACCTCGTCGAAGCGAAGTACGCGGACGCGAAGATGGTCCAACTCCACGAAACCGAAGGCGACGGTTCCGGCGGAATGTCCATGCAGGAGAAGAAGGGCGGCTTCACCATCCCGGCCGGGGAGAGCCTCGACCTCGAGCCCGGGGGCGATCACATCATGATCATGGGCCTGAAGAAGGCCGTCAAGCCGGGCGAGCAGATCAGCCTCGACCTCGTCACCGCCGACGGCGAGACCATTGAGGTCACTGCCGTGGCGAAGGAGTACTCCGGAGCCCAGGAAGACTACGCGCCCGGTGAGGCCGAAGGCTCCAGCGACGGCGAGAATGCCGACCACGCAGACCACGGCGACGACGAAGACCTCGGCGACGACGAGGACTCCGACCAGGGAGACCACGGTGATCACTGAGCCCGGTCGCCCCGGCTTCAGCCGCCGAGGTCTCCTGACCTCGGCGGCCGCGGCCGGCGGCGTCGGAATCGTCGGTGCCACGGGCGGATTCGCGCTCGGTCGCGGCTCCGGGGCGCAGGGCGCGAGCGCTGGTGACGAAGGGCCGCCTCGGCGAGATCTGGACGGGGCGAACGGGCCGCAGACCGAGCCGTTCTTCGGCACTCATCAATCCGGTGTCGAAACCCCGGCGCAGGCGTATGCGCAGTTCATCGCGTTCACGCTGGGGCCCGGGATCACGGCGGCCGAGGCGGTGCGCTGGCTGCGGCTGCTCACCGCGGATGCGGCGGCGCTGACGCAGGGGCAGGCGCCGTTGGCTGATTCCGAACCGGAGCTCGGCGTCAACCCGGCCCGACTGACGGTGACTTTCGGATTCGGCGCCGCACTGGTGGCATTGGCCGGAAAGGACCACGTCCCGGACTGGCTGAGGCCACTGGAGGGGTTCTCGATCGATCGCCTCGATCAGGACCGGTGCAGGGGTGACCTGCTCCTGCAGATCTGCGGCGACGACCCGCTGACCTTGGCACATGCCAGGCGCATGCTGTTCAAGGACTCACGTTCATTCGCCGAGGTGGCCTGGCAGCGGGACGGATTCCGACGTGCCTACGGCAGCTCGGGGGAGGGGACGACCCAGCGGAACCTCTTCGGTCAGCTCGACGGCACGGCGAATCCGGGGCCCGGATCCGAGGACTTCGCGCGGATCATCTGGGGCCAGAGCACCGAGACTGCGGGCCCGGTGTTCTCCGCTCGCGGGGAGCCGCCGGCCGATCTCGGCGCGCATCTGCCTGTGTGGATGCGTGGGGGAACGACGCTGGTGCTGCGTGATATCGCGATGAACCTCGACACCTGGGACCAGGCCGACCGTCCGGCGCGGGAGTTCTCGGTCGGGCGGACCATGGACACCGGGGCACCGCTGTCGGGCAAGGACGAGTTCGACGTTCCGGACTTCACCGCCGTCGATGGGCGCGGACTGACGAAGATCTCTCAGGTCGCGCATATCGCTCGTGCCCGCGACGGGCTGGGTCCGGAGGCGCAGATCCACCGGCGCACGTTCAACTATGAGACCGGTGCGGGTGGGGATTCGGGGCTGCTGTTCGCGTCGTTCCAGGCCGATATCGAGCGGCAGTTCCTGCCGATCCAACGCCGCCTCGCCGAGGTGGACCTGCTCAATGAATGGACGACCCCGATCGGGTCGACCGTGTGGGCGATACCGCCCGGAGCGACCGAGGACGGCTACGTCGGGCAGGAGCTGTTCGACGGGTGAGGGAGGTGCGAGGTCGCCAGACCAGCGGCTGTGGACCTGGCGGACTCGCAGCAGACAGCGGCCGCCGTCCCCGCAGTCGCGGGTGCGGCGGCCGTGTGAGCGCGCGGATGCTCAGTCGGTGATCTCGGAGTCGAAGGCCTTCGGGTTGTCCTTGACCCACTGGTCGACGGCGTCACCTTCCTGACCCTCTTCGTATTCGTTGACGATGAGGTCTTCGAGCTCTCCGTACGTCTTGTCGTCGAGCTTGATTCCCTTGATGAGCTCGGACGCTTCGGGGAACTTGTCGCTGAAGCCGTCGGTGCCGAGGAAGTGCATCTTCTCCGGATCGCCCATGGCGTTCTTCGGGTCCTCGAGTTCCTTGACGTCGAAGGCGTTGTTCGCCCAGAACGGCCGCCACAGGGTGACGACGATGTCGTCCTTCGCGTCGATGGCATTGCCCAGCTCGGTGAGCATGGCCGGGGTCGAGGAGGTGACGAGTTCGAAGTCCTTCTCCAAACCGTACGCAGGCATCATCGAATCCTTCGTCACCTTGGTCAGACCGGCTCCGGGTTCGATGCCGACGATCTTGCCGTCGAACTCGTCGGCGTTGTCCTTGAGCTCATCCAGCGAATCGATGTCGACGTAGTCGGGCACGACGATCGTGTTCTGCGCCTTGTCGTAGTAGGTGCTGATGTCCTCGATCTTGTCGCCGTACTCATCCATGTACTGCTTGTGGGTCTTCTCCGGCCAGGCGGAGGGGTAGATGTCGATGTCGCCGTTCGCTGCTCCCGCATAGAGGATCGCAGCTTCGGAGATCGTCTCCAGCTCGGGCTCGTATCCGAGTTTCTCCAGCTGGTCCTCGAGCAGGAACGCGGTGCTGCGGCTGTCGGACCACGACGAGATGCAGCCGATGGTGATCGTGCCCTTGTCGCCGTCGGAACCGGCGTCCTTGCCGGCTTCCTGGGAGCATCCGGTCAGGGCGAGGCCCAGCGTCGCACAGGCGGCGACAACGGAGGTGAGTGTGCGTGACTTCATCAGTTTCCTCTTCGTGGTGGCTGCTCGAGCGCGGTGAAACCGCCGACTCTGGCAATTCCGGTCGTCCGAGCAGGAACATGTGAATGCAGGATGATTTGTGATCACAAAAGTTGGTACGGCAATGTAATCACATTATTCGCGCAACTTCCAGTGGCGTCCTCCTGATCTGCCGTGGTCCCGACCCGTGTTCGGAGAGCTCCGCCCGGTGGACAGCTGCGTGCAGCACAGCGGCGGCACGGAACGGGACCGAAGCAGGCCGGAAGCAAGCCCGGCGCGGGCCCGGCGCAGGCCCGGACCGCTTCGGGAGCGTCAGAACAGCGGCTGCGGCAGGGCGCCTTCGAACTCGAGGAGGCGCCGCTTGGTTTCGAGCTCGTGCCCGGGCAGTCCGCCCGAGTACCCGCCGAGCCCGTCACCGGCGACGACACGATGGCAGGGGACGATGATCGGGATCGGATTGAGCCCCATGATCCCGCCGACGGCCCGCGCCGGAATCCCGGTGCCGCTGGCTTCGGCGAGTTGCCCGTAGGTGACCGTGGTCCCCGCCGGAACCTCGTCGGCCAAGGTCGTCAGCACGATCCTCGCGATGTCCGATACCTGACCGAAGTCCACGGGCAGATCGACGTCACCGAGGCGGCCGTCGAAGTACGCGCGCAACTGGGCGATCGCTTCAGTGAGGATGGGGTCCGACTGTCCGGCCGCCTCGGCGGGGATCGGGTCCGACTGTCCGGCCGCCTCGGCGGATGTGCGCCATTCGAGCCGGACGATCGACCGGCCGTCGCTGGAGACTGTCAGGGGGCCGACGAAGGTGTCGACGGCTGCCGAATGAGTCGCCATGGGATGCCCTCCGTTCGGGTTCCGCGCACCGAATGCGGTGTCAACGGCGCTGCTCCATCGAGTCTACTCACACAGCTGTGCCCTCCCGACTCTTCCGAGTCGGGAGGGCACAGCATATTCATGACCGCACGCCGCGCTGCGGGGAAGTCAGCAGGAGAGCAGAGGGCGTCGACCTCAGGGCATCTGCTGCCGCGGCGACGAGATCACTCCTCGTCAGGCAGCTCACCTTCGTAGGCATCCGGGTTGGCCTTCAGCCACTCGGTGATAGCCGCTGGGGGATCATTCTTGCCGTCCTTGCCGTACTTGTTGACGACCAGGTCCTCGAGCTCCCCGTACTGCTTGTCATCGAGCTTGATGTTGCCGATGTAGTCGGCGGCATCGGAGAACTCATCGCTGAAGCCCTTGGTCGCGGTGAAGTGGAGCTTCTCGGGATCGCCCATCGCACCCTTCGGGTCCTCGAGGTCCTTGACCGGGTACTCGTTGTTCGCCCAGAACGGACGCCACAGCGTGACGACGATGTCCTTCTCCGCATCGGTCGCATTGCCGAGCTCGGTGAGCATGGCAGCCGTCGACGAGGTGACGAGTTCGTATTCGTCGTCGAGACCGTATTCGGGAATCATCGCCTTGGTGGCCTTCGTCAGACCGGCACCGGGCTCGATTCCGACGATCTCGCCGCCGAAGTCCTTGCCCTTGCCCTTGAGGTCCTCGATCGAGTTGACGTCGTCCATGTACTTCGGGACGGCGATCGTGAGGACGGCGTTGTCGTAGTAGGCGCCGACGTCTTCGAGATCATCACCGTACTTATCGATGTACTGCTTGTGCGTGACCTCGGGCCACGAGGACGGATACATATCGATATCACCGTTGGCGACACCGGCGTAGAGGACGGCGGCGTCGCTGAAGGTCTCGGTCTCGACGTTGTATCCCATCTTTCCCAACTGGTTCTCGAGCAGGAGCGAGATGCTCTCGCCGTCGGTCCAGCCGGTGACATAGCCGAGCTTGATGTCGCCCTTGTCGCCGCCACCGCTGCCGTCGTCCTTCGACGCTTCCTGCGAGCAACCGGTCAGAGCGAGGCCGAGGGCTGCGACTGCAGCGACGAACGGGGTGAGGAATCTTCTCTTCATTGTGTGTTCCTTTTCTCTAGTGTTCGACAATTCAGACTGTGTGGTCCATCGATTCAGGCTGCTGCGGCAGCTGCCTTGTTCTTCGCGCCGCGACGGCGCAGCCCTGCCACGAGCGAGCGTGGGTAGTCCTTGGCATTGCCCAGGGCCGCGGTGACGCGATCGAGGTAGACCGCGATGATCACCACGCCGAGTCCGGCTTCGACACCGAGCGGCAGGTTCTGGGTCGCGATCGCTTCGACGACGTTCTTTCCGAGTCCGTCGGCGCCGACCATGCCGGCGATGACGGCCATGGCCAGTGCGAGCATGATGACCTGGTTGATGCCGGCCATGATCGTGGGCGTGGCCAAGGGCAGCTGGACTCCGCGGAGGATCTGGCCGGGAGTCGCACCGAAGGACTGTCCGGCTTCGACCGTCTCCGAATCGACTCCACGGATGCCGAGCTCAGTGAACCGCACACCTGGGGGCAGAGCGAAGATCACCGTTGCCACGAGGCCGGGAACGACGCCGATGCCGAAGAAGGTGACAGCAGGGATGAGGTAGACGAATGCCGGCATCGTCTGCATGAAGTCGAGGATCGGTTTGATGACCGCTGAGGCTTTGTCGCTGCGTGCGGCCAGAATGCCGACCGGAATGGCGATGATGACAGCGATGACAGCAGCGATGATGATCAGCGCGAGGGTCTGCATCGCGGCCACCCACTGGTCCATCGTCATGATGAAGAACAGGGTGATGAGGGTGCCCACGGCCATCTGCCACGACCGGAAGATCCAGCCGATGAGCGCCAGCAGGATGATGATGACGAGCGGGTGGAGGTCGACGAGCACGTCGGTGAGGATCTCGATGAGGAAGTTGAACAGCCAGGTGACGGCGTCGAAGAACCACGCGACGTTGTCTTTGAGCCAGTCGAAGGCTGAGTCGACCCAGGCTCCGATCGGAATTCTGATGTTCTCCATCAGCGCTCACCCCTTTCGCCGGCGGCCTGCGGTGCGACGGCATCATCACCTTCGGCCAGTACCTGGTCGATGATCCCGGTGTCGACCGGCTCCGGCCAGTCTTCGACAGCGGCGTCCGCGGCCTGCTCGTCATTGCCGGTCTGGTTGCCGAGCGCGGCCAGCAGTGTGGCCCGGGGCACGACGCCGACGAGTTCGCCGTCCGCATCGGTGACGGGCACCGGCAGAGGCATCTCCGCGGTCGGGAGGAAGAGATCGATGAGCAGGTCGTCCGGCGACGCCGGGTGGGCGACCGGCTTGATGATCTCGTCGAGAGTCGTGGCGCCCGTCCGGATGTGCTCGACGCAGGCGCGGTCGCTGACGAGTCCGAGGAACTTCCGGTCCTTGTCCGTGACGTACACGCCCGAGGCGTTGTTCTCACGCATGGTGCGCAGAGCGACGCGGGGGCCGTTCTGATTGGTCACGGTCTGACGTGCCTTCTCCATGACGTTGTTCGCGGTGAGGACGCGTGCCCGGTCGACGTCGTGGACGAACTGCGCGACGTAGTCGTTGGCCGGGTCGGTGAGGATGTCCTCCGGGGTGCCGACCTGGACGATGCGTCCATTGCGCATCACCGCGATCCGGTCACCGAGGAACATCGCCTCATTGAGGTCGTGGGTGATGAAGATGATCGTCTTCTTCAGCTCCCTCTGCAGCTCGACGAGCTGTTCCTGCATTTCGCGCCGGATGAGCGGGTCGAGAGCGGAGAAGGCTTCGTCCATGAGGAGGATGTCGGTCTCGGCCGCAAGCGCGCGGGCCAGGCCGACGCGCTGCTGCATGCCGCCGGAGAGCTGCTCTGGGAATTTGTCGCCCCAGCCATCGAGGCCGACGGTCTTGAGCCAGCGGTCGGCGGTCGCGTCCCGCTCCGCCTTCGCAACTCCGCGGATCTCGAGCGCATAGGCGGCGTTGTCCCGGACAGTGCGGTGGGGGAGCAGTGCGAAGTGCTGGAACACCATCGAGATGTGTTCGCTGCGGACCTTGCGCAGTGTGGCCGCGTCGACTTTTGCGATATCAGTGCCCAGCACCTCGACGGACCCGGCAGTGGGTGCCCAGAGCCCGTTGAGGGTGCGGATCAGGGTCGACTTGCCCGAGCCCGACAGGCCCATGACGACGAAGATCTCGCCGGCCTCGACTTCGAAGCTCGCGTCGATGACGGCGGCCGTTCCGAGTTTCGTCAGATCATCACGGTCGGCGCCGGATTCGAGTCGTTTGACGACTTCGTCTTCGCGCTTTCCGAAGACTTTGTAGACGTGTGACGCTTTGACAACGCTCACGTGCTTCCTCCTTGCATTCTTGGCAGTCCGCAAGAACGAGAGGCTTCACCCCCGTTTGCACGGTTCGGTGCTCGCAGAACAGATCCGAATAGCTCAATTGCGCACGCGCCTCACCGCACACGGATATCTGATCCACCATTGTAGTTTTGTTCAGGGTTTTCGGTAGAGAATTTATCGCACGTATCCGGCGCGTCAGCCTTGACTGCCGCTCTGACCTGGGCAAACACAGGTTGGCGCGTTACTTGATTGTTATAATCATCGATTGGAGCATGTAGATATGCCGTTAATGGATTTGGTGCCGGATATGGGATTTTGATGCAGTAGGCGGCCTTGTCTTCAGGATTTCTGCAGCGAATCCGAGAGGAAGCGGATCACGGCCGGAGTGACCACCTCGGCGAATTCTTCGAAGAATCCGTGGCGCCCCTCCGGCAGGATGCGCAGCTGAGAACCGGGGATGCGTTCGTGGAGGATGCGGGCATTTCCGACCGGGTTCATCCTGTCGGCGTCGCCGTGCATGATCAGCGTCGGTGCGGTGACCTCCGGCAGCCGCTCCCACGCGTCATGATTGGCGCTGATCCGCAGATGAGCGGACGACTCGGCGGCCGTCATCGTGTCGTCGCCGAGCATCTTGCTGTACTTCGCCGACACCGTCCATTCGGGGGTGTAGAAGAGGTCGAAGAGGTACTGAGTGTGCTCATCACCGCGCAGCCGCGCCAATGCCTGGCCGACCTCGCGCGGACGCTTGACCGCGTGCGGACCGCCCGGGGAGGTGCACCCGAGGACGAGCGCGCTCACCCGCTCCGGGTGGTTGAGCGCCAGCATCTGCGTGATGCGCCCGCCCATGGAGGTGCCGTACACCGCAGCCCGATGCACGCCGAGGTGGTCGAGCACGTCCGCGGCGTCGTCGGCGAAGCTTGCCGTCGACAGTTCGCCGAGCTCACCCCTGCTGCCGCCCGTGCCGCGATAGTCGAACGTGATCGTGCGGAAATCCGCTTCGAAGTCCCCGCGCAGATCGTCCCACCACTCGTGCGAATTCGACTGACCTTGCAGCAGGAGCAGTGCTGGGGCGTCCGCCGGCCCGCTGACCTGGACTTCGAGGGGGAAGCCATCGCGTGTGCCGATCCTGTCCACCTGCATCGTTCCCACCCGTGTGCTCCTGCCCGCGCGCGCCTGATCACCGCCTACGCTTGAGAGATGAAATCATTGCCGTTCCTCAATCCTGCCGCAGGATCGCCCGCCGTGCGCAATCCCGGCCGACCGGCCATCATCGTGCCCACGCAGGCGCTCGACGCCGAGGACCTCTCCGCCGAATGCGCTGCAGCCGCCGCGACCCGGATCGTCGACGCCGTCGAATGGCGCATCGATCCGCTGCTCGCCGCCGCTTCCGCGCAGGGTGGGGCGCAGGGTGGGGCGCACAGTGGTCTGCACGGACTCGCCGAGGCGGCCCTTCGTCTGCTTCCGCATGCGCTCACAGCCGAGCTGCCGATCCTCCTGACCGTGCGCACCGGTTTCGAAGGCGGGCAGGTGGAGATCACGGAGGACGCCTACGCCGAGGTGGTGCGGGAACTCATCGCCGGGGTCGCTGATGTCGAGGCGGACGCCGGAACCGCTGCCGGCACCGGTCTCAGCGGCACCGGTCCCACCGGCGCCGCCTCCTCGGGAGTTCCCGGCAGCGCATCATCGGGCGTTCCCGCGGCCATCGACGTCGAGATCGATCGGGCCGAGGCGGGCTCCCTTATCGCCTCGGCGCGGGAAGCGGGCGTACCCGTCGTCGCTTCACACCACAATTTCGAGTCCACGGACTCTTCCGAGCGCCTGCTGAAGACGTTCGCTGTAATGAGCGAGGCCGGTGCAGACGTGGCCAAGGTGGCGATGATGCCGCAGACGCCGGCCGATGTTCTGCGTCTCCTGGAGGCGACGGCCGCAGCGGATGCCTCGCTGCCGGTTCCCGTGCTCGGAATCGCGATGGGACTCTTGGGCCGGACGAGCCGGATCATGGGCGCCGACTTCGGCAGCTGCGCCACATTCGCGCAGATCGGTCGGGCCTCGGCCCCGGGGCAGATCGAGGCATCGATCCTCGCCGAGATCCTCGACCGCGTCGGAGGTAGGTGTGTATGAGCGGCCTCAAAGTTCGTACGCGGTGATCTTGATCAGGGCGTATGAATTTCTGACTCGCGTTTGCTGAGGGGTTTGCTGACGGGCCGGGCTCAACCGGCAGATTTCGCCAGGGAAGCAGACGGCCCGCGAAGCATGAGCTTCGCGGGCCGCTTCTCTGCTGCAGAGCCGGCAGAATCCGACAGGGGATCAGTCGGTCATCTCTTCGATCTGCTTGCGGAACTTCTTCGGCAGGGCTTCCTCGCCGAAGTTGTTGCGCACGGTGTTCGCGGCGATGCGCTGAACGACGAGCTGGGCCACGGCCACGCCGACGCCGGAGACGATCGTCCAGGCCAGAGCCTCGGACATCGAGATCTCGTCATCGACAGGGTTCGACGGCGCCGGGCGCTTCGTCGACTTCTCCCATGCGAAGGTCAGGGTCTTGCGAGCGACGAACGCGGCTGCGATGGGCGCTCCCACGCCGATGATCTGCCAAGCGAGCTTTCCCATGCTCGTGTCCTTTCCTTTGAACCTTGGATCCCGTGCCTCTGGGGAGTCGCGGGAACGTATTCCGTCGAAGACAACACTAACGCAGGACGATGCGCCCGAGGCCACCCCCGATCGAACGAGGCCGAGAAAGTTCCCTCATTTCATACTTTTGGGGGATGTGCCGGAGAGACCGGGGCAGATAGCGTGAGAGCACGCTTCGGTCGGGCAAAGGGAAGGTCTGAACCGAAACGTGAAGAGAAAGGCACACGATGCTGAGGAAGTGGAAGACGCGTGTCGTCACCGGACTGTTCGTCTGTGGCGCCCTCGGATTCCTGCTTGCGCTGCTGCCGGGACTCTCCGGCGTCTTCTGGCCGGTGTGGCTGATCAGCTGCGCCGCCTGCATCCTCGGGCTCGTTCTCGCCTTCACTCTCCCCTCGGCGAAACCCGCCGACGCTCTGCCCCGAGCCTGAAGAGCTCGGGGCAGCGCATCCCCGACAGCACCCGGAGACTGGACGGTCGAGGGCAGGTCATCCCCACAAACTCCTCGGTGCGTCACCGGCCGCGGACGATCGCCTGGAATCGGTCGGTGAGATTCTGATCAACAGCGATGGCGTTCCCGTCGAGTTCGCGCAGAGCGGCTGCCGTGCGCATCGACGAGACGAACCAGGCCCCGTCCGCGTCCTTGACGTCGTCGAGTCCGAGGTCGGCGTATTCGGCGCGCAGCCCCAGATCCTCCGCATGATCGAAGATCAGACGCTGCGTCGTTCCGGACAGCAGACCAGCCTCCGGATTCGGAGTGAGGAGGCGGTCGCCTCGGCGGATGATGAGGTTTGCGGTCGGGCCCTCCAGCACGATTCCGTCGTGGGAGACGAACAGCGCCTCATCGGCGTCGTTCGCCGCGGCATAGCGGCCGGCCGCCTGATTGACCGCATAGGACAGCGTCTTCGCACCGATGAGCAGCCACGGGGCCTTGCTGCCGATATAGGCGTCGAATCCGCGGTCGAGGCTGACGGCGGTGACTCCCTGGCTCCGGGCTGTGAGGATATGGTCGTCCACGGGCACGGGGAAGGCCCATCCGCGGCCCCGGAACCGACCGTTCGCGTCCTGCTCCCCGCGCGAGAGGGCGTAGCGGATCCCGAACTCGACGTTCTGGGGATCGGCGGCGGCCACCTCGGCGATGAGGGAATCGATGACCCGATCCCACAGTCCTTGGTCCGGATCGGGCAGATCCAGCGCCGAGGCGGACGCGCGGAAGCGGGTGAAGTGCCGTTCCCGCGACACCACGGTGGCTCCGTGCGCCCCCACGCTGACCAGCACGGTTTCGAAGATACCGTCCCCGCGATGAGCGGAGAGATCCGTGACGGGCAGCTGAGCGGCACCGAGATCCGTGAGTTCGAACTCAGCCGTGGTGGGGTCGACGAGGATGAGCGGATCGGTCATGCGGTACCTCCGAAGAGCAGGCCGAGGACGTAGGTCACGGCGGCGGCACCGAAGCCGATGCCGAGTTGGCGCAGGGCGCGGGGGCCGGGTGATTTGCCCGAGAGCAGGCCGACGATGCCGCCGGTGAACAGCAGCGCGATGCCGACGAGTCCGGCGGAGAGGAACACGGCGGGCAGTCCGGACATGCCGAAGATATACGGCAGGATCGGGATGAGCGCGCCGGAGGAGAAGAAGCAGAAGCTTGAGAGGGC
Organism: Brevibacterium sp. K11IcPPYGO002; assembly: GCF_050920635.1. Lineage (NCBI taxonomy): Bacteria > Bacillati > Actinomycetota > Actinomycetes > Micrococcales > Brevibacteriaceae > Brevibacterium > Brevibacterium sp. K11IcPPYGO002. The sequence goes on along the minus strand of NZ_CP131929.1, from coordinate 3,883,702 downwards.
AGCGCCGATGCCGGTGCCCAGTTCGTCACGGTCGACCTCGGAGTCGAGGTTCGGCAGGCGCGGCGCCTGTCTGTTCTTCGCCGCCGCGATCGTGCGGTTGGCGCGGGCCTCGGCTTCGCGGGCCTCCATGCCGCGGGCGCGGAAGACGAGGGCGAGCTCGTTGGCGTCGATGTTGAGGTCGGCGAGGGCGTGCCGGGACTCGGGGTCCGGGGTGGAGGCGTCGAGGAGTTCGCGCTGGGATCGCACCGAGATGTACTCGCCGGCTCCCATCGACAAGGCGCCGGCCAGCAGCCCGGAGACGCCGGTGAGCAGGATGACGGTGTTCGAGACTCCCGCCGCGCCGACGCCGAGGACGAGTGCGAGGTTCGAGACCAGTCCGTCGTTGGCGCCGAAGACGGCGGCACGGAAGTTTCCCGACAGGCGGGCGCGGGAACGGGCAGCCAGAGCGCGGACCACCTCGGCGTGGATGCGTTCGTCGGCGGCCATCTCGGCCGAGGCGGCTTCGTCTTCGTCGTACGGCGAGCTCGTCTCCGACTGCTGAGCAAGAGCGAGGACGAACACGGAGCCGAACAGACCGCCGAGGAAGGCCAGGCAGCGGGTGACGAGATCGGCGGAACGGCGCTTCTCGGCATGCTCGCCGAGCAGCGTGATCCAATGCTCCTGGTGCCGGGATTCCGCGGCGGCCAGGCTGAGCAGGATCCCACGGTCCTCGCCGCTGCGGCGTTCGGCGAGGTTGCGGTACACCCGTTCCTCGAGCCGTTCGTTGGCGAGGTAGCGCTGCCAGCGGCGAATGGTTCGTCTGTCGGGGGAGGCAGGCGGAGTCGCTCCTGCGGAGTCATCGGTCGTCACTGGTCCGAGTCTAGTCGTGCGGTCTGATTCCGGCACTGGGTGGGCGGCGAGCGGTCGGGCGGGTTCGGCCGAGTGGCGGTGACGCTGGGACGGCGCTGCTCGGTCGGGCTCCGCTCGGTGTGGCGTTGGGACGGCGCTGCTCGGCCGGGCGCGTGTGGGCGCGTTTCCGGTGTGGCTGGGGTGCCGCGGAAGCGACCGTCGGCGCGGACGCTATGACCGCAGGCAATCCGCATCGCGACCGCAGGTCTCCCGCGTGTGCGAAACCGATCAGTGACCGGTTGTTATCAATTCGTAATATAAAAGCCGGCTGGGGTGCGTTAGATTAATGACCAATGTGAGTTGTGTCACCGTTTCGTTATAGAAGCACGTGATTCGTTACCAATGGCGAATCATGGCGAAGCGTCAGAATCGAGCTTCCCCGCAAGTGCAGCCGTCGATGGGCCGACACAGGTATGGACGAGCAGTCATGCCGTGGCGGTCATCTCCGGTGCGCCGTCATGTGCGATTCCTCTGGACACAGACAAAGGAGCGAAAGGAACTCCATGAAGTTGCGCACGAAGAGCTGGCTGGCGGTCACCGCCACAGCCGGACTGGTCCTCGGCGGGGTGAGCCCGGCGCTGGCAGCGGGCACCGCAGGACCGACCGAACACACCGATATGGGCGTCAACGGCGACGCCGTGATGGAGCATCTGCAGAAGATCTCCGACATCTCCACCTCGCACGCGGATGAAGGACACCGTGCGCTGGGCACCCCCGGCTACGAAGAAGCCGTGGAATACGTCGAATCCACCCTCGAGGCGACCGGAGCCTTCGATGTGAAACGTCAGGCCTTCGACGTCGAGAGCCAGGACTTCGGTACCGTCGACGTCAAGGTCGACGGGGAGGCGGTCAAGGTTGCGACCGCCTCATACACAGAGGGGACCACGGAGCCTCTGACCGATCTGCCAGTGGTGCTGCCGGTCGATGACGACAACAGCGACCTGGCCGGCGGACAGCTCGGCTGTCAGGCCAGTGACTTCGACGCCAGCGCCGAAGGTGCGCTTGTGCTCGTATCCCGCGGCGAATGCGCCTTCGGTGAGAAGACCAAGGCCGCCACCGAAGCCGGTGCCGCAGCGGTCATCATCTACAACAACGACAAGGACAATCCGGACGAGGAGCTCAACGCCACCCTGGGTGAGCGGATGGAAGGCAGTGCCCCGACGGTGACGGTCACCTACAACGTCGGCACCGACCTCCTCGAGAAGGTCGAAGCCGCAGGTGCCGAGGCCGGCACAGAAGCCGGCAGCCAGACTGACGCCGAGGCGGGCCTCGGGCAGGGCGCCGACGAGACTGAGGAAGCCGCCGATGACGACGCGGCGGCCGAAGCCGCGGCCCTGACCGCCGACTTCACGCTCGAGACCGAGTTCGTCACCGAGACGACCTGGAACGTCATCGCCGAGACCAAGGCCGGCGACCATGACAACGTCCAGATGTTCGGCGCACACCTCGACGGCGTCGAAGAAGGCCCCGGCGTCAACGACAACGGTTCGGGAACCGCGGCGCTCCTCGCTTCGGCCGAAGCGCTTGCCGAGCAGCCGACCGAAGTCGACAACGCCATCCGCTTCGGCTGGTGGGGCGCGGAAGAGGTCGGACTCGTCGGTTCGACGGAGTACGTCGCGAGCCTCGACGATGCCGAGCTGGGCAAGATCAAGTCCTACATGAACTTCGACATGATCGGCTCCGACAACTACATCGTCGGCACGCTCGACTCCGACGGCTCCGATGTGCCGATCCCCGACGGCGTCAACGTCCCCGAAGGTTCGGCCGAGCTCGAGAAGATCTTCACCGACTACTTCGCCGACATCGACCAGCCCAACGTCGGCACCGACTTCTCCGGACGTTCGGACTACCAGGCGTTCATCGACAACGGCATCCCGGCCAGCGGCCTGTTCTCCGGAGCAGACGGCACGAAGACGGCTGAAGAGGCTGAGATGTTCGGCGGCACCGTCGGCGAGAAGCACGACACGAACTACCACCAGCCCACGGACACGATCGAGAACGTGAGCAAGGAGTCCATCGACATCTTCGCTCCCGCCATCGGCTTCGCCGTCCACACGCTGGCCTATGAGCTGGCCGACGCACCGACGGATCCGCCGACCGATCCGACGACTCCGCCCACGGACCCCACCGATCCGCCCACGGAGACACCGACCGAGGCCCCTGATGAACGAGCACTGAGCATCGATCCGAAGACGATCGAAGCGCCGGACTTCGTCAGTGAGAAGGGCGTCCAGGTCGCGGCCACCGGCTGCGCCGCCGACACCACGGCGACGATGACGGTGACCCCGAACAACGGGAAGATCGAGACGTTCGAGCAGACCGCCGAGGTCGGAGCCGACGGCACTGCCCGATTCGGAGTCCGCGGACTCGACGCGTCGATGGTCGACAGCTACATCGGCACCTACGACGTCACCGTCGACTGCGAAGGCGGAGACCCGCTGACCGGATCCTTCGAGGTCGTCGCCGAGGGTGACGGGCCGGGAGCCGGTGACGGCGGCAACGGCGGCGGTGGAGGAGACCTGCCGCGGACCGGTAACGAAGCCCTGCCGCTGATTCTCTCGGCCGGAGCGCTCATCGCGCTCGGTCTGGCGATGACGCTGGGTTCACGCCGCCGCCGCAGCTGAGCGGCAGCACCTTCGCCGAGGCGGCGTGCCCTGATCGGCACGGATGGCCCGACGTGGTCGGCGACTGGAGACGGTCGCCGCCCGCGTCGGGCCGTTCTCATCTGCTTAGACGGCCATGACCATGGTGAGAATCCGACGCCGCAGCGAGGATGACGCAGCTGAGCCTGCCCTGATGCGGAGCTGAGACCGATGGGCTCATCTGTCGGCACCCTTCAGGGGTCGTTCACCTTGTCCGGGCACAATGGTCTTCCGTGACTCCCAAACGCTTCTTCACCTTCTTCGCCATCGCCGAGACCGTGACCTGGACTCTGCTGCTGATCGGCATGTTCCTCAAATACGTCACCCACACCACCGAGGTGGGGGTGCGGATCGGCGGAGGCATCCACGGCTTCATCTTCATCTGCTTCGTCATCGCCGTCATCGGCGTCGGCACCTCGCAGCAGTGGAGCAAGCGTCGTATCGCCACTGGCCTCGGGTCGGCGATCATTCCCTATGCCACGATTCCCTTCGAACGCTCGGTGGAGAAGACCGGGTCGCTCGAAGGCGACTGGGGACTGGGCCGCAACGGCCGCACCCCGCAGACCTGGTTCGAGAAGCTCACCTCCTGGTGCATTCGTTTCCCGAGGGCGGCCATCGGAATCGGCATCATCTTCGTCATCGCAGTCTTCTCGGGTCTGCTCATCGCCGGACCACCCTGGGAATGGGGCAAGTGAACTTGAACACCGCCTCGGTGGGGTGAGGGCGGGCTTTCGCCGCGCGATCAACGGTCGGGGTGGGCCGCCTCGGCGAGGGGCGGCAGCTGCGGATCTGGACGGACGGCGGGCGTGAAGAGCCGCCTCGGCGGACATCCTCCCTGTCCTGTGTCCGTGGCCTCGCATAGGATGAATGGGACGGGCCGGAAAACGGCCGCCCAACCGCGATGAAAGGCCCACCGATGGACCTGCTCTTCGGCGTCGGAGGAATCGGCATCCTCGTCGTCATCATTCTCATTGCCCTGCTCGTGATCCTCAGGTCCTACAAGATCGCCTCACCGTCCGAGGCGCTCATCATCACCGGCCGGAACGCTTCGGGGTCGTCCGGCACCGGTCGCATCGTCATCGGCGGTCGCTCGGTCGTCTATCCGATCGTGCAGAAGGCGTTCATCCTGTCGCTGTCCTCGCGGCAGATCTCCGTCGAGATCGACGGCATCTCCATCAACGGCATCGCCCTGCGTCTGCGTGGAGTCGCCCAGGTCAAGGTCGGCGGCACCGAGGATGATGTGCGCAAGGCCGCGCAGCGCTTCCTCGACCAGCAGGATCAGATCGACCACTACTCGAAGGAGATCCTCTCGGGTACCCTGCGCGCCGTGGTCGGCACGCTCACCGTCGAGCAGATCATCCAGGATCGCGCTTCCTTCGCCGCGCAGGTGCAGGAGGAGTCCGCGCACTCGATGAACAATCAGGGCCTCATCATCGACACGTTCCAGATCTCGGCGGTCGAGGACGAGGGCAGCTACCTGCGCGACTGGGGCCGACCGCAGGCCGCCGAGGTGGCGAAGAACGCCGCCATCGCCGAGGCGAACGCCGGCCGTGCTTCGGCTGTCGAGCAGGCGCAGCAGAACGAGGAGACCCAGAAGCAGCAGGCGCTGACCGACCAGGCCATCGCCGAACAGCAGCAGCAGCTGGCTCTGCGGCGGGCCGCGCTGAAGGAAGAAGCCGATCAGCGTCAGGCGACGGCCGACAATGCGGGCCCGCTGGCCGCGGCAGCCGAGAAGCAGAAGCTGCTGGAGAAAGACCGGATCGTGGCGAAGGAGGCCGCGGAACTGCGTGCCGAACAGCTCGATGCCGAGGTGCGCCGACCCGCCGACGCCGAACGCTACCGGCAGCAGGCCGCGGCCGATGCCCGTGCGTACGAGATCGAAGCGCAGGGCCGAGCCGAGGCCGCCGCCGAACTGCACCGCCGCTCGAAGGACGCCGAGGCGATCCGACTCGAGGGTGAAGCCGAAGCCGATGCGATTCGTGCCCGCGGTGAGGCCGAAGCCGAGGCGCTGCGGGCCCAGGCCGAGGCCTACAAGCAGTTCAACGATGCGGCAGTGCTGTCGAAGGTGCTCGAAGTGCTGCCCTCGGTCGCCGGGGAGCTGGTGGCGCCGTATGCGAACATCAAGGACCTCTCCATCGTGTCCACCGATGGCGAATCGAAGCTCGCGAACTCCGTGTCGAACAACCTCTCGCAGGTCCTTGAGGTCGTGCGCGGAACGACCGGTGTCGACCTCACCGACCTCGTGGCCAAGGCGAAGGGCTCCGGCGAGGCTGGTTCGAGTGGTGCTGGGTCGGACGGGTCCGGAAAGTCGGAAGGACTTGGTGGGTCCGGCGGATCCGACAGCGGGGGACCGGACGGAGCCTCTGCCGCGGATGCGAGTACAGGCGAGGTCGTCGACGGGGTCGTGGCAGACGGCGCGGCCTCCGGGCCGCGATCGAACCGTCCCGGCTTCGACCCGAAGGCCTTCCTCGACGACAGCGGGGTCGATCTCGACCGGATCGGCGACGAGGTGAAGAAGGCCACCGGCTTCGATGTCCAGGCCTATATCGACGAGGCGAAGCGCCGCCTCGACGAGGGCGGTTCAAGCGCGGCGGGGACCGGTCAGGCCGGGGCCGGCTCGGGCGAAGCCTCGCCCGGCGGCGACGGACCCGGTGACGATCAGGGCACCGACGATCAGGGCACCCGCGGTCAGGACGACGACGGACCGGACACTCAGAGCTGACAGCAGCGGGTGCCGGGGCGCCCGCATCACGCAGACAGCGGCCGCCGAGGACTTCCTCGGCGGCCGTTTCGTGCATGGAGCGCGACGGTGCCGACTGGCCGGGCGGTGATGTGTCCCGCGGGTGGATCCACCTCGATTTCCCGAACGATTTCGTGGTGGATCCACCAGCAGGAGACGCAACCGGATTCTGGTGTGCTCCGATTCTTCGTCGGGGCCGATCAGATGCATAAATAAATGTGCATATGTTAATGTGTTGAGTCGAGGAGGTATCTATGGCTCATGATCATGCGCATGGTTCAGGTTCACGGCGGCAGCTGAGGATCGTCTTCGGCATCGTCGCGACGATCTTCGTCTTCCAGCTCATCGGGTCCGTCGTCACGGGCAGCCTGGCGCTGCTCATCGACACCGGCCACAATGCCGTCGATCTCATCGGCATCGGGATCGCACTCTTCGCGGCGAGTCTGGTCAGCAAACCGACAGGCGGACAGAAGACCTGGGGTTTCCGTCGGGCAGAAGTGCTCGCAGCCGGGGCCCAGGCAACACTGCTGCTGGGGCTCGGCGTCTACAGCCTCATCGAAGGCATCCGGCGATTCTTCGTCCCGCCGGAGGTGCCCGGGCCGGGCCTGCTGCTCTTCGGCGCCATCGGTCTCGTCGGCAATCTCGTCTCCATCGTCATCCTCAGCTCATCGAAGGAAGACTCCCTCAATCTCAAGGCGGCGTTCCTCGAGGTCATCGCCGACGCGCTCGGCTCCGTGGCTGTGATTCTCGCAGCTCTGGCGATCTGGCTCTTCGGGTGGGAGCGCGCCGACGCGGTGGCTGCCCTGGTCATCGCGGCGCTCATCGTCCCGCGGGCGTTCGCCATCCTGCGCGAGACCGGGTCGATCCTGCTCGAAGAGGCACCGAAGGAGCTCGATCTGGACAAGGTCCGCGAGCATCTCGAGGCGGTCGAGCATGTGCAGGAAGTCCACGACCTCCACATCACCCGCATCGACTCGAACTTGCCGGTGCTCACCGCTCATGTCGTTCTCGCCGATGAATGCTTCTATGACGGGCATGCTCCGCGTATCCTCAAGGCTCTGCAGGAGTGCCTGACGGAACACCACAAGATCGCGATCGAACACTCGACGTTCCAGTTCGACCGGGCGAAGGACGCTGCCGAGGAGACCCACATCCACGACTGAGGCGGCCCGCCCATCATCGGTCGGTGGCCGGTGAGGGGAGGACCGCCTCGGCGGGATTCGGATCACTTCGCGGGCAGGATCTCCACTGATTCGGTGCGGAAGCGGTCGAGCTTGGCCGGGTCGATGGAGACGCCGAAGCCGACGCCGGTGGGCACATCGACCTTGCCGTCGTACATGACGATCTCCTCGGTGATGTCCTCATGGAAGAAGCGGTTCGAGCCGGAGATGTCGCCGGGCAGGGTGAAGCCCGGCAGCGATGCCAGCGCCGCATTCGCCGCCCTCCCCAGGCCGGTTTCGACCATTCCGCCGTGCCACACGGCGACGCCGTGGGCGGCGGCGAGATCGTGGATCTTCTTCGCCTCGATGAACCCGCCGACTCGTCCGGGTTTGATGTTGATCACCGAGGTGGCTCCCAACATGATCGCGTCCGCGGCCGCCTCAGCGGAGACGATCGACTCATCAAGGCACATCGGGGTGTCCATGAGCTTCGCGAGCTCCGCATGCTGGCGGATATCGGCTTCGCCGAGGGGCTGTTCGATGAGGAGCAGCCCATATTCGTCGAGGCGCCGCAGATGAGCAGCGTCGACGAGGGTGTAGGCGGCGTTGGCATCGACCTGGAATCCGAAGTCGTCGCCGAAGGCCTTGCGCACCGCGGCCACGGGGGCGATGTCCTTGCCGGGTTTGATCTTCAGCTTGATCCGGGCGTACCCCTCGTCGAGGTAGTCGCCGATGACCTTGACGGTCTCCTCGACGGAATCCTGGATGCCCACCGATACGCCCGAGGGAACCGTATCGACGACTCCGCCCAAGTAGTCCTTGAACGACTGGTCGTTGAGCTTCAGCTGAGCTTCGATGACGGCCATCTCGAGTGCGGACTTCGCCATCGGGTGGCCGATGACATGGCGGAGATGCCACCCGACGGTCTCCGCGGTGAGGTCCTCGACGTCGAAGAGCAGCGGTGCCAGCCAGCGGCGGGTGACGTCGATGCCGGCGGCCACGTATTCGGAGGAGTAGAGCGGGGAGATCATCGCGACGGACTCACCCCACCCGGTGATCTCGCCCTTCGGAGTGTCGAACACCGCCTCGACGAGGTAGCAGTCCTTCTCCGTCTCCCGCATGAACGAGGTCTCGAACGGGGTGACGAGAGGAATTGAGACTTGGTGGAGAGTGACTGACTTGAGCTTCATGTGCCGGGCTCCTGCTTCGCAACGGGGCGGATGGGTCTTCGCTTCCACCTTATGCCAGCGGTCCGCAATGAGGAGGCGAGTATCGCGATTCAGGTCGGGAAGGACTCTGGAGCCTCATTGCAATACCTCCGGGAAAGAAACCCTGGAGCGGCGGTCCGGGGATTGATAATGTGAACAAAAGTCTTCCTGTCAGCAAGGGGGCCACCGTCGTGAACGACCACCTGCGCACTCTCACCGCACGCAGACAGTCCTGGTTCGGCCTCAAGCTGCCGGTCAAAACCGCCCTCGCTCAACCGGCGTTCCACCCGCTGCTGCGAACGATCGCGCCCCGGATCAGAGGGCTGAAGATCGGTCGCCTCCCAGCGCCCATCGAACTCACCGAGGTGCGCGGACGAGCCGGCGGAGCGGAATTCATCCTCGTCGAGCCCTTCCGCTGCGAAATCGCCAAGGAGTTCTACTGGGGCAAAGGCCGCCGCACCGAACCCGAAGACGCGTTCGCCCTCGATCTCATGGTCGCGCTCAGTGCGGATGCGGACGTCTTCCTCGACATCGGTGCCTACACCGGGGTCTTCACCATGGCCGTCCTCGCGGCGAACGAGAATGTGCGCGCCCACCTCTTCGAGATCATCCCGGCTGTCGTCGCCGGCGCGGAGAAGAACATCGACCGCAACGGCTTCAACACCCGCGTGACCGTCCACCCGACCGGTGTCGGCAGTCCCGACACCTGGATGAAGGTGCCCATCGGGGACGGGGGATCGGCGCTGCCGTCGTTCTACTCCTCGGACATGCACTTCGACTCCGACGCCGAGGTGCGCTTCACCTCCCTCGACGCCCTCCTGCCCGAGGTGCTGGCCGAAGTGCCGGACCGAGACACGCAGTCGCAGCCAGGGGAGGGCTTCCCCGACGGTTCAGTACGGGGCGAGACGCCGCGTGTGACGGTGAAGATCGACGTCGAAGGCGGGGAGAACGACGTCCTCGCCCACGGGCGGGAATTCCTCTCGACCTTCCGTCCGGACATTCTGTGCGAAGTCCTCTTCGACCGCGCGAAGCCACGAGAAGTAATGAGCCACCTCGGCGAGCACGGCTACCACTACTATCTCGTCGGCGAAGACCGACTGTACGCACGGACGGTGATCCGGCCCGATGCGCTCCTGCGCGACTGGCTGTTCACGCTGAAGTCACCGGATCAGATGCGCGCCAGCGGCTACCCGGTCGACTAGCCGCCGAGCGCGACCGCGGTGTGCGCGACCGCGGTAACCGCCGGCCGCGACCACGGTGTGCGCGATCGCGGTTACCACTGGCCGAACCGCGGTGTGCGCGACCACGGTTACCGCCGGCCGAACCGCGGCTACCACTGGTTAAGTCGGCGCAGATTGCACATTTTCGGCTCGAATCCGGCAATCTGGCCCCACTTAACTGCGGAGAGGGCGGCCCCCGGCGCACTGTCGGCAGCGGGACTGGTCGGCGGCAGCGAAAGGCAACCGATCCGCCTCAGCCCTGCAGCTGATCGGCGATGAGGGCGGCCAGCAGAGCGGTGCGCGGGGCGATCTCGTCGATGACGGCGTGTTCGTGTTCGGCATGCGCCCCATCACCGACGGCGCCCAGACCGTCGAGGGTGGCGATGCCGTCACCGGCGGTGAAGTTCCCGTCCGAGGCTCCGCCCACCGACACTCCCTGCGGCGCGGGCAGCCCGAGTTCGCCCGCAAGGGCCGTCGCCCGGTCGAAGAGCGCAGCCGACTGCTCCCGTTCGAACGGAGGCCGGTTGATCCCGCCGAGCACCTCCGTCGTCGAGCCCTCCACCTGCGGCTTCGCAGCCAACTCACGGATCTGCACATCCACGCGTTCGAGCTCGGCCGCCGTCCGGGCGCGCACATCGATGTCCACCCGGGCTTCGGCCGGCACAGTGTTCGACGTCGTCCCCGCGCTGATCACGGTCGGCACCACCGTCGTCCCCGCCTCGGCATCGGCGAGACCCGCCACCAAAGGCAGGGTCAGGGCCAGGGCCATGCCTGCGTTGATGCCCTTCTCCGGTTCGAGGCCGGCGTGCGAGGCTCTGCCGGTGAACTTCAGCACGTAGTTGCTCGTGCCCTTGCGCTCGAGTTTGAGCGCGCCGCCGGCGCTCGCCTCCATGACGAACACGGCCTTCGCCTCGGCCGCCTCGGCGCGAATGAGATCCGAGGAGGTCAGCGACGCGATCTCCTCGTCACCGGTGACGAGGATCGACAGACCGTCCAGTCCGCCCGCGCCGAGGTGGTCGGCCACGATCGCGGTCGCGTGCACGCTCATGATCGCCCCGGTGAGCATGTCGAAGCTGCCGGGACCGCGCAGGATGCCGTCCTCGGTGGAGAAGGGGAGACGTTCGAGCGTGCCGTGCGGCCACACCGTGTCCTGATGGTTGAGCAGGACGACGCGGGCGGGGCCGGTGCCGAAGCGCAGGCGCACGTGGGTGGTGCCGTCGACGTCGAGCAGCTCCGCCTCGGCGCCGAGGCGGTCCCCCAGGAGCGCGGCGAAGTCCCGAGCGCCTGCGGCCACGGCCGCCTTGTCGTGGGAGGGGGTCTCGAGGGAGATGACCCGTTCGATGTCGGCGAGCATGTCGGGCAGGCGTCGCTTCGCCTGTTCGACGAAGTCAGCGGGCTGGGGCGACGGCGATGTGGTGGAAGTCATGGTGCGAGTCTACGGAAGGCCGGTTGCCGTCTCCCGCGGTGTCCGGATGGTGCGATCGATGCATGACCAGTGACGGCACCAGATGTGTGCCTGGATGCGGGACGGAGATCACCGCGCACAAACCCAGCCGTCTGTGGTTTGCTTGTCCTATGGGTGAGGCAGTCAGCTCGAAGCGGTACACGCCGGAAGAACGCACACTGTATCGAGAGAAGCTCGCAGAGAATCTCGAGCTCTTCGATACCTACCTTCGCCATGCGGATTTCAAATCGGCGGGCACGATCGGGCTCGAACTCGAGCTCAACCTCGTCGGCGACGGCAATCAGCCGAGCCTGCGGAACAAGGAAGTGCTCGCCCGACTCGATGACGAGTACCAATCCGAGATCGGCGCGTTCAACCTCGAACTCAACCACCCGGTGCTTCAGGTCGCGGGCCGTGGGCTCAAAACACTTGAAGCCGGTGTCGCCCACCGCCTGGAGAAAGCGCAGAAGGCCGCCGAGGAGGACGGACTCAAGGCGGTGTCGATCGGTACCCTGCCGTCCCTGACCACCGAGTTCCTCACCGACGAGAAGTGGATGACCGAGGAGAACCGGTACGAGGCGCTGAGCAACTCGGTCATCGACGCCCGTGGCGAGTACGTCCGCATCGAACTCGGTCGCGAAGAGCGGTACAAGGCGGAGTTCGCCGATATCGCTCCGGAGTCCTCCTGCACGTCGATGCAGCTGCACCTGCAGGTGGCGCCGAACCGGTTCGCCGATGCGTGGAACGCCTCGCAGGCGATCGCCGGGGCGCAGGTCGCGATGGCGGCGAACTCGCCGCTGTTCGTCGGCCGCAAGCTGTGGCACGAATCCCGGATCCCGATCTTCGCGCAGTCCATCGACACCCGCACACCCGAACTGGTCAACCAGGGTGTGCGACCCCGCGTATGGTTCGGCGAACGATGGATCACCAGCGTCTTCGACCTCTTCGAGGAGAACGTCCGCTACTTCCCGCCGCTGCTGCCGGAGATCAAGGACTTCGTCGAATTCCGTGCCGCCGACGCTCCGAAGCTCTTCGAACTCAATCTGCACAACGGCACCGTGTGGCGGTGGAACCGGCCCATCTACAACTCCGGTGACGGCGGCGCCCATATCCGTGTCGAGAACCGGCTGCTGCCGGCCGGCCCGACCCCGGTCGACATGGTTGCCGATGCGGCCTTCTACTACGGACTGGCCGAGTTCCTCGTCGGTGAGAACCGTCCCGTGTGGTCGCGGATGTCGTTCGCCGAGGCGGAGGAGAACTTCAACGCCTGTGCCAAGGACGGGATCGAGGCGCGCGTGACGTGGCCGAAGATCGGGCGCATCGGCGTGGCCGACCTCGTCACCGATGTGCTTGCGCCTCAGGCCAGGCGCGGACTGGCGCGACTGAACATCGATAAGGACGTCATCGACGAATACATGTCCATCATCGAGGGCCGCGCCGAGCGCCGCATCAACGGTGCGACCTGGCAGCTGAAAGCCCTCGAGAGCCTCGCTCCCGGAAGCCGACAGGACTCACCCGAACGCGTTGAGGGCATCACGGCGATGATGGACGCCTATGTGGCGAACCAGGCGACCGGCAAGCCCGTCCATACGTGGGAGATCCCCACTCGCTGATGGCCGTTCGGCACCAAATGCAGGTCACTATCGGATACTCAGCGCCAAAACTAGGTCGCTATCGGATACTTCGCCACGCAGAAAGTATCCGATAGCGACCTATTCTCGGGCTCAGGCGACGGGCCTCAGAGGCGTTCGACCTCGACGAAGACGACGTCGGCGCTGCCTCCGGGATTCGAGACCTCGTGCTCGGACCCTGCCGGGCGTGTGTAGGAGACTCCGGCCTCGAGTTCGGCACGGATCTCGGTGCCATCCGAATTGCGCACGAGCATCGTGTCCGTGACCATCGGCACCACGACGTACTCATACTCATGTTTGTGCATCGGGATGACGCCGTCGGGCCGGATCGTCCACTTGGTCACCCGGAATACGCCGTTGTCGAGCTGGACCTCGCCGGTCGAACCGGTGTCTGCTGCATTGTCTGCGGTCATGGTGATCTCCTTCGATGCGCGAACGGCCTGCGGCGGAAGCCGGGACGAACCTGACGCCTTCACTGTATCGCTCGCACCGCTCCGTCTGGGCATCTCACGGGCGCACACCGCCACCTGCCCTCACGGCGAGAGGGCTCGACGCAGCCCGAGCCACCCGGGCTAGCATGAGTGATATGCGATACCCACTTGCTGACATCGACGACGTCGACGATGACATCCGCACCCAGATCCTCGAGGTCGCCGAGAAGTCGGGCTTCGTGCCCAACGTCTTCCTCGCCCTGGCCCGCCGACCGGACGAATTCCGCGCCTTCTTCGCCTACTATGACGCGCTCATGGAGAAGGAGACGGGGAACCTGACCAAGGCCGATCGGGAGATGATCGTCGTGGCCACCTCGGCGATCAATCACTGTCTCTACTGCGTCGTCGCGCACGGGGCGATGCTGCGGATCTTCCAGAAGGACGCGCTCATCGCCGATGTCGTCGCCACGAACTACCGCCAGGCTGATATCAGCCCACGTCAGATGGCTATGCTCGACTTCGCCGTGAAGGTCTGCGAAGAGCCGTGGGCCGTAGGAGACGCCGACCACCAGAGGCTTGCCGACCACGGATTCGACGCCGAAGACGCCTGGGACATCGCCGCGATCACCGGCTTCTTCGGGCTGTCCAACCGCATGGCCCATATCTCCGAAATGCTCCCGAACCCGGAGTTCTACACCCTCGGCCGCCTCCCGCGTGAGAAGAAGTGAACCGATGACCTCATCCACCCCCACCGAGGCGGACCTCACCACCCGTGCCTCCGCCGTTTCCGGCCCGGCCGCCTCCGCCAAAACCATCCCGGCCGCCTCCGCCCGTTCCGGGCTCGTCAAGCCCTTCGCAGCGATGGGCATCGTCGCCACCGTCGGTCAGATGCAGCGGTCCGGCCGCGACACCATCGCCATGTGCCTGGGCGAACCGACCCAGGGCGCGCCCAGCCCAGTGCTCACCCGCGCTGCCGAAGTCATGAACGACGGTACGGGACTCGGATACTCGCCGATCTTCGGCATCCCCGAACTGCGCGAGGCCATCGCCTCCCACTACCGCGACTGGTACGGACTCGACATCGCGCCCGACCGCATCGCCGTGACGACCGGGTCGTCGGGAGCGTTCCAGACGACGTTCCTCACCTGCTTCGACGTCGGCGACCGGGTGGCTCTGGCCCGGCCCGGGTACGGCGCGTACAAGAACATCCTCGCTGCATTGGGCTGCGAGGTCGTCGAACTCGACTGCGGTGCCGACGAAGGGTTCCAGCCCACCGTCGACCTCTTGGCCGCCGCCCATGCGAAGGCCCCGCTCAAGGGGCTCATGCTCGCCTCACCCGCGAACCCGACGGGCACGATGATCGGCCCCGAGGCACTCGGGCAGATCGTCGACTGGTGCCGAGACAACGGGGTGCAGGTGATCTCCGATGAGATCTACCACGGCATCAGCTACATCGGCACCCGCGGCGAATGCGCACTCGCCCACGACGACACTGCCATCGTCATCTCCTCGTTCTCCAAATACTGGGGCATGACCGGGTGGCGCCTCGGCTGGGCGATCCTGCCCGAAGCGCTCGTCGCCCCGGCCCAGAACGTCACGGGAAATCTCTCCCTGTGCGCCCCGGTTCCGGCACAGTACGCGGCGGTTGCGGCCTTCGCCGATGAGTCCTATGCCGAATGCGAAGCGGCCGTGGCCTCATTCGCCGGGGCCCGCGAGCATGTGCTGAACGCCGCTGCCGACCTCGGCTTCGGCGAGATGGCCCCACCCGACGGCGCCTTCTACATGTACGCCCGCGTCGATGACATCCTCGACCGCGCGGGTCTGGCCACCTCCGGCCAGTGGTGTGAGCAGGTTCTCGAGGCCACCGGCGTTGCGCTCGCCCCCGGTGACGATTTCGACTCCGTCGACGGATCCAGGTCGGTGCGCCTGTCGCTGGCCGTCGGAGCGGACCGGACGGCCGAAGCCATCGACCGCATCCTCGACTTCATGGGATGAGCCCTGAATGTCGTGAGATGAGTCCCGCCATGGTGGACCGATGAGCGCCGAGGATGTGCGAGCGGGCGGGCCGCCTCCGCCCCCGAAGGCCCTGCCGGTGCTCGGCGTCATCCTCGCGGCCGTTCTGCTCGGGTCGGCCGGGCTCTTCGTCATCCTCGCCGAGGCGACCGCCCCCACTGCCGCTTTCCTGCGGTGTTGGATCGCGGTCGTTGTGCTCGCTCCGTTGGCGGTGCTCGAGCTGCGTCGGCACGGACGGTTTCCGCCGAAGGCGATCCTCATCGCCGCGGTCTCCGGTGCCGCGCTCGGCATCGACTATGTGCTGTGGGCCCAGAGCGTGCTCGACGCCGGTCTGGGTGTGTCCACGGTCCTCATCAGTGTCCAAGTCATCGTGTTCCCGGCACTGGTGTGGGCGTTCGGCGGTTCCCGGCCGGGCTGGCTGTTCATCGGCTGCGTGCCCATCATGATCGTCGGCATGCTGCTGACCGGAGGAGTGTTCGGTGCTGATGAGACGGCGGCGAATCCGACGCGGGGAGCGATCTTCGGGGTGCTGTCCGGTGTGCTCTACGGCGTGTACATCTTCGGCATCCACCACAGTCGGAAGGTCGCCGGAGACTTCGTCGTCGCCCCGGTCCAGGTGGGCACGATCGCCGCCGGTGTGATGACCGCCGTGGCCGGGCTGACTCTCGGCGGACTCGACTTCGACCTCGGCTGGGCCGGTTGGGGTTGGATGATCGCCCTGGCCGTCTGCGGTCAGGCGCTGTCGTGGGTGCTGCTGAGCATCTCCAGCCCGCTGGTGCCGGTGCCGATGACCGCAGCGCTCATGCTGCTGCAGCCGCTGTCGGCGGTGGTGCTCGGATCCCTCATCGCCGGGGAACGGCTGCAGGCGGGACAGTGGATCGGTGCCGTGCTCGTGGCCCTCATCGTATGGATCGTCGGTGGGGGACCGGAGGCCCTGACACGTCGTCGACGTCGGTAGCGCAGAGCCGTCGGACTCGAACCGGTGTCGCGGGCCGCGTCGGCGAGCCGGGGAACGGTGGGCCGCCTCGGCGAGGGAATCGCTGCGGAAGCAGCGCTCCGGGCGGAACTCAGTGCTCGTGGGCCTCGATCGTGTGGGCGATGGCGTCGACGATGATGTGGGCGACGTGGTCGTCCTTGAGCGAATAGTAGGCTTCGCGGCCGATCCGATTGACGCCGACGAGGTGGAGCCCGCGGAGGAACTTCAAGTGCTGGGACACCAGCGGCTGGGACAGTCCGGTCGCCTCGACGATGTGCGTGACCGTGGCCTCGCCGTGGGTGAGGACGAGCAGCATCTTCAGTCGGGAGGGTGTGGCGAGTGCCTTGAAGAGGTCGGCGGTCTCGGTGATGGCTTCGAGATGGTCCTCGGGATTGAGCAGGAGCTGCTCGACCTCGTCATTGACGGGAACGGAATCGGGAATGGAAGCCATGAGTGCAGATTACCGGACAACCGGGCGTGGTCATGCGATATCGGGCACCGTGAGGCAGCCGCGGCCGCCTCGGCTTCGGCCCCGGACTGCCGGCGCGTCAGTCGAGGGCTTCGACGTCGGCCTGAGTGCCGAGGAGGTCATCGGCCAAGGATTCCCACTGCCCATAGGCGTCGGGGAGAGCTGAGCGCTGCACGGACTGTGCCGCCTCGGTCGGTGACATCGCATCCCAACCGTCGATCTGGTTGAGACCGGGGTTCTCGACCTCGGGGTTGATCCCGTAGAAGGCTTTCGTCGCGTAGATGGGATCGGTGAGCTGATGGGGTTCGCCCCATCCCTGGGAGGGGCGCTGCTGGAACAGGCCCACCGAATCACGGTCGCCGGAATCCAGATTGCGCAGCGAGGACTCCTGCAAGGCCGTCATGAGGGCGATGCGGATCGCGTGGTCATCGAAGTCGCCGCCGCGGCCGACGCCGATGATGAGCCGAGCATTGTCGATCTGCTGCTGACTGAGCTGGTTGACCGAAGCCATCTGCATCTGCCTGATCTTCGTGGAACCGAACGAAATGGGGGAATTGAGGATGATGACGGCGCCCACGACCAGTGCCATCACTGCAGCCCCGAGCCCGATGAGGGCACCAGTGAGCACGGACCGGCGGCCCTTGCGAGATGAGGTCAGACGAGGCATGAATATAACGATAATGCAACAAACTTAAGGACGCATGAGACCATGCCGAGGTTTTTGTCACAGGAAGGTCACGGCCGAGTGGCGGTGAGGGTGCGAGCGGAGCCGAGCGTGGACTCGTCTCGGATGGCTCCGCACAGCTTAGGCTTGAACCATGGTGAGAATCGTTCGGCGCAGCAACCGCCCACCTCTGATGACCTGCCTCATCGTGGTCTTCTCCTTCGTCGCCGTCGGCATCCTGACCATTGCCGGCATCCTCGTCGCCGTCATCTTCCTCTCTGCGGAATCATCGTCGACGGGCTCATCGCCGACCTCGGACTCCTCGTCGATCGGATCCTTATCCTCCGCTTCCGACTCGGACGGCGGCCCCGGTCCGAGCACCACTGCTCCAGTCAGCGGAGGCTGGTCGAGCGGAGGCTGAGACTCCGCGCTGAGGATGAGAAGGAAGCGAGTCCAGCCTCCTTGACCTTGACACGATGTCAGGGTCTTCACTGGGTGACAAGGAGGTGGAGACCATGACACATCCACTGGGGCGTCACCAGGCTCGCGGACCGGAACCCCCGACCGAGGCTGACCAACAGACCGGCGGCGACGTTCGGAACGACACCGGAAACCTTCGGGACGGCACCGGCGACCCCATGATCGACGCGCTGAGTGCGTCGAACCCACAGCAGCGCCTGCAGGCGGCGATGGCCATCGGCACACGGGCCGAACCCTGTGACCTCGACGTGCTCATCGCCCGGTGCCGCATCGAACCGGACTTCTTCGTCCGCGACATGCTCACCTGGGCGCTCACGCGGCTGCCCGCCGACGACACCGTTCCCCGCCTCATCGCTGAACTCGACTCGCCGCTGCCGCAGGCGATCAGCCAATCCCTGCACACCCTGTCGAAGATCGGTGACGTCCGCGCCTGGCCGGCCATGGACCCGGCCCGGATCGGCACCGCCCTCATCGCCCATGCCGACACCGAGGTGGCCCGCAGTGCGTGGAGAGCCGCCGTTGCCCTTGTCCCGGGTGACAATCGCGCAGAACTGGCATCCGCCCTGATGTCGCAGTTGGGACGCGGTGAAGTCGAGATGCAGAAGAGCCTCAGCCGAGCGATCGTGGCCCTCGGTGAGGATCTCGTGTCAGTGGTCGATGAGAGGCTACATGCAGAGGACGACACAGTGCGGGCTCACGCCATGGCGACCCGGGACATGTTCGATGACCCGGATGCCGGCTTCGCCCACGCCTTGGACGCAGCCAAGCGGGTGGTCGCACTGGGGTCCGAGACCACGGTCTAGATCGGCGCAGGGAAGGTTCGATCGTGCGTGTGCCGACGGGTGGGGCAAGCCCGCCGGCACACGGCCGAGGTCTCGGATCCCTTCCTTCAGGGCGCTGTTCCAGCACCTGCGCGAAGTCCGCCTGCGGCCGTTGAGCGACGTCCGAAAGGTCCCAGGCATCGAAGAACTTCGGAACACTGCACCCGGAGGGCCACTATTGCGGCATAGAGTGGCTGACAGCGGAGAAGAGGTGGCAATGCTCATCGGCGAAGTGGCCCGGCGCTCCGGTGTGAGCGCACGCATGCTGCGCCACTACGAATCATTGGGCCTCGTCTTGCCCAGCCAGCGGACGCCTGGCGGCTACCGGGAGTACTCCGATGCCGACATCGGGCGCATCTTCCACATCGAAGGTCTGCGCAAACTCGGGATGTCTCTGACCGAAGTCAGTCGGGTGCTGTCCGAGCCGGACTTCGACCCCGGCACAGTGCTCGGGGACCTCATCGACCAGGCACGTGAGCGGATCGCGGCCGAGCAGCGTCTGCTCGACCACCTCCAGTCCGTCGCTCGGCTCGGTCGAGCCGACGGCGAGTCTCTCCTGTACACCATCGATCTCATGCGCTCTCTCGAATCCGGCGATGTCATCCAACGGCACAAGGCCGCACTCGGCAGCGGAGTCGACGGAGGAATGCCGATCGAGGCCCTTTCGCAGGCGGTCCTGCAGGAGACCGTGCTCAACGCGGCTGGGGCCATGCGGTGGGCACTTGCCCAAGCCGGCGCCGAGGCCGTGCCCCATGTGGTCGTCGGAATGGACGACGCATCGGCCCAAGTGCGTCGCAATGCACTGATCGCCCTCGACGAGATCCGCAGAACCACACCGGATGAGAAACTCGACTCACGCTCGACATCGATGATCCGTCAGGCACTGGACAAGGGACTCGACGATGTCGACTCTGATATCCGCAGCATCGCCGCGCTCACCCTCGGCCGCTCAGGTGACGAGAAGGCCGTGCCCGTGCTGCTCGACATGGCGATGAACGGACCGAGGGACATCGAGGCGGCCGAGACCCTCGGCTTCATCGTCGACGCGACCGGGCCGAGGGCCGATATGAGCGAACGGATAATGACCGAACTGCACCGGCACGCGGACTCCAGCGACACGACGGCACGATTCAGGGTGCTCCAAGTCCTTCTCGAGATCCCCGGCGAGCACAGTGATGACTTCATCACCGAACTCAGCAATGACGACAGTCCGGAACTCGCGGCCACCGCACGTGCTGCACTCAGACGCCGCCGGGAACAGCCGCCCCGCACAGGGCGAACTTGACCGACTCCGGCCGGGCCGCCTCGGTGAGGTCCGACTCGCAGGGAGGGGCGAGCGTGATCGTTTTCGGTCGGGCCGCCTCGGCGGAGGACGGCGGGAATCCGCAGTACGGACGCTGGAAGAGGTTGGCTAAACTGACGCCCATGACTTCGGGCGGGACGACGGACGGAACGGACGCGGCGGTCGGGCAGAAGCGGCGGCTGAGGCAGCCGTTCGTCTATCGGCGACACCACTTCACGCCCACCGGGGTGCTCGACTACCTGTTCTTCCTGTTCGCCGGCGCGGCCTCGACTTGGCTGGCGCTGCTCATCCTGCTCAAGGGATTCAGCCTCGGCTGGTGGCAGGTGCTCACGCTGCTCGTGTTCTGGGGAGTCGTGTCCTATCTGGCTCTGCCCAGGCTGCACCGCATCCTGTCCCAGATCTATGTGCCGAACTACTTCATCGGCCGCACTCGCACCTCCGACGGTCTGCTCGGCGATCCGGTCAACCTCGCCTGGCGTGGTGAGGAGGCGCAGATCCACCATGCGATGCGCGAAGCAGGATGGATCCTTGCCGACAGCATCACTCCCGCGTCGACGTGGGAGATCATCCGCTCGACGGTGACGAAGCGCAGCTACCCGCAGGCGCCGGTGTCCCCGCTGCTGCTGTTCGGCCGCCGTCAGGACTTCGCCTACCAGCAGGAAGTCGACGGCGACCCGGGCCAACGTCACCATGTGCGGTTCTGGAAATGCCCGCACGGATGGCTGCTGCCCGGCGGGCACCAGGCCGATTGGCTGGCCGCGGGAACCTACGACAAAGCCGTCGGCATCTCCCTGTTCACCCTCCAGTTCACCCACAAGATCGAAGAGAACACCGACGTCGAACGCGACCACATCGTCGACACGGTCGCCGGTGCCAACGACGTGATCGCGGTCGATAGGATCAAGGACTTCTCCACCGGATACCACTCCCGCAACGGCGGCGGCGATGCGATCATCACCGACGGGCACCTGCCGATCGTCGACGTCACCGAGGTGGTCGCCGACGAAGCCGATCATCCCGAACGCTTGGAGCTGGCTCTCGACGCCACCCGCATCTACTCCGATTCACACAGCGTGTCCGAAGTGACGAAGACGCTGTGGCGGCAGCGCCCCCTGCAGACCGTCGTCGGGGCCGCCCTTGTGCTCGTTCTGCTGCTCTTCCAGGCGTGGGATGTGATCAGCATGCTCCTCGACTGGAACGGGCTGCGATCCGAAGTCGTCGACTACAGCTCGGACATCGCGGCAGTCAGCGACGACACGGCCACACGCATCGTCGCGGGATTCCTCGTCGGTCTCAGCCTCCTCATCGGGTGTCTGCAGGTCATCGCCTCGACGTCGGTGTTCCGCGGCAGCAACCGAGCGAGGCTGTGGATCCTCACGCTCTCGACGATCTCCGTGATCGTGTCGATGACGAACTACTTCACCGGAGACCGCGACCTGGCGACGAACATGTATGCTCTGACGACCATCGCCATGCAGGTGGCGGTGCTGCTGGCGCTGTCGAGCGACTCCTCCCGGATGTTCACCCGCTTCAGCACGGCAGCCCTGCGTGCCGAACGACAGGACCGCGCCCTCGAGGACTGAGGTGGCGGGTTCCCACCCGCGAGGAACGGGGCGGCGGGTTCCCGCCCGCAGGGCCCTGGGCGGCGGGTCCGTGTATTCTGACCGTGTCCGATTCACCCCGCACGTCCACTCGACGCCGAGGCTGGACCACACACGAAGGCAGGACTCTATGACCGACCAGACCCCTGATGCTTCCGTCTTCGATTCGATCGATCCGGCTCTCAAGGTCGTCACTGCCGAGATCGAGATCTCAGCTGCCGCCGAGGCGGTCTTCGAACTCATCGCCGACCCGCAGAGACAGCCGGAATGGGACGGAAACGACAATCTCGGCTCGGCCCTCGAGGGCCAGCGAGTGCGCGGGACCGGCGGTTCCTTCATCACGACCCTGACCAAGGGCGTGGAACGCGAGAACCACATCGTCGACTTCGCCGAGGGCAGGCTCATCGCCTGGAAGCCCTCTGAGGTCGGCGGAGAGCCCTTCGGGCAGAAGTGGGTGTGGGAGATCGAACCGACCGGGGACGACTCGGTCCTGGTCCGTCACACCTATGACTGGACCGAGCTGCGCGATCCGAAGCGCCTGTCGCGCGCACAGTCGACGACGACGGCGAATCTGCTCGCCTCCCTCAAACGACTCAAGCAGCTCGCTGAGGGCTGAGATCCGGCGCCTGGCAGACAGCCGCGTCCGAGGTCTGACTGCTCACCGCATCCGAGTGCCCGTCCTGCCGGGACAGCAGTCCGGTCAGAACAGACGGACAGAGGCGCTCACTTCGGCCAGGCATCGGCGAGGCGGGTGAGCAGCGATGCCAACTGTGCTCTCTCGTCCTCGGTGAATGCGCTCAGTGCCTGATCGACGTTCTCGCGTTGAGCGCCGCGGAACCTGTTGGTGATCGCGCGACCCTTGTCCGTCAGTGCGATGAGGGTGCGCCGGGCATCGTCCGGGTCGGCCTCGCGACGCAGGAAGCCGAGCTCGACGCCTTGGGACACGAGCCTGGACGCGCGCGGCTGATCGACGCCGATCGCATCGCCGAGTGCGCTGACTCCCAGCGCCGTGCCCGCCTGGACGAGGGAGACGAGCAGACGGATGAGCGCACGCCCGCGACCGTGTGCGGCGAACGGTCCGCCGGGATGACGCTTGCCGCCGAAGGGGAAGTCATCTGAGCTCCGACCGCCACCGAATCCTCCGCGTTCACCGAACCCGCCGCGTTCACCGGGGACCCCGTGCTCGCCGGGACTGCCGTGCTCACCGAACCCGCCGAAAGGTCCGAAACCGCGCGGACCACCGGGTCCGCGCCGCCACTGCAGGCGGGTGAGCGCCTCGGCGATCGCCTGAATGTCATCGTTCGTGCTCATACTCCGATTTTACATGCCACTTGACATGCAATCGAATTGCATGTCATTCTGCATGTACATGTCAGATGACAACTAAGGAGATGACATGACTGCACACAATGACTTCAATGATGACAACGACGACTTCACCACCCCGACCGGAGGAGCCGGCGCAGCAGGGGCCGATGATCGGAAGGACTCGCCGAACACCGACGAGAACACCGCCGCCGGCGACGCCTCGAGCCTCGGCTCCGATCAGGTACGGCCGGGCGAAGCGGACAAGGCCGATGCGGCGGAGACTGATTCGGCCGCGCGCGCCGAGCCCGTGAGCGACGAGCCTGCAGACGGCGCCGATTCCGGCGACGGCAAGGGCGATGACACCGACGCCGATCTGCCGCAGCTGCTGCGCGAGTTCAGCCACGTGCTGCGCCGCGAATTCCGCGCGGCCGCGGCCGACTCCGGCTTCGATCCTCGCGACTTCGGGCGTATGCGGCGAGGACGTCGCCGCTGGGATTCCGATGAGGTCGTCGCCGACGGCGCCGCCTACCCGGAGGAACCGGTGACCTACGGCCCTCCGCGTGGCCGAGGCGGATGGGGACCGTCGAAGAACATCGATCCCGACGAGCTGCGCCAGCGCTTCCGCGATATGCGCGACGGAGTCGGCGATCGCATCGAAGAGGTGCTCACCTCCGAAGAGTTCGAGAATCTCAAGGCCTCGCTGTCGAAGATCGTCGAGAACTTCGGACCCGAACGCTGCGGAGACGACTCGGATCGCCGCGACGGACCACGCGATCCCGAACACCCCCGCGAGCATGACGCTCACGAAGCCCACCGAGGCGGCCCTGACCGTCACGGGGATCACGGCCCTCATGGCGGGCACGGCGACCGCGACCGCCGTCGCGGGGGAAGCCGCGGACGACGCGGGTTCGGCCCGAACGTCGGACCCGGCTTCGGACCTGGCCGACGAGGATTCGACCCCTTCGGTTGGGCCGATGAGCGCCGCAGCCGCGAACAGGAGGTCCAAGAGGCCTTCGAGCGCGGATTCGCCGCGGGCTTCGAACAGGGGCGCAGCGCGTAACCGAATCGCGTCTGCGTGCTGAAGCCTGAGACTGCTCAGCCGCGGGAGAGCACCGCCCCGAGGTCATCGAGCACGCTGCGGTCTTCGATCGTCGACGGCACCGCCGGATCGGCGACGCCATCGGCGATCTGCCGCATCGTCTTGCGCAGGATCTTGCCCGACCGGGTCTTCGGCAGACCCGCGACGATGTCGACGCGCTTGAACGCGGCGACCGGACCGATCTCCTTGCGCACGAGCGCCACGAGTTCGTCGATGACTGTGTCCGGGTCGGCCGCCTCGGCGGAATCCCCGAGCACGACGAGGGCACGCGGGATCTGTCCCTTCATGTCATCGTGGACGCCGATGACAGCGGCCTCGGCCACGGCCGGGTGGGAGGCGACGACCGCCTCGATGATGCCGGTGGACAGGCGGTGGCCGGCGACGTTGATGACATCGTCGGTGCGACCCATGACGAAGACGTACCCATCCTCATCGAGATAGCCGGAGTCACCGGTGAGGTAATAGCCGTCGAAGGCGGCGAGGTAGGAGGAGATGAACCGCTCGTCGTCGCCCCACACCGTGGACATGGTGCCCGGCGGCAGCGGCAGCCGGATGACGATGAGCCCCTCCTCACCGGTCGGAACGGGCTGACCGCCGGGGTCGACGACCTCGACTTGGAAGCCGGGAGTCGGCTTCGTCGACGACCCCGCCTTGAGCGGGAACCGGGTCAGTCCCAGCGGGTTCGCCGTGATCGGCCAACCGGTCTCCGTCTGCCACCAATTGTCGACGACGGGGACGTCGCGGCCGGTCGCCTCGGCGAGGATCGTCGTCGTCCACTCGTACGTATCGGGATCGAGTCGTTCGCCGGCGAGGAATTCCGCGCGCAGGTGTGAGAGGTCGTGCTTCTTGATCAGCTCGCCGTTCGGATCCTCCTTGCGCACCACGCGCATGGCGGTCGGGGCGGTGAAATGGACGTTGACCTTGTGCTGCTCGATGGCGCGGAAGAAGGCCCCGGCATCGGGTGTGCCCACGGGCTTTCCCTCGTAGAGCACCGAGGTGACGCCGGCGAGCAGGGGTGCGTAGACGATGTAGGTGTGCCCGACGACCCAGCCGACGTCGGAGGCGGTGAACATCGTGTCGCCCGGGTTCAGCCCGAAGACGGTCGGCATCGAGAACGCGCCGGCCACCGCGTAGCCGCCGGAGTCGCGGACGATTCCCTTCGGTTTGCCGGTGGTGCCCGAGGTGTAGAGGACGTAGAGTTCGTCGGTGGCTTTGACGGTCACCGGGTCGATGCCCTCAGGTGTCTGGTCGAGCAGTTCGGCGTAGTCGAGGTCGTTCTCGCCGAGTTCGCAGCGATGTTCGTCGCGTTGGACGATGACGGTGAAGTCCGGTTTGTTCGCAGCGATCTCGATCGCCTCATCGAGCATCGGCTTGTATTCGAGGATTCGGCTCTTCTCGACTCCGCAGGAGGTGGAGATGACGGCTTTCGGTGCCGTGTCGTCGATGCGCACGGCCAGTTCGTTCGGGGCGAAGCCGCCGAAGACGACCGAATGGATCGCGCCGAGGCGGGCGCACGCGAGCATGGCAACCGCTGCCTCGGGGATCATCGGCATGTAGATGACGACGCGATCGCCCTTGGCTACGCCCTTGTCGGCCAGGGCGCGGGCGAAGCGGGAGACCTCATCGAGCAGTTCGGCGTACGTGATCGAACGGACGGTGTCGGTGACCGGCGAATCGTAGATGATGGCGGCCTGGTCGCCGCGGCCACCCTCGACATGTCGGTCGATCGCGTTGTAGCAGACGTTGAGCTCGCCATCGGGGAACCAGCGGTAGATCGGCGCATTCGAATCGTCGACGGCCTTCGTCGGCTCGGTGACCCAGTCGATGAGGCTCGTGGCCTGCTCGAGCCAGAATCCGTCGGCATCGTCGGCGATGCGGGCGACGATGTCGTCGTAGCTGGGGGCGGCGGTGTCGGGTTGCGTATCCATATGCCCATTGTGACGCATGGCACAGTATTGTGCCGAGGTGGGTCGCATCCTCGGGCGAGCGTCGGCGGCACGAAAGTGGACCCATTTCCCTGCACTCGGACCGGGAGAGGGCACAATGGGGATATGAGATTCCTGGTTGCACTGATCCTCGGCCTGGCCGTCATGTTCGGCCTGAACGCCATCTTCGACTTCTTCGCGATGGCGCGACCGTGGGGCTCGATCCTCATGGGCGTCATCGTCGGCCTGACCATGCTCGTCGTCCTGCTCATCTGGGAGGCCGTGCGCCCGACCCAGCCGAAGGGCGAATCTGCGAAGGCCAAGGCGAAGGCGCAGAAGAGCGAAGACGAGCGGGCGAAGGCTCGTGCCGAACGACGTGCCCGACTCGCCGCCGAGGCGGGAGTGAGCCTCGAAGGCATCGACGGCGCCCTGCCGGGATCGACCGCCCAGTCCGCCGAGGTGACCTCGTCCGATGACACGGACATCGCTGAGGCGGCCCCCACCGAGGGCGCCGACGCGGAGATGTCTCGCTTCGAGGGGGCCGATGCCGAGGAGGCAACCGCCGAGGAAGAAGCGGCAGGCGGTGAGTCCGCCGCAGCGTTTCCTGCCGAGGGGGAGGTCGCAGAGGGCGAAGCCGCTGAGGATGATTCCGCCGAGGGCGAGGCGTCCGGAGGCGAGGATTCGGCAGTGTCTGCTGCGACGACCGAAGATGAGGCATCCGCGCAGGCCGACGACACAGCCGGTCGGAACGCGGCTGACGATGCAGCCGAGCAGAACAATGAGTCAGATTCCTCCCTGGAAGCCGACGGAGCCGAAGGTGACGAGGCCTCGACGGATGAGGAACGACCCGCCGAGTCAGCGAAGCCCGCAGTGGTCGTGAAGACCGCGGAGCCGGCCGCACCCGCAGAGCCGACAGACTCCGCCGAATCCGCACAGCCGGGCGACACCGACGCCGCCAAGGCCCACGCCGGCGGTGACACCGAATCCGGAGACACCGGCGCTGACGCTGATGAACCCTCTCGGCCCGTTGAGAAGCCGACCGTCCAGACAGGGGATTCGTCCGAACTGCCGCCGCCTCCGCCGATGCCGCCGTCGTTCCCCGCCCGACCCACCGCCGCCCCGCAGGCCGATGCCACCGAGGCACCGCAGGCCGATGTCGCCGACGCGACGAACGATGACGAGTCCGCGGCTCCGTCGCTCAATCAGGACGATGCCGGAGACAGCGGCTCCGCCTCGGCGTCCGACCCGGGGCTCGAAGGACCGGCCGATGATCCGGCGACGCTCGACCCGGAGGAGTTCGACGAATCCGCCAGCGGATCCTCGCTCGAGGCACCGCCGACGGGCGAACCCGGAATGTCGGCCGACGCGCTCTCCGGCAAGATGCCGGACGAGGCCGATGAGTCTGCCGGCACAGCCGACGACGAGCCCGCCGATGACGACGGCGAGGGAGCCCAGGCTCCCGAACGCAAGGGACCCTCAGCCGAGGAGAACAACCAGTACCGGCTCTGAGCCCGGCAGCACCGGCTCTGATCCGGTGATATCGCCCCTGTTCCGGAGGAACCCTCAGGCGTAGTGTGCGGCGAGGATCTCCAGACCCTCTTCGATGCTGACGCGGGGAGTCCAACCGAGGACGTCCTGCGTCCGCCGCTGATCGAACCAATGCGCGGTCGACAGCTGTTCGGCGAGGAACCTCGTCAACGGCGGTTCGTCGTCATGGTCTCCGAGCTCCCACACCTTTTCGACCACAGACCCTGCTGCCAGAGCCGGGGCCACCGGGATGCGCAGCTTGGGTTCTGCCGCTCCGCCGGCGATCGCGATGCGTGACATCAGCTCACCGATGGGTCGCGGCTGGCCGTTCGTCACCACCAGCGCCTCACCATGAGTGGAATCGACCGCGGTCACCGCAGCGACGATCGCCTCAACTGCATTGTCGACGAACAGGGTGTCGACCAGCGCCGCGCCCGATCCGAGCACCGGCATCCGACCCGATCGGGCACGATCGATGACCCGCTCCGTGAGCTGAGTGTCACCCGGACCCCACATGAGGTGGGGGCGCAGGACGAGTACCCGGAAATCGGGCGAATCCGCGCCCAGGGCAATCCGCTCACCGGCTCCCTTCGTCCGCGCATACTCGCCGCGTGCGAACTCCGGAGACGCCGGTTCGGCACCGTCGCCGATGATCGACTCACCGGTGTGCGCGACCGACGGCGATGAGATGTGGACCAGGCGCTGCACGACGGCGGCCCGAGCCGCATCGACGAGAGTGCGGGTGCCGCCGATATTCACGGCCTCGAAATCCTTGGGATCGCCCATCATGGACACCTTCGCGGCCAAGTGCACGACCGCGTCGGCGCCGGTGACGGCCTCATCGACGGCGGCCGCATCGGTCACCGAACCCACCACATCGGTGGCCCCGTCAACCCCCGAGGGGCGACGCTGCAGGGTCGTGACCTCGTGACCGGCGGTGACGAGCGCACGCGCGACGGACGAACCGAGCAGCCCGGAGGCTCCGGTGACGGTGATTCTCATTTCATCCTCAGACGTTTCCCCGCACCGGCCCACCGGCCAGGACGCTGACGGCCCAGGCGGCGAGACGGGAGCGGTCGATCTTCGAATTGTGGCGGATATCCGTGGGGAATTCGGGTGCCACGAGGACCGCGGTCAGGTCATGACCGACGGCCTCGGCGATCTTCTCCCGCAGCCGCGCCGTCAGGTCCAAGGGCGCCAGGCCGGGCGACAGCGTTGTGCCCTCGGCATCGAGCACAGCCACCAGCGCCTGGGTGCCGACGGGTCCGATTCCGACGACGGAGCTGCGGCTGACCTGGGAGTCGGCGTCGATGAGCGCCTCGAGCCCACCGGGCCCCACCGGCCCGCGCGGCGTCGTGACGACGTGCTGCAGCCGCCCTTCGAGCCACACGCGACCGGCATCGTCGATATGCCCGATGTCGTTCGTGCGGTGCCAGGTCAGACCGTGCAGATCATCACGGGCCGAATCCGCGGTGGTGCGCCACAGATTGTCGTAGCCGGACTTGATATGGGCGGCACTGACGACGAATTCGCCGAGGCGGCCCCGCGCGTCTTCGCCCTGTATCAGCTCATCGGTCGATCGTCCGGACTCATCGATGGGTGCCAGTGCGAGTTCGACCCCGTCGATCGGCTGCCCCACGCACACCCCGTGACCGCCGGTGGCAGCGGCGGCAGCCACCCCGTCGCGGTCGATATCGGTGAGCAGGAGCCCCTCGGTCATGCCGTAAGGAGAGTGGATGGACGCGTTCGGGAACACTCCGGCGATGGCATCCATGAGTTCGAGAGGCACAGGTGCACCCGCCGAGAGCACAAGCTCGACGCCCGCGCACGCTGCCCTCTGCTGGTCGTCGAGCTCGCCGACGGTCGCGGCCACGTTCGTGTACGCCGCGGGGGAGGCGAAGACCATGGTCGCCCGTCCGGCGATGATCGCATCGGCGATCGCTGAGGCCGTGAGCGTCTTCGGTTTCGTCACCGACATGTCCGGTGTCACCGAGGTGGCGCCGATGGCCGGGCCCAACAGGGCGAACGGTGGGAACCCGGCGACCAGACCGGTGCCCTCCGTGACGTCGAAGACCCTGGTCAGCACGGCCGCCAGAGCGGAGATGTCCGCATGCGTATAGCGCACGCCTTTCGCCGGTCCGGTCGAACCGGAGGTGAAGAGGATCGCCGCATCGGCATCCGGGGCCAGGGTCGGCAGCTCGGCCCGGTGCGGGGTGCGGGAGAGTTCGGTCAGGCTCGTCTCTGCCTTGAACAGGCGCGAGCGCACGGGTCCGAGCGGACTCACCGAGATCCGTCGCCCCGGCCAGCCGAAGGCCCGTGCAAGAGTGAGCCCGGGCAGTTCCCCGATGATCCACTGCGGGTCCGCCGAGGTGACCGCCCGAGTCATTCCCTTCGGGCCGAGACCGGCATCGGCGACGACGGCGACCGCGCCGATCTTCAGGCATGCGTAGAGCGCGGCGGTGAGGTTGTTGCCGGGCGGGACGAGCATGGAGACCCGGTCCCCGGGCTGTACGCCGAGGTCGAGCAGCCCGTTCGCGATCGACGTCGTCACGTGCCACAGGTGGCGCCAGCTGATCTGCTGCGCCGGGTTCTGCGCGAAGTCGACCGAGGCGATCGCCTCGTCGTCACGGCGCGCATCGAGGATCGCCGTGACCGTGCGGACATCCGCGGATCCGTCGCCGGCGGCTGGGTCATCCGCGACATCGGAAGTCGACCCCCTCGCCGAGGCGGCTGTGCCCGACCGCGCGGACGTTCCCTTCGCGGGGGCCGCCTCGGTGGGGGTGTTCGCGGTGGTGGGTGCATCGAACTGCGCGTCCAGCCAGTCGAGGACGAGTCCGGCCACATCGTGATCTTCGCTGACGAGGTGGGACGCCGTCTCGAACCGATGCACATCGGCCTGCGGCAGACGCCGGCGCAGGTCCCGCAGATAGCGTTCGAGGAACACCGGGTCCTTCGGACCCCAGACGAGCAGCGCCGGTTTGTCGAAAGCGGCGATGTCCCGGCCGATGCGCTGGAGCTCGGGATCGGAGGCATGCGTGTCATCGACGGGGATATCGGCGACGAAATTGCCGATCGCCCACCGGTCCGCAGGTGTGCGGTACGGGGCGCGGAATGCGTCCTTCGTCTCGGCATCGAGATCGCCGAGACCCAAAGTCACGCGCAGGAATCCGTCGGTGAGCACGGTGGCCGTCGGCAGCATCGGACCGGCCAGGGTCGCCCGCAGCGGTGCAGGCACCGGGGTGTCCTCGGGCTGGTGGACCGCAGTGTTGAGGCTGATGGCCGCAGACACACGATCGGTGTTCCGGGCTGCCCAACCGAGCGAGAGGACTCCGCCCCAGTCGTGACCGATCGTCACGATCGGGTGGGTGGCGGATCCGGTGGCGGCCACCTCGGCGAACAGATCGGAGACGACGGCGTCGAAATCGCTGATGCGATCGGCGATGCGACGGACCTCGGCGGATTTCGGCGCCGGCATCGAGGAGTGCGCGAGCCGTTCGGAGAAGCCCATCTCGAGCTGGTCGGGGGCGATGAGCCGCCAGGCACGTCCGCCCGACCGAGCGGCGGCGATGGTGGCGCTGGCCAGCCGACGCCACAGGTACGACCACGTCGGGTTGCCGTGGAGGGCGACGATCGTGCCCGTCGGCTCGACACCGGCCGCGGCCAGGGCGGGCAGGGTGTCGAGGACGTGGAACTCGTGTGTCCCATCAGGGGTCGCGGCCTCGACGATCCGGGACCAGGCGGGGTCCCACTCGGGCAGCTGCGGGGGAAGCGTGGCCGGCCGTGCAGGAAATCTCATGAAGGTCTCTACCACTCGATCTCGGTCATGGCGGTGTTGAGGCCGGAGCCGACGCCCATGCACAGGATGCGGTCGCCGGGTCTGAGGTTCTCGGCCTCACGGGACAGGGTGATGGGCAGTGAGGCGGGGCCGACGTTGCCCAGCTCCGGGTAGGTCACCGGGATCCGGTCGGGGTCGAGGTTCGCGGCCCGTGTGATCGAATTCGTGTGCACATCTGAGACCTGGTGCATGACGTAGCGGTCCATCTCCCGCCAGTTCCAGCCGGTCTCGTGGGCTTCCTCCCACGCGGCGACGACGAGCTCCATGCCGCCGGAGAGCAGCCCTTTCGTGTCGGTGAACATGCCGTTGTGGTCGCCGACGCACAGTTCATGATGCTGGGTGGCGGCACGGGTGATCCCGCCGAGGATGCGGTGGCCCTCCGGATGCTTGTCGGCCGGCCCGAGGACGGCCGCGGCAGCGCCGGAACCCAGGGTCAGGGACGCGAATTCGTTGAGGTACTCCTCGCGAGTGATCTCCGGACGGTTGAGGCGGCGCAGCGTCGCGTCTTGGACGCGGGAGGCGTCTTCGCCGGCGACGATGAGGGCGTATTCGATCTGCCCGGCGTCGATCATGTTCGCGGCCAGGGTCATCCCGTTGACGAATCCGAGGCAGGCGTTGGCGATGTCGAAGTTCATCGCCTGCGGGCCGAGCCCGATGCCGGCGTGGACGCCGACGGCCACGGACGGTTCCAGGTGCTCACGGGTCACGGAGGTGTTGACCATCAGTCCGATGGCATCGGGAGGGACACCCGCCTCGGCGAGGGCCTTCTTTCCGGCCGTGATCGCACCCGCGGCGAACTGGTGGGGCTCATCCCAGTTGCGGCGGGCGTACACGCCGGCGACTCGTTGGAGCAGACCCTGCGGCAGTTTGAGCGATGACAGCGTATCGGCGAGGCGTTCGTCGAATTCCTGGGAGGTCACTTCGTTCGGGGCCAGGGTCTCGGTCAGGCCGAGCAGGGCCACGTTCGAGTGCCGGAATGTTGCGTTGCCATTCGCCAATTGAGTAACTCATCCCTTTTCGGGTCGTTCGTCGGTGTCGATATCGGCCGCAGAGGCGCGCGCGTGACGCGTCACGACGGGGAATTCCGGACCTATCTTACCGCCCGGTTTCTGAGATGTTCCTCAGCGTGTGAACCAGGTGAAGCCGTCATAGAGCAATCCTGTGGCCGCGAGCACGGCGATGACGGCGAGAACGAGCGAGGTCACGGTGTGCGAGACCTTCGAGGTCTGAAAGCGCACGGCACGCGAATGCGACATCGGACGGTCGGTGACGTTGTGGCCGAACTGGGCGAAGATCCGCCAGTCCATGACGTCGACGAGCGACTTCGCGGCCAGGGTGAACACGATGATGCAGCCGATGCCCATGAACAGCAGGAACACGAAGCCGAGGAAGCCGAAGTCCTTGAAGAACGTCACCACCCGGTCGCCGATGGCCACGGCGAAGGCCGAGAATCCGTCGCTGAAGGGCAGTGCGTCGAACGAGTCGGTGATCGTGGACAGGCTGATATTGTCGCGCACCGTCTGCACGGACCCGATGTACATGAAGATCGACGCGGCCAGGGCGACGAGCAGGTTGATGATCGAGATCGTGGCATTGTCCGGCCAGAAGTCCAGATGCTTGATCGTGTAGGTCGCCGACAGGGCGACGCAGATGATCGCGCCCGTCAGCGCACCGATGGTGGCCGGCAGGAGCAGATTGTTGAAGAACACGAAGGCGACGACGGCGATGAGGGCGGCGCCGAGGATGTAGGTGAACACTGCGACGGTGTCGCCGTTGGCCGCGGTGGCGGCCCGCCGGTTGGCCTCGATCATCTGACCGGAGTGCTGGATGTTGGCGGCGAGTTCTCTCTTCGTGGCCCGCGGCTGATCGGCGTCGACGTCGTCGTAGCCTTGGGCGTCGTAGCCCTGTGCGTTGTTGGGAAGCACACGGGTCTCATCCTCGCTGCTCCACTGGCGACCGGACTGGGAGTAGCCGGACTGGCCGTAGGGGTTCTGACCGTAGCCCTGTGCCTGCGGGTAGCCGCCCTGAGCACCGGCTCCGCCGTTGGGATTCCGGGGCTGCCATCGTCCGAGCTTCGCTCCGATGAAGTAGATGACGAAGACGACGAGAGCCGCGAGGACTCCGATGGAGATGCCGGCGCCGAGCTCGTTCATAAGGGTGACTTCCTGGGGATGGACAACGGTGGTCTTCTTGTCAGTCTATGGACTCATGCCGCTCAGAGCACGTTTCGCGGCGCATATGCGCGCGGCTCGGAGCGATCTGCTCCGTGCTGAAGGGGGTGCGAACATTGCCTTCGCGCACGACTCCGTCCTGGCGCAGCTCCGTCCCGGCGCGTGCGGTTCCCTCGTGCGGTTCCTGGGTATGGTGGGGTCAGGATCCGCCCACCGACGTCTGAAGGAGACACGCGATGAGCAACCCCCAGGCATTCACCTCCGAGGCCCTGCCTCTCGACGAGCAGGTCGTGCTCGTCACCGGATCCGGACGCGGCCTGGGCGCTGCGATCGCGAAGGCCTTCGCACCGGAGGGTGCGGCGCTGGTCATCAACTACCGATACTCGGCCGAGGCCGCGGAAGAGCTCGCCGAGGCGGTCCGCGCTCGCGGTGGGCGCGCCGTGGCCATCGAGGCCGACGTCACCGACTCCCGCGCCGTCGACGCCATGTTCGAGACCGCGGCAGCCGAGTTCGGAGCTCCGGTATCCACTGTGGTCAACAACGCGCTCGCCGACTTCTCGTTCAACGGCGACGAGCGCCAGCCGGCCGACGAGATCGACTACTCGGACTTCGCCGACCAGTTCCGCGGTTCGGTCGAAGGTGCGGTCAACACGATCCAGGCCGCGATGCACGGCTTCCGCGAGCTCGGTTCCGGCCGCGTCATCAACATCGGCACCAACCTGTTCCAGGATCCGGTCGTGCCGTACCACGACTACACGGCCGGGAAGGCGGCGCTGCTGTCGCTGACGAGGACGTTCGCGAAGGATCTCGGACCGGCCGGGGTGCGGGTGAACATGGTCTCCGGCGGACTGCTGCGCACCACGGATGCCTCCTCGGCGACACCCGAAGCGGTCTTCGACCAGATCGCCGCCTCCAGCGCTCTGCGACGGGTGACGACTCCGGAGGACTTCGCCTCGGCGGTGGTGTTCTTCGCCTCTCCCGCTTCGCGTGCGGTGACCGGCCAGAACCTCATCGTCGACAACGGCCTCGTCATGGGGTGACCGGTCCCACTGCAACGTAGAGCGAACCAACTCAGCTCACAGTCACTTCGCCGACCGCTCGACTCAGTGCCCACCGCGCGTCCTAGCCTCGACCGCGCGTGTTGTCGCCGAGAGAGCAGCTCAGCTCGCCGACCGCTCGACTCCGCGTCGAGCGCGCGGCGTATAACTTGATACAGCGACGCTGAGATGAGCGGTCGGCAGGGGAGTCGAGGTCATTCGCTGCGCTGGGTGAGTTCGCTCTTCGCCAGCGTGTCCAGTTCAGCTTTGATCTTGATGAACTCATGGGGTCGGAACAGGTCCGCCCAGACGAGATTGAAGATGCGGAACCCCGCGTTGAGCAGCTTCATGTGGCGTTCATGGTTCTTCTTGCTGGCTTCGTCGGGGCTGTTGCGCCCCATGAAATACTTTCCGACACCGTGGCATTCGACGATCAGTCCGTACTTCTCATGGCGGAAGTCGTTGCGGCCGAGGAGATTTCCAGCCGCGTCGCAGGTCTCGACTTGGGGGATCATTCCGGTGATGCCGAAGCGATAGAACTTGACGGCAGTGATCGATTCTGCTGCTGACTCGTGGTTCGCGTCCGCGAGGCTGATGGCAAGAGCGGCGGTGCGACAGCCTCGGTGGACCGGTGGAAGGGCGGTTCGCAGTGCTGCTTTGGTGACCAACCGCCGGCGAAGTGCGTCCGAGAGCAATGGGACCGAGAACTCTGGGTCGTATTCGCGAGCAATGTCCACGAGGGTCCTGAGCAATGTCGTGACGGGGAGTCCTCCGATCGAACCGACGTCATTTGGAGGCAGGTGCCGATCACGAATGTGGAGAGTGTCGCTGCTCCGGCGAGTTCCGGTCCGGATCATCTCGCACTTGTCGACTGCGGGGAACGGTGGATCAAGACCATGTAACAAGGCCGCTGACACATGGGAGAAGGCAGCGTCGGGCAACCGGTCATCAGCGTACGACCGGATCAGGGACTTGAGGTCTTCGGCTGTGTCTCTGATGTCCCCGTAGGTCCGAGGGTACGAGGTCGAGGATGCCGAGTGTACGTCCTGCAGCACGGCGTGAGCCTGCTGATCACAAGGCCGGTTGAGGACGAATTGGCCACGTCGGACCCTCTGCAGACAGCACTGCAGGGCCTTGACGATGTCCTTGTGCGCGAAGCCGAGGCTGCGAAGTCTCTTGGTGCTGAAGACGGTCACCATGACAACAGTGTGCCTTCAGTGAAGTCAAATTGCAATATAATTCAGCAAATGGAATCAAACGAATGGGTTCGGGGGTGGTCAGCTCTGATCTGCAAAGGACTGATTTCGCCGACCGCTCGACTCAACGCCGCTGTATCAAGGTATGAGTTGAGCGCTCGGCGCTGACTCGAGCGGTCGGCAAGGAGGTGGAGTGCTGAGGTGATCGGTCGACGGCAGCATGAGCGCTCGGCGCTGACTCGAGCGGTCAGCGCTTCCACCGCGAGGCAACCTGCCTGCGGGGTGGCCCGATGGTGAGTGGAGGACCTCAGAAGCGGTCGAGGAAGGCCAGGGCCCTCTCAAAGAGCAGTTCGGCGCTGTCCTCTCGGTAATCCGGGGTCGTCGGGTCGCTGAACAGATGGGTGTTGCCCGGGTAGAGGAAGTACTCTGCCTGC
Source organism: Brevibacterium sp. K11IcPPYGO002 (assembly GCF_050920635.1). NCBI lineage: Bacteria > Bacillati > Actinomycetota > Actinomycetes > Micrococcales > Brevibacteriaceae > Brevibacterium > Brevibacterium sp. K11IcPPYGO002. The sequence continues at coordinate 3,847,479 of NZ_CP131929.1, read as the reverse complement.
GCGCCGGCCCTCGCAGCGGATTCCATCAGGGTCTCGATCGTGCCCGGGCTGCGCCACGAATCGTCGACGGCGAAATGCGCCTGGACCGGCACACCGGCCTGCCAGCGCGTCGGCTTCGGGAATCCGCCGCCGTGGAAGAGCAGGACGCCGCGGGCGCGCGGATCGTTCTTGCCCATCTGCTGCGCGAGCGCGGCTCCGAGCGACAACCCGCCGAAGACGAGGTCGTCGCCGAGATCCTCGCACTCCTCCTTCGCCCGATCCACGAGGCCCGAGAACCCGACCTCCTGGGAGTGGGCGACTCCCGCTTCGGCGGTGTCGAAGGTTCTGCCCGCGTAGACGTCGGGAGTGTGGACGGCATACCCGGCCAGTGCGAAGCGTTCGGCGATGGCGTCCATTCCGGACGTCCGTCCCAGAGCCGAGTGGAGAAGGACAAGGGTGGTCATAGGAATCCTCTCGCTCAGCGGCTGTGTCCGCGGGGGATCGAGAACGTGTCGGCGCGAGCCGTGGACCAGTCGTCGGCCCACTCCGACGGGGTGTCGTCGAGGAGTTCGCCGGGCTTCAGCCAGTCGTAGAGGCGGGCATAGGACCAGGACTCGGAGGCCGAGACATTGCGACGCAGCATCGTCGGTTCGAGCTCATCCGGTGCGGCCGCACCCATCGACGCCATGAGCCGGACCGCCTCGGCGACGACTCCGTCGTGATAGTTGCGCACGCGTTCGGCCTTGGTGGGCACGTCGATGGCGCGGGCTCGCCGCGGATCCTGAGTGGCGACGCCGACGGGACACTTGCCTGTGTGGCAGGCCTGGGCCTGGATGCAGCCGACGGCCATCATCATCGCGCGGGCCGAATTCGTGAAGTCCGCACCCTGGATGAGGCGTTTGACGATATCGGTGCCGGTGGCGATCTTGCCCGAGGCACCGACCCTGATCTTCTTCCGCAGCCCCGCGCCGACGAGCGCGTTGTGCACGATCATCAGCCCCTGGGTCAGCGGCAGACCGACATTGTCCTCGAACTCCAGCGGTGCCGCACCGGTGCCGCCTTCGGAGCCGTCGACGATGATGAAGTCCGGCAGGATGTTCGTCTCCACCATGGCCTTGACGATCGAGAGGAACTCCGTGCGCGAACCGATGCACAGCTTGAAGCCGGCGGGCTTGCCGCCGGAGAGCTCACGCATCTGCCGGATGAACTGGAGCAGCTCGATCGGGGTCGAGAACACCGTGTGTCCGGGCGGGCTGATGCACGTCTGGCCGACGGGGATGCCGCGGATCTGCGCGATCTCCTCGGTCACCTTGGCCCCGGGCAGCACCCCGCCGATGCCCGGCTTCGCTCCCTGAGAGAGTTTGAGTGAGACCATCTTCACCTGCGGGTCCCGAGCCTTCTCGGCGAAGATCTCGGGGGAGAACTGTCCTTCCGGGGTGCGGGCGCCGAAGTATCCGGTGCCGAGTTCCCAGATGAGGTCGCCGCCGTGTTCGCGGTGATACGGCGAGATCGATCCCTCACCGGTGTCGTGGGCGAATCCGCCCAGTGCCGCGCCTTTGTTCAGGGCTCGGATGGCGTTGTTGCTCAGCGAGCCGAAGCTCATTGCGGAGACGTTGAGCAGCGAGATGTCGTAGGGCTGAGTGCAGTCGTCACCGCCGATGCGCACTCGCGGAGGCCGGGGCGGATTGGGGATCGGCATATTCGAGTGCATGAGCGACTCGTAGCCGGCACGGTCGACATCGCGCTCGGTGCCGAACGCGTGCTCGGAGTGGGTGCCCTTGGCTCGTTCGTAGATGGTGGTGCGAGTGTCGCGGCTGAATGGGCGACCGTCCCAGTTGCGTTCGATGAAGTACTGCTGGATCTCCGGCCGGATCGACTCCAGCAGGAATCGGGCGTGCCCGGCGATCGGATAGTTGCGCAGGATCGAGTGCTTCTTCTGCGTGAGATCCCATGCGGCGAGTGCGCCGAGCCCGAGCGCCGAGGCGGCCGCCGCCGCTCCCGCGATCTGTTTGCCTGCCGAGTCGCCGGTGACCATCCTGACAATGGGGAATTGCCGTTTCATTGTGCCTCCTTGAACTGTTCTGACTTCGAGCCTAGACCCGGGAGACGCAGATTTCAGGAAAGGCAGACCTGAGACGGTTGTGAACAGTCGGCGAAGCGCATCGGAACAGGCGTGGGAAATGCGTCAGAACAGGGAGCTCAGCAGCGCCGTGACCAGCTCGTCGACCTGCATCGAATAGGCGACGATGAGGGTGAAGCCGGTGGCGATCCACGCGATCTCCTTGTCCTGAGCGTAGCCGCGCAGCGGAGCTCTCCCACAGCGCAGACCGCCGGCCAGAACGATGCCGAGATCGATGATCCACCAGATCCCCAACCCGCCGAGGCTGAGCAGCTTGAGCGCGCCCGTGAGGTACCGGCCGGTGTAGAACCGGTCAAGACCGAGGACGCCGAAGAGCATCGACAACAGCCAGGTGATGACGAAGGAGCGGTTGCCGGGAACGTCCGTGTGCCGACCGTCGGTCGGCGCGAGCGATTCCAGGGACGAGGTGGGGACGCCGGGGGAGGGCGCGGCAGGGCGGTTTGCGGGGTCTGCGCTGAGTGCGGGAATCTCGCTGGTCGCCGTCATCGCTGGCACGTCCATTCACTGCTCGTCGAACTTCTGGTTTCAGCCTATGAAACGTCGGGCCGCCTCGGCGATGGGGTTATCCTCCACATCCGCCGCGCCGTCGAATCCGCGGTGCCGTGCGATCGTGCGGGAGCACCGGCAGCGAGCGCCCACAGACACCCGCGCTGTCCGGACTCACACGGTCCGGGACTCGGAATCGTTTGAGCGGGTGCTTCTCGGAGGCATAGCGTTGGACTCATGAGCACAGGTGAGCCGAGTCCGACGAGCACTCGGCGAACCGTCGCTGCAGTATTCCTCGCGGGAATCGCCGTCTTCCTCGTCCTCTACGAGACTCAAGGGCTGCTGCCGGCGATCCGAGACGCCTACGGAATCGACGGTCCGACGGCGAGCCTGACCGTGTCCGCGACGAATGTGGCCATGGCCTGCTTCCTCATCCCGTTCTCGATGCTCGCCCCGCGCATCGGCCACGCTCGCCAGATCGGTGCGGGAGTGATCGTTGCGGCGATCCTCGCGCTCGTCCTTCCCTTCACCCCGACCCCGGAGCTGCTCATCGCCGTCCGATTCCTCCAGGGACTGGCGATCGCCTCGGTGCCGGCCACGGCCATGGCCTATCTGTCCCTGCGCCTGCCGCCGGCCGCGCTGCCCGGGGCGATCGGGGTCTACATCGCCGGCAACACGATCGGCGGACTGTGCTCGAGGCTGCTCACCGGGCTGGCGTCGGAACTCCTCGGCTGGCACGGCGGACTCGCGTTCACCGCGGTCGTGTCGCTGGTCTTCGGCCTCATCGTCGTCTGGCTGCTGCGCCACGACCTCTTCTCCACCGCCCGCAGCCGCGCCGTCCTCGACACGGACGATGCCGGTCCGCCCGATGCGGACCCCACCATCACCGAGGCGGCCGACCCCGACGCTGTCACCGCCGGTGACACCGTCGATGGGTCCGTCGACGACGATCCCCTGTCTGCCGGCGACGCCGCCGACGACGGTGGGGCCGGGAGTGCACGGCCGCCTCGGCGAGCGATTCCGCTGCGCGGGGGACTGTGGCGGATCTATCTCACCGGGTTCCTGTGCATGATCGTCTTCGGCGGATCGTTCACGATGCTCGGCACCCGCCTGCAGCAGGACCCATGGCACCTGAGCGAGGGCGCGGTCGCCCTGTTCTTCCTCATCTATCTCGTCGGCACCGTCGTCACCACGTACTACGGCCGCCTGGCCACGCAGTACCCGCGCGCCCGGATCACCTTGGCCGGAATGGTCATCGCGCTCGCCGGCGCGGGACTCACGCTCGTCGATTCGCTCGTGGTGATCATCATCGGCATGTCGCTGCTCACCGCCGGATTCTTCCTCGGCCATACGGGTGCCTCCGCGGCAGCCAGCGCGGCTCGGCCGGGGGTCGACTCGACCCGATCCGCGGCCATCTACCTCACCGTCTACTACCTGGGCACGAGTCTCGGCGCCTGGCTGTCTGCGGTCCTCTTCGCTCACTTCGCCTGGTCCGGGGTCGTCGGCATGTGTGCGGCGTCGCTGATCGCCGTGTCGGTCTTGACGTTGACGGGAGCTCCGATAGGGTTCAGGAAACGCAGCTGATCGCTCGTTCAGCGTCGCCGGGGCCGGCACCGCGGAGCCTGCGGTCGCAGCGTGTTCCGCCTCCGCCGGCTGCTGTCGCGCCGGTCACGTCTTCGAAAGGCCCCTCCATGTCCGAGACCACCAACTCGACCGTCGTCTACTCGATCACCGACGGCGTCGCCCACGTCGAGATCGACCGTGCCGACACACTCAATTCGCTCACCCGCGAGGTCTTCGAAGACCTCGTCGAGGCGGGGCTGGCGCTTACGGGTTCGAGCGAGGTCAAGGCCGTGGTCCTGTCCGGTCGCGGTCGTGCCTTCAGCGCCGGCCTCGACTTCACCGAGCTCGCCCGGATCGCCGAGGCGGGAGCCGCGACCCGCTCATCCGCTGAGGAAGCGGCCGCCGGGGAAGCGGCCGCCGGCGGCGGGGAGTCGGACTCCGTGGCCACCGCCGTCGGTCTCGGGCAGCGACTCGGGTCGGCCCGGGCGCTGGCACAGAAGGCCGTGCACGTGTGGTCGCTCGTCGAGGTTCCGGTCATCGCGGCGGTGCGCGGACCGGCGCTCGGCGGCGGACTGCAGATCGCCCTGGGCGCGGACATGCGGGTGGCCGGACCCGATGCGAAGCTCTCGCTCATGGAACTCAACTGGGGCATCATCCCCGATATGTGCGGCACCCAGCTGCTGCCGCGCCTCGTCGGACCGGCTCAGGCGAAGAAGCTCATCGTCACCGCCGACACGATCGGTGCCGAGGAAGCTCTGCGCATCGGCCTCGTCGACGAGGTCGTCGAGGACCCTCTGGCTCGTGCTCTCGAATTGGCCGAGCAGATCGCCGGCCAGTCTCGGTCGGCGCTGGTGTGGGCGAAGCGTCTCGTCGACCTGTCCTATGACTCCGACCTCAGCACCGGACTCGATGCCGAACAGGAAGCGCTGGCCGAACTGCTGGGCACCGACGAGCAGAAGCAGGTCGTTGCCGCTCGCCTGGCCGCGATGAAGGCTCGCGCGAAGGCATGATGTCGGGAACTCCCGCGTCCTGCTGAGAGCTGCGGGATGCGGGACTCAGACGCGGGCAGCAGGACTCGGGCGAAGAGGCGAACTCAAGAACCGCGGTTGGAGGGGAACTCCGGGCGGACGGGGTCGATGATCCTCTCGGCGGCAACCACCTCGGCGACGGTGGAGAACCCCGCGAGCTCACGCAGCAGCACGAACGTCGGACGCATGAGCTTCAGCCGTCCGGCCCCCTCATCGGTGAGGATCCCGGTCACGGAGCGCCACTCGCTCGTGTGTGCCTCCGTCGTCTGATGCTGGGCGGCGGCGGGCTCGGGAGCCGCGATCGTATAGAAGTACGTGTCGAAGCGCCTGGGCCGACCCACCGGAGTCACCCAGTTCGCCCACGGTCTGAGTCCGGCCGGGTCGAGGACCGCGCCCGTCTCCTCCTCAACCTCACGCACAGCGGTGGCCAGCAGTACGCGCCACCCCTCGGCATCCTCGGCGATGGTCGATGCCGACCATGCGGAGGTGTGCACCTGCGGATCGGGGACGGTGATGGTCGGTGCGATCGTGTGATCGATGGGGTCGACGCGACCGCCGGGGAAGACGACGACGCCGGCGGCGAAATCCATCGTCGACACCCGGTGCTGGACGAACACCTCGAGTCCTCCGTCCCCGTCGCGGAGCATGAGCACGCTGACGGCGGGTTTGATGGGGACCGCCTCGGCGTCGGCGATATCGGGACCGCGGCTCGCGCTGTCGGCGGTATCCGAACGGTCGGAACCCTCGGGGTTGATGTCTCGAATCACGTTCAGCACCTTCGCTCTCAGCAATTGATGTCACCGTCCAGTATGCCCGGGATCGGTCAGGCGGCCGACGGCGGGGTGGGCCGGATGGGCCCGGGGCGGGCAGGATACGATGGGGGACAATCTGACATCCTCCAGCGGAGGCCGAAAACCCAAGCTGTGACGAACAGGGCGGAGCTGAACGGGCACTATATGAGCAGTTTCGGGATCTATCCGTTCTTCACGATCGACCAGGCGTGGCCGAACTGGCTGATCATCATCCTGCTGTTGATCGACCTGATCATCCGCATCATCGCGCTCGGCTGGATTCCGCACAATCGCAGGCCGTCGGTCGCGCTCGGCTGGCTGCTCGCGATCTTCCTCATCCCCTATGTGGGCATCGCGGCGTTCCTGCTGCTGGGTTCGGCGAAGCTGCCGAAGCGACGGCGGGACAAACAGTCGAAGATGAACGATCTCTTCCGCGATCAGACCCGCTACCAGGCGATCGTCGGGCGCAGCGACCATATGCCCGAGCCGCTGCGCACGGCTGCGCAGCTCAACTTCGACCTCGGTGCCCTGCCGATGACGCACGGCAACTCCTTCGACCTCCACGTCGACAACCATGCCTGCATGGAGGCGATGGCCGACGCCGTCGACCGAGCACAGCGATTCGTCCACTTCGAGTTCTACATCGTCGCCATCGATGACACGACGAGGCGGCTGCTCGAATCGCTGTTGAACGCGCACCGGCGCGGCGTGAGTGTGCGGATCCTGATCGATCATGTGGGTTCGCTGGGCTACCCGGGGTATTCGGAACTGGTGAAGAAGCTCGACGGCTCGGGCGTCAGCTGGCGCCGGGCCCTGCCGATTCGACCGTGGAAGGGCGAATACCAGAGGCCCGACCTGCGCAATCACCGCAAGATCCTCGTCGTCGACGGGGAGGTCGCGTTCACCGGTTCGCAGAACATCATCGACCGCACGTACAACAAGGCCCGCAATCGTCGGAAGGGCTTCCACTGGAAGGACCTGTCGGTGGAATGCCGGGGGCCGGTCGTCGAAGAGCTCGATGCCGTGTTCATCGCAGACTGGTATTCGGAGACCGATGAGATCCTCGACGAACCCGACAGCTTCGAACTCGAGGCCCCCGAGTTCGGCGGCATCCAGGCTCAGATCGTGCCGTCCGGCCCGGGTTTCGAAGACGAGAACAATCTGCGCCTGTTCAACCACCTCATCTACAACGCGAATCACCGGGTCGTCGTCTGCTCACCGTATTTCGTGCCCGACGAATCGCTGCTGCACGCGCTGACGACGGAGGCCAGATCCGGGGTCGATGTGCGCCTGTACGTCGGTGAGACGAGCGACCATTGGCTGACCCACAAGGCGCAGCAGTCCTACTATGACGAGCTGGTGCGGGCCGGGGTGCGGATCTTCATGTACCATGCTCCGACGGTGCTGCACTCGAAGTTCCTCATCATCGATGACGACGTCTCGATCATCGGCTCGTCGAATATGGACGAACGGTCCTTCGCGATGAACCTCGAGGTCACCCTCTTCATCGTCAACAAGGAATTCACCCAGCGCATGTATGACCTCGAAGCCGAACGCTACGCGCCGAATTCGGTCGAGCTCAATGCCGAGGAATGGGAGGCGCGACCGCTGCTGAAGAAGTATGTGGAGAACGTGGCCCGCCTGACGAGCTCACTGCTGTAGACGCCGAAGGGCGGCCTGCCGCGGCAGCTAATGGACGCGGGTGGACGCGCTGGTGGACGCGGGTGGAATCCGCGAACGGCACAGAAAAAGGTGAACAGCCCAGTTTCCAACATGGGCTGTTCACCTTTTTCTGGGCTGTTGCCGACTGACTCAGCCAGTCGGGCGCCTCTCAGTCGTCGTCGGCGACTCCGGCCGGGCCTTCGTCGTCGAGGTGACGCTCGGGATCGGCAATCGTGTCCTTGGCCTTCGGTGACGGCGAGTGCTTGGCGGCACCGCCCGATGCCTTCGCGCCGGCCGAATCCTCGTCACCGTCGAATTCGGAGACCGGAGTATTCGTGGCTGCGGCGGCATTGACCTTGTCGGCCGCGGTTTGCACGGCATCGGCGACGGCCGGCGACTTCTCGCGGATCGACTGGTTGGCTTTTTCCACGGTGTCCTGGACGCGCGGGTCGGTCCACAGTTCCTGAGCCTGGGCCTTCAGCCGTTCGTAGCTCTGGCGCCCGGTGCGTGATCCCAGGATGAATCCGACTCCGAGACCGGCCAGGAGAATCAATCTCTTCTTCATGGTCTTGCTCCTCTTCGCAACTCGACGTCACCGTATTCGGCTCTGCTGTGCGACACAGGTCCGGGCAACGATGTGGCCGCGCACGGGCACTGTGCCCTCTGGAACCACCTTATACCGAGTGGGGCCCGTACGGGTATGGATTGCGCCGCCAAAGCGGATTCCCCACGGCCACCGGGCCGGCACGCGGTGTCAGCGGCCAGAAGGCCTGCACGCTGCGTGAGCGGGAGCCGGCCCGGCACGCGGTGATTGCGATTGTGCCCTGTCCGGCTCAGCCGAGACTCGGCTGCTGCTGAGTGATGCAGTGGATTCCGCCGCCGCGGGCGAAGAGTTCGCGAGCATCGACCCCGACGACCTTCCTGCCCGGGTAGACGCGTTCGAGCACGGCAACCGCCTCGGTGTCCATCGGATCATCGAAAGTGCACGCGATGACCCCGCCGTTGGTGACGAGATGATTGACGTACGAGTAGTCGACCCATCCCTCCTCGTCGCGCAGCACCTCGGGAGCCGGGATCGGCACGACCTCGAACGGTGTGCCGTCGGCCGTGGTCTCGGCCGCGAACTGCTCCTTGAGTCCGCGACTGAATTCGTAGTCCGGATGCTCGGGATTGCGCTGATCGTGGACGAGCACGACGCCTGGGCTGGGCATCGCGGCGACGATGTCGACGTGTCCTCGGGTGCCGAAGGTCTGGTTGTCCCGGTGGAGTCCGCGGTCGAGCCAGATGACCTTCTTCGCCCCGATCGTGCGCGCGAATTCGGCCTCCACATCGGCCTCCGTCAGCCCCGGGTTGCGCCCGGGATCGAGTTGGACGCTGCGCGTGGCGAGCACGGTGCCCGCACCGTCGACGTGGATTCCGCCGCCTTCGTTGCGCAGATCCGAGGACACCACGGGAGTCCCGGCGAGGTCCGCGACGAATTTCCCGATGTGCTCGTCGTGATCCCAGCTCGCCCATTCCTGCGCACCCCACCCGTTGAACACCCAGTCCACCGCGCGCAGCGTGCCCGCATCGTCGATGACGAAGCTCGGCCCGATATCGCGCATCCACGCATCGTCGAGGTCGGCGTTGACGATCGTGATCCCATGGGTGATCCCCTCGCCGAGGTGGCGCTTGGCATGATCGGTCTGTGCCCTGGTCACCACGACCGTGACAGGGGTGAATTCGCTGGTGGCGCGGGCGACGGCCGCCCAGGTGGCGCGTGCGGCCTCGGCCTCTGCTTCCGTATCGCCGAGGGCGTAGCCCGACGACGGGAACGCCATCCAGACTCGATCCTGGGCGGCGGTCTCCGCCGGCATGTGCAACGTCATCGTTCGTCCCTTCGCTTGGCCGGTCACTGAGCCCGAGTGTAGCCAGAATCTCGCCGAGGCGGTCGACGGATTTCGTTGTCGACCCGTCCGGCTCTCGGCTCGTTTCCGCTCTCGCGCAACCCACAGTCCGGGGCAGCCATGTCGATTCCGTATAGTCAGGCGGAGAACAGACAAGTCGAACGTGCCAAGGGAGGCATCAGTTGTCAGCAGCGGACGCAGACGCAGCATTCGGTCGGCAGGGGACGGGGCCGCTGGCCGGAACCGTCGTGGCCGACTTCTCGCGAGTCCTCGCCGGCCCCTACGCGACGATGATGCTTGCGGACCTGGGGGCCACGGTCATCAAGGTGGAGGGGGAGACCGGGGACGATACACGTCATTGGGCGCCGCCTCGGCGAGGGGACGATGCGACGTATTTCCTCACGGCGAACCGGAACAAGCACTCCGTCGTCCTCGATTTCAAGGACGAGGACGATCTCGCCTTCGCGCAGCAGCTGGCCGCGCGTGCGGACGTGCTCGTGGAGAACTTCAAGGCCGGGGGGCTGGCGAAGTACGGCCTCGACTATGACACGGTCAGCGCGGTCAATCCCGGAATCGTCTACGCCTCGGTGACGGGTTTCGGCCGCGACAACCCGCAGCCCGGCTACGATCTGCTCATCCAGGGCCTGTCGGGATTCATGTCGGTCACCGGCTCCGAGGAATCGGGCCCGGTCAAGGCCGGAGTCGCCGTCGTCGACGTGATCACGGGGCTGCACACGGCCGTGGGCATCCTCGGTGCGCTCAACCATCGCAAGGACACCGGGGTCGGTCAGCTGGTGGAGACGAATCTGCTGTCCTCGGCGCTGTCAGGTCTGGCGAACCAGACCTCGGCGTATGTGGCCGGCGGCGTGGTTCCGCAGGCGATGGGCAACAAGCATCCGAGCCTCTACCCGTACCAGCCGATGCCCACCGCCGAGGGTCAGATCATCATCGCATGCGGCAACGACAAGCAGTTCGCCCGGCTCGCCGAGGTGCTCGGCCACCCCGAATGGGCTCATGATGAGCGGTTCGCGAACTTCGCCGACCGCAACGTCAACCGCGATGACCTCGAACCCGAGCTCATCGCCGCGCTGAGTGAGAAGACGAATCAGGAATGGTTCGACATCCTCACCGAGGCGGGACTGCCCTGTGCACCGATCAACTCGATCGCCCAGGGCGTGGACCTGGCATCGTCGCTGGGACTCGAACCCGTCGCCGAGGCGGGTCAGGGAGATCGCGTCATCCCCACAGTCCGCAACCCGATTCGGCTGTCCGAGACCCCGCCCAGCTACGAACTGGCCCCGCCGATGCTCGGCGATTCCACCGAAGCGGTCAAGGCGTGGCTGCGGGCCGGCGAATAGGCTGCGGCGCTCTGACGTGGGCCGTCCGCCGTGGGCTTGCGAGGCATGGTGCCTACGACCGCGCACGATGGGGCATCGTGCGTGCGGTGGTCGCGGATGATGGGTCATCGTGCGTCTGATGACCGCGAATGATTCTGCCGGCACCCGGGCGGGCAGCGCCACAGCTGAAGTACGCTATTGACTGTGCGTTGTCACCGAGGGAACTGCGAAACGACCAACGAGGCGCGGCACCTGCAGTGACGACAGTCGTAACCCCAAGAGAATTCCGGAACCGAGATGGACAATGAGCCGACCGAGGTCACGCCTCGGCGACGTTCGGCGGTGAAACGGACCCTGATGGTCATCGCGATGGCGATCACGGGGTTCCATATCTTCGCCAGCTTCCTGTGGATCGCACCTGCGTCGACGATGCGGGAGGTGATTCCCGGTGATCTGCTCTCCAAATACATGATCCCGCTGTGGGGACAGTCGTGGAGCGTGTTCGCCCCCGAACCGATCAACGGAGACTACTACTTCGATGTGCGCGCGGTGATCACAACCGACAGCGGCGAAGAGATCACTCAGTGGGTGCGGGCCACCGACGTCGAACTCGACCACTCCACCTACAAACTCTTCCCGCCGCGGTCGGCGGGACTGGGCATCGGAGTGGCCTCGGACATCAAGGGCTCGTGGGAGGATCTGCCCGACGACCAGAAGGCGATCGTCAAACTCGACTACTTCAAGGGCGATGACTCCGTCGACCGTCTGGAGACGAAGCTGAAGGAGTACGACGACCCGGAGAACGCGATCCCGGCCTACCTGGAGAGCGAACACCTGGCCACGGCCTATGCGACACAGGTGGCGAAGGCCATCTGGGGCGACGATGTCCAGCGCGTCCAATACCAGGCCGCCCGTCAGAACGTCGTGCCTTTCGCCGACCGCAACGACAAAGGCGCGAAACGTCCGAACATCCAGCCCGTGCCCGTGGGCTGGCGCGCCCTCGTCGTCGAAGACCATCAGTCCCAGGAGGTATTCACGAAGTACTTCTGCGCCTCGGACGAAGTGAGGTGCGTCGGTGAACAGTGACAACACGACCCGCAGGGACGATCGTGACGCCCAGGTCACGGACCAGCGGACCGGCACGACCGCCTCGGCGCAGGACCCCGCACCCGAATTCGGGCTCGTCCCGGTGACGACCCTCGTGCGGACGAAGCTCGCGCAGGGGTGGAACTGGCTCGAGGAGATGCTCACCGGCCGCTACCACGCGACCTACGGGCTGGCGGTGACGCGGATCCTCATCGGCCTCACCGGGCTCGGCCTCATCCTCACGAACTTCAGCGCCCGGCACTACGCCTTCGGTGTGGGATCAGCCTGGAACGGCGAGATCGCCGAACCGAAGAGCGACTTCCCGAACATCTGGCTGTTCTCCCTCTTCCATCGGGCGGTGACTGTGCCGCCGCTGTTCACCGCGATGATGATCGGACTCGCGCTGTTGGCGATCGTCATCATCCTCGGCTGGCGCACGCGCATCGTCCTGCCCTTCTACCTCGTGCTGTGGGTGAGCTTCATCGAGCTCAACGACGGGGCGGGGGATCAGGGCGACAACGCCTACCGGATGTTCATGATCGCCCTGCTCTTCGCCGATACGACCCGCCGGTGGTCCCTCGATGCCAGGCGGCGGGCGCGGAACCCGGAGTTTCCGGACAACGACGGCGGTCAGTGGCGCTGGGCGCTCATCATGGCCAACAATCTGGCGATCGTCGTGCTCGCGTTCCAGGTGTGCGCGATCTACATGTCGGGTGGTCTGTACAAGGCCGGAGGTGAAGCCTGGCAGCACGGTTTCGCCGTGTACAACCCGCTGCACACTCAGCAGTTCGGCACGTGGCCGGTGCTGTCGGACCTGATGACGGCGTGGGGGCCGATGGTCGTGGCGATCTCGTGGGGATCGATCCTCTTCCAGTGCGCCTTCCCGTTCATGCTCTTCAACCGCTACACCCGCATCATCGCGCTGCTGGGCATCCTGTCCTTCCATTTGGGCATCGCGCTGCTCATGGGCCTGCCGTGGTTCTCGCTGACGATGATCGCCGTCGATGCGATCTTCATCCGCGACCGTTCGTTCGCGAAAGTCAGCGCCTACCTGCGGCACTGGTGGACGTCATCGGCGCCGCGGGATGCTGGTGGGGCTTCGGGCGCTTCGGCGGGTGGCCGCGGCGGTTCGGCTGGTCGAGTGGCCGGTGGCCGCGGTTCCAAAGACACTGTTGCGAAGGCCGGCGGGAGTGCCAAGTCGAAAGCTTCTGCCGGGCCACGCAAGAAGTAGTCCGTGTGCGCGTCGACGCCGCAGGCAGCCGCGGCAAGTAAGCCGCGCACAGCCTCCAGCCCACGGTGCTCGGCGTCCAGCAGACGCAGAATGGGACATGTTTCTCTGAAACGCTCACCGAAGAAGGTGAGCGATTCGGAAGAACATGTCCCATTCGACTCTGTGCTCCGGTTCAGCGCCCTCGTGCTGTGCCGCCTGAGGGAACTGCGCCGCAACGACTGTCAGCCACTCCTCCTGTCGGCGCAGACATTCGCAGTTCCCGCGTTCGGCTGGCATCGGTAGGCAGAACAGCCCAGTTTGAGTTGGATAGCCCATGTTCAAACATGTGCTTTCCAACTCAGACTGGGCTGAACCCGCGTGACCGGGAGCCTCAGCGCTTGGGGCGCAGCTCCAGGCCGGTGGCCTCGGGATCCTCGGGCAGGTCGACGACCACGGTGTCCCCGTCGACGATGTCGCCGGCCAGCAGCGCGCGGGCCAGTTTGTCGCCGATCTCGCGCTGGACCAGCCTGCGCAGCGGCCGAGCACCGAACGCCGGATCGTAGCCTTCGAGGGCCAACCAGTCCTCGGCGCCCTGAGTGACCTCGAGCGAGACCCGACGGTCGGAGAGCCGGCGGGACATGTGCGCGATCTGCAGATCGACGATCGACGCGAGCTCGGTCTGGCTGAGCGCATCGAAGAGCACGATGTCGTCGAGGCGGTTGAGGAACTCGGGCTTGAACGTCGAATGCACGACATCGAGCACCTTGGACCTCTGCTCCTCGGTCGACAGGCTCTTGTCGACGAGGAACTGCGAGCCGAGGTTCGAGGTCAGGATCAGAATGGTGTTCCTGAAGTCGACCGTGCGTCCCTGACCATCGGTGAGCCGCCCGTCGTCGAGGACCTGCAGCAGGATGTCGAAGACACTGGGGTGCGCCTTCTCCACCTCGTCGAGCAGGACGACGGAGTACGGGCGACGGCGGACCGCCTCGGTGAGTTGGCCGCCCTCGTCGTATCCGACGTAGCCCGGAGGGGCACCGACGAGGCGGGACACGGTGTGCTTCTCACCGTACTCGCTCATATCGATCCTGATCAGGGCCTTCTCGTCGTCGAAGAGGAAGTCCGCGAGAGACTTCGCGAGCTCCGTCTTGCCGACACCCGTGGGGCCGAGGAACAGGAACGAACCGGTCGGGCGATCCGGGTCGGCGACACCGGCACGTGAACGGCGGATGGCATCGGAGACCGCGGCGACGGCGTTCTTCTGCCCGATGAGACGCTCACCGAGGATGCCCTCGGCTCCCAGCAGCTTCTCGACCTCACCCTGGACGAGGCGTCCGGCGGGGATGCCCGTCCACGAGGAGACCACCTCGGCGATGTCATTGCTCGAGACCTTGTCCGAGACCATCTGATCCGATTCCGTTCCCGCCTCGGCCTGGGCTTCGGCGGCTTCGGCCTCGGCGATCTCCTTCTGCACGGCGGGGATCTCGCCGTAGAGCAGACGGGACGCGGTCTCGAGGTCCGTGTCGCGCTGAGCCTTCTCGGCGGCCGAACGCAGCTCGTCGAGCTTCGTCTTCAGCTCACCGACCCGGTTGAGACCGGCACGCTGGGACTCCCAGGTGGCCTCGAGTCCGCGCAGCGCCTCCTCCTTGTCGGCGAGATCGGCACGCAGGGCACTCAACCTCTCGATCGAGGCGGAATCGGTCTCCTTCGCCAGGGCCATGTCCTCCATCTTCAGGCGGTCCACGGCACGGCGGAGCTCATCGATCTCGACCGGAGCCGAATCGATCTCCATCCGCAGGCGGGACGCCGCCTCGTCGACGAGGTCGATGGCCTTGTCCGGCAGCTGCCTGCCGGTGATGTACCGATTCGACATCGTCGCGGCCGCGACCAGGGCGCCGTCGTTGATCGAGACCTTGTGATGGGCTTCGTAGCGTTCCTTGAGCCCGCGCAGGATGGCGATCGTGTCCTCGACGCTGGGCTCACCGACGAACACCTGCTGGAACCGCCGCTCGAGGGCGGGATCCTTCTCGATGTTCTCGCGGTATTCGTCGAGCGTGGTGGCACCGATCATCCGCAGCTCACCGCGGGCGAGCATCGGCTTGAGCATATTGCCTGCGTCCATCGAGGAGTCCCCGCCGGCACCGGCACCGACGATCGTATGGAGCTCGTCGATGAAGGTGATGATCCGGCCGTCGGCGTTCTTGATCTCCTCGAGCACGGCCTTGAAACGCTCCTCGAACTCGCCGCGGTACTTCGCGCCGGCGACCATGGCAGACAGATCGAGGCTGATGAGCGTCTTGTCGCGCAGCGATTCGGGCACGTCACCGGCCACGATGCGCTGGGCCAGGCCTTCGACGACGGAAGTCTTGCCGACGCCGGGCTCACCGATGAGGACGGGGTTGTTCTTCGTCCGGCGGGAGAGCACCTGCACGACTCGGCGGACTTCCTTATCGCGGCCGATCACCGGGTCGAGCTTGCCTTCCCGGGCGACGGCGGTGAGGTCGATGCCGAACTTCTCCAGCGACTGCATCGTCTCCTCGGGGTTCTCCGAGGTGACCTTCTTTCCGGCGCGCAGCTCGGGCAGGGCCGCGAGCAGTGCTTCCCTGTTCGCTCCATTCGCGCGCAGTGCCTCACCGGCACCGTCCTTGCCGGCCGCGGCGGCCAGCAGCAGGTGCTCGGTCGAGACGAACTGATCGCCGAGTGCCGTCATCTCCTCCTGTGCGAGGTTCATCATCTCCAGGCCGGCGCGGGAGAGCCCCGGCTGGCTGACGGTGGAACCGCTGACGGTGGGGAATCCGCTGATCACGGATTCGATGGACCGCAGCACGGTCTGCGGGTCGGCACCGACCTTCGTCAGCAGGGTCGCGGCGAGCGAATCGGGCTGGCCGAGCAGGGCCGCGACGAGGTGGGCCGGTTCGATCTGGTTGTTCTTCCGGGCGACGACGTCATTGACCGCGGCCTGCAGCGCCTCCCGGGACTTGGTTGTCATCTGTGCGTCCATGTACGCAACTCCTTCTTGAATTCTGTGCTGATTTCAGCTCGCGAAAAGAACAACACCGACAAAGTTGAGTCTATTCCGCTCAACTTTGAAAATCGATAGGAAGTTCGCCGAGGCGGCCCGTCCGGATGCGGGTCAACGCCCGGATGCGTGGCGCCACCGGTCAGGGACCGGCCCGGAAACCCAACCGGGCCCGTTCCTACCGGGACCGGCCCGTTCCTACCGGGTGATGACGGACTGCAGGTCGAAGCGGTGGAGCACCTTGTCCGCAACCTCCGGATCGGTGCCGCGCTCACGACGGGCCTTGAGCACCTCGGCGCGGGCGGACTGCATGGCCTTCTTCTGCACGGCCAGCATCTGCTCCCGGTGTTCCTTGAACGCCATCGCCTGCTCCGAACTCGCCTGGTCATCGGTGGTTCCGCTGAGCTGATCGTGCAGGACTTTGAACCTCGCGCGCAGTGGTTCGATGATGTCGTCGGGCAGGCTGTCATCGTTCTTGATCTCGCGCATCGCGGCCTTGTAGGCGCGCAGTGCGATGTCCCTGGTCGCCTGATGTTCCTTCTCCGCTTCGTCGTCGATGCCGAGGACAGCGACGACTGTCGGAAAGCTCAGGCCCGCCAGCACCAGAGTGACCAGCAGGACCACCGCCGCCGCGACGACGACATAGGACCGCCCCGGGAAAGGGGCTCCGGAGGCCGTCGTAGCCGGGATCGACAGGGCGAGTGCCACGGTGGCCAGGCCGCGCATCCCGCCCCAGGTCATCAGTGTGGCATCGCGGACGCTCAAGGGTGCGGCGTCGGGATCCTCCTCGCGTCTCTTGCGTTCGATGAGTGTGCCCAGCAGCAGCCACACGAAGCGGACGGCGACGACCACGACGGCGATGAAGCCGCCGACGAGCAGCGCTCGCCCGAGGTCGGCATGCTCGGATTCGACGATGAGGCGCAGGTCGAGGCCGATGAGTCCGAAGGCGATTCCCGTAATGAGCATCTCGAGGACCTGCCACGTCGAATTCTGTGTCACCCGCTCCGCCGAGTTGCCCGCGACATCGCGGCGCCGCACCTCGAGGGCCGCAACGACGACGGCGATGACCCCGCTGGCGTGGAAGTGCTCGGCGACGAGGTAGACGCCGAAGGGCAGGACGAGCATCAGGGAGGACCGAGCGATCGTGTGATCGATCTTCTCCATCACCCACCAGGCGGCGAAGGACAGGACCAGACCGACGAGGATCGCCACGACGGCGGAGACGACGAACGACACGGCCAGATCGGCAAAGTCCACCTCGGTGCCGGCCAACACCGCGGCCATTGCGGTCTGGAAGATGACCAGGGAGGCGGCATCGTTGAACAGGCCCTCGCTCTGCAGGGTCGACATGATGCGGCGGGGGATGGACACGGTGCTGGCCACGGCTTCGACGGCGACGGGGTCGGGCGGGGCGAGCATCGCGCCGAGCGCGATGGCTGCGGCGATCGTGATTCCGGGGATGAGGAAGACCGCGGACCCGGCTACGGCGGCCACGGTCACCCCGACCAGGGCCACGGACATGCCGAGGATCGTGCGCCACCGGATCGCGAACAGCGCCCACGATGTCTTCTGAGCGGCGGCGAAGAGCAGGGGCGGCAGGAACAGGGGGAGGACGAGCTCCGGATCGATGGCCACCTCGGCGAAAGTGGGGATGAACGCGCCGGCGATGCCGATGAGGACCATGAGCGCCGGCCACGGAAGCTTGAGCTTCTGCCCCAGACCGACCACCACCGAGGTGGCGGCACCGAATCCGATGATCATCAGCAGTGTGGTCATGCCAGTCCTTCCGTGCCGCTCCCCTCGGGGCGGATGGGTCCGGAGGCGGGCGGAAATCGTCGGCGCAGATTCCGCGCCGGACCCGGCGGCCTTTGGCAGAATGAGGCTATGTCGGAATCAATTGTATTCGGCCACCTCGACGACGGGGTCGCGGCCGTGACGATCAATCGGCCATCCACGCGCAACGCGCTGTCGCTCGAGGTGATGGAATCCCTCATCGACACCCTCACCGAGGTGGCCGACCGCACCGATGTGCGCGCAGTCATCTTGTCGACCGCCGGTCATGTTTTCAGTTCCGGTCATGACCTCACCGAGATCCGCGGGGCGGATCTGGAGACGCAGCAGGTCACGTTCGATGCCTGTGCACGGCTGATGCAGCTCATCCGATCCATCCCGCAGCCGGTGATCGCGCAGGTCCAGGGCGTGGCCACGGCGGCCGGCTGCCAGTTGGCGGCGACCTGCGATCTGGCCGTCGCCGCCGAATCCGCCAGGTTCGCGACCCCCGGGGTGAAGATCGGGCTGTTCTGTTCGACTCCGATGGTGGCGCTCTCCCGTGCGGTGCCGGCGAAGCAGGCGATGCGGATGCTGCTGACCGGTGATTTCGTGACCGCTGACGATGCGCTGACGTTCGGTCTCGTCTCGGATGTCGTCGCCGATGCCGATCTGGAGTCGGCCACCTTGGAATTGGCTCGCAAGGTCGCGTCCGCCTCGTCGGCTACAGTTGCCCTAGGAAAGGCTGCGTTCTACGAACAGCGGGAACTGCCTGTGGCCGATGCCTATGCGCGGATGTCGCAGGTGATGGCGGACAACGCCGTCGCAGCCGATGCGCAGGAGGGGATCGATGCCTTCCTGAACAAGAGGGAACCGCAGTGGCAGCACCGCCGCTGAGGCGGAGGGTGTGACGATGAGAAGAGGACCGTCGTGTCGGTGATAGTGACCGGAGCCAGCGGCTTCATCGGTGGTGCCATTGCAAGGGCGCTCGCCGATCGGGACGAAACGGTCTATGCCCTGTGCCGGAGGGACCCCGAGATCCCCGGGGTGAACTTCCAGCACTGGGACATCACGGAACCCGCTCCCGCGTCGGTGACCTCGTTGGCCAAGAGCGTGACTTCGGTCTTCCACTGTGCCGGAATCTCTTCGGTCAGCGCCGATGACGACGATCTCTACGCCGTGAAGGTGACGGGCACGCGTCATGTCCTCGACGCCTTCCCGGTCGCCCGGATCGTCCACCTGTCCTCGACGACGGTGTACTCCGAGACCGAACCCCACACCGAGCTGTGGGAGGAAGCTGGGCCGAAGGACCCCAGCGAATTCGCCGACGCCTACTCCCGCACTCACGCTCTCGCCGAGCAGCTTGTCATGAGGATCCGCCCTGATGCCGCGATTCTGCGGCCCGCGTCGGTCTACGGTCCGGGGGAGACGATGCTCATGCCGTTCCTGTCGAGGCTGGCGAAGAAGGGTGTGCTGCGGCTGCCCGGCGGCGGTCGGCAGAAGCTCACCCTGACGCATGTCGACAATGTGGTGCGGGCCGCTCTCGCCTGCCTCGACGTGCCGTCGGCGGCGGGACCCTTCAATATCGGCGACCCGATTCCGTACCGGCTCAAAGAGGCGATAGTCACGCACTTCGCGCGGATGGGCTACGACCAGGTCGTCATCGAAGGCGTGGCGAAGGACAAGGCGCTGGTCGCGGCGAAGCTCGGACTCAAGATCAAGGGCGTGTTCAAGCGCGGGGACCGAGCGAAGCTCTTCCTCGTCAAGTACCTGCAGTCGGACCGGACCTACAACCTGTCGCGGCAGCAGCGGGTGCTCGGCATCTCCACCACGCAGCACCTCATTCCGTCCCGCCTGCAGTAGTCAGATGACCACTCCGCCGCCGGACCCGGCGGCTGAGACGCTCACCGCTTCAGCCCGTGCTGGGCGGCGACGATCTTCGATACGAGTTCGCGGGGAAGTGCACGCTGGAGCAGGAACGGCAGCGGCGCTCTGCTGCCGACGGCGTAGAACTCCCGCGGCCTCGGAGCGATGATCGCATCGACGATCGTGGCCGCGACCTTCTCGGCCGGAATGCCGCCGCGTTCGTTGGCGTCGAGGTGCTCGAGCATCGTCGTCACGTCCTGCGTATAGGGCGAACCCTCGTCGAGGTACTTCGTCCGCCGCAGCCCGATGCCCGTGGCGATCGATCCCGGTTCGACGGTGCTCACCCATACGCCGAAGGGTGAGAGCTCCTGCCGAGCCGCCGTGGCGAACGCGCGCAGAGCCGCCTTCGCCGCAGAATACGAACTGCGGTGGGCCAAAGGGAAGCTGGCGAGCATCGATCCGACCATGATGATGCGGCCCGCCCGCCGCGCACGCATCCCGGGCAGGACGAGTTGGCTCAGTCGAACGGGTCCGAACACGTTCGTGCGGAAGAGCCGTTCGATCGCCTCGGCCGGCAGCTCTTCGAACGGACCCGACTGGCTCTCCCCGGCGTTGTTGATGAGCACATCGATGCTCTCGAGCAGACCGAGCTCGTCGAGTTCTCCGGCCAAGCGGTCCGGACCGTCCGGCTCGGCGAGATCGAGCCGAAGATAACGGACGCCGGGGATCCGATCGGCAGGGGAGATGCGGTCCGGGTTCCGGCTGGTCGTCAGCACTGTGCAGCCTTTCGCCGTGAGCGTCTCGGCGACGGCTCGACCGATTCCCGAAGTGCCGCCGGTGACTAAGACTGTGAGGGCTGAACGCGCGCTGCCGGTCACGAGTGCGCTGCTTCGCCTCGTGCAGACCCGCTTTCCGGCCGCCCAGATGTCACCGCACGACTCGCCTCTGCGGCAGCGCGCCCGGCACGCAGGCCGGAGAAGATGCACCCGCCGAGGAACGTTCCCTCGAGCGCGTTGTACCCGTGCATTCCGCCGCCCCCGAACCCGGTGACCTCCCCGGCCGCGTACAGGCCCGGGATCGGCTCGCCGGATCCCGTCAGCACCTGCCCGTCGAGGTTCGTCTCCAGCCCGCCGAGGGTCTTGCGTGAGAGCAGGCTCAGGCGCACCGCGATGAGCGGGCCGTGCGTCGGGTCGAGGATCTTGTGCGGCTTGACCGCGCGCACGATCTTGTCGCCCAGGTAGGACCGGGCATTGTGGATGGCCTGGACCTGCGCGTCTTTCGAAAACGCATGCTCGGTCTGCCGGTCTCGCTGCCGGATCTGCTCAACGAGGTGGTCGTGATCGATGACCGGTCCGCGGGAGCGTTCGTTCATTCCCGCGACCAGTTCCTCGGTGGTGTCTGCCACGACGAAGTCGGAGCCGTACTTCTTGAAGGCTTCGATCGGTCCCGGAGCGTCGGAGGAGCGCACCCGATCGAGCGTGATCCGGATGTCCTTCTCCGTGAGGTCCGGGTTCTGCTCCGAACCGGAGAGCGCGAACTCCTTGCGGATGATCGACTCGTTGAGCACGAACCACGAATAGTCGTGCCCGGTCTCCAGGATCGTGCGCATCGTCCGATTCGTATCGAAGCCGGGATAGTTCGGCGCCGGGAACCGGTTGCCCTCGGCGTCGAACCACATCGACGACGGACCGGGAATGATCCGGATCCCGTGCCCCGGCCAGATCGGATTCCAGTTCTCGATTCCCTCCGTGTACGCCCAGATCCGGTCCCGGTTGATGAGGCTGGCACCGGCATCCTCGGCGATCTGCAGCATCCGCCCATCCACATGAGCGGGCACTCCGGCGAGCATCGTGTCCGGGAACTCGCCGAGGCGGTCGACCGGCCAGTACTTCCTCATCAGTTCGAAATTGTGTCCGATGCCGCCGGTGGTGACGATGACGGCGGGAGCCCGGAATTCGAAGTCGGTGAGTTCCTCGCGGTTCGATTCGACTCCGCGGGCCGTGTGGCTGGGCGCGAGTGAGTGCCCGCGGACGCCGACGACGGCCCCATCCTCGGTGATGAGCTCGTCGACGCGATGACGGAAGGCGAACCCGACGAGCCCGTCCGCCTCCGCGGTCTCGACGGGTTCGCGGAAGACCCGGACCACCTCGGGGCCGGTGCCCCAGGTGAGGTGGAAGCGCGGCACGGAATTGCCGTGCTCACCCGCACCGGAACCTCCCCGTTCGGCCCACCCGACGATCGGCGTCAGCCGCAGGCCCAGGTCACGCAGGTACTGGCGCTTCTCCCCGGCGGCGAACTCGAGGTAGGCCTCCGCCCACTTCCGGGGCCAATGATCCTCGTCCCGGTCGAAGCCCGCCGAGGTGGCCCAGTCGTCCTTCGCGAGCTCGAGCGAATCGTGGATGCGCAACCGCCGCTGCTCGGGGGAGTCGATGAGGAAGAGCCCGCCGAGGGACCAGAACGCCTGCCCGCCGAGGTTCGCACGGTTCTCCTGGTCGAGGATGAGCACGCGCTTGCCGGCCTGCGTGAGTTCATGGGCGGCGACGAGTCCGGCGAGTCCGGCCCCGACGACGATCGCATCGGGGGATGTGCGGCTGTCTGTGTCCATCATCGACTCCTCTGTCGTCTCCGCCGGTGTGTGAACCGACGTTAAGTGGGTTCAGATTGTCCGAAATGGGCCGGAATCTGACAATCTGGACCCACTTACCTACCAGTAGGTTTCAGTATTGCAGATTTTCCCGGCGAGAAGAGGTGCAGGCTGTCCGAAGTCGGGCGCAATCGTCGCGTGCCGCGACGGACAGCATGTCGCCTGTCGCACTCAACGGCGAATTGGGACGTGGGCCACCGGTCGGAATGCGTCAGCCTTCGAGGGTGCGCCCCAGCCAGTCGGCGGCTGCGGCGAAGGACTCGTCCGTCGTCGTCGGGTCGACCGGCACCACGGCTCCGTCGGAGCTCGGGTAGCTGCCGAGGAAGTGCAGTGTGAGAGCCGCCCGGTGAACGCCCTGCAGAGCCTCGGCCATCCGTGCTTCATGAATGTGCCCGAGCAGATCGATCGAGAACTGGTAGAGGCCCAACCCGTCACCGGTGGGACGGGACTCGATGCGGGACATATTCACCCCGCGGCTGGAGAACTGTTCGAGCAGTTCGAGCAGCGAACCCGCCCGGTCCGAGCGCAGGGCCGCGACGATGGTCGTCTTATCGGCGCCGGTCGGAGCGGGCAGAGGGCCCGGGCGGGTGACCACGACGAATCGGGTGACGGCATCTTTGCGGTCGCCGATGTCCTCGGCGACGACCTCGAGTCCATAGCGATGGGCGGCCAGCGCCGGGCAGACCGCGGCCATATGGTCACCGGCATCATTGGCCAGATCCCGGGCGGCCGCGGCAGTCGAGGACGTCGGCAGGTAGACGGCTTCGGGGAAGTTCTCGTTCATGAACGCCCGGACCTGCGCTTCGCCGTGCGGATGCGAACCGAAGGAGGAGATCTCCTCCCTGGTGGTGCCGGGTTTGACGGCGAGGACGAAGCGGACGGGCACGACCACCTCGGCGATGATCTGCAGACGCCCGTTCTCGGTGAGCGCATCGATCGTGGCGGGCACCCCGCCTTCCAGCGAGTTCTCGATCGGCACGACAGCGGCATCGCAGTCACCCTCGAGCACCGCATCGAGTGCCGAGGGGGCGTTGCGCATCGGATGCGTCGTGGCCTCGGCGCGCAGGTTCCGGGAGTCGAGGAAGCTGAGCAGGGCAGCCTCGGTGAAGGTGGCCTCCGGGCCGAGATAGGCGAAACGGTTGAGGCTCACTTGCCGGACTCCTTGTGTGGATCGGAGGAATTCTGGGTGGATTCGGAAGACCCGGAATCGGCTGACCCTGCGCCGCCGGCTGACCCCGAGCCGCCGGCTGGTACCCCGCCTTTCCGCTTCGCGCGGAGGCGGCGGACGAAAAGTGCACGGGCGACGTCGCGGTACTGCGCGGCTCGGTGCAGCTGCGCCTTGAGATCGCGCCCGGTGACGCGGTGGTGGAGGTCGCATTCGACCTCTTCGACGCGCAGACCGGCGCCCACGACGTCGATGGTCATGGCCGCCTCGACGCCCCATCCGGCGGCGAAGGGAAGGGCCGCGTCGAAGGCCTCCCTCGACAGGCAGCGCATTCCCGACAGCGGCTGGGTGGCGTCGAATCCGGAGAGTTCGGCGATGCCCTTCTTCGCCAGTCCGACGACGAAGCCGAAGCCTCCGCCCTTGCGTTTCTGGGCGGGCAGGATCGCGATCGTCATGTCCGCCCGACCGGCGAGCACGGGCTCGGCCAGGGGGGCGGTGTTGATGGCGGAGTCCTCGAGGTCGCCGTCGATGAACAGCAGCGCACGGTGGTGCGGGTCGACGCCCGGGTCCGCATCGGAGATCTCCCGATTGCGCACAGCGAAGGCCCCGGTCATCATGGCCGCGGCCTTGCCCTTGTTCTTCGGGTGGGTGATGACCTCGGCGCCGGCCCGGCGGGCCCGAGTCCCCGTGTCATCGGCCGATCCGTCGTCGACGACGAGGACCATGTCGACCCCGGGGATCCGCTTGGCCGCGGTGACGGTGGCAGCGATCCGCTGGGATTCGTTCATCGCGGGGATGATGGCGGCGACCGCCTCGGGGGAGGGGTGCGGCTGTGCGCTCATGTCGGTTCTCCTGTCCGTCACCGGCACCGAGGCGGGGCACCGTTTCCGGGGCCCGCCTCGGTGATGGGGGTGGTGACGGATATCAGTGGATGGTCAGCTGGCGGGACACGATGCCCGAGCGGACGCGGCGGGCCTCGGTGCTCATCGGCTCGGTCGTGTTCAGGGCGTCGTCGAGACGTTTGCCGAACGCGGTGATGGGCTCTTCGACGTCGTCGACCTGAGTGCCGAACTCGAGTTCCCAGACGGGGACGATGATGCCGTGGGCGCGGAAGTAGCCGAGGAAGGTGCCGATTCCGCCGAGGTCGTTGGCGTTCTCGGCCTGCAGGCGGGCCATCGCATCGACGACGCGGTCTTCGCCTTCGGGGCGGGCCCAGCGGACGTAGGTGCGGCCGGACATCTCGGTCCAATAGGCGGAGTCGACGGAGGCGAGCTTCTCGGTCGGGGCCACGGAGTCGTTGGCCTGCTGGAGGGCGGCGGCGACGTCGGCATCGGATTCGGCTTCGGGCAGGGCCCAGTAGTCGAAGTTCTCGAGCACGCGGACGTCGAACGGATGGGAGGTGTCCAGGATGTCCTGCAGGCGGGGGCCCTCACCGGGTTCGGTCGTCGCTTCGATGGAGGTGCCGGGTTCGGCGGCGACGGCTGCCAGGAGGCCGCGGGCGACATCGCGCGAGGCGTCGGTCGAGGACACAGGCACCTGCATTCCGGCCAGGATCTCACCGTCGTCGCGGCGCCAGGCCTGCCATGCGGCGGGCAGCAGGGACGTGATGGTCACCTCGTGGCCGCCGAATTCCTCGGTGAGCTTCGCGGTTGCGGTGGCCGCGGGTACGAGCTCACGCAGGCAGATGAGGTCGGCCTCGAACGGCAGGTCCGCGAACGGACGTGCGACGAATGCCGTGGCCTGCGCCCTGGCGAGGCGTTTGGCGATGAGTTCTTCCTTGGAGCGCTTCGACTTCTTTCCCATGGGACGCAAGTCTAGTCGGTGCAGTGGATGCTGGGCTGAAGGGTCCGCAGGCGGGTCTGTGGCGGCGGGATCAGGGCACGTCGAACGCGACTGAGCACAGTCTGTCCGAGCTGATGCGCGGCCGTTCAGCCCTCGTGGCCGACGGGGATGAAGTAGCGCGTGGTGTTCGACTCGTCCATCCGCACCTGCAGCTTGTCGCCGGGATGGGGGAAGGCCGAGCGCTCCGGATTGTCGGGAGTCAGCCCGAGCGTCTCGAGCCGGATGATGCCGTGGCGGCCCACCTCGTCGGCGGCGAGGACATAGGAATGGTTGAGTTCGCGGATCGTGACCTCGATGGCCGCATCGGTCGGTTCGTCCGCCTCGGCGAAGGCTCGCGGCGGCGCGGAATTGCCCATGCCCAGATACGCGCCGACGTCATCGGCGATCAAGCCGGCCACGGAATCGGCCTGCGCCATGAGCCCGGCGAGGATGACCGACAGCCGCTCCTGCTGGGCATCGGATTTCAGGGCCTGGCCGGGTTTGAACAGGTGCTCCTCGGCCAGCACGCACCACGCGTCCTGCATGATCGTGCGCAGCTGGAGTTCGACGAGGACGGAGGGTTCGGAGTCGAAAGGAACCTCGACGATGAGGTGGCGGCCGCGGTATCCCGAGGGTTTCGGGGTCGCGGAGTAGTCGCGCACCTCGGCGATGGAGAGGTTGGTGTCGTCACTCACCTCGGTGAGCAGGTCCCACAGGGCGGACTGTTCGCGTTCGGTGCGGCAGATGACACGGGCGCCGACGACATCGATGACCTGGTTCTCGACCTCGACGGATTCGTGGATCTCGTCATTGGCATCGGCGAGCTTGCGGCGCAGCTTCTCGCCCGTGCGCAGCCGATCCTTGATCCGACCGTCGACGACGCGGATTGGGTCCCCGGAGAGCAGTGCGGACGGAGCCCGGACGGACTCGACCCAGTCGTTGACCGTCTCGAGGGCGGCCCTCCAGGTGGACTCACGCCGGTCGTAGGCTTCGTCGACCAATTCACGGACAGTTGCTGACATCCTCGTCACCTTCCTAGCTCCTGATTCAACTTCACCAGAAGAGAGGGGAGATGTCTATGGCTTCGACGCTGAAGTTGCGCCGGGGTGCCGAAAGGTGAGACAGCAGTCCGAAATCACCGAGGCGGGAAGTCTCAGACGTCGAAGTCGACGATGACGGGAGCGTGGTCGGACGCGCCCTTGCCCTTGCGTTCCTCACGGTCGATCTCGCCTGCGGTCGCGGTCTTCGCCAGCGCCTGCGAGGCGAGCTGGAAGTCGATGCGCATGCCCTGCTTCTTCGGGAACCGCAGCTTCTGGTAGTCCCAGAAGGTGTAGACGCCGGGTCCGGGCGTGAACTGGCGGGTGACCTCGGTCAGGCCCGCGTCGAGCAGATCGTCGAAAGCGGCGCGTTCGGCTTCGGAGACGTGGGTGGCGCCGTCGAATTCGGCCATGTCCCAGACGTCCTCGTCGAGCGGAGCGACGTTGAAGTCACCGCAGAGGACGAGCTTCTTCTCCGGTTCGGCGCTCAGCTGGGCGGCGATATCGGCCGTCAGCGCCTTGTACCAGTCCAGCTTGTAGCCGTAGTGGGGGTGGTCGAGTTCGCGACCGTTGGGCACATAGAGCGAATAGACGCGCACATCGTTGCAGGTCACCGACAGTGCCCGGGCTTCGACGACGGGTTCTTCCGAGCCGAAGGCGGGGATGTCCTGGAAGCCGATCTCGGGATCGGACAGTCCTACACGGGAGGCGATGGCCACGCCGTTCCACTGGTTGAGGCCATGGAAACTGACCTCGTAGCCGCGTTCGGTGAACAGCTCCTCGGGGAACTGCGAGTCCTTGCACTTGAGTTCCTGGATGGCCAGGACATCGACATCCGAACGATCCAGCCAGGCCCCGATGCGGTCGTGGCGGGCACGGATCGAGTTCACATTCCACGTAGCGATTCTCACCCTCCCACCCTAAGCCGTCCGCGCCGGAGGTGAAAGCGGGGTGTCGACGGCTCGGGTGTCGACGGCTCGATAGGATGGGGACCATGCCTGACGCTCCCAACGAACACCTCGGCCACGACGGTGCCGCCTACCCGGATTCCTACTATGTGCGGCTGTCCGAGGACCGCCTCGTCTCGACTCTGCACAGCCAGGGCGCTTGGCAGCCCGGCGAGCAGCACCTCGCCCCCGCCTCGGGGATGGTGCTCGCCGAGATCGAACGTCGTCTGCCCAGCGACAAGCTCATCTCCCGGGTGACGTTCGACGTCCTCGGCGTCATCCACTCCGGTGAGTTCACCATCGACGTCGACGTCATCCGTCCGGGCCGGACCATCGAACTGATCGAGGCACGGATGCGCCACGGTGAGCGCACCAGCGTGACCGCTCGGGTGTGGCGACTGCAGGCCTCCGACACCGAGGCGGTCGCCGGCGACGAATGGTCGGCAATGCCGCCCGTGTCCGAAGTGCCCGAGATCCCTTTCACCAACCGTTGGGGCGGCGGCTACATCGCGTCGCTCGAGGGACATCAGGGAGCGGACGCCCATCCTGGTCGCGCCCAGTCCTGGGTGCGCAGCCCCTATCCTCTCGTCGACGGTGAGGCCGATCCGTCGACCGCGGCTTTCGTGAAGTTCGTCGACACCGCCAACGGTCTGGCCGTGCGCGAGGATCCGAAGACGACGTTCTTCCCGAACGTCGACCTCTCCATCCACCTCACCCGCGTGCCCGAGGCCGGCTGGGTCGGCTTCGACACCAAGGTGGCCTTCGGGCCGACCGGCTTGGGGCAGACGACGAGCGTGCTCAGCGACGCAGGCGGTCCCATCGGCACAGCCGTGCAGTCCCTGACCGTCCGCCGAGGTCAAGGCGCGGTATGAGTCCGCGGCCGCGGGCCCTCATCACCGGGGCGAGCTCCGGGCTGGGACGCGGCTATGCCCGCACCCTGGCCGCCGAGGGCTACGACCTCGTCCTCGTCGCCCGGAACGAGGCCCGGCTGAATGAGCTGGCCGAGCAGCTGCGAACCACGCAGAATATCCACGCCGAGGCGGCCGTGGCCGATCTGTCGACCCGTGACGGTATCGACGCGGTCAACGAGATCATCGCGACGCAGCCGATCGACGTGCTCATCAACAACGCCGGCTTCGGGCTGCGCGGGACGCTGTTGGATGCCGATGCTGCTGAGCTCGATGCGCTCGATCGGGTGCTGACCGGGGCAGTGAGGCAGCTGTCGCTGGCGGCGGCTCGGCGCATGCAGGCCCGCGGTCGCGGAGGAATCATCAACGTCTCCTCGCTGGCGGCGGTGACGACGATGGGACAGTACGCGGCCTCGAAGGTCTCGACCCTCGTCTTCACCGAGGCGCTCGCCGGAGAGCTCAGGGACTCCCCGGTGACGGTGACCGCCGTCCTGCCCGGTTTCATCCGGACGGAGTTCCACAGCCGCCTCGGCGTGGAGCGTCCCGGACCCGGTCTGATCTGGCTCAGCGTCGATCAGGTGGTGCGGGAGTCGCTGCGTGATGCGCGGGCGGGAAAGGTCGTCTCGATTCCCGGGTGGGGGTATCGTCTGGCTGCGCTCGTCGCCCCTGCGGTGCCGCGTCCCCTCATGCGCTGGGGATCGACCGGATTCTCCTTCGCCCGCACCCGCAGAATGTGACCTATATGCAATTTTCGGCAAGCGCGGCACAACTGAGTTGAGGATTGAACTACCTTGATCCGGGCCTGTGACCAGGTGTTTTATTCTGATCACTTATATGCTATGGAGCCCGACAGGATTCAAGACAGAGCGTGAGATTCTTTACAAGCGATACGAAAGTGTGGTCAAATTAATGTGTTCGCCCGGTGGGGATCGGGTGGACATAACGGACGTATGGGGATGCGTCCGGGTACTCGAGGGGAGTGCTGCGAGGACCCCGGGATGTCGCGATTACGCGCCCCGGGGTTCTTGTCATTCACAGCAACTTTCAGTGATCACCGACGTGCGGACTGCACCAGCGGGTCAAAAGTGTGGATGCAGTGATCTAGATCAGCACATATGCACTTCCGACCAGCTGATGCGGCGCGGCCGGCCAGTTCATGCGGCGCGGCCGACCAGCTGATGCGGCGCGGCCGGCCGGTTCATGCGGCGCTATTGGACAGCGAGACTACTGCACGCTGACGCTGCGCTGGCGGCGCGAGCGCGTGCGGGCGATGCCGACTTCGAGGGCCACCGCGCTCAGCGGGGCACCGAGTGCCACCGAGGCATTGCCGGCGGCGCGCTCGGCGACTTCGGCGATGACGGCATCGATGTCGGCGCGCTCATCGGCGTCGACATGGATGAGCAGCTCCGGACGTCGCGCGGTGCCCCGCAGAATCACCTGGGCTTCCGAGACTCCGTCGGTGGTTTCGAGGTCGGCGGCGACCGCCTCGGCGATGACTTCGGCATGCACCGTGGTCAGTCCCGTCCGCGCGTCGGCCTGCATCCGGAAGGGCTTCGCGAAGTCCTTGCGCGGGATCTGCACGCTCAGCCAGCGGAACCCGATGATCGCGAAGATGAGGGCCGCGACCACGGCGATCAGCGCCGCATAGGGCAGCGCCAGCACCGAGGCGACCGGACCGAGATCCGCTCCCGCCTCCAGGGCAGGGTCGATCGAGCCGGTGAAGCCGAAGCCGGCGGCAAGCACCGCCAGCCCGAGGCACAAGGCGATGAGGCCGATGATGATCAGTCCGGTTCGGTTGGCAGCGGCGGCCGTGCGTCTCATGACTGACTCCTTCTGGCCTGGACCTTCACCGTGGGGGTGCGGTCGAACGAGATCGAGGCGAAGCGGTCCGTCACGGCGGCTTCGACCTCGGCGCGGATCGGCTCACAGTCACGGATCGGCGTCGAGAAGGTCACGATCGTCGATGTCGCGTTCGACGAGGCCTTGACCCCGCTGACGCCGTCGACCCCATCGGCGGCCGCGGCCGCGATCTGCGACAGCGCCGAAGTGGGCATGGCGACGTCGAAGGCGCCGATGTGTTCAGCGCCTTGAGCACGAACACCGAGGATGCGACGTGTCCCGGGGGAGACGCCGAGGATGAGGGCGATGAGTCCGAGCAGTGCCAGGACGATGCCGACTGCGATGACGACCGCGGAATTCCAGTGCAGGTTCCCGGCCGCCTCGGCGACGGTTGTCCCGGTCGTCCCGGTCAGCGCGGCGGCCACGGAGCCGGTTGCGATGAATGCGGCGATGCCGGCCCAGCCGAGCCCCACGGCCAGCAGCAGCAGAATGAGTGCGACGATGACGGCCGGGCCGATGCGGGAGGGCCGCTTGCGCAGCAGGCGTGTGCTCATTGCAGGCGATTCCTTCCTCGATTCGCACCGGAGGATTCCGGGGCGAGCCACCGCACGTCGATGTCGACCTGACGGACGGTGACGCCGGTGAGACGTTCGACTTGGGTGCTCAGCGTGGAGCGGACGTGTTCGGTCGCCTCGGCGATGGGGGTGGGGTAGGCCAGGCCCAGCCGGACGGCGAGCGTGCAGCTGCGCCCCGACAGGGTGACATCCACGGACGGGCGGGTGTCCAAGCTGGAACTCGCACCGATGCCGAAGAGGCCCGAGCTCGTGCCGCCGACGCCGGGCAGGTCTTTCAGCACCTGCCCGGCGGTTCGCTCCACGACCTTGTCCGCGATCGTCAGGCCGCCTCGGCGAGCGGGAGCGTCGTCGAGTATCGGGGCCACGGCACTACCTCCGCGTGGTCGAGCGTGAGCTCAGTGCGCTCAGGTCGAGCCGCCCGTCGAGGACGAGGCCGACGACCAGGCCGAGTCCGCCGCAGATGGCGACGACGAGGAACGCGAGGAAGCCGCCGAAGTAGGCGACGATTCCCAGCGTCAGGCCGACGATGAGTCCGATGAGAGTTTTCGACATGGCATTCCTTCTGCCGAGGTGGTGCTGCGGATGAGGGTCAGTTGAGTTCCGGAGTGTCCTTGGCCGGTGCCTCGTCGTCGTCCTCGGGCAGGTGGACGTCGGTGACGTCGATGTTGACCTCGACGACCTGGAGCCCGGTGCCCTGTTCGACGGCGCGGATGACGTTGCGGCGGATCGCCTCGGCGACCTCGACGATGGAGGTGCCGTACTCGACGACGATGGTGAGGTCGATGGCGGTCTGCTTCTCGCCCTTCTCCACGGACACTCCGCCGGAGACGTTGGTCTGCGAACCGGGGATGCGGTCGGTCAGCGTATCGAAGGCACGGCGTGCGGCATTGCCCATTCCATAGACGCCGGGGACCTCGCGGGCGGCGATTCCGGTGAGCTTGGCGACGACGTTCTCGGCGATGGTGGTGGTGCCCATCTCGGTGACGAGCGGACTGCGCACGTCATCGTTCTGGGTGGTCGGGGCCTTCTGGGTCGAATCGGTCTGCTTGGGTTCCGGCATCGTTCTTCCTTTTCGTCGGAGGGGTGTGCGGTTCGCAAGTCCTTCGTGTGAAGGATGCTTACACAGGTACAGACGCAGGCCCGGACGAATCCTCACGCGGTGTTTCGAAGAAAATTTGTCGCCGAGGCAAATTCCTCGCCGAGGCGGATTCCTCGCCGAGGCGGCCGGCTGGTTCCGCGGCCCACGTGGCCGGTTCCGCGGCTCACGTGGCCTACGATGGTGATATGACAAGGGGAGATGATCGTTTCGACATCGTCACCCTGGTCGTGCGCGCTCGCGAGGGCGACATCGCCTCCTTCGAGGCCCTCGTCGACGAATACGAGCGGAAGCTGCTGCGCTTCGCCTGGCGCACACTGGGGGACCGGCAGGACGCCGAGGACGTCGTTCAGGACACCCTGGTCAAGGCGTGGAGATCATTGGATGCCTTAGCCGATCCTGCGGCCTTCGGCACGTGGATCTACCGGATGGCGTCGAACCGGTGCACCGATGTGCTGCGCCGCCGTTCCGCCCGGCCCGCCGACGCCTCCGACCCCGAGGACCTCGGCCATCACGTCGATGGCACCGCTTCGGTCGAACGGTCCGTCGAGGCGCGCACGGCACTCGAGCATTTCTCCGAGATCCTGCAGACTCTGTCCTCGGAGCAGCGTGTAACGTGGGTGCTCCACCAGATGGAAGGTCTCAGCTACGCCGAGGTCGCCGAGACCTTGGGTATCAGCGAAGGCAGTGTGCGCGGACGCATCCACCGCGCCCGGACTGCCATCGCCGAGGGCATGGAAGGATGGGTATGAGCGACGAGTCAGTCGACGCCACGGACGCCCACCTGCGCGGCATCATCGACGAATACATGGAGGCCTTCGAACCCGATCCCGAGGAAACCGTGGGTCTGCGCGAGCGCATCCTCCAGATCGTGCGCGAGGATGCGGCTCTGGCGCCGGCCACGAAGCTGACGACCGAACGCGGCAACCCCTTCCGGATCTCGACGGCCGAGGTGCGCGGCATCATCCGCGAGGCCGTCGATGCCGTGCCCGGTATCCGCGCCCGCAGCGTCACCGCGACCCCGACCGGCGATCCCGAGGGCAGCGCCGTCGACGTCACCCTGACCGTGATGATGAGCGCGGGGACGGCCTTCGTGCCCGCCGCCGAGGAGGTCCGCCGCAGCGTCGCCCGTGCCCTGACCGCCGAGCTGGGCATCCCCTCACTGCGGATCGACGTCACCGTCGAGGACGTATTCGTCGACGAGGAGGCCGCCGATGACTGAGAAGCCGATGGCTGAGAACGAGACCGTCCGCGGATTCGACGAGGCGGCCGTCTCGGCCCGCCTGACCGAATCCGTCACCGGAGTCGACGGCGTCACGGGGCTGGCGCCGGGGCTGCGCGACATGATCGCCAATGCGGCCGCACGAGTGATGCGCCGGACCGGGTCGGAGCCGCTGCAGGTCGAGGTCTGGCGAACGGGCAAGGATCTCCATGTCCGAATCGATGCGCACCTCGATGACAGCCGACCTGTGACCGAGATCGTCGATGAGCTCTTCGCCGTCATCGCCGTCGACCTGCGGGCCGCGGTGGACGGGCCCGTCGGGGAGATCGACATCGACGTGCGCATCGTCAGCCGCGGCCGCTGAGGTCGGTCCGTGCTGCGGCACGCGAACGGCACAGAAAAAGGTGGATAGCCCATGTTTGAAACTGGGCTATCCACCTTTTTCTGTGCTGTTGCCGACGGGCCGGCTGCGGGTGTGTCAGAGCGCAGCCGGGGCACCGCCCGAAGCGGTTCTCTGAAGTGAGCCGCGGCTCAGGCGGCCTTGGACTTCGAGCGTCCGGTGATGAGGCCCCAGACGATGAGTACGATCAGCGAACCGCCGATGGCACACAGCCAGGACGACAGCGAGAAGAACGAATTCATCTCTGCGCCGAAGATCATGCCGCCGAGCCAACCGCCGATCATGGCACCGATGACGCCGAGGATGAGCGTGGCGAAGAAGCCGCCGCCCTGTTTGCCGGGCAGGATCGCCTTGGCGATAGCTCCGGCGATGAGTCCGAGGATGAGATATGCGATGAAACCCATGTTGTTCACGTCCCTTCTGAGACAGTTTACCGGCAGGGTTGCACGGTGCTGTTGCCACTGTACAACCGAGACCCACCGTGAGCATCAAGTCCCGTTGATTCTTTATGACATCTCTACAGACGCAGCGCCGACCGGATCCTCACGCGGAGCACTGAACGCAGCCTCACACAGCGATCTGCACGGGTTCCTCACGCCGAGTCCCGCACGGGTTCCTCACGCTGAGCCCCCGCACGGGTTCCTCACGCAGTGCTTCGCCTCGGTTCCTTCCACGCAGCGCGCCCTCGGTCGCGGAGTTGCCGACTCGCGTCGGAGGCAGCCGCTGAGACGGTGCTGAACGGTCGCGCGCCGACCGCCCAGTAGACTGGAGTCCATGACCGACAGCGCTGACACTCGCCGACAACTGCTCGACCTCATCGACGAACTCGCCGTGGTGCGCGGCAGAGTGACCCTCTCCTCCGGCAAGGAGGCCGACTACTACCTCGATCTGCGTCGGGTCACCCTCGACCACCGCTCGGCACCGCTCGTCGGCGATGTCGTCCTCGATCTGCTCGAAGCTCATGATCTGCTCGACACGGTCGACGCCGTCGGCGGTCTGACCATGGGTGCCGATCCTGTCGGCACCGCTGTCATGCACCGCTCGGTCGTGCGCGGCACCCCGCTCGACTCCTTCGTCGTCCGCAAGGAGGCGAAGAAGCACGGCATGTCCCGGCGGGTCGAAGGCCCCGATGTCGCCGGCAAGCGCGTCATCGCCGTCGAGGACACCTCGACGACGGGCGGTTCCGTGCTCACCGCCGTCGACGCGCTCAAGGAAGCCGGCGCCGAGGTGGTCGCCGTGGCCGTGGTCATGGACCGTGACACCGGCGCCAAGGAACGGGTCGAAGCCACGGGAATTCCGTATCTGACCGCGCTGACGACCGCGGATCTCGGACTCGACTGAGTCCCGCCTCGGCGAGGTGGACCTGTGAGGTGCTGCCTCGGTGAGGAATCGGCTCACCGATCACGACCTGGGACTCGACTGGCAATTCTGTCGAAATCGAGGACGTGGTTTGAAACAAGTCTCTGATTTCAACACGATAGATGAGACACTCCCCAAGAACTGTTCGATGCAAAGGATGACGCGTGCTCACACTGAAAGAGGTTTCCCTGCGCAAAGGGAAGCGGACATATCTGGACGAGGTGAGTTTCACCGCCGAGGCGGGCCGGATCACCGCAATCGTGGGAACCCGATCGGCGGGCCGCACCGAACTGGTGCGCATCATCATGGGCCTCATCGCCGCCGATGAGGGCACCATCGAACTCGAGGACTTCGAACTCGACTTCGGGGACCGACAGAACTTCGGCTATCTGCCCGCTGAACGCGGCGGATACCCGAACATGCGCGTGCTCGACCAGATCGTCTACCTCGCCCGCCTGCACGGGATCACCCTGGGCGCGGCCGAACGGAACGCGCTGACCCTGCTCGGCCACCTCGAGCTCGCCGACCGCGGCTACGCTCCGCTGAAGAACCTCTCCGGTGCCGAGATCGCCCGCGTCGACATCGCCGCAACCCTGGCCGCCGACCCCGACGTCGTCGTCATCGATGATGCCTTCGCCGGCCTCGACGCCGCCTCGCTGCGCCTGGTCACGTCCCTGCTGCGGGCCCACGCATCCTCGGGAGTGCCCGTCATCCTGGCCACCGATGACTGGGAGGCCGCGCAGACCTTCGCCGATGACGTCATCATTCTGAACCAGGGCAAGGTGACCGCCTCGGGCAGCGTCGACAAGCTGCTCGGCGACCCGCACTACCGAGTCGAGACGACCGACACCGAGGCGGCCGCCTCGGCGCTGACATCCCGGACGGGAATCAGCGACGTGACGACCGCCGGACGTGAGGCCGTGAGCTTCCGCGCGAATGACGCGAGGACAGCCGCCGCTGCCGTGGCCGAGCTGAAGAATGTGAAGAACTTCGAAAGTGTCCGCCCGACACTGGCCGAGCAGTACAAGGAGGCTCTGTAATGGCGCGCAAGGACAACGATGCGAATGACGAGTCCCCGGAACCGCTCGTGTCCAAGGGCACGGCCGGCGAAGGCATCGACGACCTCGGTCTGCCCGTCGACGGCGATGTGATCGACGACGAGACCACCGCCGAGGAGGTCGACTCGGACGACGAGGCGACCGTCACTGGTGCGGCTAAGGGAACGGCCGCCTCGGCGAAGAAAGGCACCGACGCGAAGGGCACCGACGCGAAGGGCACCGACGCGCAGGACGCCGACGAATCCGGCGCGACTGCCGGCCTCGATGACGTTCCCTTCGAACTCGCCGAGGACACCCCCGACCCGGACGAACTGCCGGAGACCGGACTGGTCTCGGAATTCGTCGACGTCGGCAACCGCCAGGCCGCGTGGCTCGTGTCGAACCGTGAGTCCACCACCGCCATGCGCAGCCCGTACTTCCTGGTCACCGCCGCTGTGATCATCCTCGGCGTGCTGGCCGCGATCATCTCCGGAATCGTCGCCGATGTGCAGAAGGACTCGGGCACCCCGACCATGGCGATGGTCGGAGTCGGCGAGCAGGCTCAGATGTACGAACAGCAGCTGGGTGTGAAGATCACCGACGCCGAGGACGCCCCCGCCGCCGAGAAGCTCGTGCGTGAGGGCAAGGTCGACGCCGCATTCATCCAGGACCCGAGCGGTCAGGGACAGCCGACGATCATCGCGCTGGACAAACAGCCCGACGCACTGCTCGAGAAGCTCGCGCCGAAGACCGAAGCGACGCTGCTCGAGACGCCGGCCGTCGAGAGCGATGTGGCCACGCCGCTGCTGTGGGGAATGGTCGCACTGTCGCTTCTCGTCGTCGCCACTCTGGGCACTGCGCTTTACCAGAACCTGCGTCTGGAGAAGCGCAACCGGATCACCGAGATCATCGCGGCCACGATTCCGCCGCGCGCCTCCGCCTCGGGCCGGATCACGGGCATGCTGACCCTGGTCATCGTCCACCTCGTGGCCGCCGCCGTCGTCACCGAGCTCGGGCTCTCGCTGTCGGGCAAGACGTCCCTGGCATTCGCCATGCTGCCGGGCCTCGGCTGGTTCGCACTGACCCTGCTCCTCACCGCCTGGTCGGTGTTCGCGCTGCTCGTCTGGGCATCGACCGTCGTCGGAAACAAGGCGCGCGCCACCTTCGTCACGATCATCGGCGTCATCACCGTGGCCGGCGTCTTCGCCCCGGTCATCATCGGACCCACCGGGACTGTTGCGAAGGTGCTGTCGTGGACGCCGTTCACCTCGCCGCTGGGCATCGCCGGTCGCTCCTTGGCCGGTCAGGCCGAGTGGTGGGAGGGCCTCGTCGCCGCCGGCATCGCTCTGGTCCTCGCCGTCATCCTCCACGCTCTGGCCTCGGGTGCGTACGTGCGCTCGGTGCTGTCCGGAGGCGGACGCGGCGGCAAGACCGTGAAGATGAGCAAGCGCGCGCAGAAAGTCGGTGCCGCCGCCTCGGCGAAGGATGCGAAGAAGTCGGACTCGACCGCAGACGAATCGGATGACTCCGCCGGCGCGGAGGATGCGGACCATTCGGACGACGATGTGAAGAAGTCGGGCTCGACCGCAGAGTCAGCGGACGACGAGGACGCGAAGTCGGCGGATGATTCCCGCGACGACAAGTGACCGAAAGCGCTGAACCGCAGGTGGGGGTCGGTCCGTGGACCGGCCCCTGGCCTGTGGAAGAGCACTTCGATCCGGAGCTGCTGGCTGAAGGCGATCGGCGCAATGTCGTCGATCAGTATCGGTATTGGAAGCACGACGCGATCGTGGCCGACCTCGACGCCTCGCGGCACGACTTCCACGTCGGCGTCGAGAACTGGCAGCACGACCTCAACATCGGTTCGGTTGTGCGCACCGCCAACGCCTTCAACGCCGCAGCCGTGCACATCGTCGGCAGACGCCGCTGGAACCGTCGCGGGGCGATGGTCACCGACAAATACCAGCACGTCATCCACCATCCGAGCGTGGACGACCTGCTCAGCTGGTGCGCCGAGAACGACGTGCCGCTGCTGGGCATCGACAACTTCCCGGACTCCGTGCCGCTGGAGACCTATGATCTGCCCAGGCGCTGCCTGCTGCTGTTCGGTCAGGAAGGGCCGGGACTGAGCGAGGAAGCGCATCAGGCCAGTCGAGACGTGCTCTCGATCGCGCAGTACGGGTCGACGCGGTCGATGAATGCCGCAGCCGCCGCCGCGATCACCATGCACTCCTGGATCCGCCGCCACGTCTACGACCAGCCCGTGAACTGAGTTCGCCGGCAGCGGGGGCCTCCGTCTGGTCTGTATGGTCTGTGGGACACCGGCCGGGACGCAGAGACGACGAAGCGCCGAGGCGGCACGACGTTGATCGTGCCGCCTCGGCGCTTCTGTGCTGCCGGGACCCGGCCGCCTCGGTGGGTGCCGGCGAGCCTCGACGACGCAGCGCCGCACGCTCGGGGTCGAACGTGCGGCGCTGAAGTGCCGCTGCCTCAGCTGAGGTCGGCGGCCTTGGGTTCGATGAGTCCGCCGAGTTCCGCGAGCTCTGCAGTCAGCGAATCCGAGTCGTCGAAGGTGCGGGTCATGACCGTCAGGCGCTTGGCATAGTGGCCGATGGGGTATTCCATGGTCATGCCGATGCCGCCGTGCATCTGGATCGACTCCTGGCTGATGTTCCGAGCGGCCCGGTCGACGATGATCTTCGCGGCGATGACGTCGCGGTGACGGTCCTTCTCGGCACCGGGGACCTCCGAAGTGACGGCCAGGCGCGAATACAGGGCCATGCTGCGTGCGTACTCGAGCTCGGCGTAGAGGTCTGCGGCGCGGTGCTGCAGAGCCTGGTTCGCACCGATCGGAGCACCGAACTGCTCACGGGTCTTCAGATACTCGGCGGTCATCGTCAGCGAGGCTTCGAGTGCGCCGACTGCCTCGGCCATGATCGCGGCGTTGCCCAGGTCGAGGACTTCGGAGAGCACGGCGTCGGCGTCGGCGGCGTCGAGGCGCTGGGCGGCGGCACCGTCGAGCTTGAGGTTCGCACTGCCCAGGCCATCGGCCTGACGCTGAGCCACACGGGTCAGGCCCTCGGCATCAGCGGCGACGAGGTAGAGGCCGAGTTCGCCGTTCTGCGTGGCGGTGACGACGAAGTGGTCGGCGACGTCTCCGCCGAGCACGTTGGTCTTCTCGCCGGTGAGGGTGAAGCTGCCGTCTGCACCGGAGACCTGGGTCTGCGGGGCGTCGACTGCGTAGCGCAGTCCGGGCTCGAGTGCGGCGAGAGCGAGGAAGGTCTGTCCCTCGGCAACACCGGGCAGGATGGCCTGCTTCTGCTCCTCGCTGCCGCCGAGCAGAACGGCGTTGGCGCCGAGGACCGCGGTTGCCAGGAACGGTTCGAGGACGAGGGAGCGGCCGAACGCCTCAGCGACCACGGCCACCTCGTTGAAGGTCATGTCCGCGCCGCCGTAGGACTCGGGGATCGCAAGCCCGAGCAGTCCCATCTCGGCGAAGGCCTGCCACTTCTCGCGGGAGATGCCCTCGTCGCTGCGAAGGATCTCTTCGCGCTTGGCGATGTCGTACTCGCTGCGCAGGTACTTGTTCAGTGTGCTGGCGAGTTCTTGCTGAATGTCGTTGAGTTCAAGATCCATTGTTGTCCTTCTTGGGAGATCGGGTGAGCATCGGTATCTCAGAGACCGAGCAGTGCCTTCGAGATGATTCCGCGCTGCACCTCGGACGAACCGCCGTAGATGGTGACCTTGCGGGTGTTGAAGTAGCCGGGCAATGCGTCGACGGCGCCGTTGGGCAGGTCGGACAGACCCTGGCCCTGCACGCGGTCGGAGACGAAGTCGAGACCCTGCGGACCGAGCACGTCGACGAGGAGTTCGGAGATGTCCTCCTGCAGCTGGGAGCCCTTGAGTTTGAGCACCGAGGAGCGCGGATCCGGCTTGTCGGACCCGGCGGCCTGAGTGGAGAGGATCCGCAGCTGGGTCATCTCGAGCGCGGTGAGTTCGGCTTCGATCTTCGTCAGGCGAGCAGAGAACAGGGGGTCGTCGAGCAGAGTGCCGCGAGCGGTCTTCGTCACCGCGGCATAGGCCTTGGCACGGGCGAGGTTGACCTTCGAACCGCCGATGCGGGCGATTCCGGTGCGCTCGTTGCCGAGGAGGAACTTCGCGTAGGTCCAACCCTTGTTCTCTTCGCCGACGAGGTTCTCGACGGGCACCTCGACATTGTCGAAGAAGACCTCGTTGACCTCGTGGCCGCCGTCGATGAGCTGGATCGGACGGACGGTGACGCCGGGGGTCTTCATGTCGATGAGCAGGAAGGAGATGCCGGCCTGCTTCTTCACATCCGGATCGGTGCGCACGAGGTTGAAGATCCAGTCGCCGTACTGACCCAGGGTCGTCCAGGTCTTCTGACCGTTGACGATGTACTTGTCGCCCTGGCGCACCGCCGTGGTCTTGAGCGAGGCGAGGTCCGAACCGGCGTTGGGCTCGGAGAATCCCTGCGACCACCAGATGTCGATGTTCGCGGTGGCGGGCAGGAAGCGCTCCTTGATCTCCTGCGAGCCGAAGGTGGCGATGACGGGGCCGACCATGGAGACGTTGAACGGCAACGGCTGCGGAACGCAGGCCAGCTGCATCTCTTCGAGCCAGATGTGACGCTGCACGGGGGTCCAGTCCTGGCCGCCCCATTCGACCGGCCAGTTCGGCACGGCGTAGCCGTGCTCGTTGAGGATCCGCTGCGAGGTGACCATGTCTTCCTTGCTCAGCTCCTGGCCGGTGGCGACCTTGAAGCGGAGCTCCTCGGGGATCTCCGTGCGGTAGAACTGACGCATCTGCTGCGCGAAATCGCGCTCTTCTGCATTCAGTAGTGTGTCCATGCGAGCTCCTTATAGATCGTTCAGTAACTTTCCTTCAATGGTACGGTCCGGTGTTCGGGCTCACAAGTGGGCGATGAGGGATATCCTCGCCGAGGCGGCCCCCAGTGGGGGCGGACGTTGATGTCACAATCGCCTAACTTTATTTCAAAAATGTATTACTACAGCTATCGCAAGTGGTAATACTGTTTGTGGAATTTCTTCGTTGATTCCGAGACGTGAGCCTCTCCGGACCGAACCCCGTGCCGCTGGGCTCCGCATTCCCCGCCGCAGAAGATCCCCAGGGGTACGGAAAGCTGAGTGACGTGTCAGGCAGGACCACACACATCCCCCCGGTCGCACCCTCGCGCCGGCTCTTCGGATACGAGTCCGAACTCTCGACGGTCGTCGACGCGCTCTCCGGGCAGAAGCATCTGGGCGCACTCATCATCGGCGCGGCGGGCGTCGGGAAGACCGCGTTGGTCAACACCGCACTCTCTCGTCTCGACCCCGATCTGTCGGTCACCCGTCTGCGCGGCTCGGAGAATGCGCGGGCCAGAAACCTCGGAATCTTCGAAATCCTGCTGTCACGGGAGGGCATCGACACGGACCTCCCACCCGGTCGAGCGCTGTCGGTGATCGGTGACCTGTTCGAACGCAGAGCCGCGGGCGGGCGCTCTCTGGTCGTCGTCGACAATGCCGATCTCGTCGACGATCATTCCCTCGCAGTGCTGGCTCAGCTGACGGATGCACGCAGGATCACGCTCGTCATCGCCGCCGAATCCGCACGCCCGCCGGTCGATCTCATCGCCGGCCTGTGGCTGGCCGGAAACGTCGTCAGGATCGATCTGGACGGTATCGACGAGGCGGATGCGGTGGCGATGATCACCAGCATCGGACTCATGGAGACCGAGACGAGATCGGTCTCGGAGCTGACCGCCCTGGCCCATGGCAATCCGCGGCTGCTCGAGAGGCTGCTGTTCGGACGGAGCCGGACCAGCGGGGTCGAAACCGCGATCGCCCGGGTCGATCAGTCCAGTCGAGAGGTCATCGAAACCGTCTCTCTCATCGAAGCGGTGCCCTATGACGTGCTCGTCGGACTCACCAGTCCGCAGACGATCGACGCTCTGGCGGAGGACGGTCTGCTCTCGATCTCGAAAGGGCGAGGGGGAGAGGTGAGCATGCACGAACCCGTCACGGCTGAGAATGTCCGCGCCGCGGTTCCGCCTTCTCGCAGTCTCGAACTGCTCACTCGGTTCGATTCCGTGGTCGACCGTTCGGCTCTCCATGGTCGGGCGCTCTTCGGCTGCGCCGCGTGGTCGATCTCCTTGGGGCGAGTGCCGCCTCCCGAACAGGTGCGGGAGGCCGCGGGCTGGGGGAACGCACAGGGCAGGTACCTCGAAGCCGCGGAGATCGTCCGGACCAGCGGCTACCGCGGCTCCGAAATCGACCTCGAGCTCGCCCGCTGCGAGTGGGGAGCAGGCCGTCTCAGGCAGGCCAGGGAGATCATGGAACCGCTCGTCTCCGAAGCATGTCTGAATCCGGATGCCTCAAAGCACGAGTACCTGTCCCGACTCGCCTCCATGGAACTGAGGCTGGTGGACCCACGGAGGCCCGAGGATCTGCGGCTGGACTGGGTCCGGGACACGCTTTCGCTGCCGATCGACATCGGCCGCCTGGACGCGACGCGTGCTCGATTCGAACTCAAAGGGGGTCGGATCGCCGCTGCCTGCGCTCTGGCCGAAAGCGTCTATCTCAACCACGCGTGTTCGGTGCGCCACCGTCTCAGGGCGTGTGCGTTCCTCGGCGTGGCAGAAGTGATGGCCGGGCACATCGAACTGGGGCTGAGCTATATCGCCCAAGCCCGGCTCATGTTCGGACTTCCCGGGCCCGAATCGTTCGAACGGGAAGATGCCGTCCCGCAGTTCTTCGTGGCGAACTTCATCGCCGGCAACTGGGCCGAGGCGCGAACGGCAATGGATGAACTGACGTCCAGCCGACGGCTGACCAGACTGACGAACGCGCTCATCGACCTGCGTACCGGCAACGCGGCGAAGGCTCACCGCATCTTCAGCGAACTCAACCTCGGTGCCGACCCCTGCGACATCGTCGATATAGCGGGAATGGCCAGGTCGGCGCTGTCTTTCTCCGCGGTGCTGACACATCAGCGGAGCGAAGTCGTCCCGATCGCCGTCGACGAGGGCTCCGACGCCAGTCGGCACTCGTGGTGGGCGTCCTTCGAAGCCAGACTCTTCGACCTTCAGGCATTGGCGCAGACGTCGCCCGGGCCCGCAGGCCCGCAACTGTACGAGCTCGGGGCCTGGGCGGACGAGCACGGCGCGCACACTCTTGCCTGCCTCGCCTGGCTCGAAGCCGGCCGGCTCGGACATGAGCAGGCCATCGGCTGCCTGGCGGCGTCGGCCGGCAGGGTCGATGGTGCCCTCGGTCGCCTGCTGCGTGCTGTGTCTCATGCCTTCAGCACAGGCGATCTGCAGGCGCTCATCACCGCGGCCCGTGAGGCGCTGCTCTTCGGCGCCGTCGTGCTCTGCGCCCAACTGTCCGGCGAGGCCCGACAGCGCGCCGTCGCCGAAGGCGATGCCGCAGCCACCAAAGAAGCCCGGATCCTGCTGGGGCGGAGTCGGCGCGAGCTCGACTTCGGCAGTGATGGAAAGCTGTTCCATGAGAACTTGACCGAGCTCGAAGAAGCAATCATCACCGGTGTCGTCGACGGCCGGACGAGCGCCGGGATCGGAGTGGAGCTGCACCTGTCGGCCCGAACCGTCGAATGGCACCTCGGCCGTCTCTACCGCCGAGTTCACGTGGCCAATCGGCAGGAGCTGCGAGAGGTGGTGACGGAATGGCTGAGGAACTGACCACAGCAGCCGCCTCGAGTGCTCCTGACGGAACAGAGATCTTCGGACGCAGAGGCGAACTCGACCTGATCCGTCAGTCATTGCGCTGTTCGGAATGCTCCGGCATCCTCATCGAAGGTGAGATCGGCGTCGGCAAGACCCTCCTGGCGAGAACTGCCTTCGCGGATGGGAACGACGGAATCTGGATCCGCGGGGACCGGGTGCACCAGAACACCGAGTTCGGCGTCTTCGGTCTGCTCGTCGACCTCGATGGCGACCCTTCCGCGCTGCTGGGGCGAATCGTGTCCCGGCTCACCGTGACTCGAACTCCCCAGGCGGTCTTCGTCGACGATGCCCACCTGCTGGACTCCCGCTCGCAGGAGATCCTGGCCGACTTGGCCAGCGTCGGTTCGATCAGGCTCGTTGCGATGTCGCGATCCAATCCCGAGAGCGGGGTCATGCCGTTCTCGACTCTGGTCGAAGACCGTG
The DNA here is from genome assembly GCF_050920635.1 of Brevibacterium sp. K11IcPPYGO002. NCBI lineage: Bacteria > Bacillati > Actinomycetota > Actinomycetes > Micrococcales > Brevibacteriaceae > Brevibacterium > Brevibacterium sp. K11IcPPYGO002. The sequence continues at coordinate 3,803,427 of NZ_CP131929.1, read as the reverse complement.
TGCTCCAGCATCTCGTCCTCGGCCCTCTGCCGCTTGAGGACTATCGGTCGATGATCGAACACCGCCTCGGTCACATCGTGTCCCAGGCCGTGGTCGACATCGTCGACTTCCATTCGCAGCGCAATCCGGGCAAGCTCATCGAACTCCTCGAATACACCTCACGACGTTCGCGCTTCCTCATGCGCCGAGGAGTGTGGATCCTCGACGGACTCGACACCGACTACGATGCGCGTGCCCGCGACTATGCACGGATCGGTCTTGCCGACCATTCGCCGCAGGAGACGGAAGCCCTCGAGCTTGTCGTCCTTGCGGGAGAGGTGGAACTTGCGACACTGCTCGAGGCGGGACTCGGGGAAGCCGCGGATGCGCTCGTGGCCGCCGGCGAGCTGAAGATCGACGCGCAGCGGTCCCATATCTATAGGGCGGTCGAGAACCACGCCTCGGACACGATCAGGTTCACAACTCCGACCGGTCAGAGCAGAGAGTGGTTCGAATTCATCGACGCTTGCGGAGATGCGCCTTCGGAGTGGTCGCAGGTGGTCAGGACCGAATGGGGACTGATCTGCGGAGCAGAGGTCAGCGAGTCGAAGACCATCGAGGCCGCACTGGCCGCCGCCCGCCTCGGAGACTGGCATCGGGCCATGCGGCTGATCGGGCAGATCCCGACAGAGCGGATGAGCCCGCACGAGCTGCTCTCGGTCGCTCTGCTCTACTGCGGATGCAATAAAGCTCCGCTCGGCCTCGACTTCTTGGCCCACGCGGTCCGCACCGCATGCTGCGCCCAGCTGGTCGTGGACTCACTCGTGGTGTGGATGAATCGCGCTCTCAGCTCCATGTCGCCCGCTCTGCGGCTTGCGGATTTCCGCACCGCACTGGAACGGCTGCAGGACGACGGTGACGGACACCCCGGAGGGGGAGTGGACGCAGAGTTCGGGCTCAAGCTGTTCGACCGAGTCGCTGCGGTCATGGCCGAAGAACGACCGGTCACGGTGGATGTCTTCGAAGGACTCTCCCACGAGAGCGTCGCGCCAGGCAGCTTCCACCTTTTCGACACGATGCTGCATGCAACATTTATGCTCGACTCGGGCCTCACCTTGGAAGCGCTCGCCCTCCTCGAATCCCTGCAGGCCGAATTCCACTTCGAAAGCACGGCAGTGCTCCACGTGGCCATGCTGCGGGGGCGCACTCTGCTGCAGCTGGGTCGGGTAGCCGAAGCGAAGGAGCTGATGACAGCGCTGCCGACCCATGACATCGCGTATCTGTCAGCCCGTTCGGGACCGACTGACCTGCTGTGGGCGCAGACCCACCTGCTTGAGGGCAACCTCCCGGGGGCGATGAAAGCGCTGCGAGCCGCGATCGAATCGCTGACCTATTGGAACTTGGGCACGCAGCTTCCCATCGCATTGGCAGAGGCCGAATATGCGGTGTCTCGGGTGGGAACTGCGGCTGAGGCCGATGATCTGCATGCCCGCTTCGATGAGCTGCCCGTGGCTGCTCCCTACCATGAATATCGGCGGGCGCTCGTGCTGCGGACGACTGCACGTGCGATTCGGACAGGGGAGCCCAAGCACGAACACGAGCTGCGCCGCATGTTGGACGAAGCCGAAGCCGATGGGGCAGCAGCGATCGTCGTCCTCATCCGCCTGCATCTCTTCCTGCACTTCGACGAGATCGCACCCGAGGCGATGTGTGAAGCGGCCGCGCACGGAAGCGGGCGTGAGTTCGACATCGTCGGCCGCCTCGGCGCTGCTCTGCGCGATCATGATCGTGCTGCTTTGACGTCGCTTGCGGAGGAATACGGCCCGTCGATGCCGGACCTGGCGGGCAGATGTGTCGCATTGTCTGCGCGGTTCGGAGCCGGCCAGAGCCGCGGACCGGGCGGGCAGGTCACGGGTCTGACTGCTCGGGAGAAGCAGATCAGTGTGCTCATCGTCGCCGGCCGATCGAATGCGGAGATCGCTGCGGAGCTGGGGGTGCGGGTGCGAACGGTCGAAGGACACACGTACCGGCTGTTCCGAAAACTCGGCATCGAGCGCCGCGAACAGGTTGCCGAGGCGGTGCGGGATACCGAAGGTCGACTGCGCGCCTGAGCTCGAACCGAGTATGCGCGACTGCGGGATTTCGGACACGAGTGAGTACTCGCAGTGATGCTCCAGTGGTGACCTGCCGGTGACTGAGTAGTGACCTGAAGGGTATTCCCGTATCGACCACCTGGTCCGAGGCGGCTGCCGGCGAGCAGTATCTGAGTATGGACATCACACCTCAGCCTCCTCTGCGAACCGATCCCCGCGCCGTGCGAATGGCAGCGGCCGTCCCCGTGCCGGGACTCCCTCTCGGAACGATCTTCCCGAACCCGACGACGGGAGGCGGATCATGCGTCAGGTGATTCGTCGCAAGGAAGTCGGCGACCTCCGCTCCCTCCTCTCCCGACACCGTGCCGCTGCCCTCACCGGCGGCTTCGGGTCCGGAAGGCGTTCGATCCTGCGAGCACTCGAGTCGGAGTGGGACGGGACGGTCATCAGGGTCGCATCGAGTCCGCTTGACGAGGACACGCCCTTGTCCGGGTTAGGCGGTCTGCTCGCCGCAGTCAGCGCATCCGCGAACGGGCCCTCCGACCCGGCGGAGCTCGCCGCCGATGAGATCGTGCCGAGGATGATGGCGGCTCTCCGATCGATCCCCGGAGAGGAGGACACGCTCATCCTCGTGCCCAATGCCGATGACATGGACATGGACTCGCAGCGGGTGCTCGGTCAGGCGCTGCGCCGGTTGAAGTCAGGACGTCTGCAAATCGTCATCACGGTTCGGTCGATCGACGATGATGGTCCGTTCGCCTCGGTGCCGGAGATCGAACTCGCGGATCTCGGCATCGCCGAGCTCATCGAGCTCGCCCGTGAACTCGCTTTGGCCCGCTTCGGACACACGAGGATCGCCGAGGAGGCGGCCCAGGTCGCCGCCCACGCCGCAGCCGGTCGTCCCCTGGCCGTCTGTCACATCCTCGAGGAGATGGCGCCCAGTGAGATGCGCGGGGAGATCGCGCTGTCGATCCCGGTGCGAGTGGGACCGGCCAGCCGCCCGATGATCGCCGACTACGTCGAGGGGCTGAGCGATGGCGCCGATGCGCTGCTCAGATGCCTGTCGCTGTCCCCGCTGACTCCGCTGCGGCCCCTGGCCAGGAGGCTGCCCGGGTTCTGGGAAGCCGTCGACGAGTTGGAATCGCGCGGCACGATCGAACGTCGGGGAGCGTTTCTGCGGATACCGCACGGATTCGTCCGTGCCATGGTGCAGCAGTCGATGGGGGCGAGCGAGCGACGCCGAACCCACCTCGTCCTGGCCGAGGACTGTGCCGACACATGGCCGCAGATCGAGGCATGGCATGTCTCGTTCATCGACCCGGGTGAGGAGACCGCGCAGCTGCTGGCGGCGCACGCTCTCGGCCTGGTGCGCCGCGGACTCACTGCCGGAGGTGCCGAATTCGCCGAACGGGCCATCCGAGTCTGCGACGACATCGAGGAGCTGCGCGGTCAGTTGGTCGAGATCGCCGAGACACTGTCCGATCACGGGCAGTTCGCCTTCTCGCGCCGCTATGTGAGGATCGCCTCCCGGTCGAATCGGGCCGCGGTCGTCGTCCGGGCTCGGACGCTCGAGGTCCGCAATGTCTTCCTCGAGACGCAGACGCTGCCGTCCCCGTTGTTCACATCGTGGAGCAGTCGCGAATCGGAGCAGGCGCCCGCCGAAGTGGCGCGCCTGCAGCTGACTCTGGCGCTCTGCCATTGTGAACGGGGCGAATTCGCCCGAGCGCAGGAGCTTCTGACCCTTGCCGAAGCTGTCGTTGAGCACGTCCGCGACAGCGAGCAGCAGCTTGTCCGCGCCGTGCGCATCCTGCTCGACAGCAACAGTGGGGAGGACAGGTCGGCGCTCGCGGGATTCGCGAACCTGCAGGAACATCAGGATTCGATCAGACCGAGCTTCGGACTCGCCGTGGCCCAGGGGCTGGTTCTCACCGAGCACTATGAAGCCGCGACCGCCGTACTCGATCACATCGGTGAGACCTGTGCAGCGACCAGGGTCTGGAAGCGGCAGGTGGATTGTGTCCGTGCTGATCTGAACATGCGCCTCGGCCGGATCAGTCAGGCCGTCGAGGTCATCGACAAGGTCATCGCGGAATCGGAGGCCGACAAGCGCAGAGGACTCGTCGTCGTTCGGCAGGATCGGATCCTGCTGCTGCACTCCTGGAAGCTGCTGCTGACCGGACGCACCGGCGAAGCAGGGCTCGTCGAGGAACAGACGGCGGTCTGGGCTTCGGCGACGAACAACCACCGCCTGCTGGCCGAGCTCAATGCGCTTCAGGGCAGATACCTGCTGCGCACCGACTGTCCGGCCGAAGCGCTCGGGCACCTTCGACGCTGCGAACAGCTGTCCGTGGACGAGGCCAACCCGAACGTGCGTCGAATCGACGGCGACCTCATCGAAGTGTTGGTGGGTGTGGGCAGACGCGAGCATGCGACTCTTCTGCTGCAGAAGCTGCGTGACCGCGCGAAGGCGTGCCCATCTCGGTGGACCGATCTGGTCGTCGGTCGGAGCGAAGCGCTCCTGGCCGCCGGGGAGACAGCCACCGAACTGTTCGGGAGAGTGCTGCGGCAGTCCGGCAGCACTGAATTCGTCTTCGAGAAGGCGGTCGCTCATGCGGCATTCGCCTCGAGACTGACCGACAACGGCTCGAAGCTGAGAGCACGCGAACAGAGGCTCGCCGCTGCCGCGCTGTTTCGCGAAGTCGGGGCCGATCGTTTTGCCGACCATCTCCGCACCGGTCAGATCGTCGACGAGCCGGAGGCGCCGACGATGCCTGAGATTCCGCGCCTCGGCGAGCTCAGCGATGAGGAGCTCAAAGTCGTCGAGCTGGTCCGTGCCGGGCTGAAGAACAGGGAGATCTCCGAGCGGATCTTCGTCTCCCTGCGCACCGTCGAACTCCGCCTCACGGCTGTCTACCGCAAGCTCGATGTCGGGTCGCGAACAGAACTCGTGTCTCGTTTGGCGGGCAACCCGCGTCTCGCCGCGGTCTGAGCTGGTGTCCGTGCGGAGCGTAAGCCGCAGACGGTTCGCGCCGTCTGCGGCAGAACGCCCCGCGGAGACCCGCACCGCAGTCGCGGATGACCGCAGTCTCCTCTCCGCAACCACCAGAACAGAGTCATCGCACTCCTAGCGTGAAGTCGACGCATTCCGCAGTTGGAAACGCAGCATCGCCGGCTCTCACCGACGATGCCCGGCCGCCACAGTGACGGGGCCGGAAGAGTCGAACATGGGAGATCACGATGACTGTGTCAGAACATCCGAATCCACTCACCCGGACAGGTGCGGTGGGCGCGGCTCCGCCGGCTCCGGTGCCCGCCGGTGCACCCCGGTCGGCGCGGCTGGCGATGCGGATCTGGAGGAACAAGACCAGATTTCAGCTGGTCTTCGACGTCGGAGCATGGGCTGTTGCCGGACTGCTCGCATCGGCGGTCATGGGTGCGGGTGTCGTCGGCGCAGCTGAACTTGCCTCCGCAGCAACGACCGCAGTGGTCCTGCAGCTGCTCCTCGGTCTGCTCATCGGGCTCTACCGCAGTCGCTACCACTACGGCAGCTTCGCCGAATACGGCGGCATCGCGATCATCGCCCTGATCAGCGCGTGCGGTCTGATGGCTGTCACCTTGGGGGATTCCCCATTCGTTCTGCTCACCGTGTTCTCCGCCATCATCTTCATGACCGGCAGCCGGTACCTCGTCCGCTGGTCCCACCAGATCGCGACCCGTCCGCTGCAAGGGGAGCGAGTGCTCGTCGTCGGCGCGGGTGCCGCGGCTGAGTCCCTCATCCGGCAGATGCTCTCCGACCCCGACGGTGCGTATCTTCCCGTCGGTCTCATCGACGACGATCCGCACAAACGGCAACTCAGCATCCATGGGGTCCGTGTTCGGGGCACGAGTGAGGACATCGCCGAGGTGGCCGGATGGCTCAATGTCTCCGGAGTCATCGTTGCGATCGCCGATTCCGAAGCGGATTTCCTGCAGACCTGCCGTGATCGTCTGCAGCCGACAGGGAAATGGCTGAGGACGATCCCGCCCCTGGCAGAGATGGTCAATCGGAAGGTCGAGATCGGCGATATCCGCGATATCAAGGTCGAAGACCTCATCGGTCGTGCTCCGGTGCACACCGATCTGGCGGAGATCGCGAAGAAGGTGGCCGGCAAGAGGGTGCTCGTCACCGGAGCCGGAGGATCGATCGGCAGCGAGCTCTGCCGACAGCTGTTCGCTCTCCACCCAGAGAGTCTCGTCATGCTCGACCGGGATGAGACCGCGCTGCATGGAGTCGAACTCACGCTCTACGGTTCTGCACTGCTGATGTCGCCGAACACGGTGCTCGCCGATATCCGTGACAGGAGCGCCCTCGACCACATCTTCGCCGAGGCGCAGCCGCAGATCGTCTTCCACGCGGCGGCACTCAAGCATCTGCCGATGCTGCAGCGGTTCCCCGAGGAAGCCTGGAAGACGAATGTCCACGGCACCCTCAATGTCCTCGAAGCCGCGCATGCTGTCGGAGTCGAAACCTTCGTCAACATCTCGACGGATAAGGCCGCTGCCCCGACGAGCGAACTCGGTCGGAGCAAGCGGATCGCCGAACGACTGGTCAGCGGATTCGCAGCGAAATCGCCCGGAACCTACCTCTCTGTCCGCTTCGGCAATGTTCTGGGCTCCCGCGGATCGGTTCTCCTGTCGTTCCAGGAGCAGATCAGACAGGGCGGCCCGATCACGGTCACCGACCCTGAGGTCCGGCGCTTCTTCATGACGATTCCGGAGGCCTGCCAGCTGGTGCTGCAGGCAGCGACGATCGGCGAAGACGGCTACGTCATGGTCCTGGACATGGGAGAGCCCGTGCGCATCGTCGACATCGCCCGAAGCCTCGTGGCGATGTCGAATCAGAACACCGAAATCGTCTACACCGGACTGCGCGAAGGCGAGAAGCTCGACGAGGAGCTCTTCGGTGACTACGAGGGTACGGTCATCCGCATCCACGACAAGATCAGCCGCGTGGAGGCGCCAGAACTCTCTTCTGTCGATCTGCCCGTCGTCATGGCCGAGCGAAGTGTCATCGACGAATTCTGCAGTCGCAGTTGCCGGACTCAACCGGACATCGGCCGCCCAGGGGCTCCCCGAGAGGAAGTCGGTCATCAAGCGCACCGCCGAGAACCCGTCGGTGGACCTGCCTACCTGCCAGCGCCGGTCAGGCTGGTCAAGGATGAGGTCAGGCCATGACGATTTCGGATGCGGTGCCGACGAAGCCTCAGGTGGCTGCTCCGTCTCAGATCATCCCGGCTGCCAAGCGGATTCTGCTGTCAGGACCAGATGTCGGAGATCTCGAAGAAGAATATCTGCTCCGTGCTTTCCGCAGCGGATGGATAGCTCCAGTCGGCCCCGACCTCGAAGCCTTTGAGAGGGAACTGGCAGACAAGGTGGGAGTCGCATACGCAGTCGGACTCTCGTCTGGTACAGCAGCTCTGCATCTCGGACTGCTGGGCCTCGGAGTGAAGCCGGGAGACCGAGTGATCACGTCGACGATGACGTTCGCAGCGACGGCGAATGCGATCACCTACTGCGGGGCCGAACCCGTGTTCGTCGACTGCGTCGACGACGGGAACATGGATCCGATCCAACTCCATCGGGCACTGAAGGACTCGATCGTGAGCGGAACGAAGCCTGCAGCAATCGTCCCGGTCGACCTGCTCGGACGGCCTGCCGACTACGGTCGGATCCTTCCGATCGCAGCCGAATTCGACGTTCCTGTGCTCGTCGATGCCGCGGAATCGCTGGGATCGCACTATGGGGACCAAGCCTGCGGCAGCCTCGGCGAGGCTGCGGTGGTGTCCTTCAACGGGAATAAGATCATGACCACCTCGGGCGGTGGAGCACTGCTCACGGACGATGTGAATCTTGCGGAATACGCCAGGTATCTGTCGACTCAGGCCAGGGAGCCTGTGGCGCATTACGAACACAGAGAGGTCGGCTTCAACTACCGTCTGAGTAATCTGCTTGCCGCACTCGGGCGGGCACAGCTGGCCCGACTCGAGGGGCTGGTCGAACGGCGTCGGGAGATCCGCGGCCGTTATCGCGACTCGATCGTCGCGGCGACTGACGGGGTCTCACTTTTCGGTGACGTCAACGAACACGGTGACAACGCTTGGTTGTCGGCGATCCTCGTCGATGAGAGTCGTACGGGCTTTACTGCCGGCGAGCTCGGTGCATGGTTGGCCGAACACAACATTGAGACGCGGTCGCTGTGGAAGCCGATGCATCTGCAGCCGGTCTTCGCGGGGGCGCGGACGTACGGGGGAGATGTCTCCGAAAGGCTCTTCAGCACAGGACTGACGCTGCCGAGCGGATCATCGATGAACGAAGCAGATGTCGAGCGGGTCATCGCGACCATAGCGGCTTTCCTCCAATCGCGAGTCGCGCCGCGCATCAGGCAGGCCAACCAACGAAGTCTCTTGCCCGAGTGAAGCCGACTCGGCTTCTGAACTGCATCAACGCTGGAAGAAATCGGAATCCCAAACAGGAGAAGTGAATCGCAATGTTGTCCACAGCTCGCAGATATGCGGCGCAGATGCTGCCGAACGGAGTGTCGTCGGCCGTCGTCGATGACGTCTATTCGGCGCTGACGAGTCCTACTGCTCACTATCGTCACGACGCACTTGAACGGATTGCGCAGCACGCACGTACCCATGTGCCCTTCTACCGACGGTTGCCGGGACAGGGGTTCGAATCATTGCCCGTCGTCACGAAACCGATGATGGTGGCCGACCGCTCGCAGTTCTTCGACAGGCGGGCGGATCCCGACCGACTCACCACCAGATTCTCGTCGGGCACATCCGGAATCAGCTATGTTTCCTACTTCGACGCCGACCGGATTTCCCATCATCGGGCCGAGATGGTTGCGGTCCACAGATACCTGGGAGCCGACCCCTTCGCAACGGTAGTTCACGGCACCTCATGGCTTGACGTGTCGGCTCGAACCAAACTGGCGTTCTGTCTGCAGGGCAAGAAGATGTACACCGGCGAGAGTGACGAGCGAAGCATCCGGACGATTGCGAAATGGCTGCGGCGCCGACGCGGCACGATCATCGTTGCCCTCTGCTCTTACCTGGATGCTCTCTTCGAGGGGTTCCGTGAGTTCGACATCGTGTTCGACGAAGGGGTCATCGGGGCCGTTCTCGGCATCGGCGAACCGGCAACGAGTTCGCTGAAACAGTTGGTGAGTACTCATGCCGGAGTCAGTCTCTTCATGCGGTACTCCAATACCGAGAACGGGATCTTCGGCATTTCGAACGGTGCGCTGACCCGCTATACGCTCAACACTTCGACTTTCCATTTCGAGATTCTTCAGCTGGATTCGGACGAACCCGTCCGACCCGGTGAGATCGGTCGGATTGTGGTCACCGATCTGCACAATCGGGCATCTCCCTACCTCAGATACGACACCGGTGACCTCGGGCGTTTCGCCTTCGATGAGAACGGTGCTGCGAATCCCGCAATTCTGCAGGAACTCAGAGGGCGAAAGCGTGATTTCCCGATCGGGGGGACTGCAGAAGCACCGCGCAGGCTGCTCTACATGGAAATCCTCGAACCTGTTGACCGGATGCCCGACATCCGACAGTTCCAGCTGCGTCAGAACGACTTCGGCAAATTCACTTGGGTGCTCAATGCGCCGCGGTCGGTCGAGATCGAGGCGCGGCTGCGCAAGCTTCTCGACGAGAGCGTGGGAGACATCGTCAGCTGTGAGTTCTCGTATGACTGTGAAGAACTGATCGTGGGTTTCGGCAAACGCCAGCACTTCATCAATGAAATGCCGGATCCGGAACTGTACTTCCGCTCCGGATCATTGCGCTGAGTCGGGCAGCGATGCCGATTCCCGCGCTGTGACGCGGACGCTTTCGTACTTCGCAGACACCACCCCTGGCTCATAGCTGGCCCATTCCTGACCGACGTCTCTGCCGAGGGCCTGAGCCAGGCAGTAAAGAGGCACGTCGGCCCCAGCCAGATGCACGAATGGGTAACCGCCGCCGAACCGCGGATTGATGTCGATGACGGTACTCAGCCCATTCTCGTCGAGGAACATATCGACATCGATGAGTCCGGTGAGCCCGGACGCTTCTGCAATGAGTGCCGAATTGGCTGTGAATGGCGCAGGATCGACCGAGACCGCCTTGTCCGTCTCACCTGCCCGCATCCGCATCTTGCGTCGAGCGAGGACCCCGGCAAGTTCACCGGGCGCACGAAGCGCACCGACGATGTCGATTCCGTGTTCGACTCCGGACAGACGTGGTTGGACTACGACGTCGTCGGGACTCGGAGGGCCGCCTGTGGTCGTCGGTGCAGACAGCAGCGACTCGGATACGGCCTCCGCAGCTTTCTCAGCGGGAACGATCGCCAGGCCGGAGGAACCGCTGCCGAATCGGTGTTTGACCACGACGTCATCTGAACCAGCCATGAGAGCGGAGAGTCCGGCGCTGTCGCCGCCGGCGACTGTCGGTGCTGTCCGTACGCCGATTGCGGTCAGCATCTTCGCCATTTGCAGCTTGTCGGCACAGCCGCGCTGCCATTCGGCGGACACGCCGGGGACGAGCACGCCCGACTGTCGCATTCGGTCTGCGAGGTCCGTGGTCACATGGAGATGAAGGAGCTCATAGTCATTGACGGAGATGAACAGCAGTGGTTCGAGGTCGGCGATGAGGTCCAACAGGGCGGACTCGTAAGCGGAGTCCCCATAACTCGGCAAGATTCTGCAGATGTCGCCATAAGTCGCGGAAGAGCTCGTCTTGTCGTTCTCGGTCACAACCACTCGACCGTCGACACCGAGAGTGTCGAAGGCCTGCCGGAACCAATCGATGAGATAAAGGCGGCGGCCGGCTGAGCCGATCACGACCGTCACTGGAATCGACGACATGTGGTCCTCCTGCGATCAACCAGCGGAGTGCGGACTCTGTGAATGCATTTCCTCGGCGCGAAGAAGGCTGACGCCTTTGAACGGCGGTCTTCGGCCCGTACCCAGAAGCTTATCCGCCTCTCGGACGCCGAACCAGGATGCGCTCCGCTCCAAGCTCGTTCGAGCGGGTCACCGCAGGGTCACTGCGGGTCACCGCAGGCTCATGTGTCGGCTGGTTCCGGTCGCCGTGTGCGCCGGTAGCGTGAAGCCCGAATAGCCGAGCTCGCCGAGCAGGCCAGCACGGTGCAGAAGAGTCTCAGAGCGCTCACCGATGTCCATCGGTCCCCACGGTCGACAGCGGTCCTGCGCGCAATCATCTCGCAGTTCGAAAGGACACGGACATGGTCACGGTCGAAGAGGATCCGCTGCCGACGGGAACCGTTGGCAGAAGAGAGACGACGCTGAGAACGGACGAGCAGTGACAGCACAGACGTTCGACGTGCTCACTGTCTGCACCGGCAATATCTGCCGGTCGCGTATCGCAGAGCTGGTGCTCGCACAGAGGTTCGTCGACGTCTCCGAGATCCGTCTGCGCTCAGCCGGCACACGAGCCGCCTCAGGGTGGCTCATCCCGGAGGAAGTGCGGGAGATCGCCGGACATCTGGGCGTCGACGAAATCCGGACCCGCCGCACGAGGCAGGTGAATGAACAGTCGCTCGGCGACGCCGATCTCATTCTCGTGATGACGCGAGAGCACAGGCGGGAAGTGGTCGAACTCAACCCGCGGATCGTCAGGAGGACCTTCACGATCCGCGAACTCGCCAGCCTTGCAGCGGTGACCCGGGATGTCGACATCGTCAGAGAGGGTGCCGCCGCCACAGCAGATCGGGCCGCGCGCCTGCGAGCTGCGGTTGGGGCTGCGGCCCGCAGACGCAGCAGGCGCAGGTCTCCGAGTCTGGCCGCAAATGATGACGTCATCGATCCGTTCGGCGGAAACCGCGATGTCTACTCGCGTTCGGCTTTGCAACTCGCTCCCGCAGTCGAGGGGGTTGCTGCTCTGTTCCAACGTGCGCTCAACCTCGGGGAGGGGGAATGATGGGCGAGTTCGAACCGACAACGCCGAACCGGCGGCAGGGCGGCCCGAAGGCTGCGCGCCGCCAGCGATCCTACGACAGGGTGAAGCGGACGATCGATGTCTGCGCCAGTGCGCTCGGACTCATCGTGACGGCACCGGTGCAAGCGGGGGTCGCCGTCATCGTCCTCGTTGTGCACGGCAGGCCCGTGATATTCCGCCAACCTCGTCCGGGACGTGACGAGGAGATCTTCGACATCCTGAAATTCCGGACGATGCTCCATCGCGACGACGCCCACGTCACCGACGGCCAGCGTCTGACTCCGCTCGGACGGTTTCTGCGGGCCTCGAGCCTCGACGAGCTTCCGTCGCTGTGGAATGTCCTCCGGGGCGATATGAGTCTCGTCGGACCTCGGCCGCTGCGGGTCGAGTACCTCGAGCGCTACACCGAAGAGCAGTCGAGACGGCATGAGACTCTGCCGGGCATCACCGGTCTGGCACAGATCAGAGGCCGCAACGACCTCGATTGGGACGACAAGTTCCGACTCGATGTGGAGTACGTCGACCGCCGGTGTCTGCGCCTCGATCTGCACATACTGCTGCAGACGGTGCGGACGGTGCTCGGCAGGAAGGGAATCAGCAAAGGCGGTTTCGACACGATGCCGACGTTCACCGGAGGGGAGGACCCAGCCGATGGGCGTTCCTGAGCGATTCGGCGGTGCCAAACTCGCCGCTGCCGTGCTGGTGGCGTCGCAGGTGTTGGCCGCAGGAGGCGCCGTTGCCGTGAACCTGTTGGCCGCATTCGTGCTGAGCCCTTCCGGCCGCGGAGACCTCGCATTCGCCCTGCAGCTCGCGTACTTTCTCTCCGTATTCGCGATCATGGGGCTCGAACGACCTTTCATTGCGGCACGGTCCGGAGGATTCGGCACCGAGTACCGAGTCTTCGCCCGGATGGTGACGCCGGGAACTCTCTGCACCCTGCCGGTCGTGATCCTTGCGGTCGTGCTCTCGCCGTTCAGCACTGATTGGGTGTGGATGGGCCTCATCGCGATCGCCGGGTATGTCGCACTCAACTCCCTGGTACGGGCGTTGCGCGTTGCGTATGTCTGCAGCCGCGAATGGAAATGGTTCACGGCCAATGCCGTCGCCACTCAGGTCATCATCGTCATCGGCGCAACGCTGCTGGTCCTCCTGGATGTCGACGATCCGGTGCTGTGGATGTGGACGTACACCGCCTCAGCGCTGCCGGCTGTCGCGCTTCTGTTCCTCGCGCCGAAGACGTGGAAGTCGTCGGTTCCGACCCGGGATGAGAGCCGGGGACTGCGTCGTCGTGGTCTGGTCCTGCTCGCTTCGGATTTCAGCAACACCGCAATGCTGCGCTCGGACCGACTGCTCCTGCCCATGTTGAGCAGTTCGGCAGCGCTCGGTCTGTACGTCACAGTGGCCACTGTCCTGGAGATGGCCACGTGGCCGGTGCAGCAGTGGGTCGACGCTTCCCTGCGGAGCTGGTCGACAGCCTTCTCATCCCGTCCGCTCCCTGTCGTTCGTCTCGTCGGCGGCAGCCTGCTCCTGCTGGCAGTCTTCGCGGGGCTGCTGGGGTCGGCAGCGTGGGCCATGATCACCTTCGTCCTGCCGGAGTCCTATCTTCCAGCAACCGCGGTGATCATTCCCCTCGCGATCTCTGCCATCGTGTTCGGTCTGACTCGCGTCCAACAGGGACTGCTCATTGCCGCGGACGCACCGGGAACGGTGTCGATCGTCGAGATCATCGGCACCGTGGCCTCGATGCTTGCCTACCTCACCCTGATCCCGTCCTTCGGGATGCTCGGTGCGGCATACGGATCGATCATCGGCTACAGCGTCTGTGCTGCCGCCGGTGCGATCGCGCTGACCAGGGTGATGCGCGGCAGAACAGCCGAGCCGAATCGACGAAGGCCGTTGGAACGCGCCCAGATCGGGGCAATCCGTGAGCCGGTCAAACCCGCGCTCATGGCGGTGGCCGATGAACCTGCATCTGACACCGGGGGTCGAACCCCGGACGAGACGAGGAAGTGAACCCATGGACATCCTGATGATCGCGCATTTCACCGGTGGCGGGACACAACCCAATGACCGCTTCGACGCATTGGCGCGGATCCTCGTTCAACGTGGAGCACAGGTGGAGCTGGTCACCTCATCGTTCCACCATCTGTCGAAGCAGCAGAGGGACACCGGGCTTATCCGAAACCCGCTGTACACGACGACCTATCTGACTGAACCGGACTATCGGGGGAACATCTCAATCGGGCGTCTGCGCAGTCACCGTGCGCTGGCCAAGCGGCTCAGCGAGTACCTGCAGAAGCGCAGTGCGCCCGACGTCGTCTACTGTGCCGTCCCCTCACTCGAAGTCGCTCAGGTCGCTGCAGAGTACGCCGAACGCCGCGGGGTGCGGTTCGTCGTCGATGTCCAGGATCTGTGGCCAGAGGCGTTTGAGATGGTGCTCAGGCCGCAGTGGGCGGGACGATACCTGTTCGCGTCACTGCGCCGAGCGGCCGAGCGTATCTATCGAGCGGCCGACGCTGTCATCACAGTTTCAGAGACCTATTCGAATCGAGTCGCCGCCGCCCGCGGCGACGATTCGGCAGTCACGACCGTCTACCTGGGAACGGAGCTCAGCCGTTTCGACCGGTACACAGCAGAAAGACCGAGCGACGAAGGATACGTCGAACTCGCCTATATCGGGACGCTGGGCCACAGCTATGATCTGCCCACGGCCGTCGGCGCCGTCCGCAGTCTGAAACGCGAAGGCCTTCGTCTGCGACTGCACGTGATGGGCACCGGACCGTTCGAAAGCCGATGGCGTCGCGACTCGGCGGATCTGCCGGACGAAGTCGTCTTCTACGGAAGGCTCGAATTCCCGGAGATGGTCGCGCGTCTGCGCGGCTGCGATATCGCGATGAACCCCATCGTGGCCGGGGCCGCGCAGTCCATCACCAACAAGATCGGGGACTATGCGGCGGCAGGTCTGCCCGTGGTCAACTCACAGGAGTGCAGAGAATACCGCGACCTCCTCGACGGATACGGCGCCGGGATCAGCTGCGATCCGACGGTCGAGTCCATGTCCCGAGCCTTGGTGGAGATGGTGACCGACCAGCGGCTGGCCGAACTCGGTCGCGGATCCCGCCGCATGGCCGAGGAACGATTCGACCGCGCCGTGACCTATGACCGGCTGAGCGAGGTGGTCCTCGATGCCAGCTGAAACCCAACTGGCCGGCATGCGTCGCCGGCCGCCTGTCCGGAACTCAACTGTAATCCCGCAACACTCCTTCGACGGAAAAGGCCGATCATGACTGTTCAGCGTTATCTCACAATTCTCCGTGAGCGGTGGCTTGCCGCAATGTCGACGATTCTCCTCGTATTGGCCGTCGTCGGTGGGGTGACTGCACTGCAACCGCCGACGTACGAAGCCTCGGCGAACGTCTTCGTGCGTACTGACCCGGGAAGCTCTGTCACTGACCGCTCTGCTGCCGCCGACTATGCACGTCAGCAGATCTCCACCTATGCCGATCTGGTCACCACGCCGATCGTTCTCGATACGGCGATCAAGTCTCTCGGACTCGCCGCAGACGCAGGCGAACTCGCGAACCGAGTCTCAGCTGCCGTCCCCGAAGACACGCTTCTCATTTCGATCACGGCCAAAGCCGGCGATGCTCAGTCCTCAGCCGAGTTGGCGAATGCGGTGGCAGGCAGTCTCCGGACTCAGGTCGCCGAGCTCGAATCCGCCAGCGGACCGGCGACGGTTCAGCTGACGATCGTCACACCCGCGACGGCGCCGAGCAGCCCGGCTTCCCCGAACCTGCTGCAGAACTTGGTCCTCGGTCTGATGGCCGCACTGCTCGCCGGCTTCCTCGCGGCATTGCTGCGTGACCTCCTCGACAACAAGATCCGCAAGAGCGAAGACGTTGAGGCTCTCACCGATGCAGCAGTGATCGGCACCGTCGCCCGAATGACTGCGGGCCAAGACCACGCCTTCGTCTCGGAGCACGGAACTGAGAGCGACCAAGCTGAGTCTTACAGGGAACTGAGATCCAATCTGCGGTTCCTCGAATTGGGCAATACGAGTCGATCACTTCTCGTCACCTCATCGGTGAAGGGCGAAGGGAAGTCGGTGACGTCCATCAACCTCGCCGCCGCGCTTGCGCGCGCCGACTGCAGAGTTCTTCTGGTCGACGCAGACCTGCGAGATCCGTCGCTGCACAATTACCTCGGCCTTGAAGGCGGGGCAGGACTGTCGACCGTGCTCATCGGCGATTCCGATTTGGACGATGTGATCCAGCCACTGGAGATGACGAATCTCACCGTTCTCGCCAGCGGACCGATCCCGCCCAATCCGGCTGAGCTCCTCGACAGCGAACAGATGACGGCTTTCCTCACCGAAGCCGCTGCTCAGTACGACGTCGTCCTCCTCGACTCGGCCCCGCTGCTGGCTGCCACCGACGCAGCCGCGCTTGCTCGGCGTGTGTCCGGGACGATCTTCGTTGCGGGCAGCGGAACCGTCCGTCGGACGCAGATGTCACAGGCTCTGCGGAAGCTGCAGCTTGTGGACGGTCGACTTCTCGGCGTGGTGCTCAACGGAATGCCGAAGACTGACAGCACTGTCTATGCGCAGGTCTATCAGGACTCCTACGCTGCACCGAGCCGTCAGCGCGAGGCACGACCAGTGGAACGACGTCGTTCGCGCAGAAGTGCGCACTCGACGGAACACGGTGAAGGTATGCCGTCCTACGCCGTGGCCGCTCCTGCTGACGGGGGTGAACAGACCGATAACCTGGCGGGAAGAAGCCGGAGCCGCCATTCGGCAATGCACGGGCTGTGGGCTGCCGGCGATGACTGAGCATCCGGCAGTCGACACAGCTGAGAGAACGGCCGGGGGTGAACGGCCGTGACTCTGACAGCGTTGGAACTGCACCGACCGGCCGCCAAGCGGTCTTCGGCACCGCTTCCGCCCGTCCACCCTCCTCACTTCGTCATGACCTTCACGGCCGCGTGTCTCCTCGTCGTCATCGTCGCTCGGCTGTGGTTCTCGACAGACGATTCGGCAGTGAATCTCTCAAGCCAAGTGCTGTCGGTCGTCTCGTTCGTTCACGGTATGACGCTGTTCGTGATTCTCGGCCGTGATCGCATCACGATGCCCGGATATTTCATGGCTTCGAGCGCTGCCATCGTCGGGATCAGCGGACTGCTCGTCATTCCCGACCCCTATTTCATGGAAGGGGCCCACCCCGAGGTCTACCTCAATACGGCGCTGTTCGTCAGCGTCCTGACGCAGATCGGGATCGGGGCGCTCTGCCTGCGACTGGACTCGACAGGGCGACCGAGCCCGGTGATCCTGCCGCCGCGAACGGTGCGATGGTCACAAGTCGCCGGAATCCTCATGCTCATGATCGCCGCGGTCCTCGGCGAACGCCTCGAGCCGGTCCTCGACGGAGTCGGCTTCTCAGCAATCCTGCTCATCTGCGTTGCGACTCTGCTGAGCCCGAAAGGGCTGCAAAGCATATGGAACACCGCTCTCGTCCTGGGTGCCCTCGTGGCCTATCCGACGCTGATCATCTCGGGTACCGGACGATTGCGTGCGATCGCTCTCATCCTGGCGTTCGCCTACGTCTTCTTCCTCCGCTACGGACAGCGATGGCTGAAGACCGTGGGGGTCATCCTTGCCCCCATCCTGCTGGCGGCGCTGGGTGCCTGGCGGAAGGAATACGAGGTGTCGTTGAGCGGGGACTACGGCAACGACACCGGCCTGTCGTCCATGTTCGTCGCCATCGGCAACTTCGGCTCGCTGATTCGCGACTCCGAACTGGGGCGCCTGCCGACCCTCGGCGCATCACTCCTCTCACCGGTTCGGTCGGCACTGCCCGATGATCTGGTTCCGCACTGGATTCCCGACGCTATCGGCTACGAACTCGCGGCTCTCACCGACCCCGAACTCTACGGAACCGGGTTCTCCACAGTCGCTTCCATCTACGGTGACCTATGGTGGAATTTCGGAGCACTTGGGCTGATCCTCGGAGTGCCCCTGCTCGGGTTCATGCTCGATCGCATCGACGCGTGGACAATCCGCGGCTATCGGGCGGCAGCTCAGGGCTCGCGCGGACTTCTGTACTTCGTGTTCTTTGCTGCGTTGCTGGGCGGGGTCGGGGACATCGTCTGGGCAGGATTCCATACTTGGATCGTGCGCATGTACGCCCGGATCGCAGCGCTGCTTCTGCTGTGGGTGGTCAGCTTCTATTCTCCGATTCAGGTCTTCCCGACCTTCGTCTCTTTCAGGGAACCGAAGTCGCGAGCACCGAGCAGCGATCTGAACCCGCGAATCTCGAATCCCAGCGCGTGAAGGACCTGACCATGCCTGCTGCCAAGCATCTCAAGATCGCCATCGCCTCCGCCGCACATCGAGCGCACTATGTGGACTGGTTCAAGGAAGCACTGCTATCACAGGGCGTAACCGGCGAAGTGATCGCCCTCGAATACCGAGCATCGGCCCCGACACTGGCGTATGCGGACGCGGCCGTGATCATGCCCGCATACAATTCGCCTGAGTACCGCGGGGCAGTGGTGGAGTGGGCGCGAAACGCGTCTCCTGACTTCTTCATCTCGCTCAATGACTATGAATTGCAGATCCTTGCGGATGGTCTCGCCGACGATCTGAGGGAACTCGGGTGCACAGTTGCCGCCCTCGACTCGGCGGCCCAGAGCGCCGTCCTCGACAAGCACCTCATGGCTGCAACGTTGCATCGCTGCGGAATTCCGACACCCACGACGTGGCTCGGCAGTGAAACAGCGCAGGTGATCAAGGCGAACCCCGGCGGAGCATTCGTCGTCAAACATCGATTCGGAAGCGGTTCGGCGGGGTTAGTGTTTGCTTCCGCGCAGAATCTGCGGACTGCCGTCTTCGAATCGGCGGAACTCGCCAAGGCCGGTGACGGCAGGGCGAGTGTCGACGGGCTCGACGCAGTGATCATCCAGGAGCGGCTGCCCGGAACCGAGTTCGGTGTCGATGGAATCTTCTCTCTGCGCGGAACCGGAGAGCTGCGCGGTGTGCTCGCCCGTCGAAAAGACCGCATGAGGAGCGGAGATACGGACGTCGCCACGACAGTGGCGGCTGATCGCTTCGCAGGTTCCCTGGCCGCTCTCGGCCGGATCCTCAAACCGGTGGGAGCCATCGATGTCGACTTCAAAGAGTCAGCCGATGGATCGCCGCTCATCATCGATGTCAATCCGCGATTCGGCGGAGGTTATCCGTTCTGCCATCTTGCCGGAGCCGACGTCCCCGCTGATATCGTCAGAATGCTGGCCGGGCTGGATGACGATCGGTCTCTGCTGAATTGCGAACCCGGCATCACCTCGGCTCGGCGAGAGGGCTTCGCGCTGCTCGGTGCTGCCGTCATCGGTCGACCGCCGCTGATTTCCGCGACACCGGCCGAGGAGAGCAGCCGTCGGCAGGCAGTGGGAATTCGACCCTCAGCCTGAATGGTCTGCGGAGCCGACTACGCAGACTCCGACCATGTATTGCCCCGCAGGAGGTCCTCTGCGGTGCCCTTCCTCCTCACCTGCTCCAGCGACTCTCCGCGTCTCACATAGACCGCGGGCGGAAACTCGATGAAGGTCGAACGGTAGGACATGGTGTAGGCGCCCACCCGCTCGAAGACGATCCGATCGTCTTCCCTCAGCAGCGGAGCCTTTTTGAGGACGGTCAGTCTGTCGTTCTCCATACAGGTGAATCCGCAGATCACCTGCTCGGGAACCGACTCGGTCGATCCGGTCTCCACATGCAATCGGTAGTCCTTCTCCCGCCGAAACTGCGGATCGATGTCCGTTCGGCTGATATCGGTGATGACAAAGCGTTGGTTGTCGACCTCCTTGACGTCGATCACCTGCGCATGGAGCTCGACGGGAACGGCGATGAGCGCTCCTCCGGGCTCGACGATCAGCTGAGTCCTCCCGATGTCGAAGCTGCCGGCGAGCTCTTCGCGGATTGCCGATATGTATTCATCGAAGGTCGGGGTCCCGCCGGGACTGCTGAAGAATCCTCCTCCGATATCGATCCAGTCGAGCCGAAGCTGATGCGATGTGGTGATTTCAGCGGCCACCGCCGCTGCGGCGCGGAAGACCTCCAGGCTCTGTGTTCGTGAATTTCTGTGCATATGGAGCCCTGCCACCCGGACTCCGGCGGACTCCAGCATGGTGATCGCCCGACCGAGTTCGCCGTTGTCATCGTTGAATCCGAATCGGCTGCTGGACCCCGGCAAGGTGCTCTCGCCCGCGCAACGGGCTTCGAGGTCCCAATTCACGCGCAGCCCAGCGCGGAGTGCGAGATCCGGCCTCTCTGCTGCCAGTTCGGCGGTCCAGCGGACCTCTCGCTTCGAATCCAGATTGATGATGGAACCGTGGAGGAGCGCTGAGCGAAGGCACTCACGACTCTTGACGGGACCGTTGAACACAATCCGGTCAGGGGCGAAACCGATCGCCAACGCCAACTGATACTCGGAATCAGAGACCACTTCGGCCCAGACCCCTCGTCTCTGCATGTACGACAGCAGCCAGGGCAGAGAGTTCGTTTTGAAGGAGTATGAAAGGACCGAGTTCGCCCAGTGGCGGTCGAGCGCATCGCGGAAGCCGCTGACCACGTCGTCGAGAGCCGGGAGGTCGACGACGAAAGCCGGAGTCGGAGGCTCGTCCGGTCGGATCACGCGCGTCAATGCTTCAGACATGATTCTCAGTACCTCATCTCTGTGAACGAGAATGCCAAGTGAGCGCACTCAACTGCGGAAACTCGACTTTCGCCGGGTCCGAGTTCGCTGTTGCCGAACAATGAGTCGATTTCAGCAACAGCGTGGTCATCTCCGCGAAGGGGATCGGCTTCCTGGGCAGACATGAGAACAGCGGCTGTGACACAGCAGTACGGGCACAGCTTGCGCCGATTTCGACGATACCAGGATCGCTGAATTCCGGCGGTTCGTGCACCCGCAATCCCATGGCGGACTACCGCAGATCAGGCACTGTGAAGCACTCAGTCGTCTGCTGAGAGGGCACATTGGAAGTCCGAGGTGGTCCGCAGCCGATATGCAGACTGACCGGAAGGTGCAGGACGGTGAGGCGAGGGGGCTGAGATGTACGTCGACGAACACGACACGGGCTTGATCCGCCGAGGTGAAGGACGGGTGACCATGAGCTCGAGCGTCGAAGGCGAGACGCGGGATCCTCGCCGCAGCCTGGGCGATTTCATTGTCGAACTCCAAGCAGCGGAAACCGGCACTGTCGACTCAGAACTCCTCCGGCGGCTTTGGCTGGGCTGCGCCGGCCGAGCCCGTTTCGCCGCAGCGGTGCTCCGCGCGGCAGCCGATGCCGGCGTCAGTGTCGAGACTGAATCCACGACATTCGCCGACTGGGTGGCGGAGCTGTGCCCGCCCCTGATCTTGGCTCTGGGGACCGGCGATGCAATGGCGGCGGCCGCGTTGGCCCAGCTGAGCGCGATGTCGGAGACCACCGCTCTGCGGGCCCTGACTGCAGTCTCCGATGACCTTCTCGGCGGGGCCGGGATTCACGACCCGGAAGGCGTTATCGACAGGCTCGAGTCCAATGGGATTCTCCTCCGCGTCGACGATTCCCAACGCGGATCGCTGCTGCAGGTTCCGACTCTCACAGCAGCCAAACTGCGGCACGATTTTTCCGGATTGCGCGGCCCCGGTCAGGTGGTTGTCTCGGTGCTCGACGTACTCATCGACCATATGGAGTCGGCGGGAACCATCGACTCGGATCTCCTCGGGGATGTGCTGCTCCTGGCCCGTCATGGCGGGCACTGGTCTCTGCTGCAACGGGTGACCGAGGCCGTGGGGATTCCCATGTTCCTGCTTGCCCCCCGCGCCACCTGCTCAGCGTTACGGCTCCTGCCGCCAACCGTCCGTGCGGCGGAGCCGAGTCTCGAGTTCTTCGGAACGCTGGCCGAGGACATCGTTTCGACTGTGACCGAAACGAGTGAAGCAGAGATACGAGCCGCGGTCTTGAAGAGGACGGGCCCGGGACTGCTGCGGTCACGGATGCGCGGAGACCACGCAGAGGCAGTCAGGACCCGCGGTGGTCTGACGGGTTCCGCCCCGTCCGCGGACGCATCATACGATTCGCCGCAGGAGAGCCGACCTGTCTACTCCATCGGCACAATCAGCACGATGATCCGGCTCGCCGATGCCGGGCGTCACGGCGAAGCTGCGGAACTGGGCATTCTCGCCTCAGCAGAGATGCGCAGTGCGCGTGCACGATCCGTCGTGCGTCTCCTCACCGCGATCGCACTTCACCACGCAGCTGAACCTCGGCGGGCTCTGTCCGTGCTCAACGAAATCGAGGGCCCCGCCCGAGCCGGTCACGTGGACGGTGACTTTCTTCTGCCGTCGATCATCGCTTGGACCGCCCTCATCGCAGCGGTCAGTGGTGACCATGAGCGGGCCGACGCGCACCTGGCGGAGTCCGATGCCCCATCGGGGATCAGCCGCGCGGGTTCCGAAGCGGATCCGGCAGCCGCACCTTCGGATGCGCCCCCAACCGTCATCATCGATGAACTGGTGACTCCGCCCCTGCGCATCGCCTCGGCCCTCAGGGCTCTGGACCGACTCGATCTTGAGCGGGCCGAGGCAGAGTTCGGCGCCCTCTCCGCCTACCCTGAGATGCGGACGCTGTGGGTCTATCTGCCCCTCATCGCCCGGACCTTGGCGGTGCTGTCCGCGGAAGCGGAATCCGGTCTGCTGTTCGTCAACGATGATGCGGAGCGATTCCAGGACAGCGGTGTCCTGTCAGACGCGGAGAAGGACCTGATCGCACTTGGGCGCAGCACGGTCTTCATTGCTCTGGGGCAGCTGCGGTGGGCCGAGATCGACCGCGATCGGCTCTCTCCCGCCTGCGACGGCCGTATTGTTCTCGACGTTCGTTCGAAGCTCGTCGCCGGTCGAAACGATGAGGCGATCTCATGCGCAGATACCTGGTTCTATCACCACTCGCTGAGCCCGCGCAGCCGGGCTGAGCTCGTCGCCATCAGAGCAGCAGCCAAGCTGCGCACTGGGGACGAGGCTGGAGCGCAGAGTGATTTCAGGATGGCTGTAAGTCTCTCGACCTGGGTGAGCTCGCTGCTGCCGCTTGCACTTCTGCCGCTGCCCGATCGCAGTCGGCTCATCGACCTCACAACTGACTCGCCTGTATGGGCGGAAGCTGCGAACGAGTTCTCCGCGACCTTCGATTCGCCTGCGAAGCTTGTGGAGCGGCTGCGCAGTATCGGCCCGGTTTCTGTGGACATAGCAGAAACGCCACAGCTCAATGCCGGCGAAGCCCAACTCATCGATCTTCTGGCACGGGGCCTGTCCGTCGCTGAGATCGCTGAGGAACTCAATCAGGTGACGGGCACAGTGAAGAACCGTCTCTCTGCCCTCTACCGCAAATTCGGAGTCTCGAACCGGGCGGACGTGCTCATACGGGCCCGATCCTTCGGTTACCTCGCCTAGCGGCACAACCGCAGAACCCGGCGTGCAACCAGGACCGAGCGGATATCCAAACCCGCTCTCGAAGCAGGGAAGAGGCCATCGCCGAGGGTCCCCAACGCCATCGCCGAGGCGAATCCCTCACGCCGTCACGAGATCCCGTCTCCGGAACCCGACCATGCCGGCTCCGACGAGAACGACCGTGATCGCCAGGAACGTCAGCACCGCCTCGGCGGAGATGTCCTCGGCCGGGTACTGACCGATGTGGTTGAACACGGAGAGGTCGAGGACGGCATCGTCGAGTTGGAGGAGTCCGCCGAACAGAGCGAGCACTGCGGAACCGGCGAAGACGATCCAGGTCAGACCCAGCAGTCGCGGCGCGAATCCGTACAGCAGGCAGGCGAGGCCGATCAGCACCCACACGGCGGCCGACTGCACGAGATGGCCGAGCACCGTCGGGCCCAGCAGGGCCCAATCGTCCAGCGAGGCGGCCGCGCCGATGCCCTCACCGATACCGGCCAGCAGCATCAGCCAGCCGGATCCGAGCAGCGTCACCGTCACCCAGGAAGCCATCCACCCGCCCCGTGAGACCGCGGTCGCGAGGACGGGCTCGGTGTGGAAGTCCTGTTCCTCGGAGCGCAGTCCCCCGACGGTGATGAGCGCGAAGGCGGCGACGATCATGGCCATGTAGAGCGCCATATAGCCGAGATAGCCGTCGACGATTCCCCGCGGCCCGCCCATGAGCTGCGTGATCTGTTCGGGCATGCCGTCGGCGCCCTCGGCCATCGCTCCGGCGAAGGATCCGAAGATCGCAGCCATGACGAGGATCCCCAGCGACCACCAGATCAGCGTCGAACGCTGCAGGCGGAAGGCGAGTCCGAACGCGGTCGACAGGCCGCGACCTGCGTGAGCCCGTCCGGGCCGCCCCGCAGTGATGCCCGCGCCGAGGTCGCGGCGCGACTGCACGGCCAGACCGATGACCAGGAGGACGACGAAGGCGGCGACGGAGTACAGCAGCGGCCACCAGCGGTCGAGAGTGAACGGAGCCGTCTGCTGAGACCATCCCAGAGGAGACAGCCAGGACAGCCAGTCGAGGTCGCCGCCGGCGACGGCGGACATGTCACCGAGCCCGCGGACGACGAAGCTCAGCGCCAGCACGGCTCCGGCCATTCCCGAGGCCGCCCGCGAGAACCCCGTCAGCTGCACCGTCACGGACGTGACCCCGACGAATACGCAGCCGACCGCCGTCATCCCGGCGCCGAAGAGCAGACTCGAGGTTGCCGGGTCGGGGTCGGCCTCCGAGAACTGAAGCGCAGCGGCCATGAGCGCCCCTGCCACGACGTTCATGATCACCGTGAGGATGACCGCAGCGAACAGCTGGGCATGTCGTCCCGTGACATTCGCTCGGATGAGCTCAGCCCTGCCCGTCTGCTCCTCGGCGCGGGTGTGACGGGTGACGGTGGTGATCGACATCAGGCCGATGCCGATCATGAGGAACACGGCGTACATGCCGACGATGAATCGCGGCACCGTGATGTCATCGAGTCCGTAGCCGGGTCCGGTGATGAGTCCCATCACCGGATTCTTCGCGAACACGGTCATCGTCTGCAAGGTGTCCGCATCCATGACCAGGGCGATCGCATTCGCGAAGTAGGCCGTGAGTGCGGTCAGAGACAGCACCCAGATCGGCATTCGCAGCCGGTCGCGCCTGAGCATGAACAGCAGCAGGTGTCCCACCCCGGTGAGGCCACCCCCGCCGAGGCGGCCGTCGGCTCCGCGGGCACGGACCCTTCGGTGCGCCTGACGTCGGTCGGCGGTCGCGTCCCCCGAGCCCGCTTCGGTCGATGCCAGCAGATTCATGATCCGACCTCCTTGCCGTAGTGGCGCAGCAGCAGCTGCTCGAGCGTCGGCGGCGTGGCCGTCAGCGACTCGACGTCGTGCTCGCCGAGGGTGCGCATGATGTCCGGCAGGTGAGCGGCGTCGGCGCTGAAGTGCAGCTGCGCACCCTCGCGGACGAAATCGTGGACTCCGGCCATCCGAGTCAGAGCGGGGATGTCCCGCTCGACCTGAACGGTGATCGTCGTCCGCGACAGGTGGCGCAGATCGGACAGAGTACCGGTCTCGACGATGCGGCCGGCCCGGATGATCGAGATCCGGTCGGCCAGCGCCTCGACCTGGGCGAGGATATGGCTCGAGAGCAGCACCGTGCGACCGTCCTCCTTCGCCTCGCGGATGCACTCCTGGAACACGGCCTCCATGAGCGGGTCGAGGCCCGCGGTCGGTTCGTCGAGCAGCAGGAGCTCGACATCCGAGGCCAGTGCGGAGATGAGCGCGACCTTCTGCCGATTGCCCTTCGAGTACGTCCGGCCCTTCTTTCTGGGGTCGAGGTCGAAGCGTTCGATGAGTTCGTCGCGCTTGCGGACATCGACTCCGCCGCGGAGCCGGGAGAACAGGTCGATCGCCTCACCGCCGGTCAGCCCCGGCCACAGCTCCACGTCCCCCGGGACGTAGGCGAGTCGCCGGTGGAGTGGGACCGCATGCGACCACGGGTCCTCGCCGAGGAGGCGGATCCGTCCCGCATCGGCGCGGAGGATCCCCAGCAGGATGCGGATCGTCGTCGATTTGCCGGCACCGTTGGGGCCGAGGAAGCCGTGGACCTCCCCGCGGGCGACCTCGAGGTCGAGGCCGTCGAGGGCACGTGCGCGACCGAAGGATTTGACCACCTCGGCGAGGGTGATCGCGGGTGCCTCTTCCCCGGTTCGTCGGCTGCGGGTCGTCGGAGCTGTCGTCGTTCTCATCGTTTCTCGTCTCCTTCGTCGGTGCGGTGTGCTGTCGATGTCTCGGTGCGGTCGGAAGCCGCAGAGTCCGCGGATGCGGTGTCGGGGGCGGCGGTGATGACGCCGTGGAAGTAGAGGTCGTAGAGGTGGGGGGCGAGCCGGGACATCGTCTCGGGGAAGTCCGTGGTCCCCAGCGCCTTCTGCAGGCGGGATCCGAGGATCGACGGGGCCAGTGCGAGGGCGGCGATCGTCGCCGCCTGACCGCGGACGTCGGTGTCGCTGGTGCGGAATTCGTAACCGGCGAAGCCGCGTCGGATATAGCCCTCGACGAGGTCGACGTAGTGATCGAAATAGCGCTGACCATGATCCGAGGGATCGAGCAGCGACTTGGTGAGGTAGTCGATGTTCAGCGACATGTCGCTGCTGGCGAAGATCTCTCGCACCGCCTCCGTCGCGTAGTCGGCATTGGCCGCCTTGGCGTCCGCGATCGCCGAGAAGACGAAGTCATCGCAGGCGCGGCGCAGTCCGTCCTTCGACCCGAAATGGTGGATGACGAGCCCGGGGGAGACGTCGGCGGCGGCGGCGATCGCACGGATCGTCGACTTCGCGAAACCACGTTCGGCGAAGGTCTCGATCGCAGCGGAGCGGATCCGGACCGCGGTCTCCGGGGACGAATTGGGTGATCGGTTCGCACGCGAATCCGAAGAGGTTGAACGCATGTTTAATATTAAACGCGTGTTCAATCATCGATGTCAATGATTCGGGCTCGGAAAGTTCATCCTCCACTATTTACATACAACCAGTTGGTTGTATGATTGGGTGCATGAAAGCCGTTCTCGACGACGAAGTCGATGCGCTGTTCCAGGCATTGGCCGACCGCACCCGGCGCGATATCGTGCGCCGAGTCGCAGGAGAGGGGCTTTCGGTGTCCGATCTGGCAGCCGGTTACGACATGAGCTTCGCCGCAGTGCAGAAGCACGTTGCTGTCCTCGAACGTGCAGGACTGGTGACGAAGCGCCGAGTCGGCAGACGGCAGATCGCCCACGCAGAGGTGGGTCCGCTTCGCACCATCAGGAGCATGCTCGCCGAACTCGAAGACCAGTGGGTCGAACGAGTGCAGAGAATCGACGACCTTCTGGCCGGGGACGAACAGGCCGGGTCGTGAGGAAAACCACCGCAATGCTTAAGGAGCAGCCATGCCGGTCATCGACACATTTCATGACGAAGAGACACTGACGCTGACGATCGTCGCCGAATTCGCAGCGCCGCTCGAACGAGTGTGGGAGGTCTACGCCGACCCCCGACAGCTCGAGCAGATCTGGGGGCCTCCGACGTACCCGGCCACCGTCGTCGACCATTCGCTCGCACCCGGCGGCAGAGTCACGTACTACATGACGAGCCCGGAGGGCGAGAAGTTCTGCGGGCTGTGGGAGCTGACCGCCGTCGATCGTCCCACACGTTTGGAGTTCCGCGATTACTTCGCCGATGAGGACTTCGCGGTTGTCGAGTCGATGCCCGGAAGCAGCTGCGTCTACCGCTTCGAGGCAACCGAGACCGGGACACGTGCCACCTATGAATCGGTCTTCGACTCGGTGGAGGGACTGCGCACCGTCCTGGAGATGGGTGTCATCGAAGGCTCGACCGGGGCGATCAACCAGATCGACGGGCTGCTGGCTCGCAGCGGAACCGCCAACCGTGCGAACTCGCAACCGAGCGAGCTCGCATAGGGCGATTCCGCGGGAGAGGAATGTTGATTCTCGCCGCTGAAATCAACATTCTTCTCCCTGAGAACGGCGCGCAAGTTCCGCATCAGGGTCGGGCTAAGCCTTCGCGCGGGCCTGCATGGAGTGGACCGGGGCGTCCGGGCGGACGGGGATGATGAGCGCCAGACCGACCGCCAGAACGATGAGGATGCCCAGCGTTCCCGCCCGCTGGAAGCCGAAGATCGTGATCGCCAAGGCGAACATCGCCGGGCCGAGGAAGCTCACGGCCCGTCCGGTCGTGGCGTAGAGGCCGAAGTTCTCCCCGGCCGACTCCGGCGGAGTGATGCGGGCCAGGAACGACCGGCTCGACGCCTGCACCGGACCGACGCAGAAGCTCAAGATCAGGGCGCAGACCCAGAACACGGCCGCCTCGGCGCTGAAGAGGATCGGCAGACCACCGGCGATGATGACGATGAGACCGGCGATGATGACGGGTTTCGGCCCGAGCCGATCGTCGAACCACCCGGCAATCATCGCACCGGCACCGGCGGCGACGTTCGCTGCCACACCGAGGATGATGATCTCCGAGGCGGAGAACCCATAACTGCCGGCGGCAAGGACGCCGGCGAAGGAGAAGATCGCGGCCAGACCGTCCCGGAAGACCGCCGAGGCGATGAAGAACCGCAGCGTCTGATGCTCGGTCGACCACATCCGGACCAGACGACGCACAAGGCTCGCATAATCGGAGACGAACGCGCGGATCGGGTGTCCGCCCGAGGTGCCCTTGACCTTCGCGCCGGGAGCCGAAAACAGTGTGGGAAGCGCGAAGATCGCAAACCACACCGCCGCGAGGACAGCGACGATGCGGAACCGCAAGCCTTCTTCGTCGCTGGCGCCGAGGAAGCCGACCTCGGGTTGGATGACGAGGACGAGGAGGATGACGAGGAGGACCAGCCCTCCGACGTAGCCCATGCCCCACCCGAATCCGGAGACCTTGCCGACATTGTCGGGGGTCGTGATGCGGACCATGATGCCGTTGTAGGACACCTCGGCGAATTCGAAGAACACGCTGCCCACGGCCAAGAGCAGCAGACCCAGCCAGAGATAGTCGGGGGAGTCGCGGACGAAGAACAGGCCGAACATCGTGAGCACGACGATTCCGGTGTGCACGCCCAGCCACAGGCGATGCCGACCCCCGGCGTCGGCCCGAGTACCGGCTGCCGGAGCGATGACGGCGATGACGAATCCGGCCGCAGCCATCGACCAGCCCAATGCCGAGGAGCCGGCTTCCTCGGTGGCGGCGACGGACTTCGTCAGGTACGGAGCGAACACGAAGGTGATGATCACGGCATTGAAGGACGCCGAACCCCAGTCCCACAGCGCCCAATTGAATATGCGCAGGCGGGTTGCTGCTGGTGACGGCGGGGATGCGGACATGGTGTCACTGTACTGAATCGCTGCCCGATCGGGATGAAAACTACGAAAATAGCAGGGTAAAGCTGAATGCGACGTTGAAGCAGTCCGTGAATTGCGGCAGAGTAGATAGACGGATCTGAACTCGAAGCGAAGGGCATTATGAGCGACCCCAACGCGGACGACGGCTCCGCGACCGGCCAGCAGGCCGGCGCGACCGCCGAGGCGGACTCGGCACCAACAACCGGTGCCGACGATACGACCGCCTCCACACCGTCCGAAACCGAACATTATCTCATCGGCGAACCCGACCCCGTAGCGCTTCATCTTCCGGAGAAGCTGCATATCGGCGAAGGCGACTCCGATGCGGAGATCACCGAGAAGCTGCGCCGCCAAGGCGTGCGCATCGGCAAGGGCATGATCGCCCCGGCCGTCTTCTGGCCGGCGCTGATCATCATCGTCGGAGTCGCCGCATTGGCGATTGCGCTCCCAACGTCGACCGGCGACGTGATCTCTGCGATGCAGGGCTGGGTCGTCGCCGACCTCGGCTGGTACTACATGCTGGTCGTCGGGCTGTTCGTCGTCTTCGCCATCGTCGTCGGATTCTCCAAGTACGGCAGAATTCGGCTGGGCAAGGATGGCGACCGACCGGAATTCAACATCTTCTCGTGGTTCGCGATGCTCTTCGCCGCGGGCATGGGCATCGGCCTCGTCTTCTACGGCGTCGCCGAACCGCTGACCTACGCGACGACCGGGGCGAAGCCGGGATGGCCCGACAGCGAGATCGACGACGCGAAGCTGGGCATGGCCCAGACCTTCGTCCACTGGGGTCTGCACCCGTGGGCGCTCTACGCAGTGCTCGGCATGGCACTTGCCTATGCGATCCACCGCCGTGGTCGCCCCCTGTCCATCCGCTGGGCCCTCGAACCGCTCCTGGGACGTTTCGTCAAGGGGTGGGCCGGTGACGTCATCGACGTCATCGCGATCTGCGGCACGGTCTTCGGCATCGCTACCTCTCTCGGGCTCGGCGTGCAGCAGATCTCGGCCGGACTCAAACACATCGGGGTCGTCGGCGAGTACGACAACATGTTCCTCGTCATCCTCATCGTCATCATCACCTTCCTCGCCACCGCCTCGGTGGTCTCGGGCGTGGGCGCCGGCATCAAGTGGCTGTCGAACATCAACCTCACGATGGCCGGCATCCTCCTCATCACGGTTCTCGTGCTCGGGCCGACCCTGTTCCTGTTCCAGAACTTCGTCGAGTCGATCGGCGTGTATCTGGCCAATGTCTTCGACATGACGTTCGACATCGGTGCCTACACCGGTGACGAAGGCGCGGAGTGGAACTCCTCCTGGACTCTGTTCTACTGGGGCTGGTGGATCTCCTGGGCACCCTTCGTCGGCGTCTTCATCGCCCGCATCTCGCGTGGCCGCACCGTGCGCGAATTCATCGCCGGTGTGCTCCTCGTGCCGTCGATCGTCGGCTTCTTCTGGTTCTCCGTGATGGGCGGCACCGGCATCCACCGTCAGATCTTCGGTGCCGGCGACCTCGTCGACCCGGAGGAAGGCGTCGTGGCCGAACGTGTCCTCTTCGACGTGCTCGGAGACCTGCCGCTGGGTGCGGTGCTGTCGGTCATCGCCATCATCCTCGTGGCGATCTTCTTCATCACCTCGTCGGATTCGGGTTCGCTCGTCGTCGACATGCTCGCCTCGGGCGGCCACCCGAACCCGCCGCTGTGGTCGCGTGTACTCTGGGCGCTGATGGAGGGTGCGCTGGCGATCGGTCTGCTCATCGCCGGTGGACTCGGAGCGCTGCAGGCCGGGTCGCTGCTCACGGCGCTGCCGTTCAGCATCATCCTCGTCCTCGTCTGCGTGTCCACGCTCAAGGCCTTCGGCAAGGAAGCGCAGCGGACGGCGGCGATCGAGCGTGCGGCGCGATTCCGTCAGGTCGGTGAGCATCTGGCCGATGACTTCGACGAGTACCTCGGTGACAAGGTCGATGAGCGCATCGACTACCGACTCACGCGCAGCCGCGGCATCGGCGATCGGATGAAGTCGCGCTCCGGGGGGACTCGGGAGCCGCGCAAGCCCGGCCGCGACAAGGGGACGTCGACCCCCGCGGACTGACACGGCACCGTCGACGGCCGGTGCGCCGCCGACGGATCGAGGGCCCGTGTGACCGACAGCGAGTCGGTCACACGGGCCCTCGTCGTACCAGATCTCGTCGCACATCGCGGACGCCGCTGTCGACGGCTTCTGCGGCGCAAGGCGGAACGAGTAGGCTGGTGGCGGACGAGTACACCGACCCATCGACCAAGGAGCGCACATGCCCATCGCCAGCCCCGAAGTGTATGCCGAGATGATCGACCGCGCGAAGACCCAGGGCTTCGCCTACCCCGCGATCAACTGCACCTCCTCGCAGACGATCAACGCCGCCATCCGCGGCTTCGCCGAGGCCGGATCCGACGGCATCGTGCAGATCTCCACGGGCGGCGCCGAATACATGTCCGGCCCGACGGTCAAGGACCGCGTGCGCGGTGCCATCGCGTTCTCCGTCTTCGCCGCCGAGGTGGCCAAGAGCTACGACGTCAACATCGCGCTGCACACCGACCACGCTCCGAAGGACGCCGTCGAAGCCTGGGTCAAGCCCCTGCTGGCCGCATCGACCGAACGCGTGAAGAACGGCGGCGAGCCCTACTTCCAGTCGCACATGTGGGACGGTTCGGCGGTTCCCCTCGACGAGAACCTCGTCCTCGCCGAGGAGCTGCTCGAGCTCTCTGCGGCCGCGCACTCGATCCTCGAGATCGAGGTCGGCGTCGTCGGCGGCGAAGAGGACGGCGTCGAGAACGAGATCAACGACAAGCTCTACACCACCGTCGAGGATGGGCTGGCCACCGCGCGTGCTCTGGGCACCGGCGAGAAGGGCCGCTACCTCACGGCTCTGACCTTCGGAAACGTCCACGGCGTGTACAAGCCCGGCAATGTGAAGCTGCGCCCAGAACTCCTCGGTGAGATCCAGGAGAAGGTCGGCGCCGAAGTCGGCAAGAAGGCGCCGTTCGATCTCGTCTTCCACGGCGGTTCGGGATCGAGTGCGGAAGAGATCGCCGAGGCGGTCCGCCACGGAGTCGTGAAGATGAACATCGACACCGACACCCAGTACGCCTTCACGCGCCCCGTCGTCGAGCACATGTTCCGCAACTACGACGGAGTGCTCAAGATCGACGGTGAGGTCGGAGACAAGAAGCTCTACGACCCGCGCTCCTTTGGCAAGGCAGCGGAGAAGGGCATGGCCGAGCGCATCGTCGAAGCCTGCCAGAACCTCGGCTCGGCCGGCACCAGCCTGCAGAAGTGATCTGAGCTGCGGCAGCTGCTGGCTGCCCCACGCACCGACAGCGGCCGTCGCCCGATTCCGGGCGGCGGCCGCTGCGCATGCTGAACCGTCGAGAAACGGGCCAAGCGTCGAGAAACGCACGTGGACACCCGTGTCTCGACATTCAGCCCGTTTCTCGGCGAGATGCCACTGTGAATGGCACGAGGCCCGGGACGCCATTGTCCCGGGCCTCGTATCGTCCCGCGGAGCAGCGGACGAGTTGTCTGTCGACCGGACTGCCTGCCGAGTGGCCTGCATCCCGATCGCGCTTCGCATCAGCCTTTCGGCACCGCCTCGCCGGCCTTGAGCCGCGCCACCCGCTGATCCCAGAAGTCGGCGTTGCGCACGCCGATCTTCTCGGGCTCGAACACCGGGTCCAAGCCGAGCTTGGTCTGGCGTTCGAAGTCGCGCAGGAGCTTGAACGCCGGCTGCTGCAGGATGAGGATGCCGATGATGTTCAGCCAGGCCATGAGGCCCACGCCGATGTCACCGAGCGCCCAGGCGCTGCCGGCCGTCGACATCGCACCGACGGCGACGGCGACGAGGATGAGCAGCTGCAGCACGCGCTTGCCGACCGCGAGCACCATGGTGTTCTTGGCCTTGCCGAGCAGATACACGAGGTTGGTCTCGGCCATGTAGTAGTAGGCGACGATCGTGGTCAGCGCGAAGAGGAAGATCGAGATCGCGATGAACCCGGCGCCGAGACCGTGGATCATCGAATCGAGTCCCGCCTGCGGCCACTTCTCGCCCGGGGTCGCCGCGATCTCCTCGGCCAGTTGGCCGCGGCCGGTGCCGATGATCGTCGTCCCATCGGCGTCGAAGACCTTGTACATGCCTGTCGAGAGGATCATGAACGCCGTCGCCGAGCACACGAAGAGGGTGTCGATGTAGACCGATCCGGCCTGCACGAGTCCCTGCTTCGACGGGTGGGAGACCTCGGCGGCCGATGCCGCGTGAGGCCCGGTGCCCTGTCCGGCTTCGTTCGAGTAGATGCCGCGCTGGACGCCCCACTGGACCGCCATGCCGATGATGCCGCCGAAGGCCGCTTCCGGTCCGGCGTCGATGCCGAAGGCCGAGTTGAACATCAGCTGGAGGACCGGAACGATCTGATCAGCATTGATGATGGTCACGGCGATGGCCGCAATGATGTAGATGACGGCCATGAAGGGCACAGCCAGCGAAGCGAAGTGCGCGATGCGCTTGATGCCGCCGACGACGATGAAGCCCATGATGATGACGAGAGCGATTGCGGTGCCCCAGGTCGGAATGCTCCAGGCGTTCTCGACGGCGCCGGAGATCGCATTGGACTGGATGCCCGGCAGCATGAACGACATGGCGATCACGGTCACGGCTGCGAAGACCATGCCGTAGACCTTGAACAGGCCACGGGCCTTGGTATGGCGGTAGGCCTTCTCGATGTAGAAGGCGGGGCCTCCGCGGTACTCGCCGGTGCGGGGGTCCTGCTCCTTGAAGATCTGTCCCAGGGTGGATTCGACGTAGGACGTCGAGGCGCCGAGGAGGGCCGAGATCCACATCCAGACGACGGCACCGGGGCCGCCGAAGCCGATGGCGGTGGCGACACCTGCGATATTGCCGACGCCGACGCGACCGGCGAGCGAGATCGCCAGAGCCTGGAAGGACGAGACGCCCTCATTCGAGCTCTTTCCGGTGAACATCTGCTTGAAGATGGCGGGGATCTGGCGGATCTGCACGACGCGTGAGCGGATCGTGAAATAGACACCCGCGCCGAGGCACAGGTAGACGAGGGCGGACGACCACACGACCCCGTTGAGCCAGTCGATGAAAGCGGACACGCTTCTCCATTCGTTCTTCCGTGCCGGGATCGCCGACACGGTGTTGCTTATCTAGCGTCTGTGCCAGAGCGCCGGCCAGCTATTGAGCGACCGGATTCACGAGAGTTTCCCCAGCGTTCTCTGTGATGCACCTCATAAGTGAAACCGATTGTGACCTGTCGCGCAAATCGAAATCCGGCAGCCGCCCCATGTGCGGTTCTGCTGGTCGCCTCGCTGGTCCCCGCGCTGCGGCAAGGGAGGTTTCGCTGTGTCGGGCAGGACCGCCTCGGCGAATTGTTGCGAAGTCATTGCGAAGTGGATCACTTCATGTGCGTCAGTTCACTATTTGGGACGGGAACCGTATGATGTGGTGCGGATCTCTTCGAGCAAAGACGACACGAAGAGCACATCTGTAACGACAGGAACACCATGAAACGACGAACTGGCGCTAAGGCCGTGGCCATCGCTGCGGCGGGCGCTCTGCTCCTCTCCGCCTGCTCGACCTCGACGACCGGAGGCGGCGGCGGAGACGACGAAGGCGGAATGCTCACGGTCGGAACCACGGACAAGGTCGTGGCGCTCGACCCGGCTGCTGCGTATGACAACGGAAGCTCCCTCGTCGAACAGCAGATCTACCCGTACATCCTCGCCTACAAGCCGGGCACGGCCGAGCTCAACCCCTCGATCGCCGAATCGGCTGACTTCACCGAGCCGACGAAGTACGAGGTCAAGCTCAAGGACGGGCTCAAGTATGCCAACGGCAACGAACTGACCTCCTCCGACGTGAAGTTCTCCTTCGATCGGCAGCTGAAGATCCAGGACCCCAACGGGCCCTCCTCGCTGCTCGGCGGCCTGAAGTCCGTGGAGACCCCGGATGAGAAGACCGTCATCTTCAACCTCAAGCGCAAGAACGACCAGACCTGGCCGGGTGTGCTGGCCAGCGCCGCCGGACCGATCGTCGATGAGGACGTGTTCTCGGCCGACAAGGTCACGAAGGACCAGGAGATCGTCGACGGCAAGGCCTTCGCCGGTCCGTACACGATCGACGGCTTCAAGTTCAATGAGCTGATCACCTACAAGGCCAACCCGGACTACACGGGCTTCATCGAGCCCGCGAAGACCGAGACCGTGCAGATGAAGTACTACTCGGACGCGAACAACATGAAGCTCGACGTCCAGGAGAGCACCATCGACGTGGCATGGCGATCGCTGTCAGCCACCGACGTCGAGGACCTCGGCAAGAACGAGGACCTCAAGGTCCACAAGGGCCCCGGCGGCGAGATCCGCTACATCGTGTTCAACTACGACACGATGCCCTTCGGCGCGAAGACCGACGACGCCGACGAGAAGAAGGCGCTCGCCGTTCGTCAGGCCATGGCCGACTCCGTCGACCGCCAGGCGATCGCCAGCCAGGTCTACAAGGACACCTTCACCCCGCTGTATTCGCACGTGCCCGACGGGCTGCCCGGTGCCGACGAACCGCTGAAGTCCGAATACGGCGACGGCAAGGGCGGCGCCGATGTCGCGAAGGCGAAGAAGGCGCTCAAGGACGCCGGAGTCAAGACCCCGGTCGAACTCAAGCTGCAGTACAACCCGGACCACTACGGTCCCTCCTCGGGCGACGAGTACGCCCTGGTGAAGGACCAGCTGGACAAGACCGGACTGTTCGATGTCAAGCTGCAGTCGACCGAGTGGGTGCAGTACTCGAAGGACCGCACCGACGACGTCTACCCGATGTACCAGCTGGGCTGGTTCCCGGACTACTCGGATGCCGACAACTACCTCGTGCCGTTCTTCTACGACACGGACGAGACCCCGTCGTTCCTCGCCAACCACTACCGTGACGAGGCGATGAACAAGGAGCTCAACGCACAGTCCTCGATCGCCGATGAAGGCAAGCGCGAAGAGGCCCTGAAGAAGATCCAGGGTCAGCTCGCCGACGAGCTGCCGACTCTGCCGCTGCTCCAGGGCAACCAGATCGCCGTGTCCGGCAAGGACGTCAAGGGCGTCGACGACACCCTCGACCCCGCTTTCCAGTTCCGTCTGGCACTGCTGAGCAAGTGATCACCCACACGAGGTGCAGGTGAGCCGGTCAGGCCGCCTGCACCTCGTGGCGCGTTCGCGGTCAGCTCCGTACACCTGCAGTGACCCTCACCGAGGTGTCCACTGTCCGTCCCTCGGCCGCGAGCGCATCGAAACACATCCCATAAGGAACACATGTCTGCTGCCATCAGCGAACCAGGGGCTGAGGCCGCCGAGACTTCGGTCGCGGTCAAGAAGCCCACTGGGGGCGGACTGGGACGCTACGTCCTCATCCGCTTCCTCCTCATCATTCCCACCATCTTCATTCTCACCACTCTGGTGTTCTTCCTCATGCGCATCACCGGTGACCCGATCACCGCAGCGCTGGGCGGACGCCTGACGCAAACGCAGCTGGCCGAGCGCGTCCACGCCGCCGGCTACGACCGGCCCATCCTCGTCCAGTACTTCGAATACCTGGGCAATCTGCTCAAGGGCGACTTCGGCACCGCGGTCTCCGATGGGCAGCCGGTGTCGTCGATCCTGCTCAACTACGGGGCAGCGACCGTCGAACTCGTCTTCTACGCGCTCATCGTCGCGTTCATCCTCGGCATCCCGCTGGGCATGCTCGCCGCCTACCATCGTGACAAGGCTCCCGACGCCGCGCTGCGTGTGCTCGCGATCCTCGGCTACGCGACCCCGGTGTTCTTCGCCGGCATGATCCTCAAACTCATCTTCGGAGTCTTCCTGCCGATCCTGCCCGTGGCCGGTCGCGGCACCACGGAGACCGAGTACATCATGTCCGGTGTCGTCGGGCCCACGCACTTCTATCTCATCGACGCCCTGCGCATCGGAAACTTCTCCGTCCTGTCCGATGTGCTCGCTCATGCGGTGCTGCCGGCGATCGCCCTCGGCGTGCTCACCGCAGGAGTGTTCCTCAGGCTCGTGCGCACAAACCTCATCGGCACGCTCGAACAGCAGTACATCGACTCCGGCCGCTCCCGCGGGATCTCCGAATACCGTTTGGTCACCAAGCACGCCTACCGCCCGGCGCTGATCCCGATCATCACGGTCATGGGCATGCAGATCGCGCTCATGCTCGCCGGCGCCGTGCTCACCGAGACGACGTTCGAGTGGAAGGGGCTCGGCTTCAAACTCGCCGAGTACCTCACCGCCCGCGACTTCGTGGCCGTCCAGGGAATCGTCGTGTTCCTCGCCGTCATCGTCGCGGTCACGAACTTCCTCGTCGACGTCATCGCCGCGTTCATCGACCCGAGAGTGAGGTACTGATGTCCACTCCAGACAACCCGCAGAACAACGTGCCGGATGATCCGACCCAGACCTTCGCCGAGGCGGCTCCCGGCTCCGGAGCACCGGTAATGGCGTTCGACGACAGAGCCAAGAAATCCTGGTTGTCCCGCCTGCCGATCGTCTCCCATCTGCGCCAGTCCGTCGGCCTGCAGCGCGGAATGCTCATCACCGGACTCATCCTCAGCGGAATCGTCATCATCTGCGCGATCTTCGCTCCTCTCATCGCCCCCTACGGCTTCAACCAGCTGGGCACCTCCGAAGGCAACTTCGGATCGAAGCTGCCTCCCGGCGGCACCCATATCTGGGGCACCACGGTCGGCGGCTACGACGTCTTCTCCCGCGTCGTCTGGGGCGCGCAGACCGCGGTCGCCGTCATCGTCGTGGCCGTGGTCATGTCCCTGTTCGCCGGTGTCATCCTCGGGCTCATCTCCGGCTACATCGGAGGCTGGCTCGACCGCATCCTCGTCGTCATCGCCGATGCCGTCTACGCATTCCCGACCCTGCTGCTGGCACTGGTCATGTCGATCGCCATCTCCGGCGGACAATCGAGTGCCTGGGGCGGAATCGCGGCGGCCGCGTTCTCGATCACGGTCGTCTTCATTCCGCAGTACTTCCGCGTGGTGAGGGCCGAGACCCTGCGCCTGAAGGCTGAGCCCTTCGTCGAATCGGCGATCGTCCTCGGTGCCTCGAAGACGCGCATCATCTCCAAGCACATCTTCCGCAACGCAACACGGACCCTGCCGCTGATCTTCACGCTCAACGCCTCCGAGGCGATTCTCACTCTCGCCGGGCTCGGGTTCCTGGGCTTCGGAATCGAACCCACCTCGGCGTCGGAATGGGGATACGACCTCAACAAGGCACTGCCGGACGTCACCTCCGGCGTGTGGTGGACGGCGGTGTTCCCGGGTCTGGCCATCGTGCTCACCGTGCTGGGAATCACCCTGGTCGGTGAGTCGATGAACGACCTCAACGACCCGCGTCTGCGCGTACGGCGCAAAGCCAAGGTCAAGAACACCAAGCCCGCGGAGGTCACAGCATGAGCAAGCAGAAACACGAGCAGACCGCCTCGGCGACGGGCAGCATCCTCGACGTCGACGGCCTCGACGTCACCTTCTCCACCGACGGCGGGGACGTCCACGCCGTCAAGGACGTATCACTGTCCGTCTCACCAGGTGAGGTGCTGGCGATCGTGGGCGAATCGGGGTCCGGCAAGACCGTGACCGCCCGGTCCATCCTCGGCCTGCTGCCCGAGACGGCGCAGCGCTCGGGCGCCGTCGTCATCTCCGGTGCGAACGTGCTCAGCGTCTCCGCCGAAGAGCTGCGAGCCATGCGCGGCCGCGATGTGGCGATGGTCTTCCAGGAGCCGTCGACCGCGCTCAATCCCGTCTACACGGTCGGCTGGCAGATCGCCGAAGGCCTGCGCGCGCATGATCGGAAGGCGAGTAAAGCCGACCTCAAGGCGCGCGTCGTCAAGGCCATGCGACAGGTCGGGATCCCCGATGCCGAAAGCCGTTTCGACTACTACCCGCACCAGTTCTCCGGCGGGCAGAAGCAGCGCATCGTCATCGCGATGGCCTTGGCCCTGGGGGCGAAGCTCATCGTCGCCGACGAACCGACCACCGCCCTCGACGTCACCGTGCAGGCGGAGATCCTCGACCTGCTGCGCGAACTGCGCGACGAGACGGGCACAGCCATCGTGCTCATCACCCACAATATGGGCGTCGTCGCCGACCTCGCCGATCGAGTGGCCGTGATGCTGCGCGGCGACCTCGTCGAGGTCTCGTCGGTCGAACAGCTCTTCAGCGATCCGCAGGAGCAGTACACACGCGAACTGCTCGCCGCTGTGCCGCGGATCGGGTCGACCGTGGCCGGCAGTCGCAAGGCGGCCGCCGCCGAGGCGGGTGAGACCTCGGCGGGGACCGCCTCGGCGAAGGAGAGGGACGCGCGCGAATCGATCGTGACCGCCCGCGGTCTCGACATCGTCTACCCGGGCGGCATCGGCAAGTCGGACTTCCACGCGGTGAAGAAGGTCAGCTTCGACATCAAGGCCGGCGAGGTCTACGGACTCGTCGGTGAATCGGGGTCGGGCAAGACGACGATCGGACGTGCGATCGCGGGCCTGACCAGGGCCAGCGGCGGCAGTCTCGAAGTGCTCGGGCACGAGATGGTCGGGTTCAAGGAGCGTGAGTTCTCGAAGATCCGGCGACGGATCGGGTTCGTGTTCCAGGACCCGGCGGCGTCGTTCAACCCGCATCTGTCGATCGGGGAGTGCATCGCCGAACCGTTCGCGATCCACCGGCGGGAGATGAGTGCGAACGACCGGTCGCAGCGAGTGCTCGAACTCCTCGATTCCGTGCAGCTGCCGAAGGCGTATGCGGCGCGGTATCCGCATGAGCTCTCCGGTGGTCAGCGGCAGAGGGCGTCGCTGGCGCGCGGTCTGGCGCTCGATCCGGAGCTGCTCATCGCCGATGAGCCGACCTCCGCGCTCGACGTGTCCGTGCAGGCGAAGGTGCTCGAGCTCTTCGTCGAGCTGCAGAACCGCTTCGACTTCGCGGCACTGTTCATCAGCCACGACCTCGCCGTCGTCGATATGCTCTCCGACCGCATCGGGGTGCTCTTCCACGGCGAGCTGGTCGAAGAAGGCACGGGTGAGCAGGTGCTCGGATCACCGGACAACGACTACACGAAGCGCCTCATCGCCTCGCTCCCTGTCCCGGACCCGGTCGAGCAGGCGGAACGCCGCGAGCTGGCAAGAACCCTCCGCCCGTAATTACTACCTGACGGCGGCCCAGCAACCTCGCGCCAGGTTGCTGCGCCGCCGTCAGGTAGTAAGGGGGTCAGTTGGTGTCGGCGATGAAATCGAGCATTCCGGCCTGGTTGACCGGCAGGGCCAGCAGGCGGTCGAGTTCGGCCTCGTCGGGGTCGATTCCGAGGATGCGCATCGAGTACTGAGTGAAGTCGCGCTCGATCATGTCGGGAGTCAGGTCGCCGGTCGGCCGGTACCACAGCGAGAGCGAGTTGCAGATCGAGTGGATGGCGCGAGTGGCCAGAGCCGCACTGCTGACACGGAACGTTCCTGCGTCGATGCCTGACTGGACGATATCGCCCATGATCTCGCGAGCCTCTCGCTGGAGACCCTTGACGCGGATGGCGTTGTCGCCGGTGAGCCGTTCGGTATCGCGCAGCAGCACGGTGGAGACCGAGACGTTCTCCATTCGGTAGCGGGCGAGGTAGCGCACCGCCACGGCCAGCTGGTCGACAGGATCGTCATCGACGTCGTTGATGACCGCCCGGCAGTGTTCGACGTACCAGGTATACGCTGTGTGGACGAGTTCGTAGAGCGCTTCCTGTTTGGACGGGAAGTAGTAGTAGAGCGCAGAGAGGCTCAGACCTGCTGTCTGCGCGATGTCGCGGATGGACGCGCCGTCGAATCCTTTGTCCGCGAAGGTGTCCCTGGCCGAGCGGAGAATATTGTTACGGCCGTTGGTTGAGCGCACGATGACCGGACTCCTTGCCTAGTTTTCCGTCGAAGCCGACTTTTTAACGAACAGTCTTTCACTTGCCCAACGACCTTACACGACAGCCACCCCGTTCGGGCCCGATTTCACGGGGAATTACGGTATCACCGTTCCCGGAACCCGATCCGACCTGAGCTCGGTGTCCGATCCGACCAGTGACCAGCATCCGACCCGACCGTTGTCGGGAATGGTGACCATAGTCACTTTCGATCCGGGAATGATTGAGCGTTCAACAATGTTGGTGACGGTGGAGCTGCACGCGATCCGGTTCGCCGAGGTCGCAGGCTCCACCCGTGAACTCGACCGCCACGGCCGCCCGGCCGGTGGACACCGCTCAACGATTTGAGGACGCATATGCTCAACATTGCCATCATTCCCGGAACTTCCCGCCCGCAGGCGCTCAACCCGCAGATCGTGACCTGGGTCGAGCAGCAGCTGGCTTCCAATGATGACGTCCGCGCCGAGGTCGTCGACTTCGGCAGCTTCGACCTGCCTCTCCTCGACGAGGTGATCCCCGCCGGTGCGAAGATGTACGCCAACGACCACACGAAGGCTTGGGGCGCGAAGCTCGAAGAGTTCGACGCCTTTATCTTCGTCACCCCCGAGTACAACCACTCGATCTCCGGCTCGCTGAAGAACGCCCTCGACTTCGTTGCCACCGAGTTCAACCACAAGGTCGCCGGCATCGTGAACTACGGCGCCGACAAGGGAGTGCGCGCCGCTGAGCACCTGCGCCACATCCTCGCGAACTACAAGCTCGCCGTCGTCCGCGACCAGGGGTCGTTCTCGATCTTCACCGACGTCGCCGACGGCACGTTCGCCCCGACCGAGGTCTCGGCCGCCCCGTTCGCCTCCATGGTCGACGACATCGTCGCCTGGGGTGAGGCCCTGAAGTCCGTGCGCGAAGCCGGCGCCGAGGAGCAGGCCGCCTGAGTCGGCCCGCACAGCTGAGACAGGCCCGCCGGTCACCCGACCGGCGGGCTTTGTCGTCCCCGCGTCGACCGACACCGTCCCCGCAGCGACCGTCGCCGTCGTCAAAGTAAGCCCTCACCGAGGCGGCCCCACCCGACCGTGCACAGTGACCGTCCCCACACTTGCGTTAGAGTCGCAGTGATCAATCGTTCACTCTGCGATGCAAAGGACACTCATGGATCTCACGAACACCGTCGCCCTCGTCACCGGCGGAGCCTCCGGTCTCGGCCGTGCCACCACCGAACGCCTCCTGGCCGCCGGGGCCCAGGTCGTCATGGTCGACCTCAACGCCGAGGTGGGACAGCAGGTCGCCGCCGAACTCGGCGATTCCGCCCACTTCGTCACCGCCGATGTGACGAACGAGGAACAGGTTCAGGCCGCCGTCGACACCGCCACCGGGCTCGGCGCCCTGCGTGTCGTCGTCAACTGCGCGGGCGTCGCGACTCCCGGAAAGCTCGTCTCCCGCAAGGGCCCGCTGCCGCTCGAGGCATTCCAGAAGGTGCTGAACATCAACATCGTCGGCACCGTCAACGTCTGCCGCCTCGCCGCCGCAGCCATGCAGAACCAGGAAGCGCAAGGCGAAGAGCGCGGAGTCATCATCAACACCGCATCGGTGGCGGCCTTCGACGGCCAGATCGGCCAGATCGCCTACTCGGCGTCCAAGGGAGCCGTGGCCGCGGTGACCCTGCCGATGGCCCGCGAGCTCGCCGCCTCCCTCATCCGCGTCGTCACCATCGCCCCCGGCATCTTCGAGACCCCGATGATGGCCGGTCTGCCCGCCGAGGCGCAGGAATCCCTCGGCAAGTCCGTGCCGCACCCGGCCCGCCTGGGCAAGCCCGCCGAGTACGCCCAGCTCGTCGAATCGATCGTCGCCAACCCGATGCTCAACGGGGAGACGATCCGCCTCGACGGTGCCATCCGCATGGCCCCGAAATGATCGACTAGGGAGGCTCAGCGGCGGGCGTTGACGAGCAGCGCCAGCTGCACCCGCGAGGTCACCTCGAGCTTGTCGAAGATGCGCGCCAAGTGGGTCTTCACCGTCGCCGTCGAGACGAACAGCGACCGCGCCACCTGTGCGTTCGTCATGCCCTGAGCGACCGCCTCGGCGATCTCCCGTTCCCTGGTCGACAGATTTGCCAGCGGATCCTGATCCGGCGCCGAGGCGGCCGGACGGGACGACATCAACGTGGCCAGAGCGGTCGCCGACAGGGTGCGGGTGCCGTCGGCAGCTGCGCGAACGGCGTTGATGAGCTCTTCCGGTGGGGTGTCCTTGAGGATGTAACCGGCAGCCCCGGACTGCAGGGCGCGGTGGATGAAATCGTCGGTGCCGAAGGCCGTGAGCATGAGCACCTGCGGGTGTTCGGGCTCGGACAGCAGTGTCTGTGCGGCCTCGAGTCCGTCAAGCCGGGGCATCCGGATGTCCATGAGCACGAGATCGGGACTCAGTCGACGGGCGAGGTCGATGGCTTCGACACCGTCGACCGCCTCGGCGATGACGTCGATATCGGTCGCGGCGCCGAGGAGGAGCCTGAGGCCCGAGCGCATGAGCGATTCGTCGTCGGCGATGAGAACCCGAATGCTCATGGCTGCGTCTCCTGCTCGTCGGGGGAATCGGTCGATTCGGTCATACCCAGAGCGTCGCCGTCGGTGACGATGTCGGCATCGACAGGGATGCGGGCGCGGAGGGTGAACTCCGGAGTGGTCGTCACGGTGAGATCGCCGCCCATGGCCTCCATTCTCTCCCGCAGGCCGAGCAGTCCCAACCCGGATCCGGAGACGAGCTGCTGCGCTCCCGCGCGGAAGGCCGGGGCCAGACCTGTGTGCGGATTGCTCGCGACGAGCACGAG
The DNA here is from genome assembly GCF_050920635.1 of Brevibacterium sp. K11IcPPYGO002. Classification (NCBI taxonomy): domain Bacteria; kingdom Bacillati; phylum Actinomycetota; class Actinomycetes; order Micrococcales; family Brevibacteriaceae; genus Brevibacterium; species Brevibacterium sp. K11IcPPYGO002. The sequence continues at coordinate 3,759,184 of NZ_CP131929.1, read as the reverse complement.
GTGACCGTCGGCCTCATCGAAGCCGACCTTGATCGTCACCGTCTGGCCTGGTGCGTGCTTCACCGCGTTCGTGATCGCCTCCTGGACGAAGCGGTAGATCGTCGTCTGCTCGAGCGCCCCACACCGGTGGAGGGCCTCGGCGGTCACCGGTTCGAGGTAGCGCAGTTCGGCGGTGTCGCCCCTGGTCGCGACGAGGCGGTCGATGTCGGGGTCGATGACCGTGCCCTGGTCATCACTGCGCAGCATCGTGAGCACCTCACGCAATTCGACTCCGGAGCGACGGGCAGCATCGGCGATGAGGCGGGCGCTTTCGCGGACCTCGTCGGGGTCGAGGTCCTGCCGCACGGACAGGGCACCGGAGTACATCGCGATGACGGAGAGATGGTGGGACAGGGAATCGTGCATATCGCGGGCGATGCCGCGTCGCACCTCGGCGATGGCGCGGTCCTGCCGGGAGCGTTCGCGCAGCAGGGTCTGCGCTGCGGAGTCGATGAAGCCCTGCTCGCGGGCACCGCGGATGACGCCGACGATGACGATGACGGCGTACATCGTGCCGCCGAAGACGAACACTGGAAGATCGAAGGCTCCCGCTGCCTGCGGAGTGAGCACATAGGTCGCTGAGAAGGCTGCCAGTGTGGCGGCGAGTGCGACGAAGTCGAGAGCCCAGCTGCGCCGGGCCGACAGTGAGATGAGCATAATCGAAGCGGCGAAGGCGCCGAGGATGCTGACCGTGCCCAGGAGGATGCCGATGATCCCGACGGTGACGGGAATCCAGCCTCCCGGACGTCGTTGAAGGGATTCGACGGATCCGTCGGCTGCGAGGAACTCATCACCGCCGTGCCCGGTGACGGTGAGGAACTCGCGCAGCTTCTCCGAGGCAAGGACCTTCGGACGTAGCTGTTGGCGCGGAATCCGGCGTCCGTCGAAGAGGAGCACGATGGGCAGACAGACGAAGGAAACGAGCCCGAATACGATGTGGACGAAGATCTCGGCACTGAGCGCGTCCGTCTCAGCCGCGGTGGAATCAGGATCCGGCCATTGCTGCCCGATGACGATGAAGAGGATGAGCACGCCGACGATCGCGGAGATGCCGGTCCAGAGGAGGGCATGCGCGAGCGGGCGGCGGGCGGGGCGAGGTGTCACCCTTCGAGCCTACCGGTGAGACGGCGGATGGTCTGTCGCCCAAAAGGATGAAATCGGTGCGGACTCGCAGTCGCAGGCATCGGGCCGACGGCCATCTGACGTGCGCATTCACCCGATCGAATGACAGGAATCATGCCCTTGACCGATGGTGGGCGGCCGCCGGTTTCGAAAGGGTGGAGACATGAGAAATCAACCCCACACCCCGCACTATCATCGTCAGTTCGCCGCGCTGCCGGACAACAGGTGGTTCAAACCGATCCTCGTGGCGCTCCTGACCCTCGTGTTCTACCTCATCGCCATCGTCGTCCTGTTCGTCGGCTTCTTCGTCTGGGCACTGTTCGCCCTCGGCGCCGACGGTGACTTCAACGCATGGTCGGACCAGCTCATCGACATGAACACGACCACCGGCGTCCTCTTCGGACTCATCAGCGTCATCCTCATGTGGCCGGCCACCGAGCTGGCGACCCTATGCATCTACCGGCGCTCGTTCTCCTCGATGATCTCGCTTCGCGGCGGCATGCGATGGGGGCGGCTCGGCCGGTATCTGCTGGTCGGCGCTGCCGTATGGGTGGTCTGCGCGATCGTCATGGTCGCTTTCTCCGACGGAGCGATGGGCAGCCTGACCTCGGGAATCGTGTGGAACAGCCAAGGGCTCGCCATGCTCGTCGCCATCATCCTCCTTGTTCCGTTCCAGGCGACGGCGGAGGAGGTCGTCTTCCGCGGCTTGGCCATGAATATCATCGGCTCGTGGTTGCGTCATCCCGCATGGGCCGTGCTCATCCCCGTGCCGTTCTTCGTCGTCGGCCACGTCTACGACCTGCCGGGACTCATCGACGTCGGGATCTTCGCCGTCATCGTCGGCACCCTGACCATCATCACCGGCGGCCTCGAAGCCGGAATCGCGTTCCACATCGTCAACAACGTCTTCGCGTTCGGTCTGGGTGTGCTCGCCGGAGCCGACCTCAATGCGACGAGCGCCCCCACGGTCGAGGTCGTCGTGTCGATCGCGGCTCCGATCGTCTTCGGCATCATCGTCGTCCTCGATCATCGCCGCCGAAGAGGATCGTCCTTTCGCTGAGGCGGCCCTTCGAGCCGTGAAATGCTCCGTCCCAGCGGGGACGGCCCAGAGAACGAGGAAACCGCGGTGGACAGCGACGTGAATGCGGACACCGAAACGAAAGCGAACCTGTCATGAGCTACTACAGCGAGCTCGCCCAGAACCTGCGCAAGCGCGGGTGTGAAGAAGACCAGGTCCTCACCGTCCTCCACGAGGTCAAAGACGCGGCGGAGGCGGCAGGGACGACACCCGAGGCCGCGTTCGGCACCCCTGAAGAGAAGGCCTCAAAGCACAGTGGGAAGCGCGCACGGTCCACGGGCCAAGCGACGCTCAACGTGTTCTGATTCGCTGGAGTGTGCTGTGTGGTCGTCTACGCCATCTGGCCGGGACTGTTCGACTTCACGAACCCCGTGCTGTCGAACTTCGCCGGCATGATCGCGCTCCTCGTCCTGCTCGTCATCGGCGCTTTCGTCGCAGGTTTCATCGACTCTCGTCTGCCGAAGGGGTTCGAGGCTCCGCGGTCAGAAGCCGATCGATGAGCTCGTCTGCCGTGATGCCCTCGGCCCGCGCGGCGGCGTCGATGCGATCGAGCGTCGTCGGAGACAGATCCTGCGGCGGTTGCGCCGATCCGGCCGGCGTCTCCCCGGGGTCGTCGGCGCCTGCAGGCTTTGCCCCAGCCTTGAGCAGAAGCGAAGTCAGTGGCACGATGACGACACCGAGCGCGGCGAGAATCCACACGATCCCGTTGACGCGGGTCAGCCACTCGAGTCCCCACGCCGATTCCACCCAGATCGTGACGAGCACGAGGCATGTGCCGAGGGCAAGCAGGCCGAGCGTGATCGGCAACCCGATCCGCACCAACCAAGTCCGGGACGTCAAGAGCAGTATGAGCGAGAAAATCGAGGCGACACCGGTGACGAGGGCGAATGAGGACAGCACCTGGTAGAAGATGTCGCCAAGAGTCATGCCGGTGGAGCCGGGGGCATGGCCGCCCCACGAATATGGATCGCCCCACAGGAACACGACGCTCAGCAGCAGGGTGACGAATGCCAGCAGAATCGTGACGCTGCCAAACCATTGGACTCGTCGACCAATGAGCGTCGCTCCACAGAAGGCGGCGACGCTGCAGATGCCGGTCACTGCCGTCGTCCCGATGACCTGGAACGTCGCTTCGGACTCGACGTCGCCGAGGAGGACGCTGATTCCGCCGGCCGCCGCTATGCCAAACGCCACGACGATGATGATGGCAATCGTACGCCGGAGATCCCGGACGAACTGCGACTGCTTTTGCGGAGCCGGAGAGGCTGAGCGATCGGATGGGGATAGTTGTGTCAAGGTGGCCTGCCCTTTCGAGGGGGATTCTGAGAAACAGGATGCCTTGACCAATTATGTCATCAATCCGTTCGCGCTCACTCCACCGGCAGCGACGCTCTGACCTCGAAACCTCGGTGTTGAGTCGGCCCCACCTGCAGGCTCCCGCCCAGGGCTTCGACACGTTCGCGCATTCCCTTGATGCCGAAGCCTCCGCCGAGGTGGCTGTGCCCACCCGCATCCGACCCGCCGTCGGGTTCCCCATTGAGCACGGAGATCTCGAGCCGGGAGCCGATGGCCGTGACGGTGACCGCCATGGGGGCGCCGGCGGCATGCCGCAGCGCATTCGACAGACTCTCCTGAACCACGCGGAACGCCGTGAGGCTCGTCGTCGGCGGCAGCGACATAGGCTCGGTGGGGAAGTCGAGATCGACGACTGCACCGGAGCCGCGCGTGACATCGACGAGAGCGGGAATGTCGTCGATGGTCGGCTGCGGTGCCAAGTCGGCATCCCGGCCACCGCGCAGGATCGCCAGCAGTCCGCGCATCTCCGTCAGTGCCTGCCTGGCCGATGAGGCCATCGAGTCGAATTCGCCGAGGCTGCGCTCATCGAGTCCGGGCAGTCGGTACTTCGCGGTGGTTGCCTGCACGCTGATGACCGACATGCTGTGCGCGACGACATCGTGGAGTTCCTGAGCGATCCGGTTGCGCTCTTCGAGCTCCTGTCGCTTCGCCAGCTCTGCGGCACTGAGTTCGCGTTCGGATTCGAGCTGTCTGCGACCTCTGATGAGCAGGTTGCCGATGATGCCGATGATCCCGGCACCGGCGGCGACGGCTGCGGTGGTGATGACGTTCGACAGGGCCCCGGGCAGTTCGCCGGCATGCGGCAGGACCAGGGCGAGCACACCGATGAGCGCACTGCCCGACCACAGTGCGACGAGGTGGATCCAGCGGTGACGCAGACCGATGATGAGGTGGAGGAAAACGAGAGCCAGCAGCGAGGTGACCGCGAACGGTCGGTTTGCTCCCGAAACGTCCGAAGTGAGCAGAATGCCTGCCAGCTGAGCGACGAGGCCGAGGCCGATCGCCGGGATCGGCCAGCGCACGGCCAGCAGGAGCGCGGCACTGAGGCTGAAGGCAAGAATCATCGCGAAGACCGTCGGGACACCGTAGAGGACGGTGGTCACCGGCCAGGCGACCGCGACGAGCACGATCCCGACGAATGCTGCGATGAGCCAGAACCACCCCTGACCCTCGGCGAGGGTCGACAGTGCTGATGACTGCGCCGGACGAGTCGGCTGCTCCGGGTGGGTTGACTGAGCGAAGACGGACAGGTGTGAGCCCGGGGCCTCGGCCGGCCGCGCCGGCTGTATCGCGGAAGCTGCACCATCGGTCGACAGGGCAGCGCGGATCGAAACGATCTCGAGCAGCGCCAGAGCGTGGAGGACAAAGGGGAACGTCAGCAGCAGGACGATGCCCGTGACGAATTGGAACGTCGCCTCGGCGGAGAACCCGAGGTCAGTCACCGGAGAGTTCGTCACCCACGCGACCACCCAGTCGACAGTGTCCCCTTCGTCTTCGGGGAGAAACCTGCCCCAGACGAAGAACGTGGCCCCGCCCAGACCGCCTGCGAACCAGGCAACGGCGACGGAGAACGTGAACAGCCGAATCGGCAGGGCGAACACGGCCTCGAAGAGCAGATCCAACCAGGCACGGGCATCGGACAGCGGAGCCAACCACCAGCGGAGTCCGCGTCCACGAGGACGGGGAGCCGCCTCGGTGATGGGCGCGCCCCACGCACGGGCACGGGCCCGGGAGAGGTTGCCGAATGCGCGGGCGACGGTGAGCGTCAGCGGCAGGAGGAGCACGCCGACCCAGACGATGACCGTGGCGATCGAGACCGAGAACAGGACGACGAGGACGGGTGCGGCGATGACGGAGATGACCAGGCTCGGGGCGACGAGGCCGGCATCACGGCCGAGATTGCGCCACAGCCTGGCCCACCACGAACGCGGTGCGGTCGCGGCCGAAGAGTCGGTGGCCGCCTGGGTGTTCGGGCCGATCTGCGGAGGCTCTGCTGGGCGGGGCACGTCTCCAGCGTACGTGTCGGCGGGTGCGGGGGAAGTGAGATCGGGGGAATGGTTCACAGCGTGATTCCTTCCTGTGCTGTGTGCGGGGCAGTCGGGGCGGTGGCGACCGCAGTGTCAGTGCGGGCAGCGGTGCGGGATTCGAGGACCTTCGGGTGGAAGCGCGAGAGCATCCACACCCCGCCGACGCCGACGACTGCGGAGGCGAGCAGACCGAGGGTGGCAGTCGGCGTCAGACCCGTATATTCGCCGAAGAATGCGGCACCGATGATGACGGCGACGATCGGGTCGATGACGGTGAGGCCGGCCAGCACCGTCTCGGCGGGGCCGCAGGCGTACGCGGTCTGGACGAGCCAGAAGCCCGCCGCCGAGGCGAGTCCGACCGCGGCCAGCAGCGCCCACCAGCGCAGACCGAACATATCGAGTCCGGGCAGTCCCGACATGACGACCGACCGGGCGAGGACGTGCGTGGCCGCGGCGACCGTGCCGAAGACGATCCCGGTCATGACGACCCGGGGGATGTGGCCGGCGGAGCTGAACGAGAACAGCCCCGCGAAGAGGGTGAGGGCGATGAGCACGGCGAGCAGCCAGGTCACCGACTGTGCGTTCACGGAGATGTCGTGGGCGAACCTCGCCGAGGTGGCCACGAAGGAGACTATCCCGACGAGCGTGACCGCGATGCTGATGAGCAGCGGAGCACCGAGGCGGAGCCCGAAGTACCGCCGGCCGATGAGGACGGCGACGACGAGAGAGACCGCACCGATGGGCTGGACGATGGCGACCGGGCCGAGGCCGAGGGCTGCGACGTTGAGCATCGTGACCAGCCCCATGAGTCCGAGCCCGGTTGCCCAGGTGGCGCGGCGGCGCAGGCCCGGAGCCATGGTGGCCACGGCATGCTGCTGGAAGTGGGTGCCCACGGCCAGGCAGAACGCTGCTGCGGTGGCGAGGATGACGGCGGAGATGATCATGACCGTCACGCTAAGGAGGCGGTCGGTTCGAGCACATCATACGAGCGGGTGAACCTCTGTCCCCCGAGGTGATACTTGCGGGTGAATATCGCGGATCAGGGGACATCGGCGGCATGTTCCCGGGGTTCTTCGGGGTTACCGACCGTGAACGTCGGGTAGCGTGGAGCCATGCCGGAAGCAGAAGGAACGGGTGGCGGGAATGGGGGAGCCGCCTCGGCGAGTGTGCCGCCTCCGTCGGAGACGACGATCAGGGTCGCCATCGTCGACGATCAGGCGATGGTGCGGCAGGGGTTCGGGGCGCTGCTCGACGCGCAGTCGGACATGCAGGTCGTCGGCAGCGCCGATGACGGATCCGCCGTCGTCGACCTCGTCCGCCGCACCAGTCCCGATGTCATCCTCATGGACATCCGGATGCCGACGCTCAACGGGCTCGACGCCACCCGAGCGATCTTCAGCATGCCCGGGAACCACCCACGGGTCATCATGCTCACCACGTTCGACGCCGACGAATACGTGTTCTCGGCACTGCGGGCCGGGGCCAGCGGATTCCTCCTCAAGGACGCCACCGCCGAAGACATGATCACCGCGGTGCGGGTCGTCGCCGGCGGGGAATCGCTGCTCGCGCCGTCGGTGACCCGCCGGCTCATCGCCGAATACGTCGCCGGTCCCGCCGTCGCGAAGGACACCGCGGTGCTCGGTCAGCTCACCGACCGGGAGATCGACGTGATGACCCTGGTGGCGAAAGGGCACGCCAACGCCGAGGTGGCCGAACAGCTCTACCTCGCCGAACAGACCGTGAAGACCCACGTCTCGAGGATCCTGTCGAAGCTGGGACTGCGCGACCGCACCCAGATCGTCGTCGCCGCGTACGAGTCCGGGCTGGTCGTCGCCGGAAGCTGAGGGGCGCGGTCAGTGACGGTTGCGCGGGCGTTGCCCGCCCGCCTTCCGACTACTCGCGGGCGAAGCCGGCGCCGAGGTCCTTGACGATGGTCTCCGCCGATCCGTCCTGGGCGCTGCGGTAGCCGGTTCCGGCCCACAGGTGCAGACCGTGCGGGTCATCGGCCTTCTTCGCCGCGGCCCGGAACTCCTTGGTCAGATGGTGCACCGCAGGGTAGGCGTCGACGGCGATCGAGTCGAATGTCCGCACGAAGTCATTGACCAGCGCACGCGCTGGCCGTCCCGTGAATGCCCTGGTCAGCTGGGTCTCTGTGAACTCGTCGGCGGCGAGCGCGGCCCGATGCGTCGGAGCCGTTCCCGCCTCGTCCGAGCGCAGCAGCAGGGTGCCCACGACGACGGCGCTCGCCCCCGCGCCGAGGAGGTCGCCGACCATGGCCTCGCCGTCGACTCCGCCTCCCGCCGCCACGGGCAGGTCCACCTCGGCGAGGATGTCACGGACGAGATCGACTGTCGCGCGATCTTCGATCTCGCGCGTCGGATCGGCCGTGCCCGAATGCCCGCCGGCCCGCGGGCCTTGGACGATGAGACCGTCGACGCCGACTTCGGCGGCCGCTCGAGCCTCGGGAACCGAGGTCACGGTGGCGACGACCTGAGTGCCGACGGCGTGGAGGCGGTCGACCGCCTCGGCGGTGGGCAGATTGAACGTGAACGAGACCAGGGGAACGGGGTGCTCGGTGAGCCAATCGAGCTTGTCGTCGAAGTGGTCATCATCCTCGACCGGTTCGGGATCGAGCGTGACCCCGCGGGCGGCTGCGGCCGGTTCGAGCGCACTGACGAAGTCGGCGAAGGCCTCGCGATCAACGGGAACGGGATTCGGGGCGAAGAGGTTGACGCCGAAGTTCGAGGTCGTCTCCCGCATTCGCGTGATAAGCGGAGCGAGGGCCTCGACGGTGAGGTAGCCGCCGGCGACGAAGGGGAATCCGCCGGCCCGGGCGACGGCTTCGGTGAGTTCGGGTGTTGTCGTCCCACCGGCCATGGGGGCGCCGATGATGGGCAGCGGGGTCTTCGCGAAGGCGATCGTCACGGTTCTCTCCTTGTATCGGCCGGCACCTGACTCGGTGTCTGATTCCGAGCGAGGCGGCCGCGTGGTCGGGCGTGCTCATCGCCATTCTCACACGATCAGGCGAGGTGAGTATGAGGTGGTCGGTCGACGGTATCCCTCGGAAGTATCGGTCGGCGGGGGAGAGGTGGGCTCTCCGGCGTGATGTGGAAAGGCCGACGCGGTTCCTAACTTCGGTGTCATCGCCCCCGATCGCATGTGATCGGCACTGAACGACCCGGAAAGGGAACCACCATGACACTGGCACTCAACGACCCGCTGCCGTCCGATGATCGCCAAGAGAATACGCGGCTCGCTGCCAGGCCCACCCCGAACGCAACGCCCGCGTCGCCGCGCAGCCAGACCGAGTCCGACCAGTCCCCGGCCAAACCCGACCGCGACCGGGCCATCGACCTTCTGCGCTTCGGCTGCCTCGTCGTCGTGGTCATCCTCCATTCGATGATGAGCGCGGCCGTACTCGGACCCGACGGCACCGTGGAGCCGGCGGTCGCGCTGTCGACGACCGCCGGATTCGCCGCCGCATCCTGGTTCTTCCAGATCATGCCGCTGTTCTTCATCATCGGCGGGTACGCCGGCATCACCGGCTGGCGCCGCACTCGCGCAGCCGGCGGCTCGTGGACCGACTATCTGCGTGCCCGCCTGCGCCGGCTCGTCGTGCCTGTGACTGTGCTCATCGGCCTCGCCGGCCTCGGGCTGTCAGCGGCCGGTGAACTCGGCGTCCCGTCCGACCTCATGACCGAAGCGAGCCGTCGGATCGGCCAACCGCTGTGGTTCCTCGCCGTCTACGTCGGCCTCACCGCTTTCGTGCCGGTTGCCGTGCATTTCCACGAAACCGCGCCGAGGCGGTCCCTGGCAATCCTCGCCGGTGCCGTCATCGTCGTCGACGGTCTGGTCGCAGTCACGGGTGTGACCGGGCTCGGCTGCCTGAACTTCCTGCTTGTGTGGCCGCTGATCCAACAGCTCGGGTTCTTCTTCGCCGATGCTCTCGACCGTCCCGTGCGCATGCCTGTCACCTGCTTCGTCCTGGTGGCCGCGTTGCTGACCCTGGTCGGGCTCGTCGCCGCCGGTGTGTACAGCCCCAATATGCTCGTCAACCTCAATCCGCCGACCGGTGCCCTCGTCCTGCTCGGAGTGGTGCAGATGTGTGTGCTGCGCCTCGTCCACTCTCGGCTGGGCCGAATGCTCAACGCCGCGGACGCGAACATGCACGGCTCCACCACCGAGGCGGCTCTCGAGCCGCGAGCACTCCTTGCGCAGATCTGGGGCCGGGCCATCGCCTGGGGCAATCGGTACGGAATGTATGTCTATCTCTGGCATATGAGCATCGTCATCGTCCTCATCGGCGGGCTGGGTGCGCTCGCTCAGGCGGTGTCCTTCGTGCCCGGAGCGTCCGGGCTCGTCCTCCCGGAGATCGGATCGTCATGGTGGTGGGCCACGCGTCTGCCCTGGCTGATTGTCGTGATGGCGCTGTCCGGTCTGGTGGCCACGGCTGTCGAACGGATGCCGTTTCCGTCGGAACAGCGGCTTGCCTCGGTCGGGCGAACGATCGTCGAGCTCGCCCGTGAGATGCGTGGGCGCGAAGCGGCAACTTCCGGTGCAGGAACCGGCGACGATGCTCCGACTCTCGGCCGTCCGCGGCTGCGGGCCGCCATCGCAGTCGGTACAGCCGCAACCGGCATCGCCATGGCGCTGCTCATCGGCATCGCCCCGTTGATCTGGACGGTCGCGGCGGCCGGCCTGCTGATCGGTTCGCTCATCCTGTCGGCCGGGCTCACTCCACCGAGGCGGCCAACTGGTCGGTGACGGTGCCCCACCCGTCGAAGAAGCCGAGCTCCTCATGCCGGACCCGCTGCTCCGGGCTGCCGTGCCGCACGACGGCTCGGTAGTCGGTGCCGTCGGGGTGGTCGCCGAGGATGATCTCCGTGGTCATCGCAACCGGATCGGGCAGGGCCGGATGCCAGGAGCTGCTGACCGCATTCGTGAACACGAGGCGGCTGCCCTCTTCGATGACGAGGAACACCGCATCGACATGCGGGTGCCACTCGGTGGCGTCCTCGCTCATCCGGGTGACGAAGGCACCGCCCGGAGTGAGCTCGAGAGAATCCACGCGCAGACTCAGCGGCGCCGGGATCCACCACTTGGCCAACTGATCCGGCGTGGTCCAGGCATCCCAGATCGCCTGCTTCGGGGCGCGGATAGTCCGTTGGATGCTGAGGTCGAGGTCTGGATTCTGATTCCGGGTGCGAGAGAGATGGGTGGTCATGATTCCTCCTTGGCAGTGGGGCCGTCGGAGTCGACGGAACCCGTGGTGACGAACTGCTCGAGCCGATCGGTGCTCTCCTCCCAGATCCTCCGCTGCTCCTCCAGCCAACCAGAGAGCAGATGGAACCGATCCTGGTTGAGCGCACAGGTGCGAACTCGGCCGGACTTCTTAGTCCGGATGAGGCCGCACGATTCGAGGCTGCGCACATGTTTCATGAACGACGGCAGCGAGATCGACAACGGCTCAGCAAGCTCTCCGACGCTGGCAGGTCCCCGCCCGAGACGCGCGATCACGCTGCGGCGAGTGGGATCCGCCAGCGCCGCAAACATCGCGTCGAGCTCGTCGGACTGAAGTTGATACTTAGCCATATGGATAAGTATTACACCCCGAGGAATCGGCTGGGAAGAGGGGGAAGGGGAGAATCGCGTCGAAATATGACATTCATCGGCGACATATGACATGACGTGACCAACCGAGACGGCGCGTTCGCGCGAGCACATCTGCGCCACTCACACTGAATCACACCGCAGATGCAGCGGTGCCCATCAGTGAAGGAAGGATCCGCCGTGAGTTCACCCCGTTTCGAACCCACCACACCTGCCGGAATCTCGACCCGATCGGTGCACTCGGGAGCCATGCCCGAGGCGCACACCGGTTCGGTCGTGGCCCCGATCTTCCAGACCTCCACCTTCATGATGGACACTCCGGGCGAGACCCGCGCGGGCTTCGACTACGCGCGCACGGGCACGCCGAACCGCAGCGACCTCGAACAGGCTCTGTGCGAATTGGAAGGCGCGTCGTTCGCCGCGGCCGTCAACTCGGGAACCTCGGCCGAGGTGGCCGTGTTCTCCTCTCTGCTGCGTCCCGGCGACGAGGTCATCCTGCCCCGCGACGTCTACGGCGGGACCTTCCGTCTCCTGCAGAACGAATACGTGCGTTGGGGCGTGGTCATCCGCACCGTCGATCTCACCGACACTGCGGCGCTCGCCGCCGCCATCAACGACAACACCGCGATCATCTGGGTCGAGACCCCGAGCAATCCCGGGCTCGACATCATCGACATCGCCGAGGCGGCCCGCCTCGCCCACCGAGCGAACGCGCTCCTGGCCGTGGACTCGACCTTCGCGACCCCGGTGCTGCAGCGTCCGTTGGATCTCGGCGCCGATATCGTCGTCCACTCGACGACGAAGTTCATCAACGGACACTCCGATGTCATCTGCGGGGCGGTGCTGGCCGGTGACGGGACGAGCTGTCCCCGCGCCGCCGAGGTGGTCGACCGTCTCGAAAGCCACCTCGCGTCCGTCGGGCTGGGCATCTCCCCGTTCGACGCGTGGCTGACCCGGCGCGGAATCAAGACCCTGCCGGTGCGGATGAAAGCGCACTGTGCCAACGCACAAGCGGTGGCCGAATGGCTCGAGACCCGCGACGAAGTGGCCGACGTGATCTATCCGGGCCTGCCCTCTCACCCCGGGCATGAGGTGGCGAAGCGGCAGATGAGCGGGTTCGGGGGAGTGGTGTCCCTGCGCACCGACACCGAGGAGCGTGCGCTGTCCCTGGTGGCGAACACGAAGCTCATCACTCTGGCCGAGTCGCTCGGGGGAGTGGAGTCGCTCATCGACCATCCGGCGACGATGACGCACCTGTCCGTGGCCGGCAGCGAGGTCAGCGTCTCGGGCAGGTTCATCCGCCTGTCCGTGGGCATCGAGGACATCGACGACATCCTCGCCGACCTCGCTCAGGCCCTCGACGCCACGTCCGGTGATGCGGGCACGAGTTCTGCCGACGGCGCCGCACATACCGCTCCTGCAGGACAGCATCACGTCTCGTCTCCAGCGGCTGTGGTCCCCGTATAGCCGACGGCATCACGTACCGGGAGCGGCACTTCCTCCCGGTGCTTCGGCATCCCTCACCCTTAGTGGGAAGCCACCTCGTTGCAGTGGGGTGATTCGCCGCGAAGGGTGAGGGATGTGCGGTTGGTGTCCGCGGTCACAGGGTGTCGGGAAAACCCGACGTGGGGTCGGAGGTCTTCGTGCTGTTCGCGGCCCTGCGGCTCCCGTAGCGTTATTGCTATGAGTGAGAAGACCCCCGAGAACCCGCAGGATCAGGAGCCGTTCGGCCCCGACCCGCAGGAGACTCGCACGCCTGAGCGCGAAGAGTCCATCAGCGCCGCAGACATCGTCAATGCACCGCCGACCACCGAGGTCGATGCAGAAGCGGTCGACGAACCGACCGCACGTGAAGCAGGAGAGTTCCGGACGAAACCGGTCGATCCCGCCGTGCCGTTCGCGACGGGCTCGACTCGCGTGATGGGAACCGGCGATCAGGCCCAGAGTCCTGGCCACCCGCTGAACTATCCCGCCCCACCCGGCTACGCCCCTCAACCCGGACCGGCCCCACACCCCGGCCAGCAGTTCTCCGGGCCGGCTCCCACCACATACCCCGGACAGCCCGCACCGAACGCCCGGCCCTTTCCGGCCGCACAGCCGATGCCACGCCCGCCTCGGCGAGTGAAGCCCAAGCGCGACCCCGTCGCCTATGCCCCGGTCACCGGCTCACTGCCGCTCAGCCGTGAAGACGTCACCGAGATCCCGGCCGACGGGCCGATCACCTGGCCCAAACGCCCCACCGGACTCATCGGTGTTGCCAACCTCGTGCTCTCCGCCGTCCTCGCCGTGATCTGGGCATGGATCCCACTCGGACTGCTGTTCACCGGAATCGGCGGAATCTTCGCCCTCGGCCTCGGCGTCCTCGCCCTCCTCGTCTGGGTCCTCGTCCAGCAAGGCGCGAACAACGCCGAACGCTACCGGGCCGAACTCATCTACTCCGATAAGATCCCCGTTCCGAAGATCGAAAGCAGCAATCGCGACCCCGGCTTCGGTCGGTTCCTCCACAACCGCTGGCTGCAGGTGAAATCCGGCGCCTTCTGGCGCTCGACCGCCCACCACTACATCAAGATGCTCCTCGGTGCGATCGTCGTCGCCGGCACCCTCGCAGGAATCTGCGGATCGATCTTCGGCATCTTCGCGGCCATCAACCCGCACGGAGTCAACACCTTCTTCATCGGCGAATCCATCGACGGGTCGGCCCGCATCGGTGTGGCCATCGGCTCCGTCATCGTCCTCGCCAGCTCCCTGGCCATCCTGTGGTTCGCCCCGCTGCTCGACCGCGCCCTCGACCGGGCCCTGCTGGCACCGGCCCGCACCGTGGCGCTGCAGGCCGAAGTCACCGAACTCGACCGGGCCCGCATGGCCGGCCTTGAGGCGGCCGCGGCGGAACGTCTGCGCATCGAACGCGACCTTCACGACGGAGCCCAGCCCCGCCTCGTCGCTCTGACCATGACCTTGGGGATGGCGAAGACGAAGATCGACTCCGATCCGGAGAAGGCGAAGGAACTCGTGGCCGAAGCCCACACCGAAGCCAAGGGCATCGTCAACGAACTCCGCCAGCTGGCCCGCGGAATCCACCCCGCCGTCCTCACCGACCGCGGACTCGACGCCGCCGTGTCCGCCCTGGCCGGACGGTCGACGATCCCCGTCGACGTCGATGTCCGTCTCGAAGGCCGGATCGGGCGCGAAGCCGAAGCCGTGTCCTACTTCGTCGTCGCCGAATGCCTGACGAACATCGCCAAACACTCCGGCGCCACCCGTGCCAGCGTCTTCATCGCCCCGATCGAGACCGGTGTGCAGATCGTCGTCACCGACAACGGCCACGGCGGTGCACGCGTCGACCGCACCGGCCGTCACACCGGGATCGCCGGTCTCATCGACCGGGTCGAAGCCGCACGTGGCACACTGAACCTGACCAGCCCCGCAGGTGGGCCGACGACTGTAGTTGTGGAGGTGCCATGCGCATCGTAATCGCTGAAGACTCTGCCGTCCTGCGGGCCGGACTCGAAAGGCTGCTCGCCGACGCCGGACACGAGGTCATCGCCGCCGTGCCCGACGCCAACGAACTCCTCGCCGTCGTTCACAACGATCCGCCGGACCTCGCCGTCATCGACGTGCGCATGCCGCCGACGTTCACCGATGAGGGCATCCGCGCCGCCGTCCTCATCCGCAAGCAGAACCCGGACGTCAAGGTCCTCGTGTTCAGCCAGTACGTGGAGGAGCAGTACGCGTCCGAACTCATCGCCGAGAACACCGGCGGCTTCGGCTACCTGCTCAAAGACCGTGTCGCCGACGTCGAAGACTTCCTCACCGCTGTCGATGAGGTCGCAGGCGGCGGCACCGTCCTCGACCCGGAGGTCGTGTCCCAGATCCTCGTGCGCACACGCAAGAAGGACGGACTGTCGACCCTGAGCCCCCGCGAACTCGAAGTCCTCCAGCTCATGGCCGAAGGCAAGTCCAATGCCGCGATCGCCCGCACCCTCTACCTCAGCGCCGGTGCCGTTGAGAAGCACATCTCCTCGGTGTTCACGAAGTTCGGCCTCACCGCCGACACCTCGGAGAACCGCCGCGTCCTCGCCGTCCTCACATTCCTCGGAGCTTAGAATGCCTGCCACAGTCCGCATCAGCGAATCCGCCCGCGTCGGTCTGCGCGCGGTCCTGATCATCCTCGCCGCCGTCGTCCTCCTCATCCCCGTCATCGTCAGCACCGCCCATAGTGCCTCCCGCCTCGACTACGGGCGGATCGAGTCGTCCGAATCGCTGCCGAAGGCGATGAAGGAACTCAAGATCGGCCTCGATTCCGGCGGTGCCGTCGAGATCAAGACCGCCGACGTCGCCGAGGCGATCGTGAAGATCACCGGCACCGGTCCCCGCGACAGCTCCGCGAACCTCGAGGTCGACAGTCGAGCCGATACCGCCGAGGTGGCGGTGAAGAACGGTGGGAAACTCGAGAACACCCGGCTGACCGTCACCATCCCGACCACAGAGGCGAAAGACCTCGCCCTGGACTTCGACGGCAACTACGGCCGGTTCGATGTCACCGGTGACTTCGCTGAGATCAACGCCGACACCGGCGGTGGGACCGCGAGTGTGACCGGTTCGGCACAGAAGGTGCGGACCACGAGCGATTGGGGTGCCACCTACCTGGACGGAGACTTCGGGACGGTGTCGGCCAAGACCGGAGTCGGTGCCATCGAAGGTGAGAACCTCACCGTCAGCGACCGCATCGACGTGGTCAGTTCGACGGGAACCGTCGACCTCGACTTCACCAATCAGGCGATGCCCGCCGGCGGAATCATCGCGAAGACGGAAGAAGGCTCGATCGAGCTGCGGGTGCCGAATCTCAAGCTCACCTCGGAAGAGCTGGATGAGGACTTCTTCTACCGGATCAACGCGAAGTCCAATGACGGCACCGTCGACCTCGCCTCCGATCTGAAGAAGTTCGATGTGGCGGATGACCCGAAGGAAGCCAAGGGCAAGACCCTCGTTCCGATCTCGGCCACAGCCGATACTGGTAGGGTCACGGTCAACCAGAACTGAGAAACGACCGGCGCACGGGCGGGCTCGACTACGGGCCCGCCCATGTGGCGTCTGAGGGGCCGACGATCATGCAGATCACCGTCTATGGAGCCACCGGTACCTTCGGCACGCAGCTGGTGGGCCGACTGCGCGAACGCGGACACACGGTCATCGCTGCTCATCGCGGGAGCGGGGTCGACACGGTGACCGGGCGGGGAGTCGCCGAGGCGGCCGAGGGCAGCGATGTCCTCGTCGACTGCGTCAATCAGCTGACGATGAGCGCCCGCAAAGCCATCGATTTCTTCTCCCACAGCTCCCGTTCGATCGCCGAGGCCGCTGCCGAGCAGCCCGGCACCACCGTGGCCGTCCTGTCGATCGCGTTCCGTCCCGAGGCCGCCGAGTCGCGGATGATGGGCTACTACCAGGGCAAAGCCACGCAGGAGCGCATCTTTCGTCGGCTCATCCCGGAGGAACAGCTGCTGATGTTCCGATCCGCCCAATGGTTCGAACTCGTCGACACGATGACGATCCAAGCCGGGCCGCTGCGTTTCGTGCCGAAGATGCGGGTGCAGGCCCTGGCCGTCACCGAGGCGGCCCGCATGATGGCCGAAGCCATCGACGCACGCGAGCGCGGCACCATCGAGGTCGCCGGTCCCGAGATCAGCGACTTCGCTGAGATCGCCCGCAGACTCGCCGCGGTGCGCGCCCGGAAGTCAGGGACGAGACGTGCGAAGGTCGTCGGCATTCCCCTGCCCGGGCCGATGGCCCGTGACGGACTCATCCCACCGTCACCGAGGATGTCCGATAAGACCGTCGACGAATGGCTGCGCTCGGTCTGAGATCCGGGGCGGGCCGCCTCGGTGGCGGTATCATCCGTTCCGGAGGTTCTCATGGATTGGATGGAATTCGGGCTCGACGGGGTCGACGCGGTCAGGGTCGTCGTCTCGTGCGTCGTCTTCTACGT
The DNA here is from genome assembly GCF_050920635.1 of Brevibacterium sp. K11IcPPYGO002. Lineage (NCBI taxonomy): Bacteria > Bacillati > Actinomycetota > Actinomycetes > Micrococcales > Brevibacteriaceae > Brevibacterium > Brevibacterium sp. K11IcPPYGO002. The sequence continues at coordinate 3,741,969 of NZ_CP131929.1, read as the reverse complement.
CGGGATCATTCTGCTGCTGCGCATCTTCGGCCAGCGGACGCTGTCGAATCTCTCCAGCTTCGACCTGGCCCCGGTCATCGCCATCGGGGCGATCATCGGCCGGGCCATCCTCGGTGACACTCCGACCCTCGTCGCGGGCGTACTTGCGCTTGCCACCATGCTCGCCCTGCAGGCGCTGAGCGGGTACAGCCGCCGTTTCGGAATGCTCGCCAAAGTCGTCTACTCACCGGCAGTCGTGCTCATGGCCGGGTCCGAGATCCTCACCGACAACCTCGCGAGGACCCATGTCGATCACGACGAACTCGTCGCGAAGCTGCGCTCGGCCGGGATCCGCAATTTCGGCGAGGTCGCCTGCGTGATCCTCGAATCGACCGGTCAGATCAGCGTCATCCGCCGCGGTGCGCCCATCGACGAGGAGATGCTTGCCGACGCCATCGGAGCTCACCGTGTGCCCCGTGAGGGGTGAGATTCAGTCGGGCTCTTGTGATCGGTCGAGCCCGAGCATCTTCGCGCCGTTGGTCCACAGCACCGAACGCATCCAGTCGTCGCCGAGTCCCAGGGCGGCCAGACCTGCGATCTGGTCGACGTACGGGTAGGGGATGTTCGGGAAGTCCGAGCCGAGGATGACCTTGTCCTCAAGTCTGGCCAGGCGTTCGCGGTAGGCGGGGGTCACCTCGGCGGGGTCGGAGAAATACCCGGACGCGAACATCGTCGTGTCGAGACAGACATTGTCGAAACGTTCGGCGAGATCGGCGAACTCGTCGTACTCGGGCATGCCCATATGGGCGATGACGAAGGAGAGCTGCGGAAAGCGCTCGAGGACGTTGCCCACTGCGTGCGGACCGGTGTACGTGCCCGGCAGGGGAGCGGATCCAGCATGGATGACGATCGGCACCCGGGCCTCTTCGAGGGCTCTCCACGCGGGGTCGAGGACCGCGTCGTCGGGAGAGAACACACCGACCTGGACGTGGACTTTGAACAGCGTCGCTCCGGCCGCCAGCGCCTTCGGCACATAGTCGGCGCACTCGGGTTCGGCGTAGAGGGTGCCGCAGTGGATGACGTCGTCGTGGGCGGCGGCGAATTCGGCGTTCCAGTCGTTGAGCCACGCGGCCATGCCGGGCTTGTGCGGGTAGGTCAGCGCCGGGATCGCGCGGATGCCGAGCTCGCGGACGATGCTCAGCCGGGTGTCCGTGTCGAAACGGTAGGTGATCGGCCAGTCGCGGCCGTAGTTGTCGGCGGCATTGTCGAAGTACTGCCACACCTTGTCGAGCACGTTCTGCGGCAGGAAATGGACGTGGATGTCGGCGAGGCCGGGCAGGCCGAGGGCGCGGACGTAGTCGGGAACCTCGGCATCGGTGCGCGGGGGAGCGGTCATCGTGTCGGGCACCTCGAAGACGTGACCGGCCGTGGTCTCGGGGACGTTCATGGCCCCACTCTATGACCTGTCGCCCCACGCGTCCTCAGCGGCCGTCCATGCCCGACACATAGACTGCCCGCATGAGCCTGCGCGATCCGTTCACGATCCCCACCCCGCCCCAGGTCAGACCTGTGGGGCAGGCGCCGTTCTGGACTCCGGGGCAGACCGTGACGTGGACGTTCCGACGGTTCGACTTCGACCGCGACCTCGCCGAGGTGGCCCGACCGATGCGTGTCGTCGCCGACGGGCCGTCCGGTTCTGTTCTGTGGTTGGCCGGGGGTACGCCGACGCAGGAGACCCGCATCGTCGGGTGGGAGAACACGAACGCCCACGATGTGCCGTTGAAGGCGCGGTTCCGATCGCTCGCCGAGGCGCCCACCAGGATCAATGTCGAGGGCACGTGGTGGGGCCGCGGGGTGCTCAAGATCGTTCCGCCGAAGGTTCCGTTCTCCGTGTGGGTGCTGCTCAAAGATGCTGTGGACGGTGTCGATCGTACTGAGCCCGGCGGTGTGCGGGCCGAGTGGTACATCAATCTCGAGGCCACGCACGTACGCAGCGATGATGCGCTGTTCACCAGCGATCACATCCTCGACATCACCTTTCCGACCGCCTCGATGCCCCTGCACGCCGCGGACGGTCGGCTCGATCCGACCGGTGCCGTATTCAAGGACGTCGACGAGCTCGCCGCGGCGGCGAACTTCGGGGCGTGGCCGAGGGAGTGGTCGGAGGTCATCCGGGACAATGGCAGCCACCTGCTCGACCACCTCGGCGATTTCGATTGGGCCTTCGACCCCGAGTGGGAGACCGTGGCCCGCGACCTGGTGGGGAAGGCCCGATTGGGGGCCGCCTCGGTGTCAGAAAAATCGTTCGATCAGGAACATCGGCGACCGCAGAATGGTTGTTATGACCGACAGCATCGGTGATCGTCGCGGATGCACCTGTCGCCCCACTGAAGCACACAAGCGAAGAATGATCTGCTGCTGAAAGGAACCGTCTCCATGACGACCAACCATCGGATTCGCCTGAACTCGCGCCCCGTGGGCGCTCCAACTGCGGAGAACTACCTGCTCGACGAGGTGCCTGTGCCGGCCCCGGGCGAGGGGCAGGTGCTGTTGCGCACGCTCTACCTCTCGCTCGACCCGTACATGCGCGGGCGGATGTCGGATGCGAAGTCCTACGCGAAGCCCGTCGAGGTCGGCGATGTCATGGTCGGCGCCACTGTGTCCGAGGTCGTCGAATCCAATGCCGAGGGCTTCGCCGCCGGTGAGATCGTCCTCGGCTACGGCGGGTGGCAGGAGTATTCGGTGGAGTCGACCGGGCATCTGCGCAAGATCGATCCGGAGCTCGCACCGATCTCCACCCACCTCGGTGTGCTCGGCATGCCCGGATTCACCGCGTATGCAGGTCTGCTCGAGATCGGTCAGCCGAAGGACGGCGAGACCGTGGCCGTGGCCGCCGCCACCGGACCCGTCGGGTCCGTCGTCGGTCAGATCGCGAAGATCAAGGGGGCGACCGCCGTCGGCATCGCCGGCGGCCCGGACAAGGTTGCTCACCTCGAGGAACTCGGCTTCGATGTGGCACTGGACCACCGGAGCGGGAACCTGCGGCAGGAGCTGAAGGACGCGGTCCCGCAGGGCATCGACGTCTATTACGAGAACGTCGGCGGCGCCGTGTTCGACGCTGTGCTGCCCCGGCTCAACACCTTCGCTCGCGTGCCCGTGTGCGGACTCGTCGCGAACTACAATCTCACGTCGCTGCCCGAGGGCCCGGACCGTTCGGGTGCGCTCATGGGCAACATCCTGACGAAGTCGCTGCTGGTCCGCGGCTTCATCCAGACCGAGTTCGCCGAGCGTCTCACCGGTCAGTTCCTCGAGGACATGAGCGGCTGGCTCAAGGAGGGCAAGGTCCGCTTCCGCGAGGACATCCGCCCCGGTCTCGACAAGGCTCCCGAGTACTTCAACGATCTGCTCACCGGCGGGAACTTCGGCAAGATGGTCGTCGCCGTGGGCGCCGAGAGCTGAGGCTGTCGATTCATCTCAGTTGTCGCACAGAGGAGGCGGCGTCGGCCAGTTCTGGCCGACGCCGCCTCTTTTTGTTGGTGAAGCTCCTCTGGTCAGCCCGGCAGGTATTCGGTGACCGGGAACGAGGCTCGTACTAACTGCCGCAACTCGCTCAGATTCGAATTCTCATCGACCTGACCGACGGCCCGGGCCTGGATGAGCAGGTTGCCGATCGCTGTGGCCTCGACGGGTCCGGCCAGCACGCGCCGACCCGACCGTTGTGCAGTGAGCCGGCACAGCAGAGTGTTCTGTGAACCGCCGCCGACGATGTGGATCGTCTCCACGGTCCGGCCCGTCAGCTCCTCGGCGGTTGCAAGGGTCTGAGCATAAGCGGTGGCGAGCGATTCGAGGATCGATCGGACCACCTCGGCGCGGGTGTGCGGAGGTTCGACGCCGTGCTCATTGCACCACTCGCGGATGCGGGTGGGCATGTCTCCGGGTGGGGTGAACCGGTCGTCTGACGGATCGAAGACGGCCACCGGGGTCGTGATTGCGGCTGCCTCGGAGAGGAGCGTCTCGAGATCCGAACTGCGCTGAGCGTCGGTGGCGTCATGCTGCCACTGTCGCATCGATTCGCTCAGCAGCCACAGGCCCGAGACGTTCTTGAGGAACCGGATCGTCCCGTCGACTCCGCCCTCATTCGTGAAATTCGCCCGGCGGGCTGCCTCGGTCACGACCGGGTCGTCGACCTCGAGTCCGACCAAGGACCAGGTGCCGCTGGAGATATAGGCGCAGTTCTGCCCGTCCATCGGCACGGCCACCACCGCCGAGGCCGTGTCATGGCTGCCTACGGCCGTGACCTGGATCGGGTCGACCGCACCGATCCGCTCAGCCACCGGTGCGCTGAGGGCGCCGATGCGCTCACCAGGAGCAATGAGATCAGGCAGCAGATCGGCAGGCAGTCCGAGCAGTCTCATGAGTTCTGAGTCCCAGCCGCCGTCATGAACTGACAGCAGACCGGTCGTCGACGCGTTCGTCAGCTCCGTGCGTTGCTGACCGGTGAGCCAGAAGGCGATGAGATCGGGGACGAGCAGTGCCCGGTCGGCGAGTTCGAGGAACCCGGACTCGGCTTCGACCGCAAACTGGAAGACGGTGTTGAAGTCGAGGTGCTGCAACCCGTTGTGGGTGAAGAGCTCATCAGGGGCGACGTGCTCGTGGACGAGCTCAACTCCACGCAGGTTCCGTCCGTCCCGGTAGTGATGCGGAATCCCGAGCAGGTCTCCATCGCGCAGCAGCCCATAGTCGACGGCCCATGAGTCGATGCCGATGCTCACCAATCCCGGGCTCCTGAGGAAGGCCTCTCGGAGGCCCGTGCTCAGTTCAGCGAAGAGCGACTGGATATTCCAGTGCATGCTCTCGCCCAAGAACTGCGGCACATTCGCAAACCGAGCCACGGGCTTCATCCGCAGCACACCGTCGCTCACCCCGCCCACGATGACCCGGCCGCTCGTTGCGCCCAGATCGACCGCGGCGAGAGTGAGACCGGCAGCAGAATCAGTGATGTCCATGTGTGTGATGATCTCCGTTGGAACGCGGCTCACCGCAGGAATGCTGCGGCGACACCGGCATCGACGGGCACGTGCAGGCCGGTCGTGTGTGAGAAGTCCGAGGTGCACAGCGCATAGACGGCGTTGGCCACATTCTCCGGGACGACCTCGCGGCCGAGGATCGTCCGCTGTGCATAGAACTTGCCCAGGTCCTTCTCCTCCACGCCATAGGTCTTCGCGCGCTGTGCGCCCCAACCGCCCGCGAAGATTCCCGAACCGCGCACCACCCCATCGGGATTGATGCCGTTGACGCGGATGCCGTGTTCGCCGAGCTCGGCGGCGAGCAGGCGCACCTGATGAGCTTGGTCGGCCTTCGTCGCCGAATAGGCGATGTTGTTCGGTCCGGCGAAGACGGAGTTCTTCGAGGAGATGTAGACGATGTCACCGCCGAGTCCCTGGTCGACGAGGATCCGGGCGGCATTCTTCGACACGAGGAACGAGCCCTTAGCCATGACATCGTGCTGGAGATCCCAATCGGCCTCGGTCGTATCGAACAGTGACTTCGACAGCGACAGTCCGGCGTTGTTGACGACGAGGTCGAGCCCGCCGAAGGCGAGCACCGCTTCATTCAGTGCTGCCTGCACTCCGGTTTCATCGGAGACGTCGGCTGCGACACCGATGGCGACATCGGTCGACCCGAGTTCGGCCGCGACCTCCTGCGCCTTGTCCCGGTCGAGGTCGGCGATGACGACGCAGGCGCCTTCGGCGACGAGGCGAGTGGCGATGGCTTTGCCGATTCCCGACGCCGCGCCGGTGACGAACGCGATGCGACCGGCCAGCGGCTTAGGTGCAGGCCTGCGCTGCAGCTTGGCTTCTTCGAGAGCCCAGTATTCGATGCGGAACTTCTCCGCCTCGCTGATGGGAGCGTAGGTAGACAGCGCTTCGGCTCCGCGCATGACGTTGATGGCGTTGACGTAGAACTCACCGGCCACCCGTGCCGTCTGCTTGTCCGCACCATAGGAGAACATGCCCACTCCCGGAACAAGGATGATCGCCGGATCCGCTCCGCGCATGGCCGGTGTTTCGGCGTCGGCGTGGCGGTCGTAATAGGCCGCATATTCGGCCCGGTAGGCTTCGTGCAGTGCGGGGAGTGCGGCGATGATCTCTTCCACCGAGGCGGCCGCCGGCAGGTCGATGACCAGTGGCTTCACTTTCGTGCGGAGGAAGTGGTCCGGGCAGCTCGTGCCGAGTTCGGCCAGAGCGTTCAGCTTCTCCCCGGCGAGGAATTCGAGCACGGCCGGTTCATCGGTGAAGTGCCCGACCATCGTTGTGTCCGCCGAGGCGAGCCCGCGCAGTTGGGGTGCGAGGGCCGCGGCCTTGGCGCGACGTTCGTCCTCCGGCAGGGCCGAGTAGTCGGAACGGGCAGGACCGAAGGGCTCGGGGCGGCCGTGCTCTTCGATGTAGCGGGCCGCGGTGTCGATGATCCACCGTGAGTTGGCCTCGGACTCCGCCGAGGTGGCTCCCCACGCCGTGATTCCGTGACCTCCCAGGATGGTGCCGATGGCCTGCGGGCTCTCTGCTTTGATGGCTGCAATGTCGAGGCCGAGCTGGAACCCGGGCCGACGCCACGGCACCCAGACGACTGTGTCGCCGAAGATCCTCTTCGTCAGCTCCTCACCGTCTGCCGCGGTGGCGATGGCGATTCCGGAGTCAGGGTGGAGGTGGTCGACGTGGGCGGCATCGACGAGTCCGTGCATGGCGGTGTCGATCGAGGGTGCGGCACCGCCCTTGCCATGCAGGGTGTAGTCGAAGGCCGCGACCATCTCGTCCTCGCGGTCGACTCCGGGGTAGGTGTTCTCCATCGCCCGCAGCCGGTCGAGGCGGAGGACTGCGAGACCGTCGGGAGTGAGCGTTCCGAGATCTCCGCCGGAGCCCTTGACCCAGAGCAGTTCGACGTCGTCGCCGGTCACCGGGTCGACATCGGTGCCTTTGGCTGACGTATTGCCGCCGGCATAGTTCGTATTGCGACGGTCGGCCCCCAGCGAATTCGAGCGGGTGATGAGGTCGTTGACGATCGGGTGGGTCATGGTTCTCCTCGAACGATGGTGCAGGTGAGTAAGGATGCGGGGAGGGTGTCTCAGGCGCCCCAGCCGGCCTGGGTGCCGCCGATGCGATCGGCCGCGATCTGCTCCTGATAGCCGGATTCGCGGAAGGCGCGGATGGGGTCGGCCGGCAGTCCGCGGGAGACGCGCCAGTCAGCGAGGTCGCCGCGCACATCGGTGTAGAACGCATCCATGAAGATGTCATTGGCGCTGATGACATCGCCTGCGCGCTGAGCTGCAGTGAGCGCCTCGGTGTCGATGAGGAGTGCTCGTGCCGTCATCTCCTGAACATTGAGCACCGAGCGGATCTGACCTTCGATCTTGTTCTCGACGTTGTGGCACTGGTCGAGCATGAACGCGATATCGGGACTGTTGAGGCCGCCTCCGCGGATCACTTCGTGGATGATCCGGAAGAGCTGGAACGGGTCGGCAGCACCGACCATGAGGTCATCATCGGCGTAGAACCGCGAATTGAAGTCGAAGGAGCCGAGCTTGCCGAGGCGCAGCAGCTGCATGACGATGAACTCGATGTTCGTGCCCGGAGCGTGGTGGCCGGTGTCGAGGCAGACGAGCGCCTTGTCGCCCAGGGCTGCGACCTGGGTGTAGCTCGTTCCCCAGTCGGGCACATCCGTGTGATAGAACGAGGGCTCGAAGAACTTGTATTCGAGCACCATCCGCTGTTCCTCGCCGAGGCGGTCATAGATCTTCGACAGCGAATCGTGGAGTCGGTCCTGACGGCCCCGCATATCCGCCTGACCTGGGTAGTTCGACCCCTCGGCCAGCCAGATCTTGAGGTCTCTCGATCCCGTGCGATCCATGACGTCGATGCACTCGAGATGAGCGTCGATGGCCTTGGTGCGGATGCTCTCGTCCTCATGGGTGAGCGCACCGAACTTGTAGTCATCGTCCTGGAAGGTGTTCGAGTTGACCGTGCCCAAGCGCACGCCGAGTCCGGCGGCATGGGCAGACAGTTCATCGAAATCGCAGAGGTCCCACGGAATGTGCAGAGCCACCTGTGGAGCGAGTCCGGTGAGTTCGTGGACCTTCGCGGCATCGGCGATCTTCTCGAACGGGTCACGCGGAGTGCCCGGGGTGCCGAAGACCTTGAACCGAGTGCCGGAGTTCCCGAACGCCCAGGACGGCAGTTCGATCTCCTGCGCAGCGAGCTGGTCGGTGATGTCGGCGAAAGTGGGGCGAGTGCTCATGAGAGTCGGTGTTCCTTACTGTTGCTGTGGTGCTGAGAACGCGGTGAGGCTGACAGGTCAGCGGGACGCTGGATCGGAGGCCGTGCTCACTTCGGGTGAGCGGCCGCTCGGGTCGTGGTGAGCTGGTCTTCCAAGTGGAAGACCTCGCGCAGCCGTTCGGAACCCGCGTCGAAGGATCCTCCGGCGGCGAAGAACGGTGACATCGATTCCTGCCAGGCGGCGTTGATCTCTGTCAGCTCCATTCCCTGCTGAGCGGCTTCGTAGTCGTCTGTCTCGAGATAGCCGATGACCATGCCGGACGGATCCGCGAACAGTGAGTAGTTGCGCCACCCGGTGGATTCCAGCGCCTCGAGCATGTCCGGCCAGACGGCCCGGTGGGCCGCGATGTACTCATCCAGACGGGCTGGGTCGACCTGCATGCGGAAGCACACCCGCTCCATCTCAGCGTTCCCTGACTGCGGTGGAATCGGTCGAACCGGACGCCGCGGTTCCGTCGGTGCGGATGTTGCCCGCGGCCGCCTCGGTGGCATGATCGGCGTCGAGGAGCCGACCGTAACGTTCGATCTCGATCTCCTCGAGTGTCTTGTTCTGGGTCTTCGGTGCCCAGATCATGCCGATGAGCAGGGCGGCGACGAGGAGTCCGACGATGAGGACGCCGACCCCGTGGATGCCGGTCGTCTCGAGCATGAGCGGGAACCACAGGGAGAGGACACCGACCATGACGCGCACGATCATGAACATGAAGCCCTGAGCAGAGGCACGGTAACGGGTGGCGAAGAGCTCGGCCGCCCACAGTCCGTAGAAGGCCTGAGCACCCAGTCCGGACGAGATGCCCCAGCCGATGGCGAAGACGAGCAGAGAGAACCAGCCGGCGGGTCCCCAGATGAGCACGGCCCACGCGATGACGCCGAGGCCCGCACCGAAGCCGTAGAGCCAACGGCGGGAGACCTTGTCGCCGTAGCGCATGAAGCCGAAGAACGTCGCCGCGCTGGTCAGACCCCAGACAAGGACCTGAAGCAAGTACTGGGAGCGGGCATCGGTGAGTCCGGTCGCCTCGTAGATGCGGGGCTGGAAGATTCCGGCCTGACCGGCCACCGTGTTCCACAGGCCATAGACGCCGATGAGAAAGAGGAGGGCGGTGATGTTCTTCTTGTTGGTGAACATCTCGAAGATTCCGCGGTAGGTCCCGACGTTGTTCGGGTTCGCGTTCTTTTCCTTCCAGCGTCGCGATTCGCTCAGTCCGCGGCGAACCCACCACGTGATGAAGGCGATGACGAAGAGGTGGGCGAAGATGATGCGGGAGCCGAGCAGGCCCATGGGTTCGAGCAGCGCAGCGAGAAGGAAGCCGATCATCGGTCCGATCGACCAGGCCAACTGCGCGACGCCGACGTGGCCGGCCCGGCGTCCGTCAGGGGCCTCCTCGGCGATATAGGTCCACGCTGCTGTGACTCCGGCGCCGACGGCGATGCCGGTGAGGACGAATCCGATGAGCAGGGAGGCGAAGTTGAACGCAAAGACTGCGAACAGCGTGCCGAACATGTACAGGAGGAGGTCGTAGGTGTAGATGAATTTCCGGCCGTAGCGGTCACAGAGCGGTCCGCCGATGGCAGCGCCGATCGCGGCGCCGAAGGCATTGGCGCTCAGGGCGGACAGCAGGCCGACTGCCAGGCTGTCGAGGCCGAATTCGGTCTGCCACAGACTCATGCTCGTCGCGATCGCGATGATCGAGCCGGCTTCGATGTAATTCGACATGGCCACGGCGACCGTGGCCTTCCATTTGGACGACGTCGTTGTGTCCTTCATAGGTTCCTCCAGGGTGACTCGGTGATCGCGGCTTCACGAACCCGGTTATGAATTGAAACGTTTCAATATGGTGATGAGAACGCTAGCATGTCATCGAGGTCACATCAAGACGGTGGCCGGAAGCTGTCTGAGCGACGGTGATTGCGACGGCCGGAACTCCGCGGTGTCAGGCACAATGAGACATGCCGTCGGCAACGAGTCGTAGGGCAACAGCACTGATCACAGAGGGAGACTCATGGCGAAAGTGAGTATGCGCGAGGTCGCGGACCGAGCCGGAGTCTCGGTCGGTACCGTTTCGCATGTGGTCAACGGGTCATCGAAGGTCGCCGAGGCGACGGCTGCGAAGGTCAACGCCGCCATCGAGGAGCTCGGATTCGTTCGCAATGCTGCCGCCCGACAGCTGCGTTCGGGGCACAGCAGCAGTCTCGGCCTCGTCGTGCTCGACACCTCGAACCCGTTCTTCGCTTCCGTTGCGCATGGTGCCCGGCAGGCTTGTGACGAGGCCGGACTGGCCCTGCTCATCGGCGATTCGGGCACCGATGAGCAGCGGGAGGGGAAGTATCTCGACCTCTTCGCCGAGCAGCGGGTCAACGGTCTGCTTGTGACTCCGACCGGCTCTGACCTGTCGCGGCTCGAAGCGATTGCGGCCCGGGGTACGCCTGTCATGCTCGTCGACCGGGGCTCGAACGGCTATGCCCTGTCCTCGGTGACGGTGGACAACATCGCCGGGGGACGGATGGCACTCGACCACATCATTGCCGGAGGCTGCAGGCGTCCGGCCTTCATCGGGGGGCCGCAGTCGCTGCCGCAGGTGTCCGATCGCTTGGCCGGAGCCGCAGAGAGGGCACGCGAGTCCGGACTCGAACTGCCTGTCTACAGCACCCCGGAGCTGACGATCCTGGCGGGGCGCGATGCGGGCGAAGAGGTCGTCGGTCAGCCGGCGGACCAGCGACCCGACGCGGTCTTCTGCGCCAATGACCTGTTGGCGGTCGGGTTCATGCAGGCGGTCATCATGTTCAGCGACCTGAGGATCCCTGACGACATCGCGATCGTCGGTTATGACGACATCGACTATGCGTTCTCGACGATCGTTCCCCTGACGTCAGTTCGGCAGCCGGCGGAGCTGTTGGGACGGACCGCGGTGGAAACGCTTCTGCACGAGAACGCATCGGCTTCAGACGATCATCATGATCGCCGGTTCACGCCCGAACTCGTGGTGCGGGGTTCGACCCGGCCGGTGTGAGCCAGACTCACGCGAAGTGAGCGAACACCTCGGCCGGGTCGAGTCCGAAGCTCAATGCGAGGCTGAGCACGATGCGGGCCTTGCGGACATCGAGGATTCCGGCGGGAACGAGCCCCGCCTCGAGCAGGCCGATCTCTCCGCCTGGGTAGCCGTAGGTCCGGCGCAGGCTGACGCCCGACCCGGTGCGGGAGGCGAGCACCACGGGCATCGCCTCCGTCAGACGGGTCACGGCAGGCAGCAGGTCCTCGGGGACATGCCCACCGCCGACCCCGGAGATGACGGCGCCGTCGAACCCAGACCCCGCGATGAGATCAAGGGTCTCTGCCGGTTCGCCCATCCCCACCTCGGCGAGGGCGACCTTGCTCAGCTGGGACGGACGGGACAGGCCGGCGAACGGAGACGTCGAAGTCTGGGGTGCGTGCGGAAGGTGGAGGTCATCCTCGCTCAGCCACCCGATCGCCCCGAGGACGGGCCCGGAGGAGAACGCCGCGGTCGAGGTGGTGTGCGACTTCGACACGAACCTCGGATCGTGGACCTCGTCGTTGAACACGAGGGATGCAGGCAGGTTGCCGACCTGGTCGGACAGGGCGGTGAGCGCGGCCGCCCGGACGTTGGCCGGGCCGTCGGCTCCGGGCAGAGTCGGATTGCGCATGGCCCCGGTGGCAGCGATGTGCGTGCCCGAGTCATTGAGCAGCCACAGACCGAACGCCGACTCCTCGAGGGTGTCGGTGCCCTGGGTCAGGACGATGCCATCGGCCGTGGACGTGCGGGCGAGCTCGACGACGTCGAAGAGCATCTCGAGGGTGACATTCGCGCTCGAGACCTGAGCGACCTGAGTGAAATCGGCCTGCAGATCCGGCCAGACCTGGTCGAGGCCCGCGGCCGCAGCGATCTCGGCTCCGCTGAGCGCTGGGGCAACCCCGCCTGATGCATCGGCGGTCGATGCAATGGTGCCGCCGAGAGCGGCCAAGAGCAGGTGAGGGGCGGTGCGGGGTGTGGTCTCAGGCATGGTTCGAGTCTATCGTCAGTTCGTGCGGAGAAACCGTCGTCGGTTCTGCGTCAGTGCCGTTTGCTAATCTCCACGCATGGATCCCGATACCGTGCTCCGTCTGGCTCACGAGCAGGCCATGCAGTACCCGTCTGTCGAGATCGACTATCCCTTCGGTCCGGACAACGCTGTCTACAAGGTGCGAGGGAAGATGTTCATGATGGCCTATGAACTGCGTGGGATCCCCAGCCTCAACCTCAAGATCGATCCCCTCGACGGTGAGGTGCTGACAGACGCCTATCCGGAGATCTCACCCGGATATCACATGAATAAGAAGCACTGGATCACCGTGGCCGGGGATGGAGACGGTGCTGGCGGCGACCGGCTCGATGCCGAACTGCTTCAAGACCTTGTCCTCGAGTCCTACTGTCTTGTCGTGGCCAAGATGCCCAAGCGGGACCGCCCTGTTGACCCGGACACCTTCGGCGGGCGCGGCGATGACTGAGAACGTGCGGGAGGCAGCCGCGACCCAGCCGCCATTGCGCCGCCACCAAGACGAAGCGCTCGCGACTCTGCGCGACGGATCCGCTGCCGATGAGCGCCGATCCTGGATCGTCCTGCCTCCCGGTGCGGGAAAGACCCGCGTCGGCATCGACTACGCGACTCACCTGCTCGATCGGAAGCTCGTCGACCGCGTCGTGGCCTTCGGCCCGAATACGGCGATCCAAGGTCAATGGGCCAAGGAATGGAACCGCCTCGGCGAGGGGCGTCCTCCTGCCGGAGGCTCACGCGATCTCACTCAGACCTTCACCGCTCTGACCTACCAGTCCCTTGCCGTCTTCGACACGGATCGGGAGACGTCCGATCGCGAGGGGGACACGCGCACCACGGACCGCGACCTTGAGGAACGCGCAAGCGATTCTGTCGCCTCCGGGCCGAGCAGCAGCCTGCTCGACTCCCTGGCCACTGGTGGCCGGGCCCTTGTCGACAACCTCGTCGACGGTGGTCCGACACTGCTCATCCTCGACGAATGCCACCACCTGCTCGAGGTCTGGGGACGTCTGCTGTCGGACCTGCTCGCCCTGCTTCCCGACGTATGGGTGCTCGGACTCACCGCCACCCCACCAACGACGATGTCGACCCGGCACCGGGAACTCGTCGCCGACCTCTTCTCCTCCGTCCGCTACTCCGCGTCCATCCCCGCCCTCGTCAGAGAAGGCGACCTCGTGCCCTTTGCGGACCTCGTCTGGGTCACCGAACCCACCCGGGAGGAACAGGACTGGCTGTCGGCCCAGGCCGAACGGCACACCGAGTTCATCACCGGCATCCTCGACCCCGGCCAGGGCACGATCGGGCTGCTCGAATGGGTGGACCGACGATTCCTCGGCGACCGTGCCGAATCGGTGGATTGGCAGACGATGAGTCGGCAGCGACCCGAACTCTGCGATGCGGCCCTGCGCCTCCACCACGCCGATCTGCTGCGCCTGCCGCCAGGCGCCCGACTCGGCGAACAGCACCGCCGCGACCCCGACACCGACGACTGGGCCCGACTGATCGAAGACTGGATGCGTCACCACCTGCTCGTCTCCGATTCCACGTCCGACCAGGACCTCGCCGAGGAGATCCGCCGCAGGCTGCCCGCGATCGGCTGCCGCTGGACGCACCACGGAATCGCCGCCGGGCGGTCTCCGACCGATCGGGTCCTGTCCCATTCGGCGTCGAAGCCGCGCGCCTGTGTCGACATCGCCGCTGTTGAAGCGGCAACCCTCGGCGACCACCTGCGGATGCTCGTCCTCTGCGACTTCGAGTCCGCCACCGCGACCTTGGCCGCCGACGTCCGCGAGGTCCTCGACGAACGGTCCGGATCCGCAATCCTGACCCTTGAGAGCTTGGCCGCCGACTCTCAGACGGCACATCTGAACCCGCTGCTCGTCTCCGGGCGCACCGTAGCGGGACCACCGGACGTGCTGCGCGCGCTCATCGACTTCATCGCCGTCGACGACGCCGACCTCGCCGCCCGGCTCAGCGTCACCGATCCCGTCGCCGGTGTCAGTCGCATCGACGGGCGCTGGACGAGCCGTAACTGGGTGCCGTACGTGACCTCGTTCTTCACTTCCGGGGCAGCACAGGTGCTCATCGGCACCCGGGCGCTGCTCGGCGAAGGTTGGGATGCACCGGCCGTGACCGGACTCATCGACCTCACCACCGCGACCACCCCGACCGCCGTGACGCAGACCCGCGGCCGGGCGCTGCGCGAAGATCCGAACTGGGCACAGAAGGTTGCCCTCAACTGGACCGTCGTGTGCATCAGCCCAGACCACCCGCGCGGAGAACAGGACTGGGGCCGACTCGTGCGCAAGCACGACGGCTTCTTCGGCACCGATTCAAGCGGCGAGATCGTCGACGGCGTCGCCCATATCGACCGCGCGTTCTCGCCGTTCCACCCGCCCGAGGACGATATCGACGCCATCAATGCGCGGATGATCACGCGTGCACAAGCCCGCTCCGAGGTGGCGCAACGGTGGAACGTCGGCGCGGACTACCGCGACGAGGAGCTGCGGTCGGTGCGGATCGTCGCCGATCATCCCCGGCCCGAGATTGCACCGACGGAAATCACCTCCGACGGCGCTCGTGCCGCGGCCGATGCCGCTGCTGGTGCTGAAGGCATCATCCCGAGGCCGCGGCACCGCGACGGCGACCCCGGAAAGATCCTCCCCGTCACTCTTCGCATGCCGATCGTCATCGTCTGGGCAACGGTGGGTCTCCTCATGGCGGCGACAGCGGTGCTGAGCAGCGGAGCCGCGGCGTGGATCCTCGGCATCATCGCCGTCGGACTGCTGCTGAGCCTGCCCCTCGTCCTCACCATTGCCGGCGGTCGCAGGCACCGCATCTACGGGGTCACCCCGACAGTCGCGCAGATCGCCGGTGCCGTCGCCGAGGCGCTTCATTCCCTCGAGCTGAGCAGTTCCGGAGCCGACGCGGTGCGGATGAGGATCGATGCACGCGGTGACCTGCGGTGTCACCTCGACGCGGATCCCGCGTCGGCCGAGGCCTTCGCTCTCGCCCTCGACGATGCGGTGTCACCGATCGGTGACCCGCGGTATCTGCTTCCGTGCTGGCAGCTGCCGAGGCGCGCCCATGGGCTGCGTGGGTGGTGGACGCAGCTGAGGTGGGGGACCGGCACCGCCCAGAAGGCCGACCCGATCTGGGTGGGCGTGCCCGCCGTACTGGGGACGAAGAAGGAACGCGCCGTGGCCTTCGCCGCCGCCTGGGACACCTGGATCGGAGGAGGTGAACCGATCTACACCCGCAGTCCCGGCGGGGCCGGCATCCTTGCAGCCGTGCGCGGAGGCGATCCTTGGTCGATGACCTCGGTGCTGCGCATGCGCTGGCGCTGAGCCGCGAATTGGCGCGGACCCGCCGGTGCATCGAGAATAGTTGCTATGTCCGCCCTGTCCTCCGCACTCGCCTACCGGCGACTGCTCGAATCGAATGCCACCCTGCGCATGCTCCGGGCCGACAACCTCGCCGTCATGGCCGGAACCCTCGACGCCCACCTCGGCAGGCCCGGCACGAGGATGAACACCGAGGATCTGCACGAAAGCATCGATGCCGACCTCGAAGAGCTCCGCGACCACTTCGACCTCTCGCTGCGGACCGCGAAGGCCTACTGTGATGACTGGCGACGCGCGGAGATCCTCGTCCGCCGGCCCGCCACCGGGGCCAGAGGCGAGACCTACGAGCTCTCCGCCGCCGGCTTCGACGCCATCCGCATGCTCGAACAGCTGCGCACACCTCCGCAGACCGCCACCGAATCCCGGCTGGTCAGCCTCGCCCAGTCCGTGCGTCAGCTGGCCATCGACACCGACCCGGACAGCTCCCGTCGACTGGCTGCTCTCCGCGCCGAACGCGACCGCATCGATGCCGAGATCGCCCGCGTCCGTCGCGGCGACCCGCGTTCGGTCGTCCTCGACCGCAGGCGCGCAAACGAACGCGTGGGCGACATCCTCCAACAGGCACAGGGTCTGCCCGCCGACTTCGCCCGCGTGCGTGCCCGCTTCGAAGAGCTCAACCAGGAGCTGCGGATCTCGATACTGGCCGCCGAGGACTCCCAATCACAAGTACTGGACGAAGTCTTCCGCGGCGTGGACCTCATCGAGTCCTCTGACGAGGGCCGCACGTTCTCGGCGTTCTCCGCACTCGTCCGTGACCCCGAACAGTCCGCCTCCTTCGACGACGACATCGCGGCCATCCTCGACCGGGACTTCTCCGCCACCCTCTCCCTTGCCACCCGTCGCTCCCTGCGCACCTTGATGCGCCAGATGAAGGACGGCTCCCACGAGGTCTCGGACATCCTCACCGAATTCGCCCGGGGCCTGCGTCGTTACGTCCACTCCCACGAATTCCAACGCGACCGCGTCATGCGCACCCTGCTCCAGGAGGGCCTCGCCGCGGCCGCGCCCGTGTCGCAGGAGCTCAAGCCCTACGATGAGATCGGCATCGACCTCGAACTCTCAAGCGTGTCGCTGGGCAGCGTCGGTGAGGTCATCCTCCACGACCCCGAGGAGTTCGATGCCGGAGCGGAACTCGGCGAGGCCACTGACTCGGAGATCGACTTCGCCGAACTCATCGCCGTCGCTCGCGAATCGGAGATCGACTTCGCCGAGCTCACCGAAAACATCAACTCCTCACTCACCTCCACCCATGAAGCCTCCGTCGCCGAGGTGCTCGAGACCCACCCCGCGACCCAGGGCCTGGCCAGCGTCGTCGGGTTATTGTCCCTGGCCAGCACCTATGGCCACGTCGATGTCGGCAACCGCGAAATCCTCACGTGGACCGGCGTCGACGGCATCGCCCGCACCGCCGCGATCCGCCGCCACTACTTCACCGAAGGCATCACCCTATGAGCCCCACCGACCACGACAACGACACAGCCCCCGCCGAGGTGGAAGCCCGCAATGGTGCCCACCGGACCTCACCGGCAGATGAGCGCACATTCGGCGCCGAGGCGGGAGCCGCCTCGGCGAGGGAATCCACCGATTCTGTCGCCGAGTCGACCACGACATCCGCGGACGGTTTCGACCACAACCCCAGTGGACTGTGGTCCGGAGACACAGGAACGCTGGGAGAGCGCACCCGCCGAGTGCTGCTCGAACTGCTCAAGGGACCATACGTGTCCGGCACCCAGGCCCCGCAGCTGTGGGCCGCGCTCGTCGCCGACGAAAGCCTCGTCCGCTCACGCCTGCATGACCTGTTCCTCGACCTCGTCATCGACCGCGTCGACGAATTCGCGTTCACCCGCAAAATCGTCACCGACGAAATCGACGCCCCCGCCGCAGTGCGCAGCGAACGCCTGACCTTCCTCGACACGGCCATGCTGCTCGTGCTCCGACAGCTGCTGCTGGCCGCACCGGGGGAGAAGCGCGTCATCGTCGACCGCGAAGAGGTCTACGAGCGCCTCGCTATCTACCGCACCGGCGACGAATCGACGTTCCAACGCAACCTCAACGGCGCGTGGTCGCGGATGAGCAACCGGCTGCGGGTGCTCCACAAAGCCGGCGAGGACCGCTTCGAGATCTCCCCGATGGTGAAGTTCCTCATCGACGAGGATCGCGTGCGTGAGCTCATCGCCGTCTACGAACGCATCGCCGCAGGTGAGACGGACGCCGGAGAGGAACCCGAAGTCGATGCCGGCGCCGAGGCGGGGGAGGAGCCCGACGACGGTTCCGTCGCCGCCACCGAAACCGATGCAGACACCGTCACCGAGGAGGACGACGCGTGACCGAGGCACTCTTCCCGCTCGACGCGGCGTTCGTCGCCGATCAGGCGCGCGCCCGCGGAGCGAACCGACCCGACGTCGGCAGCCAGTGGCGGCTGAGCGAGATCCAGATCGCGAACTGGGGCACCTTCGACTCGGATATCCACCGGATCCCCGTCTCCCACAAAGGCCACCTCATCACCGGTCCTTCCGGTTCCGGCAAATCATCGCTGCTCGACGGCATCGCCGCCGTCCTCACCCCGGACAAGTGGCTGCGCTTCAACGTCGCCGCTCAGACCGCGGGTGCTCGTCTCGACCAGCGCAGCCTCGTCAGCTACGTCCGCGGGGCCTGGACCCGGACCGCCGACTCCGAAGAAGACCGCGTCGTCAGCAAGTATCTGCGGCCGCGCGCCACCTGGAGCGGAATCATCCTCCGCTACGACAACGGCAGCGACAGACCTCTGTCCTTGGCCCGGCTCTTCTTCATCAAGGGGTCGGCCACGAAGGCGACGGACCTCTCCGACGCCTGCGTCCTCGAGCGTGCCGACCTCGACCTCTCCGACCTGCAGCACTATGCCCGGTCCGGCCTCGAGACCCGCAAACTCAAGGCCGACCATCCTGATGCCGTCATCACCTCGAACGGATCCCACGGGAAGTTCTATGCACGGATGCGCAAGACCTTCGGCATGGCCGACGAGTCCGCCCTGCAGCTGCTGCACAAGACCCAGTCGGCGAAGAGCCTCGACAGCCTCGACCGGCTCTTCCGGGAACATATGCTCGAAACCCCGGTGACCTTCGACCTCGCAGACACTGCCGTCGCCCAGTTCGGTGACCTCAAGGACGCTCACGACCATGTCGTCCAGCTGCGCAAACAGCGCGACCACCTGCTCCAGCTGCGTGAAGCCGCCTCCCGCTTCGAGACCGCCAATGACATCGCCGCGAAGTCGATCGCCCTGAGCGAAGCCCTGCTGCCGTACCAGAAACGGCGTGAGCTCGACATCCTGCGTGCCGATCTGTCGGCGCTGACGCGGCAGATCGTCGAACTCGAAGTCACCGCCGACCGCGCGAAACGCGAGTTCGATGCCGCCGTCGACGAATACGACTTGGCCAGGCGAGCCACTCTCGAACTCGGCGGTTCCGAGGCCGAACACCTGCAGCAGCGCATCGACACAGCCGAGACCGAACGCCGCGCCATCGCCGAACGCTGGGCGTCACTGGCCCGACAGCTCGAACAGGCCGGCATCGAGCACGCCCCGACCACGGCCGCCGAATTCGCCGAACTCCAGGCCCAGATCGCGTCCAGCCTCGACGACGACACGCAGGTCGCCGGGCCCAGCCACGCCGACCATGACCGGTTCTCCCAAGCGAGGGCCAAGGTGCGCGAACTCGAAGGTGAGATCGAATCGCTGCGCCGGTCCGGATCGACTGTGCCGAACAACCTCCTGGCGATCCGCTCCGAACTCGCTGCCGGCACCGGTCTGAGTGAGAAGGCGCTGCCGTTCGCCGCCGAACTCATCGAAGTCGACCCCGACGAGGCCCGGTGGACCGGCGCGATCGAACGAGTGCTGCGCCCCATGGCACTGACCGTCCTCGTCCGGGCGGAGAACCTCTCGGCAGTGCGCACCTGGGTCGACGCCCATCGCATCCGCGGCCGACTCGTCTTCGAGGAGATCCCGCACTCGGTGCCGAGCCCTCGGCCCGTCGGCAGTGAGAAGTCGCTGGTGACCAAGGTGCGTGTCTCCGACACCGGCTTCGGCGACTGGGTCCGGACCACCTTGTCCGAACGATTCGACTTCGCCTGCGTCGACTACCCCGACGAACTCGACGACCACCCGCGCGCCGTCACCGTCAAAGGACAGATCAAGACCTCACGCACCCGCTACGAAAAAGACGACCGGCGGGCCATCGACGATCGCAGCCAATGGGTCCTCGGCGACCGCGAAGCGAAACTCGAAGCCCTCGTCGAATCCCTCAAAGAGGCTCAGTCGGAACTGGCCGCCGCCGAACAGGTGGTCGCGGCCGCCGACGCCGAAACCGCACAGGCTCACCGCCGCCGCGGCATCCTCGCCGGCATTCGCGAACAGTCCTGGCGCGACGTCGACCGCGACGGTGCGGCCGAGAGAGTCACGACTCTCGAACGGCAGCTGGCCGAACTCGAAGACGCCGACGGCGATCTGCAGCAGGCGATCGGCGCCGAACGCGAGGCGAAAGCAGTCAAGGACACGGCCGAGACCGCGAGGTCCGAAGCCGACTATGCCCTGCGCCGAGCGAACGAAGAATCGACGGGTCTGCGCTCGAACATCACCCGGATCGAAGACGACGTCAACTCCGGTAGCATCGCGGAGGTGGAGGGCCACCTCGGCGAACAGCTCGACGAACGCTTCCGGAAGATCCAACGCAGCATCAAGCGGGAGAACCTCGCCGAGGTGGGCCAGCAGGTCTCGCAGGTGCTGCAGGAGGAGAAGGACCGGGCACAGGCCGAAGCAAGCCGGTCGGGGCAGTCCGTGACGCGACTGGCCGCCGAGTTCAAGGCCGCATGGCCGTCGGTATCGTCCCAGCTCACAGCCGAAGTCGATGATCGTCGGGCCTATCTGGCGATGCTCGATGAGATCGAAGCGCACGGCCTGCCCGACCATGAGAACCGTTTCCGGGATCTGCTTCAGCAGCGCTCCCGTGACCTCATCGGCGAACTCCTCAACGAGATCCACGCCGCCCCGCGCGAGATCGAGGATCGGGTCGCCCCGATCAATTCGTCCCTGCTGCGCTCGCAGTTCGACGAGGACCGGTACCTGCGGCTCAAGGTCAAGACCCGCCGCTCCGAGACCGTCAACGCCTTCATCGCCGATCTTCGACTCGTCGCCAGCGGTAGCTGGGGCGAGGACGATATGGAGACCGCGGAGAAGAAGTACGACACCCTCGCCGAGGTGATGCGCCGATTCGCCTCCAGCGAGCATGTCGACAAGGTGTGGAAGACCCAATGCCTGGACACCCGTCTGCACGTGAGCTTCCTCGCCGAGGAGATCGACGATCACGGGCGCGCGCACGCCACCTACGATTCGGGCGCTGCGATGTCCGGTGGCCAGCAGCAGAAGCTCGTGATCTTCTGCCTGGCGGCAGCGCTGCGGTATCAGCTCGCCGACCCGGACGAGGCGATCTCGAAATACGGCACGATCATCCTCGACGAGGCCTTCGACAAAGCCGACACCCGCTACACCCGGATGGCTCTCGACATCTTCATCGAGTTCGGGTTCCACATGGTGCTCGCCACCCCGCAGAAGCTGCTGCAGACGATCGAACCCTACGTGGGAGCGGCGACCTCGATCGAGAATCCGAGCCGGCAGAAGACCCTGACCTCGACGATGGTGTGGGACGAGGCCGTGCGCGGGGAGGCTTCCGGAACGGAGTCGGGCTCGGAGTCGGATTCGGCTGATGGCGCGGGCGAGGAGTCGGTCGGCGCTGGTGGGACAGGTGATTCCACGGGGTCGGACAACTCCGAGAGCGTCCGTGTGGACGGTGAAGTCGAGCTCGAGTTCGAGGAGTCGGACGCCCAATGACGATGCTCTCCGTCGCCGAGGCCCGAGCGAAGGCGCGCAAGCGCCTGACGTCGTCCATGGCCGCCTGGGCGGCGGAGCACGTCGAAGAAGTGCGAGTCGAGATCGCCCTCCACCCGCCGACGGAGAAGCAGGTGCTCACCGATCAGGCTGCCGCCGCGAACTGGGCGGCGAATTGGCGGGCGCTCGAAGGCAAGGCAGGGGATACCGCGGGATTCACCATTGATTGGGACGACTGCAACTGGACCCGCGTCGGCCGTCAGCAGGTCCCCGTCCGGCTGCGACTGACCACGCCCGCCGAGGTGGCCGCTTTCGTCGGCGGCGACACCGCCCGAGACTGGCGGATCCTACGCGACCGGGCTCAGCTGATCCGAGAACGTTTGGGACCCGCATCGAACGGCACCGAAGCGATCGGTGACGCAGATGCCGAGGCTGTTGAAGACGGGGCCTCCCTTGCCGCGGCGATCCGGTCGCAGGCGAAGCGAATCCTCTCGTTGTCCGCCCCCGCCTTCGCGACGGTCGTCGACGTCGTCGACTGGCTGGGCGCTCATCGACTCGGTTCGCTGCGGCCGAGGCAGCTGCCCATCCGCGGAGTCGACTCGAAGTGGTTCGAGACCCACCGCAGCCTCGTCACTGCTCTGCTGACCGGGATCGGCCGCGCGGATGCGGTGACCGTCCTCGATGCCGAACCGCGACTGCGCATGCGCATCCTCGATCCGAGGCTCCTCGACGTCCCACTCGAGGACGTCACCGCACCGATCTCCCAGCTCGGACGACTGCCCGTTTCGCCGCGGCTGGTCTTCGTCTTCGAGAACCTCGAATCCGTGCTCGCCATGCCGGAATGGCCAGGCGCCGTGGCCGTGCACGGGTCCGGTTATGCCGTCGACGGGGTCGCTCGCCTGGACTGGATCGCCGGAGCGCGCGTGATCTATTGGGGCGACCTCGACTCCCACGGATTCGCGATCCTCAACCGCCTACGCAGCCACCTGCCGAAGGTCGAATCCGTGCTCATGGACGAAGCGACCCTGCTCGCCCACGCCGACCTGTGGGTGCCGGAACCGACACCGACGACGGGCGCCTTCAGCACCCTCACCGGCACCGAGGCGCGGACCCTCGAACGGCTCCGCGCCGAAGGCAGCGTCAGGCTCGAACAGGAACGCATCCCGTGGGATACGGCACTGCACTGGTTGCGGACCGCGGCCGGGGCGGGGACGTCGGGCCACCTCGGCGGGGGTGCTGACGTCGACGGCGTTCGCTCCCCTCTCGATCCGCACCACCTCGGCGAGGTCACCGATGACGACCGATAAGCCGCGCGGAGGACTGGCGGCGCTGTGCGTGGCCGAACTCGTCTGCTGGGGACTGCTCTACTACTCGCTGCCGGTCGCGGTCACCCCGATCTCGGACGATACGGGCTGGAGCCACACGACGGTGACGGCGGCGCTGACCGTCGGGCTCATCGTCTCCGCACTGGTGGGACCGAGCGTCGGGCGTCTTCTCGACGTGCACGGACCGAAGCTGATCATGGGGACCGGAACGGTCATCGGGGTCGTCGCGCTCGCCCTCGTCGCGATCGCACCGAACCTTCCCGTGTTCTTCCTCGCCTGGGTCCTCGCCGGCTTCGCCCAAGCCGCGACCCTCTATCCGCCGGCGTTCACCGTCGTCACCCGCTGGTACGGGTCCGAGAGGACGAAGCCGCTGACGACGATCACGCTCGTCGGCGGGCTCGCCTCGACGGTGTTCGCCCCGATCATCGCGTGGCTCATCGACGTCTGCGGGTGGCGCGGAACCTACTGGGTGCTCGCCGGTCTGCTTGTGGTCCTTGCCCTGCCGATGCATCTGTTCTTCCTCAACCGGACCTGGACGGACGAGGCAGCCGCGTCGCTGGTGAAGCCGAGCCGGGACGAACTGCGCCAGGTCACGCGGCACCCGCGCTTCATCACCCTGCAGATCGCCGTCGCGATCGCCACGTTCACCCTCTTCGCGGTGACGATCAACATCATCCCGCTCATCATCGAACGCGGTGCCGACTACAGCCTGGCCGCCATCGCGCTCGGGCTCGTCGGCTTTGGTCAGGTCGCGGGACGATTCGGCTATCCGAGCCTCGAGCGGCACACGTCGACGCGGGCGCGCACGGTCGTCCTCTTCGCCTCGGGAGCCGTCGGCCTGTGGCTGCTCGCCCTGATTCCCGGACCGATCTGGCTGCTCATCGGCATCGCCATGCTCGGCGGCGGAGTGCGCGGCTGCATGACTCTGCTGCAGGCCACGGCGGTCTCCGACCGGTGGGGCACGAGGAACTTCGGGGCCGTCAACGGGGTCTTCGTCGCCCCGATCACCGCCGGTACGGCCCTGGCACCGGTTGCCGGTCCCGCACTGGCCGGGGTACTCGGCGGGTACCCGATGATGGCGGTGGCCATGGCCGGGCTGCTCACCCTGGCGACCGCGCTGTCGGCGCGGACCTGAGGGGTGGAGCGGGTGCGTGAGGGGTCAGGAAGGTCGGGACAGCACCTTCAGCAGTCGTGAGTTGATGAAGAGGCGGTCTCTGCCGACTTTGACGGTCTCCAGCATTGACTGGGATACGAGCTCGTTCAGCCATTTGGAGGCAGTCGGCCGAGAGACTTCACTGCGTTCGATGACATCGACGATTCGGCAGTAAGGGCGTTCGAACAGCAGGTCGAGCACGTCGGAATTGGCGCCGACTGTCGTCTTCGCTCTCATCTCGGTTCGGAAATCTTCCTGCAGTGCTTGAATCTCGTCGATGAGACCGAGAATCAACTCTGCCGTTTGCCGCACTCCTTCGAGCATGAAGAGAATCCACTCCTCCCACGCCGAATTCTTCGTGACTTCGAGCAGCAGCCGATAGTACTCGTTCTTGTTTTCGATGATGTACCGGGAGAGGTAAAGGACCGGTTCTCGCAGAAGATCGGACTCGATGAGCATGAGGATGTTGAGTATTCGCCCAGTGCGTCCGTTCCCATCGGGGAACGGGTGGATTGCTTCGAAGTGATAATGAGCTGCCGCCATGACTACCAGGGGATCGAGCTCGTGCTCCCCGTGGACGAAACGTTCCCAATCGTCGAGTTTGTCGGCAATGACGACGGGGCCATCCGGTGGGGTGTACCGAACAGTGTGTGCGACGGGGTCCCCGATGAAAGTCCCCGGAAGGTCGCGGATCTGCATGTCTCGACCATTGACGCTCGAGCAGACCTGCGTGGCAGTAGTGGTCGATAGGGGCCGAGAATTCAGCGAAGCGATTCCTGTGTACAGTGCGGTCCTGTAGCGGAGGGTTTCTCGGGTAGCAGGATTGGCATGGGTTCCCTCGACTGATGCGAGTTGAAAGAGTTCGTCTGTGGTCGTCACGATGTTCTCGATTTCCGAGCTTGCCTGTGCTTCGAGAAGTGTGACCGCATTGAGCAGAATCGACGGATTGGGCAGGCGATGCACCGCCTGGTCAAGAGCGGCCAACCCGGCTCGCGCCTCCGTCGTCGACTTGAGAACGTCCCTGGATTCGAGACTCGCAACGGGCGGTTTGCGCAGTTCGTTATATGGCTCAGTCGGTGTCCACATGTGATAAGTCTATTGCCACGTTCACGAAACATGTAAAAAAATCGCCGAATTTTTTACACGTTTCGCAGATATGGAAAATTGCTTGACACATCGGCTGGGTTCTCCTGCGGGCCTTCCGGCGGGCACCTCGGCGGAGGTTTCCGCACATGTGAACCCATCCGTCAGGGCCGCCTCGGCGAGGTTCTTCCCTGACCGATCAGGGAGATATTCCCGCATCGGAGGGTGAGGAATCGGACAGCGTCGGCCGGGGAGCCCGGGATTAGACTGAAAGCGCGGTCACGGCCCCGAGCGCGGGGCAGCCCCTGCCGGGGTACGCACCAGCGCATCCCCGGCGTTCGTGTTTCAACGGAAGGAAGTCAATGCCCACCGTCGCCAGAAACATCGTCGATACCCTTGTCGCCAGCGGAGTCAAGCGCGTCTACGGCATCCCGGGAGATTCGCTCAACGGGTTCACCGATGCCCTCCGCGTCAACCCGCAGCTCGAATGGGTCCATGTCCGCCACGAGGAAGCCGCCTCCTTCGCCGCCAGCGGCGAGGCCGCCCTGACCGGTGAACTCGCGGTCTGCGCCGGCAGCTGCGGACCCGGCAACCTCCACCTCATCAACGGACTCTTCGATGCCCAGCGTTCGCGGGTTCCCGTGCTGGCCATCGCCGCCCAGATCCCCAGCGACGAGATCGGCTCGAACTACTTCCAGGAGACCCACCCGACCGAACTGTTCCGCGATTGCAGCGTCTACGTCGAAAACGTCTCCTCGGCCGAGCAGATGCCCCGCCTGCTGCGCATCGCCATGCGTGAGGCCATCGAGAAGCGCGGTGTCGCCGTCCTCGTCATCCCCGGCGATATCGGCCTCGCCGACATCGATGCCGCCGCCGAGGTGGTCAAGGCCTACCCGTCGCACATGATCCCCGCAGCCTCCCAGGTCGAAGCCGCGGCCAAGGCGCTCAACAAGGGCAAGAAGACGACGATCCTCGCCGGTGCCGGCACCGAGGGCGCCCACGACGAGCTGCTCGCCATCGCCGAGAAGCTCCAGGCCCCGATCGTCCATACGATGCGCGGCAAGGAATTCGTCGAACCCGACAACCCCTACGACGTGGGCATGACCGGTCTGCTCGGATTCTCCTCCGGCTACGCCGCACTCAAGGACTGCGACACCCTGCTCATGCTCGGCACCGACCTGCCCTACCAGCAGTTCTACCCCGAGGACGCCACCGTCATCCAAGTCGATGTGCGCGGATCCCAGATCGGGCGGCGCACGAAGGTCGACATTCCGCTCGTCGGAACGGTCGCCGACACCGTCGAAGCGTTGCTGCCGCAGATCAAAGCCAATCGCATCAGCACTCATCTGAAGTCCCTGACCAAGCACTACCAGAAGACCCGGAAGGACCTCGACGAACTGGCGACTCCGTCGAAGCGGACGATCCACCCGCAGTATCTCACCCGCCTCCTCGACGAGATGGCCGATGACGACGCCGTCTTCATCCCCGACGTCGGCTCACCGGTGGTGTGGGCGGCCCGGTATCTGAGCATGAACGGCAAACGCCGCCTCATCGGCTCCTTCAGCCACGGGTCGATGGCCAATGCCCTGTCCCAGAGCGTCGGCGTGCAATCGGCGTTCGACGACCGTCAGACCATCGCGCTCGCCGGCGACGGCGGACTGTCGATGCTGCTCGGTGAGCTCATCACACTCACGCAGAACAAACTGCCGGTGAAGACGGTCGTGTACAACAACTCCTCGCTCAACTTCGTCGAGCTCGAGATGAAAGCGGCCGGTTTCGTCACCTTCGGAACGGACCTCGACAACCCCGACTTCTCGACCATCGCCGAGGCGGTCGGGATCAAGGGCTTCCGCGTCGAGAAGTCCAAGGACCTGCCGAAGGTCGTGCGCGAGTTCCTCGCCTACGACGGACCTGCTGTCCTCGACGTCGTCACCGAACGCCAGGAGCTGTCGATGCCGCCGTCGATCACCGCCGAGCAGGCCAAGGGCTTCGCGCTCTACGCGATCCGCACGGTGCTCTCTGGCAAGGGTGACGAACTCATCGACCTCGCGCGGACGAACATCCGCCAGCTCTTCTGACGAGCACGCGCCGAGAAACGGGTTGAGCGTCGAAACACGGGTGTGGACACCCGTTTCTCGACGCTCAGCCCGTTTCTCGATGAAGATGAGCGCAGCTCAGCCCTGCGTGTAGGGCGCCAGGGCCTGGGCGGTGACGAGGGCGGCGGTCATCGCCTCATGCCCCTTGTCCTCGACCGACCCCTCGAGTCCGGCACGGTCGAGTCCCTGCTGTTCGGTGTCGCAGGTGAGCACGCCGAAGCCGACCGGCTTGCCCGAGTCGATGGCGACCCGATTGAGGCCGTCGGTGGCCGCTTGGCAGACGTAGTCGAAGTGCGGGGTGCCGCCGCGGATGACCACGCCGAGGGCGACGACCGCGTCGAAATGCGGTGCCAGGCGCGCGGCGGCGACGGGCAGTTCGAAGCTGCCGGGCACGCGGATGAGCGTGGCCTCGGCTCCGGCCTCGGCGGCGGCGCGCTGGGCTCCGTCGACGAGTCCGTCCATGATCTGGGTGTGCCAAGAGGCGGCGACGATGGCGACGCGCAGGTCAGCGGCGTCGACGGTGAGTTCTGGTGCTCCGGAATGAGCCATGAGTGTGTCCTTTGTTCGAAGGCTCCGAAGAGCCTGGTTCGTGTTCTGAGTAGGGTCGGCCAGAGAGGCCGGGCCCGGTTTCAGCTGGCGACGGCCCCGGCGGCACCTGCACCGTTGCCCGCGCCCGTGCCGACGGTACCCGTGCCCGCGCCGGCTGTGCCCGTGACCTCCGGCAGCGAGAGCACATGGTGCATGCGTTCGCGCTTCGTGGCCAGGTAGTGCGTGTTCTCCGGCCGCGCCGCGACCTCGAGCGGAACCACAGCTTCGACCGTGATGCCCAGCTCTTCGAGAGCCGAGGTCTTCGCCGGGTTGTTCGTGAGCAGGCGGATGCGAGTCAGCCCGAGCGAGCGCAGGATGGTCGCCGCGGCACGGTAGTCGCGGGCGTCGTCGGTGAACCCGAGGTCCCGGTTCGCATCGACGGTGTCCCGCCCCTGATCCTGCAGAGCGTAGGCGCGCAGCTTGTTGCTCAGCCCGATTCCGCGACCCTCGTGACCGGTCAGATAGAGCACCGCCCCGCCGTGTTCGGCGATGAGTCCGAGCGCCAGGTCGAGCTGCTCGCCGCAGTCGCAGCGGTGCGAACCGAAGACGTCCCCGGTCAGGCACTCAGAGTGCAGCCGCACGAGAGGTGCCGGACCCGCTGAGTCGGAATCCGGGGACCCCGCAAACACGCCGAGGTGGTCATGCCCGTTGATCGTGAACGCGCGGGCCCGCAGGCTGCCGTGCTCCGAAGGCAGAGCCACCTCCGCGGTCGCCTCAACCGGTTCGTCCCCGCCGGGTGCACCGGCGATGTTCACCGAGGCGGCCGCCTCGGTGCGGGAATCGTCCGCAGTCGACGACACGGCTGAGGTCGGCGACACAGCCGGGGCCGATGGAACTGCCGCCGCGGAGTCGCTCGACGCACTCTCGTCACCCCGCTCGAGGTAGGCGATGAGCTGTTCGATGGAGACCATGACGAGGTCGTGGGCGTCGGCGAAGTCGCGCACCGCGTCGAAGCGCATCATCGACCCATCGTCGTGGACCACCTCGGCGATCATCGCCACCGGCTGCGCACCGGCCAGACGCGCGAACTCGACCCCGGCCTCGGTGTGGCCGGGACGTTCGCGGACCCCGCCGTTCTTCGCGACGAGCGGGAAGATGTGCCCGGGCCTTGAGATCGCCGCCGGATCCGGATCGGCGGCGGCGAGGACTCGACCGGTCTCGGCGCGTTCGGCGGCGCTGATTCCCGTGGTCACCCCGACTGCGTCGCAGCTGATCGTGTAGGCCGTGCCCTTCGGATCCTCGTTGTCGGTGACCATCGGCGGCAGACGCAGGGCGGCGGCCCGGTCGGCGGTCATGGGTGCGCAGATGACGCCCGAGGTGTGCCGGACGAAGAAGCCCATCGTCGCGGCATCGGCGAACTCGGCGGCCATGATGAGGTCGCCCTCGTTCTCCCGGTCCTCGTCATCGACGACGAGGACGGGCCGGCCGGCGGCGACGGCTGCGATGGCCGCATCGATGGGATCGAGGCGGCTGGCGTGAGCGATGGGATCAGTCATGATCGACTCCTTGCTGGGTGGTGGTGCGGAAGGACAGGAGGCGCGCGGTGTACTTCGCGAGGACATCGACCTCGATGTTCACGGCCGCGCCCACCGGCAGCTCGCCGAAGGTCGTGTGGGTCAGGGTGGCCGGAATGAGGCCGACCTGCACCCACGCCGAGGATGCGCTCGGTTCGGACACGGCCGTCAGCGTCAGGGAGACCCCATTGAGGGCGATCGACCCCTTGACCGCGGTCAGCGGGGCGAGTTCGGCAGGGATCCCGATGCGCAGGGTCGACCAGTCGGGACGGTCGATGCGGTCGAGGAGTTCACCCCGGCCGTCGACATGTCCTTGGACGACATGTCCGTCGAAGCGACCCGAGGCGGGCGTGCAGCGTTCCAGGTTGACGCGGTCGCCCGTGGTCAGGGTGCCGAGTCCGGTCAGGCGGAGGGTCTCGCCCATGACCTCGGCGGTGAAGAGGCCGGGGCGCTGTTCGGTGGGCCGCCTCGTCGAGGTCAGGCAGACTCCGTTGACGGCCAGCGAGCCGCCGAGTTCGAGGTCGGCGACGAGGGGGCCGGCGTCGATGGTGATCGCGGCTGAATCGTTTGTGCGCTCGATGGACTCGATGGTGCCGAGTCCTTCGATGATTCCGGTGAACATGTGACTCCAGATTCTCAAGAGGTAGTCGGTGATGGCTGGGGGTCTGCGGCGGCTACGTGCCTGATCCGAGGGTGCCGGGTTCGGTCGGTTCCGGATCAGCCGTTGCGAAGTGCAGTAGGAAGTCCGGGCCGAGCCGTGAGACCGCCGGAGTCTCCGTATCGTCGGGAACCAGTCGCAGTGCATCGGACAGGGTGCCGATGTCCAAGCCTTCGACACTGCTGCGGCCGGGGCCGATGAGCAGCGGAGCCTGATAGCAGAAGACCTCGTCGACGACCCCGGCGGCGAAGAACGCGCCGAGCACCGTTGGTCCTCCTTCGACGAGAAGATAACGCACCCCGTCGGCGTGCAGTTGGTCCAGGGCGTCCCGGACATCATGGGTGCGCAGATGCAGCGTGTTCGGGTTGAGGGCGAGAAACGAGGTGACCGGCAGCTCGGAGGTGCCGAGCACGACGGGCCGCGGCTGATCGTCGAGCGCGATTCCGTCATGACCGCGGGCGTTGAGACGCGGATCATCGGCCACTGCGGTGCCGGTGCCGACGAGGATGGCGTCGACTCGGGACCGGACTTCGTGAGCGTGTGCGCGAGACTCCGCCGAGGTGATCCACTGACTGGTTCCGTCAGCGGCGGCGACGGCCCCGTCGAGGCTCTGCGCGATCTTCGCCGTGACGAAGGGGCGGGCCTCGGTCGTCGACCGAACCCAGCGGGCATTGAGAGCGCGGGAGTCGGCTTCGTACAGTCCCGAACGGACCGTCAGCCCCGCCTCGGCGAGGGTCTTTCCACCGCCCGCGGCCAGGGGGTTCGGGTCGGGGGAGGCGAAGACGACGGAGGGGATTTGAGCGTTGATGATCGCCTCGGTGCAGGGGCCGGTCCGGCCGTGGTGGGCGCAGGGCTCGAGCGTGACGAACAGCGTCGAGGTGGTCAGATCGATGTCGAGATCGTGGGCGGTGGTGATCGCGTCCACCTCGGCGTGGGGCGTTCCGGCACCTCCGTGGTGACCGGTGACGATCTGGCCGTCGGCTGTCAGGATTGCCGCGCCCACCAGCGGATTCGCTCCGCGAACTCCTTCGCGGGCCGCATTGAGAGCGGCGGCCATCGCCGCGGATTCGAGGTCCGTGAATTCCGCGGCCTCGTCTGGCTGCGTGCCCATGAAAAAACCTCCCGAGCCTTCGCCGGGAGGGAGGATATTGCGGGTGCAACCATCAGGGCGTCTCAGTCGCGTGCGACGGTGCGGTCGAATGCACCGAACACAGCGGCCGAGGCCACCATGCTCCTCCCATCCAGACTCTGACTGTCGGTTTCGGAATTTCACCGAATCAACCGCCTGCACGAATGCGAGCGGGTCGCGGACTGTGACCGCCGGTACGGATTTTCACCGTCCCCGGAACATGTGAGGCCAGGTTAGCACGACCGTCACCGAGGCGGCCGTGAGGTCCGTCACATGGTGACATTCGGGTGGGGCTGATTTGCCGAAATGCATAACCTGGGTATATAAATAAGTTATGGATGATGTGGATTCGGCCGAACTCGTATCTCGGCTCGTTGTCGTCTCGTCGCGCCTGACCAGAGCGTTTCGACGAGTGATCGGCAACGAGAACTCACTGGCGGCGCTGCGTGCGCTCGCCGTCGTCGAGCAGTATCAACCTGTCCGCGTCGGTCATTTTGCGCAAGGGTATCTCAGTTCTCAGCCCGCGGCGACGAAGCTCCTCGCCAAACTCGAGGAAGCCGGGCTCGTCGTGCGCGAGCCCAGCCCCACGGATGGTCGCGCTTCGCAGTTCTCGCTCACCGATGCCGGTCGGGCGCGGCTGGCGGAGAACCGGGCGATCATGATCGAGCAGATGCAGCCGTACTTCGAGTCGCTGAGCGTCGAGGAGCGGCAGAGCGTCGATCGTGCGCTGGGACTGGTATCGGACTTTCTCAAGGACCGCCACCCGGTCGACGGCGTCGACGAGCAGATCGAGCAGATCGAGGGCCCGGATTCGGACTCGGACGCGGGCTAGCCGCCGAACACATCGCAGTTTTTCAACCACGCTTCCGGAACTGATTTCGAAGCGGACGCACCACAGGAAAGGGGACGCGACCAGCAGATGAGAGCGTCAGCAGACAACGAAACAACAGGGGACGAAACGCCCGGCGATCCCGGGGCGGGAACGTCGATCCTTCGCCAGCCACGAGCCGTGTGGGCGGTCGCGTTCGCCGCGGTCATCGCCTTCATGGGCATCGGCTTGGTCGATCCGATCCTGCCGGCCATCTCGGCCGAGCTCGACGCCAGCCCCGCCCAATCGATGCTGCTGTTCACCAGCTACCTGTTCATCACCGGCGGAATGATGTTCTTCACGAGCTTCCTGTCATCCCGCATCGGCGCGAAGACCACGCTGCTCATCGGTCTTGTGCTCATCGTCGCGTTCGCGGCTCTGGCCGGATTCTCCGGTTCCGTCGACCAGATCATCGGCTTCCGCGCCGGTTGGGGTCTGGGCAACGCACTGTTCATCTCCACCGCTCTGTCGACGATCGTCGGCGCCGCGTCCGGCGGTGCGGAGAAAGCGATCATCCTCTACGAGGCGGCTCTCGGCGTCGGCATCGCCACCGGCCCGCTGCTCGGCGGACTCCTCGGGGGCATCTCCTGGCGCGGACCGTTCTTCGGCACCGCAGTCCTCATGGCCATCGGCTTCATCGCGATCATCGTGCTGCTGCCGGGCGGCACGAGCTCGACAGGGGCTTCGGCGGAGCCGATCAGGCTCAGCGCCACGTTCCGAGCGCTCGCTCGTCCGGGGGTGGCCATCCTCGGCGTCTCCGCTCTGCTGTACAACTTCGGCTTCTTCATTCTGCTGGCCTACAGTCCGTTCCCCGTCGAGGCGGCCGCCGCGAAGCTGGGCATGGAGGACTTCGGCGCCATGGGCCTCGGCTACGTCTTCTTCGGTTGGGGCATCTGCGTGGCGATCACCTCGGTGTTCGGCGCTCCCGTGCTGACCAAGCGGATGGGGCGCCGTCGCAGCCTCATCGTCACTCTCGTCGCGCTCGCCGTGCTGCTGGGTGTCATGTCCTTTCTCGTCGAATCGCTGGTCGGGATCGTCGTCTGCATCATCGTGGCCGGCATGCTTCTGGGTGTGCTCAATACGGTGTTCACCGAATCGGCGATGGAGGTCAGCGACCTGCCTCGTCCGGTTGCCTCTGGCACCTATTCGGGTGTGCGTTTCATCGGCGGTGCCGTGGCGCCGATCGTCGCCGGTGCGGTATCGGAATCCATCAGTGCGGGATCTCCGTACCTCTTCGGTGCCGGGGCCGTGCTGCTGTCGGTCGTCGTCATCTCGCTCGGGTGGAAGGCACTGCGTCGCGTCGACGGGCATATCGATGAGACGCCGGTCGACGAGGCCTATGCACTTACCGGCGGCGACGCCTGAGGTGGCAGCGAATCGCTGATGACGGCGCCCGAGGAGGCAATCCTCGGGCGCCGTTTCCGTGTCCGGACCATGACAAATGGGTGAATCATGAGCTGTGTTGCAGATCTGAAACCGGTTCGACACATGATCGATGGAAAGCCTGGTGCAGAATAGATTCTGCGCTTCCTGAAGATCGGCTGAGAAATCGCGACTCTTCGATGGCGGAACGCGATCAGAATCGTCACCTACAAGCGAAGGTCATCATGTCCTACGACGCGAATGCAGCATACAACTCCGGCACCCCCGGTCAAGGGGCACCAGGAGCCGGAGTGCCGGCCGGCCAGGGCTATGGAGGGCAGGGCTTCGGCGGAGCGCCACGCGGTGCCGCCAGCCCCGATGACCTCTCACTGCCGCTCTACGGCGCATCCTTCGGCCAGGCCGTCAAGCGCTTCTTCAAGAACTACGTCAACTTCAAGGGACGCGCCTCGCGCAGCGAATTCTGGTACGCCTACCTGTTAGTGATTCTTTTGGGAATCATCCCCGGAATCATCTATGGAATCGGCACAGGAATGGTCGCCGCAGCCGCCGCTTCCGATCCCTACGGCATGTCGACCCCGCCGACCGGAGCGTTCGCGATGCTCGGAATCGGCGGCGTCCTGGGCGCCATCATCATGCTCGCCACGATCCTTCCGTTCATCAGCGTCGGAGTGCGCCGACTCCACGATGCCAACTACCCGGGACCGATGTTCTTCCTCTGGCTCATTCCGGGAGTCGGAGCAATCATCGTGCTCATCCTGATGATCATGGAGTCCAAGCCCGAGGGGCAGCGCTTCGACGTCTGACTCTCACGGCCTGTGACTCGCTGATGGTCGGCCGGCATTTTCATCAACATCGACACCGATGAGATGATCGGCTGGCCGACCATTCTTGTACGCGATCACTATTTGAGAGTCACTATGTCCTACGACGCGAACGCAGCATACAACTCCGACTCCGACGTTCCGGGCCCAGGAATGCCGGACCCCGGAATGCCTGGCGGACACGGCTACGACGGGCTCGGATATGGTGGAGCACCCCGCAGTGCTGCCAGTCCCGACGACCTCTCGCTTCCGCTCTACGGCGCGACCTTCGGCCAGGCCGTCAAACGCTTCTTCAAGAACTACGCGAAGTTCTCTGGGCGGGCTTCGCGCAGTGAGTACTGGTTCGCATACCTGTTCACGATCATTATCGGAATCATTCCCTACATTCTGGGAATTGCTGGGGGTACGATCAGCTCGCTCTCGGCGCCGGCAGACTCCTACAACGCAACACCGCCGGCCGGCGCGACGGCGCTTATGGCGACTGCCGGAATCCTGTTGCTGGTTGCCCTTTTGGCCACAATAGTTCCAACTCTTGCAATCACCTGGCGGCGTCTGCACGACGCCAACTTTGCGGGCCCTTTCTACTTCCTCAACTTCATCCCATTCGTCGGGTGGATCATCGTGATCGTGCTGCTGGTCATGGAATCGAAGCCCGAAGGGCAGCGCTTCGACCGCTGAGTTCGGCGCCGGTCTCGGCGCAGATATCTGTGTAAGCATCACGCACAGCTGCTGACACGTCCTACAGCTGCGCGGCCATCACGCCCCGTCAGTGGCATCTCGCACCATTGCGCAGGTGCAAGATGCCGCCGGCGGGGCGTTGTGCTGCGACGAGGGCGTATCGCGAGGCCCGAGCCGAACCGCGACGGGCGGTGAGAAATGCGCTCAGCGGTGTGCGATGCGCGTCCGGATTCCTCGCCGAGGCGGCCCGGGCAATCAGGGGCGGCGGAGGGTTCTGACGAACGACAGGACCATCGAGACGAAGACGAACGCCCACACCGTCAGGGCGATCCAGTACCAGTGGAGCCCGATCCATTCGATCGCGGGCACATGATCCGACCGGCCCAGGTCGATGCTCGCCACTGCGTACATGCCGACAGGGAACACCATGCTCCACAGTCCGGCCGCATAGGTCATCGGCACCCGGTGGACGGCATGCCTCCAGATGCCCGCGGCGACGAGCGCCGGGACGAGCCACGTGGCGATCGCCCACAACAGCGCCGAGGATGCTCCGACCAGTACGCGTGTCGTCTCGAGCAGGGGAGTCTCGCCGAGATCGAGGATCCGCGAACCCGCCACGATCGTGATCGCCAGTGCGCCCATCGTCACCCAATACGGGGCATCGAGGTCCTCGGGCCCGAACCGATGCTGGAGAATGCGCATGCCGATCGCAATCAAGCACACGACATAGAGCGCCAGGCCCACGGCCCACATGACCACAGCTGTGAGCGCGAGGAACGAGACCAGACCGCGATCGGCGTCCGGAGTGTGCGGAAGTTCGATCCCCAGGCTCGCGGCGACCACCGCCACTGATTGAGCTGCCACCGCCCATACGAGCCACGTGCCATTCACCCCTGCCGACACCGGCCGTGTGCTCGACCCGAGGATCGCGGTGAAGGGAATCCCGTACCCGAGCACCAGCCAGAGCAGACCGCCGAGAACGAAGAGGGTGAGCGCAGGCGGAATCATCCCCAGGCCGACGAAGCCCGTCGCCAGGACGTTCGTGCCGGCCACGGCGGTGAAGAAGCCGAACGCCCGGGAGGGATCATGCAGGTCGGCGCGAACAGCATCGGGATATCGGAGGATCCGCACCACGGTGAGTACGGTGAAGAACACGTACAGGGTAACGGCAAGCCAGAACAGAGTCACTGACAGCAGATGCAGCCCTGCGAGCTCGGCACCGATCGACACGATCCCGGTCGCCATCACCGAGGCGAAGCACCCGGGAGCCAGTGTCGACGGGCTCAGTCCCCACCGTCCGTGCAGGCCGGTGAGGTCGCGATCGGCCGTGTTCATTCGCTCCCCATTCTCGTTGCAGTGTGTCGAGGAATATCGACGTGTTCGATACTACGGCTCCGCTCTCTGTCATCGCGTTGCGGCTCCCGCCCTGCGAAGCCGTGCTGCGATTCCCATTGAGCGGCGACCCGAGCGGCCATCCGAGCGGCCGCCCGGGGAGCCGCCCGAGGGCCTCTGCGCGAAAAACCGATGTGCAATTCGCGACATCTGAGAGTTCTCGGCTCACGATCCCATCATTTTCATGAGAGAATTCACTGGAGTTACCAATGGGTAACTTCACGTGGAGTCGCCCGCTCCACGCTCCCGCGTGCCGGTGGTGGCGTAGTCTGCAGTCACCTGCGCGGTGCAGAGATCTCCGGCACGGACCGGATCGACGAGGGCACAGACGATTGGGAGCGAAGGCTATGGAGAGCACAACGGACACTCTCGCCGAGGACGCCGGCATCGACGCGCCGGCGGTCTCGCTGCACGGTTGGTCCCTGTCCGGAAAACAAGGCGACGTGTTCACCGATATCGACCTTGAGGTGCCCACCGGCGGCGTCGCCGTTGTCCGCGGTTCAGCGGGCAGCGGAAAGACCTCCTTCCTCCTGTCCGTGGCTGGACGGATGCGGGTCTCGGCGGGGGAGGGCCGCCTCGGCGATATCGATATCCGCAAACGGGCCCGCACCGTGCGCGGACAGGTTGCGGTCGGACATGTCGGTGGACTGACGGACCTCGAGGACGATTTCACGGTGGCCCAGCACGTCGCCGAACGACAGATCATGCTCCAGCCCTGGTATAAGCCGTGGGCGTCGAAGTCGA
Source organism: Brevibacterium sp. K11IcPPYGO002 (assembly GCF_050920635.1). Taxonomy (NCBI): domain Bacteria; kingdom Bacillati; phylum Actinomycetota; class Actinomycetes; order Micrococcales; family Brevibacteriaceae; genus Brevibacterium; species Brevibacterium sp. K11IcPPYGO002. Next base: position 3,704,923 of record NZ_CP131929.1, on the reverse strand, counting down.
CATTGCGCGAGGTCATCGGCCTCATCCGGGACACTTTCACCATGGCTGCGGAGATCATCGACGAACTCCCGCCGGGGACGTTTTCGAAAGACGACGCCCAGCGCGCGGACTTCCTCATCGACGATGACGGGCAGGTGTTCGTCTCCGAGCTGAGTGAGCTGCAGAAGTTCTTCCTCGAGTTCGGGCTGGCGAGCCTCAGCCGCCCTCCCGTCGTCGTCATCGACAACATCGACTACCTGCGCGAATCCGCCGACCGAGCCCGAGCCTGGGCCGGGATCCTCATCTACCAGCAGCTGCGCCGATCAAGGGATCCCGAGGACCCGCTGACGGTCATCGTCTCCTGCGAGGACTCGAGCGAACTTGACATCGCCACCAGATCGCTGGGCTCCCGCGCGGAGCCGTCGTTGGTCGAACTCGAGCTGCCGGCACGCCCTCCCGCGTCTCGCGGATCCAAACACTGAACGTCCTGCCCTACGTACACGAATCCGAGGAGATTCCCGAATGTTCTCCCTGCCCTGGTTAGAACTCTCACGATTCAAACGCCACACGATCACCCGACTGGCGATGATCGTCATCATCGTCATCCCGTCGATCTACGGCGGACTGTACCTGGCCTCGAACTGGAACCCGACCGAGCACCTCGACAAACTGCAGGCGGCAGTCGTCAACGAGGATACGGGTGCGGAGAAGCCCGATTCGGACGGGGAGAAGCTCAACGCCGGTCGGGAACTCGTCGACGAGATCACGCCGAAGGGCGAGGGTGGATTCGACTGGCAGGAGACCAGCCAGGAAGAGGCCGATGAAGGGCTTGCCGAGGGGAAGTACTTCGCGGTCCTCGAGATCCCCTCGGACTTCTCCGAGATGCTCGTGTCGACAGGCGGTGACGATCCGGAGCAGGCAGGGCTCAAGCTGCGCACCGATGACGCCCACAACTTCATCGTCGGACAGGTGGCCGGGACCATCCTCTCCGAGATCAAGGGCGGGCTGAGCGAGACCACGACTGCCGAATACGTCAACCAGGTGTATCTCGGATTCAACGACATCCATTCGGAGACGGAGAAAGCTGCAAACGGCGCGTCCGACCTGCACGACGGAGCGGGCCGCCTCCACGACGGGACCGGAGAGCTCGTCGACGGGGCGACTAAGCTCGACAAAGGAATCGGGACGCTGCACTCCGGACTCATCGACCTCGACGACGGTGCGGGCGAACTGAAGAAGGGCAGCGGCGACCTCGCCGACGGGGCCGATACCCTGGCGAAGTCCACCACCGAGGCGAAGAACGGTTCGAAGAAACTCGCCGACGGTGCCGGGCAGGTCGCCGACGGCACCTCCGAGCTGCGCGATACCGCCGATGAGGCGACGAAGAAGGCCGAGGACGTCAAACGCAAGGCCGATGACGTCGTCGACGGGGCGCGGCCGAAGCTCGAGCGCGCCGAAGGCGACTTCGACGATGCCCGGACCACAGTGCGCGGGGACATGGACGAGCGGATCAAACAGCTGCAGGAGGACTATCCGGACGACCCGAACGTGCAGAAACTCGCCGAGGATGCCGACGGCCTCGGCGAGGACCTCGATTCCGCACACAAGCGCGCCTCCGATGCCACGGATGAGGCGAAGAGCCTCGAGGACAAGCTGACCGACGCTGTTGACGGAGTGATGGACAAGATCCGCGCTGCCGATAAGAAGATCGGTCAGCTCGACGACGGCGCACAGAAGGTCGCGACCGGTGCCGATGACCTCCACTCCGGGCTGATCAAACTCGACGCAGGAGCGGGGAGGCTCGCCAAGGGTGCCGGTGACCTCCATGACGGTGCCGTCCAACTCAAGGACGGCACGGCGAAGGCCGAGGACGGAGCCGCTGATCTCAAGGACGGATCGGAACAGCTCGTCGACGGCGCGACCGAACTCGACAAAGGCGCCGGCAAGCTCGATGACGGCTCTGGGGAACTCGCCGACGGTCTGCAGAAGGGGCTCGAGCAGATCCCGACCTATGACAAGAACGATCGGGAGAACCGGTCGGATGTCGTGGCTGTTCCCGTCGATGCGGACAAGGTCAAGGACAATGCCGTCGATGCCTATGGCGAGGGACTGTCCGCGTTCTTCGTCTCCTTGGCCCTGTGGATCGGCGGAATGATCACCTACATGGTGCTCAATGCGATCCCGTACCGGGCATTGTTCTCATCGGCCCCCTCATCGCGGATCGCGTGGGCAGGCTATGTTCCCGGGCTGCTCTTCGGTATCGCCCAGGTCGCGGTCCTCTACGCGATCCTCACCTTCGCCTTGGACTTCTCGGCCGGAGCGTGGGTGTGGACCCTGCTGTTCTCGATGCTCGTGGCGGCCTGTTTCCACTCCGTGCACCAGTTGTGTGTCGCGGCGCTGGGAGGGGTCGGCAGACTCGTCGCCCTGGTGCTGCTCATGCTGCAGATCGCTTCGGCAGGCGGAACCTATCCGGTCGAGACGGCGCCGAAGATCTTCCAGGTCATCTCGCCGTTCCTGCCGATGACGCACGCGGTCAGCGGTCTGCGCACACTGGTTGCCGGTGGTGACATGTTCATCGCGGCCCAGGCGGCCGTGGTCCTGCTGCTGATGACCGCGCTCTGTCTGGTGGCCACGATCGTGGTCTGCAGCCGCAAGCGCATGGTCACACTCACCCAGCTCCATCCGAGCCTGAGCCTGTAGGCCCGGGGCGGGTGCGGCTGTGCTGCTATCCCAGCGCCAGCCGCACGGCCAGCGCCACGAGCACGACGGCGATGATGACGTCGAGGATCTGCCAGACCCGTGGTCGGCCCAGGTAGCGGGAGAGTCCGCGGGCGCCGTAGCCGATGACGAGGAACCAGGTGATCGAGCCGACCATCGCCCCGAACGTGAACGGCCATACCCCGTCGGGGCCCTGCTGGTTCGCGAGATTGCCGAGCATGACGACAGTGTCGATGTAGACGCCGGGGTTGAAGAACGTCAGCGCCAAAGTGGTGAGGACGATGGACTTAAGGGTCCGCTGGTGGGTATCGGCCTTCAGGCCGGTGGCGTCGCGCGCCGATCTCAGGCTCGTCCACGCGAACCACAGCAGGTAGGCCACTCCCAGCCAGCGCAGAATCTCGAGCGCCCAGGGCGCCAGCAGCACGATCGCCCCGATCCCCACCGTGCCCGCTGCGATGAGCAGGACGTCGGCGACGATGCAGATGGTGACGACGACGCCGAGGTGCTCGCGCCGGATCCCCTGCCGCAGCAGGAGCGCGTTCTGCGGGCCGACGGCGATGATGAGCGACCAGCCGGTGAGGAGTCCGGTGACGAGATGAGTGAGCACGGACCCAACAGTAGAGACCGGCTGACCAGAAGAAAAACAACAGAATATGCATCTGATGCACAATTGCTTCATGAACATCGATCACGTCAAAGCGCTCGCTGCCGCTGTCGACGAAGGTACCGTCGAGGGGGCGGCCTTCGTCCTCGGCATCACCGCCTCGGCGGCGAGTCAACGTATCCGCACGCTCGAGTCCCGCCTCGGGCAGGTCCTCATCCGACGAACGAATCCGATCACCGTCACCGAGGCGGGGCAGGCCATCCTCCGCTACGCTCGGCAGGTCGAACTGCTCGAATCCGAGGCGCTCGCCCGGCTGCACGGCATCGACGCCGACTCCCTCGGGGCGGGCGGATCCGGCGACCGGGGTCGTGAGCCCACCGTGCTTCGGGTGGGGGTGAATGCCGATTCGATGGCGACGTGGTTCCGCCCGATCTTCGCCGAGGCGGCCGCCTGGGACGATGTCGTCCTCCGCATCGAGATGGTCGACCAGGACAAAGCGCTGCCGCTCTTGGCATCGGGGGAGGTGCTCGGCACGATCACCTCGACGTCGACCGGCGGATACGGGACGACGGTCGCCGAGCTCGGGGCGATGCGCTACACCGCCGTGGCCGAACGCTCCCTGATTGATCGGCATTCCACCGGCACCGAGGCGGACCTTGAGAGGCTGCCGACGGTGAACTTCGGCCAGGATGACGATCTGCAGTTCGAGTTCCTCCGCCGCTGCGGAGTCGTCGGGCGGCCGCCGATGTCGGTCGTGCCGGGGTCGGCGGAGTTCGCGGCCGCAGTGGGGGCGGGCCTCGGTTGGGGGATGGTGCCGGTCATGCAGCTCGACGGTCTCAACGCCGACCTCGTCGAGATCGGCACGGATCCGCATATCGACGTCCCGCTGTACTGGCACCACTGGGCGTTGGCCTCGGACAAGCTCTCCCGACTGACCGAGGCGCTTCGCCGAGCGGCCGCCGACATGCGGTGATTCGGGGGCGGAGCTGAATTGCCCTCCGCTGGGCGGATCACGAGCTGAGGAGCTTGTCGATCGTCCACTTGACCTGCTCATGGGCAGCGTCGACTGTCATGGTCTCGGGCGAGATGATCGAATGCAGCGCGATGCCGTCGATGGTGGTGAAGAGCGCTGTGGCGGTCGGAGCCACCTCGGTGGGGTTGAGGTGCCCCTCCTCGGCGAGCAGATTCAGCCAGCGATGCAGACTGTCATAGGTGACTCGGTGGCCGTGTTCGAGGAGACGCCGGGACACTGCCCGCTTCTCGGCGCCGAGAGCGTGCAGGTGCATGGAGAACCAGGTTTCGAGCTGCACATCCCGATGCTCATGGGTCGGCAGAAACTGGGCACAGCACTCATAGAGCCGGTCGGCTGGGGCGCGGGCCGCATCGTCGATGGAGAAATCCTTGACGACGGTGTCGATGGAACGCAGCGCGACCGCCTCGTGGAGGTCTGCCTGGGTGGGGAAATAGTGTCGCAGCGTCGACGGTCCGACCCCTGCTTCCTTGGCCACGGCGCGCACGCTGAGATTGGCCTCGCCGGGTCCCGACCGTTCCGCCAGCCGGATGGCCGCGGTGATGATGTCGTCTCGCTTCGACAACCGAGCTCCTTGCGTCATTGACATCGGTGCTTTGCTTCAGTGTATAGTACATTGTACTAGTACGGTGTACTAAAGCGTTGAAGCGACGCGGCAGGAACAGTGTGCTGACCCGACCAGAGGACCCCAACGGAAGAAGAGAGAGCCCTCATGATCGACAGTCTGCAGGAATTCGCCGGAAGTTTCCCCGACTGGCTGCAGTGGGCGGGCGTTCTGCTCGTCTCCGCTATCCCCTTCGTCGAGTCGTACTTCGGCTCCGTGATCGGCGTGGCAATCGGCTTGCATCCCGTCGTCGCAATACTGGTGGCCGTCATCGGCAACGTCGTCTCGATGCTCGCCTTCGTCTACGGAGCCGGCGCGATCAGGGACAAAGCGACGAAGAACAAAGAGGTCGAGGAGAAACCGAAGCGGCAGCGGCTCAAGCGCATGTTCGACAGATTCGGCGTGCCGGGAGTCTCGTTGCTGGGCCAGACACTGCTGCCCTCGCAGATCACCTCATCGGCAATGGTCGGATTCGGTGCGAATCGCAATGTCGTGGCCGTCTGGCAGATCATCTCGATCATCCTCTGGGGCATCCTCTTCGGTGTGCTCGCCACCCTGGGCGTCGAGTACGCCCTGCGCTGAGCCGAAGGTGGTCCTGATCGAGCCTCGTATCGATGTGCTGACCACATTGTGATGCCGGGCGGGGGAACGGCCCGCGGTGTCAGTGCCTCCACCTAGACTGGCCCCATGACGGAATCCACCCCGACATCCCCACCCGTTGCCGACTCTCCCGGCACGACTGACGGCTTCGCGATCGAGGCGCAGCGCATCCTCGCCGAGCTCACCGCGAACCCGACCGCGCGGTTCCGCGACGGCCAGCTCGAGTCCATCCGCGACCTCGTGCAAGGCAAGAAGCGCGTCCTCGTCGTCCAGCGCACCGGGTGGGGCAAGTCGGCCGTGTACTTCGTCGCTACCCGCATGCTCCGGGCCTCGGGCACCGGGCCGAGCCTCATCATCTCCCCGCTGCTGGCGCTCATGCGCGACCAGATCGCCGCAGCCGAACGCGCCGGAGTCCGCGCCGCCAGCCTCAACTCCTCGAACGTCACCGAATGGGACTCCGTGCTCGAGGACCTCAGGGCCGGCAGCCTCGACGTCCTCCTCGTCTCCCCGGAGAGGCTGAACAATCCGCAGTTCCGCGACGAAGTGCTGCCGCAGCTGCTGGCCTTCCTCGGCCTCATCGTCGTCGACGAAGCCCACTGCATCTCCGACTGGGGCCACGATTTCCGCCCCGACTACCGCCGCATCGGCCGGATACTGTCCGAACTGCCGCGCGACACCCCGGTACTCGCGACGACGGCGACCGCAAACTCCCGCGTGGTCACCGACGTCGCCGAACAGCTCGGCGACGACACCACCGTGGTCCGCGGCGAACTCGCCCGAGATTCCCTGCGCCTCGGCGTCCTCCCCGGACTCGACGCCAGTGCCCGAATCGCCTGGCTGGCCTCGCACCTGAACGACTTCACCGGGTCCGGAATCGTCTACACGCTCACCGTCTCTGCCGCCGAGGACATCACCCGAATGCTGCGCGAACAAGGCCACGAGGTCCGCGCCTATACGGGCCGGACCGATGCCGAAGAGCGCGCCGAACTCGAACAGCAGCTCAAGGACAACCGCCTCAAGGCACTGGTGGCCACTTCGGCGCTGGGCATGGGATTCGACAAACCCGACCTCGGATTCGTCATCCACATCGGCGCACCGTCCTCGGCTGTGGCCTACTACCAGCAGGTCGGTCGTGCCGGCCGCGCGACGGACTCCGCCGACGTCCTCCTGCTGCCGGGCGCAGAAGACGAACAGATCTGGGAGTACTTCGCGACCGCGTCGATGCCGAACCAGGACGACGCGAATGCTGTGCTCGCGGCCCTCGCCGAGGCGGACGGCCCCCTGTCCGTGGCCCGCTTGGAGACCTTGGTCGGAACCAAACGCTCCCGGTTGAATTTGCTGCTCAAGACCCTCGAGGTCGAAGACGCCGTGACGAAGGTCAAAGGTGGGTACGTTTCGACCGGGCTGGGGTGGACCTATGACCGGGATCGCTATGAGAAGGTCGCAGCTGTCCGAGCCGAAGAGGCCCAGGCCATGCTCGATTACGAGGCAACCGGGCAGTGCCGGATGGAATTCCTCATCCGTCAGCTCGACGACCCCGACCCGCAGCCGTGCGGTCGCTGCGACAACTGCGCCGGAGTGTGGTACTCGGCCGAGATCTCCGACGAACAGCGCCAAGCCGCGGCGGGGAACCTGCACAAGATCGGTCTGCCCATCGAGCCGCGCAGCACCTGGCCCAGCGGTATGGCCAATATCGGTGTCCCGCTCAAGGGCCGGATCCCGGCCGAAGAGCTCGCCGAGGAGGGGCGTGCGATCGCGCGTCTGTCCGACCTCGGGCAGGGGCAGACCCTCCGGTCGTTCCTCGCCCCCGATGCTCCCGATGCCGAGGTGCCCGGTCAGATCGGCAAATGGTGCCTCGACGTGCTGGCGCAATGGGATTGGAAAACACGGCCCGAGGTGGTCGTGTCGATTCCGAGTGCCCGACGTCCCGTGACGGTGCGGTCCCTGGCCGCGAATCTCGCTTCTGCCGGTCGTCTCGTCGACGGTGGTGAGCTGCTGCAGGTCGGCGACCACGGCACACCTGATGTCAACAGTGCCTTCCGCGTCAAGGACCTCTATGAAGCCTTCGTTGTTCCTCCCGACGTCGAGGAAGCGGTGGCCGGGAAATCAGTGCTGCTCGTCGACGACGAGGTCGTCTCGCGGTGGACGATGACGGTCTGTGCACGATTGCTGCGCAAGGCGGGAGCCTCCTCGGTGCTGCCATTCGCCCTTGCGCTGCGGGCCTGATCAGTCCTCACGCGCGACGCAGGTCCCGGACCAGCCTCGGAGTCGACCTACGTCCGACCTGCCTGGCCCACGTTGACCAGGGGTAGGAGAGTCGGACGTGGAAGTAGTTGATGTACTCGGCGACCGCGAACAGCCACACGGCAATGATGAGGACTGCGCTGAGTGAAGCGCCGGGCCAAGCGACGACGATGCCGATCCCGGAGGCGACAAGCACGAGCGGGTTGATGATTCTCAGACCCCGATAAAGGCGGGATACCGCGCGGGGTACGGGCTCGGGCAGGTGATGCCGGGCGAGCAGCCAGTAGATCCCAGCTTGGACGAGGATGAAGAGCAGCGGGAACAATGCGCACCACAGAGCGGTCTCGGCACCGTCGGCGGCGATGAAGGCGAGCCGTGTCGGGACGACAGCGAAGACCGTTGCGGCGACGATCTCTCCGAGCCCAAGGCTGAGGAATCGCCGCCGTAGCGGTTCGAAACGGTCGGTGGCGGTCACGGTCGGTTCAGCGGCTGCCGCAGTGCAGTCGTGCGGAACAATGTCGGACCGCCTCCGTGACGGTCACAGATTCTGCTGCAGCTGGAACGTCGCCCCCTCCGGATCGGTGACCGTGACGATGCGTCCGTACGGGGAGTCTTCCGGACCGGCGAGCACTGTGCCGCCGAGCTCGGTCACCTTCGCTGCCGCGGCATCGGCATCTTCGACGTTGATGTAGGTGCGCCAGTAGGAGTTCTGTGCCCACTGACTGGCATCACAGATTCCGGCCACTGCCTCGTCACCGTCGCCGTGCGTCGAGTACGGGAACCCCTCCATCGGGGTGATGTCGAATGAGAAGACCTTGGCATAGAAATCATTGGCCGCCTGATAGTTCGTCGTCATGAGTTCGAACCACACGGGGGTTCCCGGAGTGAGCGGAGTATCGAAGCCCGCGAACTCACCGGGCTGCCACATGCCGATGGGTGATCCCGTCGGGTCGACGACGACGGCCATCTGGCCGAGCGGGCCGACGGGCATGGGGCCGACGACTTCGGCGGCTCCGGCGCCCAGCGCAGCCTGATAGGTTCCGGCGATGTCGCCAGTGTGCAGGTAGGTCGACCAGGCTGTGGGCATTTCCGGGCTCGGGGTGCCGTCCATGTTCATGGCTCGCATGGCGCCGCCGACGTTGCCTCCGTCCTTCGTGATCATGTTGTAGTGGACGAAGTCCTCACCCATGTCGGTGAATTCCCAGCCGAAGAGCTGAGTGTAGAAGTTCTGGGCGGCCTCGAAGTCCTGGCAGACATAGTCGATCCAGATCGGCTGGCCTTCGCGGGGGTTGGCAGGCATTGCGTCTCCTCTTGTGGTGGGGTGGAGGTGAGTTGCAGTGAATGATGCCGACGGCAGGGGGATGACCCTACTGCCAAGCGCGCGTGAAATCCGCGAAGCAGTCGGTCAGCGCCGCCTGCAGAAGCGGACCGAAGGTCACGCGCCCGACCCCGAGTTCAGCGAGCTGAGAGAGGTCGAGTTCTTCGGGCACCGCGCCCTTGATCGGGTGCGCGGTGACATTGAGCGGCAGAGTGATCTGCGCGAGGATCGACTTGAGCGTGCCCACATCGGGCAGACGGACGGGGTAGACGGAGTCCGCGCCCGCGTCGGTGCACAGACGCAGACGCCGGACCACCTCGGCGGTCGGGTCGTCGAAGTCGCCCGGATACTTGAACACATCGGTGCGGGCGTTGATGACGACGTGGACCCGCTGCGCTTCGGCGGCTTGGCGCAGGCTCCAGATGTATTCGGCGTGCTCCTCGGGGCTGCGCATGCTGCCCCGGCTGTGGACCGTGTCCTCGATGTTCACACCGACCACTCCGGCGTCGAGGAGACCGGCGATGAGCTCGGGAGCGGGGGTGTCGTACCCGGACTCGAGATCCGCGGTGACGGGAACATCCACCGCCGAGGTGATCCGGGAGATCCCCTCGAGCGCTTGCTCAAGGGTCATCTGCTCACCGTCGCCGTGGCCGAGCGAATCGGCGAGCGGGTGCGACCCGATGCTCAGCGCATTGAAACCGACGTCGACCATCGCACGAGCCGACCAGGCATCCCAGACGGTCGGCAGCACGAGGGGTTCGTCCTGGTGATGTCCCTGCAAGAGGGTGAAAGCGCGTTCGGCGAGAACCGTGTAATCGACCATGGTCAATACTTTTCCACTGTTGTGCCTCGACACGCCAGGGGCCGGACCGGTTCACCAGAAGGTTTCAGGCAGGCGCGGTGATACCGTGACCACCATCCGATGTCGCCGTACGGAGGAGCAGGGGTGGCCGGTTCGGGCACCATCCGCGTTTCGCCCAAACCCGAGCGGGTGTGGGCGCTTCTCGCCGTGCTTGCCGGCCTCGCCACGATCCTCATCGAGATCCCCGCGGCACTGCTGTCCGAAGGCGGCTACTCGTTCGCACAGCAGCCCATCAGCCATCTGGGGATGACCGGATGCGGGGACTGGGGAGACGCGGAAACCCCGATCGAGGTCTGCTCACCGGCCCATCCCTTCGTCAACGGCGTCTCCATCATCGCCGGATCGATGCTCGCGATCATCGCCTTCATCTGGCACGACTGGATCGCTCCGACTCGCTGGGGCCGGTGCGGGTCCTTTATGCTCGCCGCCGGCGGAATGCTGCTGGCCGGAACCGGGATGGTCCCGGCAGACATCGATCCGAGACTGCACGCCGTCTTCGGAATCGGCGGATCCGTGATCCAGAACCTCGGCGTGCTTGCCGCCGGCATCGCCATGATCCGATGGCCCGAGAAACGCCGGATCGGTCCCGCCGAATTCGGCGGGCTCACGCTCGGACTGGGCGTATTCGGACTCACCGGTACCTTGTTCTTGGCTGCTCCCGAGACCTGGGACCTGCCCGACGGCATCGTCGAGCGAGCCGCGTCCTACCCTTTCCTCATCTGGTTCATCCTCGCCGGATGGATGCAGCTGCGCGACGCCTCGAGGCGAAAACGCGAGATCGCCTCCGGACCGTGAAGTCGGCGAGCGAGTGAGCCGGCGCAGCTGCCGCGTGTCTACAGCCGCGGAGTCCGCGGCGGCGCCTGCCGGCGCTCACCTGTCGCCTCGAACGCAGCGGCGATCTCGATGAGTGCGGAATCGTCCCAGCCGCGACCGGCGATCGTCAGGCCCACGGGGATACCGGTGTCGGCCATTGTGCCCATCGGCACCGTCACCGTCGGGATGCCGAGGTGGCGGGGCACGAGGTTGCCGTTGGCCACCCACGTGCCGTTGCGCCACCCCAGGTCCGCAGACGCTTCGTTGACGTCCATGTCCGCCGGTCCCACATCGGCCATCGCCGGAAAGATCACCGCATCGAGGCCATGCTCATCCATCCACTCCTCGAGGTCGACCCGGCGAGTCTCCTCGAGCCCGCGCACACCGGATGCGAGCTCGGGGATCTCCGTGACCGAGGCATAGCGATTCGTGCGCACCTGCTCCGGGTAGGTCGCGATGTCATCGTCGAAGCCGACGTATCGATCGGGAAGCGCACCGGGTGGGTGGGGGAAGATCATGGCTCCGTCCACCTCGGCGAGGGTGGAAAGGTTCGGGTCGCCGTTCGCGGCGAGGAAATCGTCCCACCCCCACGACGAGAGGTCGTTGATCTCCCGATCGAGGTAGTCGGCGGTGACGAACCCGCGCGTCGCGATCGTCGAGGCACCGGGGCGGTCGCCCTCGTAATTGCTCACGACCGGGAAGTCGGTCTCGACCACCTCGGCGCCTGCGGATACGAGATCGGCTCGCGCCGCCTGCCAGGCCTCCATCACCGAGGCGCGAGTCTCGACTCGGTCTCCCGTGGGCCCGCCGATACCGCCGTCCGGGTTCGTTCCGGCCTCGTCATCGGCGTTGATGTACATCCGCGGAACGCCGAGGCGCTTACCGGCCAACACCGTCTGTGCCGCCGCGAGCGATTCCGGCAGCAGCGCAGCATAGGAGTCAGGGCGGACCGCGCTCACCTTCGGGATCTCCACCCAGGGCTGGACGCGCCAGAAGTCCCCGCGAGTCTGCTCGTCGTCGGCGACGATGACGTCGAGAACCTCGGCCAGGTCGGCCATCGTGCGAGTGTGGGGGACGACGACGTCCATGGTCGGCACGAGCGGCCAGTTCCCGCGCACGCTGATGACCCCGCGCGAGGGGGTGTAGGCGATGAGCGCATTGTGCGACGCCGGTGCGCGACCCGAGGACCACGTCTCCTCGCCGAGGCCGAAGGCTGCGAAGCTCGCCGTCGTGGCCGTGCCCGAACCGTTCGAGGACCCCGAGGCGAAGGCACTGGTCAGCCAGTCGGCGTTGTACGGGCTTTCGGCCCGGCCGTAGAGTCCGCGCTGCATGCCGCCGTTGGCCATCGGCGGCATGTTCGTCAGGCCTAGGCAGATGGCACCGCCGGCACGCAGCCGTTCGATCGTGAACGCATCTTTCTGCGCCACGAGGTCGGCGAAGGCCGGTGACCCGGAGGCCACGGTGAGGCCCGCGACCATATAGCTGTCCTTCGCGGTGTACGGGATCCCGTCGAGGGGACCGAGCGTCTGGCCGGCTGCGCGCCGTTCGTCAGAGGCGGCCGCCTCGGCGAGGGCTTGCGGGTTCTTCACGATCACGGAGTTGAGCTTCGTGTCGGTGTCGGGGCCGTCGAACGCTGCGATCCGGTCCTGATAGGCCTCGACGAGCTCCACCGAGGTGGTGCGGCCGCCGGCGAGGGCGGCTCGCAGATCGGCGATGGACGCTTCGACGACATCGAACTTCGACATGATCTTCCTCCGGGCACTCGACGGTGCGCGGCGCACTCGACGGTGCGTGCGCGAGGTGGGTGTTCTCGGTCCCCAGACTAGCGTTGATTCGAGACTGATGGGCTGCGGAATTCGTCGTCCGCGGGGTGCAGAACGTGGAGTTCGCGGTGGGTACGATCGAGGTATGACGGTCAACGCGATCATTCTCACCGGCGGTCGTTCGCGACGTTTCGGAGGTGAGCACAAACCCGGCGTCGAGGTGGCAGGACGGTCGACGATCTCCCGAATCCTGGAGAGCATCCGCGGTGCGGCAGCCGACGCCGAGGTGTGGGTGGCCGGACCCGCAGACGGACTCTCGGAGGCGGAGCAGAAAGGCGTCCGCGTGGTTCGGGAAGAACCCGAGTTCGCGGGCCCGTTGGCCGGGATCGCGGCCGCAGCGGAGGCGATGCCGCCTGAGACGGATTTCCCGGCCGAGACGGCCGATGTCACCCTCGTCCTGGCCGGGGACATGCCGATGGTCACGGCGGGCCACCTCGGTGAGCTCATCTCCACGTGCCGGGCCACCGGACGCCCGGCCACGGGCACCGACGATCGGGGGAAGACGCAGTTTCTCTGCGCGGCCTGGCCGACCGGGCTCCTGCGTACTCGTCTGGCCGAACTCGGTGACCCCACGGACGGTGCGGTGAAGCTGCTGTTCAGGGGGCTCGAACCGGCTGTGGTCGTCGTCGCCCCTGAGGTGGTGCGTGATTTCGATACGGCAGCCGAGCTCGAAGCGATTCGCGCCCGACTCAGCCCTGGCGGGCCTTGAACCGAGGATTCTTCTTGTTGATGACGTAGACGCGGCCGCGGCGGCGGACCACCTGCGAACCGGGCTGGGACTTCAGCGATCGCAGAGAACGGCGAACCTTCATGAGCGTGACTCCTTAGTGAGAATGAGTATCATTACGATCAATACTATGTTCTCGATCGAAGGGAAGCGAATGCGGGGATCAGCCGAAGGTGATCGGAGTTCCATCGTCGACGGAATCGAAGCGATCGCCGTCGTCGGACTCTGCGCGGCCGAGCGCAGGAGGTATGCGATGGGTCTGGCCAGAGATCGCGGATATGTCTTCGTGCCGGCGGAGCAGACGGAACAGGGCATCGAGGCGATCGACCGCCTCGTCGAACTGGTGGGCATGACCTCCGGGGTGCACGGGTTCGTCCTCGAATATGGGGAAGACGCGGACTGTGCGGAGATCATCGGAGCCCTGAGCGCCCCCGACACGCGAGCCGTGCTCACCGATCTCGTCTGCGTGCTCGACCTTGCCTGCCTGCACAGCGACCTCGATTCGGAAGTTCGCGCCGGAGCCCTCGTTGCGCAGATCGAATTCGCCTCGACTCTGGCTCTGCTGGAGCCCGAGCCTTCCGATTCGGATGTGGTCGAGGCGGCGATCGGGCTGATCGCGCATCTGGCACCCGAGGCCAGGCGATTCCTGCTGCGCGACGGCGCGGTGCACGAGCCCGTGTGCTGGCAGTTCGGGCATCGGCCTCCTGTCGCAGGGTGGACGGCGATACTCAACTCGGAGTTTCGGCCCCCGGCCCGGTCGGGCGGTGTCCGCGCCTGCCGCTTCGAGCAGGTGCGGCCCTTTCACCCGCAGCGACTGCAGGCAGTGCTGGGTGCGGCGCTCGGCGAAGGCTGCTGGGGGCGCATCGTCCGTTCTGCCGGTTTCGCGAAGCTCGCCTCCCGACCCTATGTGACCGCGCACTGGGATCAGACGGGCACTCTGCTCACGCTCTCGCCGCTGACCGTCGATCCGCTTCCCGGCGGGGGTGCGGAGCTGCTGGCGCTCGGTCAGGATCTCGCGTTCATCGGCGTCGACCTCGACGAGGCGGGGCTGTGCGACGCGCTCGACCGGGCCGTTCTCACCGATGCTGAGCTGTTGGCAGGTCCGATGGCCTGGCTGGGGTTTCGCGACGAGTTCCCCGCGTGGGACTCCGCGCGTCGAGGCTGACGCCGGCAATTCCCGATGCCAGCTTGGTGAAACTGCAGCGGCTTGGTGCAGGGCCAGGCTGCTGCAGTTTCACCAAGCCGAAGCGTCAGCTGCCGGCGGCTGACGCCCGGCAATCGGCGCACAGGCCGAAGATCTCGAAGACGTGGTGAGTGATCTCGAAGCCGTTCGAGGCCGCGATCTGGCGCATCCAGTCCTCACTCGGCGGGTCGATCTCGACGGCAGTGCCGCAGCGTTCGCAGACGAGATGGTGGTGATGCTCGGTCTGCGCGCAGGCGCGGAAGAGCTGGGTCTCGGCGATGGTGATCGTGTCGGCGTCGCCGCTGCGCGCAAGCGCATTGAGCTGTCGGTATACGGTGGCCAAGCCCACGCTGGCCCCGCCGTCCTCGAGGCGGCGATGGAGCTGCTTGGCGGAGACGAAGCGGGTCTCGGTCTCCAGGGCAGAGCGGATGAGCGCCTTCTGCGCGGTGCTGCGCGTCTTCTTCTGCGGAGCTGCCATGGCCAATCCTCCCTTGTCGTCGCAGTCGATCTCATCGTCCCTGTTGTCAGGGGCATATGCGTGAACGCGCATATGCGAGAGAAATAATGAAACACGTTACCATTAACGGGCGGTTCAACCACACCGACGATGGACTCCGAACTGAGAACGGGCCCGCACGCCCAGCGGAACCTGCGCAGTCGGACTGTCGGACACACACCCGAGGAGGCACTATGAGCGGACCCCAACGCAGACCGGCGATCCCGGTCATTCTCCTCACCGGCTACCTCGGTGCCGGAAAGACGAGTCTGCTCAATCACCTCCTGCGCCACCCCGACGCCCGCATCGGCGTCATCGTCAACGATTTCGGCGACCTCAACATCGACGCCGGACTCGTCGTCGGCCAGGTCGACGAACCGCTGTCGATCTCGGGCGGGTGCGTGTGCTGTCTGACCGATGATTCCGAGCTCGAGGACGCGCTCGTGGCGATGACGAACCCCCAGCTGCGCCTCGACGCGATCATCGTCGAAGCCAGCGGATTCGCCGAACCCCTGACCCTGGCTCGCATGATCACCCGCATGGGCCACCACCGATTCCACCTCGGCGGGGTCATCGACGTCGTCGACGCCACCATGTACTTCGACACCGTCGATACCTCGAATCTGCCGCCTCTGCGCTTCGCCGCGACGACATTGGTGCTGGTCAACAAGCTCGACCAGGTGCCGGCGGCCGACCGCGAGAACACGGTCGAGGCCGTGCGTGCCCGCGTCCACGCACGCAATCCGCGCGTCATCGTCATCGGCACCCATCACGCTCGCCTCGACCCCACCCTGATCTTCGATCCAGGCGTTGGAGAGCGGGACTCACGCCGAGGCGGCTCCGACGTCGGCGAGGACCCGGTCCAGCCCGAGTTGCCGATCCGGGAACTGCTCCGTCAGGCCTACGCCGAAGCGGCCGCCGACGAGATCGGCGACGACGAGGTCGAGGAGGGATCCCTGCCCCACCGCCATGCCCAGTCGGTGACCGTCACCGGAAGCGGTCCTGTCGATCCGGATGCGGTGATGGATTTCGTCGAAGACCTCCCGCCCGGGGTGTATCGCGTGAAGGGCACCGTGCTCGCGGTCGAGGGATCCCGCAGGCGCAGCTTCGATGTGCAGGCGGTGGGCCCGAACGTCTACGTCGCCGAGGCGGCCCGACCCGCCCCGAAGATTCCGTCCTCGAGGGCGGGGGACGGTGATCGGCCGGACGCGGACAGCGTCCTCGTCGTCATCGGTGAGGACTTCGACACCGAGGCGGCCGAGGCCGCTCTGACAGCCGCCCTCAACAGCGACGCGGCTGCAGGCCAGGATGTCGCGGCATCAGGCAGTGACCGCTCCGAACGCTTCCTCCACCACGTCCGCCTCCACACCTAATTGCTACCTGACGGCGGCCCAGCAACCTCGCGCGAGGTTGCTGGGCCGCCGTCAGGTAGCAAGGGGAGGGGATCCTCCGGTTTCCCTCCGTGTTTCCTGAGGGTGGTCTGGAGGTCAACTCCCGTGCCGGGCACCCGTGACCGCTTCTAGGGTCGGAACGTGCCCCACCGAACGGTCATGATCGACCTGCCGGGAACAGCAGTGAGAATTCATCCTTTTGGGGGACACCGTTGCCTACTTTCGGGCGATCCGCTGAGGCGATCCGCTTGGAAGACTGACCGGAGCGCCCTGCTCACACCCCCGAACCCGGAGGACCCCTGTGCACCTGATCACCCGGATGAGTCTGAAGAACCGCCTCATCGTCGGATTGCTCACCCTCGTGATCGCCGTCTTCGGCATCGTCGCGACCACCTCACTCAACCAGGAGACGATGCCCTCGGTTGACCTGCCCGGCACTTCGGTGCAGGCCACCGTCCCCGGCGCTTCTCCGGAGGTCATCGAGGAGACTGTGACCAAGCCCCTCGAAACCGCACTCGACGGGGTCGGAGAGCTCGAATCGGTGACCACCTCCACCTCGTCGGGGATGATGACCGCCGAGGTGACTTGGCCGTTCGGCAAGGACTCCGAAGAGATGACCGACGCCGTCCGCTCGGCCGTCGACGGAGTGAAGTCCGACCTGCCCGCCGATGCGGAAGCCGAGGTGCTGTCCTATCAGATGGATGAGGTCCCGGTGACGATGTTCGCCGTCTCCGGCGGAGACTCCGCCACCCTCGGCGACCGTCTTGAGACCGACCTCGTCCCCGAGCTCCGGGCTCTCGACGGAGTCTCGAACGTCGAGGTCACCGGCCAGGACGAGCAGCGAGTCTTTATCACGTTCCGCCCCGAGGACGTGGCGGAGAAGAACGTCGTCGAATCCTCCGTGCCCGATGAGCTCGAAGCCGCCGGCGCTGTCGTTCCCGCTGGCCAGAGTTCACAGGGCGACACGTCGATGGCTGTCGAGGTCGGCACCGAGGTCGACGCCGTCGAGCAGATCGAGAAGACGCCCCTGCGCACTGGGGACGGCACCGTGCTGCTGGGTGAGGTCGCCGACGTCGACCTCGACTCGGTCGAGAAGACCTCCCTGTCCCGTGCCGACGGCAGGGATTCCGTGACTGTGTCGGTGACGAAGGACCAGGACGCCAATGTCGTCGATGTCTCCCACAAGGTCGCCGACACCCTCGACAAGGTCGGTCCGAAGCTCGGCGAGGACACGGAATTCTCGACGATCTTCGATCAGGCCCCGGAGATCGAGAAGTCGATCCACGACCTCTCAGTCGAAGGCGGACTCGGCCTGATCTTCGCGATCTTCGTCATCCTCGCCTTCCTCGGCTCGTTCCGATCGACCATAGTCGCCGCGATCTCGATCCCGATGTCGCTGCTCATCGCGATGATCGGCCTCATGGTCGGCGACTACACGCTCAACATCTTCACTTTGGGCGCCCTGACGATCGCCGTCGGCCGCGTCGTCGACGACTCCATCGTCGTCATCGAGAACATCCGGAGACGCCAGGGCACAAGCGACCTGACGGTCGAAGACATCGTCGCCAGCGTCAAGCAGGTCGCCGGTGCCATCACTGCCTCGACTCTGACCACCGTCGCCGTGTTCCTACCTATTGCGTTCGTCGACGGCATCGCCGGACAGCTGTTCCGGCCCTTCTCCGTCACCGTCTCCCTGGCACTGCTGGCCTCCCTCGTCGTGGCGCTGACGATCGTCCCCGTGTTCAGTTACTGGGTCCTGCGCCGCAGCCCCAAACCGCTCTCGCCCAAACGGCAAGCCGCCACCGACCGCAGCTATGAGCTGTGGGCGGCCAAGCAGCAGCGCCGCTCGGTGGCCCGTGCCGAACGCCGGCAGAAGACGATCGAGAAGAAGAACGCCAAACGCGCGGCTAAGGGCAAGGACCCGCTGCCGGACGCGACCGTCGAACCCGTCGTCGCTCCCGCTCCCGGAAACGGTGAAGCCTCCGGCCGAGTCGATCGACTCCAGCAGCGCAGCCTGCCGGCGATCATCTCCGCCCTGCACCACCCCTGGAGGACCATCGCCTTCTCCGTCGTCATCTTCATCGTCACGATGATGTGCGCGACCTTCCTCAAGACGGACCTGCTCGGATCGGCCGGGCAGAACTCCGTGTACATCACGCAGACGCTGCCCGCCGGCGCTTCGCTCGAAGCCGGTGACAAGGCCGCGAAGCGCGTGGAAGCCGTGCTCGGCGATGATCCGGACGTCGACACCTACTCGACCACGGTCAATGGCCCGGAATCCGGAGCGGAGAACCAGTTCAACGTCACCCTGGCCGAAGACTCCGAGGCCGACGTCGCGACGAACCGCCTCCGCACCCAACTCGACGACCTCGGGAAGGACGCGGGCGAGATCGACGTCCAGGACGCCGGCGGCTCCGTCAGCGAGGATGTCGAGGTCACCCTTTCGGGCACCGACCTGGGTGCGCTGCGAAAGGCTGCCGATGAGGTGACGAAGACGATGGCGGACACCGACGGTGTCAAGTCCGCCCGCAACGACCTCGCCGCCGACCAGCCGGTCATCGAAGTCGATGTCGATCGGGAGAAGGCCGCCGACTACGGTTTCAGCCAGGCCGAGGTCGGCCAGGCCATCGCCGCCGCACTCCACGGCGTCGAGGCCGGCACCATCACCCTCAACGGCCAGGAGCGCGACATCACCCTCGCCCCGACTCATCCGGATGCGACCCCGGACGAGATCCGTGCTCTCGAACTGCCCGTCACCGAGGTGCAGACGCAGAATGCCCAGGAGGATGCGACCGATCGGGTCGAGGAGAAGACCGATGCCCGCGCCGAGGAGGCCAAGCGCAAGGCCGCTGACGAATCGGCCGAGCAGCTTGAGTCTGCCCGTGAAGCTCGTGACAACGCGGCCGACCAGCTCGAACAGGCTCGAAAGGCTCTGCGCGATGCCGAGAATCCGCCGCCGGCTCCGAGCCCGGGCGACATGGCTGCCGACCAGGTGGAACAGGCCCGCGAAGGGGTCGAACAGGCAGAGAAGGGGCTGAAGGAGGCCAACGACGCCATCGACGACCTCGTCGACGGCCAGCGTGAACAGGAGCAGAGCCAGGAGGAGGAAGAGGCGCTTGCCGATGAGCAGGCCGCCATCCCCGACATCAAGGGTGAGCCGATCACCGTCGACGAGATCGCGGAGGTGAAGAAGACCGAGACCCCGGCGACGATCGACCGTGCCGACGGCGACCGGAAGGTCACTGTGTTCGCAACCCCGTCCAGCGGCCAGCTAGAAACGGTCACCGCCGCGGCCACTGACCTGACCGAGACCATGGATCTGCCCGACGGAGTCAGCTTCGACGTCGGCGGTGCCAGTCAGGAGCAGGCGGAATCGTTCGGTCAGCTCGGAATGGCGATGGCCGTGGCGATCGTGCTCGTGTTCCTCGTGATGATCGCGACATTCCGCAGCTTCGTCCAGCCGCTCATCCTGCTGGTGTCGATTCCGTTCGCCGCGACCGGAGCCGTGCTGCTCCTGCTGGCGACCGGCACACCATTGGGCATTCCCTCACTCATCGGTCTGCTCATGCTCATCGGCATCGTCGTGACGAACGCGATCGTGCTCATCGACCTCATCAACAAGCTGCGTGAGGACGGACTTGACCTCATGGACGCGATCGTCCACGGCACCCGACTGCGCCTGCGCCCGATCCTCATGACCGCGGCCGCAACGATCTTCGCCCTCGTGCCAATGTCGCTGGGGCTGACCGGTGGGGGACTGTTCATCTCGCAGCCCCTGGCGATCGTCGTCATCGGCGGGCTCACCTCGTCGACGGTGCTCACGCTCATCCTCGTCCCCGCTCTCTACCTCCTCGTCGAACGGCGCAAAGAGGTCCGGGCGGCACATAAGGAGGAGAGGCGCGCCAAGAAGCGGGCGGAGAACCAAGCGCGGATCGAGGCGGAAACCGCCGAGGTGGCCCTGCGCTCCGACGATCACTGACCACCCTCAATTACTACCCGACGGCGGCCCAGCAACCTGGCGCCAGGTTGCTGGGCCGCCGTCGGGTAGCAAGAGGAGGGGATTTGTCAGTCGGGGGAGAGGCCGGGGAGTTGGGAGGCGGCGAAGCGGATGTGTTCCTCGGTGACGCGAGCGGCCTCCTCCGGGTGACCGGCGACGATGGCATTCATGATTCCGTGGTGTTGAGATTGCAGCGTCGCCATCAGTGCCTGCTGGTCGTCGACGCGGCTGAATGAGGAGAAGATCGATCTCCGCAGGGAAGTGCGGATGGCCCCGGTGAGATCGGAGAAGAGCTGATTGCCCGCCGCCTGAGCGATGGCGATGTGGAAGGCGGTGTCCGCGTCGTTGAAGACCTCGAGGCTGATCCCGGGGGTGTCCATCATCGCCAGCTGCGCATTCACCTCTGCCAGCGCGTCCTTGTCGGCACGGGTCGCCGCAAGGACCGCGCTCGAGCGTTCGAGCTGGATGCGCGTCTCCGTCACGTCCTCGATGCTGAAGTTCGTGAGCGCGACATGAAGGCGGAGGAAGCGGGTGAGCGCGGCCGAGGGCATCGCGGCGATGAACGTGCCGGCGCCGCGCCCGGACCCGCCCGAAGACCGAACGACGCCGAGGCTGTCGAGCACGCGCAGCGCCTCGCGGACGCTGGCACGACTGACGCCGAGCTTCGTCGCCAAGTCGCGTTCGGCCGGAAGGGGGTCTCCGACGCTCAGCGAGCCGGCCATGATCTGCTCTTCGACGGCGTCGATGACGAGCTCATAGGTGCTCGCGCGGGTCACCGGTTTCCACTCGGGTCCCGCAGCCGCCTCGGTGCTGCCGGTCTGTTCCGGGCGGAATTCGTTCGTGTCATCACTCATGGTCGTCTCCACCGCGCCATCATGTCATGCCATTCTTCGCGCTGCTCGCGGGCGTGACCAGAGCGCCCGAGGACATTTGACGCAGATCACACCTCCGTCCTATGCTCACTTTAATGGTCTGACCTCATAAAGGCCATACTAAAAAATGTGATCATTCGAGCTCGGAGCGCGTTCACAGGGGAACGGACCCGTCGTGGGCATGCCCGGCCGTGTTGGAGAAGCCATGTACACACCCGAAATTGCGCCGGTGGCCGACAGCCTTCTGCGGTCGTCTCTGCTGGCGATCCTGCCGCTGCTGACGATCTTCATTACCCTCGGCGCGCTGAAGTGGAAGGCCCACTGGGCCGGACTGACCGCCGTCGGCGTCGCTCTCATCGTCGCGATCGCCGCCTACGGAATGCCCGTCGGGCTCGCCGCGCTGTCGGCGACGCAGGGGTTCGCCTTCGGACTGTTCCCGATCATGTGGATCGTCATCACCGCGATCTGGCTCTACGAACTCACCGTGCGCTCGGGCCACTTCGAAGACCTGCGGCTGGTCATCAACGTCATCTCAGATGACCCGCGCATCCAGGCGATCATCGTCGCTTTCTGCTTCGGCGGTCTCCTCGAGGCGCTCGCCGGATTCGGCGCCCCTGTGGCGATCACCGGTGTCATGCTGGTCGCCGTCGGCTTCACCGCCATGCGTGCTGCGGTCGTTGTCCTCGTGGCCAACACCGCGCCCGTGGCTTTCGGTGCGATCGCCATCCCGATCATCACCGCCGGCACCCTCACGGGAATCGACTACCAGGACATCGGCGCCATGGTCGGCCACCAGACCCCGTTCCTCGCCGCGGTCGTGCCGCTGTTCCTCGTCCTGCTCGTCGACGGGCGTCGCGGGCTCCGCCAGATCTGGCCCCTGGCCCTCGTCGTGGGCATCGCCTTCGGCCTCGCGCAGTACGTTTCGGCCACATTCCTCTCCGTCGAACTCACCGACATCATCGCTTCCCTGGTCGGCCTCGCCGCCGTCGTCATCATGCTCCGGTTCTGGAAGCCGAAGGGCGGACAGGAGGCACTCGACCGCATGGCCGACGAGCGCGAACACGAAGGCGCCGCCGCCCCTGACGCCGGCAGCGCTTCCGCAGCTGTGGCCACCGATGTGAAGAAAGAGACCGCACCGCTGACCGGGTCCCGGGTGTTCCTTGCGCTCTTCCCATACCTGCTGGTGATCGTCATCTTCTCCGTGGCCAAGCTCGTGCCGGCGCTGAACAACTGGCTGGCATCCACGGATGTGAAGATTCCGTGGCCCGGACTGAATGGGAACATCCTCGATGCCGCTGGCGAAGTCTCGACGAGCACGATCTACAACTTCCAATGGCTGTCTTCGCCCGGAACTCTGCTGCTCATCTCCGGTATCATCGTCGCGATCGTGTACAAGATGTCGGCGAAGGACGCCGTCGATGTCTTCATCGTCAACGTTGTGAAGATGAAGTTCTCGATCCTCACCGTCGGATCGGTTCTCGCACTGGCCTATGTCATGAACCTCTCGGGCCAGACGATCGCCATCGGCACCTGGATCGCCGGCACCGGTGCCTTCTTTGCCTTCCTCTCGCCGATCCTCGGCTGGCTGGGCACTGCTGTCACCGGTTCGGACACCTCGGCGAATGCACTGTTCGCCACTCTGCAGCAGACCGCCGCGCACGAGGCTGGACTCAATCCGCTGCTGCTCGTCGGCGCCAACAGCTCGGGTGGAGTCCTCGGTAAGATGGTCAGTCCGCAGAACCTCACCATCGCAGCCACCGCCGTCGGCCTGCTCGGCAAGGAGTCCTCGATCCTTCGCCGCGTCATCGGCTGGTCGTTGGGCATGCTCGTCGCCATGTGTCTGCTCGTCGGACTCCAGTCGACGGTGCTGTCCTGGATGGTGCCCTCCCACTGAGGCCCCCTCGCTGCCGTGGCGGCGACCGGACCGTCCGCACGAATCATTTCTCACCAACCACTGCCAAACAGAAGGAGCGATAAACATGGTCAAGAGGCAGATTCCTCAGCCGTCCGAGATCTTCGAACTGATGAAGTTCAAGAAGTTCGAACTCGACCCGAAGAAGCGCCGCTTGGAGAGCGCACTGACGATCGAGGACCTGCGGACGATCGCGAAGCGCCGGACCCCGGCCGCCGCGTTCGACTACACGGATGGTGCCGCCGAGGGTGAGATCTCGATGGAGCGCTCGGTCCAGTCCTTCCGCGATATCGAATTCCACCCCTCGATCCTCAAGGACGTCACGAACGTCGACACCTCGACCCAGATCATGGGCGGCAGCTCGGCCATGCCCTTCGGCATCGCCCCCACCGGGTTCACTCGGCTCATGCAGACCGAAGGCGAGACCGCCGGCGCCGGAGCCGCCGGGGCCGCAGGCATTCCGTTCACGCTCTCGACGCTGGGCACGACCTCGATCGAGGACGTGAAGAAGGTCAACCCGCACGGGCGCAACTGGTTCCAGCTCTACGTGATGAAGCAGCGCGACATCTCCTACGGTCTCGTCGAGCGGGCGAAGAACGCCGGATTCGACACCCTGTTCTTCACCGTCGACGCCCCCGTCGCCGGTGCACGCCTGCGCGATACGCGCAACGGCTTCTCCATCCCACCGCAGCTGACCCCGCAGACGATCCTCAACGCGATCCCGCGCCCTTGGTGGTGGTGGGACTTCCTGACCACTCCGAAGCTCGAGTTCGCTTCCCTGTCGGAGACCGGCGGAACGGTCGGCGAACTGCTCGACTCGGCAATGGATCCCTCGATCGATTTCGACGACCTCGCCGAGATCCGTGCCATGTGGCCCGGCAAGTTCTCCGTCAAGGGCGTGCAGACGCTCGAGGACGCGAAGAAGCTTGCCGACCTCGGCGTCGACTCGATCGTCCTGTCCAACCACGGCGGACGTCAGCTCGACCGGGCACCCGTTCCCTTCGAGCTCCTCCCCGAGGTGGCTCGTGAGATCGGCAAGGACGTGGAGATCATCATCGACACCGGAATCCGCAACGGTGCCGACATCGTCGCCTCCCTGGCGCTCGGTGCGGACTTCACCCTCATCGGCCGCGCCTACCTCTTCGGTCTCATGGCCGGCGGTCGGGAAGGCGTGGACCGGACGATCGAGATCCTCGGCGAGCAGGTCGAGCGCACCATGCGCCTGCTCCAGGTTGCCGATGTCTCCGAGCTCAACCCCTCGCATGTGACCCAGCTGCGTCAGTTCAATCGTGATGAGCGGGCCGAGATCATCAGTTCCCGACCTGCGAAGGGCTGATTCGCCGAGGCGGCTGACCGTCATCGCAATCCGCGGAGTGCAGGGGCGCCCGGGTAGGGCCAAGATCCCTGCCGGGTGCCTCTGCCATCTCCGCGAAGACGCCCGTTGCCGGATTTCATTCGTCCGCCTCTGGCTGCTCGCTGCGTGTCAACAGCGGCATTGGTTAGGGTAGGCTCATCTGTGTGAATCTGACGTTGAAGAATCGGGCGGTCGCAGCGGCCGCCTCCGCACTGACTCTTGCCCTGCTCGCCACCGGCTGTGCTGCCGAGGACGACAAAAGTGCCGACGGGGAGGCTGGCAACAAAGATGTTGCGACCGGAGGTGAGGCCTTCGGCACTGCTGATGAGGAGACCGCGAAGCTCGGCAGTGATGCCGAGGCCGGGGTCTTCCCGCGAACGGTCACGCATGCCAACGGCACGACCGAGATCGAGAAGAAGCCCGAGCGAGTCGTCGTTCTCGATACCGGAGAACTCGACGATGTCCTGTCGCTGGGCATCACGCCCGTCGGCATGGTGACGACCGAGGGCGCCAGTCCGGTGCCGAGCTACCTCGAAGACCAGGTCAAGGGAGTCGAGACGGTCGGCACGATTCAAGAGCTTGATCTCGAGAAGATCGCCTCGCTCGAGCCCGACCTCATCCTCGGCAGCCAGCTGCGGGCCGACAAGCTCTACGACGAGCTCGACTCGATTGCTCCGACGGTGTTCTCCATCCGCCCGGGATTCCCGTGGAAGGAGAACTTCCGCCTCGTCGGTGAGGCGATGGGCATGGAAGACGCGACGACGCAGGAGCTTGAGGACTACGCTCGTGAGGCCGGTGAGCTCAAGGACTCTGTCGACGGAGACTCGACGATCTCACTTGTGCGCTTCATGCCTGAGCGTCTGCGCCTCTACGCGAACCAGTCGCTCATCGGAGTCATTCTGAACGACGCGGGATTCAAGCGCCCGAAGAATCAGGACGTCGATGAACTCGCCGTCGAGATCTCACCGGAGAACCTCGACCGAGCCGCCGGAGACTATGTCTTCTACACCAGCTACGGCGACCCGGAGGCGACCGGGGAGAAGAAGGCGCTCGAGTCGAGCCAATGGAGGGGTCTCGACGCGGTCAAGGACGGCAAGGCCATCCGCGTCAACGACGATGTCTGGTTCCTCGGACTCGGACCCACCGGAGCCGGTCAGATCCTCGACGATCTGGAGGACCACCTCGGCGAGTGAGCGCAGCGCCCGCCCGAAACAAGCTGGCGTCCCCGGGTCACGCCAAATTGATGAACCCGCAGTCATTGCACCGAATCGTCATGATTCTCAAGTGGTTGCTCCGACAGATGTCATCTCGCCCACGGCTGCTCCGCCTCGCTCCGTCTGGTTGATATTGAGGTGATCTGGGCGGCACGGCGGCCTGCTTCTTCGGAATCGGCAGCCGATGTCTCAACGTGCCGCCGGCCAGGATGAGTGTGTAGGGGTGGATCTGTCGTTTTCAGCTGCGCAGCAGACGCGCAATAGAGTCACGAGCACGGAAAGTGCCGAGATGTGTCGAGCGGTGCTCAGTCAGTGCTGCTTCTGGCCGAGACGGTGTTGGCACCCGAGCATTCAAGGTAGGTCTCTACTGCGGCTCGGCTTCGAGTGAGGCATGCGATCTTCTCGTCAATCGTGTCGAGTTCGATGTGAAGCAGTCTGGCGAACTCGAGGTCACAGGAGTTGCCCCAGTTCGCGGGATCGTCTTGCGCGGTGAGAATGGCATAGATCAGTTTGGTTGGTACCCCGGATCGGATGAGGCTGGCGATGGAACGTGCCCGTTCGACATCGCTTGTGTCAAACGCGCGATACCCATTTGTGGATCGTTTCGCCTTCAGGAGTCCCTGGGATTCGTAATAGCGAAGCATCCGTGTCGACGTTCCGGACAGCTTTGCGAGCTCTCCGATTCTCATGCCGTCCTCCGTTGCTTGACATTGACATTGACGTCAAAGTTTAAGTTCGAGGCATGTCTGAATCAACTAGCACCGTCCTGCCCCTGCTGGCGTTGAGCGCGGCGACCTTCACGACAGTGAGCGCGGAGATGATGCCAACGGGCGTCCTGGACCAACTCAGCACATCGCTGTCGGTGGCGAACTCGACAGCGGGCCTGCTCGTGACCGTCTGGGCGATGACGATCGCGGTGACGGGAGTACCGTTCGTGCGCGCGACAATCAGGTGGCCGCGCAGAAGACTGGTCCTGGTCTCTCTCGGAACCATGAGTACGGCAAACGTCCTGACCGCCGTGGCGCCTCACTTCGCGTTCGCTCTGGTCTCGCGCGTAATCGGCGCAATGGCTCATGGAATCTTCTGGGCCGTGATCGTGGCATTTGCCGCAACTCTCGTTCCGCATGAGAGAGCGGGGAAGGCCCTGTCTGTCGTCTTGGCTGGTCCGACACTGGCGAACCTCGTCAGCCTGCCTGCTGGGGCGGCAATGGCGCATTCCATCGGATGGAGGGCGACCTTTGTCGTTTTGGCCGTCGCATGTGCAATGTGCGTTGTTGTCATCGCCCTTGTCATCCCTCCAGAATACCGCTGAGTCACGCTTGCGAGAAGATCTGAAATACGTGCCTGAGCAGTGTGAGCCTGAGCCCTGGTTTCGTTGGATACCCCGGTTCGAACACTCAATGGGGAACTGGGGCGCGCGAGTCGTTGCTCCACTCGCCACGGGGTGTAGGAACCCATTCGGAACCCGACTTCGCGAAACAAGGCTGCCGGTGAGACACCGAATCGGGAGGCTATGCGTGCCCACCAGCTCGAGAGGGTTTCATCGGGCTCAATGGGCAGTGCCAGTGGCCACGCGTCGAGGTCGTAGCCAGAGGTGATTCCTCGCAAGCGCGTCGATGCGCACTTGTCGTTAGGCTGTGCGGGCGCTGGTTTCGGCTGCATTGTCGATCGTGACCGCAGACAGAATCTCCGGGGTAATGGTTTCGACTCCGGTGGTGATCGCGAGGTAGCTAGCACGGTCGAGTAAGTTCGTCAGGGAACCAATGTGACCTTGTGTGCGACGATGGAGCTCCGCAGCCTGACGCACCAACATGCCAGGTTCTCCGTCGACGAGTAACAGGTGCTCTTCGAGCTTCGTCAGCAGGTGCGACCACGCGCGAGTTCCGGCATTGGTAGTGCGGTTAAACGGTGCGACCGGGACGCGGGTCGAACGGCGTGATGTTTGCGCATATGCGGCATCTTCTCCTATTAATCCTTCGTCGAAGAATCGCTTCTCAGCCAAACGCACACCCACATAGACGAACGTCACCGGCATCTCGTTCGCCAGGCCTTTCAGATGGTTGCTGACCTCGCGTCCATGGCGATGTTTGAAATCGATGAAGTGCAGATCGTCGATGACAATGAGCTGGGTTTCACAAGAGCGCACGCAATCGACCGCCAGTGCGCCCAACCGTGCGGTCGTCGCGCGATTGGCGCCTGGATGACCGTAGAAGGCGAGGATTTTCTGGTTCAATCCCTTGAGCGTGACACCCGCATCCAACGGGATGAACGCCACCGGCAACCGCTGATGACCGGCACCAGTCTTGGCACCGAAACGACGCAAAGTCTTGCGATGGTATTCCCTTGCGAAACGAGTCGCGATTGTGGTCTTGCCCAGTGCCGGGGCGGCATCGATCACGATCGATCCCCGTAAACGATCTCCATCGCGTCTGTTCGAGGCCATCACCTGGTCCATTACCGAGAACGCGCTACTCAATTGGACGGTCTTGACTGCCGGAGGATTCGCGTTCCACACCAACCGTGCTTCGTCGTAATCTTCTCGTTCCTCATCGCTCAGCCGATTCAACTCCGTTCGCGACAACTGTTCCAACTCCGGACGTGGGGCAGATTGAGCGAACGCGTCCCAGCCCTGTTTGGTCGCCATGTTGAAACGCTGTGGCTGATGCTCCCGCAACCACCGGGCCCACCGATTCGTCATTCGTCGAACACCTCAAAACCGTCCTGGTCAGGATGCTCTTTGTAATAGCGGGCAAATACATCGTCGAGATCATCAACGAGGTCCAGCTCATTTGCTTTGCGGTTCTTTCGGGCTTCGAGCAGATCGATCACCGCCGGCACAGACGCCGTCTCGCGTGCTTCGTGATTGTCGTCTTCGGTTGTGGACACGCCATGACTGCGGGTAGTGCTGAGGCGTAGAGCCAGCGACTTATCCCGGCGCGCTGTCACAGTGCCTTCATTCCATGAGTTCAGCAGGTCTTGGACGGCTTGGGTTGGGTCCACATGGCGATTGGACCGTAGCGCCAACCTCTTCGTGTACTTGGCCGCCTCCAGGGAAAACGGCTGGTCGAGCGCTGGTGCGTGCTCCCACTCCAACGGTTCAAACTCAAGAGTGTCTGGGTTCTGGAACCACACCCGTCGAACATCTTGAGCATCAACGAACAACGGCCACTTCCCAGCATGAACCCCCTTGTACGGGGACTTGGAGTTTCGATGCATATTCAACGCGGCACCGTCGTACCGGCGTCCGTCGATCTCGACACCATAGTGCTGGATCGAACGCCACGCGACGTCAAGAAAACTAAACGCCAGGTCCGGCGAACTCGGTACCAACACTCCGCCAGCCTTCGCCAGACCAATTTCGAACATCTCCGCAGGCGAGAACTCCGCGTTTGGCACCTCCGGAACGCTTAACCCTCGGTGCTTGGTGTAATGGTGGACTTGGCCAACCCATTCGCGAATGATCTGTTCAAGCTCTGCTACATAGTAGAAGGCTTGATCCTCGATGTCCGCTCCACGGTTGTAGACGTCCGGGCCCTTGTAGCCGGGAAGATGCTGCAAGAGGCCCTCGCGCAATGTCTTGAAGAACCGCTCGACTGTTGGCTTATCGGTGGGTTTGTGAGGAATTGCCGGCTGAATCGTGATGCCCAGCCGCGCGCAGGCCGAGGTCACATGCGACGACAGGTAGACCTTGCCGTGATCGACAACGATCGCTTCCGGCAAGCACGCCGGCAACCCAGCGACTCGTTCTTGAGACACACCATCCGGCTCTTCGGTACCGACGAGCACATTGCGCGGGACTCCATGGAACGGCCACGCACCGTCATCATCACCGTTCGGTTGTGGAGTCACACATTGGTACAGCGCATTCGCGACATCTGCTGCGGTCGTCGAGACAGGGGTCAATCGAAGACCCAGAATGCAACGAGTGAACAGGTCCTGAGCAACAGTCAGTTCGACAGGCACCCACCTCAAAGTGACCGGTTCCATCGCGAACACGTCTAGCGGCGTCGTATCCAGAACCACATACTCACCCGGCCGTGTCGCCCGTAACCTGCCATATGGGCCCCGGGGACGATCGGCAACTGACCGCCGCTGTTTACCACTTCCGAAAGCATGTCGACCCTTCGACAGCTCCTTCAGTCGACGATACGCACTAGACCGAGACGGAGTGCCCACCACTCCCGGCCCGTGCTGCTCGTCAACCCGTTGCTGGATCTTGTCTAAGACAACTCCCATCGTTGGAGTCGACCGCGATGTATATTCCGCCAAAACCTCGGCGCAGGCGGCATCCCACCGCGAATCGATACCCGTGGCGTAGCGTCCAGTCATTCGACTATCAGCAAGACCCGCCAAACCGCCGCTACGATAGCCGGTCATCCAACGCTCCAACGTGCGCGTCGACACCTGCGCCGAGACCGCAGCCTCTCGCAGTCGCTGCTTCAACGAGACATCACCGTCATACTCCAACAACGGGCGCACGACCTCAGCACGCTGATCCAACTTCGCCCGCTGAGCCGGACTCAAATCACTCAACACAACATTCGATGCAGGCTGAGACCCCTCATCTTCTGCAGCCTGAGTATCGTCACCGATGATTTTCGCGCCATCTAACAGCGACAGCGTCGCCACCGAACGGAACTTGTCGCCACGAGACAGTTGTGCGGCGGCCGCAGATATGGAAGCGATTTCCCACATTTCGCCTTCGAACCACACTTGTTTGCCCACCGAAAGTTCAACAACCGACGCCATCGGCGATCTCCTCAAATATTGCTCATACACGCTGGGATGTCCCCATCGCGGCATCGAGGCTTACCTCGTTTTCCCCTGACCACGCCCGAAAGCGGTCACCAAACGACATGCCGCCAGCTCCGTCGAATTCTCGTACATCCTGTGGCCCGAACATTTGGAGACGGCGACTTGCTCCGAGAGCCTTGATGTTCGCCAAACGGCGGGGATCGTCACCGGACCACACTTCGTATCGCCACCCTGCCGCTTCGCAAACCTGTCGTGTCCATGCGAATACAGTCGCGACTTTCGGCCGACTGACGAATTCGGCCGGTTTCACATCGACTACGGTCAATCGACCATCCGAGCCAGTCAGCAAGAAATCAGGTACGTGCCGACGAACCGCTTCACCGTCGCAGCCGCTCAACCACATCGGTTGGCCGGAGATCCAGACAACCCGAGGGTCGAAGTCCGCCACCCACAGTCGGTCAAGTTCCAACCGGCTCTCGTACGGTACGTGGCCGCCCGTAGTCGCAGACCAGAACAGACCCGGGTAGTGACGCTGACGTGCATAGGATCTGGGCGATCGGACCGGTAGACCCTTCGAAAGCCGGGTCTTATCTACAGCTCCCACAGTCGTCGTGACCGAGGAGCCCTCCTCGGTGCGATAGATCAATTCCGTCTCTAACAACGACTTCGTTGTCATACCTCCAGCTTCCTCGCTCCGACACGAAATTGAGAACTCCGACACGCCACCGACACAAAATTGAGATTCCGACACGAAAACCGACAACCTACAGGAGGGTCACTTCAATAATCTCTTCCCGGCCGGAATAAAACCGTCCTCATTAAAGTTGAGTCTGGTGTACGCAACTTTGATGAGGTCGACTTGACGGTCGAAACCTCGAAGAGAATACTTGAGTCCAGTTGGCTCAATGTGTGCGGTCGAGTGGTTCTGACTCAAGAACCGGAGCCGCCCGATCGCACACATTCGAGTCGCAGGAACTCACGAACAAAGGAGAGAACACTATGGCACGTGCAGTCGGAATCGACCTCGGAACCACGAACTCCGTCGTCGCCGTCCTCGAGGGCGGCGAGCCGAAGGTCATCGCAAACGCCGAGGGCGGTCGCACGACCCCGTCCGTCGTCGCGGTCAACAAGAACGGCGACTCCCTCGTCGGTGAGATCGCCAAGCGCCAGGCCGTCACGAACATCAAGAACACCGTCGCATCGGTCAAGCGCCACATGGGCACCGACTGGTCCACCGAGATCGGCGGCAAGAAGATGACGGCTCCCGAAGTCTCGGCCCGCATCCTCCAGAAGCTCAAGCACGACGCCGAGGAGTACCTGCAGGAGAAGGTCACCGACGCGGTGATCACCGTTCCCGCATACTTCAACGATGCTGAGCGCCAGGCGACGAAGGACGCCGGTGAGATCGCCGGCCTCAACGTCTCGCGCATCATCAACGAGCCCACCGCTGCCGCTCTGGCCTACGGCCTCGAGCGCGGCAAGGAAGACGAGCTCATCCTCGTCTTCGACCTCGGTGGCGGTACCTTCGACGTGTCCCTGCTCGAGGTTGCCAAGGACGAAGACGACTTCTCCACCATTCAGGTCCGTGCGACCTCCGGTGACAACCGCCTCGGCGGTGACGACTGGGATCAGCGCATCGTCGACTGGCTGGTCGAGCAGGTCAAGAACAACTACGGCGTGGACCTGACCAAGGACGCCACCGCTCTGCAGCGCCTCAAGGAAGCCGCTGAGCAGGCCAAGAAGGAACTGTCCTCGGCCACCAGCACGAACATCTCGCTGCAGTACCTGTCGATGAGCGAGAACGGCCCCATCCACCTGGATGAGACCCTCACCCGTGCGAAGTTCGAAGACCTGACCAAGGACCTCCTCGAGCGCACCAAGGCTCCCTTCCACGCAGTCATGAAGGACGCCGGCGTTTCCGTGTCCGACATCGACCACGTCGTCCTCGTCGGCGGTTCGACCCGTATGCCCGGCGTGACCCAGGTCGTCACCGAGCTCACCGGAGGCAAGGAGCCCAACAAGGGCGTCAACCCCGATGAGGTCGTCGCCATCGGCGCCGCGGTGCAGGCCGGTGTTCTCGTGGGTGAGCGCAAGGACGTCCTGCTCATCGACGTCACCCCGCTCTCGCTCGGACTCGAGACCAAGGGCGGCGTCATGACCAAGCTCATCGAGCGCAACACCCCGATCCCGACCAAGCGCTCGGAGACCTTCACCACCGCTGAGGACAACCAGCCCTCCGTGTCGATCCAGGTCTTCCAGGGTGAGCGTGAGTTCACTCGCGACAACAAGAACCTCGGCACCTTCGAACTGACCGGCATTGCTCCGGCTCCGCGCGGCGTGCCGCAGATCGAGGTCGCCTTCGACATCGACGCCAACGGCATCGTCCACGTGTCGGCCACCGACAAGGGCACCGGCACCGAACAGTCGATGACGATCACCGGCGGTTCCGCACTGCCGAAGGAAGACATCGACCGCATGGTCCGCGAGGCCGAGGAGCACGCAGAAGAGGACAAGAAGCGCCGTGAGGCCGCCGACGTCCGCAACAACGCGGAGAACCTCGCCTACCAGACCGAGAAGCTGCTGACCGACAACGCGGACAAGCTGCCCGAGGAGCTCAAGACCGAGATGCAGGGCGATGTCGACGCCGTCAAGGAAGCCCTCAAGGGTGAAGACGACGACGCCGTGAAGTCCGCCTACGACAAGCTCGTGGAGAACCAGCAGAAGATCGGCGAAGCCATCTACAGCCAGCAGGGCGGTGCCGAAGGTGCCGAAGCTGCCGGTGAAGGTACCGCCGATGCAGGCGCAGACGACGATGTCGTCGACGCCGAAGTCGTCGACGAAGAGGATGAGGAGAAGAAGTAATGACTGCCGAGGGCAACGACAAGTCGTCCGAGGAGCCAGGCTTCACCTTCAGTGACAAGCGCCGGGTCGATCCGAACACCGGTGAGGTCCGTCCCGAGGCCGACGCTGAGGCGGCCTCGGCCGGGGCCGGCGAGGAGCCGACCGCGGATCCGAACGCCGAGCAGGCAGCTGACGCCAGCGACCTCGGTGTGGACATCCCCGCCGACGCCTCGGGGCTTGAGGACATCGAGCCGGAGGCCGAGCCCGAACCGGGCTCGGACGCGGCGGGCTACCTCGCCGACCTCAAGCGCATCAACGCCGAGTATGCGGCCTACCGGATGCGCGCCGACCGCGAACGTGAGCGTGCGGCGCTCGGCGGCACGATCAAGGCCGTCGAGGCCCTGATCCCCGTGCTTGACGAGGTCAAGCTCGCTCGCGAGAACGGCGATGTCAGCGGGCCTTTCGAGACCCACGTGAACAAGCTCGTCGAATCGCTGAACAAGATCGGCGTCGAACAGTACGGGGAGGTCGGCGACGAGTTCGACCCGAACATCCACGAAGCACTCATGCAGCAGCCGTCGGATGAGGTCGAGAATCCGACGCTCTTCCTGGTCATGCAGCCGGGCTACCGAATCGGGGAGCGCATCATCCGCGCCGCCCGCGTCGGTGTCCAGCAGCCGGAGGACTGAACGACAACGATCGCCGAGGCGGCCGCCCGCCCCGTACGCCGGTTCACCGACGTACGGGGCCGGGGAACCGCCTCGGCGGCGGTCCGGATCTTCGGGGCAGTGCCCCGGGGATGCGGATTGTGAGAGGACAAGTGAATACCGTGATGACAGGATTGATTGGAAGGAAAGGAGGTGCCAGGTGAATACCGGACCTCAGAATGATTGGTTCGACAAGGACTTCTACAAAACCCTCGGCGTCTCCAAGGACGCTTCCGATGCCGAAATCAAGAAGGCCTACCGCAAACTCGCGCGCAAGTACCACCCGGACGCCAATCCCGGGGATGAGAAGGCCGAGGAGAAGTTCAAGGAGATCGGCCAGGCCCATCAGGTGCTCTCCGACAAGGAGTCCCGGGCTCAGTACGATCAGGTCCGTGCCATGGGCGGCGGTGCCCGGTTCAGCGCCGGTTCCGGCGGACCCGGAGGGGCTGCCGGCGGCGGATTCGACGACGTGTTCTCCGACCTCTTCGGAGGCGGCGGACGGACGCGAACCCGCACGACCTACGGCGGTGGGGGAGACGTTCCCCCGGATCTGGCGGATCTGCTCGGCGGATTCGGCGGAGGTTTCGGCGGTGGCGGCGGATACGGCGGCTACCAGCCTCCGGTCAAGGGCGGCGACATCAAGTCGAGCACGACGCTGTCGTTCACCGAAGCCATCGACGGTGCCTCGGTGAAGCTGAACATGCCCGGCGGGAAGCCGCTGACCGTGCGCACCCCGATCGGGGTCAAGGACGGACAGAAGATCCGCCTGGCCGGCAAGGGCAAGACCAGCCCCAACGGCGGTGAGCCCGGTGACGTCATCCTCACCGTGCACGTGAGCCCGCACCCGGTCTTCACCCGCGACGGTGACAACCTGCGGATGGACCTGCCCATCAGCTTCGACGAGGCGGCCCTCGGCGCCGAGGTCAAGGTGCCGACCCTGGGCGGAATGCCCGTCAAGGTGAAGGTTGCACCGGGGACGCCGTCGGGACGGACCCTGCGCGTGCGGGGCAAAGGTGTGAAGACGAAGAAGGGCACCGGCGACCTGCTGGCGACAGTCGAGATCGTGGCGCCGCAGAACCTGTCCAAGGAAGCCAAGCAGGCGGTCGAATCGTTCAGGGCCGCCACCGAAGGTGAGGATCCACGCGCCGGCTTGCTGGACAAAGCCAAGGCCAGTTGAGGTGGTGAATCACAATGCACATTTCATCGAGTGCGGCGGTGTATGTCATCTCGGTGGCCGCGGATCTGGCGGGCATGCACCCGCAGACGCTGCGGCAGTATGACCGCCTGGGTCTCGTCATTCCGGAACGCACTGCGGGCCGAGGCCGGCGTTACTCAGGGAAGGACATCGCCAAGCTGCGACTGATCCAGCAGCTGTCACAGGACGAGGGAGTCAACCTCGTCGGGATCAAGAAGATCATCGATCTGCAGAATCAGGTCGATGCGCTCAAGAGCCGCAATGAGGAGCTCGAGGACGAGGTTCGAGCACGCCGGTCGGCGCAGGAGCGCGATGCACGTGTCTTCGCGGCCGGCACCGCGGGCGGGGATGTCGTCTCGATCTCGAGGGGACGTCGCCCGCAGGGTCGTCCGGAGCCTGGAGCCCTGGTGCTGTACAACCGGTACCGGCGCGGCTGAGTCGGCAGTCGCCGGTCAGTGTCAGAGCGATCGGATCTGAGGCGGAGTGCGAACCCATCTGGGTATTCGCGCTCCGCCTCTTCGCATCTGTCCGAGGATTCTGCCTGTTTGCGGCGCAGAAGAGGACAGGTGCTGTGCGACACTGACTCTGTGGACGAGAAAGAGAAGGTTCGACAGGTCGCCGACAGCGCTGATTCGGCGGCTCAGGAAGCCGCAGACAGCCGCTGGTTCGAGCGGGTGGCCCGAGCGGGATTCATCGCCAACGGATTGGTCCACGCCATCCTCGGCGCGACCGCTGTGACGATCGGGCTGGGGCAAGGCGGCGGCGACGCCGACCAGGCAGGAGCTGTCGGCCAGATCGCTGCGCAGCCCTTCGGCATGGTGCTCATCATCGTCTGCTTCCTCGGCTGTGCGTTGATGGCTTTGTGGTGCCTGGTCAACGCGTTCTTCGGCTCAGCATCGCTGCGTGGCGCTGGTACTCGGGATCCGCAGGAGAAACAGGGGAGGAAACAGTGGACCGACTTCTTCACGGTGGTCGGTTCTGCCATCGCCTATGTAGTCGTGGCGGCAACCTTCTCCCAATTCGTCTTCGGCGGAGGAGCGGATTCGGGTAAGTCGAGTTCACAGGCCTCGACGACGGTGGCGAAGGTGCCGGGTGGACTGTATATCCTCATGGCCGTCGGCGCCGTGATTGCGATCATCGGCATCGTATTCTGTGTCAACGGTCTGCGGCGGAAGTGGAAAGACGAGCTGCGTCGGCCGCGCAGCGCGTTCACTCGCTTCCTCGTCGGCTTCACAGGCATCGTCGGGTATCTGGGCAAGGGCGCGACGCTGCTGTCGGTGGGCATCCTCATCGTGGTGTCCGCGGCGACCGGTGATCCGGAGGAGTTCACCGGAATCGACGGTGCGCTCAAGGGCATGCGCGATCAGCCGTTCGGGCCGTATCTGCTGTTGGCTGTGGGTCTCGGCCTGGTCCTCTACGGAGTCTTCCTCGCCCTGCGCTCGAGGTACGACCGCATGGAATGAGCTGTCTTCTGCCCGGCATCGCTGAGACGACGAAGGGCGCGAACCCGATCGGGTTCGCGCCCTTCGTCGTCTCACACCTAGCTCAATCGAGCCCGGGCGAGCTCAGGTCAGTCGCTATCAGATCTCAGCGGGATCCTGGGCGACCTTCTTGCGGCGCATGGTCATGGCGACCGCGACTCCACCGATGAGGAGGAGGCCGGCGCCGCCGACGAGACCGGTCAGCTCGGTACCGGTGCGAGGCAGGTCCCCGCCGTTGCCGGCATCTCCGTTGTCGCCATCGTCGTTGCCGTCTTCATCGCCGTCGCCGCCACCGGCGTTCGGGTCGTCCTCGACCGAGAAGTCACCGGTCAGTTCGTCATCGCCGCAGGTGACGGTGACGTCGTAATCGCCGATGTAGGCCGAGGCGTTGGAGGCGCTGGTGCCGTAGACGTTGACGTTGGCCTTGCCTTCGTCGTCAGCCTGGACGGTCTTGTCGAAAGCGGTGACGCTCGACTCGCCCTTCGGGTTGACGAGGAAGCGGACGTCTTCACCGGGCTCGCAGTTCTCGACGGCGAGGGTGACGCCCTTGTCGTCCTTGACGAAGTCAGCAGGAGTGATCGACTCGGGGGAGACGGTCAGCTTGGCTTCTTCAGCAGGAGTGGAGGGGGCTTCGGTCTCGTCTTCGGTGATGGTGAAGTCCTGAGCCGGGGAGTTGGTCTCGGACTCCTGGTCGACACCCCAGACCGAGTAGTCGCCGGCCGGGAGTTCGCCGTCGCCCTCGAACTTCAGGGTTGCGGAGACCTTTCCTTCGTCGTCGGCTTCGACTTCCTGGGTCGCAAACGGCGACGTTTCGTTGCCGCCGACGACGGTGACCGTGCCGTTCGGGGTGAAGCCCTCGCCGGTGACCTTGATGCCGTTGTCCGCGAACTCGCTCTGTGTGAACTCATCGGCGTTGAGCGAGACCGTCGGGTCGACCTCGGGAGCCTCGGGCTCGTCTGCGTCGTCGACGACGGAGAAGCTCAACCCGTCATAAGTGCGTTCTTCGTCGTCGCGAGTGATCGTGACGGAGAAGTCAACCGTACCGTTCTCGATGTCCTCGGCGGGCTGAGTGGAGTAGATGTTGTATTGGAAAGTATCGCCTTCAGCAGTTCCGGCTTCGCCAGTGAGCGAATCCGAGATCTTGTCTCCGGCCTCAAGGTCGGTGATCGTGACGACGATTCCCTTTTCCTTGTTGGCGAGATCCTCGGCGGTGATTTCCTTGGGGGAGGTCGTCACCTTCGCCTCGATAGCCTGCGCATCAGCCTCAGGTGACTCAGACGGAGTGCTCTCCTGGGCGTCGCCGGAGTTCTTGACGACAGTGTGTGAGTAGCTGCCCGAGTTAGGGGCAGCGATGACTGGGGATGCGGCCAGGCCGGTGATGGCGATGGCCACCGCGGGTGCGAGGGCGAGCTTCTTCATGTATTTCCTTAGAAAATTACAGCTGGGTGTGAAGTATTACGAATGTAACAGTAATGCAACATTCACCACACGCATAGTTGTGGTCGTTTTGTTCAGCTCTGAGTTCGGTTCTGGCGCAGAGTTCATTCTGCATTCATCCGAGCCGCCGATATCTCACGGGCTGCGCGACAGGCAGAGGGGCGGCTCAGCACACGCTGAGCCGCCCCTCTGCCTGTCGTTCTAGGCTGACTGCCTGTCTCGGATCAGAAGCTCGTCGGAGTCTGTCCGAATTTGTTCTTGCGGCCGGTCAGCGCGATCGCGGCACCACCGACGAGGAGGAGCAGGGCGCCCGTCGTCAGTCCGCCGAGGTCGGCACCGGTGCGCGGCAGCTGGCTGCCGTCGTCTCCACCGTTTCCGGCGTTCCCGTTGTCGCCGCCGTCCGAGCCGCCGCCGTTGGCGCCTTCGGTGACCTTGAAGGAGTCCTTCATGGTGTCATCGCCGCAGGTTGCAGTCGCGGTGTAAGCGCCGACGTAGGCCGAGGCGTTCGAGGAGGTGCCGAAGACGTTGACGGAGGCATTGCCTTCGTCATCAGCCTTGACGGTGTTCTCGTAGGCCGTGACGTTGATGCCCTTCGGATTGACCTCGAAGTGGACATCTGCGCCCGGTTCGCAGTTCTCAACGGCGAGGGTGACGCCCTTCTTGTCGTTGGCGAAGTCCGCGGCCTCGATCGTCTTCGGCGAGACCTTGAAGGTCGCCTCGGCGGGAGCCTCGGTCTCACCATCGTCGTCGCCGACAACGTTGATGTTGCCGTTGAGAGTCTCCGACTCGCTGCCTTCGCGGTCGATGGTGACGGTGAACGGAACCTTTCCGACCTCGAGGTTGTCGGGGTTGCCCTCGTACCAGAGGTGGAGCTTGTAGTCGCCATCGGCATCAGCGGTCTCGCTCTTGCCGCTGAGCGAGTCGGTGATCGTGTCGCCCTTCTTCACGCCGGAGACGGTGACGGTCACGCCCTTGTCCTTGTTGGCGAGATCCTCGGCGGTGATCTCCTTGGGGTCGACCTTGAGCGAGGCGTCGATCGGATCGACGGCGTCGTCTTCGGTCACAGTGATCTCGACGGAATCGGACTCTTCGCCGGACTCGTCGTCGACGAAGGTCAGCGAGTACTTGCCTGCTTCGATTGACTCGGGTGCGATCACGGCGCCCTCGACATTGCCGTCCTCGTCGGCACGAAGCTCATCGGCCTGAGTGGCTGCGGCACGCTGGGCCGAGACGGCTTCGCCCTTGACGCTGACGGTCCCATCCGGAGAGAAGCCGGTTCCCCTGAACTTCAGTCCGTCCTTCTTGAAGTCCTCGAGGGAGATCGTCTTCGAGTCGACCTTGACGGTCGGGTCGACGTTTGGGTCTTCATCAGCGTCCTCGACGACGTTGATTTCGCCATTGAGTTCAGCTGAGTCGGTGCCTTCGCGTTCGATCGTGACAGTGAAGGGAACTTTGCCCTCTTCTAGGGTATCGGGGTCCTTCGTGTAATAGACGCTGAAGGTGAAGTCGCCGTTAGCGGACACAGTCTTTGTCTTATTGGTCAGGTTGTCGGTGACTTTGTCGCCCTCTTTGAGGTTGGTGAGAGTGACCTCTACACCCTTGGACTCATCAGCAAGGTCCTTAGGGGTGATCTCATCCGGCGATACCGAGAGGTCTGAGTTGATCGGATCGACCGTCTCGTCCTGGAGTAGTGAAACCTCAGAATTTTCAGTGGTCGACGGGACGCCTTCCCGCTGCACCTGGACGGAGAAGCTCACAGACTCCTGCGTGACTTCCTTGGCAGAGCGCAGCTTCAGAGTCGCGGACGAACCCTGAGCGGTCGTGGCAGGGCCGGTCAGGCCGGACTTGGCTGAGACCTTGTCGCCCTTCTCGAGGCCGGAGACCTTGACGGTTACGCCGTCCTCGGCGAGTTCTTCCGCGGTGACCTCACCCGAGGTGACCTGCACGGAGGCGTTGATCGGGTTGGCCTTGTCCTCGGACTGGTCATCGTCCTCGGCACCCTTGTCCTCGTCCTTGGGTGCAGGAGCGGGCTTCGGATCGACCTTCTTCGGAGGCGCCTTCGCCTCGTCCTTCTCATCCGCCTTGTCCTCGGCGGCCTTCTTCTCGTCCGCCTTCTTCTTGTCAGCGGCCTTCTTGGCGGCCTCGGCTTTCTCCTTGGCCTTCTTTTCGGCAGCCGCTTTCTCTGCCGCTGCCTTCTTCTCGGCTTCGGCCTTCTCAGCTGCGGCCTTCTCGGCCTCTTCCTTCTTGGCTTTGTCGGCTTCGGCCTTCTTCTGCTCGGCAGTCTGCGTCGATGCCGACTGAGCGGACGTCGATTCCGCGGCGGCGACCGGGCTCGCGACAAGCCCGGTGAACGCGAGCGCGACTGCCGGCGCGAGGATGATCTTCTTCATGGGTGTGCCTTCAATCTCTGTGGCGAGGGGTGTGATACGGCACTCATCCTAGGTTCTGAGGGTTTTCCAAACTATTTCTGTACGTTTTGTTCAGGTGTAATTGCTGTAACGCTTAGGTGAATTCCTTTTACCGTTTCGTGACCTACTGGTCGGTAAAGGAATGACTGTCGGGGCCGCCTCGGCGAGAGGAATCGGCGCCCGCGCCAACTCAGCGGTTCCGGGCTAGACCGGCCATGCCTCGGCGCGGATCTGCTTGCGCTGTTCGACGGTCGGCACACGGACGGTCAGAGCCGCGGGGGCGACCTCCATCTCGAGGTACGACGACTGACCCAGCGGATCCCCGTCGAGCTGGATATCAACGTCGTCACCGGCTTCGATGACGACCTTGCGGCACTTCCGGATGTTCGTGTGCAGCCCGCGTGAGGCCCGACGGCCGGCGATCGATGCGAGCACGCCGACCCATTGGCCGAGGTTCTTGGGGCTGACGATGAGCACATCGAGCATGCCGTCGTCGATGACTGCCTGCGGCAGCAGCTGGATGCCTCCCTGCAGGCGGCCGCAATTGCCGCCGAGCACCGAACGGACCCTCGCAGAGACCCGATATTCGTCGTCGAACGTGACTTTGACATGACTGGGCTTGCCGGTGAGTTTCCGTGATCCGGCCTCGACGTAGGCGAGCCAGCCGAGGCGAGCCTTGAGGTCGTCGCTGGTGTCGGCCATGACCGCGGCATCGAAGCCGAGCCCGGTCATCACGGTGAAGATATGGATATCGCCGTCCGGATCGGTCTTCGCCGTCCCCACGTCGATCTCGCGATTGCGTCCCCAAAGGGCGATCCGCAGCGCCCACTCGGTCTTGTCGAGGACGAGGTCGATATTGCGGGCGAGCAGATTCCCGGTCCCCAACGGCACGATCCCCATCGGGGTCGAGGTCCCCGCCAGCGCCGAGGCGACAGCGCGGATGGTGCCGTCCCCGCCGGCGGCGATGACGACGTCGACCCCCTCGTCGAGGGCGCGGACCGCGGCCCCTTCCCCGGTGTCCTCAGGGGTGGTCTCGAGCACGAGCGGAGGGTTCCATCCCTCGAAACGGCAGATCGCCTCGGCGGTGGAGGCCAGGTTGTGCACATCGGTCTTCGTGGGGTTGACGATGAGCGCGGCACGGTACCGGGCGGCGTCATCGACCACCTCGTCGGAGAGATTCGCCGGGTGGGCGCGTCTCATCGTGCTGAGCGTGCGTCGCACGCCGGTGCGACGGCCGATGAGGAACACGGCCGCGAGCACAGCGAGTGCGCCGACGATGATGACCCAGGTCATCAGGGGATCCAACTCGATGATCATGGCCCAAATGTACAGTGCGGAACTCAAATGCGAGCTGAGGGT
The DNA here is from genome assembly GCF_050920635.1 of Brevibacterium sp. K11IcPPYGO002. Classification (NCBI taxonomy): domain Bacteria; kingdom Bacillati; phylum Actinomycetota; class Actinomycetes; order Micrococcales; family Brevibacteriaceae; genus Brevibacterium; species Brevibacterium sp. K11IcPPYGO002. The sequence continues at coordinate 3,662,999 of NZ_CP131929.1, read as the reverse complement.
CGAATATCGAAAACACGCCCGGCCCGTTAAGCTGAGAGGGTGATCGATCTAGCGCTTCTCAGAGACAACCCGGCCCTGTTCAAGGCATCGCAGGAGGCTCGCGGGGCATCCGTCGAGCTCATCGACGAAGTCATCGCCGCCGATTCCGCTCGTCGTGCGGCCATCACCGCGTTCGAAGACGCACGTGCGGATCAGAAGTCCTTCTCCTCCCAGATCGCGAAGGCGTCGAAGGAGGACAAGCCGGCACTCATCGCCGAAGGCAAGGCGAAGTCCGAGACCGTGAAGTCGCTGTCGGCCGAGTCGGAAGAAGCCACGTTCGCCTTCGACCAGCTCGTGTCGAAGGTCCCGAACCTCATCATCGACGGCATCCCTGCCGGCGGGGAAGAGAACTTCGTGACGCTCAAGACCGTGGGCGTTCCCCGTGATTTCACCCCGGACGGCTTCGAACCGCTCGACCACCTCGAGATCGGTGAGAAGCTGGGGGCCATCGACACTCAGCGGGGAACGAAGGTCTCCGGTTCGCGTTTCCACTACCTCACCGGCTTCGGCGCGAAGCTGGAGATGGCTCTGCTCAATCTTGCGCGCGATGTCGCCGAGGAAGCCGGGTTCAACCCGACCATCACCCCGACCCTGGTCCGCCCCGAGGTCATGCGCGGCACCGGGTTCCTCGGTGAGCACGCCGACGAGGTCTACCGTCTCGAAGCCGACGATCTGTTCCTCGTCGGCACCTCCGAGGTGCCGTTGGCCGGCTACCACATGGACGAGATCATCGACCTGACCGACGGTCCGCTGCGCTACGCCGGCATCTCCTCCTGCTACCGCCGCGAGGCCGGCTCGTACGGGAAGGACACCCGCGGAATCATCCGGGTCCACCAGTTCCAGAAAGTCGAGATGTTCGCCTACGTCCCGGTCGAGGACGCCGAAGCCGAACACGAGCGCATGCTGTCGCTGCAGGAGAAGATGCTCGGACTGTGCGAACTGCCCTACCGGGTCATCGACACCGCTGCCGGCGACCTCGGCGATTCCGCCGCCCGCAAGTTCGACTGCGAGGCCTGGGTGCCGACTCAGGGCACCTACCGGGAACTGACATCGACGTCGAACTGCACGACCTTCCAGGCTCGCCGCCTGCAGATCCGCGAACGCCGCGAGGGTTCGACCCGCCCGGTCGCCACCCTCAACGGAACCATGGCCAACACCCGCTGGTTGGTGCCGATCCTCGAGAACCATCAGCAGGCAGACGGCTCGGTCACGGTGCCCGAGGCACTGCGGCCCTACCTCGGCGGGATGACCGCGCAGGGACCGGAGGGACCGCGCTACTGAGGCCGGACCCGGTCACGGGGCACTGACCGTTTCGGGGGACTCGGCGGGACTCGGCTCTTCTCGGTTGGGTTTAGCCGCCTCGGCGCCGGGAAGAACGACGACAAGAAGATTGACGCATACGTTGGGAGACACCTTGACCCCGCACCTCATCGCACTCGATGTCGACGGCACGATCGTCGGTTACGACGGATCTCTGTCGGAGTCGGTGAGGCAGGTGCTCGATCGGCTCGCCGAGGAGGGCCACCACCTTGTGATCTCCACCGGTCGTGCCCTGCCGGGCGCGCTCGAGGTCGTCCATGCGCTCGACCTCAAGCACGGTTTCGTCGTGTGCTCGAACGGATCCGTCGTCGTCCGCCTCGACCCGGAGCTGCCGCTGGGGTGGGAGCTGCACCATGTCGTGTCCTTCGACCCGAAGGATGCACTCGAACAGATGCACGCGGGACTGCCGACGGCGCTGTTCCTCGTCGAGGATCCGGACCTGCACCGGTGGGCGTCCGGAGCGTTCCCGGTCGGTGAGCTCGCCGAATCCGACACGCTCGACATCGTCGACTTCGACGAGCTGCTGACCAAGCGGGCCACCCGCATCGTCATGCGCGAGGTCAATGGCACCGCCGAGGAGTTCGCGGCCGCCGTGGACTCGCTCGGACTGCATGAGGTCAGCTACTCGGTGGGCTGGAGCAACTGGCTCGACATCGCGCCGGACGGGGTCTCGAAGGCCAGCGGGCTGGAGATCGTGGCCGACGAGCTTGGGATCGAGCACGCCCACACTGTGGGCGCCGGAGACGGGCTCAACGACCTCGAGATGATCGAATGGGTCGAGCACGGAATCGTCATGGGCCAGTCGAAGGACGAGCTCAAGGTGCTCGCGAGCGTGGTCACCGATTCAGTCGCCGACGACGGCCTGGCAGTGGCGTTGGTCGACTACTTCGGCATGGACACTGCGCTCCTCGAAGCAGAGGGCACCACGAACACCCGCCCCTAATTACTACCTGACGGCGGCCCAGCAACCTCGCGCGAGGTTGCTGGGCCGCCGTCACGTAGCAATAAGGACTAGTTGGGGCGGGCGTCCAGGACGGCGTCGAGGTAGCGGGCGACTCCGTCGTCGTCGACTTCGTCGGTGACCGCCGCGGCGATCGCCTTGACCGATCCCAGTGCATTGCCCATCGCGACTCCGTGCCCGGCCCACGACAGCATCTCGATGTCGTTGGGCATGTCCCCGAACGCCATCACCTGCGACCGCCCCACGCCGAGGTGGTCGCACAGGTCCTCAAGCGTCTTCGCCTTCGTGATCCCGAACGGGGCGAGTTCGACGAGCCCGTTGTCCGGTTCGGAGAACGAGGCATGGCAGGTGCCGTCGACGAGCGGATCGATGAGGTCGTGCATCGCCTGCGAATCGCTCGTCGCCAGACGCACCAGCACCTTGACGACGTCTTCGCCGGCGAGTTCGGAGACATCATCGATGATCCGGGCCTCTCGCGGCCGCCCGGTGACGAATTCCCGGTCGATGAAACCGCCGTTGAGGGTCTCGTAGGCGAACCGGGCCTCGGGATGGTCGACGCGCACAGCCGCGATGATCTCCGTCAGCGACTGTGCGTCGATGGTGTGGGCGTCGACGACGGACTGAGAGGCGATGTCATAGACGACCGCTCCGTTGACGCACACGACGCGTCCGAGGTCGGGGATCTGCTCGGCGATCGGCGCCAACCACCGCATGGGCCGCCCGGTGACGAGGACGAAGGGAATTCCCGCGTCCTGGCAGCGGTGGATCGCATCGATCGTGGCCGTCGAGATCGGCTTCCAGTTCAGCAGCAGTGTCCCGTCGATATCGCTGGCGACGAGGCCGAGGTCGAAATCGTCAGGCGGCAGGATGTCGGGGCTGATCGGAGGTCTCATGATGCCTCTACCCTAGCGAGAATCTCCTGCGCCCGCCCCAGCAGCTCCTCGGCATCCGAGATGAATCGAGCCGTGGCCTCGGCGCTCGAGCCGATCGACCGGCCCGTCGGCCCGTCCGACCGTGCCATCGACGCCGCAAGCACCGCCTCACCGACCTTCGACGAGGCCTTCGTCAGCAGCTCCGGCACGTCGCCGACGACCTGCCGAGTGGGCCCGGGCACCACCTGACCGGTGACGGGGCAGCGGGCGTGGAGGGTCGCCGTCAGGTCGTCGACGACATCGACGAGTGCGTTGAGCCGGTGGGTGCCGTCGACGATGACGTCGATCGGATCTTTCGCCGAGGCGGCCGTGGCCCCGCCGTCGGATGTGTCCGCCGAGGCGGCTGACGAGGTGGTGCTGTCACCGGTGCCCCGTGCTTCGTGGAGGGCCACCGCGGTGGTGTAGTACCGGTCGACGGCGCGGATGAAGCGGTCACGGTTGTGCCGCCACAGACCGGTGCCGAACCGGTCATCGTCCTTGACCGCGGTCGGCGCTTTCCTGCGCAGACCGGAGAAGAAGCGCTTCACAGATAGTTGCCGGTGCCGTGGTCGTCGCGATCCGACTCTTTCTTCTCGCCCGACTGCCCGTCGGCCGGTGTCATCCCGGGCGGGACCATTCCCGGAGGCAGCTGACCGCGACCGGCCATCTGCTGAGCCATGGCCTGCTGAGCCACGATCGCCGTCTGGATGCCGTGGAAGAGACCCTCTAACCAGCCGACGAGTTGGGCTTGGGCGATCCGCAGCTCCGACGTCGTCGGGGGACCGTTGGCCGAGTCGAAGGGCAGGTCGAGGCGTTCGAGCTCCTCGATGAGATCCTTCGACAGGCCCTCTTCGAGTTCGTCGATGGACCGACGGTGGATCTCGGCGAGACGTTCGCGTCCCTTCTCATCGAGCTCGGTGCCGCGAACCTCGTCGAGCAGCTGCTTGACCATGGTGCCGATGCGCATCACTTTCGCCGGCGACGAGACATCCGCCTGATCCTGTTGCGCCCGCGCCAGACCGGACTGCACACTGTCGGCGTTCGCCGCACCGTCTGTGTTCGCAGCATCCTCGGTGCGCATCTCACCCGCGGAGTTCCGGACGCCCTCGGCGGAGTCGGGAGTCTCACTCATCGGTCATGCACCTTCCTCATCGACGATGAGCAGAACCTTGCCGATGTTCGCCCCGTCCTCGAGCGTCTGATGGGCACGGACAACATCGGTCAACGGCATGGCTTCATGGATGATGGGGCGGATGTCTCCTGAGATCACGGCCGGCCACAGCTGATCGGCCACCTCGGCGACGATGGCGATCTTCTGGTCCTTCGGCCGCGCCCGCAGGGTCGTGGCGGACACGGTCTTGCGCGGCTGCATGAGCCAGCCGAGGTTGATCTCGGTCTTCGTCCCGCCCTGCATACCGATGATGATGAGACGGCCGTCGGTGTTCAGCGCCTTGATATTGCGCTCGAGGTACTTCGCGCCGATGATGTCGAGGATGACATCGGCGCCGGTCGACCCGTCGTCGTGGGTGCAGATCTCACGGACACGGTCGACGAAGTCCTCGTCGCGGTAGTTGATGACGGCGTCGGCGCCGAGTTCGCGGCAGAATTCGGCCTTCTTCTCGGAGCCGACGGTCACGACGATCTTCACGCCGAGGTGGCGCGCGATCTGGATGGCGGCCGTGCCGATTCCGGACCCGCCGCCGTGGACGAGCAGCCATTCGCCGGCCTGCACCTGCCCGCGGCCGACGATGTTCGACCAGACGGTCGACAGCACCTCGGGCAGGGCGGCCGCCTCGGTGAGGTCGAAGCCGTCGGGAACGGGAAGCAGCTGACCTGCGGGAACGGGCACGTATTCGGCGTAGCCGCCGCCGGAGAGCAGAGCCGCCACCCGGTCGCCGACGGACCAGCCGGTGACATCGGCGCCGAGCCTCTCGATCGTGCCGGAGACCTCGAGTCCGGGAATCTCGGTGGCCCCGGGTGGGGGATCGTAGAATCCGCGTCGCTGCAGCAGGTCGGCCCGATTGACCCCGGCGGCATGGACGCGGACGAGGACCTCATCGGCGGCGATGTCGGGAGTCGGTTCGTCGGTGACCTGCAGGACCTCGGGGTCACCGGGGGAGGAGATCGTGATAGCGCGCATGCGTCCACTCTAGTAGCTGGGCGCGCGAGAGGGCAGGGGCACCGGGGCGCGGGAGCCGTTCGTGCTCATCGCTGCTGCCCGGCGAGTTCTGCGTCGGCGCTGTCGGACTCCGGCGGCTCCTTCGCCGCGCGACGCATCGCCGCGATTCCTTCGATCGAGACGAGGACGCTCGAGCCGATGATGACGATGTCGATGGCCAGAAGCAGCCAGTCCGGGCCTGCCGGGTCGGCGAACGAGACGAGCTGTTCGATCGCCGCCCAGAACGAGAGGACGAAGACGAACGCCAGCGGGATCAGAGCGGGCCAGGGATTGCGGCGCTTGCGGATGAGGACGACGGCGATGATGATCAGCGTGAGCGCGGCCAGCAGCTGATTGGTGGTGCCGAACAGCGGCCAGATGCGCATGCCGCCCTCTCCGCTCATTCCCTGCGAGAAGGTCAGACCACCGCCGAGGACGAGCACCACGAGAGTGGCGGGGACCTTCGGCAGTCGGATGTTCATGTTTCCGCCGATCTCTTGGACGACGTAACGCATCAGTCGGACCACCGAATCGAGCGTGGTCGCGGCGAACAGAACCGCCATCGTCGCCAGGACGGTGGCGCTCAACCCTGCGGGCAGTCCGATCCCGGTCTCGAGCAGCATGCCGCCCCCTTCGACGAACGACTGGACCCCGGCATCGCCGAACTTGCTGTAGACCTCTTCCCAGTCGGCGACTGTGCGGTAGCCGCCGGCGATCGCGAGAATGGCTCCCAGCGCCAGCATTCCCTCTCCGACAGCGCCGAAGTATCCGACGAATCGCGCATCGGTCTCCGAGTTGAGCTGTTTGGCGGTGGTCCCGGATGCGATGACCCCATGGAAACCCGAGATGGCTCCGCAGGCGATCGTGACGAAGAGAAGGGGGAGGATGCTCGGCGTGCCCGCGGGCAGATCGGTGTTGATGGCGGGAGCGACCAGTCCGTGTCCTGTGTCGAAGAGCGCCGAGGTGATGACGGCACCGTAGAGGAGGATGAGGGCGATGAAGAGCTGGACGCCGTTGATGTAGTCGCGAGGCTGCAGCAGCACCCAGACCGGCAGGACGGAAGCGATTCCGCAGTAGACGAGCAGGACGATGATCCACAGGGCCGTGGGTTCGAGCCCGAGGAAAGAGTCCGGCATCGACACCGGGAACCGGTCGCCGAGGAGGATGAGCGAATAGAGAGCGGCAACACCGACGATCGTGACGGGGATGAGAGGCCACCGTAGCCTGTAGATCGCAACCCCGACGAGCAGCGCCACGCCGATGGCACCCCAGGAAGGGATCACTGCAGAGGGCAGGGCCACGAGCAGGTCGGTGATGACCACGGAGAACGCGGCGATGACCATGAACCCGAGAATGAAGATGACCAGGAGGAAGAGCGCAGCTCCGCGTCTGCCGATGTAACGAGCCGACAGTGCCGCAATGGTCTGTCCCCTGTTCCTCGTTGAGGCCCACAGGGAGCCGAGGTCGTGCATTCCCGCGAAGAAGACCGTGCCGATCGTGACCCAGAGGAATGCGGGCAGCCATCCCCAGATCATTGCGATGGCGGGCCCCACGATGGGAGCGGCTCCTGCCACGGAGGTGAAGTGGTGGCCCCAGAGGACGAATCTGTTGGTGGGGACGTAGTCGACGTTGTCGCGCAGCTCATGCGCCGGCGTTGTGAATCGGCTGTCGAGCCGGTAGATCCGTTTCGACAGGAACTTCGAGTAGAACAGGTATCCGAATGCGAAGATCGCGATTCCCAGCAGGAGAAGCAGAACGGGACTCATCGTTGAATTCCTTTCGGAGACTGGGCGACATCAGCGTCCTCGCCCTTCTGCAGGCGAGTTGTGACCCGGTCAGGGGACGGTTCTTAGTAGAATCCTAACAAGCGTTCTCTGTTCTGAACTCCCTCATCGCCGTCGAGGGTCTCCGGCGTCGGCCCGCCGCCCGGCCGCCTCAGGCGAAGAGGCGGAACATCGGCGAGTTCTGGTGCACGCGCTCGACCTCGATGTTCGAGGCTTCCATCCGCTCGAGCAGATTCGGCAGGTCTTCGGCATAGCCGAGCTGGATGCCGACGAACGCCGGTCCGGTCTCCCGGTCGGAGCGTTTGACGTACTCGAACATTGCGATGTCGTCCTCGGGCCCGAGCACCTCGTTGAGGAATCGGCGCAGGGCTCCGGGCTCCTGCGGGAAGTCGACGATGAAGTAGTGTTTGAGGCCTTCGTGGACGAGTGAGCGCTCGAGGATCTCCGGGTAGCGGGAGATGTCGTTGTTGCCGCCGGAGACCAGGCACACCACGGTCGATCCGGGTTCGATCGTGATCGGTTTGTCCGAGTCCGGTCCGCCGATCCCGGCGGAGGCCAGAGCCCCAGAGGGTTCGGCGATGATTCCGTCGACCTGATACATGTCGAGCATTTCGGTGGCCACCGCACCCTCGGCGACGGGGCGGATGTCGAGGCCGAGTTCGGCGATGACGTCGTAGGTGATGGCGCCGGCGCGACGCACGGCCGTGCCGTCGGCGAAGCGGTCGATGTTCTCCAAGGTCACGGGGTGGCCGGCCTTGAGTGCAGCGATCATCGAGGCGGCCCCGGCGGGTTCGGCGCCGATGATCTTCGTGTTCGGCATCCGTTCGGCCGCATAGGCGGCGATTCCCGCGAGCACTCCGCCGCCGCCGACGGGCACGATGATGTAATCCGGGTCGGTTTCCAGCTGAGCGTGGATCTCAGCGGCCACGGTGCCCTGACCTGCGATCGTGCGCATATCGTCGAAGGCCGAGACCAAGAGTGCCTGATTGCGTTCGGCGAACCGGTGCGCCAGCGCCGAGGCGTCATCGTAGGTGGAGCCGGCGATCTCGATCGTCACCTGCTCCCCGCCGAAGTGGCGGACGCGTTCGATCTTCTGCTTCGGCGTCGTCTTCGGCACGAAGATCGTGCCCTGGATGCCCAGTTCCCTGCAGGCGCGGGCGAAGCCCTGGGCATGGTTGCCCGCCGAGGCGCAGACGACACCGCGTGCGCGCTGGTCGGCATCGAGCTGGAGCATGAAGTTGAAGGCGCCGCGGATCTTGTAGGACCGCACCATCTGCAGGTCCTCGCGCTTGAGGTAGACCGTGGAACCGGTTGCGGTCGTCAACCGCTCGCAGATCTGAAGTGGCGACAGGATGACGGAATCGGAAATGCGCAGCGCAGCCGCCTCGACCTCGCCGGCGAGTGTGAGCTTCTGGGGAGTCATGTCTGTTTCAACCACCAGACTATTGTGCGCCCTTTGTCTTGCTATTTGGCAATTCGTATCGATATGAGGACCGTCGCCCGGTCATTGAGAACCGGCCCCGTGCCCGCCTCGCGTCCACCTGAGCCCCGTGATTCGGCTCGCGACTTCGGGGTTTCGGGTGCGCCCTGGACCGCGAATACTCCATATCATGATTGGATGGAGGATGCCCGTAATCCCTTCTAGGAGACGTCATGGCCATCAGCAGTGAGCTCGAACAACTGTTAGCCAGCTGGATACCCCGACAGCCGTGGTTCCCCAAGCTCGCAGCAGATTTCGGGACCGACCCCGACATCACCCCCATGTCGGTGGCCCGTGCGTTCACTTACACCGCCGAGGAGCTCGGTGGTTTTGCGGGTCTCGTGACCGTCATCTCCGTCGGCGACGGCCCCACCCTGCGTCGCCTCAACATCCCCCTGACCCTGCGCGGTGCCGAGGACATGCACCTGCGCCACGCCCTCATCGGCCGCATCGACGACCTCGCGCTCGGCACCGTCTACGTCTACGACGGCGCCGCCGATCCCGTCTTCGTCAACCTCATGGCCGACGCGATCACGAAGCGCAAGGTCTTCGACGGCGGGCAGCTGTCCACCGAGTCCCTGCGCCACAGCCAGGAGAAGACCGAGGCTCGGGACCGTGCGCCGATGCCGTTCCCGGTGACCGCGAACGGGGCGGCCGCCTCGGCGAATGGATCGACGAACACCGCCGCCGAGGCGGTCCCGCCGAAGCCGTCGAACGGTGACCTCACGGTGGGGGCGGAGGACGTCATGCCTGTCGAGATCCGCCCGATCGAGGTCTCGGACTCCGGCCTGCACAAGTCGACCGTCATCATCCACGACGAATACGAGCCGATGGAGCTCTCGTTCTTCCGCGTCCTCGAGAACGGAATGCCGTCTTCGCTGACGATCCCCGTCCTCCTCACCGAGGCGGGGTCGCGCAGCGTGCCCGAGGTCATCGGTTGGGGCTCGGGCCGCTGGTACGACATGTTCGAAGTCCAGGAGATGGAAGCGCCGATGGCGCTGCTCTCCCACGTCGATGTCGATGCCGAACCCGCCTGGCGCGAGGCCGTGAACACGGTGTGCGCCGTCGACTCCGGTTCGATCGGGTCCTACAACGCCCACGCAGCGGAGATGGGGCGGCGCATCGGTGAACTCCACACCGACATGGCCGCTGAGTTCGGTGTCGTCGAAGGCGCCGGCGAACCGACGAAGCAGCTCGTGCAGAAGTGGGTCGAACGCATCGATTGGGCGCTGGGTCGGGCTCCTCTGGCCCTGGATTCGCTGGTGCCGGAGCTGCGCGGCCACCGTGCCAAGCTGCAGGGACTCGAGACCATCGGCACCCTGCAGAAGATCCACGGCGAGCTGACGCTCGACCATGTGGTCAGCTCGTCGACCGACGGCTATTCGGTCGTGAAGTTCACGGACTCGACGAATTCGGATCCCAAGCCGGCCGCCTTCGACCTCGTGGCTCTGCTGCGCAGCATCGACTACGCCGCCGGATTCGCTCGTCTCCAGCGCACCGACGCGCTGGACTCCGAAGACGGCTCGCTGGTCGTCAGCGGCTTCGGCAATGATCCGGGGGCGTTGCGCGCGATCTTCGATTCGCCCGAATACCTCTGGGCCTCGCAGGTGCAGAACTCGCTGCTGTCCGGATATTCGCGGGCACGCGGCGACAGCATCGGGCTGAGCGATCCCGTGCTGCGAGCAGCGCTGGTCGACCGGCTTCTCGTTGAGGTCGTCACCGAGCTGCGCAACCGCCCGAACTGGCTGTCCGTGCCGCTGGCGACGCTCACCCTCGTACTCAAGGGCAAGCCGTCCCGCACCGAGGAGGCCGCCGAGACCCGTCCCAGCTGGGCCGAATCCGGCGAGACGGAGTCCGAGGCAGCCGAGGGCTCAGCTGCATCCGGCGACGCAGCCGGTGCTGCTGGTGCCGAGGACTCGGATGCGGCCGCCGAGGGCTCGGACACGGAGGCTGAGTCGAGCGACTCGTTCGCCGTGGCTCCACCTGCCGACGAGTCGACCGCTGCCGATTCGGAATCGGTCGCTGCGGCACCCCGCGGAACCTCCGGCGCCGTCGCGGCCGCGATCGCGAGCTCGGACGCCGAGGACTCCGACTCCGGAGAATCGGGCTCCGAGGACTCCGAAGCCGGCGCCTCCGAAGCCGATGAAGTCGAAGTCGCCGATACCGCGGAGAACACCGTAGACGCTGTCGCGGATCCCGACATCGACGATGTCGAGGACTCCACCGTGGTTCCGCCCCAGGACGATGCACCCGAAGCGGCTCCAGCTCCGGCTCCTGCTGACGACGAAGAGTTCGTCGACGAAGAAGAACCGGAAGCTCCGGTCCGACGAGTCCCGGCCTCGTTCGCGGCGCGCGGCGCCACCTCGGAGGACGCTGACAGCACCGGACACGAATCGCAGCCGGCCAAGCCCAAGGACGCACCGAAGCTCGGTCACACATGGAGCGAACGCGCGCAGGCTTCCGACAGTGATCGCGGCACCTTCGGCGAACCGCTGTCCGACCGATCGGATCAGAACCGCAGCGACGCTGAGACTCAGACGAAACTCAGTGACGCTGGGGCACAGTCCGCGGGCTCGAAAGACCGGTCCGACGACGATTCGAAATCGTCCAGCGGATCCGTGTTCGATGACCTTTTGGGCACCGAACGCAAGCGGAACCGGATGAAGAAGCGCAAGAAGGACTGACCGCCTCCGCGGACTCGTCGCCTCGATGCCGGTCGTGCCCACTCCGGTGAAGTCCGTGCGTGGCCCGAACCGGTGAAGTCCCTGCGCGAAACGGCCAATTGGCAGATGCTGTTGCGGTTGTGAGAAACTATGGTGGCTCGACCTCGCGCCGAGCAGGCCGGGTTCGCTCCATCTCTGTCACAGTCATGGAAGAACCGAGGGAAGCGTGTCCGAGCGGCCGAAGGAGACGGTCTTGAAAACCGTTGTGCGGCAACCCCGCACCGTGGGTTCGAATCCCACCGCTTCCGCCCAGTGAAGAGCCCCCGAACTCATCGTCAACAGCGAAGAGTTCGGGGGCTTTCACATGCCCGCGATTCGGCCGCGCCAGCACCCGCGGCTTCGAAATTCATACGCCCTGATCAAGATCACCGCATATGAATCTTGAGGCCGCTCATGCACACAATCCGGCCGATAGCGCGCCGGAAGCGAAGGCTCAGTCGCGGACCGGCGCTCCCGGTTCGGGGCCGCTGGAACCAGCGTGTGTCCCAGCGCCTTCGCCGGCCTCGGGCACCTCGGGCTCGGACATCTCGGCGTCGGCCTCGGGGTCGTCGAAGCTGCGCACCGAACGTTTGAACCCGCGGGTGAGCACGGCCAGGTAGATGATGCCGATCGCCAGCCACACCAGGCCGCCGATGAGTGCGGTTCCGTGCAGGCTCGCCCACAGGATTCCTGTGAGGACCGCACCGATCGCCGGCATGACGATGAAGCTGAACGCCGACTTGAAGTCCTTGACCTGCCTGGTCCGGAACGCATAGTGAGCGATGACCGTGAGGTTGACGAATGTGAAGGCGATGAGCGCACCGAAGTTGATGAGCGCGGAGATGAGCTCGAGGCTGAACGACATCGCCAGCAGGCACACCGCACCGACGAGCACGATGTTGAACACCGGGGTGTGCGTCTTCGGGTTGATGTATCCGAAAGCCGCGCGCGGCAGCACGCCGTTGCGGCCCATGACGAGCATCATTCGTGACACCGACGCGTGCGAGGCCAGCCCCGAGGCGACGGTCGCAGCGAATGCCGCGGCCACGAAGAAGAGTTGGAACAGGTGGCCGCCGGTGATCATGCCGATCTCCGGCAGCGGATCGTCGACGATGGTGAACTGCGAATTGTCGGGGAAGAGCAGCTGTGCGAAGTAGCCGGCGACGAGGAAGATGAGGCCGCCCGCGAGAACGGTGAGCATGATCGCCTTCGGCATGAGGCTGACGTGCTTGGCTTCGTTCGTGTACATCGTCACGGCGTCGAAGCCGATGAACGAGAAGCACACGACGGTCGCACCGGTGAGGACCGCGCCGAGGTGGACGCCCTCATGGATGAACGGCTCCGGACTGAACACGACTCCGGCCCCTTCGCCGGCGTTGAGCTGCATGACGGCGAGCACGCAGAAGGCGGCGACGAGGACGACCGCGAAGACGAGGAGGATGCCGTTGATGTTCGCGGTGCCCCGCATCGAGGACAGCACGATGCCGGTCATGACGATCGTATAGACGACGACCCACACCCACGCAGGCGCATCGGGCACCATCGACTCCATGTAGAGCCGGATGATGAGGCAGTTGACCATCGGCAGCAGCAGATAGTCCATCAGCGACGTCCACCCGACGAGGAAGCCGAGCGCCGGTGACATCGTCTCGCGCGTGTAGGTATAGGCCGAACCCGCGGTGGGGAAGACCTTGACCATCTTGCCGTAGCTGAAAGCCGTGAAGATCATGACGATGAGAGCAACGAGATACGCCGCCGGAACAGCACCATTCGTCTGCTCCGAAACGATTCCGAAGGTGTCGAAGACGACCGTCGGCGTCATATACCCGAGCCCGAGTCCGACGATGGACCACAGCCCGAGGTTGCGCTTCAGTGAGCCAGAGGCAGCCATATCAATCCTCCCCAATGAGATTTGCCGCCCACCGGGCCGTCGATGCCGACATCGATGACCGGCCCGGCAGTGATGTGCGTCATGATCTTAACGCCCAAAGCACTGAAAGCGAAACCTTCGCCGAGGATTCCCCCGAGTATCAGTGCTAAAATGCAACGTTTTCGATGAAAAACGTCAAATCAACGACGATATCGGTAGTCCCGACAGAAACCGGCATGTCCGGTGATCGAACGAACTGTCAGTGCCGACGCGAAACAGAGTAGATTGCAGTCAACGGACATTGTGGCCCCCACGAGAGATGTGAGAGAAGTATGGCGATCGAAACACTCAGTCCCCAGCAGTCGGCGGCGTGGAAGGACCGCGTCCTGCCTCCTGTCGAACAGGTCGCCGAGGGAGTCTGGGCCCTGCCGGTCCCGATTCCGAACAACCCACTCGTCTACACCTACTGCTACGCCATCGCCGACGGTTCCGGCGTCGTCCTCATCGACCCGGGCTGGGACGGCAAGGATCAGTACCTGGCGCTCACCTCGGCACTGGCCGACCTCGGCTTCACGGTCGCCGATATCCACGGAATCGCGATCACTCACTATCACCGCGACCACATCGGGCTCGTGCCCGCACTGCTCGCGAAGAACCCCGACGCCTGGGTCGCCATGCACGGCGAGGACCTGCGCGCGATCAAACGCTTCTACACCAACACCGTCGACCTCGGCACCGGCATCGACCCCAACCTCAACATCGCCCGCGCCTACGGAGTCCCCGAGAACCGGTGGGCCGAAGTCGAAAGCCTGCAGGTCGGATCGAGCAAGGGCGGAAGCAAGAGCGACTCGATGAGCCTGTACAGACAGGCCATGAGTCGACTGCCGGAGAACATCCACGTCCTCGACGACTGCGCCGAACTCCCTCTCGACGAGGGCCGGGTAACAGCTATGTGGACGCCCGGACACACCTACGGGCACTCAGCGTTCGTCCGCGACGAGGACAAACTGTTCTTCTCCGGCGACCACGTGCTGCCGACGATCACCCCGAACATCGGCCTCGATTCCGGAGCGATCACGCACAGCCTCGGCGACTATCTGCGGTCTCTGGAGAAGATCGGCGGGCTCGCCGAGGACGTGGCGGTGCTGCCGGCCCACGGCTTCCGTTTCACCGGTCTCCACGACCGCAAGGTCGAACTCGTCGAGCACCACCACGAACGACTCGGTGAGATCCGCGCCCGCATGGAGGCCACCGACGACCACAGCGTCTACTCGATCGCGGCGGGCCTGCACTGGTCTCGCGGCTTCGAGAGTCTGCACAACTTCAACCTCTTCGCCGCCCTTGCCGAAACCGCCGCGCACATGCATTATCTCGGTATCGACATCGGCGTCGGCTCGCTCGTCGGCAGAGACTGAGCCGGGCTCGGTCGTCAGAAGAGGGACAGCAGGGAGGAACCAGTATGAGCACCGAATTCGTCCCCGCCGCCGAGGTGCGGGCCGTGACCTTCGCCGTCCGCGCGAACGACCACATCGAGCGCGGTCACCGCCGCGGTGAGGAGCTGCGCACGGGAATCGCGTCCACCCTGGACGCGTATCGGCGCTACTTCTCGCACCTGTCCATCACCGAGGCGGCCGTGGAGTCCGCGGCTGTGTCGAGTTGGCGGCAGCTGCAGGCTTGGTGGCCGACCGGCGCCGAGGAGGTCGAAGCCGTCGCCGCCGGGGCCGGAATCGCCGTCACCGAGCTCATGGAGATCATCGCCCGCACCGAGATCATGACCCAGGCGGCGGCCGCGCCGACAGAATGCTCGACAGTGAGTCACACCGGCCCGGGGGCATCCGTAGCCGCGCAGAACTGGGATTGGGCGGCGGACTTCTCCACACTGTGGCACTTCAATGACGTCGGTTCCGTGCCCGGGCAGCACCGGCATGTGGGCATCGCCGAGTTCGGAATGCTCGGCAAGATCGGTCTCAACGAGGCCGGCGTCGGAGTCCTGCTCAACATCCTCAAGCACGCCGGCGACGAGGCCGGGGGAGTGCCCATCCACATGATCCTCGCACGGGTCCTGGCCGAAGCGGACACCCTCACCGAGGCGCTCGAGATCATCGGCTCGGCGCCGACGTCTTCGTCGTCGGTCATCACCGTCATCACCGCCGAGGCGGCCGTCCAGGTGGAGATCGCCGGTGCACTCAAGCGCGAACGGCGGGCGCGAGCGGCTCGCGGGGCCGACGGGGAGACGGGGGAGTCCGGATTCCTCCTCCACACGAACCATTTCCTGCACCCGGATCTGCTCGACGGTGCGCTCGAGCTGCGCCCCGATTCGACCTCGCAGGAACGGTACCGTCACCTCGCCGAGGCGGTCGTGCGCTTCGAAGCCGAACGTGCCGCCTCGTCCGGTGACGCTGCAGAACCGGCAGCCGTCACGGTCGGAGACCTGACGAAGCTGCTGACGACGGGACCGGGAGAGGCGCCCGTGTGCTGCACTCCGGCGCCCGGTGCCACCTACGGGAATCGTTCGGCGACACTCGTGAGCGTGCGCATCGATCCCGCGCGCAAACAGATCGACCTCGCCCCCGGGTCACCGGCCGACGGTCTGCACGGAAACCGCCGCTTCCAGCTCTGAACCGGCGGCGGTCGCTCAGTCCTCGTCTGCTCCGTCCGTCGCACTGGCGGAATCATCGGAACTCTCGTCCGCCTCGGCGGCTTCCTGCTCGCGCATCTCGATGACTGCGTCGAGGGCCGACGCGATTGCATCGTCGTCCTCCAGTGCGGCCTGGATCAGCCGCCACGGCACGAGGTCGAGGTTCTGGTCGCCGATGACGAAGCGGATGAACGGCTGCTTGCTGCGCGGATCATCGGCTTCGAGCCCGGCGCCGTAGCGCCACTGACCGAAGGCGATGCGGCGCACCGTCTCACCGATGAAGCGCATGGCGCCGGCGGTGAAGGGGGTCTCGTCCTCGGCGATCATGTCGTCGGGACCGTCGTAGCGGACCGCGACCTGCTTGCCCAGACGGGCGAGGCTCTCCCGGTCGAATCCCCACGAACTCGGATCGGCCTGCTCCTGCGTCCAGGCCGCGATGCCCGGTTCGACGGTGCCGATGAAACGGGTGAGGAATTCGACCTCCTCCTCGCTCGAGTTCTCGGCATTGAGCACACCGAGGGAGAGCCCGGTGCACTTGCGGCGCGGTTGGCCGTCCCCGCCGAGGAGCTCCCGTGCCTTGTCGAGCACGGCAGTGAAGACTTCGGCGCTGCGCTGATCGACGGCGGCCAGCACGATGCCCACGAGCGGGATCGGTTCACCGGCGGCCGGGCCGTCGGCGTTGTCGGGGCGGATGAACGGCATCCCGTTGCCCGTCGACTCGTCGTGGTCCCAGACCCCGCCGATCGCCCGCAGGTAAGTTTCGCCGAGGTAGCGGATGAGTCCTTCGAAGAAGCGACGGTGCTCCGGCTTGAGGATCTCTTCGGTGGTCGGGAACTTCGAAAGCACGAAGAGTTCGAGCATCGGCAAAGATTTCGGCCCGAAGTCCTTCGGGAACTTCACGGTCTCCCCGTCCTCCTTCTCGAAGGTTTCGGGGAGGTCGGCGAGGACGAACGCGCCGAGGCGGACGTCCATATTGTTGATGAAAGCAGAGAATTCGCGCTGGAGTTCGTTCACGGGCACCACCTTAGTGCCTTGAGCCGCAGCGTCGAGTCTGTGCCGTTCGCCCGGTGCGATCAATCCCCTGGCGAGGGCGGCCGGCTCAGCTGTCGCTGTCGGGGCAGAAATCGATGAGGTGCATGAGAACCTCGACGATGAGGCTCGGATCGATGTCAACGTGCTCGTCCATCTTCTTCCCGG
This sequence comes from Brevibacterium sp. K11IcPPYGO002, assembly GCF_050920635.1. Taxonomy (NCBI): domain Bacteria; kingdom Bacillati; phylum Actinomycetota; class Actinomycetes; order Micrococcales; family Brevibacteriaceae; genus Brevibacterium; species Brevibacterium sp. K11IcPPYGO002. The sequence goes on along the minus strand of NZ_CP131929.1, from coordinate 3,645,939 downwards.
CCGCCGCAGACAGGGCGATCCGGTTGAACACGGAGATGATGACGGTGAGGAAGTCGCCGATCGGCTGCTTCGTCGTCGCCCCGGCGACGTCGAGGGCCGTGGTCACGAGGGCGGCCAGCCGGTCGAGCTGAGTGGCGTTGAGCTCGACATAGCGCGCATGGAGATGCGGGACCCGCAGGCAGTAGAGTTCGATCTCCTGTTCCGTGATCGTCTCGGCCACGGTCTGCTTCTTCTCATTGAAGACATCGTCGATGAACTGCGTCATCAGGGCTTTGATCTCCGGTGCCTCGGTAGTGGCCATGAGCTGCTCGGACCACCGCTGGATCGTGGCATCGAGGCGATCGAGATTCTCCGAGATGCGCATCTCGATGATCGCGAGCACCAGATCGTCACGGCTGGAGAAGTTCGAATAGAACGCCCCACGGGTCAGGCCTCCGGCCTCGCAGATCTCTTCGATCGAGGCGCCGTCGATGCCGCGCACGGCGAAGACCGAGGTGCCGGCCTGCACGAGGGTGGATCGGGTCTGGCGTCTGCGCGGACTGAGTTCGTCTGTGTTCATCGTCATTTCGTTGAAGTGGGGGGTCGGCGATGGCCGAATGGTGCAGTCTGCCGTGCCGGCGTCAGAGCCGGCCGCAGGAGGGTCGGAGGTTGGGGCGGCTGAGCATCTCATGAGAATCATCGCTCAACCTGGGATCCATTTGCATGGAGGGTGGGTATTGCACAACAATACAATACTGTATCCAATACACTTTTGTATCGAGGTTTTCGTGTCAACTTTCCTCTACGCCCTGGGGCGTCGTGCGTATCGGACCCCGTGGCGATTCATCGCCGCGTGGCTGCTGATCTTCGTCCTCGTCGGAGCCGGAGTCGCCGCCTTCTCCAAGGACTTCGACAACGACTTCACGCTCCCGGGTTCGGAGGCGCAGACCGCTCTCGACTCGATGAAGTCGACGTTCCCCGAAGCCGCCGGTGTCTCCGCCTCGGTGATCGTCGTCGCCGATGACGGCGATTCGGTTGAGGATGCCAAGTACAAGGACGCGATCGAAGACGAGATCGACCGCATCGAGGACCTCCCGCACGTCGACACGGTGACCTCCCCGTACTCCGACCTCGTCGAGGGCGCCATCAGCAAGGACGAGACGGCGGCGATGATCTCCGTCCAGTACGACGGCACTCAGCAGGACGTCGGCGAGGACGCCGGCGACAACCTCATCGACGCCCTCGACCCGCTGCGCGACGCCCTGCCCGGAGCGCAGGTCGAAGGCGGCGGCGAACTCTTCCAGATCACCGGTGTCGAGATCTCCTGGGTCGAAGGCATCGGCGTCGTCATCGCCTTCATCGTCCTCCTGCTCACCCTCGGTTCCTTCCGTGCCGCGGGAATGCCGCTGATCACCGCGCTCATCGGCGTCGGCATCTCCGTGCTCCTCATCGTCGGGGCCACCGCGTTCGCGACGATCAACTCCTCGTCGATCATGCTCGCGCTCATGCTCGGTCTGGCCGTGGGCATCGACTACGCCCTCTTCATCGTCTCCCGTGCCCGCGACCTCCTCGCCGAGGGCCACGACCCCGTCGAGGCGACCGGACGCGCCGTCGCGACCGCCGGATCGGCAGTCGTCTTCGCGGGCATGACCGTGATGATCGCACTCCTCGGCCTGTCCCTGGCCGGAATCCCCTTCCTCACGATCATGGGCATCGGGGCCTCCGGCTCCGTCGCCGTGGCCGTGATGATCTCCCTGACGATGGTCCCCGCCCTGCTGGGACTCGCCAAATCCAAGATCACTCCGAAGCCGACGAAGCGCTACCGCAAGGCCTACGCCGCGGCCGCTCAGCGGGCGACGGCGGGCACGACCGCCTCGGCGCAGGGATCATCGACCGACACCGAGGCGGGCGACGGTTCCACAGGAACCCCCGCCGAGGCGGCCGACCCGGCACTGCGGGAGAGGATCGCCGACGAGGCGCGCGCCGAGGGCGGCGACCCGTACCCGCCGACGATCATGAACAAGTTCTTCGCCGGGTGGCTCAAGGTCGTCACGAAGATCCCGCTGCTGACGATCGTCGTCATCGTCGGCGGGCTCGCGCTCTTCGCGATCCCCGCTACTCAGCTCCAGCTGTCCCTGCCCACCGCGGGCGACCAGGAGCAGGGCACCCCGGCGCGGGCGACCTACGACCTCATCGACGAACACTTCGGCCCCGGCTACAACGGGCCGCTGGTCATGACCAGTCAGATCGTGACCAGCGACGATCCGCTTGCAGACGTCGAGGAGATCGAGAAGCGCATCGAGAAGGTCGACGGCGTCGAACAGGTCATCATGGCCACTCCGAACCGCGACGCGACCGTCGGACTCTTCCAGATCATTCCGACCACCGCCTCCGATGATCCGGCGACGCTGGACACGGTCGATCGGCTGCGGGACCTGAGCACGGAGATCGAGGACGACTACGGCTTCGACACCGCTGTCACCGGTGCCACCGCGATCCAGATCGACGTCTCCGACCAGCTCGGCAAGGCTCTCGTGCCGTTCGGCATCTTCGTCGTCGGCCTGTCCATCATCCTGCTCATGATGGTCTTCCGCTCCGTCGCGGTGCCGATCAAGGCCACCGGCGGGTTTCTCCTGTCCGTCTTCGCCTCCTTCGGCACGGTCGTCCTCGTCTTCCACGACGGACTGTTCGCCGCACCCTTGGGCATCGACTCGACCGGGCCGGTGATCAGCTTCCTGCCGATCATCGTCATGGGCATCCTCTTCGGCCTGGCCATGGACTACGAGGTGTTCCTCGTCTCCGGCATGCGGGAGGCCTATGTCCACGGCTCCTCGGCCAAGGACGCGATCAGGGCCGGCTTCGCGTCCTCCGCCCGAGTCGTCTCGGCCGCGGCGATCATCATGTTCTCCGTCTTCGCGGCTTTCGTGCCCGCCGGCGAACCGATCATCAAATCGATCGCGCTCGCCCTGGCGTCGGGTATCTTCGTCGACGCCTTCCTCGTGCGCATGTCGCTGGTGCCGGCCATCATGCAGCTGCTCGGCGACAAGGCCTGGTGGCTGCCGAAGTGGCTCGATAGGATCCTGCCGCGCCTCGACGTCGAAGGTGAGGGCCTCGCCCACGAGGTGGCTCTGCGCGACTGGCCGGAACCGAACTCGGACTTTTCGGTGTACGGACGCGGAATCGGCGTGTACTCCGGTGACCGCGGCTTCGCCCGCGTCGACATCTCCCTGCTGCCCGGACAGATCCTCGTCGCCAGCGGCACCGCCCGCCGAGCTCTCCTGCTGGCCGTGTCCGGCCGTGTCGGACTCACGGCCGGGGAGATGAAGATCGGCCAGAACGTTCTGCCCGAACACGCCGGACGGGTCCGCCGCCAGGTACCCTTCCTCGACCTCAGCCGGGGCGAAGCCGACCGGACGATCAGTCCGCGCGATATCTCTCGGATGGCCGCCTCGGCGCCGGATCTGCTCGTCATCGACGGTGCGGAGAAGCTCGCGGACGGAGCACGGGACTCGGCCGGACCGGCACGAGACCTGCGCGACCTGCTGCCGCAGCTGATCGCCGACGGCACCACCGTCATCCTCGGCCTGCCCGATGCGGACGTGACCGGGATCTTCAGTCCCGAAACGAACTACCTCCACCTCGACCTCGACGAGGCCCGACCCGATGAGCGAGGCGGAACCGACAGCGAATCCGACGGCGATCACACCCACGCCGTCGACAGCACCAACATGGAAGGTGTGCAGTCGTGAGACTCGAACGTGCGAACTCGAAGAAGCCGGTGAACTGGCTCTCCCTCCTCGGCCTGGTTCTCATCCCCATCATCGTGGCGGCCGGATTCATCCTCGCCACGTGGAAGAGCGGCGATCGTCTCGAGACCATCGAAGCCGCCATCGTCAACAACGACGACGGGGCGAAGGTCGACGGCAAGACCGTGCCGATCGGACGGCAGCTGACCAGCGGCCTGGTGGGTGAGGACGAGAACAACATCCACTGGGTCATCACCGACGACGAGGATGCGCAGAACGGGCTGTCCGACGGCACCTACGCCGCGAAGCTGACGATCCCCGAAGGCTTCTCCCGCGCTGTGACCTCGGTCGACGATGCGAAGTCGGCGACGCAGACGCAGCTCGACGTCGACGTGTCCGGGACCGCGCCCGCGCTGGACACGCAGATCTCCCGATCGGTCGCCGAGGTGGCCCGGACGACGTTCAACACGCAGATGACCGAGACCTACCTCGACAACATCTACCTCGGCTTCAACAAGATGGGCGAGCAGATGAAGGACCTCGGCGACGCCGCCGGGGAACTCGACAAGGGCGCCGAAGGGCTCAAGGAAGGCACCGGACAGTCCGCCGAAGGTGCCGGCGAGCTGTCCACGGGGATGCAGCAACTCAGTGACAACGGTGGAGAGCTCAAGTCCGGAGCCACGGAGCTGTCGAAGGGCGCCGGCGATCTGTCCAAGGGCGCCTCCGAGATGTCCGGGGGCCTGAACGAGCTCGACAAGAAGACCTCGAAGCTGCCCGAGAGCACGCAGAAGCTGGCCGACGGTTCCGGTGAGCTCTCCGACGGCGTCGACGAGTACACGAAGTCCATCGACGAGATCATCAAGGGCTTCGCCGGTTCCGGAGACTCGGGTGAGGGCGGCCTCGGCGACATCACGAAGGGCGGCAAGGAGCTCGAAAAAGGCGCCGAGGGTGTGTCCACGGGGGCCTCCGGCCTCTCCGACGGACTGCACCAGTACCGTGACGGGCTGAAAGACGGTGCCGACAAAGCCGATCAGCTGGCCGGGACGAAGCCGGACCTCGACGGGCTCGTGGCCGCCGGCATCATGACCGAAGGCGAGGCCGAGCAGGCACGGGCTCAGATGTGCCCGACCGGCACTCCCGACCAGGTCTGCCAGGGCATCGAACAGGCCTATGCGCAGGGGCTGCTGAACGGCACCTCGGGTGGGCTGAACAAGGCCGTCGACGGGCTCGAACAGGAGCAGAACGGATCGTCCCTCCTCGGCGGGTCCGATGAACTCGCCAAGGGCGCATCGGAACTCTCCGACGGGGTCACCAAGTTCGTCAAGGGACTCGAGGACGGCCTCGGAGACCTGACGAAGGGCATGGAGGACATCTCGAAGAACGCTCCGAAGCTGCTCGAGGCCTCGAAGGGTCTGCGCGACGGAGCCGCCGGAGTCGCCGACGGCAACCAGCAGCTCGCCGACGGAATGCCGGCCCTGTCCAAGGGCATCGGCAAGGTCGCCGACGGATCCTCGGAGTTCTCCGACGGTGCCGGTCAGCTCAGCGATGGGCTGAGCGAATACAGCACCGGCGTCGGCAAATACACTGACGGCGTCTCCGAAGCCGCGACCGGCACCTCAGAGCTGGCCGCCGGTCTCGACAAGCTCGATGAGGGCACGGGCAAGTACGCGAAGGGCGTGAGCAAGTTCGCCGACGGCGTCCAGGACGGTGCCGACGAAGTGCCGTCCTACACGGCACCGGAACGTGACCGCTTGGCCAAGGTCGCCTCGGCGAATATCGAATCCCCCGACACGGACAGCGTGACGAATGTGCTGGCGGGATCGACGATCGCCCTGCTCATCATGCTCGCCCTGTGGATCGGCGGACTGGTCACCTACACGGTGCTCAAACCGATCCCCGCATGGGCACTGCTCTCAACGAAGTCTTCGCTGGCCGTGTGGGCGCGCGGACTGCTGCCCGGCCTCGTCGTCGGCGTGCTGCAGGCGCTCGTGCTTTCGATCCTCGCGGTCACCGTGATGGACATCGACGCGATCCAAGGCTTCGACATCGCGGTGCTCACCTTCGTCTCGGCGATCGTGTTCATGATCCTGAACTTCGCTCTTGTGGCGTGGTTCGGAGGAGTGGGCAGGTTCCTCTCGGTCATCGCCGTGGTGCTGGCCGTGGCCGGGCGGACGATCGGGGCGGTGCCGCAGTTCTTCGATTTCGTGGCGCCGATCCTGCCGCTGACTCCGTCGATGAACGGCTTCGCTGCGATCGCCGCGGGCACCAGCGGACAGGCTGCCGCGTACGGCGGACTGCTGGCCTGGGCGGTCATCGGCATCGTGATGTCGCTGCTGGCCATCGTCCGGGCGCGGACCACAAAGCCCGAAGCCGCCCTCGAAATGGCGTAGTCGCGCTTCGTGGCCGCGGCGCCACGTTTCCGGCCCGGCGCCACGCGCCACGTCGCCTCTGCGAATAGCCCAGTCTGAGTTGAATAGCCCATGTTCGAAGCAGGGCTATTCAACTCAGACTGGGCTGTTCGCGTTCGGTGGGCGGTGTCTGGAGCGCAGCAAAGACGTGCCGGGCCTCAGAGGAGGTCGAGGATCGCTTCGGCAGCGGCGTGCGAATCATTGAGGGTCGCCGCATTCGTGCCCGGGTTCGCTGCGATCGCCAGCCCCCACTGCTTCGACGACAACTGGATCGACAGCGCGAATCGGCGCGGGTGGACATTGCCTTCGACGTCGATCGTGCGATAGGGCCGAGGAGTGAGGGCGAGCCCGTTGAGGAACTTCTCGCGACCGTCGTCCAAGGTCAGGCGGGCCGGGGTGAGCTGGCCGCGCTCAAGCATTCCGTACAGCAGGACATCGGCGGCACGCGAGACCGAGTTCGTCGGTGAGGCGGCATCGATGACGACGCTGCCCGTGATCGCTCCGGCGGCCTGCGCCGAGGTGACCGTGAAGATCTCCGGCCGCGGTCGCTGCGCCTCAGCTGGGAACCCATGCGCGTCCCGGTTTTCTTCGATGCGCATATCGGGGCCGATGAAGGATACGATCCCCGCCTCGGCGAGGGCGATGAGTTCGGCGATCCGCTGCGGGGGAGGACCATCGCAGATGCCGGAGACGAAGCCCTCGAACCAGCCGAGGATCTCCATGTCGATGCTCACGCGGTCGATGTGACCGGCGACGATGAGGTCCTTGAGCAGCAGTCGGGACTGCCACAGCACGGTGAACAGCGCCTTCTCCGGACTGCCGGTGGGACCGGCCAGGGAGCTGCGTAGGTCGGTGCGCAGGAAGTCGAGCATCCACTCGTGCAGGGACCCGGGCTCGCCGGGTTCACGGCTGGTGAAGAGCTCTCCTTCGAGCGGATTGAGCAGGGTGTGCAGGGACATGCGGTCGGCGGGATCGGGCACGAGCGCCTCTTCGATCTCCGACCAGGCGAAGGCCTCGCGGGTGACGCGGCCCTGGCGGGAGGCCTCCTCGGTGGTCGCGGCGCCGGCTGATCGTGAAACGCTGCTCGTGCTCGCGGCGCCGGCTGTCCCTGCCGCGCCGGCCCCGTCCCCGGCACGAGTGGTCGCGGCGGCTCCGTCCCCGGCACGAGCGGTCGCGGCGGCCCCAGCCTCGGAGGCGCCGGCATCGCCCGCCTGCTGCGGATGGGTCTCCTGCCAGGTGCGGCGGGTCAGGTGGCGCGAGACCGCCTCGCCGATGGCCTCGCGCAGCTGGCCGGGATCATCGGTGAACGCTTCGGGACGGACCTGGGAGAGCGTGTGATAGTACGCCAGGCGCAGGTCGGCGAGGATGAGCGGCCACAGCTGATCATTGAACCGGGCGCCGGCCCTGCGCTCCCCATCGAGGTTCTCGAGGCCGGCCAGCAGCGCGATGTTGTCCTTCGTGAAGTACCGCAGCGGCCAATCCCGCCGAGGATGTTCGCGACAGATCGGTTTGCTGCGATACGGGATTCCGCGTCGTGATCCCAGCGCCAGGCGCGGTTCGTCGCCGCTGGGCACATAGCGCAGCCGGCCGCCGGATTCGGGTTCGAACCGGCCTCCGCGCTCATGGGTGAACAGGGTCTGCAGGTCGAAGTAGTTGAGCCCCATGCCGCGGACGATGACCCGCTCACCGGGGGCCACCTCGGTGACAGGGGTTTCCGCAGGCAGACCCTGCGGCAGGTAGAGACCGCCGCCCAGCTCGGCGAACGCGGCGAGCCGGGCGCGCTCCTCCGGCTGGGCGCTGGGAATATGACCGACGGCCAGGACGACGGCGCTGGCGACGATCGTCGTGCCGTTCTGGCAGCGCACGAGCTGCTCGGGGACGGTGGCCCGTGACCCCTCAGCAGCCGATTGAGGGAGGTCCATGGTGGGCAGATCGATGACGGATTCGGCCTTCGTCGGGTGCTCGATGATCTCGACGAAGTCCGGTGCGCTTGCGCGGATGCGCCGGTACGCATCGCGGAGGTAGCGGCCGTAGAGGCTGCGGCTGGGGAAGGTCGAGTGCAGCGGTTCGGTGCCGCCGTTGTCCAGGTACCACTCGGCCATGGACGGCCCGGCCGGTGCTTCGTCCGGGCCGAGGAAAGTGCAGCTGGAGTCGGGGAAGACGGTCTGTTCGGCGATGGTGGTGTTCATCAGCAGAGACTCGGGCTGGTCGGTGCGCCACACGATTCCCGCTCCGGGCGGATACGGGTCGATGAGGTGGATGCTCAGCGCGGTCTCGGTGGTGCCGGCGAAGCGCTTCGCCGCCAGTGCCACGAGCCTCTCAAGAACCGTGAGACCCCGCGGTCCGACACCGATGATCGCGACCGCGGGGACGGGAGTCTGTCGGTCCTGACTCACCCCTGCTCGCCGGTTCCGCCGTTGGGTCCGGGGTAGCCGGGGAAGTCGTCACCGGGCTTGTAGCCCTTCGGGTAGCACTTGCCTTCGGCGTTGGGCTCACCCGGCGTCGTCGTTTCGGTGGCGTCCGCCTCGGCGCCGGCCTCATCCGTGGATCCATCCGCGGAATCGGCCGGTTCCTCGGTGGCGGTGTCTTCCGAACCGCCCTCGGCCGAATCCGCGCTGTCCTCGGACTCCTGCGACGTGCTGCCGTCGTTCGTCGGCTTCGGGGTCTCCTCGCCGTCGGATGCACCCTTGACCTCGCCGAGGATCCACTTGTGGAGGACGTCGAAGTCGGGGTTGTAGGTGGGGGTGACGTCATTGTTGATCTGCACCGAGGTGACATCGCCCTTCTGCATCATGAGGGCGAGTTCGATGAACGCGGGGATCTCGTTCTGCGGGATCGACGTGGCGATGTTCCGTGTCGCGGAGTTCGCGAGCTTCGGATAGGCCGTGGCGATCTCCTGCGGGTCGACCTGCTCGAGAGTGGTCTTGAGCATCCGTTGCTGACGGCACATGCGGTCGTAGTTGTCGCTGCCTTCGCGGGAGCGGACGTACCAGAGTGCGTCCTTGCCCTTGAGCGTCTGCGGGCCCGGATCGACCCAGCCGTAGACTTCGTTCTTCACCCCCGACATCGACTTTCCTCCGCCCATCGGGATCGGTCGTTCGACGTCGATCTTCACTCCGCCGATGGCGTCGACGACGTCCTCGAATCCGGCCATGTCGACCGATGCCCAATAGTCGAGGTTGAGGCCCAAGGAGCCTTCGACGGCCTGCATCGTCGTCCACATGCCCGGTTCGAGTCCGTGCGCATTGCCGATCTGGTCGGGGTTCTGCTCACCCCACTGCCACACGGCGTTGATGAGGTCCTCGGACGAGTCGCCGGAGGGCCGGAATCCATCTGGCCAGGCCTTTTCGAGTTCGCTGCCTTCGGGGAAGATCGGGAACGCGAGGTTGCGGGGCACGGAGATGAGTGCGGCGTTGCCGGTCTTCGTGTCGATGGAGGCCACGAGCATCGTATCGGGACGAGTGCCTTCGCGGTCATCGCCGTTGTCGCGGCCCATGAGGAAGACGTTGATATAGGGCTTGTCCGCCCAGAGGTCTTCGGCGCTGTGGGCCTTGCCGGTGCTGTCGCCGAAGAGGCTGGCCACGGTGTCGGACTGGACGCGGGCGAAGACGGAGCCGACGCCCAGCGGAATGCCGATGATGAGCGCCAGGGAGACGACGAGGACGCCGGCCAACTTGTTCTGCCAGGGCCGGTATCGGTGCCCGCGCCGCAGCCCCAGGTGGGACACGACCATCACGAGGATCCAGATCACGGCCACGAGCACGGCGGCGATGGCGAGGAAGTTCAGCAGCGAGGGGCTGGCGATGATCGTGGCGATCGCGCGCACGGGTCCCTTGACCAGCAGGTAGACCAGCCCGACGAGCAGAGTGAGGACGAAGAGCCCGAACACGATGAGTCCGGCGGGCCGGAAGCGTGTGCGCAGCAGTCCGACTCCGGGCAGGAGGGTGCTCAGTGACGTCCAGCCGACGAGGCTGGGGAACGTCTCACCGAGGCGGGAAGAATGGCGGCGAGCCCGTCCCGGTCCGTGGCCGGTCGGCTTCTCCTCGCGGGCGGCGTCGTCGGCGTCGGCTCCTCTCGCGGCAGATGATGCGCCGGCAACGGCCGTCGTGCCGCCCGCACCGACCGCGGCTGCGGCTGGCGCATTGCGCGCTGCTCTGCCGCCGGAGGGCGTCTTCCGGCCCCGGCCGCGGGATTCGGCTGCGTGGCGCTCGCGGGCGTCGCGGCGCGTCCTCGGAGCGGAGTCAGTGTCGTTGTCCGTGCGGTCGAATTCCCGGGGATCCCCCGCCGAGGCGGCCGATTCGTCCTGTGCGAAAGTGCGCGGGGCATCGTGGGCAGAGTCGCGCCGTGATCTGGTGGTCGGATCGTCCTGGGTGTTCGAGCTTGCTGCGGCGGCCACCCCGGCCGCGGACGCTCCGCTGGCGGCGGCTGCGCGCAGCATGCGGGCTTCGCGCCGCGTGCGCGGAGCGACCGGCCGCGGAGGCGGAGCATGCGGGGAGCGGGACGATGATCCTGCGTCACGGTTGCTGTCGCCGAGTCGGTTGTCCGACGGATCGCCGGATGAGCGGGAGCTTGTGCGGAACGAATAGTCGGATCGTGGATCGGTTGACCGATCGGAGTTCTGGTCCGAGCGCTGATCGGAGCTCGTGTGGGACCGGCGAGGGTTCACTGCCGAGGCCGGCTGCTGTGAGTCCGTGCCCTGGGAGTTCGAGCGCTGGGCGCCCGAGCGCTGAGGCTGCGACGACCGAGAATTCTGCTGCGGCGAGTTCGACTGCGGTGTCGAGTCATTGTCACTGGCGGCGGTGTCGCCGCGGAATCGGGGGCGAGAGGAGGCGCGGAGCCGACGACCTGTCGTCTGGGAATCGGGGTCGCTCCCATGCGGTCCGCGCTTGTCAGGGGGAAACTCTGGCAAGTTGTCTACTCCTCAATAACTGTCTTCTCGTGCAGTACGGCCCGCTCGCCGTTCTCGTTTCCGGCGCAGGGCACACCTCGGCCATCGGTTTTCCGACCGGTGTTGCTGCGAGGATCCGAGACCAGACCGCAAAGCACATCACGCCGATTTTACGCCTGGACATTGATGAATGCTGGAATTCCGGTGTGGGGGAGCGGTGCAAAGGGGACGTTCGGCCCGGATCAGCGCCGCTCACCGGTCGGCCCGACTATGACGAAGCCCACTCTCTGCGGCTGCGCTTTGCCCTGGATGGCTCCTTTCCCTTAGGCTGTATCCCGTAGTGCTGGAGGGTCTGTCGCCGGGCATTTCGCCGGAGCGGATCGCCGCATTGCCGATGGAGTCGTGGCTGAGCGGCCGAAAGCGTCACCCTGCTAAGGTGAAGTCCTCCAATAGGGGGACCGTGGGTTCAAATCCCACCGGCTCCGCAGAACGGGAAACCCCCGCGTACCGCTGGAACAAGCGGAACGCGGGGGTTTCCTCATTCCGACATTGCCGCCCACGAGCGGCTTCAAAATGCATGTGTGGTGATCTGGATCAGGGCGCATGATTTTTGAACCCGCGTGTGCTGAGAACTGTGTTCGTCTCGACTTACGTTCGATGTAGTGGAAGTTCACCTGTTCGGGGTACGGTAATCCCCGTCCGCCCCGCGCCACCGGAGCTCACCAGCAGAGATGCTGCTCCGGCGACTACTGAGGAGAACTCCCATCGCTATGCCCCTGATCCGCAGGACGGCTCTGTCCGCTGCCGCCGCTGCTCTTGCGCTGACCATGACCGCCTGCACGTCCGGAGACGACGCAGAGGACCCGAACCCCGAGGGTGCCGAGACCCAAGAAACCGGCCAGGAGTCCGGTGAGGCCGCAGGATCGACGGAAGAATCCGGATCCGCCGAGGCGGCCGGCCTCGACCCGAATGATCTTCCCGATCCTGTCGCCTCCCGGGAGATACCCGCGACCGTCGAGGGCGATGACACGGCGACGATGACCGTCGAGCTGTTCCCGCTGAAACGTCAGGGCGAAACCGTCGTGGCGCAGTTCGCGTTCACCGTGAATTCGGACAAGACAGACGAAGACGACGACGGCGACGATCTCTACGGCTACCTCGGCGGCAATTGGACTCCCTTTCTCGTCGACTCGCAGAACCTGCGCAAACACAACGTGTTGGACAAGTTCCCGCAGCGGGCGCAGACGAACATCCAGCAGACGACGTTCAAACCCGGCCAGACCCACTACGCGTTCGCTGTCTTCGCGGCTCCGCCGCCGGACGTGAACGAAGTCGAGGTCTCCGTCGTCGACGGAATGAACCTCGTCACCGGAGTGACGATCTCATGAGGCAGGCAGTCGCCGGTCCTGCAGCGGTGATCCTTTCTGCCGGCATTGTCATCGCCGGCCCACCCGCATTCGCGTTCGCAGACTCCGTGACGTCGCAGGATATCGCCGATCGAGATGCCCCGACGCCGGATGACTTCACCGATCCCGACCAGTCGCAGATCGACAAGAGCATCGTCGAACTCGACTCGCAGATCTATGACCTGGAGAAGGGAATCGAAGACGTCGAAACGACGAAGGCCAGCGGCGGCGACACCGTGGTCACACTCGACACCGATATCCTCTTCGATTTCGACTCGTCCGACCTGAGCGACGCCGCGACGAAGAAGATCAAAGACCTCGTCACGGATCTCCCGACCGACTCCGAAATCACCGTCGGCGGGCATACGGACTCCAAAGGCGACGACGATTACAACAAAAAGCTCTCCGAAGATCGTGCCAAGGCAGTCGCCGAGGTGCTCACCTCCGAGAACTCGGACCTCGACGTAACAGCAGAGGGATTCGGCGAGTCCGAGCCCGTTGCGTCGAATGAGAAGGGCGGCAAGGACGACCCCGAAGGCCGGGCGAAGAACCGCCGCGTCGAAATCCGCTACGAAGACTGAGCCCGTTCTCAGCTCGGTCGGGAAGGGCGCTTTCTCTCTTCATCGATTCGTCAGGCGTTCGAAGAGCGCCTGACGAATTCAGTCATTGACGAACCCGGCAGCACTGCATAGCGTCTCTTCCAACAGATGGTCATCCACAAGGCCGCTTCGGTGACGTCGGCTCGGGCCAGGTGACGAAACCGCAGATTCGGGGAACCAATGGAGGGCAACCGGATGAAGACAGTCATCATCGGAGGCGGCGTGGTCGGTCTGACCACGGCCTACGAACTGGCACTGCGTGGGCACAACGTCACCGTCATCGAAGCAGGTCGCTGCGGTGCCGGTGCCTCCCACGGGAACGCCGCGAAGGTCGCCATCGCCGAGAGCACCCCGGTGCCTGGCCCCGGGGTGCTGCTGCAGGGGATCCGATGGATGCTCAAGCCCGACAGTCCGCTGTCGATCCGACCGTCCTTGGCACCCGGCTATCTCACGTTCCTGCTGCGGATGGCCGCACACTGCAACGCACGTGACTTCGATGCCGGGCTGGAACTGCACCTGCGCCTCGGCGAGGACGCGAACGACCTCTTCGACGAATACCAGACTCAGGGCATCGACTTCGAGATGCATGACCGCGGTGTGCTGCTGGCCTTCGAGACCCGGGAGCGCTTCGACGAGCACTGCGCAAGCCTGCCCGCATTCGAGGCTGCCGGCCACCGACCGCAGCGGCTGCACGATGACGAAGTCCGCGAAGCAGAACCGGCGCTGAGCGACCGGATCCGCCACGGTCTCTTCTTCCCCGCCGACCGACAGATCGAACCCGATTCCCTGACTGCGGGCCTCCTGGCGAAACTCTCCGCTCTCGGCGTCGACGTACGCGAGCACACACGAGTGCAGCGCTTCATCCGCACCGGCGAGTCCGTCACTGCTGTCGTCACCTCCGATGCGGAAGTCATCACGGCCGATGCCCTAGTCATCTCCGCCGGAGTCCCGTCCGGCGCCTTGGCCGCGCAGCTCGGCCGGAACATTCCGATCCGCTCGGGCAAGGGCTACAGCATCGACTACTCACCGGCCCCGATCCGACTGCGCACATCACTGACCCTCGAAGATGCGCGCGTCGCCGTCACTCCGCTGAACGGCATGCTCAGATTGGCCGGCACGATGGAGTTCGGAAGTACGGACGACGACGTCAACGAGGTGCGCGTCGGCGCGATTCGCCGAGCGGCGCAGGAAGCTTTCCGTGAGTGGGGCGACGGTCGGGGAGAACTGGCTCCATGGGCCGGGTCGCGCCCCATGACCCCCGATGGCCTTCCCGTCATCGGACGCCTGGACTCCGTGGCGAACGTCTACATCAACTCCGGACATGCGATGCTCGGCCTGACCCTGGCACCGGGATCCGCCCGACTGCTTGCCGGGCTGATGACCGACGGAGGCTCGACGTTGCCCGACGACCTGCTCGCCCGTGTGTCCCCGAACCGATTCTGATCGACCCTCGCCGGCATCATACATTCCCGCCGACACTCATAGCCCATGCGAGAAGAGGAGAGGTCCATGACCGCACCACACGTCATCGAAGCCGAGGACTGAGGCTCGAGCAGAGAGGAAGGACCGTGAGGAACAGACAGCTCATCCAGGCCGTCGATGTCCACGCGGCCGGCGAACCCGGCCGCGTGCTCATCGGGTCGGGACTGCGGGTCAAAGGGGCGACGATGGCCGAGAAGCTCCGCTACTGCGAAGAGCACCTCGACGACTTCCGGCAGCTCATCCTCCACGAACCCCGCGGCTATCCGGGCCTGTGCTCGCCGATCGTCGTGCCTGCGACAGATCCGAGCTGCGATTTCGGAATGATCGTCATGGAACAGGGTGGGTTCAAGCCGATGTCGGGGTCGAACCTCATCTGCACCGTCACGGCGCTGATCGAGACCGGATCCGTCGACGTCAGCGAACCGGTCACCGAGCTGTGCATCGATACCGCCGCCGGCATCGTCTCGGTCCGCGCCGAGGTGGAAGCGGGCCGAGCGACGTCGGTGACCTTCGACAACGTCCCGGCATTCGTCCACGGACTCGACCTGCCGCTCGAGGTGCCGGGGTATGGGACGATCCCCGTCGACATCGTATTCGGGGGTCAGTTCTACGTGCAGACTGCGGCGGACAGCCTCGGCGTGGATCTTGATCCGGGCAATGCCGAGGAGATCATCAGAGCGGCCAGCGTGATGCGGCAGGCGGCGAACGAGACCTTCGAGGTGAGGCATCCCCTCATCCCGGAGATCGACTCGATCGGTCTGCCGCTGATCTACGGGCCCGCCCGCACAGCGGGCACCGACGGACGCAATGCGGTCGTCCTGCCCAACGGCATCGTCGACCTCGACGATCCGAGCACGTGGACGGGGACGTTCGACCGTTCGCCCTGCGGCACCGGCACGAGCGGCCGAGTCGCCGCCAAGCACGCCCGCGGCGAACTGGCCGTCGGGCAGCGATTCGTCCACGAATCGATGATGGGAACGACCTTCACTGCCGTGGTGAAGGAAGAGACCACGATCGGCGGACTGGCGGCCGTGATCCCCTCGATCACCGGGCGCGGATGGATCACCGGATTCCAGCAGCTCGTGCTCGAGTCCGACGATCCGTTCCCGATCGGCTTTACCGTCGGTGACATCTGGAGCGGCGGCATGAGCGCTGCGGAGCCGGCAGACGAGAACTGATAACCGGCTGACGAGAACCGAGGAACGGACAAGGAACCGCAGGGCCGATGACCGATCGAACGATAGTCTGCTGGGTAAGGGCAGTGGTCGACGCCGACACGATCAGTCGCACATGAGGAGCACACAATGACGAATGAACCCGACCGAATCTCTTTCGACGACCTTGTCTCGGCCATCGAAGCGAAGCTCGTGGCCGCCGGCGCTTCGCCCTCGGTGGCCGAAGTGCTCGCGACCAACTGTGCCACCTGTGAGCGCGACGGCACTCTCAGCCACGGAGTCTTCCGGGTCGCCGGCTACCTCGATTCGCTGACCCGCGGCTGGGCGGACGGGGCTGCGGAGCCGAACATCGACGTTGTCGGCCCCTCCTATATCCGCATCGACGGACGCAACGGCTTCGCCCAACCCGCACTCGCCGAGGCGCGCCCGACGATCGACGAGGTGCTTGCCGAGTCCGGCGTCGCTGTCATCGCCCTGCGCAGCACCCATCACTTCAGTGCTCTGTGGCCCGACCTCGAAGCCTTTGCCCGCGAGGGGCGGGTGGCGATGGGCATGATCGCCAGCGGCAAGCTCGCCGTCGTTCCCGAAGGGGCCACGCGCCCGGTCTTCAGCACCAACCCGTTCGGCTTCGCCACTCTCGTGGCTGGTGCGGACCCGATCGTCTTCGACTTCTCCACGTCGTCGATGTCCCACGGGGACCTGCAGCTGCTGCGGGCCGAGGGCCGGGACGTTCCGGCCGGGACCGGGGTCGACTCGACCGGCGCGGACACCACGGATCCCAGCGCCATCCTCGACGGCGGCGGCATCCGCCCCATCGGCGGGCACAAGGGTGCACTGCTGTCGTTCATGATCGAAACGCTGGCGGCCGGGCTGACCGGCGGTGCCTTCACCTACGAGATCGACGCCGAGGCCCCCGACGGTGCCCACACCTTCCGCACCGGTCAGCTCTTCATCGTCATCGACCCCGAGCGCGGCGGCAACGACGCCTACCTGGGCCGAGTCCGCGAATTCGTCGATATGCTCCGCGACGCGGGCATGGACCGTCAGCCCGGCGATCGTCGCTACGCCAACCGCGCCGAGGCGGCCGACCGAGGAATCCCCGTCACGGACTTGATCCGCTCCCTCTTCGAATGACTCACCGACCGGGTCGCCGGAGCCACCGCGGGCTCACTGACCCGGCCGCCGCGGTCTCACCGCGGTCTCACTGACTCGGCCACCGAGGGCTCACCGGCACCGCCCCTCAGCCGTGCATCCGCCACCACAGCAGCGCCACATGCAGTGCCGTGCGCGACTCCGCATCATCGAGTGAGACGCCGAGGCGGTTCTGCAGCTTCGTCATTCGTGCGTAGAGTGCGGGTCGGGACAGATACCCGGCCCGCGCCATCGCCGAGATGTTCCCACCGTGGGCGAGGTGGAGCTCGAGGAAGTCGAGCAGACCCTCATCGGCATGGGAACGACGGTTCGCATCACTGCCACTTGCCGTTGCGCTCGGGGTGCGGCCGGGGGCGTCGCCGAGCAGGGGGCCGAGCTCGCCCTCGGCGAAGGCACGCATTCGAGAGTCATCGGCGAAGAGCGAGAGCAGGCCCCGGAGCCGGACGTCGGAGGAGCGGTAGAACGAGCGCTCGCGCACATCGAGCGTCGCCGCCACCTCGGCGACCTGCGATGCGGAGTCGAGCCCGGCGACCGCACCGCACAGTGATGCGCTGCCGCGCCCGACGCCGACCACCCAGCTGGACGCATACTCCTCGACCTCATGCAGGAGACCGGCGAGGAGCTGCTCGGCTTCCGAGCCGCCAGACGTCTCCGATCGGCCCGACGTCTCTGTCCCGCCCGGCCGGCCCGAACGCCGTCCGCCCGATCCGGCCCTGGTGCCGGCCGCAGCGAGGACGAACCCGAAGACTCCCGACTGCAGGCTCGTCACCAGACAGGCGGAGCCCACGCGTGTCGCGGCGGCGACGACCTCCTGCGTCAGCCCGCGCTCCTGCAGCTGAACGCGCGTCGGGTCGGTGTCGGAATCCCGGTCGAGGCGGACGACGACGGGAAGAAACTCGGCACCGGGCGTCGGAGAGAACCCCAGCGACCGAGCGCGCTCGAGGGCCGCACGGTCGTCGAGACCGTCGGAATCCGAGATCTCCCTGATCAGACCGCTCTGCGCCTGCAGCAGCAGATCCTGTTCGTCCCGATCGGCCATGCGGGTCAGCGTCAGTGCCTCTCCGGCCCGTTCGATGATCTGGTCGAGGGCCGCCGTCGACTCGGCCGGCCGGGGCACGACGAGCCGCCCCCACCGTCGTGCCCGCATCCCGACCGGCGTCTGCCGCCAATCCGCCGCGGCCTCCACCCCGGGCTCGGTGCTCGTCCCGGTGACGAGGCCCACCCACTTCTGCGCCAGCGTCGCCGACCCTCGCCCCGCATGAGCGAGCACCCGGTGGACGACATCCTCGAGGATCACCGGAGTCCCCAGCAGCTCGGCCGTGCGTTCGACGATCGTCTGCGCCCCGGCCCGATACAGACTCAGCTGGGTGTAGGTCTCGTGGATCTCCCGGGCATGTTCGAGCTGGGAGATCTGCTGCGCGAGGAGACGTCGATGGGCGAACTCCGTGATCTTCACGAACTTGACCCGGTGCGGGAGCACCACGACGGGCAGCTCTCTCGCCGAGGCGGCCTCCCGCACGATCGTGCCCGCCGCCTCGTCGAAGGCCGAGTCCTCGTCGACGAGCTCGATGATCGTGCCCGCCGCTGCCGCCCGCTCGAGCTGGTCGAGGAACTCGGACATCGCCTCGGGGCGGTGGCGAAAGGCCATTGCTGTGGTGAGCACGAGCTCCCCGCCTTCGAGGAACCGTTCGACGTGTTCGGAATCGGCGATGTGGACCCAGCGGATCGCCCGATCGAGACGTGCGTCGCCGGCGAGCACCTGCGGGTCGGCGACGCTGATCTCCTCGAACTCGAGCAGACCGGCGATGCTCAGAGACGACCCACCCGAATCCATCGCAGTATCCATTGACACAGTGTAAAGCCTGAGCGAAAAAGTCTGACACTCTGACACTGTTGAGATCGGCGGTGCCGACCGAGGATGGACTCAACCGACGTACCGACGACGCAGAAGGACACCACATGGCAACGCTGACCCATTGGATCAACGGACAGACCGTCACCGCAGACACCGACACCCGCCTCGGCGACATCACGAACCCCGCCACCGGAGTCGTCAGCGGCCAGGTGGCACTGGGTTCGAAGGCGACCGTGGAATCGGCGATCGCTGCGGGCTCGGCCGCCTTCCCCGCCTGGCGCGACACGTCCCTGGCCAAGCGGACCGCTGTCCTCTTCAACTTCCGCGAGCTGCTCAATGCGCGCAAGCAGGAGCTGGCCGAGATCATCACCGCCGAACACGGCAAGGTCGTCTCCGACGCCCTCGGCGAGGTCGCCCGCGGTCAGGAGGTCGTCGAATTCGCCTGCGGCATCGCCGGCCACCTGCGCGGCGGTCACACGGAGAACGCCTCGACGAACATCGACGTCCACTCCCTGCGCCAGCCGATCGGCGTCTCCGCGATCATCTCGCCCTTCAACTTCCCGGCCATGGTCCCGATGTGGTTCTTCCCCGTCGCCATCGCGACCGGCAACACCGTCGTGCTCAAGCCCTCCGAGAAGGACCCGACGGCGGCGAACTGGCTCGCCGAGCTGTGGAAGGAAGCGGGCCTGCCCGACGGCGTGTTCAACGTCGTCCACGGCGACAAGGAAGCCGTCGACACGATCCTGGGCAGCCCCGACGTCGCCTCGGTGTCCTTCGTCGGGTCGACCCCGATCGCACAATACGTCTACGAGAACGGCACGGCCGCCGGCAAACGCGTCCAGGCACTCGGCGGAGCGAAGAACCACATGCTCGTCCTGCCCGATGCGGACCTCGACCTCGCCGCCGACGCCGCCGTCAACGCCGGCTACGGGGCAGCCGGTGAGCGCTGCATGGCGATCTCCGTGGTCGTCGCCGTCGACTCCATCGCCGATGAGCTCGTGGCGAAGATCGCCGAACGCACCACGACCCTGCGCGTGGGCGACGGGGCGACCGAACCGGACATGGGGCCGCTCGTCACCGCGGCCCACCGCGATAAGGTCGCCGGCTACATCGATGCCGGCGCCGAGGCGGGAGCCACGGTCGTCCTCGACGGTCGCGAGAACGTCCCGGCCGAGGGCTTCTTCCTCAACCCGACTCTGTTCGACGACGTCACCCCGGACATGTCGATCTATCGCGATGAGATCTTCGGCCCCGTACTCTGCGTCGTCCGCGTCCCCGGCTACGACGAGGGCCTCGACCTCATCAACGCCAACCCGTACGGCAACGGCACCGCGATCTTCACCAACGACGGGGGAGCGGCCCGCCGCTACGAGAACGAAGTCGAGGTCGGCATGGTCGGCATCAACGTCCCGATCCCCGTGCCCGTGGGCTACTACTCCTTCGGCGGATGGAAGAACTCGCTGTTCGGCGACACCCACGCCTACGGCGACGAAGGCGTCCACTTCTTCACCCGCGGAAAAGTCGTCACCTCCCGCTGGCTCGACCCCAGCCACGGCGGACTCAACCTCGGCTTCCCGACCAACGACTGAACAGACCACCACGGACGTTCGCCCCGATCACGGGGCGGGCGTTCACGCAACGACGAACCACCTCGGCGAAGGAGCAGCCATGACCACCACCGCGGATTCCCCGCTCACCGAATCGCACCTCGACGCTGATCGCACCGGCGCCGACAGGATCGGCCCCGACCGTATCGAGGCCGGGCGACGTGCCCACGAACTCGACCGGGCGCACGTCTTCCACTCCTGGCAGGCACAGGGACCGTTCGACCCGATGACGGTCATCGACGCTGCAGGCTCCTATGTCTGGGACGGTGAGGGCCGAAAGCTGCTCGACATGTCATCGCAGCTGGTCAACACCAATATCGGCCACCAGCACCCGGCCGTCGTCGCGGCCATCCAGGAGCAGGCGGGCCGGCTGTGCACGATCGCGCCGCAGCACGTCAACGACGCCCGCTCCGAGGCGGCCCGACTCATCGCCGAACGCACCCCGGGCGACCTCGACCACGTGTTCTTCACGAACGGGGGAGCCGACGCCAACGAGCACGCGATCCGGATGGCCCGGCTGCACACCGGTCGGACGAAGGTGCTCTCGGCCTACCGCAGCTACCACGGCGGCACGCAGCTGGCCGTCAACGTCACCGGCGACCCGCGCAGGTTCGCCAACGACTACTCCGCTGAGGGCATTGTCCACTTCATGCCCGCCTACCCGTATCGGTCGTATTTCAACTCGACGTCCGAGGCCGAGGAGACGCAGCGGGCGCTGGCCCACCTCGAAGACATGATCACCCTCGAGGGGCCCGGCAACATCGCCGCACTCATCCTCGAGACCGTGCCTGGCACCGCAGGGATCTACGCCCCACCAGCCGGTTACCTCGCCGGCGTGCGCGAGCTGACGGCGAAGTACGGGATCGTCTTCATCGCCGACGAGGTGATGGCCGGCTTCGGCCGCACCGGTCGCTGGTTCGCTCTCCACCGTTGGGACATCACCCCGGATCTCATCACCTTCGCCAAAGGAGTGAACTCCGGATATGTCCCGCTCGGCGGGGTCGCCATCTCGGACGCGATCTTCGAGACCTTCCGCGACCGGGCCTACCCGGGCGGACTGACCTATTCGGGACATCCTCTCGCCTGTGCGGCAGCGGTTGCGACGATCGCCGCCATGGAGGATGAGGGAATGATCGCCAACGCCGACCGCCTCGGCGAGGACATCATCGGCCCGGGTCTGCGGGAGATCGCTGGGCGTCACCCCTCGGTCGGGGATGTGCGGGGGATGGGCTGCTTCTGGGCGATCGAGCTCGTGAAGGACCGGACGACGAAGGAGCCGCTGGCAGCCTACGGCGGCAGCTCGCCGGAGATGAACGAAGTCATCGCAGCTCTCAAGGCCGAAGGCGTGCTGCCGTTCGCGAACTTCAACCGAATCCATGTCGTGCCGCCGCTGAACACCCCAGATGAGGATGTCAGGTTCGGGCTCGCCGCCCTGGATCGGGCACTCGACGTCGCGGATCGGTACGTCACGGAGCAGATTCGTCACGCGTGACCGAGGCGTCGCCTCGGCGATGTGCTGCCGCGGATTCCGCGGGTGGGTCGGCCACGGTTTCCGCGGATGACAGCGGGAAGCGGGGAGCCGCCTCGGCGAGGGAATTGCGGTGTTCGGGCCCCGTTCGGAATGTGAGTGCTATTGCACTCACATTCCGGGCGGGGCCCGTTTGCGCACGTCAGAAGTGAACAAAAGGTGAATGAGGTGGAGTAGGGTCGAATTGCGGGTGAAGAGCAGTTGAATCTGTGGGTAGACTTCTGCGGGATAGTGATTGCTGGCCGTCAGCTGCATCATCCACGGTCCGAATAGTGTCTACACCCAAGGTCGATTAGTGGAAATCATCTTCGTCGTCGTGCTCGTCATCGCACTGGCACTGTTCTTCGACTTCACCAATGGCTTTCACGATACGGCCAATGCCATGGCCACTCCGATCGCGACCGGGGCCATCAAACCCAAGACCGCGGTCACGCTCGCTGCGATCCTCAACCTCGTCGGCGCCTTCCTCTCCACCGAGGTGGCCAAGACCATCTCCGGCGGCATCATCAAAGAAGGCGGCGGGGGAGTCCAGATCACTCCCGACTTCATCCTCGCCGGTCTCATCGGCGCCATCATCTGGAATATGGCGACATGGCGCTTCGGCCTTCCGTCCTCCTCGTCCCATGCACTCTTCGGCGGCCTCATCGGTGCGGCCATCGTCGGTGCCGGACTCAACTCCGTCGACTACGGCGTGTTCCTGTCGAAGGTCGTCATCCCGGCTCTGGCCGCCCCGCTCATCGCCGGCTTCAGCGCCTACCTGTGTACGAAGATCGCCTACGCGATCACCCGCCGCAACGAGGAAGGCAAGACCGCTCGCCGGGCACCGTTCAAGTACGGGCAGATCTTCTCGTCCTCGCTGGTGGCGCTCGCCCACGGCACGAACGACGCGCAGAAGACGATGGGCGTCATCACCCTCGTCCTCGTCTCCGCGAACCTGCAGGAGCACGGCACCGGTCCGCACATCTGGGTGATCACGGCGTGTGCTCTGGCGATCGCGTTGGGCACCTACGTCGGCGGTTGGCGCATCATCGACACTCTCGGCACGAAGCTGACGACGGTCAAGGCCGCGCAGGGCCTGTCGGCCGAGACGTCGACGGCCGCGGCCATCCTCGCCTCCTCGCACCTCGGCTTCGCTCTGTCGACGACGCAGGTCGCCTCCGGCTCGGTGCTCGGTTCGGGACTGGGCCGCAAGGGCGCCGATGTCCAGTGGTCGACGGCCGGACGGATCGCCTCCGGGTGGCTGCTGACGATTCCGGCCGCCGCGATCGTCGGCGGGCTGGCCGCCGGCATCGCTCACCTGGGCACGATCGGCGTCGTCATCGACACGGTCATCGCCGTTATCGTGGTGCTCTGGATCTACCTCAGCTCCCGTCAGGTCGAGGAGACGGACATTTCGAACTTCGACACCGTGGGTGAGGCCGTCAACATCCGCGGCCGCAAGCGGAAGCTGCGCAAGGACCGCAACCGCAAACGCGCTCAGGAGAAGCGGGAGGCCCGGTACGAGGCCTGGGCAGAGAAGCAGGCGGCCAAAGAGAAGCGCCGGGCTCATCGTCACGCCAAGAAGAACGGGGCCGTTCCCGCCGAGGCGACGACAGGATCGTCGACCGGTTCGGCGTCCGGCTCGACCTCCGGACCGGCGTCCGGCGCCGATTCGGGGCGTGCCTCGAACACCGGAGCCGATGCGAGTCGGGCAGATGCGAGCGATCAGGGAGACGCGAAATGATCGAGTGGAGTTCCTTCGCCATCGTTGCGGCCGCGACATGGGTCTCGGCCATCATCGTCATCACGCTGTTCTCCGTTGCCGTGCGCATGCGCGCGACACATCTCGATCGGGTCGACGAGGGCCGCAGCAGCGCAGGGCTGCCGGTCGCCTACTGGACGGTCTTCGGAATCTGCGGAGCAGTCGTGCTGCTCGGCGTCTACCTCATCGTCCCGGCTCTCCACGGCGCCTGACGACTCGGGCGGCGATCGCCTGCCGTCGGCCACTGCCTGCCGTCGGCAGCCGCTTTGAGCGACCATCACGCACCGGCAGCGTCACGTCCACCCTTTAGCGCGCCATCCTTCACCCTTAGCTGCAGCGCATACAACTGCAACGGTGCACTGTGACGCTGCGACGACGTTTTGCTTCCACCGGTGCTCAGCGACAGCAGCGGTGAGGGATGCTTCGTGGTGAACAGGCACCTATCTTCGTGCCTTGGGAGTAACTGCGACCGTCGGCACCAAAGGTGAGGGGTGCAGGCCCCCCCAGCTGTCACGGAATACGACGATCCCCCAACCACCTCGGCGGCGGTTGGGGGATCGTCGGTGAACGGGCGGCTCAGTCCGTCGGCAGATCAGCCTAGCGAAGCAGCCAGACTAATCCGCCAAGCGAGGCAGCCAAACTATTCAGCCCAGCGAAGCAGCCAGACGGCTCAGGCAGCCTGCAAACCAGCCGAACGGCTCAGGCGAGGCCGAGGCGCTGGCGGAGGTTGTCGACCTCGGCGCGGAGCTCGGCCGGAACCGAATCGCCGAGTTCGGCGTACCATTCCTCGATGAGGCCGAGTTCGGTCTCCCACTCTTCGGGCTTGATGGCGAGAGCCTTGCGCAGCTGCTCGTCGGTGAAGTCGAGCCCCTCGGTGTCCAGGCCGCCTTCGACCGGGGTGAGGCCGAGCGGGGATTCCTGAGCATCGGCGGTGCCGGTGACGCGTTCGAAGACCCATTTGAGAACGCGCGAGTTCTCGGAGAATCCGGGCCACAGGAACGAGTTGTCGTCGTCGCGGCGGAACCAGTTGACGTAGAAGATCTTCGGCAGCTGGGCACCCTCGGTGTTGCCGATGTTGATCCAGTGCTGCAGGTAGTCACCGACGTTGTAGCCGATGAACGGACGCATCGCCATCGGGTCGCGGCGGACGACGCCGACGGCACCGGTGGCAGCTGCGGTGGTCTCCGAGGAGAGCACCGAACCCATGAACACACCGTGGGTCCAGTCCTGGGTCTCGGTCACGAGCGGCATCGTGGTCTTGCGGCGACCGCCGAAGAGGATGGCCGAGATCGGCACACCGTTCGGGTTGGTCCACTCGGGAGCCAGGGTCGGCACGTTCGCGATCGGGGTGCAGAAGCGCGAGTTCGGGTGAGCGGCCGGGGTGTCGGACTCGGGAGTCCAGTCGTTTCCCCTCCAGTCGGTGAGGTGGGCAGGCGCCTCGTCGGTCTTGCCTTCCCACCACACGTCACCGTCGTCGGTCAAAGCGACGTTGGTGAAGATGTTGCCGCCGGCCTCGATGGCGCGCATCGCGGTGGGGTTCGTCGTGTAACCGGTGCCCGGGGCGACACCGAAGAGCCCGAACTCGGGGTTGACGGCGTAGAGCTGGCCGTCTTCGCCGAAGCGCATCCATGCGATGTCGTCACCGAGGGTCTCGGCCTTCCACCCGGGGATGGTCGGTTCGATCATGGCGAGGTTGGTCTTGCCGCAGGCCGACGGGAACGCGGCGGCGACGTACTTGACGACGCCTTCGGGGTTCGTCAGCTTGAGGATGAGCATGTGCTCGGCCAGCCAGCCTTCGTCGCGGGCGATCGCCGAGGCGATGCGCAGCGCGTAGCACTTCTTGCCCAGCAGGGCGTTGCCGCCGTAGCCGGAACCGAAGGACCAGATGGCGCGATCCTCGGGGAAGTGGGTGATGTACTTGGTGGTGTTGCAGGGCCAGGCGACATCGTCCTGTCCCTCTTCCAGCGGAGCGCCGACGGAGTGGACGCACTCGACGAACTTCGCGTCCTGGGCGTCGATCGCATCGAGGGCGTACTTGCCCGAGCGAGCCATGACGAGCATGGAGAGGACGACGTAGGCCGAATCGGTGACCTCGATGCCGAACATCGGCTGGTCCGCCTCGGCGTGGCCCATGACGAAGGGGATGACGTACATGGTGCGTCCGCGCATCGCGCCCTCGAACAGCGGGTTGAGGGTTTCCTTCATCTCCGCGGGAGCGACCCAGTTGTTGAGCGGACCGGCGTCCTTCTCGTCTTCGGAGCAGATGTAGGTCCGGCCCTCGACGCGGGCGACGTCCTCGGGGTCGGAAGCCGCGTAGTAGGAGTCCTTGGTGCCGTTGACGCGCTGGATGGTGCCGGCCTCGACGAGCTTCTCAGCGATCTCGTTCTTCTGTGCTTCGGAACCATCGATCCAGACGATGTCGTCCGGGGTGGTCAGGGCGGCGATCCGGCTGACGAACGAGAGCACCGACTTGTTCTCGGTCGGTGCGTTCTTCAGCTGGTCAGCGACGACATCATGGTCGAGGACAGTCATGAGTGGTCTCCTGGTGGGTCGTGTGTGGGGTTTCGTCTCCGGCGGCTGGCGTCCGTCGAGCGGTTGGTACATATCCACCGTAGGATGGGAGCGGAAGCGAAAAACGCGCGTTTCGGTCACTCGAAGATGTGCATTGGATCACAGCCAGGGTCCGATTGACGCGAACGCAACAATTCAATGACGTGTTGTTTCAATTGTTTGATGTATTCTTTCAGCGATGATCGACCACTGAAATCTGCGATTTCATCCCCTCTCGCCGAGGCGGCTCTGGCCCTGAGTGCGAATGTGGCCAAGCGCACGTGGAGACGATTTGAGCTTCGGTGAGGCGGGTGTGTATAGTTGTTCGAGTTGCAGGGCGAGAGTCCGGGCGACATGCGCCACTAGCTCAACGGATAGAGCATCTGACTACGGATCAGAAGGTTGGGGGTTCGAATCCCTCGTGGCGCACCGAAAGAAAGTCCCTCACCAGGCAGGATAGCTGGTGAGGGACTTTTTCGTATGCCCACGGTGAGGGTCTTGCCTGTCGTGCAGCGTGTTGGTGTACGAGCGTTTTGGCCGACTTCTGATCCGAAGGTCGGGGTTCTGTCGGATTCGTCGATGCGGAAGTCCTGTCATCACAGTCGGGAGCTCGGCGGGGTCGTTGAAGCCTATGCCGACCGTCCGGGGCCGCAGACCATAACGGCGATCAAGGCCATCACCCGGGTCGCCTAGCCGCGAGCACGGCCTCGCGCTGTTCGAGCGAGAGTCGTTTGACGGCTTCGCGGATCGTCACCCCGGAGGCGCGGTGGGCGCGCGGGAGAATCCAGTCGAAGGCAAGGTCGGGGCGTGTGCGTGCGGTGTCGCGCAGAACCCAGCCGATGGCCTTGCGGATGAAGAACTCCTTCTCCTCGAGCATCGCCTCGGCGAAACGGGAGAACCGGTCGAAGTCGCCGCGGCCCTGTCGCAGCGGAACCAGGTGCGCCAGCAGGGCCGAGCGGCGGATCCAGAAGTCCTCATCGCTCGCCCAGCGCTCGAGAATGGGGTCGAAAGCAGCATCCCGCTCGCTCAACGGCCCGACGAGATCCCCGGCCAGGGGGTCGACAAGGGCCCACGTCTTCGCTTCGCGCAGCAGGTCTTCAATGAAGTCCGCATCCCCGGCGCCGAGGCGGTCCTGCAACTGGATGAGCACCATCGTGGCCGCGGCGCGACGCTCGTGGACGGGTGGGTGGTTCCCGGTTGAACCGCCGTCCGTCAGTTCGGTGCTGCTGGCTGAGTCATCTGACGACGTCGGCGCGGTCCAGAGGAGCCCGGCGAGCTCGATGACCTCGTCGTGATCGAGCGCCGTCCCGCGCAGTGACGTCCGCACGATGGCTCGGGTGTCCGGGACGCTCACTCCGTAATGGCGGAGTTCGCTCTTGAGGTAGGCCTTTTCCTTCTGGGCGCGTTCGCTGCCGCCTCGGGCGCGCAGTTCTCGGTCGACCGCCTCGGCGAGAGTCTGGAAGTTGTGCCGGGAATCGGAGGTCATGGAACGAATCATTCCACGGTCGCACCGCACCGCACCGCATCGTGCGGGCGCGGACGCGGGCACTGCAGCTCGCGGTGAATGCGAAACGGCCGGCAGGCGGACTCCGTCGATCACATTGATCGGGGAGCCGTCTGCCGGCCGTTCTCTGTTCTCAACCGGAGGCCGCGAGTCTCATGCTGCGCAGTGTCTCCGGAAGTCTTTCACCATCCGGTGCGGACGGGGCTCAGCCCGACCGGCACCGGCGTCGGGCGCGGGCCTCAGTCCGTTCCCGCGTCGAAGGCGGCGGACAGGCCTGCGCGGTCGCTGGCCTCGTCGACGTCGACGGTGGAGTTCGCGATCTCGTCGGCGCCACCGGCCTCCAGCGAACCCACGAGCTCCGAGGTCGGACCGGACACGATGCCCATGGCCGCGTACTGCTCGAGGCGGGCGCGCGAATCGGCGATGTCGAGGTTGCGCATGGTCATCTGGCCGATGCGGTCCTCGGGGCCGAAGGCGGCGTCGCCCACGCGCTCCATCGACAGCTTCTCCGGGTGGTAGGACAGGTTCGGGCCTTCGGTGTTGACGATCGTGTAGTCGTCACCGCGGCGCAGGCGCAGGGTGACCTCGCCGGTGATCGCCGAGGCGACCCACCGCTGCATGGACTCGCGCAGCATGAGCGACTGCGGGTCGAGCCAGCGTCCCTCGTACATCCGGCGACCGAGGCGGCGGCCCTCTTCGTGGTAGAGGGCGATGGTGTCCTCGTTGTGGATGGCGTTGAGCAGACGTTCGTACGTCACGTGCAGCAGGGCCATGCCGGGGGCCTCGTAGATGCCGCGGGACTTCGCCTCGATGATCCGATTCTCGATCTGGTCGGACACGCCGAGTCCGTGGCGGCCGCCGATCTCGTTGGCCTTGAAGACCAGGGCAACGGGGTCGTCGAAAACTTCGCCGTTGATGGCGACGGGGCGGCCGGCCTCGAAGCGGACAGAGACCTCTTCCGATTTGACCTCGACGTCATCGCGCCAAGCGGCGACTCCCATGATCGGCTCGACGATGTCGAGTCCGGCGTCGAGGAACTCGAGGGTCTTCGCCTCATGCGTGGCGCCCCAGATGTTCGCGTCCGTCGAGTAGGCCTTCTCGGCAGAGTCCCGGTAGGGGTAGCCGTGCTCGACGAGCCATTCGCTCATCTCCTGCCGGCCGCCGAGCTCGTCGACGAACTCCGAGTCGAGCCAGGGCTTGTAGATGCGCAGCTTCGGGTTGGCCATGAGGCCGTACCGGTAGAACCGCTCGATGTCGTTGCCCTTGTAGGTCGAGCCGTCGCCCCAGATGTCGACGCCGTCTTCCTTCATGGCGCGCACCAGCATGGTTCCGGTGACGGCGCGGCCGAGGGGAGTGGTGTTGAAGTAGGTCTTGCCACCGGAGCGGACGTTGAACGCACCGCACTGGAGGGCGACGAATCCTTCTTCGACGAGCAGGCGCTTGGCGTCGACGAAGCGGGCGATCTCGGCGCCGTATTCCTTGGCGCGCTCGGTCACCGATTCGAGGTCGGGCTCGTCGTACTGGCCGATATCGGCCGTGTACGTGCACGGGATGGCCCCCTTGTGGCGCATCCACGCGACCGCGCAGGAGGTGTCCAGTCCGCCGGAGAAGGCGATTCCAACGTGCTCACCGACTGGGAGCGAAGACAGTACTTTCGACATGGCACCAGCGTAACGGCATTCCCCGCCGAATGTCGAATTGTTATGCATTGGAATGTATTTTTATGTGCTCAGGGTGGGTGAGGCGATGGAATCTCGCCGAGGCGGCCCCGCCGATTGCTATCGTGAGCAGGTGACGAATCCTCCCGCACCTCAGTTCACCGTCCGCCCCGAGACATCCGGTGACATCGACGCGATCCACGCACTGACCGCGGCCGCCTTCGGCCAGGTCGACGAGGCGGAGCTCGTCGACGCCCTCCGCGCATCCGGCAATGGACTCGAGGGTCTGTCGTTCGTCGGCGTTCTCGATGGTGAGGTCATTGCCCACGCCATGCTCTCCCGGTGATTTGTCGGCGAGGCTCCCGGGGTCTGCCTCGCGCCCTGTTCCGTGTGGCCCGAGCATCAGCGTACCGGTGTCGGCACCGCCGTCATCGAGGCGCTGCTGGCCGAGGCTGCCCGCCGCGGGGAGGCATTCGCCGTGGTCCTCGGCCACGCCGAGTACTACCCGCGCTTCAGGTTCACACCGGCCTCGGGCTTCGGCATCACCCTGCACGTCGAGGTTCCCTACGAGGCGCTCATGGCGATGCCGTTGGCCGGCGAGGTGCCTGCGGGCGCTTTGGCCTTCGCGCCAGAGTTCGGGGTCTGAGGCAGAGCAGGCGGCGCGACGGTGCTGGCGGCCGCTATCCGGTCTGCTGCCAGCGTGGTACCTCCGCTCGCGGTATCTGCCGACGAAGCTGGCTTCACCCGAAACAGCAGGTCGCAATTGGATACTTGCGCGTAGATATAAGTCAGCATCGGACACTAGTGGCAGAACTTAGGTCAACATCGGACACTTTTCGACGCCAGAAATGTCCGATGCTGACCTACATTTTTCACTGCAGTCCGAGATGTCGGCGGATGTCGCGTTCAAGTTGACGGCGATTGGTCGACTTCGTTACTCGCAATACCGTCCAGCCGGCGGCTTTCAGTGCGTTGACTCGGTCGATATCAGCGGCCCACTGTCCCTCTGATGTCCTGTGAAAGTCTCCCTCGTACTCCAATGCGAGTTTCTCCTTCGGGTAGCCGAGGTCGGGATGCAGGGTCCGGTCGATCGTCGGGCAGTAGACGGCGGGGTGGACGGCAGGTTCCGGAAGGCCTCGGGACACGGCCCACAGGCGGAGGTCTGTCTCCATCGGCGAGTCGACATCTTCCCGAATGAGTTCAACAGCGGCCTTGAGCTTCGATCTGGCCCTGAGGTGCCTCGTCTCGGCGACGTGCTCGACCAGAGACAGCAGTGTGAATTGCGGTGGGCTCTTCCAGTCGCCGATCGCCGCGTCTCCGATCTTCACCAGCGACTCCACGGAGCAGACGGAAGCAAACTGACTGAATACCTGCAGTGGACTCAGAACCGGAAGACCCAGGAAACCGGTTCGTCTGAGGCTTCTCATCCGATGAAGCGTCACGCCTCTTCTGCGAATGCGTTTGTTGATGTCCGACGTCGCCAGACGGAGAAT
Source organism: Brevibacterium sp. K11IcPPYGO002 (assembly GCF_050920635.1). NCBI lineage: Bacteria > Bacillati > Actinomycetota > Actinomycetes > Micrococcales > Brevibacteriaceae > Brevibacterium > Brevibacterium sp. K11IcPPYGO002. The sequence continues at coordinate 3,615,168 of NZ_CP131929.1, read as the reverse complement.
GTGTCGGTTGCTGGAGCCTGGCACCGGCCACCCGAACAGCCGTGCTGCCGTTTCACGGCATGCGACGACTCCCGGGTGCCTGTGGGCCATGGCGAGCAGCAGTTGAACTTCATTGATCCAGTCATCATCTGCCCAAGTCGGAACCGGAAACTCAGTGGGGGCGGTGTCGTCGAAGCGAAGTCCCCAGGCAGCTGGCGGGAACTTGCGGCCGGAGCGAATGTCGTAGTCGGAGGCGCCTCGTGCACGAGCTTCGGAGACCGAGACGATTGCTGGATAGTCGGCATAATTCAGAGGGTGCTTCATGCACAGATCGTTCACTGGGGCTCACCGTACGGGAAGTCCTGCATGAGGCGGCTGTGGGCAACCGTTCTGCATCCACAGCCCGTATGCGCCTGAGCCCGGTCATTGTCCACACTCAGATGAGGCGGAGTCGGTTGCGACCTTCGGCGACCCCAGAGAGTCAAGGAGCAGCTTCGCGTGTCCCGGCGACGGCTCGAATGAAACTCTGCACAGGAGTGTGTGTGCGAGTGGACTCAACGAGACGCGTAGTCAGGGCGGCATAGGGTGTGCGCGAAATAGTGGTCACCATCGGACTTCCGGGCTAGAGAATTAGGTCACCATCGGACATTTATCGAGCCAGAAAGTATCCGATGGTGACCTGAATTCGAGCACAGTGTCCGTTTGTGACCACTATTCGGGGAAGCGGCCACGCCCGCCCCCGCGCCACCTACTGCTTCGCGCGGTGGGTGCGGATCGCCTCGGCGACGGCGATGGCGTCACCTTCGGGGGCGTCGGACTTCCGATCCGGACGTGCCGTGAACAGGTAGATGAATCCGGCGACAAGCACGACGACCAGACCGATGAGCACGATCCAGTCGGCGAAGAACGATCCGGAATCGCCGGGAAGCGAGAGCAGGACCATCGCGAAGATGCCGTACGCCAAGGCCGCGATGTTGACGACGATGCCCCAGCCTCCCAGCGACCACGGCCCCGCCGGCTTCCACCCCTTGACCCTCTGACGCAGCGCCCCGAGGACGACCATCTGGAAGGCGAGGTAGATGCCGAGGATGGCAAACGAGGTCACAGCGACGAGGATTCCGTCGTTGAACCAGATGAGCACGCAGATGAGAGCGGGTGCCGTGCCGGCGACGATGAGAGCGTTGTGTGGGATCTTCGTCCCGTCGGTGACCTTCGACAGCCACGTGTGCCCGGGCATCATTCCGTCGCGGGCGAAGCTGAAGATCAGCCTCGATGCAGCGGCCTGCAGGCTGAGCACACACGAGATGAACGCGAGGATCGCAACGAGCAGGAAGATCTTCGCACCGGCATCGCCGAGGCTGCCGGCGAGGATCGCGGGAATCGGGTCGGCGACCTCGCCGGCGACGATCTCCTCGAGATTCGGTGCCGCGAGCACATACCCGCCGAAGGAGAACAGCGCAGAGATCGCCCCGACGAAGATCGTCATGAGCATCGCCTTCGGAATGCCGCGGGCCGGATTTGACACCTCCTCGGCGACGTCACCGCACGCTTCGAAACCGTAGAAGAGGAAGAGCCCGGCGACTGCGGCTCCCATGAAGACGGGCAGGTAGCTGCCGTCACCGGCGGTCCCCATGGTGTCGAAGAAGACGGAGAAGCTGTGCTTGCGTTCGAAGATGAGCAGGAACAGGCCGAGCCCGATGACGCCGATGAGTTCGGCGAAGAGGCCGATGCGCGCGATGCGGGCCAACCATTTCGTGCCCGAGAAGTTGATCGCCAAGGCGAGGACGAGGAGTCCAAGGCCGAGGAACAGAGTGGAGTTGCGGCTGAGTTCGAGGCCGAAGAGGCTTGCGAGGAACCCGGCACCGAACTCCGCCACCGAGGTGATTGTGACGATGAGCGCGCAGATGTAGATCCATGCGGCCATCCAGGCATACCGCTTGCTCCACAGCCGCCTCGCCCATGGGTAGATTCCACCGGCGATGGGGAACTGGGAGACGACTTCGCCGAAGACGAGGGCGACGAGCAGCTGCCCGCAGGCAACAATGACGATCCACCAGATCGAGGGCGGACCACCGGTCGACAGTGCGACGGCCAGCAGCGAATACACGCCGACGAGCGGTGAGAGATAGGTGAAGCCGAGAGCGAAGTTCGCCCACGGGCTCATCGACCGCTCGAACGAGTCACCGTAGCCGAGGACGGCGAGGTGATCGGAATCGGAGAGATGGCCGTCGGCACGATTGCCGGCGGAGGTGTGAGCGCCCGCGGGATGGTGGGCATTCGAGGGGAGATCGGACATGATGCAGTTCCTTCATTCGAATCGTCGTTGATCCTGTGCTGTTCGCATCGTATCTCCGATTCTCACCTGCGGAAGCGTTCTCGTCCGAGCGGCTGATCGCGATTTCCGCCTCGCGGCGGAGGTGCCGGGCGACCGCGAGTCATAGCGTGGAATCACAGGCACGGATCACCGTCGAACCGGTGGACACAGTGCAGGAACGAGGAGGAACCGTGAACACGCAGACGCACACTCAGGCAGGATTCGCCGAGGCGACCGGACCGACCGCCGAGACGCCGGGTTCGAATCCGGCTGAGTCGGGCCCGGCCGCAACTTTGGCCAACCGGTCCACCCCCACTGAGTACCCGTCCGACCGGTCTGCCCCCACCGAGAAGGTCGACGCGAAAGGGCGCCCACTCGCCGTCGTGCCTTCCCGGGTGCCGTGGCTCGAGATCGGAGTCTTCGCCGTCATTGCCTTCGGCCTCGCGTGGCTGGCCTGCTTGCCGCTGTGGACTTCGGGCGAGGGCATCAGCGACCCGCTCGCCGTGACGGTCTTCGGCGGACTCATGATGTTCACACCTCTGGTTGCCAGCATCGTCGCCTCCATCGTCCAGCGCCGCCGCGCCCGTGCCAGGGGAGAGGTCTTGGCCAGCGCTCCGCGCTACTTCGGCTTCTGGCCGTTGCGTCCCTTCGGTCGAGTCATCGGGGTGACCGTCGCGGCCTTCTTCGGCATCATGGTTCTCGTCGTCCTCGGCTATCTGGTCAGCGCTGCGTTCGGTTGGCTCACGCTCGACCTCACCGGGCTGTCCGCGTTCAAGGAACAATTGGCCACACTCCCGGGTATGGAGTCGGTGCCGATTGCGGTCGCTATCCTCGGTTATCTGCTGCTCATGCTCGCAGGCTCGGTATCCAATTGCTTCGTCACGATCGGTGAGGAATTCGGCTGGAGAGGATGGCTGCTCACCAGCCTCCGCCCCCTGGGCACCTGGCCGGCTCTGCTCATCGTCGGTGTCGTCTGGGGTCTGTGGCACGCACCGCTCATCCTGCTCGGCTACAACTTCAACCGCCCCGACATCACCGGCCTGGGACTCATGGTCGGCGGCTGCATCATAGTCGGCATCCTCTTCGGGTGGCTGCGCCTGCGCACCGGATCCGTGTGGCCGGCCGTCTTCGCCCACGCCGCACTCAACGGATCCACCGGCATGTTGCTGGCCTTGGTCATCGATGCGGGGGCCTCGACTCCCGACCCTGCGCTCATGACTCTCCTCGGGGTTTCGGGTTGGATCATCTCCGCCGTCGTCATCGCCACACTCGTTCTGACGGGGCAGTTCCGGAAGCAGCCGGAGCTGGGGATCAAGAAGGCTACCCCCGCCGCACCTGATCCCCGGCAGACCGTCTGATCACCATCGAAATATGACGCCGGGGCCGGCCTCGAAATTGAGGCCCGGCCCCGGCGTCCGTTAGGCTCAGAAACCCCATAGACCTAAGGAGTCTTTTGTGATTTTTGGCCCATCATTGATGCAGACGGCAGGACGCATGCTCACCGCACCGATCTTCATCACCGGCGGACTCTCGGCTGTGAAGGATCCTGCGGGCAAGGCGGCGATGGCCGAATCGACCCTGGACGCCATCCGCGAATACGTGCCCGGACTTCCCGACGACAACGAACTGCTCGTGCGCATCAACGGCGGAGTGCAGATCCTCGCCGGTGCCACCCTGCTGCTCGGCATCAAGCCGAAGCTTTCGGCACTGGCGCTCGCAGGCTCCCTCATCCCGACCACGCTGGCCGGACACTCCTTCTGGGAGATGGAAGGCGGAGACGCGAAGGCCCACCAGACCCAGTTCTCGAAGAACCTCGCCGCACTCGGCGGACTGCTCCTCATCGCCGGAGACAGTGACAACACCAAGGCCATCGAGAAGGCCGCCAAGAAGGCCGCGAAGAAGGCCGAGAAGCGCGCCCTCAAGCAGGCCTGAGGCATGACGCACTCGTCCGCCGATGATTCCTCCGAGTCGGAGGTTGCGGACGGTGTGCCCGCCGAACCGATGTCAGCTTCGAATGCTGACATCATCACCTTCAACGACGTCAAGGATCCGAACCTCTGGGTGCGGCCGACTACTTCTCCGGCCACGATCGAGATCATCGACCACGATCCCGCTTGGGCCGACCATTTCGCCGAGGCGGCCCACCGGATCCGTCGGGCACTGGCCCCGAGCGGTTCGGTCGTCGGCATCGACCACGTTGGGTCCACCTCGGTGCCGGGGTTGCCGGCGAAGCCGATCATCGACATCGCCCTCGTCGTCGCCGATCTCACCGCCGAAGAGGACTATGTCCCTGCGCTCGCCGAGGCAGGATTCGTTCTCACCATCCGTGAACCCGCCTGGTACGAGCACCGGATGCTCAAACGACTCGATCCGGAACCCGGGCAGCTGGACTGCAATCTCCATGTCTTCGGACCCCGGTGCGCGGAAGTAGCGCGGATGCGGCTGTTCCGAGATTGGCTGCGGGAGCATGAGGACGAACGCGGGATCTACGAGTCGGCGAAACGCACCGCGGCCGAGGAATCGAACGCGGTCGGGGAAACGGTCATGGGCTACAACGCCCGCAAGCAGGCCGCGGTCCGCGGCATCTACCACCGCATCTTCGAAGCCCGAGACTGGGTCTGAATCCGCCGCATCCCTGGAAATCGGCCGGGAAACGCCTATGCTCGAGGCATGGCCAAGGCACTCCTCATCGTCGATGTCCAAAATGACTTCACCGAAGGCGGCGCGCTCGGTGTGACCGGCGGCGACGCTGTCGCCGAAGGCATCAGCGCCCACCTCGCCGCACATGCCGGCGACTATGACGCCGTCATCGCCTCCCGCGACTGGCACGATGCCGACAACGACAACGGCGGCCACTTCAGCGACTCCCCGGACTTCGTCGATTCCTGGCCCGTCCACTGTGTCGCCGGCACGACTGGCGCCGAATTCGACCCGCTGCTCGACACCTCGGCCATCACCCACGAGGTGCGCAAGGGCCAGGGCAAACCCGACTATTCGGCGTTCCAGGGGATCACGGACACGGGGAGCCGCCTCGGCGAGCTTCTCACCGAACTCACCATCACCGAGGTGGACGTCGTCGGCATCGCCACCGACCATTGCGTACGCGCTTCCGCCCTCGATTCGCTGAGCGCGGGACTGAGCGTTCGAGTGCTCACCGACCTCATCGCGGGCGTCGGAGAAGACTCGAGCACGGCGGCACTCGCGGAGGTCGAAAAGGCAGGGGTCGAGCTCGCCTGAGCCGCTGACTCTCCACCCGTGCCGTAACCTCAGCCGCAAGCATCACTCCAGGTCAGCGCGTTTTCTCCATCGAAAGTTGCAGGCCGGAACCGAACTCACAGGCGATGTGTGTGACTCCTCAGATTGATGGACTGGAGTCATGAACTCACCACTGGCGAAAACCGCACATACGCTGACATCGAAGCGCGGTTCGTGGCTCGTCCTCGGCGGGGTCGTCGTCCTCGTCGCACTGCTCTTCGGACTCCTGTCCGGGGCAGGGGAGGACCGACCCAGCGAAACTGCTCCGGCCGACTCCGAATCGACTCAGGCCCAGACAATCCTCGATAAGTTCCCCGAGGCGGACAAACAGTCCGTCATGGTCGTGGCTTCGAACGAGGACGGATCCGAACTCTCCGCCGACGACCAAGCGCAGCTGAAGAAGCTCGGCAGTTCGCTCGGCGATTCCGTCGGCGACGAATCCACTGCGGCCGTCACCGGGCCGATCCTCAGCGACGACAAACAGGCCGCGCTGCTCATGGTGCCGATCACGGTGGGCCTGACGAACTCCGACACCGCTGAGACCGTCGACGACCTGCGCACCGCCATCGCCGATGACCAGACCGCCCAGTCGCTCACCGGCGACGGCATGTCTCTGCTGGTCACAGGCGGCCCCGCGATCGGCGCCGACATCGCCTCGGCGTTCAACGGTGCGGACTTCACCCTGCTCATCGTCACCGTCGTCATCGTCGCCCTGCTGCTCATCATCACCTACCGTTCGCCGGTCCTGTGGCTGTTGCCGCTCATCGTCATCGGCACCGCCGACGGACTCGCCTCGACCGTGACCGCGGCCGTCGGCGACTGGCTCGACCTGCAATTCGATGCGGGCATCATCAGCGTCCTCGTCTTCGGCGCGGGAGCCAACTACGCACTGCTGTTCATCTCCCGCTACCGCGAGGAGCTGCGCCGAGTCACCGACCACCGCACCGCCCTCGCCGAGGCGTGGACCCACACCGCGTCGACGATCCTCGCCTCGAATCTCACGGTCGTCCTGTCCCTGCTCAGCCTCGTCTTCGCGATCATCCCCGGCACCCGCGGCCTGGGCATCACCGCGGCCGTCGGCCTGCTCATCTCCGCAGCCGCCGTCCTCTTCGCGCTGCCGCCCGTGCTCGCGATCTGCGGCAAGACGATGTTCTGGCCCTTCATCCCGAAAGCAGAAGCGACTGTGGATGAAGAGCTCACCCCCGCCGAGGCGGCCGCCGCCACCCGTGCCACCGCACCTGCGAGTGTGGCCAAGCCTTCGATCTGGCGCACGATCGCCACCCGCGTGGTCCGCAGACCGGGGCTCCACCTCGGTGCCGGGATCGTCATCCTCGGTGTCATGGCCACCGGGTTCATCGGATCCTCGATCGGTCTCGACCAGACCGAGAAGTTCCGGGTCCAGTCCGAATCGGCTCAAGGCCTCGACGTCCTCGCCGACCATTTCCCGCCCGGGGAATCCCAGCCGATCTGGATCGTCGCCGATGCCGACCATGCCGATGACGTCGTCGATTCGGTCAGCGATATGGACGGCGTCGTACGCGCCTCGGCGATCGAGGACACGACAATCGACGGCACTTCCGTCACGAAGATCATGGTCACCGGTGAGTTCGAACCCGACAGCGCCAAGGGACTCGACCTCGTCGAGGACATCCGCAGCGATGTCCACGCCATTGACGGTGCGAACGCCCAGGTGGGAGGGGCCGCGGCCACGGAGCTCGACGCCCGCGACGGCAACCGGACGGACTTCGTCACGATCGTCCCGATGGTCCTGGCGATCAGCTTCATCATCCTGCTCGGCATCCTCCGCGCACCCATCGCGGCGTTCACTCTGCTGCTCGTCAACGTGGTGTCCTCGGCCGCGGCGATCGGACTCGGGGCATTCCTGTCGCGGACGATCTTCGGCCAATCCGCGCTCGATGCGCAGGTGCCGATCCTCGCGTTCCTCTTCCTCGTGGCACTCGGCATCGACTACTCGATCTTCCTCGCCCACCGTGCGAAGAAGGAGTCCGTCTTCCACGGCGGACGCCAGGGTATGGTCGAAGCCGTCGCCCACACCGGTGGAGTCATCACGAGTGCCGGCATCGTCCTGGCCGGAGTGTTCGCGGCACTGGGCATGCTGCCGCTGATGGTCCTCGGCCAGCTCGGCCTCATCGTCGGAGTCGGCGTGCTCGTCGACACGATCATCGTCCGCACCGTCATCGTGCCCTCGATCTTCGGGCTCGTGGGCAACAAGATGTGGTGGCCGAACAAGGCGATCACGCACTTCCACGAGCATGCGGCAGTTGGTGCGGCTGACGGTGACGAACACTCCACCCATCTGCTCGCCGAGAAGGAATTCGCGGACTCCGGTTCCGGGATTCACCACGGCAAGCACTGAACCGTCACGCTGGGTGGGCCCGGGCGACGACGCAGATCGTCGCCCGGGCCCACTCGGTTTCCGCACCGGACGGCGCAGATGTCATACCACCGGGGTTCCGGATGTGATTGAGTTGGCAGGGAGATCATGACAGCACTGGATCACCGTTTCGGCACGTTCGTCGCCGAGGCCGATCTGCAGGAAGGTGGCAGCGTGGGCGCACGCAAATGGACGGAACGGACGATGGAGATCGGCCAGCACGCCATCGCGCTCGTCCTCATGCTCATCTCCTGCATCCGCGCGATCACCACCGGCGCCCCGATGCTCGCCGCGATCGCAGTGAGCATCGTCTTCCTCGCCTGGTACGCCCTGGGCGCGGTCCGCGCCGCCCGAACCGGTGCGCTGGTGCTGGCGAAATGGTGGCTCATCGTCCTCGCCGCAGCGTGGCTGTGCACCCTGCTCGTCTCCGCCGAGTTCATCTGGGTCGCCTTCCTCCTCTGGCTGCTCGCCGGCCACCTCTTCTCCCTGCGCATCGCCATCGTCTTCACTGCCCTGACCTATATCGCGACCATCGTCGCGCCGCTGGCCCACTATGGTCAGGTGCTCCCGCCGAGCATCATCGGCTCGCTCATCGGTGCCGTTTTCGCCCTCGGGCTCTCCCGCGGCTACATCGAACTCCTCCGTGAAGGTCGTCGTCGGGAGGAGCTGCTGCGTTCCCTCGAGCTCGCCCACCAGAACCTGCTCGACCTCCAGGACGAACTCGCCCTGACTCAGCGGCATGCCGGCGAGATCCAGGAGCGCACCCGTGTCTCCCGCGACATCCACGACACGATCGCGCAGTCGATCTCGTCGATCCGCCTCATCGCCCACGCCGAGGCGGAGCGCACCACCGATAATCACGCCGGGCAGGTGCTCGCCCAGGTCGAGGACCTCGCCGCGCAGAGCTCCCGGGATGTCCGCCGCATCATCGCCGCCCTTGCCCCGGCCGAACTGGAGGACGGTGCGCTGACCGCGGCGATCCGGCGGCTGCTCGCCAGGCTGGAGGAGGACAGCTCGATCGCGGGCCGCCTCGACGTCGACGAGACCCTGCCGACCCTGTCCGCCGAGGCGGAGGTGGCGCTGCTGCGCACCGCGCAATCGGCTCTGGCCAACGTTCGGCAGCATTCGCAGGCCACGAGAGTGATGGTCAGCCTCATGGACCTCGACGGGGCAATCAGGATGGACATCGTCGACGACGGGGTCGGAATGGCCGATCCGCACAATCGACAGAGGAACCCCGATTCGGGATTCGGCCTCGACTTCATCGGCTCGAGGATGCGCGAACTCGGCGGGGAACTCGTCATCGAATCGAGTCAGGGCTCAGGGTTCGCGATCTCGGCGACCCTGCCCGGCCAATCCCAGCTGCACACCCGGGGTGAGGGACTCGGCACCGCTGATGAAGAAACGCGCACCGACACAGGAGAGAACGCATGAGCATCCGAGTCATCCTCGTCGACGATCACCCGGTCGTGCGGGCGGGTCTGAAGTCCGTCATCGACGCACCGGACCACATCGCTGTGATCGGTGAGGCCGGCAGCGGAGAGGAGGCGCTGACGATCGTCGACGAACTCGACCCCGACGTCGTCCTCTGCGACCTGCGGCTGGGGGAGGGGATTGACGGCATCGAGGTGACGAAGCGGCTGCGCGCGAAGGCGAACCCGCCGGCGGTGCTCATCCTCACCACCTTCGACCTCGACTCGGAGATCATCGCCGCGATCAACGCCGGGGCCTCGGGGTACCTGCTCAAGGACATCGACCCGGGGGACATCTCGACGGCGATCGAGAAGGCGGCGAAGGGGGAGACCTACATGCCTCCGGAGATCTCGTCGAAGGTCTTCGCCGCGATGCGCAATCCCAGTCCGAAGCTGACCCGGCGCGAACGTGACGTCGTCAGACTCTTGGCCACCGGGGCGTCGAACGCGCAGATCGCGCAGGAGCTCTTCGTCACCGAGGCGACTGTGAAGAGTCACCTCGTCAATGTGTTCACGAAGCTCGGCGTGGATTCCCGTGCCCGCGCCATCCGCGTCGCCGAGGACCAGGGGCTGGTGTAGAGGCAGCGCCTCTCGCGGCCTCCGCCGAGAAACGGGCTGCGTGTCGAAAAACGGGTGTGCACATGCGTTTCTCGACGCTCAGCCCGTTTCTCGGCGATTCTCTGGCGATTCTCACACGCTGGCCGAGCTCGCTTACTCGTTCGCGAACCGAGTGAACTGCGCTTCATCGTTGACCGAGGTGCCTCGGTATTCCTGTTGCTGACCACTTGGCACCAGGTCTTGGTAGTAGCCGAGCCGGTTGCCCCAGGGATCTGTAAAGTCCACAAAAGCGACGACCTCCGGCAGCTGTGACGGTTCGGACCGCATTATCCCGGAGGAGTCGAGGAACGACAATGCCTCGCTCAGATCGAGTACGCGAAAACGTACTCTGTTGAGCAATGGGGATGCTGGGTCTTTCCCCGACACCTGATACCAGCATTCCTGACCAGCGATCGGCGACCACTCGAAGAAGTCGTCGTGCGGCTCGAACTCCGGCTCGCGGCCAAACAGCGAACTGTAGAACGAACGCGCTGCGGCAGTCTCGTCGGTCGGCACGTAGACCTGCAATGTGAACCCTGTGGTCGTCACAGCAGAAACTCCCGCATCATTTCCCATGGCTCTTGTCCTCCTCGCAATCAGCTGTGTCGTGTGTGTCTTCGAACCACGCGAGTGAAATGGTGTCCGCCATCCTCGTGACATCGTCGACCAGCAGCACCGGACCGGGCCCAAGCGCACGTTCAGCCGGATCATCTTCGACCATCACGCAGGCGCGGTCGTTGACTCCTAACAACGCAGTCCGCGGATCGGGCCGCCAATAGACGTTGAGCCCGCCCGCTACGTGGGCGGAGACAGCATCGAAGAGGTCATCCGTGGGGACCATGGTGAAAGCGTGCGCGAGAATCTTCATAGTTCTGTCCTCATCATGTTGACCAGGAAATCGGCGTTGACATCCCAGTTCTCGCCGTCATTGTACGCTGAGGCGATTCACAGTTCTCGATGAGTGACCGATGGGCCACTCACCACACCCGAAGTGCCAATGCGATTACCGCCGCATAAGATCGAGCTATGAATCGGGTACGAGCAGGAGAGACGCATCATGAAGCGGATGTGGGCGGCGGTCGTGGCAGCAGGCTTGGTGGCCCTGAGCGGGTGCAGCAACGACGGCGGTGAACCTGCAGGCACACCGTCGCCGACGACTACCCCGACCCTGGCCGAACCGGTCGAGCTCGACTACTACGCCACGCTGACAGTCGACGATGGTGCCGGGCATGCGCTCGTCACCGACTGGGTCGAAGAGAAGCTGCGGGCGATCGACCCCGCAGGCAAAGAGCTGTGGAGCATCGACGCTTACGTCAATGACGAAGGCGGAGGCTCAGTAGCCTATTCCGCGGGAGACCTGGTGATCGTCAACGACTACTCGGGAACGGTGACCGCCTACACCTGGGAAGACGGCGAAGAAGCCTGGTCATTCGACATTCCCGGCCCCGACGATGCGTGTCATGAGCAGATGGCGTTCGGCTCTCGGTCGACAGGTCTCGGCAATCGCCTTCGCGAGGATGATCTGCTTCTGCTCGAATACAGCGGCATGCGAATGGACGGAGACTGCGCGCCCACCTCCGAAGCCGGCAATGCGGTGATGTTCGCCCTCGACCCATCCACAGGGACCGAGGCTTGGCCGTCGCTGTCGATTGACGATGACGGTCGCACTTTCGGCGGCAAGCTGACCCACCTCGCCCCGGACAGGAAGAGCGCGGTCATGTCGTGGAAGTCCGGCGAGGACTCCATGATCACCCGGATCTCATTGGATGACGGGCGCCATGTCACCGTTCCCATCACTGACGCTCGCTCGATCGATGACACAGGAGTCGACCACTTCGACGTCTTTCCGACAAGCGATGAGACCACGCTGACTTACCTCTTCGGAGCCGAGGACCCCGATGACCCGATGCGCCAGGCGTTCAGCAGAGCAGCTGAGCTGACCCTTCCTGCTGGACTCAAAGAGACCGACAGCGCGACATTGGCCGCCGACTCCGGCCCCAACGCCGCGACGATGGAGGACACGACCGTTCCGATGTGTTCGACCGACTTCACCTTTACGCCGGAAGGCCGGGCCGCGTGTCTGCAGCTGCAGCTGTTTGCATCGGCGGTCAAATATCAGGGCTCGGACGGGTCGCCGGAAGGATGGTTTGCGGATGCACCCGAGATGGCTTTCGACACCGTTCTCTACTCGGGGGCTCCCAGAACAGTGCCTTTCGACAGCCGCGGTAAGGCTGCGGTACTCGCGCCCGGTCCCGACGGAGGCGTAATCGCGATCGACGCGGCGACCGGGAAGACGGCGTGGAATGCTGGCGACTACAGATCGACGACTCCATGGGGCGGCGAGGGAGTATTGCCCGACGTCGGGCTGGTCGTACTCACCGACAACAAGAAGACGAGTTTCTACGACTCGGATACCGGCAGACTCGTCGAAGAGCACAAGGCTGACCAATACGATGAGCTGACCTCCGGCTACAGCACCGTTCTCGTCGCCGGCGAGAAGTCGACGACGATGTGGGCAGTGGTCGACAAGTGAAACGCTGAGCCGTCGTTGCGGGCCGAGGTGGCGCCCGTGAGTCGGGAACCGAGCGCGCCGCATCGGCACCATGACCAACTGTCAGGTGAATAACTGATTGGTAATGATCTGCGGTGTCGCGCCTGGTGAGGGAGCCGGACCTTCACTCTGGTGTGTGCAGCGTTGCCCGAATCGGCCCGCTTCGACTACGGAGTTTCACCTCCTACCGGTAGTCTGTTCCCTGCACATCGGGACGGCCGCGCGCATGCGCAGCGCAGTCCAGGTCGAGACAGCGGAGGTGACATGGCAGGCGAAGACGAGACTCTTCTGCCCCGCCCGGCGACCCCTCCGAACCGTCGCATCGGCGCACTGTCCGGCAATACCAAAGGCATTTCCACCACTGCAGATACCCCCGCCGAGGCGGCGCCGGGCGTATCGACGAACGCGAACTCCGACCATAATCACGACCCTCGGTCCGCACCTGCTGGACTGTCGGAGGAGAACGCCGTAACCGCCTCGGCGCCGGATATCACTCTTCCGCATGTCGGGGAACTCGAATCGGCCAGCGAAGACGCCATCGTCGACCCCTCCGAAGCGGTACTCGAGAGCATCGACCTCGATACCTGGAAATGGCCGGAGTTCTTCGCCTTCGCCCTGACCCGGATGCAGGAGATCTTCCCGACCGGCGGTATCCCGCGCGGCATCGGACCTGTGCGCGAATACGTCACCGACGACAACGACTTCCGCCCGCTGACCATCGACCGCGAGAAGTGGCCGGCGATCGACGAAGATTGGACCACTGTCGGCGACGTCCTGGCCAACACCCACACCGACGCCTGGCTCGTCACCCGCAACGGGATGGCACTGGCCGAAGAATACGCCTGGCCGATGAAGCCGGCCCGCCAGCACATGCTCTTCTCCGTGAGCAAGTCCATCGTGGCCACCGTCATCGGAGCGCTCGCCGACGCCGGGCTGCTACGCCCCACCGACCTCGTCACCACGCATGTGCCCGCTCTGGCGAAGAGCGGCTACGCGGGGGCAACCATCCGCGACCTGCTCGACATGCGCTCGGGAATCAAGTTCTCCGAGGAATACCTCGAGAAGGATTCAGAGATCCGTGCCCTGTTCGAAGCCGTCGATTTCGCGCCGCGGACGGCAGCCTCGGCGAACGGGATCAAGAACTTCCTCACCGGACTGACCAGCGAGCGTGACCACGGATCGGCTTTCGTCTACCGCAGCTGCGAGACCGATGTGCTCGCCTGGATCGCCGAGGCGGTCACCGGCCAGCCGTTCTCCATCGTCACCAGCGAATACGTGTGGTCGAAGATCGGTGCCGCCCACGCCGCCCAAGTCTGCCAGGACCGGTGGGGCGGATCGATCGCCGACGGCGCCATCAGCGCGACCTTGCGCGACCTCGCCCGCTTCGGCGAGATGATCGCCCGCGGCGGCACCACCGAAAACGGCGAACGGGTGCTCTCGGCGGAATGGGTCGACGACATCTTCACCGGTGCCGAGGACTCGGCGAAGATCTTCGCCGCATCCCCGTCGGGGCGTTCCTATCCGGGCGGCATGTACCGCAGCCAGTTCTGGTTGCCTTCGGCCAGCCGGGACGTCGTCATCGGCATCGGCATTCATGGCCAGATGCTCTACATCGACCGCGCCACGCAGACCGTCGGTGTCAAGCTCTCAAGCGACCCTGAACCGGTGAGCCTGGCCGCCCAGCACGGCACCTTGGCCATGTTCGAAGCCATCGCCGAGGCGATCCCGACCACCGGTCGGACGCCTACCGATCCTGCCCCCACCGAGGCGGCTCCCCGAAACGCTGCACCGGGCACCGCGCCAGCAGCGCCGAGCGCAGCGTCGCCCGCCGACCCGAGCATCGGCAGTCCCGAAGCGGAGAGCGCCGAGGCGCTGGCCGCAGCGTCGATTCCGGCGGCTGCGTCACCAGCCGACGCGGTGCAGGCGGCCGCGAATTCCGTCGAATCGGTCCCCGCAGACACCCTGCCCGCACCGGCAGAGGCCGCACCGGTGGCTCCGGCTCCCGCCGACCCGACATCCGCAGCGCCGGCAGCTGCAGACCCTGCATCTGCAGTGCCCGTGCCTCCGCTGCGTGAAGCGGCGTCTGCTGCGGTTGTACCTTCTGAGGCCTCGCCTCCCGCAGCCGCACCTCAAGAACCGCCTCTGCCGGGAACTCAGGCGGCTCCTCTCGTCAGCCAGAACACGCTCTACTGAGGCCGAGCGATTCGCGTGTCTCCTGCGGACGGATCCACCTCGAAACAGCGCGGATAGTCGAGACGGATCCACCCGCAGAAGACAGCGGTTGTCATCATTGGGCGAAACCCGTGCGGCCGAGGAGCGAAATCGGTAGCGTGAGGATCGGAATGACACCGATCACAGGAGGCAGCACGATGTCAGATTTCTTTGACCGCGAGACCGACGGCAAGTACGACAGGGCCTACAAAGAGACCACTCCCGACATTCTCAAGGCCTTCGGCGAGTTCAACAACGCCGTCTTCGCCGCAGAAGGCCGCGAGATCCCGCTGAAGTACCGTGAACTGATCGCCTACGCCGTCGGCTTGACCACCCAGTGCGCCTATTGCATCGACGCGCACTCGAACGCCGCGGTCAAAGCCGGTGCCACAGAGACCGAACTGGCCGAGACCGCCTGGACCGCCTCGGCTCTCCGCGCCGGTGGAGCATATGCCCACGGTCGTCTGGGCTTCAAGCTCACGGGGGTCCACGAGCACTGAGTTCGCACCGGGGCGAGTCCCGATTGCCTAGACTGAGAGGCGATCATGACTGACGAGCCCCGCACCCTTCCGCGCAGAACACCCCGTTCCCGCCCGCACCGCATCCTCGTGCTGGCATTGGACGGGGTGTCTGCTATGGATCTCGGCGTCCCCGTCCAGGTCTTCGGCCGCGAGTCGAACGCCGCCACCGACCGCACCCGCACCGAGGTGGCTCCCCGCTCCCAGCCGAACCCGAGCGGTGAGGCGGCTTCCGCCGTCCCCGGTGCACGAACGACAACCGTGCCCGCGGGCAGCTGGCCCTATGAAGTCGAGGTCTGCGGCATCACCGCAGGCAAAGTGGCCGGATCGGACGGGCTGGACTATTCCGTCGATCGAGGTCTCGAAGCGTTGGAGACCGCGGATACGGTCATCCTGCCCGGTGCCACCTCGGCCGTGGCAGAGGAACCACCCGCTTCGGTCATCGGGGCCCTGCTCTCGGCGTTCGAACGCGGCGCGCGGATCGCCGCGATCTCCACCGGCACGTTCGTCCTCGCGCGCACGGGACTGCTCGTCGGGCGACGCGCCACCACGCACTGGTCGACGGCGAAAGAGCTTGCTCGACGGTTCCCCTCGATCAAGGTCGACGAGAACGTCCTCTTCATCGACGAAGGGCAGCTGCTGACCTCGGCCGGAGCCGCCTCGGCGATCGATCTGTGCCTCCACCTCATCCGCAGCGACCACGGCGTCGGCCTGTCCAATCAGGTCGCCCGACGCCTGGTCGCCGCCGCCTACCGGAGCGCGGGCCAGGCACAGTACGTGCCGCGCAGCGTGCCTGATCCTCTCGGCGACGACTTCGCCGACACCCGCGAATGGGCACTGCAGCACATCGGGGAGAAGATCACCCTGCGCGATCTCGCCGCCAATGCCGGAGTCTCCGTGCGCACCTTCTCCCGCCGATTCGTCGAAGACACCGGCTACACCCCGATGCAGTGGGTTCTCAGGGCCCGAGTCGATGTCGCCCGAGAGCTGCTGGAGAATTCCGACCTGGGCATCGAACAGATCGCTGACCAGGTGGGACTCGGGACGGGGGCGAATCTGCGGATGCACTTCCAACGCATCCTCTCGACCTCACCGAACGACTATCGCCACTCCTTCCAAGGCTGAACACAGGCCGAACCCGGGGGCGAACATAGGCCGATTCACACGCTGAGAACCGGGCGCTTTCGGGGCTGAGGCCAGGGCGCATTCTGTCGGATTTCAGTGCCCTGGACCACACGAAAACTGCCTTGGCGAGAAACTTTCGGCATCTGGCAATACAACTGGCAGGAACCTTACGCAGATTGACTGTCTGGCCACTGTTGCCACGCGTGGAAGTCGCCCATGATGGAGATATCAAGACGAATCCCGTGTAAAAGGAGTGACATTGACTCGCATCGCCATCAATGGTTTCGGTCGCATCGGACGCAGCACCCTGCGGGCCCTGATCGAGCGCGGCAGCGAGCTCGAGGTCGTGGCCATCAACGACCTCGGCGCCGTCGACGATCTCGCTCGGCTGCTGAAGTTCGACACCACCCTCGGACGCTTCAACCACGACGTCGAGGCCACCGAAGATTCCCTCGTCATCGACGGCAAGACCGTCAAGGTCTTCGCCGAGAAGGATCCGGCCAAGCTGCCCTGGGGCGAGCTCGGCGTCGACATCGCCCTCGAATCGACCGGCCGCTTCACCAAGGCCGACAAGGCCAACGCCCACATCGCCGCCGGCGCGAAGAAGGTCCTCGTCTCCGCTCCCTCGAAGGGTGCCGACGTCACCCTCGCCTATGGTGTGAACAGCGAGGCGTATAAGCCCGAGCACACCGTCATCTCCAACGCCTCCTGCACGACGAACGCCCTGGCCCCGCTGGCCAAGGTCCTCGACGACCTCGCCGGAATCGAGCAGGGCTTCATGACCACTGTCCACGCCTACACCGGTGACCAGATGGTCCAGGACGGCCCGCACAAGGATCCCCGCCGTGCCCGCGCCGCCGCCGAGAACATCATTCCCACTTCGACGGGAGCGGCCAAGGCCATCGGCCTCGTCCTCCCGCAGCTCGACGGCAAGCTCAGCGGTGACGCCATCCGCGTGCCAGTCCCGGTCGGCTCGATCGTCGAGATCAACACGACCGTGTCCCGTGACGTCACCCGCGACGAGGTGCTCGATGCCTACAAGAAGGCCTCCGAGGGCGAACTCAAGGGCATCCTCGACTATGAGGACGAGCCCGTCGTCTCCTCCGACATCGTCGGCCAGCCCGCTTCGTCCATCTTCGACTCGGCGCTGACCCGAGTTGACGGCAAGCATGTCAAGGTCGTGGCTTGGTATGACAACGAGTGGGGCTTCTCCAATCGTGTCGTCGACAACCTCGAGTTCATCGGCAAGAACTGACGTTCCCCGCTGATGTTTCCCGGCGCTCGACGCCGGCGACATTTCGGCGCCGAGGTGGTCCCTCGATGCCAACGGATGCAACTGTGGCCTCGAATCTGCTCAATGCAGATTCGAGGCCACAGCCTTTTTGATGGTTCAAGCGCCGGATCTGCACTGAAGATGCCTGGGCGCTCAGAAGCCTTCGGTGGAGGTCTCAGACGTCATCGGCGCCGGGGGTGCCGCCTTCGTCCTCCCAGCGTTCGATGGCGCGGACCTTCGCGCGGCTGAACTTCAGGCGGACGCCGTAACCGCCCTCCGATCCGTCGGGAATGAACCGCGCGCCGTACTCCTCGAGGGCGAGGATGAGACGACGCTCCTGCTCAGCGGTGAGGTCCGCGATTCCCTTTTCGTAGTCCTTGAGTTCGGACTTCTTGATCTCAGCCTTGTCTGCCACATGCTTGGCTGACACCTGGCAGAGGATCCGCGAGGCGCGTGCCAGGGGGCCGTCGATGATGATCTCTTCTGTGCTCATGGCTCCACCTTGCCAGAGCCCGTCAGGAGTGCCAAGGCAGAGGGACTCTTATGAGGGTGGCGGTTTCCCCCTGGTGAGACGGTGCGTGGCACGACGTCGTCCAAGCAAATGCACCTCTTGCGATTTCATATGAATGATTCGTTCTATTCTGCTCCGATCAAGGTATGTCAGTGCCTCCGGATAGTGTTTCATCATGCCTCCGACAGCGGAGTCAGAGGCGCCGCATCGCAGGGTGCGATGCATGACGGAAGGTCAGAACAATGGAGATCACGACCAGCAGCATCAGAGAATTGGCGTGGAGCTGTGAAGAGTTCCTCGATGACCAAGGGGGGCCGCGATCAATCAGCTATCCGGGCAGTCTCGCTCTGTGCATTCTCGACGCGCTCTATTCGACGGGGTCGCACCCGACGGCAGTCGACAACGTCACCGATCGCTATATCGCCCGGCACGGTGAATCCGATGGGGCGAAATCACTGCGGTATTCGATTGCAGAGGCCGGCGGGCCCGAGGTGTGGGCGCGGGAGGTGATCTGCAACGTCAAGCCCGCCAACGTGCAGCCGGGCGCCATGCTCAGGGCCGAGGTGGTCGACCGCGCCACTAGAGTGATGGCTGATCACGGTATCGACACCGTTGAGCACCTGCTTGCCGCGGTCAAAGAAGAACCGTGTATCGGGCCGCATGCCAATGTGGTGGCAAAGGCCTGGAGAGCGCTCCCCAGTCAGAGATCGGGGTTCTCGTGGCGCAATCTGCTCATGATCGCCGGCTCCCCTCATTTCGATATCGACTACCGCGTGAAGGGCTATTTCAATCAGATTGTCGGGTGGTACCCCATAGCCACGGACGAGTATGTGCTTGAACTGATCGGCACTGCCGCTGATTTCCTCGGTGTTGAGGAGCACGAGATCCGGCGAATCGTCTGGCAGGTCTCGCGCCGTCGGCTTCGGCCGAATCCTCGACGCGAGATGTGCCCTTGGTCGTACGGCCTCGAGCTCGAGGCAGGCGAGGACGTCGACGATGAGTCGTGGGAGTCGTCCTTCGGCTTCGAAGGTTCGGCGATCAACTCGAGCGACTGGTCTGGTATGGAATACGTCGATCCACGCGGGAGCGCTGCGCCGTTCTGAGCGGCTCCTGCTCCGCGCTGACCGGGGATCGCCTGTGGGGACTCGGCACTTCAACTCTCCGTATTGCGCCGGTGTTGAGCGGCCAGCCGCACCGGCGCGTTCGGAGCGCCGAAGCCGCGATAGCCGGTACGGCGTTCGACCATCTCGAAGAAGACCGAGCCGATCGTCGACGTATAGAAATGGAGGAACTCGCCCTCGTCGTCACGGTCGTAGAGGATATTGTGCTCGCTGAGCCGATCCAGCAGCTCCGGTGCGAGGTCGAAGCGTGCGGCAAGGTCTTCATAGTAGTTCTGCGGCACTTCCAAGAACTTCAGGCCTCGCGCGACCGCGGTCATCGCGGCAGTGAAGATGTCGTCGCAGGCGATGGCCACATGCTCGGGGTAGGTCTCTGCGGTTGAGCCAACACCTCGGCCCAACGCGTTGGGACTGTGGTCGGGGGAGACGTTGAGCGGCATCCTCACTGCCCCATCGGCGCTCGACATCACTTGGGAGCGCACAAGACCGGAGGGGCTCGGCACGTCCTGGGACGGCAGTGCGGTCAGAGCGAGGAGGGAGGTGTAGAAGAGCACTGCTTCGTCGTAGTGGTGAGCAGGCTGAGCGAGGTTGATGTGGTCGATCGCCGACTGCCGGTCGTCCGGGACGGTGCCGAACTCGTCGGTCCACTGCGGATCCTCACCATCGCCATCACCGAAGAAGACCTCTGATCCGTCGGGTGCGAAGACCCCACGCAGCACCTCTTCGTCGTGTGCCTGATCGCGGGGGACTTCCGTGGCCGAGAGCAAGAGCGCACGTTCCATTGCGGCGTCGGCATTGTCGACGGCGAAGCCGATGCCGCGCAGAAATGTTCCGGACCCGGTGGAGTCTGCTGCCAAGGCGGCGGCTTCTTCAGCCGGGTCGGTGGTTTCGTTGGTCACGGTGGTGAATTCGTCGCACGGGCCGGCGGGCTCAGTCACGACGATTCGAGCCTGACCGCGTTGCCACAGCTGCACATGTGGTTTCGTGCGGTGGAAGCCGACGAACCGGAAGCCGAGCTGGTGGATCAACCGGGTGAGCGCGCCCAGGTCATCGGTGTTCAGTTCGACGTAGTCGATGCCTCGCGGCTCCGCGACCTGCGGCAGCGGCTGCAGGTCGAGCCCCACATGAGCGCCGTCCGTGCCGACGGCCGACACATTGGCTTCGAGCCATCGCAGAGAACGCAGTCCGTCGACAGCGGTGCGCTGAGTGTCGGCCTGCCGGAAGGAATCGTTGAAGACCTCGAGCGACACCGGTCCGGCATAACCGGTACCGGCGACGCGAGCGAGGAAGTCGGTGAGATCCCACGAGCCTTCGCCGGGGAAGACTCGGTGGTGACGGGACCAGCTGAGCACGTCCATCGACAGGGACGGAGCGTCGGCGAGCTGGAGGAAGAAGATCTTCTCTCCCGGGATCTCGGCGATGCGTGACAGGTCCGTGCCACGGGAGAGGATGTGGAAGCTGTCGAGGCAGGTGCCGATGCGCGGATGGTCGGCGGCCTTGACGAGATCCCAGGCACGATCATATTCGGAGACGAACCGGCCCCAGGCCAGAGCCTCATAGGCGACGTCGATGCCGTATCCCTCGGCCAGATCGCCGAGGCGGCGCAGCTGATCGACGACGACGTCATCATCGTCGACGGTTGCGGTGGCGACGTTCGAGCAGAGCAGCATCGTGGTCATGCCGAGCCGCTTCATCAGCTGGAACTTCGCCTCGGCCCGAGCCATGTTTGCAGCGAACTGCTCCTCATCGACCCCTTCGAAATCGCGGAAGGGCTGATAGAGGTCAAGACGCAGTCCGAGCTCTGCGGCCAGTGCGGCGGTCGCTTCGGGGGAGTTGGGGGAGACGATGAGATCCTGTTCGAAGATCTCGACTCCATCGAATCCTGCCGTCGCGGCAGCCTGCAGCTTCTCCTCGAGCGTGCCCGACAGGCACACCGTGGCAATCGAAGTTCTCATCGTGACCTTTCCTCGTGGATGACATCGATCTCTTCCAGGCTCAGTCCCTTCGTCTCCTTCGCCGTCATCGCGACCAGGCCGACGACGATGCAGACGCCCGCGGTGAACGCGGCGACCGAGACCCAATTCTCTCCTCCGGCGCCGGCGACAGCGGACGCGAGGACCGGAGCCAGACCGCCGGAGACCGCGAATCCGACCTGTGTGCCCAGCGCCAGACCTGTCACTCGTGCCGTCGTCGGGAACATTTCGGCATAGAACGAGGGCCAGATGGAATTGGCCAGCGAGTACGCACAGCCGGACATGATGGCGCCGAAGACGAAGATGAGCGGCCAGTTCCCGGCCGAAACCGCACCCAGGTACGGGAACATCATCAGACCCGACCCGACGGCCCCGGTGATGAAGACCGGCTTCCGGCCGAACCGGTCGGAGAGCAGCGCGGCGGCCGGGATCGCGAACAGAGCGACACCGTTGGCGATGACCGAGACGAGCAGCATGGTCGAACGCTCGAGTCCGACGATCGATGTGGCGAACGACAGCGACCAGACGGTGAAGACCATATTCACGGTGTTGACCATGGCGCATACGGCCACGCGGACGACCGCGGCCTTGTGCCACCGGAAGACCTGCATGAGAGGTGGGTTGTCGGCGCGTGCCTCCTTGAACGCCGGCGGCTCCTCGAGGCCACGACGGATGAGCCAGGCGGTGAGCACGACGAGCGCCGACAGCCAGAACGGTACGCGCCAACCCCAGCTGAACAGTGCTTCGTCGGGCAGGAAGGCAGTGAAGGGGATGAACACTGCGGTGGCCAGCAGAGTCCCGGCCTGAGTGCCGTGCAGGGTCCAGCTTGTCGTCCACGATCGTTTCTTCTCGGCCGAATGTTCAAGGGAGACGGAGATTGCGCTCGCCTGCTCGCCAGAAGCGGACAGGCCCTGGACGATGCGGCAGAGCACGAGGAGGATCGGGGCCAGCATGCCGACCTGTTCATAGGTCGGTAGGCAGCCGACGAGGAAGGTCGAGACGCCCATCATGAACAGAGTGAGCATGAGGACGAATTTTCGACCGAAGCGGTCACCGAGCGGTCCCATGATGAGTGCGCCCAGCGGGCGCACGACATAGGCGACTCCGACTGTGCCCATCGCCAAGAGGATGGCGATTCCCGGTGCGGTGGTCTCGGGGAAGAACAAGGTATTGAGCACCAGCGCCGCAGCGGTTCCATAGACCGCGAAGTCGTAGTACTCCAAAGCGGAGCCCGTCCAACTCGACAAGGCCGCGCGCAGCGGTGTCTTCTTCGTGGGGCGAGCTTCCTCGATCGCGTTGCTCATGCTTCCTCGCATTTCTGACTCTCAGGGACATGGCGGCAGTCTCGGCGCTGTCGAGCGTTCATCGGACCGGCACGGTATTGCCATAGTGTGGCAATACTTGTTACATTGTGGTTTACAGTGTGATTGAGATGACATAGCCTGTCAACGTGGAACTCGGGAATTCTGCTTTCCGGACTCACGAACCGCCCGCACACACTGCCCCGACACCATCGAACAGCCACAGCAGCGCAAGGAGGCGAAGCATGCCGCCCAAGGGCTCGAACTCGGTGACGAAGACCTTCGAGATGCTCGAACTCCTCGGTGAATCGCCCGAGGGGATCAGCGCCGCCCAGGCCGCCGAGACGACTGGCTACCCCTTCTCGACCGCCTACCGCCTCCTCGGCGGGCTCGTCGAATCCGGGTATGCCAGCTTCGATGCGCGTACGAAGATCTACACCCTCGGGATGGAGGTCTTCCGCTTGGCCCAGAAGGTCGCGCACCGGCAAGGGCTGTCCGGAGCGACGAGGGACCTGCTCCAGGAGCTGACGGCCTCCACCGGCGAATCGAGCATCCTCGCCATCCGGCGCGGCAATGCCGCTCTCACCGTGCTCACCGTCGACGGCCCGCAGTTCCGCACGACCACCGACCCGGGGGACGAATCACCGTTGCACACCTCCGCGATCGGCCAGGCTCTGCTCGCCCATGATCCGCAGGTCGATGCCACCGTCGACGCTCTCGACCTCGTCGCCCGTACTCCGAACTCGATCACCGACCCGGCACAGATGCGCACACGTCTCGAACAGATCCGCACCGACGGGTGGGCGGGACAGTCCGAAGAGAACGACATCGGCATGAATGCCCTGGCCGTACCCGTCTTCGACCTCGACGGCACACTGCTGGCCTCACTCGCGCTCGCCGCACCCGTCTTCCGCCGCAGCCTCGACGAGCTAATCGAATTCGTTCCCCAGCTGACCGAGACCGCGGCATCCATCGCCGCCCGATTCCCGAGGTGACCATCGTCGAACCGCGCATCGAGACCGAAATCCTCGTCCTCAACGGACCCAACCTCAACCTGCTCGGGGAACGCGAACCGGAGATCTACGGCCGCACCACGCTGGCCGATATCGAGGCCATGTGTGCCGACACCGCCGCCGAGGCGGGGCTGGGCGTCCGCTGCATCCAGAGCAACCATGAGGGCGGGCTCATCGATGCCGTCCACGACGCCCGGCACTCCACTGTCGGTGCGATCATCAACGCCGGCGCGTACACGCACACCTCCCTGGCCCTGCACGATGCGCTGAAATCCTACGACCACCCGATCATCGAAGTGCACCTGAGCAACCCGCATGCGCGGGAGGCCGTGCGCCACCACTCCTACCTCTCACCCGTGGCTGTGGCCGTCATCGCCGGAGCCGGTGCACAAGGCTACGTCCACGCGGTCGAGATCCTCATCGACCTCCTCACGAATGCGAAAGCGAGACTATGACCTCATCCCTCCTCCTCGGCCTCATCGGCGACGGCATCTCCGCATCCCGCACCCCGCGGATGCACGAGAACGAAGGTGCCGCGCACTCCATCCCCACGATCTACCGCACCATCGACATCAGCAGCCCCCACCTCGCCGAGGCGACACTGACGGAGCTGCTCACCGCAGCGATTCGCCTCGGTTTCGACGGGCTCAACATCACCCACCCGTTCAAGCAGCAGGTCATCGGCCTTCTCGATGAGGTCGAACCCGTGGCCGCGCGCATCAACTCGGTCAACACAGTCGTCATCGACGATGCCGGTCGGACGACGGGATACAACACCGACGTCACCGGTTTTGCCGCCGGATTCCGTGCCGGACTGGACGGTGCCGCCACCGAGGCGGTCGTGCAGATCGGTGCGGGCGGTGCCGGCCGTGCGGTCGGGTTCGCCCTCGCCGAACTCGGAATCGGCGACCTCATCATCGCCGACACCGATGTGCAGCGAGCCGAAGGACTCGCCGCGGACATCGTCGAAACGTCATCGGTCGGAACTCGGGCGCGAGCGATCGGGCTCGATGAGCTGGAAGGGGCGGCCGCCTCGGCGCAGGGGATCGTCAACGCCACCCCGGTGGGAATGAAGGCGTATCCGGGAACCCCGGTCGACACCTCGGTGTTCGGGTCGGAGACCTGGGTGGCCGACGTCGTGTACTTCCCGCTCGAGACACAACTGCTTGCTGAAGCCAGGGCCAAGGGGTGCCGCACGCTCGACGGATCGGGAATGGCGGTCAATCAGGCCATCGACGCGTTCGAGCTCTTCAGCGGCCAGAAGGCGGACCCGCAGCGCATGCGCGAGACTTTCCTGTCCTTCGGAGCCTGATGCGAGACACCTGACCGGGATCCGAGCGAAGCGACTCGACGCAGTGCCTTCCCAAGCTCGTCGCAGCTCAGCACCCGCCGCGCCAGATCACATCTTCCGAGTGGAGCTCGTTCGGCAGAGTTTTTCTGGCTGAGATATCGAATGTCAAAGGGCTATTCCCAATGGACACATGCCTATTTAGAGGCCGGCACCCTCGATCATGAAGAACCCGGAATGTGGCAGAGCTGGAACAGCGCATCGACTCTCGTTGCATGCCTCCTGACTACGATTCAATCAGAACACGCCACGTCAAGTAGAGGAGCGACATGAAACTCAGACAAAGAGCCGCCGCCACTGGTCTGGCAGTATCGGTTATGTTCGGTGCAGGTTTGGTGACGGCAACGGCTGCCCAGGCGAAGGTCTCACATCAATACCTGGACAACTCCGTTTTTGTATCGGCAACGACGTTCGCAGAGTGCAACAAAGAAGTGAACAAAATTGCGAAGGAAGCGCGTTTGGCCGGTCTCCGGCCTGTCATAGGCGAGTGCGAAAGCATGCCTCAGGCGCCGAAGGACAAGCGCTGGTTTGGAAGCGTGGATTATTACAAGAGTTGAGGGCAAGCATGGACGCTGGCGGCTAACCGCATCCAGCTAGAAGTTCGCGTGTTCGAGCACCTAGCCGTCAAGCAATCGCCGAGGGGGGAACATCACTCGATGTTCCCCCTCGGATTTCGTTGCTCAGACGAAGAGCGTCCTAAGGATCTCGCAAGCGGCGTGAACACCGTTCAAACAGAATCCCCGGAACGCCCGCCCGGCAGCGAAGAAATCTTTGGCCGAGACTCTCAGATACTGGTCCGAGAGTCTCTTGAGGATGGCGGCTTCCGGTCGGGTGCGAATGGTCAGTCCTCGGAGGTGTCGCCTGCGGCTTCGGCTTTCTTCTGTTTGCGGTATTCCTTGAAGAAGCTGAGGGCGAAGATGCCGACGATGAGGGCCAAGGTCAACCACAGTGCGTATTTGTCGATGACCTTGAGGATGTCGACGGCGGCTTCGCCGAGCTGATAGCCCAGGAACGTCCAGATGAGAGTGAAGAGGAGGCAGCCGAGGAGGTCGGCGACGAGGAACAGCGACAGACGCATCCGCGTCCACCCGGCGACGAGGTAGACGAGCGTGCCGGGGATTCCCGGGCAGCGGGCGATCAGCGTCATGAGGAACAGGGCCCAGCTCGGGATCTTCTTCAGCTGGTTGATGCGTTTGAGCTGTCGCCCGTTCTGCGCGAAGAGCCGGAGCACACCGTCACCCCAGCGGCGACCTGCCAGCCAGAACGCCCAATCGAGTTTGGCCATGCCGACGAAGCCTGCGACGATGACCAGCCACAGCGGAATCTCACCGACCCGGGCATAGGCGGCGGCAGCGACGACCGAGGTCTTCGCGCCGTTGATGAATTCCTGGACGACCGGGGCATGGACGAGCATCCACGGTCGCAGCGGCATGAGGCCGAGGTAGATGAGCGGGACGCCGATGATGATGAACAGCAGCAGTTTGTCGATGCCGGCCGCCTTGCCCTGCCACGGTTTGATCGCCGCCCACGGATTCTCCTTGGGCTCGGCCTCGGAGCCGGACTCTGCCTCGTCGCGGTCCGCGCGATCGTCGCTCATCGGTGGGCTCCTGCGGGTCGTCGGGGCGGTCGGCGCTTACGGTATCACAGGCGTCCGAACATCCCGCTTAAGAAGACTCTCATCGCCTCCGGCTCGACTTTGCCGCAGGCCTTGGGCAATGTGGTCGTTATGGGTGGACGATCGAAGATCCTCGGCTGGGTTGTGGCTGGTCTCGTCATCATGCTCGCACTGCTGACCGTCCTCATCGTGCGCAATACCGCCCAATCCGAACCGCCGGATCTCAGCCCGGTGGAAGTCACGCCCGAACCGACGGAGACCTCCGAGCCGACGAAGCCCGATCCAGACGCCGACAGCTCTGCCGAGGCAGACTCCGGTGGCAGCGCCACCGACGGCCGCACATCGGACGGCAGAGAGTCCGGAGATGCGGACCCGCAGGAGATCGAGCACTCGTACGAACCGGTGCCCAACCCGCCTCGCGAAGTCCCCGACGACGATGATGACGGGGACGACGACGCCGACGATGACGGCGACGACGGGGACGACGACGATGACGGGGACGACGATGACGACTGAGCGTCGCGTCGGGCTGACCGTTCAGAACCGGCTGACCATCACCGTCGCCGCGCTGTCCGTACTCACACTCTCCATCGTCGGCCTCATCCTCTACACCGTGGAGTCGAACAACGTCTCCAGCCGGACCACTGCCTCGATGTCCCAAGAGGTCGACGAGATGCGGACGTTCTCCGAGAACGGAATCGATCCGCAGACCGGCAGACCATTCGCCTCCGTCGATGAGATCCTCGGCAATTTCCTCGCCCAGAACAGGCCGGACGAGGACGAGGTGCTCTTCGCCTTCCTCACCGACGGCAGAGTGCTCTATCAGGGCGAACCGAAGGACCTCCTCGGCAGTTCGAGCGCGTTCGAGAAGGCCGTGGCCGGTGCGGCCGAGAAAGGCGGGGAGATCCGCCTGACCGTCGGCGACGTCGAGTACGAAGGCTTCGTCCTGCCCATCACCGGCGCCGAGGCGGGAGCCGCCACGACCACGGACACCCAGACCGCGCCCACCGATTCGACGACCCGGACGAAGGGCGTCGGCGAAGTCGCGGGCGGAACGGCCGCGACGAACGGGGCGGGAGCCTTCGTCGTCGTCCACAACGTCTCGGCCAGCCACGCCGACCTCGTGCAGATCATGCAGATCTATGTCGTCGTCGCGCTCGCCGCCACCCTGCTCATCGCCGGTCTCTCCTCACTACTGGCGCGACGGCTGCTGTCACCGGTGACCGAGCTGAGGCGGACCGCACAGTCGATCTCGGGCGGTGACCTCAGCAGTCGCCTGAAGACGAAGGGCCATGACGATATTGCCGAACTCGGGCACACCTTCAATGACATGCTCGACCGTCTCGAGGCGGCTTTCGAAGCTCAGCGGCGGTTCCTCGACGATGTCGGGCATGAGTTGCGCACCCCGCTGACCATCCTCGGCGGTCATCTGGAGACGATGAACGCGGAGGACGTCAGCGATGTCGAGGAGACTCGGGCGATGCTGCTCGATGAGACGGATCGGATGGGCCGCCTCGTCGAAGAGCTGCTCCTGCTGGCCCGTGCCCGACGCCCTGATTTCGTGCGTTTCGCCGAGGTGGATCTCACTGTGGTCGTGTCCGATTCCCTGGCGAAGGCCAAAGGACTGGGAGATCGGGAGTGGGGCCTCGAGGTGCCCGAAACGCTGAGTTTCCACGGAGACAGACAGCGCCTGACACAGGCGCTTCTCCAGCTGGCGTCCAATGCCGTCGAGCACACCGAGGACGGTCAGGTGATCGTCTTCGGTGCCCGTGACGACTCCGAATCCGTGCACATCTGGGTCCGCGACGAAGGCAAGGGTGTGCCCGACGAGATCGCCGAGGACATCTTCGACCGTTTCTGCCGCGGGTCGACCGACGGGGCCGGCTTCGGGCTGGGGTTGTCAATTATTTCCGCCATCGCCGAGGCGCACGGAGGGACGGTCGTCCTCGACCGGGTTTCCATCGGTGCACAGTTCCGCATGATCCTGCCGAAAGGACAGAAGTGAAGAGCATTCTCGTGATCGAGGACGAACAGCGGATCTCCGCCTTCATCTCGAAGGGCCTGACCGCCGCCGGATTCGGTCCGCAGACCGCCGCCGACGGCCTCACCGGGCGAGATCTGGCACTGGCTGGAGACTTCGCACTCGTCATCCTCGACATCGGTCTGCCCGGACTCGACGGATTCAGCGTGCTGAGACATCTGCGCGAGCGACGCCCCGAACTGCCGGTGCTCGTGCTTACCGCCAGGGACAACCCGGACGACACGATCTACGCTCTCGAGTCAGGGGCGGTCGACTATATGATCAAGCCCTTCCGGTTCGCGGAACTGCTGGCTCGGGTCCGTCTGCGGCTCAAGGAGAGTCCGCAGGAGCAGGAGGTCACGGAGCTCGTTCGCGACGAGGTGCGCATCGACCTGCTCAAGAGGCAGGTGTGGGTCAAAGACCGTCTCGTCGAGCTCTCCGCTCGGGAGCTGTCCCTGGCCGAGATCCTGCTGCGCAACCGCGGCAACGTCCTCTCCCGCGGACAGCTGCTCTCCCATGTGTGGGGATTCGACTTCGACCCCGGCTCGAACGTCGTCGACGTCTATATCGGGTACCTGCGCAAGAAGCTCGGCTCCGATTTCGTCACCACCGTGCGGGGCTTCGGATACCGCGTGGACTGAACCTAAGATCTTTCTCATCCGCATCTTAACTTCATCTTAAGCACAGCCGACAAGCTGAGATGTATGAGAAGACGCTTGAGAGTCGCACTGTTCTCCCACGACTCGCTGGGACTGGGCCACATCCGCCGCAACCGGGCTCTGGCCTTTGCGCTGGCCCGGGACCTGCCGGCACTGACCGGCCGTGAGGTCTCCGGTCTGCTCATCGCCAGCAGTCCCGAGGCCGCGCGATTCGACCTGCCGGATGGGTGGGACTGGGTGATCCTGCCCGGAGTCACTCCCACACCCGGCGGCTACGTGCCCCGGGCGCTCTCCTCCTCGATGCAGGGGCTGAGGGCACTGCGGGCGGCGGCGATCTCGGCGATCCTCGATCAGCAGCGGCCCGAGCTCTTCATCGTCGACCGGCACCCCTTCGGCATCGGCGGCGAACTCGCCGAGGCCATAGACCGGGTTCGGGGCCACGGCTGCCGCACCGTCCTCGGCCTACGCGAAGTCCTCGACACCCCGTCCGTCATCGCTGCCGAATGGGAGAAGGTCGGAGGGCCCGCACGCGTGGCCGAATCCTTCGACACAGTCTGGATCTACGGTGACCCGGACGTCTACGATCCCCGGTCCACCGGGGAAGTGCCGGCTCCGCTCGCGGCCAAGGCCGTGACCACCGGCTACCTGTCACAGGGCCGCCCCGCTGACGGCGGCCCACTGCCAGTGGGCGCCGACGCAGCGAGCGCCCAGCCGGTCGGTGCCGAAGCAGCCGACACCGCGGAGGCAGAGTTCGGTTCCGAGCGGTTCCTCCTCACCTGCCTCGGCGGGGGATCCGACGGCGGAAGCCTCGCCTCCATCGCCGTCGCCGCCGATCCGCCCGACGGCCACCGTCACCTCATCGTCACCGGTCCGCAGATGGCCACCGAGGAGTTCGACCGACTGCGTGCACGTGCTGGTGGGGCCACCACCGTCATCCGCCACTGCGACGACATCCCCGGACTCGTCGCCTCCGCCGAGGCGGTCGTGTGCATGGGCGGCTACAACACTCTGGCCGAGCTCATGGCCACCGATACCCCCGCGCTTGTCGTCCCCCGCAAGGGTCATCGGGCCGAGCAGCCCAGGCGGGCATTCGCCCTCTCCGCAGCCGGAGCGGTCGATGCCCATACGATCGAGCGCCTCGACGCCGATGTGCTCAGCGAATGGTTCGCCGACCGGGTCGGGCGACCCACAGACCGCTCCCATATCGATCTCACCGGATTGGCCACCGTTCCTCTCCTGGCGGCCGAACTCATCGCAGATGACCGCGCCGAGGCAACGGCACTCGCATCCGAACCGGCACCGACGACGGCGACCCCGCCGATCTCTGCGACCGCACCGACCGTGACCGACACAGCACCGTCCGCCCGTCTGTCCATCACTCTGGAGGAGACCAGCCATGCTGTCTGAACAGACACCAACCATTTCGACGCCGACCACGCCGACACCGGGTCCACCGGCAACCACGACCGCTCCGACGGAAAGACATCCCGGTCGCCGCGCCTATGTGCTCAAGATGTACCCGCGGTTCTCCGAGACCTTCATCGTCTCCGAGATCCTCGCCCGCGAAGCCGCCGGAGAAGACCTCGTCATCTTCTCCCTGCGCCCGAGCACGGACACCCGCTTCCACCCCGAACTCGCCCGCGTCCGCGCCGAGGTCATCCACATCGACCGACCCTCGAGTGCCCGCAGCTTCTGGCAGACCTTCGCCGAGGCCGCCTCGGAACCGCGCGTGGCCGCAGCAGTGCCGGGCCACCTCGGCGAGCTCCTGGAATTGGGCCACGATGATGCGATCCAAGCTCTCACCCTCGCCCGGTTGGCCCTCGACCACGAAGTGACGCACCTGCACGCGCACTTCGCGTCGGTGGCGACGACCGTGGCCCGGGCCGCCTCGGCGCTGACGGGGATCCCGTACTCCTTCACCACGCATGCGAAGGACATCTTCCACGAAGATGTCGTGGTCACCGATCTGGTCCGCAAGACCGCGGACGCCGACCATGTGATCGCGATCAGCGAATACAACCGCCGCTATCTGTCCACGGTGCTCGGCCCCGAGCTGGCCGACCGGATCGTCGTCGTGCGCAACGGCCTCGAAATCGATCGCTTCCCCTACCGGCCCAATCAGGGCGCGACGGGAGCGGTGCCCTCACTGCTGGCCGTCGGCCGCCTCGTCGAGAAGAAGGGATTCGCCCACCTCCTCAATGCGCTCGCCCGCCTCCGGGCCGACGGCACGAGCTGCCGTCTCGACCTCGTGGGCACCGGCCCCCTCGAGGAGGAGCTGCGGACCCAGTCCCACGCACTCGGACTCGACGACCTCGTCACCTTCCACGGAGCGCTGACCCAGGCAGAGGTCCGCGACATGCTCACCGACCACGACGTCCTCGTCTCCCCGTTCGTCATCGGCTCCGACGGCAACGCCGACGGCCTGCCCACCGTGCTGCTCGAGGGCATGGCCACCGGAAT
Source organism: Brevibacterium sp. K11IcPPYGO002 (assembly GCF_050920635.1). Taxonomy (NCBI): domain Bacteria; kingdom Bacillati; phylum Actinomycetota; class Actinomycetes; order Micrococcales; family Brevibacteriaceae; genus Brevibacterium; species Brevibacterium sp. K11IcPPYGO002. The sequence continues at coordinate 3,583,460 of NZ_CP131929.1, read as the reverse complement.
TCCCTGCGTCGCCGGGGCCGTCACCGCCGTGCCCGAGGTCATCGACCATGCCCGGACCGGGTGGCTCGTCGACGGCACCGATGAGGCGAACATCGCCTCCACCATCGCCGAGGTGGCCGCCGCCCTCCGCACGGATCCCGCCGGTATCCGTGCCGTCACCGATGCCGCCCGTAACCGGGTGTGCCGCCTGCACGACTCGGCCGTCCAGGCCGGTCAGCTCGCGAGCCTGTCCGACGCTGCGGCGGTGCCTGGGGCAGTCCCTGCCGTTCCGACCGTCCGTGAAATGGAGTCAGTGTCATGAGAATCGCCTATGTCCTCCTCGACCCCGGCATCGGAGTCTTCGGCACGAAAGGTGCCAGCGTCCACGTCCAGGAGGTCGTGCGCACCTTCCGAGCACTCGGCCATGAGGTCAGCGTCTTCTGCACCCGCACCGATGACGACGTGCCCGCCGACCTCGTCGACCTCGATGTCACCCGGCTCGAGGTGCCGCGCGGTCTCGACCGCTCCCAGCGTGAGATCGCTCTGCTGCGACTCTCCGACATGCTCGCCGACCTGGTCACGGACACGGCGGCCTCCTCGGGGCAGGGGTTCGACCTCGTCTACGAACGGTATTCTCTGTTCTCCACGGCCGGTGCCCGGATCAGCCAGCGCCTCGACGTGCCTTTGATCGTGGAGGTCAATGCGCCTCTGCTCGACGAACAGCGGACCCACCGCGGACTCGTCCACGCCGAACACGCCGCCCGTGCCACGGCGGCAAGTTTTGCCGGAGCCGCACGCATCGTGTGCGTGAGCGAACTCGTCGCCGACTGGGTCCGCACTGACTATCCCGGCCTCGACGACGTCAGCGTCGTCCCCAACGGAGTGAACACGCAACGCATCACCCCACGGTCAGATCACGGCCGCCTCGGTGGGGAAGGAACCAGGGCACCCAGCGGTGACGCGCTACGGGAGGACCGCCTCGGTGATGGGGGCCCGGAGGACCGCGGTCCGGTGCGGATCGGGTTCGTCGGCACGCTCAAACCCTGGCACGGCACGGATCGGCTCATCGCCGCCTGCGCCGGATTGGTCGGGGACTTCCGCGTCGACATCGTCGGCCACGGCCCCGAATCCGAGGCGCTCGAGAACCAGGTGCGTACGCTCGGGTTGGACGGACGTGTGCACTTCCACGGTGCCATCGCCCCCGAAGCCGTGCCGGAGGCGCTGCGAGAATTCGACATCGCGGTCGCCCCCTACCCGGCGGGGGAGAACTACTTCTCGCCACTCAAGGTCTACGAATACCTGGCCGCCGGACTGCCCGTCGTTGCATCGAGCGTCGGTGCGATCCCCGGCGTGCTCGCAGGAACCGGAGCCGCGATCCTCACCGACCCGGCCGACACCGCTGATCTCACCCGCGCCCTGCAGAGACTCATCGACGATGCTGAACTGCGCATGACGATGGGAGCACGCGCCCGCGCAGAGGCCCTGACCCGCCATTCCTGGTCCCGTCGGTGCCAACAGATCCTCGCACCGGTGACGGGAACCGCCGGCGACACAGCCGCCGGAGAAACCGCCGCCGTCGATGCCGGTGCCGCCCCCATCGAAAAGAGGATGCCGGTGTCAGGACGGCACCCCGCCTCGGCGGTGATCTCATGAGCGGCGAGAAGCTCACGGCCTCGGCGCTGCGGCGGACCCTGCGGATCATCCGTCCGCATCTGCGCCGGCACACGTGGCTGATCATCGGCGGGATGGCCGCACTGCTGGCCGACGTCGTCTTCCGCATCCTCGAACCCTGGCCGATCAAGATCGCAGTCGACGCCGTCACCGCGGCCCTGGGCGCCCAGATCGCTCCGACGTTCGGTCTCGACGCCGGAGTCGGCACGACGCTCGCGGTCGTGGCCATCGGCCTGGCCGTCATCGTCGGCGGACGGGCTGCGGCGAACTACGCCTCGACGATCTGCTTCGCTCTCGTCGGCGCACGCGTGGCCACCCAACTGCGCTCACGCGTGTTCGACCACGTCCAGTCCCTGTCGCTGCGCTACCACTCGAAGGCCTCGATCGGAGACACCTCACAACGACTCGTCGGTGACATCGGACGGCTGCAGGAGGTCGCCGTCACCGCCGGGCTGCCCCTGGTCGGCAATGTCATCACCCTCGCCGTCCTGCTCGTCGTCATGGTCATCCTCGACCCCGTGCTCAGCGCGATCGTGCTTGTCACGGCGGCGGTCTACGGACTGCTGTCGAAGGCGGCGACCCCGAAGATCACGAAGGCCTCCCGGTCCACCCGCAAGGGCGAGGGCCGACTTGTCGGATCCGCCGCCGAGGCGCTCGGTGCCATCCGCGTCGTCCAGGCCTACGGACTCGAGAAGACCGTGGCCCGCGACTTCGCCGACGGCAACGAACGCGCACTCAAAGCTGGGGTTCGGGCACGCCGTCTGGCCGCCGGGCTCGAACGCTCCACGGATGTCCTCGTCGGCATCTCGCAGGCCCTCGTTCTCGCCTTCGGCGGGTGGCAGGTGCTGCGCGGGGCGATGTCCCCGGGCGACCTCGTCCTCTTCCTCCTCTACCTCAAGATCGCGATGAAACCGCTGCGGGACATGGCCAAATACACCGGCCGGATCGCCCGCGCGGCCGCCTCGGGGGAGCGGATCGCCGACCTTCTCGACGAACCCGTCGAGATCGCCGACGCCCCCGACGCAGTGTCCATGGGCCCGGTCTGCGGCGACGTCGTCTTCAACCGCATCACCTCGGCCGACGGGCACGGCAGGCCGCTGTTCGATGAGCTGGACCTGCTCATTCCGGCTGGACAGAAGATCGGCATCCTCGGTGCCTCCGGGGCCGGCAAATCGACCCTCATGAGCTACCTGCTGCGGCTGTCTCAACCGGACTCCGGTTCGATCTACCTCGACGGCTACGACACCCACAACGTCACCCGCGCCTCCCTGCGGCAGAACGTGTCCGTCCTCCTCCAGGAGTCCGTGCTCTTCGCCGCGAGCGTGCGTGAGAACATTCGCTACGGTCGGCTCGACGCCACCGACGCCGAGGTGGTCGCCGCCGCCCGTGCGGCCCGTGCCGATGAGTTCATCCGCACCCTTCCCGAAAGCTACGACACCGAGCTTGGCAACCGCGGAGACACGCTTTCGGGCGGGCAGCGGCAGCGCCTGGCCATCGCTCGGGCGCTCGTTCGCGACGCCCCGGTCGTCGTCTTCGACGAAGCGACGACAGGGCTCGATCCGCAGACCCGCGCCGAGGTGGCCGACTCAGTGTCCGCGCTGACACAAGGCCGCACGAGCATCGTCATCAGCCACGACGTGGCGATGATCCGCGGACTCGACCGTGTGGTGTGGCTCGAGGACGGGCGGATCGTCGAGGACGGAGCGCCGACCGAGCTGGCCGCAGCTGCCGACTCGCGCTTCTCCCGGTGGATCCGCTCGCAAGCCGACGAATCCGACAGCGTGCCGGGGCCAACGGTGGGGGCGGAGCCGTCCACGGTCGCGGGACCACGTCCGTCCGAACCGCCCACCGTCGGCAGCGCCCCCACCTATGCAGGAGCCTCATCATGACCACAGCGATGTCCGACCCTGTGCACGGCCTCGTTGACACGAGGTTCGCCCTGCTGCCCTATATCGACGAACTGCGATCGGCAGAACGGCTCTCCCGACGCCTCGGCTTTGCCGTTCGACCCCGCCGGATCCGCGTCAAACCGGGGCGCAGCTCGATCGTCGCATGGCAGCGGGAGGAGCCCGGCCACCTCGGCGAGTTCGCGGATTGGGGTTTCACCGCAGTGATGACGGGTCCGGACAAGCTCGCCAATGCGCGGCGGCGGGCCGCTCGGCACGGGCAGGAGCTGATCGTCCACGAGGCTGCCGACCCGCGTTCGGCTGGCGCGACCGGTGCCGTGCTGGTCAGCGGCGGCGTGCTGGCCGACCCCAGGATCGGCAAGCATATTGCGCGCACCCTCGACCACCTCGGCGGGGATCTGCGGATCATCGGATACAACCCCGCCAGGCGGCTGCTGCTCAAGCACACCCCGGCCGATGGGGCGCCGGAAATCGTGCGGATCGCCGCCGATCCCCAGGTCCACCTCGCCGAGGCGGCCGACCGTTGGCAGCGCGCGCAGCTGCCGAGCCTGCCGGTTGAGTTCGTCGGCGGACGTGACGCCGTCACTCGTTCGCCGTGGTGGGGGACCGGTGACCTGAGCGATCGTCCGGATCCGATTGTCGCCGAAGAGGTCGGCGTGATCATCGCCGAACTGCACAGAAGCAGTGTGCCTGATACACGTGCACTGCCGGACGACGAAGGCGATCCGGGAGAATCCGCGGGCGTGCAGGCAGACACAGCTGGCGCTTTGGCAGGGGAGGACGGGCGCGTGCCCGGCTCTCCTCTCGACCAACTCGAGACCGCCAGTCGGTCGTTGGTTCGTCTGCTCCCGGAACGAGAGGCTGACATCGTCGGACTGCTCTCCGAACTGAGCCGACGCCTCGGGCCGAAGCGGGAACTGCGGGAAATCCACGGGGACCTCAGCCCCGACCAGGTGCTTCTGGCGAATTCCGAGTGTCGGATCATCGACCTCGACCGGTCCGGATACGGGCCGATCGGGATGGATCTGGGGCGATGGATCGCGGCCTGCCGCATCGATTCCCGGTTGCACGAGCTCGAGCGCCCCTTCACCGACGGCTACCGTTCCGCAGGCGGCGAAGCGACCGACCTGGGCGCATGGACGGCGTGGGCGATGCTCGTGGCCGCGCTCGAACCCTGGCGCAGCTGCTCCGCGACCTGGAGGGACGAGACGATGCGAAACATCGACCTCGCGCGCACCGCTCTGGAAGAGAATGACCCGACGACGGAGGTTGCACCATGACCGTGCCGAAGCAGATCGTGACGAATCAGATCGTGACGGAACAGTCTGCGACGAAGTGGGGCGCAGCCCTGCACATCCCCGACGCAGTCACGATCGACGGACAGGACTGGTCTGTGCGCCGAGCCTGGCCCGCAGGAGACAGTCGAATCGCGTGGGAGGCTTTTCTGCCAGGCCAGGGGTTCCGGGTCGGCTATCTCGACGAACACGGGGCGACGGTTCTCGATGCTGACCGTGACCCGAAGCTGCCGGGACTCGCCAGGCTGCTCGCAGACGGAGGCCGGCTGGTTTCCCACCGGCCGGGCAAACGCGCCGTCGTCCGCCTGCCAGACGGCAGCTTCGCCAAATGCGTGCGCGACGGAAAGGCCTCCGACGTCATCGCGGGACAGCGTCGAGCGATCGGGTTCCTTCCCGGTTTCGCCCTCCCGCAGGTGCTCAGTTCGGACTCCTCGACCGTCGTGCTCAGCGTGGTGCCCGGAGTCGAACTCCACGACCCTGCGAGGCTCGGAGCGGAGTGGTCACGCGCCTGGGCCGAGTCCCTCGACGCCTGGGCTCAGGCAGAGGCACATCCGACCAGTACCGTGGCAGCGGCTGCGCCGGAAATGCCGACCGCGATGCCGTTTCATGGGGCCGCGGACGAGGTCGAAGTGCTCCGAACATGGCGTGAACGCGCCCGTCCCCTGCTCGAGACCGCGCGGAGTGTGCGAGGGGAGACTCTGCTCGCCGACGTGGACGAACTCATCACAGAGGTCACGATCTCACTCGACGACGGGACCGCCTCGGCGAGGGACGGATCGATCGGACTCATCCACCGGGATCTGCACGATAAACAGATCATGTGGGATCCGATCTCCGGACCGGGACTGCTCGACGTCGATACGGCGAGCCGGGGCGAACGGGCACTCGACCTTGGCAACCTCCGCGCACATGCCCGGTGGCGCACCGAGCAGGGACTGTGGACCCCCGCCGAGGCGGCCGTGGTCATCGATGAGATCGCCCGGGTCGTGCCGGCGTCAGGGATCGACCCCGCCAGGGTGAGCGTGTACGAACGAGCCACCCTTATTCGGCTCGCCTGCGTCTACGCTTTCCGGCCTGCCTGGATCGACCGGATCGGGTGGCTGATCGAGGCGGCGCACGCAATGTGAGAGTGCGACACTTGAGCCTTGCGGCGGCCCGCCGACCTCACTCCGCGGTGCTGCGTCGCGCGTCTCCCCAGATGTCGACACCGGAGTCGACGGCGAATTCGTCGATTGCCGTGAGCTCTTCATCGCTCAAGGGTGCCGCGTCGAGAGCCGCGACATTGTGCTCGAGCTGTTCGACACGGCTGGCCCCGATGACCAGCGAGGACACTCGCTCATCCCGCAGCGCCCAGGCCAGGGCGAGCTGTGCCAGCGACTGGCCGCGGGCGGAAGCGATGTCGCCCAGTGACCGGATCCGGGCGAGGTTGTCGGCGTTCAGGAACCCGTCCTTGAACGATGGCTTCGCCTTGCCCGCCCGCGAATCTTCGGGCACTCCGCCGAGGTACTTGTCCGTGAGGAGGCCCTGGGCGAGCGGGGAGAAGCAGATGACGCCGAGCCCCTCGTCAGCGGTGGTGTCGAGGAGCCCATCGTCTTCGATCCACCGGTTGAACATCGAGTACGACGGCTGGTGGATGAGCAGGGGAGTGCCCAGGTCGCGGGCGATCTGCGAGGCCTGGGCCGTATCGGCGGCCGAGTACGAAGAGATGCCGGCGTAGAGGGCTCGACCCGATCGCACGGCGGTGTCGAGTGCGCCGATGGTCTCCTCAAGCGGGGTCGAAGCATCGGGGCGGTGGGAGTAGAAGATGTCGACATAATCGAGGCCGAGACGACGCAGGGACGCATCGAGGCTGGCCAGAAGGTATTTGCGGCTGCCGCCGGGGCCGCCATAGGGGCCGGGGTGCATGTTCCAGCCGGCCTTCGTCGAGATGATGAGCTCATCGCGGTAGGGGTGGAGGTCTTCGCGCAGCAGCCGACCGAAGTTGATCTCGGCCGAGCCCGGGGGAGGTCCGTAGTTGTTCGCCAGGTCGAAGTGCGTGATGCCCATATCGAATGCCCGCCGGACGATGTCGCGCTGGTTCTGGAATGCGACGTCGTCGCCGAAGTTGTGCCACAGTCCCAGCGACAAGGCGGGCAGGACGAGTCCGGATCGGCCGACCGGGCGATAGGTCATCGAGTCGTAGCGGTTTTCGGCGGCTAGGTACACACGGACTCCCTGGAGTGAGTGGAAGAGGTCGGGTCCCAGCTTACGGGCGTGCGGCCAGCGTGCACACGCAGGCGCGATTGCCGTCGGCATCGGCGAGGACGGTGAATGACGGTGCGTGAGACTCGTCGACGATCGTGCCTCCGGCGTCGACCGCGGCCTTGATGCGATCCGCGGCGACTGCGGCCGGCACGGAGACGTCGACGTGCAGACGCTGGTGCGGAACCTCGTGTTCTTCGCAGTCCTGGAACCACAGCAGCGGCATCTGGCCGGCAGGGTCGACGACGTCGGGTCCGGAGACGTTGCTCGCATCCCCGGTCAGGAGGGCCGCCCAGAACGGGGCGATGGCCTCCTGATTCGCGGTGTCGAGGCCGAGTTCGAGAAGTGCCGGGATGGTCGGGTCCGCCTTCACGCCCGTTGAGGCGGCCAGCTCGCTGATCTGCCCGGCGAGGTTGAGGTCGCGTTCGGTCACGGCACCGGTGTCGTGGCTGGTCAACCTGATGTCGACGTGCGGGAACGTCAGGGTCACATCGGGATGGTGGCCGGCCTCCTCGGCGGCTGCACCGATGCGGGCGACGAAGTCGAGTCCGGTCGCGAAGTCGCCGGTGAGGAACCGGGCGCCGATGCAGTCCGGCAGCCCCTGCCAGTCGCCGAGTCCTTGGGAGTCGAGTGCGTCGAGCAGCTTCTGTCCGGTATATGCAGTCATGGCTTCATGCTAGGGACTTCTCCGTCCCGCGTGAACCCCTCGTTCCCGGATCCTGCAGGCAGGGGCGTAACGTTGCCCCGGTGATTGGCTCAACCGCATACCTCGTGACGCTTCTCTTCGCGTCGATCGCGCTTCTCATCTTCCTCATCAACTGGAAGACGAAGCTGCATCCGTTCCTCGCTCTCCTCATCACCTCCGCCGTGACGGCCCTGGCCGCCGGTGAGGAGATCGGCAAGATCCCGGAGACGATCGCCGCCGGAGCCGGCGACACCCTCGGCGAGACCGGCGTCGTCGTCGCCCTCGGAGCGATGCTCGGACGGCTTCTGGCCGACAGCGGCGCCATCCAGCGGATCGCGAACCTCGTCATCGAGCACTCCTCGCCGAAGGCCGCGCCGTGGATCATGACGGGTGTCGCCTTCATCATCGGCATTCCGATGTTCTTCGAGGTCGGTCTCGTCGTCCTCATTCCGGTCATCTACGCGGTCGCCTCGCAGCTGGAGCAGAAGACCGGGCAGAAGAAGCTGTGGTACCTGCGGATCCTCGTTCCCGCGATCGCCGCGCTCGCCTGCCTCCACGGCATGGTTCCGCCGCACCCGGGTCCGCTCATTGCCGTGTCCGGGCTCGACGCGAATGTCGGAATGACCATCGGCCTCGGGCTCATCTGTGCGATTCCCACCGTCATCCTCGCCGGCCCGGTCTACGCCCGCTGGATCGCCCCACGGGTCAAACTCGAACCGACCGCCGATCTCATCGACCAATACACCGGGGCCCGCGCCGAGGCGGACCAGAAGGAACTGCGAACGATCCCCGTCTGGCTCGCCTTCGTCACCGTCCTCGTCCCCGTCGTCCTCATGCTCGTGCACACCGTGGTCCAGCTCGTGGCGCCGGAGTCATCGTTCGAACCCATCGCCGAGGTGGTCGGCAACCCGATCATCGCCATGCTGGCCGGAGTCGTCTTCGCCGCGATCGCGCTCGGGTGGACCTCGGGGATGGGCGGCGAGCGGATCCGCAGCTCCTTCGGCGGCAGTCTCAAGTCGATCGCCGGAGTCATCCTCATCATCGGCGGCGGCGGTGCCTTCAACGAGGTGCTGGGGGACTCGGGCATCGGCGATGCTGTCGTCGGCGCGACCTCTCACCTGGAGATGAACCTCATCCTGCTCGGCTGGTTCATCGGCATCCTGCTGTCGTTCGCCACCGGATCGGCGACCGTCGGAATCACCTCGGCCACCGGCATCGTCGCACCCCTTATCGGTGATCACTCCGGGGCCTACGTGTCGCTGGTCGTCATTGCGATCGGCTCGGGATCGATCGGTCTGAACTGGGTCAACCATGCGGGATTCTGGTTCGTCAAGGAGAGCTTCGGCATGACGATCGGTCAGGCGACGAAGACCCACATGATGGTCCAGACCCTCGTCAGCGTCTTCGGGCTGATCTTCGCCTTCCTGCTCTCGCTGCTCTTCGTCTGACCGCCTGCCCAGCCTCCACCTGCCCGACCTCCACCTGCCAGGCCTCCACCGATCCGACAGGGCCGGACGGCACAAAATAGACCACTGGTCTTGATTTAGTGGTGTGTCCTGTGCCTCAATGGTGGTGTGACGAAATTCCACGCCATCCGCGACCAGCTCCTCGACCGCCTCGAGAGCATGGCCGCCGGTGAGCAGTTCCCTCCGGAACGACAGCTCGCCGAGACTCTCGGCATCTCGCGGATGACCCTGCGCCGCGCCATCGACGAACTCGTCGCCAAAGGCATGGTCCGCAGACGTCACGGCACGGGAGTCTTCGCCCTCGGCCCGAAACTCGACCAACCGCTGGCGGCCAGCTCCTTCACCGAGGACATGCTCGCCCGCGGAATGCGTCCCGGGTCCCATATCCTCAGCTTCGACACCGCCGAGGCGGGCGCGCACGTCGCTCGCCGACTCCACATCGCTGAAGGCGACGAGGTCATCGCGATCCTGCGCCTGCGCCTGGCCGACGACGAACCGATCGCCCTCGAAGAACTCCATGTCCCCTCGGCTCTCGTGCCGGGGCTGAGCGCCGACGACCTCGAGGACCAGTCCTTCTACGAACTGCTGTGCCGGAACTTCGGCATCCGCCTCAACCACAGTGTGCAGACGATCGAACCGACCCTCCTCGACGCCGCTGAAGCGAAGCACCTCGGCGTCGAAGAGCTCTCACCGGCGCTGCTGTTCGAACGCATCTCCAGCGGAGCCGATGACCGCCCTTTCGAGTTCGTCCGCTCCGTCTACAGAGGCGACCGTTACAAGGTCCGCACCGAACTCACCGTCCCCACCCCGGCCGCAGCCGAAGCCGTCCCCGCCCTGGCCGCAGCCGAAGCCGTTCCCACCGACACCGTCCCAACCGGCACCGCTCCCACCGCCGTTCCCGACCACAGAGGAGGAGCGCAGCCATGATCATCGCCGGACTCATGACCGGAACCTCCGCCGACGGCCTCGACCTCGTCATCGCCGAATTCCGGCCCGACCCCGTCAACGACACGGAACCCACCCCCACCTTCGACCTCGTCGGCGCCGACCCCACCACCCTGACCGTGCGGATCCTCGCCGAACGCGAAACCCCATTCGACGACCGGCTCTCCGCCGACATCCTTCGCCTTCTCGAACCGGCAGAGCTGCCGTTGTCGCTGGTCAGCAGCGTCGACGCCCGACTCGGACGGTTCTGCGCCGACGCCCTGTCCGAACTCTGCGCCGACCACGACCTGACTCCCGACCTCATCGTCAGCCACGGTCAGACGGTCCGCCACGACATCACCGACGGACACGTCACGTCGACCCTCCAGCTCGGGCAGCCGGCGTTCATCGCCGAACGACTCGGCGTGCCCGTGCTCTCCGACGTCCGTTCCCGTGACGTCGCCGCTGGGGGACAGGGCGCCCCGCTCGTCGGGCTGCTCGACTCCCTCCTGCTCTCCGACGCCGAGGCTCCGACCGCGGTGCTCAACCTCGGCGGAATCGCGAACATCACCGTCATCACTCCCGGCCAGGATCCCATTGCCTTCGACACAGGCCCGGCCAACGCCCTCATCGACATCCTCGCCCGCCGCATCACCGACGGCCGGCAGAGCTATGACCGCGACGGTGCGCTCGCCGCTGCCGGCACCGTCGACGAGGATCTGCTCGCCGCGCTCCTCACCGAACCCTTCTACGCACGCCCCGCCCCGAAATCGACGGGCAAGGAACTCTTCCACGCCGCCTACCTCGACTCATTCCTCGAAGCCCACCCCCACCTCGGCGAGCATGATCAGATCGCCACGGTCACCGCGCTGACCGCGCGCACCATCGCCGAGGCGGTCCGAGACCACAACGTCACCACCGTCATCGCCTCGGGAGGTGGGACGAGGAATCCGGAGCTGATGCGCCGCCTCGGCGAGGAAGTGGGTGACGGTGTCACCCTCACGAGCACGCACGCTGCCTTCGGGCTGCCCGAAGGCAGCAAGGAAGCCCTGCTCATGGCACTCCTCGGATGGCTGAGCTGGCACGGGCTCGACGGCACACAGCCCAGCCTGACCGGAGCGATCGGGCCGCGCATCGCGGGTCGGTTCACCCCCGGTGACGGACCGCTGCGGCTGCCCGAGCCCCTCCACCGACGACCCGCTCGGCTGAGACTGACCGACTGAACCGGGGCCGGCACCGGCAACGCCCGCGCGGCCACACAAACGAACGCACCTCCTGACCACCGACCACCCGACACACTCCACACCCCTAACAAGGAGAGACCAATGCAGATCATCGACCTCCTGGTGATCATCGCCTATCTCGTCGCAACGGCGTGGCTGGGACTGGCACTGAGCGGCAAGCAGAGCAGCCTCAAGGGCTACTTCCTCGGCGGGCGCGACCTGCCGTGGTGGGCCGTCTGCCTGTCCGTCGTCGCCACCGAGACGAGCGCTCTGACCGTCATCGGCATCCCCGTCATGAGCTACCTCGGCGACCTCAACTACCTGCAGCTGGGGCTGGGCTACATCCTCGGCCGCGTCATCGTCGCCTACTTCATGCTGCCGCGCTACTACGACGGTGAGATGATCACCGCGTACGCCTACCTGGGCAAACGTTTCGGCCAGTCGACGCAGACCACGGCCGGCGTGACCTTCCTCTTCACCCGACTGCTCGCCGACGGCATCCGTGTGCTCGCCGCGGCCATCCCGCTCAAGGTCATCCTCGACGGGCTCGGCGTGCACACGAACTACTTCGTCATCATCGTCGTCCTCTCCCTGGTCACGATCGTCTACACGTTCATCGGCGGCATCAAGGCCGTCATCTGGGTCGATGTGGCACAGATGATCCTCTACGTCCTCGGCGGGATCCTCGCGATCATCATCATCTCCGCCTCGGTCGGAGGCGGCTGGTTCGCCGAGGCGGTCGAGGCCGGGAAGACGAACATCTTCGTCTTCGAGGGCAATCCGATCAACGCGGCGAACTCGTTCATCCCCTCCCTGCTCGGTGGCGCGGTGTTCGCGATGGCCTCACACGGTTCCGATCAGCTCATCGTCCAGCGACTCCTGTCCTGCCGATCGAAGGTCGAGGCGCAGAAGGCGCTCATCACTTCCGGATTCGTCGTGGTCGTCCAGTTCGCGATCTTCCTGCTCGTCGGACTGGCGCTGTGGGCCTACTACGATCGCGCGCTGCCGGCCGATCTCGGCCTGACCCGTGACGACGAGATCTTCCCGCACTTCATCATCGAGGGCCTGCCCGCCGGCATCTCCGGTCTGCTGTTGGCCGGCATCCTCGCCGCGGCGATGTCGACCCTGTCCTCGTCCCTGTCGGCGCTGTCGTCGTCGACGGTCAACGACGTCTACGCGAGACTCAAGCGCACGCCGATGACCGACGAACAGGGCTTCAAGGTCGGACGTTGGGCGACGATCGGCTGGGGCATCGCGTTCATCCTGCCGGCGACGATCTTCGAGTCCGACTCCGGCAACATCGTCATCCTCGCACTCGGAATCGCGGGCATCACGTACGGCGGTCTGCTCGGGGCGTTCGTCTTCGGCATCGTCAACAAGCGGGCCCGGGCGCTGGATGCGAACATCGCGTTCGCCCTGGCCGTGGCCGTCAACGCGTTCTTCTTCGTCATGGAGAAGTACGTCACCGGTGAGGTGTGGGTCGCCTGGCAGTGGTACCCGCTGCTCGGCGTCATCGTCACCTTCATCGTCGGCGGCCTGCTCGGTCTGCGCCACAAGACGAAGGTCGTCGAAGACCCGATCCTCGCCGAGGCGGAAGGAAGTCCCCGTCCATGACCTCCTCCCAGCGCCCACTCTCACCGACCGAGCAGCGCAATCCGGCGAGCTCCGGACTCGACGACCTCGACACCCTTGGGGTGCTGCGAGTCCTCAACGCCGAGGACCACGCCGTCATCGACGCGGTCGCCGCAGCCCTGCCGCAGCTGGCCGAACTCGTCGACATCGCGGCAGAACGCATGCGCCGAGGCGGCCGCGTCCACTACTTCGGCGCAGGCACCTCGGGGAGGTTGGGCGTCCTCGATGCGAGCGAACTCTTACCGACGTTCAACCTCGAACCGGGCCGGGTCATCGGGCACATCGCCGGCGGCCAGGCGGCATTGGTCAACGCGGTGGAGAACGCCGAGGACTCCGGGGCCGACGGATCCGCGGCCGGTGCGGAGCTCGGACCCGACGATGTGGCCATCGGCATCGCCGCGAGCGGGTCGACCCCGTACGTCGGCGGGGCGCTCGACGCGGCGCGGGCCAACGGCGCTCACGCCGTGCTCATCTCGAACAACCCGCACGCCTCTCTGGCCGAGACGGCCGATGACCACATCGTCCTCGACACCGGCCCCGAGGTGATCACCGGATCGACCAGGCTCAAGGCCGGCACCGCCCAGAAGCTCACCCTCAACGGGTTCTCGACCGCGCTCATGGTCGCTCTCGGCCGGACCTGGGACAACCTCATGGTCTCGGTCGTTGCGACGAACGCGAAGCTGCGCGAACGCACCGTGCGCATCCTCCGCGAGGCCGCGGACCTCACCGATGCCGACGCCAGGGCCCTGCTCGAGCGCTGCGACGGCGATCTCAAGACCGCCATCGTCGTCTCCTTCACCGAGGCGGCCCCCGCCCTGGCATCCTCGACCCTGGAGTCCCATGACGGATCCGTCAGGGCCGCGATCGCCGAGCTCGTCCGGGCAGGTGCATCGTCCGATGACGGATCCGGCTCCGGACCGGACGATTCCGGCCAGGATAACCCTGGGCCGGGTACCGTGGGCGCATGAGCCTGATCCTCGGCATCGATATCGGCGGCACCGGCAGCCGCGCCGCACTCGGTGACGTCGGCGATGCTGCTGACCATCGTGGCAGTGCCGTTGGCGGACCGGGCATCGCTGACGGCGTGGGCTTCGTCCCACGTATCGCTGACCAGATCGCCGGACCGCGCATCGAGATCGGGCCGGGCGGCAGCACCGTCCTGCATGTGGTCCGGGACCTCGTGAGAACCGCGGAGGAAACCTGGCCGGACCGTTTCTCCGAGGTGGGCGGCATCGGCATCGGTGCGTCCGGCATCGCTTCTCTTGCCGAGGATCCTGCCGAGATTCTCGCCGAGGTCTCTTCCTTGTTCGGAGTGCCGGCCGTCGCGGCCATCGATGCCGTGACCGCCCACCTCGGTGCGCTGGGCGGTACCGGAGGAGCGATCACCGTGCTCGGCACCGGAGCGATCGCCATCGCCCATCCGGGTCCGGACGATGCCGGCCACTGGTCAGCCGAATGGGCACGAGCCGATGGCTGGGGACACCTCTTCGGCGATCGCGGGGGAGGGGCATGGCTGGGACGTCATGGTCTCGAACTCGCCCTGCGCACTCATGACGGTGTCGACGAACACGGCCGTGCTTTGCTCGAGGCAGCCACCCGACGCTTCGGACCACCGGCCTCCTGGCCGGGACAGTTCTATACGCGCAATGACCGGGCAGGACTGCTTGCCGAATTCGCCGTCGACATCGGCGAGACTGCTCGAGCCGGCGACACAGCCTCGGCCGACCTGGTCCGCGAAGCTGGTCAGGAAGCGGCCCGCAGCGCGCTCGCCGCAGCTCGTTCCGTGCGAACTGACACTGACTCGTCAACGGTAGCCACCGAGGCCTTTCCCACTTCCAACTCCGCGACCCGCATCGCTCTCACCGGGGGAGTCGCGGCCGCGGGCGATCACCTCGTCGAGGGATTCCGCACCGAAGCCGCACGACTGGATCCGACCATCACCATCGTCGAGCCCGCAGGCGGACCGTTGGATGGGGCACTCACGCTCGGTCACCTCGGTGCCGGTGGGAAACTCAGCGGCCAGGACAGGGTCATCTGGATCTGACGGGCCGTCAGGTGTCGCGATCCTCAGCCCGGGCCTCTCGCACCATCCGCACCTCGCGCACCCCGTCGTACTCGTCGGTCTTGACCGTGCCGTCGGCGACGAATCCATTCTTCGCATAGAACGCCTGAGCGCGCGGATTCGGATCGGCAACCCACAGCGCAGTCGTCACGGTCGGATCGACGACCGCATCGAGGAGGTTCTGGCCGACGCCAGTGCCGTGCATGGACCGATAGGCGTAGAGAACGTAGAGGTGCCGGTCTTCGACGCTTCCGTCGGTTTCCGGCGGTCCGGACATCGCGATGCCGACGATGTCACCGTCGGATTCGGCAACGGCGCTGACGTATTTCTGCGGGGCCGCCTCGGCGAGAATCTGCGTCCACATCTGTCGGCGTCGATCGATGAGGTCGGGAGCATCGAGGAGTTCGTCGGGCATGATCCCGCGGTAGGTCTCCTCCCAGCTGTCGACGTGGACTCGCGCCATTCCGGCGACGTCGGCGATGACTGCGGGACGGACAGCAGATATCATGAACCGACTCTACCTCGGGTGCCGAGCGTTCGCCTGGCCTACGACCATTCACAGCACATGCTGGAGCCCCGGTCGCCGGCACGAAATATTCACCTGACCTGCATCTGCACACAAACAGCTGTCCAGCCGGGACGCCCAGGATCGAGAGAGTGAGAGCGAACCGCGAACCAGTCACCGCCGTCGAATCATCACCCTCAGCCCACCCACTTCATCGCCGGTTCCGACCGTCATCGCCCGGTGCTCGGAACTCGGGCACAGGAGACGTCTCGTTCGGGTCGGCGGCGCCACCGCCCGCCGACCTCGAACTGCCGATGGGCCCGCGCACCCGGCTGTACCGATTCTTCGAGGCCATGCCGGCGGCGATCAGCTTCACTGCGGTCGGGCTCGTGTTCGTCCTCCCGTTCGTCGACGCGATGCTCGGAGCGGTCTACGTGCTCTCCATCGTCGGGCTGATGTTCGTGCGGGCGATGCTCGGGGCGATCGACGTCGCTCGCGGCTTCCTCCGCTACCGCCGCAGCGCCCGCGTCGACTGGGCGGCACGCCTGACCGACCTGGAACGGGCCCTGGACGGGCGCCCCTCCTTGGCGCATCCTCGGGGCGGGTTCCGTGCTGCCGACCACGCCGCGACCATCGAACAGGTCAGCCGCAACCTGGACTCGATCGTGCGTCCCTCGACCCTGCTCCACGCGGTCGTCGTGGCCGCGTTCAACGAGCCTTACCCTGTCATCGCCGACACCATCCGCACCCTGCTGCACACGTCGACGAAGCCCGAACAGCTCCTCGTCTTCTTCGCCCATGAGGAACGCGGCGGACCGGTGATGGCCGAGACGGCTCGGCGGCTCGAAGCCGAGTACGGCCACCGCTTCGGGGCCTTCGTCCTCGTCGAACATCCGGCCGGATTGCCCGACGAGATCGCCGGCAAGGGAGCGAACATCACATACGCCGGACACCGCCTGGCCGAATGGGTCCGTGACCAGGCCATCGACCCACACCGGGCGATCGTCACGAGTCTCGACTGCGACAACATCCCACACGAGTCCTACTTCGACGCTGTCGCCTACGAATACGCGATCGCCCCGGACCGAGAGCGGCTGTCGTTCCAGCCGATCAGTCTCTACATCACGAACATCTGGGACGTGCCGGCGCCGTCGCGAGTCGTCGCCAGCGCGAACTGCTTCTGGAACCTCACGACCACGGTCCGGCGGCTCGCCCTACGTAACTTCGCCTCCCATGCGCAGCCGCTGACTGCTCTGGTCGAGATGGGCTTCTGGTCGAAGCGGACCATCGTCGAGGACGGTCACCAGTACTGGCGCAGCTGGTTCCACTTCGACGGCGACTACCGGGTCGTGCCCGTCCATGTCCCGATCTTCCAGGACGCCGTGCAGGCCGGGACGTTCAGGGCCACGATGGTCGCCCAGTTCAAACAGCTCAGCCGCTGGTCGTACGGTGCCTCCGACGTTCCCTACGTCGGGGTGCGCGTGTTCGGCCCTGGGGCCCGCGCACCGTTCTGGCCGGGAGTGCTCCGGTTCTTCTCCCTGCTCGAGGGGCACGTCAGCCTCGCCTCGATCTCGATCATCATCGCCATCGGCGGCTGGATCCCCTTCGTCGTGGCCACGCAGACGGGACAGGCCACCTCAGTGGTGGAGCGCATGCCGATGACCGTGGGCATCATTCAGCAGATCGGCATGATCGGTCTCATCGTCTCCGTCGTCGTATTCAATGCGCTGCTGCCGCCCCGGCCCATCCACGTCCCGCGCGAGCGCCGGGTGACGATGTGGCTGCAGTGGCTGCTCTATCCGCTCACGCTGCTCGTGTTCAATTCCTCGACCGCACTGTACTCGCAGTGGTGCCTGATCACCGGCCGCTACCGCGAACGCTTCGATGTCACGGAGAAGAGGGCCAGCGGAGCGTCCCGGTAAACCGCTGACCCGCTGACCCGCTGACCGAGGGCCACCACACCAACTGCCACCACACCAACTGCCACCACACCAACTGCTTCAAAGTGTGAGCGTCCACCCCTAAGGCTGCACTCCTGCACATTGAAGCAGTTATCACCTCCGCCACCGAGGCAGTCGGCCGACCGCCCAGAGCGAGCACCCCATTTCCGCCGGCCGATTCGAGGTCTAGGCTGGGAACCGAGCCCTACTGCCCTTCGGACGCTGGCGCCCACCGCGCTCCAGCGCTCACCGCGCACCAGCCCCACCGCCCCAGTGCCCACAGGACCCCAGTGTCCGCAGAGTCAACGGCGCCGCCGGTTCCCAGCGCCGCAGCGCATACCAGCCGAGGAGAGCGTCATGCCCGACACCGACAGCCCACACCCCACCCGCCACGACAGCGAGCACGTCGATTGCATCATCAGCGGCGGAGGCCCCGCCGGGATCGTCGCCGGCCTGCTGCTCGCCCGCGGCGGGGTGAAAGTCGTCGTGCTCGAGAAGCACATGGACTTCTTCCGCGATTTCCGCGGCGACACCATCCACCCGTCGACCCTGCGACTGCTCGACGAACTCGGGCTCTACCACGAATTCGCCCGCATCGCCCATCGCCGCGTGGAAGGCGTGACCCTGACCGGGCGAGGCGGCGAGGACGTCCTGCTCGCCGACTTCACCCGCCTCGACCTGCCACACCCGTTCATGACGATCGCACCCCAGTGGGACTTCCTCAACCTGCTTGCGAAGGCGGGGGAGGACGAGCCGAACTTCGACCTGCGGATGGGGGTCGAGGCCACCTCGTTGATCTGGGATGACGATCGAGTGGTCGGTCTCCGTGCCCGGAATTCGACCGTCGCCGTCCCGGCCGCGTCGACCGCGCCCAGCGTCACCGAGGCGGCCCCACCGCCAGAAGACACCGACGTCCACGCCGGGGAACGAACCGACAGCGCTTTCGATTCTTCCACCCCGGCCACCGTCGAATTCCGTGCACCGCTCGTGATCGCCGCCGACGGCCGGTGGTCGCAGGCCCGCGCCGAGGCGGGTCTGTCCGTGAGACAGCTGTCGTCGACGATCGATGTGTGGTGGTTCCGCATCGATACCGAGGCGGTCCTGCCCGATTCCGTGGCCCCACGAGGCGGGAACGGCAAGGTGTTCGTCGCAATCCCCCGCGACGGACACGTGCAGATCGCCAGACTCATTCCGAAGGGTGCGGACGAGCGCCTGCGTGCCGAAGGCATCGGAGCGCTGCGTGACGCCGTCGCGGAGACCTACCCGCAGCTCGCGGCGGATGTCGGTCAGGTCGAATTCGACGATGTGAAGCTCCTCGATGTCCGCCGCAATGAGGCCAGACGATGGTTCACCGACGGTCTGCTGTGCATCGGCGATTCCGCACACGCGATGAGCCCGCTCGGTGGGGTCGGGGTCAACCTCGCGGTGCAGGACGGAATCGCCGTCGCCCGGACACTGGCCGAACCGCTGCGTGCCGGGTCGGTGCGGACCGCAGAGCTGCGGCGCCTGCAGCTGAGACGACTCCCGACCACGCGGGCCGTCGAACTCCTGCAGTCAGGAATCCACCGGATGGTCGAACCCGCTGTCCACGGGCACCGGCCCATTCGCCCACCTGCACCGGTGGAATGGCTGCTGACGACATTCCCCGCGCTCACCCGCATACCGGCGCGCATCCTCGGCGTCGGCATCACTGCCGAACACGCCCCGGACTTCGCCCGGCGTGAGGAACCGACCTTCGAAGGAACACAATGACCGAAATCCTGAGCTTGCGTCCATTGCTGCCCACCGATGAGGCGGAGCTGCGCACGTTCCATGAGCAGCTGCGTGCCGACGATTTCGAATTCCTCCAGGCAGAGGGAACGTGGGCCGATATCATCGCCACTCACGAGCGCGAGGCGAAAGGAATCGAACTCCCGCCGGGGCGAGTGCGTGCGGAGTTCCTTGTCGCCGAGGTGGACGGCCGACCCGTCGGTCGCACTTCCATCCGGTACGAACTCAATGATTTTCTGTTCACCCTGGGTGGTCACGTCGGCTATGCGGTCGCTCCTGAATTCCATCGCCGAGGATACGCCCGGCAGATCCTGTCACTTTCGATCGAACGACTGCGCTCGGCCGGTGTCGAGAGCGTGCTCGTCACCTGCGATGAGACGAACACCGCCTCGGCGAGTGTGATCGAACAGTGCGGGGGAGTCCTCGAGGACGTGCGCGAGAACGGTGGCGGACCACCCAAACGCCGCTACTGGATCGGCGCAGATTCCGGTTTTCCTCAATCGGCCTCGACGGCCAACACCAGTGCCGCGGTGACGGCGGATCCGTAGAGTCGAAGACATGAACTCACTCTTCGACTCCATCCGCAAACTCGGTTTCCGTCGCGGTCCCGACCGCATCCTCGGCGGTATCGCCGGAGGCCTCGCCGAGGTGACCGGCATCAACGTCTGGATCATGCGACTCATCGTCCTCGCCTCGTTCCTGCTGCCCGTGCTCGGTATCGGCGCCTATCTCGTCGCATGGATCCTCACCCCGTGGCAGGACGAATCGATCCCGCTGCAGCAGATCTTCGGCGGTCGCTCGATCGAGTGACGACACCTGAGCCGATCAGCGTTCGCTGTCCAGCTGCGCCATGAGTGCACTCGGGTAGCGATCGCCGCGCACCTCGGTGCCGGAGAGCACCTCGTCGATCTCGGCGAGATCATTCGGGCTCAGCACCACCTCGGTGCTGGTCAGTGTCGCGCGCACCTGCTGGACGGTCCGCGAACCGACGACGGGGACGATGTCCTCGCCTTGGGCCGCGACCCAGGCGATCGCCAGCTGGGGCAGTGTGATCCCCTTCGCCGAGGCGATCTCACCCAAGGCCGTGACGATCGTTTCGTTGTGGGCGAGGTTCTCCCCTTGGAAGCGGGGGAACATCGCCCGATTCCCGCCGGTCTTGCCGGCGAACAGCCCCTTCGCCAGCGCCCCGTAGGCAGTGATGCCGATGCCGAGGTCGCGGCAGGCGGCAAGGATCCCATTGGACTCGATGGAACGGGTGAGCAGGGAGTACTCGATCTGCAGGTCGCTGATCGGCGCGACGGCTGCCGCCCTGCGGAGCGTCTCCGCCCCGACCTCGCTCAATCCGATCGACCGGACGTACCCCGCCTCGACGAGTTCGGCGATCGCGCCCACAGTTTCCTCGATCGGGACATCCGGGTCCAGCCGGGCGGGCCGGTAGACGTCGACATGATCTGTCCCGAGACGGCGCAGGGAATAGGCCAGGGAGTTGCGGACTGCGTCTGGGCGTCCGTCGAATCCGATGAACGCGCCGTCGGGGGAGAGCACGGCACCGAACTTCACCGACAGGACGACATCCTCGCGGCTGCGAGTCCGCAGAGCCCTGCCGATGAGCATCTCATTGTGTCCGGCTCCGTAGAAGTCCCCGGTGTCGATGAGGGTTCCCCCGGCATCGAGGTACGTGAGGATCGCGGAGACTCCTTCGTCATCGGTCGTCGGCCCATAGGCGCCGGACATGCTCATGGCTCCGAGCCCCGGCGACGTGACAAAGGGTCCGGACGCTCCGAGGCGGCGGTGGTCAATGGTCTGTGCTTCACTGTGTGTGGTCATGACTGAGAGTCTGGTCGCAACGCTCGCCATCGGGAAGGGCCGATCGAACCAGGGACAACCTGTGCCTGGAAACTCAGCGTCCGCGGGCGGACAATGGGCGGATGACCGATCGATCCGACCTCGCCGATTTCCTCCGCCGACGCCGTGAGCAGCTGCGACCCGAGGAGATCGGTGTGGGCAGCACGGTCCGCCGGCGCACGCCTGGGCTCAGGCGTGAGGAGGTGGCGATGCTCGCGGGCGTCTCCGTCGACTACTACGCGCGCCTGGAACAGGGCAGGGGAGCGACACCGTCCGCCGGTGTCGTCAACGCTGTCGCCCGGGCTCTGCAGTGCGACCGGGATCAGAGGGATCATCTGCTCCATCTGGCGGGGCATCCGGTGCCGCCGCACAGTTCGGACGGGCACATCCGACCCGGACTCATCGCCGTGGCCAACCGGCTCGTCGATGTGCCGGCCGTCATCGTCACCGACCTCGGCGAGGTCGTCTGGCAGAATCCGCTGGGGCGAATTCTGTTGGCTGACCTGCCGGAGGAGCCCGGACGAGGACGAAACCTCATCTGGAGATGGTTCGAGGACCCCCGGTCACGGCCGATGCCGGAAGAGGACTGGTCACGGATCTCGGCATCACATGTGAGTGACCTGCGGGCGACGTACGCCCGCAGGTCCGGAGACCGACGAGTGAGAGAATTCGTTGCCGACCTCATCGCCATCAGCGATGAATTCGCAGAGCTGTGGGCACAGCACGAAGTCGCTGTGCGGCGTTCCGACATCAAGGTCTTCACCAGCAGGGAACTCGGTCGGCTCGAGTTCCGGTGCGAAGTGCTGCTCACCGCGGACGATGACATCTCGCTGCTCGTGTTCTTGCCGCTCGAAGGCACCGAGACCGCGAGTCGGTTGGAGCTGCTCAGCGTCGTCGGGACGCAGAAGCTGACTTCGGAATGAGCCGCGCGACGAGTGGGCCGATCGCGGTTTGCAGTCGACCCGCAGAATCTATCTGGCCCGCGGTGTTCTGCAGAAGACCTTGATCGGGACGGAATCGAAGGTTGGAGCGTCGAGAAACGTCCACAGGACGGCGAGAACGGTGATCGGGAAGAACGCGACAGCGAGGTAGCGGCCCATGCCTCTCCAGAAGCCGACGCGTCGACCGAAGTCGGCCTGCAGCGACACGACCCCGCACAGCGCCTGGCCGGGGGAGACGGTGCAGCCGTAGAGGGCACCGAAGACGAGAGCCATGAGCGGGTAGCTGGCGAGGCAGACACCGGTCGCGGCATCGAGTGAGATCAGACCTACTGCCGAGAGTGCCAGAGCGATGCCGATGACGACCCCGGTGAAAACGAGGACGAAGACGGCGTCGAGGATCCTCGCCCACCAGCGCCTGCCCGTCGGCGCCTGCTGCAGGAGCACGCCATTGCGCAGCGTTCCATTCGCGTGGTCGTACATCCTGGCACGGACGTGGGAGCCGTAGTTTGCACTCATGATTCGATTAGACCAGCTATTCTTCCCGACTGCGAGCCGCGGGCTCGGCCATCGGCTCGTCGGATCAGGACGCGGGAACGTCGAACTCGGAGCGGAACTCAGGAACCTTCTTGTCCTCGCCGATGACCTTCGCTTCGGGGCGGACGTAGGCGCCCTTGAGGGAATCGGCAGTCTTGCTGATGTAGATCGGCACGTATCCGGTGTGCTCTCCCTCGCGACGCGGAGCCGAGTCGAAGTACTCGTACCCGGCCTCTTCGACCTCGTCATCTGCGCTCGCCGCATAGTTGACCTCGTCCCCGCCGTCGTCGAGGTAGAAGTCCGAGGCACTGATCGTTCCGCCGTATTCCTTGCCGGGAACGACCTTCACCTCGAGGTAGACCATCTCTCCATCGGGGTTGTCGCTCGCTTCATAGTATTCGGTGGGGTTGTTGCGCACAGCCGAGACGATGGTGATGACGTCGCCTGTCTCGTCGTCGGTGAGCTCGGTTCCGACCCTGACCTCGGTGCCCTCACCGGACGTTGTCGCGTCCTCGGTTGCTGCCGCCTCCTCGGCTTCTTCGGTCTCCTGCTCGAGCGCAGCCGAATCGGTCTCTTCGGTCTGTTCCTGCTCGCTGGAGTCTGCCTCTTCGGCGGTGTCCGGCTCGTTCGTTCCGCAGGCTGAGAGAGCGAGCACCGAGGCGACCGCGACCGCGGCTGAACGGGTGAGCAGTGTGGTCGGGCGGAGTCGGATGCGGTTCATGGTTCTTCCCTGCTTTCGAGTGGCGGAGCCGACCGCGAACAGTGTCGGCGGCGTCCGTGAGTAGCTGACGACCTCGACTCTATGCGGGTCCAAGCCCGCAGATGGTGCTCGATGGGGCACATGATGTGTCAGTTCTGCGACAACTGCTGTATTGAACCCGGCTCGGTCGACGCCGAGGGTCCCGTCTCTGATCCTGTGCTCGTTGGAAATCTCTTGAAAACAGCGCAGCCCCGAAGCGATGAGCTTCGGGGCTGCGGCGTATTGTGCCTGGTCAGGCTGGGTGGGCCCCGTGGGGATCGAACCCACGACCCGCGGATTAAAAGACCGCTAATAGACCCTTATAAATACAGGGATGCAGGGGTCTGAGTGCAAGTTGAATGCAAGTTTTGTCACCGATTCAACTCTAGCCGCGCCGCGTCCAGAGCCTCGGCGGCGATCCTTCCGAGCGCTTCGGCAACTCCTGTCAAATCATCCGCGAACAAGTGGCTGTAGGTATCTAGGGTCATGGCGGCTGAAGCGTGACCTGCGAAGCTCTGAGCGAGCTTCACGTTCGCACCAGCACCGACCACGAGAGAAACACACGTATGCCTGAAGCCATGCAAGCTGAAGTCATCAGGGAAGTCCGAGTCCTGCCGATTGAGCGTGTAGCCGTGGGCGGCGTCGGGCAGACTCAGCGCCTGTCGCGTTTCAGGGTCGGCTTCACCTGTGACCGGCAGGCCGTGAGCCTGCTGTACTTGCTCGACCGCTCTGGTTGTCTCGGGGCCGTAGACATGGAAGTCCCCGCTATATTCTTCTTCGGCCATGTTGAGAGCATTCTGCAAACGTTCAACGGCTGAAGCCGCAATCTTCACAGCAGGCTTCAGTGCCCGGTTGTTGACATTCTGGTTCTGCAAGTCGCCCCCGCGCGGGGCGGTAAACAGGTGGTCATCCCGGCCCCGGCGGCGAGCCTCGGCAATATCCAAAGCGATCTGAGTAAGCGGGATCGTTCGGCGCTCGCCACCCTTTGTCACCTCGGCGTAGCTGATTCTGTTGTCGATAGTCCTCTGAGTCCTGCGGACCCTGAGAACACCGTTCTCAACATCACGGCCGCGGAGAGCCGCAAGCTCCCCAAATCGCAGACCAGTCAATGCGAGGAAAACGAAGATCGGAGCAAAGTGCTCCGACGAGCACGCTGCGATCCTATAGACCTGCCTCATGCTGAGGCTGTAGCGCTCCACGTCGGAATCCTCCGACTTCGGCAATTGCTTGAGATAGGCCTTAACCGTGTTTGCCGTGACATACCTGCCGACCGCATAGTTCATTAGGCGACTGAACTGACGCACGCCCTTAGCCTTATTGCTGGGCGAACTGAACTTTCCTTGTTCCACCCACCCGCGGACTGCCTTGTCCGTGACCGTTGCCAACGGTGCGCCGCCCCACCGTGGTTCGATGACGGACCGGTAGATTTCGTCATACCTGTTCAGTGTGTTCCCGGCTGTGCCGGTGTTCTTCCGCCCACCGGTACCACGCAGATACTGCAACCACTCCTGATGAAGCTGATCTACCGTCATCTTCTCAGCCTTAGACTGATCGACATTCGAAGACGAACCCAGCTTCGCATAAGCCTTACGGTCGAACTCTTCAGCCTCGCGCTTCGTCCGAAACTTCTTACGCTTATACTTCCGCTGACCCCCGGCCATGACAGGATATAGACACTCCCACGGAAGCTTGCCCGTGCCCAGATTCTTCACGCTCATAGAGCAAGAATACAACTAAAAGTCCGCGCGTCAGCGAGACGGTAGCCACAACAACACCGTGCCCCGTATCCTCGGCGTCATTGACGCGTCCGCGACATGCCCACAGGAAAAATTCTTGTCTGTGGAAAGAGGTGGATGAACGTAGTGGATCGGATGCCAATGCGCTAGTTGGAACCAGGCGCAGCCTTGACAAATCAAGGGGAACGTGCTTGGCCGCAGGCTGTGGACGATTGTGGACGGCAGGCGCACGGGGTGTGGAACCTGCAAATGACACTGGTGTAACACTGGATATAGGGGTAAGGTCGTAGACGAGCACAAGATGATGTGTTTGTCAAGCCCCCGAGGGCAGATGACACAACTCTTGAACGCCCCTTAGTGCCCGGCCCTGAATGATCAGCGCGGCTGCGAGAGCACGAGGGGCGGATGCCAGCCCCACGGGGGTCTGAGTAACACAGGCGACAAGTACACCAAGACAGCTTGTGTCTACCTTGAAACCGAACTGAGGACACACCTATGCCTAGCGCCACCGAAACGAACAGCCCTGCAGATCAGGGCGTAGCCCTGATCGCGGAGATTGAAGACCACCTCAAGCAGCAAGCGCAGCCGCGAACGGCTGTCATGAACGAGTATCAAGCCGCCGAATATATCGGTTGCTCAGTGTCGTGGCTGAGGAACAACAGGCGAAGCCCGGCAACGCCGCCATTCGTCAAAGTCGGGAAAAACGTTCGATACAGGATCGAATCGCTAGACACCTGGCTGGAGCAGCAAGAAGTGAAGCACTAGACGCTCATTCCGCTACGGCTCCATGAGCCAAAAGCAGGGCAGTCAAGCGGGCAGTCCAGCAGGGAATGACCCCGTGTGAGTGGACGGTAACGAGACGAATGGAATGCAGTTCTTCCCGCCCAGAAATAGCGGGGGCGGCGACATTGGGAGGGAATGAGTGCCGGAATCAACTTTACAACTGACCAATCGGTCGGGAAATAGAAGGAGCCGCGTAAAGCGAAAGCACGACAAGTGCCAATTCTGGGATATGAAAACGGGAGGTTGCGACTCCGATGGAGTCTCGACCGTCCGATACACAAGCGGAGGAATCAAGTATTCCTATTGGGTATGCGCAAAGCATTACAACAAGAAGCGCCGCTTGATCTACGGAGTCTGCTCTTACCGAGTGCGCCGCGAAGACGGCAGTCTCTACAACTGCACGTCAATCCGAGACACGAACAGAGGAAAAGGCCCAAAGAAGCGCGGCTATTGCCGCAGGCATGAAGACCAGTACCTCAAAGAAGCGAAGCCGGGAGCCGTTCAAAGTGCCCTCGACCGCCTCGCCGGAATTATCACTTCCGACAGTTTCACTGGTTGTTGGTTAACACCGGCAAAGAAGAGCAGCACCAACGGGCGAGCCCAGATCGGTTGTGCGGGGCTGACCTGGACAACCTACCGTCTGACCTATGTCCACTTCTTCGGGCCACATGCCAAGGGACTGGAGTTATCGCATTCATGCGATAGAAAGCTCTGTTGCAACCCGCTTCACGTCATCCCTATGACTAAGAAGAAGCATGAAGTGCTGACCCGCGACGAGCAAGCTACAAACATCTGGCGGATCGCTCAGGCGAACCGCGAAGCGCCAGTTGGCCTGCTGACATTCGCTGAGACCCACGGCCTACCGCTGTATGGCACCGGGACACGGTTCGCTAATGCCTTTTTCGGCGCTGACTACTTGCTCGCGGATAAGCGAGTCGCCCGCGCCGTCTAGCCCGGCCACTACGCGAACTGTGTAGCAATTCAGTCGATACAACTCTCGACACACCCAAAGGAGGTGAACACCCATGCCACCGAGCAAAAGGCTCGGCCCGAGAGTTAGAGAGCATTACAGATGGATCAAAGCAATCTGGAATACATCAAGGTCGGAGATCTTGAGCCCGGTGACTTCTTCACTCTTGGAGTGAATAGTCCCCTGACGTTTGTCGCCCGAGGCCACCATTTGACGATGCACGGCAGTGCCCAGCTGGACGCATCGTGCCTTGCTGGCATGCGCGACGGAGCCGCCTACACGAGCACGTTCTACCGCCCGGCGCTAGAAGTTCTCCTTGTCCCCGAAGACGTCGTGGGGGAACGAGTTGCCGCTGCTGTCGAAGCATTCAGTGACCGACAGTTCCGAGGCCATGAACGAATCGAACTGCCCTCCGGTGTCTGGCCTTGGGCGGACGCAGTAGTGACCGGCGGCGAACCGGAGGTCGCGGCTTGACGAACCTCAACGCCCAAGTCCTCCACAACTACGCGAACTACCTAGAACGCCGGTTCGACCGGCTAGAGCTCAAAGAGCTGCGCGCGCCCGACTCCCGCCGTGAGCAGCAGATGGAGCATTACCTCAACGAGCTGGACGTGGTGTTGGAACTCATTAACCAGATCGAAAGCGAGACCAAATGAACATAGGAGACCAAGTGACCGTAGACGGCAAAGTCGCCGAGGTTGCCAAACTGCGAATATCTGTACCCGTCGCCGTGATCGAGTTCGGGGACGGCGAACGCGACCTGTACTGGTACGGGGGCGCGGAAAGCAACAGTGGCGATTCGGGGCTGGTGCGCGGCCCCGAGACGGGGCCGGGCGGATTCGCTGACAAGTGGATCGGAGCTCAGGCACTAGCGCCCATCAACGGTGGGCCCAGCTCTGACGACTTGGCCGATTCGTGGGGGTTAGGCCCGCTGCCCACAGAGCCGCATGAAACTAGGGCTTCTACGCGACCAGCAGACATTCCCGAACATTCCCCCTCGCAATCTACCTGGTCGCCTGAAACGCCACGACAGGCAGAGAAATGGTCGCGAGTGAGGTCCTGGTACTACCGCGCAGGGCTATGCCCGCGCTGTTCCAGTCAGGGCGCATGGGGGCACCAGCTTGGGTTCTCAAACGTGAAGCCGCCCTGTTTACCTTGCTCTCGGATCGTCTCGAAGTTTCCGATCCTTGCTGTCAACGGCTGGTGCAGGCTCACTCAGTACACGGCACCTCAATACGCGGTCTCCGCTGTCGCGTGAGGGCTTCTACCCGACCTGGAGTCAACGGTGCACCAGTTGGATGCCCTGGCTCCCCGGTCATCTAAAACACACCAATCCAATACGAACAGGAACGAATTTGAACATCACTCATGAGAACGAATACCAGCACCGTCCAGCCGCCGAAGCAGCCGACTCCAAACTTGCCAAGGCCCGGGAGGCTTTAACCGAAGCTCAGGCGGAACTCCAAACGGCTCGCCAGAACCTCGCAGACCATGAAGCCAAAGCCGAGACGGCCAAGTCGAAGCCGAAGAATTGGGCGCATGACGGAGCCGAACTTACCGCCACGATCACCTGGTATGAACGCATGGTCGCCTAACGATCTTCAGCCGTCGCGGAAGCCGAGACTGAAGCCGCCGAGGCGAACCGGGCGCTCGCCCTTGCTCAGATGCAAGACCGCGCCGAGGCTATACGTGATTTCGACCGGAACGCTTTCATCCGCCGATACGCGGCGAAGCTTGCGCCTATCGCTGCCGAAGCATGGGCAGAGCTGAATGCCGTCACCGTCCTTAAAGGCGAGATAGCCTCAATTGCACGCGGTGCCGGTATCGACAACTCGCACCCCCGATATTCGGAGCCGTCCGGCGGCATGGGCGAACACGTCTTCGACGGCATCCGTCTCGACCCCGTCGGGCTAACGTCCTCGACCGTCGAAGAAGCTTTCAGAGTTCCCGATGACCCTCGGGTCGTCGCACGCCGCGAAGCACACGCCGCCGAAACTGCGAAGCAACGCGAAGCTGACAGTGAGGCCAAAGCTCAAGCGCAGGCCGAATGGGAAGCCGGAGCCGCCCATCGCGAAGCCTACGCTCGGTTCAAGGTCGCCCACGACAACTGGACTGCAGAACGCTTCCGCCGCGTCCGCGCTTTCGAGACCACGGCGACAATGCCGCCCGAACCCGTATTCGCTGATCCGGCCACCTGGTGAAGTGACGCGGGTGACTCACCTGACGAACATCTGAACTGAGAACGCCCCTCGGCTTAGGCCGGGGGCGTTCTTGTATTCACGGACTTCTCTGAACTTCTGAAATTTTTTCGTGACCCACACGCCATAGGAATAGGTGGGGGCCGATTTTTAAGGCCCCCACCCCTCGACCGAACACGCCTTGACCACCCACTAGTCGAGTCCCCTTAGTTACTCCTGGATGGGATCGAGTAACAACTACGGGCTTCTGAAGTGGGAGCGTCCATTCCTGCTATGACCCACCGGTGGAGTTAGTGGCCGGGGGGAGGGGTGGTGCCCCCTCTGCAATCCTTGTTCTGGTCATCCGTCGACTCGTTTTGATTCGGTTCAACCGCTGGCTCATTGCCGTTGTCTGCCAACTCTTTGCCGCTCTGGCTATCCGCCGGCGCGTTGGCATCCGGGGCATTCGTCGGGTTGCAGGGGCAGCCACTGGCCCTGTATTCATGTACGGCGGCCGCCGCTTCTGTCGCTTCTATGCCTCTGGAGATGTACAACTGGTGCGTCATGAACGCTCCAACCCCAAGCACCGCTGCCACGCCGAGCCAGGCAAACCATGCCACTATTTCAGCGGAAGCGATCGCTGTCGATAGGCCAAGGGCCGCTGCCGGTATCGCGAGTCCACCCAATTGCTTTGACTTCCTCTCGGAATACGCGCGCATCCAAGAGGCGCGGGCAATGCCTTGCTCTTTCTCTGTCAGTTCCTGCTTCCCGCCCTGCAGCTGGCCTGTAACTGCCTCGTCTGAGTACCCCGGCCCATTGTCCAAGAATGGCATCACGACTCCCTTTCGTTTGAGTAAGCCCAAATGTAGTTCATGCTCAACCGATTCGCTCTATCGAGCTTGATAAATCAGCTGCGTGTCGCCTTGTGTCTGTCAAGGGAAGTGTACGTGCTCTGACGCGATCAGGCGATCCCTGGAGCCGCCAAAACTGAAGTCTAGGGAAGTGCATCGTAATTTCTTTGACACGCATTCCAAGGAGTTCTAAAGTTGCCTTGACACGATAGTAGATTAGGAAGTGACCATGAACGCGCACACCGTCGCCTACGTCCGAGTCAGCTCGGCCGACCAGAACGAAGCCCGCCAGCTCGAAGCGCTCGACGCAGCAGGCGGATACGACAAACTGTTCACCGAGAAGATCAGCGCCAAAGATCGCAAGCGCCCCGCGCTAGGGGCCATGCTCGGACACGTGCGCGAGGGCGACGTGGTGAGAGTCAAGTCGATTGACCGTCTCGCACGGTCAACCACCGACCTGCTCTCCATCGTCCAGGAACTCAGCGACAAAGGTGTCAGCGTCGAGTTCATCGACACCCCCGACATGAACGTCAAGACCGGGCAAGGTCGCTTCATGCTTACAGTAATGGGTGCATTCGCCGAGCTGGAAAGGACGACCATCCGAGAGCGACAGGCCGAGGGTATCGAGATCGCCAAGGCTCAGGGCCGTTTCGCCAAGAAGAAAGCGCTCACCCCCGAGCAGGTGGAAGAAGCCGCCCGGCGGCGCGAGGCAGGCGTGCCAGTTTCCGACCTAGCCAAAGAACTAGGCGTATCAAGGCAGACTCTCTACACAGCCTTTAAGGGTATCTGAGCCATCGAAACCACTAACGCCCCGACCCATAGAGCCGGGGCGTTCGTTATATCCCTGGTATCGACAACCTCATAATGCGTGGCTTTACTTGTTTCATGGACAGCGAACAGTACATGGATGACTCGATATTCGACGCGTACGCCCCGATGATCCGCGAGTGGGACGAACGCACTAAAGTGCCGCCGGATGTTCTCCCGGGTTGCCAACTTTCGCGAGACGTCGAAGCGCAAACACCCGAACTCGCTTGGACTGCCTTGGTCGCGTCGGTCGATAACCTGGCGGCCCTACTCAAGCTCTATGAGCATGAGTCGCAGGAGTTTCACGAAATGGCCACATTCGTGATAGCTCGCGCACCGATCCTTGCTGCTAGCACTGCCTATTGGCTGTTGTCTCCGACCAAATATCAACGTCGTATAAGCCGGGGGCTAAGCTTGCTGGAAAGCAATTTGACCAATATCGAGGCCTTTCAGGCGCCTCTGCTGAAGGATAACGATCAGACCAGCATGCAGCTCGAGCATGAGATCAATCGCGAACGAACCCGCATTGCCGAGCAGCGCAAGAAGTTTGGACTGGTGCCCAAGGAAAAGCCCACAGACACCTGGATTGTGGGCGACGTGTCGCGAATTCTGGAGAAAGACGATCGTTGCAGCCATATGCAAGTACTGGGCCTCTGGCGTCTCTGCAGTGGACACGCGCACGCAATGCGTTGGGCGGCGAAGATGCCTAAGCCCGCGAATCCATACACCGCGATGAACGACCTCATGGGCGTCGGTGTTGCGCTGACCCACGCTACCTTCGAACTTTGGGACCAGCGTACCCACGTACCTTCCTAGCTCCGCAAGCACTCTGCAAGTCATTGCCAATGTCCGGAGGTGAAGTTCAGGTACTGAACTGGTCTGAACAGGCGCCTTCGGGTACTTCCCGGTGAAGCCTAATGGCGGATCAAATCCGCCGGGATGCAGCTTCCTGCGGCCAAGCATGAAGTGACTGGCGATATTCGGTTGCCTCAGCATCTGCCGAGAACTCAAGAATGTTTCCTACGCGTTCCAGGAGAACGTTACGTACTTCCTCTGGCGTGGCGAAGAAGAACTCTTTTCGGGCGTTGGTCTGATTCAATGCTCGTGAAGCGAAGTGGTGGTGCAATTCGTTCTCCAACGTCACTGCATCCTCTGAGAAGAACAGGGCGTGTGTATCGAACCGGAAGGGCACGGACGCGCCGCTTAGCTCGGAGATTCGTTCGGTCGGCTCGAGCCTGCGAGTCAGGCCAATCTTCACCACACCGGGGCCGAACGCGCCTTCGTTAGAAATTACGTAGATGTATCCAGCCCGAATATTTGCGGCTCGGTAATCATTCTGCTCAATTGCCTCATCGATAAGACCGAGCCGGCGTTTTAGTTCCTCGTCTGATTTTCCCTGAGCTTGGAGTGCCTGAAGAGCGTTAAGCAGATGCGCGTGCTCCTTATCTAGCCGAGCGCGCTCTTCTTCTAGCTCCTTCTGCACGCGACGTTCTTCGCGTAGACGAGCTCGTTCTTCTCGCGCCGCTTCGCGTTCTTCCTGTTTCTTCATCAGCCAATCAGCGGTCAGTTCAATTTCCTCAATTCGAACTGCGTGGAACTCATCGGTGATGTGCATTTCCATAAGCTTGCCGAGTTTCGCGATTGAAGTTCTCGAAGCCTCAACGCGCTTCTTAGCAGTGAGGACGTTGCCAGCCTTCAACGACCGTACAGCATTATCGACCTCTGAGTTATAAGCTCGCAACATTAGCCGGCCAAGATCGTTCGAAAGCTTCTTTCCCTGAGCCAGTGAATTATTGAAAGTGAAAAGCTCCGACTTTGCAATCGCGCGATTAGAGCGAACCAGTTCTGCGGCCTCGCCTTCAACCTTCTTCAACTGTTCCTGGTAATTGGCCGCAGTTTCAAGAGGATGGTGATACCGGTAGATGCCAACGGCCTGCAAAACATGTGCGTCATCGAGCTCGATTACAGACTCACTCTGAAGCGTTGAGAGTTGTGCTTTCAGGCGTGCGTTCTCAGCTTCCAGTATTGAGATTCTGTCATCGGGTGCCGAGACGGATGATGTAGGAGGCTCCGCAGGTCTTTTGGGAAGTACGGGAGGTGCCGGCGGTTCGGGTGTCGAGAGATCGGCCTTGGCCGAGGGCTCGTTCTCCTCGATCCAAAGCTTCCAACCAGTAGGCGGCTCAGGCCAAGAGGGGTCAGGTGACCATCCCTTTGGGGGAGTCCAGCCCCGAGGCGGCCGCGGCCATCCTGGGGGCGGATTGAATACTAGTTTGCTCACTGCGCGCGCCTGACGCCGCTTCCATCGACGCCGATCAGACCGTATGGGTTCTTTGAGACTACGGCTCCAAGGTGTGAAAGGGCGGCCGAGGGGATCACTCCCGACAGATCTAGCGATTCAAAAGTTTCACGACTCGAAGCCACCGCGACGAACGGGATGAAAGTCTCGTGACCAGTCGCCGGGTCCGTGGTGTTAGTCCCGAGCTTCAGCGAGATAGATTGAATGAGTCCGCGTCGGTCAGCTTCAAATACTTCGTGCAGGCTTCGCAAGGCAACTGAGCACACGATACCGAGGTATCTATCCTTCAGAGCTTTCTGAGATAGCTGAGACTCGGACAACGAGTCTGACGACTTTACATACCTAAAGGCTTTTGTGGTCGGGATCGATTCAGGCGCAAGGATTCCGACATCAAGTTTCAACTCCGCAGTTGCAGGGTCAAAGGCCGAATCGTGAGTTACAGGAAAATCGTCTGGGTAAACGGAGTTTGCTAGGACGATTCCAACGTATTCCTGGACCGCGGAGACCGTACCGTACCCAAGCCCAGCGATCAGTTCGTCCAGGGCTGCGTTCTGTTGCTGAACCTTCAGCTCTCGTTCGGCACACTCATGCTGGTATTGGGCCAGTTCTGCTGCGAGTCTTTTCTGGCGCTCATTCTCAGCAGCGTTGTACTGGGCCTCTTGATCGGCACGAAGCTTCGGTAGCGAATTTACGTATGCCTGCCATTGTGCGTAGCGCTGAGCATTTTCCGAGTCCGCATCGGCCTGAGCCCTTGCAAGCTTCTTCTTCCGACCAAATATGCCGGTAGGCTTCACCGGTTCAACCTGAGTCGGTGGCTGAGGCGTGGGGATGGGGTCGGGCCGTGGAACTGGATTCCGTAGGGCTTCGTGTTTGAACGGAGGATGTTTGACGACTGTGCGGAGCTTTTCGAGATCGACGTAGTCATCCACCTGCAGCGTCGCATCCAGCAGCGTGTCCAACTCTTTGTAGTACTCATCTAGCCGGACATTCATTGAATCAACTTGAGCTTGCATTGCGGCTACCCGAGCCGCAGCAGCTTCTCGTTCCATGCGCTTCTTGTCTGCTTCGGCTGCGCGCTGTGCGGCTGCCTCGGCTCGGGCAGCGGCACGCTTTGCTTGCTCGGCTTTCCTGGCGGCGGCTTCGCGTTGCCGATTCGCCGCTCGCTGCCGCTGCTCTGCCAACTTCGCTTGATGCTGCATTTCCGCGAAGAACCCCCGCTTGCGCCCCACTGCTTCCTCCAACTGCGTGATGCGAAATATTGCCTTATGACGAATATAGTTCACTCGTCTTCATTGTGGGGAAGCGGGTTAGACCTGGGGGGTGACTGCCTGCTGTTTGCGGTCGGGACCGGCTACTGAGTCATGGTTCGTTAATTTGACGCTGCAGGTCACTCGGTGGATCGTTCGACGTTCGCAAGCAAGAAGAGAAGTCCTGAAGCTGAGTTCTCACCTTCGCAGTGGCGTTCGGCGGCAGTCCGAGTGTCTGTGCTGGCAGGCGACGCGTCTCTGCTCACCAGAATGCAAGTTTAATGCAAGTCTTCATAGTGATTGGGGCTGAAACGGGGGTAAATTTGACAGATCCTGCAGTCCGTGCATGAGAACGCCTCACCGGCATAATGCCTGGTGAGGCGCTGTTTTCTCAGGTGGGCCCCGTGGGGATCGAACCCACGACCCGCGGATTAAAAGTCCGCTGCTCTACCAACTGAGCTAGAGGCCCCGCCCCATCATCACTGCAGGACACCGGCCCGCTGACACATGATGGAGACGAACTAATAGTAGAGGTTCGCGCCCGAATTACTCAAACCCGCAGCCCGCTCTCGACGGGCCTTGGCCGGCAACCGAAAGTCGGAACCGGCAACGGGTTGATCGGTCCCAGGCGGCCCTACTTCTCCAGTCCCCGACGATCCTCTGCGGTGTACGTGCGAGGCACACCGTCCGGCGATTCGAGCTCTTCGGGCGCAATGGGTTCGATGACCTCGGACTCGATGGCTCTGTCCTTCTTCAGCTTCCCGGCCAGGGCACGGACATTGCGCAGCCCCGCGAGCAGCTTCCGGTCCTTCTTCGGCGCGACATATTCGGGATCGGTCTCGATGGGGAAGATCGTCGGCGCAGCACCGAAGGCCTCCTTCGATTCCGCAGAGACCTTCCGCGCCATCTGCGCGTTCACCACGGCACCGATGACCGCCCCGACGCCGAAGGGCAGCAGCCGACCGACGAACGACCCTCCGGCACGGGCGGCGAACTTGCGGATGAAGGTCTTGCGCAGCTTGCGCACGAGCAGATCGACCAGCGGAGCCGGCAGCTGCTTGGTCACGGTGGCGCCCCAGCTGCCGAACATCGACTCCACGCCGCCGTTCTGCTTGCTGAACTTCTGCACGAGGTTCTTCCCGTCCTTGCCCAACATGAGGCCGAGGACCAGGGCGTTCGCCCGCTTGGCGTCGGCCACCGGCAGACCATGGATCTCCGAGATCGCCTGCGCGAACAGCGCCGTGCCCTCGAGGAATCCGGCGGTCTCCGCCCCGGCCACACCGAGTGCAGCCGTCGTGCCCAATCCCGGAACGGCCGCGGTCGCGCCGACTGCCGCACCTCCCGAGGTCGTCAGGGCCAGGTAATGCCGACGAATGATCGTGATGAGCTCTTCGGGGGTCGCGTCAGGGTGTCGGCGGCGCAGACTGCGCACATAGGCCAACGCGACGGGGCGCTGCACGGACAGCAGACGCGACAACATCGACTGGGCGCGGGGATTGAGGGTGCCGTCGTCGTTGACTGCCAACTTCGCAGCCTTGTCGAGGCCCTTCTTCGCCACTGATGATTTTGCCACGAGAGTTCCTCCTCGTTTCGGTCACTCACGGCTGCGGGTCGCAGTCACGAATCATCCTCAAGTTTAATAGCGTCCGTTGTGAGTCCCGCGAGCAGAACCTGACCGTGCGGAGAAAGCCCGAATGTGCTCCACGTCCTAGTCCGCGCACCCCGGCAGGGACTAAACTGCCCTGACCATGTCACAGCGCGCATTCCACCGTCCCGTTCTCCTGGCCGACCTCGACTCCGTCGGTGCCGTCGACGATCCCGTCGCCCGGTCGGAGACCTCGCACGCGACCGCAGCATTGCTGCTCGGCGATTCAGAAGGCAACCGCGACGAGGCTGCCACCAGGCGCTTCGTCGAACTCGCCGATGACATCGGCTTCGAGGTCATCGCCGAGATGTGGTCCGCCGCTCCCGCCGTCTCCGCACCCGGCGCACTGTGGCGCCTCTACGCCCTGCGCCAATGGATCAAGTCCTCGCCTCGCGAACTCGCCGAGATGTTCTCCGACGGCCAACGTCGCATCACCGAGGGCATCGGCTACGACGAGATCCTCGCCGGCGTCGAACTGCCCGCCGGCCCCGACGAGGTGGCCCACGCCATCGACGAGATCCTCGTCGGCGCCTTCCGCGGCGACGTCGTCATCGCGCTGCTGCGCGCCGCCGCCTTCGTCGGCATCTGCGCGGCGGGCACCGACGACCACGCCACCGGAGCCCGCCTGCGCCAGCTGTCCCAGGACCTGTCCGACGCGGCCGTCGCCCATCGTCGAGGCGGTCTCGACTGATACTCGGCCCGCCGGGAATTCCCTCCCCGAGGCGGCCCCGCCCAATGAAATGAGCGCGTTCCCCGTCGGGACCGGATATTCCCACCCGACCACGACATCGACTGTGAGATTGTCAACGGACGAAGAGCCGCCTCGGCGGTGGACTCATGAGCACGAACGAGTATCGTAGGGGGTGGCCTTCGGGCCACCGGACGCTGGATCGCTGAAGCCCCGGGCTCCAAATTCAGCCGCTTCGAGCGGCCTTCCGCCGAGAGGCGCTCTCGGTTCAGCGTCCGGCACATATCATTGAGGCATCATGCATATTCGTCCGGCTTGTCCGGGCCCCGGGCAGGAGGAGCGCATGCGGCTCAAGCGGGTACCGCAGGACAAGGTGTTCTATGAGCGGTTGTCCGATCTCGTCTCTCAGATGCGGCAGTGCAACCTGGTGCTCGCCGAACTCTCCGGAATCGAAATCAGCGAACGACGCGACGTCGCCGACCGTCTTCGCGAGATCGGGGACAGGGCCGATGAGGACATGGGCGCGATGCTGCGTGCGCTGCGCGAGAACTACATCACCCCGTTCGACCGCAATGACCTCTACCTGCTCAGCCACCACATGCGCGAGATCTGCCACCGGCTGCACGGAGTCGGATACGTTCTCGCTTCCGGAGCCTTCGACCCGTTGCCGTCCGGCGTCCCCGAGACCCTGGCCGTGCTGTCGAACCAGACGGACCACACCTCGCGGATGATCACCAGACTGCCCGGCAAGCTCGACCAGTGGGACTATGTCGACGCGATCAACCGGCTGACCTACCAGGTCGAGAGCCTGCAGTGGCGGATGTCGGACGCGGTGCCGAACTCCAAACGGGGACTGACCTACATGGCGGCGGTCTCCCAACTCGGGCAGGCCTTCGTTCGGGCCGCCCACGGGTTCACCGAACTCGGCAAAGTCGTAGCAGCCATCGCGATCAAGGAGTCGTAATCCGTGGAGCTGCTCCTGGCGGCAGTCGTCATCGCCGCGGTGATCTTCGCCGGCTCGAATGGATTCCACGATGCCGCTCTGACTGTCGGCAATGCGGTCGTCGGCCGAGCGATGCGTCCCGGGTGGGCGCTCAGCCTGGCTGTCGTCTTCAACTTCATCGGAGCCCTCCTCGGTGAGGGAATCGCCATCGTCGTGGCCAATCAGATCGTGCTCTTCTCGGGTTCGGCCGAACTCATCCTCACCAGTCTGATCATCGCCTTCGTGGCGGCGACGACGTGGAGTCTGTTCACCTACTATCTGGCGCTGCCGGTGTCGTCGACTCACTGTCTCATCGGCGGTCTGCTCGGTGCGGGGATCGTCTTCGGCTTCTCCGTCAACGCCGAGCATGCGATGAACAACGTCGTGTGGCCGCTGGTGCTCTCACCCATCCTCGGGTTCATCCTGGCATGGGTGCTCACGCTCATCCTGTCGAAGTCACTGGCTTCGACCCCACCGAAACCGCTGTTCCGGGGCGCACGCATGGTCGATTCGGTGCTCACTGCGTCGCTGTCGCTTGTCCACGGAGTCCAGGACGCGCAGAAAGTTGCGGCCCTGGTCATGGTCGGGATCCTCGCCGTCGAGGCGACTCCGCACGACGGTCTGTCCATCGTCGAGATCTCCTGGCCGGTGCGCCTCCTCATCGCCGCGGCACTGGCTCTGGGCACCGGACTGAGCGGATGGCGAGTGGTCCAGACGCTGTCCGTGCGCATGGTCGGCCTCGACCCACTCAAATCCTCCATCGCCGACGGCGCGGCCGCGATCCTCATGTACACCGCAGCGCTGATCATGCGGGTTCCGGTGTCGTTGACCTTCGTGCTCGGCTCATCGATCCTCGGCACCCAATACGCCGGACGCAGAGGTCACGCCAGAGCGAGATACTTCCTGCCGATGTTCGGCGTCTGGCTGCTGACGATCCCGGCCGCCGCGCTGCTGGCCGTGGTGCTCGGGTGGATCGTCAAGGCGGCCGCTGGGCTCTGACCCCTGCAGAGGGTTCGGAGCCCAGCGACCGCCTTGACGACAGATCGGTTCAGCGCTGGTTCACGGACGCGAACGACGACCGAACACGATGCCGGTTGTCACCATCGCCACCGCAAGGACGAAGTGCAGCCAGTTGTCGGCGGTGTTGAGCGGCACGAAGTTGCCCATCGATTCCATCGGCACGATGAGACCGTAGATCCACAGCACCGCATAGATGATGCCGCCGACGATGAGATAGCTCTTCGCCAGTCCGCGCGATCGCAGAGCCAGCAGACCGACGACTCCGAAGAGCACGTGGACGACGTTGTGGAGCACGGAGACCTGGAAGATCCCCAGCAGCGCCGCTTCGGAATGATGCCCGGCGAACATGATGGTGTCGAAGTTCGCGGTGATTCCCGGGATGAAGCCCAGGATTCCGACCAGGAGGAACACGGCGCCGAAGACGCCGGCGACGAGTTGGACCGGGGTGCGTCCGGCCGAGGGCTTCGCGAGCAGCGGCTCGGAGTGGGAGGCGGAGTCTGGCGTGGTCATGACAGTCCTTTCGACGAGATGTTCTCTTTGCTCGTCGATTCGGAGCCGGGCCGTCGCCGGATGGGTGTTCCGAGCAGAAATTCTTCGCGGCAGGCACGCTCGATGCCGTTCCGGGGTGCCGTGAGGTCAGCCGGGGAACGGACCGTAGGTGGCCAGCAGGTTGCCCTTGCTGGTCCGCTGCACATCCTTGAGGACCAACCGTGTCGTCGTTCCTCCCTCGAAGAGGGACCTTCCGCTGCCGGCGACGACCGGGTGGATGGCCACGGTCAGTTCGTCGACGAGGTTCGCTTCGACGAGCTGCCGAACGATCGACATCGATCCCTCGACGGCGATCTTGCCGCCGTCGCCGGCTTTGAGGTCGCGGACGAAGTCGACGAGGTCCCCCTGGATGAGAGTCGAGTTCTCCCACCGGAGGTCGGCCTGCGACAGTGTCGTCGAGGCGATGTGCTTGGGAGTCGAGTTGATGAAGTCGGCGAACGGTGCGTCCTCGCCTTCTGTGTGGTTCGGCCAGTAGCCCTCCCACTCCTGATAGGTGACGCGACCGAGGATGCAGTCATCGACGCCACCGATGGCAGTGGTCATCCACTCGCCCATCTCTTGGTCGAAGGAGTCGAATTGGAAGTTGAACGGATCGGATGCGATCCCGTCGAGTGACTGGAACAGTGCGGCGAGGACGGTGCGGGGCATGGTGATCTCCTCATTGAGTGTGGTGCGGGCCGTTGAGTTTCGTGCGGGCCGGGGCCCTCGTAGTCCACAAGAGTTCAAAAAGTGAACCGTAGTTTCAATAGTGAACTGCTATTGCTATGCTGTCAACCATGAGATCGTACGGACAGTACTGCGGGCTGGCTCGGGCAGCCGAGGTGTTGGGGGAGCGGTGGTCACTCATCCTCCTCCGTGATCTCCTCGTCGGTCCGAAGCGCTTCAACGACCTTCGGCAGGGAAACCCCGGTATCCCCTCGAACCTCCTGACCACGCGATTGCGCGAACTCGAATCTGCCGAGATCGTCGAACGCAGCATCGATGGGCGCAGCGTCGTCTATCGCCTGAGCGACTACGGTTCGGATCTCGGTCCGGTGCTCATCGAGCTCGGCCGCTGGGGCTCACGCCGCATGGACGCTCCGCGGGAAGGCGAGATCCCGACAGGCAGTTCCTTGGCGGCCGCGCTTCTCACCTCTCGAACCGAGGTGGAAGTGCGCCCGTTCAGTGTCGAAGTGACGGCAGGCCCGGCAGTCGCCCACGCTGAGGTGAACGAGTCGGGAGTGAGCGTGGGCGAAGGCGCCGATCCGGCCGCTCAGCTCTTCATCGGTGGGCCTGGCCTGCGTGGACTCCTCGCCGACGGCGACGCGGAGGCGGCCATTGCGGCCGGGGCGGTGACGGTCGACGGCGAAGAGTCCTTGGTTCCAGAGTTCGTTCGTGCTTTCCGTGCTCCCCTCGATGACAGCGTCGGCGACGCACCGCCCGAGATCTGAACAGCCCGAGCAGCCTGCCCCTCCCTTCGATGACATGGCGAAAGGCAGGACGCTTCCAGTCAGGCGCCTCCGGCAGGAGACCTGACCACGGACCTTCAGTCGACAGGGAGTCCAGCCAACGACACAGCCCCGGCGCACCCACTCAAGGGTTCGCCGGGGCGTTCGCCGCGCCTTCAGATCATCCGAAGCGACCGGAGATGTAGTTCTCGGTCTCTTCCTTGTCAGGGTTCGAGAAGATCGTCGAGGTCTCGTTGAACTCGATGAGCTTTCCGGGCTTGCCGGTGCCGGCGATGTTGAAGAACGCGGTCTTGTCGGACACGCGAGCGGCCTGCTGCATGTTGTGCGTGACGATGACGACCGTGTACTTGTCCTTGAGGTCGTTGATGAGATCCTCGATCGCCAGGGTCGAGATCGGGTCGAGGGCCGAACACGGTTCGTCCATGAGCAGGACCTCGGGTTCGACGGCGATCGCGCGAGCAATGCACAGACGCTGCTGCTGACCGCCGGAGAGACCCGAACCGGGCAGGTTGAGTCGGTCCTTGACCTCGTTCCACAGGTTCGCCCCGCGCAGGGCGCGCTCGGTGAGATCGTCGGCTTCGGTCTTCGACAGGCGCTTGTTGTTCAGACGCACACCGGCGAGCACGTTCTCCTTGATGCTCATCGTCGGGAACGGGTTCGCCCGCTGGAACACCATGCCCACCTCGCGGCGGACGTTGACGGGATCGACGCCGGCGCCGTAGATGTCATTGCCGTCCATGAGGACCTCGCCGGAGACGCTGGCGCCGGGGATGACTTCGTGCATGCGGTTGAGCGTGCGCAGCACCGTGGACTTGCCGCAGCCGGAGGGGCCGATGAAGGCGGTGACGGAGCGCGGCTTGATCTGCATCTCCACTCCGTCGACGGCTCGGAAGTCGCCGTAGAAGATGTCGAGATCCTTGATGTCGATCTGCTTGGACATTGTGTTTCCTATCCTTGGAAATGGGTGAGTCTGGACGTCTGTGGGCAGTCGCCGGTCAGCGGCCGGCCTTCGGCGCTAGCACCTTCGCGATGATGCGGGCGAGCAGGTTGAGCACCATGACCAGGGCGACGAGCACGAGGGCTGCTGCCCAAGCTCGTTCCGAGCTGGCCAGGGCGGCGGCTCCCGGCGAGACCGGGCGCAGCTGCGAGTCGTAGATGAACGTCGGCAGCGTCGACATCCAACCGGAGAAGAGGTTCCAATTGAGTGTCTTCGCGAACCCGGCGGTGACCATGATGGGCGCGGTCTCACCGATGACGCGGGCGATGGCGATGGTGACACCGGAGAGGATTCCCGACACCGAGGTGGGCAGAACGATCTTCACGATCGTCTTCCACTTCGGCACGCCCAGAGCGTAGGACGCCTCGCGCAGGTCCATCGGCACCAGGCGGAGGATCTCCTCGGTGTTGCGCACGACGATCGGGATCATCAGCACCGACAGTGCCACCGCCGCAGTGAAACCGGTCTTCGCGATTCCCGCGGAACTGGGCATGAGCACATTCGCGATCGTGGAGAACAGCGCGAAGGCGAAGAGACCGGCGACGATCGAGGGGATTCCGGTCATCACGTCGACGAGGAAGGTGATCGCCTTGCCCAGACGGTTCTTGTTCGAGTATTCGACGAGGTAGATGGCGGTGAGGACGCCGATCGGAATCGAGATGATGCAGGCCGCGAGTGTGATGAGCACGGTGCCGACGATGGCGTGGTAGAAGCCGCCGGCCAGAGACGCCTCACCGGCGACGTACTGCTGATCGAGGACGCCCTTCATGCCGAGCATGGTGCGGGTGAGCAGGTCGCCGCTGATGGCGGACCCGCCCTTGGACACCGTCAGCCACAGCAGTGAGACGAGGGGAACACATGCGAGGACGAACGTCGAGGTGACGATGGTGGTCGCGATTCGGTCGACGGCCTTGCGGCGGCCTTCGTAGGAGGCGGAGACCGCGAAGACGGCGACCGCATTGATGAGTCCGGCGAGGACGGCCACGATGGGGATGTTGAAGCCGCCGAATGCGATGTAGCTGATGATGATCGCCACGATGATCGCAGCGATGGCGACGATCCACGGGGTGGCCTTCGGCAGCTGCTTGGAGGTCAGCTTCGCCGGTTTCGAGGCAGTCGCCTCGGGGGTGGTGTTCATGGTGGTCATTGGTCTCAACTTCCCTTCACCGAGGTGCGGGCGACAATGGCGCGGGCTCCCATGTTCACCAGCAGGGTGATGACGAAGAG
The DNA here is from genome assembly GCF_050920635.1 of Brevibacterium sp. K11IcPPYGO002. NCBI lineage: Bacteria > Bacillati > Actinomycetota > Actinomycetes > Micrococcales > Brevibacteriaceae > Brevibacterium > Brevibacterium sp. K11IcPPYGO002. The sequence goes on along the minus strand of NZ_CP131929.1, from coordinate 3,540,678 downwards.
CACGAGGCCGACCGTGATGAGCTCGGACAGGCGCAGTCCCGCGGCTTCGGGGAAGTTCTGCGCGATCTCGGAGGCGATGGTCTGGTTGCCGCTGACGACGAGCGACGCGGTGAGGACACCGGGCGAGAGGATCATGGCCACGGCCATGGTCTCACCGAGGGCGCGGCCGAGACCGAGCATCGTGGCCGAGACGATTCCGGACTTGCCGAAGGGCAGAACGGCCATACGGATCATCTCCCAGCGGGTGGCGCCGAGGGCCAGAGCCGCCTCTTCCTGCAGACGCGGGGTCTGGAGGAAGATCTCGCGCGTCAGGGAGGTGATGATCGGCAGGATCATGATCGAGAGCACGAGCGAGGCGGTGAGCAGGGTGCGGCCGGTCTGAGACACGGATCCGTCTGCGGCCGGCGCGAAGATCGGAATCCAGCCGAACCACGTCGACAGCCACAGATAGAAGCCGGTGAGGTTGCCGGCCAGTGCGATGCCCCACAGGCCGTAGACGACCGAGGGGATGGCCGCGAGCAGGTCGATGACGTACCCGAGCACCGGAGCGAGCCTGCGCGGGGCCATGTGCGTGGTGAACAGCGCGATGCCCAACGAGAACGGAGTCGCGACGATCAGCGCGATGGCTGCGGAGATGAGCGTGCCGATGACCAGCGGCCAGACGTAGGAGAAGAAGCCCTTGCCGCCCGTGATCTGCGAGGGATCGCTGATCTGCGCGGCGATGGTGTCCTTCGACTGCGCCAGAAGGAACAGGGCGACTCCGGCGAGGATCACCAGGATCAGGATGCCGGCGATGAGTGTGGCGGCGGAGAAGATGCGGTCGCCGGGCCGGACGACGGCCTTCTGCTGCCGAGATGCGGGGGTCTGCGGCGGCTTCTGCCCGGACTCGGACGTGGAGCCCGGCCCTGTGGGGCCCGACTCAGTGGTCTGTGTGCTGATCGGCACAAGTGCTCCTCATGTGACTTGTGGTGAAACCGGGGTGGTTCCACAGGCGCGGAAAAGCGGCGCAGGGATTCTGCGCCGCTCCCGACTGGCTATTTCTCCAGGTCAGAGGCTGAACTCAGCCTTCAACCTTGATCGAGTCGATGACTTCTTCGATCTGCGTGCGCAGGTCGTCCGACAGAGGTGCGGACCCGGCGGAATCGGCAGCGGAGTTCTGTCCCTCTTCCGAGACCACGAACTTCTCCCACGCCTTGACCATGTCCACGGTCTCCTGGTCCTTGTAGGACGAGCAGACGAGGTGGTAGGACACGAGGACGATCGGGTAGGCGCCGGACTCGGTGGTGTCGCGAGCCAGGTCGAAGGCGAGGTCGCCTTCGCTGCGGCCCTCGACCTTCTCGGAGGCGTCGACGACCTTCGAGGCGGCTTCCGGGGAGAGTTCGACGAATTCCTCGCCGACCTTGACCTTGGCGGTGGAGAGCTCACCGACGGCCGAGGCATCCGCGTAGCCGATGGCTCCGTCGGTGTCCGAGACGGTCTGGATGACACCGTCGGTGCCCTGAGCGGCCTCGCCGCCGTACTCCTTCGGGAAGTTGCCGTCGACCTCGGCGTCCCAGTCCTTCTCGGCGGTGGCCTTGAGGTACTCGGTGAAGTTCTCCGTGGTGCCCGAGTCGTCGGCGCGGTGGACAGCCGTGATCTTGAGATCAGGCAGGTCGGCGTCCGGATTGTCGGCCTTGATGGCCTCGTCGTTCCAGTTCGTGACGTCGCCCTTGAAGATCTTCGCGATCGTTGCGGGGGAGAGGTTGAGCTCATCGACTCCCTCGACGTTGAAAGTCACGGCGATGGGGGAGATGTAGACGGGGAACTCGTAGGCTCCGTCGGCGCCGCAGGCTTCCTCTCCGGCCTTGACCTCGTCGTCGTCGAGGTGGGCGTCGGAACCGGCGAACTGCGCGTTGCCGGCGAGGAACTGTTCACGACCGGCACCCGATCCGTCGGGGGAGTAGTTGACGGTCACACCGGAGTTCTGCGAGGTGAAGTCCGCTGTCCAGGCATCCATGGCGGCCTTCTGCGAGGAGGCGCCGATGCCGGTCAGGGTGCCCTGCAGGTCGCTGTTGCCGCCGGAGGCCTCTTCACCGGTTGCGGACTGGCCGCCGCAGGCCGAGAGGGTGATGGCGCCGACCGCGAGGATCGCAGCGGAGGGGGCGAGATGCTTCATCTTCACGAAGATGCCTTTCATGTTTGTGGACACAGCTCGAGAGTTCTCGATTGCTCGTCATCCACGCTAAAGACCACGCGTGAAGTGCAAGGAGTTCGAACATGAATGGGAAGTGAATGAGCGGAGAAGGGTTGGAGCCGCCGTGAGTGCTCGATCACAGGCCGTATCAGTTTCATGAAAGGATCATTGTCGGGACCGGCAGTCCCTCACCGAGGCGGTCCGCCGTGGCTGCGAACCCCGATCAGCTGTCGATGGGGCGGACGCGTTCGATCTCGACGATGCGCGGCACCGGCCCGGGACGCACATAGGCGATGAGGACCTCGCCGGGTTTGAGGTACGGATCGTTCTTCGGCAGCTTGGCTTCCACGCGCTTCGGGGCGTGAGCGGCGTAGACGGCAAAGATCGTCGGCAGCACCGGCCGGTGCGTGCAGTAGATGACGGGTTTGCCCTTCGCCAGCAGCTTCTCGATATAGCGGGCGGCCTTGTCCGGGTTCGCAGCGGTCGCCTTCTCGCTGAGCGTCGACACCTTCTTGATCGACTTGCCCGTCGCCGCCGACAGCGGAGTCAGCGTCGCCATGCACCTCTTCCACGGACTCGAGACGAGCTTGCGGACGCCCCAGGCTCCCAGCAGTCCGGTCAGCGCCATGGCCTGTCGGGTGCCGAGTTTGAGCAGCGGCCGCACATGCTCGGTCTCGTACCACTTCGCCCGCGGGAACGCCTTCCCATGGCGGACGAGGATGAGCGGCCACGCCCGCAGAGCATCCGTCTGCGCGAACTTCTCGAGTGCGTCGAGCTGCTCCCGATCCGCGAACGACGTCAGCTTCGAGCGGGCCTGGTCGACGGGGAACCAGCCGGCAGTGTCGACCTCCCGCTTGTTGACCGGGGCGAAGGCGGACTGGTCCTTGACCTCGGCCGACCAGTAGAAGACCTTCTTCTGCGTGTTCTTGCCGACCGTGTATGCGGCGGAGGGAAGAGGAATGCCGAGGCGGATGTCGAACCCCGTCTCTTCCTTGACCTCGCGGATCGCGGCTTCCGGCAGGGTCTCTCCCGGGTCGACCTTGCCCTTGGGCCATGACCAGTCGTTGTATTTCGGGCGGTGGATGAGCACCACCTCGAGACCTTTCGGACCGTGTCTCCAGCACACGGCCCCGGCGGCCAGGACATCGGCCGTGACACGTGATGACGCCTGCGCCGAGGAGACCTCGGACGGGCTCACGCCTCTTCCCCGATTCGCCGACGGGTCCGGTGCCGACGGATGAGCTCCGTCTGGTAGTCGCCGAGGAGGTTTCCTTCGTCGTCGTGGGTCCGCCGTGTCCATCTGCCGTCGCCGGCCAGGTCGAACGCCGAGGTGGTCGGAGCGAAGACGAGGTCGAAGAGTTCGATGATCTCTGCCCGGTGTCCGTCGTCGACGATCTGCACGAGCGCTTCGACCCGCCGGTCGAGGTTGCGGTGCATCATATCGGCTGAACCGATGTAGACGATCGGGTCGCCGTCGTTGCCGAAGACGAAGGCGCGGGAGTGTTCGAGGAAGCGTCCGAGCACGGAACGCACGGTGATGTTCTCGCTCAGGCCGTCGATGCCCGGGCGCAGGGCGCAGATCCCGCGGACGAAGACTTCGACGGCGACCCCGGCCTGGGAAGCCCGGTAGAGGGCATCGATGACGGCTTCGTCGACGATCGAGTTGACCTTGATCCGCACCTGCCCCGCTCCGCCGGACTGTGCGATCGCGATCTCGGAGTCGATGAGGTCGATGAGTCCGGTGCGCACAGTGCTGGGGGCGACGAGGAACCGTGAGTATTCGGACTTCGGCGCATAGCCGGAGAGCTGATTGAACAGCTTCGTCAGGTCATCGGCGACGGCCCGATCGCGCGTGAGCAGCCCGAAGTCCTCATAGCCGCGGGCGGTCTTCGGGTGGTAGTTGCCGGTGCCGACGTGGCAGTACCTGGCCAGCCCGTCGGCCTCCTGGCGGACGACGAGGGAGAGCTTCGCATGCGTCTTGAGCCCGACGATTCCGTAGACGACGTGAACGCCGGCGCGCTCGAGCTTGCGGGCCCACGTGATGTTGGCCTCCTCGTCGAACCGGGCCTTGATCTCGACGACGGCGAGCACCTGGATTCCGGCCTGCGCGGCGTCGACGAGGGCGTCGATGATCGGCGAGTCTCCGGAGGTCCGGTAGAGCGTCTGCTTGATCGCCAGCACGTTCTTGTCCGCGGCGGCCTGTTCGAGGAAGGCCTGCACACTCGTGGAGAACGAATCATAGGGGTGGTGCAGGAGGATGTCCCGACTGGCCACCGCGTCGAAGACGTCGACCTGGTCGCTGGACTCCCGCAGCGACAGATCCTTGTTCATCTGCGGGACCATCTTCGGATAGTGCAGATCATCGCGCGGGACATCGGCGATATCGGACATGCCGGACAGATCCAGCGGGCTGGGCAGGTGGTAGATCTCCGAGTCGTGGATGCCCAGTTCGTCCTTGAGCATCTCGAGCACGCGGGGGTGGATGTTCTCCGTGATCTCCATCCGCACGGCCGGTCCGAAACGCCGTCGCAGGAGCTCCTTCTCCAAAGCCTTGAGCAGGTTCTCCGCATCGTCCTCTTCGACCTCGAGGTCTTCGTTGCGGGTGACGCGGAAGGTCGAATGGTGGACGATCTCCATGCCGTCGAACAGAGTCCCGAGGTGTTCGGCGATGATGTCCTCGAGGGCGACGAAGCGGGCTGGGACGTCGCGTCCGGCGGGTCGGTCGGTCGCCTCGGCGACATTGAAGAACCGCGGCAGGCGCGGGGGAACCTTGACCCGGGCGAAGAACTCCTTGCCCGTCTCCGGCGACCGCAGGAGCACACCGAGGTTGAGCGAGAGACCCGAGATGTAGGGGAACGGGTGCGCCGGATCGACGGCCAGCGGGGTGAGGACGGGGTAGACGTGGCCGAAGAAGAATTCGTCGACGCGGTGGCGCTCATCCTCGGTGAGGTCTTCGACCTGGACCTTCGTGATGGATTCCGCGTCGAGGCGGGGACCGATATCGTCCTTGAGCAGCGCGGCATGCCGGCTCATCAGCTCGAATGCGCGCACACCGATATCGTGCATGACCTGCGCGGGCATGCGCCCGGTAACGCTGGGCACGGCCAGACCGGTGTTGATGCGGCGTTTGAGGCCGGCGACGCGGACCATGAAGAACTCGTCGAGGTTGGTCGCGAAGATCGAGAGGAACCGGACGCGTTCGAGCAGCGGGATCTCCGGATCCGAGGCGAGGTCGAGGACGCGTTCGTTGAAGGCCAGCCAGCTGAGTTCGCGATCGAGGAAGCGATCCGCCGGGTCGGGCAGTCCCAGCTCATTTCCTGACGCTGCGATGTCGTACAACGATCTGCTCCTTACTCGCTCGACGCCGTGCTCGCCGAATCAGTGCCGGTGACCTCGGTGGAGGCCGGTGCATAGGCCACGTGCGCGACCGCGACATGGAATCCCAGCCGCTCGTACAAGCCTAGCGCCGGGGCGTTGTCCGATTCGACGTAGAGTTCGATCGTCTCGGCACCGGCGGCCACCATCCGCCGCATCCCCTCGACCGTCAGCGCCTTGCCCACGCCCTTGGCATGGATGCGCGGATCGACGCCGACGACATAGACCTCGCCGAGGCGACCCTGATCATCCGTGTCCGTGATCTTCGTCTGATGGAAGCCGATGACCTCACCGCCGCGGGCGGCGATGATGAAGGTGTTCGGGTCGAAATCCGCAGGCGTCACGACGGCGTCGATATCGGCCCGGGTCTGGCCGCCCTGTTCGGGATGCCAGTCGAAGGCGGAGTTGTTCACGGCCAGCCAGCCGTCCTCGTCACCGGGGGCGAAGGACCGGATCTCGACCCCGTCGGGACTCCGAGTCTCGGGGAGGGCGTCGAGACTCAGCCCGATGTCCGTGCGCATCTGATAGAGCACCCGGTCACGGCCGAGACCGTACTTCTGCGCGAGGTGGGCCGCAGCCGGATGGTCACCGTGCGACCAGCACCAGGCTTCGGGCTCTTCGTCGAGGATCGTTCTCAGCAGCCGCTCACCGAACCCCTGGCCGCGGTGGTCGGGGGCGATGAGGAACTCTGCGGCGTGACGATCGCCCTGCAGGGCCCGGATCCCGAAGCCGATGAGAGTCTCACCGTCGAACACGCGCCACATGCTCGACGCGGTCTGCGCCGCGTGGGCGGTGTCCTCGCCGGTGGCGACGGCCATGAGCCCGCCGGAGACCTCCGGGGCACCGTCGGTCGCTGCCACGTCCTCGAGTAACGTCAGCTCATCCTCGGTGAGGGGGTCGATCGAAGTGGAGGCGATTGCTCCGCTGGCCTGGATTCTCATGCCGTCTCGTCCTCTGAATCTGTGTCTGTGACGCTGTCGGCGCTGAAGCGGTAACCGACGTTGCGCACGGTGTGGATGGCGTTCTCAAGGTCTTTGCCGAGTTTCGCACGGAGGCGGCGAACATGCACGTCAACGGTGCGAGTGCCGCCGAAGTAGTCATCGCCCCAGACCGCGAGCAGGATGTCGTCGCGGGTGAAGACGCGTTCGGGGTGCATGGCGAAGAACTTCAGCAGAGCGAATTCTCGGTAGGTCAGATCGAGACTGCGTCCGCTGAGCTCGGCGGTGAACGCCGTCTCGTCGATGCGGAGGTCTCCGGTGACGACGACCATCGGCTCGCCGTCGGCGTTCACCAGTTCCTCGTCCGCGTCGCCGAGGCGGCCGGACAATTCGAATCCGCTCTCTCTGGACGTGCCGACGGTCCCGCGGCCGGTGCGCACCGGCCGCCAGCTCCCGGCGCCGCCCTTCGCCCCGGCACGGCCGGCCCCGGCATGCATACCGCCGAGGAAGCCGCCGCCGGAGTGGGCGGCCGATGAAGCGATGTGACGATCACGAGCCACGCGCAGCCGCGCTTCCACCTCGGCGGGGCCGGCCGTGGTGAGGATGAGGTCGGCCACGTGCCATTTCGCCGAGGCCGTGGCGAGTCCGCCCTCTCCGAGGACGACGATGATGGGGGCGGTGATCCGCGCCTCGGCGAGGAGTTCGGCGATGCGCGGGGCCAGGGACAGATCGAGACAGGCGTCGACGATGACGACGTCGACCGCAGCGGAGTCGGTCCGACGGCCGGGCAGATCCTCGACGCCGCACCGGTCGATTCGGTGGCCGAGGTACTGCAGGGATTCGGGAGCCAAAGGGGCGTCGAGCCTGGCCGTGGGGCAGATGTGCAGAATCCGCATGTGCTGCCTCCACCTCCTCGGCGCCCGTCTTCTGAGCCCGTCGTCTGAGGAAGATTATAGCGATGCCCTGGCCGGTGCTGCTCCGACGCGCAACCACCGGTGGTTACCGTGGGTGTCATCGGATAAGGCACGATAGTGCTGTGATCAGATGGATTCGAGTAGCCGTCGCCCTGGTGTTGGTGTTGGCCCTCAGCGCCTCCGTGTACTGGGGCTATACGCTCTTCCTGCTGGCGACCGGGCTCATCGTCTTCGGCGTCGCCTACGGTTGGCCGCGCCTGACGGACTCCCCGCAGCCGCGGGCGACGTCGATCATGCTCGCCCTCTTCGGAGTCGGCGGTCTCTACGCCGCCTGGCACGACTCCACGGCTCCCTACCTCGACTGGCTGCCCGTGCTGGCGGGCCTGGGTCTGCTGTGGACCTTCGTGCAGAACCTCACCCGCGGAATCGGCGCCTCCTACGCCGTGGCGAACGTGTCCGCGCAGGTCTCCGGCCTCGTCATCGTCCTGTCGGCGAGCACTTGGGTCGCTGCGATCACGATCCCCGGTGACAAGGAGGCCATCGTCATCGGCCTCGCCTCGCTGATCGTGGCGCAGTGCATGACCGCGCTGCCGTGGCCGGCGATCTACACGTCGCCGCTGGCCATCGCCATGTCCACGGCCGTGGCGGGGATCCTGTCGGTGCTCGTGTTCGCACCGGCGCTCTCCCTGGCCACGGCGCTCATCCTCGGCGTCGTCATGGGTCTGCTCGTCGCGGCGGTCGATCGGATGCTCGGGCTCGTCGCCTATGCGAAGTTCCAGGCCGCCAACCTCGAGGCCTCGCAGAACATCGAGGTGAAGAAGAACGTCGAGAAGGCTCGCAGCTTCGCCGTTCAGCTCGCCCTCGGTGCCGCTCCGATCGCTCTCGGCGGAGTCGTCGTCTACGCGATCGAACGCGTCGCTTCCTGACCTGCGCGCCGATCCGCACGACCGGGGTTCGCGTCGTTGCATGACCGGGGTTCGCGTCGCTGCACGACCGGGGTTCGCGTCGTCGGGCTGAATGCACATCGCTTTGCCGGGAACTGTAGACTGAGGGCATGGAAAATCTTGTTGCTCTCGAAATCGTCTTCTCCGGCCTCGTCGGCATCGCCGCTCTCGGCGCCCTGGGTGTCGGAGTCAAGGTCGTCACAGCGCTGTTCAAAGACAACCGCTGATCCCTCATGGTGATCGAACTCGATGACTCGGTCCATTCCGAGCTCGTCCCGCTGTCCTGGCTGATCGGGTCGTGGGAAGGCGTCGGTGTCGTCGGCTATGCGGACACTCCTGAGAAGCAGTTCGGCCAGCGCATCGACTTCGTCGCCCATCAGGGCACGCCCTTCCTCCAGTACACCGCGCATGCGTGGCTGCTCGGCGAATCCGGTGAACTCGACTCGACCCTGACTCTCGAGACCGGTTTCTGGCAGCTCGTGCGTCAGCACGACGACGGGGACGTCGGCCCGGGAATGATGGTGCCGACCGAACCCCAGAGCTTCACTACGGCCGCCGCGGTCGAGACCCTGCGCACGAATGACGACGCCTTCGAGATCGAAGCGGAGATCGTTCACCCGCACGGAGTCATGGAGCTCTATGCCGGCACCGTCAAAGGCCCGCGCATCGATCTGGCCACCGATGTGGTGGCCAGGACCAAGACCGCGAAGGAGTACACCGCCTCGACTCGGATGTACGGCCTCGTCGGCGGCGAACTCATGTGGGCCTGGGACATGGCAGCCATGGGCCACGAACTCGCCTCCCACTCCTCTGCCAGATTGAAGAAGCTGTCTTAAGATGACTGATCCCGTGTCGCCGAATTCTGATGTCAACGATTCGCCGTCGCCGGAGAACACCCCTGCCGAGGCGGTTCGTCGCTCGTCGCTGGCTCGCGGACTGAGCTCGACCGCGGTGCTCGGGGCCGGCGATCTCGCCGAGACTCCCATCCACTACGGAGCTCCCCTGCGTGAGCAGCGCGTGCTCGAAGAGAAGGACGGTCTCGTCGACCTCGCCCATCTCCGCGTGCTGCGTCTGAGCGGACCCGACCGTCTGACCTGGCTGAACTCGATCACCACGCAGAAGATCGACACCCTGGCCCCCGGTGTGTCCACCGAAACCCTCGTACTCGACCCGAACGGTCGCATCGAGGGCTGGCTGAAGCTCGTCGACGACGGTGAGGCACTGTGGGCCATCAGCGACCTTCACACCGACGCGACCCTGGACTTCCTGCGCAAGATGGTCTTCATGATGCGCGTCGAGATCGAGGACCTCAGCGAGGACTATCAGTGCTTCGGCGCCATCACGTCCCTGCCGGAAGCCCTGCCCGTCACCCGAACCTGGTCCGACCCGTGGCCGCATATCGGAAGCGGATCGGCCTCCTATGCGCAGATCGACATCGGCCAGGACGTCGCGGGCACCGACCACCCCGGTCTCGAGACCCCGTTCGTCATCGGCATCGTCAAACGCTCTGACCTGCAGGGACTGTCGGCGAACACCTTCGATATGGCCGGCTTCGACGCCTGGGAGGCGCTGCGGATCGCCGCCTGGCGGCCGGGCCGGAACGAAATCGACCACAAAGCCCTCGTCGGCGAACTCGACCTGCTGCGCACGGCCGTGCACCTGGCGAAGGGGTGCTACCGCGGGCAGGAAGCGGTGGCACGCGTCCACAATCTCGGTCAGCCGCCCAGGCGTCTGACCTTCGTCCACCTCGACGGGTCCGGCCACATCGCCCCGGATCCCGGCACCGAGGTGCTCGCCGAGGTCCGCGGGTCCGAACGTTCAGTGGGCACCCTGACCTCGGTGACCGTGCATTGGGAGCTCGGACCGATCGGTCTGGCCGTGGTCAAACGGAACCTGGCCCCCGAGTCGCGGCTGAGCTTCGAAATCGGCGACGGAGAACGCGTCGTCGGCGCTCAGGAGACGATCGTCGTGCCGATGCGCGAGCACGAACGCGTGCTTCCGGAACGGAACAGGGACGTCGACGCCCGCAGTCAGAACCGCTGATTCCCGGGAGCGTCGGGGACCACCCGGCGCTGTTTCCGCCTTCGCTGTCGGCCATCCGCAATGAGGATTCGGCCGCCGGCACCCGACAACGGAATCCGTACCCGATCAGCGCCGAATCCGCGGGGTCGTCTCTCCGCGGCGAGCGGTTCTGCCCAGCCCTCGGACGGCAAGTGACAAAAAGCGTCGATTGCCCCTATTCTTCCCCTTATGACAGCTTTGGAGATTGGCGGCGAAGCTCTGCCGCAGGAACGTAAGATCGTCACCGAGATTCCGGGACCGAAGTCCCGTGAGATCGAGGAACGTCGCAAGTCAGCAGTGGCGACCGGTGTCGGTTCGAGCCTGCCCGCCTATGTGGTGGCGGCCGGGGGCGGCATCCTCAAGGACGCCGACGGCAACCAGCTCATCGACCTCGGATCCGGCATCGCCGTGACCACGGCCGGCAACGCGAACCCCCGCGTGGTCGAGGCCGCGAAGGCCCAGCTCGAGGCCTTCACCCACACCTGCTTCATGGTCAACCCCTACGAGAGCTACGTCGAGGTCGCCGAAGCCCTCAACCGGCTGACCCCCGGCGACCACGAGAAGCGCACCGTGCTGCTCAACTCCGGTGCCGAGGCCGTCGAGAACGCCGTGAAGATCGCGCGCGCCCACACCGGCCGCGACGCCGTCGTCGTCTTCGACCACGCCTACCACGGCCGCACCAACCTGACCATGGCGATGACCGCCAAGGCTGCCCCCTACAAGGCCGGCTTCGGTCCCTTCGCCGGTGAGGTCTACCGCGCACCCATGTCCTACCCGTACCGCGACAACGATGCGGCCGGCACGAAGATCAGCGGTGAGGACGCAGCCAAGCGCGTCATCACGATGATCGAGAAGCAGATCGGCTCCGAATACGTCGCTGCGATCGTCATCGAACCCATCCAGGGTGAGGGCGGCTTCATCGTCCCGGCCGAGGGCTTCCTGCCCACGCTCGTCGACTACGCCCGCGAAAAGGGCATCGTCTTCGTCGCCGACGAGGTGCAGGCCGGATTCGCCCGCACCGGAAAGATGTTCGCCTCCGAGTGGGAGGGCATCGTGCCCGACCTCATCACCACGGCCAAGGGCATCGCCGGCGGTCTGCCGCTGTCGGCGGTGACCGGTCGCGCGGACATCATGGACTCGGTCGGACCGGGCCGCCTCGGCGGAACCTACGGCGGCAACCCCACCGCCTGCGCCGCCGCCCTCGGTGCCATCGCCGCGTACGAAGAGGACGGACTGGCCGATCGTGCCCTGGCGATCGGTGAGATCATCGTCGACCGCCTCACGAAGCTGCAGTCGAAGTACCCCGAAGTCGGCGATGTCCGTGGCCGTGGAGCCATGGTCGCCGCCGAGTTCGTCGAGCGCGATTCGATCGAGCCGAACGCGGACCTGGTGAAGAAGATCGCGGACTACTGCGCGAAGAACGGCGTACTCGTGCTCACCACGGGAACCTTCAGCAACATCCTGCGCTTCCTGCCGCCGCTGACGATCTCCGACGAGCTGCTGAACGACGCCTTCGACGTCATCGAAGCCGCCCTCGCCGACCTCCTCAGCTGAAATCCCCCTAATTACTACCTGACGGCGGCCCAGCAACCTCGCGCAAGGTTGCTGGGCCGCCGTCAGGTAGTTCGGGGGGGTGCAGTTGTAGCACAATAGGGGCCATGACATCAGAGATCGACGGCGCGACCGGCACGTCAGCGAGTGTCCCGGCTCGAGTGTGGCACTTCCTCCGGGGACCGCGCTTCATCGATCTGCCGATCCGCCTGCTGGCCCTCATCATGGGGCTGACGATCCTCGTCCCCGGCTCCTTCGAGATCACCGAACCCCGCTACGCAGGCCTGCTCATCCTCGCCTACGGACTCATCGTCTTGGCCGCGTTCCTGCCGCTGAGCATCGTCGTCGCCACGACCGGTCTGGGCATCGGATTCTCCATGCTCTACCCGGACCTGGAGAACATGTTCCCCGAGGCGCTCATCCTCGCCATCGCGGTCCTGATCAGCCGCCGTCGCTGGATCGGGTTTGCGCTGGGAACCCTCGGACTGGCCGTCTACCTCGGCGCATCGACCCGACTCGGATCCTATGACGCCGGCTTCGAAGGACTCACCGACCTCGGGTACGGCTGGCTGACCTATTCGATCCTCGGCCTGTGCGCGTCCTTCGTCGAGGCCCGAATCCGAAGTGAGATCGACCGCCGCGAACGCGCCGCCGTCGACCACCAGAAATCACTCGACGCCATGCGCGCCCGGTTCACCAGCGATATGCACGACACCATCTCGCACTCGCTGACCACCGAATCCGCGATCATCCGCACCCTCGCGAAGGAAAGCGACTCCGAGACCGCCGACCGCCTCGTCGCCGAGTTGGCGCTGGTCAACGCCGAAGCCACCAAACGGCTCCGGCAGCTGGTGACGAGCCTGAGCAGGTGGGAGACCGAGAGCTGCACCGGGGGCTCCGGGACCTCCCGGATCCGATTCCGCGCCGAGGCGGAGCAGCTGGCGACCGCGATCGAAGACGGGTGCGCGGCCGGGTCCGTTCCCCTGACCACCGAACTCTCCCCGTTGCCGACCCATGCGACCGGAACGCTGTCGCACCATTTCCGGGCCGTCATGCTCGAGCTCGCCACGAACGTCATCCGCCACTCCGTCCCCGGCACCCCCGCCACCCTCGTCGTCGAAATGCGAGACGGCAGCGGCAGCCGAGCCGAACTGCTCTGCCGCAGCACGAACGCATCCCCGACCGCGCTGACCCGGGCCCCGCGGTCTCTGTCCCGCCGTGCCACGGCCATGGGCGGCGTCTGCCGGGTGGGCGAGGACGAGACGAAGAGAACCGTCGTCGAGGTGGCCCTGCCGATCCGTTTCATCTCCCACTCCGCATCGGCATCCTCGAAATCGGATACCGCGCGGTCTTCCTCGAACGCAGACATGATCGACGTCGTCGATGACGACTTCGACATGAGCGCGGACACACCCGTTGCGGACGCACCCGCAGCGGGGACATTCGCAGCTGGGGTACCCGCAGCTGGGACACCATCGGCGTCGACCACCGGAATCGATCGCGGTGCCGCTTCAGGGTCGGCCGGCGGTGCCGCTTCACGACCTGGCACGGGTGATGCCGCCGCGGCGAAAGCCGCCGACGATTCCACCCCCGAAGGTGCGGCCGGCAGCCACAGCAGGAACCACCGCAGCCAGGGGCAGCGCACGAGTGACCGCGACAGGATCGACGCCTGATGACGGCGCACACCTACCCGGCCCCGCACCGGACCTCGGAGGCGACCCCTCACGTGAGACCGGAGGCGACCACGCCGCAGGCCGACCACGACGTGAGCCCTGAATCCGCCGCGCGCACCTCCGTCCTCGTCGTCGATGATGATTCGTGGACGACACGAGCGGTGGCCGCGGCGCTGGAGGATGCGGGTTCCTTCCGTGTGCTCGACCCCGTCCACTCCGGCGAGGAGGCCATCGCCGCCTTCGACGCCGAGCGTCCCGACCTCGTCCTCATGGACGTCAACATGCCGCCGGGAATGAGCGGCGTCGATGCGACGGCGGCGATCATCGACCTCGACCCCGACGCCCGAGTCGTGCTCCTGACGACCGTGTCGCCCGGGCCCGGAATCGCCCGCGGACTCGAAGCCGGCGCATTCGCCGTGGTCAACAAGACGGCAGGGGAGAGGGAACTCGTCTCGATCGTGCGGGCCGCCTCGGCAGACGAGAGCCCCGAACTGCTCAGAGGCTTGGCCGAGGACATCGTCATCAGCGGTGACCAGCTGCCCGACGCCCTCGACGCGGCACCGCAGCTGACCGCGCGCGAGATGGATCTGCTCACCCTGCTCTGCCAGGGACACGGCTACGAAGAGATCGCCGACGCCCAATCGGTGGCCATGTCCACCGTGAAATCGCACGCCCGCAACCTCCGCCTCAAACTGGGCGCACGCAACCTCGCCCAACTCGTCGTCCGTGCCCTCCAGTTCAAGTTCTTCTCCCCGGAATGACCCATCCCGCCGAGGCGGCTGACCCGTCCGGTCCATCCCGCCCCGCCGAGGCGGCTCGTCCGGTTCCTTCCGCCCCGCCGAGGCGCGCGGTCCTGACGACGCAGACCCTCCCGGCCGCAGCCGACCATGGTCGGCCGTTGACTACAGTGGGAGCATGACCGACACCGCGATCCTGCGACTGTCCCGCCTGATCCGGGACACGGAAGGGTTCCTCCTGCCGCTGACCGAGATGGCCGGCGACGTCGTGGTCGCTCGAGTCGAATTCGGCTTCGACCTGCCGACGACTCCCACGCAGACGTCGGCTGCACCGCACGCCGTCCAGCGAACTGCACCCCACTCCGGCCCGCCCACTGCTCCGCACACCGGCTCGCCTGCCGGCCCGCCCACCGAGGCGGTCGGCCACGCCTCCCTGACCGGGACCGTCGTCCTCGTCACCGAACCGGTGAGCAGTCCTGCCGGACTCGAGGCGGTGCTGGCAGGCTATGCGGGCGCCGCCGCCCTCGTCGTTCCGCCCGGAACGCACAGCCACCTCGGCGACGGGGCCGAGCTGCGGGGGAGCGAGGGCCGGGTTCCGGTCCTCCTCGAACGCTCGCCGCATGTGACCTGGTCGGAGATCCTCGTGCATCTGCGGCAGCTCACGGAGGGCGCGACGAGCGCCCTGGCCTGGCCCGATGTCGACGACCTCAGCGCACTGGCCGCCGTCATCGCCGAGACCACGGGCGCATCGATCACGATCGAGGACCCGGCCTCGCGTGTGCTCGCGCATGCCAACCTCGGCGGCGAACTCGACGAGATCCGACGCGCGACGATCCTGTCCGGAGCCATTCCCGACTGGCGGATCGCCGAGCTCGAGGCATCCGGGTTCCTCGACACGATCCGCCGTTCGACCGACGTCGTCGAACGACCCGCCGAAGGCACATCACCGGCCCGGTCGGTCATCGCACTGCGCAGCGAAGGCGAACTCATCGGCACGATCTGGGCGGCCTACCCGGCTGAGGTCGACCCCGAACCGCTGCGCGAGGTGCTGCGCGACGCCGCCCGCGCGGCCCTGCCCGTGATGCTGCGGACCCTGCGCCGGTCGCCGTTCGAGAAGCGCATCCGTCGGGAGGCGCTCGGTGCGATCCTCGCCGGTTCGGCCGACCTCGGTCCGTCGGCGACCCTCCTGTCACTGCCGTTCTCCGGCAGCTTCTGCGTCCTCGCTTTCACCGAGGCGGCCCCCGACCGAGAGCCCGTCCTGCGGTTCCATCTCCGGGCCGCCTTCGCCGATGCGGTGCTCTCCCGGATCGAGTCGAGCACAGGCACACATCTCGCAGCGCTCGTGCAGATGAGCGAGCCGACGGATGCGGCGCAGATCCGCGACCACGTGCTCTCTGCCCTGCGGCGATCGCTGCCGAGCGACGAGGCGCTCAGCTTCGGTGTCGGCTCTCCCGTCGACCGCCTCGACGAAGTGCATCGCTCCTGGTCCGAGGCCGTATACGTCGTCGACGCCGTGCACGGCAGACGGCGCGTCCTCGGCGGCCGAGGACGGGGTGCCACGAGCGGAGGCCCTGCGAGCGGCGGCGACGAGGAATCCCCGACCATCGTCGGAGCGACCGTCGAGGATGCGGCCGCCGAGGTCATCGGACTGCGCGTGGCCGATACGCTGCTGGCCGTCGAGCGCGACGCGCACGGCGCAGAACCTGCTGGTCGCAGCGGCGATATCGGCAGCGTCGCACGGCCGGCTCGGGCGCTGGCCCGGCATGACGCGCAGCACAACGGCAGCCTGCTCGAGACGCTGCGGGTCTATTTCGCCACGGTCGGCAACTCCGCCGAGGCGTCCCGTCGGCTGCACGTGCATACGAATTCGCTGCGGCACCGCCTGGGGCGGATCGAGGAGATCACGGGTCTGTCGACGGCCGAGCCGGCCGAGAGGCTGTGGCTCGAGCTCTCGGTGCTCGCCCACGATCGCGCGGGCGGCTGAAGGCTCGAGCAGCCACGTCGTGGGAAACCGACAATCGATCCCCGGGAAGTTTGGCGAATTATTGTTCGTTCATCGAGGTCGGCCGTCCTAGAGTGACACCAGATCACGAACAGAGGACGTTATGCCCAACAGCCACCACTCGATTGCCGACGGTCGAGCACAGTCGATCAGAGCGATCGCCGAGAACAGCCAGCCCCTCACCGACCGCACCCCTGCCGTGGCGGGGCGAGTCAACCGCACCGACGACACCCCTGCCGAGACGCGCGGAGTCGATCGCACCACCGTAAGCGGTTCCGCTCCCGCGGGCGTGCCCTCCCTGTCGGAGGGCGTGCCGGCGCTCTCGGATCGGGAGCCCGTGCTCGGGCTCATGGATCTCGATGCCATCGATACCGCGTTCGAGCGGCTCACTTCGGCGTTCGATTCGGACCATGAGGTGCTCCACGCGGTGGCCTGCAAAGCCGTGCCGCTGCGTTCGCTGCTCGAGCGCTATGCACAGCAGGGCGCCGGATGCGAAGTCGCCAGCCCCGGCGAACTCGAACTCGCCCTTGCCGCCGGGTTCGCTCCCGAACGGATCGTCTTCGACTCCCCGGCCAAGACCTGGACGGAACTGCGTCGGGCCGTCGACCTGGGCGTGTCGATCAACGTCGACAACTTCGACGAACTCGCCCGCCTCGACCTGCTGCTGGAAAACAGACGACCGACCGTCGACGAGGCACGGATCGGCATCAGGATCAATCCGCAGTCGGGCACAGGCACGATCGGGGCGCTGAGCACCGCCACCGAGACGTCGAAATTCGGCATCGGACTCGCTGATCCCGGAGCTCGCGAAGCCGTGATCGAGGCGTACCTGGCGCGTCCTCGACTGAATCAGATCCACGTGCACTCGGGTTCGCAGGGCATCAGCCTCGAGCGCGCCGCCGTCGGAATCCGCGCCGCGGTCGACCTCGCGCAGGAGGTCAACACGCGTGCCGGGACGCGGCAGATCACCCGCATCGACATCGGGGGAGGCCTGTCGGTGAACTTCGACGGCGAAGACATCACCCCGACCTTCGCCGACTACCGTGCGGTGCTCGAACAGCAGGTCCCCGACCTGTTCGACTTCGACATCGTCACCGAATTCGGGCGTGCACTGCTGGCCAAGGCCGGCACCGTCCTCACCCGCGTCGAGTACGCGAAGACCAGCGGCGGGCGCCGCATCGCCATGACTCACGCAGGCGTCCAGGTCGCCACCCGCACCGCCTACGCTCCGCACGACTGGCCGCTGCGGATCCTGCCGTTCACCGCTGACGGGGAACCGAAGATCGCCGAGGCGGTGCCCACGGACGTCGCCGGGCCCGCGTGCTTCTCCGGGGATCTGCTCGCTCGGGACCGCAGGCTGCCGCGCCTCGACGTCGGCGACCTCGTCGCCGTACCCGAGACTGGTGCCTACTACTTCTCCAACCCCTTCTCCTACAACCTGCTCCCGCGCGTGCCCGTCTACGGGTACCGCACCGCGGAGGAGGGCGACATGCACTTCGTCCTCATCCGAAGGGGCCAGACGATCGACGAGATCCTCGCCGAGGCGGGACAGCGGTGGTGATCGGCACGGACCTGTGGTCTTCAGTCGACGCTCAGGCAAGGCGGCTAACAATTCAGCAAACTTTCATGAATGACCTGTGCGAGAGGGTATCGTGCCTTTAGTCTCGACAGCAGGCGACTGAACTCTGAGCAGCTCGCCGAAGTATCTTGACCCCCGAAGAGGAGATCAGAAGATGAACATCAGACGGATGACAGTTGCGGCAGTCGCCGCCGTGGCGCTGGCGCTGACCGGGTGCGGCTCGGACGGCGGCAGCGGTGGAGGCGGTGAGACCACCGACGACCTCACGCTCGGCACCGGCGGCACATCGGGCACGTACTACCCTCTCGGCGGTGAGCTCGCTTCGATCTTCGAGGACAACGTCGACGGCGTGACAGTCAACTACGTCGAGTCCGGTGCCTCGGCCGAGAACCTCGGCAAGATCTACCAGGGCGAATGGCAGCTCGGCTTCACGCAGAGCGATACGGCCAACACCGCGGTCAACGGCGAGCTCGAAGACCTCGACGGGACGAAGATCGACAACGTCGGCTGGCTGGCCTCGCTCTACCCTGAGGCCGCTCACATCATCGTCCGCGAAGACTCGGGAATCGAATCGGTCGAGGACCTCAAGGGGAAGAAGATCGCGGTCGGCGACGCCGGTTCGGGCACGCGCGCCATCTCCGATGCCATCCTCGACGCCGCGGGCATCGGCGAATCCGACTACACCCCGGAGATCACCGACTTCGGCGCTTCGACCGACATGCTCGCCGACAAGCAGATCGATGCCACGATCTTCGTCGTGGGCACCCCGGTGGCGGGGCTGACCCAGCTGGCCGCGACGACCGACGTCAAGCTGCTCGGACTCGACGACGATACGACGAAGACGATCGAAGAGGGATCGGGTGCGGAGTCCTACGACATCCCCGCCGACGCCTATGACTTCCTCGACGAGGACGTCCCGACCGTTTCGGTGTTCGCCTCCTTGGTGGCCTCGACCGATCAGGTCAGTGAGGACACCGCCTACAACCTCACGAAGGCGCTGTTCGAGCACACCGACGACATCACTCTCGACGTCGGCAAGCTCATCACGAAGGACTCCGCGATGCTGGGAGTCGGCGACGTGCCGCTGCACCCGGGCGCTCAGAAGTACTTCGAAGAAGAGGGCATCGAGCTGCCGTGAGCGAAGATTCGACACCGACCCGGCCGTCCGCTGCGACGGCCGGGCCCGGCGCCGATGAGGTGGCAGCCGGAGAACGCGCATCGGCCGACGTACTCGCAAAGCATGACACCTCCAGCCGCTATCGCAAGGATCTCGGCTGGTGGGTCTGGGTGGTCGGCGGACTGTCCATCGCCTTCACCGTCTACCACCTCTATGCCGCACTCGAACGGCCCTTCAACACGTGGATGCACACATCGCTGCATCTCGCGGGCGCCACCGCGCTCATCTTCTTCCTCTACCCGCCGAGCCGCCGTCTCCTCGATGCACCGGCGACGGGCAACCGCGTCGCCGACGCACTGATCGGGCGCGGCAGCCGCATCCCCTGGTACGACGTGCTCCTCGGCTTCGCCGGACTCGGCTGCAATCTCTACGTCTTCGTCGAGTACTCGCGGCTGGTGAGCAACTCCGTCCAGATCCTCGGCTATTCGAACCTCGACTACTTCGTGGCGATCCTCGGCGTCCTGCTCATCCTCGAAGCCACCCGCCGGTGTGTGGGCCTTCCCATCGTCATCATCGGCGGCATCGCCATCCTCTACGGACTCTTCGGCAACTACAGCCCTGTGTTCACGCATTCCGGGATGAGTCTCGAGGACTTCGCGACGACGATGTTCCTGTCGAACGGATCGGGCATCTTCGGCACTCCGATCCAGGTCTCGGCGAACTTCATCTTCCTCTTCCTCTTCTTCGCCGTGATGCTCGTGCACACGAACATCGGACAGTTCTTCAATGACCTGGCCTTCCGTCTCACCGGCCGATTCACCGGCGGTCCCGCCAAAGCGGCGGTCGTGGCCTCCGGTCTCCAGGGCATGGTGTCGGGTTCGTCCGTGGCCAACACCGTCGCCTCGGGGTCGTTCACCATCCCGCTGATGAAGAGGTCGGGCTTCAAACCCCACTTCGCCGCCGCCACCGAGGCGACCGCCTCGACGGGTGGACAGCTGATGCCCCCGATCATGGGCGCGGCCGCGTTCATCATGGCGCAGAACGTCCCGGACCTCGAATACAACGGACTCATCGTCATCGCGATCATCCCGGCGATCCTCTACTTCCTCGGGGCCTTCCTCTCGATCCACTTCGAGGCGAAGACCGACGGGATCCTCGGGCTGTCCAAGGCGAGCCTGCCTGACGGCAAGGAGCTGCTCAAACGCCTCGACCTCCTGCTGCCGTTGGCCGTCATCATCCTCACCCTCCTGTCGGGGATGTCGCCGATCCGCGCCGCGCTGTTCGGCATCGGCACCGCGTTCTTCCTCAGCTTCCTGCGGAAGTCGACGCGGATGGATCCGCGCGGATTCGTCACGCTGCTCGTCGAGGGCGCCCGCACGGCGCTGCCGGTGATCGCGGCCTGCGCGACGGCGGGAATCGTGGCCGGCACGGTCACGGCGACCGGACTGGGCGGACAGCTCGGCAAGGGGCTGGTCGATCTCGCCGGAGGCAACTTCTTCATCGTCCTGGTCATGGTCATGATCGCCTGCATCGTCCTCGGCATGGGCCTGCCGACGACCGCGAACTACGTCGTCACGGCCACTGTCGCCGCACCGATCCTGTACAACAACTTCGATGTGCCGCTCATCGCGGCGCACATGTTCGTGTTCTTCTTCGGGATCCTCGCCGACATCACCCCGCCGGTCTGCCTCGCAGCCTATGCCGGCGCTGGCATCGCCAGGGCCAATCCGATGCGTGCGGGTGTCACCGCCGTGCGGATCGCCATCGCCGGTTTCCTCATCCCCTACGTGTTCATCCTCGAGCCGGCTCTGCTGCTCCAGGGCACGTGGCAGGAGCTCCTGTTGGCGCTCGTGACCGTGATCCTCGGCATGATCGGAGTGTCCTCGGGTCTGGCCGGGTACTTCATGGGTCGGGCCAACATCGTCGAGCGGGTGCTGTTGTTGGCCGCCGGGATCACCCTGATCTACCCGAACATCTGGGTCTCTCTCGTCGGTCTCGTCGTGCTCGTCGCGGTCGCGCTCATCCAGCGGCTGCGGAAGGCCACGACCACCACCGAGATCGCCGCCCAGAGGGCCGCGGCCACGGCCTGATTCCCTCGTCGGTCCGCGAGCCGTGCCGAGTGCACGGCTCGCGGACCGTTGTCATGTGATCCGAGTCGCCTGCGCGTGCCCGACCGTCGTGTGCGAGCGCGTTCCGATTGTGCGGATCGCACAAGGCGACACGCCAGAAGTTGTGAGCTGGTGCTGCGGTTTCACACCCGTTCCGGCATAGAGTGACAGACAACACATTTCGGCGGTCGCAGGCGGAGAAATCATGACCACGGTCCGGCCGCCGCAGGCAGGAGCCGCCTCCGGCGGCCGGAACCGAAGGGGTCCAATGGTCACTCAACACTCGCTGCGCCGCACCGTGCGCGTGAGCCTGCGCCGATGCCTGGCCGGCATCGCGGCGCTGGCACTCGCCGGATCGATGGCCGCCTCCCCGGCACAGGCCGCCGACTCGGAGGCTCCCGCCGCTGAGAACGTGCTGCGGATCGCCACCGACGGATTCATCGACTCCTTCAACCCGTTCACCTCCTTCTACCTCGTGCCGACGAACACCTTCCGGTACATGTATGAGAACCTCGTGGCCAACGACGCCAAGGACGGGTCGGTCACCGAGGGACTCGCCACCGAATGGAACACGGACTCCGACGGCAAGGTCTGGACCTACACGATCCGCCCGGACATGAAATGGTCCGACGGGGAACCGCTGACCTCGAAAGACGTCGCCTGGACCTATAACCAGATGATGGACAACGACGAGATGGCGGTGGCCAACGGCAGCCTCGTCGAGAACTTCGCGAAGGTCGAGGCCCCCGACGATTCCACCGTCAAGATCACCCTGAAGAAGGCGCAGGCGAACAACCCCGGCCAGGAGATCCCCGTCGTGCCGGAACACGTGTGGTCGAAGATCGACAAACCCGGCGAGTTCAAGAACGACGAGAAGTCCGTGGGTTCGGGACCCTTCCAGCTCGACAGCTATGAGGCGAACAAGTCGATCACGCTCAAGGCGAACCCGAACTTCTGGCGCGGCAAGCCGAAGCTCGACGAGATCCAGTACCGCTACTACACGAACTCCGATGCGCAGGTGCAGGCGATCCGCTCCGGCGAGGTCGACTTCATCACCGGCCTCAGCCCGGATCAGTTCACGGCACTGGAGAACGCGGACAACGTCGAACTCAACGACGGCAACGGCCGCCGCTTCAACGGAATCTCCATCAACCCGGGTGTCGCCGACGCCGACGGCAAGGAATTCGGAACCGGCAACGAGGCGCTGAGGGACAAGAAGGTCCGCCAGGCCATCCGTGCCGGCATCGACACCGAGACCCTGCGCAAACAGGTCATGCAGGACTATGCGCAGCCGGCCACGAGCTTCATTCCCGCCGTCTACCCGGACTGGGCGCTGAGCCCCGACAACCCGGTCGTCAGCGGATTCGACATAGACCGCGCGAAGACGCTCCTCGACGACGCCGGTTGGAAGGAAGGCTCCGACGGCATCCGCGAAAAGGACGGCGAGAAGCTGCAGCTGCGTTTCCTCACCGATGCCGACGTTCCGACGGAGCAGAGCACCGCGAAGTTCCTGAAGCCGTGGATGAAGGACATCGGCATCGACCTGAAGAACGAATCGACCGATGCCGACACCGAGTCCGAACGCACCACCAAGGGCGACTACGACATGTACTTCTCGGGCTGGTCGATCAACCCTGATCCCGACTACCAGCTGAGCATCAACACCTGCGGTCAGCGCCCTGACGCCGAAGGCAACGGCGGCACCAGCCAGGACGGCTGGTGCAACAAGGAATTCGACAAGCTCTATCAGGCCCAGCACGTCGAGCTCGACCAGGCCAAGCGTCAGGAACTCGTGCAGAAGGCACTGGCCATCCACTATGAAGAGGCCCCCTCGGTGACGCTGTGGTACCCGAACCAGCTCGAGGCCTACCGCTCCGACCGGTTCGAGAACTTCACCAAACAGCCTTCCGACGGCGGCGCCATCGCCAACCAGGTCGGCTACTGGGGCTACTCCTCGGTCGAACCCGTCAGCGCAGGGGAGGCCACCGGCGGCGGAATGGGCGCCGGCGGTTGGATCGGCATCGGAGCCGCGGTCATCGTCGTCCTCGGCGGAGGCGGCTGGCTGCTCAGCCGCCGCAGGAAGTCCGACGACCGCGAATAGTTCCCGCGCCCACAGTCCGGGTGCTGCGCCACCCGCGCCATCTACGGCGCCCGGACTCACGGGCCTCTGTCCTCATCACCTGGAGCACCACAGTGAGCACACCCACCCACGATCCCCATTCCGGGGATCGCCCTGACCGGGGAACGGACACGGCGACCCCGGGCACCGACCCCACCAACCCCGGCCCCGCCTCGGCGCAGGGAACTGCCGACACCGCCGACCCGAACCCTGCCGACGTGCACCCCGCCGACCCGAACCCTGCCGACGTCGACATGGACGAACCTCCGGCCGGCGGATCGTTCGCCCGCTACTTCCTGCGCAAGCTCGGCGGGGCCGCGACCTCGATGATCCTGGTCATCGTGCTCGGCTTCTTCGCCTTCCGCATGCTGCCCGGCGACCCCGTGCTCAAGATCGCGAAGGAACGGCCGATGTCGCCGGCGCAGATCGCCGAGCTCCGCAGCCAGTACGGACTCGACAAACCCGTCATCGTCCAGTTCTGGGACTACCTCGTCGGCATCGTCACCGGAGACCTGGGCGAGTCCTACGTGTACCGGAAATCCGTGTCCTCCCTCATCGGCGACTACCTCGGCCCGACCCTGCTGCTCACGGGCACCGCGGCCGTCATCGCCATCGCCCTGGGCCTGTGGCTCGGGCAGCTCTCGGCCTGGCGGCGCAATTCCCTGTTCGACAAACTCGCGTCCTCGACCTCGCTGATCTTCTGGTCCGTGCCGACGTTCTGGCTCGGCCTCATCCTGCTCATGATCTTCGGCGGCACCCTGCAGTGGCTGCCCACCGGCGGCATGATCACCCCGGGGCTCGACCCCTGGTCGCCGGCCGGGATCATCGACGTCATCACGCACCTGATCCTGCCGGTCGTCTCGCTCGTCGCCGTCGTCTATGCGCAGTTCCTCATGATCATGCGCGCCTCCCTGCTCGAGGAGATGAGCGAGGACTACCTCACGACGGCCCGCGCAAAAGGCCTCACCGAGGATGAGGTCCGTCGCCGTCACGCCGTGCCCAATGCTCTGCTGCCGACCGTCACCGTCGTCTTCCTCCACATCGGCGGGCTCATCGCCGGTGCGGTCACCGTCGAAGCCGTGTTCTCATGGCCGGGGCTGGGCAAACTCACCTTCGAAGCCATCCGCGGCCCTGACCTGCCGCTGCTGCAGGGCACCTTCGTCGTGTTCTCGGCGCTCATCATCGTCATGAATCTCGCCGCCGATATCGTCTACCGATTCCTCGATCCCCGCGTCAGGAGGGTCTGATGAGTGCGAACACCCCCGTCGTCGACGGCGCGAAGCTCGTGCGCGAACGTCGGCTGAACAATGCGAAGAAGAACTGGGCGCTCTTCCGCTCCGATGTCCCGGCTCTCATCGGCGCCGTCGTTCTCCTCTTCTTCATCGTCATCGCGATCGCCGCTCCGCTCATCGCGCCGGCCTCGATGCTCGACGTCACGAAGCAGCTCGACGTGCCCCGCTACGCCCCGCCGAGCCTCGACCATCCCCTGGGCACCGACGACCTGGGTCGGGAGATGTGGGTGCGCATCCTCTGGGGAGCGCGAGTGTCGATCCTCGTCGGTGTCGCCGCGACCGTGATGTCGATGCTCATCGGCACCATCATGGGCCTGGCCGCCGGTCACTTCTCGGGACTGTTCGGCGGCATCATCATGCGCATCGTCGACTTCTTCATCGTCCTGCCCTCCCTGCTGTTGGCGATCGTCCTGTCGTCCGTGCTGGAACGCGGAGTCTTCACGATCGTCGTCGCCATCGGACTGACCTCATGGGCGTCGACGGCACGGATCGTGCGGTCGCAGACCCTCAGCGTCGAATCCCGGCTCTACATCGAAAGGGCGCGCATCCTCGGTGCCGGTCATTCCCATATTCTGTTCCGGCACCTGCTGCCGGCGGTGATGCCGCTCGTGCTTGCGAACACGACCCTGACCGTCGGTGGGGCGATCATCGCCGAGTCGACGCTGTCGTTCCTCGGCCTCGGCGATACGTCCAAGGAATCGTGGGGCACGATCCTGAAGAACTCGATGGACGTGTCCGCAGCGACCTCCGGCTACTGGTGGTACGTGCTCACCCCGGGTGTGGCGATCCTGCTCGTCGTGCTCGCGTTCACGATGGTCGGGCGCGCATTCGAGGCCATCATCAACCCCGCCCTGAGGAGCCGCTGATGACCGATCTGCAGTTCGAGAACGTCTCGATCACCTACCGGTCCTCCTCGGACCGCGGGGACGTCGTCGCCGTGCAGGACGTCAGCCTCGACCTGCCCTCCGGAGCCACACTGGGCATCGCCGGGGAGTCCGGGTCGGGGAAATCGACGTTGATCATGTCGGCCCTGCGGCTGCTGCCGAAGTCGGCGCGCCTCGACGGGCGGGTCCTCCTCGGCGGGCAGGACATCCGAGAGCTGAGCTTCGGCCAGATCCGCGCGGTCCGGTGGGCACAGGCCTCGATCGTCTTCCAAGGCGCCCTGCACTCGCTCAACCCCGTCCGCGAGGTCGGGAGTCAGATCATCGAAGCCCTCGAACACCACTCGAAGGACACGTGGACGACTCCGCAGAAGCGCCGGGATCGGATGTTCGAACTCCTCGCCGAGGTCAATCTCGAAGCAGCGAAGTCGAGTGCATACCCGCACGAGCTCTCCGGCGGGCAGAAGCAGCGGATCATGATCGCCATGGCGCTCGCCTGCGAGCCGGATATCATCATCGCCGACGAGCCGACGACGGCCCTGGACGTCATCGTGCAGAAGCAGATCCTGACCGGCCTGGCCCGCCTCGTCGCCGAACGCGGGATCTCCCTGCTGATGATCAGCCACGACCTCGCCGTGCTCTCAGCCGTCTGTGCGGATCTTGCGATCATGCGCCACGGCCGCCTCGTCGAATACGGACCCAGCGACGACGTCTGCCTGTCCCCGCAGGAGGATTACACGCAGCAGCTCGCCGGTGCGTTTCCGCAGATCGGGGACCCCGAATCCCGGTTGAATCCCCGGACGCGGAGGCCCGCCGAGGTGGCCCGGGCCGAACCGTTCACCATGACGGATGAGGTGGTGCTCGAGGCGAAGGACCTCAGCGTCTCCTTCGACACCCGGCGGGGCCGCGAACGTGCGGTGCGCGGGGTGGATCTGCAGCTGAAGAAGGCGGAGATCCTCGCCGTCGTCGGCCAGTCCGGTTCGGGGAAGACGACTCTGGCCCGGTCGCTGCTCGGGCTGCAGGAGGTGGAGGCAGGTTCGCAGCTGTTCTTCGCCGGCAAGCCGCTGCCGCGGAAGGCGAAGGAGCTGCGGGCCTTCCGGCGGCAGGTGCAGATGATTCTGCAGGACCCGGCCGGATCGCTCAATCCCAAACGCAGCGTGTATGAAGCCGTGGTCGAAGGCCTGAAGGTGCAGGGGATCAAAGACCGTGAGTACGAGCGGGTTGTCGGTGCCCTTGCAGCCGCCGAACTCACCCCGGCCGAGGACTATCTCGAATCGATTCCGCAGGAGCTCTCCGGCGGACAGCGGCAGCGCGTCGTCATCGCCGGTGCCCTGGCTCTCGACCCGCAGGTGCTCATCGCCGATGAGCCCGTGGCGTCGTTGGATGCGTCCGTGCGCGGGGAGATCCTGTCGCTGTTCCTCGCGCTGAAGAAGAACCTCGGCATGAGCGCGCTCATCATCACCCATGATCTCGGACTGGCCTGGAACATCGCGGACACGGTGGCCGTGATGAAACGAGGGGAGATCGTCGAATACGGTGAGGTCGAGAAGGTGCTGTCCGATCCGCAGCACGAATACACGCAGGAACTGCTCGCAGCGGTTCCCCGACTGGGAAGTCAGAGTCTGGTGAGGAATGAGTAGGCAGGATTCGGCCGGAGCCGTCGGTGCAGGCGGTGCTGCGCCGGCGGAAGACCGCGTGGGACGCCCCGCACCGAGCCCCTATCTTCGCACCGCGCCCCTGGCCGCCGGAGACACCGTCCGACTGATCGCGCCGTCGGGACCCACCGACGAGGAATCACTGCAGCGCGCCATCGCTCAGCTCGAATCCTGGGGTCTCACCGTCGTGCCCGGTGGCAACGTCCGCGGCCGGCACCCGCGGGTGACGTACCTGGCCGGCACCGACGCCGAGCGTCGCTCCGACCTCGTCGATGCCTGGTGCGATCCGGACACGGATGCGGTGATCGCGCTGCGCGGAGGCTTCGGGGCCATGCGGCTGCTCGACGGCATCGACTTCGACCTCATGCGCAGGCATATGCTGCGCCGGGACGGACGCCCCAAACTGCTCACCGGGTCCTCGGACATCACCGCCCTTCACCAGTCATGGGAGCACCACCTCGGGGTGGCGACTCTGTTCTGCCCGATGGTCGGCAACGACCCGTTCAAGAACTCGACGGTCGTCCCGGACGAGGTCGCCTCGTGGCTGTTCCAACCGTGGGGCGGCCGCGAACTCGGCTTCCCCGCTGATATCTCGGCGGGGGCTGCCGCTGACGCCTCTGCGGACGAAAATAGGTCACCATCGGACATTTCAGACGCCGAAAAGTCTCCGAAAGCGACCAACTTTCTGCCGGACACCGCTGTGGAAGACGCGGCACGCCCGCTCAGCCGGGCTCAGACGTTGGTGCCGGGTGCGGCGAAGGGGCGCCTCGGCGGGGGAAACCTCAGTCTCATCGCCGCTGGGATGGGCAGTCCCGAGCTCAGCGACGTGCGAGAACGACGCGAGCGTCGGGGCCCGAGCATCCTCATGCTCGAAGACGTCGACGAGGAGCTGTACCGGCTCGACAATCTCATGGTGCAGCTGGTCCGCGGCGGGTGGTTCGCCTCGGCAGATGCGGTGGTGCTCGGGTCGTGGCAGGACTGCGCGGACGTCCACGAGGTGGAGGCGCTGATGATCGACTACCTCGGCGGGCTGGGGGTACCGATCGTGTCGGAGATGGGGTTCGGGCACGATCCCGATGCCCCGAGTGCCCCGCTCGGCGTCGATGTCACCCTCGAGGCCGAGCCCGGGGAGGGGCCGCGGCTGTGGGTGGATGCGCCGGCGAAGACGACAGCAGAAGGAGAGACTCGATCATGAGCGAACTGAGATTCGATGGACTGCCCGGAGTGCGCTTCAGCGCTCTGGCCTTCGACGTCGACAGCGGGGAACGGGTGTTCGCCCACAACGAGAACGACGAACTCGACACCGCCAGCATGGGCAAGGTCTTCCTGCTCCACACTGCCCTGCAGATGTCGGTGGACGGGACCCTTGACCTCGAGGAGCGACTGCATCGACGACCGTCGGAGAGGGTCGACGAGTCCGGGGTCTGGTACCTCATGGAGCAGGACGAGCTGAGCATCTTCGACGTGGCTCTGCTCATCGGCGCGTTCAGCGACAACTTCGCCACGAATGTGCTCATCCGCCGGGTCGGACTGGCGAATGTCGCAGATCAGGTGGTCGACCTCGGGTACCGGAACTCGGGTCTGCACGACTTTCTGCGCTGGCCGCGTCCGGCCAAGGCGCCGCGGACCCTGTCGACGGGCACGGCCGCGGAGCTCAGTGATTTCATGGCCCGGCACGCCAAGGACGAGTTCTGGGACAAGTCGACGAACGAGATCTTCCGGCGCTGGTTGGGAGCGGGCGCGGACACCTCGATGGTCGCCTCGGCGTTCGATCTCGACCCGCTCGCTCACTACAACTACCAGCGGGATGTGTGGGTGTGGAACAAGACCGGCACGAACGGGACGATCAGGGCCGATGCCGGGATCGTGATGACGCGGACGCGTCGCGTCGCCTACGCGGTGTTCGCGAACTGGGAGCCGGGCACCGACCGCGTCGTCGACGTCATGCCGGTCATGCGTGAAGCCGGCGACGCGATCCACCGATTCCTCTGAGCGTCCACTGAATTCGACTGCCGCCGATGGGAGCTCGCCTTTCGCCTGACGAATGCCCCCGGCAGCAGTCGTCGCCTGCCGGGCGACTCTCGGCCGCTCTGAGAGCGCCCCGACTGCTTTCGGACCGGTCTCGGCGTGGAGAGCCGTGGGGTAGTCTGGTGGGCGATGTCCGACACGATCTACCTCACAGGCGAAGCGAAGGCTCCGTCGAACAACCCGATCACCAGCCAGTTCGGGCTGTTCTACGTGGCGTTCGAGATCGCACCGGACACCCACCGAATCCTCGATGTGGACTGCACGGCGACGTTGGCTCTGACCCGGAACTTCATTCGGAGCCTGTTCGTCGATGCCGACATCACGGACCCCGGTCGACTGATCGAGCGCATCCAGCGCCGCTACCACGGATCCTCGCAGAAGGCGCTGATCACAGCTGTGAACAACGCCGCGAAGAAGTATCGCGAGGTCGCCGCCTAGGCAGCACGTCCGACCACCCCGATTGCCCGGGCCCTCACCGGACCGGATCCGATCGACAACTGCACATTGCTCCATCCCGGAGGGCATCCTCGGTGCTGCCCGTGGCCCTGCCACCGGCTCATCCAGTGCTGCTGCCACCCGCGCCGATTGCGGCGCCACCAGCGGCGCCACCAGCAGCGCCACCAGCGGCGCCGCCACCGTCGGCTCTACCGCGCCCGGGATGGACTTATTCAATGAGGAAGTGTCGTAAGTGATCACGGACGGTTTTCTATTCATCAGCCTGCTTCTGGCGATCTCCGCAGCGCTCGTCGTCGCGGACCGGAGCGGACGCTTCAAGCTCTTCAAGTATGTGCCCGGCTTCGTCATCCTCTATATCGTGGCGGCGCTGCTCAACACCTTCGGCGTCTTCGACCATGACGGCGGGGACATCACCGCCGTCGGTGACACTCTGCGCGAGGTGATGCTGCCCGCGATGATCCTGCTCATGCTGTTCAAATGCGATGTCCGGCAGATCATCAAGCTCGGACCGAAGCTGCTGCTCACCTTCGCCGTGACCGCGGCGAGCATCATCGCAGGCTTCATCATCAGCTACCTCATCCTGCACTCCAGCCTCGACCCCGAGGCGTGGAAGGCCCTCGGCGCCCTCAACGCCTCCTGGACGGGAGGTTCGGCGAACATGGTCGCGGTGCAGGAGGTCCTCCAAGCGCCCGAGAACGTGTTCGGCTACGTCCTCATCGTCGACACGGTGCTCTACTCCTTCTGGCTGCTGCTCGTCTTCTCCTCCGTCACCGTCTCCGACAGGTTCGACACGTGGACGAAGGCCGATATGTCGAAGCTCGACTTCACTGACACGATCGCCGCTGAGGACGAGAAGCCGATGACGCTGCCATCGATCTTCGGACTCATCGGATTCGCACTTCTGGCCTCGGCCCTGGCGATCCGCCTCGGCGGACTGCTGCCCGAGGTCGGAGCGGTCATCGACGGCACAGCGTGGACGATCCTCATCGTCAGCGTCCTCGGCCTGGCCATCGGATCGACTCGCTTCGGCAGGACCGCCGGATCCAACGAACTCGCGACGATCCTGCTCTACCTCATCATCGGCATCATCGCCTCCGGCTCGGACTTCACCTCCCTGGCCGAAGCGCCGCTCTACCTGGTGGCGGGAATCATCGTCCTGGTCGTCCACATCGTCATCATGCTCATCTACGCGAAGCTCACCCGCACCGAGCTCTTCAGCATCGCCGTGGCCAGCACCGCGAACATCGGCGGAATCGCCTCGGCACCGGTCGTCGCGGGCGCATTCAACCGACAGCTCGTCCCCGTCGGCGTGCTGTTCGCGCTCATGGGCACGTTCCTGGGCACGTTCCTCGGCCTGTGGTCGGCGCAGATCCTGTCCGGGCTGGCATGATGAACGGATCGAACCCACCTCGCCGAGGCGGCCGACCTCCCCACCGTGGGCGTGCCGCTCCGGGCGCGCACCGTGTATGCCGTGTCCGGTCCGACCGTCTCGACGGCCCTGACAGTTTGCACATGCCCGCCGCGGTAGCTCGCATCCGCCCGCTCCGGCGGCCTGCATCCGTCCACCCCCGCACCGACCCAATCCGCCCGACCGGAAGGACCCGACCATGACCGCACCCAACACCGAATCCGCATCTAGCACCGAATCCGCACCCACCACCGAATCGGCAGCCAACGCCGAATCGGCAGCAGCCGCAGCATCCGCCCCTGCCGTCGACGTCTTCGACGGCCACAATGACCTCGCCTGGTACCTGCGTGAGGAACGCGACTACAGCGTCGAGGGGCTCAACGATCCGGCCGTCTCTCCGTTCACTACGATGGATCAGCTGGCGGCCGGACACGTGGCCGCGCAGTACTGGTCCGTCTACGTTCATTCCTCGATCACCGGTCCTGATGCCGTCAAGGCCACATGGGAGCAGATCGACGCGGTCCAGCGCGTCGTCACCGCCTACCCCGAACGACTCGCCTTCGCGCGTACTTCCGCCGATGTCCGCGCCGCCCGCGCTGCCGGCAAGGTCGCCTCGCTGATGGGCGTCGAAGGCGGTCAGCAGATCGACGAGTCCCTGGCCGTGCTGCGGTCCTACGCTCGCGCAGGGGCCCGCTACATGACACTGACCTGGTCGACCACTCATTCCTGGGCGGACTCGGCCACGGACGAACCGGTCCACGGGGGTTTGAGCGCCTTCGGTCGCGAGGTCGTCGCGGAGATGAACCGGATCGGGATGATGCTCGACCTCTCCCACGTCGCGCCCACCGTCATGCACCAATCGCTCGACCAGAGCACGCTGCCGGTGCTCTTCACCCACTCCTGCGCGTTCGGTCTCAACCCGCACCCGCGCAATATCCCCGACGACGTCCTCGACCGCGTGCCGGGCAACGGGGGAGTGGCGATGATGACCTTCGTGCCCTCGTTCGTCTCGAACGCCCGCCGCGAGTGGGTCGACGCCGGAGAACAGGGGACCGCCCCCGAGGTGACCGTCGCCCAGGTCGCCGACCACTGCGATTACGTGCGCGAGCGGATCGGCATCGACCACATCGGACTCGGCGGCGACATCTGCGGAGTCGATGAGCTGCCGACCGGACTCGGGGACGCCGGCCAGTACCCGACCCTGTTCGGCGAGCTCGCTTCGCGCGGATGGTCGCAGAGCGACCTGCGCAAGATCGGCTTCGACAATGCGATGCGCGTCCTCGACGCACACGAGGACGCGTACACGGCATTCCTCGGCTCCGCAGACGACGCACCGTCCGCGGCAAACGGCCCGACCGCCTCGGCGGGGGATGACGGCGTCGGCAACACCGGTCATGCACACCACGCTGCTCCCGCAGGCAACGGCCCGGCCGCCTCTGCGGGTGCGGAATCATGACGCGGCTGCTCGTCATCGTCAATGACATCGATTCCCAGCCGGGGCTGCTGACACGGTGGATGATCAGCGAGAACGTCGAGTTCGATCTGCGCATCGGCGGGGTCTCACCGCTGCCCGGGCCTGCCGAGCTCGATGCCTATGACGGGCTCATCATGCTCGGCGGCGGGTACATGCCCGATGAGACGGACCGTGCGCCGTGGTTGGCCGATGAGGCCGCACTCGTCCGCCGTGCGCTGGAGCTGGATCTGCCGCAGTTCGGGATCTGCCTCGGCGGGCAGCTCATCGCCCATGTCATCGGGGGTGATGTGCGCGCGCAGACCGGTGCGCCGGAGAAAGGGTACACGCAGATCGACACCACCGCCGAGGCGGCCGCGGACCCGGTGTTCTCCGCGATCCGGCCACGGACGTCGTTCGTCGAAAGCCACGTCGACCGCATCGTCGCCCTCCCCGAGGAGGCGACCCTGCTGGCCACGAGCGCAGCGTGTGAATTCCAGGCGTTCCGAGTCGGTCAGGCGTGGGGAACGCAGTTCCATCCGGAGTCGACGCGGGTGAACATCGAGCGCTGGGATGCGGAGAAACTGCAGACTTTGGGGTTCGATAAAGATACCCTGTTGGAAGAAGCGAAGGAGCTCGGGCCTGAGAGCGAACGGGATTCGCAGGCACTGTTCTCGGCGTTTCTCACGGTGGTTCGGAACTGATGCCTGTGTGTGAAGCTCGTGTCTGAGGCATACTGGGCGAGGCTCTGACCACAGTCAGGGCTGCCAGGTATGCGGCACGGCTGCCGCATTGGACACGGAGGAATCGTGAGCGACAAAGAACCCACGACGACGATCGACCCCGGTGACGGCCACCAGCCCGAGACCCTCAAGCGGGTCATGGGGCCGAAGCTGCTGCTTCTGTTCATCGTCGGTGACATCCTCGGAACCGGCGTCTATGCCCTGACCGGCAAGGTCGCAGGGCAGGTCGGCGGTGCCGGTTGGGCGCCGGTGATCCTCGCCTTCCTCATCGCGCTGATCACCGCGTTCTCCTATATGGAGCTCGTGACGAAG
The DNA here is from genome assembly GCF_050920635.1 of Brevibacterium sp. K11IcPPYGO002. Lineage (NCBI taxonomy): Bacteria > Bacillati > Actinomycetota > Actinomycetes > Micrococcales > Brevibacteriaceae > Brevibacterium > Brevibacterium sp. K11IcPPYGO002. Next base: position 3,507,162 of record NZ_CP131929.1, on the reverse strand, counting down.
TACCCGCAGGCCGCGGGTGCCGCGCTGTACACGCACAAGGCGTTCGGGGTCCACTTCGTGACGTTCCTCGTCGCCTTCGCTGTGCTCAGCTCCGGAATCACCTCGGCGTCGACGGCGTCGAACGTCTTCGCCGCGAACCTCGTGGCCGGATTCGGCTGGGACGTCTCCGGCACAGGGGTGATGTGGATCGCTCTGGCGTTCCTCACCCTCATCGCGCTGATCAACCTCCGCGGAGTCGGGGAGAGCGTCTGGTTCAACGTCGTCCTCACTCTCATCGAACTGAGCGGTCTGCTGCTGGTCATCGTCGTCGGGTTCTTCGCTCTCGGCGCGGGCGATGCCGACTTCTCACGCGTGATGATCTTCGAGACCGAGGGCGACAAGAGCGTCTTCCTCGCGGTCACCGGCGCCACTGCGCTCGCCTTCTTCTCCATGGTCGGCTTCGAGGATTCGGTGAACATGGTCGAGGAGACGAAGGATCCGCGGATCTTCCCGAAGATCATGCTCTCGGGCCTGACTATCACCGGCATCATCTACGTCCTCGTCTCCCTCGTCACCGTCGCGGCAGTGCCGATCGGCGTGCTCACCGAGAGCGAGACACCGCTTCTGGAGGTCGTCCGCGAAGGCGCTCCCGGCCTGCCGATCGATACGATCTTCCCGTTCATGACGATGTTCGCCGTCGCGAACTCGGCGCTGATCAATATGCTCATGGCCAGCCGTCTGCTCTACGGTATGGCCAAGCAGAACGTGCTCCCTCCCGTGTTCGCGAAGGTCCTGGCCGGCCGCCGGTCGCCGTGGGTGTCGATCATCTTCACGACGCTGATCGCCTTCGCGCTCATCTTCTTCGTGACCTCGATCCTGCCCGAGACGGTGACCGCCTCCCTGGGCGGCACCACCTCGCTGCTGCTGTTGGCCGTGTTCGCCGTCGTCAACGTTGCGGTGCTCATCCTGCGCAAGGACAAGTCCGGCAATGCCGAACACTTCAAAGCACCGACGGTTCTGCCGTGGATCGGTGTCATCACCTGCGTGTTCCTCGTCGGTCCGTGGGCCCGCCTCGATGAGCTCATCCAGTATCAGATCGCCGCGGCGCTCGTCGGCATCGGTGTCGTCCTGTGGGCCGTGACCTGGTTCTGGAACCGATCGACGAAGGGCACGAGCACCCGATTCCGCAATCCCGAAGAGCTGACGTGAGCTCATCCCCTCGCCGAGGCGGTGCCGTCCCTCCCCGGAACGGTGCCGCCCTTCCCGGGAACGGTGCCGTTCTTCCCCGGAACGGTGCGGTTCTTCGCCGCGTCAGTGCGTTCTCTCGCCGAGGCGGCCATGCCGTCTCGGGCGGACGTGCACCGCAGCTCCGGTGCGCTCGGGATCACCCACCGAACCATGTCCGTATCGCTCGATATGCTTGAACGGCGGGTTCCCGACCTGCGCACTCGGATCTGTACAGCTCAATCCAATGAAGGTGAAAAATGACAGTACTCGTCGGTTATGTCAACAATCCCGCCGGACACGCTGCTCTCGATGCCGGCATCGCGCAGGCGAAGAAGGACGGGAAGGAGCTCGTCGTCGTCAACGCGTCACGATCGGCGCAGCGCAACGACTCCTACCGCCTCGGCGAGGGGGAACTCAGGTCGGTCAACGACTACCTGACCCGGGCGGACGTCGAGTTTCGCGTGCTGACGTCGGGCAGCGAATACGACCCGGCCGAGCAGATCCTCGACACCGCCACCGAGGTGGGGGCCGAGCTGATCGTGCTCGGAACCCGGAAGCGCACCCCGGTCGGGAAGTTCCTGCTCGGGTCGACTATCCAGAAGGTCATCCTCGACGCAACAGCTCCGGTGCTGTGCGTCAAAGCCGCGCACTGAGGGCTCGACGGCAACGGCCGCTGCGTGCTTCACTCAGCGGCAGTGGCCGTTGCGTACGTGCCTCAGCGGCAGCGGCCGCTGCGTACGTGGCTCAGCGGCAGCGGCAGCGGCTCTTGCGTACGCGGCTCAGCCGAGCCGCTCCATGATGAGGTCGGCGTTGACATGCGCGCCGGCAAGCACGCCGCTGGCGGTGCTGGCCACGACCATCGCTGACACGTCGGCGCTGTTGCCGACCGCCCAGACGCCGGGCACGTCGGTCTGTCCGGCCATCTGCGTGGGGATATAGGTGCCCATCCCGCTCGGGTGGGCAACGACCTCGCCGCCGAGCTGGGCGAACAGTTCGGCGTTCGCCCGCGCATATGCACCGACGGCCAGCGCATCGAAGGTGCGAGCGTTCGCGCCGTCCGCGGATTCGTCAGCCGTCAGCGAAACGACGGTGTCGGAGTCGGTGCGGGCCACCTCGGTGACGGTGGAATCGATGTACTCGATGCCGAGCGTCTCGAGCATTGCCGCCTGCTCGGAATCGGGAGCCGGAGCGGCGTGGCGGATGAAGCTGACCCGGTCGCTGAGCTGGGAGAACAGCATCGCCTGGTGGTACGACATGGCCGTCGTGCCGATGACCCCGATGCGCTGCCCGCGCACTTCATAGCCGTGGCAGTAGGGGCAGTGCAGGACGGTATCGCCCCACCCCTCGGCCAGGCCCGGGACGTCCGGAAGTTCGTCACTCAGACCGGTCGCGATGATGATGCGGCGGGCCCTGACATCGACCCCCGCCGAGGTGGTCAGTTCGAATCGATGTCGCGGAGCCGCCTCGGCGGAGTTGGGGTCGGAATCGATCGTGCGCGCGTTCTGCACAGTCGCATCGATGAAAGCGACGCCGTATTCCGCGGCCTCGGCGCGGCCTTTCGCCACGAGATCCTGGGGTCTGATGCCTTCGTGACCGAGGACGTTGTGTGCGTGCGGGCTCGAGGAATTGCGCAGTTGGCCGGCGTCGATGACGACGACGGATCGCAGCGAACGGGCCAAGGCGATGGATGCGGCGAGGCCTCCTGCGCCACCGCCGATGACGGCGACATCGAAGGAGTTCTGCGCGGATTCGGCGGATGATGCGAGTGTCTCGGACGGGGAAGGTCGTGAACCTTCTGAAGAGGAGGGACGTGAACCTTCTGATGCGGAAGGTCGTGAGTACTCGGGTGTGGATGGGGCAGTCATGATTCTCCTGTGTGCGGATGAGTGGATGTGCGGATGTGCGGTCGGAACGTGGATGGTGCTTTTGTGGCGAGCCGGTGCCGGACCGGTGGGATCCTCGGCGATGATTCGAGTGTGCTCCTTGTGCGTGTGAATCCGCAAATACATTTGCAGAAACAGCAAATTCTGTCATGCTGAGGGCATGGGAGAATCAAGGGAGTCGGCGGAGAGCGCTGCCCATTCGACGGATCGAATGTCGGGGATGCTTGCTGACGGGGCCGCCCCGGTCGAGGCGCAGGAAGCCATCAGGCAGTCGTTGGCCGGCGTCGGTGCCCGGCTGCGGAGTCTGCGGCAGGAGCAGAACCGCACCCTCGATGAGGTGGCCGAGCTGGCCGGAATGTCGACGAGTACGCTGTCGCGGCTGGAATCCGGGAAGCGCAAGCCGAGCTTGGAGCTGCTGCTGCCGCTGGCTGGGGTCTACGGCCTCCCGCTCGATGAGCTTGTGGGAACCCCGCCGATCGGGGATCCGCGCATACACATCTCGCCGCGGAAGTTCCATGACCAGACCATCCTGCCGCTCAGTCGCGGAGCGATCGGTGTGCAGGCCTTCAAACACATCGTCGACGGGCGGCAGACGCCGAAGCTCGGTGCGCTGAAAACCCACCCGGGATTCGAATGGGTGTATGTGATCCGCGGTCGGCTCACTCTCATCCTCGGTGATCGGACGATGATCCTCAGCGCAGGTGAGGCCGCCGAATTCGATACTCGGACTCCGCACTGGTTCGGGGGAGCCGACGACGATGGCGTCGAATATCTCAGTCTCTTCGGCCCGGAGGGGCAGCGGGTTCACATGAAGAGCTGACTGGAGCTGCGAGCCGGAGCGGGCGCTCGTAGGTGTGGTGGGCCGGTGGTTGTGCGCGCTCGAGTGCGGCGGGATGCGAGTTCCTGCGTGACTGTGGTGAGGCGCTGGTCCTGCGCGCTTGACTGCAGCGGGGCGTTGGCTCTGCGCGCTCGCGTCAGTGGCGAGAAGTAGTCTTGGTCCACTTCGTCGACGGTTTACGAGAAACCTCTCGTCTGACCGTCGCCGGCGATCATGGTCAACCACCGCGCATCGGTTTCTATCTTCATTGGACCACCATAAATCGTACAAAATAGGATCTCGAGAAAAATATCTCGAAGAAATCGTACAAAACTATGGACTCTGTTCTATTGACGAATTAGAATAGGGGCAAGCCGAAAACATCAACGATGATGAACGGACACAGAGAATATGGCTCTCATCCCCGACCGAAGGTACGACGAGCACAGCGAACGCGAGGCAGGAAAGGCTTCGCAGGCACCACCCCCTCAAGGTTCACCGCCCAGTGGCCTCCCTCCAACTGCAGCTGGCTCTTCTGTCTGTTCTGCCGACGGCGACTCCTCCAGGTCGACCTACCGGGAGCTGCTCGCTGAGGCCGGATTCGATCTGACCGGTCACCCTCTCGCCGACAGATTCGACGCGATCGCGGACAACCTGGTCGACGGCGAGGCAGGCGCCGAAGTGAGCACGGCCGTCGAAAGAGTCGCGGCTGTCGAAGGCGTCGCAGCCGTCGAAGGAGTCGAGGCTGTCGAAGGGGTCGCAGCCGTCGAAGGCGGCAGCCAACCGGCCGCTGTTGAGGGCGATGCAGATGATTCGCCTCTCCCGGGCGGCGATATCCGCGCCGGTCAGGGGCTCTGGACGAGTCGGACGACGATGCCGGAGACCGAGGCAGAAGTTCAGGCATGCATCAAAGAGATCGAAGCACGCCAAAGCGCGTGGATGAAGGTTAAGCGCGAAGAACGCGAGGCACAGAAAGCTGCGGAGCGTGAGGAATTCCTGCGGAAGAACCCGCAGGCTCGCGCAGAGGACGAGGAGCTCGCGCGGGAAAGAGCGGAGTGGAACGCCCGCGTTGAACGGTACGAGGCGAAGAAGCGAGCGCAAGAAGAAGCTGAACGTATCGCTGAGGCGGAACGCACGGAGCGACACAAGGCCCTCGCCGAACACTATGACTCCGAAGCTGACGCGCATCCCCTACTCGACGAATTTCGCTGGTCAGACCTGAAGCACGCAGCCCCAGAAGTCACAGAAAGCATCTGCGCTCTGCAGGGCCTGCTCGACGGGCTCCACGACTTCACCCGCCCCATGGGGCCGGATGACGCGGTGACTCTTCTCGACGGTCTTGAGACCTTGAACCGTCTGACAGAATCCCTGTCGATCGTGACGCTCTCCGTGTTCGAACGTGTCGGCACGCCCCGTGACTACGGCGCGAAGACGACGAAGGCGCTGGTCCAACATCGCCTGAACCTGTCCGCACACGAGGCTCAACGCCGCACTCAGCTCGCCGAGTGCCTGGGAAAGCGGACCAGCATCAGCGGGGAATCGATCGAAGCGCAGTTTCCGATTCTCGCAGCGGCCCTTCGTGAAGGAGTGCTCTCGGCAAACCAGGCGTCGACGATCTCCAAATGCTTGAAGAACCTGCCGGTGAACGTATCCGAAGACGACAAGATCCAGGCCGAAAGCCTTCTTGTCGAAAAGGCTCAGGCTGTTCGTGTCTGCGATATCCATGCACTCTTCGAAGAGATTCTGGGCTGGATCGATCCCGACGGCCAGGAACCGAAGGAAGCGGCGGATCGGGACAGCTTCGCTGTCAACCTGCGCCAGGCGAAGGACGGAACGTGGACCCTCAAAGGTCGACTCGACGAGGAGACCGGGGGGATCCTCAACGGACTGCTGACCTCACGCATCAAGACTGACTCACCGTCAGGTGAAGAGGGCTGCGACGATACGGCAGCCAGCGGGGCCGACCGTGACCGAGAAATCGTTGACACCTTCTCGGAAGTCCTACGCGGCGACCGCTCGGACTGTCTCGACCCCTCCCTCGACTTCGCTCCTCCGCAGGTCGGCGAGAATGGAGAGATCCCGCAGGGAGCCGGTGTGAAACAGGACGGCACTCTGGTGGCCATGGCCGCTGAACAGCCGAGTGTGCGCCGTCGCATCTACGAGCGCTTCTCCAGCGTCATCGGCAGCATCGAGATGAATCGCATCAAGGCCGGAGCGGCCTACGCATTGGTCGTCACGGCCAAGGCTGAAGATGTGGCGAACCAGACCGGCAAAGCCGTGACCGGGGTAGAAGCGCCGTTCCCGATCGACGCCGCGGTTCTGGAAGGGCTGAATGGTTCGGTCTTCTTCCACCTCATGGGCGAGAAAGCGAAATCGATGGCACTGGCGACAGAACGACGCTTGGCCACCGAGAAGCAGCTGGCGATCCTCGCCAGTCGCGACCAGGGGTGCACATTCCCCGGGTGCGACACTCCTCCCGGCTGGTGCGAAGCGCACCATATCGTCCCGTGGGCCGAAAACGGAAAGACCGACGTCAACAACCTCACCTTGGCCTGTTCCGCGCACCACCACCTGCTTGATTACACCGAGTGGGACTGCAGAATGCTCATCGACGGTCGGCCCGCGTGGGTGCCACCGGCGACCATCGACCCAGCACAGGAACCGGTGCTGCACGCACGGTTCATCGCGCGGGAAATCGGAGAGACTCTCTTCGGCTGACCGTCAGGCCGGCCACCTCCGGTTGATCGCCAGACCGGCTCACTTCGGCTGACCGCCGGATGGACCCTCTTCGGCTGACCGCCGGATGGACCCTCTTCGGTCGATCGCCAGGTCGGTCGGGATCGGAATGTTCCGCTCGCACGCACTGTTGCCTCGGTATGAAGCTTTCGATCCTCGACCTCATCCCCGTCCGCACAGGACAGACGACAGCAGACTCCTTCGCCGCCTCGAAGCAGATCATCGACACGGCTGACAAGCTCGGATTCACTCGCTATTGGGTGGCCGAGCACCACAACATGCCGTCGATCGCATCGACGATGCCTGGGCCCGAACTCATGTACCTCGGCCAAGGAACTCAGCAGATCCGCCTCGGTTCCGGTGGGGTCATGCTTCCCAACCACGCTCCGCTGGCCGTCGCCGAACTCTTCGCCCTCCTGTCGGCGGTCTACGGCGACCGCATCGATCTGGGAATCGGGCGCGCACCGGGGACGGACCCGATCACCTCGGCGGCAATGCGAGGCCACCTCGGCGAGGGACGGATGGTCGACGGCGAAGGGCGAGCAATCGATCCCGTCGAACAGTTCCCCCAACACGTGATCGACACGCGCAGCCTCATGCAGCCCGAAGGGATGCGAGTTCCGCTCCACGGCGGGCGCGAACACGTGCTCAAGGCGACCCCCGCGGCAGTGCCGGGAACGCAGCCGCTGCCGTGGCTACTCGGATCGTCCGGCTACTCTGCGCGGCTGGCAGCTGAGCTCGGCATGCCCTATGTCTTCGCCAACCACTTCGCATCCGGTGCCACCACCGGAATGAAGATCTACCGCGACAATTTCACTCCGGGCGCCTATGGTGACACGCCGCAGACCTTCGTCACGGCCAACGTCGTCGCAGCACGAACCGAGGAAGAAGCGCAGCTGCGCTCGGAACCCTTCATGCTGCAGATGGCTCGACTGCGCACCGGCGGACCGATGGAGAAACTGCACCTGGCCGGCGACGACGTGCGATCCGTGATGACCGACCAGGAGCGCATGGTCGGCGAAGAGCTCTCCGGCAACTGGATCATCGGCGACACGGAATCCGTGTCCGCGCAGCTCGAGGAGCTCGCAGAGCGGTTCGACGTCGACGAGATCATGATCCAGCCGATCGCCGGCGCCATGGAAGGCGAAGACGTACGCGAAGACCCGGGACGGATCCAGACGATCGAATTGCTCGCCGCAGAAGTCCTCGGTTCCACCACAGCTTCCGGCGTCGCTGTTGCAGGTACCGATAAGTGAGAGCTGGTGCAGGAGAGCTGGTGCAGGCACCGATATGTGACACCTGACTGTGGACTGTCTCCGGTGCCGCTGGCCGATATCGGTCGGGGCCGATATCAGCCAGCGGCACCGGGTCGAAGTCTCAGCTGAGCATCGATTCGAGCAAGTGGACTTCAATCCATGACCAGTCCGCGTTATCCTGTCACGGTGTCATGAATACCGACAGTCGTGTGACAGCCGGTAGAATCGACACCGTGCAGAACCTCGTTTCCGGCGAGGCCGCTCCTGACGGAGAGGCCGAATCAGAAGCGAAGACAGTACGCCGAATGCGCTTGCGCACCTTCGGAGACTTCCCCCACGCGGGCCTGTTGCCCGCAGACCGAAAGAGAAATAATGCGTACCAAAATTGCTGTTTCGGCAGCACTTGGGGTCGGACTGGTTTTCGGCGCCGGTGCTCCCGCACTGTCGAGCAATCTGTCCTCGACCGACGCCGCTAATACGTCCGGCATCTCCGCTGGTGTCGTACCCGGCCAAGAGCTCGAACGAATCACCGACGGCAAGATCGAGAAGGGTGAGACCGCCTACGTCGATGTCACGGTAGCGACGCTGTGGACCGACCCGAAGGCCCCGCGCAAGGTGGATAAGCCTGCGCTCCAGCACCCCGTCGACCTCAAGAAGTGGAACAAGAATCTCGAATCCACCGATGTGCGCCGCGGACTGACTGGCAAAACCGAGACCCAGGCGACCTACGGTTCGGAAGTCTCCGTCCTCGATATCAAGGGCAGCTGGGCCAAGGTCGCCGTGACCGACCAGAAGACCCCGAAGGACAAGAAGGGCTACCCGGGCTGGCTGCCCAAGAAGCAGCTGGTCGAAAACGACCGCTTCGGAAAGCTCCGCGAGGACCAGCCCCGCGCCGTGGTCACGAAGCCCAAGAGCGAACTCGAAGGCATCGAATTCACCAAGGACACCGGTGCCGACGTCAGCTTCAACGTCGACCTGCCCCTCATCGCCCAGGACGTCGATGATGTCCGCCTCGCACTCCCCGGAGGCGGAGCCGCCTGGATCGATATCGACGATGTCGATGTCTACGATGTCGGCGGCAAACCCGAGAAGCCCAGCGGCAAAGACCTTGTGAAGACCGCGAAGCAGTTCGACGGCCTGCGCTACCTGTGGGCCGGAGTCTCCGCTTACGGATTCGACTGCTCCGGATTCACCTACTCCATCTACAAAGCCCACGGCATCGACCTGCCCCGCGACTCCGGCGAACAGGCGAAAGCCGGCAAGGCAGTCTCCTCGTCGAACCTCAAACCCGGTGACCTGCTGTTCTTCTCGACCAGTTCGGGAACGGTCCACCACGTCGGCATGTACGTCGGCGACGGCAAGATGATCCACTCGCCGAACGCGTCGAAGGACGTCTACGTCACCGACTGGAAGAAGTGGGATTCCGGAAACGAATTCTCCGGAGCCCGCCGGATCCTCTGACCCGGACGGAGCCGGAGCGGCCCGGACGGAGCCGGAGCGACGACCAGCCTGTTCACCCGGATACAGCTGCGAGCCGACACTCTGATGGCCGGTGCCCCAGGAAGGGTGCCGGCCATCAGCGATTTCAAGTGAGTCCTAGCCGGGGGAGCCCCGCCAGGGGAGCGGCGCTCGCCGAAGCCGGTATCGAACAGAGTCGACCGGGACGACCGTCGGCCCGGTTTCACCGGTACTCGTCCGCCGAAGCAACTGCTGAGCGGATTCGCCCAAGGTCCCCTCGCCGAGGCGGCTGCGGAGCTGATTCGCTCAAGCCCCTCGCCGAGGCGGCTGCGGAGCTGATTCCCCCAGGACACCTCGCCGAGGAACCCTCCGGTCAGTGACGTGAACTCTGAGTCGATTTCAGGAAGATGGCACGGGCCAGATCATCCCGTCGTTCGATGACCAGGCGGCGCAGGGCCGCGGGCGCATCGACGTTGGCCGCCAACCACGCGTCGGTCTTCTCGACCACGGCCTCCTCGTTGACGGACCAGCGGGGGTAGAGGCCGAGCACCAGGCGACGGGCGATCTCGATCGAATTGTCCATCCAGAACCCGAGCAGACCATCGAAGTACTCATCGACATACTCCTCGATGAGCGGCATCGCGCTCGGCGCGATGAATCCGGAGATGATCGCCGACAGCACATCATTGCTCAGCGCGCCCGCCTCGCAGATCGCCTCCCACGCCCGGATCTTGACGATCGGCAGAGGCAGGGCCGCACTGGCTGTCTCGGCGTGAAGTCGGCCCGAAGAGCTGGGATCCGAATGATTCTCCCGAGCGATATCCGTCTGATCGGCCCACCCGAGGCACACGAGCGCCGTCAGCGCGTTCCACCGCAGCGCATGGTCATTGATGAGGCCGCGGAACGGCAGCGTCGCCGTCGAATGCTCGGCACCTCGACCTGCGCGGGCACCGCCGGACGCTTCGACCGACTGATCTGCCGAGCCAGCCTGATCCGCCGCGCCGGTCTGATCCACTGTGCCGGCCTGATCTGCAGAATCGACTCGCCCGGCCTGCCCGGGGGCTCCGGCATACATCCGGTCGACCTCCTCGCCGACGGGCACCGCAAGGATCTGACTGGCGAATCCACGCCCCATGGCCACCGCGGAACTGCCAGCGGCGCATCGCGCCGTCCGCGAGGTCAGCGCCAACACCAGATTGGCCAGATGCAGCTGCGCATCCGACCCGGCCTTCGCCGCAGCCAATGCATCCAACGCCGCTCCCAGCAGCCCCATGATCGCGGCATCGAAGTTCCGGTCCGCCACCCACTGATCGATGCAGGTCAGAGCGGTCTGACTGAGCCCCGCCATGATCCCTGCGTGGCTCTCCTTGCCCAAGCTTCGGGCATAGGCGGTGAGATACTTCTGGACCGGCATGAGCCCATCGCGGACCGCATTGTCCAACGCCGACCACACCAGCGCCCGCGACAGCGGGCCCGTGATCCGCGACGCCGAAGTGACCGCCGCCTCCATCGATTCCGGATCCAGGCGCACCCGCGCATAGTCCAGATCGTTGTAGTTGAGCAGAGTGATCACGCCGGCACTGCGGCCGATCAGCTGCTCGACGTCGGCCGACTCGGTCGAGAACTCGAAACGGAAGGAATCGAGGGGAACGATCGCCCGCCCCGACCGCCCGAGCGTGGCGATCTCGATCGTGTGCGGCCGCAGCAGAGCCGCGCCCTCGGCCGAATCGGCCTGAGTGATCGTGGCACCCGTGACATTCTCCGACCCGGACCGTCGCCGAGGCGGCTGAACACTGCCGCTGCCCCCGGACCCGGCCGCATGAGCGGCTCCGGTCGCACCGTCGACGCTGTCGTCGACCGCATCCGGACTGCGCAGTCGAGCTCCCGAGCTCGAAGCCACGAGTCTCCCGCCTCCAGCGCCCCGCGAGGCGGCAACGGAATCCGTCTGTGCTCCGCCGCTGGCGAATCCAGCCGACCCGGCCGCTCCCGCTTCCGACCCGGCGAATCCAGCCGCCCCGGCCGCTCCCGCCGCCGCCCCGGCCGCTCCCGCCGCCGACCCGGCCGATCCCGCAGCCGACCCGGACGAAGTCCCAGCTGCACCATCCGAGGTGGTCAGCTGCAGGGACAGCTCCGAGACTCCGGACGTCCCCAACCACGCGGCCGCCCAGTTCGCGATGTCCCTGTCGGGAGCCGCTTCGGCGAGGCATTCGAGGAAATCCGCGAGCTCGGTGTTGCCGTACTCGAACCGTTTGAAGTACAGCCGCGACCCGGCGAAGAACGCCTCCCGGCCGACGAACGCGACGAGCTGCTTGAGCACGGATGCGCCCTTGGCATAGGTGATGCCGTCGAAATTGAGCTTCGCGGCCTCGACGTCGGGGATGTCGGCGACGATCGGGTGCGTCGTCGGATACAGATCCTGTGTGTACGCCCACGCCTTGCGCCGCAGCGCGAAGGTCACCCAGCCGTCGGTGAACCGGGTCGCCTCGGCCAGCGCGAGCCCACCCATGAAATCGGCGAACGACTCCTTGAGCCACAGATCATCCCACCACTTCATCGTGACGAGATCGCCGAACCACATGTGCGCCATCTCGTGCAGGATGACATTGGCACGTGATTCGTAGTTCGCGTCCGTGACCTTGTCGCGGAAGATCAGATTGTCCGTGAACGTGACCAGACCGGGGTTCTCCATCGCGCCGAGGTTGTACTCGGGAACGAAGATCTGATCGTACTTGCCCCACGGGTAGGGGTAGTCGAATTCGGAGGTGAAGAAATCGAGCCCGGCCTTCGTGATGCCGAAGATATCGTCCGCGTCGAGGTGATCGACGAGGCTCGCCCGCGTCCATGCGCCCAGCTGCACGGTCTGTCCGGTGCGCGGGTCCGTCCACTCATCCGTCGCCCCTTCGTATGGGCCCGCGGTGATGCAGGTGATATAGCTCGACTGCTTGAGCGTCGGTTCGAAGTGATGGGTGACCGCCGAGGCGGCCCCCGCCGCTGCCTCGGCCGGTTCCGTCCTCGCTTCGGCCCGGTTCGACAGGACCTGAAAATGCGCGGGAGCCGTGACCGTGAAGATGAACTCCGCCTTGAGGTCGGGCTGGTCGAAGTTCGCGAACACGCGTCTGGCGTCGGTGGGCTCGTACTGCGTATAGAGGTAGGTCTTGCCGTCGGCAGGATCGGTGAACCGGTGCAGCCCCTCGCCCGAGGTGGAATAGCGTGCCTGCGCTTCGATCGTCAGGGAATTGCGGCCGGCGCGGACGGGGAACGTGACCCGGGCGCCGTCGAACACCTCGGCGGGGGAGAGGCTCTCACCATTGATCAGCACGGACGTCACGGAGTCGGCGATCAGGTCGATGAATATCGAATCGACGAAGCGGGCGGTGAAGTCGACGACAGTGCGAGAAAGATAGGTGTCGGCGTCGGTTTCAGCGTTGCTGACGTCGATATGGACTGAGTAGGAATCGACCTCGAGCAGCTGTGTTCGACTCTGCGCTTCGCTTCGGGTGAGATTCGTTGTCATTCAATAGCCTCCTCGGCGGACAGACTTTAGCATGCCACATTTCCGGTATTCTGAGTACAGGACCAGCAAGCGGCAGAGGGGACTGATGGCGGAGACTCGGGTCAGCGAACTGCCTCGGCGGGGGTTCAACGTCGTCGCCCACCGCCTGCGCTTGGGACTCAAGCGGGTGTGGGTGAATTCCGGTCAGCTGATCCAGATCCCCATCGCCGCGACCGCCGCCTACTCCTTCTGCGTCTATGTGCTCGGCCACCCGTATCCGTTCCTTGCCGCGGTCGCCTCGGCCGTCGGCATCGGCCCCGTCGTCGACCGTCGTCTGCGCCGCGCCCTCGAGATCGGCTTCGGGGCGACGTTCGGGGTGCTCGTCGGCGAGATCCTCGTCAACCTCTACGGCTCCGGCATCTGGCAGCTCGCCCTGACTCTGATCATCGGCCTGGTCATCGGCACGATCCTCAACTCCGGCGGCATCTTCATCACTCAGATCGCCGTCCAATCCGTCTATGTCGTCGTTGTCCCCGCCAGCGCCACCACCCTGCCGTTCCCGCGCACTCTCGACGCGCTGACCGGATCCGTCTGCGCGATACTGCTGGCCCTGCTGATCCCGCGCGACGCCCGAAAGGTTCCGCGGCGTTTGGCCGCAGACATGCTCGAGGAGATCGACGCCGTCCTCCGGATGATGAAACGCGCCCTGCGCGAAGCCGATGTGACCATGGCCGGGCGGGCCCTCGAGCGTGCTCGCGAAACCCAGGACATCATCGACTCCTGGGGCTCATCCCTGCGGATCTCCCGCGAGGCCGCGAAGATCAATGCGCGGGCCCGACGCCATGCCGCCGAGGTGACCCGACTGTCCCGCGCCCACACCTTCTCCGACCGAGCCATGCGGACCATGCGGGTCATCGCCCGTCGTGTCGTCGGCGTCACCGAGCTCGGCGTCGGCAAGCCCGTCATCGCCGATTACGTCGGATCCTTGGCCGACGGTGCGAAGAAGCTCGAGATCGCCTTGCGTCGTGGGACCGATCGATCCCTCGCCGAGGCGGCCCTGTCCGAGGCAGCGGGAGCTCTGGATCCGCGGGCGAAGTCCGATTGGGACATCCACGACGAGTCGATGGTTCTGCTCCTGCGCACGGTCGCCGTCGACCTGCTGCAGGCCGCGGGACTCACACGTGCCGAAGCCCAGTCGCGGCTTCCGCCGCTGGCCGAGAACGCCGATGACGACGACGGCCCGGCCGCCGAATAGCTGTGGAGGCAGTCAGCTGCTTTCGACGACGAAGACGGCGTTCGTGCCCGGTTCCAGAGCCGTGAAGCGATGAGGCTGATCGCCCGGATGGGTGAGATAGTCGCCGACGCCCAGGTCATAGGACTTGCCGAGCACTTCGATGCGTGCGGCCCCGCGGCCGAGGATGACATGTTCGATCGTGCCCTGGGGATGCGGCTGAGATTCTCTGGGCTCGCCCGGTTCGGCTTGGATGAAGTAGACGTCCCGTCGGGCATTCGTCGGCGACGGTGAGAGCAGGGTGGCCACGTAGTTCGCGGTCGTCGACGGCAGGCTGGGCATATCGCCGACATGCTGGAAGGCGACCTCGTGCGGGGGAGGGTCGAGCAGGCGGGCGAGAGGGATGTCGAGCGCAGCGGCCAGAGCCCACATCGTCTCCAAACTCGGATTCCCGCTTCCGGTCTCGAGCCCGGACATCGTCGACTTGCCGACGCCGGCCCGCCGGGCGACCTCGGACAAGGAGAGCCCGGCCCGCAGCCGTTCACGCTTCAGGGCCGCAGCGATCTGCTGACTCGGTGACAGCGACGGGCCGGGCGCAGCGGCGTCGGCGGCAGAGTCAGCGGCGGAGCCGACGGCGTGCTCGACGGCCGCCTCGGCGGGCGGGACGGGGTCGGAGCCGTCCTGAGCGTCATTCAGCGAATCATCGTTGCTTCGAGAAGTCATGAGTTCACTATAGCGGTTAAGTCGTTCGGGTTGACGAACGATTGCCGAGGGTGCACTGTATAGAACATGAGTTCATTATTTCGCACGACTGATCGGGTGCTGCCTGGTTCGATGTATCGCGCGGTGGCCATCGTCACCGTCACGATCATCGCCGTCGCGCTGTCGTACGGTGCGATCTCCGCGGTCTCCGGATTCGCCTGGTGGCAGACGCTGCTGTTGGCGATGTTCGCACTCGGCGGCGCCGCC
This sequence comes from Brevibacterium sp. K11IcPPYGO002, assembly GCF_050920635.1. Lineage (NCBI taxonomy): Bacteria > Bacillati > Actinomycetota > Actinomycetes > Micrococcales > Brevibacteriaceae > Brevibacterium > Brevibacterium sp. K11IcPPYGO002. The sequence goes on along the minus strand of NZ_CP131929.1, from coordinate 3,492,113 downwards.
GAATTCACCTTCGTCGGCGTCATCGCCGCCGGCGGCGCACCGATCCTTGCGGTGCTCGCAGGACTCCTCGTCAACTCCCGGAACTTCGCGTTCGGCATTGCCGTCGGCCCCTTCTTCCCGCAGGACTGGCGTGCACTCATCGCCTCCCATTGGATCAACGACGAATCCACCGCGATCTCGCGTACCGCGCACAATGACCGCGCGAAGTGGCACGCATTCCTGCTCATGGGAGCGGCGATCGCGATCATGTGGCCCGGCGGTGCCATGGTCGGACAGTGGCTGGGCAACGTCATCAATGCGGACCTGCTCGGCCTCGACGCGGCTTTCCCCATCATCCTCTTCTGCCTCATCCGGGGGGTTCTGAAGAACCGGGTCACACTCTCGCTGACCGTCATCGGCATCCTCATCGCCGTGGGACTGACCCCGCTGCTGCCGCTCGGCCTGGGGGCAGTGACCTCGCTGTCCGTGTTCGTCTTCGTCGCCGCCGGCTGGGCGGTGCGCTCGTTCCTCCGTCGCCGCCGGTCCGGAGGCAGCGATGCGGACCAGCACAGCGCCGACCACTCGCAATCCGCGACTCGAGGGGAGGGAACGCGATGAGCGCCGTCAGCTTCCTCATCGCCCTGGCCGGGCTCAGCCTCGGAACCTATCTCATGCGCTTCGCCGGGGTGAAGGTGGGAGCGGCCATCGCCACGAAGGGGCGTCGGCGCACCCCGACGGCCGCCTCGGTGGGGACTCTGCCCTCCGAATCCGCACCCGCCACGCCCGCTGAGACTGCCACGCCCGTCGAGCCGGGTACACCCGTCGAACCTTCAGATCCCGCCGACTCGACCGAACGCGTGACGATGTGGATGGACCGGGCCACGGTCGTGCTCATCGGCGCCGTATTCGCCACGACCGCGGTCTTCGACGGCACGGACATCGCCGATCCGGCGCGCCTCCTCGGGGTCGGCGCCGGCGTGCTTGCCGCGATCCTGCGTGTGCCGATGCTGCTCGCTGTGGTCATCGGCATGGCCGTGTGCGCGCTCATCCGCACGACCGGGATCCTCTGAGCAGGGGCGGCGGCACCCGCTGACTGCGGTCGCGAGGAATCGAGCCGCCACCGCAAATGTGGGACGGCACCTGCCGACTGCGGCCTCGAGGCAGCGCCCACCCACTGTGAAAGCCGTGGGATGCGGGTGGGCAATTGCCGAGGATCTCCCGCCCGGAACTGCCCCGACAGCCCGAGATTGCTAGGCTGGGACCATGGAATACCTCGCGGGCTTTCAGCGTCTCGTCTTTCTGGCACTGACGGTGGCCGCATTCATCGTCCAACTCTGGGCGTTCATCGACTGCCTCCGCTTCAAGGACGAGAACTACCGCGCCGTGGACAAGCAGAGCAAGAAGTTCTGGGTCATCCTCCTCGGCGTCGGACTCGCGCTCGCCCTCATCGCCCTGCCGCCGATGGGCATGAGCATGATCTTCCTCAACATCATCGCCCTCGTCGCCGGCATCGTCTACCTCACCGACGTGCGCCCGAAGGTCCGCGCCGTCGACCCGCGCTACCGCAAACGCTGACCGGCTTGACGCCGCAACGGGCTTCGCGGACCCGATCGGCAAGCGCCCAGCACACGCTGACTAGACTCGCCCTATGAGCACCGACCTCAACCTGCCGGGCCCCGAATCCGGCTACATCGCCACGTTCGGAACCGGCGACCCGCACACCCTCTTCGGCCACGGATTCGCCGGCGCGATCCGCGACACCCGCCCCTTCGGCACCGGCGTCACCGGCACCCGCCACTTCCTCCACCTGCCCGGACACGGCGGCCGACCCTCACCCGGCCCCGGGTGGACCTACCCGCAGATCGCCGAAGTGCTCGCCGACGCTGTGAGCGCCACCTCGGCGAGCCGAGCGCTGGGCGTGTCGATGTCCGCCGGCGGGCTCCTCCACCTGCTCAGCATCGCCCACCCCGTGACCCGCGACCTCGAGAAGGTCGCCCTCGTCCTCCCCGCCTCCTTCACCGGATTCCCCGCCGAGGTGGCCGCCGCCAACCGCTCCTACCTGGAGAGACTGCGTCGCCTCGTCGCCGATGAGGACATCGACGGCATCGTTGAACTCATGCTCTCCCGCGAGCCCGCCGAGGTGGCCCAGATGCTTCCCGCCCGGGCCTGGACGAAGGCGAAGGCCGAGAACCTCGTCCGCACCGACATGTCCGACGGGCTCGGACTCGGCCTCGAAAACGCCGTCGCGGACACCGACGTCGCCGCCGAGAATCTGCGCTCCTTCCCCGGCGACGTCCTCGTGCTCACCCACGAAGACGACCCGGCGCACCCGGTCGCCGTCGCCGAGGACATCCACCGTGCGATTCCGACCTCCCGACTCGAGGTGCTCCCCGCCGGATCGATCCTGTGGCGCGGACGACACGACGTGCGGCGCATCCTCGGCACCTTCTTCGATTAGGCGCCGGCTTCGGTGAGGGACTGGCTTCGGTGAAGGGCTCGCTTCGGTGAGGGACTGGCTTCGGTAAAGGACCGGCTTCGACTGGTCACCCGGCCGAGGTCGTTGGCTAGACTGTCTCCGTGCGCATCTCCGTCCTCTCCCTACACACCTCGCCCGTCGCCCAACCCGGCCAGGGCGATGCCGGAGGGATGAACGTCTATGTCGACCAATCCGTGCGCGCGCTCGCCGCGGCCGGACACCCAGTCGACGTATTCACCGCCGACCCCGGCGGGCTCGACGGCACGGGAGCCAGCGCGGACACGAAGCTGGAGATCACCGAATCCATCACCCTCCACCACCTGCCGGTCGGCGCTGCGACGAAGGACGAACTCGCCGATGCGATCGACGAACTCGCCGAACTGCTCACGGTCCACCCCGACTTCTGCGCCGCCGATCTGATCTGGACCCACTATTGGATCTCCGCCGAGGCGGCCCTGCGCGCCCGTGACATCGCCGACGACTCCGACCCCGAGTTCGGCCCCGAGTTCGGCCCCGAGTCCGCTGGCGTGCTGGGGCAGGGCAGAGCAGTGCGGGCGCCGATTGCGGTGAGCATGCACACGATCGGTGCCGTGAAGAACCGCGATTCTGAGACCAGCCACGAACGGCCCCAGAGACTCGACGCCGAAGGACGCATCGCCGCGCAGGCCGACCTGCTCGTCGCGGCCACCCCTGCCGAGCGCCGCGACCTCGTGACCGAACTCCACGCCGATCCCGACTCGGTCGTCGTCGCCCGACCAGGGGTCGACCATGCCCTATACACACCGGGCGCTCAGGCGGACGCGCGCGAGCGTCTGGGATTCGCCGCGAACGAGGCGATCGTCCTCTACGTCGGGCGGATGCAGTTCATCAAGGGCACGGACGTCGCCGTCGACGCCCTGGCCGAACTGCGGGAACGCAACCCCCACCTGGCTTCTCGAACCCGCGGAATCCTCCTCGGCGCCGCCTCGGGGGCAGGTGTCGAAGCAGGCGGAGGAGCGGTCCGCCCCTCCTCGGCGTATCTGCGGGAGCTGACCACGGCGATCGGGAACGAACCCAGCGTCGAGGTCCGCCCGCCCGTACCCTCCCGCATCCTCGTCGACTACTACCGGGCCGCGGACGTGCTCATCGTCCCCTCCCGCAGCGAATCCTTCGGACTCGTGGCCGCCGAGGCAGCCGCTTCAGGGCTGCCGGCGATCGCCTCGGCGGTGGGTGGACTCCCGGAGATCGTCGAACACGGACATTCGGGACTGCTCATCGCCGATCACAACCCCCACCACTGGGCGACGGCCATCGAAACCCTGCTCGAGGACACGCAGCTTCGGGCGGATCTCGCCGGTCACGCCGTCGACCGCGCCCAACGCTTCGATTGGGGTCGGACCGTCGCCGTCGTCCTCGATGCCGTGCCGGAGAGCTCCGGTGCATCATCTCGGAAGTCGGACGCGCTGGGAGCGTGCTGAGGGACTAGAGTCGGCGGTGAGCACGAGAGCCGAGCGAAGGACGTGAGAGCATGAGCACCGACACCGAGGCGATCCTGACCGGAGTGCGCAGCTGGGCCGAGAACAACGAGGTCCCCGTGGACTCGATCGAGGACACGGAGATCGTCGTCACCCTGCCGGGGGAGAAGAAGCTCAAGACGAACGTGGCGATCAGCGTCTTCGCTCGCACCGCCCATCTGCAGGCTTTCGTCATCCGTCATCCCGATGAGAACTCGGCCGAATTCAATCGGTGGCTGCTGCAGAAGAACCTCAGGCCCGGGCCGGTGTCGTTTGCGATCGACAGCCTCGGCGATGTCTATCTGCGGGCGAGCGTGCCACGCGAGCATCTGCTCGATGAGCTCGACGGGCTGCTCGGTGCCATGCTCGCCACGGCGGATTCCTCGTTCAACGAACTCCTCCTCATCGGATTCCTCACGGGGATGAAGAAGGAATGGGCCTGGAGGGTCGGTCGGGGTGAGTCGACGCGCAACCTTGCGGCGTTCGAGAAGGTGCTCAGCGGGGAGGACAACGAATTCATCGGCACCTTCGGCGACGCCGATCCCGAACCTCCGGCGGTGTCGGCCGATCGGGAGGGTCCTGAATCTCCGGCGGCGTCGGCCGATCGGGAGAGTAAGGGAGAGTAAGGGCCCGAGCTCATGAGTGCGGCGAACTCAGTCGAGCGGGCGCTTCATTCCCTCATGGCTGGCGACATAGCCGAGCCGGTCATAGAAGCGCTGTGCGTCGGTGCGTGACTTGTCGGTTGTGAGCTGAGCGAGTCCGGCGCCGAAGCGACGTCCGCATTCGTGAGCCCATTCGAACACCGCTGTCCCGAGCCCCACTCCCTGAGCCGCGGCACCGATGCGCACCGCTTCGATCTGCAGACGAAGAGTACCTTGGCGAGACAGGCTGGGCAGCAGACTCAGCTGCAGGGTGCCGACGATGGTCGAGTCGGCGTGGATGTGATCCGTAGGATCGGCGTGCCCCGCAGTGTCGGCTTGTCCAGCGGAGTCGGGCTGGCCCACGGCTTCGGCCTGACCTGCGGAGTCGGGCTGGCCAGCGGCTTCGGTGACGGCGACGAGGAGTTGGTTGGGATCGGCATCGATGAGTGCGAAGGCGCGAGCATAGGGGTCTGTCTCCTCGGCGCCGGGGGAGGCAGGGGCGGAACCAGACGCGGCTCCCGCACGGCCGACCGCAGCGGCGCCGGTCTCGCGGGCAGCTCCGGTCTCGCGGGCAGCTCCGAGGACGTCATCGCGCAGCAGTGCCACAAGCGCCGGCACATCGGCCTCGGTGGCGCGGCGGATGGTGAACGTCCGGCCGGCCGACACCAGGGTCTCCGGGGAGAAGCCGTCGAAGCCTCGGCCCGATCGGCCCTCGTGCGCGGTCGCCTCGGCGGTCATCGGCCCGTGGTTTCCGCCGATGACGCACTCGCGGCTGCAGGATCATGGTCGGGCGCATCGACCGGCGGCTTGCCGTAGGGGCGACGAGCGAAGAGGGAGGCGACCACTGCGCCGGAGACGTTGTGCCACACGCTGAATACCGCCCCGGGCAGTGCGGCGAGCGGCGAGAAGTACGTGGTGGCCAACGTCGAGGCGAGACCGGAGTTCTGGAGTCCGACTTCGAAGGACAGCGCACGTCGCGTCGGGGTGTCGAGACGGCAGGCCGTGGCCACACCGTAGCCGATGCCCAGTCCGAGCAGATTGTGTGTGACGACGGCCAACAGAACGAGCACACCGGCTGTGGCGATCGAACCCGCCGAGCCGGCCACGACGATCGCGACGATGTAGGCGATGGCGATCGAGGCGAGCCATGGCAGCACGGGCGAGATCGTGTCGACGAACTTCGACGCGAGCACTCGGACGAGGACGCCGACGATGACCGGCACGAGCACGGTCTGGCAGATCGAGACGAACATCGACCAGAAGGGCACGTCCATATACGAGCCCGCCAGCCACAGGGTCAGCAGCGGGGTGAGCACGGGAGCGCACAGCGTCGACAGGGTCGTGATCGACACCGACAGCGCCGTGTCGCCCTTCGCCAGATAGGTCACGACGTTCGACGCGGTGCCGCCGGGCGCGCAGCCGACGAGGATGACACCGACGGCGATCTCGGGAGGAAGTGAATACACGGTCACGACGAGGAGGCCGAGCAGCGGCATCGCCACGAACTGAGTGACGACGCCGAGCACCGCAATCCACGGCCGCTTGGCGATGCGAGCGAAGTCGGGCAGCGTCAGGGTCAGCCCCATGAAGAACATGACCACGCCGAGCGCCCACGTGATCGACGGGGCCAGCGGCGTGAAGGCATCGGGCAGCAGGAACCCGAGCACCCCCGCAATGACGACGAGGACCGGCAGGGCCGTGACAGCGATGATCGAACTGCGGTCGGCGGCGGGAGCGGCAGTGCCCCCGGAAGCCTGGTGTGCTGGCGTGTGTGACATGGGTACAGACTACTCCGCTCATATTGTCATGCGAGACACATGCCCAGACATTGAGACCCTGTCTGCGGCCTGACAGACCCTGTCTGCGGGGAGACATGACCTTGTCTGCGGCCGGACAGCGAAGACTGTGTCTGCGGGGAGAGGGCCGCTGGCGACGACGGTCGCCGGCGGCCCCATCGGAGCGGTCGTGTCAAAATGGAGCCATGACGTATAACCTCATCCTGCTGCGCCACGGCGAAAGCGAATGGAACCAGAAGAATCTGTTCACCGGATGGGTCGACGTGACCCTGACTGACAAAGGCCGTGCCGAAGGCAAACGCGCCGGTGAGCTGCTGCGGGAAAAAAGCCTCATCCCCGATGTCGTCTATACCTCGCGGCTCAAGCGCGCGATCCTGACTGCGAACATCGCGCTCGAAGCCGCCGACCTGTCCTGGCTCGACGTCCACCGCAGCTGGCGGCTGAACGAACGCCACTACGGCGCACTGCAGGGCAAGAACAAGAAGGAGATCCGCGACGAGTTCGGCGAAGAGCAGTTCATGACCTGGCGCCGCTCCTTCGACACCCCGCCTCCGGCACTGGCCGACAGCTCGGAATTCTCGCAGGCCGGTGAAGCCCGCTACGCCAACCTCGGCGATGCGCTGCCCCGCACCGAATGCCTCGCCGACGTCATCGACCGCCTCCTGCCCTACTGGTACGACACCCTCGTGCCCGAACTCACCGTCGGCAAGACCGTGCTCGTGGCCGCCCACGGCAACTCGCTGCGCGCACTGGTCAAGCACCTCGACGGGATCTCCGATGCCGACATCACGGGGTTGAATATCCCCACCGGCATTCCGCTGCACTACGAACTCACCGAGGATTTCACTCCGGTCACCCCCGGCGGCACGTACCTCGACGCCGAGGCGGCCGCGGCAGCGATCGGCCAAGTCGCCAACCAGGGACGCTGAGCCGGACACAGACGCTGAGCCGGACACAGACGCTGAACCGGACACAGTCGCTGAGCCGGACACAGACGACGATCGCCGAGGTGGAAGAACCACCTCGGCGATCGTCGTCTGCGCGGTCTGCCCGGTCTGCGCGTGCGTGCGCGAGTCCGTGCGACGCGGGCCTCACTTCTTCGACAGGTAGGGCTCCCAGTTGCCGGTGAGCAGGTACTCGACCTTCTGCGACACGGACACCGCGTGATCACCGAAACGTTCGTAGTAGCGCGAGAGCAGGGTGACATCGGCGATATGGCGGGGAGCCAGCGAACCGGCCGGAGCCTCGCCGAGCTTCCCGAACACGCTCAAGTGGAGTTCGTCGAGCTCCTCGTCGATGGCGTTGATCGTGGGCACATCGGTCAGTCCGGGGTTCGAGAGCAGGCTCTGCGTCGCCTCGGCGATCTTGTCACCGGATTCGCCCATCCGCGAGAACACGGATTCGAAGCCTTCGGGGATCGCGGACTCCGGATAGCGGATGCGCACCTGCTGGGCGATGTGACGGGCGAGGTCGCCCATGCGCTCGAGCGATGCCGACATCCGCAGGGAGCCGATGACGGCGCGCAGATCCGCAGCCACCGGAGCCTGCAGGGCAAGCATCTCGGCGGCCTGCTGATCGAGGGTGAACTGCATGTTGTCGATGACGGAGTCGGCCTCGATGACCTGCTCGGCCAGCTCGAGATCATTCGAATGCAGCGCCTGATTGGCCAGGCGGATGGCGTCGAGGACCTTGGTGGACATGCCGACCAGCTGGGTGGCCAGATCATCCAATTCGTTTCTGAAGACTTCGCGCATGAACTGCGGTTCCCTAACTCTTGATCGTGACAATCGGGAGTGACTGTCGGCGGTGCTTGGCGGCCTGTGGGGTGCCCGCGATTCCGGTCCGCACCCTCAGCGGGGGAAAGCAGAGGGCAGGAACGACGGGGAACGCAGGCACACAGACGTCAGCTTCGCATGATCGAGTGAACGACTCCAGACGAGAAGGTGAATTCCTCGGCAAATACTGTCAGCAGAAGTGAATTCGGTGCGCCGGGGCGGTGGACACCGCCTAAGCTTGAGGCTGTGGATCTGTTAGTCGTGGCGGTCCTGACCGGCGTCGTCGGCCTGGGCCTGGGTATTGCGGGAATTCTTGCGTTCCGATTCAGCGAACGCTCCCGCGATGCTGCCGATCTGCATTCGGAGGACGACCTGCCCGAGGGAATCGCCGAGGTGCTCGCCGTTCTGTCCTCGGCCGCCATCGTCATCGACGCCGGTGACGATGTGGTCAAAGCCTCCCCGGCCGCGTACACGTTCGGCCTGGTCAGAGGTCATTCGCTCGCCTCGCCGGAGATGCTGAGAGTCGTCGGCCGCGTGCGCGCCCGCGGTCTCATCGAAGAGATCGACCTCGAGCAGACACGGGAGAACTCCGAATCCGTGCTCCGCTACCTCCACGCCCGCGTCGCGCCCCTGGGAACCTCCTTCGTCCTCGTCCTCTGCGACGACCAGACCGAATCCAAACGCGTCGACGCCGTCCGCCGCGACTTCGTCGCCAACGTGTCCCATGAACTCAAGACGCCGATCGGTGCGATGGCTCTGCTCGCCGAGGCTGTCACCGACTTCGCCGATGACCCCGCCGCAGTCGAGCGCTTCGGCGGGAGAATGCAGCGGGAGTCGAAGAGGCTGACTCAGCTGGTGCAGGAGATCATCGACCTCTCCCGCGTCCAGGACCACGCCGCTCCCGCGACGACCGAGAAGATCTCCGTCGCCGAGGTGGTCGACGATGCCGCTGACCGTGCCCGGACCGGGGCGGAGGGCAAGAACATCCACATCGAGGTCTCCCCGCCGAGCGACCTGCTCATCGAAGGCAACTACGAACTGCTCGTCAATGCGGTGCGCAACCTCATCGACAATGCCGTGAACTACTCGCCGGAGGGCACTCGAGTCGGCGTCGGAGTCGACCTCGTCGACGAGCGCATCGAGATCGCCGTGACCGACCAGGGCATCGGCATGACCGCTCAGGACACCGAGCGCGTCTTCGAACGCTTCTACCGGGTCGACCCGGCTCGCTCCCGGATCACCGGAGGCACGGGGCTGGGCCTGAGCATCGTCAAGCACATCGTCGCCACCCATGGCGGTGAAGTGCGCGTGTGGAGCCGACTGAACAAGGGATCGACGTTCACGATCGTCCTCCCGCTGGCCGGAACCGCAGCCGATGCCGCCGCCACCGATTCGGCACCGGCCGGGGTGCTCATCGAACACTCCGCAGATTCGACCGGAGTCGCGTCGACAGGGGAGGACGGGACCGCCTCGGCGGATGACGACGGGCACGGCACCGCCTCGGCGGGTGACGACGGGCACGGCACTGCCTCGGCGGGTGACGACGGGCACGGCACTGCCTCGGCGGATGACGACGGGAGCGGCACCGCCGCCTCCGATGCGGACGACCCGGCCGACGACAGCGGCAAGCCCGCCGGTGATAATGGAGACGGCGGGGCGACCGCCGACCCATCCAAGGATCTGACCGAAGAAAGCGAACAAAGGAAGCTCACAACGTGACTCGTATTCTGCTTGTCGAGGACGAAGATTCGTTCTCGGACCCGCTGTCGTACCTGCTCGGTAAGGAAGGGTACGAGGTGACGGTCGCCGATGACGGGCTCAAGGCTCTGGCGGAGTTCGACCGCACCGGCGCCGATCTGGTCCTGCTCGACCTCATGCTGCCCGGCGCGTCCGGCACCGAGGTGTGCCGCGAACTGCGGGCGAAATCCAATGTGCCGATCATCATGCTCACGGCCAAGGATTCGGAGATTGACAAGGTCGTAGGGCTCGAGCTCGGCGCCGATGACTATGTGACGAAGCCGTACTCCTCACGTGAGCTGCTGGCTCGTGTGCGGGCGGTGCTGCGACGCAATGTCGAGACCGAGGAGTTCGAGGACGAGTCCGTGCTCGAGGCCGGGGGAGTGCGCATCGACGTCGAACGCCACGTCGTATCTGTGCGCGGTGAAGAGCAGTCCATGCCGCTCAAGGAGTTCGAGCTCCTCGAGATCCTCGTGCGCAACTCCGGCCGCGTGATGACCCGCGGTCAGCTCATCGACCGGATCTGGGGCGAGGACTACGTGGGCGATACGAAAACGCTCGACGTCCACGTCAAACGACTGCGCGCGAAGATCGAGGAGAACCCCTCAGAACCGCGCCTGCTCACCACGGTGCGCGGACTCGGGTACAAGTTCGAGGCCTGAGGAAACCGACCGGCGAAGCCTGAGTTTCTGTGCAGGCGAGGCCGGGCGCAGCCGGCCGGAATCGTGAGGCCCTGTGCCGGCGGGGCTGGGATCGTAAGGGTCGGGACCGCGGGATCGTGAGGTCGGGACCGACCGGCCGGACATGAGCACAGAAGGAGCCGCTCACATCAAGTGAGCGGCTCCTTCTGTGCTTTCTGTGCTCTCGCGCTGTGTGTGCAGAGAGTGCTGATCAGCCGTTGGCCGCTGCGGTTCCCTCTGCTGCGCCGGCGTCCTCGCTGGGCATATCGGACGGAGACTCGGACGGCGCATCCGACGGCACGTACTCGTCGTAGTACGGCAGGACATCGGTGAGGAGCTGGGTCTCGATGACCTTCTCCTCACCGCCGTTCTTGACGGTGATGTCGACGAGATCGCCGGGCTCCGCCTCAAGGCTGTCGACGGTGACGACTTCCTTGGACGACGTCTCGGGGCTCATCGGGTCCTGGACGAAGGTGTCGCCGGCCTTGATCGATTCGCTCACCGTGGTGCCTGCGACCTCGATGGACACCTTGGCGGTGGAGTCACCCTTGTTGATGAGGGTGAAGAACAGCTGCGCCGGACCGGAGCTTTCCTTGTCCGTGATGAGCATGAGCCCACGGACCTCGACGTCGCCGACGGCTCCCGAGGCTCCATCGCCGCCGTTGTAGTGGTATTCGGCGGTCTGATGGGGAGACAGCAGGCTTGCACATCCGCTGACGGGGATAACGAGAGCGAGTGCGGCAACGGCGAGAGCCGCGCGGTTGTGCCGTTTCATTATGCTCCTTGAAGTGGCAATACAAGATCAGTCTGTATACTACCCGGTTTTTGACCCGCTGTAGAACCGGGCGGTCGGAGACGCAGAGGTTCTGCATCGCCCGGGCGCGTCGCGGCTGAAGATTCGGTGAAGAGCGAGCGACGTCCCTCCCGCATCGCAGTCGGTCGAGGTCCATGTTCGAGCATGAAGGCACTGCGTCCTCTCCCGATGTTCTCGCTGACAGAGGCGGCAATGGGCTCGATCGCAGTGCGAGTCAGGGGCGGAGCCTAGCATGAAGAATCGCTGCCCTGAACGATTTCTGTGGCGAGCCTCATGGTAAACTGGGATTCCGCGAAAGGGGTTTGAAGAGAATATGAGTTTCCAGGTCGGCGACACTGTTGTCTATCCACATCACGGTGCAGCGACAATCCAAGAAATCAAGAAACGTGCCATCAAAGGTGAGGAGAAGCTGTATCTCAAGCTCCAGGTCGCGCATGGCGATCTCGTGATCGAGGTCCCCGCAGAGAACTGCGATCTGGTCGGTGTGCGAGACGTCGTCGGTGAAGAAGGCGTTGAGAAGGTCTTCAACGTCCTGCGTGCCGAATTCGTCGAAGAGCCTGCGAACTGGTCCCGCCGGTACAAGGCCAATGTTGAGAAGCTGCAGTCCGGTGACGTCATCAAGGTTGCCGAGGTCGTCCGCGATCTGTGGCGTCGCGAGCAGGACCGCGGCCTGTCGACCGGTGAGAAGCGCATGCTCTCCAAGGCCCGCCAGATCCTCGTCTCCGAACTCGCACTGGCCGAGAAGAAGGAAGAGTCCGAGGCGGAAGCTCTGCTGGACGAAGTGCTCGCATCCTGAGCACCTGTGTCATCATCCCGGCCGCAGGGTCGGGATCTCGTCTGGGCAACAGTGAGCCGAAGGCCTTCGTCCATGTGAATGGACGGACAGTTCTGGCTCGCAGCCTTGAGACGGTCATCTCCTCGGGAGTCGCCTCCACAATCGTGGTGGTCGCTCCCGAGGAGTTTCTTATGCGCGCACGTGAAGAAATCGCCGAAGTGGCAGCAGAACAGAAATGCGAAATTTCAATTACAGCCGTAGCAGGAGGAGAGGATCGCATTTCCTCAGTGCAAACGGCCTTGAAACGTGAGCGTGTCGCGGACTACGTTCTCGTTCATGATGCGGCGAGGTGCCTGACCCCGCCCGATGTGTTCGCCCGAGTCGTTGCCGCGCTGCGATCCGGCGCCGAGGCGGTCGTCCCTGTCCTGCCGATGATCGATACCGTCAGGCAGGTCGTTTCGGACCCGGCGGCGGGTGTGAGGCCGAATGTGGATGGCGCTTCCGAGGGGATTGTGAGGGCTGTGAGCAATGGTGCTCATGCAGTGGTGCGGGGAGATCTGGACCGGGCCGAGCTGCGACGGGTTCAGACGCCTCAAGGATTCCGCGCCGAGGTGCTCCGGCGGGCCTATGCCAAGTTTGCAGCCGAAGGCTCCGGCACTGCGGAAGGCTCCGGCACTATCGATGACCATGGCTCGACCGATGGCGCCCACCCAACCGATGGTGTCGGCCGGGTGGGCAGTGTGCTTCCGACGGACGATGCGGGGCTGGTGGAACGCCTCGGTGTCGACATCGTCGCCGTCGACGGTGACGACGAGGCGCTGAAGATCACCTATCCGCTCGACCTCGTCCTTGCGGAACAGCTCGCCCGAATGCGTGACGGAGCTGCGGTCCCTGGAGCAGATACGTTGGATTCGGCGAAGGAACCACGATGAATCAGATCATTCCCCGCATCGGTACCGGCGTCGATGTCCATGCCTTCGCTGTCGACCCCGCACGCGCGCTGTGGGTTGCGGGACTGCTGTGGCCGGGCGAGACCGGACTCGAAGGACACTCGGACTCCGACGTGGCCGCCCACGCGTGCTGCGACGCTTTGTTCTCCGCCGCGGGGCTCGGCGACCTCGGTGAGCACTTCGGCGTCGACCGCCCGGAATTCGCCGGTGCCTCGGGTTCGGCGCTGCTCGCCGAGGCGGCCCGCATCGTCCGCGAGGCAGGCTTCGAGATCGGAAACATCTCCGTTCAGGTGATCGGCAACCGGCCGAAGATCGGCACGCGTCGTACAGAAGCCCAGCAGGCACTGTCGGCGGCAGCAGGCGCACCGGTATCGGTATCGGGCACCACCTCGGACGGCCTCGGGCTGACCGGCCGCAGCGAAGGAGTCGCGGCCATCGCCACCGCGCTGATCCACCCTCGCTGATCTGCCCGATCCTATCTATTCGACCTGATCATTCGAACTGAGCCACGAGAGCTGAGTCACGAGAGCTGAATGAGGAGAGCCAGCAGTGAGAGTCCTCTTCCAGGGAGCCGGTGCCGTCGGCCTCGCCGGAGCCGCGCTCTTCACCGACGCTCACGAGGTCGCCGTTGTCTCCCGCTCGCCCGGCGCCGACGGGCGGGCGGCCTTTCCGCGACGCGTGAGCATCGCCGATCCGACCGATTCGGGCCAGGTGGGCTCCCGACGCAGCAGCTGTTCGGGAGGACGCGGGCGAGCCGATGGCGGACGAGCGAGTTCGAGCGATGGCTGGTCGGTGACCCGCGTGGCCGCGACTCGGCGGGTGACGATCACAGACTGGATTGCTGCTGCCGCTGATGGGATCTGGGACCTCATCGTCCTCACGACTCGACCGGGTGATCTCGACGCTGAGGTGGTCGCAGCGATTCGGGATATCTCACCCGCGTTCATTGCGACGACGAGCCAGGTCGAAGGAGACCTCGAGCGAGCACAGGCCGTTTTCCCCGGTGCCCAAGCCGTCATAGTCGGACCCGCGTTCCTGTCCGAACGACTGGACCCGGGTGTGCCGGCTGACGTTATGCGCCCAGCCGACAGCGGTGTGCGCCCAGCCGGCAACCGGGTTGGGGAGGCCGACAGACGTGTGCGGCCAGCCGACAGCCGGGCCGGGGAAGTCGACAGAGGTGTGTCCACAGACGGCGGACGCGACGGAAGGGGCAGCAGAAGAGCCGAACCCGGGCACGAAGTGAGGTTCTGGGCACCGGCCGGCGCACCGCGTTTCCTCGTCGCGGGACCGAGGGGCGCGGTGCGTTCGCTTGTTCGCGGGCTGGGCCGCCTCGTTCTGCCGGTGCCGATGGAGGCCGTGGTGCTGCCGCCGACGGTGTTCATTCCCTTCGTCGCCGAACTCAGCATCCGCGACGGCGACTGGGCCGCACTGAAATCGCATCTCGGCCGACCCGCTGATGCCGCGACCGAAGCCGTGCGGAGCCGCCTCGGGGTGCCGGCTGCCGTGTTCGGCACCGCCGCACACGTTGTGCTCGCAGCGCTGGAGAGGATCGTGCCGATCGACGTCACGAACTATGCGGGCAGGCACTTCAACCGGCACGTGGGCCAGACGAGGGACATGCTCGCCGGCTGGGCGGGATCGGCAGATTCGGCTCACGCCCTGCAGGAACTCATCGCCGCGCTGGACGCGAATGGAACGTGAGGCTCGACGGTTCCAGATGGCCGCATTGGACGACGGCTGCGACTGAACATCGGTCGCGGGAGACTGTCGCGGTCCGGGCACGGAAGCCGACAGCCGCCTCGGCGGCGGTGATGGGCGGTCTCAGCCCTTCGCGTCTGGGTAGCGCTTCGTGACGACGAGGCCGATGAGGTAGAGCGCGACGACGAAGATGAGCGTGCCGACGATCTGGAAGCGCACGGATTCGACGGTCAGGCCGAGCCCGATGATCACGGCGATGCCGGCCAAGGTGACATACGACAGCCACGGGTAGCCCCACATGCGCAGGGGCAGGGACCGGCCGGCCGCCTCGGCGCGACGACGCAGGACGATCTGGGAGACGAGCGTGACGACCCAGGTGACGATGAGCGTCGAGCCGACGATGTTGAGCAGGACCCCGAGGACCTCGGCTGCCCAGAAATAATTGAGTGCGACGGCGACGAAGCCGAACGCCGAGGTGGCCAGCACCGCAGGCACGGGCACACCGCGGCGATTGGTGCGGCCCAGCGCTTTGGGAAGCATGGACCGCTGTGCCATCGAGAACGACATCCGGGATGCCCCGTAGATGTTCGCGTTCATCGACGACAGCAGCGCGATGACGATGACCGCGGCCAGCAGCGAGGCGATGAACGGCAGCCCTGCGGACTCGAGGACGGCGACGAACGGGGACTCGGCCAAGCGGTCGTCCGTCCACGGGAGGACGAGGACGATGATCGCCACGGACCCGATGTAGAGGAACAGGATGCGCCACACGATCGTCTTAATCGCCTGCGAGACGCTGCGTTCGGGGTTCGCGGTCTCGGCCGCGGCAACAGCGACGATCTCGATGCCGCCGAAGGCGAAGGCGACCACGAGCAGACCGGCGGCGATACCGGAAATGCCGGTGGGCATGAACCCGTCGGCGAAGATCTGCGCGGGCGGTTCGGCCGGGGTCCACCCGAACAGGTACGCGGCACCGAGGACGACGAAGAGAACGACGAAGGCGACCTTGATGAGCGAGAACCAGAACTCGAACTCACCGAAGCTGCCGGAAGTGGTGAGGTTGATCGCGGTGAAGACGAGCATGATCGCCAAGGCGATGACCCACTGGGGGACGGCCGGAATATAGGAGGCCGCGATCTGTGCGGCGGCCGTGGCCTCGGCGGCGACGACGAGGCACAGCTGCACCCACCACAGAGCACCGACGGCGAAGGCCGCGGCCGGGCCCATGGCCTTGCCCGCATAGTGCGAGAACGCACCCGGATTCGGATCGGCGGCGACGAGTTCGCCCAGGGCCCGCATGACGAAGATGACGATGAGGCCCGCGACGATGTAGGAGATGAGCACGGCAGGACCCGCGGCCTGCACACCGGCACCGGAGCCGACGAAGAGACCTGCGCCGATCGCCGAGCCGAGGCTCATCATCACCAGGTGGCGGGGTTTCATGCCCACCTTGAGGCCGTTGGACGTGGCGGCGATGTCGCTGGTGGACGGCGCCGAGGCGGACTCGGCGGGCTGCGAAGACTGTGATTCAGGCACCCGAGAAGTCTATCCGTCGGGGCCGGAGAGCGCAGACGCGGGTCGCGGACCCGTAGGGGTCGCGACCCGCGTCTGCGAGGTGCATTGCGCGCACAGCTGCGACTCAGCGCTTGGGCTGCGGCGACTCAGTGGCCGATCAGTGGCCGCGCTTGATCCAGTCCTCGAGGGCCGGACTCTCGGCACCGATCGACGTCGAGTCACCGTGTCCGGTGAGCACGACTGTCGCCTCGGGCAGCGGGAAGAGCACGTCGCGGATCGATTCGATGATCGTCTCGAAGCTCGAATGCGACCGGCCCGTGGCTCCGGGGCCGCCGTTGAACAGGGTGTCGCCGGAGAACAGCACCGGACCGACCGCCCGACCGGCACCGGCCGATGCCGGAGCCGGCAGACCGGTCTCGACGAAGAAGCACGTCGAACCGGGGGAGTGGCCGGGGGTGTGCAGAGCCTTGAGTTTGATTCCGCCGACGGTCCAGGTGTCGCCGTGGGCGATCTGTCCATCGGGACGGTAGTTCTCGAAGGTCATGTCCCAGAGCACATAGTCATCGGGATTGAGGTACACGGTGGGGTTGCCCACCCGCTGGGCGAAGTCGCGGACGACGCGCACGTGATCGTCGTGACCGTGCGTGAGCAGAATGGCCTTGACCTCTCTGGATCCGACCGCCTCGGCGATCGCATCGACATCATGGGCCGGGTCGATGACGATGACCTCGGAATCATCACCGATGATCCACACATTGTTGTCGACGTTGTGCGTCTCCCCATCCAGGGAGAACGTACCCGACGTGACGAGATGCTCAATAGCTGTCATTACAGTTCCACCACCGATCGCAGGACTTCTCCCTTGGCCATCTTCTCGAATGCGGATTCGACATCGCCGATGCCGATGCGTTCGGACACGAACTTCTCGAGCGGGAAACGTCCCTGCTGGTAGAGGTCGACGAGCATCGGGAAGTCGCGGTCGGGCAGGCAGTCGCCGTACCACGAGGACTTGAGCTTGCCGCCGCGGCCGAATACGTCGAGCAGCGGAACGGTGAGCTCCATCTCCGGAGTCGGCACGCCGACGAGCACGACGGTGCCGGCGAGGTCGCGGCCGTAGAAGGCCTGCCGCCAGGTGGCGGGGAGTCCGACGGCGTCGATGACGACATCGGCGCCGAAGCCTCCGGTGCGCTCCTGGATCGCGGCGACGACCTCGTCCTCGCTCATGCCCTTCGTGCTCACGGTGTGCGTGGCACCGAAATCGTTGGCCCAGGACAGCTTCTTCTCATCGATGTCGAGCGCGATGATCGTGTTCGCTCCGGCCAGAGCCGAACCGGCGATCGCCGCGCAGCCGACACCGCCGGCGCCGATCACGGCCACGGACTTGCCGCGGGTGACCTCACCGGTGTTGATGGCGGCGCCGATTCCGGCCATCATTCCGCAGCCGAGCAGACCCACGACCGCCGGGTCCGCCTCGGGGACCTTCGTGCACTGTCCGGCGGCGACGAGCGTCTTCTCGGCGAACGAGCCGATGCCCAGTGCGGCTTCGAGCTCGGTGCCGTCGGGCAGGGTCATCTTCTGCGAAGCATTGTGGGTGTCGAAGCAGTACCAGGGTTCGCCGCGCTTGCAGGCACGGCAGTCTCCGCAGATGGCGCGCCAGTTGAGGATGACGAAATCGCCGACCTCGACCTCGGTGACCCCATCGCCGACTTCGGAGACGAACCCGGCGGACTCGTGGCCGAGCAGGAACGGGTAGTCGTCGCTGATTCCGCCTTCGCGGTAGTGGAAGTCCGTGTGGCAGACGCCGCACGACTTCACATCGACGACGACCTCGCCCGGGCCCGGATCCGGGATGACGATGTCGGTGAGTTCGACTGGGGCTCCCTTGCTGCGGGAGATGACGCCCTTGACCGTCTGTGGCATTGCGTCTCCTTTGTGTCTTCGGCAGCGGGTGTCCGCGGATACGGAACCCGAAGTGGACCTGTTGCACCCCGGCAGGGGTGCTCACACCCCCACCCTAACCAGGCCGGACGTCCGCGACCAGTGGGTGATTCAGGAGTGAGACGATGCGTTCGACCTGGGTGGGGTGAGGGTGGATAGGCGAAGGCGGCCCGATGCTTGGATTGCATCGGACCGCCTCGGCGAGGGTGAGCCGATCCGCGTCGCCGAGGCGGTGCTGCGGATCCGACTCAGCCGGTCGTGAACGGGGTGGGGTCCACCCGGTCCGTCAGTCGGCGACGTCCTCGTCGGGGTGCTTGCGCAGGTGCAGCATTGCGGCTCCCAGGCCGCCCCAGACGGTGACCATCGCGATGACCATCATGACGATTGCTGAAGTGCCCATGTCAGACTCCCTTGGTCTCGTTGCGGAGGTTCTCTTCGGCCACGGAGTCGGCGATCGCCTCGTTCATGTCGTCGATCGTCTTCTTCGGCCATCTGACCAGTGTGAGGACGATGGAGGCGACGACGAGCAGGGCGATCATGCCCCAGCCGTAGGTGCCGATGATGACGGCCGGGTAGTCCTCGTAGCCGTCGGTGGCGTAGGCGATGATCTGTGTGACGAGCATGTAGGCGAGCACCACACCGGTGATCGAGATGAGGATCATCCAGGTCCACCCGAGCTTGAAGCTCGAGACTGCGTTGAGGTGACGCTTGAACACCGGCAGCTTGCGCAGCAGCCACGCGACGACGACGATCGCGAGGACGGCCGAGCCGACGATGCCGATGTTGTTCGCCCAGGCATCCATGGTGTCGAGCGCGTAGAGTCCGGTCACCGTGGGCATGAGCACCAGCGAGACGATCGCCATCGCTCCGCCGACGGTCGCCGTCGAGGTCTTGTTGCTGAGACGGAACTTGTCCCGCAGAGCCTGGATCGGCACCTGCACGATCGAGATCAGCGAGGTCAGACCGGCGAAGACGAGGCAGGCGAAGAAGACGAATCCGAAGATCGCCCCGCCGGGCATCTGGGAGATCAGCGTCGGGAAGCCGACGAAGGCCAGGCCGATGCCCGACGATGCCACCTCGGAGACCTCGACGCCCTGCGCAGAGGCCATGAACCCGAGGGCCGCGAAGATTCCGATGCCGGCGAGGATCTCGAACGCCGAGTTCGAGAAGCCGACGACGAGTCCGGAGCCGGTGAGGTTCGTCTTCTTCTTCAGGTAGGAGGCATAGGTGATCATGATGCCGAAGGCGATGGACAGCGAGAAGAAGATCTGACCGTACGCCGCGATCCACACCTTGTGATCTGTCAGCGCCGAGAAGTCGGGAGTGAACAGTGCATTCAGTCCCCCCGCAGCGCCGGGAAGGAACAGCGACCGGACGACGAGGGCGAGGAAGAGGACGATGAGCAGCGGGATGAAGATCTTCGAGAACCGTGCGATGCCGTTCTGCACACCGAGCAGGAGGATGCCGAGGACGATGGCCCACACGATGATGAGCGGGATGAGCACGCCGGGAACGAATTCGAAGGAGATTCCGGGGTCTCCGAGCTTGAGGTACTCGCCGAAGAGGAAGCCCTCCGCGTCATCGCCCCAGGCCTCAGTCAGCGAGAAGAACATATAGGAGCCGGCCCAGCCGATGATGGCGGCGTAGTAGATGCCGATGATGATCGCGATTCCGGTGGCGAACCAACCGATGGGCTCGGCGGCACGGTGAGTCATCCGGTAGGCCAGCGGAGCCGATCCGCGAGACCGGTGGCCCATCGCGTAGTAGAAGAACAGCAGCGGGATGCCTGCTGTCAGCAGAGCGACGAGGTAGGGGATGAGGAAGGCGCCGCCGCCGTTCTCGTAGGTGACATACGGGAAGCGCCAGATGTTGCCGAGGCCGACCGCCGAACCGATGGCCGCGAAGATGAACGCGCCGCGGGAGACGAAGACCTCCCTCTGGGGTGATGACTTGGGTGACATGATGTCCTTTCTTGTCCGGTCGCGGACCATCGTGACCGAGTGGGGCCACCGAAGTTTCGTCTGTGAGATCGGTGGTCCGATGTGAAGTCCGTGATGTGAGAAATGATCTCTGCTGCGGCTTCATTGCATGGCTCCAGTTTACTGTGAAAACGCTGGGCAATGTGCCCGCCGTCACGTGATGCGCATAACAGTCGTGTATCGAATAATGGGAAACTGGGAAATCTTCCACGCCCGGTAGACTTGGGGGCGTGACTATCTCGCTCTACAACACCGCCAGCCGCACGACCGAAGAACTGCGCCCCGTCAACGACGGTCAGGTCGGTATCTATGTCTGTGGCGCCACGGTGCAGGGCGAGCCGCATATCGGCCACCTGCGCTCGGCCTCGGTGTTCGACACTCTGCGCCGCTGGCTGCTCTACAGCGGTTACCGGGTGACCATGATCCGCAACGTCACCGACATCGACGACAAGATCCTGTCGAAGTCCGTCGAGGAGGGTCGGGAATGGTTCGCTCACGCGTATAAGTACGAACGCGCCTTCACCGCCGCCTACGATGCGCTCGATGTGCTGCCGCCGAGCAGCGAACCGCGCGCGACGGGGCACATCACCGAGATGATCGAACTCATCTCCCGCCTCATCGAGGCCGGTCATGCCTACCCTGCGCTCGACGGCAGCGCCGATGTCTACTTCGACGCCGCCTCGTGGAGCGAATACGGGGCACTGACGAACCAGAAGCTCGAGGACATGGAACTGTCCGAGGGGGCCGAGCTGCGCGGGAAGAAGGACGCCAGGGACTTCGCGCTGTGGAAGTCGCACAAGGACTCGGAGCCGATCACCGCCTCGTGGCCGTCGCCGTGGGGACGGGGCCGGCCGGGCTGGCACATCGAGTGCTCGGCCATGTCGACGAAGTACCTGGGGTCGAACTTCGACATCCACGGTGGCGGACTCGACCTGCGCTTCCCGCACCACGAGAACGAGCTCGCCCAGTCCCGAGCGGCCGGCGACCAGTTCGCGAACATCTGGATGCACTCCGGACTGCTCAATGTGGGCGGGGACAAGATGTCGAAGTCTCTGGGCAACTCTGTCTTCGCCTCCGACCTGTTCGACACGTTCAGCCCGCTGGCCGTGCGCTATTTCCTCACCGGCGCCAGCTACCGGTCGATCCTCGACTTCTCGAACGAGGCGATGGAACGCTCGGCGGCCTCGCTCGAACGGCTTCAGAACTTCCTCCAGCGCGCCCGCCAGGCACTCGGAGCGGACGCGCCGGCGCTGCCGGACGTCAGCGACTCCTATGCTTCACGCAGCGTCGACGTTCCAGCCGAATTCGCCGCCGCCCTCGACGACGACCTCGGTGTGCCGCGGGCGCTGTCCGTGGTCTTCGCGTCCGTGAGCGAGGGAGCGAAGCTCCTCGACTCCGGCAGCGACCGGGCGGGACTGGCGCGAATCGTCGCCGAGGTGGAGCTCATGCTCGACATCCTCGGAGTCAATCCCAGCGCCGCTGTCTGGGCCGGATCGGCGACCGATGCCAAGGCGGAGTCCGCACTCGACTCCCTCGTGGCCACCATGGCCGCACGGCGGGCCGAGGCGAAAGCGGAGAAGGACTTCGCCACCGCCGACGCCCTGCGTGACGAACTGGCCGCGGCCGGCGTCATCATCGAGGACACGGCCGACGGGTACCGCTACCACCTCGGCGAGGGCTGAGGTCGACGAATTTCGGTCACGGGCATGAGCTCGTGACCCCAACGCACCTGATAGGAAATACATGGCTTCCAATCCCCGCTCCGGCGGATCGAAGAAGGGCCCGACCAAGGGGTCGGGCGGCAAGAACAGGCGCAGCCTGCGCGGCAAGGGCCCGACGCCCAAGGCCGAGGACCGCGTCTATCACAAGGCGCACAAGGCCGCGCAGCAGCGAAAGAGCTCGAACGCCTCGGCGCAGGCGAAGCGGAAGAAGAAGGAGCTCGGACCGAATATGGTCGCCGGACGCAATTCGGTCCTCGAGGCTCTGCGCGAAGGTGTTCCGGCCACCGCGATGTACGTCTCCGGTCGCATCGACTCCGACGACCGGGTGCGCGAATCCATCACTCTGGCGACTCAGCGCGGCATCTCGATGCTCGAAGCGAGCAAGCCCGACCTCGACCGGCTCACCGACGACGCGATCCACCAGGGCATCGCCCTGCAGGTTCCGCCGTACGAATATGCCGACCCCGCCGACCTGCTCGAATTCGCGGCCGAACGAGCCGAGACTCCGCTGCTCGTGGCCCTCGACGGGATCACCGATCCGCGCAACCTCGGTGCCATCGTCCGGTCGACGGCGGCCTTCGGCGGTCACGGTGTGATCATCCCGGAGCGTCGCGCCGCCTCGATGACGGCCGCGGCGTGGAAGACCTCCGCCGGTGCCGCCTCGCGCATCCGCGTGGCACAGGTGGTCAACCTGGCCAGGGCGATCGATGAGCTGAAGAAGCAGAATGTCTTCGTCGTCGGCCTCGACATGGACGGTGACGTCGAGCTGCCCGAACTGACCTTCACCCGCGACCCGCTGTGCATCGTCGTCGGTTCCGAAGGCAAGGGTCTGTCGCGGCTCATCTCGGAGACGTGCGACCAGATCGTGTCGATCCCGATCGCGGCGACCACCGAGTCGCTCAACGCCGGCATCGCCGCAGCGGTCTCCCTCTACGAGGTGGCACGAGCCCGCCGCCCCTGAAAACCCCCAATTGCTACCTGACGGCGGCCCAGCAACCTCGCGCGAGGTTGCTGGGCCGCCGTCAGGTAGCAATCAGAGGGTGGTGCGGTACGTTGCCTCGTCCATGGCCCCGACCGTTGAGTGGCGGCGGCTGTAGGTGAGATAGACGATGGCGCCGACGACCATCCACACACCGAAGACGATCCACGTCCGCCCGCCGAGGTTGACCATGAGGAACGCACACGCCACGGCTCCCAGCGCGGGGACGACCGGCCCGAACGGAACCTTGAACGAACGGTCGAGGTCGGGGCGCTTGAACCGCAGGTAGATGACGGCGATATTGACCAGGCAGAACGCGAACAGGGTGCCGATGCTCGTGGCATCGGCGAGTTCGCCGAGCGGAATGAGCGCCGCCGTGACGGCCACGAGGCCGCCGACGATGAGAGTGCCGATCAGGGGAGTGCCGGTGCGCTGGGAGACGACCCCGAAGATCTTCGGCACCATGCCGTCCCGCGCCATCGTCAGCAGGATCCGAGACTGACCGTAGAGCACGGTGATGACGACGGAGAAGATCGCGAGCACCGCGGCCACGGCGAAGGCCAGCACCGCGATATTCGACCCGGTGATCTCCTCGACGATCTGCACCAGGGGAGCATGAGCGCCGTCGAACCACTGCCACTGCCGCGCCCCGATCGCTGTGACGGCGACGAGGACGTACATCGAGGTGACGATGAGCATGGAGAAGATGATCGCCCGCGGCAGGTCCCGGCGCGGATTCTTCGCTTCCTCACCGGCCGTGGACGCGGCATCGAAGCCGATATAGGAGAAGAACACGCTGGAGGCGGCCGCGGTGACACCGGCGGCACCCATCGGCAGCATCGGCGCGAAGTTGCCGGCCTTGAACGCGGTGAAAGCGACGACGGCGAAGAAGACGAGGATGCCGATCTTGACGAACACGAGAATGGTGTTGGCGACACCGGATTCGCGGGCGCCGCGCATGAGCAGCACGGTCGCCAGGGCCACGACGACAAGCGCCGAGACGTTGATGATCCCATCCGGATTCTCGGCGAGGCCCGGTCCCGTGGTCAGAGACGCGGGCAGCTCGAGGCCGAAGACGCGCAGGGTCTCGTTGACATAGTCGGCGGCGCCGACGGCGACCGCGGCGACCGAGACCGCGTATTCGAGGACGAGGCACCAGCCGCAGACCCACGCGACGCCCTCACCCAGAGTGGCGTAGGAATACGAGTAGCTCGACCCGGACACCGGCACCATTCCGGCCATCTCGGCGTAACTGACCGCCGACAGCAGCGCCGTGATTCCGGCGAGGACGAAGGCGAGCCAGACGGCGGGGCCGGCCACAGGCACTGCCTCGCCGAGGATGACGAGGATTCCCGTGCCCAAGGTGGCCCCGACGCTGATCATCGTCAGCTGGAAGACGCCGAAGGTCCGCCGCAGCCCACCCTGCTGCGCGGACTGGGCATCGGTGTGGGCCTCGGCGGTCATGGCGCTGATCGACTTGCGTCGTCCCAACTGCCGCAGCACTCCTGTGGGAGTGTGCGTCGGCGGGGTGGACGGTGTGTGCGAAACGGTCATATGAATATTCTTGCATGGCCATGAATATTGTCTCGCCGGGCTCCCCCGTGATCACGGGCGAATCCGTCCTGCGGCGTCGTCGATCTCACACAGCAGAGGTCTCACTCGGCAGAGCCCGCGCAGAACACAGCAGAGGTCTCACACGTCGGGGGTGAATCGGCCGTCCTGGGCCATCCATCCGCCGTCGACGAGCTGCGAGTGCCCGGTGACATAGCTCGAGGCGTCCGAGGCGAGGAAGAGGACGGGCCCGGCGATCTCGTGCAGTCGACCCCACCGGCCCAGGGCGGTCTTGTCCGCGTACGCGTCCCACCATTTCCCCTCGGCCTTGATCTGCTGGGTCAGGGGAGTGTCGAAGGGTCCGGGCAGGATCGCGTTGACGCGCACGCCCTTGCCTCCGAGCTCGCTCGCCATCGTCTTCGTCAGCTGCACCACCCCGGCCTTGGCCGCCGCGTACAGTCCCTGCCCGGGTTCGATGGCCAGTGCCCGGAACGAGGCGTAGGTGACGATCGAGCCGCGACCGCGCTCACCCATCTCACGGCCGAATCCGCGCATCAGTCGGTAGGTGCCCTTGAGGTTGATGTCGATGACCCGGTCGAACTCGTCATCGGAGGTGTCCGTCAGTCGTTTGCGCACATTCGCCCCGGGAGTGATGACGAGGACCTCGGCATCGGCCCAGGCGTCCACGAGCGCGTCGACGGACGCCGTGTCCGTGATGTCCACGGCCACCGCCGAGGCGGACCCACCCCCAGCTCCGCTATCGGCGGCTCCGTGCGCAGCCGATCCCGTGCGACGGGCGGCGATGAGTGCGGCGGTCGCCTCGGCGCCGGCGAGGTTGAGATCGGCGGCGACGACGTGTGCCCCTGCATCGGCCAGCCCGATCGCGCTGGCCTGCCCGAGTCCGGAGCCGGCTCCGACGACGACGGCCGTGCGGCCGCTCAAGTCGAACAGGGACGGGATCGACGGGTTGTTCTCGTTCGTGGGCATCGGCTCGTTCGTCGACATCGGGAGTCCTTCCGGGCGGGGTTCGGTTCCGGAGCGACACCGGTGTCGACTCCGCGGACTTCCAAGGTATGCCCGCCGAGGCGGCCCCGCCGTTCCCGTTTCACCTTGTGGAACATCGGCTGAGGTGGGAGCGTCAGAACTTCTCGCTGTCGACGTAGCGGATCTCGTCGGGGAGGTTCGCCAGGTAGTCGACGATGAAATAGGCGATGGCCTCCATCGTGGGGATGTCGCGTTGGCGGGCGCGAGCCATGGTGCGGCGGTGCTCGGCGAACTCGTAGAAGATCTGCCCGGGTTCGAGTTTGCGGGTGAGGTTCTCCGGGATCGCCTGGATGAGGGGTTTGTACACTTCGTCGAGCCAGCGGCGGGCGGCCTGGGATTCGTCGAGTTCGTCGACTTCGGCGATCTCGGGGGCCGAGCGGAACGAGTCGAGGTCGTTGAGCATCGCCCGCGCCTGGTTCTCGTTCGCACCGATCCCGGTCAGTCGCAGCAGACGCCTCGAATGGTGGTTGGGTTCGACGACCTTCGGGGACACGAGCAGGCTGATGCCGTCGATATCGGTCGTCACGGTCAGTTCGCCGAGGTCGAAGCCCAGGTCGTTGAGGCGGCGGATACGTTCGTCGATGCGCCAGCGTTCGCTGACGCTGAATTCCTCGACCCGGGTCAGCTCCGCCCACAGGGCGTTGTAGGACTCGCACAGTCGCTCACCGGCCGCGAGCGGATCGGTCTCGGGAGCGACGAGTCCCGCGGCCTGCAGATCGAGGAAGTCCCCGGCGATGTTCATCCGCGCGATCCGCAGGTCCATGTTCCGCTGCCCGTCGGAGAGCTGGTCGTGCAGCTCGCCGGTCTCGGCGTCGACGACATAGGCGGCGTAGGCGTCGGCGTCGCGGCGGAAGAGCGTGTTCGACAGGGACACGTCTCCCCAGTAGAAGCCGACGAGGTGAAGGCGGACGAGCAGCACCGCCAGAGCGTCGACGAGGCGACCGCCGGTGTCCTCGGCCAGGTCCCGGGAGAACAGTGCGCGGTAGGGCAGGGAGAATTCGAGATAGGCGGTGATGAGGGCGCCCTTGAGCGCCTCGCCCGATGCGGTCCGGCGGCCGCCGACGACGGCGCGGGCCTCGACGAGGGGGACGTCGAGGTTGCCGAGCGCACCGAGGATGTCGAACTCACGCGTGGCCTGCGCATCGTCGGTCTCCTTGATCGCGAGCACTTCGTCTCCGATCTCGACATAGCGCACGACGTGGCGGGAGATTCCGCGGGGCAGACCGCCCAGCAGCGTCTCCGGCCACTGAGCCAGCGGCAGATGCCAGGGGAGTTCGGCCAAGGCCGCATGATCGGCGTTCCGGACCGTGTGGATCTCCGGTGAGGGAGCGGCCGCGCCGACCGATGCGGCCGCGCCGACCGATGCGGCCGCGCCGACCGATGCGGCCGCGCCGACCGACGTCGACGCCGACGGTGCAGGGTGTGAGGACGGGTCCGGCGGGGGCAGGGTTCCCGGCACGGTTCAGGAGTCCGAGTCGGAGACCGAGGCCACGAGCGCCTCGGCGAGGTCGGGTGTCTCCACCCCGATCAGCCGTCCGTGGTCGAGGAACGCGATCCGGTCGCCGAGGACCTTCGCGTCCTCGAGGTCGGAGGTGGCGTAGATCGTCGTCAGCCCGAATTCCTGCTGCAGGTCCTTGATCAGCGACAGGGTCTCCGTCTGCTGTTCGGGGACGAGGTTGACCACGGGCTCGTCCATGATGAGCACCTTGGGCCGGCGGACCACGGCGCGGGCCAGGGCCACGGTCTGGCGCTGCAGCTGAGTGAGGTCGCCGGGAACCGAGTCGAGGATGTCGCTCAGTCCGATCTTGTCCATCACGGATTCGACGCGCTCTTGGATCTCATCGGCGGGCAGACCGTCGACGCGCAGCGCGAAGCCGAGATTGTCGCGCACGCTCAGATGCGGGTAGAGCGCGTAGCTCTCCAGCGCCAGGGTGACATCGCGGTCGTTGACGGCGGCGTGGGTGATATCGGCGCCGTCGATGAGGATGGTGCCGGTCTTCGGGGTCTCCAGGCCGTGGAGCATCCGCAGGATCGTCGACTTGCCCGACGCGGCGGGACCGTAGAGGACGAGGAACTCGCCGTCATCGACGAAGAGGTTGAACGGGTGAACGGATTCGGACGTCGTGTTCTCGTAGACATGACTGAGGCCATTCAACGACACCGTTGACATAAGTCCTCCTAAAACTTCTGAATAACTCCGTGAGCAGCTGGTCGTCGGTGACCTGGCAGGGATGCTCAGTCACTCTCATCCTAAGGGGTGGAGGGTTGGGGTGCTCTGTGAATTCGACAAAGCGTAGAGTGATTCTCAGCACGATGGCTGTGCGCCGACGCATACCGCAGCGTCCACCCCGCCGACTGCGCCGACGTATACCGCGGCGCGAAAGTAGACTGACGTCTATGAAGGTCACGTTGGACGAGGTCGCCGCCCGGGCCGGAGTCTCTCTGGCCACGGTCTCCCGGGTGCTCGGCCGCCGCGGTGCCGTCGCCGAGTCGACCCGGGCGAAGGTGCTGGAGGCGATGAGCGAGCTCGGCTATTCGCGTTCGACCCTGCTCCATGATGCGCCGAGGCGGCTCGTGGCCGTCAGCGCCCCCGGCAATCCCGAACATTGGCAGGTCCAGGTCTGCACCCGCGTGACCAAAGCCCTGCAGGATCACGATCTCCTCGTCACCCGTCCGCTGGTCGAGACCGATCCGGAACCGCTGCAGACCGCGATCGACGCCGGCGCCGTGGCCCTGGTGACGACGACGATGACGAGCCTGAACACGGAGATCCCCTGTATCCGCGTCGCCGAACAGTCCGCAGCCGAGGAGGCCGACACGGCCGGGACTGAAGTTTCCGTGGCGGGTACGCCCGGAACCGGGCAGGGCAGTGCCGATGTCATCGCAGCGCGGCTCGACCTCGGCGGGGGGATGACCACAGCATTCGAACATCTGCGGGCGATCGGACACCGGAGGATCGGGCTGATCTGCAATGACAGCGGTGAGCTGGCCGTCCAGCTCATCCGCCGCTTCTTAGCCGAACATCCCGCCAGGAATCTCGGGCTCCACTTGGAAGACTGGATCTCACAGGTGCCGAAATCGTTCTCTGGCGGGTCGCGTGCGGTCCTCGAGCTCAAGGACGCGACGTGCACAGCAGTGATCGTCCAGTCGGCTCTGCAGCTGCACGGCGCTCTCCACGGTCTGCGGAATCGGCATCTGCAGGTGCCGCGGGACATGTCGGTCGTCGGGTTCGGCGATTCCCCGACGATGAAGTTCACGGGCCCTCCCGCCACGGTGCTCGGCCTCGACGTCGAGGGACTGTCGAACGCCCTCATCGCGGCGACCCTGCAGACCCTGCGGATCTCGACGACGGGTTTGCCCTCGGTGCCGCCGGTGTTCCGTCCCCGACTCGTCGCCCGGACCTCGACGACGGCGGCCCGCCGATGAGCGATCACCTGCCCGAGCACCGGCACGTCCGCCTCGCCGAGATCGCCGGCACCGCCGGGGTCTCGAAGGCCACCGCCTCACGGGCCCTGCGTGATCCCGAATCGGTCTCGGTCGCCTCTCTCGCGAAGGTGCGGCAGGCGCTGGCGATCCTCGGCGCCACCGGGCAGGCCCCGACGACGGGTGCCGGGGACGGTGCCGGTTCGTCGCTCATCGCGCTCATCAAACCCGCGGTGTCCGCGGGCAATGTCGACCCGTATTCGCGGCTGGCGGAGATCCTGACGAACCGGATGTTCGGACTCGGCATCGCCGTCGTCCACATCGAGGCCATCGCCGAACGCAACGAGGCTCTGCTCGAGACCATCCTCGGCAGCGAACACGGCGGACCGAGGATCTCAGGAGCCATCGTCGTCGGCGGTGGTGCCGCCGGTGTGCTCGCGGGAATGCTCGCCGAACGCGGGCTGCCGCTCATCCGCATCTCGAATGCCCGCCACGACGACGGGATCTCGCGAATCTACCTCGATGCGACCGGCGGAATCGAGACCGCCGTGGCCCACCTCGTCCACCTCGGCCACAGACGCATCGGACTCGCCGTGCTGCGCGATTCGGCGGCCCCGGCCCGGATCGCCGGCTTCCGCAGATCGATGGCAGGGATCCTCCACATCCCCGCCACCCGTGATCAGGCCCCCGTCGTCGAGGCCGCCGGCGGAGCCATGGCCGGAGTCGCCGCCGCCGAGGAGCTGCTCGACCTGCGCTGCACCGCCGTCATCGCCTGCGCCCCGTCCCTGTCCTTCGGCCTGCTCGAAGCCGCCCAGCGGCTGCGGCTCGACGTGCCCCGCGACCTGTCCCTGCTCACAGTCGGCGATGTCCCCGACGCCGATGTCGTCCAACCGCCGCTGTCGCAGGTCGTCTACGACTGGGCGACCGTGGCGCAGTCGGCGATCGACGAGATCCGCGCGATGATCGCCGCCGGGCACGCGCGCGTGCACGTCGACTACACGGTCGACCCGGACCTCGTCCTCCGCGCCAGTGCCGTTCCCCCGCAGCGCCGCTGACCTCGGGGTTCATTCGGATTCACTCGCGCCGAGGCGGCCCGACCGAAGCGTCGGAGCCGGACCATCCTCGCCGAGGCGGCCCTGTCGTGACGTGGATCCGTCCGGTGAGTCGGATCGAGCGGAGTGCGCCGAGGCGGCCCGACCGCGGCCGTGGACGGCCCTCAATCGTGGACGGTGCGGAGGAAATCCGTGCGTTCGGCAACGAGGCGACCGAGCAGGTCGGCCACAGCGGCAGGGTCGGCGATCCGCCACGCAGCGCGAGTCTGCGCGGACCCGACCTTGACGGTGAGACCAGCGTTCAGAGCGCGGGAGTCCGTGAGTTCGTCGAGTGCCGCGAAGGCGTCCTCATCGGTGACATCATCGCCGAGGTAGCCCATTGCCGTCGGTTCGCCGGCGCGGGCGAGCAGCCGGATGCCATCGCCTTTCGTCGCCTGCTTGACGGCGAGTTCGGTGATGTCGTGGCCTTCGATGACACGGATGTCCGGGAACTCCTCGACCACCTCGGTGGCGTGCTCGTGGAGGGCCGCGGCGGCCTCGGGGGCGAGTCCGCGAGTGTGGACCGTCCGCGAATAGGGTTTGGACTCGATGAGGAAATCCGAGGCACCGTCGGCATCGCCTGAGCCGTCGGTGCCCGGAAGCGTGTGTTCGAATGCGTCGAGATGAGCATCGATGGCGGCGAGTCTGTCCGCCTCGGCCGCGGTGAGTTCGGGAGACCGGCCCACTGCGGAGTCGGGATCGCGATCAGCGTCGCTGCCGAGTTCGGCCTCCGCGCCGTGCGAACCGATCAGCCACGCCGAGTCCGGGGCTGCGGACAGCCGGCGCAGGGTCGCGATATCGCGACCGGACACCAGCGCCACCCGCGTGCGCGGCAGGCCGGCGAGCGCCGCGACGGCCGCAGCCGATTCGGGGACCATCCGGGAGGTCGACGGATCGTCTTGCAGGGGCGCGAGCACCCCATCGAAATCCAAGGCCAGCAACAGCGATTCGGCGGTGGCGAGATCACGCAGGACCACCTCGGCGGGGGTGGAGCGGGCAGGACCGAGCACGGTCGGCTTCGATGTCACTGTGCTTCTCCTAGCGGGCGGTGGAGATATCGTCTGTCCACTCGGCATCATCGGGTCGCTCGGCGCGATCGGACGGGGCCGCCGGCACGTCCGGCGGCGGTGCGGTCCGCTTCTTCTGCACCACGGGCTGTTCGGGGACGATGGCCTCGGGATTGTCCTTGATGTGCTCGAGCTCGGCGAGGAAGTTCTTCGACCACCGGCTCACGGTGTCGGTGGCGACCCTCTTGCGCATCTGCTTCATCCGGCGTGTGCGAGTCCTCTCGTCCATCTGCACAGCTTCGAGGATTCCCGCCTTGAGGTCGGCGATGTCGTGGGGATTGACCATCACCGCGCCCTTGAGCTGTTCGGCCGCTCCGGTGAATTCGGAGAGCACGAGAGCGCCGTCGTCGCGCCTCCGGCACGCCACATACTCCTTGGCAACAAGGTTCATTCCGTC
Organism: Brevibacterium sp. K11IcPPYGO002; assembly: GCF_050920635.1. Taxonomy (NCBI): domain Bacteria; kingdom Bacillati; phylum Actinomycetota; class Actinomycetes; order Micrococcales; family Brevibacteriaceae; genus Brevibacterium; species Brevibacterium sp. K11IcPPYGO002. Next base: position 3,460,594 of record NZ_CP131929.1, on the reverse strand, counting down.
GCGCAGAGCGGTCACCAGCATGACATCGGCGGCGAGGAAGAACGCCGTCATCTCATCGCGCGGGTAGGAATGGTGGAGGTAGCGCACGGGGATCGACCCCACGTCGACCTGCTCTCCGTTGATCCGCCCGACGGCCAGTTCGACGTCGTGGCGGATGATCTTGTACTGCTCGAGCCGCTCCCGCGACGGGGTCGCGATCTGGATGAGCACAACATCTTCGACATCGAGTCGGCCTTCGGCGAGCAGCTCCCCGAACGCCTTGAGTCGGTGGCGGATGCCCTTCGTGTAGTCCATCCGATCGACGCCGAGCATGACGACCCGCGGATTGCCGACCTCCTCGCGGATCTGCTTCGCCCTCTCGACGATCTTCGGATCGCGGGCGAGCTCCTCGAGATAGGGAGTGTCGATCGAGATCGGGAACGACTCGGCGCGGACGAGGTGGGCCGGGAGGAAGTCGCCCGGCGGGACCGATACCGTCGACCCCTTCGTCGCATATCCCAGACGTCCGCGGACGGCGCGGCGGAAGTTCGCTGCGTCCGCCGGCCTCTGGAACCCGATGAGGTCGGCGCCGAGGAGCCCGCGGAGGATCTCGTCGCGCCACGGCAGCTGAGCGAAGAGCTCGTAGGGCGGGAAGGGAATGTGGTTGAAGAACCCGATCGCGAGGTCCGGGCGCAGGCGTCGGACCATCTGCGGGACCAGCTGGAGCTGATAATCATGGATCCACACGGTCGCGGACTCCGCGGCCACCTCGGTGACCTTGTGCGCGAAGCGCTCATTGACCCGCACATACGCATCCCACCAGGTGCGGTGGTACTCGGGCGGGACGATGACGTCGTGGTAGAGCGGCCACAGCGTGGCGTTGGAAAACCCTTCGTAGTACCTGAGGACATCCTCACTTGTCAGGGTCACCGGGGTCAGATGCATGCCGTCGATCGTGAAGGGCTCGAAGTCCTCGTCGGCGACGCCCGTCCAGCCGATCCACGCCCCCTCCTGGGCCTTCATCACGGGAGCCACCGCGGTGACCAAACCTCCTGGTGAGGTACGCCATCCGTGGTTCGCATCATGAGGATCACGGTCGACGGGCAGGCGGTTGGCCACGACGACGAAATCGCTGTCGCCGAAGGGGGTGTCGGTGCTGGGCTCGGCAGAGTCGACGGTGCTCATCTGCGCCTCCTCCTGTGTCGGTCCTTGGAATGAACTCTACTCGCTCGACTAGGCTTGGCCAGGTGATGGATCAGGAACTGGGAGGCTACCGCCTCATCGAGGAGCTCGGCTCGGGCGGCATGGGTGTCGTCTACCTCGGTGTCGACGGCGGAAACCACCCGGTCGCCGTCAAGGTCCTCCATCCGCACATCGCCAATGATGAGACCGCACGCAAGCGTCTGGCCCGCGAGACCCGCACCCTGCGGCGGATCCGCCACCCCCGCATCGCCGAGGTCCTCGACGCGGAGCTCGATTCCGCGCAGCCGTTCATCATCACCGAATTCGTCGACGGGCAGACCCTGTCCGACGATGTCCGTGACAACGGCCCCTTCGCCGAGGATGAGCTCGTCCACTTCGGCCATGCCCTCCTCGACGCCCTCAACGCCGTCCACGATGCCGGCGTCATCCACCGTGACCTCAAACCCGCGAACGTGATGATCATGGACGGCGAGCCCATGGTCATCGACTTCGGCATCGCCCAGGTCGCCGACGAAGTGCGCGTGACCGCCACCGGTCTGGTCATGGGCACCCCCGGCTATCTGTCCCCGGAGATCGCCGACGGCAAGACTTCGAGTGAGAAGACCGACTGGTGGGGGTGGGCCGCGACGATGGCGTTCGCCGCCACGGGCCGCAACCCCTACGGGGCCGGACCCTTGGAAGCCGTGCTCGGTCGTGTGGCCATGGGCAAATTCGACCTCGACGGGGCGCCGAAGAACTTCGCTCCGCTCATCTCCGCCTGCCTCGATCCGAAACCCGAACGCCGTCCGTCGGGGCAGATGATCCTCGACGCTCTCGTCGACATCGAGTCCGGGCGGATGCCGCAGCTCGGGTCGGGGCCCAGCGGCGGAGCCGGTCCGGGTGGTCCGCAGCGGTCACCGAGCGGAACCGCGGTCATGCCCGCCGTCGATGACGGCGGCGGTCGTGGCGGTGCCGGTCACGGTGGAGCCGGGGCCGCTGGGGCAGCGCTCGGGGGTGCGGCTATCGGCGCAGGCACCGGCTATCCGGGAGCCGGACCGTCCGGAGGCGGGCAGCCGCAGTACCCCGGATCCAGCCGGCCCACCAGTCATGCCGGGTCCGGCCACGGTGCAGGGCCCGGCCACAGTGCGGGGCCCGGCCAGGGTGCGGGGCCCGGCCAGGGTGCGGGGCCCGGCCAGGGGACGGGCTATGGCTCCGGGCGGATGCACGGGCAGCCCCCGCAACAGGCGACCGCCCCGCCGATCAGCAACCCCAACGGCGGCATTCAGGCAGGTCCGGGATCGCCCATGGCCGGCGCGGACCTCGGCCGTTCCGGCTTCGTTCAGCCCGGTCAGGGGCAGAACCTCGTCGGGCCGAGCGGTCCCGGTGGTCCGCATGGTCAGGCTCATCAGGGGCAGTGGGGCGACCAGGCCGGTCACGGCGGGCAGCTCATGGGGCCGGGCGGGCAGCCGACGCAGCCAGGCGGGCAGCAGATGCAGCCCGGTGGACAGCCGTTGCAGCCGATGGGATACCGACGGGTGCAGTCGGGCGGCTGGGTCGTCTTCGGGCTCGTGGCTCTGGCCGTCGCCGTCATGCCCCTCGGGCCCCTGGTCATCTGCCTCGTCTCTCTGATCTGGTCGGTGCTCGCCCGCACCGGCACGCGTCTGGATCGGAAGGTCCAGCGGTATCGGTTCGAGCGCGGAACCGATTCGGGCGGATTCTTCCGGGCGCTCGCCTCGGCGCCGGGGGCCGTGCTGGCTTCGACCCTGACCTCGGTGGCCTCGCTCATCCTGCCGGCGATCGCGGCCGCCGCCGCGCTCGTGCTCACCCGGCTCGACATCGCCGGGATCGTGCCCAGCGGGTCGTCCGAACAATGGTCGGTGTGGGCCGCGGGCGCTGCCGGTTCACTGGTGCTGTGGGTCGGACCGGGAGCCTCGAGCCTGCGCTTCGGTTCGCGGCTGCTCGTCTCGGGAGCCACTCGCAACCAGCTCGGCCGGCTCATCGCCTTGGCCGTGATCGCGCTGCTCGTCATCCTCGCCGTCATGGTCATCCAGTCGGGGGCGGCCATGTCCTGGTGGCCGCTGACGATGAACCCCTTCGACTACCTGCCCGGACCGGTGTGAGGCGACCGGTGTGGCTGCCTGGTCCGGTGCGTGCCGGAAGCTACCGGCGCAGTGTTGAGGTAGTTGAACGTTGTAGTTGAACCTTGAATGTTTCTGGGAGTCGGCGCAGCACCTGTTTCGGTACAGTGGTGCCGTCGGGTCGCGGAAGCCGTCCCGCACCGTTCGGGCCACAGGCCGCACCGATGTCAGACGATCCAACGTGAGGAACAATGGCGAAGAACAACTCCGCGGACGACAAGCGGAACCGCGCACGCGAGAACGCCCGGCAGATCGCGGCGAATCAGGCGAAGAAGGAGAAGACCGCGAAGACGATCCTGTACACCGGGATCGCAGTGGTCGTCGTCGCTGTGCTGGCCGTGGTCGCCGTGCTGGTCTTCCAGCAGAGCAAACCAGCTGTCAGCCCCACGAACTATGTGTCCGACGGAATCACCGTGGGCAAGGACAACACGCTCGTGCAGCCGCTGAAGATGCCCGAGGGTGAGGAGTCGGATCTACCGGCTCCGACCGAGGAGGGCGCGAAGGAGGGGGCCGCTACGGTCACCGTCTACCTCGACTTCCAGTGCCCCGGCTGCAAGGCCTTCGAGGAAGGCAATGCGAGCATGCTGCGCAAGCTCGCCGACGAGGGATCGATCGTCGTCAACTACAAGCCGGTGTCGTTCCTCGACCGCATGTCCAGCGGAAACGAGTACTCGACCCGCGCTGCCAACCTCTCCGCCTGTGTCGTCGACAGCCAGCCCGAGGTCGCTATCGACCTGTTCGACGCGCTCTACGCCCAGCAGCCGGAGGAGGGCACCGAGGGCCGCACCGATGAGGAGCTGCTCAAGGTCGCCGAGGACGCCGGTGTCGACACTTCGAAGAAGCTCCAGGCCGATCCCGAGCAGACCGTGGAGTCCTGCGTCACCGACCGGACCTTCGACAAGTTCGTCGAGCAGTCGAGCCAGACCGCTCTGGACGACGGAGTCGAAGCCACCCCGTGGGTGCTCATCAATGGCGAGCACACCGACAAGACCAGCGACTCGCAGGCACTGGCCACCGAGATCCTCAAGGCCACCGGAGAGTTCAAGGGCTGAGCCACTGAGTTCCTGACCGGGTGCTGGCCGAGGCCGGAACCGGAATCAGACCAGCACAACGCTCGGCTCGACAGAGCACGATCGAAGGCCGGACCCCGCCGAGGTGGGGTCCGGCCCTCTTCGTCCCCGGCGGTTTTGTGGCCGGGCCCGGCCATGGACTACTATCGTGTAGGCGCGCACGCTCGGTGCGCACCACGCCTCCTTAGCTCAGTTGGTAGAGCACCGCTCTTGTAAAGCGAAGGTCGTCAGTTCGAGTCTGACAGGGGGCTCACCTGACCAGGGCAGACACTCGATTGTCTGCCCTGGTTCTTTGCGTGATGACACGGTTATGACACGTGAACCGTCAGAACCAGCGGTACGCGGGGCTTCTTCTTGCCCGGGCGAGGACGGAATCAACACTGCGGTCGCATTCCCACGGGGCATCGCCCTTTTCGCTGCCCGGCTCCAGCTTCGTCCGCCCGGCTCCCGAGTTCCGGACGATCCGTGCGGACTTCGGCCACGAATTCCCGCACGGATCGTCCGGAACTTCACCAGCGACTCGCTCCGACTGAGGTGTGACTCCCAGCAGCCGGACTAGCCGGAGCGCTCACGGTAGGCCCACAACGGCGCAGTCTCGGCCGGCCAGCCCACGTCGGAAGACGGGCTGTGCAACCACGATTGCGCCGGACGCCCGAAAGTCCAGCCGCCGACACTTGAATGAGGGGCGCGACAGCGGAGTGGCGAAGGCCGAGTGGCAACGGTGGAGGTCGGTGGACGGGCGCAGCGACGGTCGAGTCGCAGGCTAGCTCTGGCCGTCGCGTCTGAACACGAGCATGAGGGAGCGCATGCTCAGCACGAAGCCGCCGAAGAGCAGCACGAAGCCGAAGAACGAGTACAGGTGGATGTCCTTCGTCAGCAGCGGACCCTCATCGCTGGTGATGAGCATGATCGATCCCACCACGGCGGCCCCGGCGAGGACGGCGACGATGAGCTGTTGGAACAGGCTGGTGAGGAAGCTGCGGTCGGACGGATTCTCGAGCACACGCATGTTCATCGAGAAGCGGCCCTGCTCGAGATCCTCGGTGATCTTGTTGATCCGGCGCGGCATGCGGTCGATCATCGGCATCAGCTGCAGGGCCCGGCGCTGCAGCTCATCGGTGATCTTCGTGCCCTTGAGCTTCGACCTCACGAGCCTGTTGCCCTCCTTCCGGGACACGGCGACGACGTCGAAGTTCGGATCGATCGTCAGCAGCGCACCCTCCACGGAGGCCATGGCTCGGAAGGCGGTGCTGATCGGCGCCGGCACGGAGAAGCGATGAGCGAGCACGAGGTTGAACAGATCGTCGAAGAGCTTCTGGCCCTGCGTCGCGCGGGTGCCGCCGCCGTAGCGCAGCAGGAGTTCGCCGACGGCGCGCTCGACCTCCCGATCATCGAGCCCGTCGGGACGTCCGAGGAGTTCGATGAGGGCGTCGGTGGCCCCGGCACTGTCGTTCTGGTCGATGGAATAGAGCATCAGGCCCAGCGACGTCTGCGTGGCCGGGTCGAGTCGTCCGACCGCACCGAAGTCGAGCAGCCCCAGCTTCCCCTCGGGAGTGATGAAGATGTTGCCGGCATGCAGATCGGCGTGGAAGATCCCATCACCGATGATCTGCTCGAGCGTGGCACCCAGCAGAGTGGTCGCCAACCGGGAGCGTTCGGCATCGCTGAGCCCGGTCAGCAGCATCCCCGCACGCGAGACCGGCTGTCCGGGCAGCCGGTCCATCACCAGCAGGCGTTCGCCGCTGAGGCCCGGATAGCCGTGCGGAACGGTGACGTCGAACTTGCCCGACCGTGTCAGTGAGGCCTCGATGCTGGCCATGTTGTCCAGCTCGATCCGATAGTCGAGCTCCTCCTCGAGCGTGTTCGCGAACCCTGCGGCCAGCGACTGCACACCCAGGTCTCGACCCCACGTCGTGGTCGTGTTCAGCCAGCCCGCCAACCGCAGGATGATATCGAGATCCTGCGCGACCTGATTGAGCGCCTTCGGTCGCTGCACCTTGACGATGACCTCTGTGCCGTCGAGCAGAGTCGCCTCATGGACCTGCGCCACCGAGGCGGCCGCCAGCGGTGTGGAGTCGATGCGCGCGAAGATCTCTCCGATCGGCCGACCGAGCCGCTCGGCGATGGCCGGCTCGATGACCGACCACGGTTCGGGGGTCACCTGCGTCTGCAGAGTCTCGAGTTCACGGACGAACACCGGCGGGAGGATGTCTCGCCGGGTCGAGAGCATCTGTCCGAGTTTGACGAAGGTCACCCCCGCCTCGGCGAGGGATTCCTTGAGCGCTCGCGCGGTCTTGACCTCCCGGCCCGGCGAATCCCCGCCGAAACCGCGCAGCTGGGAGCCGAGCCCGTGCCGCACCGCAATGGATACGACCTGGGCATAGCGGCGGGCGCGGCGACGTCGGGACCTCCACCCGAAGAACAGCGACTGCGGGCTCGGCAGGGATCCGGTCGGAAAGGCCGCTTCGAGCATGACGAGGGCGCCGACGCCCAGGGCGAAGATCCACCCGAGGGCGAGCACTATGAACAGCACCGCCACTCCGGGGGAGACGTCGAGTCCGTCAGTGTTCTGCCCGGTGCCGGCCCGGTAGAGGTACTGGACGGTCACAGCGACGACGGCGCTCATGACGAGGCCCACGGCCAGTGTGCGCGGCCAGCCGGTGGGCACACCGACGACGCGACGGACCACGGTGGCGGCGAACCATGACTGGAGGAAGAGGAAGACGAGTGCGGCCAGGCTCACCAGCACATATCCGCCGACGTCCAGTGCTTCCATCGATGACTCTCCTGATCCTGGTCGGACTCTCAGCTGTGGGCCGGCCCCTGCGGGCCTTCGGCTCCGGCCCGCCGGCACCTGCGGGCCTTCGGCTCCGGCCCGCCGACCCCTGAGGGCCTTCAGCATCGTGCTGTCAGCCGAACCTCGTCGAATCGGTCGTCTCCAGCCTAGTCCGTCGGGTCAGTGCGTGCGTGAGTGTGGGCCGTATGCGCGGAGACGTGAGGAGCCGCCCGGAGTCAGTCCGTGCGTGGCGGGTCGAAGCGCCTCCTGCGGCCGGGCAGCCCCACCTGACGGGCCCAGATGAGGATCCACACCGCGCCGAGGAGGGCGAGCAGTCCCGGGAAGAGCACCCCGAATCGCAGGGTGGTCACGGTGATGATGAGGGACAGCAGCGTCGGTCCGCCGAGTTTGCCGCCGTTGTTGAAGATCGCCCAGATGCCGAGGAACCGCGGCCGGCCGACGGCGGGGGAGAGGTCCGCCCCGATAGTCATATTCACACCCGCCCCGAGGCCGTTGCCGAAGGCCATGACCGCGGCGGCGATGACCATCCCGGCCAGATCCGGCTTGGCGACCATGATGATGAACCCGGTGCCGAAGATGGACAGACACGCGACGAGGGTCGCGACCCGGCCGAGGTGATCCTTGATGTAGGCACCGAGGAACATGACGATGAGCTCGAGTCCGGCGCCGAAGGCGATGATGAGCGAGATCGAGGACTTGTGCAGCCCGATCTCGACGCCCCACAGCTGGACGACGACCGGCTGGGCGGCTCGGGCCGCCGCCAGTGTGATGATCGTGACGCCGGTGAGGACGACCGATCTCCACCGCAAATCCAATGGCGGCCGACGATCCTTCTTCTTTCCGCGCCGAGGATGGTGGTCGTCTCCGTGTGGGGGATCGTTCGCTGGGGCGGGGTCGGCCGCCTCGGCGGGGTGAGGAACATCGGAGGGGGAGGGATCGTCATCGTCGGCACGTGAGGTCGGGGCCGCCTCGGCGCGGTGGGGATGGCCGTCGAAACCGGGGATCTGCGCGATCGGCAGGGCCATGATCGCGATCGCTGCGACGGCGGTGAGCCCGGAGAAGACGAACACGGACCAGATCGGGAACACGAGCATGAGACCGGCGCCGATCATCGGCCCGACGAGGTTGCCGACCCGCTGCGTGCCGCCGAGCGCGGTCATCGCCTTGGCGAGATCGGCCGGCGGCATCACCTCGGCGACGACGGCCTGCCGGGCCAGGCTCCACACATCGGAGACCGGGCCGAAGACCATCAGCGCGACCGTGTAGACGAGCAGCGAGTACGGCGAATCCCAGATGAAGGCGGCGACGATGGAGCCGAGCACCACGATGGCCGCGCAGGTGGCCACGGTCATCGCCCGGAAATCGCCGAGGCGGTCGATGAGGATCCCGGCCGGCACCGTGGCCATCAGCGACACGGCCCCCATGATGCCGACGATGGCGGCGGCGAAGGCCTGTGTCGACCCCAGCGAGAGCGCGCCGAGCACGAGGATCGGCATGATCGCACCCAGGCCGACGGCGAAGAGGGCGAACGGTACGAGCACCGGCCACAGGATGGGTTTGAGCACGTGACAAGTTTAGTTGAGGTCGCGGCGGGCCGCCCGCCGCGGATGTGCAGGGTTCCCTATCGGTTCGTCGCCGGAAGTGGCACGCTGGAGTCATGGTCTCTCACAGCGTCGTCCCATTTCACAACGTCTTCCCATTTCACAGTGTCGTCCCGCCCTATCTCCTCGATGCGATCGCCGAGCGCGGCACCGAGCGGTTCCCGAGGGCCGCGGCCGCCGCGGCCAGCTGTCGGATGTCCGATGAGAGCTGCCGCAACCTGCGCCTGGCGGGTCTGCGGTACACGCCGCCGGCCGATCTCGGCAAGGACGAAACCGCGCTCGCCGCCCCCGGATCGGCAGGGCTGCAGCGCCTCATCCACGATGCGCAGAACACCGAGGTGCTGCCCGGCGAACTCGTCCGCTCCGAGGGCGAAGAGCCCGTCGGCGACGAACCTGTCAACGAAGCCTATGACGGGCTCGGCGCTTCATATGCGCTGTTCTCCGAGGTGTTCGGGCGCGATTCGCTCGATGGCGCGGGAATGCCGCTCATGGCCAGCGTCCACTACGGCACGGACTACGACAACGCGTTCTTCGACGGCCGCCTCATGGTCTTCGGCGACGGCGACGACGAAGTGTTCACGGGGTTCACCGGTTCGCTGTCGATCATCGGTCACGAACTCTCCCACGGCGTCATCAGCCACACCGCCGACCTCGAATACTTCGACCAGCCGGGAGCACTCAACGAGCACTGCGCCGATGTCTTCGGGGCACTCACCCAGCAGCACGATGCCGGACAGAATGCCGAGGACGCGGACTGGCTCATCGGCGCCGGAATCTTCACACCCGAGGTGACCGGACGTGCCCTACGCTCCATGATCGAACCCGGCACGGCCTATGACGACGACGTCCTCGGCACGGATCCGCAGCCGGCGCATATGAACGACTTCGTCACCACCGACTCCGACAACGGCGGGGTCCACCTCAACTCCGGGATCCCGAACCGCGCCTTCGCGCTCGCCGCCACCGCCGTCGGCGGTCCGGCCTGGGAGAGCGTCGGACAGGTCTGGTACTCCGTCCTCACCGGCTCCGAGATCACGCAGCGCACCGATTTCGCGGAGTTCGCAGAACTCACCATCGCCGAGGCGGCCGACCAGTTCGGCGCCGGATCCGACATCCACGATGCGATCGTCTCCGGGTGGGAAGCCGTGGGCATCTCCCACTCCGGATCGGCGCGCGGAAACCAGGGGAGCAGCTGGTGAACGAGAAGCCTGCGGAGGGCTTCGGGCGTCTGCTCGTCGAACGCTCGGGCGGGATCGGCGGGATGCTGCTCGTCTGGGAAGTCGACATCGACGCGAGCAGTCGGCGCGATGACCTCGGCCCGCGCATCGCCGATCTTCCCTGGTCCGACGGCGGGCAGAGTGATGATGCGCCGCAGTCCACGGGGGCTGACCGTTTCGCCTATCTCATCGAAAGCCGGTTCGGGCGAGTGCGCTTCGGCGAGTCCCAGATGCCGCCGGAATGGAAGCAGCTGGTCGACGAGGTGCGGGACGTCGCCGAACCGCAGAGGCGGCAACCCGGCTGACCCCTATGCTGGAGGTCATGACCGACACCAACTATGACCCGGGCAGCGACGCTCGGACGACGGCCGAGAAGAACGAACGAGACCTCGAAGCCGGGGTCCACACCGACCTCAAGGAGTCGATGACCTACGGGTCGTATCTCGACCTCGACCGGCTCCTGGGCGCCCAGCACCCCGTCAGCAGTCCCGAACATCACGACGAGCTGCTCTTCATCATCCAGCACCAGACCACGGAGCTGTGGTTCAGGCTCGTCATCCACGAGCTCCTGGACGCCCGGCGCCTTATCGCCGACGATGAGCTGCAGACCGCGCTCAAACGCATCGCCCGCGTCAAACACATCCAGAAGACCCTGACCGAGCAGTGGTCGGTGCTCGCCACGCTGACGCCGAGCGAATACGTCGGGTTCCGCGACCAGCTCGGCCGAGCCTCCGGCTTCCAGTCCTGGCAGTACCGGGCCGTGGAATTCCTGCTCGGCAACAAGAACCGCGCCATGCTCCCGGTCTTCGACGGAGAACCTGAGGCACGTGCGGCTCTCGAACAGTACTTGGAGGAGCCGAGCATCTACGACGAGTTCCTCGCCTGTCTGGCCCGGCGCGGACTTCCGGTGCCGCAGCGGCTGCTCGATCGGGACAAGTCGGTCGCCCACACCTTCGACGAGGAACTGTGCGATATCTTCCGCATCATCTACGAGAACCCGCAGAAGTACTGGCAGGAGTACGAGAGCTGCGAAGAGCTCGTCGACCTCGAGGAGAACTTCCAGATCTGGCGCTACCGGCACATGCGCACGGTGCTGCGGATCATCGGCATGAAACGCGGAACGGGCGGCTCGAGCGGAGTCGGATTCCTGCAGAAGGCGCTCGATCTGACGTTCTTCCCCGAACTCTTCGATATCCGCACCGGCATCGAGAACGGGCCGGGCATCAGCCCCAAAGGGGTCTGAACGCCGCCCTTCAGCCGAGCAGCAGGCTCCTCACCTGCGGGAAGAACGGAGAATCGGGGTCGATGACATCGGCATGGTTCGCCCCGGCCAGCTCGGTCAGGGCGGCGGGGAAGACGCGGGAGAACTCGATGTCGACGGTGGCATCGGCATCCCCGTGGATCGAATGCACATCGACGCGTGCCGGGATGCAGACCGCGCGCGAACGCGGATCGTGGCGCAGATACGCCTGCCGATCATCCTCGGGGCGCACCCCCATATAGTCCAACACCGCTCCATCCCCGAGGCCTGCCTCGACTTCCCGCAGCAGATCGGTCACCGGTGCCAGAGGGCGCAGACGGATCCGCGGTCCCTCCTCGGGCAGATGCGAGGCCCAGGCGAGGACGAGGCAGCCACCGGCCGAGTGGCCCGAGACGATCAGATTCTGCCTCGCGTGTTCGCTGACTCCCCAGCGCGGAAGTTCGGCGCACACCGAATCGATGCCCGCGGTGACATCGTCGAGCAGGAGCGGCTGACCGCCGAGTCGTCGATACTCGACGGAGGCGACGAGCACCCCGGACTCGGCCAACGCCCGAGCCAACGGCCGGGCATGGGCCAGGTCGGTGCGGGGCCGGAAGTAGCCTCCGTGGACGAAGACCACCGTCGCCGAGGCGGCCGCCGGGTCACCGAAGACCTCGACGAACTGCTCGGGGGAGTCCCCGTAGACGTGGCGGAAGGACGGCGCCATGGCGGCCCCGGCGGCTGAGAGTTCGGGAATGCGCACGGACTCGACGCTCATCGGTCGGAATCCCGAGGGGCGTTCATCCCGCCGATGCCGGTCTCGTCGGCGCGAGTTCCGCCTGAGTCGGTCAGGTCGGCGGCGTCCGACCGGCCGGCAGCGTCCGCCGCGCCAGGCACGTCGGCCCCACCGGTCCCACGTGCGCGGTCGACCTCGCGCGAGCGTTCGACGAGGTCGCGGACGCGGGTGAGTTCGGGCAGCTTCGGGTCGAGCGTGTCACCGGAGGACTGTCCACGCAGTCGGCGACCGACCCATGGGGCCAGGTACTCACGGGCCCACCGCGACTCCTCGCTCATCACCTCGCGGATCGCCCGCGTCGGACGGGCGGGAACGCCGAAGCCCTTGACCGGCAGGGAGCGGCCGCTCTCCAGGGTGGCCAGAGCCTGCTCGGCGACGAGGTGGTGGCCCTCCGTCGACAGGTGGATGCGGTCATCGGCCCACATCTGCGCGGCATAGAGCGAACGCAGCCCCCACAGATCGACCATATGGCAGCCGTGACGCTGCGCGATCGACCACAGATGCGCGTTGTAGACTCCCACTCGAGGACGCACGGCACGGATGAGCGGGGTGCTGAACTCGGTATCGAAGCCGTTGCACATGAGCACTTCGATGCCGGCCTCACGCAGGGCGATCACAGCGCGTTCGAACTTCGCGGCCAGGGCATCGATATCGGCCTTCGGGCGCAGGCAGTCGTTGCCGCCGGCGCACAGGCTCACGAGGTCCGGCTTCATCTCGAGAACCTGCGGCACCTGGTCATCGACGATGCGGTCGAGCAGCCGACCTCGGATGGCCAGATTGGCATAGGACAGGTCCGGGCTGCCCACCGCGGACTCGGTGAGCATGAGCGCGAGCCGGTCGGTCCACCCGCGGTACCGGTCCTCGACCCGTGGGTCGGGATCCATCAGACCCTCACTGAACGAGTCTCCGATTGCGACGTATGAGGTGATCGGCTCAAGCATCAGGGATCCTTCTCTCTTCGGACGATGCATCCAGACTATACGCCGCGCCGGACACGGACCCGTCCGCCCCCAATTGCTACCTGACGGCGGCTGAGCAACCTCGCGCGAGGTTGCTCGGCCGCCGTCAGGTAGCAATTGGGGAGGGAAGAGGGCGGGAACTCGGCCTGCCGGAGGCCTCCCGTCAACGCGGCGAACGGCCCCGAGGTCACCGTGTCCACACATCGAGTGGCGTAGACTCGAGACCGCACAGACGTCGTCGCCGACCCCCTCGCTAGGAGCAGAATGTATCGCTCAGTCCCGGTCCCCGCAGCCACAGATTTCGTCATCACGAACGCGCGGATCGTGCCCGTGGCAGATGCGTCCGGCAACCGCGCCGAGGCGATCGGATCGGGCACGCTCACGGTCCGGGACGGTCGCATCACCGAGGTGGCTCCCGGCCCCGTCGACACCTCTTCCCTCCCAGCGGACACCGAGGTCATCGATGCCGGCGGACGCTGGGTCCTGCCCGGTTTCATCGAAGCTCACGGTCACCTCGGCGTGCATGAGGACGGCGAGGGCTGGTCCGGTGACGATACGAACGAGATGACCGATCCCAACGGGGCGGGCCTGCGCGCGCTCGACAGCATCGATCCCACCGACCTCGGATTCAAGGATGCGCTGCGCGGGGGTGTCACCTCGGCGCTCATCAAACCCGGTTCCGGCAATCCCATCGGCGGTCGCACCGCCTTCCTCAAGACCTGGGGCCGCATCGTCGACGAGATGCTCGTGACACAGGACCTGTCCGTGAAATCCGCGCTCGGCGAGAACCCGAAACGCGTGTACGGGGAGAAGAAGGTCACCCCGTCGACGAGGATGGGCACCGTCAAGATCATCCGCGACGCCTTCGTCGAGGCGCGGAACTACCAGGCCAAACGCGCCCAGGCGGAAGCCGAGGGCACCCCGTTCGACCGTGACCTGGTCAAGGAGACACTGGCCGACGTCCTCGACGGCAAGCTCGCGTTCGACCAGCACTGCCACCGCGCCGACGACATCGCCACCGCCATCCGGCTGTCCGAGGAATTCGGGTACCGCCTCGTCATCAACCACGGGACCGAAGGCCACAAGATCGCCGACTTCATCGCCGCCAAGGGCATCGACGTCATCCTCGGACCTCTGATGACCTCCCGGTCGAAGGTCGAACTGCGCGACCGCACCCTGGCCACCGCGGCCTCGCTGGCCGAGGCGGGGGTGCGCATCGCGCTGACCACCGACCATCCGGTCATCCCGATCAACTTCCTCATCCACGAAGCCTCCCTCGCGGTGAAGGAAGGCCTCGACCCGGTCGTCGCGATCGAAGCGCTGACGATCAACCCGGCCGCGATCTTCGGCCTCGAGGGCCGCCTCGGCTCCTTGGCCGTGGGCCGCGATGCCGATCTCGTCATCTGGTCGGGAGACCCCCTCGATCTCAACTCCCGCGCCGAGACCGTCTTCGTCTCCGGCCGTCGCGTCTTCGACTATGACGCCGCCTCAGGAACCGCGCACGTCGCCGACCCGCTCGGCCCGACACTCATCAGCGAGCCGTGAGCGACAGAGAACTCGAAGACGCCACCACCGCCGAGGTTCGGGTCGAGGATCCGACCGAGCCGGGTCCTGTCCGCGGCTCGTCCCCGGCTCCGGTCTCCGGCGGCAACCCGGAGGCCGGATCCCAGGCTCTGCGGGAGCTGCTCGAACGCACCCGACTGCAGCGCCTGGCCGAGCTGCGGGAGTCCTCGCCGGAACCCCAGCCCGACGACGTCGCGAAGGCCGCGGCCGCGAAGGCCGCGAAGCCCGAACGCAGCGGCGGACGGTCGAAGCCCCGCACCGACCACCTCGGTGCGTCTCAGCGCATCGCTCAGAGAGTCGCTCGGCGCACCGTCGGCAAACTCGTCTCGGGCACAACGGAGAACACGCAGCCGGTGCCGATCGTCACCGCGCTCAAGGGCACCCCGTACCAGGCGCCCGTGCAGGCGCAGGAGCCGACCGAAGACGAAGCCCGGATGATCCTCGACCTCGCCGCCGATATCGCGGCGATGATGATGCGTGCCGGCGCCGGCACCAGCGATGTCGAGGTCTCCGTCATCGCCGCCTGCACCGCGTGCGGTCTGGCCACCGTCGAGGTCGATCTGACCTCGAACACTCTCGTCGTGCACTATTCGACCTCGGACGGACGTCTGCTGACGGTGATGCGGGTCAACCGCGGTGAGTCCACGCATTTCGCGAAGCTCGCCTCGGTGCACAAGCTCGTCACCGACCTCGTCGACGGACGGTTGGAGTTCCATGAGGCACGCAGCCGTCTCGACGCGATACGGACGCAGCGGCGACCGTTTCCCGAATGGTTCACCACCGGTGCCTGGGGCTTCATGGTCGGTGCCCTCGTCCTGCTCCTCGGGGGAGGCCCTGTCGCGATTCCCCTGGGTATCACGATGGCGATCGTCGTGTTCCAGTTCGGCAAACTGCTCGGGCGCACCCACCTGCCGTCGTTCTTCATCACGGCGCTGCAGGCCGCCTCGGCGACCCTCATCGCCACCATCGCCGGCGATGTCGGCATCATCGCCTCACCGCAGTACCTCGTGGCAGCCGGCATCGTCCTGCTGCTGCCGACGCAGTCGCTGTATTCGGCGGTTCAAGACGCGCTGACGAACTTCCCGCTGACCGCAGCCGGGCGGGTGGTCGGAGTGTTCATGACTCTGGCCGGCATCGTCTCCGGCATCGCCCTGGGAATCGTCTGCGGTCAGGCCATCGGGCTCAGCCATATCGAAGTGCTCGTGCCGAAGACGAGTCCGCATGTGGTCACGGCGATCCTGTCGATGGTCGCAGCGGCCGTGGTGTCGATGTCCGGGGCAGTGGCCATGTCGGCCAGACGCCGATTCATCCTTCCCGCCGCGCTGGTCGGACTCGCTTCGCACATCACGATGATGTCGCTGACGCTGTTGGACATCGACAATGTGCTCGCCAGTCTGCTGGCGGCCACCGTCACCGGTTTCCTGTCGCGGCCTCTGGCGCTGCGACTGGGAGCGCCGGCGATCGTGCTCATGATCCCCGGCATCTACACCCTGCTGCAGGGTTTGTCGATCTTCACCGCCGTCTATCAGATCGCATCGGAGTCGGAGAACGTCTCCTTCGCTGTGGGTCTGTCCTCGCTGTTCACCGCGATCCTGGCGAATGCGGCACTCGCAGTCGGTGCCGTGCTCGGCAGCTATCTGGCGCTGCCGCTGAAGAATCTCAAGAGTCAGAGTTCGGCCGAGGAGAAGGTCGAGGAGGTGCGCAGCGGCGAGCCCGCGACCGCAGTCATCGACTCGGTGCAGCCGGGAGGGGCGAAGACCCAGTCGAGTGGGCCCGGAGGAGTGAGGGCCCAATCGGGTGAGCCCGGAGGTTCGGGAGCCTCAGACGCGACCGAGACCGGCCCGATTCAGATCTGATCGGCAGCCAGATGCGACCCGGACTCACGTCTGCTTCGGGCTCAGGCCCGATTCGGACTCAGTTCAGATCCGGCAGAGCCCATTCGATCGGGTCGATGCCCTTCTGGGCGAGCAATTCGTTCGTGCGCGAGAACGGGCGGGAGCCGAGGAATCCTCGGCGGGCCGACAGAGGCGAGGGATGCGCGGATTCGATGATGGCCACCTCGGCGGTTCCCGAGGTCAGCAGGGGAGCGAGGTTCCTGGCATCGCGGCCCCAGAGGATGGCGACGAGCGGCTGATCGCGTTCGATCAGCGCAGTGATCGCTCGTTCCGTGATCTCCTCCCACCCTTTGCCGCGGTGGGATGCGGGTTCGCCTGGGGAGACGGTGAGAGCACGGTTGAGCAGCATGACTCCCTGGCGTGACCAGGCGCGCAGGTCTCCGTGCTGGGCCGGCGGAATGCCGAGGTCGGATTCGAGCTCCTGATAGATGTTGCCCAGCGACCGCGGCAGGGGGCGGACATCGGGGTCGACGGCGAATGACAGTCCGATGGCGTGGCCGGGCGTCGGGTAGGGGTCCTGACCGACGATGAGGACCTTGACCTCGGACAGCGGCTCGGCGAAGGCGCGGAAGATGAAATCCCCGGAGGGCAGGTAGGCGCGGTCGGCGGCGATCTCGTCGCGGAGGAAGTCGCCCATCGAGTGGATCCGCTCCTCCACTCCGGCCAGGGCGCTCGCCCAATCGGGGGACATGATCTCGGTCAGCGGAGGCGTCGACGTCATGGGCACGAGTGTAGCGATGCCAGGCCGCAGGAGTCGCGCTGGGACGACAGAGCCGCCTCGGGGAAGGCCGATGATAACGTCAGCGCCGCCTCGGCGAAGGCGCTGCGCGCATGTGCACCGAGCGCAGATCGGGTGTGCGCGATCGCCTATCGAACGGGTGTATTGCCGCCCAGTGCCACGCGTTATGCTCGGCCTAAGGAGTTCATCGTTGAACGAAAGGACCGAAATGTCGGAATTCCCAGAGGCCAAGAACTGGAAGATGCTCATCGGCGGTCAGTGGGTCGACGCCGCTGACGGCGACACCACCGATGTCATCACCCCGATCGACCGCAACGTCGTCATCGCCAGGGTGCCCAACGGCAAGGAGGCCGATGCCGACCGCGCCGTCCAGGCCGCGCGGAAAGCCTTCCCCGAGTGGGCGGCCCTGCCGTTCAAGGAACGCCAGAAGAAGCTTCTGGCCTGCGCCGATGCTCTCGACGCCGCCTCGGAGGAGCTCGCCCAGCTGACTGCTCTCGACACCGGCAACGCGATCCGCACCCAGGCTCGCCCTGAGACGATCACGCTCGCCGACCTGTTCCGCTACATGGGCGGGGTCGCCGGTGAGGTCAAGGGCAACACCCTGCCCGCCGGAGACAAGCAGCTGCAGTACACCAAGCGCGTGCCGCTGGGCGTCGTCGCCGGCATCCTGCCGTGGAACTCGCCGTTGATGATCGCCGCCTTCAAGACGCCTGCCGCGATCGCCGCGGGCAACACGATCGTCCTCAAATGCGCCGAGGATGCTCCGCTGACGATCCTCAAGATGGCCGAGATCATCGCCGACATCCTGCCTGCCGGCGTGCTCAACGTCGTCACCGGCAAGGGGTCGGTCATCGGTGAGGCCCTCAACGTCCACCCGGACGTCGACAAGGTCTCGTTCACCGGATCGACGAGCGTCGGCCGGCACGTCGCCGAGGTGGCCGGCGGCCGTCTCGCGCATTCGTCGATGGAGCTCGGCGGCAAGTCCCCGAACATCATCTTCCCGGACTCGAACGACGACGACACCCTCGAGCAGGTGCTGCTCTCGACCCGCTTCGCCCGACAGGGGCAGTCGTGCACGATGGGTTCGCGACTGTTCCTCCACGAGGACATCTACGATGACTTCCTGGCCAAGCTCGTCGACGCGGTGTCGAAGATGAAGGTCGGCGACCCCCGCGATGAGTCCACCGACATCGGCTGCATCATCAACGAGAAGCAGTTCGACCAGGTCGCCAGCTACATCGAGATGGGCAAGTCGATGGACGGCGTCGAGATCGCCTATGACGGCTCCGATTCGCTGACGGTCGGCGAGCCCGGCTTCTACCACGCACCCGTGATCTTCTCGAAGGCGAAGAACGACTGGCAGACCAGCCGTGAAGAGATCTTCGGCCCCGTCCTCTCGGTCATCCCGTGGAAGGACATCGACGAGGTCATCGACATGGCCAACGACTCCGACTTCGGTCTCGCGGCCTTCGTCTTCACCAAGGACGTCGACGCGGCCCTGACCATGGCCAACCGGATCGAATCCGGCTGGGTCCAGGTCAACCAGGGCGGCGGTCAGCTGGCCGGACAGTCCTACGGCGGCATGAAGACCTCCGGTTTCGGACGCGAGGCATCGCTGGAGGGTATGCTCGAGGGCTTCACCCAGATCAAGCAGGTCAACATCCGCATCCGCTGATCGGATCCGCCGAGGCGGGCCTGTCCTCGCGGTCGGATACGGGGTCGGTCCGATCCTCGAGATCGGGTCACTCGGTTCGCCGAGGCGGCCCCGCCTCGGCGAAGGTCGTTCCCCTCACCCCGTCGTCACGGTCACCGATCCGGTGTCATGCGGCGGGGTGATGCGGTTGACTCGGCGCTGACGTGGGCCGTTCGGGGACCGACCTCACATCCGCGGCGGCGCGCCGGAAATTTCGGTACCGTCGATCGGGCGATAATATAGAAGCACAGACACCTCTCGAAGGAGCACAACCTCTATGCCGCCGAATGACGACACCTCAGAACTGAGCGAGCTCGAGGTGGCCGTTTTGGAATTCGAGCGGCGGTGGTGGAAATACGGTGGCGCCAAGGATCACGCGATCCGTGAGCGCTTCGACATGTCCGCCACCAGCTACTTCCAGATACTGAACTCGCTTCTCGACAACCCTGCAGCACTGGCCAGCGACCCCATGCTGGTCAAGCGCCTTCGCCGAATCCGCAGCACGCGGCAGAGCGAACGCGCCCAAGCCCGCGTCTCGAGGTAGACATGACCGACGAATTCGACGAGATCGAGCCCGGCCGGCGCAGCGGTGCCCATCGACAGGAATCCGCGGCGTCGTCGAACATCGGTGCCATCTCGCTGGTCATCATCCTCGCCCTGGTCGCGGTCCTGCTGGTCGTGGCCGCCATCAACATCATCTTCTCCTCGATGGGCAACCCCGAATCGAAGATCGCCGATCCTCCGGCTTCCGAATCAACATCGGCCGAACCCTCGCCGAGCGAGAGCGAAGTCAGCGTCGCAGACGACTCGATCACCGTCGACGTCCTCAACGGCTCCGGCGTCTCCGGCGCTGCGAAGAAGTTCTCCGAGGCGGTCGAAGAGAAGGGCTGGAAGCTCGGCCAGGTCGGCAACTACTCGACGAATCTCACGGATTCGACGGTGTACTACAACGGCGAAGAGAACGCCTCGCAGGCCAAGCTCGTCGCCAAGTCGCTGGGAGTCTCGGCCACGGAGGCCTCGTCCGACTTCGAAGCCGATATCACCGTCGTCATCTGTTCGGACATCGCCGACCGCGGACCCGAGCCCAGCGAAGGCGGGGACTCGGAGTGACCCGACGCGATTCGGTCGCGCGGCAATGAGACTGCGTCGGCTGGATCGGTTCGGTCTCGATCGCCTCGGCGATGGGGGTATGAGACGGGGACGCCTCGGTCGCGGTTGGGCATAGGGCGGTCGGCCGTCTCGGCGAATTCCTGACCGAACGGTCTGATTCCATTCTTAGCGATCCCCGCTGTGAACAGGGCAGAAACCCTTAGATAACGAATCTATAACAGTGCTGAACCGCTCTAGGTGGGATGCGCGCCTGCGGTAGAGTTGCAACAGCTAGGCAAGCACAGCACCTTGTGTTCTATTCGTGCTTCACCGAGATAATTCTCTAGAGGTCAATGAGAGAAGTCGCGGGGTCAGTTGAGTTTTACTAGCTTCCGTATCTCAGGTGGGGTCATCTGACCGCGGCTGCGATGCGGGATTTCAATGGCACTGCACTGTATGGAGAAGTAATGGCACAAGGTACCGTCAAGTGGTTCAACGCTGAAAAGGGCTATGGTTTCATCACCCTCGAAGGCGACAACCAGGACGTGTTCGTTCACTGGAGCGCAATCCAGATGGACGGCTACCGCTCTCTCGAAGAGGGCCAGCAGGTTCAGTTCGAAGTAGGAGAAGGACAAAAGGGTCCTCAGGCGGAGTCCGTCACCCTCCTCTGAGACTGGCTGCTGTCAGCACAGTTTTCTGATCCGCTGCGGCGGGTGGTCGGAACGGCTTTCGGGCCAACCGGCACCAACCGCACGGGGGAAGCGCCGAGCAGGCAACTGCTCGGCGCTTTTCAGTGCCCGCGGCTTCGAAATTCATATGCGCCGCTCAAGATCACCTCGTATGAATCTTGAAGCCGTTCATGCGAACTGCTCGGGGCTGCAGGGCGTTTCGCGCTGGGCCGAAATGACCTCTTCGCCTTCCTCCGGCGCCCAGAACTCGTGGCTCGCACCTTCCCATGCCCGTCATGGCCCGTCTTGGCGGGCAATGAATATTTGCACTCGCATGGGGAGAGTGCTAAATCTAGTACTGGTGAAAACCGATGGGTTCCCACCAGTCGTCTCGAGAGCGTGGTCCATATGTGGAATGGAACATGCGGACACACTCTCTGCCGTCGCGGGCGCTGACGACTGCTCTGGATTCCCACTCCACTCCATCAGGGAGGATCTAAGCCGCTATGGCAAAGATGATTGCATTCGACGAAGAAGCTCGTCGAGGACTCGAAGCTGGCCTCAACCAGCTTGCGGACGCGGTCAAGGTGACCCTTGGACCCCGCGGTCGCAACGTCGTGCTCGAAAAGCAGTGGGGCGCACCGACCATCACCAATGATGGCGTCTCCATTGCCAAGGAGATCGAACTCGAGGACCCCTACGAGAAGATCGGCGCTGAGCTCGTCAAGGAAGTCGCCAAGAAGACCGACGACGTCGCAGGCGACGGAACCACCACCGCTACCGTGCTCGCACAGGCTCTCGTCCGCGAAGGCCTGCGCAACGTGGCAGCCGGTGCTGATCCGCTCAGCCTCAAGCGCGGCATCGAGAAGGCCGTTGAGGCCGTCACGAACGTCCTGCTGAACAACGCCATCGACATCGAGACCAAGGAACAGATCGCCGCCACCGCAGGCATCTCCGCCGGAGATCCCGCCATCGGTGAACTGATCGCCGAGGCCATCGACAAGGTCGGTAAGGAAGGCGTCGTCACCGTCGAGGAGTCCAACACCTTCGGGCTCGAACTCGAACTGACCGAGGGTATGCGCTTCGACAAGGGCTACATCTCCGGTTACTTCGTCACCGACACCGATCGCCAGGAAGCTGTCCTTGAGGATCCCTACATCCTCATCGTCAACTCCAAGATCTCGAACGTGAAGGACCTGCTGCCCGTCCTCGAGAAGGTTCAGCAGTCCAACAAGCCGCTGTTCATCATCGCCGAAGACGTCGAGGGCGAAGCCCTGGCCGTCCTGGTGCTGAACAAGCTCAAGGGCACCTTCAAGTCCGTGGCCGTCAAGGCTCCGGGCTTCGGTGACCGTCGCAAGGCTCAGCTCGCCGACATCGCCATCCTCACCGGTGGCCAGGTCGTGTCCGAGGAAGTCGGGCTCAAGCTCGACAGCGTGACCACCGACCTGCTGGGCACCGCCCGCAAGGTCGTCATCACGAAGGACGAGACCACCATCGTCGAGGGTGCAGGAGACGCCGAGGAGATCGCCGGACGGGTCGCTCAGATCCGCGCCGAGATCGAGAACTCGGACTCCGACTACGACCGTGAGAAGCTGCAGGAACGTCTGGCCAAGCTAGCCGGCGGTGTTGCAGTCATCAAGGCCGGAGCCGCCACCGAGGTTGAGCTCAAGGAAACCAAGCACCGCATCGAAGATGCCGTGCGCAACGCCAAGGCTGCTGTGGAAGAGGGAATCGTCGCCGGTGGCGGCGTCTCGCTCATCCAGGCGGGCAAGGCCGCTTTCGCGGACCTCGCACTCTCCGGAGACGAGGCCACCGGTGCCAACATCGTCAAGGTTGCCATCGAAGCCCCGCTCAAGCAGATCGCCACGAACGCCGGCCTCGAAGCCGGTGTGGTTGCCGACAAGGTCGCGAACCTCGAAGCCGGATTCGGTCTCAACGCCGCAACCGGTGAGTACGAGGATCTGCTGGCTGCCGGCATCAACGACCCGGTCAAGGTGACCCGCTCTGCCCTGCAGAACGCCGCCTCGATCGCCGGTCTGTTCCTCACCACCGAGTCGGTCGTCGCCGACAAGCCCGAAAAGGCCGCCGCAGGTGCAGACGCAGCTGCCGGCATGGACGGCATGGGTGGAATGGGCGGCATGGGCTTCTGATAGCCACCGCTCGTTCGATCGGCCGTGCCGGTGCCCACAAGGGTGCCGGCACGGCCGTTTTCGTGCTCGGACTCCTGGGCCCCGGCCCGACGGTCAGATCGTTCACGCGGACGTGACCGCTCGTCGTGAGTCGGCGACCGTCATCGCCGAGGATACCCACCGACCCGTTGTTCAGAATCCTCCGCCCGCATAGGCTGTCGGTATGACCTTCACCGGCACCGATGCCTGCGGAAACAGTCCGAAGAACGTCTTCGTCGCAACGTTCGAAGAGAATCTCTTCAACGGCGACCGAGACGCGCTGACCGAGGGGATAGCCGACGACTGCGTCCTCCAGATCGTCCACCCCTCCGAGGTCGAGACCCACACCGGTCGGGGAGCCGTCGTCGAGGCGCTGCTGAAACTGTCCGCTCATTCGCCGGAGGTCGGCCACCTCGAGGCGGCGATCACCCACGGCAAGGCCGCAGCGGCGTGGGGATACTGGCAGGCCGAGGCGGACGGCGACGACCTGCGGCACTTCTCGCACACCATGTGGTTCACCACGCACAAGGCGCAGGACTTCGGGCAGCTCCGGATCTTCCAGGTCTGAGCCGGAAGATCAGGGCCCGTCCAGCCTGAGCCAATTCAGAAGGGAACCGACCTGCAGTCGTCAGCGCTCAGTCCCAGGGGTTGTCGCGGCGATGACGGCGCTGCCCCCGGCCCCGGTCCCTCTCATCGCGGCGGGAGATCTGCCCGGGAGAGTACGGCGGATGAGACGGATGCGGCGGCTGCAGGCCCGTACCGAAGTCGGCTTCGTAATCTCGCTCGGGAGGTTCGCCCTGGTCGAGCTGTCGTTGGGCCTCGGCGTCGCCGAGGTGCGCCCGGGCTCGACGGGTGAGCTCCTTCTTCCGATTGCGGATGATCTCGTCCTTGTGCGCGATGCGCCCCAACCCGCCGAACAGCATGGGCACGATGACGAAGATCGGCCAGAAGAAGATGAACTCACCGCGCGCGATCGACGTGAACGCCCAGATCGCCAGCACGATTCCGACCGGACCCGCGACGGCTCCGAGCAGTGACTGGCGCACCCGATCTCGGTAGTACTTCTGTGCCGCAGCATCGATCTGCTCCGGCGTGATCGGCACCCGATCTTCCGCGAGTCGCGCCAGTGCCTGCGCGCGCCCCTCATCATCGAGACGGCCCGGTTCGACGTCGGCGGGGTCGGCAAGGACGAGGTCGTCGATCAGCGCTGGGATCTCACCGAGCGTTTTGATCGCCGCGGCCGCCTCGGTGCGTTCATCGAATTCGTCCACGTCGAGCTGACCGAGGGCATAGCCTTCAGAGAGGACATCACTGACGACCGCGCGATCGGCATCCGAGGCCCGGACCTGCCCATACGATCGCGGATCTGCGCTGAACCTCGACCAGAGGGGACTGGCGTTCATGGTGAATACTCTAACCCCGCGGTCAGCGGTGAGCCTGAGGATCAGCCGGGAATCGGGCTGGACTAGACTCGACCGCGTGGAACCCGTCGTCGTGCTCATCCTCTTCGCCGTGTTCCTCGGCGCATTGTCCCAGCGCGTCACCGGGATGGGATTCGGCCTGGTCAGCGGTCCATTCCTCGTCCTCCTCCTCGATCCGTTCAGCGGCGTCATCCTCGTCAACATCTGCGGAATCGTCGCCTCATTCTCCGTCTTCGTCCGCACCTTCGCCGAGGCGGAATGGCCGCCGTTCCGACATCTTGCCTTGGGCGCGGTGATCGGCACCGTCCCCGGCGCGCTTCTCTCGTCATCGATGCCGACCCCACCGCTGCAGATCCTCATCGGCGCACTCATCATCGTCTCCCTCATCAGCTCGCTGACCTTGGGAAGGCTGGGCCGATCAATCCCCGCGAACCTCGGCACACGGATGACGGCCGGGCTCTTCTCCGGGGCGATGTCGGCCGCAGCCGGCGCCGGGGGACCGGCGGTAAGCGCCTACGCAGTGCTGACGAATTGGGAACAGCGGTCGTTCGCGGCCACTCTGCAGCCCTTCCTCGTCGTCGGAACCGCCTCGGCGGTGGTGATGAAGGTGATCGTCGACGGAGGAGCCTGGCCGCATCTGGAGTTCGGAGTCTGGATCGGGCTCGGACTCGTCCTCGTGGCAGGCCTTGTCGGCGGTGATCGGCTGGCCCGTCACATCGACGTCGGCGTCGCGCGGATCGGGATGCTCGTCCTCGCCTTCGGCGGCGGAATCGCGGCCTTGGTCAAGGGCCTCCTGTCGCTCGTCTGAGGCGATCGCGCACGGCGCGAGCGACGGTGCCGCATGCCCGGTGCGAACCGGATGTTGATCGCCTGCGGGTGAGTCGTCTTCGATGGTCTGGAACTGAGCTGTCGTCGATGGCCCGGGACTGAGCAGATGTGGGGCACAGGCTCAGACGCCTGTCAGTTTCATCGGGCATACTGTTCGAGGACAAAGCTAGCCTGGGAGGCATGGATCGTGACTGAAGTATTTCTGTTGCTGCTCGTAGTTCTCGGGGCCGTCTTCTTCATCGGCCACCGCAAGGAGAAGAAGCGGCAGCAGGAATTGCACGCCGCCGAACTTCAGCAGGTGAAGAAGACCGCTGAAGAGGACGTCACCTCATTCGGCGAAGAAGTCGCCGAACTCGACGTCATCACCGCGGGAGTCGACCTCGACACGGGCGGAGCGCAGGACTACAAGCAGGCGCTCGACTCGTACGACGTGGCCAAGGAGACGCTCGAGAAGGTCTCCGAACCCGCTGACATCCGCCACGTCACCGAGGCGCTCGAAGACGGCCGTTACGCCGCCAAGTGCGTTCGCGCCCGGGTCGAAGGCAAACCCCTGCCGGTGCGTCGTCCGCCCTGCTTCTTCAACCCCCAGCACGGACCCTCGGTCGAAGACATCGACTGGGCTCCGGCCGGCGGTCAGCTGCGCCCGGTTCCCGTGTGCGCCGCCGATGCCGAACGCGTCGCCGTCGGTGCAGATCCGCTGGTGCGCAAGGTCGTCACCGGAGACGGACACACTCGTCGCGCCTACTGGGAGGCCGGACCGGCCTACGCCGAATACAACCGCGGCTATTTCAACTCCTATGCCGGTTCCGGCCTGCTGCCCGGCGTCCTCATGGGTGCCATGATGTTCGGCGGTATGGGCGGCGGCTGGGACGGTGCCTACGGAGGCGATATGGGCGACGCCGGTGGAGACGCAGGTGGAGACATCGGCGGCGACGGCGGTGGCTTCTTCGGAGGTGACGGCGGCGACGGCGGCGGCCTGTTCGACGGATTCGGAGACCTGTTCTGATGGACACGATCGAGATCCGCGGCGAGTCGATCAGACTCGGCCAGCTGCTCAAACTCCACGGAATCGCCGAACACGGCGCCATGGCCAAGGACATGATCGCCGACGGCGAGGTCAGCGTCAACGGCGAGGTCGAGACTCGCCGTGGTGCCACGATCCGTCCGGGCGACCGCATCGAGGCCCTCGGCGAAGTCATCGAGGTGGCCGCCGAAGAAGGCTGACAGCCTCAGATACGAGTGGAGGGCGTCCCCGCGGGGACGCCCTCCATCCGTCTGTCCGGACTGAACTGCCCTCTGTTCCGACTGAACTGCTTTCTGTTCGGTGTCTGAACTGCCTACTGCAGCTCGGGAGCACCCGGGGTGTCGTTCATGCCCGGGGCGTCCCACAGCGCCGACCAGTTCGACGTGTCCTCCTCGAACGGCAGCTCGCCGGAGAGAACGCCCTTGACCTGGATCTCCAGGGGGTTGTCCCGCTGCTTCGGTCCTGACTGCACGAACGGGTAGAAGGTTCCGCGCTTGTACTGATAGACCAACGCCATCCGACGCCCATCGGGATGGACGAAGTACACGGTCGTGCACAGCAGCATCGTGTCGAAACCCTGATTGACCAGAGCCGAGTTCACGGCGTGGATGTTCGTGACGAGGTTGACCACCTCGGCGTTCCCATCGGCCACGACCTGCCAGGTGAACCCGAAGCCGTCGTTCTCCTGCCGCACCGAGGCGGCCGGGTCGGAACCGATGAGGGCGACGCTTTCGGACTCGGCGGACTGGAACGCGGCACCCTCGACCTGGCGGAACGCGACGGCTCCGACGCCCGTGGGAGTGAAGCCGGTCGCCGCCTGCAGCGTCAGAGCCGCCGGCGGCAGGGCGAAGAGGTCGTCGAGGTTGGCCCGTTTCGGCTTGGACCGGCCGAGCAGTGCGTCGAAGAATCCCATGGAGCTCCTAATTCGGTGGTGCGCAGTTCAAAGGGTGCGGTGGGTGCTCACTCTGGCCGGGAGAGCTGGGCGGAGATCTTCGCCAGCTGATCCAGGCGCTTCTCGAGCGAGGGGTGGGTGGAGAAGAGCTGGCCGAATGCGGCCTTTCCGCTGATGGCGGGGATGAGAGCCAGGTGATTCGCCGAGGCGGACGACCGCAGGTCCTTCTCCGGGATCTTGGCCATGTCCCCGCTCAGCTTCGTCAGCGCCGAGGCCAGGGTCGACGGTGCGCCGGTGAGGATGGCTGCGGCACGGTCGGCGGCCAGTTCACGATATCGCGACAGCGCGCGGATGAGGACGAACGAGAGCCCGTAGACGACGGCTCCGACGAGGATGAACAGCAGCTGGATCGGAATGCCGTTGTTATTGTTGTTCGACCGTCCGAAGCTCATGTAGTACCCGGCGCGCATCATCAGCGCGGCAACGACTCCGGTGACGCCGGCGACGGTCATCACGGTCACGTCCCGGTGAGCAACGTGGGAGAGCTCGTGGGCGAGGACGACCTCGACCTCATCGCGGTCGAGCTTCTCGAGCAGACCACGGGTCACGCACACCACCGAGCGCTCGGGGGAACGACCGGTGGCGAAGGCATTGGGGATCGGAGAATTCGAGACGGCCACGCGGGGTTTCGGCGCATCGGCCAGCTGGCAGAGCCGGTCGACGATCGTATGCAGCTCCGGAGCCTCCTCGGGGGAGACCTCCCGGCCGCCCATCGCACGCATGGCGATCTTGTCGGAGAAGTACCACTGGAAGAAGAACGCGCCGGCGCTGATGAGGACGGCGACGATGACTCCTCCGACGCTCTGCCCGATGATCCACCAGATCGCGAGGATGAGCACGACATAGATGAGGCCGTTGAGGAAGATCGTCCATCCCATCCGCATGGTCAGTCCGTTGTCTTTGACGAAGCGATTCTTCATCGTGGTTCCTCTCTGGCAGTGGCAGAACCGGCCCACTGTCGAAGACAATGGGCCGGGTGCATTTCGGTACTCTGTGGTTTCAGGCCGGGTCCGGGATGAAACCCTCGCCGGTGAGCAGTTCGGCGATCTCGGCCAGGGTGGCGTCGGCGAACGGAATGACGACATCGGAGGACCCGAGGTAGTCATCGGCGACCGGCTGGCCGTTGGCCGTGACGTAGTCGTGCAGGGACGTCAGCGCGGTCCGCACTGCTTCCTCGTCTCCGGCATTGACGGCGTCTTCGACCTGGTTGTCGTATTTCTGCAGCAGATCCTGGTCGACGTCGGCGACGTCGAACTGACCTTCGCCCATGATGCGGATGATCATTGCTGATCCTCACCTTCGAGCGACTTCTGGTCCTTCGCCTCGGAGCCGGCAGGCAGGGACTCGCGCATCCGCTGGAGTTCCATCTCGACATCATTTTCGCTGGAGAGGGAGTCGAGCTGGGCGGTGATGTCGTCCTTCTGGGTTCCCGTGACATCGTCGAGGGCCCCTGAGGCGAGAAGCTCGTCGACGGCCCCGGCGCGCGCCTGCAGATTCGCGGTCTTGTCCTCGGCGCGCTGGACGGCGAGTCCGACGTCGCCGAGCTCTTCCGAGATGCCCGAGAACGCCTCGCCGATCTTGGACTGTGCGTCGGCGGCGTTGTACGTGGCCTTCAGCGTCTCCTTCTTCGTCCGGAAGGCGTCGACCTTGGCCTGCAGGCGCTGCGAAGCGAGGGTGAGCTTCTGCTCCTCACCCTGCAGTCCTTCGTGCTGGGTCTGCAGGTCGGTGATCTGCTGGGTCAGTCCGGACTTGCGGGTCAGAGCCTCACGGGCGAGGTCCTCACGACCGATCTGCATGGCCTTCTCGGCCTGACCGGAGAGCTTGTTCTGCTGCTGTTCGAGCTGGTTGATCTGCAGCTCGAGGCGCTTGCGGCTGGTGGCGACATCGGCAACACCACGACGGACCTTCTGCAGCAGCTCCAACTGCTTCTGGTACGAATAGTCAAGGGTTTCGTTGGGGTTCTCGGCCTTGTCCAGAGCTTTGTTGGCCTTGGCACCGAAGATCGTCGCGATCCGTTGGAAGATACTCATCCGTAGTCGACTCCTGCATTGGTTTGACCCGACGCTGCCAACCCGATTCACCCCGGTCCGGAGATTCTTGGCCAACACCGCCGCGAACTATCGTTCTCAAGTCTACTGAGAAAGGCTGATAGTTTGCCAGACGCCGACTACGAGAACGGACAGATCCCGGCCGTGGTATCTCGGGGGATACGCGACCGGGGCCTGTGACCCTCGGCGGGTGGGACTCGATCGGCTCAGGGGGCGAAGAGCCGCGAGTTCGCCGCCTCGACTTCGGAGTACTGCCGGGCGGCCGTGTGGAGTGCACCGTGGACGGAGTTGAGCGATTCCATGAGCTGCTTCTGCGCGCGCTCCCACTGGTTGACCACGGCCTGGAAGTTCTGTGCCGCGCTGCCGCGCCAGCATTCCTGGAGGGCGAGCAGATTGCGCATCATCGTGTCGGATTCGGACACGAGATTGCGGGAGGTGTTCGCAGCGGCGGTGGCGGCGGACTGGACGCGTTCGGCGTCGACTTCGAAACTCATCATCACTCCTCTTGGTCAAGATCGACCCGCCACGGTCGGGCGAGACGACTTCAGTGTCGACGCCCGGGGCAGAAGAGCGGAAGGGCACGGAAAGAGGGTGTGGACAGCGTTCGGCTGTCCACACCCTCCAGGTGGCGCAGTCACGACCGGATCCCCAGGCAATGACGCGCGAGTCGTTGACTCGGGAATACGCTGACGCGCGAGTGTGCTGATGCCTGGGTCGCCGACGCGTGGGTCGCCGACGTGTCAGCCGCGCACCTACTGCAGCACGAGCGTGACGTCGAGCTTCTGTTCCTTCCCTCCGCGGACCACGGTGACTTCGACCGGGGTGTTCACCGGCTGCGCGCGGACGAGGGCGCGCAGGGCGATGGCGTTGTTCACCTTGGTTCCGGCCACCTCGACGATGTCGTCTCCGTCCTTGATTCCGGCCTTGGACGCCGGGGATCCGCCGGCCACGGACTGCACCTTGGCGCTGCCGCGGCTGATCCCGCCGCTGTTGATGTGCCCGTCGGTGAGGGTGATGCCGAGGAACGGATGCTGGGCCTTGCCGGAGGAGATGAGCTGATCGGCGATCATCACGGCCTGGTTCGCAGGGATCGCGAACCCGATGCCGATCGATCCGGACTGTCCTCCCTCGCCCTGACTCAGCGATGCCGCCGCCGAGTTCACGCCGATGAACTCGCCATCGCCGTTGACCAGCGGTCCACCCGAGTTGCCGGGGTTGATCGCCGCATCCGTCTGGATGGCGTTCGTGATCGTCATCTCCTTCTCCTGTGAGGTCGCATCCTCGCCGATGTTCTCCGTCGACACCGGGCGGTCGAGCGCGGAGACGATGCCGGTGGTCACGGAGTCGGCCAGGCCGAGGGGGTTGCCCAGGGCCATCACCGGGTCGCCCACGCTCAGCTTCTTCGAATCGCCGATGACCAGCGGTTTCACACCGTCCGGGACCTGCTCGAGCTTGATGATGGCGATATCGGTCGAGGGATCGCGGCCGACGATCTTCGCCTCGGTCGTCTCACCGTTCTTCATGGTCACGGCGATCTCGCCGTCGGGGGTGTCCGCCGGTGCGACGACGTGGTTGTTCGTGATGACGTGGCCCTGATCGTCGTACAACGCGCCTGAACCGAGTCCCTGGACCTGACCGCCTGTGCCGACCTGGATCGACATCACACTGTCCGAGGTCTTCTCGGCGACCTGCGTCCAGTCCGGGGTCTCGATCGTCTCCTCGGCGACCTTGCGCGGCTCATCATGCTGCAGTGACGAGAGCGCATAGTTCCCGCCGAATGCGAGAGCCCCACCGAGGAGGGCGGCCACCAGGCCGATCGCGATCGTCGCACCCCAACCGGGTCCCTTCTTCTCTCGCCGAGGCGGCTGCTGAGCTCCGTACGGACTGAACCCGTCCGGTCCGCCCTGCCCGCCAGGCCCACCAGATCCGACTGGCCCACCGGGTCCTGCCGGTCCTCCCGGTCCGGGCTGTGAACCGACGGCCGCGAATTCCGAAGAATAGGGACCCGGCACGGGCGCCGCGGAATAGGAGTTCGAACCGGTCGGCTGCCCCGGAATGTTCTGCTGGCCGGGACCGTTCTGCTGCCCCGGATACGACTGGGATCCACCGTGCTGGCCCGGATACGGTTGGGAGCCACCGTCTTGGCCCGGATACGGTTGGGAACCGTCCTGCTGAGGCTGACCGTACGCGGAGTGGTGCTGAGGCTGAATCGGCTGGACATTCTGCTGACCCGGCTGCGACTGGTCGCCGAAATTGCCCTGCGCGCTCTGATGCCCTTGGTAACCCGGCTGACCTGTCTGCTGTTGGCTGCCCGGCTGATACGGAGAGGACTGCTGCCCGTTCGGTGGATACGGCGACGGCTGCTGGGGCCGTCCCTGCTGTCCCGGCTGGCCCGTCTGACCGATTGGCTGGCCGGGCTGTTGCCCGCTGGTCTGCCCGCCCTGCTGCCTACCGGGCTGGGAGGGGGAGGACGGCTGGGAGGGAGAGCCGCCTCGGTGAGGGGAACCGTCCACAGGGTTCTGCGCATGAGTCGGCGACACATCGGGGCGCCGCTCGGGAGGTGCCACCGGTGGACTGACCCGGGCAGGGCCGTTGGACTGAGAGGGGAATGTGCGCGGAACCTCGGCACCGGACCCGCGGTAGCCCCCGGCCGACGGGCTGCGACGCCCCTCGGCGGCGGAACCGCTGTCCGGACTCACCGACGGGCGCTGAGTCTGATCGTCCGATCGGGCGCTGCGGGACACCTCATCCGGATTCTGGGAGTCGTTGTTCTCGTTCATCGCTCGTCCTTTCGTGTGTCCGCAGTGGTTTCGCCGTTGTCGGAGATGGGCAGGTCGATGCGGAACGTCGCACCGCCGCCCGGAGTTTCGTGGACGGAGATCGCACCATGGTGGTTCTCCACGATCGCCTTGACGATCGACAGCCCGAGCCCCGAACCGCCGGTGTCCCTGGTCCGGGACACGTCGAGACGGTAGAAGCGCTCGAAGATGCGCGGAACCACCTCGGGGTCGATTCCGTCGCCATGATCCCTGACCTCGAAGCGAACCCGGCCATTGGGGAATCCTCGCAGCGACTCATCGACCGTGATCGACCCGGCCGCAGTGACATCGGGGACGATGTTGGCCGCCTCGGAGCTGTCGGCCCGATCCTTCGACTGCTGGTCGGGTTCCGGACCGGTCGGCAGGTCCGTCTGCGCTGTGCCCTGTGCGTCTGCCTGCTCCTCGGGCTGAGGCCCGGTCTGGGGGGTGGGCTGGGTGTCGGCTTGATCGTTTCCGGCAGAGTCGCCTCGGCGGAATATCCGGACCCCACCGGTGACGAACCCGCGCTCACGCGGTTTGTCCTTCGCGCCGTTCTTCCCACCGTTTCGACCGTTGTGACCTCGCGCGCCGCCCTCACGGATCTCGCCGGTGTCCGCAGAGTCCGGGTCGACCTGCTCGGGGAGACCGACGACGCCGACGGCGAATTCGATCGCGGTGTGCTCAGGCGTGTGGCGCACGGCATTGCCGGCGAGGTTGACGATGACCTGGCGGATCTTCGACTCGGAACCGCGGATCATCGGCACCGGCTGAGCATCCTCACCATCGAGTCCGATGAAGCTGATATCGCGGTCCGGGGCCTGTGCCGCAGCATCGGCGGCGGCATCGCGGACGACCTTGTGGAGGTCGATCGGACCGATCTCGGCGGCACGCTGCTCGTCGAGGCGGGCGAGGACGACGAGATCGTCGACGAGGACACCCATGCGCTTGGCCTCGGACTCCATCCGCTCCATCGCGTTGGCGATGTCATCGGACTTCGTGATCGCACCCTGTCGGTACAGCTCCGCATATCCGCGGATCGTGACCAGGGGAGTGCGCAGCTCGTGGGAGGCATCGGAGACGAACTGGCGGATGCGCTTCTCCGACCGGGTCTGCCCGTCGAAGGAGTCCTCGATGCGTCCGAGCATCGTGTTCAGCGCCGCCGACAGACGCCCGAGCTCCGTATTGCGCGGATAGCTGGGCACACGTTGGGACAGGTCGCCGGCGGCGATGCGGGATGCGGTCTTCTCGATATCGCGCAGCGGTCGGAACGTGTTGTTGATCGCCCAATAGCCGACTCCGGCGACCATCGCCAGGGCCAGCAGGCCGATGCCGATCATCGTGTTCCGCGCCCGTTCGTTGATGTTGTCGACCTCGCGGTCGAAGGGCACCGCGATGGACACGAGCACGTCGGTGTTCTTCACCTTCATCGCCCGCGCCCGCCACTGCGAACTCGTTCCGGCGACGGTGAAGGGCTCGCCGCCGCGGGAATAGACTTCCTTCTCATCGATCTTCGGCAGGATCGGATGGTTCTGCGGCTCCGGAGCGACGGGGTCGCGGATCGGATCCCCGTTCGTGTCGTAGAACTGCACATAGAACCCTCCCGGCAGCAGGCTCTTGAGCTGATCCCAGGAATTCGAATCGATCGTCGTCGACGACGGCGCCTCCTCGGCGTCATCGTCCCCGGACTGGAGTTCGGCCGGTTGGAACACATCTTGGTAGGCCTGCTTCGCCAGGGTCTCCGAGGCGCTGATGAGTCGCTCATCGGTGCGCTGGACGAGGCTGTCGCGCAGGTTCTCCAACACCCACGCGCTCGTCCCCGTGAGGACGAGCAGCATGAGCAGCATCATGATGGCCAGCAGCTTGGTGGTCAGAGACCATTCTTCCCAGAAGCCGGGACGGGAGGGACGGGATTCTATCGGCACGTATGTAATCTATCGCCCTTGCATGGACGACTACTTGGATTCCGGTGTGCGCAGCATGTAGCCGACCCCGCGCTTGGTCTGGATCATCGGCGTCCACTCCATCTCGACAGGATGGCCGGCGGCATCCGTCTCCGGGGTGACGTCGATCTTGCGGCGCAGGTAGGAGATATAGGACTCGACGATTCCGGTGTCACCGCCGAAGTCGTACTCCCACACATGGTCGAGGATCTGCGACTTCGACAGGACGCGGTTCGTGTTGAGCATGAGGTAGCGCAGCAGCTTGAATTCGGTGGGGGAGAGGTCGATGAGGATGCCGGAGCGGCGGACCTCATGGGTGTCGTCGTCGAGTTCGAGGTCGCCCGCCACGATGACGGCGTTCTCTTCGTCCTCGAGATTGCGGGTGCGGCGGAGGACGGCGCGGATGCGGGCGACGACCTCTTCGAGGCTGAAGGGCTTCGTCACGTAGTCGTCGCCGCCGACGGTCAGTCCCGTGATCTTGTCCGAGGTGTCATCACGGGCGGTGAGGAACACGACGGGGGCGTTCATGCCGATCTGGCGCAGACGGCGGGTGACGGTGAAGCCGTCCATGTCCGGGAGCATGACGTCGAGGACGAGGAGGTCGACGTCGGTCTGCTCGGCCAGGCGCAGCGCCTCGGCACCGTTGGCAGCGGAGACGACGTCGAAGCCGGCGAAGCGGAGACTGGTGGACAGGAGTTCGCGGATATTGGGCTCATCATCGACAACGAGCAGGGTGGCTTCGATGTCGATGTCGTTCTGTGCTGTAGTCATGAATCCAGTCTGAGACCCGTGTCTGGGAGTCAGCTGGAGACTAGCTGAATGCGAATGTGATGTGCGCCACTGAAAAACTCTCAGGAAAGTCGTTTTGGACTCCGGGTCGGGTTGTCGTTCTCAGGAACGAAAGCCTGATTTCAGTGAAATATGCGTCTGCGATCAGTTTGTGTTCAGAAATGCTCGCCGAGGCGGGGGTGGGTGGGTGGCTTCAGCTCAGTTCGGCTGTTCGGCTGTTCGGCTGTTCGGCTGCTTGGCCAGCGTGGCCGTGGTCAATTCAGATCCGGCCGGGTGGGCGCCCCTGGGTGAAGCTCGAGGCCTTGTCCGGTCGATGGCGATCGTATTGCACCTGCCCCATCGTGCCGAACGTCGTGGGGTTGCGTCTGACGACATGACGGACGAACCTGGGCCGGCCGGATTCGTCGGCGAAGCGGATCACGGTGAGGCTCGGTGCGGCGGCGCCGGGTATTGCTCCCGACCAGTAGTCGACGACGACGCCTTCGGCCAGGCCGATCCCGGGGTGGGCCGGCGTTGTCAATGGCTGGCGCCGATCGCCGCGGAAGGCGAGAAGTGAGACGGCGACGAGGGTGACTCCCGCGGTGATGGAGAGGATCCACCAGATCGGCGCGGCCTCCAGCATCGCAGGGAGGAAGCCGAGGCCGAGCCCACCTCCGACTCCGAGTGCTCCCAGCTGATAGCCGAAGAAGCGCGTGAGACTTCCTCTTGTGCGGAATCGACCGAGAGCTGCGCGCATGAGCAGCTGGCTGACGACGACGAAGGCGGCAGAGGCGAGGAGCGCGAGAGCGTGGAAGAGAAGCTTCGAACTCAGGGGTTCACCGGGGCCGGTGGGCAGGAACGTGAGCGCGGTGACGGCGCATCCGGCGGCCATGCTCGTCGTCGTGAGGATTCCGGCGAGACCGGCGGCGAACTTCGTTCCGCCGGTGAGGCGCAGCGGTTGTAATGACATGGTCGGCCCGATCTGTCAGGGGGCGGAGACGGGCATCAGCCGGCGGTGTCGGCGTCGGAGTGGCGGGCGCGGAAGGCCGCGACGTGCGTGCGGGTGGCGCAGCTGCCGGTATCGCAGAAGCGCTTCGAGCGGTTGCGGCTGAAGTCGGCGAGGTAGGCGCGGCAGTCCTCGGCGGCGCAGCGTCCGAGTCGGTCGAGGTCCCCGCAGCGGATGAGGTCGATGAGGACCAGGGCGACATCGGCGGCCACTCGGTCGGCCAGGCTGGCGTGAGCGCCGGTGGCGTGCAGGTGCCAGTCCCAATGGTCGTGTTTGACCAATTGCGGCACGGACCCGGAGTCACTCAGTGTGAGATTGATCTCATCGACGACCGCAATCGTGCCCGCTTCGAGCTCGTCGTCGGTCTCGGCGTCGATGCTCGAGTCCAGAGCTGCGGCGAATCTGCGACGCAGTTCCACGGTCTCATCGACATCGCTTTTGGTGGCGGTCAAGGGGCCGGAGAAGTCGTGCCGGGCCGCGAATTCGCGGAGTTTCGCGGTTGTCGTCAGCTCGTCGCCGCTGTCTGCGATGTCGCCGGAGGTGTTGAGGAGGTCGACGAGCATCGTGAGGTTCGCGCGGATGTCGTAGATGAAAGCCATGATGAACAACATTCTGCCACAGCATGTAAGGACCAAAATGCACTTGACCCATTTCAATTCCAGGGCCGATACTGAAATCGGACAATCCGCGGGGCACGCCGAGGCCCTGCCGGACCCGACGACGTGCAGACCCGGCAGAACGACGAATCGGTCAGGCCGATGTCGACGTCGGGCCACCTCGGTGAGGGGATCTGACCATCGTCGGGTCGCCTCGGCGAGGACATGATCCGGTACCGCACCACCAACTCAACACCGCACCATCACCTCGGGGACGTCTGTCCTCGTACGCCACTCAACGTTTCACCACATCAGGAGGTCAGGAATGAATCGCACCGTCATCGCAGGGTTCCTGCTCACTCTTGCCTCCGCATTCTTCTTCGCGGTGTCGGGGCCGATCGCGAAGACGATGTACCAGGTCGGGTGGACGCCGGGCGCGGTGGTGCTCATCCGCCTGGCCGGATCCGCGGTCCTGCTGCTCATCCCCACCCTCATCGCCCTGCGCGGACGCTGGGGCGAAGTGCTCACGCACTGGCGCACCGTCGTCACCTACGGCCTGGTCTCGATGGCCGGCGTCCAGGGGTTCTACTTCGTCGCCGTCGAACACCTCACCGTGGCCGTGGCGCTGCTGCTGGAGATGACCGCGCCGATGCTCATCGTCTTCTGGATCTGGGCGCGGACACGGACGCGGCCGGCGACCGTGACATTCATCGGGGTCGTCGTCTCGATGATCGGGCTCCTGCTCGTGCTCAACCTGCGCGGATCGTCGATCAGCATTCTCGGCGTGGTCATGGCCATGGCCGCCGCGGTCTGCCTGGCCAGCTACTTCCTCGTCTCGGCGAAGGACACGATCACGATCCCTCCGGTCGCGCTGACCGGTCTGGGCATGGGCATCGGGGCGCTGGCGATGTCGGTCATCGTGCTCGTCGGGGTCATGCCGTGGAACGCTGTGACTGAAGACGTCGACTTCGGCGGGGTGCCGATGTCGTGGGTCGTGCCGATGGCGATGATCGTCGTCTTCACCGTCGGCGCGTACATCACCGGGATCCTCGGTCTGCGCTATGTCGGGGCGACGGTCGGATCGTTCGTCAACCTCGTCGAGGTCCCGTTCTCCGTCATCGTCGCCTGGTTGGTCCTCTTCGAGATGCCTGCCCCGATCCAGCTCTTCGGCGGAGTCTTCATCCTCGGCGGCGTCGGCTTCATCAAGTGGGGCGAATCCCGCCTCGCCCGCCGCGTCGCCCGCCGTGAGGTCGTCGTCACCTCCGACGCAGACACCCTCATTGCTACGTAATTACTACCCGACGGGGGCCCAGCAACCTCGCGCCAGGTTGCTGGGCCCCCGTCAGGTAGCAATTGAGGGGAGTCAGCGGACTTCGATGCCGTAGCTGTAGCCCTGTTCGGTGAGGAAGCGCCGGCGCTGAGCCGCGAAGTGCTCATCGACGGTGTCGGCGGCGACGACCGTGTAGAACGTGGCCGAACCCTGGTCTTCCTTCGGGCGCAGAATCCGTCCGAGGCGCTGGGCCTCCTCCTGCCGGGACCCGAAGGCTCCGGAGACCTGGATCGCCACCGAGGCGGCCGGCAGATCCACGGAGAAGTTCGCGACCTTCGAGACCACAAGCACGGGAATCTCCCCGGACCGGAACTCGCGGAAGAGCTCCTGGCGCACCGATTCAGGGGTCTGCCCGGTGAGCACGGGCGCACCGAGTTCGGCTCCGATCTCCTCGAGCTGATCGAGATACTGACCGATGACGAGGATCTGCGCATCCGGATGATCGGCGACGAGTTCGGAGACGATCGGAAGCTTCGCATCCGATGTCGCGGCCAGCCGGTATCGGTCCTCGCCGTCGGCGCGGGCATACGCGGTTCGGGTTCCGCCGTCGAGGCGGACGCGGACTTCATGACAGGCGGCCGAGGCGATATACCCGAGCCGTTCGAGTTCCTTCCACGGCACTTCGTACTGCTTGGGTCCGATGAGGGAGAACACCTCGTCCTCGCGTCCGTCCTCGCGCACCAGAGTTGCGGTCAGGCCGAGGCGACGACGTGCCTGGAGGCTTGCGGTCAGCCGGAAGATCGGTGCCGGCAGGAGGTGCACCTCGTCGTAGATGACCAGGCCCCAGTCCTTGGCATCGAGGAGTTCGAGGTGGAGGTACGAGCCCTTTCTCCGGGTGGTGAGCACCTGGTAGGTGGCGATGGTGATCGGGCGGATCTCCTTCGTCGATCCCGAGTACTCGCCGACCTCGTCTTCGGTCAGGGTGGTGCGGCGCAGGATCTCGTCCTTCCACTGCTTCGCCGAGACCGAGTTCGTCACGAGGATGAGCGTCGTCGTCTGCACCCGCGACATCGTGGCGACGCCGACGACCGTCTTCCCGGCACCGCACGGCAGAACGACGACCCCGGACTCACCGGACAGCGACTGGTCGATCGCCTGCTTCTGATAGTCGCGCAGATGCCACTGGCCGCCGTGGGCATCGTCGGACAGTGAGATCTCGTGGGCTTCGCCGTCGACATAGCCGGCGTGGTCGGACACCGGGTGTCCCAGCTGCAGCAGTGCGTGTTTGAGTTCGCCGCGCTCGGAGGGGTGGACGAGGACGGATTCGGCATCGATGCGTTTGCCGAACTTGCCGACGAGATCGGGCTGACCGACAAGCTCATCGAGCAGTCCCGTCTCCGTCGAAGTCAGGGTCAGTCCGTGGATCGGGTGGTCGATGAGGGTGAGCACACCGAACCGGTCCATGATGTCGACGATGTCGACGAGGAGCTCATGCGGGACCGGGTACTTCGCGAATTCGAGGAGCACATCGACGACGGATTCGGCATCATGGCCGCTGGCGCGCGCGTTCCACAGTCCCAGCGGGGTGATCTCATAGGTGTGGATGTACTCCGGGGTCCGCGACAGCTGCGCGAACGGGGCGATCGCCACGGCCGCCTCGACGGCCATCGGATGTCCCGATTCGAGCAGCACAGTCCGATCGGACTGCACGATCAACGGACCATTCATTCAATACTTCCCTTCCCGAAGTGTGATGACACCAGAGGACACAACACGTCCATCTCCCCGATTGTTCCCGCTCCGAGCTACCTGACGGGGGCCCAGCAACCTCGCGCCAGGTTGCTGGGCCCCCGTCAGGTAGCAGTTAAGGGGAGGGGGAGGGGTCTACGGAGACGATGCGGGCGACGGACAGGGACGCCTCGGCGCCGGTGGTCGTCACCACTCCGCGGACGCGGCCGGCGTTGAGGGTGGCCGGCAGCATCTCGATCGTCCGCTCCTTGCCGTGGGAATCCGCGATCTGAATGAGCACGCGCTGCTTCGTCTCCGCCGCTTCCCGCAGACGGTCCATATGACCCAATGGCTCATCCGTGCTCACCGGTGCGGCCGTCGCCGGTGCGGACCGCAGGATCCGAATATATTCGCCGAGGTGGCCGTCACTGACCCGCGGACGTCGCCTGACGCTGACCTCGGGTTCCGATTCGGTGATCACCCGGCGTTTGCGCACGGGACCGGCCGCCGAATGCAGCAGAGCGTGATGATCGGAGGCCTCGAGCAGATGCATCGTCCGCTCCGGGCCCAGTTGGGCGATCGCCACGGTCGGAGCCAGACGTTCGAGTCCGGCGGGCATCATCGCCTGGTCGGAGAGGATGACATCGAGGTCGACCGGATCGTCGACGATGAGCACCGACCGGGCACCGGCCACTCGCACCCGGCGCAGCTTCGATGCCGTGTTCTGCACGAGGAACTCCAGCGTCGACGGCAGCTCTTCGGCACTGATCTCGGCGAGTTCGGCCAACGCCTCCTCCGGGGTGAGCCCGGCCTGCATCGTGTCCTCGATGGTCTCGGCGTCGATGCGATAGACGGTGCCCTGACCGCGGGCCTCGACGACGGCGTACTTGCGCAGAATATGGTGGACCCGCGGTTCGATCGGTCCGGTGGCCACCGCGGTGAGATCGGACTGGATGAGCACTGTGTCGACCTCGGCTCCGAGCCCCTCGGTGACTGCGGCGATGACATCCCCGGGCACGGTCAGGGCCTCGACGGACACGCCCAGGGGCAGGATGGAGGGGTCCTGTGCTGCATGCTCGGCCATCGCCCGATCCAATCCGGCGGCCAGGCGGAGACCGAACCGGCTCGGTCCGAAATGCTCCGGCTGCTGCAGCGGTGTCGTCGCCAGCCCCACGGTGACGCACGTGTGGAGAACGGCCTCGGTCATCGCGAACTCGTGGGCCGGCAGCAGCGGATGACGACGCAGCACCTCGGCTTGGATCCACCCTGCCGACCGTGCCGTACCCAGGCCGATGTCGTGCAGGACCGAGAGCACGGCGAAGCGCAGCAGCGGCATCGCCGGCACCGACAGCCCGTACCCCTTGAACAGGGACTTCTTCGGGGCGGCGAGCACGGTCAGCCGTTCGTTCTCACTTGCGCCGGCCGCCAGCTGAGTGACATCGAGCAGGTCGCGCAGCCAGGCTCCGACCAGGCCCGCCCACAGGTCGGCACGATCACCGGCGAGGGCGGAGTCGGCATCATCGGCGGCCGTCCACTGCGGGTCGAGCGCATCGTCGAGGACTCCGATGAGGTGCAGCGACTTCGCCGCCTGCAGCAGGGTGATCGTCTGCTCGAGACTCAGTTCAAGGGTGCGGGCGAGTCGGGAGACATCCCGTTTCGAGATGCCGCCGCTGGTCAGCCGGGAGATCGGGGAGGCGGCGAGCTCATCGACGAGCCCGCGCAGAGATGAGATGACCTCGGCCACGGCGGCCTGTTCGCTGTTGTGGATGAGCGGCTGGCCGATCGCGGCCGTGCTCGAATCGATCGACGACTCATCGATCTGCCACGGATGGGCCCGGGAGGATTCGGCTGCCGAGGTCGGCAGCAGGGTGATGGCCTCGGACTGGATCTTCCACACGCCCCCGACCGCAGACCCAGCAGACTCAGCAGATCCCGCAACCGCAGACCCAGCACTGTCCTCGTCCCCACCGACCGGCCATGCCAGGCCGAGGTCGCGCAGTCGGGGCAGGGCCGCCTCGGCGAGGGCAGGATCGATATGCGGAATGCCCGCGACGTCGATCTCCGGCGTCGTCCGGGCCGCCTTGGCCAAGGCGATGAAGACCTCGAGCGTGCCCGCGTCGAGGGCTTCGATGCCGCGGGAGACCCCGATGCGTGAGGACGCGGCCGCGGCCAGGGCCGCCATCGTCGGGGACTCGGGTTGGAGGAGGTCGCGTCGCGTCCGGACGAAGGACTCGAACTCGGCATCTGCACTGTGGGACAGCCACTGGCTGAAGGTCATGGACATCGCAGATCAGTCTATCGCGAGGGGTACAATGGAGGGGCAGATTACGGATCAGAGATCGGACGGAAGGACGCGCATTGTCAGCCACTCGAGTCGACACAGCCATCGTCGTCGCCGCGGTTGCCGCCGCAGCCATCGGGGCGCTCGGTCTCATCGGCGTCCTCGGTCAGGCCTGGATGGGACTGACCCCCAGTTCGCTGCTGACCTATCTGCCCATGATCCTCGTGCCCATCGCCGTCATCCTCGCCTGCGTGGCCATGATCCGAGCCGCCATCCGACGCAGACAGACCGGGGTGGGCCACCGCTGATACCACCGTTCATGCCGCTCACCTCGCAGGTTCGGGGACGGGCATGAACCCCGTCCGCACAGTGTGATCGAGGCGGTGCGACCCCCCCCACCTCGCCGAGGCGGCCGACCACCGGGTCGCGCATGTGCCCGTGATCTCCCGCCGCCGATCAGGCGCTCACCAGCACGGAGTTCACGGCCTCAGTGGGTGAGCGAGCCGGAGATCTCATCGCCGATACGATGCCCTCGGCCCCACGGACGGCACCGCCGGCCGACGGCCATCAGGGCACTCGATCACACCGACCTGCAAACTCGCACTGACCTGCACACTGACCCACCATCCGACCAGCTTCCCGGCTGCGGAATCCGATTCCGCGGCCGACCGACACACAGCCCGCACCAGCGGGCACCGTATGATCAGCCCGCCACCGCGGGTACGACCAGACAGAAAGGACATCATGCCCACCGGACGCGTGAAATGGTTCGATGCCGAGAAGGGCTTCGGCTTCGTCATCGCTGAGGACGGCTCGCAGGCCTTCCTCCATTCCTCCGTGCTGCCCGAAGGGGTCGACGTCACCAAGGGCACCCGACTCGAATACGATGTCGTCGATTCCCGCCGCGGAGCGCAGGTGCTCAAGGCCCGTCCCCTGACCACTCCGGCCAAAGTTGCCAAGGCCCGCCGACGCCCGGCCGAGGACATGGCAGTTATGGTTGAAGATGTCATCAAAGTACTGGATGACCTCAACAACGGACTGCAGCACGGTCGTTACCCCGACCCCACCCATGGGAACAAGGTCGCCAGCCTGCTGCGGGCGATTGCCGACGATTTGGAGTCCTGATGTCATCACTGTTCAGTGATTGGCTGGCCCGGCAGACCGCCGCGCCCGTCGAGAACGACGCCGAACAGACCACCGAGGCGACCCCGGGCGCTGATGCGCCCGCCGCAGCGGTTGAGCCGACCGCCGCGGCAAGCGCGGTCGCCGCGGATTCCGCCACGACCGCCTCGGCGAAGGGGGCGAAGACCGGGCGCACACGCTCGGGCACGGAGAAGGTCGTCCTCGACACCCAGCTGGCCGCGGCGATCGACATCGCCCGCACCGCCATCACCGAGGTGGCCGGCACTGCCGTCGTCGGCGAACACCTGGGCACGGTGGCCGAGGCGACCCGTCTGGTCACCCATTACTTCGTGTGCACCGACCCGACCTATCGCGGGTGGCGGTGGGTGGCCGTGCTCGCCCGCGCACCGCGAGCGAAGAAGGTCACGGTCTGCGAAACCGCGCTGCTGCCGGGACCCGACGCCCTCGTCGCCCCCGAATGGGTGCCGTGGGAGGAACGGCTCGAACCCGGCGATTTGGGTCCGCGCGACACCCTGCCGAAGCTCGACCAGGACCCGAACCTGCAGCCGGGCTTCCAGCAGACCGAGGACAATTCCGCAGACAACATCGACCAGATCGCGAACTTCGAATTCGGTCTCGGCCGTGAACGCGTGCTCTCCTCCGACGGGCTGAGCGCGGCGGCGAGCCGCTGGGCGGAATCCGATGCGGGCCCCGACAGCGAGTTCGCCTCACGCGCGGCCGGACATTGCGGCAGCTGCGGCTACCTCATGCCGATCGCGGGATCGCTGCGCCAGAAGTTCGGGGTCTGCGCCAATGCGTGGTCACCGTTCGACGGGCGTGTGGTCGGACTCGAATCCGGGTGCGGGGCGCATTCGGAGACCGATGTGAGACGGCCCAACAACGAGCCTGCCGAAGCCGTCGTCGACGACTACTCCGGCGAGCTCGAGTTCCAGGAGGGCTGAACCACTCGATGTCCCAGATGTTCCGGTCGCTGTCGGAGCCGAACTACCGGCACTGGTTCGCCGGTGCCCTGATCTCCAACACCGGGACATGGATGCAGCGCACGGCGCAGGACTGGATCGTCCTGACCATGCTCACGGACAACAACGCATCAGCATTGGGCATCACCATGGCTCTGCAGCTGGGCCCGCAGCTGATCATGTTCCCGTTCGCGGGCAACCTCGTCGACAAGTTCGACAAACGGCGTCTGCTCATGGTCACCCAGGCGCTGCTGGGATTCATCGGACTCGTCCTCTTCGTCCTCACCATCACCGACGTCATCGTCCTCTGGCACGTCTACGTGCTCGCGTTCACGCTCGGGATGCTCACGACCCTGGACAACCCGGCCAGGCAGGCCTTCGTCTCCGAACTCGTCGGTGAGAAGCTGCTGCCCAACGCCGTCAGCCTCAATTCGGCGTCCTTCAACGGCGCCCGCATGATCGGTCCGGCCGTGGCCGGTGTGCTCACTGCTGTCATCGGTCCCGGTCCCGTCTTCCTCATCAGCGGGCTCGGCTTCGCGGCGACTCTGACCGTGCTGCTGCGGTTGGACCGATCGAAGCTGCATCCCTCTGGTCGGCGCGGTGCAGGCGGGGTGCTCGGCGGACTGAAATACCTGCGCAGGCGCCCGGACATCACGGTCGTGCTCGTCGTGCTGTTCATCATTGCGACCTTCGGATTCAACTTCAACATCTACACGGCGACGATGGCGAAGATCGAGTTCGGCAAGGACGCCAGCGGCTTCGGTCTGCTCAACTCCGTCATGGCCATCGGGTCCGTGACCGGAGCACTGGTCTCGGCCAGGCGGGAGAAACCCCGGCTGCGCTTCGTCTTCGGCGCCGCAGGCGGCTTCGGAGTGGCGGTGGGTGTGGCATCGCTGATGCCCGACTACTACCTCTTCGCCGCCTCGCTCATGTTCGTCGGTTTCTCGTCACTGACGATGATGACCTCGGCGAATGCCTACGTGCAGACGACCACCGCACCGAACTACCGCGGGCGTGTGATGGCGATCTACGCGGCCGTCGTCATGGGCGGCACCCCGATCGGCGCCCCTTTGGCCGGCTGGGTCGCCGATGCCTTCGGACCGCGGATGGCGCTCGTCGTCGGAGCCGCCTCGGGGATCATCGCCTTCGCCGTGGGACTGCTGTGGATGATCACGGCCAAGGAGCTGCGACTCCACCGGGACCCCAAGTCGCGGATCCGGCTGCACCTGAGTTACCACGGCCGGCCGCCCGGCGGCAGCGCACACTGAGGGCACGA
Organism: Brevibacterium sp. K11IcPPYGO002; assembly: GCF_050920635.1. Taxonomy (NCBI): domain Bacteria; kingdom Bacillati; phylum Actinomycetota; class Actinomycetes; order Micrococcales; family Brevibacteriaceae; genus Brevibacterium; species Brevibacterium sp. K11IcPPYGO002. Next base: position 3,415,762 of record NZ_CP131929.1, on the reverse strand, counting down.
GCGGGCGGGCTGCTGCTCGTGGGGCGGCATCGGCAGGAGCTGGCACTCGGCTGGGCGGTGTCGGGCGGAAGTCGGCACTCGGCGGGGTAGGCACTCGGCGGGCCCGGAGGTTCGTGTCATAGAATTTCGGTCGACCGCCTCGGCGAGGGATTCGAGGGTCGAGCAAGGGAAACGGACGGACTGTGACAACTGACATCATCACCTCGGTGCTCGTCGGCCTGGCGATCCTCGTCGGGTGCCTGGGCATCATCGTGCCGGTGCTGCCCGGATCGATCCTCATCGCCGTTGCGGTGCTCATCTGGGCGATCATCATCGGCGGGCCGGCCGCGTGGATCATCTTCGCCATCGTCGCCGTGTTCGTCGCGGCGGGGATGAGTGCCTCGCTCGTGCTCACCGGGCGCAAACTCAAGTCCATGCAGGTGCCGAACTCCTCGGTGCTGCTGGGCGGGGTGCTCGCCGTCATCGGCTTCTTCGTCATTCCGGTACTCGGCTTGCCGATCGGCTTCGTCGCGGGCCTCTACCTCGCCGAGTATGCCCGCCTCAAGGACGGGAAGACGGCGTGGAACTCCAGCTGGGAGTCGATCAAGGCGATCGGCATCGGCGCGGGCATCGAATTCATCCTCGCCATGCTCGCCGGAATCACCTTCGGCATCGGCGTGCTCATCCACTTCTTCGCCTGAGGCACAGCGCCGAGCACGATTCGCTCCGAGCAGTCTGTACGTCCCCCACACCTCGCATGAGGGTCGGCGCATGCATCCCTTAACCATTTGTGGCAGCTTGCACCCGTAGCGGCTTCTCCTACGGCTGCTGGGGCATCTGTCACCTTTAGCGCCAAATCGCCTCGTTGCAGTGGGGTGTTTTATTGGGAAGGGTGGGGGATGCCCCAGGTTCCGCCCGTGGCGCATGCATCCCTCACCGTTGGCGGCAATATGTCCGCGGAGTGCCTTCTCCTACACCTGCCGAAGCATCCGACACACTGAGTGCCATAACACCCCGGTGCAACGGGAGGTTATGGCACTGAGTGGAGGAGTTGCGCGGACGGCGCGCTGCTCGTTATTTGAGGGCGTCGATGACGAAGTCGATGCAATTCAGCAGTGCCCGCACATCTGCCGGGTCGACGGAGACGAAGGTCGCGATGCGCAGCTGATTGCGGCCGAGCTTGCGGTACGGTTCCACGTCGACGACGCCGTTGGCCCGCAGCACCTTGGCCACGGCAGCCGCGTCGACCGAGTCATCGAAGTCGACGGTGGCCACGACCGAAGAACGATCGGCCGGGTCGACGACATAGGGGTGGGTCGCCTCGGCGGATTCCGCCCAGTCGTAGACGAGCCCGGCGGACTCAGCGGTCCGTTCGGCCGCCCAGGACAGGCCGCCGTTGCCATTGATCCACTCGATCTGCTCGGCGAGCAGCAGCAGGGTCGACACGGCCGGGGTGTTGTAGGTCTGATCCTTGGCCGAGTTCTCGATCGCGGTGACCAGGTCGAGCGAGGTCGGGATCCAACGTCCGGAGTCCTTGATCTCCTGTGCCCGCGCGATCGCCCGCGGCGACATGATCGCCACCCACAGGCCGCCGTCGGAGCCCATGTTCTTCTGCGGGGCGAAGTAGTAGACGTCGGTCTCGGCGATGTCGACGTTGAGGCCGCCGGCACCGGAGGTCGCATCGATGACGACGAGGGCATCCTCGGCGATCCCGGCCGGACGGGCGATCCGAGTGGCCACACCGGTCGAGGTCTCATTATGCGGCCAGGCGAAGACGTCGGCGGCGGATTCGCCGGCGGCCGCCTCGGCGGGGGAGCCCACGAGACCCGCGGCAGCCAGGGCCTCAGGCGTCGGGATCGCGGCGGTGCCCGGTTCGGCGTTCAGGATGAGCGAGGACTTCAGGTGCGGAGCGGTGTCGGTGGCCTTCGCGAACTTCTGACCGAACTCGCCGAAGGTCGCGTGGGCGGCCCGCTCGCGGACGAGACCGAAGGCCGCGACGTCCCAGAACACGGTGGACCCGCCGTTGCCGAGCACCACTTCATAACCCTCGGGCAAGCTGAACAGCTCGGCCAGTCCGGAACGGATGCGGCCGACGAGGTTCTTCACCGGCGCCTGGCGGTGGCTGGTGCCGAGCACCTCGGTCGCGGCCGAGGTCAGCGCCTCGATCTGGGCGGGGCGGATCCGGGCCGGGCCGGACCCGAAGCGTCCGTCGGCGGGCAGGAGGTTCTTCGGGATCTCAATATTCGTCGCAGTCACGCTCGACATTCTACGGCGAGCCCGTCCGCCGCCCGGGACCGGTCCGTCATGTGACGGAAGGCGGACGTCGCCCCGTCACTCCCTGCGACGAATGCACGACATCGCCCGCCTCGACCGCACCCGCCGAGGCGGGACCCGGCTGACTCGTGTCCGTGCCGCGTCGTAGAGTGAAGACATGAGTGAGCCCGTCGATCGTCTTCCGCAGACCCGGAAGTCCTATGACTCTGCCGTCTTCGAACACCCGGATACCGCACCCCTGGACCTGCTGCGCCAGTGGTACGACGAGGCGGCCGACCATGTCCGCGAACCGAATGCGATGACCGTCTCGACCCTCGACGAATGGGGCCCGAGCTCGCGCATCGTCCTGCTCAAAGGCCTCGACGAGCGCGGACTCCTCTTCTTCACCGACTACGACTCCGCGAAGGGCCGGGCGCTGCAGGCCGATCCCCGCATCGCCGTGAACTTTCCCTGGCAGGACATGGAACGACAGGTCCGCATCCGCGGCCTCGCCGAGGTGGCCGCCCCCGAGGACTCGGACGCGTACTTCGCCGTGCGCCCCCGTGGATCGCAGATCGGGGCGACCGTGTCCAAGCAGTCCCAGCCGGTGACCAGTCGCGAGCAGATGCAGGTCGAATACGATGCCGCGGCGGCCGAGCTCGAGGGCCGTGACGTGCCGCGTCCCGATCACTGGGGTGGATTCCGCGTGCGCGTCTTCGAGATCGAATTCTGGCAGGGCCAGCAGAACCGATTCCACGACCGGTGGGTCTTCCGGCGGGCCGACGGCAGCCACGAAACGGCCGGCCTCGACGACGCCTCGTCCTGGGAGGTCGTGCGCCTCTACCCCTGAGGCCCGACGATCTCTACCCCTAGGCCAGACGATCACCGGCGCTCACCGACGAATACGCGAATACGAAGGAGTATCGATGACCTCGACCCATACCTCTGCTCAGTACGGACCCGACGCGGTCTTCGACAACCTCATCGGCGGCAGGCGGGTGCCGAGTGAGGACCGAACGACGAACACGAACCCGTCCGACCCCTCCGATGTGATCGGCCGCTTTGCCCGCGCGGACGCCGCCACGGTCGCCTCGGCGATCGATGCCGCCCGTGCGGCCGCCCCCGCCTGGGCAGACCTCGGCTCACAGCAGCGCTTTGCGATCCTCGACAAGGCCGGCAGCCTCATCGCCGACCGCGCCGACGAACTCGGCGACCTCCTCGCCCGGGAAGAGGGCAAACAGTTCGCCGAAGCCAAGGGCGAGGTGCTGCGCGCCTCCCAGATCTTCAAGTTCTTCGCCGGTGAGACCATCCGCAACACCGGCGAGATCGTCGACTCCGTCCGCCCCGGACTCATCGCCGAGATGACGCACGAACCCATCGGCGTCATCGGCATCATCACCCCGTGGAACTTCCCGATCGCCATCCCGGCCTGGAAGATCGCCCCGGCGCTGGCCTTCAGCAACACGATCGTGTTCAAGCCTGCCGAACTCGTCCCCGCCAGTGCGTATGCGCTCACCGATATCCTCGCCGAGGCGGGACTGCCCGACGGAGTCCTCAACCTCGTCATGGGGCCCGGTTCCGTGGTCGGGGACGCCCTGACCACCTCGGCGAAGGTCGACGCCGTGACCTTCACCGGGTCCGTCGCCGTCGGACGGTCCGTCATCGCCTCGGCCGCGGCCCACCAGATCAGGGTGCAGTGCGAAATGGGCGGGAAGAACCCGCTCGTGGTGCTCGGCGACGCCGATCTCGAAGCGGCCGCCGACGCCGCGATCAATGGTGCCTTCTTCTCCACCGGTCAGCGCTGCACTGCGTCCTCCCGCCTCATCGTCACCTCCGATGTGCACGACGAATTCGTCGCACTGCTCAAGGAGAAGATGGCGGCACTGACCGTCGGCGACGCCCGCGCCGCGGGAGTCGCCATCGGACCCGTGGTCTCCCGGGCTCAGCTCGACCAGGACCTCGACTACATCGCCACGGCCCGGGCCGAGGGTGGGGAAGTCACCGGCGGTGAACTCATCGAATCGGGCACGGGTGGGTACTTCCTCGCTCCGGCTCTGGTCACGGGCACGAAGCCGGGCGACACGATCAACGTCGACGAGGTCTTCGGCCCGGTCGCCTCGGTGATCGAGGTCGCCGACTACGACGAAGCGCTCGCGGTCGCCAACGACACCGAGTTCGGGCTCTCGGCCGGCATCTTCACGACCTCCCTGAAATATTCGACCCACTTCAAGCGTTACGCCCAGGCCGGGATGGTCATGGTGAACGCCCCGACGGCAGGCGTGGACTACCACGTGTCCTTCGGTGGACGGAAAGGGTCGAGCTTTGGTCCCCGCGAGCAGGCTCGGGCGGCACGCGAGTTCTTCACGGTGCACAAGACGACCTACACGAATGCGGGCTGAGCGGGTCGGTGCGCATTCCTGCGCGGGCGGGCCGAAACCCATGCAGCCTGAGCCGTCCGGCGGCGGGCGATGTCGTGCGCGGACCCGGGCGATTCCTCGACTCACGGGATTCGCTGAACGCACGATAGGATTGGTCCAGATCGCAACGGCCGCGAACGGGTTCGCCTGTGCGGGGCGGGACAGGGTCGCAGCGACCCGAATTGGTGACAGCGCCTGAAACGGTCGAAACGACCTGAAGACGAAGAGTGGAGTGGCTGGTCAGAAGTGAACGACCTCATTGATACAACCGAGATGTACCTCAAATCGATCATCGAGCTCGAGGAACAGTCGATCGTGCCTTTGCGTGCCCGCATCGCCGAGCGCCTGGATCATTCCGGTCCCACCGTGTCACAGACCGTGGCGCGGATGGAGCGCGACGGTCTGCTCCACGTCGGCAATGACCGTCATCTCGAGCTCACTCCGGAGGGGCGTCGGATCGCCACCGACGTCATGCGCAAGCACCGTCTGGCCGAGCGCCTTCTCTCCGATGTCGTCGGACTCGAGTGGGAACTCGTCCACGACGAGGCCTGCCGCTGGGAACACGTGATGAGCGAGCAGGTCGAGCGCAAGCTCGTGAAGCTGCTGTCCGAGACCTCCACCGGGCCCTACGGCAACCCGATCCCGGGCCTCGACGTCATCGGCGGCGAAGCCTCGACGGCCACCGAGGTCATTGACCTCGCCACGGCGGTCGGCCGGGACGGCGCGAAGAAGCTGACGATCGCCTGGCTGGCCGAACCCCTGCAGGTCGATATTCACCTGCTTCAGCAGTTCCAGGTCGCCGGTGTCCTGCCGGGCAGCGACGTCGAGATCTCGCGCAACGGCGAATACATCACCGTGCAGGTGCCCGGCGCGCAGGACGTGCTCGACCTGCCGGTCGAGACTGCCTCGCACGTCTTCGCCTACCGGAGCTGAGGCGTACAGAAGTCTCAGTCCGATAGCGACGGGACTGGAGCTCCGCAACATCGAGGCAGTGGCTCGATAGCGGCAAGGCTGGAGTTCCGTAGCGTCGAGTCTGGAGTTCCGTAACGTCGAGGCGGTGGCTCGATAACGACGAGGATGAGCAGCGGTAACGAAAGAGCGGGTGCCTGAGCCCCGATTCGTTACAAATCACTGTGATCTCCGACCCAGGGAGCGGTTCTCCGCCCTCTGGGTCGCATCGTATAACGAGAAAATGTTACGAATATTTCAAGCCATTTCAGGCCTCTGACCTGCACGTTTATGGAAAACATCACGGTTTCCCTCCGGTGGTTGTGACAAAAACGTGACAATCAGTCACCGATTGGTTACAGTTGTTGAGGTCGTTCACGCACTGACGACTTCGCAGCGAGATCCGAGCGCCGCGCTCGCTGCGAGATACCAAGGACCGATAGCGGCGGTTGGCTGAGACAGCCAATAGGAACGAGAGGGAAAACGTGGCAACTAAGCAGCATGGCCGCCGCGCCGCCGATGCCAAGGTCAAGACTCCACTGACCGAACTCACTGAACTTCTGAACGCCAATTCGGGCGTCTTCGGCCGTCGTGCAGCTGTTGTCGCTGCCAGCGGTGGTCTGCTGACCGCCGCAGTGATGCCGGCCGCCGGCCAGGGAGCCGACGACCAGAACAAGGTCTCCGCAGAAGCCGAGACCACCCAGAAGGTCGACTTCGAGAACCAGACCGTCACCATCGGCGACGACTCGAACAGCAAGAAGGACGACAAGAAGTCCGACTCCTTCGGCGTCGAGAGCAAGGCCATCACCGCCGAGGCTGCCCCGAAGCCCGAGCCCAAGCCCGAGCCTGCAGAAACCTCCTCCGCTGACTCCGATGAGTCGGCCGGAACCTCCGACGACACCGCCAACAGCGGATCGTCCGATTCGGGCGAGTCCGACTCCAAGGGTGCCGGATCCATCGACGGATCCAAGGCCGAGCAGGTCCTCGCCTGGGCGGCCAAGGGTGTCGGAACCCCCTACGTCATGGGTGGAACCAGCCAGAGCGGCTGGGACTGCTCCGGATACACCTCCTGGGTCTACAGCCACGTCGGCGTGAACCTGCCCCGCACCTCCGGTGCCCAGAAGGGTGCAGGCCAGATCGTCTCGCAGTCCGAAGCCAAGCCCGGTGACCTCATCTGGCACCCCGGCCACGTCGGCATCTACGCCGGTGGCGGACAGATGTACGATGCCGGTTCGCCGAGCTCGGGAACCTCGAAGCGCAGCTACAGCTGGATGGGCAACGTCACCTTCATCCGCGTTCTCTGATCTTCATCACCGAAAAGCTCCCCGCACGACTCGACGGTCCTCGAGTCGCACGGGGAGCTTTTCGTATGCCCGGAAAGTTGAGTCCGCGCACCGGCAGTGTGTCAGCATTCTCTGGTTCGAAATTCATACGTACTGATCAAGATCACCACATATGAATTTCGAAGCAGTGCATGTGCTCCATTCGGCCGACAACGTCGCCGAGGCGGGCCGACTGCCCGTGCGCCCGCCGGCCCGCTTGCGCCCGACAACCTCGCCGAGGCGGGCCGACCGCCCGTGCGCCCGCCCGCTTGCGCCGGCCCGCGTGCGCCCGGTCCGGTGAGTGCGCTGAACTCCCGGTTCGGTGAACGCAAGCCGAAGTTTCCGTGACGCGAGCCGTATGAATTGGGTCACGGGCGCGCGCGGCGTTACTCTGGAGAAGATTGAGTTCCATGATAGGTGGGCACCAAATGGTGTCGACCGCTGATTCGAAGGAAAGCAGATGGGGCATAGTCGAATAATTCGAATAGCCGCTCCAGTCTCTGGCGCGGAGCACATATCTGTCTCCGTGCCCTCTTTCCCAGGCGTCGTGCCCATGAGCACGGCGCCTTTTGTGTTCCCTGGGGCCGGGGCAGCCGGTTTCGGCCCGGAAGAGAAGAAGATGAGGGGCGAGATATGAAGACTCTCGTGCTGAACGCCGGTTACGAACCGCTGTCGATCGTTCCGTTCACACGGGCCGTGGTGCTCGTGCTGACCGGAAAGGCAACAGTCCTGGCCGCAGAGGACATTCCGGTGAGATCCGAGCACATGAGTCTCGATCAGCCCTCCGTCATCCTGCTCACCCGCTATGTGCGCCCGCCGAGCAACCGTCGCGTCTCGCTTTCCCGCAGGGGAGTCCTGCGCCGGGACGGCCACCGCTGCGCCTACTGCTCCAAACCGGCATACACAGTCGACCACGTGCTCCCACGCTCCCGTGGGGGAGCGAACACCTGGGAGAACCTCGTCGCCTGCTGCCGCGAATGCAACAACCGCAAAGGCAACCGCACCCTCGGTGAGATCGGATGGAAGCTCAACTTCCTCCCGCAGGAGCCCCGCCTGGGGCAGCTGTGGATGCGTGGGATCGACAGACCCGTCGAGAAGTGGCGCCCGTTCCTCGAATACTCCAGCGCCGCCTGACAATCCGGCATCGTCCCAGATAGGGAACGGTGTTGTCCGAATGCTGACGGAATTCGGATAACGATGTGACATAGGCGAAGTTCTCACAGTCATTGTGATTTAGGGTGGACGAAACAGAAGTTCGCTTCGACCCAAGGAGCTTGCGATGAGTGAGCAGGATCGCCCCCAGAATCCCGACCCGGCCCCGGCCGGCGAGACCGAAGCCGTCATCGTCGGAATCGACGGTTCTCCGCCGAGCCGCAACGCCCTGGCCTGGGCGATCCAAGAAGCACGTTCCTTAGACCGTCCGATCCGCCTCGTCGGTGCCTACACGATCCCGAGCGTGGCGGCTGCCGCGATCGACGTGTCCTATGTGCCCATCGACGACAGTTCGATCCGTGCGGCCGTGACGAACACGCTCAAGGAGGCGGCTGCCGAGGTCAAGGCGGCCGGAGTCCCCGTCGAAGCCGTCATCGAGATCGGCGATGCCGCCGGCGTGCTCATCGACGAATCGAAGACCGGCTGCCTCACCGTCGTCGGGTCCCGCGGTCGCGGCGGTTTCGCCGGTCGTCTCCTCGGGACGGTCTCGAGCGCACTGCCTGCGCACTCGGCGTGTCCGACGGTGGTCGTCCCCGCGTGCTGGGACAACCAGGCCGAGCGTCCCGCGCATCCGACCTCGTCACGGCCGATCCGGCAGGACGGCGTCGAGGTCGAAACCCATGACCCCGATGCCGAGTCGATCGACGGTCTGCGCTTCGACGGCAAGGTCGTCGTCGGCGTCGACTCCCTCGGTGCCGAGTCCCCGGCGCTGTGGAAGGCTGCCCGACTGGCCGTGCGCCGCGGTTCACCGCTGCACATCGTCGCCGTGATCACCACGACGGTCATCGGCCCCGAATGGCTGCCGAGCACCGCCGATCTCGAACGACTCGTCAACGAGGGGGCGGACAAACTCGTCGTCGCCAAACAGCGTCTGGCCGAGGAGTTCCCGGATCTCGACGTCACCTGGACGCTCTTCGACGGCCAACCCGCCGAGGTGCTCGTCCGAGCCTCTGACACAGCCGAGGTGCTCGTCATCGGATCGCGCGGTCGCGGTGGATTCGCCGGTCTCCTGCTCGGTTCCACCTCGCAGTCGGTGCTGCCGTACTCGCAATGCCCGACGATGGTCGTCCGCGTCGCCCGCGATCACGGTCGCCGCAAGCACAACGAGGCCCCGCCGGAGCCGGGGCTCTAGACTCCGTCCGGGCCGGGGAGGCCCAAGTCCGCGACTCGGATCTGTCCGATGGTGCGGACGCAAATCGCCGAGGCGGCCGATCAGATCGATCGGCCGCCTCGGCGAGGGTGGATCCTCGGTGATCATGGGTCAGGACGACGTCGGAAACCGGTGTTGGCTTCGTCAGGTGATTCTGGCGCCCCCGGCGCGATTCGAACGCGCGACACCGGCTTTAGGAGAGCCGTGCTCTATCCCCTGAGCTACGGGGGCCAGGTGGTCATCCTCAACCACGATCACCCAGTGTAGCGTAGAAGAAACCTCACTGTTCCACGGTGTGCCAGCACCTATTATGGACAGATTCTCGTTAGGGTCGAATTGTGTCGGATTCCGTTAGAGACGAACAGTTCCCAGAACTCGGAGATGTCTTCGCCGAGTGGAAGAAGCAGGCCGCCCATCTGGGCGGTCGCGACACCATGCTTCATTTCCGGGACTCCCGTGACGGCAGCATCGACCTCTCCGGCGCCCACCCCTCCGGCCTGGCACAGCTGCTGGCCGGACGCGCCACCCGGCTCTCCAGCCTCATCCGCGACCACGACATCCTCACCGATGCGCGCCGTCGCGCGAAGTCCATCCGCTCGAAGGCGGAGCAGCTCGACAACGAACGCGGCATCCGCACCGCACACCTGGCGATCGGATTCGCCTCGTGGACGGAGAAGGACGCGAAGTACAAGTTCAACGCCCCCGTCGTCATGCGCCACATCACGCTGGTGCCCCGCGGATCCCGCGTCGAAGACTACGAGATCGTGCTCGACAACGAGATCACGATCAACCCGGCGCTCGTCCAGCACCTCGGAGAGGAATACGACCTCGAGGTGCCCGTCGATGACTGGGTCGACGCGACCGGTGGCCCGCACGGCTTCGACCCGGGACCGGCCCTCGACCGCCTGCGTGATCTGGGGCAGAGCGTGCCCGGTCTGCGGATCAACCACCGCCTGATCATCTCGACGTTCGCGAACATCGCGAGCCCGTTCTCCACCGACTACCTGCCCACCCAGCACCCCGTGCTGCGGGCGCTGGCCGGCGACGAAGAGGTGCGTGCCTCTCTCGGCGGGCCCTCCTATGTGCCGCAGCCGGGAGTCCTCCCCGACGAGAAGATGGCCGCGGCAGAAGAAGCCGAGAAGAAGCGAGCCGAAGCGAAGAGAGTCGCCGGCGCCGTCGACGAGACAGAAGCCGACGGTGCATCGGACGCGGCCGAAAGTCAGCCGAAATCAGCGCCTGAGGCGAAGGACACCGACGCCGAGAAGACCGAGGCAGAAGGCAGCACCGCCGAGGCGTCTTCCGAGTCGGCAGAGGTGTCCGCAGGCGAGTCGACGACCGGCGGCGACGAGAAGGCGGGCGAGAAGACTTCGGCCGACGCGGACGCCGCTGCCGCTGCCGGCACCGATCCCGCTGCCGGCACCGATGATGACGAGGACTACGGTCAGCCGACCGTGCCCATCACCGACGAACCCCTCGATGCGGCAAAGCCGAGCGCCGGCACCCAAGCCGCCGGCGACGAAGCAGCTGGCACCGAAGCCGCCGGTGACAAGACTGCCCGTGACACGTCGGCCGACGGCGAGGAGCCGTCGACAACCCACGCCGAGGCTGCTCCTGCAGTCGAGTCCGAGAAGAGCGCGCCGGCGATCGATGCTGCCGCAGGCACAACGCCCGATGCTGCGGCCACAACCCCCGGTGCTGCGGCCAAGGCCGATTCCGGCTCGGAGAAGTCCGAGTCCGACTCAGCTGCAGACGGCGAGGCGACAACAGCATCTGCGACCGGCGCCGACGGCGAGGACGTCGTTCCCGCCGCGCTCCAGGAGCCGATCACTCCGCTTCCCGACAGGAAGCCGCAGGAGGAGTTCCTCGTCATCGACGTCGACGGAGACCAGCAGGCCGTCGTCGATGCCGCCGTGTCCGGTCACTCCGTCGTCGTCGACACCCCGCCCGGTACCGGCGCCACCCAGGTCGCCGTCGCCGTGGCCACCACCCTGGCACACACCGGCAAGAGCGTGCTCTTCCTTGCGCAGACTTCCGATGCGCTCGACGATTTCTCCGCTCGCCTCGGCGAGGTCGGACTCTCCGACTTCGCCGTCGACACCCGCGCCGGCTCGGAAGACATCCGCAAGCAGCTCATCGGTCTCATCGCCTCGGCGGAGAAGTCCGAACGCCCCGACCTCTCCCGTCTGCTGACCGAACTCAACGAACAGCGCGCGACCCTTGCCGACCATGTCTCCTCCCTGCACCGCAGGCGCAAGCCGTGGGACGTCTCCGTCTACGAAACCATGCAGCACCTCGCCGAACTGACCTCCGGCGACAACTCCCCGCAGACGCCGGTGCGCTTCGACGACGACATCCTCGGCGCCAGCGACGACCGCCGGAACATCCTGCGGGGCAAGCTCGGCGAGCTCGCTCGACTCGGCGCATTCACCCTCGATGTCGAGGACACCGTGTGGTTCGGAGCCGACCTCAAATCCGTCGAGGAGGCCGAAGCCGCACGCACGGTGGCCGAACGCATCGGTCGGATGATCCCCGACCTCATCGCCGCGACCGAACCGGTGCTGCAGAAGGCGAAACTCAATCCGCGCCGCAATATCGACGACTGGTCCCGCGCCATCCGCGTGCTCCTGCGCGTGCGCAAGACGCTCGACAACTTCGCCCCCGACATCTACGACCACCGTCTCGACGACCTCATCGCCGCCACCGGCACACCCGAATACCGGGTCGAAGTCGGCGTCGAGATGGGCATGATGCAGCGTCGTCGACTGAAGAAGTCGGCCGCGGAGTTCCTCCGCCCGGGCGCCGAGGTGGCCGACCTCCACGAGGCCCTCATCGATGTCCGCGCCCAGCGAGTCATCCTCTCCGACCTCGCCGGGCACGACGGTCGCCCGCAGATTCCGCGCGGCGTCCTCGAAGCCGATGAGATCCTCCAGAGCGTCGAAGCAGATATGGCCAAGCTCGCTCCGATCCTCGAGACCACCCCGGACGGCGGCGACCTCGGCTCGATGCTCATCGAGGAGCTTCAGGCACGTGCCGAAGCGATGGGCCGCGATTCAGAGAACCTCGCCGAACTGCCCGAACGTTCCCGCCTGCAGCGTGAGCTCGACGGTGAGGGCCTCGGCGACCTCATGGCCGATCTGCGCCGGCGAAAGGTCGACGAAGCACTCGTCGGCCCAGAATTCGACCTCGCCTACTGGGCCTCCGTGCTGCAGACCATGGCCGGCGAAGATCCCGCGATCGGTCGCCATGACGGTGCCGCTCTCCACCAGGTGGCCGAAGGCTTCCGCGAAAACGACCGCGCCTTCGTCGCCGCCGGTGCCTCCCGCCTGCGCTATAACCACGCACAGGCATGGAAACGCGGAATCGACTCCGACCCCATCGCCGCCGGAGTCATCAAACAGGAGCTTCTGTCGAAGCACACCTCGGTCAACCGGATCTCCACTCAGGCACCCGAACTGCTGACGACTCTGGCACCGGTGTGGATGGGCAGCCCGTACACGGTGCCCGAACTCTTCTCCGCCCTGCCGCTCTTCGACGCGGTCGTCATCGCCGACGCCGGACGACTGTCGGTCGCCGATGTCGTTCCCGGAATCACCCGCGCCCGCCAGGTCATCTCGCTCGGCGACTCCCGGCTGCTCGGACCGCGCCCGTTCTCGGTCGCCGTCGATCGGTTCGGCATGGACGATGGGAAACATCCACGATCGGTGCAGGACCGCCTCGGCGAGTTCCTGCCGCGGATGCGGCTGTCGAATTCCTATCGACTGTCCCCGGTCGGGCTCATCGACCTGGCCAACCGGCATTTCTACGATTCGACGATTTCGACGCTGCCGACCGCGCACACCGGTGAGGGCAGCGGCCTCGAATTCTCCTATGTCGCCGACGGCCGAGGTCCCACGGACATCGGCACCGGTCGGGTCGAGAGTCCTGACGCCGAGGTCAAACGGGTCGTCGACCTGGTGCTCAAGCACGCGCGGAACCGGTCGCGAGAGTCGCTGGCCGTCGTCGCGCTCACCCCGCATCACGCTCAGCGGGTGGCCACGGCGATCTCACGGGCGATGAAGGATCTGCCGTATGTGGCGGCGTTCTTCAACGACTCGACGAAGGAGCCGTTCGTCGTCACCGACGCCGAACGCGTTCAGGGCATGTCGCGCGATGCCGTGATCTTCACCCTCGGCTTCGGCCGCACCGTCCACGGTCGCGTCATCCACGACTTCGGACCGCTGTCCGGGACGGACGGGCGACGCATCCTCGCGGCCACGATGACGCGAGCCCGGAAGCGGCTGACGCTGGTCTCGAGCATCGAGGCCGAGGACTTCGACCGCAGCAAACTCAACGGGGGAGCGGTCATGCTGCCGCGTCTGCTCGAAGAGATCGCGACCGGCGGCGTCCACCAGCCCGGGCCGCACGGCGAGATCTACGATCCGCTGATGGGTGACATCGCCGACCGGCTGCTGCAGCTCGGCGTCGTCGCTCACGAGCACTACAACGGCATCGATCTGGCCGTGGCGAACTCGACCGAGGATGAGCACGGAATGATCATCGCCGTCGCCGGCGACGGACCCGAATACGCTTCGATGCGCAGCCTGCGCCAACGCGACCGGGTGCTGCCCGAACAGCTGACCCGCCGCGGTTGGAAGTTCATGCGCGTATGGTCCACCGATGCGTTCGTCGACCCGCAGACCGAGACCGAGAAGATCTTCGAGGCCTGGCGAGCGACCGTGGAGACGATGAGCCCGCAGGCCGTGCTCAATGCGGCACGCGCCGCATCGGTGGTCGTCGGCCGCACCGGCAGTCGCCCGAAGCTCGTCCCCGGTCTGCCGATGCACAAGTACTCCGCCGAAGGCCTCGACCAGATGATCGACTGGATCCAGTCGGATGCGGTGGTCCGCGGCGACGGCGAGATCAAGGATCTGCTGCGCACCGCTCTGGCTCAGAAGGGCAATTCGAGCCGAGGCGACTCCCAGCTGCAGGCCGCCGTGGATCGGTACCGCGAACGCCATGCTCAGGCGAAGAAGGTCACGGGCGCTGAGGTGTTCATCCCGCGGTCGAACTCCGCCGGGCCCGTCGAAGACGACATCCTGCCGACCTTCGACACCGGCAAGATCCGTGCCGATGAGCTCCGGTCGGCCGGACTCGTCCAGACCGCAAGCAACGACCAGGTCCCCGAGGCGGCCGATGACTCCGCCAGCACCGAATCCGTTGGTGCGGGGGCCGACGGCACCGATGACAACGGCGCTGGTTCGGCTGAGACCGAGCGTGGCGGGGCCGCCTCGGCGAAGTCGGGGCCGAAGAACGACGATGCCTGACCGGCCCTCCGGCGACGAGGATGCTGATCGGGACCGAGAACCGGTCGACAGCGATCGAGAACCGTCTGATTCCAGCGACGACGGGGCCCCCACCGATCCCGACAGTACGCCGTCAGGTGATGACGATGCCGAGGCCGACGGGTCTCGGAAGGCCCGGATAGAAGCGGCGAAGCGCCGATACCGCGCCACTCTGCGCAATGAAGCCGATACCAATGGTGGCGGCTTCAGCGAGGACTTCTACCGTTCACAGAAGCCCCCGCACTGGTCGTAGAGCCGTATCCGGCGATAGCTCCGGCGCTATCTGGTCGTAGCGTTCTATCCGGTTGCAGGCCGCCCAACAGGTTTCGGATACGCAGAAGGCCCGCTCTCAAGGGAGAGCGGGCCTTCTGCGCCATCAGCTGGTGATCAGTGCCGCGGAGGCTGGTTCGGATCGACCGGGCCGTCGGTAGCAGGACCCTCGGCAGGTCCGGCAGCGGAAGCGGTCTGGTTGCGCAGGATCTCGCGGATGTCGCCGAGCAGGTCCTCGGTGGTCGGAGGAACTTCTTCCTCGGGTGCACCACGCTTGCGCAGTTCGTTGAGCTTGTTCATCGGCACGATGATGATGAAGTAGACGATGGCTGCAACGATGAGGAAGTTGATGGCCGCAGTGATGACCGCACCGAGATCGATGGTGGTCTCGGGGACGTTCTCCTTGATCCGGAACGCCAAAGCTGGTCCCTCGGCGCCGCCGACGGCGGCGATGAGCGGGTTGATGATCTTGTCGGAGAAGGCGGTGACGATGGCGGTGAATGCGCCGCCGATGATGACCGCGGTTGCGAGTTCGACGACATTCCCCTGGAGAATGAAGTCCCGGAATCCCTTAAGCATTAGAGAAACCCTTTCGGTGTGTGATCACTGAAATGCTGTTGATGAATAGCTCAATTACGTTCCAATAGTACACATCAGTAACACATTGTCAGCAGAAATGTTCTGCGAGTCTGACCACCGTATTGATGTGTCAGGAAATCGAAATGCAGAGGCGAAAGCAGGCTCGGAATGGGCATCAGTCTCTTAGCACTGCGGTTCAGCAGGGTCGATGATCCGAATTTGGCAGGATGGCGGCGGATCAGCGGGGGAGGATCGCAAAGCTGATCGGAAGCCCGGCGAACTCGGCGACACGCCTGGCATCGTCTGCGGAGAGGATGACGGAAACAAGCTGGCCTGACTCTGCGGCAATTCCTTCGGGTTTGTCGACGAGGCGGGCGATTGTCACCTCTTCGACGACGATTTCCGATCCGCCGTCGGGAAGGGACGAGAAGACGCGGATCTTCTGCCCGGGTTGGAGCAGTGCGGCCGAGGCGTCATCGGCCAATCGAATCGGCATGAGAAGGTCACGGCTGCCCTTCGGCAGCGCCTGCTGATCGAGCACGGTCGACGAGGTCAGCGGTGATCCCTTCGACAATCCCGCCGAGGTGGCCCGCCCCTTCACCTCATCAACAGACCGGAATGCCTTGTCGGGGACCACGTCGGACGGGAACTGAGTGAGGGTGAGGTCGTCAGCCTTGAGCTCGGTTCCCGGTGCCAGATCCGACTTCGCGACGACGATCGCTGTTCCACCGTTGTTCGGCGTGAGTGTCCACACGGTCAGCGCGCAGGCGCAGGCCAGGCAGATGGCGGCGAGAACGCGCTGGGGCCGAATTCGCGACGATCGTGTCCAGCCGGGAGGCGAGGTTCGGATGCGGTGGAAGAATCCCATGCACCGAGCCTGCGGCGCCATGCAGCCGGCGGCAAGGGTGCGGAAATCGCCTGTGGACAGTTCGTGCCGTCCACAGGCGATCGGTGTCTGAGTGCCGAGGGCCGGAGCGGTCAGCTCGCGGCTGGAGTGCTTGCCGCCGAAGAGCTGCTCGACGATGAGTTCGACGTCGAGGAGGTCGAGCTTTCCTTCGCCGACGAGCTCGAGGACTCCTTCGAGGAGGAGTCAGAACCCGAGGAGCTGACGGTGCTCGACTTGCTCGAACGGGAGTCGGTGGCGTAGAAGCCGGATCCCTTGAAGCTGATGCCCACAGCGCCGAAGACCTTCTTCAGGCGGCCCTGGCATTCCGGGCAGACGGTGAGCGAGTCATCGCTGAAGTCCTGATGAATATCAAAGGCGTGACCACAGCTCTTGCAGGCGTAGGAGTAGACGGGCATTCGAGACCTTTCTTCGACGACAAGATTATAGTGCACACCGGAACCTCCCCGGAGCACCGGTCCGCGGTATGCACAAGGTTATCCACATATCAACACGCGCGAGTGGGTGCGGATTCCCGACGATCAGGCCCTGAAGACATGTGTTCCCTCCTCGGTGACGGCCGCAGGGATGCGCAGGTCCCAGTCCTCGGCGAGAAGGCCCGTCAGATCGAGCTCCTCGGCGAAACACACCCCGAAGATGCGGGGCTCCGAATCGGGAGCTCCCGAACCGTCGGGGCCCGAACCGAGAGGCTCCTCCCCGTGTGGGCCGAAGGTCCTGTCGTAGAAGCCGCCCCCATTGCCCAGGCGGGCGCCGTCGACACCGAAGCCCAGGGCGGGGACGAAGATGAGGTCGAGGCCGACCGCGGGGGAGAGCAGCTGAGCGGCGGTCAGCAGCGTGCCGTCCTGGGCCGGCTCGCGGATTCCCCATCTGCCCTGCGGTCTCAGGCTGGTCATCGAACCAGTGACCCGGCCGAACATCAAAGGCTCGCCCACTCTCGTGACGACCGGCAGGTAGACGGTGCCGCCCGCGGCGAGAAACCGATCGAGCGCCGGGTCGAGGTCCGGCTCTCCGGGCAGCGCCGCATAGGCAAGAAGCGAGCGAACCGGTGCATTCCGAATGAGGTTCCACGCGGCGTCGGCCACGGAGCCTGCCGATGCCACGGTGTCCGGGGCCGCCACGGGCCCCGGGTGCGGGGTCGAGTTCGGGGCCGCCTCGGTGGGAGTAACCTGCGGCGACGCCATCGTCGTTGACGACGATGCGGCGGGAGTCGCCTCGGCGAAGGGTCGTCTGGCGCGAGCGGCGCGGATGCGGGACCGCAGCTGCGCCTTCGAAGTTTCTGGGTCCACGCATTTCAGACTAACCGGGGTGGGCGGATTCGTTAAGATGACTTCATGAGTGATGAAGCGCAGCGCACCGTTCGCAAGGCCGTGATCCCCGTCGCCGGTCTCGGAACTCGGTTCCTCCCCGCAACGAAGGCCACCCCCAAAGAGATGCTCCCCGTCGTCGACAAGCCGGCGATCCAGTACGTCATCGAGGAAGCCGTCGATGCCGGTCTGCAGGACGTCCTCATGATCACCGGCCGGAACAAGCGTCCGCTGGAGGATCATTTCGACCGGGTCGACGGGCTTGAGGCAGCACTCGCTCAGAAGGGCGATGACAAGAAGCTCGCTGCCGTGCGCCATCCCTCTGAACTCGCGGATATCCACTATGTGCGCCAGGGCGATCCCAAAGGACTCGGGCACGCCGTTCTCAAGGGACGCCAGCACGTGGGTAACGAACCGTTCGCGGTGCTCCTCGGTGATGACCTCATCGACGAGCGCAGCCCGATCCTGCCGAAGATGATCGAGGTCGCGGAGAAGACCGGCGGCAGCGTCGTCGCGCTCATGGAGGTCCCGTCCGAAGCGATCCACCTCTACGGCTGCGCGGCCGTCGAGACGACAGCTGATGACGAGGTCGTCAAGGTCACCGGCCTCGTCGAGAAGCCCGCCACCGAGGATGCTCCCTCGAACTTCGCCGTCATCGGCCGCTATGTGCTGGCTCCGGAGATCTTCGACGTCCTCGAGACCACGAAGCCGGGACGCGGCAACGAAATCCAGCTCACCGACGCCCTCCAGGAACTCGCCGGAGACGACGAGGGCCACGGCGTCTACGGAGTCGTGTTCAAAGGCGCTCGCTATGACACCGGCGACAAGCTCGACTACCTCAAGGCGGTTGTGCAGATCGCGTGCGACCGGGAGGACCTCGGCGACGACCTCAAGGCGTGGCTGCGCGACTTCGTGCCGACACTGGACTGAGTGCCGACACAGGGACGAGCCGACCGTCCTGGTGCGGCCCGTCCGAGCCGACCGACCTTGAACCCGAGAGCGAGGGCAGCCGCGTGTGGCCTGTCATCCTGACTGATCGACAGTCCGATATCGTGCTGCGACCGCTGCGCCGCCGTGACGAAGAGGCGTGGCGAGAGGTTCGCCGTTTCAACCGCGACTGGCTGCGCCCATGGGACGCGACCCTGCCCGCACCGGGCCAGGAGCTGCCGGGCTTCCGCATGATGGTGCGGATGCAGGACAAACAGGCCAAACGTGGTCAGACGGTGCCGTTCGCCATCGAGGTCGACGGGAGCTTCCGCGGCCAGATCACCGTGTCGGGACTGAGCTGGGGCTCGATCCTGTCCGGGCAGATCGGGTACTGGATCGACTCGCGCGTGGCCGGACGCGGAATCACCCCGGTCGCTGTGGCCATGGCCGCCGACCACTGCTTCTTCGCCCTCGGACTCCACCGAATCGAGATCAACATCCGCCCGGAGAACACAGCGAGCCTGCGCGTGGTCGAGAAGCTGGGCCTGCGCGACGAGGGCCTGCGCGAGAAGTACATGCACATCGACGGACAGTGGTGCGACCACCGCACGTTCGCCCTCCTCGCCGAGGAGGTCCCGCAGGGGCTGCTCGCCGCATACCGACACGGAACCGGTGGGTGGTAGGAGCGCCGGTCGGGCATGTTCAGCCGCCACCTGGGAATTCGGTGAACTTCACTCTTGTTTGACCGACACACCTCGCGCCTTCACGACTTCCCCGATGCCTGCAATTTAGGGTGGCATTGTGGACACCAGCATCATCGTCGTCATCGCCATCGTCGTGGTCTTCGCCGTTGCTGTGCCCGCAATGATTCGGAAGTCCGCGACGGATCTCTCGCGCGTCGAAATCGACACGGTTCCGGACAACGCCGCCGTCGTCTCCGCCGAGACAGCCATCCCCGGACACGACCATTCGGAACGCATCCAGGTCTTCCACGACAAGCCCCGGAAGGTGCCGTCGGTTCCGACCCAGGGCATCTCGCAAGAAGCCGAGGCGCCGAAACTGAGTCTCTCGGCTTCCAGCCCCGAGTTCGCCGTCATCGACGGTCACGGCGAAACGCACACCGTCACCGACGCTGCTGAGCACGCCCAGCTCAACGTCCTTCCCGTTGCGGTCGGTGACACCTCCTCCCTGTCCAGCGACCACGGTGTCGGCGGTCGCGTTGTCGGAGTTCCCAGCGTAGGCGTCGGCACTGACACAGGATCTGGTGCAGGAACTGCCGCCGACAACGTTCGACTGCTCCACCCCGCCGTCCACGCGGTCTTCAACGACAGCGGCCGCTCCGCCGGGCGGTCGGACCGACGGGGCCGTCCACCTCAGGCACATCCGCCGCACGCGAGTGGCGTCAGCCGCGACGCGCCGGCGAACCGGGCCGGGTCGTACAGCGCCGGTCGGGCCCCTCAAGGAGGCGGACCACGCGAGGACCGGTCCCGGACGGGACACGGCGGCCACCTCGGCGAGGAGACGGCCAGCACCCATGGACACGACCGACAGATTTCCAATCCGACCATCGGAACCGATGAGGAACATGCGATGACTGAGCAAGCCACGACCCTGCGGGAGTCACTGAAGTCGCTGAACACCATGGTCAGGGGCTTCTCCCTGGTCTTCCTCGCCTTGGTCTTCGGCGTTCTTGTGTCGAGTGTGCTCGCGGCCTTCTCGGTCGTGCACATCGCCTTGGCCGGGGTCTTCCTCGGTCTTGCGGTCTTCGCACTGTTCCTCGTGCGCACGCTCAACCTGCGGAAGCGGGACACGAAGAAGAAGCTGCGACGCCTGCAGGAGACCGCGCGGTCACGGACGTCGGCCAAGCCCGCCCGCGTCGCCGAGCCGGAACGTTCCTCCGCGCCGGTGCGCGCCGGCCACCAGGACCGCGCCACGCGGCCGGAGCGTGTCACCAAGTCTGAGCCGACGGGGCAGCCGACTGCCACGGCACGACCGAAGACGAGCGGTGCGCCTGCAGCCGAGACGCAGACACCAGCCCGGACAGGTGCGAAGTCGCAGACCGTTGCCGTCAAACGGCAGCCTCGCACGGCACCTGCACCGACCTCGAGCGGAACCGCTGCCCGGATCGCCGCAGCTGCTCAGGGCACGAGCGCGGCGGCGAAGGCCGCGCAGGCACGCGCTGCGATGAACCGATCCGCCGAGGCAAAGAAGTCCCGCGAAGAGGCCGACACCGGCGAGATCCCACTGGTGCGCATCCGCAAGGAAGCCGGCGAGGGCCACACCACACGCCAGGTCCTTCTCACCGGACCGATCCCGGTCGTGAAGGAGAACGCCACCGGGGACAGTGACTCCACCTCTGCCGAGGCGACCGCTGACTCCGAGGCCGAGTCGACTTCGCATTCCGCTGTCACGGCGGCTTCTACCCAGACGGCTGAGACCAAGCCTGAGCCGACGGACACCACGGCCGATGGCGAGAACGATGCCGGAGCCACCTCGGCGAAGTCCGCGGAGAAGGTCCGGGCCGAAAGGACCGGGGTCCCGGTCTCGCTCGGAGCCGACCTCGTCGCTGAGCCCGACACAGACGCAGCCGACCGGAAGGACGCCGACGCGGATGTGCACGCTGCGCTGAACGCGGCGACTCGCACGGTCGATGACCCGTTCATGCAGCGACTGAAGTCGCGCGACGGATGGTCGCCGACCCCGTTGCCCGTTCCCAGCTACGTCGACGCACCCGAAGCCGAGCATCCGGTGCCTTCGGCATCGGCGGCCGATGCCAGCTCGTACGAGACCGAGGCTCGCAGTCGTGAGGACATCGCCGCTGAGTTCGCCGAAGAGCTCGGCTACCGGCCGGAGCTCAGCGACTCCGCCCGCGAGGACGGTCCGCTCGGCCACGGACGCAAGGCGATTCGCACGACGAAGGCCGCCGACCTCGGCGCCGTCAACGACGTCCTCGCTCGTCGTCGCGCCTGATGCCCCGAAGCAATTGAGTTTCAGGCGGCACGGAATTCGCGATGCAGACGCAGAAGCCCCGCACAATGGCGGGGCTTCGTCACGCCAGGGGTGATGGTGTCCAGTGTATGTCGCGGGCAGCCCAGTTCACGACAGATAGCATCCGTTTGAAAGCGTGCTATCTGTCGTCGATGGTGCTGCCGGCGATCAGGCGCTGAAGGCGAACCAACAGATCGCGTTGCGCCGCACCTGATCGTCCAGTACGAGTTCGCGGACGTCGGTCGGCAGCCGCTCGCGCTGCCAGTCGCGTTCGGCGCAACCGGCCGTGAGGTCTTTGCCCGACCGTCCGCGGGCCGCTTTGATCGCGTAGGCCGCTGCCCCGAGGTCGTGTTCGGCGACGTGTCCGACGCAGGCCGCCTGCCCCGCCGCATAGGCGGCGAACCGGGCGGGTCCACGCAGGGGTCGTGCGGCACCCATGGCATGACCACCGAGGGCACGAGCCTCCATCATCGGCATCTCACCGGCTGCCCACGCCCGTGCGGCGGCAATGGCGCTGCGTGGTCGCTCATCCTCGGGGCAGGCGGATTCGAAGTACGGCAGGACGTGTTCCGCACAGTCGGCGGCCCACAACGCGAGAAGCCGGTGGTCGGCATCGGTCAGCAAGCCGCCTCGGCGAATCGTGATCATCCGCGGATCGCGAACCTCCGGCAGGATCATGGGCGCCGACCGACCACGGACGGCGGACGCAGGCGATGAAGCACGCGGACGTTCACAGTTGCCGATTCTAACGCCCCCACCGACCGGGCCGGTCTGGGGAAGGTCGGAACCGCGGCACGAACCTGCCTGGGGCTGTGTGTTCCCCTGCTGGACACGGCCGCCTCGGCAGTCTTTGACCGTGCTAGATTGCTCACCGTCGACCACGCGAGGGCGGTCGGCAGGGAGCAGAGCCAGCGTTCAGAGGAGGAACCGATGGTCGGTATCGAAGACCGGGTCAACGCCGACAGGGTCGGGGTACGGCGCGCCCGCCGCGCGGCAGCCGGGTCGTTCATCGGCGCCGTCGTCGAATGGTACGACTTCCTGCTCTACGGAATCGTCGCAGCGTTGGTCTTCGGCGAACTCTTCTTCCCCGGCTACAGCGAGCAGGCCGGAACGCTCGCCGCATTCGCGACCTTCGGCGTCGGTTTCATCTTCCGCCCGCTCGGCGGCATCATCTTCGGCCACTTCGGCGACCGCCTCGGTCGCAAGTCCATGCTCGTGTGGACGATGACGATCATGGGTGTGGCTACCGCCCTCATCGGATTCCTGCCGATCTACCAGTCCGTCGGCTGGCTCGCTCCTGCCTTGCTGGTGCTGCTGCGTTGCATCCAGGGCATCGCCGTCGGCGGGGAATGGGGCGGTGCCGCGCTCATGGCCGTCGAAAGCGCACCGTCGAAGCTGCGGGCCTTCTTCTCCAGTGGAGTCCAGATCGGCTATTCGTTCGGACTGCTGCTGGCCACCGGGCTCGTGGCACTGCTCAGCAGCAGCTTCTCCGCCGAGGCCTTCCTCGCTTGGGGCTGGCGCATCCCGTTCTTCTTCAGCGCCGTCCTCGTTCTCGTCGGGCTGTGGATCCGTGCCGGTGTCGAGGAATCCGAGGAGTACGTCGAGCGCGTGAAGAACGTGAAGACGGACAAGACCGCGAAGTTGCCGATCCTCGAGGCTTTCAAGCGCTATCCCGCACAGATATTCCAGATCGTCGGCCTGCGCTTCATCGAACTGCTGACCATGTACATCGTCACGACCTTCGCCCTGTCGTATTCGACCGAGCAGCTCGGCCTGGACCGGCAGATCATGCTCAACATCACGCTCCTTGTCGGCGGTCTCGGCATTGTCACGATCCCCGCCTTCGCGTACCTCTCCGACCGCTACGGACGGCTGCGGGTCTACCTCACCGGCGGCGTCATCGGCCTGATCAGCGCCGTCCCATTCTTCCTCGTCCTCGAGGCCGGGAACATCGTCGGCATCGTCATCTTCGCCGTGCTGCTCATCAACATCGCCCACGATGCCGTCGTCAGCGTCCAGCAGCCGCTGTTCGCCGAGATGTTCAGCCCCGAATTCCGTTACAGCGGAGCGGGCGTCGGATACCAGCTCGCCAGCGCGATCGCCGGCGGCTTCACCCCGTTCATCGCGACGTTCCTCGTCGGACTCGGCAACGGGACTTGGTACCTCGTGGCGGCCTACCTTGGCGGCGGCTGCCTCATCTCGATCTCGATCGCCATGTACCTCGTGCGCAAGTGGCAGGTCGGCCGCCGCGCCGAGCGCTCCACCGCCGACACCGCACGGGTCGTGTCCGCCTGATCGTTCGGCTGAGCGGACTCAGGTCTTGTGTCAGCTGCGGGGCAGGGCCACGTACTTGACCTCGAGGAACTCGTCGATGCCGACGCGTCCGCCCTCGCGGCCGAGGCCGGACATCTTCACTCCGCCGAACGGCGCAGCCGGGTTCGAGACCAGGCCGGTGTTGAGCCCGACCATGCCGACTTCCATCTTGTCGGCGAGTCCGAGGGCACGTTCGACGTTCTCGCTGAACAGGTAGCCGACGAGGCCGAACTCGGTCTCATTGGCCAAGGCGATGCCTTGTTCGTCCGTGTCGAAGGTGACGATGGGGGCCACGGGGCCGAAGATCTCCGTCGTCCGGATCTCGGCGTCATCGGGAATGTCGGTCAACACTGTCGGGGTGTAGAAGAAACCGTCGCCGTCGATCCTGGTTCCTCCGGTGAGGACCTTCGCTCCCTTGGCTACTGCCTCATCGACGAGGCCGGCGACCTTGTCGAGGGTGTCCTGGTCGACGAGCGGGCCCATCTCGGTTCCTTCGTCGAGGCCGTTGCCCACCTTCATCGCGCCGATGCGTTCGGCCAGTCTCGAGGAGAACTCCTCGGCGAGAGAGGAATGGACGAACATGCGGTTCGCTGCGGTGCAGGCCTCACCGCCGTTGCGCATCTTCGCGACCACCGCGCCTTCGACGGCCTTGTCGATATCGGCGTCGGCGAAGACGACGAACGGCGCGTTGCCGCCGAGCTCCATCGACGTCTTCATGACGTTGTCGGCGGCCTGCTTGAGCAGGCCCACCCCCACCTCGGTGGACCCGGTGAATGTGACCTTGCGGGCGATGCCGGACTCCATCCAGGCAGTGACGACGCGGCGCGCGGAGTCGGAGGTGACGAGGTTGAGCACGCCGGCAGGCAGGCCGGCCTCGACGAGGACGTCGACGAGCATGAGCGAGGTCAGCGGGGTCAGCTTCGCGGGCTTGAACACCATCGTGCAGCCAGCGGCGACAGCGGGTCCGATCTTGCGGGCGCCCATGGCCAGCGGGAAGTTCCACGGAGTGATGAGAATGCAGGGTCCGACGGGCTCGCGCGAGATGAGCATGCGATTCTTGCCGTCCGGTGACTGCGAGTAGTCACCCTCGATGCGCACAGCCTCTTCGGAGAACCAGCGGAAGAATTCGGCGCCGTAGGTGACCTCGCCCTTGGACTCGGCGAACGGCTTGCCCATCTCTGCGGTCATGACCGCGGCGATGTCGTCGGCGCGGTCATGCAGCAGTTCGAAGGTCCGGCGCAGGATCTCGGAGCGTTCGCGCGGCGAGGTGGCTGCCCAATCTGCCTGTGTGTTACCGGCGACCGCGATGGCCTCTTCGGCATCGGTGGCGGAGCCGTCGGCCACGGTGGTGATGATCTTGCCGGTTGCGGGATTGCGGACGTTGATGGTCTTGCCGCCCTCGGCCTCGCGCCACCGGCCGTTGATGAACAGGCCGGTGCCAAGTTTGTCGATGATCGGGGTGATGTCCACGACGCGTCCTCCTTGAGTGTCGTCGGTGCAGAACCGCGTGGTCGGCGTGAGAACGTCCCCGCCGCAGTACCGGAACGCGGCCGCTTCCAGTCTAGTGCTCTTCGGCCCGAAGCGTCGTGGGGAATTCGCTGCCGACACCCGTCACGCGGGGGACTCCTCAGGCGGGGGACTCGTCGGGCCCATCGGCTGCGGAGCCACCGTCGGCACTCGAAGCGCGGGCGATTATCGACAGTGAAGCGTGGGCGAGTGCACTGATCGCGATGAGCTGACGCCCTCGACACTGAGCGATGCCGGCCCAGTCACTGCGACGTGACGAGACCAGGCAGGGAACTGACGAGACGGAATCGGGCCCTCAGGCGACGAATTTGTCGAACTCGTCGTTCTTGGCCAGGAAATTCTGCACATAAGAGCACGTGGTGCGGAACTTCAGCCCCGCCTCGGCGCTGGTCTCGAGGGCATAGCGCACCAGCTTGGCCGCCAGGCCGCGACCGCCCCACTCGGGCGAGACCTCGGTGTGGGTGAAGGTGCGCACCGGACCGTCGGCGGTGTCATCGGCACTCGCCTCACGGTCGATGTAGTCGGCGAGGCCGATGACCTTGCCCGCATGGGAGACGGTGAAGCGTTTGGCGGCGGCATCCTCGGCGATGGTGAAGGTGTCTCCCGAGATGTCGATGTCCATGGTCGTTCCTCCCGAATGTCGGTGCCCCGAATGTCCGTGTCGGCGGCACTGCGCGATAGTCGGCGGCGATCGGCTGACGCTCGTCGCCGTCCTGACAATTGACACTATAGTTCTGTTTCTGAGAAAGCGACTAGCCTGGTCAGACGCAGCCGCACGGACGATTGTGAAGGAGTCCCGCCTATGACCGCACACCCCTCGGCGTCCCCGGTCGACGCGCACCGCCAGAAGCTGCGCGATGCCGGATTCGAGGTCGCCGAACTGAGGTCTGCCGACATCGCCGACTATGTCGAGCTCGTGTCCTCGGCCTACCGTGGCGAGGGGTCGAAGCAAGGGTGGACGACCGAGGCTGACCTGTTGGGCGGACAGCGACTCAACGGCCCGATGGCCGAGGATATGCTCGCCGAGGCGGACTCCCAGATCCTGCTCGCCCGCGATGAGCAGGGCCGCGCCGTCGCCAGCGTCTACGTGCGCGAACCCGAAGACGGAGCCGCCTACCTCGGCGTGCTCGCCGTCTCTCCGCCTGGGCAGGGCAAAGGTGTGGGGTCCGCGCTCATCGGCCTCGCCGAGGCATGGGTGGCCGAGCACTGGGGCGCGACATCGATGCGGATGAGCGTGATCAACAAACGCGAGGAACTCATCGCCTACTACGAACGCCGCGGCTACTCGCGCACCGGAGAAGTCGAACCCTTCCCCTACGGCGACGAACGCTTCGGTCTGCCGAAGGTCGACGACCTCGCGTTCGTGATGCTGTCCAAGCCCCTGGGCTGAGGGGCGGCTGCGCCGAGAAACGGGCTGAGCCTCAGAACATCATGGCGGGAACGACGAGGCCGCCGACGAGTACGACCGGCCCGATGACGACCATCGACATGCCGAACTTCACGAGGATGCGCGTCAGGCGCGGCTTGTCCTCGACCGGGGCGGTCGCCACGACCGTGGCGCCCAGCGTCGAGAACGGTGAGACGTCGACGACGGCCGAGCACACGCCCAATGCCGCGATGAGGGCCCAGCCGGGCACACCACCGGCGGCGATGAGCGGCAGAGCCAGCGGCACGAGGGCCGCCAGGATACCCGTCGTCGACGCGAACGCCGAGACCAGGCCGCCGACGATGCAGAGGACGAAAGCCGCGATGAGCGGCGACCCGATCGCCTCGGCGCCCTCACCGAGCAGGTCCACGGCGCCCATGTTCTGCAGCACGCCGACGAAGGTGATGATGCCGCCGACGAGCAGCACGGTCGGCCAGTCGATCTTCGGGATCGCGGCCTTGCCCGTCTTCGGATCGACGAGCGAGAGAATCGCGCCGAACATGAAGCACAGCAGGCCGATGTCCGGTTCCTGGCCGAGGGCCGCGAGCACGACCACGGAGCCGATGAGACCGACCATGAAGACCACGGTGAGGATCTGCACGAAGGTGAACGGCGAGGAATCACCCGCCTCGTCGGTGGTGGAGGAGTCGAAGAGGGCTTCGTCCTCGTCGTCCTCACCGAAGGCCACACTCGACGCCGAGGCGGAACCGCGGGAAATCGTCGACTGCGCGCTTCCGGCGTGCGCCCCGGCCGAAGCATGCGCGGAGGCTGCCACCGTGGTCTTCGAGAACAGCGACCGTCCGTACATGAAGTATGCGACGGCGAGCATGACGAGGTAGACGGCCACGGCGATGCCGAAGAGCAGGAAGGGGGAGAGGTCGATTCCGGCATCGTGCGCGGTCGAGTACGTGACGATTCCGTAGAGGCTGGTCGGGGCGAAGCCACCGGCGCCGATGGCGAAGCAGATCGCCAGGCCCATGAGCGCATAGTCGACCCCGTACTTGCGGGCGACCTGCATGCCCACCGGCATCATCACCAGCCCGGCCAGCGGGGCGCCCATGGCCGCGATTGCGCCGGTGATGAGGAAGAACACGACCGGCAGCAGCACCGCCGAGGATCCGACGCGTTCGAGGGCCCAGTCGATGATCTTGTCGACGGTTCCGTTCTCCTGCGCGATCGCGAAGAAGTAGGTCACGCCCGCCAACAGGATCATGATGCTCAGCGGGAATTCAGCGACGATGTCCTCGACCGCCATGTCGGTGAAGAGGAGCCCGGTTCCGGCCGCGCCGACGAGCATGAGCACGCCGATCTGCACCCCGCGGACCGCGCCGATGGCGAATAGGGCGATGAAGATGAGCAGAGCAATGATCTGAGTGAGCATGATGTCCTTGCGAAGGCTGAAGCGACGCTGAGCATCGCTGGCTGATTCGCTGAGAGACACTACCAGTGTTACCGGCGGGTACCGCCGAGGCGTGTCCGACCTGTCGGAAAGTCCCGATAGACGGAAAATCCTCGCCGAGGCGGCCCGTGGGCAGGGGGAGCCGTCTCAGAACTACCTGACGGCGGCTGAGCAACCTCGCGCCAGGTTGCTCAGCCGCCGTCAGGTAGTAATTGGGGGGATCAGGTGAGGAGGAGGGCTCCGCCGAGGGCGATAAGGGCGACGATGATCGTGACCAAGGCGGCCAAAGCGATCGGTCGGGCACCGAGGTTCCTCAGCGACCGCCACTGCACTCCGCGACCGAGGGCGAACATCGCCATCGCCAAGCACACGGTCTGAATCCAACTGAGGCCGGTGACCGCGAACTCCGGCAGCAGACCGAAGGTGCGCAGAGCCGCCATAACGAGGAACCCCACGACGAAGAGGGGCACGATCGGCGGGCGCTTGCCCTGAGCCGGAGCCTGCTTCGTCGTGGTCGACACCGACCCCGCGGTCGGCTCGGAACCGGAGGCTGCCGCGGAACCCGCGGCCGACCCCGCCCTCGCAGAGGTCTCGGCGGCACCGGCCGCCTCGGTGCCGGAGTTCTCCACCGCCCTGTCCTCACTGCGGCGCACGGCATAGCTGAACACGGCGACGGTGGGGGCGAGCATGATGACGCGGGCGAGCTTGACGAGGACGGCGATCTCGAGGGCCGCGGGGCCGATGATGCCGCCGATCGCCACGACCTGGGCGACCTCATGGGTGGCGGCTCCGCCCCACATTCCGGCGGCCTCCGGGGACAGACCCAGGGCGGTCGAGAGTCCGGGCACGATCGCGATCATCAGAGTGCCGAAGAGGACGACGAGGCCGATCGCGGCGGCGACATCCTCTTTCTTCGACTTCAGGGTCGACTCGACTCCGGCGACGGCGGCGGCACCGCAGATGCCGAAGCCGCTGCCGATGAGCACGGCCAGGGGACGGTCGACCTTGAGCGGTCCGGCCAGGGCCAGGGCGGACAGGATCCCGACGGCGACGATGACGGCGGCGAGGACGAGGACGAGCCAGCCGAGATCGAGGATGTCGCCGAGCACCACCTGCGCACCGAGAGCGACGATGCCCAGGCGCAGCAGCGGCTTCGCCGCGAAGTTGAGTCCGGGCATGAACGCCTCGGGGAGGTTAGGCACGAGATTGCCCAGGAGGATGCCGAGCACGATCGCCACGAGCAGCGGTGAGAGCACGGGGGCGAGCATGGAGATCGGCCACGCGACGGCCGTGGCCACGGCGGCGACGGCGAGTCCGGGTAAGAGGGAGGTCAAGCGGTTCATGGCTTCAGTCTGTCAACGCCTGCGCAGTCGCAGTAGACGGTGATTTCGACGCAACCCATATGGATCTGATATGCCATGATGGGCATATGCACGCTCTCGGCAATATGAAGAACTGGCCCGAGCTTCAGGCTCTGGGTCTGCTGGTGGCCCTCAGCGGCAACGCCCGATCGATCGGCCAGGCCGCGGCGAAACTCGATCTCGCCCAGCCGAATGCCTCGCGCAGCCTGCGCAACCTCGAACGCGACCTCAAAGTGCCGCTGCTGCGGCGCTCGCCGCGGGGAACCGAACTCACCGTCGAAGGCCGGGCCGTCGCCGAATGGGCCTCGAAGGTCATCGAAGCCTATGACACCCTCTACGCCGGTGCCCGCGCCATCCAGGACGCCCGCGCCGGAACCGTCAAGGTCAGCGCCTCGCTGACGGTCGCCGAATACCTCATGCCCCACCACCTCACGACCTTCCGTGCCGCGCATCCGACGATCGACATCGGTCTGTCGGTGGAGAACTCCGCGACCGTCATCGACCGGGTGCGCCGGCAGACCTGCGACCTCGGGCTCATCGAGTCCGTGTCCCTGCCCCAGGACCTCAACGCCGAGGTGGTCGGCCGTGACCGACTCATGATCGCCTGTGCCCCGGATTTCGCCCACGCCTGGACGACGCCGATCACCGCCGAAGGGCTCGCGCAGGTGCCGCTGCTGGTGCGTGAGAACGGCTCCGGCACGAGGGAGACCATCGACGCGGCGCTGCTCGGCGCGGGCGGGGTGCGCGTGGCCGGCGAGTACGGATCGAATTCCGCCCTGCGCATCGCCGCCGCCACATCCGTGGCCCCGGCCGTTCTCTCCGAGCTCGCTCTGCGCGATGACTTCCGGGCCGGGCGGCTGGTGCCGCTGCTGGTGGGCGACGACGTCGACCTCACCCGCGAACTCCACGCCGTGTGGGCGAAGGGCAGGCGGCAGTCGCCCGGAGCGCGCCTGCTGCTCGAGCACATGATCGACAGTCTCGAGTGATGGAATCCGGACGGCTCGGCACCAGCGGCGATCGCGCCCGTATATTGGGGACATGACACAGCCTGAGCCTGCCCCCTCATCCGCCGCTCGTTCCGAGTACGCTGCCGACACCATCGTCGTCGAAACCGGGCGCCCGCAGCGCACCGACGGGGCTTCCGTGAACCCGCCGATCGAACTGTCCTCGACCTTCGTGGGCGCGGGCGACATCTCCGCATCGCCCTACGCCTATGCCCGTTTCGACACCCCCGCATGGACGCCCTTCGAAGAGGCGCTCGGTCAGCTCGAACATGCCAGCCTGCCCGGACTGGTCTTCGGCTCCGGTCTGGCCGCGATCTCCGCCGTGATCAGCCTCGTACCCGCCGGCGGCACGCTCATCATCCCGACTCACAGCTACCAGGGGGCGCTCGCCTCCGCGGAGCAGATCGCCGGGCGGCAGAACTTCGACCTCGTCACCGTCGACATCTCCGACACCGAGGCGGTCATCGCCGCCCTCGATCGAGCGGGGCACGCCACGACAGGTCAGGCGGACACGGACGGGACGGCCGCCTCGGCGGGGGACACGGACGGGACGCCCGCCTCGGCGAGTGCCGGCGCAGCCGGATCCCCGGGGATGCTGTGGATCGAATCGCCGACGAACCCGATGCTCGAGGTCGCCGACGTTCCCGCGCTGGCCGCGGCCGCCAAGGACCGCGGGTTCCTCGTCTGCGTCGACAACACCTTCGCCACCCCGCTGCTGCAGACTCCGCTCGATCTGGGCGTCGACATCGTCGTGCACTCGGTGACGAAATACCTGGCAGGCCACTCCGACGTCGTCCTCGGCGCGGTCATCACCGGCAACACCGAACTGCGCGAGGAGCTGCACACAGAACGATCCATGCGCGGCGGCATCGCAGGACCCTTCGAGGTCTGGCTGGCCCTGCGCGGACTGCGCACCCTGGCGGTG
The DNA here is from genome assembly GCF_050920635.1 of Brevibacterium sp. K11IcPPYGO002. Lineage (NCBI taxonomy): Bacteria > Bacillati > Actinomycetota > Actinomycetes > Micrococcales > Brevibacteriaceae > Brevibacterium > Brevibacterium sp. K11IcPPYGO002. Next base: position 3,384,233 of record NZ_CP131929.1, on the reverse strand, counting down.
CGCCTCGACCGCGCGCAGGCCAACGCCCAAGCCATCGCCGAGCGCCTGGCCGCCCACCCCGCCGTCGTCGAAACCCGCTACCCGGGCCTGCCGGACGACCCCGGCCATGCCCGCGCGGCCGCGCAGATGAACGGGTTCGGCGCGATCATCTCCTTCACCGTCGAATCCGCGGACAAGGCCACCGCCATCGCCGAGGCGGTCCGACTGTGGACGCCGGCGACCTCCCTGGGCGGGGTGGAATCCCTCATCGAACGTCGCCGACGGCACCCGTCGGAACCGGCGACCGTGCCCGAGGGACTCATCCGTCTGAGTGTGGGCATCGAGAACCTCGACGACCTGTGGGCCGACCTCGAGGCGGCCCTGGCCTGATGGGGCAGACGCCCGACTACGTGCTCGACCGGCCCAGCGTCGACGACGTCGACCAGTTCTTCGCCGTCGACTCCGACCCGCGGGTCTGGACTCACCTGCCCAGCGGACGCCTGACCGATGAGGAGGAAGCCGAAGCGATCCTCGTTCGGCTGGTCTCCCAGTGGGAGCTCGACGGAATCGGGCCGTGGATGGTCCGGGAGACTCCGGGTGGGGACATCCTCGGCCATTGCGGATGCTCGCTGCGCGGGGTCGCCGGCCCCGGCGCCTCCCGCGGCACGCCGGGAGCGTTCTGGAACCTCGGATACCGGTTCCGCCCCGAGGCGCAGGGGCGGGGACTGGCGAGTGCGGTCTCGCGCGATGCGATCGCAGCGGCCGGGGACGTCGACCCCGAACTGCCGGTCGTGGCGTATCTGCTCGAAGTCAACACCGCCTCGGCGGTGGTCGCCCGCAAGCTCGGTCTTGAACTCGTTCACCGCGCACCCGATGTCGGCAATCCCGACCCGGCTGCCATCCGGCTGGTCTTCGCCGACCGGGAGCTCACCGCCGACCAGCTCGACGCAACACTGGCCTGAGAACCGCCCAGCTCGACGCGGCACTGGCCTAGGAGCGGCGGAGCCGCGACCATCCCCAACAGCCGCCTCGAACGGATGACGTCGTCGCGCATGAGGCGTACGGTGGTCACCGAACCAGATTTCTACGTCACGTAGAAATGAGATGACAGGGGGTGGCCGTGCAGGAGCAGAGTATGAGCGGGGTGATGTGGCACCCGAGTCTGCCTCCGACCTTCTCACGAGTCATCGACTGGCATCCGCAGCCGATCCCCGTCATCGTCATCCTGGCCGCGGCCGGTCTGCTGGTGTACGCCTTCTGCGTGTGGCTTCTTCACCGTCGTGGCGTGCGCTGGCCGATCTCCCGCCTGATCTGGTGGTGCTCGGGCATCGTCACGGTGATTCTCGTCGACGGCACAGCACTCAACGGCTACGGCATGGAGCTGTTCAGCATGCACATGATCCAGCACATGATCCTGTCGATGCTCAGCCCCATCCTGCTGGTCCTCGGCGCGCCGATCACACTGATGCTGCGCGTTCTTCCGGCCGGGTCGGGACGGTGGAATCTGCGTCGCATCATCCTCGCCGTCGTCCACAGCCGTCCGATGCGCGTGCTGACGAACCCGATCGTGACGACCGCTCTCTTCCTCATGAGCCTCTACGGCCTCTACTTCACTCCGGTCTTCGACCGGCTGATGTCGACGATGTGGGGTCACAATCTGATGTTCATCCACTTCGTGGCCATCGGCATGCTCTATTTCTGGAACATCTTCGGCGTCGACCCGTCCCCGCGCACCGACGGCAAGCGGAGGCTGGGCATCGATCCGACCGTCGTCCAAGTCTTCGAGGTCGTCGCCACCGTGCCGTTCCATGCGTTCTTCGGAATCGTGGTGATGATGTCGAGCACCCTGCTGACCGGTTACTACGGTATGGCGCCGTGGGGCATCGACCCGTTGGACGATCAGTTCGTCGGTGGGGGCATCGCCTGGGCATTCACGGAGATCCCCACCCTGATCATGCTCGGGGCGCTGATCATCCAGTGGCAGAGATCGGACGAGCGTCTCAGCCGCAGAATCGACCGTCAGGCCGCTCGCGACGGCGACGCCCAACTGCAGGCCTACAACCGTTATCTCGCGCAGCTGCACGCCGCAGACCAGCGCAGTCCTCGCCGCCGGGCATGATGGCTGCGTTCGAGTGCGACCCGAGCATGGCCCCCGACCTCGACTCATCCCGGACGTGTGACGCAGATCAACTTAACGTACGTTAAAGTGGCGGGAGATGCTTCTGCACGTCTCGAGGGCGGAGAGAAGCAGACGCCCCGAAAGCTACTCGGATCACCGGATTCGTACGAAGGAGTCGCATTGTCCACCAGTGTTCTCACCGAAGTCAGCGGCGATGTCACGACCGTGACCATCAATCGTCCGGAGAGCCTCAATGCGCTCGACGAGTCGACGTTCCAAGCCATCGGCACAGCCGTCGCCGAGGCGGCCGTGAACTCCCGTGCCCTCATCCTCACCGGCAGTGAGCGGTCCTTCAGCTCCGGAGCGGATCTGCAGGGAGGAGTGGCGAAGCGCGAAGGCATCGACCTCGCCGGGGCGAATGAGATCATCGCCTCGATCCTCGACCTGCCCATCCCCACGATCGCGGCGGTGTCCGGACCGGCCGCCGGCATCGGCTGTTCCCTCGCTCTGGCCTGCGACTATCTGGTGATGAGCGAGAAGTCCTACCTCATGCTGCCGTTCACGAAGATCGGCCTCATGCCCGACGGAGGCTCGACTGCCCTGGTCGCCGCCTCGGCCGGGCGTCACCGGGCTCTGCGCCTGGCGCTGACCGGAGAGAAGCTGCAGGCCGCCGATGCCCTCGACTGGGGATTGGCCAGCGAGGTCGTTCCGGCGGGAAGTCACCTGGAACGTGCCGAAGAAGTCGCCGTAGTCTTCGCTCAGGGCCCCACCCGGGCCCTCACTTCGTCGAAGCGAGCGATCAATCGGGCCAGCCTGGCCGAACTCGACTCGTCCTTCGACCGCGAGGTCGAAGGGCAGGATGCTCTGCGGGCAAGTAAGGACTTCGCCGAGGGAGTCGCCGCCTTCCTCGACAAGAGAGCACCCGGCTTCACCGGGGAATGATCCTGGAGCGGCGCGGATGAGATTGTTGATGACTGCCAGTCCACGGGCCGGTCCATGAACGCCTGGCCACGGATCGGTCCATGACCGCCCGACTACGGATCGGTCCATGACCGCCCGACTACGGATCGGTTGATAACTGTTTGACCACGAATCGACTCAACCGCATCCGCGCCGCCTCCACAGCTGATGTGATGGTGACGACCGCCCACCACGAAACCGGCGATCACGATACTTCTCCCGTCGCAGCCACAACGTCGCGACGGGACCGGAGCACGAACGAAGGAGTCTCATGCTGACAGGAATTCCGTCCACCCTCGGCGACAGCTACCAGCTCAACACCACCAGCCTCATCCGCCACGCAGCCACCGTCTTCGGTGATGTCGAGGTCGTCTACCGCCGTTCGGACGGCTCCTGGGGCCGATCGAACTACGCCGACGAATTCAAGCGCATGGCTCAGCTCGCGCAGGGCCTCGCCGACCTCGGCGTCGGCGCCGGCTCCATGGTCGGAGTCCTCGACTGGAACTCCCGCCGCCACCTCGAGCTCTACTTCGCCGTCCCCGGTGTGGCCGCGACCATGCTCCAGCTCAACCTGCGTCTGGCTCCCGAAGACCTCGCCTACGTCGTCAGCCACTCGAAGTCGGACTGGATCTTCGTCGACGAATCTCTGCTGCAGGTCGCCGAATCGCTGGCCCCGAAGCTCGACGTCAAGGGCTGGGTCGTCATGACCGACAAACCGATCGCCGAGATCGAGACGAGCCTGAACAACGTCGTCTCCTACGAAGATCTCATCGCCGACAAGCCCGAGACCTTCGACTGGCCGGTCGTCGACGAGAAGACCGCCGCCTACGCCGGATACACCACCGGCACCACCGGCCGGCCCAAGGGCGTCTACTACTCGCACCGCTCGATCTACCTGCACACCATGGGCGGTCTGGCCGCACTCCACGCGGGCTTCGACGACTGCGTCATGCCCATCACGCCGATGTTCCATGTGCTGTCGTGGGGATTCCCGCAGAACGCGGTGGCCGCCGGTGCCAAACTCGTCCTGCCGGGCAAGTTCGCCGCCGAGGAGTTCGGCGCCATCGCCCAGGCATTCGTCGAGGAGAAGGTCACCCTGGCCAACGGCGCTCCTGCCATCTTCGGGCCGATGCTGCAGATGATGAAGAAGATGCCGCAGGCTCCGGATCTGTCCGGCGTCCGTCTCGTCTCCGGATCTTCGGAGCCGCCGCTGTCGATGATGCGCGGGTTCAAGGAGGTCACCGGGGCTGATGTCATCCACGGCTACGGTGCCACCGAAACCACGCCGCTGGCGTCGACGAACTGGAAGATCCGTCCCGGTCTCGACCTCGACGAGGAGGAGAAGTGGGACCTCAAGCGCTCGCAGGGACTGCCGATCATCGGTGTCGAGATGAAGACGGTCGACCCCGAGGGCAATGAGCTGCCACGCGACGGAAAGTCCATGGGCGAGCTGCTCATGCGCGGCCCCTGGATCACCGAGTCCTACTATCAGCTGCCCGACAATGCCGATCGCTTCCTCGACGGCTGGTGGCGGTCGGGTGACGTCGGCACCATCGACGAGTACGGCTACCTCAAGATCACCGACCGTCTCAAGGACGTTATCAAGTCCGGAGGCGAGTGGATCTCGTCGATCGACATGGAGAACGCGATCCTCGACAACCCCGACGTCAGTGAGGCCGCCGTCATCGGCGTCCCCGACGAGAAGTGGGATGAGCGTCCCGTCGCGTACGTCGTCGCCAACCCCGGCGCCGAGGTGACCAGGGACGCGATCGTCGAAACGCTGAGTGCTCGTTTCGCCAAGTGGCAGATGCCCGACGAGGTCAGGGTCGTCGACGAGATGCCGCGCACCTCGGTGGGCAAACTCGACAAGAAGCTGCTGCGCAAGGACTGGGAACAGTCCTGATCGCAAGGCCGGTCCGGGCAGGGATCGGTCGAGCCCGGGCTCGACCGATCACAGCAGCAGCCAGCCGATGAGCCCTGCGCCGAGCACTGTCGCCCATGCCGGGACCTTCCACCTGGTCGAGGCAACGAAGGCGGCGACGGCCAGCGCCAGGGTCGCAGGCGAGGTGATCCCCTCGACGAAGACGGGATCGTAGAGCGCGGCTCCCAGCAGCCCCACGACGGCGGCATTGACTCCTGTCAGTGCCGCCGTCGCCGGTTCCCAGACGCGCAGCCGTTCCCAGAACGGCAGAATCCCGATCACCAGCAGACCGGCTGGAAGGAAGATCGCCAGCAGGGCGATGCCGGCGCCGAGGATGCCGGTCGGTCCCGTCGTCATCGACGCTCCGAGGAACGCCGCGAAGGTGAACAGCGGACCGGGGACGGCCTGAGCGGCGCCGTAGCCGGCGAGGAACGTATCGTGATCGATCAGCCCCGTGGGCACGAGTTCGGCCTCGAGCAGGGGCAGGACGACGTGGCCGCCGCCGAAGACCAGGGCTCCGGCCCGATAGAAGATGTCGATGAGGCGAATGGTCGCGTCCCCGGTCGCCGCGGTGAGCGCGGGCAGTCCGAGCAGCAGCGCGGCGAAGGCGATGAGGGCACCGATGCCCAGCCGTCTGGCTCCGGGGGAGGCGATGCGGGTCTCTTGGGCGGCCGCCTCGGCGGGGGATTCCTGCTCTTTCCCGCCTTTGCAGGGCCGTTTCAGCCAGACGAGACCGAGCACTCCGCCGAGGACGATCGCTGCGATCTGGACGAGGGCCGCCGGCATGATCGAATCCGGGACGACGAGCATGAGGATGAGGGCGGCCGCGGCGATGCTCGCCCGCCTGGCATCGGGGGTCAGCGTTGTCGCCATCGACTGCACGGCACCGGCGACGACGGCCACCGCGGCGGCCTTGAGCCCGAGCAGCCACCCGGCATCGCCGGGGTCGCCGAAGGCCGAGAGTCCGAGCGCGAAGAGGGTGAGCAGAATCGCCGACGGCAGGGTGAAGCTCACCCACGCGGCCACAAGCCCCGGCAGGCCCGCACGGCGCAGCCCGAGTCCCATGCCGACCTGGCTCGACGCGGGGCCGGGCAGCATCTGGCAGACGGCCACGAGGTCGGCGTATGCGCGGTCATCCAGCCACGCGCGGCGGCCGACGAAGGTCTCGCGGAAGTACCCGAGGTGGGCGACGGGACCGCCGAACGATGTCAGGCCCAGGCGCAGGAACGAACCGGCCACCTCGGCGGTGCGGGCAGATGCAGTGGTCATCGCATCAGTGAACACGGGCCAAGTGACGCAGAGGTGAACGGGCACCGGCGGATCGGGCACGACCGCCCAGCGCACGGATCGGAGGCGAACCCTCAGGGATGGTGGAGGAGGTAGGTCCCACCCTTGAGGCAGGTGTCGACGACCCAGCCGTCGCCGACGAGGCCGGTCAGCGCGGTGCGCAGCGCGAGTCGCCAGCGGCTGGCGAGCTCGGCATCCTGACCGCGCAGGTCCTCGATGTCGGAGGGGAAGTCCAGCGAGACGAACTCGGTCTCCTTCGGCACCTCGCTCAGCAGCGGTTCCCCGTCGTCATCGGCGCGCAGGCAGGGGAACGCCGATCCGGGATCGACGACCGATGCCCGGGCCGGACGGTCGAGCGGCCATGACACCATCATCCGGTCGCTGGCCTGGCCGGAGTTCACTCCGTCGCGCATCTGCCCGTAGAAGTCCTCGAGGTATTCGACCATGCCGACACCCAGACGCTGGAAGTTGAAGTACGCATTGCGGGCGATGAGCGGGTCGAAAGTCCAGGTCATCTCGGTGATGCCCAAGTTGAGGCACCACAGACGCTGGTGCAGCTTCATCGCGGAGCCCGCACCGCGGCCGATGATCTGGTGGCGGACGCCGGCGATATGCGAATGCATGACCGTGCCCAGCGGCTGGCCGAAGAAGCCGATGGTCACGCCGATCATCTCGTCGGGTTCGTCGACGCTGTATGCGGCGGAGACGTAGTTGCCGGCGTGGGCGAAGGCGATGATGAGGCTGGGCTCGAACACGTTCGTGCCGGTCTCGTCGACATTCCAGACTTCGTCGAGCAGCATTGAGGCCTTGGCCGCCTCATCGGCGGTGTGGATCTCGCGCACCTCGATGCGCGCGGTCTCTGCCGCGGCGGCGTATTCGTCCTCCGCCAGGGCGAGGATCTCCGAGTCCACTGTTCTCAGTTCTGGGTTCGCGCTCATGGTGACATTGTGCCACCAGGACGTGACCTCGGCGGGAGACGCACGGCAACGATTCGAGTACGGAGAACGGGCCGGAGCATGCCCATGCGCGCCTGGGTGAATGTCCTCGTACGCCCCGGTGAACTCCGCCGCCAGAGCGGATGAGGCAGGTATAGCCTGGACACATGAGCTCAACAGTCGCCGTCATCGGCGCCGGAACCATCGGCCGATCGTTCGCCTTCCTCTTCGCCCGCAGCGGGTACACGGTGCGGGTCTTCGACCCGCGATCCGACCTCGCCGAGGTGGTCGCCGGGCTGCAGGCCGAGGTCACCGCCGACGCTTCCGCCCGGAATGAGCTGGCCTCGCAGGTCGGCACCGTCGACATCGCCGAGACCGTCGAAGCCGCCGTGGCCGGTGTCGTCTTCGTCCAGGAATCCGGTCCCGAGGATCCCGAATCGAAGCCGGTGCTGTTCGCCCAGATCGCCGAGGCGGCGCCTGCCGGGGCCGTGTTCGCAACCTCGTCGTCGACGATCCCGGCCTCAGTGATCGCGGCCGCGCTCCCGGAGTCCGCAGCATCCCGCGTCATCGTCGGCCACCCGTTCAATCCGCCGCACCTGATGCCGCTCGTCGAGGTCGTGCCCTCCCCGCAGACCTCCCAGGAGACCGTGGACGCCGCGGTCGAGTTCTATCGCAGCTGCGAGCGCGAACCGGTGGTGCTGCGGCGTGAGATCCGCGGCTTCGTCGGCAACCGGCTGCAGAATGCGCTGATGAGGGAAGCGATCTCGCTCGTGCAGAACGGGGTCGTCACCGCCGGGGACCTCGACTCGGTGCTGAAGAATTCGCTGGGTCTGCGCTGGTCGGCCATCGGCCAGTTCGAAGGCATGCACTTCGGCGGGGGAGAGGCCGGGATCCGCGGCTTCATGGACCATATCGGCCCGGCCTTCGCCGCCATTGCGGATCTGCCCGTCGACGTCGACCCCGCAGCCATGGAAGACGTCTTCGAGCAGGTCGAAGAGGCCTACGGACCCCAACCGACCCCTCAGGCCGCCGCCGTCCGCGACCGGATCCAGAAAGCTGTCCTCGAAGCTCGCGGTCAGGGGCGCTGAGGCGCATTCGTCCCAAATAGAGGTCAGTATCGGATAACTTCCGGGCTCAGAAGTATCCGGTAATGACCTATTTTCGTGGCCGCAGCGGCTCAGACTGCGGCTTGGTAGAAGTACGTGGTGCGTTCGGCGATGAGGCCCTCGGCGTCGAAGAGGAAGAAGTCCGCGAATCCCACCGAGGTCTCAGAGCCGTCCTTGAGACGACCGCTGAAGACACCGCGACTGGACGCCCGATCGCCGTCGACGAGGATCTCCTGCAGCGAATGCGCACCGGACTCGATGACGCGTTCGCCATGGTAGAAATCGGTGATCTGCTGGCCGACCATCGTCGGATAGCCGGGCCGATCATAGCTGGCGTCGGCGGCGAACAGCGCCGAGGTGGCGCCCGCATCTCCGGCGTCGACGGTGGAGTAGTAGCGCTTCACGAGTTCAGTCACACTGGCCATGGCACTACCGTAACAGTGACTCACGTCATAGCAGGCCCGACCGTCGACCGCGCGCGGGTGCACCACGATTGCCTTCGCCGCCGGCCGTGACCCCATTTCGCATTTCCGTCCCGCATCGGGTTAGTATCGATCTGCTAATGATAACGAGTCTCACTAACTAGAGAGTGCGAATGATGAAACGACACATGCTCGGATCGGCGGTGGTCGCCTCGGCGCTGCTGCTCACCGGCTGCCAAGCCGGCGACGACGCCACCGACTACGACGCGGTCGGCCAGGACGAGAAGACCGCCGGCTCGGAAGAAGACACGGACGAGACAGGGCACGCCCAAGAACTCGCCGCCGCGCAGCCGCGGATCGTGACCACCTACGACGGCGGGATCCTCACCCTCGACGCGACGACCCTCGACGTCATCGACGATACGAAGCTCGAGGGGTTCAACCGTCTCAACCCCGTCGGCGACGGCCGCCACCTCATGGTCTCCGTCGCCGAGGGATTCCGGCTCTTCGACGCCGGAGTCTGGACCCAGCCCCATGGCGACCACACCCACAGCTACGCCGCCGACCCGCAGCTCACCGGGACCGTCTTCGACACCGAACTGCCCGGACACGTTGTCAACCACGGCGAGACCACTGTGCTCTTCGGCGACGGCGACGGCAAGATCCAGACCTTCGACACCGGGGACTTCTCCGACGGCGACCCGCAACCCGAGGTCACCGAAGCCGCAGAACCCCATCACGGAGTCGCCGTGAAGCTGGCCGACGGGTCGATGCTGCGCACGGTCGGCACCGAGGACGAACGCTCGGGCGCCCAGGTCGTCGACGACTCCGGCAAAGAGATCGCCAGCAGCGACGACTGCCCCGGAGTCCACGGCGAAGCCGCCGCGAAGGACGAGGTCATCGCGCTCGGCTGCGAGGACGGAATCCTGCTGTACAAGGACGGGAAGTTCGAGAAGATCGATGCCCCCGATTCCTTCGGGCGCATCGGCAACCAGTCCGGAAGCGATGAATCGCAGTACATCCTCGGCGATTACAAAGTCGACGAAGACGCCGAACTCGAACGTCCCGAACGGGTGAGCATCACCGATACGAAGTCGGGCGAACTCAAGCTCGTCGACCTCGGTGCCTCGTACAGCTTCCGGTCGCTCGGCCGCGGACCCGACGGGGAAGGCGTCGTCCTGACCACGGACGGCACGTTGAAGATCATCGACCCCGTCACCGCCTCGGTGACGGAGGAATACCCGGTCATCGACGAATGGGAAGAGCCCGTCGAATGGCAGCAGGCCCGCCCGATGCTGTTCGTCCAGGGCGAAGTCGCCTATGTCAGCGATCCGGCGGAGAAGACGATCCACATCGTCGACCTCGAAGCCGGTGAGGTGATGGCCGAGGGTTCGCTGCCGCACGCGCCGAACGAACTCACCGGCGTCACCGGCTGATCAGCCTCGATCCAGACCCGGCCGGCTGACGAGCCTGGCCCGACCGGCTGCGCAGCTGAGCGCATCGCCGGTCGGGTCGGCCGCCTCGGTGACGGCTGGGAATCCGCCCAGGAAATGAGACCGCCGTTGCCGCCGCCGGGTTTCGGCCATAGCGTGGGGGATGGACCTGCGATCACACCATCAGTGATCGCCTCAACCCCGTCGAAGTGAAAGAGGACAGCCATGACCACCATGTATCGCGTCACCGACCCGGCGACCGGCCAGGTCGCCGAAGAATTCCCCACCGCCACCGATGCCGAGATCCTTGCCGCTCTCGACCGTTCGGCGACGACATTCGACGAGTGGAGCCGGACCACGGTAGCCGAGCGCGCTGCACTGCTGACCCGCGTGTCCGAGATCTACGCCGAACGCGCCGAAGAGCTCGCCGAAGTCATCAAGCTCGAAATGGGCAAATCCGTGCCCGAAGGCAAGGGCGAAGTCCAGCTGTGCTCGATGATCTACAAGTACTTCGCTGACAACGCCGAAGCCTTCATGGCCGACGAACCACTGCGCGGACCCAAGGACGCCACCGCCATGATCCGCCGCAAGCCCGTCGGCTCGCTGCTGGGCATCATGCCGTGGAACTTCCCCTACTACCAGGTCGCCCGCTTCGCCGCCCCGAACCTGGCCCTGGGCAACACCATCCTGCTCAAGCACGCCCCGCAGTGCCCCCGCTCGGCACAGATCATGGAAGAGATCTTCATCGAGGCAGGCCTGCCCGAAGGCGCGTACATCAACATCTACGCCAGCAACGAGCAGGTCGCCGACATCATCCTGCCCGATCCGCGCAATCACGGTGTGTCCCTGACCGGATCCGAACGCGCCGGTGCCGCCGTCGCTGCCGAGGCCGGCAAGAACCTCAAGAAGGTCGTGCTCGAGCTCGGCGGATCCGACCCCTATATCCTGCTCGACACCGACGATGTCCAGAAGTCCGCGAAGACCTTCTTCACCACCCGCATGGGCAACACCGGCCAGGCCTGCAACTCGCCCAAGCGGATGATCGTCATGGACGACATCTACGACGACTTCGTCTCCTCCATCACCGAGGCGGCCCAGAAGAACACCCCTGCCGTTCCCGGCGAGGACGGCTCCCGCCTGTCCCCGCTGTCGTCGGTGGCCGCCGCCGACCGCTTCGTCGAACAGGTCCAGGACACCGTCAGCGAGGGCGCGACCCTGCTGGCCGGCGGCAAGAAGTACGACGGCGGCGGCGCCTATGTCGAACCCGTCGTCCTCACCGATGTGCAGAAGGGCATGCGCGGATACTACGAAGAGCTCTTCGGCCCCGCCGTCATCGTCTACAAGGTCAGCAGCGAAGAGGAGGCCGTCGAACTCGCCAACGACACCCCCTTCGGTCTGGGTGCCGCCGTGTTCTCCACCGATATCGCCCGGGCCGAACGCGTCGGAGACCAGATCGATTCCGGCATGGTCTTCCTCAACGCTCCGGAGGGAACACGCGAGTTCCTGCCCTTCGGCGGAGTCAAGCGCTCCGGCGTCGGCCGGGAGCTCGGACCGCTGGCGATGGACGAATTCGTCAACAAGCAGCTCGTGTACAAACAGAGCTGATCGGTGCGTTCGGAGCCCTGGGAATCCGGGCTCCGATCGTGATCGGGTTGTGATCGCCGTCAGGGCGCTGTCTCCTACCGGGAGACAGCGCCCTGATTGTATGCTGAGACCACGCACAGCCAATTCTCATAAATCTCAGCGGGAGGTCTTCCCATGTCGGCACCGAAGCCGTCGACCCAGGTCAACGCCGCAGCCTCAAAAGGGATCATGCGGCCGGTCAACCGATTCCTCGAACAGTGGATTCCCTCGGCCCTGACCTTCGCCATCGTCCTCACCCTCATCGTCGCCGTCCTTGCGTTCATCTTCACCGATGCGGGCCCGACCGATGTCGTCATCGGCTGGGGTGAGGGACTGGCCGGACTGCTCGAGTTCATGACGCAGATGTGCCTGATCCTCCTGCTCGGCCACATCCTCGCCAACACCGGACCCGTGCGGAAACTGCTGGCCCGGCTCGCCCGCGTCCCGGGCAACGCCACCTTCGCCTATGTCTTCGTCTTCGTCGTCGCCGCTCTCGCCAGCCTCATCACCTGGGGCCTCGGCCTCGTCGTCGGCGCTCTGCTCGCCCGTGAGATCGCCGTGCAATCGCGCGAACGCGGGATCAAGGTCCACTTCCCGCTGCTCGTGGCTGCCGGATACTCCGGATTCGTCGTCTGGCATATGGGCTATTCGGGCTCGGGCCCGCTGACCGCGGCCACCCCTGACTCCTTCCTCTCCGAATCCCTCGGCGGGCAGACGGTTCCCGTCTCCGAGACGATCTTCGCTGGCTGGAACCTGCTGGCCATCGCCGGGGTCATCATCGTCTGCGGACTCCTCTTCTTCCTCGTCGCACCCAAGGCCGGTGCCCCCGTCTACGAACTGCCCGCCTCGGTGAGCTCGGAGACGCAGTCGCAGGCCGACAATGAGGTCGTGACACCGGCCGATCGCATCGATGCCTCGCGCATCCTCACCCTCATCATCGGTCTGGCGCTCGTCGTCTACCTCGTCATCCACTTCGCGCAGGGCGGGGGACTGACACTCGACATCGTCAACTGGTCGTTCCTCGCGCTCATCCTGCTGCTCGTGCGCAATCCCTTCGAACTCATCCACCTGACGAAGGAGGCGGCATCGAATGTCGGCGAGATCCTCCTGCAGTTCCCGCTCTACGCAGGAATTCTCGGCATCATGTCGACCACCGGACTCATCGCGGTGTTCTCCGACGCCATCGTCTCGATCGCGAACCCGGCCTCGTTCGGGGTCCTCGCGCTCATCTCGGCAGGACTCGTCAACTTCTTCGTCCCCTCCGGCGGCGGACAGTTCGCCGTGCAGGGCCCGATCATGCTCGATGCGGCCAACCAGCTCGGCGTCGACCCGTCGATCGCGATCATGGCCGTGTCCTACGGCGACCAGTGGACGAACATGCTCCAGCCGTTCTGGGCGCTGCCGGTGCTTGCCATTGCCGGTCTGAAGATGCGTGACATCCTCGGCTACACCGTCATCACATTCCTCGGCGCAGGGGTGGTGATGGCGGCCGCGCTGCTCTTCGTCTCCCTCTGAGCCCCGCCTCGGCGAGGGTGAGCCGCTGATCTGCAGAATCGCGTGGCATAACAGGACAAATGACCGGAAGTGTCTATGTGGTAACCTCCATTGTTGGCCGTCCCCGTGGAACCGGGGATTCGGCAGGACGGAATTCCATTCAGCAACAGCCGTTGATCATGCCCGGTTGAGCACGCTGTTCGACCGGGTCCGATGCCACGACGCAACAGCGTCCGGATAAGGAGTACAACCATGTCAGCATCAGTCGACACCCCGCCGGGTGACCCGAAGGGAGAGGCGAAGGCCAAGGTGAAGCCCTCGCGTCCTCCCGTGAATAAGCGAGTGTTCGCGGCCGCGGCCCTGGTGGCGATCGCCATCACCGTATGGGCTCTCATCTCACCGACCAACGCCGAGGCGGTCCTCGGCGCCGTCGTCGGCTGGACCTCCGATTGGTTTGGTTGGTTCTACGTTCTCCTCGTCCTCGCCGTCCTCGTCTTCGTCATCTACCTGGCGGCTTCCCGCTACGGCAACACGAAGCTCGGCCCCGAGCACTCGAAGCCCGAATTCGGCCTCGTCGCCTGGGCGTCGATGCTCTTCGCCGCCGGCATCAGCACCGACCTCATGTTCTTCGCCGTGGCCGAGCCGGTTACGATGTACCTCACCCCGCCGAGCACGGAGCCAGAGACGGTCGCTGCCGCCCGCGAATCCACCGTGTGGGCGCTGTTCCACTACGGCCTGAGCGGTTGGGGGCTCTACGCACTCATGGGTATGGCTCTGGCCTACTTCGCCTACCGGATGAACATGCCCTTGGCGATTCGCTCGGCGCTGGCCCCGATCTTCGGCAAGCGTGTCCATGGTGCTTTGGGCGAGACGGTCGATTTCGCGGCTCTGCTGGGAACGATCTTCGGCGTGGCCACCTCGTTGGGCATCGGCGTCGTCATGGTCAACGTCGGCCTCAACACGGTATTCGGGATCCCGATCGGCACCGCTACCCAGGTCGGCATCGTCGTCGTCGGTGTCGGCGTCGCCACGCTCTCGGCGGTCTCGGGTGTGGACAAAGGCATCAAGTTCCTCTCCGTCCTCAACGTCGTGCTCGCCATCGCGCTGAGCTTCTGGGTGCTCGTGGCCGGAAACACGCAGTTCCTGCTCAACGCCTTCGTCCTCAACATCACGGATTTCGTGCGCCTGTTCCCGGACATGGCCGGACAGACCTTCGCCTTCGAAGACACCGGCACGTGGATGACCGACTGGACCCTGTTCTTCTGGGCCTGGTGGATCGCCTTCGCTTCGTTCGTCGGGCTCTTCCTCGCCCGCATCTCCCGCGGCCGCACGATCCGCCAGTTCGTGCTGGGCACCCTGACGATTCCGTTCATCTACATCTTCATGTGGATCTCGATCTACGGAAACTCGGCCCTGGACATCATCCGCAACGGTGATGTGAAGTTCGGCGAAGCGGTCATGGTCAGCCCCGAAGGCGGATTCTACGACCTGCTCTCCCGCTACCCGGCCTTCTTCCTCATCGCGGGGCTGGCCACGCTCACGGCTCTGCTGTTCTACGTCACCACCGCGGACTCTGCGGCCCTGGTGATGGCGAACCTGTCGTCGAATCTGCGCAACCCCTCCGAGGACGGTCGCGCCGGTCTGCGCATCTTCTGGGCCGTGCTCACCGGTGCCCTGACGGTGGCGATGCTGCTCGTCGGCGGCATCGGCGCACTGCAGAGCGCGACGGTGATCATGGGCCTGCCCTTCGCCTTCGTCGTCATCCTCGTCATGATCGGCCTGTACAAGGCACTGCGGGTGGAGGCGAACCGCGTCGACAGCGTCGATACGACCCTGCCCGGTTCTCTGGCCCGTCGCTCCCGGGGTCCCGGTCACGAGACCTGGCAGCGTCAGCTCGGCCGGGTGCTGTCCTTCCCGAATCGGGCGCGCGCCGAGGAGTTCGAGCAGAAGGTCCTCATCCCCACCCTCCACGAGGTGGCTGCAGAGATGGAAGACCGCGGAATCTCGTCGCGCTGCGGTCGCGTCGATAACGAAGGCGTGTTCGTCGACGACGGCGAACTCTTCCAGTTCGAGGTCGACGGAGACGGGGAGTACCCTTTCCGCTATCAGGTGTGGCCGCACAAGGTCAGCGTGCCGTCGTTCGGTGGAATGGTTCCCCGCGGAACCGGCGAGGACTACTACCGGATGGAGGTCTACCTCGACGGAGGCACTGGTCAGGGCTATGACATCATGGGCTTCTCGAAGGAGCAGATCATCGCTGACGTGCTCGACCAGTACCAACGCCACGTCGAATTCCTCCAGCTGCAGGAGAACATCATCCACCGCGACGACTGAATTGCGGCTTCCGGATGACTGAATCTCATCGGATGAGAACGACGCCCGGGATCACTGGCCTGTTGGTCGGAGATTCCGGGCGTCGTCACATCTGTGCAAGCACGGTGCGCAGGGTGCGGGTGACGGACAGAGCAGTCAGCCCGCTGGTGGCAGGGTTCTCTGGGCTCGGAGAGGAGCGGATGTCGAAGGAGAACTCGCCTGCGGACCCGGATGCCCGAATCCGGTGGGCGGACTGAGTCTGACCGGCCACCGCCTGGAGTTCGACCTGCACCCGGTTCAATGATGCGCCGAGTAAGTCGGCATCGGTTCGTTCAGCTGCGCAATCGGTCGACGCCGCGCTGGTCCCGGAGGCTGAAGTGGACGCAGCGGTACTCAGTCCGCGGGTGGCCCACGCGAGAGCGACAGCGATATTGACGTTGGCCGGGAACTTCTCGATCGCCTCGGCGGGGTTGCCCGTGAACACTGTCAGGGGGCCGTCCTCGGGGCGGAGGTCACGCAGACGCTCGGCTTCGGTCTCGGACATCCACGGCCGGATGAGCCCGCTCGCCTCCTTCGAGGTGGTGATGTCGACGCTGTCGAGGCCATCGGCCTGAGCCGCCGCCTCGAGCACATCGAGTCCGCCGATCGCCACATTGGTCACATGCAGCCGGCCCGGTCCGGCGAGCAGACTCGCACGGGTCTCGGGCTCGGCCAGGGCACCGACGCTGGTGAGGACGAGCGGACGACCGGCCGCGATGGCAGCCGGACCGAGCTGTGCGGCGGCAGGCACACCGGCGCATTCGACGATGGCATCGAAATCGGAGAACATCCTCGGCGAGGGCGTCTGTCGGTCGGTCAGAGTGGGACGGTCGACCACCTCGGCACCGTGATCCGGGGGGTCGGCGTGCTTGGTCCGATCCGAGACGAGGGCGGTCAGGCGGAGCGTCCCGGCACCGAGCTCGGGGGAGAGCAGCTGGGCGACGTGACGGCCGATGGCACCGAATCCGAGGAGGAGCACTGAGGTCATGGCCGCACCCTATCGGAGACGACTGACGCAGAGAATGCTGAAGACAGGTTCCCGAGGCTCAGAACCGCGCGACTGCCGGCCGAAGGCGACCGGAATATGGGGCGCGCGGGCAATGTCTGCCCGACGCGATACGGTTTGAGGATGGACGACGAATCACAGCCGAGCTCACTTGGGGGAGCCGTCATCGGCGATGACGGGCTGGCTCGCACCCCGTGGGCGTACGGTGACCCGATGCTGCTGGACTACTACGACAGCGAATGGGGACTGCCCATCCACGACGAGCCCGGCCTGTTCGAGCGAATGAGCCTCGAAGGTTTCCAAGCCGGACTGTCCTGGCTGACGATCCTGAAGAAGCGGGAGCGGTTCCGTGAGGTCTTCGCCGGATTCGATCCCGACGCCGTTGCTCGGTTCGGTGAAGGTGAGATCGCGCAGCTGCTGACCGATCCGGGGATCATCCGCCATCGCGGCAAGATCGAAGCCTGCATCAATAATGCTGCGCGAGTGATCGACCTGCGTGAAGACGGCGGCCTGGATGCATTTCTGTGGTCGTTTCAGCCTGCGCAGACGCCGCGACCGCGCACTGTCGCCGAGGTCCCGACGACCGGACCGGAATCTGTGGCCCTGTCGAAGGCACTGAAGAAGAAGGGCTTCCGCTTCGTCGGACCGACGACGATGTATGCGCTGATGGAGGCCATCGGCATGGTCGATACGCACGTGCTCGATTCCCACCGCCGAGGCGCTTCCGGAGTGTGGTCTCAATGAATGACATCCGCGTCTCCGCGCTCGCCCTCCTCCACCCGCAGCGCCGGGAGCTGCTCATGGTGCGCAAGTCCGGGACCAGTTCGTTCATGCTGCCCGGCGGCAAACCCGAAGAGTCAGAGACCGCTGAGGACACCATCGTCCGCGAGATCGCCGAGGAGCTCGGACTCGATCTGGACCGGCACCGGCTGCGCGCTTTGGGCACATTCGCTGCGGCGGCGGCGAACGAGGACGATCACCGAGTCATCGCTGACGTGTTCTGCTACGACGGTGTGCCCGAGGCACTCGACGTCGAGAACATCGAGCATCTGGCCGAGATCGCCGAAGCCGGCTGGTTTCCCATCGACCCGCTGCCCGCGGACACCGATGTCCGCCAGTTCGCGCCGCTGACCCGCGACGAGGTGATCCCGGCGCTGCAGGCCGCGGGGACACCGGCCGGCTGAACGGGTGAAGAACACCTGGCTGAATCGGTGCAGAGCGTGTCTGTCGGGGTGTCGTGTTCGCAGTGGAACGATCTCCGGGGCGACGGCTCAGGCCCGCCCTTGTCGCGAATAGGCGATGAGGGCCCGATACAGATCGATCGGCGCACAGTTGGCGCCCTTGGCCAGGGACTTCATGAGCTTGCGGTAGGTCTGGTAGTCCATCTGCGCCGGGTTGTCCGTGGGCACGAGGTTGTAGTCGTGCAGCACGGTCAGCGCCCGGGAATCCATGATGGAGAATTTCTTCGGATTCACGACAGTGAGCAGAGTGCTGGCCATCGGGATTCCCACTCCGGGCAGCATCCGCAGCAGCGGCAGACGGAAGCGGTTGGGTGTGTCGTCGTCGAGGGCGACGCCGGTGACGAAATCGATGTCATCGGATGGGATCTCCTCAAGACTCGGCAGGACGCCGATGGCCTTCCACTCGGCGACCTTGAGGAAGTGCTTGCGTTTGAACGATTCGCGGATCTTCGTCTTCGGGCCGATTTCGCCGAAGATCTCCGATTCGAGTTCCGTGAGGACATAGTGCGGTTCGAATCTGAGGACGAATGCGGTGTCGATGGTGCCGCTGGGGGCGTCGCGATTGAGGTTCGAGCTGAGTTCCGATGAGTTCATGGACCGATGGTAGGCGACCATTCTGACTTGCAGGTGAACACTTCTCCGCCGCACGGACGGCAGATCGGTCGGACACGGCAGATGCAGTGCCGATGTCGTAACCTCGGACTATGAACCCCGAACACCCGTCTCAGGCGACGTACACGCCGGCCCTGCTGGGCTTGGTGTGGACGGCGATGTTCGGGTTCTCCGCCTTCTTCTTCAGCTATTCGACGATGGTGACGATCGCGGCGACAGACGGGCTGTCGACGATCACCGGCGGGTCCGTTCTGACGACGATGATGATCGGTGTCATCGTCGCCCAGCCCTTCGCTCCGTGGGCCGGTCGAGTCTTCGGATTCAAGGCTTCGCTCATGCTGGCTCTTGCGCTGCAGTTCCTCGGCCAGCTGCTCGGACTCTTCGTCACCCCGCCCCTGTTGGCGCTCATCCTCGCCGGACTCTGCGGGGGCATCGGATTCGGGCTCTTCGTCGTCCTCGCCAACGCTGCGGTTCCGGGGACGACCTCACCAGGACGGATCGGCAAGGCGCTGGGCTTCTTCGGCGGGATCACCTCCCTGGCGGCGGCCGTCGGAGCACCGCTGGGACTGTGGCTGGTCGAGACGATCCCGATCTGGATCTTCCGCATCATCGTCTGCGCCTGTCTCCTCGTGGCCATCCCCACTGTGCTCAGATACGTGCCCGGTCGGTCGCCTCGGCGAGGGAAAGACGATGCGGGAGAATCGGTCAGCGGCAATGAGACGGTCGGGGTTCGGTCCGGTCGCAATGAGAAGAGGAGCCTGCGGAAGGTGGGACGTCGGGCGGGGGAGGCGCTCGGGCTCGTCCTCATGCTCTCCCCGTTCCTCGTGGGCATGATCGTCTTCGGGATCATCGTCGGCTTCGGTCCGGGCGAGGACGTCGCGGTGGCGGCTCTGTTCATCGCCGGGATGCAGGTATCGGCGGTCATCGGACGCTTCGTCGTCGGAACCGTCTCGGACAGCTTTCCGCCTTTCGCTCTCAATATCTTGGGACTTGTCCTCACGGCGATCGGGCTGGTCTGCGCTGTCGTCTTCTACGGTGCGGCGCTGTTCGTTTCGATGCTCATCATCGGACTGGGCTTGGGCGCCATGCAGTCGGCGAGCCTCGTCATGGCCTTCGCCTCGGTCAGTTCGCCGAGCCGGGCCAGCGTCGCCTGGAACATGAACTTCGACATCGGGCTGGCCATCGCCGGTGTGGTCGGCGGGCTCGGTTTCACCTATCTGGGGTCGTCGTCGACCTTCCTCGTGTGTGCTCTGCTTCTGCTGTTCGCCGGTGCCCTGTCGTGGATCGCGCGGACGCTGCAGATGCGGAACTCCGGGCGCAGCTGAGCCGGTCACCGCGGCGAATCCTCATCGAGTCGGGCCAGCAGCCCGACGGCCGCGCGCGTGTACTCACCGATCCAGCGATCGTGGATCCGTTTGATCGGCAGCGGCGCCAGTGCCAGCAGTCGGGTGCGTCCGTCCTTGCGTCCGGTGACCAGCTCGGCGCCTTCGAGCACCCGAATATGCTGCAGCACAGTCGTGCGGTCGAGGTCGGGAAACGCCTCGCAGACTTCTCCGGTCGTGCGCGGTCGAGCCCGGAGCAGGTCGAGGATGCGTCGACGGGTGGGGTTGGCCAAGGCTTTGAAGACCGCGTCATCGGATTCCTCGGAATCTGTTTCCCTCGGCGCTGAATCGTCGGATTCTTCCGAATCCATTCCCCTCGACTCTGACATGTGGTAAAAATATCACATGACAGATGAGCAGAGCACTCAGAACACACCCGCCGAGCAGAACGATCAGTCCCGCCCGTTGGAGGAGCTGTCCTTCACAGTCACCGGCTACATCTCGAAGACTCCCCATGAGACCTATGAAGCGGTCGCCGATCCCGAGCAGCTCTCGCACTACTTCACGACCGGTGGTGCCCACGGCCGATTGGAGGCCGGGGTTGATGTGACCTGGGACTTCGCCGACTTCCCGGGCCGATTCCCCGTCGCGGTCGTCGAGAGCATCCAGGACGAGAAGATCGTCATCCGCTGGGAGGGTTCCGACGACTCCGTGGGCAAGGACACGACAACGACCTTCGAGTTCACGCCCGTCGATGACGGGGCACGGACGCTCGTGACGATCACTGAGAAGTCCTGGAAGCTCACCGAGGGCGGGGCCCAGGGCGCCTTCGGCAACTGCATGGGCTGGACCGGAATGCTCTCCGCGCTCAAGGTCTGGATCGAGCACGGAATCAACCTCCGCGAGGGCTACTACAAGTAGGTGCAAACCCTCAGCGCGCGGACGGCTTCGAATCTTCTCAGTGAAAAGTTTGCTCCGGTACGATCGAATTGTGACTTATCATCATGGGGATCTGCGTCGGACCCTGTTGGCGGAGACCGCCTCGGCGATCGCGGAGGGCGGAGTGGCCAAGCTGAGCATGCGAGCCCTGGCGCAGCGGGCCGGCGTCTCGAACGCCGCTCCGACTTACCATTTCGGTGACAAATCCGGTCTGCTCACAGCTCTTGCCGCCGAAGGCTACGACCGGCTGGCCGAGGCAATGGCCGGAGTCGACGGTGACGGCGGCCTCGTCGCTCGTGGAGTCGCCTATGTCGAATTCGCGCTTGCCTGCCCATCTCACTTCACGGTGATGTTCCAGCCCCGGCTGCTTCACGATGATGACGCGGATCTGACTGCGGCCCGCCGTCGCGCGTGGGATGCGCTCTCGACCGGAGTGGCGACAACCGGATCGGCGCCCGACTCCGACCTCGGGGTGGCGGCATGGTCGCTCGTCCACGGATACGCCACTCTCGTGCTCAGCGGAGCAGTGGAGGCCGAAGACGCACTCGAACAGGCGCGAATCGTGTCGGGCCACCTCGTTGAGGGTGCGAATAAGGGCAGCTGAGTGACTGGTCCAGAACTGCCGAATGGACCGGATCGGCACCTGAGGTGCCCCGGGATCACCGTCCGGTGGTCGCCTTCTGTCCCGGTTCGAGTCCGTGGGAGTTCTTGATGAAGAACGCACCGATGACGCCGAGGATGCCGACGCAGGCAGCGACGAAGAACGCGACGTTCGCGCCGTGGACCAGACCCGCCATGCCGTAGGTCTCCGGGTTCCGCGCGGCCGAGGTCATGACTGTCACGAGCGCTGCTGTGCCGACGGAAGCGGCGATCTGACGCATCGTATTGTTCAGGGCGGTGCCGTGGGGGATGAGGTGTGAGGGCAGCTGGTTGAGGGCGGCCGTGGTCACCGGCATCATCACCATGGCGACACCGAACATGCGAACCGTGTTGACCACGGCGAGGT
Source organism: Brevibacterium sp. K11IcPPYGO002 (assembly GCF_050920635.1). Classification (NCBI taxonomy): domain Bacteria; kingdom Bacillati; phylum Actinomycetota; class Actinomycetes; order Micrococcales; family Brevibacteriaceae; genus Brevibacterium; species Brevibacterium sp. K11IcPPYGO002. Next base: position 3,362,476 of record NZ_CP131929.1, on the reverse strand, counting down.
AGACGAACGAGGTGTCCGGTTCCAGGCGAGCGAAGAGGAACGTGGTTCCGGTGAGCAGGACGAAGCCGGTCACGGCCAACCATTTGGCACCGATGGCGTCGAAGATGCGACCGGTCACCGGGGACATCAAGCCCATCACTGCGGCGCCCGGCAACAGGGCCAGGCCAGATTCCATTGCCGAGAAGTCATTCATGTTCTGCATGTACAGCGGCAGGACCATCATGCCGCCGACCATGACGATGAACACGCACATGCCCAGCAGGGTGTTGAGGGTGAACATGCGGTAGCGGAGGATGCGGAACTCGAGGATGGGCTGCTCGAGTTTGAATTGCCGGGTGATGAAGAACGTCAGGCAGATCGCACCGACGATGAGGGGGATGAGCACCTGGGCGCTGACCCATCCGGCATCACCGGCGGTGCCGAAGCCGAACAGCAGTCCGCCGAATCCGAGGGTGGAGAGGATGATCGAGAGGATGTCGAGACGGGGGAAGGTGCGTTCTGTGACGTTCTTGAGCAGGAAGTAGGCGACCACGAGGTCGATGATCGCGATCGGCAGCATCATGTAGAACAGCGTCTGCCATGGCAGGTGATCGACGATCCAGCCGGAGAGGCTCGGGCCGATGGCCGGGGCGAAGGCGATGACGAGGCCGAAGGTGCCCATGGCTGATCCGCGCTTCTCGACGGGGAAGATCGCGAACAGGATCGTCTGCATGAGCGGCATGATGATGCCGCCGGCTGAGGCCTGGATGACGCGGCCGATGAGCATCACCGGGTAGACCGGGGCGATCGCGCAGACGAGCGTGCCGAGGATGAATAGGCCCATGGCGGTGAAGAAGAGGCCGCGCGTCGTGAACTTCTCGATGAGGAATGCGGTCACCGGGATCATGATGCCGTTGACGAGCATGAAGCTCGTCGTCACCCACTGAGCCGCGCCGGAGGTGATGTCGAAGTAGGACATGAAGTGCGGCAGGGCGGTGTTGAGCAGCGTCTGATTGAGGATGATGACGAACGCGCCGGAGACGAGGACGGCGAGAACGAGGTTCCGATTGATCGGGGCGCCTTCTGTCGGGTCCTGCTGAGTGTCGTCTCCGTTCGCCAATGGCATCCCCTCACCTGTTCGTCGTCTGCGTCTCTTCTCGTCTTCCAGCGACAGCCTGCCCGGAGCAGTGTGCTGAATCGGCCCCTCTTCGCGCCCGGAAAAAATTCCTTGGTTATATAACCGCTTCATGCAGTTTAACGCACGACCCTCGCCGAGGTTGTCCCGGGTCGGTGTGAGATTCGCCGAGTTCATCGTCCGCCTCGGTGACGGATACCCGCCGTTGGCGCGGAACTGCCGCTGGTGCGGAACATCTGCCGCTGGTGCGGATGATTCCGACCGCGGCCCCACAGGGGGACCGCGGTCGGAATCATGACGGTCGGCCGCCTCGGTGCCGGATCAGGTCAGGCGGGTGGCCGGCGACTGGGTCTTGTTCGGGTCGGTCTCCGGCAGGTCGCCGAGGATGTCGTCGATGCGGGAGAGCACGTCGGGGCTGAGGGTGACCCCGGCCGCCTCGGCGTTCGAGTCGATCTGCTCGGGGCGGGAGGCACCGACGAGGGCGGTGGCGACGTTGTCGTTGGCCAGCACCCAGGCGATCGCGAGCTGCGCCATCGTGATCCCGAGTTCGGCGGCGATGGGCTCGAGCTCCGTGATCGCGGTGAGCATATCGTCGTGGAGGTAGCGACTCTTGATGAAGTCGGCGCCGCCCTTCTCATCGGTCGCGCGCGATCCGGCAGGCACCGGCTGGCCGGGCTTGTATTTGCCGGTCAGCGCACCTTGGGCGATCGGGGACCAGACGATCTGCGAGATGCCGAGTTCCTTCGACGTCGGGACGACCCGTTCTTCGATGACGCGCCAGAGCATGTTGTACTGCGGCTGGTTGGACACGAGCTGGATGCCGAGGTCGCGGGCCATGTGGTGGGCGGCGCGCAGCTGGTCGGCGTTCCATTCGCTGACGCCGATGTAGAGGGCTTTGCCGGAGCGGACGATGTCGGCGAAGGCCTGCATCGTCTCCTCCAGCGGAGTCTCGTAGTCATAGCGGTGGGCCTGGTAGAGGTCGACGTAGTCGGTGCCGAGCCGGCGCAGCGAGCCGTTGATCGACTCCATCATGTGTTTGCGCGACAGGCCGGTGTCGTTGTGGCCCTTGGGTCCGGTCGGGAAGTAGACCTTCGTGAAGATCTCGAGCGATTCGCGCCTTTGGCCCTTGAGCGCGTCGCCGAGGACCTGCTCGGCGACGGTGTTCGCGTAGACGTCGGCGGTGTCGAAGGTCGAGATTCCCGCGTCGAGGGCGGCGTGCACGCACTTCGTGGCGGTGTCGTTCTCCACCTGTGAACCGTGCGTGAGCCAGTTGCCGTAGGTGATCTCGGAGATCTTGAGTCCACTGTTTCCCAGATATCTGTGTTCCATGACCTCAGCCTACGACCGGGCGGGGGAGTGGGGAACCCCTCGCCGAGGCAGTGGCGCCGCACGAGGTGAGTGCGCGGCGGGTGATCGTGGTGAGTACGCGACGCAGGTGGTGAGTGCGCGGCGGGCGCGTGCGGCCACGGAGCGGCCCCGGCACGGTTTGAGTCAGGAAGCACTGTTTCAAATCAGTGCTTCTCGACTTAAAGCGTGCCGTGAAGAATACGCCGCTCGGAAGGCTCTGCTCGCCCTGGAGTGGGCCGCCAAGAGGAGTAGCCGGTGCCTCAGTGCGCCGGGCCGGCGTTCTCCGCGATGTGTCCCTGCAGGGTCGCGGCGAAGGCCGCGGAGTCCCCGGCCCGCAGATGCGCGACGAGGTCTTCGTGTTCGGCGATGATCTCATCACAGCGCTCGAGCAGGCGACGGCTGTTGATGAACAGGGTGAACCGGTGACGGTCTGACAGCAGCGAATACATCTCCAACAGCACCTGGCTGCCGCTCGACTCGACGAAACCGCGGTGGAAGTCCAGGGTGAGGTCGATGAAGCGGGCAACATCCTCCTCGGCGAATGCCGTTCGCTGCTGGGAGACGAGCGCATCGAGCCGGTCGGCCAAACTCTGCCGCAGTGCGTCCGGGGCACGCTCGACTGCGGTCGTTTCGAGGATGAAGCGGGCATCGGCGAGCTCGGCGACCGTGCGTTCGTCGATGCCCTGGACGATCGCGCCGCGCTTGGGATAGATGCGAATCCACCCTTCGTCCTGCAGCCTGGCCAGAGCCACTCGCACCGGGGTGCGGCTGACCCCGATCTCGGTGGCCAGGGCCGCCTCGCCGAGCATCGTCCCGGGCAGGTGTTCGCCGTCGAGGATCTGGCCGCGGATGTGGGAATACGCGCGTTCGGCCGCGCTCTGCGATTCGGATCCTCTGCTCATCCCCGGCCTTCGTTCCGACTGTCCGTGCCCTCTGCGGCGGTGACCCCGCCGGGCTGGGGCGGTGCTTCCGGTGGCTCGTCGGCCGCCTCGGCGAGGGCCGGTGCGCGGCGTCCGGGCCAGCTCATCAGCGGGATCGCGCGGATCGAGAATCCGACGGCGATGAGGAGGACGAACGTGGCCATGAGGTTGATCCACAGGAACCCGCCGGTGCCGAGGACGGACCCGGCCATCGCCGCCATGAGTGCCCCGCCGAGGTTCATCGCCGAATCCGAAGCCCCCTGCAGCGGCACCTTCGCATGTGCCGGCACCGAGGCAGTCAGCAGGGACGAGCCGCCGATGAGGAACATCGACCACCCGATTCCCAGCAGCGACAGCGCGGTCGAGAGCAGCACCATCGACGACTCCGGGGCCACCGCATCGATGACGCCGAGGGCGATCGTGAGGACGAAGATGCCGGCCCCACCTGCGATGACGACGCCCGAACCCCACCGGTCTGCCATCCAGCCGAACACGGGGGAGAGGGCGTACATGCCGGCGATGTGGATGCTCACGACGATTCCGATGGCGCCGAGGCTGAACTCCTGGTGGTCCATGTGCACCGGGGTCATGACCATGACGTTGGTCATCATCATCTGTCCCGCGATGATCGTGACCATTGCGAACAGCGGCACCGGGCGGGCCAGGGCGAAGCGCAGCGCTTCGCCGAGTTTCATCGGGGACGGGGCAGCCGCCTCGGTGCTGGTGGATCTGTTGGTCGGGGTGGAACCGCTCGCCGAGGCGGAGTCCTTCGCCGAGGCGGCCCCGCCGTTGCCCGCCGTCGTGACCTCGCTGTTGTGGTCTGGATCGTCGAGTCCGGGTTCGCCCGGATGGTCGGTGCCGGCGGCCACGGACTTCGTCAGCGTCGAGGCCGACAGTGTGGCCAACGCGAACGCGACCATCGAGATGAGGTAGGGCCCGGCGAGGCCGTTCATGCCCAGTGTTTCGCCGAGGTGGGCCCCGGGGGCGGTGAAGCTGGGGCCGAGGACGGAGCCGATGGTCGTTGCCCACACCACCAATGACATCGCACGACCGGCGGCGGCCGGGTTGGCGAGGTCGACGGCGGCGTAGCGGGCCTGCAGGCCGGAGGCGGTGGAGGACCCGCACATCATCATCCCGAGCATGAACAGGGGAAGGAACTGCAGGGCGACGCCGATGAGGACGACCACGGCGCCGATCGTGCCGATGCCGAAGCCCAAGGTCAGCGCCTTGCGGCGGCCGGAGCGTCCGGCGAGCACGGCGAGGGGGTAGGCGATGAGGCCGGCGCCGAGGATGACGCTCATCTGCGCGAATCCGGCCATCGAGGTCTGGCCGGTGATCTCTTCGGCGAGCAGTCCGCCGACGGCATACCCGGAGGCGATGCCGGCTCCCGAGAGGAGCTGGGCGGTGATGAGTTTGGCCTGTTCGCGGATGTGGCTGGTCATAGTGGTCTCACGTCGTCGCGGTGGTCAAGACTCACTCACACTAGCTTGCATCCATCTTGGATACAACAGGTGGTCGCAGGGCGGGATGGGTGAGGAGCTGCGGCTCCGGCCCGGGGTCAGCGGGCGGCCACGGTGAAGTGTCGGTCGCGTCCGGGAGTGGTGAGTTCGTCCACGGCGGCGACGGCGAGGTCCTCGGCACTGATCCGTGATCGCCCGTCCCGTCCGAGCAGTAGCGTCGTCGTCCCGCGCTGATAATCGCCGAGGCGGTCGCCGGGTTCGAGGACCGCGGGAGGGCTGAGATAGGTCCAGTGGTCTGTCGGCTGCCTCCGGCAGACCTCGAGCTGAGCGAGACTGGCTGCAGCGAGGTCTCTCCACTCCTCGGCAACGAATTCGGGATCGTCGAGTACGACGGAATCGGGATCATTCGGCGAACAAAGCGGACCGGCACCGCCGATGACGAGCAGCGGGACCTGCGCTCGTGCGGTCGCTGTCAGCACCGCCTTGGTGAGGGTGAGGAATCGTTCCGTCTGGCCGGGGGCGGCGCGGACGCTGAGCACGGCCGCATCGGCATCGGTCAGCGCCGTCTCGAGGTCGGAGGCGATAAGTGCGTCGACGGTGATCGATCGGATCCCGGGCCGGATCGCGGCGACGGGGTCGGACGGTGTGCCGTTCGGGTGGCGGGAGGCGGCGACGATGTCATGGCCGCGGTCGGACGCCTCGGCGACGATGCGGGATCCGACCATTCCGGTGGCTCCGATGGCGGTGATTCTCATGCTGCGGTCTCCTTCTCTGCGGGATTCGTGGTGCGGGTGATTATGGTGGGGGTCAGCTGCCCGCAGGCCAGTGCTGCCAGGGCGAGGACGAATCCGGCGACCTGGGCGACGTTGAGGCTCTCACCGGCGAAGACAATTCCGAGTCCGGCGGCCACGAGTGGGGAGAGCAGGCCGAGCAGGGCGGTTGCGGTGACCGGCAGACGACCGAGACCGCGGAACCACAGGGCGTAGGCGAGCAGTCCGCCGATGCCGCCCAGCCACAGGTAGCCGGTGATGCCCGGGGCGTCGACATGTGCGGGGACGCCTTCGATGAGCAGGGTGGGCAGGAGGAGGACGAGTCCGCCGGCGCTCAGCTGCCAGCTCGCGAAGCCGACCGGTCCGATGCCCGGCGGCAGTCCCCATCTCTTGACGAGGATGACGCCGGTGCCCATCGAGGCGGCGCCGAGGGTGGCGGCTACTCCGCCGGGCAGACGGGCGGCGGCGACGAAGAGGAGTGGGAAGAAGATACCGATGTTGAGCGTGCCGAGCACCACTGCTTTCCACCACCAGGACCCGGCGGGCAGGCGGCGGGCGATGAGGAGCCCGATGAGGCCGGCCGGCAGGGCGCGCATGAGTGCGGCGAAGAGCGGGTGGCCCGCGGGCAGGAATTCCGTGGTCACAAGGTACGTCGTGCCCCACACTGCCGGGGCCAGGGCGGTGAGGGCGGTGGTGCCGACCCGGGAATGCGTCGGGGTCGGAGTGGATGGAGTGGGTGCGGTCGTCGTTGTCATGACTCCAGCGTCGGCCCGCGTGCTGTCATGAGTCCAACACATAGTTTTCATCGAATCCATGAACTGTCATCATAGATAGATGGAGTTGCAGCAGCTGCGCTATGTTCTCGCCGTCGCCGAGGAGCGGAATTTCACCCGAGCGGCCCAGAAGAGCCATGTCGTCCAATCGGCGCTCAGCCATCAGGTCAAGGCGCTCGAGCGCGAGCTCGGAGTCCGACTCTTCGCCCGGACCAGTCGACGCGTCGAACTCACCGAGGCCGGGCACGCCTTCGTCGCCGGCGCCCGGGCGACCCTCGACGCCGCGGATCGGGCTGTCACCGAGGCGGTCGCCGCGACCGGTCAGATGCGCGGGAGTCTGGCGGTCGGGGCGATCCCGACGGTGACCCGACTCGACCTCACGGGGGTTCTCGGCCGGTTCCACCGGACGTATCCGCAGGTGAGCATCGGCATGAGCGTGGGCGGCAGTCTCGACTTCATCGAAAGGATCCGGGCGGGGACTCTCGATGCTGCAGTCCTCGGCCTGCCCGAAGATGTGGAGCCGAAGGGCGTGGCGAGCACCGTTATCGCACAGGAGTGGCTCGTGGCTGTGCTCGGCCCGGGCCATCGGTTCGCCGGGCGCAAGCGTCTGCGTTTGGCCGACCTTGCCGATGAGGCGTTCGTCGACTTCCCCGCGGACAGCCCCGGCCGTTCACAGTCCGATCGGGCCTTCGCCGAGGCGGGACTGACCCGAATGGTCGCGTTCGAATCGATGCTCGTGGACATGATGCTCGACCTCATTGCCCAGGGGCTCGGCATCGCATTGCTTGCCCCGGCGGTGGTGCCGGAAGGGCGAGGACTTGTCACCGCCCCCGTGACCGACGGGCCGAAACGCGTCGAATACCTCGCCTGGAGCGAGTTCAATCCGAGTCCGGCCGCGACGGCGTTCGTCGAGGAGGCTCTGGAGAGTCTGAGGACAGTCGGCGCATCGCGTAGCCGCTCCGTATAGGTGGGACCTCACTCAGGTATCTGCGCCAGTTCGCTCAACGCCGAGCGCACTCGAGTGGCGAACTGCTGGCAACCTGCTCTCAACAGCGCCTCATCGAGCTGTCGATACCTTGGCCTTGATTTCCAGTATTCATACTGACTTCGAGTGATCGGGAGAAGGCGGTCCGGAGACGAATCGACTACGAGGAGGAAGAAGTCGTCAGGCGAGACCACGTCGTAGGGCTGCGCGTCTGGAGTCGTAGTGATATCTGACGGGTCGTCTGCTGAAACGATGAAGTCCGAGCCTGCGGCGAGTGCTGCAGCGTGAACGTGATAGTCCTTGGGGTCTTGTCCGGAGAATTCGCCGCTGCCCGGAAAGTCCTGAATGACCTCGTCGACACATCGCTTCATGAGCTCCAGGCGATGTCGTGTGACATGGCCGGGAGCCGTCGGGTCCTTCTCCCTCATGTTCGAAAGGACCTCGGCGAATACGTCTTCGGTTGAATGCAATTGAAACATGCCTTCGTTGGCTTGCCTCAGGTGAAACATCCAGTCCAAAAGTGTCCGACTGAAGAAGATGTTCGCATCGACAAAGACCCGCTGCGGCATGTCAGCGTCGGGCGTCTCGGCATTGCTGGTGAAGGGGTCGGGCTGAATTGCGAGCTGAATCAGCCATCAATGAACTGTTCATGCTCCTCATCCACTTGCCGTAGGGATTCGAAGGCATCGCGACGAGATTCCGCGTTGCTTCGTATCAAGTCCAGTACTTCGTCTCGGTGGAAGCGTGTGTGACTCCCTCGCTTGTATGAACTTATCCGGCCTTGCGCAGTCCACTTCATCAAGGTGGGCCGGGAGACACTGAGCAAATCTGCTGCAATGGTGGAGGTGAGTTCGGCCGGAAGCTGCCCTATTGAGACAGCTCCGTGTTTGGCGATCCCCTGCAGTGCATGCAGCAGTGCTTCTTGGATGCCTGACGGGAGTTCGGTGGTTCTTCCGTCGCTGTGTCGCATAGCGAGAGAGGCGTCGTTCGGCACGTCAAAATTGCGAGCCTCTTCGACGGTTTCCTCGCTGATGTTGATGCGTTCGGATGACGCTGCAGCGGTCATGGCCTCCCCCATATTTTGCTGATCAGACCTTGGCTCCAAGAGTTGTTTCACTTATAAGTGTAACCCGGTGGATTGGTTGGCGCTAGGAGAGGTTTGAAGTCTCAGCCGAAGCCGCACGGTCGACGTCCTCACCATCGCCGTCGACAATAGGGGCCAGGCGAACGCGCTCGCCCTCCTGCGCGACACCGCCCAGGCTGGCCGTGCAGCCATCGCCCAGCAGAAACGACCGCTGCGGACGTGGAAGAACTCCTTCGAAACCGAGGTGATCGCCGACAGCAAGAAGGAATTCGCGCTTTCATGCTCCGCAAAGGCCGAGAGGCAGTAGCCTGAGTACTTAACGAACGATTGAGGAGGATGCGTGACAGACAACGAGGTCACACCACTGCCTGAGGCCTTCTACCTTCCTCGCGGTGAGAACGAATTCGACTCGACCCGGGCCACGACGAGCCCCTGGGACGAACGCATGCAGCACGGCGGGCCGCCCGCAGCGCTGCTCGCCCGCGCAGTCGAACGAGTCCGTGAGGACGAAGCGATGAGCATCGGCCGGTTGACGATCGACATGCTCGGCCCCATCCCGCAGGGCCGCATCCGCACCGAGGCGACGATCGTGAGACCCGGAAAGCGCATCGAACTCGTCGAGGCCAAACTCTGGGCCGAGGATCGTCTGGCCGTCACCGCAACCGCGTGGCGGATGCGCTCGACACCCGAATCCAGTGCCGAGGTGGCCTCGGCCTTCGACACCTCCTCGGTGCCGGAACCGCAGGAGCAGAAGTACTTCCCGGGCATCAGCCGCGACTGGGGCTACGGTCGCGCCATCGAATGGCGCTTCGTCTCCGGCGGCCTCCAAGAACTCGGGGCGGCCGATGTCTGGGTGCGCCCGCGCATCCCGTTCGTCGCGGGGGAAGACACAAGCCCGATTCAACGTTTCGTCATCGTGGCAGACTCGGCCAACGGCGTCTCTGCAGCTCTGCCGTACGGGGAGTGGACGTTCATCCCACCGTCGCTGTCACTCACCTTCGCGCGGGAACCGCGATCCGAGTGGCTGAACATGAACGTCCGCACCCATGTCGGCCCCGATGGTCGCGGTGTCGCCAATGGCGACCTGGCTGACGAGATCGGCTACGTCGGCGCCGTGACCCAGCCGCTGCTCATCGCCCGACTCTGAAACGCTGAGGGCATGGAGTTCCTCGGGCTGGTTCTCATCGGCTGCTTCGTCGGCCTGACCACCGTGCTCTTCGGGTTCGGCGGCGGCTTCGTCACGGTCCCGATCATCACCCTGGTCGATGCGGACCTCGGACAGGACACGGCACGGGTGGCGGCGGCCACCTCGGCGCTGGTGATGCTCGTCAACGCGATCGTCGCGACGGTGTCGACGAAACGTTCCACGCTCGCCCACCTGACGGGGCGGTGGTGGCTGCTCGGGCTGCTCATCGGCGGACTGCCGATCATCGTGTTCCTGCGCCGCCGGGTGCCGAAGATCCCCGAAATCCTCCATGCCTGGGGTTATTTCGTGCTGCTCGTAGCGGCCCGAGTCGTCGTCGCAGTGGCGTGATGGGCGGGCGCCGACCGCGCACGCTAGCGTCGACCGTTCACCTCAGCTACGTTCGTGCTCACCGACCGCTCACCTTAGCGTCGACCGCTCGCCGTATAGTTTGTGCGCTCGACGCTAAGGTGAGCGGTCGGCGAGGGGTATGCCAGAGAATATGCTCAGTTGTCCCAGCGGCGCCTGCGCAGGACGGGCGGCAGGCCGAAGTAGATCGGCGGACGGACCGATGCAGTCAGCGGTAACGGCATTGCTGCAGAGTTTTTGTCCGCGTCCATTTTGACTCCCAGTTCATGCTCTGCGCCCGCGGTGTCATCTTCATCGCCTCCGCTCGCGCCCAGCGCCCACGCGCTTTCCCAGCTGATGAGCTCGCCGGCGTGGCAGACGGGGTCGCCTCCGCTCGACGGCGGCTCGGCCCACATCCACAGGTTGATCCCGTACTCCATGAGGACCAGCTTGTTGCCGGCCTCCCGTGACGAATTGTCCTTGACCAGAGCCGCCCGCAGTGTCGCCGAGGCGTTCTCGAGATCCGTCCACCCGTCCTGCCGATGCGGCAGGAACACCCACGTCCCCGCGGGGACGCGATCGGGCACAAGATCCTCGAGCCTGACGATCTCAACCGAGTCCCCGCAGGCATCGAGCATCTCCTCGAAGCACGCACGGGCCACCTCGGGGGAGGGTGCGGTGATGAGCAGTCGGGTCGCCTCGGAGCGCACCTCATCCAGCGAGAGGTGGGTGAACGGATTCGCGCGCATCGAACCGAGCACCTGCGTCCAGTGCCCCGGCACCGTCCCGTCTGCCAGGAACCCGCTGGTGCGCGGGCGCTCCTCATCATGTCGCATCGAAAATCCTCCTCGCCGAGGCTGCTCACCGTTCCCTCCCATCATGCACCCACCCGTCGGTCGGACTGCCGCGTACCTAACAAAACGGACACGTTCCTGCCGACCGTATGTCATCGCCGCACCGCCGGCTCTACACTGATCGGAGTGGATCGAGCAGCGGCTTCGCCGGCTCGGTCCACGACCACGTTTGAACGATCTCGCCGAGCCGGCGAACCTGCACGCACGAAAGCCCACGCACTTGCTCTCTTCCTCACGCCGTACACTTGCGGCACTCGCAGCAGTCCTTTCCCTCGGCCTCCTCTCCGGATGCGCCGAGGATACCCAGCCGACCGTCGACACCGCCTCATCGAGCACGGCCGACCCGAAACCGACCCGTGACGCCTCGACGTCATCCGCCGAAGCACCTGCACCGGCATCATCCGACAGCGACGGTGCCAGCGACGACGGCGAAGGCAGGGGAGGTGAGGGCCACGCGGGCAGCGCAGCGACGGGGACCGCCTCGGCGATGTTGGACGAACTCGCGGTCAAGGGCCGGGCACCGAAGACCGGCTACGACGGTGACCTGTTCAAATGGCGGTCGGACACCGATCACAACGGCTGCGACACCCGTAACGACGTGCTCCGCCGCGACCTCACGCACATCACCCTCAAAGCCGGAACTCACGGATGCATCGTGCTGGCCGGGACTCTGGCCGACCCGTATCAGGGCGAGACCTACGACTTCGACCGCAGCGCGAACGCCGTCGACATCGACCACGTCGTCGCCCGATCGAACGCCTGGCAGACCGGGGCTTTCAAGTTCAACGAGGAGACGCTGAAGGAGTTCGGCAACGACCCGCTCAACCTGCTCGCCGTGAGCTCGAGCCTCAACCGGCAGAAAGGCGACGGCGACGCCGCGACCTGGCTGCCGCCGCACAAGTCCTACCGCTGCGACTATGTCGCCAGGCAGATCGCCGTGAAGCACAAATACGCGCTGTGGGTGGTCCCAGCGGAAAAGGCCGCCATGGAACGCGTCCTCGACAAGTGCGACGACCAACCCGCCTTCACCGAGGATGCCGACTGGCCCGGCCCCGGCGACGGTGACAACGTCACCACGAAGGAAGAGACCCGGCCGGCAGGTCAGAAGTCCTCGAGCTCGGGTTCGTCGAGTTCATCGAGCTCGGGATCGTCGTCGAACGGTTCATCAGGCAGTTCGTCGAGCGGATCATCCAGCGGCTCATCGAACTCGTCGTCCTACTTCGAGAACTGCACGGCCGCCCGCGAAGCCGGTGCCGCACCCGTTCGCCGAGGCGACCCCGGCTACGGGTCCCACCTCGACCGCGACGGCGATGGAATCGGCTGCGAATAGCAACGACATCGCCCTTGTCGGGCTGTGGAAATCACCCGTTCAACGCTCAGACACGGAGTCCGAAGCACGAAGATGGGGAACGTGCATGCTCACGGCCGGCCGCCTCGGCGGGGGCGGTGTGCACGCGGTCACACTCGCTCGGTAGTCTGAAGTCGAACACCGTCGCAGCTGTTCCTGCCGACGGCTGCCACGATCATTGACGATGAGGAGACCTGCCATGTCCGGACTCGATACCGCCCTGACTCCGCTGCGCTTCCTCGAGCGTTCGCTCGAGGCTCACCCGGATCGGGAGGCGATCGTCGACGGGCCCCGCCGCTTCACCTACCGGCAGATGGCCGAGACCGTCCAGAACCTCGCCGAAGGACTCGTCCGCCGTGGACTGCAGCCCGGGGACACGGTCGCCGTGCTCGCCCCCAACAGCGCCGAGGCGCTCATCGCCCACTACGCGGTCCCGCTGGCAGGCGGCGTGCTCGTCATGCTCAACACCCGACTGGCTCCGCCCGAGGTCGAGTACATCCTCGGCCACAGCGAGGCGAAATTCCTCTTCGGCGATGCCGGACTCCTCCAGCCGGTCATCGATGCCGGGGCTGCGAACGCCGTCGATACGATCGTCGTCCACCCCGACGAAGACGGCACCCCAGGTGAGGTGGCCGCCGCGGATCTGCGCGTGGAAGCGTATGCCGACTGGACCGCCTCGGCGCCGGAATCACCCCGCGCTTATGAAGTCGAAGACGAGACCGCGACGATCACCGTCAACTACACCTCGGGCACGACGGGTCGGCCGAAGGGCGTCATGTACACCCATCGCGGGGCGTACCTGAACTCGCTCGGCGAGGTCGTCACGCAGGACTTCGCGGCGCTGACGAAGTACCTGTGGACGCTGCCGATGTTCCACTGCAACGGCTGGTGCACGACCTGGGCGCTGACCGCGGTGTCGGGCACGCACGTGTGCATCCGAGCCGTGCGCGGGCCCGAGGCCTGGCGGCTCATCGACGAAGAGAAGGTCACGCGGATGGCCGGTGCTCCCGTCGTGCTCAACACGATCGCCGGGGCCGAGGAAGCCCACGACCTGGGTGGATCGCTGTCGATCACCACGGCCGGCGCCCCGCCGTCGCCGACGACGATCGCCCTCCTCGAAGGCCTCGGCATCGAGGTCATCCACGTCTACGGACTCACCGAATCCTACGGCCCGTACTCCTCATGCGAACCGCAGCCCGAATGGACCGGTCTGCCGGTCGAGGAGCGCGCGAAGCTGAAGTCCCGACAGGGGATCGGCATGATCAGCGCCGAGCGCATGCGCGTGGTCGAGCTGCGCGACGACGATGTCCTCACCGACGTGCCCCGCGACGGGGTGACGATGGGCGAAATCGTCATGCGCGGCAACAACGTCATGAAGGGCTACCTGAACGCGCCCGAAGCCACCGCCGAGGCGTTCCGCGGCGGCTGGTTCCACACCGGCGACCTCGCCGTCATGCACGAGGACGGATACGTCCAGATCCTCGACCGCGCCAAGGACATCGTCATCTCCGGCGGAGAGAACATCTCCACCATCGAAGTCGAGCAGGCCCTCGTCGCCCACGAATCCGTCGCCGAGGCGGCCGTGGTCGGAATGCCCGACGAGAAGTGGGGACAGCGACCCTTGGCCTATGTCGTGCTCGGGCCCGGCACCGAGGCGACCGAAGCCGACCTCATCGCCTTCGTCAAGACCCGCATCGCCTCCTACAAGGCACCGGCCGGCATCGAATTCGTCGACGAGCTGCCGACGACGTCGACCGGCAAGATCCGCAAGAACGCCCTGCGGGAGATGGCCGGGAGCTGAGCGGCCGGCTCGCCGGTCGACTGCGCCGCTATCCGATGAGTCTCAGGCACTCGGTGATGATGTCCGAGAGTCGTCTCGTGTTCTTCTCGACCTCGGAGCCGGCGGGACTGTGCGGGGTGGCCAGCAGGAGCGAGCGGGAGAACGCGGGATCCTCGATGGGCAGCAGAGCGACGCCCGGATGGTGGCCCATCGAGGCGAGCAGCGGGACGAGGCCGATGACCATCTCCGCGGCGATCATGCCGAGCATCACCGCATAGTCGTCGGTGCGGAACTCGACCTCCAGCTGATGCCCTGCAGCCCTGAAGGTGTCGACGACGATGGTGTCGATCGGGTCGCCGCGCGTCGATCCGAGCAGCCAGTTCTCGTCCTGCAGTCCGACCAGCGTCTCCACATCGATCGACTCCCGCTGCGCCAAGGGGTGGGAGACCGGCAGGGCCAAGTGCAGCGGTTCCCGGAAGACCTCGGTCGTGCTCACCGCCGGGGTGAAGGGCAGCTCGTAGCCGGGTACCGAATAGAGCAGCACCGCGTCGTACTCATGCTGATTGACATGGGCGACGAGCTGGTGGATCTCCTCGAGGGTGCTGTCGATGTGCAGTCCGGCGTGCTTCGACTTCTTGACGATCGAGGGCAGCAGCGCCGAGGCGGCGGTGGGGAAGGTGCCGAACTTCATCCGCGTCAGGCCGGACTGTCCATGGGCACGCACATCGTGCAGGGCCCGCTGTGACAGCGTGAGGATCCTCTGCGCCCGATCAAGCATGATCTCCCCGGCCGCCGTCAGCGTCGTGCCCCGAGTCGAGCGGGCGACCAGGGCGGTGCCGCAGAGCCGATCGAGGTTGCGCAGATGGTAGTCGACCGAAGGCTGGCTCCAGCCCAGCTGCTTGGCCGCACGCGCCACCGACCCTGCTTGGGCCACTGCGGTCAGGGCCTGCATCTGACGAAGATCGAGCATTCCCCGATCCTAAGCCGTTCACACCCGTCGCGCCATACGGTGTATGGAGCGAACCAGGGATCTGGGGGATTCCTCCCGCCGATCCGATGCGCAACGATAGCCCTATGTTGGAATCGCTCACGCAGACACCAGGCTCGCAGCATCGCCTCGGTCGCCGACACCGTCTCGACCAGGATCAGGCGCCGTACGCGCAGGCCCTGAGCGCACTGGCCTCCCGCGACCCGATCAAACTCATGGTCCCCGGACACGGCGGCACCGAGGCCGGCAACAGCGGGCTCCTCGCCGACTTCATCGGCGACCGCGCCGTCCGCCTCGACGTGCCCATGCTGCTCGAAGGCATCGACCTCGAGGACGATTCCCCGTTCGCCGACTCGCTGGCCCTGGCCGCCGACGCCTGGGGAGCCCGCCGCACCTGGTTCCTCACCAACGGCGCCTCCCAAGCCAATCGCACCGTCGCGCTCGCCGTCGCCGGGCTCGGAGACCATGTCATCGCTCAGCGCAGCGCCCACTCGAGCTTCAGCGACGGCATCGTCCTCGCCGGCCTCCATCCCAGCTACGTCTCGCCCTCGGTCGATTCCGCCAATGGGATCGCCCACGGTGTCTCAGTCGCCTCCCTCGAGGCGGCACTGCGGCTGGCCGAAGACGAAGGCCGTCCCGCCTCGGCGGTCTACATCGTGTCCCCGAGCTACTTCGGTTCCGTCGCCGACGTTCGCGGTCTCGCCGACGTCGCCCACGCCCACGGGGCACCGCTCATCGTCGACGGAGCCTGGGGCCCGCACTTTGGATTCCACCCGAGCCTGCCCGAGTCTCCGACCCGCCTCGGCGCCGACCTCGTCATCTCGAGCACCCACAAGCTCGCCGGGTCGCTCACCCAGTCGGCGATGCTCCACCTCGGTGAGGGCCCTTTCGCCGAGGTGCTCGACCCCCTCATCTGCCGGGCGATGACGATGACGGCCTCGACGTCGTCCTCGGCGCTGCTCATGGGATCGCTCGATGTCGCCCGCCGTACTCTGGCCACCGGTGAGGACGGGATCGGCCAATCGATCGACACCGCGCTGCACCTGCGCGAACTGGTGCGCACCGATGACCGCTTCGCCGACGTCAGCACCGGTTTCGGCAACTTCCCCGACATCGCCGACACCGATCTGCTCCGGGTGCCCATCGACGTCTCGGCGACCGGCATCAGCGCCCACTGGATCCGCGACCGGCTCATGTCCGGCCACGATGTGTTCTTCGAGATGTCGACCGACACCACGCTGGTCGCCGTCATCGGCGCAGGAAAGACACCCGATGTCGACGCCGTCTTCGCCGCCCTCGGTGAAGTCGTCGATTCGCCGGCGGGCCGGGCCGAGGCTGCCAGCGGTGGTGTGCGGACGGACTTCCCGGAGCTGCCCGCACCCGGGCGGATGCGGGTACGACCCCGGGACGGGTACTTCGCGTCCACCGAGATCGTCTCCGCCGCCGAGGCGGTGGGCCGGATCTCCGCGGACTCGCTGGCCGCCTACCCTCCCGGTGTTCCCAATGTCATGCCCGGGGAGGAGATCACCGCCGAGGTGGTCGACTTCCTCACCGCGGTCGCGGCATCCCCGTCCGGATTCGTCCGTGGCGCCGTGACCTCGGCTGTCGATTGCTACCGAGTCCTCGCAGACTGACCCGAGCCCCTCCCACCCGACCACACGACCACACGACAACGATGTCTGGAGAAGTCATGCCCACGCTGCGCCAACAGCTCTTCCGAGTGAAGCCCATCCCCACCTACAGTGAGACCGCCGAGAGTGGGCTGAAGAGAAGCATCGGTCTGGTGCCGCTGACGATGATCGGCGTCGGCGGAACCATCGGCACCGGCATCTTCTTCATCCTCTCCGAGGCGGTTCCGATCGCCGGGCCGGCCGTCATCGTCTCCTTCATCATCGCCGGAGTCGTCGCGGGCCTCTCCGCCCTCTGCTATGCCGAGCTTGCCGGCAGCGTGCCGGTCTCCGGCTCCTCCTATTCCTATGCCTACAGCACCCTCGGCGAGCTGCCGGCGATGGGCGTCGCCGCCTGCCTCCTGCTCGAATACGGCGTCTCGACGGCGGCAGTGGCCGTGGGATGGTCGCAGTACGTCAATCAGCTGATGTTCAATCTCTTCGGCTTCCACCTGCCCGAAGCTCTGTCGTATGCGCCCGAGGAGGGAGGCATCGTCAATCTGCCGGCGGTCGTGCTCATCATCCTGTGTGCGCTGCTGCTCATCCGCGGAGCCTCTCAGTCGGCGATCACCAATACCGTCATGGTCATCATCAAGGTCGGAGTGCTCGTGTTCTTTGCCGCCGTCGCCTTCACTGGGTGGAACGCTGACCACTTCGCCGACTTCGCCCCCTTCGGCTTCGCCGGAGTGATGACCGGTGCCGGGATCATCTTCTTCTCTTTCGTCGGACTCGACGCCGTCGCTACGGCCGGCGACGAGGCGAAGAACCCCCACCGCAATCTGCCCATCGCCATCATCTCCGCGCTCGTCATCGTCGCCTCGGTCTACGTCCTCGTGGCGCTGGCCGGCATCGGGGCACAGCGGGCAGAGGACTTCGACGGGCAGTCGGCCGGTCTGTCCGCGATCCTCGAAGACATCGTCGGTGCTCAATGGCCGGGCACCGTGGTCGCCATCGGCGCGGTCATCTCGATCTTCAGCGTCACCCTCGTCGTCCTCTACGGACAGACCCGCATCCTCTTCGCCATGTCCAAGGACGGCATGGCCCCGAAGGTTTTCCAACAGGTCAACCCGCGGACGATGACCCCGGTGCGCAACACCCTCATCGTCTCGGCCGCGGTCGCCGTCCTCGCGGGCGTCCTGCCCATCAACTTCCTCGCCGAGATGACCTCGATCGGCACGCTCGCCGCGTTCCTCGTGGTGTCCATCGCCGTGATCGTCCTCCGCTGCCGAGAGCCGAACCTCGAACGCAGCTTCAAGGTCCCCTTCTACCCGGTTATACCGATCCTGTCGATCATCGGTTGCCTGTGGATCATCAAGGACCTGCGCCTCGTGACCATCATCGTCTTCCTCGTCTGGACGGCCGTGGTCCTCATCTGGTACTTCTTCACCGGTCGCAGGAACTCGGTGCTCGGGCGCGAACTCGCCGCGAATACGGAGGCAAACCGATGAGCATCGTCGTCGGCGTCGTCCCCGGCAGGGACCCCCGCCCACCCGTCCGCCTCGGCGCGCTCCTGGCCCGGTCCTACGGACATTCGCTTGTGCTGGCCTCCATCCTCTCCAGCCCGTGGGGGACGGGTGTGCGCGTCGACGCCGAGTACAGGAGATTCCGCGCAGACGAGGCCGAACGATGCCTGCAGGCTGCAGCCGAGGCGGTTCCCGCCGATCTCGCGGTCGAACGTGTCACTCGTGAGGCCGGATCCCCGCGCAACGGTCTCCTGCAGGTGTGCCGCGAAGCGGATGCCTTCCGCCTCGTCCTCGGGTCGTCCGCGGACGCCCCGCCCGGACTGATCCGCCTCGGCGGTGTCCCCACCGGCCTCCTCCACAGTGCGCCGCTGCCGGTGGCTGTGGCCCCGCAGGGCTTCGACACCGCCGATGACGCCCGCGTCAGCCGCATCAGTGCGGCGTTCAACGGCACCGAAACGTCGGCTGGACTCGTCATCGGTGCGGCCGCCGTCGCCGCGCTCGCCGACTGCCCCCTGCGCATCGTCGCCTTCACACCCCGCCAGGGCAGGGTCACGACGGGTCTCGAAGCGGGGGTCGGTGCCGATGTCGAGGACGCCGTCGTCGACGAGTGGGCGGCCGAGATCGATGAACGCACTCAGACGCTCGCCGGCGAGATCTCGAGGCTCGACCGTCGGCCCACTGCGGTCGAATCGGTCTTCGGGTCGGGTCGGAACTGGAGCGAGGCCGTGGGCCGTGTGCCCTGGGAGCTGGACGAGGTGCTCATGGTCGGCTCCCGCACCCTCGGGGCGCTCACCCGACTGTCGCTCGGCTCACGCGCAGCGAAGATCCTCAAGAACTCGCCGGTACCCGTCGTCCTCGTTCCCCACCGCGCGGGCGAGGACTATGCCGAAGCAGGCGAGACGACCCCGTGACGACAGGAGACAGAACCCGATGAACAACAACGACGTCCCGCAGGTCCCGACTCCCGACACGGCCCACACCGACAGGAAGGCCCCGACCGACAGCACGGCTGAGACCGCCGATACGGCTCCGACCGCCGACACGGCCCCGACCTCCGGGACGACATCGGCTGCCGCGAAGCCGGCCCCGGAAGGCACCCGCTTAGGAGAGCTGTGGTCGATCCTGCCCGAGGCGGCCGGGGTCGACTCCCACGGGGTGCTCGAGATCGGAGGCGTACCCGTCACCGACCTCGCCGCCCGGTACGGGACACCCCTGTACGTCTACGACGAAGCGGGTCTGCGCCGGCGGATCCGTGCATTCGTCGACGGGCTGGCGGCACGGTGGCCGAACTCGCAGGTCCTCTTCGCCTCGAAGTCCTTCCCTGCGGTGGGCATGTACCGACTGGCCCATGACGAAGGAGCGAGCATCGACGTCGCCGGAGGTGGGGAGCTGCGGATGGCGCTCGCCGCCGGAGTCCGTCCCGACCGGATCCACTTCCACGGCAATGCGAAGACCGATGCCGAACTGAGCATGGCGCTGCAGGCGGGGGTCGACACGATCATCGTCGACAACGAGGACGAGATCGATCGGCTCGAGCGCCTTCTCACCTCGTCCCAGAAGCTTCTGCTGCGGGTCATCCCCGGCGTCGAAGCGAAGACACATGCCTCGCAGGCCACCGGCGGACTCGATTCGAAGTTCGGTCTGCCCATGGACCAGGCGAGGGCGGCCATCGAGCGCATGCGCGCCCACCCGCTCATGGACTTCGAGGGTGTGCATCTGCACATCGGCTCGCAGATCCTCGACACCACACAGTTCGCCGAGGCGGTCGAGAAGATCTCCAGCGCCGGAACCTTCGCCACCTACGACGTCGGCGGCGGCCTCGGCGTGCGGTACACGTATGACGATGACGATCCCGGCATCGACGACTACCTCGACGCCATCGTCTCGGCCGCCCGCAGACATCTGCCGGCCGAAGCTCGCCTGCTCATCGAACCGGGCCGTTCGATCGTCGCTCGCGCCGGCGTCACTGTCTACGAGGTCACCACGGTCAAACGCACGGGACGAACGTTCGTCGCCGTCGACGGGGGACTGGCCGATCAGCTCGATGTCGCCCTGACCGGGCAGCGTTTCGAGGCGATCCTCGCCAATCGGGTCTGCGACCCCTGGACCGAGACCGCGCAGGTCGTCGGTCGGCAGTGCGAATCCGGCGACCTCCTCGTCGACCGAGCATCTCTGCCACCGGCTGAGGTCGGCGACACCCTCGTGCTGGCCACGACCGGGGCCTACGGATACACGATGGCGAACAACTACAACGGTGCGCTCAAACCGGCCGTGGTCTTCGTTGCGGAGGGCCGGTCCCGGCTGGTCGTGCGCCGCGAAACCTACGATGACTTACTCGCCCTGCACGAACCGGTGCCCGCGACCGCGTCGGCCGCGGAATCGGGAGCTGCGGACCCGGCGGCCGCGGGTGCGGGAGCTGCGGACGCGACAGACATGGGGTCGGGCGCGACGGCCCCGGCGGCTGCGGAACAGACGGAGTCGCTGCCCGGGGCGAGGTGACCCGGACGGTCTCAGGCGTGCCGACAGGACTGGGGTGTTCGTCGGCACGCCCGACTGAGCCGCCTCATACGAACAGGGCGAGTCCGAATACCGCGAAGACGACGAGCAGCGCGATTCCATGGACGGCCGTGACGCGTCTGCCCGCGAACGCAATGATCGAGACCAGCAGGGTGATCGCCAGCAGCGCCAGGTTGATCGGTGACTCGGCGAGCACGATCGGCTGATCGGTGAGCATGCCGATGACCAGAACCGTCGGAATCGTCAGCCCCACCGTGGAGACCTGTGCTCCATGGCAGAGGTTGCTCACGCGCTGGATCTCCCCGTTCCACGCCGCGCGCAGAGACGTCAGCGTCTCGGGCAGGAACACGATCATCGCAATGACCACCCCGGACAAAGCAACAGGAGCGCCGAGGCGGCCCAGACCGTCGTCGAGCAACGAGGCCATGTCATGGGAGAGCAGCACGATCGGCAGCACCGTGGCGACGAGGAGGGTCAGCCGAACGGCGATCTCCACACGGTGGGTCGAGATGATCGCGACGATTCCTTGAGATTCGTCGCCAGCCAGGTCGGCCGCCTCCGGGCGGCGTGATTCGGACTGGCCGGCTTCCTGGGGACGGCGCAATTCGGCCTGGTCGGCCGCCTCGGCGACGGATGAGTGCGACGTTCCGGCAGTCGATGAGGCGCCCGCCGAAGCAGACCCGACGGGCGCCGCCTCGGTGAACTCGTGGGCCTGCGGTCCCGTCTGTCGGTAGAGGAAGAAGACGTAGGCACCGACGGTGACCACGATGATCGGGATCTCCTGCCAGATCTCGTAGGCGCCATCGGGGGTGCCGATGAGGGCGGGCACGGCGAAAGCGAGGGCGGCGAACACGACGATCATGACGAGGTAGTTCGAGACGCCCGTGCGATTGTGGGTGAGCGCCCCATGCCGCAGCCCGCCGACGAGCAGACACAGGCCGACGACCGCGCCGAGGATGATCATCGACACCGCCATCACCGAATCACGGGCGATCGTCGCGTGATCGCCCGGACCCAGCAGGACCGCGGCGATGAGGATGACTTCGATGAGGCAGATCGAGATCGTCAGCACGAGTGAACCATAGGGATCGCCGAGGCGGTTCGCTAAGTGCTCGGCCTCGGTGACGACGCCGAAGGCGCAGATGAGGATGACCGCGATGATGACGATGAGCGCGGTCACGAGAAGCGGCAGGGGGACCGGCGGGGCAATCAGAGAGCCCATGAACTGCAGGGCGATGAAGACGCCCCAGCCGAGGACGAGTCGCAGGATTGCGGTCGGCGTGATGATTGAACGGAGGGCGGCGGTCATGAAAGGTCTTCCTGTCTCTGAGGCCGTCCTCATTGTGAATCTCACTCAGCCGGGTCGTCCCGACTGGTTTCTTCCACTTTCAGACTATCCAGGCCCGCCTGGCCCGGCAAATCGGGTGATCTGGGGCACCGGATGGCTTGGGGTGCTGGCGCGGCTCAAGCGCGTCGTCGGCCAAATTGGGGTGCGCGTTGGTGGGCGCGAGCCTTTCGTCGGAGCTCACGTTCTGGTTCTGTATAGGTTCCTCTGAAATGACCACTTTCCTCGCTGTGAAATTCAGAGCAGGGTGTATCGATTCGCTGGATCGAGCAGCTGCCCAAAGTGGATTGGCCGGTTGTGCGCCGGGCTAATACGGAGCGCTCAAGCCAGGGAACATGGGGAAGTGCTTGACGTTGAGCGTCAGGGGAGTTGTGCTCAGAGATACTGCGGTCGCTGCGATAGCCAAATCGGCTGAATCGATACCGCGAGTGCCGGGCAGCCAGGCTCTGCCCAGCTCGCCCGCGAGCTCCGAGATCGACTCGTCGACCGGGTGCCAGGTGAGAACGGACAACAGGCTGCGAGTTGGGTTTTCTTCCCCTGTTCGCATTCCAGCGAGCACTTCGAGGCGACTCATTTCGCTGGCATGCAGAGGGCCGTCCGCGCGTGCTGCGAAGAGCGCAGCTTTCGCCGCCTCGCGTCCACGGAGGACATCGATGAGGACGGATGTATCGACGACAGTCATTGCGTCAGCGCTCGGTTGAACCTGTCTCCGGAGCGTAGGCGTTCGACGTAGGCTTCCCCGTCCTCTTGTCGATCGATCCACGCGCCAAAAGCCTCTTCGATGGCGCTGTAATCGTCGTCGGTGCTTCGACCCGCACCATATGTATTTTCAACGGCATCTCGAATCAACGCAGAAATCGATCGGCCCGTCCGTAACGCTTCGTTATCGAGCAGCCTGCGGGCTTCGACGGTCAATGAAATCTGAGTGCGTTGCATGATGTAATTCTACATCATCACATGATTCGTGTCTCTGCCGAACGAGTGTGAAAGTGCAGGGATGCTGCCGCGTCAGCGCCCGTAATCAGAACCCGTAGGCGGCGTCCCGCTCCTCCCGAATCGAGGCAAAAGTGCGGGTGAGCACGATCGTGTCCTCGACGAGGCGGTCGAGGCGCTGCAGGACGTCATGGCTGACGATCTCGCCGCGGTGCAGGTCGCTCTCCTCGATGAACACGTACGGCTGGACGACCTGCGCCTTCATGTAGCTGAGGATCGGCAGCAGGTGCTGGGCCGGAATGAGATAGTGCTTCGACGACCCCGCCGTGGCGATGACGCCGACGACCTTGTCGAGGAAGGCGCTCGTCGGCAGCAGATCGAAGACGTTCTTCAGCGCCGCCGGGATCGACGCCTGGAAGATCGGGGTGCCGATGATCATCGCATCAGCGGCCATGAGCTCCCTGGCCACCCGTCCGGTGTCACCGGTGTACTCGGTGAAGTGCCGCCCGTCGGCGAAGATCATGTCCGCCTCGGCGAGGTCGATGACGCTCACGTCGATGGTGGGGTCGTAGGCGGCGACCGCCTCGGCGAGGTGATCGATCACGGTCCGGGTCTTCGTTCCGACGTTCGACCCGGACAGCAGAACCAGCTTCATGACAGGGCCTCCTCGGCGGAGTCGAAAGCGGAGCCGGCAGGGCCGTACGCGGATCCGGCAGGGCCAGATGCGGAGCCGGCGGAATCGAACGCGGAACCAGCAGGGCCGAACGCGGAACCGGCTGATTCGGTCGGCGATTCAGCAGGCGCGGCAGCGGTGTACTTCTTCACGGCGGGGAGGATTTCGGTGCCGATGATCTCGATCTGCTTCATCACGTCCGCGTACGGCATTCCGCCGAAGTCGACCTGTGCGAGGTAGCGCTGATGACCGAAGACCTCATGCTGGTGGAGGATCTTCTCGATGATCTGCTGCGGGCTGCCGATGTTCGCGATGGATGCCGGGTCGACGCTCTGCGCGAAGTGCTGCTTGGGCATGCCCTGCCCGTTCGTGCGCTTCATCCCCTCGTTGATGTGCGGATACATTCCCCGCAGCGCCTCCTGCGAGGTCTCCGCGGCGTGGAAGAAACCGGCCGTGGCGATCGGCAGGGTCGCCGGATCGAATCCGGCATGAGCGGCCGCGCGACGGTAGGCATCGACGGTGCCCTTGAACACCGAGGTGGTCCCGCCGAGGTGGGCCATGACCATGGGAACCCCGGCCAGCCCTGCCTTCACCGCGCTCGCCGGCGCTCCGCCGACGGCACGCCAGATGCGCAGAGACTCACCGGTGGGGCGGGGGAGGACCTCGGCGTCGTTGAGCGGTGCCCGGAACTGACCGGACCAGGTCACTCGCTGCTCGCGGTTGATTGTCAGCAGCAGATCGAGCTTCTCCTCATACAGCTCTTCGTAGTCGCGCAGATCGTAGCCGAGGAGGTCGAACAGGCCGACCCGGGAGGCGCGACCGGCGACGAGTTCGGCGCGGCCGCCGGAGATGAGGTCGATGGTTGCGAAGTTCTCGAAAACGCGGACCGGATCCGAGGTCGACAGGATCGTCGAGGAGCTGCCGATGCGGATCGTGTCCGTGGCCTGGGCGATCGCGCCGAGGATGACGGCATGGGCCTGCGAGGCGAAGAACTCCTGATGGCTCTCGCCGAGGCTGACGAAGTCGAGTCCTGCTGCCTCGGCGGCTTGGGCATAGCCGATGAATTCGTGGATGCGCTGACCTGCGTCGACACGTGATCCGTCGTGCGGATCAGGCAGATGATCGCCGAGGCTGTAGATGCCGAACTGCAGTCCTTTACCTCGGTCGAGTCCGAATTCGTGCATATAGTTCGGGGGCCTTGACGGCTGGGAATCAGCCGTTCCGGAGTGCTGCGGTGGGGCGGTGTGCTGCTGGGCGGACTCGCTCAAGGTGTCTCCTCGTGACGGCGACGGAAATGTCATTTGCCATGTCAACTGAGACGGTGGCGGGATTATTCCCGCGAGTTCTCGCCGCGCTTCCGGCTGGTGTCGTAGAGCTTCTTCATGAGCGCGTGCAGCTGCACCTTCTCGTCTTCGGTGAGAGCATCGTTGAACAGAGATGACTGCTGCTGAAGCTGGGAGGGGAACGCGCGCTCGAGGAGGTCGCGGCCCTTGGGTGTCAGCGAGATGTGTTTGGTCTTCCAGTCCTGTTCGCGGGAGATCAGGCCCTCGGACTCGAGGCGGGCGAGCATGCGGGAGATCCCGCCGCCGCTGACGGTCAGTCCTGCGGCGAGTTCGGACTGGGTGATGGGTTCGAAATTCCGGATATGGGCGAGGGCTTCGAACTGAGCGACGGTGAGCCCGAATTGGCGCAGGTGCTGGTTCGAGAGCTGGTTGCTGTTCTGGACGAAGCGAGCCATGCGCAGCCAGATGAGCGTGCTCAGGTCGAGGTCGTCCATCGTGACTCCTTCTCTTCACTGCGCATGGGCTGCTGACGTAGTTGTCGACGCGCTTCGTCCTCACATTACCTGTGTGCGTGTGATGAGGCGCGCACGCCTGTGCGGCCTGGAATGCAAACGGTGGCCACATTCGGACGCTTGCCGGTGGAGGAAAGTGTCCGAACGTGACCACCGTTTGGCCGAGGTGAGAAACTTCCGGCCAGCGGCTCAGGCGTCAGCGGCCACGGCACGAGAGGCGCTCGAGCGCTTGCGCCCCTTGCCTGCCTTGCCGGCGAAGAGGACGCGGTCGACGCTCAGACGGCCGGGACCTGCGGCGGCGATCAGCAGAGCGCCGGCGGCCAGCGCCGCAACGAGCTCCCAGCCTCCCTGATCGACGAACGGGGTGGGAGTGAGATGGACGATGATCAGGGCGCCGATGACGTCTGCTGCCAGCAGGAATCCGACGAGAGGAGTGAGCGCGCCGAGGATGAGCAGCGCTCCGCCGATGAGTTCGATGAACGTGGCAACCGGGGCCGCAATATCGGCCATCGGCACTCCCATCTGCGCAAACGAATCGCTGGTCCCGGCGATGGTCCACTCATTGAACTTCTGCCACCCGTGGGCGATGAAGATCGCGCCGAGGCCGATCCGGGCGATGAGGGTGATGATGTCGCGGGCAGAGGTCGGCAGTCCGGTCGTTGCGTACACGGTGATCTCCAAGATTGGTTGAAAGTGCAATCACACGGTATGTGTCGAACATGGCAAGACGCTGAATACCCTCAGCCCGTGTGTGGTCTTTGCGCTGGCCATCTCTGACCGGAGTGGGACAATAGAGGCAAAGACTGTGCCTCGCGGGTGAGCGCAGAGACCGCGAGCAGGCGCACGTACCGGATGCGCTGCCCACGGGCGCAATTGGAATTGAACTGGGAAGAGGACAAATAGGTGAGCGAAGAGAAGAGCGAACTCCTCGGAGCGGGACGCAAGGCTGCGGTCATCATCGCCTCCACCTCGGCGGCCAGGGGAGAGGCCGCGGACACGACGGGTCCGATCCTCGTCGATTGGCTGCGCGGCCGCGGTTATGAGACGCCCGATGCCATCGTCGTCCGCGACGGCGAACCCGTCGGTGACGCACTCAAGCAACTCCTCGTCGACACTCCGGAAGCCGACCGTCCTCGCATCATCGTCACCAGCGGCGGTACCGGGCTCGCTCCCGACGATCGCACTCCGGAGTTCACTGCCGAACTCCTCGAACGCCAGTCCCCGGGCCTCATCTATGCGATGTGGCGCAAGGGTCTCGAATCAACATCCTCGGCGGTGATGAGCCGCGGAGTCGCGGGAGTGCGGGGACGCAGCTTCGTCATCAACTTCCCCGGTTCGAAGGGCGGGGTCAAGGACGGAATCACCGTCATCGACGACCTCCTCGAACACATTCAGACCTCCGTCGAGGACACCACCGACCACGGTCCGCGGGTCTGAGAGAGGAACGCGAACATGCCGATGCGCAAGGCCGTGCGAGCCCGGGTCTATAAGTTCGATGCCACCGGTGAGATCTCGGCCGGCCCGGATTCCCTGGCTGGGGAGGAGCCGCTGGAGATCCAACTCAACGGTGAGCAGTACACCGTGACCATGCGCACCGCCGGGCACGACGTGGAACTCATCGCCGGCTACCTGCTCTCCGAGGCGGTCGTGACCTCGATGGACGATATCGAAGAGGTCAACTTCTCCGCCGGACTCGCCCCCGACGGCAGCCGGAACTACAACGTGGCCCAGGTGCGTCTGGCTCCTGGGATCTGGAATCCCGAGACGGCGCCTGCCCGCAACGTCTACACCTCATCCTCGTGTGGAATCTGTGGAACCGCGGCCGCCGATGCCGTGACGAAGACCTCCGCGTTCCCTCTCATCCCCGCTGCCTTTCATGTCGAGGACCAAGGAGAATACGAGTTCCCTCGGCTGCTCTCCGCGGCTCGGATCGGTGAGCTGCCCGATCGACTGCGGCAGACGCAGGAGATCTTCGACAAGACCGGTGGGGTCCATGCCGCTGCGCTCTTCGCCGTCGGAGACGATCCGAACGCAGAACCCGAACTGCTCGTCGGTCGTGAGGACGTCGGCCGGCACAATGCCGTTGACAAGGTCATCGGCTGGGCCATGGCCAACCGCGGCCTGCCATTGCGGTCGACAGTCCTGCAGGTGTCCGCGCGGGCATCGTTCGAGCTCGTCCAGAAGTGCGCGATGGCCGGCATCCCGATGATGTCCGCCGTCAGCGCCCCCTCGGCGATGGCCGTCGACTACGGCAAAGACGTCGGCGTGAGCGTCATCGGCTTCAACCGCAAGGGCAAGTTCAACGCGTACTCGTATCCCGAGCGCGTGGCCTGACCTCGCCGAAGCGATTGCCTGTAAGAATGGCTTGTCCCGTCCCAGTTGGAGCTCTTTGCCAGTCGCGTTGACTCGGCACGCAAGGCTTCGTCGCCCGACTCAGAAATATTGTGTGCGATCAATGCTTCCGAAGAATTCTCGCTGCCCCATGCGAGTGTTCCAGATCCGAATTCCCTTAAGGCTGGGTCGAATCTCCTTGCTGCGCCTGTATTCGTCTTTAGCGAACCATGAAGCCGTCTCCACTCTGGCCTGTCCGTAGTGGAGTACTTCGTCGATAGCGTGAGAAAGATCCGTATCTTGAGTGCAGAGGATGACGAGGTCAATGTCTTCTTCAAGGGAGCGCCTCACAAGACCCAATGCACACAGTACGTCTACGCCCTTTTCCTCGCGCTTGGCAATGAGGAAATTTCCCTGTCCATCGGTGGCCCTGGTGCCATCATCCGCATATTTGTAGGTGTATTTAAGAGGGCGGTGAGTAATGTGAATCGATGGGTCCCGCTCCCACTGTGATTTATGGGCAAGGTTTCGACCATAGAAATCTGGGTCGTGTTTGGCGTTGGGAAGACCTCGATAGACGTCGACTTCTGTGAGAACAGCTTCTGACCGGTCCCTGATGATGGAGTTTCGCCGCTGTATGAGGTTCTTGGCGTACTGGCCTGGATGAATGAGCGACTCGTGAGGAGGGCGGTACCTGTCGAATAGGCCATGCGCGGTCAAGTGCAGATTTTGGTAGTCGATGACGATGGCGGTTCGCAGCTGCGACATTGCGGCTCCTGGATGTAAAAAAGCCTCGCCAGTCCCGGAGGACGGCGAGGAGCTATGTCGATGAGTATTGCACGAAGGTTTCAAAGTGTAAAGCGGTGGGAGAAATTGCCAACGACTGCGGCCGTTCATAACGATCCACCAAGTGCGCATCGTCGAGAGGCGTGGGGGATATCGATCTCTCGGTCTACTCGCCGAGGCGCCCCTGTCGTTCCAGTGCTAGATTCGCTGGCATGGACATCAATGCCGATTCCGCCCGGGCCGACTTCGAAACTGCGGCCCCTTCCGCCCACCCCTTGACCGTCGCGCAGGCGCGCACCGAATGGGACGTGCAGACGGCCTTCCTCGACTCCTGCTCATACGGTCCGCCGCCTCGGCGCGGGTGGGAGGCGATGCAGCGATCCCTCGACCAATGGCGGGTCGGCAGCGTGCCTTGGCCGCGGTGGGCGGAATCGGTCGACACCAGTCGCGAACTCTTCGGCCGCCTCGTCGGTGTTCCCGCAGATCAGGTGGCCACCGGGGCGGCCGTGTCCCAGCTGCTCGCCCCGATCGCCACGGCACTGCCCGACGGCGCGGAGGTCCTCATCCCCGACATCGAATTCACCTCCGGGGTCTACCCGTTCGCCGTCCACGCCGACCGCGGCGTGCGGGTGCGCACCGCGCCGCTTGACACCTTCGCCGAGGCGGTCGACGAGTCCACGACGCTCGTGTCCGTCTCCGCCGCTCAGTCGGCAACCGGCGAGGTCGCCGATATCCCGGCGATCACTCAGCGCGCCCGCGAGGTCGGGGCCCTGACCGTCCTCGACGGGACACAGGCGGCCGGATGGCTGCCGCTGGACGCCGCCGACGTTGACTTCCTCGCTGTCGCCGCCTACAAATGGCTGTGCGCCCCACGCGGGACGGCGTTCCTCACAATGCCGTCGCAGTTGGCAGCCGCACACGATGACCAACCGCACCGCGCAGCGTTCTTCGATCGACTCAAGCCTCTGGCAGCGGGCTGGTTCGCGGCCGGGGGAGCGGCCAGCTACGGGATGCCGATGCATCTGGCCGACGGTGCCCGCGCCTTCGACATCTCCCCGGCCTGGCACTCGTGGGTGGGCACGGCGCCCGCGCTCGAACTGCTGCTCGACGTCGGAGTCGACCGGCTCCATACTCACGACCTCGCTTTGGCCAACCGTTTCAGAACCGGGCTCGGCCTAGCGGAGTCGAATTCGGCGATCGTCTCGATCGGCCTGGACATCGCTGACCGGTCCTGGCCCGGTGCCCTCGACCGACTCGACGAAGCCGGAGTGCGGTACTCGCAGGCCGGAGGGAACATGCGCTTCGGATTCCACCTCTTCAACGACGAGACCGACGTCGATATGGCGCTCAACGCTGTGACGGACTACCCGCCTGCTTGACGGGTGCCATCTGAGGCCCGAGCGTCCACGATCGGCTGACGAGAACTCAGAGCGATTCGAGGATGCTTTCGAGCCTGCCCGCAGTCGCCTCGAGCTCACGGGCCTGTGCCAGCAGCTTCTTGTGTTCGCGCTGCAGCGTCGCCACGGTGTCAGCGGCCGCTGAACCATTCATGCACGGCAGTAGCTCTCGGATCACCGCGGTGCCGAGGCCCGCGTCGATGAGCCTGCGGTAGAGCACGACTCGCTCGACAGCGTCGGTCGGATAGCGACGTTGACCTCCTGCGGTGCGCTTCGGCGCCAGAAGGCCCTGCTCCTCGTAGTAGCGGAGGGCGCGCGGACTGCTGCCGGCGCGACGTGCGGTCTCTCCGATCGACAACAGCACCGACGACTGCGGATTCTGTGACATGTGTCTCTTTACCTTGAAGTTGACGTCAACGTCAGATTTTAGCATCGAAGTACCCGCCTGAATCGGCGGGAGATGCGAAAGGAAACACTGCCATGAAGATCAAGAACAGCGTCGTCATTGTCACCGGCGCGAACCGCGGGCTGGGGAAGCAGTTCGCCGCGCAACTGCTCGAGCGCGGTGCGGAAAGAGTCTATGCCGCAGCGCGTAATCCAGAGCTCGTCGATCTGCCCGGGGTCGACGCTATTCGTCTCGACGTCACCGACCAGCAACACGTCGACGACGCGGCTCACGCGGTCGGCCACGCAGACATCGTCATCAACAACGCAGGATTCTCATCCTTCGCCCGCCTCGTCGACGGAGACCTGAACGACATCAGGCGAGAGATCGAGGTCAACTATTTCGGTGCCCTGCGGATGATCAGAGCCTTCGCTCCGGCCATGCGAAACCGCGGCCGAGGTGCCTTTCTCAATGTCTCCTCCGTCATGGCGTGGCTGGGGTACGAGCACTCGAACTCCTATGGAGCGTCGAAGGCCGCGAATTGGGCGATGTCGAACGGGCTGCGGGAGGAGCTGGCGGGGGCGGGCATCCAGGTCAGCTCGGTACTGCTCGGAAGCACTGACACCGACATGATGGCAGGGATCGACGTACCCAAGAATCGCCCCGAGGAACTCGTTGCCACCGTTCTTGACCAGTTCGAAGGAGGGGTGAATGAGATCCTGGCTGACGACGCGGCGCAAGGGCTGAAGTCCGGGCTGTCCGACGATCGCGGAAGCTTCGCCGGCTGAAGCGGTCGCTCAGTCGTCTCCCCGCCGGTCGGTTCCGACCGCCCGGCGGGTCGCCTCGGCGGCGTGATCGAGGAACCCGGCAATCGCCTCCAAGGTCGCGTCATCGAGCCCGGACAGCCCGGCCCCGAGCTCCTCTCCCAAAGGTGCCAACTGTGCGAACAGTTCGGGCAGGCGGGTCGGATCGACGCGGATGACGACGGTGCGCCGGTCGGTCTCCGAGCGTTCGCGGACCACCCAGCCCTGCTGCACGAGCCGATCGATGATGCCCGTCGTCGTCGCCGGCGGCAGCGCGAGCATCCGCGCGAGTTCACCGGTCGTCACCGCCTCGTGCCGGTGGGCGAGGTTGAAGCACTGCAGATCGATCGGACGCATTCCCAGCCGCGCGCTGAGGTGCTGGCCGAAGATCGCCAGCTGGAGTTCGAGCTCCCGATAGCGGTCGAGGACGCGCCACATCGGGGTCTCGCCCGAATTGATCTCGGGGATCTCGGGAACGGGATCGCTCATATCCACATCCTCTCAGTCTTCGGCAGGGAAGTCGTGCGCCGCCATCGCCAGGCCCATATCCAGTCCAGACCTGCGCACGGCAATCTCTTTCGGTTTCAAGATATTTCGGTTATCGTAATAGTATGTCAGATGGTCTCGACGTCCCGGCCGCAGTCACCCGATCGATGCTCGGGTGGGGTGTCGTCGCCGGTCCCTTCTACCTCGTGTTCGGGCTCATCCTCGCCCTGACCAGGGACGGATTCGACCTGACCCGCCATTCGCTCAGTCTGCTCAGCCTCGGCGAGGGCGGCTGGCTCCAGATCCTCAACTTCGCCATCACCGGCATCATGGCCATCGTCGCCGGGTGGGGACTGCTGCGCGCGCCCACCGATCGGTCACGCGGCACCGGCATCGCCGTCATCATCGCCGGCGCCGCGCTCGTGCTCGCCGGGGTATTCCGCCCCGATCCCGTTGCCGATTTCCCTCCCGGCGCCGAGGCGACCGCCACCGCGAGTGGAATCCTGCACCTGGTCGTGGGCGCCGCCCAGTTCATCGGCCTGACCGTGGCCGCCCTCATTCTGGCCGGGACCTTCGCCCGTCGCGGTGAACGCGGGCGGGCACTGGCCTCCCGCATCCTCGGCATCATCGTCATCGTCGCGTTCCTCGCCGGGGCCGCGCTGTCTGCCTCTCCGGTCGGCGTGGGCCTGCTGTGGGCGGCGGTCGTCGCCGGATTCGCCTGGCTGCTCGTCAGCTGCCTCTGGGTCTACCGGATCGTTCCGCACCCCGACGTCTCCCGACGCTGAACCCCGAACCCTCGGCAATTCGATAACACGGCCATAACGATCGTCCGTCGTCTCTCCGGCGGCGGGCAGCCATCCGGCCCCCCCCCGACCGGGGCAGGGCGGCCATTGTGAAATATCTGCAACATTCAACAATTTCTTCATGTGGCGATCGGAGCGCGAACTCGAGGCTACTCTTACTCTCGGCGCCTTTCCGTGCCGACGGAACGGGCGCGACCGACAGATACAGGCGCATCCCGACCGCAGCTCGCGGCGATGCCGACGACAAGATGGAGTGACGATGACCTACACGCTGCAGGCCGTTGAGAACTCGGATGAGAAGGCCAACCTGGTCAGGCGCCTCCGGAACGGGGCGCTCATCATCATCTTCGCCTCCGTGCTGTGTGGACTGCTGGCCTGGAACGAACCGCACCCGGTGGCGGTGGCGCTCGCCGTCCTCGTCGGAGGTGCCGGCATCCTCGCCATCGACATCGCCTTGGCCTACCGGTCCTCGGTGCGCCGGTCGAAAGGCTGAGTCAGACCCGCACCCGTTCTGCCCCCGTAGCGCTGTGCCACCGCGGTTGCATCACCGCACCTGAGACACCCCGACACCCGCCGTCCGCCTCCGGCTAGCATGCTGAGTTGACGCATGCCGGCGACAGGAGATGAGCAATGGCCGACCACGGCCGGAACCCGGATCAGAAGACCCCTGGCATCGGTCTGCTCACCGTCCTCCTCGGCGCCGTCGCCGCAGGGCCCATCATGCTCTACGGCCTCAGTGCCACGAGCGATTCGATCATCGCCGAGCTCGGCATCTCCGAAGCCCACTTCGGTCTGCTTGCCACCACCTGCTTCGGCGCCGCCGCGATCGGCAACGCCACCCTGGGCCGCCTCGCCGACCGGCATTCCGACCTCTCGCTCATGGCGTTCATCTTCGTCCTTGCCGCACTCGCCCTTCTGCTCGTGGCCGTGCCCGACGGATTCTGGCTGCTGCTGGTGGCCGCCGCCCTGTCCGGCATCGCCCAATCCTTTCCCAACGGCGTGACCAACCGGATCCTCCTCGAACGCGTCCCCGACACCAAACGCATCGGCTGGGTCGGCATCAAACAGTCCGGAGTCCAGGTCAGCCAGCTCGTCGCCAGCCTCGCCTTCCCCGTCCTCGCGCTCGGTATCGGGTGGCGCGGCGCCGCACTCACCGTTGCGATCATCCCGCTCATCCTGCTCGCGATGACCTGGTATTCCCTGCGCGCCACCCCGCTGCTGACAGCTCCGAAAACCTCGACCGATACTCCCGCCGAGGCGGCCGACCCCACCCCAACCGCCCCGAACGACACCCCCGCCGAGGCGGCCCGCCGTGACCCCGAACCGGGACCCGCCCGTCCGGCCAAGCACCCCGGCATGGTGTGGGCCCTGTCGCTGTTCGGGCTCATCAACGGCATCGGTGTGCAGGCGACGAACGTGTACATACCGCTCTTCGCCGTGCGCGAGATGGGCTTCTCCCTCGTCCTCGGCGGCGCCACTGCCGCACTGGCCGGCGTCATCGGCGTCATCGCCCGAGTCACTTGGGCAAGGCGCATGGCCAAGGGCGCTTCGGGCCCCCGCCTGCTGCTGGTCCTGGCCCTCATCGCCCTGGCCGGAGCGGTGCTGTTCCTCATCGCCGACGCGGCCGGGTGGGCTCTGCTCGTCTGGGTGGCCGTGGCCTTCCACGGCATCTCCGCGCTCGGCGTCTCGGTGGTGCTCATGGCCGCGCTCATGCGCGCGATTCCGGCATCTTCGATGGTCTCGGCCAGCGGCATGGTCACGGCCGGAATGTTCTTCGGCTTCGCCTTGGGCCCGCTGCTCATGGGCATCATCGTCGGCTCACCCGGCGGCTTCGTCCTCGGCTGGATCACCGTCGGCATCACTTACGTGCTGTGCGTGATCCTCGCGCTCGTCCTCATTCGTGTGAGCTCACGGCGCTGACTTAAATCGCTGCCGCTGCTGACAGCCGCTGACGACAAGCGCCGGTGACAGCGCGGCCCCGGCCACTGCCAGCGGCAACTACCCCTCGCCCGACTCCTCGACCACCCGATCGGTGGCCAGCAGGGTTCGGTCCCCGGCCCGCAGGGTGCCCACGCCCGCAGGGGTGATGACATCGGGGATCGCGACGGCGCCAGACCCATCGGCCCGGTAGCCGCGTGCCAACGACCCCGTGGTCGCATTGTGCACCCGCAGCTTCCCGCCCTCACGCAGATACAGCAGCCCACCGGCCGCCGCCTCGAGGTGCACCGACCGCGGCACCGACACCGGCAGCTCGTTCTTGCCCGTCTCATCGATGACGGTGATCCCCGACTTCCCGAGCGTGACCACAGCCTGCGTGTTCGCATCGCGGGCGACCCCGCGCGCATCGTCATCGAGCAGATCGCCCGTTTCCCGATCGAACACCGGTCCGACACCGTCACCGGCATCGAGGCGGATGAAGCCTTCCCCGGTCGCCGCGCCCGCAGCCGCCGTGAGCTTCTCGGCATCCCAATCGTTGTCGGCCAGCGAATGCTCCCACACGGTCGCCCCAGCCTCGCTGGCCACGAGCTTGCCGTCGGTGATGTCGAGAATCAGACCCTGATACTCGCCGAGGTGGCGCACCCCATCCGAACCCCCGCCATCCGCATCCTCGGCCGGCTCCCCGGTGGCCGGGTCGAGGACGACCGCGTCGTCCGCGGGTGCGTCCTCGGCGGCGAAGACCGTGCCGGGTCCCCGCAAGGGTCCGGGCACGTCGACCGGACCCCACGCCTTCTTCCCGGTCTTCAAGTCATAGGCACTGGCGGTGACGTCCTCATCGCAGTCCGTGCTCGACTTGGAATCCGTGAGCACCGCCAGGGGAGTGTCCCCGTCGGCGGTGACGGTGAAGCCGGTGCAGCCGCTCGGGCGCTCGGCGCGCCACAGTTGTCTGCCCTTCGTGTTCACCGCCGAATACGTCAGTGACTCCTCGCCGGAACCGGCAGACAGGAACACAGAGCCGGCTGGCTGGACGGGCAGATCCCAACCCGGTTCGACGAGCTCGAGCGGTTCGACGATGAGCGGCAGCTGCAGATCCGACGTATCGGCCGCTTTAAGATCGGTGTCGACCGTCTCCGGGGAACGGTCGAAGTCCTCCGGTGCAGTGCCGAAGGAACACCCGGTGAGCACCAGAGCGAGCGCCGCCGCTACGGGTGCCAGGCCCGCCAGTGTGCGAGTGCGCATCAGTGTCTCACCTCGGCGGCCTTGCGCATCCGGCGGCGTTCGTGGAGGAACCACCACACCAGCGCGGCCGCGGCGAGCACGCAGATGACGATGATGTCCACGGTCGTCGACGACCACGAACCGACCCACTCCTGCATCTGCGCCAGCGAACTCGTCGACACCACCGACGGGGCCGACACCAGGCCGTTCGTGATCCAGAAGACCACTCCGATGACGATGAGCAGCAGACCGGTCACCATCGACACGACCGGCAGCCGACGTCCGAAGACCGTGATCGAACCGCCGCGCAGCACCTTCCGCACGCGGGCACCCAGCCGGGACCAGAGCGCGGCGATGATGAACAGCGGCACCACCATGCCCGCGCCGTAGATGGCGAGCATGAGCCCGCCGAGCACGATATGCCCCTTCGCCGCGGCCAAGGTGAGCACGGCGCCGAGGATGGGCCCCGCGCAGACTCCGGCGATCCCGCTCGTGGCTCCCAGCAGGAATGTCTTCGTCCATCCCGTCGCGGTCGATGATCTGGTGCGGGCCGCCTCGGCGCCGGGAAGATACTTCGCCGGATCGAAACCGAAACCGAAGAACTGAACGATTCCCAGAATGATGAGCACGATCGAGGCGATGCCGACGATGAGGCCGCGATGGTCGGCAAACAGCGACCCGAGCGTGCCCGCGCCCATGCCCAGCGGGATGAGCACGAGCAGCATGCCCAGATAGAAGACGAGCCCATGGCCGATCAGCTTCGATCCGGTGCCGACGGTCGAGCCGAAGAACGCGGGCAGCAGCAGGGCCGCACACGGGCTGAGCAGGGCGAGGACTCCACCGAGGAAGGCGCTGAGCAGGGTGATGTCCATCAGTTCGATCCCTTCGCTTCTTCGATGGCGTCGACGAAGACGTCCGTCGGCTGCGCACCGACGTACGGCTGCCCGTTGAGCAGGAACGTCGGGGTGGAGAACGCGCCGAGGTCGGTGCCCATGGCCGCGTTCTCCTCGACCGCCTCGGCGGTGGACTTCGCGTTCATGTCGTCGGTGAACCGGTCGACGTCGAGACCGACCGTGTCGGCCGCCTCGGTGAGGGCTTCGGGGGTGAGCTCACCGGGAGAGCGGGGTTCGCCGCCTGCGAAGAGTTCGGCGTGGTACTCCCAATGCCTGTCCTGCAGGGCGGCCTGCACCGAGGCGGAGCCGAAGACATTGACCTCGCGCCATTCGATGCGCAGATTCCCATCGTCGACGTACTCGAGCATCGTCGGCAGAGTGTCCTTGCTCCAGGCGGCGCAGAACGGGCACTGATAGTCGGAGAACACGACGAGGGTGACCGGGGCATCGGTCGGTCCATCGGCCAGCGGGTCATCGTCCTTGGCCGCGGCGTCCTTGTCGACGTCGGCCTGCTCCGGGTCCTCGACCTCGGTGACGACGGGGTTCGGTTCGAGGGGCGACCCGGCGGTGGGCGCGGAGTCCTCGCCGGTGTCGTTGACGAGGATGAGGGCGATGAGGGAAGCGGCCACGGCGATGACGAGGACGGGGATCCACCACCGGATGTGCACCCTGGGTGCGGCGTGCTTGGCCATCAGGGCTGCCCGTGCCCGTCATCGCGAACCGCGCTGTCCGCGCTGCCGGTATCGTCCGCCTCGGCGAGGGCAGAATCGACGGCGTCGACGAACTCCTTGGTCGGCTGTGCCCCGAGGATGGGGGTGCCGCCGATGATGAACGCGGGCGTGCTGGTGACCCCGATGGATCGGGCCTCCGCCGAATTGGCTTCGAGGTCTTCGTGGGCCGTGACCGCGTTCATGTCCTGGTTGAACTGCTGCCCGTCGAGGCCGAGGTCCTCGGCGAGGGTGATGAGTGCGTCCTGTGACAGCGTCGATTCCGACCGGTGCTTGCCGTCGTCGAACAGTGCGTTGTGGAATTCGAGGTAGGCGTCCTGCTCGCCGGCGGCGAAGGCGGCCCGGGCGGCTGTTCCGGATGCCTCGCCGAAGACCGCGAGGTCGCGCATCTCCAGGCGCAGCTCACCGTCGTCGACAAAGTCCATGAGCTCCGGCAGGGTTTCGTCGTTCCAGGTTGCGCAGTACGGGCACTGGTAGTCCGAATACATGATGAGGGTGACCGGGGCGTCGTCATCGCCGACGGCGCGACTGTCTTCTGCGTCGTGGCGTTCGAGGAAGCTGAAGTCGGGTTCGTCGCTCGTCTGACCGGACTCGCTCGTCTGGCCGGTTCCATCCCCTGAGCCGCTCGTGCCGGACGAATCGGCAGAACCATCGGATGCCTCAGAGGCGGCTGAGTCGGAGGAGCCGTCTTTGTTGACGACGACCACGCCGATGAGAGCGGCGGCGAGGACGACGATGCAGATGGGCACGAGCCAGAACATGGGGCCGCGTTCCGACCTGAGCACTGATTCCTCCGAAGATCGACGAGCGCCGAGGGCCCACGGGCGGGGAATCGGCAGGGGACGGTGCAGTTCCGATTCTACCGATCGGCTGTTGTCTGTCAGACTCAGGACCTAGAATAGAACACATGTCTGAATATGATCCTCCGGCGTGGATGGTCCGCTACCGGAACTTCAAAACGCTGTGCTCCTATGTCTGTGGTGAGTTCATCCGCTTCTACCTCACCACCGGCTGTGATCAGATCAGGTATACGCATTCGCAGATCACCGAGGGTCTGCCGAACTATTCGTGCCGCCTGACCTCCGACGACGGTTCGGTTCTGCTGCTGCCGCTCGACGACTGGGTCGAGTCTCTGGACGAGGTCATGCCGCTTGTGCGGATGTGGCTGGGAGAGCATTCGGATCTGACGGGGTGCACGCCGGAGAAGTCGCATTATCAGGGCGACCGCTATTGGTTCACCCGCTGGCAGGAGGCCAACCCGTGGTGAGACCGGAGTGGCGCTGTGACTCGACTGCGGCCAGGTGTGCCACGGTAGAATCCGGACCATGCGCAAACGTGTGATCGTGTTCGTCGTGGCAGCCTTGGCAGTTCTCGGGCTGATCGCCAGCATGCTGGGCGGCGTGCCCGCCTGAGTGGCTCATGTGGCCTCGCGTGCACTGCGAGCCGATGCCACATCATCGACGATGACGACGATATGGCGCAGGCTCGTGATGAGAGTGCCGTAGATGGGCCACGAGGTTCCCGTCAGCCTCCGCTCCTGAGCAATCGCCGTCGACAGCTGTTCGAGGCGATCGTAGATCGGACTGACTTCGGCATCCGGGTCGGCGATCGACCGGCCGGCATCGGCGACGATCGCCGCCCATTCCGTGCGGAAGGCGTCGTCCCAATCGCGTTCCGACGCTGAGGCTTCGCGCAGCGTGCGGGCGAGATTGCGCAGATGCGAGACGCCTTCGTCGGCCCTGAGCAGGATGCTCTCAAAACCTTCCTGCTCAGTCGTGTCGGCGGCGGGGGACCGGCGCTGCCTCCTCACCCCGAGCGCCGTTCTCGGGTTGACACGGCGGCTCTCGCGGGCGAATCGCACGGTCTGCCAGGCGGAGTCGAGCTCTCGGCTCATCGCCTCGGTCCTCTCGAACCAGTTCTCGGCAGATTCCGTGTTCCACGAATGGGTGAACTGGTCGGACATGTCGATGAGCACCTCGCCCATCTGCCGATTCACGCTGTCGATATAGCGCTCCGCCTGACGGTCGCGCAAGGGCGGCAGCACAATGAGGTTGACGGCGATACCGACGCCCACACCGAGGGCGAGCTCGAGGAGGCGGTCGGCGAGCAGCGGCTGCTGTGAATCGAAACCGGCACCGAGGATGAAGATCGCGGTCGTGGCGATCGCGACCCCTTCGTCACGGATCCAGGAGAGTCTGGCTCCGGCCAGACCGACGAACATCGCCAGAGCGAAGGTCCAGAGACTGACACCGAGGTAGCTGCCGATGAGGAAGGAGATGCCGACGCCGATGGCCGACGCGATGGTCGTCTGCACCCCTCGCGACAGCGACCTGTAGACCGTGGCATGGACGGTCAGCAGAGCCGTCCACGGAGCGAGGAACGGCATCCGACTGTCGAAGACCGTGCTGGACAGCCACCAGGCGCCGGTGGCGGCGAGCACGCCCTTGGCGATCTGGAGCAGATCGGTGGCGAACTCCGGGCGTTTGATGTGCCCGAGCGCCGCGTCCAACGCCGACCGGCCGGTCTGAGCGCGGCGGTGAGGTGATCGATCATCGGTCATGGTGAACCTTTCGATTCGCTGGGTGGCTGTCGCGGCAGAATGCGATCAGAGTCGACCTGCGCCGGGGCAGCACTGGCCCCGCGGTGCGTGGTCTTACGCGCCGCGGGGCCAGAGATCCCGGGGAACTCAGGTGAAGATGCTCACGCCTCCGGGGCCCACCAGGCATCCGACGACGATGAGGACGATGCCCCAGAGGAGCTGTTTACGGAAGATCGCGAAGATCCCGGAGATGACGAGCAGAGCTGCGATTATCCAGAGGACGAATGCCATGGCGGACTCTCTTTTCTTGTTCGGTGGCGGAGCCACTGTGTGCATTGCTGTTCCGTCGGCGCCGGGGATTCGGTGCCGGCGGCCGCTCAGCAGCATCGGGGAAAGATCCCCGTCACTGCGGAGCCGGCTGGTGGGTTTTGCGTCCGAAGCTGGACTTCAGAGCTTGGAGACCCGATCGGAGGGCGGCATCGTCATCGATGGACTTCCATGCGATCGGGCAGGAGACGGTGATCGGGATGCGACGGTTGCGGGTGTCTTCGATGGCCAGGCGCATGAGTTCCCGGCAGTGCTGATCGGCATCGGTGGGGTCGATGGCCTCGCAGTAGACGAACATGATCTCCTGCGGCGAGATCGTATAGTGCAAGGAGGCGACGAGGCGGCCCGGCAGATAGAGGTCGAACTTCGCGGCCGCACGATTGTTGAGAAGGGTGTACACAGCGGTCTCCTAAAGAAGGCAGGCCGACTGTTTGACCTGAGTGAAGTCTAGCGAAGCTCCCCACCGTCGCCAAACCTCGAACGAGAGGGCATCGCGGCCGGACCTCCGCGGCGCTCAGCCGGCGGCCGCTCCCGGCAGAATGCCCGTGGCGACGAGCTCCTCGGCGATGCTGTGGAGCTTCCTGTTCGACCGGGAGCTGGCCGCCGTGAGCACGCGGAAGGCATCGTGTTCGCCGATCTTGTGGCGCTCCATGAGGATCCCTTTCGCCTGACCGATGAGATCGCGGGACGACACCGCTTCGAAGAGCTGCCCCTGCCTCTGCGAATAGGCCAGCGCCAACGATGCATGTGCCGCCAGCGCCGATCCGATCTCCTCGGAGTCGCGGGTGAACGCGCGTGGTTCGACGGAATAGAGGTTGAGCGCGCCGAGGCTGTCGACCTCGACGAAGAGCTGGAAGGCGAGCATGCTCCGCACTCCTTCGTCGAGGGCACGGGCGGCGAAACCCGGCCACGGCGACGACTCGTCGAAGACGGGCGCGCGCACGATCCGCTCCTGACGAATCGATTCGAGGCACGGGCCCTCCTGGAGTTCGGACTGGACGGCATCCAAACGTTCCGGGATCGGATGCGATGGCGCGCATGACCGGATGCGGCGGTCGCGGCCGACGATGGACAGGGAGGCATAGTCGACTCCCGGAATCACTCGCAGGGCCTCCTGAACCATCATCTCCAGGACGAGGTCGTCGGACTCCTGGGCCATGGAGCGCGCCCATTCTCCGATCTCCGCGGTCAGGGCTGGCGAATCGGCGTCGTTATCGGCTCCCTCAGCCGGGGAGGGCTCGGTGGGACGATCATCGGTGGCTTCGACCTGATTGTCATGCATCGGTGTTCTCGCTTTCGGCGGACTGTCCTGAATCGGCGACCATCGGGGCCAGACGTCGTCACCGTAATCGATGACCCTATTGTGGCTGTCGGATGCGGCGGTGTCGACTTGTGAGGGACAGCGTCGCCGAGGCTGTTCGATCGCGGCCTCCCATGCGGCGGGAAGCGACGACCGTGAGACCCGTCAACGGTGGCGCAGCGGTGCCGTTGCGAGTTCGGCGATGCCCTCGTCGGGACCGATCCTGGCCTCAAAGCCCAGGCCGTCGGCAGCCGCCTGCGGGGAGGCGGCGACGTGCCGGACGTCGAAGGACCGGTATCGGCCGTTGACCACCGGTGCCGGGCCGTTCATCACCGCAGCCAGTCGTCGGGCCATGTCACCGATCGTGTAGGTCTGCCCCGAGCAGATGTTGTAGGCGCTCACTCCGAGAGGGTGGTCCCCGACCGCGTCGATCGCGGCGACGTTCGCACGGGCGAGGTCGGTGACGTGAACGAAGTCCCGGAGCTGATTGCCGTCCTCGAAGACCTGCGGCGGCTCTCCGTGTTCGAGCGCCGAGCGGAAGATGGCCGCGACCCCGGAATAGGGAGTGTCCGCCGGCATGCCGGGCCCGTAGGCGTTGTGGTAGCGCAGAGCGATGGCGCGGCCCGATTCCAAGGTGCACCAGGCGGCGGCATAGTTCTCCTGAGCGATCTTCGACGCGGCATAGGCCGTGCGCGGAGCAAAGGGTGCCTCTTCGCCGATCAGGTGGGGCGCGACCTCGCCTCCGCAGCGTGGGCACAGCGGGTCGAAGCGGCCCAACCGCAGTCGCCTGTCCTCCCGTGGTGCCGGCGGCACATCGCCGTCGACAGGGCAGGTGTATCGTCCTTCGCCGTAGACGACCATGGACGAAGCCAGCACCAGACGAGTCGTCTGAGTCCGGGCCATCGCCGCCAGCAGGGTAGCGGTGCCGAGATCGTTGTGGGCGGCGTAGCCGGGCAGGTCCTGGGCATCGACGCCGTTGCCGACGGTGGCGGCCTGATGGCAGACGACGTCGACATCGGCGAGCAGCTCGTCGAGGAGGTGCGGATCTCGGATGTCGCCGTGCATCACCCCGGCAGGCGCCTCGGCGGTGGTCCCGTGGGCTTGCGGAAGCATGAGGTCGACGCCGGTGACCTCGTGGCCCGCGGCGGTCGCGGCCTCATGGATGTGGCGTCCGATGAATCCGGCGGCGCCTGTCAGCAGCACCTTCATGGCAGCTCCAGCGGCAGGGTCATTCCGTCCAACGCCTTGGAGCAGTCGCACGGCCGGTCGGTCGACAGGGAGGCGATCACGGTGCGCAGGCTCGATTTCAACCGCTCGGTGTGCTCGGCGAAGACTTCGAAGACCTCGGACTGAGCGACGGCGTGTGAGGCGTCGATGCCCGCGTCGAGGTCGGTGACCAATGCTGTGGTGGCATAGCACAGCTCGAGTTCGCGGGCCAGGATCGCCTCGGGCTGGCCGGTCATGTTCACGATGTCCCACCCCTGTGCGGCATACCACTGGGACTCTGCCCGGGTGGAGAATCGCGGGCCCTCGATGACCACCATGGTTCCGCCGTCGATCGGCGGTTCGCGATCGGCGGCGAGCCCGTCGAGCAGAGCGGTGCGCAGCCGCGGACAGTACGGGTCGGCGAAGGAGACATGGCAGGCGCCTTCGTCGAAGTACGTCTGCTTCCGTCCGTATGTCCGGTCGGCCAGCTGATCGGGGACCACCAGCGAGCCGGGCCCGAGTTCGGGGTTGAGGCCGCCGACAGCGCAGGGCGCCAGCACCTGCCGGACTCCGAGGCTGCGCAGGGCCCACATGTTGGCGCGGTAGTTCACGCGGTGAGCCGGGTATTCGTGGCCCTGACCGTGTCGGGGCAGGAAGGCCACGGTCCGGTTCGTGCCCGCGTGGGCGATGCTGCCGATCGCGACGGGCGCCGATGGTGCTCCGAACGGCGTCTCGACCTCGATCTCCTCGGGATTCTCGAGGAAGGTGTAGAAGCCGGAGCCGCCGATGATGGCGACGTCGGGTGATTCAGTCATCACGTTCTCCTTCGGTTGTTGGTGTTTGTCGTCCCCGGCGCACGCAGAATCGGACTGCGTAGGCCAGGGCGCTGAGACAGCAGAACAGGAGCGTCATCCACAGCCAGCGTTCGAGGAACGGCGCATGAGTGTGTCCGGTGGCAGCCAGGTGGGTGCGCGCACCCTGTTCGATGATGCCGGGCAGGAACACGATGAGCAGCAGTCCGCTGGCGAGCACCGGCACCCGGATGTGGTTGATCACCGGAATTCGGGGACCGGTGTGCGGATCGGTACGTGGGGAGCCGAGGGCGGCGAGGAGCGCCCTGTTCGCCGCGGCGCACAGGGGAAGCAGGACGAGATCGACGACGATCGCCGCACCCACGAACCACACGGCGATGGACTGCCACCACACGTCCGCTCCGAACAATCGGTCCGGGCCCAGGGCAGTCAGTGCACAGCCGGCGATGAGGAAGCATCCCGTCAGCACCAGCAGATGCGGCAGACCGGCTCCGTAGAATCTGCGGAATCG
Organism: Brevibacterium sp. K11IcPPYGO002; assembly: GCF_050920635.1. Lineage (NCBI taxonomy): Bacteria > Bacillati > Actinomycetota > Actinomycetes > Micrococcales > Brevibacteriaceae > Brevibacterium > Brevibacterium sp. K11IcPPYGO002. Next base: position 3,318,666 of record NZ_CP131929.1, on the reverse strand, counting down.
TCCGTGAGAGTTCGGCACATCAGCTCCTGAACTCGATCGAGCGCACCCATTTGGTGTTGTGCACACCGGGCATGGCCGGGACGATGATCCGGGCCGGGAAGCCATGATCGTCAGACAGGTCTGCGTCGTTGACGCGCAGTGCCAGCAGCGAGTCGGGTGCGAGCACCTGATTGCGCTGCAGCGAGGCGGCCCGGAACGCCCCCGACTTCTGCAGCGATTCGACTCGCGCCGAGGACGGTTCGCCGACGCCGGCCAGGTCCGCCAGGTCGGCCAGGCGCACACCGGTCCAGGTCTGCGTCGTCGACCATCCCTCGACGCACGCGATCGGCAGGTCGGCGGTGTGCTGGGGCATCGCCAGCAGCTGCGCGCGGTCGACGACGACATCGTCGGGTCCGCCGCTGAGCCGCAGACGCCATGCCTCGCCGGTGTCATCGGGGCTGATCCGGGCGGCGGCGGCCGTCCGATTCACCTGGAAGTCGTTGGGTCCGTCGCCGAGGACGCGCCCTCGGGGCAGCAGCACGGACAGCGGCCGGAATGCGCCGCCGATCGACTGGCCGATGGTCAGCAGCGCAATCAGCGCGGATCCTCCGCCGACCATTGCCAGTGCACCGCGACGACTCATCGTCGGCGGGTCCGGGCGAGCGGCCACCAGTCCGTCGGCATCGGCCGGTTCCGGGTGAGTCTCGGCAAGCGGCGTGCGCAGCTCGGCGCGAAACGACCGGGAACGCAGGGACGAGATCATCGTCGGAAGTTTGAGGCACACATGAGCTACGAAGGCGGCGATGAAGACCCACGCCCCGTAGTAGTGGGCGACGTAGAAGCTGAACCCGAAGAGGTAGTCGTATTGGATGTTCAGCACGCCGGTGACGAGTTCGAACAGGATGCTGCCGACGAGCAGGAGCAGCGACAGCCGCTCGAGGGCGTGCGCAATCGAGCGCACCGGCGGCCAGGCGAAGAGCTTCGGCGTCACCGACCACAGTTTGGCGAGCACGAGCGGAATGACCGCCATGCCGAGCACGACGTGGGTGCCCTGGTTGAGCTGGTAGGCCCAGGAGGGAGAGGTCGGCCATTCGAGGGGCGGGGGCCGCAGCCAGCCCGCGTCCCCGGGGATGGCCTGTCCCAGCTGCGGTGCATAGGCGAGGTAGGAGAGCAGACCGGTCAGTGCGACGATCGGCAGTGCGACCAGGAGTACGGCGCCGAAGACCGAGGTCAGCCACGGTCCGCGCAGGGGGCTGCGCCAGCGCATCGTTCAGGCCTGCCCGTCGCGGGTCAGCTCGGCGACGTGACGGCTTCCATGGCTGTGCAGTCGGCAGCCGTGCAGACCTGCGGCTGCGGCCACGTCGGCGATGGCGTCGGCACCGACGCGTGACCAGGCGAATGCGCCGGTGAGCTGTCCTCGCACGCGGAGTCGGATTCTCTCGTGGGCCAGTCCCGTGCCGGGCGCGTCGACCTCGACGAGGACGGATCCTGCCGGGCGCATCAGCTCGCGTATCCGCTGCAGCAGCCGGACCGGATCGCCGCCGATGCCCACGTTTCCGTCCGCCAGCAGAGCGTACTGCCAGCTGCCTCCGTCGAGCACGGCATCGAAGATGCTGCCGTGGACGGCGGTCGCGCCGCGTTCCTGGGCCAGCCTCACCGCGACGGGGGAGACATCGATCCCCAGAGCCGTGCCGCCGCGAGCGGCCAGGGCTCCGGCGAGACGTCCCGCACCGCAGCCGACGTCGAGGGTCGGGCCGGTGCAGCGGTCGAGGAACAGCGCATGGTCGGCGGCGTCGGGGGCGCCGATCCACTGTTGGACATCCAAACGGATCGTCGTGCCGTCCGCCCTGACCACGTCGCAGTCGTGACCCGACATCGCGGCGTTCAAGGCGTCGAGCGGTGCGAAGTCGATGGTGTCGGTCATGGTTGGCTTCCGATCTGTTCACGGTCGGCGGCGTGTGCGACCTCGGCGGCGAAACGGCTGTGCGGGATGAGGGAGGCGACCGCGTGTGCGTCCTCCCACCGATCGACATCGGCCAGGACGGGAACGGCGGCGACCCGAGCGCCCTCGCGCAGGAGCGCCTCCTCGGTGCGCACACCGGTGTCGGGTCTCGACATCGGCACCGCAGACAGGCAGGACGACCAGCCGGGCCTGCGCACCGCCAGCACCCACCAGCCTCCGTCCTCGGCCAGGCCGAGCGCGGCGTCGTGGCTGTCCAAGGCCGTTGCCGCAGCCTCGAGGTCGGTGGCGGTGACCTGCGGCGTGTCCATGCCGATCTGGATGACACCGTGCCCGGAGTCGGCATCGTGGTGCGCGGCGATGAGCCGGGAGGCGAAGGAGTCGCCGCGTTGGGCGATGACCCGGTGCCCGGCGCACGCCGAGGCGATGTCGCCTCCTCGGGCCGCCTGATCGAGGTCACCGGTCATCGCGATGACCACGGGCCAGCCCAGGCCGTTCACGACCTCGAGCGTGTCCAGCAGCGATGCGGCGGCGATCCGTGCGGCCGTCGCGTCGCCGATGGTCGCCGCCAAACGGGTCTTGGCCTGACCGGGGACGGGTGCCTTGGCGACCACCAGCACCGTCGGCGTCGCGCTCACCTGAGCACCCCGGCGAAATCGACGATGGTCCGCCATGTCCCCACCACCGTCCCGGAGACCTTGGATTTCGTTCCCTGTGCGCGCCGACGGTAGACGATGTCTTTCTCGTGCACGGTCCAACCGGCTCGAGACGCCCGGATCATCAGCTCCAGCGGATAGCCGAACCTCCGGTCTCTGATATCCAGGGCCAGCAGATCGTCCCGGCGGCAGACGCGCATCGGGGCCAGGTCATGCACCGCGAAACCGCTGCTGTGCCGTATCCACCAGGCGAGCACGGCGGTTCCGGCCCGTGCGTGCCACGGCCAGCTGTCTCTGGTCTCCGGGCGGCGGCGTCCGATCGCCATCGTGGCCGTTCCGCGGTCCACCACGGTGACCAGCTCGGCCAGGTCGCCGGCGTCCATGGACCCGTCGCCGTCGAGCACTGCCACCAAGGGGGTCGTGGCGGCGAGGATTCCGGTGTGCACAGCGGCGCCGTAGCCGGCGACCTCTTCGTGGACCACGTCGGCGCCGAGGCGGCGGGCGACGTCGGCGGTGTCGTCGACCGACCCGTTGTCCACGACGATCACCTCCATGCGCTCGGGGATCGTGCTGAAGACTCCCGGCAGGGCCGGTGCCTCGTCGCGGCATGGAATCACAACAGTGCAGGCAAGCGGCTCACGTGCAAGGGGATCGGGCATAGGGCGACACTACCAGTGTTAGAATGTGAACGTGCCCACACAAGCCTCCTTCCCTTCGCGCAAGGTCTGGGTCGCAGCAGTCGTCAGCACACTCATCGGTGCGGTCGTCGTCGCCGTCGCCATTGCCTGGCCGCGAGTCACCGGAACCGATGTCTTTATCTACTGGCCTCCGCTGAAGGCGAGATGGACGCCGGGCTTCACCCCCACATTGCTGCTTCCCGTGCTGGTGGCACTGGCCGGTCTCCTGGTGTGGCGGCGGATGATCTCCGCTCTGAGGTGGGGCCCTTTCCTGGCCGCGGTCTTCGCCGCATCCTGGCTGTGGACGGCTGCGCTGGGACATGTCGGGGGCACGGAGAGCATCAGCAAGGTGTTCGCCCGTCCGAGCGAGTACTTCGTCGGTGCCAAGGAGGTGCCGTCGATCTCCGGGTTCCTGACCGGGTTCATCGAGCGAGTGCCCCTGGACGCTAAGGATCACTGGCCGATTCACATCGCCGGTCACCCTCCGGGCGCAACGCTGTTCTTCATCGTGCTCGACCGCCTCGGCGTCTCGGACCCGTACACGGCGGGCATCATCGTCCTCACTCTCGGCTGCACGGCAGTCGTCGCGGTTCTGCTGACGGTGCGCACCCTGAGCTCGGAGAGGTACGCACGCCGTGTCGCCCCTTGGATCGTGGCGACCCCCTCGGCGATCTGGATGGGCGTGTCGGCGGATGCGATGTTCACGGCCACGGCCGCCTGGGGGTTGGCGCTGCTGGCGCTGGCCGCGACGGCGTCCCGCCGAAAGCGACTGATCGGCTGCGGTATTCCGGCAGGGCTGCTGCTCGGGCTGTGCGTCTATTTCTCCTATGGCCTGGTGCTGTTGGGCATCCTCGCGATCGCCGTGATCTGGCTGGGCGGCCGGTGGGAGGCTCTGCCGTGGGCTCTCGGTGGTGCGCTGCTCGTCGCTGCGGCCTTCACCCTGGCCGGTTTCCGCTGGTGGGAGGGCTTCCCCGTTCTGGTCACTCGGTACTACGACGGAATCCAATCCAAACGGCAGTACGGCTACTGGGTGTGGGCGAACCTCGGCGCTTGGACCTTCACCATCGGTCTGGCGGTCTGGGCGGCCATTCCCCACGGCATCGCCGAAACTTGGCGGCGCGGCGAGAGGAATCGGCGGGCCGTCGCTGTGCTGGGCAGTGCCGGGTTGTCCACGATCCTGCTGGCGACCCTGTCGAGCATGAGCAAGGCGGAGGTCGAACGCATCTGGCTGCCGTTCACGATCTGGGTGCTGCTGCTGCCGTCGCTGCTGCCACTGCGGTGGCAGCGCCCCCTGTTGGCGACGCAGTTGGCGTCCGCGATCGCCATCGAATACTTCCTCACGACACAGTGGTGACCGCGCCGCGGTTCGACCGCGACCGCCGACGCCTCCCGACCGCGGCAGGTGTCGACGAGGTGCTCGGCGCCGGTGCCGATGAAACAGAGAAGTTCGAAAGTGATCTCGACGACGGAGCGATTCTGCTTGTGATCGACGAACCCGCTGTCCGTGCGGATTATAAAGGCGAACGCCGGAGACCGTAAGGGGGCTGGTCGCGGCCATCGAGATTTGGGACGGTGGATTCTCGGTTCGGCAGAGGCCGCGAAGCAGACACGATTCCTGCTTCGCTGAGCGCCTTGACGAACCTCGAGGAAAGGAGAAGCCGTGACCGCTAAATTCAACACCACGAACCCGGCAACCGGAGAGGTTCTCGAGGAGTTTCCCACCGCCAGCGACGCGGAGATCTCCGCCGTCATCGATGCCTCCGACGCAGCCTTCCAGTCCTGGCGGACGACCGCTGTCCACGACCGCACTGCCCCGCTCGCTCGAGCGGCAGACCTCATGGACGAGCGCAAGTGGGATCTCGCTGAGCTCCTCACAATCGAAATGGGCAAACTGCGGGCTGAGGCCGCAGCAGAGGTCGAACTGGCAGCGAGGATTCTGCGCTACTACGCGGAGGAGGGACCTCTGCTGCTCTCCGACGAACGGCTCGAACCCGCCAGCGGAGGCAGCGCCGTGATGAAATGCGAACCCATCGGCCCGATCCTCGGCGTGATGCCGTGGAACTTCCCCTATTATCAGGTCGCCCGACTCGCCGCACCGAACCTCGTGACGGGCAACACCATCATCCTCAAACACGCATCGAACTGTCCGCAGTCGGCCCTCGCCTTCGAGCAGGTCATGAACGATGCGCAGCTGCCGTCCGACTGCTATCGCAACGTCTTCGCCGACAACGACCAGATCCAGACGATCATCGCCGACGAACGGGTGCGAGGCGCATCGCTCACCGGCTCCGAAGGTGCCGGAGCAGCCGTGGCAGGGGGCGCCGGGAACAATCTCAAGAAGTCGATCCTCGAACTCGGCGGAAGCGACCCGTTCGTCGTCCTCGACTCCGCGGATCTGGACGCGACCGTCACCGCCGCCGTGAAAGGGCGGATGACGAACTCCGGCCAGAGCTGCATCGCCTCCAAGCGCCTCATCGTGGTCGAAGATCTCTATGACGAATTCGTGGACCTGCTCACGGCGAAGATGTCGCAGTTCGTCGCCGGTGACCCCGCAGACTCCGTCACCACGATGGCGCCGCTGTCCTCCGAGCAAGCCGCACAGGACCTCATGGAGCAGGTTCAGGACGCCATCGATCATGGGGCCCAGGTGCACACCGGCGGGCATCGTGTCGACAGGCCGGGTGCCTTCGTCGAACCCACGGTGCTCACCGGAGTCACGAAGCAGATGCGCGCCTACTCGGAAGAGCTGTTCGGACCGGTCGCAGTCGTCTACTCGGTCGCAGACGAGGATGAAGCGGTCGCTCTGGCCAACGACTCGTCCTTCGGCCTCGGCGGCACGGTCGTCAGCGATGACATCGAGAAGGCCCAGCGCGTCGCTGATCGGATCGACACCGGGATGGTGTGGATCAACCAGGCCACCTGGACCGAACCCGACCTGCCTTTTGGGGGCACGAAGCGCTCAGGGGTCGGACGGGAGCTCGGGGCCGAGGGCATCCGCGAATTCGTCAACAAGAAGCTCATCCGCACCCCATGACAGGGCCGCCCTGGTGCCGACCGGACAACAGCCGGCACCGGGGCGACGGGTGTTCGGCCCTGACGCACCGAGAGGGAGACATGGATCTCAATATTCGCAACCGTGCTGCACTGGTGACGGGGGCGAGTTCGGGCATCGGGCTGGAGACAGCCCGACAGCTCCTCGCCGAAGGAGCCGTCGTCGTGATGACCGGACCCGAACCCGACGAACTCAAAGCCGCGGTCGACGAACTCGCCGAGTTCAAAGAGCGGATCTACGCCCACGACGCCGACATCGCCGATGGCGAATCGGTCGCCGAACTCGCCGCGTACGTCGCCGCCGAGGTCGGCGACCTCGACATCCTGGTCAATCTCGCCGGCATTCACGGAGCCGACGGCCTGTTCCACGAGATCAGCCAGGAGGGCTGGGATCGAACCATCGATGTCGACCTCATGGGACCGGTCCGTGTCACGCGGGCGTTCCTTCCAGGACTTCGCCGAGGCGGCTGGGGCCGCATCGTGTTCGTGTCCTCCGAGGATGCGGTGCAGCCCTATGACGACGAGCTGCCGTACTGTGCGGCCAAAGCCGGCGTGCTTTCCTTGGCCAAGGGACTCTCGCGGACCTACGCCTCCGAAGGACTGCTGGTCAATACCGTCTCTCCGGCGTTCATCGCAACCCCGATGACCGACGAGATGATGAATGAGCGAGCCCAGCAGAAGGGAACGAGCTTCGATGAGGCCATCGCCTCGTTCCTGCGCGAGGAGCGTCCGTTCATGGAACTCGGTCGCCGCGGCCGACCGGAGGAGGTTGCCAAGGTCATCGCATTCCTCTGCTCGGACGCCGCGAGCTTCGTCAACGGCTCGAACTATCGCGTGGACGCCGGATCCGTCGCAACGATCTAGTCCGCCACAGTGCCCCTGAACCGAATACAGGCACAGCAGAGACGACAGGAAGAGGAGCAACCGACATGGCTGAGTACCGTTATGTGATCATCGGCGGCGGGATGGCCGCTGACTCCGCGGCCCAGGGGATCAGGGAGATCGACGGGGAGGGTTCGATCGCCGTCATCAGCGATGACGTCGACGAGCCCTATACGCGTCCCGCGCTGAGCAAGCGGCTGTGGACCGACGAGAGCTTCGACGAGAGTGACAACTACTTCGACACCGCCGAGGCGACCGGCGCCCGGATCAGCCTCGCCACGGAGGCGACCGAGGTCGACGTCGACGCGAAATCCGTGAGGACGAGCCGCGGCGACTTCACCTATGACAAGCTGCTCTTCGTCACCGGCGGCCACCCGAAGGGCATTGATCTGGACGAAGGTGAGCGGGTCATCTGCTTCCGCGATTTCGCCGACTACCGCCGTCTGCGGGATCTGTCGGGCCAGAACCTGAGCATCGCAGTCATCGGCGGCGGTTTCATCGGCACCGAACTCGCCGCCGCCCTGGTGCAGAACAAGACCCGAACGACCCTGATCTTCGACGACGACACCCTCGGCGGCGCCATCTTCCCGCCGGACCTCGCCAAGCAGTTCCACGAACTCTATCGCAGCCACGGAGTGACTCTCGTGCCGGGCACGAAGGCCTCGGGAGGGCACGTCGACGGCAATCGAGTGGTGCTCGACTGTGACGGCGGGTCCTATGAGTTCGACGCAGTGGTCGTCGGCCTCGGCATCGAACCGGCGACCCGTCTCGCAGAGGACGCGGGCCTGGACACAGACGATGGGATCATCGTCGACGAATCCCTGCGAACCTCCCAACCGGATGTCTTCGCCGCCGGAGATGTCGCCCGCTACCCCGACAAGATCCTCGGACGACAGCGTGTCGAACACGTCGACAACGCCACCCAGATGGGCAGGACAGCCGGGCGGATCATGGCCGGTGCGGACGAGTCCTACACCCATACACCGTATTTCTACACGAACGTCTTCGACTTCGGATACCAGGCGGTCGGGGAACTCGATCCCGGCCTGCGAACCGTCGAAGACTGGCAGAAGCCCCATTCGGATGGAGTGGTGTACTACCTCGGCGAGGATGGACGCGTCCGCGGAGTTCTGATGGTGAATATGGAGGACCGTCTCGACACCGCGCGGGAGATCCTCGCCGAAGACTGGGACCACACACCGGGTGACCTCGTCAAGAGGATCTCGTGAACTGATTCTCCGGGGACGGGCCCGCGGGAGTCGTAGGCTACTCGCTTTCGGGCATTTCCGCCATGTCTTGTCGGCCCTGCGGAGTGTGCTTAGACTTCCTGACATTCAGAAGACCCTGTGCGGGAAGCGTCCAGGAGGCGTGTGATGAGTGAGAAGATCGAACTCGGGACGATCAAGACCGATGTGCCGGCACGGTTGGATCGGCTGCCGTGGGCCCGGTTCCACTGGATGGTCGTCGTCGGACTCGGCAGCGTGTGGATCCTCGACGGTCTCGAGGTCACGATGGTCGGCAATGTCGCGGCTCGGATGACCGAAGAGGGCAGCGGCATCGACATGACTGCGGGTCAGATCGGCACCGCCGGTGCCATCTACGTCCTCGGCGCCTGCGTCGGCGCAATCGTCTTCGGCCAGCTCACCGACCGATTCGGACGACGCAAGCTCTTCCTCATCACTCTCGTGCTCTATCTCGTCGCCACGGTCGCCACCGCGTTCTCCTTCTCTCCCTGGTACTTCTTCCTCGTCCGTTTCCTCACCGGTGCCGGCATCGGCGGCGAGTACGCAGCCGTGAACTCTGCCATCGACGAACTCATTCCGGCCCGCGTGCGCGGTCGTATCGACCTCATCATCAACGGCTCCTACTGGCTCGGTGCCGCTGGCGGGGCCGCGACCACCCTGCTCTTCCTCAACACCGACATCCTGCCGAAGATGATCGGCTGGCGTCTGGCCTTCGCCGTCGGCATGCTGCTGGCGATCTTCGTCTTCGTCGTGCGCAAGAACGTGCCCGAAAGCCCGCGCTGGCTGTTCATCCACGGCCAGAACGATGAAGCCGAACGCATCGTCGGTGAGATCGAAGACGGCATCGAGTCGGAGACCTCGCAGACCCTGCCGCCGCCGAAGAAGACCATCACCGTCCGGCAGCGGACGACGATCTCGTTCGTCGAGATCATGAAGGTCGCACTCACGATCTACCCCAAACGCGCGATCCTCTGTCTCGTCCTCTTCGTCGGGCAGGCGTTCCTCTACAACGGCATCACCTTCAACCTGGGCACGATCTTCAACGGATTCTACGGAGTCGCGGCAGCCACCGTGCCGATCTTCATCATCCTGTGGTCGTTGAGCAACTTCGCCGGCCCCGTCGTTCTCGGCAGACTCTTCGACACGATCGGTCGGAAACCGATGATCTCGTTCAGCTACCTCGGGTCGGCGGTCGTCGCCGTCGTCCTCGCACTCGTCTTCAATGCTGAGGTCGGCGGCGAATGGCTCTTCCTCGTCATCCTCATCGTCTGCTTCTTCCTCGCCTCGTCCGGTGCCAGTGCGGCCTACCTCACCGTCAGCGAGATCTTCCCGATGGAGACCCGAGCACTGGCGATCGCGTTCTTCTACGCCGTCGGCACCGCCGCCGGCGGCATCGCCGGTCCGATGCTCTTCGGCGGCATGATCGAGTCCGGTGATCGTTCCCAAGTGGCCTGGGCGTTCTGCATCGGGGCGGCCGTCATGGCGCTCGGCGGCGTGGCCGAACTGATCTTCGGAGTCAAAGCGGAAGGTGCCGACCTCGAAGACATCGCCCGACCATTGACGGCCGAGGACGCTGAGAGTGCCGAAGCCGCCGTGGAGAGCGGTTCTGAGCAGACCGAGCGAGGAGAGCGGCCAGAATCCGCCGCGGCGGCCGAACAGGCGGCGAGCCCCGAGGCTCGAAGCCAAAGAGATCGTCTGCGTCCGGGCCCGGGATCGGCCGGCGTCTATGCACCGTGGCCTTCGGTGTCCTCACGCGACGTTCCGCCCGAAGTCTCGGCCAACGAGGTCAACGGCATCATCGATTTCGTCCGCGACATGGAACCTGTCGGAGAGGTGGAGCTCTACCGTGCGATCGGAGCTCGCCGGTGGGGCCCCGGACGCTTCCGCGCGGCGGTGCGTGAGGCGATTCGGCAGGGAGCCGTCCGTCGCAATCGCCGCGGCAGGCTGGAATACCGAAGCGACCGGTCATAGACCGGTTTCGTCGGTCAGCGAGGCTCGCGGAGGCGGGGGAAGCATATCGATGAGTTCATTGACGGCCTCGGCCAGAATGTCGTGCTGATAGGGCGTGAGGAAGTAGGCCTCGTGGAGGTAGGCGTCGAGTTCGTATTCGGTGAGGTCACCGCCGAGGCTGACATAGTGCAGCCACACTCCGGCAACCGACATGTTCCAGAATTCGACGGCCTCTTTGAGCTTTCTCCGCCTCCTGATCGCTCGCTCGGCTGGGAATGCGATGTCGGAAAGGGAATCGATGCGCTTGGGGTTCTGATCGTCCATTCGTCTGCTGGTTCGGCTCGTGACTTTCGCAGCAGGAGGTTCCTCCTGCCCGGTGTGCCAGTGATCCGGAACCCAGCGACCCTCGCCCATGTTCGGGTCACTCGTCTCGGATCTTCCGGAAAGTGTATGTTCTGTTCCTCGATTGAGGCCAGGGGCGATCTGCGATCCGCCTGCCGCGTCTGAATCGCCGCGAGCGACCACTGCTCACACCTGCCTTCGGTACCTCTCCTTCGGTACCTCTACGCAGGTATTTCCGTGAGGCCCCGTCGCCTCTGTTGCATTTGCCTCCCGTCAAATAGCGTGAGCGGGTCAGAAGCGGAATGAGGTGACGATGAGCGAATTCGGCATCGAGGAGGAATTCCTCCTCGTCGATCGACGTTCGCTGCTGCCTGCTCGATCGAAGAGCAGCCTGCAGGAGATCGAGCGTGCGGTGAGTCCGAGCAGCGGAGCAGCCTGTGCCGAATGGCTGCCTGGCCAGATCGAGTTCGCGACTCCGGTCCTGACCACGGCCGACGAGGCGTACGAATCGCTGCACACTTTTCGCCGCAGTCTTTCGGCAGCGGCTCAGGAACGCGGGCTGCTCGCAGTCGGCCTCGGCACGCCGCCTCAGATCCCGGAGGTTCCGGCGGGAGTCAGCGATGGCAGCCGTTACCGTGAATTCGCCCAGCTCGCTCCCGGGATCGCCGCAGACCAGTACGTCAACGGCATGCATGTCCATGTCGACATCCCCGATAGGGAAGCGGGCCTGAGAGCTGTCAACGGCCTGCGCAAGTGGATTCCCGTGCTCACAGCGTTGAGTGCGAATTCTCCCCTCTGGCGCGGAGCCGACAGCGGGTTCGCCAGCTGGCGTTCCATCCATTACCGGCGCTGGGTCGTCTTCGGCATTCCGCCTCACTTCCACGACCTCGACGACCACGATGCGCAGATCGATGCTGCACTGCAATCCGATGTGGTGTCAGACGAGGCGACTCTGGGGTGGCTGGTCAGGCTCTCACCCCGACACAGGACCGTCGAAGTCCGGACCTGTGACATGCAGCTGGACGCCGCGACCACTGTGACCCTCGCGCTGCTCACCCGTGCGCTCGCAGACGTCGCTATGGACGAATCCGGAACTGACGCGGTCACTGCGAATCTGCTGAACATCGCTCATTGGCAGGCTGCGCGTTTCGGTCTCAGGGGAACGTTGTTCGACCCGGAGTCGCAGACAACCGTACCGGCTGCAGAGGCCGTCCGAAAAGCCTTCGACCACGCACGACCTGCCCTGCTGCGCACTGGGGGCGTCGACCGTGTTCACCAGGGACTCTGTCGTCTTCTCAATCGGGGCACCGGGTCCGAAGAACAGCGCCGGGAGGTGGCGAGAAAGGGGGCGGGAGGCCTGCTCGAATTCGCATCACACAGATTGACAGACATTTCTCACGATGAGCCCAGGCACTATGCCGCGACACTCTGAACCGCTTCTGACCCCCCTTGACGGATCCGGGGTGGCTGAACAGACGATTGTGAAAAGGGCAGATTGCTCTTGGCTTCTGAGAAAGCCCGCAGACGCGTTCAGGACTCTGCGACGGTCTCGGATGACAGGCGGAGACGAACTCCTTCCGTACTCGTCACGAGGCGATACAACGCTCAACAGCGATCAGCACAGAAGAGCGCCAACCCATCCCATGGCAATCCCAGGCCTGGGCTCCTGGCATCCATTCTTCAATCTCGGTCCGCGCCCATCAACGCGGAGACGGAGGCAATCATGAACAACAAGATGAAGATCACCGGTCTGATACTGGCGGGCTACATGCTCGGCAGAACCAAGAAACTCGGCCTGGCACTCACGGTCGCCTCGGCTGTCGCCGGAACCACTGCCGCGAAGAATCGCGATCAGCTTCTGGGCGGGCTCAAGGATTTCGCTGATTCTTCCCCCGAGCTCAAGAGTCTCCAGGAGAAGATCACCGGCCGTCTGGCCGAATCCGGCAAGAGTGCGGTCAAAGCCGTGGCCGCGAAGGGAGTCGACCAGCTCAGCGTCAAGCTTCAGGATCAGACCGAGAAGATGAAGTCGACCCTCGACGACGCCGCCGACTCGATCGACCCCAATGTCGATGACAGCGAGGGCGCGGACGACGAAGAGGACGCTCCCGAGACAGAGGACGAGAACGTTCCCGAGAACACCGAGGAGTCTGAAGCCGACGAGGCGGAGCCGACCGACGATGAGCAGGAGGCCGACGAAGAGACGCAGGTAGAGGAGGAGGCTCCGAAGAAGCCGGCAGCCAAGCGGTCCTCGACAGCGAAGCGCTCTGCGAAGGGCACGCGTTCGTCGAAGTCCTCGACAGCTTCGCGCGGTTCGCGCACGAAGTCAGGCTCCAGGCGCTCGACGACTGCGAAGAAGACATCGTCCTCCCGCTCCGCTGCCAAACCCGAGGAGGCCGAAGATGAGTGATGACTCGATCTTCAGCGGCCTCAAACAGCAGGCTGGAGACTTTGCCAAGACCGTCGGCCGCAAGGCGGTGAACTCCGTCGGCGACAGGGTCGAGAAGATCGCCGACCGCCTCGACGGTGTGGGCGATGCTCCGGCGCCCGCGGCCCAGGCCGGCGCAGAGGAGATCGCCGAGGGCAAGTCACCGGCGAAAGCGGCGTTGTCCGCGGCGACGACCGGTGTCAAGGAGAAGGTCAAGGGTCTGTTCGGCGGCGGCTCGAGCGGTTCGGGCGGCTCCGGTGATTTCAAGTTCTCCAACATCGTGGAGACCGCCGAGGTCGGTGTTCCGCTGAACGTGGCCTACAACGCGTTCACGACGTTCGAGGACTGGCCCGACTTCATGAAGAAGGTCGAGAACGTCGAACGCACCGACGACGTCACCCTCAGCATCAAAGGGCAGGCCGTCTGGTCGCATCGAACCTGGGAAGCCACGATCACCGAGCAGGTCCCCGACTCTCACATCGTCTGGGAATCGACCGGCGAGAAGGGGTATATCAGCGGCAGCATCTCCTTCCACGAGGTCGCGCCCAGGCTGACCCGGATCATTGCGGTGGGCGAGTACCACAAGCAGGGCTTCATGGAAGGTGTTGGTGCACTGTGGTTCACCGTTCCCCGCCGTTTCCGCCTCGAACTGAAGTTCTTCGTCCGCCATGTGATGAGGCAGATCATGGTCGACCCCGACAGCGTCGAAGGATGGCGCGGAGAGATCCGCGACGGAGAACTCGTCACCTCCCACGAGGACGGCCTCGAGCAGGATCAGGCCCAGCCCGAAGACAGCGAGGACGAGCCGACCGAGGATCAGGTCGCGGATGACGACTTCGGCGCGGATGAACCCGACGAATCCGAGGCGGAGGAGACCGAGGCCGAGCCCGCCGAGGGCGAAGCCGAAGAGGAGTACGAGGAGGAGCCGGTCGAGGAGTACGAGGACGAGGGACCGGCCGAGGCAGACGACGCGGAGCCCGCAGAGGACTTCGAGGAGGAGCCGGAGGGCGCTGAGTCCGGGGAGCCCGTGGAAGACGAAGAATCTGAAGAACCCGCCGAAGACGATGAGGGACGCGGCTGAGCGCCCTCCGATTGGGAAGTAGGCAAGGACAATGAGCACGAGCACAGTAGAACGATCACGCGGAAGCTACGTCGACCGTCCGTCATCGAGTTCGCTCGCGGACGTCATCGAGATCATCCTCGACAAGGGCCTGGTCATCGATGCATACGTACGCGTCTCACTGGTGGGGATCGAGATTCTCACGATCGACGCGCGCATCGTCATCGCCAGCGTGGACACCTATCTGCGCTTCGCCGAGGCGACGAACCGCCTCGATCTGACCCAGCAGGGCGGACGCGATCTGCCGGAGATGATCGGCGGAATGATGGAGAACGGCTCCAAGGGCAAGACCCAGGGAGCCGTGGAAGGCATCAAAGATGCCCTCACCTCGGATGACTCCGATGACGACTCCGGCGAGAGTTCGAACCAGGAGAAATCGCGTCGCCGGACCAAACGCCCGGCGCGCAGCTCCTCGGAGTCCGAATGAGTGAAGAAGGCGCACCCTTGGCCGATCGGTATCTGTACGGGATCGTACGCGCCGGTGCCGAGCTGCCGAACGGGCCCGACGGAGTGCAGGGCAATGCCCTCGCTCTCGTCGAGTCCGGGGCAGTTGCGGCTGTGGTCACGGAACTCGCGGACAGTGGGATGCTGGGCACTCCCGAAGCTCTGCAGAACCACAGCGTCGTTCTCGACGAGCTGGCCGAGAAGCAACCGGTGCTGCCGCTTGCATTCGGAACTGTCGTCCCCGGAGGGGCCGATATCGCCGAGGAGATTCTCGCTCCGCAGGCGGAGGCCTTCGCCGAGGCGCTCGAACAGCTGTCCGGATGCACGCAGTTCACCCTGAGGATCACCTTCGATCGCGACGCGATACTGCGGGAGATCGTCAGCGGCAACCCCGAGGTCGCCGAGCTGAGAGAGTGGATCAGCGGAACGAGCGAAGACGAGACGAGGAACGAACGCATTCGGCTCGGAGAGATCGTCGTCACGACGATGGAGAGCTGGAGAAGGACCGAAGCTCCTCCGATCCTCGAGCAGATCCGCTCCGCGACCGTTGAGACGGCGATGCGAGAAGTCGGCCAGGCCGAGGACGTCGCCGAGGTGGCGATGTTGGTCCGCAGGGACGCCCTCGACGAGTTCGACGCCGTCATCGAGGAGTTGGCGGAGGCGAACCAGGAGCGGATGAGATTCCGGCTGATCGGACCGCAGGCACCCTACGACTTCGTCCCCGAGGCATAGGCGACGTCATGGGACTCCTGTCAGCAGTCTTCGGTGCTCCCTTGGCACCGCTCAAGGGAACCGTATGGGTCGCCGAGCAGGTCAGAGGAGAAGCCGAGAAGCGCTATTTCGATCCCGGTGCCATCCGGCGCCAGCTGGAAGAGGTCGCCGGAGCACGCGAGCGCGGATCGATCAGTGATGACGAAGCCGATGCCCTCGAGCGTGAGCTCGTCGGACGACTGCTCGAGGGCCGTCGGCGCAGAACCGAGGAGGACCGATGAGCGAAGAGTCGAGAGCGAACGAAGGGGCGAAAGCAGAGGGCAGCTCTGCAGACGACGGAGGCACGACCACGAAGCGCGCCCGGAAACCGGCGGAGAAGGAGCGCACGACAGCCGGGACGTCCCGCCGGTCGTCCGCAGCGGCGTCGTCCTCACGCGAGAAGGCGACGTCCTCGTCAACTGAGAAGGCGAAATCGTCCTCGCGCTCGGAGAGTCGGTCCCACAGCGCGACCGGTCAGAGGATCTCTGCCGTCAGAGCGGTGAAGAAGGCGATCGAGCAGTTCAGCACCCTCACCGGCAGACCTCCGGAGTCCGTGGTCGGCACGAGGTGGAAGGACGACCGCTGGTCCGTGCGTCTGGAGGTCGTGGAATCGCGACGCATTCCCGACAGCGCGGATCTGCTGGCCGAGTACGAGGTCGAGCTCGATGCGGACGGTGAGCTCATGGCCTATGACAGGAAGGATCGCTACGTTCGCGGTCGGCCGAGCGAGTGATCGAAAGGGCGATATGAGCATCATGAATCAGCCGAACGACGCGATGCAGCCGCAGCGCAGCCAGGAAGGCACGCTGCTGCACGTCGTGGAGACGCTGCTGGACAAAGGTCTGGTCCTCAACGCGGACATCATGGTCTCCGTGGCCGGTGTCGAGCTGCTGGGAATCCGGATCAGGGCCGCCCTGGCCTCCTTCGAGACCGCAGCCCGCTACGGTCTGGACTTCCCCGCCGGCACGGACCGGGAGACCGTCGCGTGGAAAGAAGCAGTCGAGCAGACGGACACCTGCCCCGAGTGCGGGAAGCGCTCCGCACTCGCGCAGCTGATGAACGACTACTGCCCCTGGTGCGGGTGGCAGAGTGCGCGTTCGAAGCGGATCGAGGCTGGTGAGCCGGCCCAGCTGAACTCCGCGGACGACGCTGACACCTCCTCGGAACAAGCCGCCGGCTCATCCGCCGATGCAGGCACTCCCGCCGCCGGCTCTCCCGGCGACGACCGCTGAGGCGACCATGCCCGGAGACGCGATCATGCAGCCCACACGCGACCCGCGAGCGACTCTGCCCGACCTCATCGAGGTGCTTCTCAACAAGGGCGTCCATCTCAACCTCGACCTCATCATCTCGGTGTCGGACATCCCGCTCATCGGAATCAATCTGCGCGCCACGATCGCGGGGATCGAGACGATGATCGAGTACGGGATGATGCAGCAGTGGGACCGCGACACCAGGGAGTGGGTGCAGAGAGCCGTCCGCACACATCTGCCGCTGGCCGCCGACGAGGAGATCCTCGCCAAGATGGCCGGAGGGCACTATCAGGACAACTTCTATCGGACGTGGCGGCCCGGCAGCGCCTATCTCACCACCCAGCGTCTCATCATCCATCGACGTGACCCTGCAGAGACACTGTGGCAGACGCGCCTGGACGCGATCGCCTCGGTCTCCGCGCTGCGCGAGCCCTCCATCGGAGGTGAAGAGCGCACGCGCATCCTCGTCGAGCTCAACGACGGCACCGAGGCGATCCTTTCGGCCCTCGAGCCCGATCGCCTCATCTCCCTGGTCCAGGCTCGGCTCGACCGGGCCGACGTCGCCTCATCCTCGACTCCGGAGGCGACGACGGCGGAGGACCGGCCTCTGCGAGAGGGTCGGATGTGGTTTCTCGAGACTCTGTCATCCGGGAGCACGTGGCGCGGCGGGCAGGCGCAGCTTTCGAACACGGAACTGACCTGGAGGTCGCCGATGGACGGCCGCGCCCGAGTGCGGATCTCCCCTGAACAGCTGAAGGCCTTGCACCGGGAAGAGCACAGCAACCCCACCGACGACGGGCAGGCTCTCATCCTCGAGACCGGGGACTCGACCATCACGCTGGCCGCAGACGATGCCGGTGCATGGGCCAGGATGCTCGACGACTGGCGAACAGGAGCACTCGTTGACAGGGGCTCCGTTCCGCTCGAGGAGCCCACGCGACCTGACAGCAACCGCGCCGACCGCGCCGAAGAAGGAGCAGCATCATGACGCTCAACGTCAACGAGGAGAGCCTCAAACACGGGGTTCTCACCCTCGTCGTCACCCTCGTCGAGGTGATTCAGGAAGCCCTCGAGACCCAAGCGGTGCGCCGGATGGAAGGCGGGGACCTCACCGAGGACGAGCAGAACCGCCTCGGCGAGGCCCTCCTCGAACTCGATGAGGCGATGGACCAGATCAAGGATCAGCACGGAATCACCGGTTCCGTCGACGATCTGCACCGAGGACTCGACGATGTCGTCGATGAAGTCGTCGACAAGCTCATCAATCCGGCCAGATGGGCCGAGGAGAACGGAAAGGGCGTCGAATGAACGCCGAGGGTGACATGCTCTACGTCTACGCCATCGTCGCCGGCGACGACTACACTCCTGCCGTCACGGGCATCGACGGTTCCGCGCTGCACACGGTCGGACGCGACACAGGCCCGAGGGCCGTGGTCCACCGCCACACCCGAGGTCCCTTCGACGGGCCGGACGATGCCGTGCGTCGGTGGGTGCTCGAACACAGCGAAGTCATCGAGGATGCCTGGCAGAACTCACCGGCCCTCCTCCCGGTCTCTTTCAACGTCATCGTCCGCTCGGACCCCGAGACCGAGGCGACGGCGACCCAACAGCTCGAACATTGGCTCGACGGCTCCGCGGAGACGTTGTCGAGACGACTCGAGGAGCTGCGCGACACCTCCGAACTGCGCGTCGAACTGTCTCTGGACGGAAGCCTGCTCGAGGAGGTCGACGCAGAGGTCGGCGACATGAGGACGGAGATGGAGAGACGTCCTGCAGGAGTGCGCCGGCTGCTCGAGAAGCGACTGGAGAAGACGGAGAAGGAGATCGTCGATCGAGCGGCCGACAGGATCTATCCGGAGGTCAGGGCCAGGATCGCCGCCCGCTGCCTCGACATCGAAGAACACCGCTCCACGAGCCTCGAGAGTGGATTGACACCGGTGATCATGGCCTCATGCCTGGTGAGAAGCACAGAGATCAGGGCGCTGGGAGCCGAGCTCACCGCGCTCAAGAAGGCCCAGCCCGCTCTGTCCATCCGCTTCCTCGGCCCGTGGCCGCCGTATTCCTTCGCCGACGTCTCCATCAGCGAGGAGCGGAACCCGAACGGCTCTGCATCAGACGCGCCGACGCCGAACCCGCAGGGGGAGACAACATGAGAGTCGCAGTCATCGGAGCCACCGGCAACGTCGGTACAGCGGTCCTCGACGTGCTCGGGCGCGCGCCCGACATCACCTCGGTGCTGGGGATCTCCAGACGGATGCCCGACATCGAGGCCGAACCGTATTCCGGGTGCGAATGGAGAGCGATCGACATCGCCGCCGCGAGCAGCGAGGACACGGCCCACCGCGATCTCACAGAAGCGCTGACCGCTGCCGACGCCGTCATCCATCTGGCCTGGCTGATCCAGCCCAACAGCGACCGGGATCTGCTCCGACGCGTCAATGTCGACGGCACGGCCCGCGTGGCCGCAGCCGTCGCGGCGGCCGGCGTCCCGC
Organism: Brevibacterium sp. K11IcPPYGO002; assembly: GCF_050920635.1. Lineage (NCBI taxonomy): Bacteria > Bacillati > Actinomycetota > Actinomycetes > Micrococcales > Brevibacteriaceae > Brevibacterium > Brevibacterium sp. K11IcPPYGO002. Next base: position 3,299,441 of record NZ_CP131929.1, on the reverse strand, counting down.
ATCTCGTCGTGGCGTCCTCGGTCGGCGCCTACTCTCCCGATGACAGCATGGACATGCACGATGAGGCGTGGCCGACCGAGGGGATCCGCTCCTCCCACTACAGTGTGGACAAAGCCGCCCAGGAACGCGTACTCGACGACTTCTGCGCCGACCACCCCGAGGTCACGGTGACCCGGCTGCGTCCTGCACTCATCTTCGGTGCCCCTGCCGCCTCGGAGATACAGCGGTACTTCCTCAGCACCTGGATGCCCGTCCAGCTGCTGCGCGCGGGCCGGCTGCCGTTCCTGCCGCTGCCCGCGGGACTGCGCGGCGTCCAGGCAGTGCACTCGACCGATGTCGCCCGCGCCTATGTCGCCAGTGTCCTCCGACGCCGTTCGGGCGCCTTCAACATCTGCGCCGATGGTGTGCTCCAACCGAAGGATCTGGCCGAACTGCTCGACCACGGCAGACACGTCCCGGTGCCGAACGGCGCAGTGCGCGCAGCTCTGAGCATGGGCCACAGCAGCTCACTGGTCGCCGCCGATGCAGGATGGCTCGACATGGGACTGCACGTGCCGCTGATGGACAATGCGCGCGCACGGCGGGAACTCGACTGGGAGCCGGAGTACAGTGCCATGGATGCCGCGCGTGAACTGCTCAAAGGCATGGCCGACGGTGAGGGGGCCGCTTCCGTTCCGCTCCGTCCACGCGATGTCGAACATACGCGGCTGCGGGCAGCGGACGATACGAGCAGCGGGCACGAAGCACCGGGTGCGGACGAAGAGCACAGTGAGGTCGACATGGACCTCTTGGGGCTCTATCTCAGCGATCATCTCACCGGGGCCACCGCCGGAGCGGAGAGGATCGAACGGATGGCGGCCGACTTCGTCGACACTCCCGTCTTCGCGGCTCTGTCCGAGCTCGCCGCGGAGATCCGCGGAGAGCATCTGTACGTCCAGCACCTCATCGGCGAGCTCGGTCTCCGGCGCCGTCCCATCGCCGAAGCGGTGTCGTGGGTCGGCGAACGGATCGGCAGGCTCAAGGCCAATGGTTCGCTGCTCAAGCGCTCGCCCATGACCCTTGTGCTCGAAGCCGAGCTGATGCGCAGCGCGGTCATCGGCAAACTGGGGATGTGGCAGACGCTCGACGACAACGCCGAGGGACTCGGCCTGGATGCCGAACAGTTCCGTGAGTTCGCGCAGAAGGCAGAACACCAACGCGAAGTGCTCGACACAGTGCACAGCTATGCTCGGAGCCGAGCGTTCCGCCGGGATCTGGCTGTCTACGATCAGGCCTCGGGAGTCAGCCCTGTGCGGGGCGACTGAGACCCCCGCTCATCCGTCCCCGGCGGAGGTTCTGCCGACGGGGGTGGAGCGGGGGCACGGAAGCCGACTGCCCGATGGGAGCCGTCGCACAATGGAGGTATGCCGGTCTTGCCGCACCGGCACAGGGCAACCACCCGGCGATCGGTTGCCGTCTCTTCCCGTCCCGGCACCGTGAGGACGGTGAAGTCCCCACGGACGAGCAGAGGTCCGTCGGGACAGGGGGTGATGGTGACCGGGTCGCTCGAACTATCCACAGACTGCCTCCGTCGGGGTCTTCCTCAGCGAGGACTCTCCTGCCGACCAGGATTCGAGCATGTGGGAGCCGCTGATGTCGTCGAGGCGGAGGCAGGAGGCGGCACCGAAGAGGATGTCGGGGATGAGGTCGGGCTCGTCATCGGCGGCTCTTCCCGCGAGGTCGTGCGCCGCGATCTGCTCGTGCACGGCATCGGCCTCGACGTGCTCATCGAAATACCATGTGACGTCCCGGCCGAAGCCGTTCCTGCTGAAGGCGCGGGAGTAGAGGCCGTTGGGAATGGACGAAGTCATCTCGAATGCGGCCAGATGGCCGATCGCGGCACCTCGCAGGCGTCGGTTGAGGCCGAAGAGATTCATCGAGTTCACCGTAGCGAGAGTGATCGCGGGGACCTCGTCGAGGTAATGGTCGGGCCTGTCATCGAGGCCGAACCCGCGCATCGTCCCGGCGAAGATCTCGGCGTGGACGTGGTCGGGTCTGCCGCCTCCGTACTCGTCGGCCTGGATCTCGACGAGAGCTGCCTTCGCCCGGCCGCGGAGTCGGGGGATCGCCCAGGAATGGGGATCAGCCTCGCGGAGGGTATAGATGGACTTGTGGATGAGGAGTTCTCGGAGCTGATCGACTGAGGCGTGCCGCGCCGCCCACGTGGCCAGTTCCGGCTGTGCCACCTCACTCGTCATGGAGAACAGCGTCTCGGCGAGTTCTGTGCCGGAGCGCGGAATGAGGTCCGGCACAGGCGCGAGTGCTTGCAGCGCGGTCTCGAAGCGGCGCTCGATCCTTCCGCGGATTCCGATCAGCGAGGGGTCCCACTCCCAGTCTCCGTGCACGAAATCAGCAGGGCCGGTGTGCAGGATGTAGAGAAGGTGGAGCGCCAGCTGCAGATCCTCGTCGCGGAACATGTCGTCACTCGACACCAGCGCAGAAGAAGTGGCCGCGTCGAGTTCGGGCAGCAGCTCAGCAGCTTCCCCGCCGTCAGATGTGAGCACGCTGAGCAGCAGCGAGGTGACCTCGCCTCTCGGCCGAGGCGCGAGCCCGCGCTTCGGCGCAGTGAACGGTGCAGGGCTGTTCAGTTCGTCGATCGCACCTGTCTGTGTCATCCGCTGGTTCCTCATCGTCGGTGGTGGCTGAACTGACAGCGTGACAAAGTGCAGCGCCGGTGTCAGCGGCCGTACGAGACTCACACTTCATCGCCGCTGAGGATATGCGCAGCCGCGCAACGAGGACTTCGCCTCCGTCTGCGGTCCGGAACGGCAGCGGTGTCTGAGGCACCCGTCCGGGGCGGCTGCCCCCTGGACACCCCTCGGGAGCACTCAGCATGATGGGTGTCCCGCACCCGGAGAGTCGGTCAGCCGCCCGTTTCCGCTGCGGGAGAGCAACCGACTCGCACACTGACACGAGGAGACGATGACGATGACGACAGCACGTGAGCTGATGACTCCGGGCGCGAGGTGCGTCGGCGAGAACGAGACACTCGAAAAGGCTGCGCAGCACATGCGCGAGGACGGTTTCGGATCCCTTCCGATCTGCGGAGAGGACCACCGACTCAAAGGGATGATCACGGATCGTGACATCGTCGTGAAGTGCATCGCCGAGGGCGGAGATCCGAAGACGGCGATAGTCGGGGACCTCGCCCAGGGCAAGCCGGTGACCATCGGTGCCGATGACAATGTCGGCGAGGCTCTGCAGACGATGAAGGACCATCAGGTCCGCCGACTTCCCGTCATCGACGGGCACGAACTCGTGGGCATGCTCGCTCAGGCCGATGTGGCTCGCAGCGAATGGGACACCCGCATCGGCGACCTTGTGGAGAAGATGTCCGAGTGAGATCGGTGGCTAGTCGAGTGTGCTCTCATGCTTATGCCCCACGTTCTTGGGCAGAGTCTGCATCTGGGCACCGATCATCGGGTCGCTGTCGATGTGCTTGCGCGCGATCGGGCACGAGACGGTGATGGGGATCCGGCGATTCAGTGAGTCTTCGAGAGCCAGGCGCAGGAGTTCGCGGCAATGCCGTTCCGAATCGAGGGGCTCAATGGCTTCGCAGTAGACGAACATGATCTCGTCCGGTGTGATCGTGTAGTGAAGCGAGGCGACAAGCTGGCCGGGAAGATAGAGATCGAACTTGGAAGCGTCGCTGTTGTTGAGCAGAGTGTACACAGAGGTCCCCTTGAGTTCAGGAAGGAGGCCATCTGCTTGACCGACTTTCAGCGTAGCCCACCGGCACGCCGGACAACAAGCGGCAGATCGAAGAGAATGAAAAACAGGGCGTGCCGATCAGTCGGTGATCGTGCCCGGCAACGCACCGGTACGGACGAACTCCTCGGCGACCTCACGCAGCTTCGTGTTCGTCTTCGAGCTCACCTTCGTGAGCAGCAGGAACGCCTCGTGCTCACTGATCTTGTGCCGTTCCATGAGGATCCCCTTGGCCTGGCCGATGAGATCTCGCGAGGCCACTGCCTCGTAGAGCTGACCCTGCTTCTGCGCGTTGGCCAGAGCCAGAGAGGCATGGGCAGCCACCCCGCTTCCGATGTCCTCCGACTCCTGGTCGAAGGCGCGGGGCGTCTTCGAGTACAGGTTGAGGGCGCCGAGGCTGTCGGTCTCGACGAAGAGCTGAAAGGCGAGCATGCTCCTCACCCCCTCCGCGACCGCGCTGGAGGCGAACCGGGGCCAGGGAGTGGGATCGGTGAGATCGGGGACCCGGACGATGCGATGCTCGCGGATGGAGTCGAAGCACGGTCCTTCGTGCAACTCCGACTGCAGAGCGTCCAGTCGCTCGGGGACCATGTCTGAGGGAGCTCGGGACCGAATGATGTCATCGCGGCTGACGATCGACAGCGACGCGTAGTCGACCCCCGGGATGATTCGCAGCGCTTCGTCCACCATCACCTTGAGGACGAGGTCATCGGGTTCGAGCACGAGTGAGCGTGCCCACTCGCCGATCTGCGCCGTCAGTTGATGCCGTTCGGCCTCGGGATCGGTCGGCGCGGGAACTGCAGCCGCATCGCTGGGTATTCCAACGTGGTCGTCGGCCGGTTCTGTCGAGGTCTCATTCATCAGAGATGCCACTCCAATCGTGTCTCAGGTGTCGACCCTGGGATCGCTGACTTCAGTATTCGTCCGCGCCGGTATCGTCGTCAATGGGCTCCGACAGCGGTTTCTCGTCGTGACCCTCCCGCGACTGCTGGTCATCGCTCTGGACGTGTGGATCGCCGCTGTACGGCGCTCGCGGCGGATCCGACTGAGCATCGATGAGTTCGTTGACGGCCTGTGCGAGGATGTCGCGCTGCAGAATCGAGATCGTGTACGAAGAATTGATGTACGCTTCGAGTTCGTATTCGCCCACGCTGCCGCCGATGCTGAAGTAGTGCAGCCAGATGTCTTTGACGGACATTCGCCGGTCGTTGACAGCCTCGGCCAGCTGAAGCCTGAGCTGTTCGTCCGGACCGCTCTCCGGCTCGCCGAAGGATGGGGTATCAGGAGGCGGTCCCGTCATCGGTCTCTGTTCTCTCCTCCACGCGACGAGGCGGTGACCTCCTCTGCGTCGGAGGGCAGGTTCTGACTGCTCGCACGAGTCATGCCGATGAGCCGTGCCGGCTGATCCATTGACCGGACGAGCGGAACGCTGAGCACCGAAGGGTTCGGCGGAAGGGCGATCGCAATTGCCCGGCCATCCTTCATCATCGCAGAGTCGACTTCAGCTCGTCGATCCGTCCAGTGAGTCCGGCGATGTCGAGTCCCTGATTCTTCTCACGCAGTTCCCGAGTCTGTTCGGGACAGAGGATGCCGGATGCGAGGAGTCGGGAGACCGGTGTGCGCGGCTGGTCGTATTCGCGTCGCCGCTCTCCGGCGGGAGTGAGACGCCAGCCCACCGGGTTCTTCACGGGCATGAAGTAATTGAGGCGGTCGGCCAGGGCCGACCACAGCTCGTTGACTCTTGCGATCGCGGCATCGATGTCGTGCGGCGTACCGAGCGGAAGGTCAAGGCCGCTGAACGTTCGATCGGGCACACGAGATCCCTGCCGGAGATCGCTCGTGCAGTGGTATTCGATGAGGTTGTCCTCCGCCCACGTCTCGATGGCCCTGTCTGCGGCCGTTGACGGCAGCAGGACTCCGGTGACGATGAAAGGCACTGCACGGACCATCTGCGCGAGCATGTCGACGATCTGCGTGCCGGGCGCGAAGGTCCTCGTGTGCACCCACCCGATCTCGACGTCGGTGAATGTCACTGTGGTGCAGTCTCTGCCTGTCGGGGTCGTGATCGTCAGCAGTTCGACGAGGAAGTAGCCGGGTTCGGGCTCGAGGAGCGAACGCATGTGCTGACGGGAGAGCGAAGCACGCATCCCCGCCCCGGTGCCGGTCAGCCACGAGATTTCGTGGTCGTCTGCCTTGGCTCCGCGCAGGTACCGATCGATCGTCGCTGCGGAGATATCGAGCAGTTCCCTTCGCACCGAGGGCGAATAGCCGTGTCGTCCCTCACGGAGGTGGCCATGCCTCTCCAAGGAGTCGAGGCAGTCGGACATCGCCGCCTCGAGGTACTTGCCGCAGGGGCGGCCGGACGACTTCCACACCAATTCGAGAGCCCGCTGGGCGCGGGGGGAGAACTTCTTCGGTTTGAGGCGGCGGCGATCGACGACGGCGTCGAGGGAAACCCCGGCCCTGATCTGGTGGAACTGGCTGCGCAGCTGGTGGCGCGCGTGATCGCGAGTCCAACCGGTGGCCTCAGTGACCGTATCGAGGATCGTGCCCTTGTCCTTGCGTGACGATGCCTCATAGGAACGCGCATAGGTGCGGGCCAGTTGGATGGGTGAAGTCATGATGTCATCCTCCGAATCGGATCGAGGGGCCGCCAGGGGTCCCGTGCTGCCAGTGACGCTATTGAGGGCGACGTTCGTGCGGAAGGGTCTTTACAGATCCGCAGGTCTCGTCTAGAGGACTCGAGTGACCTCGGGGATCCTCAGCCCCACGCTCCGCAGCGGCCAAGCAGGGGTGTCTCGGCCCACGGCGGAGATTCGCTCCTCAGGCCTTTCTTTAGCTAAGCTAACGAACATGACGTCGCGAAGTCGCACCACCACCGATGACCTCTACACGCGCACCGCCGAAGATGCGTCCAGGGCCGTGATCGCGAGCTATTCGACCTCTTTCGGACTTGCGGTCAGACTGCTCGGGGCCAGGAACCGGCACCATATCCGCAATATCTACGCCCTGGTCCGCATTGCCGATGAGATTGTCGATGGCCTGGCCCTCGAAGCAGGGCTTGACGAGGCCGAGCAGCAGGAGATGCTGGGCGGGTTCGTTGCCGCCACCCACGCGGCGCTGAGCAGCGGAATCAGCGACAACCTCGTCATCCACGCCTTTGCGCGGACCGCCCGCGCAGCTGACATCGGCGCCGAGCTCATCGACCCCTTCTTCGCCTCGATGCGAGCAGATCTCGATCGCGCGGACACCGGCTCCGATCTCGGGACCGAGGAGGGGCAGACATCGCCGGTCCGCGGCTTCGATGCGAAAGAACATGCCGAGTACGTCTTCGGGTCCGCCGAGGTCGTCGGACTCATGTGCCTTAAGGTCTTCCTCATCGATCTCGACCGCACTCCCGCCGAGGTCGCGCGGCTCGAATACGGTGCTCGGCAGCTGGGAGCAGCGTTTCAGAACGTCAACTTCCTGCGCGACCTGGCCGACGACGATCAGCGCCTCGGCCGCAGCTACCTCACCCCGGGACACCGGCTCACCGAGGCCGAGAAGGCCGAGTGGGTGAACACGATCCGGCAGCAGCTCGCCGCCGCCCAGGATGCCATCACCGGACTGCCGAAGGACGCGCGCACCGCGGTCCGCTGCGCCTGTGCGCTCTTCACCGCGCTGACCGACAGGATCGCCACGACCCCCGTCGCCGAGCTCTACCGGCAGCGGGTGCGGGTCCCGAACGCCGTCAAGGCTCGACTGACAGCTCACGCACTCATGACCGCAGCCCGCGAGGGGCGGAAGTGAACAGGCGGGTCGGCTCTGCTGCCGGCAGCAGCCCACGCACCGGTGTCATCGGCGGGGGAGCCGCCGGGCTGGCCACGGCGATCCTCCTCGCCCGCGAAGGGCACTCGGTCGACCTGTTCGAGAAGAACCCCTGCCTCGGCGGGCGCATCGGCGTGTTCGAGCGTGAGGGCTTCCGATTCGACACTGGGCCCTCCTGGTATCTCATGCCCGAGGTCTTCGAACACTTCTTCGCTCTCGTCGGCACCAGCGCCGACGCCGAACTCGACCTGCGCACGCTCGATCCCGGCTACACCGTGTTCAGCCAACCGGGTCCGGCCGATGCGAGCTCGGGCGCCCCTGGGCACACTCGAGCACTCACGATCCCGCACGGCAGGTCCCGAGTCCTGGAGACCTTCGAGAACGTCGAACGCGGCACGAGAGACGCCCTCGACGACTACCTCGACTCGGCGGAGCACACGAAGGAACTCGCGCTCGCCCACTTCCTCTACAACCCCTTCACCTCACCACGCTCCCTGCTCCATCGGGACATCCTCGGCGCGCTCCCGAAACTCGTCCGGCAGCTGGGAACGTCGCTGACCGACTTCGCCGAAGCCTCGTTCCACGATCCGGTGCTGCGCCAGATCCTCCAGTACCCCGCGATCTTCCTCGGCACCGATCCGCGACGGGCACCGGCGATCTACCACCTCATGAGCACCCTCGACCTCGACCAAGGTGTCAGTTACCCGATGGGCGGGTTCCATACGATCATCGACGCCCTCATCCGATTGGCCGAACGCTCCGGGGTGCGCCTGCACACGGGAGCCGATGTCACGCACATCGACACCGAGGCAGCACCTGGCCGCGGCCGAACCGGACGCCGGGTCACCGGCCTGCGCTGGACCGACGAGGCTGGACGCGCACACAGGCATTCCGCCGATGTCGTCGTCTCCGCCGCCGACCTCCACCACACGGAGACGCAGCTGCTCGACCCCGTGGACCAGAGCTTCCCGGAACCCTCCTGGACGTCGGTGACGAGCGGTCCCGGCGCGGTGCTCGTCTTCCTCGGCATCGAGGGCGAGCTCGAGGCGCTGCCGCATCATTCGCTGTTCTTCACCGAGGACTGGGAAGCGAACTTCGACGCGATCTTCGGGTCGACGCAGAAGATCCCCTCACCGGCCTCGGTCTATGCCTGCCGACCCAGTGCCACCGACCCCACCGTTGCGCCGCCCGGGCACGAGAACCTCTTCCTCCTCATCCCCGTCCCCGCCGATGCGGGGCTCGGAGCCGGGGGCGACGACGGCGGCGGGGACCCGCGGATCGAGGCGGCCGCCGACCGTGCGATCGACCAGATCGCCCGGTGGGCCGACATCCCCGACCTGCGGCGGCGGATCAGAGTGCGCAGAACCCAGGGCCCGACGGATTTCGCCGAAGGTTTCAACTCCTGGCTCGGCGGGATGCTCGGACCTGCGCACACACTGCGACAGAGCGCGATGTTCCGACGACAGAACTCTTCGAAGGCAGTCGACGGGCTGTTCTACGCCGGTGCCACGACGGCGCCCGGGGTCGGCGTGCCGATGTGCCTCATCAGCGCCGAGCTCGTCCTCAAACGCCTCCGCAGAGACTCCGACCCGGGACCGCTGCCGATCCCCGCACAGTGAGGGGCTTCGGGCCGGCAGTCAGCGCCCGGTGCCTGCTCCACGCTCGGGCCGTGTTGCCCCACTCCTGCGCAGTGCGCCGAGGAGCCCCCGACGGAGCAGACCGCGCCGAGGTGGCGACCAGATCTCGGTTCCCTCCACCCGCCAACCGGCGAGCAGTTCGTTCGCGGCCATGAACCCCGTCGTCGCCGCCCGTTCCATGAGCGCCACGGGCGCCTCGCAGGCGACGGCGTCACCGGCGAGCACGAGTCCGGGGAACGCGGTGGCCACACCGGGGCGGTCGTTGTACGCCCGCGTGTCGGCCAGCGCGCAGTCGTCGGCGATGAGCAGCTCCTGGGCGATGATGGGACTGTCGGCCGTTTCGGGGTAGACCTCGTGGAGGTCGGCCAGCAGTTGGCGTGTCACGGCTTCCCGGTCGACGTCTTCGGACTCGAACATCGCTCGCGCGCTGCCCCGATGCGCGGTGCCGAGCGCATAGGCGTGGAGTTCGACGACGGAGCCGCCGTGTGCGCGCCGCCATCTCTCGGCCCCGGCCTCGAAGCGTTCGAGGACCGAGATGTTGTCGAGCAGAGCGTAGCCGGTCGTGCCGAGGAAGGCCGGGTAGCTCGGATCCACTTCGTCTTCCAGCCACAGTCTGAGCACCGCGAACGGGGGCGCGTTCCGCTGCGAGGTGACACTGCTCAGCCACCGCTTGCGAGTACCCGTGCCCGCGGCCGATGAGCCGGCGGCTGTCGCGTGTCCGGGCGTGTCGGTGTCGATCGAATCCTCGAGTCCGGCCAGCAGCGTCCGAGTGCTCCGCGGATCGGCGGCGAGCACGAGTGCATCGCTCTCGAGCGTCCCGCTCGTCGTCTCGACGCGCCACCCGCCCGTGCGATCCGGAGGACGGAGCGCGGTGACCGCGGTGTCGGTCTCGATCTTCACCCCCGCCTCGGCGAGGTATTTGCTCAGGGGCGACCACAGTGCGGTGTCGTAGTCGTCGTCGGGGACGTCGAAGAGCAGCCCTTCGGCCGAACCCGTGAAGTACGTGTGGAACATCGCGACGAGCTCCCCGGCGGAGAAGTCCGCAGGGTGGGCGAAGAAGGAGCGGGCGAAGACCTCGAGTGCGAGATGCCGCGCCCCGACCGGGAACCGCAGCCGGTCGAGGAACTGTTCGGCCGACTCTCCGTCGTAGCGGCGATAGGAGTCTGGGAAGTCGACGTCGATGAGTTCGAACGCCGTCGCCAGGTCGACGTCGGCCAGACCACGCAGCGGGAAGGACGGGCTGGTGAGCACGAATCCCGCGAGGCTGAGCGGGGGAGTCCGCGGAATCCGGGCGAAGGAGTCACGCAGACCGTCCCGGCCCACGAGCGGATAGTCCTTGACCGGGACCAGACGGTCCAGGCCGGGATCGGCGCGTGCGAGCAGGCTGCGGAGGTTGTAGTACTGGCGGAAGAAGGCGTGGAATCCGCGGCTCATCGTCCGCTCCCCGTCGAGACTCCAGGCCCGGACCCGTCCACCGAGGCTGGACTCGGCCTCGACCAGGTGCACGTCGGCCCCGTGCTCGGCGAGGACCGCGGCGGCGGCCAGCCCGGCGATGCCGCCGCCGACGACGGTCACCCGCTTGGGCCGGACCAGACGCGGACGGCCCGGGTGGGAGGGGGTGAGGATCGCGTGCCGGTCACGGGGGCGCGATCGCGCGGTTCGACGGTTCATGTGCTCTCCCCTCCAGAAGCCACAGCGTGCCTGTTCAGTCGCCACTGCCAGAGCATGAGGACGGCAGTGATCATGGCGAAGCCGAAGCCGAAGTCCTCGATCGGGATGTCCCATGGGAACCGGATGCCGCTGAGCCCCTGCGGGTTGTAGATGACGATGGGGTCAGACAGCTTCGTCAGCCAGCCGTCGACGAAGCACTGGAAGACCAGGCAGATGCTCAGCGCCGCCCAGTACTTCGCCCGGCCGAAGATGCCTGAGCGGAAGACGAACAGCTCGAGGCCGACGACGAGGATCATCCCGGTGACGGTCATGATCGTGTACTCGGGCACACTCATCGTTCGCCGCCTCCTTCGGATTCGGGCCGCCGGTCAGTGCGCTCGTGTGGCCGGGACTGGCTTGCGGGCCGAGGCGAATTGTCTGTGCGCGGCAGGCTTCCCCGCCTGACGCGCCTGCGCACAGCGGTGAGCACAGTGCCGACCGCCTCATAGCTGAGCAGGGCGCACAGGGGGATGACGATGAAGAACACGAGCTCCTCGAGCGGCAGGTTGCCGAGGTGGATGCCGGTGACGAATCGTGGGTTGTAGACCCAATGGTCGCGGGCGATGGCGACGACGTCCCAGAGGCAGAAGACGACGATGACGGGCACGAGAGCCCACAGCACGGTTCTCCACCGGCGGTACACCCGCGCCCGGAAGAACAGCTCGAGGGGCAGGGTGATGAGGACGCAGACACCCATGAGGAGCAGATACTCGAAGGCGCTCACGACTGTCTCCTCTCCGGGCCGGAGCCCTCGTCGAAGGCCAATTGGAGTCCGCGCAGCCGATAGCCCGAGATGACGCTGTCCCAGCCGATCTCCGGTTCGGCGACCAGGCGCGGGCCGCGGTCGAGCAGGCGGTGGACGAGCGCATCGGTCTCGAACAGCGCCAGCGACTGCCCCGGACACTTGTGCGCTCCGTCGCTGAAGCTCATGCCGACGGCCGGGACGGCTCCGGCGGTGTGCCGCACGGGGCACAGAGACTGAGGGTCGGGCCCCATCGCCTCTTCATCGGTGTTCGTCGCGCGGACGCAGACGTCGATGAGGTCCCCGGCGGGGATCGTCACGGTGCGATCCGGCGCCGTGACCTCGATGTCGGCCCGCGCGCGTCGGTAGAGGTGGCCGACGACCGGTTCGAGGCGGATGATCTCCTCGAGGATCTCCAGCCGCCGCGGCCGGTCGGCCGCGAGGTACTCTGCTGCGAGCTCGCCGTCTGAGAGCAGATGCCAGCACGCCATGGTGATGAATTCGCGGGTGGTGACCATCCCGGCCGTGCCGTAGGTGACGCACTCGACGAGGATGTCCGACGTGCTGTGTCCGGCCCCGATGAGATGGGACAGGACGTCATCGCGCTGCCTGCGGCGCCGGGCCCGAAGGGCCGGACGGACGTCGGCGAGGTAGAACCGGGCGATCGGGACGAGACCGTTGACCGCAGCCTGGAGCCACTGCTTCCGGGTCCGCCCCCAACCGGGGGCGGCGAGGTCGACCGGCGGCTGGGTGAAGAACCCCTCGAGCCGCCGAGACATGCCCGCGATGGAGGATTCGGTCAGTCCCACGACTTCGGAGGTCACAGCCACGGAGAAGTGCAGAGCCACCTCGTCGAGGCGGCACCGGCCGGCCGCGGCAACCCGGTCGACCGTGTTCTGCGCGAGAGCATCGATGCGCTGCCCGTACCTGTCGGCGATAACGGCGGGGGCGAAGAAGCGGGCGAGCTCTCGGCGCTGCGAGTCATGGGACTGCCCGTCGGAGATGAGGATCGGGTGGCGGCGGAAGACGCCGCGGGGAATCCGCTCCGCGGTGAATCCGGCCTGAGTGGTGAGGTGTCGGGCCCGCAGCACCTGACGGGCGGCGTCGAAGGAGCGAATGCGCCAGAGGTCTGGACCGTGTTCGAGGGGCACCTGCTCGACCGAGGGACCGGCCGGCTCGTCGAAGGGCATCGCCCGTCGGCTCGGACGGTGCCGATCGGCCCCGCTCATGCGCACCTCAGACTGCTGGCGGAGGTGAGGTCGGCGAGTCTGCCCGCAAGCGCCTGCGGCAGTTCCGCCTCAGCGATGAGCCCGGCGATGATCTCGCAGTGCTCGGCGATCATCGATTCGACGAACGCCCTCGCCCCGGACTCCTCGATGACCTGCCGCAGCCGGAGGCCCCCCTCGGCGTCGAGGCCCCGATCGCCGAAGAGATGGGCGACCTGGGACCAAGCCGGATCGGCTCGGGCCGTGTTGACGAGCAGGGTCTCCTTGCCTTCTCGGAGGTCGCTGAGCACGGATTTGCCGGTCTCCTGCTCATCGCCGAAGAGTCCGAGGACATCGTCTCTGAGCTGGTAGACGATGCCGATGCGGCGGCCGATGGCGCGCAGCCGCTCGACCAGGCTGTCGTCGCTGCCGGCGAGGACCGCGGCGATGGACAGCGGGGCTTCGAACGAGTAGGCGGCGGTCTTGCGTCCGATCATCGTGAGCACGTCACCGGATTCGGCCTCGTCGAGGTGGAGGCTCAGCCACACATCGGACTGCTCTCCGGCGACGCTCTCGGCGATCGTCTCATCGTAGATGTCGAGCACGGCGAGCCGGCGCGGGGTGTCGAGGTCGAGGCGCGCCAGGAGGGACTGGGCCTCGTTGAGCATGAGGTCACCGGCGAGCAGGGACGAGGAGATCCCCCACGTCTGCGCTGCGGCGCTCGTGGCTCCGAGAAGCATGGCCTCGGAGGAGAACTGTCCGGTGATGTTCATCTCTCCTCGACGCACGGTGTCGTTGTCGATGACATCATCGTGGATGATCAGGCCGATGTGCAGCAGCTGCATCGCGCCGGCGGCGTCGATCGCGGCCTGCGCTGCCGTGCCTCCCAGTCCCTCATGGGCATCGATGAGCAGGCGGGGCCTGATCATCTTTCCGCCCAACGCCATCCTCGACAGCGCCGCCCAGAGCTGCTCGTACTGCTGAGTTCGGACTCGAGAGCGTCGCCGAGCAGCGGCGAGGACTTCGACGAGGCGGGATTCGACGGTCAGGACGCTCTCCAATTTCTTTAGCCAGGCGAGAGTTCAATCTAACACGTCAGCGGTATGCTGTCAGCGTGCCGTCCGCAGACCCGAAGGCAGCTGGGCTGACCTACTTCTCGAATGAATCGGAGTTCTCCGATCGCTCGGCCCTGTCCGCATCCGAGGTCGCGGAGTGCAATGCACTCATGGAGGCGCTGCGGCAGTGGCATGAGGCCGAACGCATCCTCGCCGAGGCGTCGCGACGCTACATGCAGCTCAACGACAGCGACATGCGCACCATCCGCCTGCTCATCCGCGCGCAGCGGCAGGGGCTCGTCGTCACCCCCAAGGACATCGCTGCGGCCGTCGGCATCTCCAGCGCCTCGACGACGAAGCTCATCGATCGCCTCGTCGCCGGTGGGCACCTGGTTCGGATTCCGCATCCCCACGACAGGCGCACCACCATCATCGAGGTGACTGAGGCGACAGCCCAGGCTGCGCATGAGTCGGTCGGCCGCCAGCACGCGCGGCGCTTCGAGGCGATCGCTGCCCTGGACAGCCAGGAGCGTGAGACCGTGCTGCGGTTCCTCTCCGCCATGACCGAAGCCGACCATCCGCAGGGCGTACTGGCCGACAACGATAGGGACCGGCCGGGACAGGACAGGGCATAGCACTTGACACGGCGCTCCTCTCGCTTTCGGTCCCTCGCTTCGCCGACCGCACCCGGAGCCGACGGTCAGGGGGTGGGCTGGCCGCCGTTGACGTTGAGGGTCTCACCGATGACATAGCTCGACTCCGATGAGGTGAGGAAGACGTAGGCAGGAGCCAGCTCGGTCGGCTGTCCGGCCCGGCCCAGCGGAGTGTTCTTGCCGAAGTGCGGCAGGGCGTCCTTCGGCTGTCCGTCCGAGACCTGCAGCGGGGTCCAGATCGGCCCCGGTGCCACGGAATTCACCCGGATGCCCTTCGGAGCCAGCTGAGTGGCCAGCCCCTTCGTGAAGTTGTTGATCGCTGCTTTCGTCGACGCATAGTCGATGAGGTGGGCGGACGGCGAATACGCCTGCACGGAGGTGCTGTTGACGATCGTCGACCCGGGCTCGAGATGTTCGAGCGCGGCCTGGGAGACCCGGAACATCGCGTGGATGTTCGTCCGGAACGTGTCCTCCCACTGTTCGTCCGTGAGATCGGCGATGTCTTCGACGGCGATCTGTCGGCCGGCATTGTTGACCACCGCATCGAGTCCGCCCAGCTCCGCGGCCGCCCGGCGGACCACATCGCGGCAGTAGTCGGGGTCGGACAGGTCTCCCGGCAGCGGCACGGCCTTGCGACCGGCCTGGCGGATGACCTCGCACACGTGCTGAGCGTCTTCCTCTTCGGCGGGCAGATAGGACAGAGCGACATCGGCTCCCTCACGGGCGAAGGCGATCGCGACGGCGGACCCGATACCGGAGTCCGAGCCGGTGATCAGTGCCCTGCGGCCGCGGAGCCTGCCGGTGCCGGTGTAGCTGTCCTCACCGCGGTCCGTGCCGGGAATGAGCTCGGCGTCGAGACCCGGTTCGGGCTGATCCTGCTTCGGCGGTGAGATCTCGGGGAATCGTCGGACGGGGTCCTGGAAGGTCAGCTGGTCGCTCATCGGCTTCCTCCTTTGTCGTCGGTGGCCTCCGTGATTCCTGCCTCGCGCGCGCAGTGCGAGCAGCAGAACACGGATTCGCCGTCATGGACTCCGTGGCCGAGGATTCGGCATCCGCAGTGCTCGCACGTCGGCGCGGCCTTGTGGATCGCGCATTCGAAGCTGTCGAAGTTCCAGGATTCGGTGTCGAACGACAGAGTGAATGTCTGTTGATAGTCGTTTCCGCAGGTGTCGCAGACGGTCATCGTCTTCTCCTCTTCGGATGGGGGTGGGTGGCTCGATTGTGAGTGAGCGGCCGGCTCAGTTCGGTGTGCGGGTCTCAGCACTGATGAACCAGGCCTGCTGTTCGAGCTGGGCGATGTATTCGTGGAACATATCGGCGGTCGTCGGGTCGGCGGAGTCGACCTCGTCGTGGCAGCTGCGCATGCTGCCGACGGTGGTCTCGATCGCCCTGACGACGTGGTCGATCGCATCGTGGGTGGTGATCTCTCCGGCCGGGAACGTCGCCAGATCGGTCTGCGCGGCGATGACCGCGGGCCTGCCGTCGGGCGAACCGTGCAGCGCCCTCATCCGTTCGGCGAGGGCGTCGCTGCCGCTGCGGGCGACCGTCGTCAGCTCGTCGAGGTTGAGATGGAGATCTCGGAAGTTCGTGCCCACGATGTTCCAGTGCGCCTGTTTGGCGACCAGGCTGAGAGCAATGAAGTCGACGAGGACGTTCTGCAGGTTCTTCGTCAGCGACTCGGGCGCGACGAATCCCTTCTCGGCGTTCTCCCTCCGGGTGCTCTCGGATCCGTGCGGTTCGGGAACGGGGACTGTGTCTGTCATGGTGCTCCGATCTCTGATTGTGCGTCTGTCGGGACAGTGAGCCGGAGGTCCTCACGGTAGTCCCGGCTTTCGGCTGCCGGTAGATCTCTGCGTGCCGCTTCGTTTTCGCCGCGTCAGCCGACCATCAGGAATTCTGCTTGGTCTTCCGCTTGCTCTCCTTCTCGAGTGCGTCGACGAGCTCCTGCTTCGTCATCGACGATCGTCCCGAGATCTTCAGTCGCTTCGCCTGCTCGTAGAGGTGCTCCTTCGAGGCTTTAGCGTCGACTCCGCCGGCGGTCGTGCGGTCGGTGTTCTTGCCGCCGGCGCTCTGCGCATCCGACGGTCCGGAGGAGTCCTTCTCCTCCCATTTGTCGCCGACCTTCTCATAGCTGTGTTTGAGCGCGTCGTAGGCGACTTGGTGAGCGCGCTTCTCGTCTCCGTATTGGTCGATGGCCGAGTCGTAGGCCTTGGCGAAGGTCCGCTGCGCCTTCTTGCTCGACTTCTCCAGCGTCGAGGGCAGCTCGGTCTCCTTCGGCTTTCCTGTCTTCGTCGTCTTCGGCATGGTGGAACAGCTCCTTCGTGGTCGGTTCGAGGTTTCGGTCAGTTGGGCGGGCGGTGCGCTCAGGCCGGCGCGGCTCGGGTCGGATGCATCGGGTCTCCTCCTTCTCAGCTCTCCGCTCCGATGGGTTCCGGTGTGGAAGACGAAACCGCTGCGAGGCAGCGTCGGAAAGCGGTTGAGCGGGATGGACAGGTCCTGGGTGGGCGTCTCGGCTGCGTCGCGTGCCAAGAGCCGGGTCGCTCGCTTGAGGAGTTCGACGGTGCTCCATTCGCCCGGACAGCGGTGGTCGCTGTCGTGTCGGCCTGCTCCTTGGGCGATGAGCGTGTTGGGGTCTTCGGCCCAGCTGAATCCGCGGAAGCGTGCGGGTTCGAATGCTCCGGGGTCTGCCCACAGACGCCTGTCGTGGCAGGTGCCGTAGAGGTCGAGGATGACGCGGTCGTCGACGTCGAACCGGTGGCCGTGCCATTCGAAAGGTGTGCGGACTCGTCCGGGGACCACAGGGAAGAAGGGATAGAAGCGCCGCACCTCTTGGACGAATGGTTCGAGGTCGGACTCTTCGTCGGCGGCGAAGGCCTCGCGCCACCGCGGGTGTTCGGTGAGTGCGACGGCGGCGAAGACGATGAACCGGGCCACGGCGACCGTGGGACGGAGGATGTTGATGAGCTCGACGGCCGCGACCTCCGACGACAGAAGCTGCCCATCGGCATCCGTGTGGTGGGCGAAGACGGCCAGGGCGGTGTCGGCAGACGGCGATGAGTCTCCTCGGCGCACTTTCTCGATCTGCCGGGTCGCCCAGTTCTCCGTGCCGCGCCTGCGCCGCCGGGCCATCCAGTTGTTCGGTCCCTTCGTGCCCGCCCGGTCGACCATGAGGCCCAGCTCGCGGGTCAGCCGAGGCACATCGGTGTCCTCGATGTCGATGCCCGCCCACCGGCAGGCCGTGCGCGTGAGCACTGCGCGGGCGAAGTCGTGCAGGACGATTCGTCGCGGCCCGGGCCGAGCATCGCGGGCCAGCGCCCATTCCTCCTCGAAGATCTCGCCGAGGCGGTCGATCGATCCGCTGTCCATGAGCGAGAGGAAGGCCGCCTTCCTCCGGCGATGAGCCGGTGGGTCGAGGGCTTGGACGGAGCCTTCGTCCTGGAGCAGATGCTGGACGCTCGTGGGCATCGCTCCCGCACGGATGAGGTGCTCGCCGTCGTAGAAGATCTCCGCCGCCTCCTCACCGAGGATGAAGGTGGTCGGTTTGAGGAACAGACGTGTGGTGAAGAGGTCGGTGCCTTCGGTCTCGCAGCGGCGGGACGCGAAGGCATAGCCGTCTCTGAGAAAAGCGGCCGTGCTGTCGATGGGCTGTCTCGTCATGCCGATTCCCCTCCGCGGCTTTTCACCCGGTGCGTTTCTTCGCGGCGGACGACTTCTTCGTCCCCGACTTCTTCGACGAGGTCTTCTTCGCATTCGACTTCTTGCCGGACGTTCCCTTCTTCGACGACCGAGAACTGTCCACGGACTTCCGCAGCGCCTCCATGAGGTCGATGACATCGCCTCCGGTGTCCTCCTCGGAGTCTTCCTCGTCGAAGGTCTTCTCGATGTCGAGGCTCTCGCCCGATTCGATCTTCGCGTCGATGAGTCTGCGCAGCTCGACCTGGTAGTCGTCGCTGAACTCCTCTGGGGTGAAGTCCTCGGAGTAGGACTCGACGAGCTTCTCCGACATCTCGAGTTCCTTGTCCGAGATCTTCGCCTTCGAGTTCACGCCCTTGAAGTCGACGTCGCGGATCTCATCAGCCCAGCGCAGCGTCTGGATCATGAGGACCTTGCCGCACACCCGGAGCACGGCCAGACGCGTCCGGGTGCGCAGAGTGAGCTTGACGATCGCGGTCCGCTCGGTGTCCTCGAGAGTCTGACGCAGCAGGAGGTAGGCCTTCGGCGTCTTCGACGTCGGCTCGAGGAAGTAGGCCTTCTCGAGCATGATGGGGTCGATCTCGTCGCTGGGAACGAATTGCAGGACGTCGATATCGTCGTTGTCCTCTGCCGGAAGAGCCTCGAAGTCCTCACTTGTGAGGACCACGCGGTGCTCGCCATCGTCGAAAGCCTTATCGATGTCGTCGTACTCGACGGTCTTTCCGCATTCCTCACAGCGATGCTGGTTGCGGATTCGCCCACCGTCCTTCTTGTGGACCTGGTGCATTCGCACGTCGTGGTTCTCCGTGGCCGAGTACAGCTTCACGGGCACATTCACGAGGCCGAAGGCGATGGATCCGGTCCAGATAGCTCTCATGCCACCATTGAAACGCAGGTTTCGAGCACTGGCTAGCCCCCTCGGCCCGCCCCGCGCCCTGCAGGGGGTAGACGGTAGGAGCCCTGCGATTCAGGATGAAAGCATGGGTTCAGAAGCGAAGGTTGTCGGACTGATGGCCGATCCCGGGGTGCCGCAGAAGATCGCTGAGTCGGTCGCAGGGTCTCTGAAACGAGAACTGGCCGACCGTATCGAGGACGTCGAGTGGCACGTCGAAGTCAGCAGGGAATCGTTCTCACTCACCCCTGACGGCGATATTCCCTTCATGAACAGAGCCGAAGACCTGAGAAGTCAATATGCGTGGGACTACATCGTGTACCTGACCGAACTGCCCCGCCACCATGACACCGAGCCGATGCTGTGCGAAGTCAGCACCGCCAACCGGGCCCTGCTGGTCTCGGTTCCGGCGTTGGGTGCTCATCCTCTTCTGGCACAGACACGGAATCTGGTGGTTGCGCTCATCTCCTCGACGCAGGAGGAGACGGGGCAGAACTCGTTGGAGGACTCGGTGCGATCGATCGCGAAACTCAGAAGCGCGCGCGGGGACCGTGGGGACTCCGGTCTGGGACGGGATGACACTGAGTACATCGTGATGCCCGGATGGCTCAACCGGCTGCGGCTGCTGACGGGAATGGTGCGCAGCAACCGGCCCGGGCGGATGCTGCCCGCACTGACCACCTCCATCGCCGCCGCAGCGGCCGTGGGTACATTCGGTGTCTTCTACAGTTCGATGTGGACATTGGCCGATTCCCTGCATCCGGCGCGTCTGCTCCTGATCGGTCTGCTCGTCATCGCGGCGCTGACCTTCTGGCTGATCTTCCGCAATCGCCTCTGGACCAAGCGGCGCGATGCGGTGTACGCATGGCAGGGCGGGCTGGACAACACCACCACGGTCATCATGGTGGGCACCAGCGTGGCCCTGATGTTCCTGGTCCTATTCGCCTTCCTGTTCGCACTGGGACTCGTCGTCGTCGACGATGGTCAGCTCGGTTCCGAACTCATGCATCCCGTGAGCTTCTTCAACTACCCGAGGCTTGCGTGGTTGGCGGCTTGTCTGGGCACATTGGCCGGAGCACTCGGGTCCAACTTCGACAGCGACGATGAGATTCGGCGAGCCACGTACAGCAAGCGCGAAAACGAACGCCGCGAACGACGCGACACCGACAACGAGGCAGAGGCCTGAGTTCTTCGGGCTCAGGCCCGCGCGTACTTACTCAGGCCCGCGCGTAGCGAGGACTGCCTTCGAGGGCGTCGACGGCGCGGACGAGGCCGAGATGGCTGAACGCCTGCGGATAGTTCCCTGCCAGACGGCCGGAGGCGGAGTCGTATTCCTCGGCGAAGAGCCCGAGGTCCGAGGCGTAGCCGCACAGCGAATCCATGAGCTTGCCGCCGTCCTCGTGGCGTCCGCTCTTCGCGTACTGTTCGACGAGCCAGAAGGAGCACATGAGAAACGAGTACTCGTTGCCGGGCAGACCGTCGAGTCCGGCTTCCGTGCGGTAGCGACGAACCATGTTGTGCTCGTCGAGGAGGTCCTCCTCGATCTTCTTCACGGTGCCGAGCATCTGCGGATCGTCGGCGGCGACCAGTCCGGTGGTCGGCAGCTGGAGCAGGGAGGCGTCGACCTCCTCGTTGCCGTAGGTCTGGGTGAATGAGTCGAGCTTCTCGTCGAAGCCGTGTTCCATGATCTCCTCATACAGACGATCGCGCAGTGATCTCCATCGGCCCACCGGGCCCGACATCCCGTGGTCTTCGACGGCACGGACTCCCTGGTCGAACGCGGCGTACATCATCGCGCGGCCATGGGTGAAGTACTGCGCCGAACCGCGCATCTCCCAGATGCCGTGGCCCTTTCGGTCGAGATTGCGTTCGACGAAGCTGAGCAGGTTCTTCTGCAGCGCCCAGGAGAACTCGTCCTCCTCCACCCCCGCATCGCGCAGAGCGGACAGCGCCAGCATCACTTCGCCGATGACATCCGATTGGTATTGGGCGTACGCCCCGTTCCCCACTCGGACGGGGCGGGAGTTCTCGTAGCCGCCGAGGTGGTGCAGCTCGTCCTCATCGAGCTTGCGCTCACCGGCGATTCCGTACATGATCTGCACGTCGTCGGGGTCCCCGGCCACCGCGCGCAGCAGCCAGTTGCGCCAGTGCAGAGCACCGTCGGTGAAATCATGGTCGACAAGGGTTCCGATCGTCAGTGACGCGTCCCGCAGCCAGGTGAAACGGTAGTCCCAGTTGCGCTGACCACCGAAGTCCTCGGGCAGCGATGTCGTGGGCGCTGCGACGATGCCGCCGGTGGCCTCGTTCGTCAGTGCTCTGAGGACCAGCAGGGACCTGAGGACGAGCTCCTCCTGCCGGTTGCGGACGCTGATATGGGAGGCCCATTCCTCCCAGTCGGCGGCCGTTGCCTCGAGGGCCCGCGAGACGTCGATCGGGTCCGGCGCGTCGAGGTGGGACCGGTGCCAGGTGAGCATCCATTCCAACACGTCGCCTTCGGACATGTCGAAGTGTCCGACCAGCGCCGAGGCGGTCGCACCCTGTGGGTCATCGGGTCGGTCCTGCCCGTCGGTCGACCCTCCGCCCTCATATTCCCTGTCTCGACGTCGTTGGTCGGCACTGTCCGGGTCCAGCGCCGGTCCGGTGAGGAAGAGCGCGTCGGGCCCGGCGATCGACAGCAGGCCGGGCTCTCCGGAGGTTCCGCTGACCACCTTCCGCGTCCACGGTGTGGCTCGCCCGTAGTCGAAGACGATGCGCAGGTCGTGTTCGACGGCTGCCGAGCCCTCGACGCATTCGGCCCGTCGGATGACGCGAGTCCGCTGATCAATCTCCTTCACCTGCGTGTCCGCCTCCGCGGAGAGGAAGTCGGTGACGCGGACTCTGCCGGCAGCGGTCTGCCAGATGGTCTCGACGATGAAGGTGCGATCGAGGTATCGGCGCTCGACGACAGTCCCGTCCGGCACCGACAGCAGCCAGCGACCGTCGTCGGCGTCGCCGAGCAGGGCGGAGAAGACCGACGGGGAGTCGAACCGGGGACAGCAGAGCCAGTCGATGCTGCCCTGCCGGGACAGGAGCGCGCCCGTGCGCTTGTCCGAGAGCAGCGCGTAGTCCTCGAGCGGTGTGCGGTTGGAGTCGCGGCGATCGGTGCCCATGGGGTCAGTGAAACAGATCCTGGAGCGGATTTTAAGGGGGGTCCCGCAAACCCGGGATCGGGCGTAGGGTCCCCGACATGGATGCCATGAAGAACCTCGTGATCCTGGGGGCCTCGGGCGATCTCGCCTCCCGGCTCCTGCTGCCCGGCCTCGGCTCGCTGCTGACGGCTGCGCCCGAGAGGCGCATCTCCGTCATCGGCTCGTCGCAGACACCGGATGTCGACTTTCAGCAGGTCGTGACCGATGCCTTCGATTCGGTCGACGCGCTCGGCCCTGCCGTCTCCTACGCCCGTGAGAACTCTTCATTCACTCAGTGCGATGTCACAGACGGTGAGAGCCTCGGAGATCTTCTCTCGAAGATCGACACCCCGGCGTGTCTGTACTTCGCCCTGCCTCCCCGGATCACCATGGAGGCGCTCGACGCGATGTCCGGTCTCGACCTTCCCGAGGATCTGCTGCTGGCTCTCGAGAAGCCGATCGGCTTCGATCTCGACTCGGCCGAGGAGATCAATGCCGCGGTTGCGCGGCTCGTTCCCGAAGAACAGACCTTTCGGGTCGACCATTTCCTCAATCTGCCCGCTGTCCTCGACTTCATGGGACTGCGCTTTGCCAACCAGGTCGTCGAACCGCTGCTCAACCGCGAGAACGTCGAGTCCATCGAGATCGTCTTCGACGAGAGCCTCGGACTGGAGGGACGAGCCGCCTACTACGACGGGACCGGCGCGTTCAGGGACATGATCCAATCCCATCTGCTTCAGGTCATGGCGCTGGTGATGATGGATCCGCCCTCGGTCTTCGACCACGTCGAACTGCCGGCGCTGACCGCCCACGTGCTGCGGTCGACGAAGATCTGGGACGACGATCCGGCGACAGCGGTCGTCCGCGGCCGCTATACGGCCGGCGAACTCGACGGGCGCAGCCTTCCGGCCTACACGGCCGAGGAAGGAGTCGACCCCGCGAATGAGACCGAGACATTCGGCCAGGTGACACTCGAGGTCGGCACCTGGCGATGGAGCGGCGTTCCCGTGACGCTGCGCTCGGGAAAGGCGATCGGCAGTCCGCGCCAGGAGATCGCTGTCGTCTTCCGCCGACCACCGCACACCTACTCACGCTTCGGCGAGCCTTCTGACCTGGCTCCGAACATTCTGCGGATCAGCCTCGACGACGAATGCTTCGGGCTGGACATCAACCTCGGCGGCCCCTCTGACCAGCGGGGTCTTGCCACGGCAACGGCCCGTGCCGAGGTTGAGGAACCGGGACTCGAATCCTACGGGGGAGTGCTGCGGGGGATCCTCGACGGCGATCCGACGTTCAGCGTCCGCGGTGATGCCGCCGAGGAGGGCTGGCGCATCGTCGAGGACATCCTCGACGCCTTCGACTCCGGAGCCGTGCCCCTGCGGGACTACCGCGCCGGAGGCGCCGGGCCGACAGCCGCGAAGGAGCCGACGGGCCACAACACTGCGAGCACAAGCGAAAGGCGGCAGAGATGAAGTTCCTCAACACGACCATGGATAAGATCGAATCGGGGCGCGCTCTCGACCCGCTCTCCGCACCACTGGCGAAGGCTGTGCGCAAGCTGACGGAGTTCGGTCCGGTCAAGGATGCGCTGTCAGGCTCGTGGCTCGGTCATCCGCTGCACCCGATGCTCACGGACGTCCCCATCGGAGCGTGGTCGATGGCCACACTGCTCGATCTCACCGGTGGGGAGGAGAGCGCAGCGGCCGCGAAGAGACTCGTCGGAATCGGTGTGCTCTCGGCCGTGCCGACCGCCTGGTCGGGTGCCTCCGACTGGAGCGAGACCCACGGCCCGGCTCAACGAGTGGGCATCGTCCACGCAGTGGCCAATTCGGTCGGCGCCTCTCTGCAGACGGCCTCCTGGCTGGTCCGAGCGAAAGGGCGTCGGAAGACGGGGATCCTCCTGTCCCTCGCCGGACTCTCAGCAGTGGGAGTCGGCGGCTACCTCGGTGGGCACCTGACCTACGCCCAGGGAGTCGGGGTCAATCGGACTCTCGGGCGCTGCGTGCCGAGGCGACGTCGTCGACGATGACGACGATATGGCGCAGGCTGGTGATGAGTGAGCCGTAGATCGGCCACGTGGTCTCCGGAAGCGACCGATCCTGGGAGATGTCGGTCGACAGCTGCTGGAGACGGTCGAAGATCGGTTCGACGTCGGCATTGGGATCGGCGATGGACCGTCCGGCATCGGCGACGATCGACGCCCACTCGTCGCGGAACCAGGTGTTCCATTCTCTTTCGGATGAGGAGGCCTCACGAAGAGTGCGGGCGAGGTTCCGCAGGTGGGAGATGCCTTCGTCGGCTCTGAACAGGATGCTCTCGTAGCTTTCCTTCTCCGCGGAGTCGGCCGTGTCTCCCCGGCGTCGCAGTCTCCTGGCACGGATCGCTGTGCGGGGATTGATGCGGCGGCTCTCACGGGCGAACCGCACGGTCTGCCACGCCGAGTCGAGTTCTCGGCTCATGGCCTCCGTCCGCTCGAACCACTCCTGGGCGGCATCCGAGCCCCAGGAGCGGGAGAACTGATCCGACATGTCTGTGAGCACTTCGCCCATCTGCCGGTTGACGCTGTCGATGTAGCGAGCCGCCTGCCGATCACGCAGAGGCGGGACCATGAGGAGATTGACCACAAGGCCGACGGCCACTCCGAGGGCGAGTTCGACGAGACGGTCGACGAGCAGAGGCTGCTGAGAATCGAATCCGGAGCCGAGGATGAAGATCGCCGTCGTCGCGATCGCCACTCCTTCGTCACGGATCCAGGACAGGCGGGCACCGGCCAGACCGACGAACATCGCCAGAGCGAAGGTCCAGAGACCGACCCCGAGGTAATTGCCGATGAGGAAGGACAC
Source organism: Brevibacterium sp. K11IcPPYGO002 (assembly GCF_050920635.1). NCBI lineage: Bacteria > Bacillati > Actinomycetota > Actinomycetes > Micrococcales > Brevibacteriaceae > Brevibacterium > Brevibacterium sp. K11IcPPYGO002. The sequence goes on along the minus strand of NZ_CP131929.1, from coordinate 3,274,290 downwards.
GCCCACGCCGATCGTCGACGCAATCGTCGTCTGCACCCCTCGCGAGAACGATCTGTAGACGGTGGCGTGGACCGTCAGCAGCGCCGTCCACGGAGCAAGGAACGGCATCTGACTGTCAAGCACGGCGTCGGAGACCCACCAAGCTCCGGTCGCGGCGATCACGCCCTTGGCGATCTGCAGGAGGTCGGTGGCGAATTCCGGCCGCCGGAGGTATCCCTCCAGTGAGCGGTTATGGGGCATGGCTGGCTCCTTGCCTCGAAGTCCGGTCAGAACAGTTCAGCTACGGCAACAGTGTACGGGGGTGTCCCGCACGCTCTTCCATCGAATTCGCTGTCCGGGACTGTCGTTCCCGGTTCCATCTGATGAGGCACCGCCGCCGTCCTGCCGGGTCAGCGAAGCGGTGTTAGATTGGCGATTCGACAGCGAACCGGTCGTCTGTTCGCCGTCCTCGCAACCACCGAATGAAGGAGCAATCATGGCTGTCATTCTCTGGATCATCGCAGCGCTGCTCGTGGTCTCCGGTATCGCTGCCCTCTTCAGGAAGCAGATTCTCTGGGGCGTTGTGCTCATCGTCCTCGGCTGCCTCGTCGGACCCGGGGGCGTGAGCATCTTCACCTGACGGAGTCTGACGGATGTTAGCTGAGGGAAGCGGGCGGGTCGGGAGGGATAGAGTGAGCGAATGTCTCCGCTGAGAAATCCTGCTCTCCGCCAGGTCGGCCGTCTGCGGCGAATCGTGCCCTGGGCGGTCGCCGGCCTCGCCAGTGCAGTGCCGGCGACCGTCGCCGCCTCGATGGCTGTCGACCTTATCCAGAAACGAGGGCGGAAGTCGCGACCCGCGCCGCGACCGGGCACGTTCAGTTCGACGGTCGAAGAGTCAGAACTCGACATCTACACCGATGGTGCCACTCTCTACGAGGACATGCTCGATGCGATCGGCTCCGCACGCGAGTCGATCCTCATGGAGACGTTCATCTGGAAGAACGACGAGGTGGGGCAGCGATTCATCGACGCGTTCAACGCCGCCGCGGCCCGCGGTGTGGAGATCCATCTCATCTACGACGGCTTCGCCAACCTGTCGGTGCCCATCTCCTTCTACCGTCAGCTCTCCGAGCAGATCCGTGTGCTGCGCCTGCCGACGGTCGCGCGGAGGTTCTGGCGGGGCCCGTTGCGCCACTCTGGATTCAACCATTCGAAGATCCTCGTCATCGATGACGATGTGGCCTTCGTCGGTGGGTTCAACATCGGCTCTCTCTACGCCCGGCACTGGCGCGACACCCACCTGCGATCGGTCGGTCCCGGAACCTGGGGCCTGCGACAGGCCATCGCGGAAGTCTGGAACGAATTCCACGACACCGGCGAACAGATCGCCTGGGTTCCGCCCGCCGCCTGGGAATCGAAGCTGCGGGTCTCGGCGAATCTCCCGATCCACCTCGTCTATCCCATTCGCAGCATGTATCTCAACGCCTTCGCCCGTGCGCGGAAGCGGATCTGGCTGACGACACCCTATTTCATTCCCGACCAGCAGCTGCTGCACTCTCTCGTCGAGGCGGCGGAGCGTGGCGTGGACGTGCGGGTCATGGTTCCGCAGGAGTCGAACCACATCCTCGGTGATTGGCTCTCCCGCGGATTCTTCGAGCAGATGATCAATTCGAAGGTCACGGTTCTGCTCTATACCGCGAGCATGATCCATTCGAAGGTCGCGACCGTCGACGGCGAATGGTCGACGGTGGGCACGGCGAACATCGACCGGCTGTCGTTGACCTTCAACTACGAGACGAATGTCGAAGTCATCGACCGTGCATTCGCCGCCGAGATGGAGAAGGTGTTCGACAGCGACTCCACGCACTGTGTCGAACTCGGTTCGGACTGGCTCAACCGCCACCGGCTGACCAAACTCGCCGAACGCGCTCTTGTGCCGATGCGACCCTGGCTGTGACGACAATGCTCGACGTTCTCTCCGCCGCTGCCACCCGGCTCTTCGACTCGCAGGAGCCGCAGGATGTCGCCGTCGCGACGATCATCGCAACCGAAGGGTCGGTTCCGCGCCCGGCGGGAACCTCGATGCTCGTCGACGCCGCCGACGGAATCGTCGGCTCCCTCACCGGCGGCTGCGTCGAAGCAGCCGTGCTCGAGGCGTGCCGGGACGCGCTCGCCACCGGAGACGCCTCGGTGCAGGGTTTCGGCTACAGCGATGAGGATGCCTTTGCCGTCGGGCTCATGTGCGGTGGCCGCATCGACGTGCTCATCCAGCCCTTCCGCTCGGGCTGTCCCGTCCTGCGCTCGGACAGTGAACCGGCTGCCGTGGTGCTGAGGCTGCCCTCCGACGACGCCCGGGCCCCAGCGGCAGCTGTCTCCGCCGCCGCTGTGGACGGGAGTACCGGGCAGAGCACCGATTCGTTGGCCGTCAGCCTCGAGCCTCTGGTGCCTGACGCCGTGGTCGAGACCGCGGTCCAGCGCGTCGGGGCCTTCATCCGCAGCGGTCGCACCGGCAGGGTCCGGCTTGCTCCGCCGGAGGGCGGCCGCGAGCCGATCGAGCTGTTCGTCGAGACCCGCATCACCCCGGCCCATCTGCTCGTGGTCGGAGCCAACGCCTTCGGTCTCGCCCTCGTCGAGGCGGCCAGGCCCTTGGGACTGCGCATCACCGTGTGCGACCCCCGTCCGGCCTTCGCCGACCCGGCATCGTATCCCGGCGCCGAGGTGGTCCGGGCCTGGCCGCACCGATTCCTCGTCGAGGCAGCCGCCACCGGTGAGCTCGACGACCGGAGCATGATCTGCGTCCTCAGCCACGATCCGAAGGTCGACATCCCCACCCTGACCGCCGCGCTCGACCTCGACGTGGCCTATGTCGGGGCGATGGGTTCGCGTCGCAGCGACCGCGACCGCCGCGCGGCCCTGCGTGAAGCAGGAGTGGAGAGCCCGGCGCTGGCGCGGCTGCATTCGCCGATCGGTCTCGATCTCGAGACATTCACCCCCGCCGAGGTGGCTGTGTCGATTCTCGCGGAGATCCTCGCCGTCCGCGGCGGCCGTCGACAGGTCGTTCCGCTCAGCGGCGATGCCTGACGGCGGCCCGCAGCCGGTGCAGATCCGCCGGCACATCGACATCGGCACCGTCATCGAGATCGGAGCAGTCGATGAGGTCGACGACGGATCTGTGTGCTTCGAGCAGACCACGGGCACCGATGTCGCCGTGTGCGGCAGCCGCCGCCTGGCCCGTCCAACTCGCGTCGAAGAGCACGGGGTGACCGCGCCGAAGCTGCCCCTTCGAGTCTCGGTGGCCCGCAGCGGTGATCCTACCGGGACTGTGGGCAGCGATGACTCGGGCGACTTCGGCAGCACAGATGCCTGGACGGTCCACGGGCGTGACCATGACATCCGGTCCCGGCCCGATCGCCTGCAGACCCCGGCGCAGCGAGGTCCCCATTCCCGAAGGCCAGTCAGGATTGAAGGCGATGGACACGCGGTCACGCCCGGCAAGCGCACTCGCGACCTCCTCGCCACAGGCTCCGGTGACGACTGTGACATCCTGGCAGCCACCTTCGAGCAGGGCGAGGACGACCGACTCGATCAGGGTGAGGCCGTCATCGCACGGCAGCAGCGCCTTCGGCCCTCGGCCGAGGCGTCGCCCCGCACCGGCGGCGAGAACGAGACCTCTCGGAAGCTGGCCGGCGAAAGACTGACTCGGACGTGTCGCGTCGGCCCCGCCGTTCACGTGGGCAGGAACGCGTCGCCGAAGACCGGCAGATCGCGCACTCGCACTCCGGTGGCGTTGAAGGCGGCGTTCGCGATCGCGGCTGCGGCACCGACGATGCCGATCTCACCGATGCCGCGGGCACCGAGAGGACCGGCGTGCGGGTCCTCCTCATCGAGCCAATCCGCCTCGATGTCGGTGATGTCGGCGTTGACGGGCACATGATACTCCGCGAGGTCGTGGTTGACGACGTGACCGAAGCGGGGGTCGAGTTCGCCCTTCTCATGCAGTGCCATTCCCACGCCCATGGTCATGCCGCCGACGAACTGTGAGCGTGCGGTGCTCGGGTTGACGATCCGCCCGGCGGAGAACATGCCGAACATGCGTCGCAGCCGGATCTCACCGGTGGTCGGCTGGATGCGGACCTCAGCGAAATGGGCGCCGAAGGAGTGCAGGGCGAACTTCTCCGCCGCGGGATTGGCCTCGGCCTCACCGTGGGCCTCAGCGCCGACGGCGGGATCGGCTCCGTGCTCGGTACGGAGCGCCTGCGCTGCGGCGACGATTGCGGTACTCCAACTCGCCAGGCCCGTGGATCCGCCGGCCACGGTCGCATTCGGCAGCGCGGTGTCGCCGATTCGCAGCTCCACCTGCCCGAAGGGGACGCCGAGGGCGTCCGCGGCAGCCTGAGACAGAGCCGTCCACGTCCCGGTGCCCAGGTCGGCGGCACCGATCGAGACCTCGAAGCCCTCGGGCGTGCGGCGGATCCGCGCAACGGAGCCCGGCTGCCGGCCGGCCGGATAGGTCGACGAAGCCACCCCCATGCCGATGAGCCACCCGTTCTCCCAGCGAGTGCGCGGCTGCGGATTCCGCTGCTCCCAACCGAAGCGGTCCGCACCTTTCCGCAGGCAGTCGATGAGGCGGCGCTGGTTGAATGGCAGCCCGGTGTCCGGGTCGGTGGTCGGCTCATTGCGCACCCGCAGCTCAATGGGGTCGAGCCCGGCGGCCGCGGCGAGTTCGTCCATGGCGATCTCGAGTCCGACCATGCCCGGCGCCTCACCGGGCGCACGCATCCATGACGGCACCGGCACGTCGAACGGAACCACCCGCTGGGTGAGGCGGCGGTTGTCGCCGGCGTACATCATGCGGCCCGGCTTCGTCGCCTCCTCGGGGAACTCCTTGGTCTGCGAGGACATGGAGACCGCATCATAGGCGAAGGCCGTGAGCGTGCCGTCGGCTCGTGCTCCCAAGCGGATGTGCTGCAGGGTCGGAGCCCGATAGCCGGTGATCGAGAACATCTGCTGCCGGGTCACGGCGTATTTCACCGGCCGGCCCGGCACCGCCTGCGCGGCCAGGGCCGCAAGCATCATATCCGCATGGGGGACGCCCTTGGAGCCGAAGCCCCCGCCGACGTGCGGGGAGATGATGCGGATCTTCTCCTGCTCCACTCCGAGGATCGGCGCCAATGTCGCGCGAGCGGGATGCACCCCCTGCGTCGAGGTCCACAGGGTCAGTTCGTCTCCGTCCCAGCGGGCGACGGTGGTGTGCGGTTCCATGGGGTTGTTGTGCTCCATTGGAGTGCTGTAGCGCGCATCGACGCCCACGGCCGCCTCGGCGAGGGCCGCGTCGACATCGCCGGCGCGCACATCTCCGCTGCCCGACTCCGGTTCCCGGGAATCAGGATGATCTTCTCGCAGTTCGACATCGTGATCGTCCTGCACATAGGTGATCTCGACGAGGCCCGCCGCGTGGCGGGCCTGCTCGGGGGTGGTGGCGATGACGGCACCGAGGTACTGGCCGCGGAACCCGATCTCAGCAGAGCGCAGGATCGCGAGCTCACCGTCATCCGTGTTCGCCAGCTCGGGGGCGTTGTCGTGGGTGAGCACATGCTCCACCCCCTCCGCAGCTTCGGCTGCCGAGAGGTCGATGTGCGCTGCCCGCCCGCGGGCGATCTGCGCCTGCAGCGGGTGGAGGAAGAGCGGATCGTCGAGAGGGTGCTCGTAGGCGTAGGGGGCGAGGCCGCGGACCTTGTCGGGGCCGTCGAGGCGGACCTGATGGGTGCCGACGGCTGTGGTCGTGAGCAGGTCACTCATGAGTGTCCTCCGTGGTCGCTTCCGCCGTCGTCGCCGAGGCTCCGCTGAGCTCGGCGAGCACGGTGCTGATGGTGCCGCGAGTCATCTGGACTTTGAAGCGGTTGCCGGCGAGGGGTTCGGCCGCCTCGAGCTCGGCGTCGGCTGCTGCCAGGAACATCTCCTGGTTCGGTTCCGCGCCGCGCAGCACCGCCTCGGCGGCACGGGCCCGCCAGGGTTTGTGGGCGACGCCGCCGAGGGCGATCGCGGCCTCACGGATGACCGGTGCGGGCGCTGCCGTGTCGACGTCGACTCGGGCCGCGACGGAGACGAGAGCGAAAGCGTAGGAGGCGCGGTCGCGGATCTTCCGATATGTCGAGGCCCCGGGGCGCGGAGGAGGGAGCTCGAGGGCGGTGATGAGCTCGCCGTGTTCGAGGACCGTGTCCTGCTCGGGGCGATCCCCGGGCAGCCGATGGAGCTCGGTGACCGGGATACGGCGCTCACCGGTCGCACCGAGGATGACGACCGTGGCATCGAGTACGGTCAGAGCGACGGCCATATCCGAGGGATGCGTGGCCACGCAGTCCGCTGAGACACCGAGGATCGCGTGGTAGCGGGTGTAGCCGCCGATGGCCGAGCAGCCGGATCCGGGTTCGCGTTTGTTGCAGGGGGTCGTCGTGTCCTGGAAGTACACGCACCGGGTGCGCTGCAGCAGGTTCCCGCCCATCGTGGCCGCGTTGCGCAGCTGACCGGAGGCACCGGAGAGCAGGGCACGCGAGAGCATCGGGTAGTCGCGTCGGATGCGCGGGTCGGCGGCGGCGTCGCTGTTGCGCACCATCGCACCGATCCGCAGGCCCCCGTCGTCGAGTGCCTCGACCTCCGTGAGCTCGAGCCGGTTGATGTCGACGACGAGGTCCGGTTCTGCGACTCCGAGTTTGAGATGATCGACGAGGTTCGTGCCTCCCGCCAGGAACACCGCTTCGGGACGGTCGGTGACAGTCGTGACGGCGCCGGCGGCATCGGCGGCGCGTTCGTAGTCGAAGGGATTCATCGTGACTCCTCTGCGGCTCGGCTCACGGCCGCGACGATGTTGACATAGGCTCCGCAGCGGCAGAGGTTGCCGCTCATCCGTTCGCGGATCTCCTCCTCGGACAGCTCGACCGGTCCCTCGAGGTCATCGGTGACCACGCTCGGTGCGTCGTCGGCGGCTTCGGCCAGCATGCCGGCGGCCGAGCAGACCTGGCCCGGTGTGCAGTACCCGCACTGGAACGCGTCGTGGGCGAGGAATGCCCGATGCAGAGTGGAGAGCTCACCCTCGGGGGCCAGACCGTCGGCCGTCGTGACTTCGGCGCCGTCGTGGGTGAGCGCGAGCGCCAGGCAGGAGTTGAGCCGACGGCCGTCGACGAGGACGGTGCAGGCCCCGCACTGGCCGTGGTCGCAGCCCTTCTTCGCAGACATCACCCCCAACCGGTCCCGCAGCGCATCGAGAAGAGTGGTTCTAGAATCCACGACCAGAGTGTGCTCCTGGCCGTCGACGGTGAAGTGCAGCGAATGTCCCATGTGGGAGCCTCCAGACAGCATTGTCGACGTCCGCCAAACCTAACCCCGTTCGGAAGCCGCGACAAGAGGGGTCAGCTTTTGCCATCGCGGGGTCGGACTCCCACAGCGGCGATGGTCGGGCGCTCTCGCACCCCCTGTTGCCTATGACTGTCTCCGACTACCGTGAAAGGACGATCTTGGGTATGAGCCCGAACGGTGCACAGGAGGAGGTGCCCAGTGGCACGCCGCGAGCAGAAGGTCACAGCCGAGGGCCATCGGCTGACATTGAGCAATCTGGACAAGGTCCTCTACCCGGAGACCGGCACGACGAAGGGCGAGATCCTCGACTACTGCGCCAGGATCGCCCCGCACCTCATCCGCCATGCCCGGGACCGGATCGCCACGCGCAAACGCTGGGTCGACGGCGTCGGCACTCCCGATGACCCCGGAGAAGTGTTCTTCGAGAAGAACCTCCCGGACTCCGCCCCGTCGTGGATCCGCTCTCGCGCGATCCGGCACTCCACCGGCACCAAACGTTATCCCCTGGTCAACGATCTCGCGACTCTGACGTACCTCACGCAGATGGCCGCGCTCGAGATCCATGTGCCCCAGTGGAGGGTGAGCGCCGGAGCGAAGGACCCCGGCACGATCGGCTCGGAGACCCGCTTCCCCGACCGGATGGTCTTCGACCTCGACCCCGGCCCCGGGCGCGGCCTGGCCGACTGCATCGAGGTGGCCCAGCTCGTGCGCGAAGTGCTCGAGGGCATGGACCTCGAGATCTACCCGGTGACCAGCGGATCGAAAGGCGTCCACCTGTATGCACCGCTGGACGGTTCGGTGAGCTCTCAGCACGTCTCCGACGTCGCTCATGAGCTCGCCCGCAGCCTGGAAACCGACCACACGAAGCTCATCGTCTCGGCGATGAAGAAGACGCTGCGGGAGAACAAGGTCCTCATCGACTGGTCGCAGAACTCGGCGTCGAAGACCACGGTGGCTCCGTATTCTCTGCGCGGACGCTTCACCCCCATGGTCGCCGCACCGCGCAGGTGGGACGAATTCGACGACCCGGCCGCCGTCGAGCAGGTGCGCTTCGAGGAGATCCTCGACCGGATCGACGATGTCGGGGACCTCCTCGAACCACTCGCCGAGTCGGTCGGAGGAACCGCCTCGGCGCCGGAGTCGAGGTCCGATTCGGGGTCCCGAGCCGACCCGAAGTCGGACGAGGACCCGGAAGCCGAGCCCGACCGACTGGAGGTCTACCGCTCCAAACGGAACCCGAAACGCACGAGCGAACCCGTCCCAGCGAAACAGGGAACGAGCGGGGACGAACTGACCTTCGTCATCCAGGAACACCATGCGAGGAGCCTCCACTGGGACTTCCGACTCGAACACGACGGTGTGCTGGTCTCCTGGGCGCTGCCGAAGGGGCCGCCGACGGACCCGGGGAAGAACCACCTGGCGGTCCAGACCGAGGATCACCCCCTCGAATACGGCAGCTTCGCAGGCACGATCCCGAAAGGGGAGTACGGAGCCGGCGACGTCGAGATCTGGGACTCCGGAACCTGCGACATCGAGAAGTGGAGCGAGGGCAAGGAGATCATCGCGGTCCTCCACGGGCGTGAGAACGGCGGCCTCGGGGGAGTGCGGCGGTTCGCCCTGTTCAACACCGGGAGCCACGGTCCGAACAAGGACCCGGAGAAGAACTGGATGATCCACCTCATGGAGGACGAGCCGAAGAAGCAGTCGGCGCCAGCGGATCTGTCCCCGATGCTCGCGAGCATAGGAGACATCGATTCCGTGCGCAGGGAAGCCGAGGACTGGGCCTTCGAGATGAAGTGGGACGGCATCCGTGCCCTGGCCAGGGTGCAGCCGGGTGACGGGGACCGAAGCAGCATCGAGCTGACCAGCCGCAACGGCCACGATATGACGAGCACCTATCCGGAGCTTCGCGAACTGACCGACTGCGTCGATGTCGACTGCGTCCTCGACGGGGAGATCGTCGCCCTCGGGCAGGGCGGCAGACCGGATTTCGGGAGACTTCAGCGCAGAATGGGACTGAGCCGGGAGCGTGACGTCGAACGAGAACGGCGACGCACCCCCGTCTACCTCATGCTCTTCGACGTCCTCCTCGCCGACGGGACCTCGCTGCTCCGCGACCCCTACACGGAACGGCGCGAACGTCTGTTCGAACTCGTGACCGAGAGCGAGCACATCCATGTTCCCGACGCCTTCGAAGGAAGCGTCGACGCCGCCTTCGAGTCCAGCCGGAAGCTTCGCCTCGAAGGGGTGATGGCGAAGCGGACCGACAGCGTCTATCTCCCCGGAAAACGCACCCGCACCTGGGCCAAGCTCAAGCACGCTTCGACGCGTGATGTCATCATCGTCGGCTGGCGGACCGGAGAAGGCGAACGCTCGGACAGCTTCGCCTCACTGCTGGTCGCCGCCCATGACGACGACGGGCTCCACTACCTGGGCCGCGTGGGCACCGGGTTCGACGAGGCGGCCCTGCGGAGTCTGCGCTCCAGCCTCGACCGCCGGTCGCGGAAGACGGCGGCACTCACGGTGCCGGCCGCCGAGTCGCGAGATGCCCACTGGGTGCGACCCGACCTCGTCGGAGAGGTCCGGTTCTCGGGCCTGACCGAGGCCGGACGCCTGCGGCACCCGGTCTGGCGCGGCCTGCGCTCCGACATCGACGCAGAGGATGTCCGCGTCTGAGCTGCCTCGGCTGAAGTGCGGTCGCTCAGACCGAACGGAACGTTCCCGAATCGGCCCTGGACCAGTCGCTGCTCCAGGACTCGGGCGGCTGCGCCAGCAGCTCTCCTGGTTCGAGCCAGTCGTAGAGCTCGCCGTACGACAGGTGTTCGTTGCGGCCGATGTTGCGGTGGAGCTGCTGTGGGGAGAGCTCGGTGGGATCGCTGACGCCCATCGAGGCCATGATCTCCACGGCCTGCTGTACGGTCGCCTCCTGATAGTTCCGCACCCGTTCGCTCTTGTCACCCACGTGCAGCGCCCTCTGCCGCTTGGGGTCCTGGGTGGTGACACCGACCGGGCACTGTCCGGTATGGCAGATCTGCGCCTGAATGCAGCCGACAGCCATCATCATGGCGCGGGCCGAGTTCGTATAGTCTGCCCCCTGGATGAGGCGTTTGACGATGTCGTTGCCAGCGGCGACCTTCCCGCTGGCGCCGATGCGGATCCGATCTCGCAGGCCTGTTCCGACCAGCGCATTGTGGACGGTGAGCAGGCCGTCGGTCAGCGGAGTGCCCACGTGATCCTCGTACTCCAGGGGAGCGGCACCCGTGCCGCCCTCGGAACCGTCGACGATGATGAAGTCGGGTGCGGTCCCGACCTCGAGCATCGCCTTGCAGATCGCGAGCACATCCGTGCGGGATCCCACGCAGAGTTTGAATCCCGCAGGCTTGCCGCCCGAGAGCTCGCGCATCCGGGCGATGAACTCGATGAGTTCGACCGGGGTGCTGAAGACGTTGTGGGCGGCCGGGCTCACGCACTTCTCTCCCTGCGGGACGCCTCGGGTCCGGGCGATCTCGGCGTTGACCTTCGCCGCGGGCAGCACGCCTCCGATTCCGGGCTTCGCGCCCTGGCTCAGTTTGAGCAAGACGCACTTGACCTGGTCGCGGGAGCTTTGGTCGGCGAACTGGGCGGGGTCGAAGTCGCCGCTGTCGGCCCTCGCGCCGAAATAGCCCGACCCGATCTCCCAGACGAGGTCGCCGCCGTTCTCGAGGTGGTAGTCGGAGATCCCGCCCTCGCCGGTGTCGTGGGCGAAGCCGCCGAGGCCGGCACCGCGGTTGAGCGCCCTGACCGCGTTGGGCGACAAGGATCCGAAGCTCATGGCCGAGACGTTGAGCAGCGCCATGCTGTAGGGCTTGGCACAGTCGGGTCCGCCCACTTGCACGCGAGGCGTCTGGTGGGGAACCGCGACGGGTGCGGTGGAGTGGATGAGGAACTCATAGCCGACGGCGTTGACGTCCCGTTCGGTGCCGAAGGCCAGCTCTCCGTGGATTCCCTTCGCGCGTTCGTAGACGAGGGAGCGGATGTCTCGGTCGAAGGGCCGTCCGTCCCAGTTGCGTTCGATGAAGTACTGCTGGAGTTCGGGTCGGAGAGTCTCCAACAGGAATCGCAGGTGACCGACGACCGGATAGTTGCGCAGAATCGAGTGCTTGCGCTGCAGCAGGTCGTACGCGGCCACGCCGACGATGGCGAGCACCACCGCACCGAGAACCCACCACGCCCACGGTCCGACGGCTGCCGCCCAGGCCGCGGCCACCAGTCCGATCAGCGCTGACGTGATCGCCAGGAAACGCCCCATGGAAAACTCCTCACTCCGAGTACTGAGTCGAGGTCGAGACGACCCCGTCTCCCTCACTCCATCGTGGACCTCTTGAGAGCACTTGGGAAATGAACGGGAGCATCAGCGGGAAGCCTGCTTGTCTTCGGTGTCGTCGGTGCCGTTGTCGTTGAAGCCGATGAGGTCATAGCCCATCTCGGCGAGTTCCTCGTCCTCGGAACCGGGTGGAGTCGTGCCGTCTATGGGACGGCCGGCTGTCTCGTTGAAGAAGTGGATGCCGATGAGCCCGATGACTCCGGCGGCGACGAGGTAGACGGCGGGGAAGAGTTCGAAACCGGTCTTCTGGATGACGAAGGTGTTGACCGCCGCGGTCGTGCCGCCGAAGATCGCCGTGGAGATGTTGTAGCCGATGGCGAACCCGGAGAAGCGCACCTGCGTGGGGAAGATCGCCGGCAGTGTCGCCGAGACGCAGGATTGGAGCATGACCTGGAGCAGGGCGATGATGCCCAATCCCAGGACCTGCAGGCCGGTGCCTTCGGCCTGGATGAGCAGGAACGCGGGAACAGAGAGGATGATGAACCCGATCGCCGAGGTGTAGAGGACCGGTTTGCGCCCGATGGTGTCGGTCAGCCGGCCCAGCGGAGTGATGACGACCATCATCGACGCCAGCACGATGACGAGCGTGAAGTTGCTCTCGACCTCCGAATGGCCCAATGTGCTGCTGAGGTAGGTGGGCATGTATGTGAGCACCATGTACTGACCGATGTTGAGCAGAACCACGAAGGCCATGAGCATGGTGATCTGCTTCGAGTAACCGCGGAAGAGATCTCGGAAGGGCTTCTTCGTCGTCTGCTGCCGAGTCGTCGCCGCGGAGAAGGCTTCGGGCTCATCGAGCTTCATCCGCAGCCACAGTGCGATCCCGCCGAGCGGGAGCGTGAGCAGGAACGGCAGCCGCCACCAGCCGGCGTCCATACCGTCGCTGCCGACGAAGACGAGCAGAACGGTGCAGACCAGTGCCGCCGAGGCGGTTCCGGCCAAGGTGCCGAGCTCGAGGAACGAACCGCAGAAGCCTCGGCGCTTGTCCGGTGCCGACTCTGCCATGTAGACGGCCGCACCACCGTACTCTCCACCCGTGGAGAAGCCCTGGACCATCCGGCACAGCAGCAGGAGCACGGGAGCGAACGCACCCAGGGTGGCATAAGTCGGCAGGATGCCGATCAGCGTCGTCGGGATGGTCATCATGATGATGGTGAGGACCATGATGTGCTGTCGCCCTACCTTGTCGCCGAGGGGGCCGAGGACGAACCCGCCCAAGGGCCGGAAGACGAACGAGAGGGCGAGGAAGGCGAAAGTCAGCGCCACACCCCACTCGCCGGGGAAGAACGCATTGGCGATGTAGACGGAGACGTAGGAGTAGACACCGTAGTCGAACCATTCGACGGCATTGCCGAGGGCGGACCCGCTGATGGCTCGTCTGAGTGTGCGTCTGTCTCGGGCCGGCATCGTCTTGATGTCGATGCCGTCGGGCGTGGGGATCTTCTCATCGGATTCGTTCACGGCGTCTGTCCTCCCGTCTGTGGTTGTCTCAGTTCCGTGGTCTCTCAACGGATTCTGACCGGCAGGTTAGCACTGCGACCAGGGCGTCTGCGCCCCCTTACGGGAACGGGGCAACTGCGTTAGTCTCGGGGGCCTGTTTCCAGGGCGCGCTCGGGCTCGCAGGCAAGGAGCAGGGCGTTGACACGTCGAAGTTCGTCGTCAACTCGCAGGTCGGGATCGGTAAGGAGGGTGAGAGCTTCGGCCTGTCGGTGAGACTCAATGCCGCCCGTGGCACCATCCCCGTCGAGGTCGTCGTGGTCGGAGCCCGCCTGAGGACTTCATCCCTCCTCGCTGTCACGTCTGCATGGCTTCGACAGTGCCGATGCCTGTCACCGGCGCAGCACGGTCGACACCGAGTGCTCAGGTGTCGGTACGTGACCACACACGGTGTTCGGCCAACGATGCCGCGATGTAGTCGACGACCTCACCCAGCTCCGATCCGAAGCAGACCCCGGCGGCGGTGCGCTCGAAGTCGCAGTCGTCCAACAGAGTGCAGGCGTCGCCGTATGCGCCGATGGGCTTGAGATGTCGCCACGATTCCGAGACGAGCAGAGCGATCTCCGTGGTCGGCTCTACTCCATCGGCGAGGATGATGGAGTCGAACTCCACCGACCTCATCGTCGAATAGGTGCGTTCGACACGGATAGCTGAGTCCCCGGTTCCATAGTGGCCCCCGGACGGCGCGACGAGCAGCGGGAGCATCTTCTTCTCTCTGACGAGACTGTGGACGCGTTGGATTCCGTCGATCGGCGTGTCCGTGCCGACGACGAGTCCGACTCTCCGGCCGGCGATGGGCCATCGCCGGCCGACCTGCGACAGTGCCGGGCTGGGTGCGACGTCGGACGGAGCCGAGTGCTGCGGTGGATCGAGGCCCAGTCCCGCTGCCACGTCCGCGCACAGTCGAGCGTCGACCGCTGCGAGCACGCGGAGCTGACGCTTCCGAATCGTTTCCTCATAGCATTTCCCGAGTTCGAAGACGAAGGCATCGACCACGTGCTCTCTTTCGGTCTCGGACAGGCTCAGCCAGAACATTCGCGGTTGGCTGAAGTGATCATCGAACGATTCGGGTGATCTGCGTTCCCTGACCGACTCCGGCACTGTCTGCGGAATGTCGTTGAGGGCGTGCGCATCGGTCGCCGAGGTGGGATTGCCGCCGTCGAGCGAGTTGGGCTTGTACGGCGCCGCACCGGTGTGCACGGCCGACTGGTGCATGCCGTCGCGGAGCATATCGTTGACCGGGCAGCGCGGTCGATTGATCGGCAGCTGGGAGAAGTTCGGCCCTCCGAGGCGGGAGATCTGTGTGTCGAGGTAGGAGAAGAGGCGGCCCTGCAAGAGCGGATCGTCGGTGACATCGATTCCCGGCACGAGGTGTCCCGGGTGGAACGCAACCTGCTCCGTTTCGGCGAAGTAGTTCTTCGGATTGCGATCCAGGGTGAGGAGTCCGACAGTGTGGACCGGAGCGAGTTCTTCGGGGACCAGCTTCGTCGGGTCGAGGAGGTCGATGCCTTCGAACGTCTGGTCGTCGGTATCGGGCATGATCTGCAGGCCCAGTTCCCATCTCGGGCAGTCGCCGCTTTCGATGGCGTCGGCAAGATCGCGTCGGTGGAAATCGGGGTCGAATCCGTTGACCAGCTGCGCTTCTTCCCAGAGCAGCGAGTGCACGCCGTTCTCGGGCTTCCAATGGAACTTCACCAAAGATGTCTCACCAGCGGCGTTCTCCATTCGGAAGGTGTTGACCCCGAACCCCTCCATCATTCGGAATGATCGGGGGATCGCCCTGTCGGACATCTGCCACATCGTGTGGTGCGTCGCCTCAGTGTGCAGCGACACGAAGTCCCAGAAGGTGTCGTGGGCGCTCTGAGCCTGCGGGATCTCGCGGTCAGGCTGCGGTTTGGCCGCGTGGATGATGTCGGGGAACTTCAGCGCGTCCTGGATGAAGAAGACGGGGAAGTTGTTTCCCACGAGGTCGAAGACACCGTCGGAGGTGTAGAACTTCGTCGCGAATCCGCGCGTATCGCGTGCGACGTCGGCCGAGCCGCGTGATCCGACGACCGTGGAGAAGCGGGTGAACACTTCGGTCACCGCATCTTTCTGCAGGAATGTGGCTTTCGTCACCGCCTCGGCTCCGTCGTAGGCGCGGAAGAACCCGTGCGCGGCGGCGCCGCGGGCGTGAACGACGCGTTCCGGGATGCGCTCATGGTCGAAGTGAGTGATCTTCTCCCGCAGGTGGTGGTCTTGCATCAGCACGGGCCCGCGAGGCCCTGCCTTGAGCGAGTGGTTGGTATCGCGTAGACGACCGCCTTGGGCGGTGGTGTGGTAGTCGCCCTGTTGAGCCTGCCCCGAACCGGCGTCGTTGCTCTTCGCGCCTGTCGGCGTCGTCGGTTGGGGCCCGCGCTGGTCCGGCTTCGTCTCAGGCGGGCCCTGCGGGGTCGTGGGCTCCTCGAGGTTCGGGGTCTGTGATGTGGGTTTGCCGGGAACTATCGGAGTTTCGGATGACATGGCACCTGTCCTCATCGTTGAGTGATTCTTGTCCACGTGGTCACCGTATTTCCACGGGGGAAGACGAACAATCCCCCTTACGAAAGCCGGTTCCTTCGGCTATGGTGTTGGGGCTTGTGCTGGTTGGGTGGGAATGGTCCGATCACAATTCGGAACCTGCCGATCGCAGATCCGGACAGACCGGAGCCCCGGCGGACCGGGGATCCGCCTGCTCCAACTTTGCTGGCTGCAGACCGGCCCGCGGACGACGGGACTCATCTCCGCATGGCGGGCTCGCGATTCCCCTTATGGGCGGATCGCCCTTTCCTCGTTGCCGTGTCCGGGAGTGAGATCACCCAACTGTGATGGCCGCAGGGGAGTGAAGCCGTCCGCGACCTCCACCGAAGACACACGTGCCGTAGTGCAGACGTGATCGCCTCCGTCGTCAAGCATCGCGACTCGTTCGACGAGGAGGCGATTCGGAAGGTCTGCGAGCAGTGGAACGCCGTCGTCGGAGAGAGCGAAGTCCAGTCCGGTGAATTTGTCCATGTCCGATCCGGAACGCGACCCGAAGTACCGCGCCAGTTCGCGGTCGGCGGTGGTGGGGAAATGGACGGCGAAGTGATCGGCTCGCAGCGCCACCCGGTAGGTGTGGTTGGCCTTCGACAGCCAGAAGCAGTAGTGCTCCGGATCGATGCTCGCCTGCGAATGGAAACCGACCAGACAGCCGGCCCGTTCACCCTCCGCCGAGGTGGTGACGACGATGAGCGGGGAATCGACCGATCCCATGAGGTCGTCGAGAGCGGTGCTCATAACCGTCCGTCCTCCGGCGTCTTCGACTCATAGCGGAGGAAGAGGGTGTCGTCGGCGACCATCGTCGATTTCAGCGAGAAGTCTGCGATGCCGGCTCCCGGCGGCGCGACGCTCACGGGCAGCGGATCGCCTCCCATCATCGGTGAGATCGACAGGCACAGTTCGTCGAGGCGGTCGGCGGCGACGAGCTCTCCGAGCCATCGTGGCCCGCCTTCGCAGAGCACGACCTGGTAGCCGAGACCGGCCAGGGCCTGCAGGGCCTTCGCCGGTTCGACGCGATCTTCGCCGGCGATGATGATCGTGGCGGCCTGTTCCGCGGCGGCCAGCTGCTCGGGATCGGCCTTCGCACAGGTGATGACGATGGTGCGTGCGTGCTCCGGGGCTCCGGCGAAGACCGGTGAGGACCAGTCGAGGTCGAGGCTGCGACTGACCACCGCCACCGGCGGCATCTCGGACTGGCCCCGATCTCGGCGCTGCGCTCGGGCGGACTCGCTCAGCCGCATCGGCGCATAGCCTTCGCTGCGGACCGTCTGCGCGCCGACCATGACGACATCGGCGATCTGCCGCATCCGCCGAAACAGGTTCTGATCCGGTTCTGTCGACAGCGCGCCGACGCGTCCGTTGATGGCGGCCGTGCCGTCGAGACCGGCCACCATGTGTCCGGTCACCCAGCATTCGTGCCGCGGCTGGGTGCGGTCGACCTCGAGATAGGGTGTCAGCGGGTCCGGGAGCGGGGCGCTGCGTTCGAGTGGCTCCATCCGTGCAGTCTACTGAAGGTCGCAGTCACCGGAGCCGCCGATTTTCTCACTCTCACCCGGAGCCGCTGACTACCCGTTGGTCGAGGGACTCAGTTCGTCCAGGCGTCGTCGGTGAAGTAGCCGTCGATGAATCCGGGCAGTCGGTGCCCGTCCTTCGCGGTCTCGAGCGTATAGGGAGCGACGTGGAACCCGGCCTTGTCGAGCTCGCGCATCTTGTTCGTCGGCAGGTTCTTGCTCGGCCCGACCCATTCGATTCCGGCGTCCCTGATCTCGGCCGGTGATTCCTTCGGCATGGTCGACCCCATGAGGTAGAGCGAGGTGTAGCCGCGGTCGGCGATCGCCTTCGCCGCGTCGAAGTCGAACGACTGGACGACGAGGGAGTCCTTGAGCCCGCGTTCGTCGAATTCGTCGAGGACGCGGTCGACCTCGTCGGGGGTGGCTCCGGGCTTGATCTCGGGCACCATGACGACCTCGCCGCCCATTTCGTCGAGGAGTTCGTCGAGGGTGACGGTGGCGGCTTCTTCTCCGCCGGTCGGATGCTTGATGGTGGCGGAGTCCCATTCCTCACGGCTGAGGTCCCGGATGGGCCCGGTTGCGCCGCTGAGGGTGCGGTCGGCGGTGTCGTCGTGGATGAGGACGGGGGTGCCGTCTGCGAGGAACTGGATGTCCATCTCGGGGAGGAATCCGTCCTTCGCCGAGGCGGTGAACCCTTCCATGGATTCCTCCGGGTAGACCTCGGCGCCGCCTCGGTGGGAGATCGTGGTCGGGAAGTCGAGGTCGGCGACCCTGTCAGGGGCAGTGTAATCGCCTGCGGAGCCGAGCCCCGGAGCGTCACCGGCGGAGCCGAGCCCGGTAGCCGCCGCCGGGGCGAGACCGGCACCGACGGTGGCCGAGGCCGCGAGAACCGCAGCGGCGAGAATCGTGAACGGACGGGTGCGTGTGGATGTCTCTGTCTGTGTCTTCACGTCCGCGACGCTACGAAGCCCAAGTGATCGAGGGGCGACGACGCCGTGAACGTCATCGGCCCAGTGGGCGAACGGGTGGGAAATGAAGACCTGCGCCGAGGCGGCCGCCCCGTCAGGTCACCTCGTCACATCCACTTCTTGACGCGGAAGACGACATAGAGCACGACGCCCAGCCCGAGCATGAGCCCCAGCGCCATCGGATAGCCGAAGGCCCAATGCAGCTCGGGCATATCGTCGAAGTTCATACCGTAGATCGCTCCGACGAGGGTGGGCGCGAAGAGGATCGCCGCCCACCCGGAGATCTTCTTCATATCCTCGTTCTGCCGCTGCGCGACGAGGGTGGAGTTGACGTTGAGGATCTGCGACAGGGACTCTCGCAGCTCGCCCGCCTCGGCGAGAACCCGGGTGAGGTGGTCGGTGACGTCATCGAGATAGGCGCGCAGCTCATCGGGGATCGCGTACTTGGCTGCACCATTGCCCAGTGCCTGCGTCAGGCGATTGAGATGGGTCGAATTGTGGAGGACATCGATGACCTCTTGGCTGAGGAGGTAGATGCGCTCGGCTGCGGCGGTGTCCCCGCTGAACACCTGACGTTCGATTCCGTCCTTGTCATCCTGCAGTCCGTCGAGGACGGGGAAGTACCCATCGACTGCGGTATCGAGCAGGCGGTAGATGAGAGCCTCGGGGCCGAGGGCGAGCAGCTCGCGGTCTTTCGTCCAGCTGCGCTTCTCGTTCGTGAAGTACTCCTGGATTCCATCTGTGTCCGGCGGAATCGGAGTGCCGTCGATGAACCGGTCTCCCTGGCAGATGATGACGAGAACGTCGTCCTTCATCAGCAAGTGGAACTCGTTGAAATCGACTTCCTCTTTCGCGTCGATGTAGACCGCCGATTTGAGGACGACGAAGAGCACATCACCGTATCGCTCGACCTTGGCCCGCTGGTTCGCATGGAAGAGGTCATCGACGAGAACCGGATGCAGGTCCCACGTCGAGGCGACCTCCGCGAACAGCCCGGGAGCGGGCCTGGGGATGACGATCTGCGTGATCGAACCGGGAACGGACGAGCCGGAGCCGTCCGGGGCATGTGCAGACAGCGCGTCGGCGAAGGACCGGACGACGTTCATCTCCCGCGGTTCACTGTCGATGATGCGGCGGCTGAACAGCGTCGGTGCCTCGGTGGACTTCGCTTCTGACCCGACCGCCGGTCGCTTGCGCAGTGACGGTCGTGCGGGCTTGTCTCTGCGGACTCTTGCCATTGTGCTCCCTTTCCTCTGACAGCTCCTCAACGGTACTGCACACCTATGTCGTCCTCAGGACGCAGCAAGTGGGAGGCGAAATGCTTTATCGTCGAATTCTCAGACCGGGTGCGGTGCCTGCGCCAAATCTCTGACTGCGCCCGTGCGCAGATGGGGTTAGAGTGGCAACCGGTCGGCATCGTCGCGGACCGGAAGCCCACCACGAGGAGCATGAGAGCACGGAGCCGTAGATCATGCCACGAATATTCCTCCGCCTTTGGCGCCGCTACCGGGATACAGCACTCTTCTTGAAGATGACGGCCGGGTTCGTCCTCGGACTCATCGTTGCCTTCGTCTTCGGAGAGAAGGCGCAGGCGCTGTCACCGATCGGTGACATCCTGCTCAACCTCCTCCAGCTGATCGTCATCCCGATCATCATGGTGACGCTGATCGACGCGGTCAACAGCACGCGCCCCGGAAACCTCGTCAGGGTCGCCTTCAAGACCTTCGCCTTCTACATCCTCACGACGATCGCCGCCGTCGTCATCAGCCTGTCCCTGGCGCTTCTGGTCAAACCGGGGACCGGGCTCCAGCGCCCTGAAAAGGGCGCAGAGACACCCGAGGCCCCCTCATTCGTCGACCAGCTCGTCGGCATATTCCCCGAGAACATCTTCAAGGCTCTGGTCGACGGCAACATCCTCGCTCTGATATTCGTGGCCATGATCGTCGGCCTCACGATGGCAGGCATGCGCCGCTCGTCCGATTCGACGATCTCCGGCTTCGGGAAGCTCGTGTACGACCTCGTACTCGCGGCCAAGGAGATGACGTTCCGCATCCTTGCAGGGATACTCCAATTTGCGCCGTTCGGTATCGCAGCCCTGGTGGCGAGCGATATCGGCAGCCAAGGACTCGATGCACTGGCGGCCCTGGGCAAACTGACCGGCGTCGTCTACACCGGTCTGGCAGCGCAGATCCTCCTCGTCTATATTCCGCTGCTGCTGCTCAATCGGATTCCGGTCGGCGGATTCTTCCGCGTCGCCGGTGCGCCGATGGCCACGGCGTTCACGACTCAGAGCAGCTCAGGGACGATCCCTGTGTCGCTGGAGGCGACGAGGAAAGCAAACATCCGCCAAGAGGTCGCAGGCTTCGTCATCCCATTGGGTGCGACCATCAACATGGACGGGGCGGTCATCCGTCTGGGGGCGTCGGTGGTGCTGGCTGCCAATATCGTCGGCCATGACATGTCCGTGCTCGAACTCGGCGCGATCGTCCTCACGGCCACGTTCGTCTCGATCGGCACCGCAGGAGTCCCCGGCGCCGGACTCATCGGATTGACGATCCTGTTGCAGCAAGCCGGTCTCCCGCTCGAGACCGTCGCTCTGGTCGCCGGTGTCGACGTTCTGCTCGGAATGGGGGCGACGATGATCAACATCACCGGCGACCTCGTCGGAGTCCACCTCATCGACAAGAGTGAGAAGCGGATCAGCCAGGGCAGCCGAGGATTGTAGCCCTTTCACTCGAATCACGGGAGGGGTAGCGAAGGCTCCGTCATTCTGAAAGCGTGAGGGCACAGTCCGCACACGTGCTCACCCGAAGATACGGCGAGGAGGAGCTGCTCATGGACTACACCCGACTCGGGAACTCAGGCCTGCGCGTCTCACGGCTGGCTCTGGGGACCATTCCCTTCGGATCCGGTGGCGGATTCGAGAGGATCGCAGGGGTCTGCGGAGATGACGCTCGACGCCAGTTCCGCGAAGCCCTGGACCGTGGAGTGAACTTCATCGATACAGCCAACCTCTACTCGGCCGGGGACGCGGAAAGAGTCCTCGGCGAGATCATGGGCGACAAACGCGATGAAGTCATCCTCACCTCCAAGGCGCGGATGCCCACCGGAGAAGGCCCGAACGACTCCGGGGCAAGCAGACAGCATCTGATGCGAGCAGTCGAGGACAGTCTCGAACGACTGCGCACCGATCATCTCGATCTGCTCTACATCCACCAATGGGACGGGCAGACGCCGATCACGGAGACCATCGCCACCGCCAACGAGATGATCCGGGCCGGGAAGATCCGGTATTGGGGAGTCTCGAACTTCAGTGCCTGGCAGCTGACGAAGACCGTCTACGAAGCGCAGCTGGCGGGCCTCGAAGGTCCGATCTCCCAGCAGGTGTACTACACCCCCGAGGCACGCGAGATCGAATACGAGATGATCCCGGCTGCCCGTGACCTGGACGTGGCGACCTTCGGCTGGAGCCCGCTGGGGGAAGGTCTCCTCAATGGGAAGGTCAGACGAGGCCGGCAGACGCCCTCGGACACCCGTCAGGGTACCGGTTGGCCGGAGCCCCACGTCACTGATGAGAAGCGGGCCTATGATCTCATCGAACTCTTCGCTCAGATTGCGAACGAGCTGGACTGGTCGATCCCGCAGGTCGTGATCTCCTGGATCCTTGATCGCCCGGGTGTGGACGGCACGGTGATCGCGGCCCGGAAGTTCGACCATCTCACCGAGGATCTGGATGCCGCGGAGCTGACGCTTCCGGCCGAAGCCCGGGATCGGATCACCGTGGCGTCTCAGCTGCCTGCGTATTATCCGCATTGGCACAGAATGATGACAGCGCAGGACCGGCCCGAGCCCGCCGAGGCTGAGTTCCACGCCGAGCAGCGTCGCCATGTCTTCGGGGACGAGCAATAGTTCAACGCGACAACACAGATACGAATCACAGATGAAGGAGAAACACCGATGACCACACGTGACGAACTTCGTGCAGAGAAGGCCCTGCAGGGGATGGAATTCCCCGCTTCGAAGACCGAGCTCATCGACTATGCGACCGAACGCTCGGCCACGGCGAAGACGCTTCAGGCTCTGCGGGTTCTGCCGGATCGGCAGTTCGAGAACAAGGACGATGTCGTCGAGGCCGTGCCGCAGGAGCCCGAAGGCGACGCACCCGGAGGTGTGCACCGATGAGATCGGCCAGCGCACTGACGAAGTGACAGAAGACAGCGAATCGGAAGAAGGTGTTTGAATATGCGCAGTGATGAGTTCCTCAACCACGTCACCGAGATCGGCGGACCCAGCGATCCGGAAAGTGCTGCCGTCGTAACTCGGACGGTATTGGATAACCTCGGGAAACAGCTCAAAGGCGGAGAGGCGGCCGATCTGGCCGCCCAGCTTCCTGCCGAACTGCAGGAGCCGCTCCAACGGCACGGTTCGGAAGCCCCGCTGACCGACGACGTCGATGATTTCCTCCGGCGTCTGGCTGACCAGCTGGGCGAGGGGGTCGATCCTGAAACCGCCCGTGTCTATGCGCGTGCGGTGCTCTCGACGCTTGACGCCGCGGTCTCAGAGGGCGAGGTCGACGATCTCCGCTCACAGCTGCCCGCGGGCTTCGCACCGCTGTTCGAAGCCTGATCTCTGCTTCGCCCCTCACTCTGGTGAAGGCACGGTCTTCGCCGGAGTGAGGGGCGATCTGTCTCCGGCGTGATGGCCGCCTATGAAGCCGCCGCCGCCAACACCGGCGAGACGAACGAATCACAGGGCCCAGTGGCAGCGCACAGCGGGCGGATTCCATCCGATTTGTCGAGGGCTGCGAATACGTGAGTATGGACGAGGGCATTCAGCCAAGAGGGGCGAAGCTGGCCGAGGTAATTGACTACTGGAAGCTGTCCCTCGACGGAGTCTGGCTGCACAGCGTCAGCTTGGGCAGTGACCTGAGCGAGTTGGAAATCGATGCCTATCTACACGGAGTCTTCGGACTCTCCGGCCATCAGCACGACATCATTGCGCAAGCCGTCAACGAACTCATCGACATGCTTCCGGATCCGCCTCGGGCCTCCTTCAGCAGCGAACCCGACCTCGACGAGGTTGAGCCTCTCGCTCCGGATGACGACTTCGGGGCGTAGCTCTCACTCTGAGGCCTCGTCGGGTTGCGCCTGTGATACAGAGCTCTGCTCTATACGCCCGGTGCAGACAAGCCGCACGGTCTGGGCTGATCGTGCGGCTGACCGCAATCAAGCCGGGGTGCAGGCGGATTTCAGGAGGAGCACATGTAGGCATGCACAATAGTGGGCATGACCTTCCTACCGGCAGATCTGCCGCA
Source organism: Brevibacterium sp. K11IcPPYGO002 (assembly GCF_050920635.1). Lineage (NCBI taxonomy): Bacteria > Bacillati > Actinomycetota > Actinomycetes > Micrococcales > Brevibacteriaceae > Brevibacterium > Brevibacterium sp. K11IcPPYGO002. The sequence goes on along the minus strand of NZ_CP131929.1, from coordinate 3,250,749 downwards.
TACCGCAGTCCGTGGTGCCTCCTTTGCGCAGTCAGTAGCCAAGCTCGCCGCGCGAAGACTTCGTGAACGCGTTCGTGAGTCTCGGCTGCCCGAGGACTTCAACCCGCAGGACGACGACGCATTCGTTGTGGCCGCGTACTTCGCCGGGGACCTCAGCTCGGTCTACCAACTCGAACAGTGGCTGTGGCCGTTCGAACAGCTCGAGTCCCGACTGAAAGACCTCGGCTACGGGGATCGTCCCTTCGGCATCATCGTCCGGAATTCGCTCGTCGCCAGACACCTCAAGGGTGTCACCTCTTTTCCCGTCCGCTTCTCACGCCTGACGAAGGGACTCGACGAGTTCATGCAGGCACCGAGTCTGCGGGCCGTGTTCTATGTCAACCAGGGCACAAGCAACTTTCAGGCCCTGCGCTATCCCGAACCGGCTCATGTGCACCTCAGCCATGGTGAGAGTGAGAAGATCTCGATGATCTCCAATCAGCTCAAGGGCTACGACTACGTATTCACAGCCGGGCAGGCGGCACGAGAGCGGATCGAGCAGACTCTGTACGGCATGAGCGATGATCGCATGTTCGACGTAGGGCGGCCCCAACTGGATCGTCCGCGATCGGTTCCGCCCGAGTGGGAAGAGTTCAAGGCCGAAAACACCGACGGCAAGGCGGTCTTCTACGCCCCGACGTGGGAAGGCGACTCTCCGTCGATGGCATATGGAACCATCGCCTACAACGGAGAGGAGATCGTCACCTCCCTGCTCGACGCCGGGTACCGTGTGATCTTCCGACCCCATCCGCGGACGGGGGTGATGCGTCACGAGTTCGAAAAGGCAGTGGAGAACGTCGCGGAGATCGTCGAGGCCGATCCACGAGGATTCCTCGATGAGAGTCCGGACGTGTCGTGGCAGCTGGATGAGGCCGACCTGGCCGTGGTCGAGATGACATCGGTGGCCTTCGACTGGCTTGCGTCCGGCAAACCGCTGGTGATGGTCAAGCCCCAGCAGCCGGAAGCAGAAGTGCTCGAGGGAGGTCTGCTCGACCGGTGTCCGGCCGTGGATCCGGCGAGTCGGGAAAGCGTCGTCGACCTCATCGGCGAAGCCGTCTCTCGAACCGGCTCGGTCGCCGAACTGGCTCAGTTCTATCTGGGCGACACCGCGGCGGGAGCGCAGACCGCTCGCTTCATCCGATCGAGCGAAAAAGTGATCAGCAACCGGTCCGAAGAACGCCGCTTGAAGCACCACGAGTGAGCCGTGTAACACTTCCTTAACCGGAAGTAACAAAATGATAAACTAACGCGGAACTTATTCTGCGGCTCACGAGGTGAGCTTCGACCTCTGAACGGAATCAGTCATGAAACGAGTCATCACGTACGGAACATTCGACCTGCTCCATTACGGGCATATTCGACTGCTCCAACGTTGCAAAGACCAGGGAGACTACCTGGTCGTTGCGCTCTCGAGCGACGAATTCAACGCCGGCAAGGGAAAGAAGTCGTACTTCTCCTACGAAGAGCGCAAGCACATGCTCGAAGCCATCCGCTACGTCGATCTCGTCGTTCCCGAAGACAACTGGGAGCAGAAGTCGACCGACGTCGACAAGTACCACATCGACACCTTTGTCATGGGCGATGACTGGACAGGGGAATTCGACTTCCTCAAGGACAAATGCGAAGTCGTCTACCTGCCGCGGACTCCTGAGATCTCGACGACGCGGATCAAGAGCGAGCTGGGCAAGTCCTGACTGCACTGGCGGGGACCCCGCGCTATCGTGACTGGACATCATCATGGATCTGAGAGGAACGGACGTGCCCGGAAAGTCTTCGGCGAACCATCCGACGCTGTCGGAGCTTCGGGCCAAGGCACAGCCGCCGGAAGTCCGCAGCCGCAAGAATGCCGAGCATTGGACGGCGCAGCTCTACCTCCGTCATATCTCGATCTACTTCACGATGCTCCTCGTTCGCACGAGGATCAGCGCCAATGGAGTCACCGGCCTGATGATCCTGGCCGGATGGTGCATCGCTGCGAGTCTGCTCATCCCCGGGATCTGGGGAGCGGTCCTCGCTGTGTTCTTCTCACAGGTGCAGATGTACATCGACTGCTGCGACGGTGAGGTCGCACGGTGGCGGGGAACCAGCGGAGCGAAAGGCGTATTCCTCGACAAAGTCGGTCACTACACGACTGAAGGTCTGGTGGCGGTCGCACTCGGCGTGCGGGCCGTGGGGGAGTGGAACACCCTCATCGACGACCCTGCGGGTTCGTATCCGTTCCTGCTTGCCGGGACCGTCCTGGCCGGATTGGTGCTGCTGAACAAAGCACTCAACGACATGGTCCACGTCTCCCGTGCCTTCAACGGACTCGACAAACTCGCGGATTCGAAGGAAGCGACAGCGCTCCACCCGGGTGCCATCGCCACTCTCAAACGGATGGCGCGTTTCGTTCCGTTCCACCGTATCTTCCACTCGGTCGAGATGTCTCTGATGGCATTGGCCTCGAGCATCGTCACTGCGATCGCCGTATCGGCAGGAGCCGACCCGCTGTTCGGGGAGCGCTGGCTCATCCTCATCATGGCACCGCTGTGCCTGCTGTCGGTCATCGGCCATTTCCTGTCGATCATGGCGTCGAGGAGGCTGTCATGAGCGAATCCTCGCGCATACTCTCTCAGCACTTCGACGACAATCGACGCTACACGTTCGGCGTCGTGGTCCTCAGCCAGGGAAAGCGGTTGGAGGACCTCAACCGGGGATTCGAGTCGCTGCTCGCACAGAAAGGCGTCGACCTCGACATCGTCTGTGTGGGCAACGGGTGGGAGCCGGAAGGCATCCCGGGCCAGGTCAAGAAATTGGGACTGCCGGAGAATCTCGGCATTCCGGCCGGGCGCAATGCAGGCGTCCCCCATGTCGACGGTGAGTTCCTGTTCTTCCTCGACGATGACGCATGGCTGCCGGATGACACTTCGCTCATGCGCATGGCCCAGCTGATGCGCACGAAGCCGCAGATCGGTCTGATTCAGCCGAGGGTCGAAGAACCTGGCGGGCCGGACGCGCCGAAACGGTGGATTCCCAGACTCAAGAAGGGAAGCGCCGACCACTCATCGAATGTGTTCTCCGTGTGGGAGGGCGCAGTCTGCATGCAACGCCGGGCATTCGACGAGTGCGGTGGATGGCCGGCACCGTTCTGGTACGCGCATGAGGGCATCGAACTCGCCTGGCGAGTCTGGGACGCCGGTTACATCGTCTGGTATATGGGCGACCTCGCCGTCGCCCACCCGGTGATCGACCCGAGACGCCATGATGATTACTTCTACATGAACGCGAGGAACCGAGTCTGGCTGGCCAGGCGCAACCTGCCCTGGCCCTTCAGCTGGGCCTATGTGGGCTCCTGGACATTGATGCAGTTCATCAAGTGGGCCAACAAGCCTCACCAGCTCAATGCGTGGATGGAAGGGTGGCGCGCCGGATGGCGTCTCGACCCGTGGGGTCAAGACGAAGACAGGCAGAAACTGTCGAGGAGGGGCGTTCTTCGAATGTCCCGGCACGGCCGGCCGCCGATCGTGTAACGTCACGCCGCCATGGCGAACGATGTGCGTCATGACAGCAGAAATCAGACCGGGGAGTCCCCGGAGAGCATGCTGTCGGCCGCGCACGACGGAAATGAGCAATGACAGCGACCGCAGTCGGGTCCGAACCAACCGACTGAGAAACCAAGTGGAGCCTTTTGATGCAGTCGACAGCAACCGTTGCTGAGAACTCCCAGCGAAGTACTCCTCCCCAACCCTCGGGTTTTCGTTCCGATATCCAGGGGCTTCGAGCACTGGCTGTGGGCATCGTGCTCCTCTACCACCTGTGGCCCGACCGCTTCGTCGGCGGGTTCGTCGGAGTGGACGTCTTCTTCGTCATCTCCGGCTTCCTCATCACCAGCCACCTCATCAAGTCCCCTCCGCGCAGCTGGGGCGATGTGGCAAAGTTCTGGGCGCGACGAGTCCGGCGACTGCTGCCGGCGTCACTGCTCGTCCTCTTCCTCGTCGGAATCGCAACCTTCCTCGTTGCTCCACAATCTGTCTGGGCCGATACCGGACGCCAGATCCTCTCCGCAGGGCTCTACGTCGTCAACTGGGACTTCGCCGTATCCAGCGTCGACTACCTGGCTGCGGACAATGCTCCGTCGCCGGTCCAGCATTTCTGGTCACTGTCCGTCGAGGAACAGTTCTACTTCGTCTGGCCGATGATCATCGGTCTGGCGTTCCTCGCCGGGACGAAGCTCGGCCGGTCCAAGAAGATCGTCGGTTTCACCGTTCTCGGGATCTTCCTCGCCTCACTCATCTTCTCCATCGTCTACACGGCCGACGAACCGGCGATGGCCTACTTCATCACCCCGACCAGGATGTGGGAGCTGGCCATGGGCGGGCTGGTTGCCGTCTTCGTCATCTACGTTCGACCTGAGCGCCTCCCGTTCAGCTCTCTGCTCGGGTGGGTCGGACTCGCCGGAATTGTGGCCGCCACCTTCCTCATCCGCGCAGACATGCCGTTCCCCGGCTACATTGCGCTGGTCCCGGTGCTCTCGACGGCACTCGTCATCCTCGCTGACTCGCGGGGCCGGGCCTCCGTGCTTCCGCTGCTGTCATTGCGGCCCGTTCGTTTCCTCGGCGATATCTCGTACTCCGTCTATCTCTGGCATTGGCCGCTCATCGTTCTCGTGCCCTATCTTTCGGCCAAACTGGGACGCTCGGAGAGCCTGGGCGTACTGGACAATATCGCGATCATTCTGGTCTCGATCATTGCCGCGTGGGCGTCGACGACGTGGGTCGAGAACCGGTTCCGCAAGTCGTCGTTCTTCAGCAGCTCGAAGAAGACCTTCACGTTTGCGGCACTTGCCATGGTTCTCGTCGCGGTTCTGGGGCTCAGCCAGATGGTCGTCGCCAACACCATCGTCGAGCAGAACGAGGACAAGCTGCAGGCCCAGCTGGATGACCCCGATTCCTGCCTCGGCGCAGGCATTCTCCTTCCCGATGCAGAGGACAACCCCAACTGCGAAGACAAGGATTCGCTGCAGATGGAACCCGCTGCGGCGAAGAAGGACAAGTCCAAAGCCTATGCCGACGGCTGTTGGGCCAGCGCACCATATGCGAGCAAACCGGAATGCACCTACGGAGACGGGTCGAAGCATGTCGCACTCGTCGGAAACTCGCATGCCGGACATTGGCTGCCGACGCTCGAGAGATTGGCCGACGAGCATGATCTGACGATCACCACGTTCCTCGCCTCGAACTGCAGCATTTCGACCCTGCCTCAGGACCTGTCGACGCCGGAGGAAACAAAGGGATGTCAGGACTACGCCGATTGGGTCTCGAAGAGAACGACCGAAGGCGGCTTCGACGCAGTGATCACCTCGGAACGGCAATCCACGCCGCTGGAAGGCATGGACTGGGAAGAGACCGAGAAGAAGGCACCCGCAGGGCACCATGAGATCCTGCAGCGCTGGGTCGATGCTGATTTGGACGTTGTGGTCATTCGGGACACCCCATACCCCGGTGGAGCCGATATCACCGTGCCGGATTGCGTCGCCAAGCATGAAGACGACCTCGAGCAGTGCTCCGGAACCCCGGAGTCTTGGCATTGGATGGACCCGCTGGCCGCCTCGGCGAGGAGTATGGACTCGAAGCGGCTGTCGATCATCTACCCGCAGGACTGGTTCTGCCCTGAGGGGCGCTGCGAGCCGGTCATCGGCGGAGTCATCACCTATTTCGATACCGCCCATATCACTGCGACCTATGCGCAGACGCTTGCCCCGCAATTCGACGCGAGCCTGCGCAGAACAGGACTCGGCACCTTCGACTGAGACTGCTGCGGTTCATCGAACTGACAGTCAAGTCGGATACCGTGTGCCTGATTGCCCTGACCGCCGACTGCTACGAACGACCGATACCTCTGCAAAGGACTGAACGAGTGACCACTGGACGAAACGCCGCCGACAGATACTTCAGCAAGGGACGAGAACTGGTCAAACCCGTCGTCCACGGAATCGCCCGACGTGCCCTGCCTGTGGTGGAACGAGCATCGGGGACGAAGTACGTGCGCGAACGAGCCGCCGGAGGGCCCGGAGCTGGGAAGTCTGTCGGATCGGCGAAGACGATCGCGACGGACACCGCTCGCGCGTATCGAAAGCTGGCCTCAGGACTGAGAGGCAAGACAGCCGAAGACACGGACGGCTGGACGGTTGCGCCCTCGACTCGAGAGGTCGACGCAAAATCACGCCAACTGGCACAGGTCAAGGCTCATGCGACGCTCTCGGAAGCTCTGGCACAGGGTGAGGCTCTCGGAGAATCGGTGGTCGATGCGGGACGGGTTCTCGTCGCAGAAGGGAACCTGGCGGAGGCTGTGTCCATCGGTCTGAACCTCCGCAGCGGTGCGTCGACCGAGGAAGCCGGCAGAGTGATCCTCGGACTGGCGTATCAGCGGTCATCGGACCCGGACGTGGCGTGGGCAGAATTTGCGAAGATCGACGACCGCAACATCATCGTCGCTGCGGCCGAAGAATACTTCCCAACTGCGATCGACACCCTCGGGCAGGAAGCCCTGCCGCTGCTCGACCGCTCAAATGACGCAGGCGAAACCGACCGTTGGAGCGACAAGGCAGTGCTGCGCACCGCTGAATCGGCCTTCTGCATCGGGGCCTTCGACCATGTGCGCACCCTCATCGAGTCGCGTCTCGAGAGGCCGTCGGGCCAGATCGATACGGCGGTGCGCTACGAACTCAACCGCATGCTCGATTGGCTTCCAGGCGGAAAGCATCTCGAGCCTCTTCCGACCACACCCAGCAAACGCAACTTCGGTGTGCTCAGCTATGACCAGCCGGGGATCCGGTCCCGCAACATCGGCGACTACATCCAGACGATTGCCTCCATCGGCCATCTGCTGCGCTACGAAAACCTCAGCTTCTCGGGCGACGCGGGCCTGACCGAACTCTTCACGAAGCTCCGCAAGACGGTCAAAGACGAACGAAAGTACGCGGGCCCTGAGGCTGAACTCAACCTCGTCGAGGTCTACAGGGACGGCAACGTCTATCAGGATATTCCGGAAGACACCTGGTACATCGCCTTCGGCTGGTACATGCACGACATCTTCGGCAAGTCGTTCAACATTCCGTTCCACCCGAACCTGCGGCCGATTCTGCTCTCCGTCTTCGTCCGCTACCCGGAGATGCTCACCCCCGATGCCATCGCCTACCTGAAGAAGTACGGTCCGGTCGGGTGCCGTGACTGGCAGTCGGTCGCCGTGCTCAGAGCTGTCGGTGTTCCGGCGTTCTTCTCCGGGTGCCTCACCACGACGGTCGATACCCTGTTTCCTGCTCCGTCGTCTGACCGCCGGTCCGGCACGGTGCGAATCGATTGGACCAAGGGCGGAAAAGGGCCGAAGAAGAAACAGACGGTCACCGCGATCCGCGACAAGACCTTCCCGGAGAACCTGGAACTGGCCCGCAACTGGGTCGCCGACTACGCCTACAAGTACAAGCGAGTTCTCACCTCGCGACTGCATGCGAACCTGCCCGCGCGGTCGGTGGGCGCCGAGGTCGAATTCGAACCGAAGAACAAATCGGATTCACGATTCGGTGGGCTGATCGGCATCGATGAAACCGAGTTCGACGCCATTCGGGGCGGGATCTTGGACAAACTCTCAGTGCTCCTGCCGCTCATCGCGACGGGCGCATCCGATGACGAGATCTACTCGAAGTGGGTCGAGATCACTGCCGATGACATGGCTGCGGCCGATGAGTATCTCGCCACTGCCACGCTGCCGAGCGCAGAGAGCACAACCATTTCCGCCGCCGTGAACATGACCGACCGACCGGTTCCGGAAGAACAGGTCACAGACGTCTTCATGACTGTCGAGAAGGGCGAAGAGTCGCTGGTTGCAACGGCCATCAGGACCATCGACGCCCACGCCTCCGGCCGGTATCGCATCTGGCTGCCGTCCGGAGAAGTGAGCGCGGAAGCCGCCGATGAGATCCAGGCACAGCTGTCGCTCGGCATAGTCGGGAGATTGGGACCGGTGTCCTATGCTGACATCGCGAACGAGAATGACCTGGTGCAGGCGCTGCTTCCGGTGCTGTTCCCCGACCATGAGCGCCTCGTCGTCGTTCCCGCAGCCGGCGAGTTCTCTGCCGACATCGTCGAGCTTTCGAGGGCCGAACTCGGGAGTACATTGCTCGCCGCGAAACATGATGTGAGGAAGAACCGCTCCAGCGGTCTCACGCTGATGAGGAGGATCGCGAGCTCATTCGGCGACGATCATGTCGGCGCACTCAACTTCGTCTTCGCAAGTCATGCCGGCCTCACCGAGGACTTCGTTCCCTTCGACCCGCAGACTGCTGTCCTCAACCTCAGCGGAATGCGCAACGAAGGCCTCGTCAACAAGATCATCGGTCTGATGCAGGAGCTCAAACTCAGTTACGTTGACGCAATGCAGACGATCGTCGGCGGACGGTACTCCGACATCGGCGACGAGTGGAACGTCCGAGCCCAGTGGGAGACGTCGGACAGCCCCAAGATCGTCAACTGGCGGCGCCAGACACGCTACTTCGGTCGCATGACACTGACACGTTGATCAGTGCCGCTGAGACCGCCGCACGAGAAAAGCTGAGAAGGATGCCACCAGTGAGTTTCATGGCTCGACGTACGCATGACGTCAACGACAAGACTCAGGTTCAGAACGAGCCCGACCAGAAACTCGGGACAGATGAAGTGCACGTCTACAACGTCCTGTGGTGGATCCCCGAATCGATGGGCGGAATGACGACTGCGGCACTCCGCCGGATTCGGAGCTTTCAGAAATTCGGCAGGCCGCTGTCGCAGACCATCCTGACGTTCAGCCCTCGAATGGACACAGACGAGATTCGAGATCGTTTGGTCTCGTCGGGACGTATGAGTGACGACGTCGAGCTGGTGAACATCTGGCAGGACCTGCGGAAAAGATCTGAGCACGAACTTGCGCAGCTCGAAGGCGAACGGCCGCGGAACCCGATTCCGGACATCGACGGTGACATCGAGAACATCACTGCCTTCTATGATGTCGTCCGAAATGCGCGCAGCGGCAAGATCATCCGCCGCAACTATTTCCGGGAAGGCGGTAGCCTGCTGGTCGCGGACGTCCGGGATCCGAAACTGGGCAGAAGATTCATCCTCCATTCTGCGAACGGAACGCCGATGGCGGAATGGCGACGCCCGCGAGATTTCTACAACGCCTGGATCAAGGCAGCTGTGAATCAGGAACCCGCTGTCGTCATCGTCGATGACAAAAAGGTCAGTGAGTTCATCCACGAGATCTCGGCTCGGAGGTTCGCACTCATCTTGTTCCTCCACGGGACTCACCTACGCTATCCGTGGAATGGCAATCACGGCCAGGTGCTGCCCCGCAGACTGGACACCGTACGCAATTTGGACCGCTTCGACGTGGTCGGTGTGCAGACAGGTCAGCAGGCGGAGGCCGTTCGAGCTCGCGGATTCACTGAAGACAACATCAGGCTTCTGACCGGCGAGCTGCCGGCCGGATCGGTGCTGACTGAGGCTGCGGAAGAACGGTCGATGGGTAAGGCCGTGATGATCGCCAACCTCATTGAGCTCAAACGCGTGGACCATCCGATTCGGGCAGTGGCGAAACTGCGGGACCGCGGCATTGACGTCTCTCTGACGATCCTGGGGGAGGGGCCCGAACGGCCCAAACTGGAGAAGCTCATCGACGCTCTTGACGTTCGTGATCGAGTGGAGCTGCCCGGCTATGTCAATGATGTCTCAGACAGGTTGAAATCGGCCTCATTCTCCATGCTGACGAGCACCAGCGAAGGATTGCCGTTGTCGATGATGGAATCGATGGGTGCCGGCTGCATTCCGATCGTCTACGACATCACATATGGCCCGCGCGACCTGATCGAACAGGGACAGAACGGATTCATCACTTCGCGGAACGATGTCGACGCACTGGCCGATCAGATCGAGGAGTTTCTCTCTCTGGGCGCGGAATCTGTTGCGGCGATGCGCAGTTCTGCCTTGGACACGGTTGAGCACTATCTGCCGGAGGCCGGATACCGGCGCTGGAAGTCAGTCATCGAGGCTCTGCCTGCCGCACACGTGCATGATGACCGCATCGAGACGTCGGGTGCCCCTGTCGAGGTGAAACGCGCCAAGTGCGAGGCTTTGCCGGATGGGTGCCGCATCGAACTCGAGTTCGCTCATCTCCACACAGAGGTCATCGAAAGACTGGAGCTGGTCGTCTCCGCGCGCGAGGTCAATACATTCTTCGTCTGCGGAAACTCATCGACCTCATCCCGTCGGTTTGTCCGGCGACATGTGGCGACTTTCGACGTGGATTTTGAACGCTTCTCCGAGTCTCCCAATGAGACCTTCGATGTCTATCTGCGACTGCCTCGCGATCTGTGGACGACGAAGCGGAGGATTCGCCTGCCGAGGATGCGCAGTGCAATGCAGACTGGGACGTGGGAATGGTACTCCACGAAGCATGGGAACCTCTCGGTACGTCCCTTGAGAACCCCATAGGGCCGGTGTACGAAAGCAGGACATCACCAACGAGTGATGTCCTGCACCGGATGATCACTCGCGGTCGGATTCGTCCTCGGATTCAGCATTGATGCTGTCGTCGGAATGGAAGTGCTCCAGATCGGCAGCACGAGCGGAGATCAGGTTCGAGACCGCGTCGGTGAAGAGGACAGTCGACGTCCCCTTTCCCCCCTCGCCGAAGTAGTGTCGACGAAGGTCGAGCCGAGCTTCGGCCGCTGAGTCCTCAGACAGCATCTCCTGGAACATCTGCTCCAGGCTGCCGACCGTCGAACGGTCGATGATCGGAGTGGCACGGCTGATCGGTGCGTCTGCGTTGAGAGCAGCCGAGTCGTTCCGGCGATCAGTCAGCACGAGCGGCTTCTCCGGATGCAGGTAGAGGAAGTCGAGTCCGACACTGGAGATATCGGTGATGAGCAGGTCGACAGTATCGAACATGGCGAGGATATCGCCCTGCATCAGCACCTGATGCTGCATGGATTCGTCCGAGATCGATTCATTGGCCACTTCGAGGAGAGCGAAGATCTGAGTGTTCGCCTCAGTCATCGCCGGGTCGTTGGATGTCTCGACACGTGGATGCGGTTTGTAGATCACTCGGGTATTGGGAATCTGCAGCACGGCTTCGATGATCTGCGGTCCGAACAGGTCGACCGACGTGTAGTTGTTGGACTCGTTCTCACCCTCCCAGGTGGGCGCATACATGAAGGTCCGTGCAGCAGAGGGTTCGAGTTCCAGAGGTCGCTCGATGTCGAGCTGAGGCCGTCCGATCTTGACGAGAGAGGACTCGTCGAAATCGATGAGCGCTCTGCGGTGCCGTTCAATTGCGGCATCACCGGCGACGAACACTTTGTCATAGGACTTGGCCTGGTTTGAGACCATGCTCAGTTTGTCTGACTCGCCGTGATTGACGTGCACGTGCACCATCGGTGCGAATGCCAGCGATTGGAAGTTCGTCATCCCGTTGTTGACGTAGAGAGCCAATTTGAAGTCATTGGCGTGAAAGAAGGTGTGCAACGGGTCGAATCGACGTTTAAACACCACCGGGAGATGAGTGGTCTCGAGCGTGCGAAGCAGGGCAGAGCCTTTACGCATGACCAAGACGACCCTATGGGTTTTGTGGAGTTCTTCGAGCACGGGAATCCACTGCTCAAGCTGATAGAACTTCGAGCTCCGATCGCCAAAGTAGACCACCACCTCGGCCTTCACGTAGCTGCCGTCGTATTCGTCCTCAAGTCGGTTCCACCTTTCGGTGCCCCTGATCCACTTGCTTATGTTCTTCCAGGCCCTTGATTGCAGTGCGCTGCGAGCGATTGAACGGACGGGGTTCATCACGGGTCGAACTCCTCGTGGTCTCATGGTCTCGGAAGTGTTGGTGGGACACCTTGGGCACGGCCCACGCTCCCGAGTAAGAATAGCCCCTCGGCCTCAACATCGAGCTCAGGTTCTCTGCTTCCGTCTGCTTGACAGCCGCCGTGTCGGAGAGTTTCAGCGGCTCCAATGACAACTGCTAGGCTAACTACGTTAACCAAAGGTAAATGAGAAATGTCGGTTGTGTGTAGCCGGTTCGGTAAGGGGAATCTGTGGTAGACGATCTGACAATTGAAGGAATCTCGTGGGAACGTGTGATTCTGACATTTGTCGTCAGGTTTCCCGGCGGTGCTCCCGACTCGTTCTTTCTGACCCCCAACTCCAGGCCGTATGAGGTCGAGCTGCCCATTCGTGCTGAGCCGCTGGGCGATGAGCGTTTTCGACTGACCATCAACGTCACGCAGTTCAACCGTCGGGCCCAAGTTCCGAACGGGACCTACTATCTCGTCGCTCGACGCGGGGAGGTTGTCTACCCGGCCTCATATCCGCTTGGACGGGCCGACGAGCTGGGCGATGCCTCACGCGCGTTCGTCTACAACAAGAATTTCTCCGCCTACACAGTCACCTTCGGCATCTCCGATGACGAATCCGCGCCATTCTTCCTTATGCGCACCTACTCCTTCGGGCGCTCGGGAAAGAAGCCGTCGTCGACAGTGGCACGATTGAAGTCGAAAGCCAAAAAGAAGTGGACGTCGACCAAGCGCAGGGCACTGCGGAGCGTCTTCGCCCTGTCATCGTTCCGGCGGCCCACCGATGGCAGCAATATCCTCTTCGCGTCTGAAGCTCGTCCGAACATGCAGGGCAACCTCAAGGCAGTCCACGACCGCATGCTCGAACGCGGACTCGATTCCGACTTCAACTTCGGCTATTCGTTCCGCACGGGTCGGACGAGCAGTCGTCAAAGCGCATTCGCCCTCGCCTGGGAGATGGGCAAGGCGAACACCATCCTCATCGACGACTACTTCGCCATTCTCAAAGACCTGGGGAACCGAGACGAGCAGAAGATCATCCAGCTCTGGCACGCCGGCAGCGGCTTCAAGTCCGTGGGGTACAGCCGTTTCGGTCAGTACGGCTCGCCGAATCTTCGCAACGCTCACCGCCTGTACTCGTATGCGATCTGCGGTTCTCAGCATCTGCGAGACGTCTATAGCGAAGCCTTCGGAATCGAGCGGGAAGCCGTCATCGCTACGGGCCTTCCACGTATCGATGGGTTCTTGCGTGATGGCCGTGCAGAGGAGGTGCTCGTCGACTTCGACGAGCAGTTCCCCCTGGCGAAAGGCAAGCGGAAGATCCTCTTCGCCCCTACGTTCCGCGGGCGCGGTTCTGGGGATGCACACTACGACTACGACCAGATCGATTTCCGCGAACTCTACGAATCATGTGGACCCGATACGGTCATCCTGTTCCGCCAGCATCACTTCGTTCCGGATCCCGCCCCGATTCCCCCGGAGTTCGCAGATCGACTGATCGATGTCGCGTCGTACCCGGATACCAACGATCTGATGTTGATCTCCGATGTGCTCATCACGGACTATTCTTCTGTCATCTACGAATACGCGCTTCTTGAGCGTCCGATGATCTTCTTCGCCTATGACCTCGATACGTATTCGGCGACTCGCGGAATGCACAAGGACTATCGGGAAGCGGCACCAGGAAGCATTGCCACGACCTTCGATCAGCTGGTCGAACTCATCCGCATGCCTGAGTTGAGCAATGCGATGACGAAGGAATTCGTCAAAGAGAACTTCGACTATGTCGATACTCACAACTCGGATCGAGTCATCGACTCGTTGATCCTCAGCGAGCCTGTCAGCGGATTCGAATCGGCAGACTCAGTGGTCGGTGACGAGCTCTCCAACCGCGTGGGTGAGGAAGATCCTGGAGCACCCGGTCAAGAGGATCAGCTCAACGAGCCCACAGACGATTACACCGACAGCGGCGATAAGAACGAAGCAGAGGACGAGGAGAACCAATGGCAAACATCGCAGTAGTCTTCGCTGGGGGCGTCGGCGCCCGAATGGCGCACAGTTCCCGTCCCAAGCAGTTCCTTGAGATCCACGGCCGTCCGGTGATCGTGCACACTCTCGACGTATTCGAGCAGCACTCGGAGATCGATGCAATCGCTGTGGCTATCCTGCCTCAGTATCGGGAGCACCTCGAGAGGCTCGTGAAACGATACGAACTGACCAAGGTGAAATGGATAGTCGACGGCGGATCCACCGGACAGGAGTCACGGCATAACGCGCTCAAAGTCGTTGCCGAACACCACGAACCGGACAGCATCGTGCTCATCCACGACGGTGTTCGTCCTCTGATCGACGCTGACCTCGTTTCCCGGAACATCGAGAGCGCGCGTGAATTCGGTTCGGCCGTCACCTGCACAAAGATGACTGAGACGGTTGTCGTCGAAGAAGGATCAGGAATCAAAGAAGTCATTCCCCGCGACCCGTTGTGGACAGCTCAGGCTCCCCAGACATTCCCCCTCAAAGATGTCTTGGCAGGCTATGATCGTGCAGTCGCTGAAGGCGAGAATGATTCCATTGATACATGCACACTGATGAACGGCTTCGGGTATCAGGTTCATCGGGTTGAGGGTCCACGGACGAACATCAAGATCACCACTGCCTCGGACTACTATGTCTGCCGCACATTCCTCACCCTGATCGAAGACAGGGAGGCCTTCGGTGGCGAATGAGGACCGGTCGGTCGACTCAGGTTCGGAAGCCACTGACGTCGTTCTCTTCGATACGCCGGTGTTCTCCGAGGATGTCGCACGCATCTCCGCGGCTCGGTTGCCGTGGGAGCAGTATCGGAATGCGGAGATTCTCGTCACCGGTGCCTCCGGCATGATTCCCATGTACATAGTCGGTTCGCTGCTGGCAGCGAACGATGCCTACGACCTCGGACTTCATGTCACGGGAATGGTGCGCAACCGAGAAAAGGCCGAACAGAGATTCGGCTCCGCACTCAAACGCTGCGATTTCACTCTGCTGGCGGGTGATGTCATCGACACGAAGAGTTTCGAGCAGAACTTCTCGACGATCTTCCACGGTGCTTCGCCAGCTCGGCCGAGTCTGCATAAGTCGTCGCCTGTCACGACACTGAAAGCGAACACCTTCGGGACGATCAATCTCCTCGACGCGCTTGTCGAAGCAGGCGGGAAGTCATTTGTCCTCCTGTCCTCGTCGGAGGTTTACGGCGCGGTCCAGGGAAGCGAACTCATCAGCGAAGATGACGAAGGAACACTGCAGCACTTCGCCCCGCGGGCCAGTTATTCGGAAGGCAAGCGAATCGCCGAGACCGCGCTGGCAGCATATGCAGACGAGTTCGGTATCAGAGGGCTCAGTCTGCGCTTCGGGCACATCTACGGTCCGGGAATGGCCCTCGACGACGGCCGGGTGCAGGCCGATTTCCTCGCCGACGTCGTTCGCGGTCGCAATGTGCGGATGATGAGCGCGGGTGCCGCGACCCGGACCTATACCTATGTCGCTGACGCAGTGGAGGGGCTGTTGTTTGCCTGCCTCCAGGGGGAGGATCAAGTCTACAATGTCGCCGATCCCGACGGGAATATCAGCATTCGAGAGCTCGCCGAAACCTTCGCTGGGGCTCGGCCTGAGATGAAACTCGAACTGGACTTCGTCAATCCAGAAGACGGTCGTTCCTTCTCTCCGGTGGCCTCGCTTGGTTTGGACGCGCGTCGACTCACGGAGCTTGGATGGAACGCGGCGACGCCATTGTCCGAAGGCGTCTCCCGGACAATCAGATCATTTGAGGATGGCCCCCTCGTCCGCAGATGAGCGCGAGGGCGCACGGTCCGGACTTTGGACGGCAATTCATGCCACAATCTCGACTATGGCGAAGTTCGCCGCGGCGATGAGGAGACCTGAATCACAATGAGCCCCACTCGAATCCTTCTTCTGACGAATCGTGATTCCGACAATGTCGGCGATCAGATCATCGAGGCCACAGTGATTTCGATCGTCAAGGGGGTGATGAAGAATCTCGGATTCTCCTCGGATGACTTTGTGATCTCCAGTCGCGCTGCCGGAATCATCTCGAAGAGATATATGAAGACCCGAGATGAAGAGCTGCTCAAACCGGCTCGAGACGCAATCTCCGCTGCCGATCTGATCATTTTCGGCGGCGCCCCACTGTTCAATTACAAGTATCAGAATTTCTATCTGCGCACCATCAGGACTCTTGAGCTGGCGCAGGAATACAGTGTGCCGGTGATCTTCTCGAGCATTGGTGTCGAGGCGTTCGACCCGACCAACAAGAAATGCAATGCGCTCAAAGAAGCTTTGGCGCTCCCTGTCGTTCGACAGATCACCACCCGAGACGACGTCGAGTCATTGCGAAAATACGTGGAAGGCACGGATACTCCGGTCGCGCATGTGGCCGACCCTGCAGTCCTGGCCGATATCGTCTATCGGAAGAAGCCGGAACCAGTTCCGGCACCGAAAGCGGCGCCATCAATTCCAGTGCGAGCGAAACGCAAACTCAGGAGAATCGTCCGGCGTGTGATCAAAGCAGTGAAGCCGGCTTCTCCGGAACCTGTTCGTGTCGTCAGCAATTCGAAGCCGGCTTCGCCGGCAGTCGTGACAGAGAAGCCGAAGAGGATCGGGCTCGTGGTCACCAGAGCAGGAATCTTCGCCGATAACGGAATCGAGTTCTCGGAATCGGATCAGCGCAGTTTCTGGTTGGACACAATTGCAATGTTGGAGCATCGCGGTTACGACTACAAGCTCTTCACAACCGGCCACTTTTCCGACGAGGTATTCCTCGACTCGCTCGTGAAAGACAAAGGCATTCCGGCCGCGCACGCTGCGGTAACAGTGAACACCCCTGACGAGCTGTTAAGGGAACTGAGAGCTTGTGACGGGGTGATCGCCTATAGGCTGCACGCCAGCATTACTTCCTTTGCGCTGGGTATTCCATCGGTCGGACTGTCGTGGAACTTCAAGGTGCCGTACTTCTATGACTCCGTCGATTATCCTGAGCGGGCGATCGAAGCGGAACGCTGGACGGCGGCTGAGGTCGTACCTGTGCTCGAAACAGCCATGGCCGAGGGGGTCCAGAAGGACTATGAGTTCCTCAAGTCGGTCTACGACACGCTCTTCAGCGGAATCGGCAGTGTGGTTGCTCCGGATTCCGGAGCCGAACCATTTGTGTTTGACGATCTCTGGGAGGGTCTGCCTCGGCAGGTCGCAATCGGTCCGAAGGGCTATCGGGAGAGAGTCAATCGCAAATTCCGTCGTACTTACGAGAACTATCAGAAACTCTCGCTCAAAGCCCAGAAGTCCTGAATCCTGTCGCTGCAAGAAAGTGAGTCCGTTCCAATGCCCAACACTGAAGTGCTGCTGCTGACCAATCGCGACTCGGACAATATCGGTGATCAGATCATCGAAGCGTCGGTGATCAGCTTGCTGAAAGCGGTCGGGAGCAACCTGGGAATCGACCCGAAGTCGCTGACAATTCGGAGCCGAGCCGCGAGCATTATCAGCCGCAAGTATATGAGCACTCGAGATGAGTCGCTCCTCGAACCCGCGAGGCGCGCTATTTCCCGCGCAGATGTGATTGTCTTCGGGGGCGCTCCTCTATTCAACTATCGATACCAGAGTTTCTATCTTCGGACGATTCGAACTCTGGAGCTTGCTTCTGAGTACGATGTTCCCGTGCTCTTCTCGAGCATCGGTGTGGAACCGTACTCGGACACTGACGAACGCTCACAGCAATTGAAGAAAGCTCTCCGTCTGCCCGTAGTGCGGCAGCTGACGACTCGCGATGACCTGGCATCGGCGACAAAATACGTCGAGGGTACCCAGACTCCCACGGCGCTCGTTTCTGATCCTGCGGTGTTGGCGGACTCGGTTTTCGGCGTCGAATCCCGGCCTGCCGAAGGCTCTCAGACGGATTCGGGCCGGTGTATCGGGCTGGTCGTTACCCGAGCTGGCATCTTCAAAGACAACGGCATCGATTTCAATGAAGCAGATCAGCGTCGCTTCTGGCTCGATGTCATCGGGCAGCTGGAGGCCCGCGGAGACGATTATAGGATCTTCACCACAGGGCACTTCTCTGACGAGATGTTTCTCGATTCACTCGTTCGGCATCATGGTGTGCCGAATAAGAAGGCAGCTGTCACGCTCAATGCTCCCGAGGAGCTGATCTCCGAACTGCAGAAGTGCGACGGAGTGATCGCCTACCGACTGCACGCCAGCATCACATCATTTGCTCTCGGAATTCCTTCGATCGGTCTGACCTGGAACTTCAAAGTGCCCGATTTCTATCGGTCAATGGGATACCCCGAACGTGCGCTCGAGGACTCAGATTGGAACGCCGCTACAGTTCTCCATGCGTTGGATACTGCCATGAGCGAAGGAGTTTCGAAAGATCCGGATACGCTCATGTCCGTCTACAGGACACTGTTCACTGGCATGAAAGACATCATTGCCCCGGATTCCGAGGCTGATGCCTATTCGCTTTCTGAATTGAGAGAGGAGATGCCGACATATACCGGCACATCTCGGAAACAGTACCAAGAGAAGATGCGACGCAAGCTGCGTCGTTCTTATGAGTACTTCCAACAACGAATCAGCATGGATGTTGCGAAGGCAGGGGACGTTGGGCCCGCGAGCGAAAACAGTCGTTCCGGGCTTAGGCGGATGAAGTCTCGTGTCAGGCGTGCTCTGAATAGATAGGGCGGTAATGGCCCCGATACTGATTTCGGTAGCATTGCCGCAAGCTTGGCCGAACGATGAACTATTGCTGCGAAGTCTGCGAATGCTTCTCTCCTCGGGAGGGAAATCGTCCACGATTGCGATAGCTGATTCGCTGCGTGACGAATGTGCAGTGAATTCTGATCGAGTAGAATCAGGGGTTTCATTGAGTAGCCGCTGCACAGTCAACCGCTGGTGAGACTAGCGGTTGACATCAATCGAGGGTACGGTAATCTCGTTTCCTGCCTTGTCGGTCAGTTGTAAGGCCCAGCCCTGGCGTTTCGTCAGTGTTCGAGAAACCACAATGGATGCTTGCGATGTCGAATGTAAGACAAGTTCAGCCGGTTTCTCTTTTGCATTTCCACTCAAGCGAATGGAAGCGGTGGCCAAGTGTTCGCAGCGACCGTTGAGAACTAGGACGGCAGATCGTCCGACTTGGAAATGATCGATGATCTGCAGTTCGCTGCTTTTCACAGGATCGAGGTGCTTTTCGGTCGGTCCGATATCAACGGCGAGGATGTCGTTTCGTGTGAAGAAGGCGATCGCTTCTATAGGGTCGCCTATGAGCAATGGGGAGGAATTCAAAGCCTTCGATCGCAATTCTCCAAATGGTTGGCGGAACACGACCGAAGACCAGCTGGCTTTGATGATTGCTTCCCAAACACCGGAGTCGTTGAACTTCGATGAGTCGACTCTTGTCGAAAACCGTGCCCAAACACCAAAGCTGCGGCTGTAGCTTCGGGAAACGTTGAGCTTGAAAATCACCTTGGTCCCGAGCTTCCGATTGCGAAAAATCAGCTGGGCGCTGTCCGGCGCAGCATTTACACCTGGTATCCCGATCTCTCCGCGGATTTTGAGTGAGCGACCTACCGATGAGATTGTCTCAAGGGTCGGTTCAGGTTTAATATTCAAGTCGCCAATAGGACCACCTTTGCTCGGATGGTAGACAAACTGTTTGTGATCTCTATCGAGAGTCAGTGGCAAGGGTCTTTTATCAAGCAGCAGTCGACTCACGGATTCGATTTCGTCGAGATCATTGCGTATTGCCAGGTCTACGAGTATTTGAGACACGGGCAAGCCGTGGTCGCGGATAGCGGGATTCCACAGTGGTTCGACAAGATCGCGAAACTCGTTGAGCATCGCTTCACGTTCCGTGCGGTTGTGCGCGGGAAGCATCTTCTTTCCGAATACCGATATAACTCCCGCTGAACCGACGATCGGTCGTCGTAGCAGCTTGTCGCGCAGCTCGCTGGGCTCGGTGTTGTCGACGATCGTTCTGATGAGCGTCAGGATTCGCTTTAGATGTTTGCGGGGAGGTTGACCAGCGCTGGTGACATTGGTTCCATCTCCTCGGCCGCGAGCCCAGTAGTAAACTTTGTCGGCGAGAATTGAAACGTGAGGGCTGTGGAGGTATGCCTGCATTGTAAATGCCTGGTCCTCCCCAACGACAAAGCCCAGAGGAAAGCGCACGTTGTGCTCTTTGATGATTGAAGTCCGAAAGAGCTTCAATGCGCCTAGCGTGGACGCGGCTCGTGACTCGATGAAATCGACAGCGAACTTGGTCGCGCCGAACGCCGCCGAGGGAACGTTGCCAGCTCTTTTCCCGGCACCGAATTCTCCCATCTTGCAGAGGACTACCCCCGATTCGGTTTCGTCCGCTGTATTGACGGTTCTGCGCAAAGTGTCAGGAGCCAATTTGTCATCGGCATCAAGGAAGAATATGTACCGGCCTCGTGCTTCGTCCACTCCAAGATTTCGGGGAGCTGCCGCAGAGCCGCTATTCGGGATCGAAAATACTCGCAAATCCGATTCGCCGACTGCGAGGCGATCAAGGGTGTCGAGCGAGCCATCGGTTGATCCGTCGTCAACTGCGATGATCTCATAGCGCCCGTCGCCGATATCCTGATCACGTACTGAGCCGATCGTTTCGTCGAGGTATCGCTCACAATTGTAAACAGGTATAACCACGCTGACGTCGACCTGAGGTTCGTCAGTTGTGATCGCTGTTGGGGACGTATGGGAATTCAATTGCGGCTCCGGGCTATCTGAGAATTTGTGTTGCTGACTAGACAGGCTACATCTGAAGTTGCTTCCGCGGGGGGAGGCGCGCGTTGGCAAAACATCTCGGTCAATGGGGGCGTGATCGGAGGGTTCTCAACTACCCAATATGCCAGTAAGTATTGCCAAAATCGCAACTTGTGTGCAGACTGTACAGGTGGTCACGACAAGCGAAGGTGCGGACAGCACACAGAATTCCCTGGTGCTCCGTGTCCGCAACGCCATCAAAGACGCGGGAATCAACCACAGCGAAGTCGCCCGACGGATCGGGCTCGACGCCTCCAAACTCTCGAAATCCCTGGCCGGGACCCGCAAGTTCCGGGTCGAGGAGATCTCAGGCATCTCCGAACTCACCGGAGTCACCACCGACTGGCTCACGACCGGTCGCAGGGCGGGGGCGCCTCGGCGGGTGATGGTCACCGACGCACCCGCCCAGCACCGTGAAGTACCGGACGTAGTCGATGACGGGGCGCGCGCTGACGCACACGCTGCCGGGGGAGCGGCCGCCGGTCCGGCGCCGACGAAGGAGTGGATGTCGAAGGGCACCCGAAATCGCGTGACGATCATCGTCGCCGCATGGGAGCTCTATGCCGACCTCGGCATCGACAAAGTCCGCACCGAAGATGTCGCGGACGCGGCCGGGGTGACCGCCTCGGCGGTGAACTACCACTTCCGGACGAAAGACCAGCTGCTGCAGGCGGCACTGCGCTACTCGCTCGACATCATCGCCGAGACCCGGCACCTCAACGATGCATCCGACCCCATTTCTGTCCTCCGCCACTTCGCACGGCTCCACGCTGGCGTCGACTCGAAGATCCGCCGCGTCTGGTCGATCTGGCTCCAATGCTGGGCCCGAGCCTCCACCGATGAAGGAGCCCGGGCGAACCTCACCGCCGTCTACGGCGAATGGCTCGACATGATCAAGGCGGTCATCGACGCCGGACAGCGATCGGGCGCGATCCGCACCGGCGACAGCGCTCTCATGGTCAAGGCACTGGCGATCTTCATCGACGGACTCGGCGTCGCACGCACGACCGAACACATGCCTCTGACCGATGACGAAGCGCTGACCATGCTCGAGAACTACTTGGCCGCGCACATCCTCACCGACACCCGAACCCCGAAGTCAGAACGAGTCGCCGCAGCCGGCGGACCCGTACCGACGTCCTAGGAAGAAGGCACATGAGAACACCGAACCGAAGACAAGCGCTGGGTGCAGGCCTTGCCGTGGCCGGAGTGGCGGGCTTGAGCGCCTGCGGCGGCGCGGAAGTCGGTGCCGCCGACGCCGGCAAGCCCGTCAAGGGCGGGACCCTGCGCGTCGGTGTCACCGGCGGCAACTCCGCGGACACCGTCGACGCCCACATCCCCGTCAACAACGGCGATGTCTGCCGTGCCGTCAACCTCTACAACGCCCTGTACGGCTGGGACGACGACTCTCAGGTCGTGCCGTTGCTGGCCGAATCGATCAAGGCCAACTCCGACTCCACCGTGTGGACGTGCACGCTGAAGGAGGGCATCAAGTTCTCCGACGGCAAGCCGATCACCTCCGAAGACGTCGTTTTCACCTTCGAGCGGATCAACGACCCCGACGATCCGAAGACTGCGGCCGCGAACTTCTCCATGCTGGAGAAAGTCGTCGCCAAGGATGAGCGCACCGTCGAGTTCCGACTCAGCGAACCCAACGGCCTGTTCAAGGACGCTGTCGCCGAATACACCGCCGCCATCGTCCCCGTCGGCTACGACCCGGAGAACCCGGTGTGCTCGGGACCGTTCAAACTCAAATCTTTCACCGCCGCCCAGTCGACGGTGCTCGTGCCCAACGAGCACTATTTCGACTTCGACAAGATGTACCTCGACGAGGTGGAGGTGCTCAACTTCAACGACGACGACGCCCTCATCAACGCCCTCCTGTCCACCCAGGTGGACGCGATCGCCGGCATCCCACTCGCCCTCGTCGAAGTCATCGCCGCCGATGAGCGCATGTCCATCCTCAACTCGAAGACAGGCATGTGGCTGCCCTTCACGATGCGCGTGGACAAGAAGCCCTTCGACGACGTCAAGGTCCGACAGGCCTTCCGGCTCGTCGTCGACCGCGAACAGATGATCGAACAGGTGCTCTCCGGCTACGGCACCCTGGGCAACGACATGTTCGGACCGTTGAGCGAGAACTACCCGGACTTCCCGCAACGCAAACGCGACATTCCGAAGGCCAAGAAGCTCCTCGCCGAGGCGGGCTATCCCGACGGGCTCGAGGTCGAACTCGTCACCGCCCCCATCCAGTCCGGTGCCGTCGAATCCGCGCAGGTCTTCGCCCAGCAGGCCGCCGACGCCGGAATCACGGTGAAGATCCGCAGGGTGGACGCGACGACGTTCTTCGGCGACGAATACCTCAAATGGGACTTCGCCCAGGACTTCTGGTACACCCGTGACTTCCTGCCGCAGGTCATCGCCTGTTCGCTCGAGGAGTCACCATTCAACGAAACCCACTGGGACGATCCGACATTCAACAAGGTCTTCGACGAGGTCCGGGCCATCCCGGAGGCGAATGACCGACGCGACCGTGAACACGAACTGCAGAAGATGCTCTACGACGACGGCGGCTACATCGTCTGGGGCTTCGCCAACCAAGTCGATGCCTTCCAGAAATACGTGGGCGGGCTCGTCCCGAACTCCACAGGGCGACCTCTGAGCGGGTGGAGATTCGACCGCGTGTGGATTGGAGAGGTGTGACATGTTCGGAAAAGTGATCGGAAAGCGGCTGCTCTTCTCCGCCTTCATCCTCATCGCGGTGTCTCTGCTCGTATTCGGCGCCACCCTGCTGCTGCCCGGTGACGCGGCACGCGCGATCCTCGGCCAGCAGGCCACGCCGGAGCGCATTGCGGCACTCAACGAACAGCTGGGACTCGACCAACCCGCCTGGCAGCGGTACCTCACCTGGCTGGGAGGCCTCTTCGTCGGTGACTTCGGCACCTCCTCGGCGAGTGGCGGCTCCGTGGCCGCACTCCTCGGTGATCGTGTGTGGGCGTCCTTCGTCCTCATGGGACTGGCCGCGGTCATTTCCGTGCCGTTGGGCATCGGACTCGGTGTCTTTCAGGCCCTGCATCGCGGGAAGCGGCGCGACCAGGCGATGACCGGCATCAGCCTGGTGCTTGCGGCCATGCCCGAGTTCGTCATCGGCATCGGACTCATCGCGATCTTCGCCACCTCGGTGTTCCAGATCCTGCCGGCCGTGACCCTGGCACCGCCGGGCGAACCCGTCTGGAACCGACCTCAGCAGCTCATTCTGCCGACCCTGACCCTCATCCTCGTCGTCACCCCCTACATCGTGCGGATGATGCGAGCGACGATGATCGAAGTCCTCGACTCCGGCTTCGTCGAAATGGCGCGACTCAAAGGCGTCCCGGAGAAACGCGTGATCATACGCCACGCCGTGCCGCACGCTCTCGGACCGGTCGCTCAGGTCGTCGCTATCCAGCTGGCCTGGCTGGCCGGCGGTGTGGTCGTCGTCGAGTTCCTCTTCCGCTACCCAGGACTCGGCCAAGCACTCATCGATGCGGTGACCTACCGTGACGTGCAGGTCGTCCAGGCGATCTCCATGCTCGTCGCCGCTGTCTACGTCGTGGTGAATCTGGCGGCTGATGTCGTCGGCATCCTCACCAACCCGAAACTCAGGAGCGCAGCATGAGCACCGACGCCAACAGTCTTGATGACCTCAAGTCCGCGGCCACCGATGCCGCCGAGGTGCCCAAGGAATCCCAGACCACCTATGTTCCCTTCTACAAGCGGGTGCTCGCGCAGAAACAGGGGAAGATCGGTCTGATCATCACCGTGGTCGTCGTCGCGCTCGCCCTGTGCGGTCCGCTGCTGCTGCCCTGGGCGACGGGCAACACCGCCACCGAATTCGTCACGAAGCCGTTCAGCCCCTACGGTCTGTTCGGCTCGGGCAACCTCGGCCGAGATGTTCTCTCCCGGTTCCTCGCCGGCGGTGTGACACTCATCGTCTACGGTGTGCTCGCCACGGCGCTCGGCATGGTCGTCGGCGCGATCATCGGCATGCTCGCCGCCTACGTCGGAGGAACCTTCGACGCCGTGATCATGCGGCTCAATGACGTCATCCTCGCCATCCCGCAGCTCGTGTTCGCCCTCCTGGCGATCACCGTGCTCGGACCGCAGGGATGGGTGCTCGTGACCGTCATCGGTCTCACCCACGCACCACGCATCGCCCGCGTCGCGAGGTCCGCGACCCTGGGAGTGATCACCGAGGACTACATCAAGGCCGCGGAGATGTACGCGATGCCCCGGTGGAAGGTGCTCATCCGTGAGCTGCTGCCCAACATCACCGGGCCCCTGAGCGTCGAGGCAGGCCTGCGCCTGACCTACTCCATCGGCTACATCGCCTCGCTGTCCTTCCTCGGACTCGGCCTGCAGCCGCCCGCGGCTGACTGGGGTCTGATGATCAACGAGAACCGCATCGCCCTGTCCATCCAACCCTGGGGTGTGCTGCTGCCGGTCATCGCGATCGCACTGCTGACCATCGGCACCAACCTGCTCGCGGACTCCTTCGCCCGAGCCACTGCATCAACATCCGTGGAGGCATGATGAGCCCGAAGACAGAGACCGTTCGCCACGATGATGCGAACGAACCGAACGAGAAGATCGTCCTGCGTGTGTCCGACCTGCGCGTCCTGACGAACGCCGGGGACGAAATCCTCCACGGAGTCGACTTCGCCCTGTCCCGAGGTGAGATCCTCGGACTCGTCGGCGAATCCGGTTCCGGTAAGACCACGGCAGGCCTGGCCTGCATGGGACACTTCCGGGAAGGTCTGAAGTTCGGATCCGGGTCAGTGAGCATCTGGCCGCGCGGTGATGCCTCCCATCTTGAGGTCGGCGACCTCGACGAGGTGGCCCTGCGAGACCTGCGCGGATCCCGAATCGCGTACATCCCGCAGGATCCGGCGCTCTCGCTCAACCCCGCCATGCGCGTGGGTGAGCAGATCCGGGAAGTCCTCGACATCCACGGCTTCGGAGCCTCCGATCGTGAGCGAGCCGATCGCGTCGCCGAGGTGCTCGTCGACGTCGGCCTGCCCGGGGATCGGGCCTATCAGCGACGGTGGCCCCATCAGCTCTCCGGCGGTCAACAGCAGCGCATCGGCATCGCCATGGCCTTCGCCATGTACCCCGACGTGCTCATCCTCGACGAACCGACGACCGGTCTGGACGTGTCCACCCAGTCGGTCGTGCTCGACACGATCCGGCAGATGACGGTGGCGAACAACGTCGCCGGTCTCTACATCACCCACGACCTCGCGGTGATCAAGGACATCTCCGACCGGGTCGCCGTGATGCTGCGCGGCAACCTCGTCGAAGAGGGGCCGGTGTCGGCAGTGCTCGAACGCCCGCAGCATGAGTACACGCAGATGCTCATGGCTGCGGTGCCCGACCTCGCCGGCCGTAAGACCATCGGCGACGGCGCCGCCGAGGCGAAGGCCGTCACCGAGTCCGACGAGAAGACGCACGTCCTCGTGTCGGCGGGGGAGAAGCCGGTTGAGACGGATCGGGATCGGATTGAGGCCGACGGGTCGGCCGCCTCGGCGGGAGATGGTGCTGCCGCGAACGCGCCTCTGCTCGAGGTCAGGGATGTGGCGCTGGCCTACGGAAAGGCGCAGATCCTCGACGGGATCAATATGGTCCTGGAACCGGGGGAGTGCACGATGCTGCTCGGCGAATCCGGATCGGGTAAGACGACCCTGTCGCAGTGCGTGGCCGGACTCAACGACGACTACAAGGGGTCTGTTCGACTGCGCGGCACGGAACTGGCACGGTCGACGCGCAAACGCACGAACGAGCAGCGCGTCGGCATCCAATACGTGTTCCAATCGCCGTTCTCCTCCCTCAACCCCAGGCGGTCGATCGGTCAGTCACTGACTGTGCCCTTGGAGATGAGCGGCCAGGGTACGGCCGCGAGTCGGAAAGCTACTGTCGAGGAAGCCCTCGATTCTGTGCGGCTGGGACGGTCGTTCTATCACCGACGTCCCGGTGACCTCTCCGGCGGTGAGCGGCAGAGGGCCGCGATCGCTCGTGCGCTCGTCAACGCGCCGTCGGTGATGGTCTGTGATGAGATCACCTCGGCCCTCGATGTCAGCGTCCAGGCTTCGATCGTCGCCCTGCTGCGGACCTTGCGGGAGGAGCGACAGCTGGCGATGCTCTTCGTCACCCACAACATCGCGCTTTCCCGGCACATCGCCGATAACCTCGCGGTGCTCAACAAGGGCAAGATCGTCGACTACGGGCCGACCGCGCAGGTGCTCGAGGACCCCTCGCACGAGTACACACGGGCGCTGATCGCCGACGTGCCGAAGTTCTGACGGGCAGCCTGTCCGGGCGGGCGGGGCGAGGTCAGCGCGGTACGGCCCCCGCCCGTTTTCTTGCTGAGGCAGTTGGTTGCTGCGTCTGAGGGGCGGGGACGACTGCACCGGGAGGGCGCAGTCAAACTGCGTCCCCTATGTCAGGGACGACAGATACAGTCGATCTATGGCACAGCAAAGACGCGCTGGCAGCGATTCGAGATGCTGCACCCGGCAAGATCCTCCCTTGATTTGGCGGGACTATGTTGATGATCTGCACCCCTCCGTTGTTGCAATGGACCGGTGGTTGGATGGCCTTGTTCCATTCGAGAGATTCCATCAAGAAGGGGAGAACGCCGAGCTGATGGAGGCGGCCGCGGCCGGGGAACTGTGGGACAGCGGCGACGAGACAGCCCGAATCAAGCCTATTTACAGTGATCCTGATGTCTACGAACTGCGGAGGCGGGCGCTGACCAAAGCACTGCGCTTCTATCACGCTGAACCAGTCGAACTGCCGACAGCATTGGTCTCACTGCACCGGCATATCAAGTCAGATTCTCCGAGCCGGCAGAGTGAGATCGATATTGCAGTAGAGCGCTACCGAGCTGGTGCGGGGAACGGTTGGCAACGGCGCTCCTCGCCACCTAACAACCCGTAAGTTGTTTCTGTATAATGAACGATATGACTGCCGCGCGGAAGAATGCTTTGTCGACCCTGAATCCAGAGCTCGTGCGAGCGCGCGCAAAAGTTCTTGCGCGTGAAGATCGGGAGCTCAAGGCAGAGTTGATCAGAATCCGCCAAGAGTCCGGTCTTACTCAGAAAGAGCTCGCCGACATCATGGGAGTGACGCAGCAGGCTATTCACAAACTTGAGCGCTACGACTCTGATCCGAAAGCGTCGACGTTGCGACGCTACGCTAATGCCCTCGGCGCGTTTTATGAACACCAGGTGCATAAGGATCAGGGACAGTCGGTGTGGCTTGCAGCCCGCCGCGAGTGGGAGACTGCGCGAACGACAACTGTTTCAGTGTCTTCGGCTGGTGGTGGAGGTGCACCTGCCGCTGGTAGATCATGGCGCACCGTCAAGCAGTCCGACTTCGGGCTTGCGAGGTGATCTTCCATGACATTTGAAGGCGACGACCCTCTTGATGAAGTTCGAGCTCTCATTGACCAGGTGCAACTTGAATCAGTGGAATTCCATGAAGTGTCTGCCCGCCGTTTCGACTCCGGTTCGGACGGGGAGGACGGGGAGATCTCGATCGAAGTGCAGATCAGAGAAGGGTCAGGCGGGTTCGGCGTTCGGTTGATAGCCACCGCAGAAGTGGCAATCGGCGAAGCCGTCGTCAGCGTGGCGGGCGAGTATTCGATGACTGAGGGCGCCGACCCCAGCAGTCGGACGATTAAGCAGTTCGTCAATGAAGTTGCTGTCATGACCGTGTTGCCCTACCTCCGTGAGGGGATGACCACGATCACCGCGAAAGTGTTCGGCAAGGCGCTGTACATACCGATGATTCCGCGTGGCGATATTGCCGTGGAGCTCGACGACGAGGACGCTGTGAGAGGCGATGCTCAAGTGTAGACGCAGCTGAAAGTGTGGCGGCGACAGTTATGGACCCCGCGCGGGCTCTGGCCGGCGACGTGTCGAAGTTCTAGCCGAAGTCGGCGTTGGGACCCTCATCGTCGGAGGGTTCGGCGTCCGGGTCCTCATCGCTGTCGTCATCGTCGTCGGCATCGTCGTGCCGACCGAACTCCTCGGGATCGACGTTGTCGAGGTAGGCCGCCGACGGCGCTCCACCGGCATCGTGGTCGAGATTCTCCGCAGCCTTGCGCATGCTGCCTGCGGTGCTGTCGTCAGTGCTGTTGTCTTCGGTCGACATGAAAGTCGCCTTTCGCTGGAAAGCGCGGGTGGAAAGTCAGTCTACGGGGTGGTCATGAGCGCGTCGACCGAACATTTCGACAATCCGGTGGAGGGCCGTGCACTCACTCGGTGAACGGCGTGATCGGCTCGGGTTGACCGAGTGAGTCGACGAGGTCACCGGCGAGCGTGCGCAGTTTGATATTGCGATGCGATGACGCCTTCTTGAGAATGGCGATAGCTTCCTCCTGGCTGCAGGCCGCCTGGGCCATGGTGATTCCGATGGCCACGTCGATGACGGTACGCGATTCCATCGCCCGCTGTCGGTGTTCGGCTGCTTCGGCGAAGCGCGCGGTTCGGACTGCCACGCGCAGTGACCTCTTCACTGGCTCCATGAATCTTTGCACTTTCGACAGCGTCGGCTCCCCGAGGCTGCGGGGTTGCATGGCGTAGAAGGTCATGACCGCTTGCGCAGTGTCATCGATGTCGAGCGGGACCGCCACCAAGCTTCGCAGGTCGTCAAGCACAGCGATGTCCATGAAGTCTCGCCAGCGCTTCTCTTCGTCGGCGTCATCGACACAGATGATCGTGCGGCTCTTCGTTGCCTCCACGCGCGGGCCGGCTCCGAGGTAGGTGTGGATGTCTTCGAATCGTCTCGCTGCGTCGTCGCTGCCGCCGACAATGGTGTTGCGTCTGTTGCGGACCAGCGTGATCCCGCACGAGACCGGAGAGTCCTGACCGATTTCGGCGGCGGCCATGATTGCGAGCTCATCCACGAAGGTGCCGAGCTCGTCTTCTGAGGCAAGGAGTCTGAGGAGGAGTTCTGCGGCCGATTCGCGGTGGGGGTCGGGCGCAGCAACGGTGTCCTTCAACGTCTGCGGTTCAGTTCTGAGCCGCTGGCGTTGATGATCCGCGCGAGAATCTGCGGGCAAAGGGGAAGGCGATACACAATCAGGGGTCCTCACATCTGGAGGCCGCCTGCTTGACCTTGCAATATCTTACGCAAGGCTGGTGCTGCGCCCAAAATCGGTTTCGGGCAATTGCTCAGGCGGTCAGGCTGGGACACGATCGGTGTACCGGGCAGCACCCCTACCGAGCTGCCTGAAACAGTGTCAGCATGGGTTCATGCACTCGATAGAGAAGGGATGATCGTGATGAGCGATTCCAGCGAAGACGAGAAGGACCTGACAAAGGTCCCCGAGGAAGCCAAAGACGATGTTGCGGAAAAACCCGGCACGGATTCCGCGTCGATGCAGCATAAAGACAACTTGGTCGATGAATGGGAGGAAGAGTCCTTCCCCGCAAGTGATCCGCCGGCGCACTACTGACACCCGTATTCGCAGGGCCCGGCACCGTTGCACAGGTGCCGGGCCCTGATTTGCCGCCGAGACGGAGCTCGAAGCCGCGGCGGCCCCGCCGCCAGCTCTGTGAGGGCTGCGTTTCGTTTACTCGTCCATTGTGAGTACGAGTTTTCCGGTTGTGCGATTGGTCTCGCCCTCTCGGTGGGCTTCTGCTGCCTCTGTGAGAGGGAACGTCCCGGCGATGGTGGCACGCAGTGCACCATCGTCGACGAGTCCGGAGACGATTTCCAGCGTGCTGCGCGAGGAGTCCACGAGCATTCGAAGAGCTCGCACTCCGAGCTGATCTGCTTCGCGAAGGAGATCAGCGGAGCCGACGGGGATGAGCGACACGAGACAGCCGCCTTTGCGAAGAGTGTGCAGGGAGCGCATCGCTGTGTCACCGCCGATCGTGTCGAGCACCGCGTCCACGTCTCGCACTCGATCGGCGAAGTCGTCCGTACGGTAGTCGATGACCTCATCGGCGCCGAGTTCGCGCAAGAAGCCGTGTTTCTCCGCGCTCGCGGTTCCGATCACGTATGCGCCCCGCGCCTTCGCGATCTGCACAGCGATGTGCCCGACGCCGCCTGCGGCCGCGTGGATCAGCACGCGCTGTCCCGACTGCACGTCCGCATTCTCGACGAGCGCTTGCCAGGCGGTCAGTGAGACGAGGGGGAGTGCTCCCGCCTGCACATGATCGACCGATCGGGGTTTCGATGCGAAGAATCTGGACGGGGCGGCGACGTATTCGGCGTGGGAGCCGAGTCCGAACGGGTACGACAGCATGCCGAACACCTCGTCTCCGGGTTTGAAAGTCGCGACGCCGATGCCGACATCTTCGACTACTCCAGAGACGTCCCAGCCGAGCACCAAGGGCAACGTGTCAATGAAGCCGCGGCCGGAACGGTGCTTCCAATCAGTGGGATTGAGGCCCGCCGCCTGAACTTTGACGAGGATTTCGTTGGGGCGGGGCTCCGGGCGCGGAATCTCGGTGATTTCGAGAACGTCGGCGCTGCCGAAAGTCTGCTGGCTGACGGCGCGCATCATCGCTTCGGTGTTCATGGCCCCATTGTGCCACTTCGGACATCGGAGCCGTCCTGGAGAGGTAAAGGGACTGGCACGGATTGTCAAGACTGTTTACAGGGGTCTGCGCACAATGCCAGGCTGAGAAGACCGCGCCCAGCGGTGGGTCCTGCGGGGTCCGGACAGATGAACACAGATGCTGAGGAGGAACAAGGGATGAACCACAGTCACTTGCGCACGGTCTACGAGAGCGGCGGTCCATATGCCACGGTCTACCTTGAGGGTCGTGCTCCTTCAGCGGATGCCGAGACTCAGCTGCGCCTGCGCTGGTCGGAGCTGCGAGACCAGCTGTCCGAAAGCGGGGCAGAGGAGTCGCTCCTCGAGCCCATTGACGCGATCATCCTCGTCGACGAACCCACCGAGGTGCACACGGACGGTCGGACCATCGTTGCGAACTCGGGGGGAGTTCTGCTTGACGAACACTGGGATGCGGCGTTGGGAGAAGGCGACGCGGCGCACTACGGAGACGTGCCCGAACTCGGAGCCTACCTCCGGCAGGAATGCAGGCAGTTCGACGTCGTGCTTGTCATCGCCGGACAGGATGGAGCGGCCGTGCGTGAACTGAGCGTGACTCCGGATCGTGAACGCACCGAAAACGAGTCGGTCCACGTGACCGGCGACAACGACGAAGACATCAACAAGCCGCGGCGAGGAGCATACTCACACAACCAGATCCGGCGTCGCGTCGACGAGATCATCAAAGACAACGCTCGCAGTGTCGCCGACTTCGTCGACCGTCTCATCACAGACCACGCGTCGGACGCACTCGTTCTGGCCGGAGAGGTGCAGGGCAGAACCGCCGTCAAGGCTGAGCTGTCGGCACGAGCCGAGGAGATGCTTCATGAGATCTCCGAGGGCGGCGATGAAGACGAAAGTGCCGAAGAGGCAATTGACGTGGCCATCAGGGCGTTGGTGACGAGGCTCGCCGAAGAACGAGAGGCTGAGAACTCGGAGCGTCTGGGCGAAAGCAAAGCACACGGCCGTGCGGTCGAAGGGCGAGCAGAAGTCGAAAAGGCAGTGGAACGCGGAGCGGTGGCGGTCCTTCTGCTCGATGATGCCGAGGCCTCAGCAGGAGAAGCGGAGATCGTCTCCGCGGCTATCCTGTCCTCAGCTGAGATCGGTCTCAGCCACGATCCGATGAGCGACGGCATTGCTGCGATCCTCCGCTACGACGTCGGCGCTGCGCTGGCGGACTGAGCAGCAGCTATACGATGGCCAACAGTATCTAACGGGTTACATGTGTATGGTTGGTCCGTGACAGCCGATCTCGGCAGGCCGGAAGGATCCCCTGATGAATCGCCCGACGGAACGCTCGACCCCGCCTGACCCGAAGTCGCTCGACGACGAAGTCATCCGCCAAACCCGCACCCCGCGGCGCGTGCTCGTGCTCGGGGCGACCGGTTACATCGGCGGTCGCCTTGTGCCGCGACTGCTGCAGGCCGGGCACCAGGTACGGGTCGGGGTACGGCGACCGGAGAAGCTCAAGCAGGTTCCATGGGCAGCCGACGTTGACGTGAGAACCGTCGACCTGGACACCGGTCGTGGACTGTCCGACAGCCTCACCGGCATCGACACGGCCTACTACCTGGTGCACTCCATGGGCTCTGGCGGGGACTTCGAAGCCGCGGAGTCCGCGGCGGCCACGCGTTTCGCCGACGAAGCCGCCGCGGCCGGTGTGGGCCGTGTCGTCTACCTCGGAGGGCTCCATCCGGAGGGACGTGAGCTCTCGAAGCACATGCGTTCACGAGCGAACGTCGGACGGATTCTGCTCGACTCCGAGGTCGACGCGATCGTCTTCAACGCCGGCATCATCATCGGCTCCGGATCGGCTTCGTTCGAGATGATCCGCCACCTCGCCACGACCCTGCGCTGGATGCCGGCACCGGACTGGGTGTCCAACCGCGTCGAGCCGCTGTCGGTTCGTGACGCTCTCTACTATCTTCTCTCCGCGGCCGATGTGCAGGAGGCGGTCAACCGGTCCTTCGATATCGGTTCACGTCAGATCCTCACTTATGCGAACGTGATGCGTACCTTTGCTGCCGTCGCAGGGCTCAAGCCCCGCCACGTCATCGCTTTGCCTCTTCCCGCACCGACGCTGTCAGGCATCTGGGTCGGGTTGGTCACCCCGCTGCCCTTCAGCCTCACCTTGCCCCTCGTCCAATCCCTGCAGGAAGACGCGGTGGCTTCGTCGCAAGAGGTTGATGAGGTCATTCCGCCGCCCGAGTCCGGGCTCATCGGGTTCGCCGACGCCGTCCGACTCGCCCTGCGCCGCGAAGTCGAAGGTGCCGTGGATACGAACTGGGACGCCGACGCCGGAGAGCTCGACGAGGCGGCCAGCCCGCTGCCGAATGACCCGCAGTGGGCGGGACGGCGCATCTGCACCGACGAACGCGCGGCAACGATTCCCGGTCTCTCGGCCGCCGATGTGTGGCCCGTGATCGAGGGCATCGGCGGGGCTCAAGGCTGGTACTCCTGGCCCCTGGCCTGGAAAGTCCGCGGAATCTGGGACAAAGCCGTCGGCGGCGCCGGCCTCAACCGAGGTCGACGGCTGCCCGATTCCCTGCGCATCGGCGATCCCGTCGATTGGTGGAGGGTCGAACAGCTGGAGCGGAACTCGCGTCTGCTGCTGCGCGCCGAGATGAAGGTCTCCGGTCATGCGTGGCTCGAATTCACGCTGACCGACTCAGCCGACGGCTGCGAGTACCACCAGACAGCGACCTTCATTCCCACCGGTGTGCGCGGCCGCCTCTACTGGGCCCTCGTCGCCCCGTTCCACCGATTCATCTTCCCCGCAATGGCGAAGAACATCGCCGCCGAGGCGCGCCGTCGGGTGCGAGCGTGAACGGTCCCCGATCTCGTTCGTGATCAGGCAGTTGCCGTCAGCATCGACGCGAAGCCGTCCCGGTAGGTGGGGTAGCCGAGTTCGCCCACAAGTGCGCGGAAGCGAGTTCCGTCGATCCGTTTGCCGCCCGGCTTCTCGTCCTCGACATGGCCGGGGACGGGCACGCCGAGGCGGTCGGCGATGAAGGCGGCGACCTCGCCCATCTGGGCAGGTTGGGAATCGACGGCATGGACCAGGTTCGGCGGCTCCGGGTCAAGGGCCAAGCGCTCCAGACCGTGCACCAGATCGTCCCGGTGGATGCGGTTCGTCCACCGCTGATGATTGAACTGCTGCCCGCGACGCACGGAGTCGATGAGACGAGTGCGGCCAGGTCCGTAGATGCCAGCCGGGCGCACGATCGTGACGTGGTCGAAGAGTTCGGCCGCTTCGGACTCGGCTGCCGCGAGCACCTCACCCGGCCCGGACTCCGGGGCGACTGGAGTGTCTTCGGTGGTCACACGTGTCGGGTCCTCAGCGAGGACACGCGTGGAGGAGACGAGGACGACTCGGCCCGGCTGTGACTCGAGCACGCGCGCGAGGCCTCTCAGC
Organism: Brevibacterium sp. K11IcPPYGO002; assembly: GCF_050920635.1. Taxonomy (NCBI): domain Bacteria; kingdom Bacillati; phylum Actinomycetota; class Actinomycetes; order Micrococcales; family Brevibacteriaceae; genus Brevibacterium; species Brevibacterium sp. K11IcPPYGO002. The sequence continues at coordinate 3,216,003 of NZ_CP131929.1, read as the reverse complement.
CCGTGGAGGTAGGACCGTTCGTATCCGGCCCGAGTCGGTCCGTCCGGAGTGAGGGTGATGACGACCGCGTCGAGTGCGTCCAGTCGTGGATCGCTGCGGACCGGGGCGTCGGCCCCGCCGCGCTCTGGCGCTCCGAGGTGGGAGAGGTCCATGCTGATCGTCTCGAAGGCATCGGGCAGTTCGGCGACGCGCCGGCGCAGTCCGATCACCTCGTGCCCCTGGTCGACCAACCGCAGTCCCAACCGTGCGCCTAAGTCTCCGCACCCGGCCAGGAGAATTCTGCGTCCGTTCGTCGTGCTCATTTCGCCTCGCTCTTCATCCGGTCATAGGCTGCCAGCGCCGCCTGGCGCGATGCCTTGAGATCGACGATCGGCTCGCGATCGCCGTGTGAACGTTCCGTTCGGGTGAGACCGCCCGGCCCGCAGCCCACCCACCTGCTCACGTACTCGCTGTTCGGATCGAAACGCTCACGTTGGCGTTCGGGATTGAAGATCCGAAAGTACGGGGCCGCATCGGCTCCGCACCCGGCGACCCATTGCCACGAGACGGGATTGTTGGCTTCATCGGCGTCGACGAGCGTGTCCCAGAACCACTGTTCGCCGTGCCACCAGTGGATGAGCAGATTCTTCGTCAGGAAGCTCGCCGTGGCCATCCGCACTCGATTGTGCATCCACCCGGTCTGCCACAGCTGCGCCATACCGGCGTCGACGAGGGCAATCCCGGTCGTACCGCTGCGCCAATGCTCAAGCGCCTCGGGGTCGTCCTCATAGGGGAAGGATGCGAATTCCGGCCGCATCGGCTCGGACTCGATGGCCGGCAGGTGATAGGTCAGGTGCCAGGAGAACTCCCGCCAGTAGAGCTGCCGGATCCAAGCCTGCCGGTCATCATCGCTGACCTCCGGCAGGTCCAGGGCCGCGGCCAGCAGCTGCCGTGGGGAGAGTTCGCCGAAGCGCAGCCTCGGAGACAGGCCGGACGTGCTGTCGGGGTCGGCGGGGACATCGTGCGAATCTGCGTAGCCGTCGACCCCGTCGCTCACGTCCGCCAGCGCTCGGGCCGCCTCTCGACACCCGGGGCTCCAGTGCTCGGCCACGGTCGTCTGCCACCACTGCGGGGTCCTCGCCGAGGCGAATTCGCCCGAGCCCGTGTCAGTTCCGTCGAGAAGGCCGAGGCCGTCGAGGTTGCGCATCCACGAGTGCCCGTCGAGGGTCTGCCGGTGCGCCTTCGTCAGAGAGGTCTGTCTGCGCGGGGCCGGGAGGACGTCGCCGACGCTGCGATCGCGCACGGCGTTGAAATAAGGGGTGAACACCTTGTAGAAGTCTCCGCCCTGCGGGCTGATAGTCCAGGGTTCGACGAGCAGCGCGCCGGTATGGGAGTGCACAGCACGCCCGGCATCAGCCAGGCCCGTCTTGATCTGCGCGTCGAGGTCACGTGAGGCCGGTGCATAGCGGCGCGACCAGCGGACGGCATCGACCTCCAGGTCCGCAGCCGCCTGCGGGACGATGTCCGCGGCGGAGCCTGCTGCGAAGAGCAGCGGGATCTCGAGCTGCGCGAGTTCGGCCTCCAAGACGCGCAGCGACTCATGAGCCCACCACCGCGCGGCCCCACCCAGCGGACGGGGGCCCAAGCCGTCGTCGCTGCGGGACTCCCTGATCCAGAGACCGATCACCTGCCCCTCGGCGCGGGCCGCTGTCAGTGCCTCGTGATCGTCGACGCGCAGGTCGTCGCGGAACCAGACGAGAGTGAGGTGTTCACGGTTGTGGCTCACCGGTCGTCTCCGATCACAGCGGCTTCGCCCAGTCGGCGTTGCTCAGCGACAGCTCGTCGGTCATGCCGTCGAGGAAGCGGATGACGGCATCGCGTTCGCGGCTGGTGAGGCGGACGGCGGCATGGATCCGTCTGGCCTGGGCGCGCCCCACGGTCTCTCGTGCCGAGCGCGCCGTCTCCGCGGTGACGTCGATGGCATATGCCCGGCGATCGCTGGGATGGAGCTTCCTGATGACATGCCCCTCCCGCTCCAGGCGATTGATCAGCTTCGTCACCGAGGCTGCCGACATGAGCATATGGGCAGACAGCATCTTCGGGGTCACGACTGCGTTCTGCCGCTTCGCTGCGATGAGATAGTGCAATGCACGCATGTCCTGCTCGCTGAGCTTCATGAATCTGCGCGAAGCCTCGGAGAGGGTGCGTTCGGCCTCGCGCAGTCGGGCAAGCGCGTCCATGAGCTGAGCGATCTGCTCGCGGTCGGCGTTCGACAGATCGGAGGAGTCGATGAGGTCGCCGGGAAAGCTGTTCTGCGATCCGGTGTACATATTCTCTGTGATCGGGTCGTGAGCGCCCGCGGCCTCCGATGGCTCCATGCCGCAATCCTACTGATTCCCGCCCCTCGATCGCAGAAGAATAACTCTCCGCATATAGTACATCAAAGTGTACTATATGCGGAGAGTTATCACACTGTGAGGATGTCAGCTGCTGGTCGAGTAGACCTGCTGCGAACCTCCGGTGCGAGAGCGATTGCGGCGACGGGTCTCAGGGCTCGTGCCACGAGAGTCTGCGGTGCGGCGGCCGCCCGACCGGCTGGTGCGCGCTCCCGAGCTCTGATTGCCCGAGCGGCCTCCCCGACCGGTCTCGCGGCGGCGACTGCCCTCGCCGCTGCGGCCGTTCTGACCAGTGCGGCCGGAGTCGCTGCTGCGCGAGTTCGTGCGAGTGCTCTCGCCAGCGGCGCCATCGCGGCCCGCACCTCCACCGCGTCCGCCACGGCCGCCTCGGCGACGGCGGGACGAACGACCACCGGACTTCGCCGGTTCGGTCTTCTTGCGCGGCTGCACCGGTTCCTTCGGCTGCGGGGCGACGTACTCGGCGATCTCACCGACGAGCTCGGTCACCTCGGGGGAGTCGGCGGTGACCTTCTGCGGGGAGGCCTTGATGGCGGCCTTGCGCAGCAGGATCTGCGTGTCCTTGCGCTCATCGGGTGTCATCACGGTGACCACGTCGCCGGCGCTGCCGGCACGGGCGGTACGGCCGGAACGATGCAGGTAGGCCTTGTGTTCGGTCGGGGGATCGACGTGGACGACGAGCTCGACGGAATCGACGTGGACGCCGCGGGCCGCGATGTCCGTGGCCACCAGCACCTTCGCGTCACCATCGGTGAACGCGGCGAGGTTGCGATCGCGAGCACCCTGGGACAGGTTGCCGTGCAGATCGACGGCGGGGATGCCGGCAGCGGTGAGCTGTCGGGCGAAGCGTTTGGCCCGGTGCTTCGTGCGGGTGAAGAGGATGCGGCGGCCCGTGCCGGAGGCGAGCTTGTGGACGAGCGCGTTCTTGTCGTCGACCGAGACCTCGAACACGTGGTGAGTCATGGCCGAGACGTGCGAGGTCGCCTCATCGACGGAGTGGAGGACCTCATTGTGGAGGAAGCGACGGACGAGCTTGTCGACGTCGTTGTCCAAGGTCGCGGAGAAGAACATCCGCTGCCCCTCGGCCGGGGTCTGCTTGAGGATGCGGGTGACACCCGGGAGGAAGCCCAGATCAGCCATGTGATCGGCCTCGTCGAGGATGGTGACCTCGATGTTCTCGAGCGTGAGGACGTCCTGCTGGAGCAGATCCTCGAGGCGGCCTGGGCAGGCCACGACGATGTCGACGCCCGCATTGAGGGCATTCTCCTGTCGGCGCTGTTTGACCCCGCCGAAGATCGTCGTCGTCTTCAGGCCGGCGGCCTTGGCCAGCGGGTCGATGACATCGGTGATCTGCGTGGCGAGCTCACGGGTGGGAGCCAGGACGAGTCCGCGCGGGTGGCGGACCTTCTGGGTGCCCTTGCCGGATTCGGCGAGGCGGGCGACGAGTGGAATGGAGAACGCCAGGGTCTTGCCGGATCCGGTCTTTCCGCGGCCGAGCACATCGCGGCCGGCCAGGGTGTCGGGCAGGGTGTCCTGCTGGATGGGGAAGGCCTGGGTCTTGCCCTCACGGTCGAGGGAGTCGACGAGTGCGGCGGGCACGCCGAGCTCGGCGAACGAGGTCGGTGCCGAGGTGGCTTTCTTGGTGCGGGTGGTGCGGGGGTTGGTGCGTGTCTGTGAAGTAGTGATGGTGTGGCCCTTCGACGTGCCGGAGGGCGTGCCGATGCCGTGAAATGGTGGCAGGCAGCCGCAGCCGGTCATGGAATGAGCGCTGTCGGCGCTCTCGATCGCCGAGAGAAAACGGCTTCGGAAATGCGCGGGTTCTTTCACCCAGCTGCAGAGACGAGGCGTCCTGACGACGCAGGGAACCCGAAAAACGGGTTCGCAGGTGATTACAGTATAGCCCCGGCGGTGCGTGAGACAGAATCCGCGGGCTTCGCGGCGGGCACGGAAACAGGCTCGGAGACTGCGGCGACCGGCCGTCGGCGTGCTCTGCGGTGCCCGGTCACCCATGCGGAGAGTGCCACCGACGCCCCGCCGATGCCGATGCCCGCAATGTCGTCGAGGAGGTAATGCCATCCGAAATAGATGGTGGCCACGACCGTCACTGCGAAGAAGATCCAGGTGATCGCTCGGACGGCGCGGTTCTGTTTCGTCAGCGTCATGAACAGTGCGGCGGCGAAGGTGACGGAGACGTGAAGCGATGCGAACGCGGCGACACCTTGGATGGAGTCGCTGCCGACCGGGTTGCTGAGGTAGTCGAGTCGCGTGTCGATGAGGGATTCCTGGAGCTGACGGACTCCGGTGTCGGGCAGCGCCCGGAAGGCGTCGGGATGGCTGAACACCGGACCGACCGACGGCAGGAGATAGTAGCTGATGGTGCCGAGCACCCAGTTGAGGCTCAGCATCGTCGTATACCAGGCGCCGACGGCGTGTCTGCGATTGAGCACGAGGACCGCGCCGAGGCTGATCGGGATGAGCGGAAGATAGGCGAGATAGGCGATCGACAGCAGATTCGCCGCCATGCCGGTGCCGAGGAGTTCGTGCAGGACCACCGCCGGAGTGCTGCCGCCCATGAGCCACTGGTCGAGGCGGAACAGCTGCTGATCGAAGAGGGTGCCTTCGCGGAACACCGGCAGCACGCTCTTGAGGTTGCGGTAGGCGACGTAGCAGACGTAGAAGCTCAGCAGCCCCGCACCGATGCACAGCAGACGGTGGGCGTTCCATTCCTTCTTGGCGATGTCGACGACAGACGTCGGCAGGTTCCGCCACCCGTGTCGCCTCACGGCTTCCACGAGCAGCCCGCCGCCGATGAATCCGAGAACCAGCAGGGGCAGGCGGATGTATGAGGGGCCGAGGAATCCGTCGGGGTCCCGCAGCGGGAGGTCGAGGTAGAGGGACGAGACCACGGCGGCCGCTCCGACGAGGAGGGCGAGCGCCATGGCGAAGGTGTAGGGCCAACGTCGCAATCTGGTCATCGGGACACCGTAGTGATTCAGTTTGAGTGATTCTTCGGATTTCTCTCGGAGGCCGCTGACCGGAACCGTTGCAGAAGGGAACGGGGCCGAAGGAAACGACCCACCCACTGAGTGCCTCGCGGCATTAGTGTTGGGCCATGACTGAAGGTTCGCCGAACGCGACTCCGAATCGCGATGACCCGATTCCCGAGGGGCTCAAACTCGGTGCCCGCTTCACCGGATACCTGCTGGTGATCATCGCAGGGATCACAGTTGCGATCTTCGTTGCCCTGCAGGTCGCTCAGATAGTCATCCCGTTCCTGGCCGGCCTCGTCCTCTCTGCCCTCTTGGTGCCCTTGTCGTCGTTCCTGCAGCGGCATCGGTGGCCGAAATGGCTGGCGGTGGTGACCGTCTGGGTCGCCGTTCTCGGCCTGCTGGCCGGACTCACCCTCCTCATCACCGTTCAGATCAGAGGTGAGATACCTGAGATCCAGAAGCAGGTGGCGACAACCCTGGACGCGGCGAAGCAGTTCTTGGCCATGCAGCCGTTCGGAATCACCGAAGCCAAACTCAATGATTTCGTCGATTCCTCGGGGAAGTGGCTGCAGGACAATGCAGAAGGTCTCGGCTCCGGCGCCGCCGAAGTGGGCACGACGGCGGCTCATATCATCGAAGGCGCTCTCATCATCCTGTTCGTCACCCTCTTCGCGCTCATCGACGGACGGGGCATCTGGACCTGGGTCGTCAACATCTGGCCGAAGAAGGCGCATGCGCGGATCTGGGCGGCCGGCGAGGCCGGGTGGAAGACGCTGACGAACTTCATTCGGATCCAGCTCGTCGTCGCGGCCAGCGACGCGATCGGGATCGGAGTGGGCGCACTGATCCTCGGGGTCCCATTGGCGGTGCCGATCGCCCTGGTGGTCTTCCTCGGTGCCTTCGTGCCGTTCGTCGGAGCAATCGTGGGCGGCGCAGTCGCGGTAGGCTTGGCGCTGCTCTTCAACGGCTGGGTCCACGGCCTGATCATGCTCGGGATCGTCATCGTCGTACAGCAGCTCGAAAGCCATGTCCTGCAGCCGTGGCTGACAGGACCCACAGTGAAGATCCACCCCTTGGCGGTGATCCTCGGGGTGACAGCGGGAGCAGCGGTCGCCGGCATCGCCGGAGCCTTCTTCTCCGTGCCGGTCATCGCGACTCTCAACTCGATGATCCATGCGGCCAAGGACTACAGAGTGGGAATGCAATGAGCCGGGCCACGCCACGGCTGAATCGAGTCCGGATCGTCAAGGGCGCTCTTCGACGTCTGCTCGAAGACGAGTGCCTCGACAGAGCTGCCGGACTGGGCTTCTACGTTCTGCTCTCTGCGGCACCGGCCATCCTCGCCTTGGTCTCGCTGCTCGGCGTGGTCGGGGAAGCCGAGTCGACCACGAAGGCGGTGCTTTCGTTGGTCCACGGAGTCTCGGCCGAGGCAGCCTCGGCGATCCGGCCGTTCATCGTCGAGCTCACCGAGTCGTCGTCGGCGGGAGCCACCCTCATCGGCAGCCTGCTGCTGGCGATCTGGTCGTCGTCGAAATACGTCGGAGCGTTCGGTCGTGCCCTGAACGCCGTCTACCGGGTCGAGGAGACCCGTCCCTATTGGAAGTTCAAGCCGCTCATGCTGCTGATGACCGTGGTCACGCTTCTCGTGCTGGCCGCTCTGGGGCTGCTGCTCGTGCTGTCCGGGCCCATCGCCGAGACGCTCGGCGAGCTCATCGGAATGGGCGCGACTGCCCTGCTGATCTGGAACGTGGTCAGATGGCCGGTCTTCGTCTTCTTCGTCATGCTGCTCATCGCTCTGCTCTACTACGTGACCCCGAACGTCAGGCAGCCGACGTTCCGCTGGGTCAGCCTCGGTGCGTTCGTCGCTCTGCTCGTGCTGCTTGCCGTGTCGGCCTGCTTCGTTCTCTATATCAACAACTTCAGCAGCTACAACGTCACCTATGGGTCGATCGGGGGAGTGATCGTCGGGCTCGCCTGGATATGGATGGTCAACCTCTCGCTGCTCCTCGGTGCCGAGTTCGACGCTGAGATCGAACGCGAGCGGCAGCGGCAGTCCGACGGTGCCGCAGACGAGCGGTTGCGACTTCCGTAGAGAGCCGGTCCGTCGAATGGAGACAGTCGTCGGCGCACAGCTGCCTGCAGTCAGAGCCGCCCGGGGTTGAGAAATCAGGTCCCGGGCCGCTGAACGTGTCCTCTCAGCTCTGTATTCATCGACGGATACGGTCGGCTGCGAAGTCGGCAGCGCTGGCCAGCACCTTGTCGGTTTCATCGACGAGGCGGCCGAAGTGGAGGAAAGAGTGGAGCACATTCGGGTACTCCTCGAACTCGACATCGTTGCCCGCCCGTGCCAGTGACCGAGCCAAGGCGCGGCTGTCATCGCGCAGCGGGTCGAGCCCGGCGCCGGCGACGAACACCGGAGGCAGACCGGACAGGTCAGCAGTGAGATGGGACGCGAACGGCGACTGCTCGTCCTCGGGGACGGCGAAGTAGTCGTCCCTGAAGTTGTTGAGATCGTTGGCGCCCATGCCGTCCCACTCCCCGCCGAAGAGCCTTCGGCTGGCGGAGTCGACCAGTCCGTGACTGCCGTAGACCGAGATGAGAGCGCGCAGCGAGGAGAATGCCGACGATCGTGCCCCGGCGGCGGTGGGGTCGTCGCGTAACAGCAGAGCGGTGCCCAGCGTCAGTCCGGCCCCGGCCGAGTCGCCGGCGACGGCCAATCGGGCACCGTCGACGCCGAAGTCCACGCCGTGTGCGGCCAGGTGGTCGACGATGCCCGCGCATTCGTGGAGTGCCTGCGGGAACTTCGCTTCGGGGGACAGCGAATAGTCCACTCCGATGACGGCACTTCCGCTCGCCTCGGCGAGCACCCGCATGATGCGGTCATGGGTGTCGAGGTTGCCGACGGTGAACCCGCCTCCGTGGAGGAACACGATCCCGGGCAGGACCGCCTCGGCGAGGGGCCGGTGGATGCGGATCGGAACGTCGACTTCGGCGGCGCGGATATGCCCGTCATCAGTGCGGGCCATCGTCGGGCCGCCTTCGTTCCAGTAGGAGCGTTCGGCGCAGTATTCGGCACGGTTCGCTGTCAGGCGTGCCGTTTCGGGATCCATGTCGTCCTTCACCGCCCGCAGTCCTGCCTGGGCACAGTCCGCGGCGCGGGCGGACTGGAGTTCGAGCACAGCCCGCATCTGGTCAGACATTCCGGCGAGGATGTCAGCGGGAATCGCAGTGCATGTCGCTCCAGCGGATGCCTCCCCGACGAGTTTCATAGACTCCTCCGTCACGACTTCAACTCTCTCGACTGTCCAGAGCAGGCGAGTCGTACACAGTGCTCGTGTCGACGACTGCCCCTGCCGCAGCGTGCGCCTCACTGCTGATTCCACCTTACCCGCAGAAACCTTCGCGGTGGTCGAGGACCGGCTGCTCGGGCAGCCGGCTGAGGGGGCTTCCGCCCGATCGGCAGGCAGGTCCACAATGGCGTTCAGGCGGTATTCCGTTCGCACTTCCCGATGACGCGGCCGCCGTGGCCGCAGGGGTGAGCGGACCAACCGTCGACAACGACGAGGCCGTCGCTGAGGCGGCCACGGAGGTGAGTATCCGATGAAGGCAGTCGTCTACAAAGGGCCGCACGAGGTCGCGGTCGAAGAAGTCGAAGATGCGACGATCCAGGATCCGACAGATGTGCTCGTGCGCATCACCACCGCAGCGATCTGCGGTTCGGATCTGCATATGTACGAAGGGCGCACGGATGCCCAGCCGGGTATCACTTTCGGGCATGAGAACATGGGCATCGTCGAGGAGGTCGGCTCGGGTGTGTACACAGTGAAGAAGGGCGACCGCGTCGTTCTGCCCTTCAACGTGGCCTGCGGGTTCTGCGACAACTGCCGTGCCGGCAAGTCGGCGTTCTGTCTGACGGTCAACGAGCCGGGAACCGCCGGTGGTGCCTACGGCTACGTCGGCATGGGACCCTACGGCGGCGGTCAGGCCGAATACCTGCGCGTGCCGTTCGCAGATTACAACTGTGTGCCGCTGCCGCCCGGAGACGAGCACGAGAAGGAATTCTCACTGCTCGCCGACATCTTCCCCACCGGCTATCATGCGACTGAACTGGCGGGAGTGCGGCCCGGCGAGACGGTGGCCGTCTACGGTGCCGGACCGGTGGGCATGATGGCCGCATACTCTGCCCTTCTCAAGGGGGCGAGCCGGGTCTTCTCGGTCGATCACGTGCCCAGCCGCCTGGACCTCGTCAAGAGCATCGGAGCTGAGCCGATCAACTTCGACGACGGTGACCCGGTCGAACAGATCACCGAGGCTCTCGGCGACTACGGCGTTGATCGCGGAATCGACGCCGTGGGCTATCAGGCGACGGCGGCCGACGGCGAGGAGCAGCCGGCCGCAGTGCTCAACCAGCTCGTCGGCACGGTCCGTCACACCGGTGGCATCGGCGTCGTCGGTCTGTACTTGCCCTCCGATCCGGGAGCTCCTGACGAACATTCGGCAAAGGGGGAGCTGCTGGTCAGGATCGGCCGGTTGTTTGAGAAAGGGCAGTCGATCGGCACCGGACAGGCCGATGCCAAGCGCTATGCACATCAGCTGCGCGACCTCATCATCGCAGGACGGGCGCAGCCGGGCTTCGTCGTCTCTCAGGAGCTGCCGCTGTCCGACGCTCCGGATGCATACGCGAAATTCGACAAACGCGAAGAAGGCTATTCGAAGGTTCTGCTGCACCCCGGTCGCGGCTGATAACCCGATGAGGGTGCGTCAGCGCGTTCGCCACTGCGGCGCCGGGGGCACAGCGGCTTCGGCGCCGCAGACGGCCGTCAGTGCAGGACTCGATGATGCACAGCTAGGATCGGCTCTATGACCGAGCACATGCGCCGACACGAAACCGACCATGAAGTCCCATGGTCACTGCCGATCGTCGTGCGTCGGTCGAAGACCGCCATCGCCCGCCACATCGACGTCCTCGAAGCCACCGCCCGAGCCGTTGTGGCGTTCCTCGACGACCCGCGTGCCCAGGAGGGCGGTGAGTGGCACGATGCCGTCGAGTACTGGCGCGACGGAGCCATCCGTAAGGTCGTTCGCCGCGGTGATGGGAAGAAACTCGACGACGCCCGTGCCCTCGGGTGTGTGAGCGTGACCTTCGGCGGCACCGAAGAATTCGCCCCCCGCCGAGGCACTCGTCTTCGCACCCGGCCCCGTCGCACCCCTGCCGCCTGAGCTGAAGAAGCTGCAAGTCGGCGGCACCGAGTTCCCGGATGAGGGCGAATCGACGGTTCCCGCCGCCGAGGCGGTCGTGACGATCGACCTCTCACCGGAGCTCACGCTGACGACCGGGAAGGCCGCCGCCCAATGCGGTCACGCCGCGCAGCTGGCGTTCGAACAGATGCCCGACGATGTGCGGAACCGCTGGCGTGAGTCCGGATTCAGTCTGCGCGTGCAGACTGCAACGGCGGACGCGTGGGCGGCGGATGACCAGCAGATCAGCGTGGTCGACGCCGGCTTCACCGAGGTCGACGGACCCACGGAGACCGCCCGAGCGTCGTGGTGAGGTCGATTCCGAGACCACGCTGTGCGTCGACGGAATCGGGTGCCCGTGCGGGATCGGCAGACCTGTGCTGGACCCGCCTCAGTCTCTCCGCAGAGGAACGTCACGCAACGTCGTCTGCACGGTGTGTCCGCTCTCCCACGCGTTCGCCTCGGCGGCGACATGCGGCATCGGGATGTTCTCGCGGTGCGCGCGCCTCTCCTGTGTGAACACGCCCACGCGGGCGTCTCGGTCGCTGAGCAGCTCTGCCTGGGCCTGACCGTCGTCGGTGAAGCCCATCATCAGCTGGGGAATCCCGAAGGGGAAGTCGTCGCGGTCGTACTGCCAAGTATGGAAGGTCTTCCCATAGGTGGAGACGAGGTCCTCGAAGTAGGAGCGCTCGGCGAGCTCGGGAACGCCGGGAGCCGTGAGAATGCCCGATTTCACCTCATAGTGGTGACTGTGCCACAGTCGCTTCTCTTCGGCGGGCAGTGCGTCGAATCGTTCTGCACTGATGATGTACTCGATGCCGATGAGTCGAGCGTCGGGTTCATTGCGATCGAAGATGACGCACTGGTGCAGGTCATGGCGCAGGTGAATGCAGAAGTGTGCCGCTTCGACCTGCCGACCCATGTCATCGGCGTACATGTGCAGGCCGTCGAGATAGGTGCTCATGGCCTCGAGCGGATACTTCGTCTGCAGAGCCTGCGATGACACGTCGAGCAGCCGATGCTTGAGCGGATGCCCCTTGCCGATCTTGGCCCACGTCGCCACCTTGCGCGACCCGATTGCCGCGAGTCCGGCAGCCACGGCTGTCGCTGCCCCGAGACTGAACGATTGCAGTCGTGATGTGCTCATCCATTCACGTTAGCCACTGCCTGCGGATCTGGTAAGCCCCCTCGCATGGGGGAGCGTCCCGCGCCCGCGGACGGGTCTTCCCGAGCCTCGCAAGAAGGTCCCGGGGGTGTTCGGTGAGGCGTTGATGCCAAGGGCCCGGGGTCTTGACAGCAGCCATATCGAGGGCAAGCCTGGAGGGCCAGGTCGGCGCACCGCGACGACCGCATCACATCTGCGACTCGAGACACCTGAGGAGAGTGCCATGGCGACGTCCGTGAGCGACTTCATCATCGATCGACTCATCGCCTGGGACCTGCGCCGGTGGTACGGATACCCCGGCGACGGCATCGGCGGTTTCGACGGGGCCATGGGCCGAGCTCAGGACGAGGGCAAGGACTTCACCTATGTGCGCCCCACTCATGAAGAGGAGGCCGCGTTCATGGCCACCGCCCACGCGAAGTTCACCGGGAACGTGGGCGTGTGCGTCTCGACTTCAGGCCCCGGAGCCATCCACCTCATGAACGGCCTCTACGACGCCAGGGGCGACAACGCGCCAGTCGTCGCCATCGTCGGCCAACAGGCGAGGGTGTCGCTGAACTCCGAATTCCAACAGGAGATCAATCTCGAACGCCTCTTCGCCGACGCGGCGGTGTTCGTGCAGACCGTGACCACCCCGATGCACGCCCAGCTCGTCGTCGACAAGGCCGTACGCATGGCCAAGGCCTATCGCGGACCGGCTGTCGTGGTCCTCCCCGCCGACGTACAGACGATGGACATGGAAGAGCCCACAGCCGAGCATTTCGTCTCCCGCACGGGCATCGGCCACGCCGAGGATCGGCTGCGGCCCGATGACGATGCGCTCGCCCGTGCGGCGGAGGTCCTCAACAGCGGCCAGAAGGTCGCCATGCTCGTCGGACAGGGAGCGATCGGAGCGACCGATGAGGTCATCAGCGTCGCCGAGCGCCTCGGTGCCGGTGTCATCACCACGCTCCTGGGCAAACAGGTCGTGCCGGGGGACGTCGGCTACCACACCCAGCAGCTGGGTCTGCTGGGATCGCGGCCGAGCTACGACATGATGCAGAAATGCGACACCCTGCTCATGGTCGGCACGAACTACCCCTACGGCGAGTTCATGCCGCCGACCGGGCGGGCCCGGGCCGTGCAGATCGACCTGTCACCACGTCACCTGGGCCTCCGTTACCCCACCGAGGTCAACCTGTGGGGTGATGCGAAGACCACTCTGGCGGCCCTGCAGCCGCATCTGAGCCAGCACGCGACCGAGTGGCAGGAGAAGATCGCCGAGGAGAATCGGGCGTGGGCGAAGGAGAACACGCGGGTCGCGCAGACCGAAGCCGATCCGATCAACCCCCGCCGGGTCTTCGTCTCCCTCAACGAACGTCTGCCCGAGAACGCGATCATCACCTGCGACGCCGGGAGCACGGCCGACTGGTACGGCTTCCATATCGAACTGGGGCCGAACCAGATGGGCAGCCTCTCGGGTCGGATGGCCTCGATGCTCGCCGCGATGCCCTATGCGCTGGCCGGCAAGTTCGCGCATCCCGATCGTCCGGTGGTGTGCACCATCGGCGACGGAGCCTTCCAGATGATGGGCATGAACGGTCTGCTCACCGTCAAACGTCACTGGCGGGAATGGTCGAACTCCACCTTCGTCGTCCTCGTCATCAACAACGGCGACCTCAACCAGGTGTCCTGGGAGATGCGGGAGGCCGGTGACCCGAGGTGGGACACGGCCCAGCTGGTCGAGTCGATGGACTACGCGGGCTATGCGGAGCTGCTCGGACTCAGAGGCATCACCGTCGACGATCCGGAGGACATCGACGCGGCCTTCGACCAAGCATTCGCCGCCGACCGGCCGGTCGTCCTCGACGTCCGCTGCGACCGCAACACGCCGCCGCTGCCGGCCCACATCGCCTTCGCACAGGCCAAAGGCCTCGCGGAATCCCTGCTGGGCGGGGATCCAGAGCTCGGGCAGGTAGTCAAACAGAGCTATCGCGCCACCGCCGCGCGACTGTTCGCGCGCATGGGTCTGACCTCGGATGACTGATGACGGCTCGTCGAGCTGCTCCATCACGCGGTCCAGCAGGACCCCTCAACCACGACCGCGGACACCGGTGATCCGGTGTCCGCGGTGGCAGCTGCGCTGAGTGAGCGCTGGTTCGAGGTCAGTCCTCGGAAGCCTCGTCGAGGTCCTTGAGCTCTTCCTCGCTCAACGGTCGCGTCTTCGTGCCGTTTCCGAACTCGTCGAGGTAGATCACATGCTTGACCATCTCGCCGGTCTCTTCGTCCTCGACTTCGATGATGTCGCCAGGTCGGGTCGCTGGCTGGTAGAAATCCTCATTGACTCCGGTCATCGTGACCACCTCCTATAGGTATTCCGACCATACGTCACTGTGACACGAGTCTCAACGACTCCCCTTGCTACCTGACGGGGGCCCAGCAACCTCGCGCCAGGTTGCTGGGCCCCCGTCAGGTAGCAACAAGGAGCTGTGGGGGCTGGTATCGGTAGTCTGAGTTCATGGAACGACAGAGATTTCACACCACCGGAGGTCGCGATCGCAATGTCGCCGAGGAGGCCCGCCCCGGAGAGGACGAGTTCCGCGTCGATATCGAACGGATCCGGTTCTCCCCGTTCTTCTCCCGCCTGGCCTCGGTCACCCAGGTCATCCCGCAGGCCGGGTCCGGCACGGTCATCCACAACCGGCTGACGCATTCGCTCAAGGTCTCCGCGGTGGCCCGGTCGATCGCGATCACGTTGAACAACGCTGACGAGGCGACCCGGGACACGGTCAGCCGCCTCGGCGGGTGCGATCCTGTCGTCGTCCAGGCGGCTGCGGCCGCCCACGATCTGGGTCACCCGCCGTTCGGCCACCTCGGCGAGAAGGAACTCGACCGGGTGTCGCGGCAGGTGCTGCGCCTCGACGACGGATTCGAAGGCAACGCGCAGACGTTTCGGATCCTCACCGCCCTCGACAGCTGTGAGGCCACGGCGCGCGGTCTCAACCTCACCCGAGCCATTCGGGCCGCGGTGCTCAAATATCCGTGGGAACGCGGGGAGTGGACCGGTGATCGGGCGTCGTCGGCGGCCAGGATGCCGCGCGGGGTCGGTGATGATGTCAGCGAGGGAGCGATGAAGTTCTCCGCCTATGCCACCGAAGTCGAGGAGATGGCGGACGTGCTCTCGGCGTTCCCTGCGATCGCAAAGTATCAGCAGACGCTCGAGTGCGCGGTCATGGATGTCGCCGACGATATCGCGTATGCGGTGCACGACCTGGACGATTTCTACCGGTCGAACGTGCTGCAGTACACGGCTGTGTCCGCCGAGCTCGGGCGATGGCTGCGCGATCATCGGGAGTTGGCGGCCCTGGAATCTGCGGAGCTGGATCGGCGGCGGCCCGGGCATGCGCTCGAGGCGATTCGCCGGCACATCGGGCAGAAGGATCCGTGGATCGCCTCCGAGGAGGCGTTCCGGGAGTCGGTGGAGCGGATCAACCGGGATCTCGTTGAGGGGCTGCTCGGCGTTCCCTACGACGGGGGACTGGAGGCGGATCGGGCGGTCACCGGGTTCACTCGGCGGTGGATCGATCGGCTGCAGGCCTCGATCGTCGTCGACCCGGATCCGCATATCCGCAGCGGTCATGTGCGACTGAGCCAGGAGGCTTGGCACGATGTCGTGGTGCTCAAGTTCGTGCATGCGCGGTTTGTGCTTGAACGGTCTGATCTGGCCGTGTATCAGCGTGGGCAGACGCGGATCATCGCGTCCCTGGTCGAGGGATTCCATGAGTGGCTGCTCGATCCGGATGAGGCGACGCGGATTCCCCGGCGTTTGGTCGATTCCGTCGAGGCGGCCACGCAGGAGTATTCGGATCTGTACGCACGCAACCCTCAAGCACTGGGGGAGGAGGGCGCGGCCGGGATCGTGCGGCGGGGCCGTGCTCGGGCGGTCGTGGACTATATCGCCTCGTTCACCGATGCGCAGGCCATGTCGGTCAACGCCCTGATCACCGGTGCTTCCGAGGAACCGTGGGAGGCTGGGCGCGGGTTGTAGGTCTTCGCTGGGGCGGCGTCGGGCGGATGCGTCCGTCGAGTGAATGACGAACGGCGGGGGAACAGCCGAACGGCGGGACCGAAGAGTTCTCTTCGATCCCGCCGTTCGCGGTTTCAGCTCAGGAACTGAGCTGGGTCACCTCAGTACCTGCCGGCCTCAGTGCTTACCAGCCGAGGCGCGGTAGCGGCGGGTTGCCCACACCGCTGCTGCACCGCCGGCGAGGAGCAGTGCGGCGAATCCGACCATGGCCGGGAGGCCATCGGCACCCGTCCGCGGCAGGTCGCCACCGGCGTTGCCCGAGGCGTTCGTGCTCGAACCGGCCGAGGCGTTGGCAGCGGATCCAGCGTTCGCTGCCGAACCTGCGTCCGACGATGCCGAGGAATTCGCCGAGGCGGCCTGATCCGAATCAGCCGAAGCCTCATTCGCATCGTCAGCCGACGAAGCGTTAGCTTCGTCGCCTTCCGCTGCGGCATTCGCCTCAGCTCCGTCGGCGGCCGCGGACGCGGATGCCTCCGAGGAGGAGTCCGCCGTCGACGCTGCCGAAGCGGCGGCACCGGCGTTGGCGTTGGCTGCAGCCGATGCCTGTGCATTGCTGTCATCCGAGTTGTCGGCGTTGGCGGCGGCGTTGGCTGCCTGCTGTGCCGAGGCGTTCGGATCCGAGGTGGCGTCGGCCGAGGTCTCCGAGGAGGCCTCTTCGTTGGCTGCCGATTCTGCCGCAGCTTCGGCGTTCTCGTCAGCTGCTGCCGATGCCGTGTCGTTGGCATCAGCGTCGGCGGCTGCTACTGCTGCTGCCTCGGCGACCGCGTTGCCGTTGTCATCAGCGTTGGCCGAAGCCGAAGCCGAGGCCGAGGCCGCAGCGTTCACATTGGCATTCGCATCGGAATCGTCCGAAGCGGTGGCCGCGGCTCCGTCATCAGCACCGTCGGCGTCAGCCGCTGCGTTGGCAGAAGCTTCCGAGGAGGAGTCAGCGGTCGAGGCTGCGGATGCAGCAGCTGCCGGATCGGCATCAGCGGCGGCCGAAGCATCAGCATTCGTCGAGTCCGAGTTGTCGGCGTTTGCGGCAGCGTTGGCTGCCTGCTGTGCCGAGGCGTTCGGATCCGATGTCGCATCCGTCGAGGTCTCCGAGGAGGCCTCTTCGTTGGCTGCCGACTCTGCGGCTGCTTCGGCGTTCTCGTCAGCTGCTGCCGATGCCGTGTTGTTGGCATCGTCATCGGCAGCTGCTACTGCTGCTGCCTCAGCTGCCGCGTTGCTTTCGTCATCGGCGTTGGCCGAAGCCGAGGCCGAAGCGGCTGCGTTCACATTGGCATTCGCGTCTGCTTCGTTGGCGGCATCAGGATCTGCTGCTGCGCTGGCGTCAGACTCGGCTGCTGCCTCTGCGGAGGCCTCGTTCGAGGAATCAGCGGTGGAAGCGGCCTCAGAAGCGGCAGCGGAGTTCGCGTCCGACGCCGTCGATGCCTCTGCGTTCGTGTCATCGGAGTTGTCAGCCTGTGCAGCGGCCTGCGAAGCAGCCGTCGACGAAGCATTCTCATCCGTTGTCGAATCAGCCGACGCCTCGGAGGATGCGTCCTCGGTCGCTGCCGACTCGGCGGCTGCTTCGGCGTTCTCGTCAGCTGCTGCCGATGCCGTGTTGTCGGCATTGTCATCGGCAGCTGCCTCGGAGGCAGCCTGGGCGGCCGGGTTGTTGTCACCATCGGCGTCGGCCGAAGCCGAGGCCGATGCCGCTGCGTTGGTGTTCGCGTCGTCATCGCCCGGGTCCGGGGCGTCCGCGGTCGCTCGGACCGAAGACGACGCCAGGTTGATGTCCGCGGCGCTGATTCCGGGGAGCAGTTCAAGGCTCACCGCATTGACCGTGAAACCAGGACCGTTGTTTCCGTTGACTTGGCTCTCCTGCGCCGGATCCTTTTCAGTGGGCTGTTCGTTGATCGTCACGTCAGCAATCAGGTTGAGGTTGTCGAAGACTCCACCGAGACCATCAACAACTGGATTGATCAGTCCATCGAGGTTATCCGACAGGTCCGTCCCGATATCTTCGATCACTGTGCCCAGGGTTCCGCTCAGCGTATCGACCAACTCATCGAGCAGTGGCTCTACTAAGTCTTCCGTCAGGTCATTGAGGCTGATTCCGAGCAGCCCCAAGATCGTGTCGAGCACTCCGCCGTCAGCATCGATGTCAATGGCCGGATCGGTAGCCGTGTCCGTTCCAGCGAGCTGGCCGAGTGTGGTTTCAACGGTGATCTCTGCTGTTGTGCTGTTCACCAAATACGAGAGTTCGGCGTTGAGATTCAGAGTCACTGAGGTGTCGTTGAGTACATCGGTGACTCCGTCGGTGACCTTCGTCGTCAGTGTTCCAAGAGCGTCGGTGATCGCTTCTGTGATGTTCGTGATCGTGGCCTCGTCCAGCAGCTGTGTATTGGGATCGAGACCATTCAGTCCGTTCTCCCCGGCAGCCTTTGCCACATTGACCGACACTTCACCGGTGGCAAGATTGATCGACACGATTTCGTTTGAGTCGACGAGTGGCTCATTGATGAGTTCATCGCTGAGGTCGACGAGAGCCGTGTCAAGGCCGTCGACTCCGATGGTTCCGGACTCGACTGCGACTCCGACGCCGAGAGCGCTTAGGTCGATATTAAGATCGCTGAGGATCTGGCCGAGGGCTCCCTCCGATCCGGTTGCAGCATCGACGGTGTCGCCGACACCTGTGAGAGTGTCGTCGAGCTGACCAGAAACGTTGCCCGCAAGAGAACTGTGCAGGTTGACTTCGGCGTCGGCCACGACATATTCGGAATCAATGCTGTCTCCGGACGCGGTGGCTGTGCTGCCCATTGCGCCGAGCTCGAGTGAGAGCTGGTCGACGATCTCGTCCGAGAGCGCGTCGACGTTGAGCTGAGATAGCAGGTCGGTCAGATTGACCTGCGCGTTACCAAATTCACCGGGATTGTCGGGGTCGAGGTTGAGAGCGCCGTCCGCTCCAACTGCTCCGGCGCTCGCCGTCGATGAATCGTACGAAGGGGCATGGCCAAAGGCATTAAGGGCGCCCACTGCGCCGAGATCGAGCAGCCCATCTCCGCCGGGCTCACTGACAAGAGGCAACGAAAGGCCGTTGCCGAGATCGAGATCGAGAGCTTGCAGAGCCTCGACATCTAGCGGAGTCGCGACCTCATCGGTGTTGTTAGGAGAGCTGCTGTACGCAGATGCGACATCGGCAAGCTGTCCGCCGAGAAGGTCACTCTCAATCAGCTGCCCGTAGGCTTCTGAGTCTTCGTTCGGGTTCTGTTCATCGGCGGCACCGGGCGAGGTCGTCAGCAGCGTCAGTCCCACAGCTGTCGCTGCGGCGACTGTGCCCACTGCAGCCTTTCGACCGGCTCCGGGCCGGCCTCTCAGTATTCTCATGGTTCTCCACATCGTTCAGACCCTGATCAGGTCCAGGCGCGGCCTGGACGGAAACAGGCAGTTTCCTGACAGGACGCTCACAACGTTACGGAGTAATGAAAAAGTAATCAGTGAATCACAAGAAAAGTTACCTCGTCGTTATAGTTACGTTGAAGTAGATGTAGGCGGGCGTTGTGAAATCCTGTCAGCCAGGTCTCGCGGGCGCTGTAGCCGATAAAAGGCCAGTTCACAGGCCTGGTGATTACAGGTGGATTCAAGGCTCCGCACGATATGACAGTCATGACCGAGTCATTGTGTTGCGTCCGTATGTCACAAATTGAGATTTAAAAAGCTGCCTGCGATGTCGACCCGTGACCAAGTCGTCAGCGGCAAGGTCACGGCTTCCGCGGTGTGGACGGACCGATGGTGACGCTTCGTCAGCATCTACAGTCGAGTCCAACTGCAGGAACGACGGAGATCGACGAGGGAGTTGAGACATGGCGAAACACACGCGATGGGCAGTGGTCGGAGCCGGCATCATCGGAGCCGCCGTCGCCCGCGAGATCCTGGGCCGCCACGACTCCGCCGACGTCACCCTCTTCGAGAAAGAAGACCACCCCGCCGCCCATCAGACCGGACACAATTCCGGAGTTGTCCACGCCGGTCTCTACTACGAGCCAGGCAGCCTCAAAGCCACGCTCTGCCGCCGCGGCGTCGACCTCATCCGCGACTTCGCAAACGACCACAATGTCGCTGTCGACGAATGCGGCAAGGTCGTCGTCGCCACCGACGAGACAGAAGTCGAACGCCTCCACGCCATCCACGACCGCGCTCTGGCCAACGGCGTACCCGACATCGCCCTGATCGACCGCGATGGACTGCGCGACATCGAACCGAACGCCGAAGGACTCGCCGCCCTCCACTCACCCCACACCGCGATCATCGACTACCCCGGCCTCACCGACGCCCTCGTCGCCGACTTCCGCACCCACGGCGGCCGCGTCCGCTTCTCCACCCCGGTCAAAAGCATCGATCACCGAGGCGGCCCCACCGGTGACACCGCCATCGTCCGCACCCCGGTCGACGCCCAGGAATTCGACCACGTCATCGTCTGCGCCGGACTCCAATCCGACCGGCTGGCCGCGCGCTCCGGTCAGAATCGCACCCCGACCGTGGTGCCCTTCTTCGGCCAGTACTTCATCCTCGACGAAGAATACAGCAGCGCGGTCAACGGCCTCATCTACCCCGTCCCGGATCCGAAGTACCCCTTCCTCGGCGTCCACGTCACCCGCCGCATCGACGGCGGCCTGATGATCGGACCCAACGCCTTCCTCTCCTTCTCCCGCGAAGGCTACCGAGGTCTCGGCCTCAACATCCCCGACTCGCTGGCCGTGGCCGCCGACCCCGGATTCTGGCGCTTCGCCGCCGGCAACATGGCCACCGCGGCCCGTGAACTGCCCGGAGTGCTCTCGATCGAGAAATTCGTCGCCGAGGCGGCCCGCTACGTCCCCTCCCTCGCCGGGGCAGACGGCTACCGCGCCACCCGTGGAATCCGCGCCCAAGCCATGAACCGGGACGGCACACTCGTCGATGATTTCGTCATCGATCGGGCGGGAGCCACGATGTTCTTAAGGAACGCGCCCTCCCCGGGAGCCACCTCGGCGCTGGCCATTGCCGAACACCTCGTCGCGACCATCGATGGCCGACGATGACGGTTCCGGGCGTCGACGACGAAAGGCCGCCTACCCGACCGTGACGACGGGGAGGCGGCCCGAACTGTCTCAGGAGCGGTTCAGCTCAGTGGCTCACTTGGGTGTGCGGGTCTCTGCGCTGATGAACCAGGCCTGCTGCTCAAGCTGCGCGATGTAGCTGTGGAAGATGTCGGCGGTCGTCGGGTCCGCCGAGTCGACTTCGTCGTGGCAGTCACGCATCGAAGCCACGGTTGCCTCGATCGACGCGACCATGTGATCGATGGCGTCGTGGGTGCTGATTTCGCCGTTCGGGAACTCCGGCAGTCCGGTCTGTTCAGCGATCACGGCGGGGCGACCGTCGGGGGAGGCATGGAGGGCACGCATCCGCTCGGCGATCTCATCGCTGCCCGCGCGGGCGATGTCGGTGAGCTCGTCGAGGTTGAGGTGAAGGTCACGGAAGTTCGTGCCCACGATATTCCAATGCGCCTGCTTGGCGGTGAGGCTCAAGGCGATGAAGTCGACCAACACCGTCTGAAGGTTCTTGGTCAGGGCGTCGGAGGCGATGAAGCCGTGTTCGGCGTTCTCGCGAGTAGTCTTCTCTGACCCATGCGGGTCGGGAACTGTCACTGACTGTGTCATGATTCTTGCTCCAATCGCTCCGGTTTCGCTTGGTTCCGGAGTATGTGGCCACCATAACGCCGTTGCCGATCGGACGTAACCCCCGTCAGACTGTGCCCGACTCGTCGTCGTGGGCGACGTAGACGCGGGAACGCAGACGTTGGGCGTGCGTGAGATTCTTCAGGTCGATATCACTGTCGAAGCTCGAGCCGAGTGCGCCGGCGACGACGCCCATCGCCGCGCTCAACCACGCGATGTCGAGGTAGTTCGTCAGGCGGGCTTCGGGCCGGTGGATCGTCTCCGCCATGAACTCGGGGTCGATGACGATGAGCCCTCCGGCGAGGATGCCGATGACCAGCAACGCGTAGAGGCCCGTCACGCAGATGACGAGTGTGAGTACGGTGGAGAGGTTGTAGTAGAAGACCACCTGTGCCAGGCGTTCATTGACCGGGCGATCCCAGAGCCGATTGATCGTGATCAGCCAGCCGACCATGACTGCGATGGCGATGGCGCCGATCGAGATGAGACGAGCGGTAGACAGATGGTGGGACATCTGCCAGATGGAGCTGTAGAAGATGCCGAACGCCCCTGTGGCGGCAGCGGCGGCCATGGCACGCGAGAGCCTGCGGGCCATCCGCAGCGGCTCATTGGCCATCGTCATGCCCAGGACGAGGCGAGTTCCGCCCGTGAAGGTATGGGCATGAAGGGTGCGGCGACCCGACTCGGATCGGCTCGACCACCGGCCCCAGCGCGGAAGGCGATGCGTCTTCGCAGGCAGATGCCCGTCTGGCAGGAGCTGATTGACGCAGCTCATATAGATCTTCAGCAGCCGGCGCTTCGTCGTCAGTGCCCCGAGAGTGGGGCAGGAGATCACAGCGACGTTGCGCGCAGGCAGCACCTCGGCGATCAGTGGTTTGCCTTGGGTGTGGCGTGGAATGTCCGTGAGCATGATGACGAGGTCCGCCGACGGATAGCGGTCGACGATCGCGTCGAGAGTCGACAGCTCCAGCTGGTGGTCGGCCTGGACGCGGAGCGCCTCCGTGCATACATCGACAGTCACATCCGACTCGAAATCGTGTCTGAGGACATCGGCGAACTCGTCCTTGAACGAGGCCACACGGCGGCTCGGGGGCCCGGGATCGCAGATGAGGAGGATGCGCATTTTCCCACTGTGGCAGGGCTGTCTGTACCTGGCCAGGGCGACGGCGAATTCCGACGCTTTCCTCACTGGGCTTTCAGGCCGAATCTGAACTCCGACACCCGTACGCGTATTCTGATACAGACGTGTCGACGAGACGAAGGAGGATTCGGCGCATGGCAGTTCTGGTGACCGGAGGGGCAGGCTACATCGGTTCGCACGTGGTGCGGCTGCTCACCGAACGCGGAGACGATGTGCTCGTCGTCGACGACTTCTCCACCGGCATCGACGCTCGCGTCGAGGGCCTGCCCGTGGTCGACCTCGACCTGGCCGCAGCCGATGCCGAAGAGCGCCTGGTGTCCGCGATCAGGGAACACAGCGTCGATTCGATCATCCATTTCGCCGCGAAGAAGCAGGTCGGCGAATCCGTCGAGGAACCGGTCATGTACTACCGGCAGAACATCGGCGCCCTGACGAACATCCTCGCCGCTGTCGAAGCGACCGGCATCGAATCGCTCGTCTTCTCCTCCTCGGCCGCGACCTACGGCATGCCCGATGTCGACATGGTGCCCGAGGACCTCGACTGCCGGCCCATCAATCCCTACGGTCAGACGAAGCTCATCGGCGAGTGGATGATCGACAACCAGATCACCGCCTCGGCCATGCGGGGGACGACGTTCAACGCCGTGAAGCTGCGCTACTTCAACGTCGCCGGCGCCGGCTGGAACGACCTCGCCGACACCGCTGTCATGAACCTCATCCCGATCGTGCTCGGACGGCTCAAGGACGGCAAAGCTCCGATCATCTTCGGCGACGACTACGACACTTCCGACGGCACGTGCATCCGCGACTACGTCCACGTCAAGGACCTTGCCGAGGCGCACATCGCGGCGTTGGACTACATGAAGGCCGGCGGCACCACGGAGACCGTGTTCAATGTCGGTACCGGAACCGGTGCCTCGGTGAAGGAAGTCATCGACACCATCGCCGAGGTGACCGGCCGTGACATCGTCCCCGACATGGGCGAGCGTCGTGCCGGTGACCCGCCGGCACTGGTCGCCGACGTCACCCGGATCTCGGCCCTGCTGAGCTGGAAGGCGGAGTTCGGTCTCGAGGAGATCGTCCGCAGCGCTGTCGAGGCCGCAGGGATGCTGCCCGAGCAGGAATGATGAACCAGCCGGACCCATCCGCGGCAGCGATCGACTGGGTCCGAGCTCGCTCCGCAGCGGGACAGGGCCTGCCGGCCGAGGCGCGTGTGGCACTGCATTTCCATCCCGGTGCCGATGCTTCGGGGACCGGAGTCCTGGCATCGATCCTTGATCGTGGGCAATACGTGTCCCAATTCGTCACTGGCACGAGCAATGGGGGCCTGACCGCCTTTCCCGGTGGTGACCGATGGCATTGGGAGCGGCGGATATTCGGCGGAGCCTATGACCAAGTGGACGTGCAGCAACGACCGGTCTATGGGGCCCTTTACCTCGACGGCGACCCCTATGGGCCGGCACCGCGGTTCGGGCCGGCCTACCTGCGTCTTCGCCCGGAGGTCCTTGCGCGAGCGTCGTTCGCTTACCCGGACAGCACCTTCGGTCCGGAGCTCTTCGGGGTTGCTGACCGCATGGGGCTCATTGCCGACTTTCGTCGCGACGAGTCGGCAGACGACGCGGCCGTTGCGCCCGGAGGTGGTCTGTGTCGCGACCGTCTCGATCACTACATCGAGGCTCATGTCCACGGTGGGGTGATGGTGCCCGGAGACGTTGAGGCACTAGTCGTCGATCCCAGCTTCGACGATCATGCGGTGCTGGAGACGGCGGACCGCTGCGGTCTCGCCGTCGAGACTCATCCGGGCTATGTCGCCGAGGTTGCCGAAATCGCCGCGTATCCGGAGTATCGGGGTCAGGACGTGGTCGAGCTCGCACAGCGGATAGCCGAGGTTCTGGGGAACTCGGCGCAGCTGAGACCCATCCATGTCGCACGCGCCCGCCGCGAGTGGAACCTCGATGAGCAGCGGCTGAAGAAGGTCTGGCACTGCCTCGCTCGGTTTGGTCGAGCCTGGTGAGACCACGCCGTCACTCCACGGGATTCATCTCGCTTTCGTCGACCCATTTGTGGTTCGTCATCTCCATCTCATCTGTCTTTACGTCGACCATGTAGACGGTCTCGTCGGTCGCGGAGTCGATGGTCGCCTCGGCGCCCTTCATTCCGGGCATATGGTCGGCGGTGACGGTGGCTTTCGCGCCCTTCTTCAGTGGCGCTTTGCCCGGATCCTCAAGCTCTTCGTGGACGACCCACTTGTGATCCTCGACCGGGTCTCCGCCATCGGTCGGCGTGTAGCTGATCGAATACGTTGTCGTGTCGAACGCGCCGGAGACTTCTGCCTCGGCGCCCTTCATGCCCGGCATGTGGTCGGCGGAGAGGACGACTGTGTCACCGACGTCGAACTTCGGGTCGGCGGCCTTCGTGATTCCTGCCGGTGGGTCGCCGCCGTCGGCAGCGTGTCCTTCATGTCCGCCCGATTCATGTCCGGATTCGCTGCTGTCCGTATCTTCGTGGTCGGCCCCGCCTGCTTCGTTCGAGGCGGATTCGTGATTGCCGTGGGAGTCCTCGCCGCCGGATTCTCGGGTGTCGTCATTCGCGGTTGAGCAACCCGCCAGTGCCAGTCCGAGTGCTGCGGCGACTGCAGTGAATCGAATGGTCGGAGTGAGCTTCTTCATGAGTGGTCTCCTGATTCTGTGAGACGGTCGCGTCGGATTCGCTCGGCGGAAGATGAGAGCATTTGAGGGCATCCCATTCCTTGGGCCCGCCACGATCACCCTATACCCCTTGAGGGTATGATTGCCAAGACGACAGAGGTGCTCTGCACCCGTAGTGACATGGGGAGATATATGAGAACGACGCAATTCGTGTTGGGTGCGACGGCCCTGGCTCTAGCGCTGACCGGGTGTTCGGCTCCAGGGCAGGAAAGCGGGTCATCCGCTGCATCAGGAGAGTCCGCGGCGGTGCAGCCGGGTTCGGCCGAAGCGCTGCTTGCGGATCTCGATCTGGCCGACGAAGACGTCACCGGAGTCATCGATCATCTCGATCGCCTGCCTGTCGACGAGAGGCCCACCGACCTCATGGCCTCGGTGCAGCCGGACGAGCTCGTCCTCACCGACGGGCAGCACGAGGCGACGATGGCACTGCCGGAAGGGAAGAGCTATGTGTCCATCGCTCCCTTCGTCGATGAGACGCACGACTGCTTCTACCACAGCCTCACGACCTGTCTCGGTGAGTTGAGCGGGAAGGACGTCGACGTGGTGATCACCGACTCGGCGACAGGCAAAACAGTGGTGGATGACTCGACGACGACCTTCGACAACGGTTTCGTGGGCTTCTGGGTGCCATCCGACATCACCGGTACCATCGAAATCACCGCCGAGGGCAAGACCGGAACGACCGAATTCTCGACGAGAAGCGATGGGCCCACCTGCGTGACCGACCTCGAATTGCAGTAGGCACGATCGGGCGCGGCCGACCGATCACGCCCATCCAACAGGAGCGCAGCTATGACCCACCACATCGTCATCGGAGCGGGCTTGGCCGGTGCCGCAGCCGCATATTCCCTGACCGCGCGCGGCGAGGACGTCACCGTGCTCGAACGGCACACTCCGGCCAACGACCGAGGCAGCTCTCACGGTTCGGCCCGCATCTTCCGGTATGCCTACCCGGATCGTCTCTACACCGAACTCGTTGTGCGCGCCCGGCAGCTGTGGGATGACCTCGAGACGAAGTCGGAGACCGAGCTCATCACTCGAACGGGAGCGCTCGACTTCGGCGATGCCCGGCACACGGATCTGCTCTCCGAGATCTTCGAGGCAGTCGGAGTCGAGTACGAGATCCTCGATCCGGCACGAGCCGGCGAACGGTGGCCGCAGTTCGTCTTCGACACCGACGTCCTGTGGCACCCCGATGCCGGCGTCATCGACGCCGAGACCACGGTGACGACCATGCTCGACCGTGCGATGGACACGGGGCGGGCCCGGGTCCTCACCGATTGGACGGTCACCGAGGTGGCCCGACGGTCCGCGGGCGGCTTCCGTGTCACCTCGGCGACAGGCGAAGTCGTCGAGGGCGACCGTGTCATCGTCGCGGCGGGCGGGTGGCTGCCCGCCCTCCTCGGCGATCTTGGTCTTCCGCAGGCGTTCCTCGATGCGCTGCCGCGATTCGAAGTGCGGCAGGAGCAGGCTTTCCACATGCCTTACCGCGATGCCGTCGCGGACGGGCGGCCGAACACGCCCTGGCCGACGTTCATCCACAAATCCGGGGAGATGTTCACCTACGGGCTTCCCGGCGGTCGGGATGCCGGTTATGCGGGGCAGAAGTTCGCCCAGTTCAACGGTGGGAAGGTGATCGGATCGGCGCTTGACCAGGACGGACAGATCACCGAGGACATGCGGACCCGGATGATCGACTATGCGAAGCGGAATCTGCCGGGACTCATTCCGGAGCCGTACGCGGAGACCACGTGCCTGTTCACGAACACGCCGACCGAGGACTTCGTCATCGACGAGGTCGACGGTCTCGTTCTCGTCTCGGCCTGTTCGGGGCACGGGGCGAAGTTTGCGCCGCTGCTCGGAGAGTTCGCAGCCGACCTCGCCACGGGCGCCGGTGAAGTGCCGGACCGATTCCGGGTGGGCGTTTCTGCCCGGTGAGCTGTTCGCGACGAGGCGGTTCAGCGCTTCGACGCGATGAGTTGGCTCAGCGCGTTGACGCGATGATGAGGTGCCGCGTCGAATGCGCGACGAAGGGCTCGCCCCTGCGCATCCGCGAGTCGAGTTCGCGCAGCTGTGGCAGGTAGTCGGCGACTGTGAAATCGGGTACCCACCACGGGCACTTGCGCAGGATCCAGACGATCGCGCCGACGTCGAAGAACTCCATGCGGCAGCGTGCGGTGCGCAGCGTTTCGACCGTGAGTCCGGCCGCCTCGGCGGCGTCGGATTCGGTCTGCGGGTGCCGTGAGCGACGATTTTCCGGCAGCGGCCCGAGGAAGAACTCGATGAGCTCGAAGGCCGAGGCCGGACCGACGTGCTGGGCGAGGTAGGTGCCGCCGGGGACGAGTACGCGGGCGATCTCCGACCACGCGGGGCTCACGGGGTGTCGGGAGGTGACGAGGTCGAAGCTGCCGTTGGCGAACGGCAACCTGTCCGGGTCGGCCTCGACGACATCGACGCCACAGGGGCCGAGCCGATGGCGGGCCACGGCGATGTTGGGGCGGTGCGATTCGGTCACGGCCATGCGCGGCGGCAGCACGGGTGCCTCGTCGATGACCTCACCGCCGCCGGTGTCGATGTCGAGGGCCGCGGTCGCCGTCGACAGCCGTCTGGCCAGCAGCGTCGAGTAGGTCCACGGTGGTCGCTCCTCGGTGGCGCGGCCGTCGAGCCAGTCGAATCCCCAGCCGGTGACATCGGCCGATTGTGCTTCGGTGACGAGCTCGTCGAATGCGCGCATACCGTCATCTTCGCGCACACGTCTCTCACCCGTCGAGCCATGCGGTCACGTCGGCGAGGAGGTCGTACGGTGCCTCGAGCGGGACGAGGTGCCCGGTGCGCGGGAACCGGGTCACGTGCGGACGGTGGGGAAGCGCCTCGGCGAGGCGATCGGCTTGGTCGACGGGAACCCACGGATCGTCCTCACCCCACCCGATGCGGACCGGGCAGCGGACCTCGCCGAGGCGGTCGACGATGGGCGCCGTGTGCTCGGGACGCAGCGCGGCGATCTGCCGGTAGAAGGCAGGCTGACCTGCGTCGGTGCACCACGGCGCACTGAGTTCGGCGATGTGGTCTTCGCTGAGGTTCGAACGGCATTCGCTCGACGGAGATTGGTCGGCTGTCGTGGCCGCCGCCCCCGTGATGTACTCGCGGACCAGGGCGCGATGGAGGCGAGGTGGGAGGGCGGCGAAGACCTTTTCGTTCTCGGCGACGAGGCGGAAGAACGGTGAGCCCCATGGGTCGAGAGTGACGACATCGAGCAGATACAGCGACGCGAAATCACTGCCTTCGAGCAGGTGCGCGCCGAGTGCGACGGCGCCGCCGATGTCATGGGCGATGACGTGGGGGTCCGAGATGTTCCAGCAGTCGATGAGCTCGGCCAGACGACGGCGTTGGGTGATGAGATCAACGGCGGGGGCCGCCTCGGCGAGGGGATCGTCCGTCGGCTGTGCCGACGTTCCGGCCGGGTCGGGGATCGACTCGTCGGATGTGGCGGGAATCGATTCGCCGTAGCCGGGCATGTCCCAGAATCGGACTCGGTTCGTCTGCGCGAGTTCGCGGGCGAGTGGCAGCCACATCCGAGATGACCAGGGGGTTCCGTGGCAGATGATGACCTCGCCGAGGCGGCCCCGGTCGTTGTCGCGGTCGCTCGGTTCGAGTGTCTTGGTGGCGACCTCGGCGCCGTCGCTGAGGGTGATGCGGTCGGTGGAAGTGCGGATGGCGGGACTGCGGTCGGTTGGCGTCGTCATGAAACGACGGTAGAACTTCAGGTCAACCTGAAGTCAAGGTGTCATCATGGTCTCATGAGGATCGGGGATGCGGCAGCGCAGCTGGGAACGGCTGCGCATGTGCTCAGGCACTGGGAAGACGAAGGCGTCGTCGTGCCGGACCGGACCGCGAGCGGACACCGGGAGTATTCGGCCGAGCATCTGAGCAGATGCCGGATCGTGTTGTCGTGTCAGGGCGTGGGCATGAGTCTTGCCGAGATCCGAGCGATCCTGCATCGCGGTGAGGCGGGACGTGCCTCGGTGATCGCGGCTCGCCTGTCGGCGATTCGGGCACAGCGGACCTCGCTCGACTCAGCGGAGCAGTTCCTTCTCCACGTCCGCGAATGTCGACACGACCTCATGACCCGGTGTCCGGAATGCTCGGAATATGCGGGGTGAGTGGGCCGCATTGGGACGGGGCGGTCGGCCGCCTCGGCGAGGGGAATGTTGTGGTGGGCGGAACTCAGTGCACATTGCGCGAATTCTCGGGGCGGTGACGGTCACAAAATCGCGCAGAACGGGCATGATGGCCTTATGACCACAGATATGGATATTGCGCTCAGCGCCGAGCTCGATCCCATCGTCGACATCGCCGCTGGGCTGGGTCTCGACGCGCAGGACATCATTCCCCACGGATGGACGAAGGCGAAGGTGCCCATCGACGTCCTCGATCGGGCGGCCGAGACCGCCGCGGACGGCAAACTCATCCTCGTCACGGCCATGAGTCCGACCCCGGCCGGTGAGGGAAAGACCACGACGAGCATCGGCCTGGCAGACGGACTCAACGAACTCGCCCGGTCGAACCCCGAGGTCGGCCAGGCCGTGTTGGCGCTGCGGGAGCCGAGCATGGGCCCGGTCTTCGGAATGAAGGGCGGGGCGGCCGGAGGCGGATACGCGCAGGTCGTGCCGATGGAGGACATCAACCTCCACTTCACCGGCGACTTCGCGGCCATCGCGGCGGCGAACAACCTCGCCGCGACGATGCTCGACAACCACATCCACTTCGGCAACAGCCTCGACGTCGACCCGCGGCGCATCCACCTCCGCCGGGTCGTCGACCTCAACGACCGCGCGCTGCGGGGAGTCGTCGTCGGGCTCGGCGGTCTGAACGGGGGAGTGCCCCGCGAGGATGCCTTCGACATCGTCGTCGCCAGCGAGGTCATGGCCGTGTTCTGTCTGGCCACCTCGTTGGCTGACCTCAAGGAACGCCTGGGACGGATCGTGCTCGCCCACAGTAGGGGGCGGGAACCGATCACCGTCGCCGACATCGGGGCAGCGGGGGCGATGACTGCGCTGTTGCGCAACGCTCTGGCACCGAACCTCGTGCAGACCTTGGAACATTCGCCGGCCTTCATCCACGGCGGACCGTTCGCGAACATCGCCCACGGGTGCAACAGCCTGCTGGCCACCAAGGCCGGACTGGCGCTGGGGGACTGGGTCGTGACGGAAGCCGGCT
This sequence comes from Brevibacterium sp. K11IcPPYGO002, assembly GCF_050920635.1. Classification (NCBI taxonomy): domain Bacteria; kingdom Bacillati; phylum Actinomycetota; class Actinomycetes; order Micrococcales; family Brevibacteriaceae; genus Brevibacterium; species Brevibacterium sp. K11IcPPYGO002. The sequence continues at coordinate 3,185,404 of NZ_CP131929.1, read as the reverse complement.
TCGGTGCCGACCTCGGGGCCGAGAAGTTCCTCGACATCAAGTGCCGCACCGCCGGAATCTGGCCGTCTGCCGTGGTCGTCGTCGCGACCTTGCGAGCGCTGAAGTACCACGGGGGAGTCGACGTCGCCGATGTGAACTCTCCTGACGTATCGGCGGTGCTCGAGGGGATGAGCAATCTTGAGCTGCACTGTCGGAACCTGCGCGAGATCTACGGACTGACGCCCGTCGTGTGCTTCAACCGTTTCCCCACGGACACCGACGAGGAGATGGCCGCTGCGATCAGCCATTTGGATGGTCTTGGGATTGCGGCCGTGGAGTCCACGCACTGGGCTGATGGCGGCAAGGGTGCGCTCGCCCTGGCGGAGGCGGTCGTCGAGGCTGCGGGCGGGGCTGGGGCTGGGGCTTCTGCGTCGAACGGCGGCGACGCCGAGTTCCGGACGATTCGTGATGAAAATCGAGGCGAAGGGCCGCACGATTCGTCCGGAACTCGTCCGCCACGTGAGGAGCCGGCCGCCTCGGCGAGGTACTCGTACGAACTCGACCAGCCCCTGGAGGACAAGATTCGCACGATCGCGCAGCGGATCTACCAAGCCAAGGACGTCGACCTGCCGGCCAAGGTGAAACGGAAGCTCAAGCAGTTCACCGAGGAGGGCTACGGGGACGCGCCCGTGTGCATCGCGAAGACCCAGTACTCGCTGTCGACGGACGCGAGCCTGCGCGGGGCGCCGACCGACCACATCATCGAGGTCAAGGACGTGCGGCTGTCGGCCGGTGCCGGGTTCATCGTCGTCATCGCCGGTGACATCATGACGATGCCGGGCCTGCCGCGCGAACCCTCAGCGCTGAAGATCGACGTCACAGACGACGGCAACATCACCGGCCTCTTCTGAACCCAATTACTACCCGACGGCGGCTCAGCAACCTCGCGCGAGGTTGCTGAGCCGCCGTCGGGTAGTAATTGGGGGTGCGGTGGTGTCAGCGGGGTCGCTGCAGCCAGGGGCGCAGCAGCCGCGTGCTCACCGGCAGGAAGATGTAGGTCATCAGCGGTGTGAGAATGCAGATGTTGAGGAGCACGGCGAGGACCTTCGGCCAGCTCTCCAGGTGAGGCATGAGGAGGAACGTCGAGAGAAGACTGAGCGGGAAGAACGGCAGGAAGATGCTCACGGCCTGTTTCCACCTCGGCGGGACGACCGTCTCCGGGATGGTGACGGACTCCTCCCCGTGTGGTTCGAACCAGCCCTCGATGCCGGTTCGATGCTCCACTCGGGTGGTCTCGACGATCTCAGCCGCGCTTTCGATCCACCACCGACGGTCCGCGGACTCGTCCCAGGCCCGCAGCGACTTCTCATCGGAGAACCGGTAGAGCACGTGCCATTCGTTCGAGTCCGGCGAGGTTCGCACCCACCCCGACCCCAGATATCCGTCGCGTTCGCGGGCCAGCTCCTGGCCCGCCTGCACCCAGGCGTTGAAGCGCCGGTGGTTGTCGGGGCGGACGGTTCGGGCGATCGAGACAGTGACGGCAGAGTGCTGAGACATAGTGAGAATCCTAAGGGATCACCTCGGGCCTCATGTCCCGCAGATGCTCACTGCGAATGCCCTTGCAGATGCCCTAGGGGCGTTCGATGACCTGTTTGATCGCTGCGAGAGTCTCGGGAATGCCGGTCCGCGCGGAAGCGGCGCGTGCAGCGATCTCCTCGGTCGCACGCGCACCGTACTTCTCTGCGAAGAATTCCTGCCCCGCAGGCAGAAACTCCCACGATTCGGTGAGCCGCGTGCCTTCCTCGGTTTCCTGCATGCTGTAAGTCCAGTTGACTCGGCCGGGTCCCACGCTCCACCCGAACGCCCGTCCCTCGTCGGCGACGACGACCTGGCTGCGGGTCTCCCATTCGCGGTCAGGGGTGACGTTGCGGCCGGTGAACCAGGCTCCCGGCCGCGGGCCATCGCCGTCGTCCCACCAGCATTCGCGGCAGACCGGAGACCATTCTCCGGTTCGGGTCACGTCCGCAACGGTTCGGTAGACCGTCGCCGGGTCAGCGTTGATGGAGATGGAATCTGCGAAGGTGAGAGACTCGGTCATGCCGATCATTCTAACGATCCGCAGAGTCGGACGAGCGGCCTCCCCGTCGGTCGTGAGCCAGATATCCGGCCGGTCGGAGACTGCCCGCTCAGATACCGGCCGGTCGGAGGACCGCCCCGGCTGTGTCAGTCTGCTGCGGTGACGCGGGCGAACACCCGGTCGAGGGAGGACGCGAGAGCGGCGCGGTTGGCCTCGTCCATCCATTCGTTGTTGAGCATCTCATTGAGACCGCCCGGGGTTTCGTGGGCGGCGACGAGGTCGTTGATGGACTCGGTCGTCTCGGCGAGCGTGGTGCCGAGGCCGACGAACTGACCGCGGATGAAATGATCGGCGTCGGCCCGGTCCCAGCCGCGGTCGATGAGCCACGCGGTGATCGTCTGCAGGAATGCGAAATGTGTCGACATCGTCGCAGTCACCGCCGAAAGTGTGGAGAACATCGTCTCGTCCGCGGCTGTCACCGACCCGCCGAGGCGGTCGAGCAGATCCTCGACCGCCTCGTTGGCCGGGTACATGGCGGTGACTCCCTTGCGCTCGCGGACAGCGGGCAGAGGAATGATCCGCACGATGGTCGGGGAGTGCGGAAGATGTGCCTCGAGGGCCTCGGTCGGGACTCCGGCTACCGCGCTGACCAGGGTTTTCTCGGCTGGGATGTCGAGTTCGTCGAGCACGCTCTCCGACTGCTGCGGCAGCACCGCGAGGACGATGAGGTCGCTGCGGTCGACGACGTCCTGGTTGCTCTGACAGATCGTGACGGACTCGATTGACTCGGCAAGGTTCTGTGCACGCTCGGCATTGCGTGGGGAGAGGAAGAATCGGAAGTTGGCATTCGTCTCGCTGTGCGCAAGACCTTCGACCATCGCCGAGGCGATCTCTCCGACTCCGATGAAACCGATGCGTGTCATGTTCTCCTCCTTGAGTGACTCACTCTGAGCCGGGGGCGGGGGTATCCGTCTTATCGCATTGTGTCATCGAATCGTGCCGGCAGGGCAGAGGTCTGAATTCGGGACCGAGGTGTTCGACGACTGAAGGTCACTGCGGTCGCCAGCCGCCATCCTCCCTGATCGCGGAGGTGATACGCCGACTGGCCCTGCCCAGTGCGCGAGCCTGAGCCGGGGTCAGAGACTCGAAGACGACGCGTCGCACGAAGGCAACGTGCTCCGGAGCGGCCGCACGCATTGTTGCGAGACCGGAGTCGGTGAGGGAAGCGATTGTCGTACGCCCGTCGCCGGGGTCCGGGCGTCGAGTCACCCATCCCTGGCGCTCCAGTCGGCCGACTGCCCTCGACAGTCGGGAGAGTGTGCTGTTCGCGAAGCCGGCGAGTTCTTTCATCGCCAAAGTCTTTTCTGCTGCCTGGGAGAGTGCGAAGAGGATCCCGTACTCGAAGTGGCTGATCTGCGAATCGCGTTGCATCTGCGCATCGAGTGCGGCCGGAAGCCACTCCAGCAAGGTCGCGACCGACGACCAGATCTCGAGTTCGTCCGCCGTGAAGGTGGGCGTATCGGAGTCTTGAGGGTTTCGTTCTGTGGCGCTGCTCGCAGGACTGTTCATGCAGTGCAGTCTAGTGGATTACTTGCCTGAGAAACTCAATCGATCTAGTGTTGACTTTCCTGAGCAAGTGAAAACGGTTTCGATAGATAAAGGCGGGAATCACATGGACCTTCAACTGGCGGGCAAAACCGTCTTCATCTCGGGCTCGACACAGGGGATCGGGTACGCGATCGCCACCCTGTGCTCGTACGAAGGTGCGACGGTCATCATCAACGGACGCAACGAGGACAGCGTCAACGCGGCTGTTGCACGTCTGCGAGACGACAACCCGGCCGCCTCGGCGAGGGGAATCGCGGCGGACTTCGGTGTCGTCGGGCAGGTCGACCAGCTGCTCGACCGCCTCGGCGACGTGGATATCCTCATCAACAACGTCGGTCTCTTCGACGTAGCGACGTTTGCCGAGATCGACGATGCCGAGTGGACGCGCTGTTTCGAGATCATCCTCATGGGCGCGGTTCGCCTGTCCAGACGACTGCTTCCGCGGATGCTTGCGGACGGGTGGGGCCGCATCATCTTCATCGGCACGGAATCGGCCATCGACGTGCCCGCGGACATGATCCACTACGGGGTGACGAAGGCCGCGGCTCTGGCGCTGAGCAACGGTCTGGCGAAACTCACCCGTGGCACCGCGGTGACCGTGAACACCGTGCTCGGCGGACCAACGTATTCGGACGGGGTCGCCGCCGTGGTCGAACAGATCGCCGCCGCACAATCGATGTCCGTCGATGATCTGCGGGACTCACTGGTGCGGGAGTCCTCGCTGCTGCAGCGCTTCATCGACCCGGGCGAGATCGCCAGCTTGGTGGGCTATCTGGCCAGCCCGCTGTCTTCGGCGACGAACGGTGCGGCCCTGCGCGCAGACGGTGGGGTGCTGCCAAGTATGGTCTGAGTGGGGCAGCGCCGGTCGTCCCGTCGAGCCCAGCCTCGGCGGCGGCTGCGGTGCGCGGGGTTGAGCGTCACATCCACCCCTCGCGGCGGGCGTTTCGTATCGCTTCGGCGCGATTGCGGGCCCCGAGCTTGCCGATCGCGCTCGACAGGTAGTTGCGGACGGTGCTCGGAGACAGATGCAGAGCCTCGGCCGCGTCGACGATGGGGACCCCGTCATCAGTTGCGCGGAGTACCTGGCTCTCCCGGTCCGTGAGCGGGTTCTCTCCTGAGCTCAGTGCCTGGGCCGCCAACAGCGGGTCGATGACCATCTCCCCCTGTGCGACCCGCCGAATCGACCCGGCGAGCGTCTCGACCGGATCATCTTTGACGAGGAAGCCCCGTGCGCCTGCGTCCATCGCACGCCTCAGGTATCCCGCTCGACCGAAGGTCGTGACGATGATGACTGAGGAGCCGATCGCGTCAGTATCGTCAGCGGTTGATGTGGTGCCGTCGGTCTCATGGTTGAGCTCTTCGAGAGCTTCGAGTCCGTTCATCCCCGGCAGATCGATGTCGAGGAGAACGACATCCGGCTTGAGTCTGCGGACCAGTTCGGAGACTTCGTCGCCGCGTGCTGCCTCACCGACGACGGTGATGTCGTCTTCGAGGTCGAGCAGACTGATGAGAGCCGAGCGCATGAGAGCTTGGTCCTCGATGACGGCGATCCTGATCATTCCGATTCCTCTGTGCTCGGTGCGTGGACGCTGAGCGTGAAGCCGCGCGGGCCCGAGCGTGTATGCACGTGACCGCCCAGACGTTCTGCCCTCTCTCGCACCCCGATCAGGCCCGAGCCGGTCGGATTCGAGCCCATCCCGTGGCCGTCGTCGGTGATTTCGAGTGCTGCAGCTGACTCGTCGACAGAGATCTTCATCGTGCAGTGGGATGCGTGGGCGTGACGGAGAATGTTCGTCGCCGCCTCCCGGACAGCCCAGGCGAAGAGGGTGTCGGTGGGACCATCGAGGTGCGGCAGCGGAGTCGTCGTCTCGACTTCGACCCCGGCGTCCTCAAGGGTTTCGACGGCGTGGGACAGCTCGTCGGCAAAGCGCATCTGCCGGTACCCGGCGACCGCCTGGCGGACATCGGCCAGGGCTGTGCGCCCGATGCCTTCGATCTCCTGCGCATGCTTGGCGGCGACTGCGGGATCACTGTCGGCGAGGCGACGAATGGCCTCGGCCTTGACCACGATCACCGAGAGAGTGTGGCCGAGCAGGTCATGGAGATCTCTGGAGAAGCGCTGGCGTTCCTCGACGACCGCAAGCCCGGCCAAACGGCGTCGGGTGGCGCGCAGGTCGTCGATCGTGCCGGTGAGACAGCGGATCAGGTAGGTGCTGGCGCCGGCCATGACGGTGGCGAAGCCGAACTGCAGCGCATTGCTGAGCGACATCGTGGCGAACCCTTCAGCGAAGGAGCCGCTGATGGCCAGGCCCGTCACGATGCCGAGTGCGGCGCGAAGGCGGATCGCGGTTGCCGCTGCGATGGCGAGCAGCGGATAGAGGAAGCCTTGACCTCCGGGCGACAGGAAGAATTGGACGACGACGAGTGCCATGAGCCCGATCGTGCAGAGTTCTCCCACTCGCTGCGGCAGGCCGCGGTGGGCGATGACGACCGTGATGACATAGAGGGCGGTGATCGCCAGATGGACCGCGAGTATCACGGCCTTGCCGTCGAGAACAGCTGTCAGTATCGGGGACAGCATGAGGACCGGCAGCCAGATCAGCGCGAACCCCGGCCCGCGGGTTCGGGCGACCCACCGTGTGACTTCGTCGTCGCAGTCGGTCGAAATGGATTGCTTCGTCATTGTCGCCTCCGATTCGTACATTACTCGGAACCCGCCGCAGACGAGGCCGAATCAGTTGCTGCGACGTCGTGGTCGAAGGCGCGGCTCATGCTGCGCGAGACGAAGCGCCGCAGGCCGACGATCATCGTGACGCCGACGGCCAGATGCATCAGCTCCAGTGTGACCAGCGCCGAGTCCCTGGCTCCTGACAGCAGCGGACCTGCGAGGGACAGGACGAGGACAGCACAGGCGATGACGGTCCACATGACCGCTCCGCCGCGAAAGCCTCTCATGATGAGGTAGGACAGGCTGGCTGCACACCCGCTGCCGAGGGACACGAGCGCAACAGCAGTAAGGGAGACTGTGAGGCCGCCGGCGGTCAGAGTGACGCCGGCGACCGGTACGGCAAACACCCACACTGCCAGTGCAGCGGAGACCGCGGTGAGGGTCACGGCGGCAGCGCTGAGAGCAGGACTCCGCAGGGGAGTCGCAATCGGCTCGGCCGGTGGTTCGTGCCCGGCGCCCTGAATGGGGGCAACAGTGGACGGTGGTGCTGATGCCTGTTCGGTGCGACGGTTCATCACGTCCGCCTCCTCGTTCGACGTGTCGTTGGTTTCTGACACCGTCGACGCTACCGAGGCCCGAGGCGGCGCTGTAGGGAGTGCGATCCCGACTGCGAAGTGACAAATGTCCTGACACACAAACCCCCTCCAGAACTACGTGACGGCGTCCCAGCAACCTCGCGCGAGGTTGCTGGGCCGCCGTCGGGTAGTAATTGGGGTCAGAAGCTGGGGAGGACGGAGCCGTCTGCCCACTTGTCCTCGATGAACTTCTTCACTTCGGGGGAGTGGAGCAGCTCGTCGAGCTTCTTGATGTTCTCGTCGCCCTTGTTCTCCGTGCGCACAGCGAGGAAGTTGCCGTACGGGTTGTTCTCGGCCTTCTCCAACAGGATGCCGTCCTTGGCCGGGCTCAGTCCGGCTTCGAGGGCGTTGTTGCCGTTGATGACAGAGGCGTCGACGTCTTCGAGGGTGCGAGCCAGCTGCGCGGCATCGGCTTCGACGAACTTGATGTTCTTCGGGTTGTCCTCGACGTCGGAGAGCTTCGCGTCGACCGCGTCCACGCCGTCCTTGAGGGTGATGAGCTTCGCGCCTTCGAGCATCTTCAGCGCCCGACCCTGGTTCGACGGGTCGTTGTTGATGCCGATCTTTGCGTTCTTCGGAATGTCCTTGACGTCCTTGATGTCCTTCGAGAACAGTGCGAAGGGCTCGAGGTTGATCGGCTCAAAGCCGGTGATCTCGTAGCCCTGGCCTTCGACCTCGGAGTCGAGGTACGGCTTGTGCTGGAAGTAGTTCGCGTCGATGTCGCCGTCGTTGAGCGCCTTGTTCGGCAGCGTGTAGTCCGTGTATTCGGTGACCTCGATGTCGAGGCCGGCATCCTCGGCGAGGTTCTCGTCCACGTAGCGCAGGATGTCGCCCTGCGGAACCGGGGTCGCACCCACGGTGAGCTTCGTGATGTCGCCGTCCTTCTCACCGACGGAATCGGTGCCGCCGCCGACAAGTCCGCAGCCCGACAGCAGCAGAGTGGCGCTGGCCGCGATCGCAATGAGTTTGGTCTTCATAGTTCTCCTTGATGTGTGTTGAGTGATGTGCAGTGGGATGGGCAGTGGTGGCCGTTAAGTGGGGTCAGATTGCCCGCATTCGTCGTCGATTCGGACAATCTGAGCCCACTTAACTCGGTGCTCCGCCCTCGCGCCGGGCGGAGCCGTCGCTGGGGCGGACGTGAGCGACCTCGCCGAGGCGGCTCACCGGTGGTCGACCGCGCGGGCCAATCGATCGCCGACGAATTGGATGAGCGTGACGATGAGGACGAGGACGATGATGCAGGCGATCATCGTGTCCGCCTGGTAGCGCTGATAGCCGTAGGAGATCGCCAGCGCACCCAGACCGCCGCCGCCCACGGCACCGGCCATCGCGGTGTAGGACACCAACGTCACCGAGGTGACCGTGGCGGCCCCGATCAGCCCGGGCAGAGCCTCGGGAACGTAGACCTGACGGATGACCTGGCCGTTCGATGCGCCCATCATCAGGGCGGCTTCGATCTTGCCCTCGGAGACCTCGCGCAGCGAGTTCTCGACGAGACGGGCGTAGAAGGGGATCGCGCCGATGGTCAGCGACACCACGGTCGCCTGCCAGCCCAGCGCCGAGCCGACGACGAATCGGGCGAAGGGGATGAGCGCGATGATGAGGATGATGAAGGGGATCGAGCGCGTGATGTCGACGATGAAGGACAGCACCCGGTAGACGACCGGGTTCGAGTTCAGCCCGCCCTTCGAGGCGGTGAACAGCCAGATGCCCAAGGGCAGACCGAGGAGCACGGCCAGGCCGGTCGACCATGCGGTCATGAGCAGAGTCTCGATGGTGGCCGGCCACATCTGATCGGTGATCGCCGGGTTGTCGAACCATGTGGGATCGTTCATCAGGCAGCCTCCTCCGCATAGATTCCATCGGCTTGCAGGGCGCTGATCAGCTCTTTCGCCTGGTCGGCCGAGTCGACGGAGAAGCGCAGCCGGCCGACCTGGCGACCGTCGATGGTCTCCACGGCTCCGGCGAGGATCGCCTCGGCGCTCGCTCCGGCGTTCCGCGCGGCGGTGAGCACGGTCGGCAGGTCCGTGCCGGCCAGGGACACCTCGACGAGGCGGCTCGCCCCGTCATCGAGGCTGACCGGAGGCAGGGGGACGAGATCCTTGGCAAGCACCGACCCGGGCTCGGCGATGACCTCGGCGAGTTTCCCGGTCCTGGCCACGCGGCCGTCGGCGAGCAGCGTCACGGAGTCGCAGATCTCGCGGATGACGGACATCTCGTGGGTGATGATGAGGACGGTGATGCCCAGTCGGTCGCGCAGCGAGCGGATGAGACCGAGGATCTGCTCCGTCGTCGTCGAATCCAGCGCCGAGGTGGGCTCATCGCACAGCAGCACCTTCGGCTCGGCAGCCAGGGCGCGGGCGATGCCGACGCGCTGCTTCTGTCCTCCCGAGAGCTGAGAGGGATAGTTGTCGACGCGGTCGCCGAGGCCGACGAAATCGAGGAGTTCACGCGCCTTGGCCAGACGTTCGGCCTTCGGCACTCCGGCAATCTTGAGCGGGTGGGCGACGTTCTTCAGTGCCGTGCTCGAGTCGAGGAGGTTGACGTGCTGGAAGACCATGCCGATGCTGCGGCGGGCCTCGCGCAGACCGGCACCGGACTGGTTCGTGAGGTCGACGCCGTCGATCGACACCGTCCCGGAGGTGGGGGACTCGAGCCCGGTCAGGCAGCGGATGAGGGTGGACTTGCCGGCGCCGGAGCGGCCGACGATTCCGTGGATCTCTCCGGCGGGGACCGAGAGGTCGATCTCCTCCAGGGCGACGGTGCCTCCGAACACCTTGCGCAGTGCGCGCAGTTCGATCACAGGCGCCTCCTCGTGTGGTTGGTCAGTGCCGCGCACGGTGGTGGACGGCAGGAATTGGGGATGGGCCGGTCTACGGTCCAGTAGGGCCGACGATTCAGGATGACAAGCAATCAGAGGATCCTCACAGGCGGATGTCATAAATCGACGTATAACCGGGCGATCGTGACCAAGCACATACTCGCCGAGGCGGCCACGTGACGTAGGGACCTCGCCCGCGGGGCGAGGTGAGGCGGCCACGTGGCGTGGGATCCTCGACCGCGGGATGAGGTGCGGCGGCCATGCAGCAGCGCGGCCGGCGGAGGCGGTATCCGCGTTGTCGGATCATGTGCAGGGGAAGGTGCGTTGTTATTTCCCGGTCCGTAACCCGCAGTCCATGTCGGGGGCGTAGACCGGTGGAATCGACAGATCTGCGCACCGGGTCGGGCCCGCCGGTGCTCACGCGACGATGGGATGAGCATGCACGAAGAATCGAGCAGGATCGCGGCGATCGTTCCCTGCCACAACGAGGAGATCACCGTCGCCAAGGTCGTCGGCGACCTCAAGGCCGCCGTTCCCGGCATCACGGTCTACGTCTACGACAACTGCTCGAGCGATCGCACTTCGCAGCGTGCCGTCGAGGCGGGAGCCGTCGTCCGCAGGGAGAACGTGCCGGGCAAGGGCAACGTCGTCCGCCGCGCCTTCGCCGACATCGACGCCGACATCTACGTGATGATCGACGGCGACGACACCTACGAGGCGGCCCACCTGCCCGAGATGATCGACACCCTGATCTCCGGCCCGTACGATCATGTGCTCGGAGTTCGCCAGGACAATCAGGAGACCACGTCGTACCGTCCCGGCCACGAGGCGGGGAACCAGATGTTCAACCGGCTGACCGGGTGGCTCTTCGGATCCGAGGTCTCCGACATGCTCTCGGGCTACCGCGTGTTCTCCCGCCGCTTCGTCAAATCGTTCCCCGCGATCAGTCGCCGGTTCGAGATCGAAACCGAGCTGACCGTGCACACGATGTCCCTGCGCCTACCCACCACCGAGGTGGCCGTGGACTTCCGCGACCGACCCGACGGGAGCGAGTCGAAGCTCTCGACCGTCAAGGACGGGTTCCGCATCCTCGGTCTGATCTCCGCCCTCGTGAGGCACGAACGACCCCGCCTGTTCTACGGCAGCCTCACCGTGTTGCTCGCGGCCCTGTCGCTGGTCTTCGGCCTGCCCGTGATCTGGGAGTTCTGGCAGACCGGTCTCGTGCCCCGGTTCCCGACCGCGATCCTCGCTGCCGCGCTCATGGGACTGGCCTTCCTCCTCGGCAGCGTCGGCCTGACCTTGGACGGTCTGCGCCGAGCCAGGCGGGAGACCTCCCGCTTGGTCTACCTCAGCCTGCCCGCCGTGACCGGTCGACCCGTCACCGAACGGCAGAGCTCGGGGAAGACTCGCACGGGAGGCGACCCGTTCGTCGAGGCGGCCGGGACAGGGGCGGTCGACCCCTCCCCTGAAGCGGCGCGCCAAGACGCGCAGGTGCGAACCGACGAGCAGGTGCGGACGCGACTGGCTTCATGACTGAACCGAAGTCGAAATCCACTCGCTCCATCCTTTCCGAACGATCCGAAGGACCTATCGGCGGATCTGCGGACCACTCCGGCAACTCGGACAGAACTGGATTCGCCGTTCGCCTGCGTGCAATCCTGTCGTCCGCGCTCGCCTGGGACATCCTGCTGGCTGTGCTGGCCTTGGTCTGGTCGCTGGTATTCATCCGGCTGTTCTCACCCGGACGGGTCAACGTCGACATCGGTGAGCAGTATCTGCAGGCGACTGGGAAGCACCCTGTCTCCGACTGGCATCCTCCGGTGATGAGCGTGGTGTGGCGCGGGTTGATCGAGATCACAGGCGACGTGGGAAGCCTGCTCGTCCTCCAGGTCGTGCTGCTGGCCGCAGCGGCTTGGCTGCTCGGTGTGTTCGTGCATCGAGCCGGGGCACCGAGGTGGGTGTCTCTGCTGGGGCCGACCATAATGGCTGCCCCGTGGGTCGTGTCGCAGATGACGACCTTGTGGAAGGACACGCAGATGGCAGTGTCACTCCTGTTGGCCGTGGTGTTCACCGTCATCACCCGTTTTGTTCCGAAGGCATGGATCTTCTGGCTGCCTGCGCTCGCACTGTTCGTCTACGCGGTGGGTGTGCGGAAGAACGCGGTTTTCGCCGTGGTGCCGATCGCGGTCTACGGCGGCTGGTGCCTGTTCGGCCGGTGGCGAAGACATCGTGCGTCAGCCCGGGGGCGTTCCGAAATGCGCAGTCGCCCGGTTCTTCTCACGGCAACGCTGTCTCTGGTCGTGCTTGTGCTCATCGGCGGGGGCGCAAAGATCACCGATGTCCTCATCGGCTCACAGGTCGGCGTCGAGAAGTCCGGACAGATCTCGCAGATCTTCCTCGACGATGTGATGTTCTCTGTGCCGGAATCTCGACTGCAGTCGTCTGACGCACCAAGAGAGCTCAAAGACCACATCAGTTCGGCCCGGGACACATGCCTCGACAAAGGCGTGATCTGGGATGCCTATTGGAACTGCTACGGCCGAGGCACGACTGGGAAGGCATTCAGTCCTCTTGCCTACCAGGATGAGCTGAAGTCGCTGTGGTTGAGCGAAGTCGTCACTCATCCGGTCAGCTACCTCGAGTATCGGACATCGGTCTACTCCTATTACTTCTTCACCTCGAAGCTCGAATACTGGGAGGCCGACTGGGACGGTGATGCGCAGAAGGCAGGCTTGCCCGCAGGGAGCGTCAAGGCTGACTACATCTTCCGCCCGTATGTCGAGGACTTCGCCCTGGGAACATTCCCGATGCTCTTCAAACCCTGGTTCTGGACCCTCGTCGCCGCTGTGCTGGTGGGACTGGCCGTTCGCGCACGTCGGCGGGACGTGACAGTGCCGGCAACGGGATCGGCAACGGCAAAGGCAACGGCATCGGCAACGGGATCGGGACCCTCCGTGCGCCCTTCAGCGGGGTCGAAACTGAGCCACACGCCGACGTTCTGGCCCGAGATCACGGTCCTGGCCACCTCGGCGCTGTGCTACATCGTCGGGTATTTCCCGACCGTGCCGGCCAATCATTTCCGGTACACGTTCTGGCCGGCGCTGGCCGTCACCGTCGCGTTCGTCCTCTGGCTCGCCCAGCTCCGCATCCAGCGAGTCCGAAAGATCGGGCCATAGACTGAGTGCAGTTATGAAAGAGTCATTCTCGGTCCGTCTCCGGCGCCTGGCGGTGGAAGCCTTCAAGTTCCTCACCGTCGGCGGGCTCGGCTATATCGTCGACGTCGGCCTGTCGAACCTGCTGGCCTACGGACTCGGGCCGATCCCGGCTCTGCTCGAGGGCAGCCCGATCAAGTCGAAGATCATCTCGACGATCCTCGCGATGGTCGTCGTGTGGCTCGGCAACAAGCTCTGGACCTACGGCGACCGGACCACGAGCTCGAACATGCGCGGCGTCGTCCTGTTCGTCGCGGTCAACCTCGCCGGCATGATCATCACCGTCATCCCACTCGGCGTGACCTGGTATCTGCTCGATATGCGCGACCAGCTCAGCTACAACATCTCGACGAACGTCATCGGCATCGGATTGGCGATGGTCTTCCGGTTCTACGCCTACCGCACGTGGGTGTTCAAGGACGAAAACCCCGACACCGAGGTGGTCGTGCCGATGGAGGAATCGAGCCGAGTCCCCGACGACCGCGGCTGAACGCCTTGGCCGACGGTCAGCGGGTGCGACGCAGTTTGCGATAGGCGCTGACGACGGGGGCCGGGGTGACGGTGCGCAGCTCGGCACGAAGAAGCATTCGCTTCTGCTTGAGCAGCGCGGCCCGCCGATTCGGCAGCTGACCGGCCTGCGCACGGGTCGCCAGCAGCCCGAGGTCGCGGCGCAGCTGTCCGTCTTGCACGTGGAAGTAGTTCTCGGTCAGCCATTCCGGGTCAGGGAATCCGATTGATCCGGCAGCGACATCGGCCAATGTGCCGGTGGCGCCGGAGCCTTCGAAGACCTCATTGAGCAGTCCGGCATCGAAGCCGAAGTCCGAGATGAGCAGGGTCGGAATGCCGCGATCGATGGATTCGAGTGCCGCCGTCGAGGACACGGTGACCAGGGCCGAGCCGTCGGTGAGGAAGTCGCTGAGGGGACCATAACCCAACTCGATGCGTGCCGCGCCGGGGACTTCGCGGGTGCGGAAGTCGTCGAGGATCTCGAAGTAGGAATGCTGCTCGTGGTGGGTCTCGAACTCACCGGGTCGCGAGCGCATCTTGATCACTGCCGTCGACTCCGGGTGCCGGTCGGCGAATTCGGCCACGGCGGCGATGATCGCCTCGCGGTCGGCACGCTCGGCCGGGACCTTCGCCTGCGGAGCGAAGACGAGGGTGCGCGGGAGCGCAGGAGCGCCGCTCTGCGAGCCACCGACCGGGGCTGGCGGTGAGGGCGGGGAGGGCGGGGAGCCGACCGACGGCGGGGCCGCCTCGGCGGTGGGGGATGCAGTCAGCTGCGGAATGCCTTCCGAGCGCAGCATCGGCAGGCGCGCCAACAGCACCTCGCAGGGCACCTGCGACCGCGCGCTCGCCTCGGTGTAGGCGGTCACCTCGGCGGAGGAATGGGCGATGAACGCATCCATCAGCCGACGATAATTCATCCCTTTGCCGCTGGCGGGCAGACCCATTCCGGGCAGCCCCGAGACCAACGCCGGCCTGTCGGTGCGGGTATGCGCAGTGAGGAAGACCTGGGCGACGATCGGGCCGGTGGCAGCGCCGAGGACGATGTCCGGGGAGTGGTCGGCGATGACGCGGGCAAGGTCGGATCGGGCGATGACGGGCACCTCGCGGTGTTCCCAGTCGGTGCCGGCGACGGCGCTGGCGATCTGCTCGTCGGTCGGCAGGATCGGGTTGTCGACGAGGAACACGCGCCCCTCGACATCCGGCAGGGACGACAGCAGCTGGGTCGCCCACTTGAGGTAGGACTCGCTGTCGGAGATCGAGAGAATGCGGATCAGGGCGAGCCCGGCCGATCGCCGAGGCGGCAGCACCGGTCCGTCCGGGTGGGCTGACTGCGACGACTGACCGTCCGCGCGGGTGCGCTCGGTCAGATGCGAGGGCCGCGGCGGGACGTCGGAGAGCGACGGCGGAAAGATCGGCCCACTGTGGTGGGGGTCGCCTGGTTCAGGAATCGTCATCTGCTTTGACCGACTGGGCGTTGAGGGACTGTCGCAGACTATCGGGTGAGGCGCCGGTCCACCACTTCGCGGGGATCTCGGTGACATCGATCGTCACGTCCGGATTGAGCACGGCCAGGGACACCGCCGCGGTCGACGGCAGGCTGCGGATCGTCGAATTCGGCGGCAGATTGATCAGGCGCAGCTCGATCGGCAGACCGAGGTTCTTGATCCGCACCCGCTCATCCTGGGCGAGGTCGGTGAGGAACTCCTCGGTCTCACGTCGATGCGGGTAATACGTGATCGATCCGTGAGCGTCGATGATCTCATCGACCCAGGCCCGGTAGGCGAAGGCGTCGATGAGTCCGTCGGCGGCCAGGGACGAACCGATGACCGGGTTGTCGCGCGGGTGGCTGCCGCCGGTGGGCAGGGTCTGGAGGTGTTCGAACCGGTGGCGGGTGATCTCGCCGCCGGATCTGAGGAACGCCTTGCGCAGTGATTTGGCCACCGGCAGGGCGGTGTGCCAGCGCAGTTTGCCCACCGTCGCCAGGCCCCGCAGCCGGTCGGCGACGTGCGCGGCCATGACCGTGCGTGAGGCCTTGAGCTTCTGCCGGGGCCGCACGAGGGGACCGCGCTTGGCCGTGAGGATCTCGATCGCCGAATACGTGGCCAGACCGTCGTCGAGGATGACGACCTCGGGCATGCGGCGCTCGAGATACGCCAGCGCCAAGGCTCTGTGCACCTGACCGGAGCAGGCATCGCCGAGGTAGATCCGGTCGAAGGCCGTCTTGCGCAGCAGCCCCGGCTTCGCCCCGTCACGGTCGAGGCGGACGTTCTTCGGCAGCCAGGCCGGGTCGAAGGCATCGAGGAAGGAGGTCATGCCCTTCGCGTTCGCCCGAGCCCGAATGAGCAGATCCTCCGTCGGCTCATGGGATTCGAGTGCAGAGAGGAATTGCAGAGGGGATTCGACGAAAGCGACGGCGCTCCGGCGCTTCTTCTTCGGTGTCACCGGTGTTGGATCCGTTTCATGATGCGTTGTTGTTTTCTTGCTACCGCTTTGATCACGAGCGTTCCCGACCGTCTGATCATCCGCTTCGGAGCAAACGCTTTCGTCGTGCTGCCCGGCAGAGCGAGCGCAGTGAGGCGTCGGCGTTTGAAATAGCGGCGGAACCGGTCGGCGGAATCGCCGCCGATGTGCTCGTCGAAGACCTCTGTGAGGAAGTCCGTCGCCGCGTCGCGCAGATCGTGCGACAGGGTCGGTGCCATGCAGTAGGTGACTGCCGCGAGCAGGCGCGCCAACTGCGGATGCGCGTCGGCTCTGTCCGGGGCGCTGCCGTCGCAGATCTCGGAGATGATCGTCAGCGGAATGCGGTTGCTGTTCTGGTAGGGAGCGATGGCTTCGAGCAGCAGATCCGTCCCCACGGCCAGGGCGGGCACCTGATAGATCTGGCGGGCAGTCATGAGTGCGGTCGAGAACCCGCCGACGATGAGGTCGGGAGACAGCCGATCGATGATGACCTCGGCCATGACGGGCAGGTCGAACAGCTGCAGTGTGATGCCGAGTCGTTGTGCCGCCTCGAACAGCGGTCCCGTCTGCGACGGCGGAGCGGCCGGGTGCGGTTTGAACACCACGACCTCCAGGCCGCGGGCGGCAGCGGCCTCGATCATATCGATGTGCAGCTGCGTCTCCTCCTCGGAGGTGATGAGTCCCAGCGCCGACAGATACTGGCCGACGACCAGTGCCCACGGACGAGTACCCGACGGCTCGGTACTGAGAATCTCTCCCAGCTCCGCATCGAGAGTTTCGGCCGAATGCTCACCGAGCTCGCGCACCACACCGGTGAATGACTCGACACCCAGCGGGCGGTGGGCGATGCCGAATTCGCGGAGCAGCTTCGGCGAGATTCCCGGCACCAGCGGCAGATAATGCAGCACGGACATGCGCTGACCGTTCGTCAGGGGAATCTGGTTGCGGGTCGGGCCGAAGCTCATCAGCCCGTCGGCATGCACCCTGATCGTCGCCCGGGAGAACACTCGGCCGAGTGCAATGGCCGGGTTGACCTGGGGTGATTCGAGCACGAGTTCGATCTCGTCGGTGTCATCCAGACCCCAGCGGCCGCGCAGATACGATTCCACAACGGGCAGATCCGCATGATCGGGTCGCCACGACGACGGATGGACGTGCAGAGGCGCGAGCGCTTCGTTGAGGTCGACGACCCGATCGAAACGGGCGATCAACGAGGCGGCTCCCGGCGAGTCGACGAATGACTCCGAGAGCTCCATGACGACGGCATTGTTGCTGACCAGAAGGATCCGCTCGCTCGGTGCCGGAGCGTCCTCGGGCGCGAGCCCTTCGGTTCCCATCAGCGCCGGAGCCGCCGGCCGGTCGTAGTCACCGCCGTCGATGCCGGCCGCCAGGCAGACGAGCTCGAACAGGGTCGAAGCGAGGAAGATCTGTTTCACTTCACCATCTCCAGCACCAGCGAGGGTGCGTCATTGAGGTAGCTGCTGACGTTGAGCTGCCGTCCCTGTTTCTGCAGAACGAATTCCTCACGCAGATACTCGGGCGGAATCTTCGCCGAAATCGTTCGTGCACCCCGCCTCAGCTGGTGCCGCAGCGACGCCGGGGACGCTGCGAAACGATTGATCTGATGGTCGAGGATGGCCAGCCAGTTGCGGATCGCCTTCGGCCACAGTCGGTCGGCGTCCGGTTCGGCGGCGACCAGGTCGAAGATCTGTCCGAAAGCGCGGATGAAATCCAGTTGTCGGATGTCGACGATGCGCGACAGAGACCCTGCCAGCCCGCGTCGATAGAGGATCCCCGGAGCATCGACGACGGCGAAGGACTCGGCCTGCAGGTGCAGCCGCCAGATCCAGGACCGGTCTTCGGCGGTCATGAAGTTCTCCGGGAAATGGAGGATCCCCTGTTCGAGCACCCTCCGGTGGAAGATGCCTGCCCACGCGAACGGATAGTCGACCATCGTCGATTCGTAGACGGGCAGGATCCCCACCTTGGGGTCCAACGGCACATCACGGACCGACATCGGCGCGAGTTTGCGCACCCGTTTGGTCCCCTCCACCGTCGTATGGTCGCAGCGGATGAAATCGACTCCGAGCCTGTGCGCCGCCGCCAGCATCGAGGACAGATGCCCCGGAGCCAGCCAATCGTCCCCGTCGAGGAAGATGATGTGCTCGCCCCGAGCAGATGCCAGACCCTTGTTGCGGGCATTGGCGAGTCCCGTTGCCTCGGGGTTGGTGAGCACCTCGAAATGAGGGAACCACGTGCTGAATTCCTCCAGCAGCTCTGGTGTCTCATCGCTCGATCCGTCGTTGACGAAGATCAGCTGAGTGCGGTCCCACACGGGGCCCTGCTGCCGCAGTGAGCGGAACAGTGTGCTCAGGTAGGGGGCACCATCTTTCGCGGGGATGATGATGCTCAAGTCGAAATCGGTCACGGTGCTTCTCCGGAAGGTGCGGTCACGGTCGGGTCACCCGACCGTCGGTGGGGCGGACAGGGAAGAGCCACCTCGGCGGCGGAAGAACCTCGCCGAGGTGGCTTCGCCGATTGCTCAGGCCGTGACCTTGCGCAGCGAATCGATCTTCGATTCCTCGCCCGGCATGACGCGCTTGACTCCGTCGCCGAACGCGGATTCGAGGACGCGGACGCCCTTGACGAGGGAGGCGAATTCGCGTGGTTCCATCGATGCGGACTGGTCGGATCCCCACATAGAGGAGTCCAGGGTGATGTGACGTTCGATGGTCGCGGCACCCAGAGCGGCGGCAGCGAACGAGATCTCGAGGCCGAGCTCGTGTCCGGAGTAGCCGACGGGAACTCCGTAGCGTTCGCGCATGGCCGGGATCGCCGTGAGGTTGACCTCTTCGGGAGGCAGCGGGTACGTGGAGGTGGCGTGCATGAGCACGAGCTTGTCACGGTCGAAGACCTCGACGGCCTTGTCCAGAGTCTCCCAGTCGGACATGCCCGAGGAGCACAGGACGGGCTTGCCGGTGGCGGCGATCGCGCGCAGCAGTTCGAAGTCCGTCAGCGAGGCCGAGGCGACCTTGTAGGTCAGGGCATCGAATTCGGTCTCGAGGAAGTCGAAGGAGTCGGTGTCCCACGGGGAGGCGAACCACTGGAGTCCGACTTCCTTGGCGTATCGGTCGATCTCGGTGTACTCGTCGATGCCGAACTCGACGCGATGCTTGTAGTCGATGTAGGTCATCTCGCCCCACGGGGTCGAGCGCATCTTCGACTTCTGATGTTCGGGGACGGCCACCTCGGGGTTGCGCTTCTGGAACTTCACTGCCTGCGCACCGGCGGTGACGGCGACATCCATGAGCTGCTTGGCGATGTCGACGTCGCCGTTGTGGTTGATGCCGATCTCACCGATCATGTACACGGGCTGGTTCGGGCCGACGAGGTGCTCTCCGATGGCCACGGGGGCGAGTTGATCAGTCATGAAACCTGCTTTCGGTTGGCACGCGAATTCTCCGCGCGGTGGGTGAACTGCGGCTGCTGCCGCAGTGAGGTCAGGGTCGGATTCGGAAGGGGGTCGGCCGCCTCGGCGGGGATGGGAATGAGGTCGCAGACCTCACGCACTGCACCCCGTCCGCCCGGCCGGTCGAGGATGACGCGGGCGGCGGCGAGGACTCGCGGATGCGCGTCGGCGACGGCGACGGGCCAGCCGACGACGTCGAAGGCCTCGAGGTCGTTGATGTCGTTGCCGACGTAGGCGACGCGAGCCGGGTCGAGGTCGTTGGCGGTGATCCATGCGTCGAGGATGCCGGCCTTGTTGTCGATGCCTTGGGCGACGTCGACGCGCAGCTTCTCCGCCCGGCGGGTGACGACCGGGTTGCGTTCCTTCGACAGGATCATCACGGGCACCCCGGAGTTCACGAGGCGGGAGATGCCCATGCCGTCGCCGCGGTGGACGCGAACCTGTTCGTTTCCGTCCTCGTCGACATAGGCGCCGTCGTCGGTGTGGACGCCGTCGAAGTCGGTGACGAGGGCGTCGACGTCGATGACCTGGGCGGTCTCCTGAGTCGAGGCGATGGCGCGGACGAGGGTGAGGTCGGACATGTCGTCGATCTCGCGGGCGTGCTCGGGCGGGACCTCCTCGATGCCGATGCGGCCGAAGAAGCGGTGCTCGTGCTCGATGAGGCCGGAGGTGCGCATGACGTAGAACGCGCCGGTTTCGTTGAAGTGCTTGGCACGGTCCTGGCGGCGCGGACGGAAGCTGGCCTCGTGTCCGACGGCCACGGCCCGGGTGCCGTCGTCGAGGCGCCACAGGAAGGAGTGGTCTTCGACGGCGGAGAAGACGACATCGGCGTGGTCGTCACGGACGGTGCGCACTGCGTTCTCGATCGAGGCGGAGTCGATGAAGGGCGAGGTGCACTGCATGAACACGGTGATGTCGAAGTCCTCGTCGAGGGTCGACAGGGTGTGGATGAGCGCGGATTCGCTGGTGGCGGTGTCGCCGGCGATCTCGGCGGGGCGGTGGGCCACCTCGGCGCCGGCGCGCAGGGCTTCGGCGGCGATTCCGTCGTGGTCGGTCGAGACGATCACGCGATCGATGCTGGGGCTGGCCTGGGCGGCGTTGATGGCGCGGGCGAGCAGCGAGATTCCGGCGACCTTCTGCAGGTTCTTCAGCGGAATGCCCTTGGACCCTCCGCGTGCGGGGATGATCGCGACGGTGCGGTGGGGAGTGGGGGAGGTGGTTTCTGCTGGGGTGGCGCGGCCTGCCGCTGGGGAGGCGCTGCCTGCAGGGAAGGGGCCTACCGGGGCACTGCCTGCCACTGGAGTGGTGCTTTCTGCCGCCTGGTCCGCGGCCACGGTGGTGCGCGCATCCGGCTTCATTTCTGACTGAAACTCGGCTGCGTTGGGCTCGTAGGTCGTCGAATGGTCATTCACAATGATTCGACGCTAACGACGGGGTGTTACCTCAAGGTGAACACGCCATGTCGCCGAGGCGACCCTCCGATGGCGAACCCGTGACGGATGCACCGGTGGGCCGCGGGCGGTGGGTGCTGACTGGGCAGAGCCGGTGGGAGCCTCATCGACTTTTGTGCAGGTGCGCGACAACGTGTCATCGACTTTTGGACGGATAATCCGGTTCGAACATGAGTATCTGATCAAAAGTCGATGACGAGTGGAACAGAAGTCGATGACGCTCGGGACAGAAGTCGATGACGCTTGGCGCGAAGCCGACAGCGGCGTGATTCGACGGAGCCAGTGCGGGGCACAGGTGCACGCCGACGCCGACGGCTCAGCGCCAGGTGATGTTCCACATGCGGTTGTTCCAGGCCGAGAACGGGATGACTTCGCCGGTGTAGATGGGCCAGAAGTAGGCGAATGCGAGGATCGCTGCGACAAGGAAGATGCCGACGCTCAATCGTCTGGCGAACAGTGCCGCCGAGATCCGGGCGAATCGCTGCTTCTTCGAAGGGGCAGCGGCCACCTGTCCATCGCCCGCAGGCACCCGACCCCACACCAGGGTCAGACAGTACGTCACGGCCAACACGACGAACGGCACCATGACGATGGTGTAGAAGGTGAAGATCGTCCGCTCCTGGTAGGCGAACCACGGCAGCCAGGTCGCGGCGAGGCCGGCGAGGATGACGGCCGGGCGGACGTCTCGGCGGATGATCCACACGACGAGGCAGACGAGCACAGCCAACGCGGCCAAGCCCCAGATCACAGGATTGCCCACCGAGGTGATCGCCGACGAGCACTTCGCGACCGTGCACCCCATATCGCCCTTGTCGTAGGACTCGTAGTAGAACGACGTCGGCCGCCACTGCACGATCCAACCCCACGGGTTCGACATGTACGGATGTTCCGAGTCCAGGCCGACGTGGAACGAGTACGCCGTGTAGTGGTAGTGCGCCAACGACGGCAGCCAGTCCAACCACTTCGGCAGCGCACTCCACCAACCGAAGTTCTCCGCAGCCCACTGCCTGTCCCACGCATCGTCCGACCGGATCCACCCGGTCCAGCACGCCACATAGGTCACGAGCGCGATCGGCACGAGCTTGAAGAACGACGGGATGCTGTCGCGGATGAGCATCCCCAGCCACGGATGTACGACCCCGGCCCGAGACCGCGAATGCACGTCCCACAGCACGAGCAGAATCCCGAA
Organism: Brevibacterium sp. K11IcPPYGO002; assembly: GCF_050920635.1. Classification (NCBI taxonomy): domain Bacteria; kingdom Bacillati; phylum Actinomycetota; class Actinomycetes; order Micrococcales; family Brevibacteriaceae; genus Brevibacterium; species Brevibacterium sp. K11IcPPYGO002. The sequence goes on along the minus strand of NZ_CP131929.1, from coordinate 3,163,328 downwards.
CACCGCCAGCGCATACAGACCCGACCACTTCACTCCCGTAGCCAGGCCGAGGCTGATCCCCGCCGCGAAGATCCAGGGACGCGCGCCGAGGCGGGGCCCGAAGTTGATCACGTCCCTTGACCTGGTCCGAGGCCGACGTCGGGTGGCTGCGGTTGGCGGGGCCGCCTCGGTGAAGGGGACGGCAGAGATCGACTCGCTGAGTTCGGTCGGGAAGGTTCGGGGAACCTCGGATGGGGAGGATGGGGTGGAGACGGCCGCCTCGGTGGGGGTCGGTGGGGGAGAGGCGGCCGCCTCGGCGAGGGGATCTGAATTCTGCTGTGGGAGGGCCGGTGCGAAGCTGTCGATCTCCGCGGTGCGCTGGGTCCAGCTGGCCAGGCGCTTCGTCACCTGCTCGCGGTCGAGGAGGATGAAGAAGAAGGCGAGGAGGACGAAGGCCATGAGCACGATGTCGAGCAGGCTCGTGCGGGAGTGGACGAAGTGCTCGCCGTCGATGGCGAGCAGGCCGGCGGCGACGCAGGCGAAGAATGCCGAGCGGAAGAGCTTCCACGCGATGACGCCGAGGAGGAAGATCGTCAGGGTGCCGATGATCGCCACGGTGAAGCGCCAGCCGAATGAGTCGTCGGCGCCGAAGAGGTCGATGCCCCACCCGATGAGCCATTTGCCCAGGGGCGGGTGGACGACGTATTCGGGAGTGGGCTCGATGACGCTGGGGTCGCCGGTGTTGAAGGAGTCGTCGGCGTTCTCGGGCCAGGAGCGTTCGTAGCCGAAGTTGAAGACCGAGTAGCCGTCCTTGACGTAGTAGGTTTCGTCGAAGATCAAGCGGTGCGGGAAGTCGAGGCGGAAGAAGCGCAGGGCCGCACCGATTCCGGTGATGACGAGCAGTGCGGGCCACATCCACCGTGGCGCGCGGGTGGCCCACATGCCGGCGTGGAAGGTTTCGCGGCGCATCGCAGCGGCACCGGCACGCACCTTTTCGCGTTTCCTCGCCAGGCGCTCGCGGGCGATGCGCCTGGTGGGGGCCGGGGAGTCTGCGGTGTGTGTCATCGGAGTCCAGTTTAGAGATCTCGGCGGGCGGGGCTCTCATGCGACCCGCAGGAACGGCAGCGGTTGTTGCGGGGGTGAGTCGCCACAGCATGAGGTTCGGCACCTTGAGCAGGATTCTTGGGCATTCGCCGACGTGCATCACTAGAGTAGTGGGAGACAGCCGGAGTCAGAGCGAATGGTGCACAACGTGTCGAACAACCCCAACTACCGCCCGAGCGATCCTCCCCAGGTCGGCTCGCAGCAGTTCAACAACAACTACGGGTCCCAGCCGCAGTACGGTCAGGGGCAGTCGGGACAGTACGGTTCCGAAGCGGGCCAGTACAGTTCCGACGCGGGTCAGTATGGGTCCGGTTCAGGACAGTATTCGCAGGGGCACTACTCGCAGGCACAGCCCTATGGGCAGCAGAACTCCTATGGACAGCCCGGCGCCTACGGTCAGCAGAACGCGTACGGGCAGTCAGGCGGATACAGCCAACAGGGTGCATACAGCCAGCCGAACGCTTACGACGCCTACAGCCAGTCCGGCGCCTACAGCCAGCCCGGCGCGTACAGTCAGCCGATGACCTACGGTGCGCAGCCGGTCTTCGTCCGGCCCGCACCCAACAAGATGGCCGTGTGGTCGATGTGGATGGGAATCACCGGAATCGGCGGCGGATTCGTCTGCGGTCTGCTGTCGATGATTCCGTTCATCGGCGTCATCTTCAGCATCATCGCGATGCTCCTATGGATCGCACCGGTGCTCGCCGTGATCTTCGGCCACATCGGCCTCAACCAGATCAAGAACACCGGCGAAGACGGCCGTGGGCAGGCGATCGCCGGGCTCATCATCGGCTACGTGACCATCGCCCTCGGGCTCATCATGGCGATCATCATGATCGGCATCCTGGGCATCGGCTTCTTGGGCATGATGAGCAGCTACTGAGCCGCCGGACGCGACCGCGGATGACCGCCGAGGTCACCCTGGCACGGGACCGCCTCGTGTGACTTGGGGCCGTCCGCCCGGGACACTGCGTGCACCCTGAGTTCACGCGGGTACGGGACGGTCGGGCCGTCTCGGCGAGGGAATTCTGCAACCTGTGGTGCAGGACTGCAACACGATTCGGCCACCGCGCTCGCCGCAGGTGGGTAGCGTTGATCTCAGACATCGGGACATCCGTCGATCACGGCCCGAAACAGCCCTGACGATCAACGACAGCCAGCGGAACGGAACGGACATGAACACTCGCGTACTGCCCCTCGGGACCACCTACACCGGGTCGAACGGTTCGGCCCACGCACCCGCAGCGGCCCACGCACCCGTCGCGGTCCGCACGCCCGCACCGGCTCGTGTTTCCGCACCGGTCCATTCGCCGGCCCTGGTCCAGGCGCCGGTGACCTACGGGAACGGGGCACCGGTCGTCGTCTACCAGCAGGTGGCGCCGACGAACTCCTCGTCGATCGTCGCGCTGGTGCTCGGCCTCATCTCGTTCATCTCCTCGTTCTTCTTCCTCGGCATCGTCGGCATCATCTTCGGCCACGTCGCCCGCTCGCAGATCAAAGCCCGCGGGGAACGCGGCAACGGGATGGCCGTGGCCGGGCTGTGGCTGAGCTACCTGAGCGTGCTCTTCTGGGTCGGATTCTGGCTGGTCTACTTCGGCGTCATCGCGCTCATGATCGGCGCAGCGATCGCCGCCGGAGGAGGAACCGTCAGCTGACCGCCCCGCCAACTGTGACTGACCTGTAACCGCCCCGCCTTTTGCCGCCACCGACGACTCTGTACCGTTGAAGGCAACCACAAGGAGACTTCGCCATGAGCAGCCAGAACAACTGGAACAACCCGGACATGTACTACCAGCAGCCCCAGTCGAGCGCCGGCGGCTCATACGGTGCCCAGTCGTACAGTCAGAACAGCGCCTCCGCTGCCAATGCGCAGTACGCCGGCGGACCCGGCTACGTGTACCAGCCGCTTCCGCCGACGAATGTGCTGGCCATCGTCGGCATGTGCGCCTCGATCTTCGGCTTCATCTCGTCTGTCTTCATCGGCGGCATCGCCGGCATCATCATGGGCCACATCGCCCGCAAGCAGATCCGCGAACGCGGAGAACGCGGCGACGGCATGGCGATCGCGGCTCTGTGGGTCGGCTACATCGGCACTGCGCTGTGGATCCTCTTCTGGGTCTTCATGATCCTCCTCTACGTCGGGTTGTTCGCCGTGCTCTTCGCGGCTGAAGGCGCTTCGTGACCGAGGATTCCACGATTCCCGATCGTGAGTTCTCCTCGAACGAGGAACCCGCCGAGGCGGCCGACCACCGAAACGACGACAACCCCACCGAGGCCGCCGACCACCGAGCCGACGACCTCGCCGAGGCGGCGCCGTCCGATGACATCGACCACACAGACCACGCCGAGGCGGCCCCGCCCGACCAGACCGATCAGACCGACCCCGCCGAGGCGGCCCCGCCCGACCTGACCGATCAGACCGACCCCGCCGGGCTGAGCTCCGGTCCGAACCTCACCGGCGGTCGACTGATCCTGGTCGGGACTCCGATCGGCAACCTCGGTGACGCGAGCCCGCGGATGCGGGAGGCCATCGAAACGGCCGATGTCATCGCCGCCGAGGACACGCGTCGGTTCCTGTCGCTGGCGCAGCGGCTCGATCTCACGCACACGAAACGGGTCATCAGCGTCTTCGACCACAACGAGGGCCACCGTGCTCCCGAGCTCGTCGAGCTCATCGCCGCCGGTGAGACCGTTGTTCTGCTCTCCGACGCGGGAATGCCCGCCGTCTCCGACCCCGGCTACCGCGTGGTCAAGGCCTGCGCCGAGGCGGGACTTCCGATCACGTCGACACCGGGTCCGTCCGCGGTGCTCATGGCGCTCGCAGTCTCGGGACTGCCGAGCGACCGGTTCAGCTTCGAAGGGTTCCTGCCGCGCAAGTCCGGGCAGCGCAAGACCCTGCTGACCGAACTCAAGGCGGAGAAGCGGACGATGGTCTTCTTTGAAAGCCCGCACCGGATCGCCGATGCGATGGACGACTTCGCCGAGATCATCGGCATCGACCGGCCCATGGCCATCAGCCGCGAACTGACGAAGACCTACGAAGAGACACTGCGCGGAACCGTCGGTTCCCTGCGTGATCAGGCTGCCGGGGGACTGCGTGGGGAACTGACCCTCGTGCTCGCCGGCGCCACCGAGGTCGAAACGGCCCCGGAGGACCACCTCGGCGAGGTCAGCGCGCTGGTCGACTCCGGAGTGCGCGCGAAAGACGCGGCCGGGCAGGTGGCGAAGAAGTTCGGCCTGTCCAAGCGCGACGTCTACGAGGCCTGGCTCCACCGCGAGTGACGTGGGCGAGTGTGACCGTGACTTGAACGTTTTCCGTTGTGGATTGCTGCGGCACACCCAGAGTCAGAAAGCACGGTTTCAAACAGGTGCTTTTCAACTCAAACTGGGCCGTCAGCGACAATAGCCACCGATTCCGACGGTGAGGGGCGGTGGAACAGCGTTGCGACTCGTGCTCAGCGTGCTGTTGATCCGACCTTCACTGAGCCACCTTACGCATGTGGACGTTCGGGTTGTATCCACAGTCTTCGAATCGGGTCTTGTCGCCGCTGACAGCATGTCGACATGGTGGCGACATGAAGAGCAATGTCGTTTACTTTCAGGACCTGCGGAACGTCGGAATCTCAACGACGGATATCAGAGGAGCGTTGGACTGCTGCCTGAAGAAGCTGTCTCGAGGCGTGTATTCGGTGATCCGAAGGTGCAATGTCAGCTCACACAAGCGGTTCTCCGTTTTCGCGACGGACATCGCCTGGCTTGAGCAACACGAAGCGAACCTGACCAGAGAACCTGCTCAGGCGCGCAGGTATGAAGAACATCGGAAACGCCTGCAGATCATCCACTATCCGCACTTTCGCCCGGATGACATCGTATGCGGAGTCTCAGCTGCGCGATTACACCGGATCGGGATGTTCAACGAGCCGGATCAGCCAGTGTCGGTGTTCCATCCGGCGGCGAGCACGCGGACCAGTGAACTGGTGCGTCGGCGCAGGACGATCGCGGCGGAAGACATCTGCACTGTTGCCGGGCTGCGGGTGACGACCCCGGTTCGCACTGCGCTGGACCTTCGAAGCGAACTCGGAAACGCCGCCGGATTCGCAGCGATGGAACAAGTGCTCCGTCGCCGTATGCTCGGCGACGACGAGGACCTCATTTTCAGACTCGGGTATCCGCCCACTCTGCTCGGCGATGTTCCCCAAACGCAGATCGACCTCTTTCTGGAGCCGATCATACGTCTGGCCAAAGGAAAGAAGGTTGCGTCCAAGCTGGCAAGGCTTGCGTCGCCCCTTTCCGAAAGCTACGCGGAGAGCCGAGCGGCGTTCAATCTGCATCTGCTCGGACTGTGTAACTTTGCCCAACAGATTGAAATCCTCGACGGGGGTCGTCTGCTGACGAGACTCGATTTCCTGCTCCGTGAGGACCAGGTAGCTCTCTATGTAGACGGGGCTCAGAAATATGTCGATGGAGGCTTCGACGTCATGAACAAGGAGAGCCGGCAGCACAATCGTCTGCTGGCGATGGGTTACAAAGTAGTGCGCTTCAAGTTCAATGAGGTCCAGTCGCCGAAGCAGTTCGGTGAGAAACTGTTCCACCAGGCTCCTGAGCTCCGTGGGCGGTGCCGCAATAGGCTTGTTCTCTGACTCCGTCTCGCGGTGTCTCCTCCTCACGTCGTACGGAGCTGCGCAGTGCTTTCAGCGGAGTCGAGAGCGGCGGCTACACGGTTTGAGGCGCACAGCACGTGTTCAAACAGGGGCTATTCGACTCAAACGGTGCTTTCGCGGTCGAAGGTCCCGCACCCGCCCATGCGTGCCCGTCGCACCGCGTCCCTTAGACTGAGTTCCCTATGGGTTACTACTTGACGACAGCGATTGCCTACCCCAATGGGGCCATTCACATCGGGCATGCCTATGAGTACATTGCGGCCGACACGATCGCCCGGTTCAAGCGACTGGACAATCATGATGTGTTCTTCTGCACCGGCACGGACGAGCACGGACTGAAGATGCTGCAGGCGGCGAACAAGCTCGGCATCACCCCCAAGGAACTCGCTGACGACAATGCGAAGAACTTCCGCGACACCCAGCTCGCCCTCGGCTCGACCTTCGACCGGTTCATCCGCACCACCGACGACGACCACTACACCGCGTCGCAGGCCATCTGGCGCAAGCTCGAAGAGGCCGGCGACATCTACCTCGACACGTACTCCGGCTGGTACTCCGTGCGTGATGAGGCCTTCTACACCGACGACGAGACCGAAGTCGTCGACGGTGTCCGCCTGTCCAAGGAAACCCGCACCGAGGTGACCTGGACCAAAGAGGAGTCCTACTTCTTCCGCCTCTCGAAGTACCAGGACAAGCTGCTCGAGCTGTACAAGAACCACCCCGAGTTCATCGGTCCCGACTCCCGCCGCAACGAGATCGCCTCGTTCGTCTCCTCCGGGCTCAAGGATCTCTCCGTCTCCCGCACCACCTTCGACTGGGGCGTGCCCGTGCCCGGCAACGACAAGCACGTGATGTACGTGTGGATCGACGCCCTGACGAACTACATCACCGCCGCCGGCTTCCCGGACGACGACGAGAAGTTCGCGAAGTGGTGGCCCGCCGACGTCCACATCATCGGCAAGGACATCATCCGCTTCCACTCGGTCTACTGGCCCGCATTCCTCATGAGCGCCGGCATCGAGCTGCCCAAGCGCGTCCACGCCCACGGCTTCCTCTTCAACTCCGGAGAGAAGATGTCGAAGTCCGTCGGCAACGTCGTCGACCCGCTCGACCTCGTCGACGCCTTCGGCCTGGACACCCTGCGCTTCTTCCTCTTCCGCGAGTTCTCCTACGGCCACGACGGCTCGTACACGAAGGACTCGATCATCACCCGCAAGAACTCCGACCTCGCCAACGAATACGGCAACCTCGCCCAGCGTTCGCTGTCGATGATCCAGAAGAACTGCGACGCCCAGGTGCCGCAGCCAGGCGTTCTCAGTGAGGCGGACGAGAAGCTCCTCGCCCTCGCCCGCGCCGTACCGGAGACCGCCCGACGCCACGTCGACACCCAGGCTCTCCACCTCTACGTCGAGGCCTGCTGGAAGGTGCTGTCCGAGGCCAACCGCTACTTCTCCGCGCAGGAACCGTGGAAGCTGAAGAAGACCGACCCCGATCGCATGGCCACCGTGCTGTGGGTGACGATCGAGGTCGTACGCATCATCTCCATCCTCATCCAGCCGGTCATGCCCGATTCCGCGGGCAAGATCCTCGACCTCCTCGGTGTGCCCGCCGGCAGCGGTGAGGCCGGTGCGAAGGTCCTGCCGACCGCCGTCGATTCCGGATCCGGCGCCGAGGCGATGGGTGCCGTGTCCGCGGGTGCGGGCATCGGTGTCGCCGCCGGTGCCGCCTACGCTTCGGCCGCCCTGGCGCCGAACGTCGCCGAGGCCGCTGCCGATGGCATCGCCGCCGCCGAGGCGGATCCCCGGTCGTTCGCGGCCGTCAAGTTCCCGCTCGAGCCGGGCACGCCCCTGCCGAAACCCGAACCGGTGTTCCCGAAGTTCGTGGAGGAGACCGAATAATGGCCTCGCGCGCCGCCGGAACCTATCCACCGGTGCCCGAACCGCTCGCTCACCCCATCGTCGACACCCACACCCACCTCGACATCTGCACGGGTGTTCGGCTGCCGTTGGGCGCCGGCGAACCGGAACCCGAGGTGACCCCGGAGACGGACGAAGAGTTCCCGACGCTGGATTTCTTCCATGACACCGCCGCCGAGGCAGGTGTCCGTCGAATCGTCCAGATCGGCTGCGACCTGCCGGCAGCCCGGTGGACGACGGCGCTCGTGGCATCCCAATATTCAGGCACCCCCGCCGAGGCGGCCACGCAGGTGGGATCCCTCGCCGAGGCGGCCGACCCCCGCACCGTGCCCACTCCTCCTGCCGAGGGGCGGACGTGGATGATCGGCGGAGCCGCACTGCACCCGAACGAGGCACCGCGGCTGGCCGAACGCGGCCTGCTCGACGACGCTCTCACCGAGATCGAATCGCTCGTGAGCTCGCATGAGCGCATGCGTGTGGTGGGGGAGACCGGTCTCGATTACTTCCGCACAGCAGAGGAGGGCGTCGCCGAACAGCAGCGCTCCTTCCGTGCCCATATCGAGATCGCCAAGCGCACGGGACGTGCACTGCAGATCCACGACCGGGAGGCACACGCCGATGTGCTGCGCATCCTCAAGGAGGAAGGCGCCCCCGAGGTCACGATCTTCCACTGCTACTCCGGAGACGAGGCAATGGCCCGCGAGTGCGCCGCGGAAGGCTACTACATGTCGTTCGCCGGCAACCTCACGTTCAAGAACGCCGACGAGCTGCGGCGGGCCGCGGCGGCGGCTCCGCTGGAGCTGCTGCTGACGGAGACCGACGCACCGTTCCTCACCCCGCACCCGCACCGCGGGAAGCCTGGAGGTCCCTACCTCACGGCAATCACGGCGCGGAAACTCGCCGAGGTGCGTGGAATGAGCGAAGAGGATCTGTGTGCGGCCGTGTGGACCAACGCGGAGCGGGCCCTCGGCAGCTGGGACTGAGGCGGGCTCAGCCCTTCGCTCAGTGAGCGAGGTAACGAATCGGTGCGCCGCCTCGGCGAGGAAATATCACGATCGGGAATGCCCCTAAAACATGGGGAACTCCAGGTCAGACACGCCCTCAGGAAACTCACACCGTTACATTTCCGTGATATTTTGCGAACCGTGTAACGAATCGGTTACAGTAATCAGGTCGATAAACTCTGCTCAGGGATATTTTTGTGATTGATTTTCTGAAGAACCGCAAGGTTCAGATCGCTGCACAGGCGGTCGTGATCACCGGACTCGTCGGTGGCACGGGCGCGGTTGTGACCATGAACAAGCCTGTGACCTTGGAGGTCAACGGACAGGCCGAAGAGATCCGAACCTTCGGCGGAACGGTCGGGGACATCCTCGACAGCCACGAAATCGATGTCGATAAGCGCGACCAGGTCAAGCCCGGTGTGGGCACCAAGGTCGACCGTGACATGACGATCACCGTCAACACGGCGAAGAAGGTGGCGCTGTCCGTCGATGGCGAGGAAACGAACGAATGGACCAACGCGAACACCGTGGGTCAGGCTCTGGCCGACCTCGGCGTCGACGCGAAGGGCGCCGATCTCAACGCGAAGGCCAGCCAGCGGCTGAAGGACGAGGGCAATGACATCGAGGTGACCACGTCCAAGGACCTCACCGTCGTCGCCGATGGCAAGGACCACAAGGTCTCGGCCGCTGTGGGCACCGCCAAGGAGGCGCTCAAGGACACGGGCGTCAAGCTCGACAAGGACGACTTCCTGTCCGTGCCGATGTCCGCCGAGGTCTCCGACGGCCAGGTGCTCACCGTCAACCGCGTGAAGAACGACACCGTCAAGGACAAGCAGACCATCAAGGCCAAGGTCGAGACCAAGAAGTCCGACTCCCTCTACGAGGGTGAGACCAAGGTCGAGACCGAAGGCAAGGACGGCGAAAAGCAGGTCACTTACAAGGTCAAGACGATCAACGGCGAAGAGGTGAAGAAGGAGAAGAAGGACGAGAAGGTCCTCTCCGAGCCCAAGGCCAAGATCGTCATCCAGGGCACCAAGAAGAAGGAAGAACCGGCGGACACCGGCGGCTCCGACTCGGGTGATTCCGGCGATTCCGGTTCGGGTGACTCCGGTGACTCGAGCACCGGCGGCGGCTCCGGCGGCGGTTCCATGTCCACCGCTGAGATCAAGGCGATGCTCGGCGGACCCGGTTCCAAGTGGTACTCGGTCGTCGAGTGCGAATCGAACTTCAACCCCCGTGCAACGAACGGCACCCACTTCGGCCTGTTCCAGTTCCTGCCTCAGACCTGGCACTCGGTCGGCGGCAGCGGCAACCCGTCGGATGCCAGCCCGCAGGAGCAGTTCAAGCGTGCGAAGATCCTGCAGGCCAAGGCCGGCTGGGGACAGTGGCAGTGCGCCTGATCTGAGGCATCGATCGGCCGAAGTCGCGCCCGAGGTGCGACGGCCGACGATGACTCAGCACGGCGCGCGGCGCCACCACAGACCTGGCCGCCATTGACAACAGATATCGACAACTGAGCTGAGGCGGTCAGCAAGGAGCGTGGGCCCCGAGGAGAGATCCTCGGGGCCCACGCTTTTCGGTGCCTTGGCCCCGACTTCCCGGCCCCAATCTGAACTTTCGCCCAGAGCATGACGAATTGCTGGCACTCAAGTTGACCGAGTGCTAAGAGCGTTCTAGAGTCAGAATTAGCACTAGCACTCATTGAGTGCCAGTTTCATGAGACGGTCGAATCGCTCGGCACCCGCGACGACGAGAGGTTCATGGCAGCAGCCGCCGTCTGACTCGATGAAATAGAACCCAGCGAAGGGAGAGGGCCCGATATGTCGGTCTCCATCAAGCCACTCGAAGATCGGATTGTCATCCGTCAGGTCGAAGCAGAACAGACTACCGCCAGTGGTCTGGTCATTCCCGAAACCGCCAAGGAAAAGCCTCAGGAAGGCGAAGTTGTCGCAGTGGGCCCGGGCCGCGTTGCTGACAACGGCAACCGCGTGCCGGTCGACGTCGCCGTCGGCGACAAGGTCATCTACTCCAAGTACGGAGGCACCGAAGTCAAGTACGCAGGCGAAGAGTTCCTCGTACTCTCGGCTCGCGACGTGCTCGCCGTCATCGGCTGAATCCCCTGAACAACAACTTCACTGACAGGAGGACGAATGCCTAAATCATTGGAATTCAACGACGAAGCCCGTCGTGCACTCGAAAAGGGTGTCAACACCCTGGCCGACACCGTCAAGGTGACACTGGGACCCAAGGGCCGCAACGTCGTGCTCGACAAGAAGTGGGGCGCTCCCACGATCACGAACGATGGTGTGACCATCGCCCGTGAGGTCGAGGTCGACGATCCGTACGAGAACCTCGGCGCACAGCTGGCCAAGGAAGTCGCCACCAAGACCAACGACATCGCCGGCGACGGAACCACCACTGCGACCGTTCTCGCGCAGGCCTTCGTCAACGAAGGACTGCGCAACGTTGCCGCAGGTGCCGCACCCGGACAGCTCAAGCGCGGCATCGAGACCGCCGTCGAGGCCGTCTCGCAGCAGCTGGGCACGATCGCCCGCGACGTCGCCGACTCCTCGGAGATCGCACACGTTGCCGGTCTGTCGGCTCAGTCGCCTGAGATCGGCAAGCTCATCGCCGATGCCTTCGACAAGGTCGGCAAGGACGGCGTCATCACGATCGACGAGTCGCAGGCCGCGTCCGTCGAGCTCGAGATCACCGAAGGAATGCAGTTCGACAAGGGCTTCCTGTCGCCGCACTTCGTGACCGATGCCGATCGTCAGGAGGCTGTGCTCTCCGACGCTCTCATCCTCATCAACCAGGGCAAGATCTCCAACATCCAGGAGCTCCTGCCCGTCCTCGAGAAGGTGCAGCAGGCCGGCAAGCCGCTGTTCATCATCGCCGAGGACATCGAGGGTGAAGCTCTGTCGACCCTGGTCGTCAACAAGCTGCGCGGAATCATCAACGTCGCCGCCGTCAAGGCTCCCGGCTTCGGTGACCGCCGCAAGGCCATCCTCGAAGACCTCGCCGTCCTCACCGGTGGCCAGGTCGTCACCCCGGACATGGGCATGAAGCTCGACCAGGTCACCCTGGAAGAGCTCGGCAACGCCCGCACCATCACCGTCACCAAGGACAACACCACCATCATCGATGGTGCCGGTGCCGACGATGCTGTTGCCGGTCGTGTCGCTCAGATCCGCGCCGAGGTCGAGAACACCGATTCCGACTGGGACCGCGAGAAGCTGCAGGAGCGCTTGGCCAAGCTCTCCGGCGGAGTCGCCGTCATCAAGGTCGGCGCCGCCACCGAGGTGGAGCTCAAGGAGCGCAAGCACCGCGTCGAAGACGCCGTGTCCGCGACTCGTGCCGCCATCGAAGAGGGCGTCGTCGCCGGTGGTGGATCGGCTCTGATCCACGCTGCGAAGGTCCTCGACGGCAACGACCTCGGTCTGACCGGTGACGCACTCACCGGTGCCGAGATCGTCAAGCGCGGAGTCGTCCAGCCGCTGCGCTGGATCGCTGCCAACGCGGGCCAGGACGGCTACGTCGTCGTCGCCAAGGTCCAGGACCTCGAGTCCGGCCAGGGCTACAACGCCGCCATCGATGAATACGGCGACCTCATCGGCGCCGGAATCATCGACCCCGTCAAGGTCACCCGTTCGGCACTGCGCAACGCCGCTTCGATCGCCGCCCTGGTTCTCACCACTGAGACCCTGGTCGTCGAGAAGAAGGACGAAGAGGACGAGGACTGAGCCACCCGCTCGGACGTCAGTTTTCTCTGACCACGACAGTGGCCCGGAACATCACGTTCCGGGCCACTGTCGCATTCACTGTCGTCTTCATCGGCGCATTCACCCTCACCGAGGCGGCCCGTCCTATGAGATCGCCCGTGCCGTTCCGAGGTCGCCGGCTTCGCCGGTTCGGCCTGTCGTCCACGCCTCTGTTCACTCGACTGTCGCGCCTCATTCACTTTCCCGAGGTCTCTCGCAGCTATGGTGTCGCGGAGGCTCCCGATCCGGGACCTCTCCGCAGATCCAAGGGAGATATGAAGCGCATTACGATGATCGGCGATGTCGGGTGGAGCCGGTTCTACCACCTCGGCGATGAGGCGATGACGGAGCTGGCCATCGATGAGCTTCGTGCCCGAGCGGATATCGCCATCACGCTTGTCGCCGGTGAACCCCAGCACGCGAGCGAAATGTACGGCGTCGACGCTGTCAGACGCATCGGGTTCAGGCGCGACCGACGTCCCAATACCTCTCGGCTGAAGACGATCCTCGACTACGTCGCCGGAGATCGGAATGCGCTGAAGGCAGATGACCCGGCGATCGATGTCATCGAGGCAGTCCGGGACTCTGATGCCGTCATCATTGCGGGCGGCGGCAACCTCAACTCGATGTTCGCCCATCACATCTACGAGCGGGCGACCCTGGCGAAGATCGCCCGTGCCCTCGGCAAACCGTATGCGTTGACCAGCCAGACGCTCGGCCCGCTCATCTACGACGAGGATCGGGACATCGTCCACGATCTGCTCGCCGAGGCGGAGTTCGTCGGAACTCGTGAAAGCTACACGACCCAGCTCGCCGCCGACCTCGGGCGAGGTTCCGCGACGGTGCGCCGTCAGGTCGACGACGCGTTCTCATTGACAGCGCGCGACGAGGACCGGTCTGCCGTATCGGATCTGACAGAGCGTCCATTCATCCTGGCGAGCTTCGCCGAGAAGGCCTCAACCCCGATGCTCAGCGATGACGATTACCACGGGCGGCTGGCGGAACTCACTCGTCGACTCGCCGAGGATACCGGTCTGCGGGTGCTGCTTGTGCCGCACGGAGGGGCGCTGCCCCCGGCACCGGAGACGAGAGACCAGCTCACTGATATGAAGATCGCTCAGGCCAGCGGGCATGCCGAGGTCGTTCCCACGCGGATGCTCACAGCACGAGAGCTCATCGCTCTGACGGAACAGGCTCAACTGGTCGTTGGGACCCGATACCACGCGGCGATCTTCGCCGGAGCTGCGGGCATTCCCTTCATCTCGTTGGCTCCCAATCTCTATTCGTCCATCCGCATGCGCGGAGCCGCGGAGAACGTCGGAATGGAGGACTACGTGCTGCCGCTCGATTCGGTCGACGACATCGTGTCGACAGCTGTCGGCGCGGTGGGAAACCGAGACGAGCTCAGGGGCCGATTGAGATCGCAGTCGCAGAAGCGCCGTGCCGAGCATCGGAAGTGGTGGGACTTCGTCGTCGCGAAGATGCTGGGCGACACCCCCGGAGCGGCGGAGACCGAAGCACCCGGCTTCTTCCACGCCGAAGCGATCGACAACCCATTCGTCGACAACATCGGCGTAGTCCGCGAACGTCTCAACGCCGTCCAGAACTACGGGCTGGTGATGGCGCTCAAGGACCGGAAGGCGGCACGGGCGAACGAAGAGGTGCAGGCGGTGAAGTCGCAGCTGCAGCGCGTACGCACCGAACGCGACGAGGCCCGCCGACGTAATGAGCGCCGCGAGGCAGAGCCTGTCGTGCGCGCTGCACGACGAGTCGAGAGCGCTAGCCGACAGTCTGCAGACTTCGCCCGCCGCACCTATCGGAAGCTGCGCTCCTCACGCCGATAGGGTCGAGGCACTCAGGCGCTCAGAATTCCACTTTCGGTACATCCTGCTGTGAAATGCACAGCGAAGGACCTGGGTAATTCAGAGACAGGTGCACAAAAGGCCTGATGCCACTGTGACCTGATCGTGGTTGCGCGCTTTGTGCCGTCTAGGGCGCGCTCGGACGTGGGACATGCGCAGCGGGCGCGGCGCTTAGTCGCGGTTCGCTTCGAAAATGGCGCGAAGGCGAGCGAGATCGGCGCGGACCATGTCGGCGTCGCGGTCGAACTCGGCATCATCGACACCTGGCAGACGATAGAGGGTGAAGACCACCTCGGCGCCGGTGCCGTTGGCGAGCACCCGGACGGGATTGTGCACGATCGTGCCGTCGGGGAAGATCACATCGTGATCGAGGATGCCCAGCTCCGTGTGCGGGCCGAAGCGGACCTCGACCTCGCCCATCGGAGAGTCCGTGATCCAGCGGCCGGCCGCCTCGCGGATTCCATTGCTCAGACCCGCGGCCCAGGCCGGAAGGTTCGCGGGATCGCCGGCGAAGGCGGCCACCTCGGCGGGGGAGGCGTCGATCGACGTCGAGAGGTGAAGCGCGGCATAAGTCATGTCCCCAGTGGAGCACATCGCGCGCCGCGGGAACAGAGAATGCCCACTCGAACGTGCTGCACAAGCAGGCGGTGAGGAGCTCTCACTGTTTAAAGCCGTACAGCCGCCTCACACCTACTGGCCAGTCGCTTTTCATGTTTCTTAAGCCTGATCCTCGTTAGTCTGGAAATGACAGCTTGCACCGACGCATGAGGAATCTATGACCACCGGCCCAACGATGCCCATCGCCCGACTTCGCGACGTTTCGAAGGTCTTCGATCCGAAAGGGGCCGCGGTCACGGCCCTCAGCGGAGTCAGTCTCGACATAGCACCGGCCGAACTGACCGCGGTGATGGGGCCCTCGGGATCCGGGAAGTCAACACTCATGCACGTCCTCGCCGGACTCGACCGGCCCACGTCCGGCGAGGTCCACCTCGGCGAGCAGGAGATCACGACGCTTGGCGACGACGATCTCACGGCTCTGCGCCGGCGCCGGATCGGGTTCGTCTTCCAGGCCTTCAATCTCGTGCCCACCCTCACCGTCAAGGAGAACATCCGACTGCCCTTCGAACTCGACGATCGTCGCCCGAACGCTGACGAACGCGCCTGGATCTCCACGGTCGTCCACCGCCTGGGGTTGGAGGACCGGCTCAAGCATCGACCCAACGAGATCTCCGGCGGCCAACAGCAGCGCACCGCCATCGCCCGGGCACTTGCGACCCGCCCCGATATCCTCTTCGCCGATGAACCGACCGGCAACCTCGATGCGAAATCCGGTCGCGAGGTCATGGCGATCATGGTCGAGGCCGTCCGCGACTTCGGCCAGTCGATCGTGCTCGTCACCCACGACCCGATCGTCGCCGCCCATGCCGACCGCGTCATCTTCATCGCCGACGGCACCCCGGTGACCGAACTGACCGACGCCATCACCGCCGAGGCGATCGCCTCGACCATGCTCGACATCGACGAACGCGCCGACACTGCGGTGAGCCGATGAACCCGCTGCGCGAAATCCGGACCAACCCGCGGCAGTTCTTCCCCAGCGTCCTCGTCGTCTTCATCGCCGCCCTCTTCGGCACCGCGATCATGCAGGGCATCGCGATCCTGACCGCGTGGCTGTCGTCCGAGAAGATCATCGCCGAATCCGAGACCGCGCAGAACCTGCTGACGATGGTCGGCTTCACCTTCTTCCTCATCGCCCTCTTCGTCTCCGCGATCGTCATCGCGAACACGTTTTCGATCATCATCGCCGGTCGCAGCCGCCAGCTGGCTCTGCTGCGCCTCATCGGGGCGTCGTCGAAACGGCTGCGCAGGGCCGCCTCGGCGGAGGGACTGATCATCTCCGTCCCCGCCGCGGTGCTCGCCTTCGCGGCGTCGACCGGGCAGGCGAAAGCGGCCCAGAATTATCTGGGCAACGCCATCACCGAGGAGGTCGCCCTCCTCACCCCGACCATGGCCGTTCCCGCCCTCGCCACCATCATCGTGACCTGGCTGTCGGCGTACCTGGGGGCGCGCCGCATCACGGGGATCTCACCGATCGAGGCGACCTCGCAGGCGGTGGAGGTCCGGCCGGAGGACGCCCGCGCCTCATTGGGCGGACTCACGGCCTCGCTGATTCTGCTGTCGATGGGTCTGACGTTCCTCGTCAACGCCGTGATCGGGGCCGCCGACCATCGGATCAGCCTGATCAGCGTGGTGCTCACCGCATTGGGGTCGAGCCTGACCTTCCTCGGCGTCATCATCGGCCATCCGTGGATCCTGCCGCCCCTGCAGGCAGCGATCGGCTGGCTGTGCGGGCGCACCGCGGTGTCCCGGTTGGCCGCCTCGACGATCGCCCGCCATCCCACCCGGAATGCCCGCACGGTCATCGGGCTCGTCATCGGCATCACGCTCATCGTCATGTTCGCCACCGCCATGACCACCTTCCGCGATCAGCTGCTGCGGTACGCGCGGTCGCTCGGCGAGGAAGGGTGGGGCGGCCTCGAGGACGCGCTGGCCACCGTCATCGACAAGTCGATGCTGTTCGCGCTGGCCCTCATCCTCTTCTCCGTGATCATCGCCGTCATCGGCGTCGCGAACACGCTCATGCTCTCCGTGCGTCAGCGCACTCAGGAGATCGGGCTGCTCATGGCGCTCGGCCAGACCCCGAAGCGCGTGCGGCGGATGATCACCGCCGAAGGCCTGCAGCTGAGCCTGACCGCCTGCCTGGTCGCCGTGCCGTTGGGCATCGGGTTCGGGTGGGTCGGCGCACTGACCCTGCTCTCACCTCTGCTCGGCCTCTTCGCTCCGAGCGTGCCCTGGACGGTCGTCATCGCCGTCATCGTCGGCACCCTCATCGCCGTGTTCGTCGCCAGCCGCGAACCCGCCCGCGCAGCCACATCGATCAGTCCCGTCGAAGCGCTCGAAGCCGTGTGAGGTGCGGGGGCTGGAGGTGCGGCCGACCGCTTCCAGCTACTGCTGCGCTGTCACTTTCTCCGTCGCCGCCCAGGTCGCCAGCAGCCGCAGCTTCTCCGAGGTCGGCGAATCAGGCTCGGCGACATAGGTCGACAGTGCGATGGACGGGGAGGAGGCAAGAGCGAGCTCTTCGAATCCGAGATCGAGTTCGCCGACCTCGTGATGGTGAAGCGTCTTGGTGCCGGTGCGGTGAATGCCGACATCGTGGGCGGCCCAGCGTGCGCTGAAGTCCGTGCTTCTCGTGGACAGCTCGCCGATGAGCTGGGTCAGCTGCCTGTTGTGCGGAGTCTTGCCGGCCTGGGCTCGCAGCATGCGCACGCAGGTGCCGGCCGCCTCGTCGATGTTGCCGAAAAAGGTGTCGGCTGCGGGATCGAGGAAGACGAATGCGGCCATGTTCGGCGGGGCGGAGTCCGACCTCTTCGTGGGGCTGGCAAAGACGACGTCGAAGAGAGCCCGGCCGAGAGTATTCGCCGCGACGATATCGAGCTGTTGGTTCAGCGCGACCACCGGTGACTCACTCATCGAATCGATGAGCAGCTGAACCTGACGCGGTACGGATGCCGCAGACCTCGGGTGCCGACGCGCCCGCGCGGGCCGACGGAACGTGCGAGCCAGGTCGTAGAGGTAGGCGGTCTCGTCCTCACCCAGCTGCAGCGTCCGGGCGAGGGCGTCGAGGATCTCGTCGGAGACGCCGCTCAAGTCGCCCTTCTCGATCCGCGTGTAATAGTCCACGGACACACCGGACAGCATCGCGACCTCTTCTCGGCGCAGACCGGGGACGCGTCGCACACCGCTGCCGGTGGGCAGTCCGACCATGTCCGGGGTGATCTTCGCCCGGCGTGTGGTGAGGAAGTCCCGTACTCTCTCGTCTTTCGCGCTCATATCACCATGCTAAGGACCGTCATCGACGGGAGCCAGGTTCTCCGAGAACCTCCGAACGGGAGGCTCCCGTTCGAACGGGAGGCGCCCGATCGAAGAAGGGCTGCGCACGATCGGCGAAGGGGGTTCTGACAGAACCTACCGCGAACAGGCAGACCGAAGAAGTATGGGTGGTGTCGAAGAGAGCGGGGACCGATCCGATCTCTCGACGAACACGACCACGACCCCGTGTGCACCGATTCGACCATTGAGCAGCACTGGCAACCGACAGAGGAGAGAACCATGAGCGAGAACATCGACATCACAACCCGCAACGGCTACGGCACCACACTGTCGGCCGTGATCAACTTCCCGCCGGAATTCGACGCCTCGAAGCAGTACCCGGCGATCGTCGTCTCCCATCCGGGCGGCGGCGTCAAGGAGCAGACCGCCGGGCTCTACGCGGGCAAATTAGCGGAGTTCGGCTTCGTCACCGTCGCCTACGATGCGTCCTTCCAGGGCGCGAGCACCGGTGAGCCGCGCCAGCTGGAGAACCCGCACATCCGCACCGAGGATGTGTCCGCCGTGGTCGACTACCTGACAGGACTCGATTACGTCGACAACGAGCGGATCGGCGGAATGGGCATCTGCGCCGGTGCCGGCTACACCGCGAACGCCGCGATCAACGACCCGCGCATCAAAGCAGTGGGCACGGTCA
The DNA here is from genome assembly GCF_050920635.1 of Brevibacterium sp. K11IcPPYGO002. Taxonomy (NCBI): domain Bacteria; kingdom Bacillati; phylum Actinomycetota; class Actinomycetes; order Micrococcales; family Brevibacteriaceae; genus Brevibacterium; species Brevibacterium sp. K11IcPPYGO002. Next base: position 3,144,456 of record NZ_CP131929.1, on the reverse strand, counting down.
GCCTGGTCAACATCGGTCAGATGTTCCGCAACGGGTGGACCAACGACGTCGCCGATGCCGACGCCTTCCCGCTGCTGAAGATGGGGTCGGATGCGCGCACCACCGACGCCGCCGGCCAAGACAACCCGTTCCCGCTGGCCCCGATGAAGGAGGAGGACGCTCCGAACGAGGAGCTGCGTCAGGCGTGGGAGTACTACCACACTCCTCGCTGTGAGCACCCGAACGCTCCGGGCTTCATGACCGCACGGAGCCTCTCGCAGATCATCACCTACGATGCGTTCCACAAATCTGAGGCCTTCCTCACCCAGCCGCTGCTGGTCATCGCGGGCAGCGAGGCCGGCTCGAAGTGGATGAGCGACGCCCTCTACGAGCGCGCAGCGAGTGCTGACAGGGCCTTCCACGTCGTCGAGGGCGCGAATCATATGGAGCTCTACGACGGAGAGAAGGAAGTCGCCGAGGCTGTGAGCAAGCTCGGACCCTTCTTCACCGACAAGCTCTGAGCAAGCTCTGAGACCGAAGGATTCCGAACCTGGGCCCTCTGAACTCTGAGGACCACGACCCCGAATCAAAGAATAGCCGCTGTCCCGCGCCACAGGTGCGGAGGCAGCGGACCTCCACAAACGAAAGGTTGGCCGAGACAATGGCTGCATGGACCGAAGACGAACTCAACCGCATCAACGCAGAGACCTATTTCACCGTCGGGGCAACCCTCCCGGACGGCACAACACCGAAGAACGTCGACATCTGGTCGGTACCCGTGGGAGAGCGGATCTTCATCCGCTCCTTCAACGGCACACAGGGCAAATGGTACGGCCCTGCCTTGGAGACCGGTCGCGGTCGGATCTCCGCCGGAGGCGTCGAGAAGGAAGTCCGGTTCGTGCCTGTCGACTCCGAGGACGAGAAGACCAACCAGGCCGTCGACGATTCGTTCCTGAAGAAATATGCCGACAGCAAGTACTCGGTGACGATGTCGACCGAGCCGGTGCGTCGCAACACGCTCGAAGTCGTCCCTGTAGACTGACAAGCCCCGTCAACGGACAGTGTCCCGGAGGCTCAGACTCAAGCCTTCGGGACTCTGACATGCGCAGAAGGCCCCGACCATGACCACTCAGACCCGTTTTCGTCTTGTGCCTATGACGCCACGCGACCCGTCGGAGGAAGGTCGCACCGCCTCGACGTTGGAGCTGTTCTTCGACCTCGTGTTCGTTGTCGCGGTGAGCACCGCCGCCGTGTCGCTGCACCACGCCCTCACCGAGGGCCGTACGGTCGACGGGATCGTCAACTACGCCATCGTGTTCTTCGGGATCTGGTGGGCGTGGATGAATTTCACCTGGTTCGCCACCTCGTTCGACGTCGACGACTGGCTGTACCGAGTGCTCACCATCGCGCAGATGGGCGGAGTGCTGGTGCTAGCCTCCGGAATCGGACCGGCTTTCGAGGACCACGACTTCTCCGTACTGATCTACGCCTACGTCGTCATGCGCCTCGCGCTCGTGGCCCAATGGCTGCGTGCCTCCCGTTCGGCGGGCGCAGCACGCCGTGCCACGCTCATCTACGCGGGCGGGATCGCTGTCGTGCAGGTCCTGTGGCTCGTCTCCCTGATGCTGCCTGGCTCGATGTTCACCTTCGCGCTCGTCGTGCTCATCGTCGCAGAGCTCGCCGTGCCGATCGTCGCCGAACGCACGGGGACCACTCCCTGGCATCCTCATCACATCACCGAGCGGTATGGTCTGTTCACTCTGATCGTGCTCGGAGAGAGCCTGCTCGGCTCCGCCAATGCGATCATCGAGGCACTCCACGACACCGAGGAGCTCGGTTCGCTCATCTGGGTCGCCGTCCTCGTGCTCATCGCGACCGCAGCCCTGTGGTGGATCTACTTCTGGCCGCCCCATCATCGCGTGATCGGCAGCTTGTCCCGGTCGCTGGCCTATGGCTACGGGCACTACTTCATCTTCGCGGCCGCCGGTGCGTTCTCCGCCGGCATCGAAGTGGAGATCGATGTCCTCACCGGACACAGCGAACTGCACCAGCCGTGGGCATCATTCGCCTACACGGTCCCGCTCGCTGTCTTCGTCTTCGGCATCTGGCTGCTCGCGATCCGGCGGCACGCGGATCCCATCGTCAACACCGTCGTGCCGGCGGCCGGCGTCGTGGTGCTCTTGGACCCGCTCCTGCCGGTGCCGTTCGCCCTGACTGCCGTCATTCTGACTGGCGTCGTCGCCGTCCTCGTCTGGCGACGGCCGCGCGAAGTCTCCGCTGCCGACTGACAACCAGCTGATTCCCCTGCCGACAGCCGGACTGCGGCTGTCAATGCAGACACAGACGGACGTGCCTCAGCCGGCGGCCACCTGACTGCGCAGCCTGTGCTTGAGCAGTTTGCCCGACGGGTTGCGCGGCAGCTCGTCGATGGTGAAGATCTCGCGCGGGAGCTTGTAGCGCGCGAGCTTATCGGAGAGGAAGTCGCGCAGCTCATCGACGGAGAAGTCCTCGCCATCGGTGGTCGTGATGAAGGCGACGACCTGCTCGCCCCACTGCGGATCCGGCTTCGCCACGACAGCGACATCGGCGACCCGGTCGTGAGCGATGATGGCCTCCTCGACCTCGAGGGAGAACACGTTCTCACCGCCGACGATGATGACGTCTTTCGATCGATCGACGATGAAGAGATACCCGTCCTCGTCGAGCCGGGCGAGATCACCGGTCTTGTACCACTCACCCTCGAAGGCCGCCTCGGTGGCTTGGGGATTGCCGAGGTATTCGCGCATCCGGGTGTCACCGGCGAACCAGATCTCGCCGGTCTGACCGGGGCCCGCCTCGGCGCCGTCGGCCGTGACCACGCGCATGGCGTTGCCGACCATGGCGTGCCGGCCGACGGATCCCGCCTTGCTCAGCTGATCCTCGGGCCCGAGAAGGCAGCCGGTCGGACCCATCTCGGACATGCCGAAGAGGTTGTAGAACTGGTTCGTCCCGTAGGCCTCGATGAGCATGGCCGCCGTCGCGCGGTCGATCGGAGCGCCGCCGTAGTTCCACCGGCGAATGGACGAGAAGTCGTAGTCGGCGAAATCGAAGCCGAGCTTCTTCGCGGTCATGATCGGCGCGACATAGGCGACAGTGGGTCCGAAGAACGTCGTGATCTGCTCCGCTGCGATGATCTGCATCGACTCCACCGGGTGATACGCCCGCTGGAGGACGACGGTCCCACCCATCTGGATCGTCGGGATGAGGGCGATATTCAGCGGAGCCGAATGCCAGATCGGCATGCAGATGAGGTACCGGTCGTCGCTGCGGTAGCCCATATTGAGGTTGATGAGCGTGCCGACCTGGAAGATGTTGCGATGCGAATGCACGCAGCCCTTCGGTGAGCTCGTCGTGCCCGAGGTGTAGAGGATCTGCGCGACCTGTTCATCGGTGAAGTCGCCGGGTTCGGCCTCTGCGGCGGCATCGAGCTGCACGTCGAAGCTGCCCGGGGTGTTGGGTTCGGTCTCCAGCCAGGTGATGTCCGGTGCTCCGGCCCGCGCGATCTCGGCGAGTTCGGTGCTGACGATGCCGAGCCTCGCTCCCGAGTGCTCGATCGTGTATTCGACCTCCGGAGCTTGGAACTTGTGGTTGACCGGCACGACGGTCGCGCCGAGGTACCACGCACCGAAGGCGGCGAAGACGAACCCCGGGACGTTGAAGGTCATGATGGCCACGACATCGCCGGAGCCGACGCCGTTGTCGGCGAGCACCTGGGCTGCCTTGAGTGCTCGGTGCCGCAGCTCGGTGTAGGTGAGGCGCTGGTCCTCAAAGACCAGAGCCTCCTTGTCCGGGTGCCGCAGAACGGTGGTGTCGAGCATGGTTCCGAGCTTCATTGCTTCTCCCTGTGACGAGTGCCATACTGAAAACAATTGAACCACGATTCATTTCTTTGGGGAAGTGAGCCCTTCGACGATCCGAGGTGAGGATGGCGTACCGCGCAACCCAGCGCACTCGGGCCAACGCCGAGGCACGCCGGGCCGAGATCGAACGTGCCGCTCGACATGTCATCGCTCGCGGAGGATTCGCCTCGGCGAGCGTGGCCGCGGTCGCCGCCGAAGCTGCCTGCAGCGCCGGATCGATCTACACGTATTTCAGCAACCGTGATGAGCTGCTGCGGCTGGTCTTCGCCCAGGCCGCCGGCCACGAACTGGACATCATCGCCGGCACCGTCGACGAAGCATCCACTGCCGCCGAGGTCGCGGAATCGACCGTCGAAGTCTTCGTCCGCCGCGCCGTAGCCGGTCGCCGGCTCGCCCACGCCCTGCTGCTCGAAGAAGTCCCCGCGCCGGTTCAGAGCGAACGTCTGCGGCTGCGCCGCGAGTATGTCGCCGCCATCGGGGAAGCCCTTGATCGGGTGGGCGGTACGACGATCCCCGCCGAGGTGGTTGCTCGGTCGATCGTCGGAAGCGTGGGAGAGAACCTCGTCGACATCCTCGATCCGGCCACCCCGAATCCGAGCTCCGCAGAGATCGAGACCCTCATCAAGGCACTGACCACGTTCACCCGATCCGCATTAGGAGAACCATGACCGCGACGCCCGACACCGCGTCAACGAAAGCGAACCCTGCAGTCGCGCGCTCCGCAGAACCCGCGGCGGAACCCACCACCCCGCGGACGACGCATACGGTGTTCAACCAGGCGCCGCCTCGGCGAGATATCAACGAATTCACGCTGAACACGGCCCTGAAGGATGCGCTCGCCCACTATGCGCCGGATGCCGCGCATGACGAGCTCGACCGCATCGGAGCGCTCGTCGGCAGCGCCGACTTCATCAACGACGCACGCCTGGCCAACGTCTACGGGCCGGTGCTGCGGACCCACGACGACTGGGGCAACCGCATCGACGAGATCGAGTTCCACCCGGCCTACCATCGGATCATCGGCGATGCACTCGATGCGGAAGCCCACTCCTTTGCCTGGACGCACCCCGGGCCGGGGGCGAACGTCGAACGCGCCGTGCGGTTCATGCTCTTCTCCCAGATCGAACCCGGCCACGCCTGCCCGGTGTCGATGACGCACGCGGTCGTGCCGTCCCTGCGCGCCGACTCCGCGCTCGCTGATTTCTGGGTGCCGCGCGCCACCGCTGCCGGCTATGATCCGCGGCGGATCGACCCGGCGGCGAAGACCGCAGTGACCTTCGGCATGGCGATGACGGAGAAGCAGGGCGGATCGGACATCCGCGCAAACACCACCTACGGCGTTGCGTTCGGCGACCACTACCTCCTCACCGGCCACAAATGGTTCTGTTCGGCTCCGCAGTCCGACGCCTTCCTCGTCATCGCCCAACTCGATGAGGGCCCGAGCTGCTTCGTCGTACCTCGAGTGCTGCCCGGCGGTGACCTCAATTCGGTGCGGATCCAGCGGCTCAAGGACAAGCTGGGGAACAGATCCAATGCCTCCTCGGAAGTCGAGTTCGACGCCACGCACGGGTGGCTGCTGGGCGAGCCGGGCAGGGGAGTGCGCACGATCATCGAGATGGTCGCCCAGACCCGGCTCGACTGCGTCCTCGGTTCGGCCGCGGGAATGCGCCAAAGTGTGGCCGAGGCGGCCTGGCACGCCCGCGGGCGCGCGGCCTTCGGCGTCACGCTCATCGACCAGCCGCTCATGCGCGCGGTCATCGCCGACCTCCAGCTCGAAGCCGAAGCGGCCACCTACACGGCGCTGCACCTGGCCGCCGCCTATGACGACGACAGCGCCGACGCGGTCGACTTCCGGCGTCTGGCCACGGCCGTCGGGAAATACTGGATCTGCAAACGCGGTCCCGAACATGCTTATGAATCGCTCGAATGCCTCGGTGGCAACGGCTACACGGAGTCCTTCCCTCTGGCTCGCCGCTATCGAGAGCAGCCGGTGATGGCGGTGTGGGAAGGCTCCGGAAACGTCATCGTCCTCGATGTGCTGCGTGCCTTGGCCCGTGAGCCGCGAAGTGCCAAGTCGTTCCTCGGCTTTCTCGAGACCGGCTTGGGCAACCACGCGGACTTCGATGCAGCCTACGAATCGTTGGCGCGGTCGCTGCAGTCAGCGGTGCAGGATCTGGATTCCGGGGGTGCGGCGGCGCAGGCGGCGTTGCAGGGGCGAGGCCGAGTTCTCGTGGAGAAGATGGCGCTGCTCATGCAGGCGGCGATCCTCTTCGAATCCGCGCCAGCTGAGGTGGCATCGAGCTTCGCGTCGGCCCGGCTCGGTGCCGATCGGGGCCGCGAATACGGCGCCCTGCCCGACGGTGTCGACATCGACTTCCTCGTCGCCCGGGCGTGAGCGGGCGACGCGGGCGCTGAAAGCACAGTGTGAGTTGAACAGCCCATGTTTGAAACTGGGCTATTCAACTCAAACTGTGCTGCAACCCTCGGACGACCCGTGACCTCAGCCGCGACGAAGTGCGAAGACGCGGTGGAGCTCAGTCGCGGCGGTGAGCGGAGACGCAGCGGCGGCGGTCGACGCGCATGACCCTTCCGCGGTTGCGCAGTCGACGCTGAACGCAGTCCGGCGGTCCGTCGAAATCCGGTCGCGGAGCGCGGGTGACGACGGCAGGTTTGTGCTCGAAGGCGAATGAATCGGCCTCCCACTCCGGGGCGCGTCGCGCGCCGAACTCAGAGGTCTCGATGAATGACCGGAACTCCGCGACCAGGCGCTCCTGCATGTCATAGAGGCTCTCATCGTTGCCGGGGTAATCGAGGAGGACTTCAACGGCCTCCCCGGCGACGACGATCCGCGCGAAGAGCCGACGCTCATCGTCGGTATCGCGGAGCATCGCGATGCTGTCCCACTCGTGATCGGCGAACATCGCGAGAACGATCGGAGTGACGACCTTCTCGCAGAGGACATCCTGCGTGAGTTCGATGCGGTCCATGTGTCCCACCATAGGTGCTCAGTCGGCGGGAATTCGAAGGCGTCTCGGAGTTTTGCGGAAACCGCGGCCGATCTGCGGTATCCGGCAGATTTCGTGCGGTTCCGCGCCAGTGCTTCCACGCCAGAGCGTCCGCGACCGCGCCTCCGCGCCAGTGCTTCCGGGACCGCACCTAAGGCGTCGCCGCATCGACTGGGGACAATGGTGGCACCGCATAGACTTGGCCCCATGCCCCGCAGTCCGCTCCCGCCTCGAGAGGGAATCTCGGCGACCGCTCTGCGCGCCCCCGGTGGCAAGGCCACCCACGAGAAGAACCACCTGCCCGTTCCCGACTCGATCGGGGACTGGCTCGAGACCGAATTCCCCGAGGCGGCCCCCGAGTCCCGACAGGCGCTGCTGACCGATGGGGACATGTGCGACGAGGCGGGGCGCCCGGTGACCTGGGACGATCCGGTCATTCCCGGCGGGTTCTACTTCTTCCACCGCCCGGTCCCACCCGAACAGCGGATCCCCTTCGACGTCGGGATCGTGTTCGAGGACGAGGACCTGATCGTCGTCGACAAACCTCATTTCCTGGCGAGCACCCCGAACGGACGCTTCGTCCGCGAATGCGTCGTCACCCGGCTGCGTGTCGATCTCGACCAGCCCGACCTCGTCGCCATCCACCGCCTCGACCGGATCACCGCCGGTCTGCTGGTCCTGTCGAAACGGCCCGAGACGCGCGGCCGCTACCAGCGTCTGTTCCAAGACCGCAGGGTCCACAAGACCTACCGAGCCCTGGCGTCGGCGCCACCGGCAGACATGGAGTTTCCTGTCATCCGCGAATCACGTTTGGTCAAACCTGTCGGCGGACGCCAGGTGCTCGAAGTCGCAGGGGAGCCGAACGCGGTCAGTCGGATCCGCCTCGTGCGCATCATCGGAGCACGGGGACTCAGCCCCAGCGGGACTCGAGTGGCTACGGATGGAGCTGGGCCGACTCGGCGAGGGGGAACTGACAGTGCCCCGTCCGAATGGGCGGGGGACGGGGACGACGGGCCGCCTCGGGGAGGGATTGCCGAGTACGAACTTGCGCCGGTCACGGGCAAGACGCACCAGCTGCGGGTGCACATGAACGCGCTCGGGCTGCCCATCCTCGGTGATCCGGTCTATCCGGTCGATCTTGCCCCGGATCCGTACGACTTCTCGTCGCCGCTGCAGCTGTTGGCCGCGGAGATCGCATTCGACGATCCGCTGACGGGGTGCCCGCGCCATTTCAGCTCGCGTCTGAGCCTCGACCCGGGCGCCGTCGCTGCGTCCTGAGCGGTCGACTCAGGCAGAGTCGGCGGCGAAGTTCGCCCACGGCCGGCGGGGACACGGTAGCCTGGTGGTATGAGTCCACATTCCCCCGGCTGCACGTCAGAGGCGATCGTCGCCCTTGTCCGCACCCGCATCACCGACGGTGAATACCCGGCGGGAAGTCCGGTCCGCGATGGTGCCTTGGCCAAGGAGTTCAACGTTTCGCGCAACACCGCCCGCGAATCGCTGAGCCTGCTGCGCCACGCCGGGCTGCTCACCCAGGAACCCAACCGGGGCTTCTTCGTCTCCACCTTCGGCATCGACGAGCTCAAGGACCTCTACCGTGCCCGCCGGGTCTTCGAGATCCGCGCCGTCCAGGAATCGCAGGACGCCACCGACGAGGCGATGGCCGCCGTCGAAGCCTCCGTGGTCCGGGCCGAAACCGCACCGAAGAACGAAACCTGGGCCGATGCGCAGGAACACTCGGCATCGTTCCACCGCGCGATCGTCGGCCTCCTCGGTTCACCACTTCTCGACGAGTTCTACCTCAACCTCATGGCTCGGCTGTCGACGACGTTCTCGCGCTCGCCCGAACCCGGCAAATACCACTCGCACTGGGCGAACCCGCACCGGGACATCCTCGAGAAGATGAAATCCGGGGACCGGCAGGGCGCCGAAGGACTGCTGCGCATCCACCTCGACGACTCCGAAGCATCGACCCTCGACCTTGCACGGTCCGTGGGGGAGGGGCGGTAGATCTTCGGTGAGGATGGGGCGGCGGCCACCCGCTTCGGTGAGGGATTGACGATGAGCCGCCTCGGTGAAGGATTCCCGCACGAATCCGACAGCTTTCCCCGTGTAGTCAGTCTCACAGTGCTCGGTACTTGAACCCATAGCGGTCGACTGTCGCGCTCCGATAGCATTGAGCCACCGTATCTTCGCGTCGAAAGGCTGTCTTCATGGGAATCCCTGAGCAGGAATCACAGGCCGCAAACGATCCGTTCTCGCTGACGGGACTCACGTATGACGATGTCCTCCTCCTGCCAGGCGACACCGATGTCATCCCTTCCGAAGCCTCCACGGCCTCCCGGCTGACCAAGGAGATCGAGCTCAACATTCCGCTCGTCTCCGCGGCGATGGACACCGTGACCGAATCCCGGATGGCGATCGCCATGGCCCGCATCGGCGGCCTGGGCATCATCCACCGCAACCTCTCCGCCGAGGATCAGGCGAACCAGGTCGATTACGTCAAGCGCTCCGAATCGGGCATGATCAACGACCCGCTGACGATCACCGCTGACAAGACGCTGGAAGAGCTCGACGAGATCTGCGGCAAGTACCGCATCTCCGGACTGCCCGTCGTCGACGAGAACAATGTGCTCGTCGGCATCGTGACCAACCGCGACCTGCGCTTCGTCACCCGCAGCGAGTTCCCCACGCGCACCGTCGCCGAGACCATGACGAAGATGCCGCTGGTCACCGCCCCCGTCGGCGTGGCCGCCGAGAAGGCCTTCGAGCTGCTGGCCGAACACAAGGTCGAGAAGCTGCCCCTCGTCGATGACAACAACGTCATCCAGGGCCTCATCACCGTCAAGGACTTCGTCAAGACCGAGGAATACCCGCTGGCCACCAAGGACGACGAGGGTCGCCTGCGAGTCGGTGCCGCCGTCGGATTCTACGGCGACGCCTACGAGCGTGCAGGACTGCTCGCCGAGGCGGGAGCCGACGTCCTCGTCGTCGACACCGCCAACGGCCACGCCCGCGGAGTCACCGACATGATCAAGAAGGTCAAGTCCGATCCGGCGTTCTCCGCCGTGCAGATCATCGGCGGAAACGTCGCCACGAAGGAAGGCGCACAGGCGCTCGTCGAAGCCGGAGTCGACGCCGTCAAGGTCGGTGTGGGGCCCGGATCGATCTGCACCACCCGTGTCGTCGCCGGTGTCGGCGTCCCGCAGGTCACCGCCGTCCACCTCGCCGCTAAGGCCGCCCGAGCCGCCGGAGTCCCGGTCATCGCCGATGGCGGACTCCAGTACTCCGGTGACATCGGCAAGGCCCTGGTCGCCGGTGCCGACACCGTCATGCTCGGCTCCCTGCTGGCTGGGTGCAACGAGTCGCCGGGCGAACTCATCTTCGTCAACGGCAAGCAGTACAAGGCCTACCGAGGCATGGGCTCGCTGGGCGCGATGGCTCCGCGCAAGGGCAAGTCGTATTCGAAGGACCGCTACTTCCAGGCCGATATCGCCACCGACACCGACCTCATCCCCGAGGGCATCGAAGGTCGTGTCGCCTATCGCGGTCACCTCAAGCAGGTCGCCCACCAGCTCACCGGAGGTCTGCGCCAGACGATGTTCTACGTCGGCGCGCGCACCGTCGACGAGCTCAAGGCCAAGGGCAAGTTCGTCCGCCTGACCACGGCTGGGCTGAAGGAAAGCCACCCGCACGATATCCAGATGACCGTCGAGGCCCCGAACTACGTCGTGAAGTGAGGTCGTGAGGTCCTCTGAAGGAGGGGTCTCTGGTCGATGAGAAGCCGCAGCTTCCGCGTTCGCGCGGAGGCTGCGGCTATTTCGTGTGTGTGGGTCTTGAGCGGTGAATCTCGCGAGTTCCGGACGATCCGTGCGGAATTTTGCCTCGAGGCCCCGCACGAAGTGTCCTGAACTCGTCAGCTGGATCCGCCTGGAACGTCTCACGATGTTGGACAACACACCTCAATGTGACGAAGGCCACTCAGCGCTTTTCGGCCCGATGCACCCGTAGTGCGAACAGCCTCCTTGCCGCATGAAACCTGGGCGCGGGCACCGCCTTGCCCGACGGATGCGCGACGCCCGTAGTCGTCGGGCCGGCGAACAGACCCTTCGCCAATGCAGAAAGTTAGGGTAGGTTTCCCTAATGCGAGCCGCGCTTCGCGGTGCGCATCATCGAAGGAGGAAACCTCACAGTGACGACTTCTCTGCTCTACGACACCGAAGCGACACCCACCTCAGCACCCCTTCAGACCCCCGAAATCCCCCACACCGATGCCCTCCTCGGCGCCCACAGCGCAGACGAGTACACATCGCTCATGCACGACGTCGTCGACATCCTCGGCGAACGGTTCCGCACCACCGAGCGGGCCGCCTCGGCGAAGGATCGCTCCGGACTCCAGGCCGCCGTCGACGCCGTCGACCTCGACACCGCAGGCGTCGGCAACGCCGAAGCCCTGCGTGAAGTCGACGCCCTCTACGCCGACAATGCCGTGTGGTTCCACCACCCCAGCTACGTCGCCCACCTCAACTGCCCGGTCGCCGTACCCGCCGTCGCCGCCGAAGCGATGCTCGCCGCCATCAACACCTCGGTCGACACCTACGACCAATCCGAGGTCGCCACCCTCATGGAACGCCGCCTCATCGACTGGACCTGCGGCCACCTCGGCTTCGTCGGCGGCGACGGAATCTTCACCTCCGGAGGTACCCAGTCCAACCTCCAGGCGCTGTTCCTCGCCCGCGAAAACGTCCTCGTCGAGGTGGCAGGACACGATGAGACCGATGACACCGAATCTCGCCGAGGCGGCCCTGGCCTGGGCGCGCCCACCCGTCGTGACCTGCTGTCCCGGCTGCGGATCCTCGCGACCGACCAGGCCCACTTCTCCGTGTCGCGCGCGGCGTTCCTCCTCGGCCTCGACGCCGAGGCGGTCGTGACCGTCCCGACCGACCAGTCCGGCCGCATGGACGCCGAAGCGCTCAACGCCAGCCTCCTCGCGATCGAGGCGAACGACCAGATCCCCATGGCCGTCGTCGCCACCGCCGGAACCACCGACCGCGGTGTCATCGACCCGCTCGAGACCATCGCCGGGGTCTGCGAATCAGCGAACGTGTGGCTGCACGTCGACGCCGCATACGGCGGCGGACTGCTCTGGGCCCCGGCTCGCGCCCACCTGCTCGACGGGATCTCCGGGGCCACCTCGGTGACCATCGACTTCCATAAGACGTTCTTCCAGCCGGTGTCCTCCTCGGCCCTGCTCATCAGGGACGCGAGCCTGTTCGCGCCGACGATCCACCACCACGACTACCTCAATCCCGAAGCCGAAGCGCACGAAGCCGACGCCGAACCGAACCAGGTCGACAAGTCCCTGCAGACCACCCGCCGCTTCGACGCGCTCAAGCTCTGGACGACGCTGCGCGCCCGTGGGGCAGGCGAGATCGGATCGATGCTCGACACAGTCTGCGACCTCGCGGCCGACGTCCGGGAGCTGCTCGAGGCCCAGGCGGACTTCGAGGTGCTCGGCGCCTCGGACCTGTCCACGGTGCTGTTCCGCTTCACCCCGGCGACCGCGGACCCGGCCACCTGCGACGAACTCGTCCCGCTCATCCGTCGAGTCCTCTTCCGCTCCGGCCGCGCCGCCATCGCCCGCACCGTCATCGACGGAACGCCGTGGCTCAAACTCACCCTGCTCAACCCCGATACCAGCATCGATGACATCACCGCCGTGCTCGACCTCGTCCGTGCCACCGGGCACGGCATTCTCGCCGGCCGGGATCTCGAGGACGCCGCAACCGAAGGAGGCGCAGCATGAGCGCAGATTCCACGCCCATCCACGACATCCTCGGCGTCGGTATCGGTCCCTTCGGACTCGGCCTGGCCGCCCTGTCGGAGCCGCTCGACGACGTCGACGCAATCTTCGTCGATCAGCGCCCCGAATTCCGCTGGCACCCGGGCATGATGATCGAAGGCTCGACCATCCAGGTGCCGTTCCTCGCCGACCTCGTCACCATGGCCGACCCCACCTCCCCGTACTCGTTCCTCAACTTCCTCAAGGAGCGCCGGCGGCTCTACCCGTTCTACATCCGAGAATCCTTCTACCCCCTGCGCGCCGAATTCGACGAATACTGCCGGTGGGTTTCCGCCCAGTTGGATTCGCTGCGATGGAACCGTCGCGTCGTGTCCGTGACCAGGGAGGACGGTGTGTACACCGCCCTCGCCGAGGTGGCCGACGACTCCGGTTCGATCGTGGGCACCGAGACCTACCGCGCACGGCATCTCGTGCTCGGCGTGGGAACGCAGCCCGTACTGCCGCCTGCGCTGCAGGGGCTCGAGGGCGATGCCGGCGCTGGTGCGTCCGGCACGGGCCCGGACGGTGCCGCCGACTCGCCCGCTGCCGGCCCGGACAGCGCCGCCAACTCGCCCGCTGCCGGCCCGCTCATCCACACCGCCGACTACCTCGAGAACCGGGACGCGCTGCTCGACTCCGGGGCGATCACGATCGTCGGCAGCGGCCAGTCCGCCGCCGAGATCTACCGTGACCTCATCGACGACGCCGAAGACCGAGGCGTACGCCTCGACTGGGTGACCCGGTCGCCGCGGTTCTTCCCGATGGAGTACACGAAGCTCACCCTTGAGATGACCTCCCCGGAGTACACCGACCACTTCCGGGCGCTGCCCGATGAGCTGCGCGAACGCGTCGGCCGGGAACAGCGCACGCTGTACAAGGGCATCTCCGCCGACCTCGTCGACGACATCCACGACACTCTCTACCGACTCAGCCGCGGCGGGCGAGAACTGCTGACGAACCTCATCTCCGAAGCCGAACTCGTCACCGCCGACATCGACCCGATCAGCGGCGAATACCTGCTCGACTTCCGCAACACGGCACTGGGAAAGACGTTTACTCGGCGATCGGGATCCGTGATTGCCGCCACCGGATACAAATCGCAGGTCCCGGACTTTCTCAGCCCTCTCGGCGACGACATCCGTCTGGACTCGCGAGGCCGCCTCGACGTCAGCCGCCACTACACGATCAACGACGAAGGAACCATCCACGTCGTGGGCGGCGAAGAGCACACCCACGGCGTGACCGCCCCTGACCTCGGCTTCGGCCCGTGGCGGGCCTCGGTGGTGCTGGCCGCAGTGACCGGCCGGGAACCCTATCCGATCGAACGGGCCATCGCCTTCCAGACCTTCGGGGTGCCGGCCGACGAATCCGATGCCGTCCCCGATGCCGCCTTCGCACTCGAGAACTCCAAGGAGATGTCGCACGTATGACCACCGAACTCATCACCAGCCTGACCACCACCGAGGCGGACGAAACCGACCCGACCGTTTCTGCGGTTGGTGCGAACGCCACCTGTACGCGCACGGACCGCAGTTCGAACGTGAAGCTCACGGCCGCCTCGGCGACGGTGACCATCCGTCCTCTCGACGTCGACCGGGACACCGCCCGGATCCACGAGTGGCTGGTCCATCCGCGCGCCCACTACTGGATGATGACCGACCTCGACGAGAACGAGGTCCGGACCTACTTGGATGGCATTCGCGACTCCGCGGATGACGCCGGTTGGGTCGGCTCCGTCGACGGCATCGACTGCTTCTACGTCGAGACCTACACCCCCGACAGCCTCATCCCGCGAAACGTCCTGGCCACCGGCGAGGGCGATATCGGGATGCACCTGCTCGTCTCACCGCCTGCAGGACCCGCCGTACACGGCCTCACCGACCGCATCATGGCCGAGGTCATCGACTTCTGCATGAGGCCGGCTGACCAGGGAGGACGTGGTGCCGAGCGCGTCGTCGTCGAGCCCGATGCCAGGAACGACGCGATCATCGAGAAAAACCGCGCCGCCGGTTTCACCCCCATCACCGAGGCGACCATCATGATGGGCGAGATCGAGAAACTGGCGCTCGTCAGTGTGTGCACCCGCGCGGGCTTCGAGGCCAGCGCGCTGGCGCCGTTCGTCGGAGCCGGAGTCCGAGAGTCGCGCGCGGCTGAGACCGGGGAACAGGACAGTGACCAGAGGTCCACCAAATCACGCAGGGGTCGGCCGTTCGCAGCCCCGCCGGCTCCGTACGCCCATCTCAACGGGGATGCGTTCGCCGTCGTGCAGCGCCACCTCGTCGCCAAAGCCCTGTCCGAATTCTCCCACGAACGACTCATCGCACCGGTGAGTGCCGGCGAGGAGAGGGGAGTCGTCGTGAGCGGGAGTGCACATGCGGATGGGAGTTCGGACCTGGGGGACCGACCATCCACGACTGGGGGAGCCGCCTCGGCGAATGGCGAAGGCGAGACCTGGGAGCTGAGCATCGACGGGGCCAGCCGGTACACATTCGCCGCGCGTGTGCTGCCGCTCGAGCACTGGGTGATCGACGAAGCCAGCATCACCCGATGGCGCGACGGATCCGAGGTTCCACTCGACGCGCAGGAACTCGTCGTCGAACTCCAAGACGAACTCGCCATCCCCGAGGACCTCATCTCAACCTACCTCGAGGAACTCGCGTCGACCCTGGCCGGGGCCGCGTTCAAACTCGAGGGCGCTCGGGCCGGGCGCAGGCCCGATGCACGGGCACTCGTCGACGCGGATTTCCAGACCACCGAGGCGGCCATGACCGAGGGCCACCCCGGGTTCCTCGCGAATAACGGTCGCATCGGCTTCGGTCTCAGCGACTTCCGGAAGTGGGCACCGGAGAACGGCGAACTCAACCGAATCGAATGGGTGGCAGTGAGGCGCGAACTCAGCCATCTGTCTTTGGGAGTAGGACTCGATGAGGAGGGCCACCTCGGTGAGGTGCTCAGCGAGGCCGAACGGGATCTCTTCGGTACCCGGATCCGGGCGGCAGGGCAGGATCCTGCGGACTTCCATCTCATGCCGATCCACCCCTGGCAGGCCGACCACCGCCTGGCGATCACGTTCGCTGCGGACATTGCCCGCGGCGATCTGCTGCCGCTCGGGGAGGGACTCGATAAGCACCAGGCGCAGCAGTCCCTGCGCACATTCTTCAACCATTCGCGGACCGGCGCCCCGTATGTCAAGGTCGCGCTCTCCGTGCAGAACATGGGATTCCTGCGCGGGCTGTCGCCGAAGTACATGCGCGACACCCCGGCCATCAACGACTGGGTCGCTGGCTTGGTGGGAGCCGACCCCACCTTCGCGAAGGCGGGATTCCGAGTGCTGCGGGAGCGTGCCGCGCTCGGCTACACGGGGGATGTCTACCATCGGACGAAGGAGACGAATCCGCACCGGAAGATGCTCGCCGCTCTATGGCGGGAGAACCCCGTTTCGCGTATCGAACCAGGTCAGAAGCTGATCACGATGGCTGCTCTGCTGCACCGGGACCATCATGGAGTGTCGCTGGCGGGTGAGCTCATCAGCGCATCCGGTCTGCGTGCCGGGGCGTGGCTGCGCAGTTACCTGCGGGCCTACCTGAAACCGCTCGTCCATGCGCTGCTGGCACACGACCTCGTGTTCATGCCGCACGGGGAGAACCTCATCCTCGTCCTCGACGAGCATGTGGTGACCGGGGCATTCATGAAGGACATCGGTGAGGAAGTCGCCGTGCTCGGCCACCGCGAGCTGCCCGCCGATGTCGAACGCATCCGCGCCGTGGTGTCGGGAGAGGAGAAGGCGCTGTCCGTCTTCACCGACATGTTCGACGGGGTCCTGCGGCACCTGTCCGGCATCCTCGACGCCGATGGACTGCTGCCGGCCGACAGGTTCTGGGCGATCGTCGCCGAGGTGCTTGATGAGTACGAGGCCGAACACCCGGCTGCGGGCCGCGGTGTCAGCGGCGACGTCGATCTGCGTGCCGAACGCTTCGCCCATTCGTGCCTCAACCGACTGCAGCTGAAGAACACGAAGCAGATGGTCGACATCGGCAACCAAGCCGAATCACTGCTCTACGCGGGCACGATGCCCAACCCCGTGGCTCGCTGAGGCATAGGGCGCCACGCCGACCGCTCACCTCAGCACCGACCGCTCGCCACATAACTCGATACAGCGACGGCAACTCGAGCGGTCGGTGAGATGACGGCGAGCTGAAGTGCGCGCTCGCCGCTGAGCTGAGCGTTCGGTGAACCGACGAACAACCTCGCCGAGGCGGGACTCCAGAAACGAGTCCCGCCTCGGCGAGTACCATTCACAGTGAAAGCGACCTTGACTGCACCGCTGACCAGAGAAGAGCATGCGATGACACCCGAGCAGACTTCACTCGTCGAACGAATCCGTGCGCTCATTGCCGGAGGGCCCGTGGTCCGAGAGGTCTCGATGTTCGGCGGCCGCGCGGTCATGGTCAACGAGAAGATGATCGTCAGTGCTGGTAAGACGGGCGATCTGCTGGTGCGAGTCGATGCCGCTCGGCACGACGAGCTCCTCAAGCGACCGGATGCGGCCCAAGCAGAGATGGGAACCGGGCGAAACATGGGGCCGGGATGGATCAACGTGAGCGCAGAGTCTGTCCGTGATGACGAACAGCTGGAATTCTGGATCGAGACCGCCATGGACTTCAACCGGGCAGTGAGGAGCCTGCCGGACTGATCCCGGGGACCGTTGACGCGGCCGCTATCTGCCGACCGCTCACCTTAGCGACACTGCAGCGAGCTATGCGGCGCGCGGTCGGTGCGGACTTGAGCGGTCGATGCGATGCGACCGAGCCGATGCGCGCGGTCGGCGCTGACTTGAGCGGTGGGTGAGGCGCCGAAGTCCGAACACCGCAATCGCCGAGGTGGGCCTTCGCAACGGAGCCCCACCTCGGCGAGTGCGTTCATCCTTCACCTCAGCGGTTAGTATCATTCCAACGGTTGCCTGCGCATCGCTGCGCAGAGTCACGAATCGGTCCTCAGACTCAAAGGTGCGCACATGGCGAAGCAGAACGATCGGCCGACCCTGGCCACGGTCGCTGCCCGCGCAGGTGTGAGCATCAAGACGGCCTCCCGCGTCCTCAACGGCGAAAAGCACGTTGCCGCCTCGACCGCAGAGAAGGTCGAAGCCGCCGCAGAAGAACTCGGATTCCGACTCAATTCCACGGCCCGGCGCTTGCGTGCCGGAGGCCGCTCACCGTATATCGGCGTGGTCCTCTCCGATGCCGGGGACGCCTTCCAGGCCCGTGCCTTCGCCGCCGTAGAAGCCGAACTCGCAGCCGTCGACCTGCGCCCGGTGGTGACCGTAGTCGGTGACGATTCCGACCGGGAGGAAGCCTTCCTCGACGAATGCCTCGCCAACGATCTGACCGGGATCATCGTCATCCGCGCCCACCCCGAGGCGGCCGAGACCTACGCGCGAGCCGCCTCGGCGCCGGGCACCAGAATCGTCTCCCTCGACCCTGCGGTCGACAGTCCCGGCATCAGCATCGTCGCAGGTGATGACCGTGAAGCGGGACGCCTCGCGGCCGAGCAGCTGCTCGCTCACGGACACATGGCACTCGGCGTCATCGGAGATCAATCGCCCAGCCTCATCACCACCCGCCGCCTGCAGGGAATCCAGGATGCCGTCGCCGGCCGTCGCGGTGTCGGCTGGCGCGCCTATATGCGCGAAGACGCCCACGACGAAGCCAGCGCAAAGAACGTCGTCGCCGCCTGGCTCGGCTCCCGCAGCGCCCCCGGCGCCCTCATCACCCTCTCGGCCACGCTCACGCAGGGCGCCATCGATGCCTGTCGCCGCCTCGGGGAATGGCCGGCCCTGGTGGGCATCGACGATTTCCCCACGGCCGAACTCCTCGACGTCACCGTCGTCGATCGCAACGTCGAATCCATTGCCGCCGAGGCGGTCCGCAGGCTCCGGGCCGGTGCGGAACCCAGCGGTGCCGGGGCCGGCGGGGGCCGCCTCGGTGAGGGAAATGGCCCGATCGCGGCGGAGGCGATGGGGCGTGGGCGTGTCGACGACAACGTGCCCGATTTCGACAATGCACTGTGCATCATCGCTCGTGGCAGCGGTGAAGAACCGCCGGACACCCGCTGAAAACTTTTGTCGAAACAGTTGACAGCAGGCGGCGTTCAGCGAATCATATTCAACAGCCTGACAACGTTGTCAGATTGATTGAAAGGTTCACAATGAGGCACAACCTTAAGTCCCACAAGAAGCTGGCGCTCTTCGGTGCCTCGGTCGCGATCGGTGCTCTTGCGCTCAGCGGCTGCGGCAACCAGAAGGGCCAGGGAAACGACGAGGCGGACAGCGGATCCGGCGGCGACGGGGACGTCACGATCGCCCTGCTGCTGCCCGAGTCGAAGACCACTCGCTACGAGTCGCTCGACAAACCGAACTTCGAGAAGTACCTCAAAGAGGCCAACCCCGATGCGAAGGTGAAGTACAGCAACGCCAACCAGGACGCGACTCAGCAGCAGCAACAGGTCGAAGCGGCTGTGACCGAAGGCGTCGACGCCATCGTCCTCGATCCCGTCGACGCTTCGGCAGTCTCCTCCGCACTGTCGAAGGCCGAAGCGAAGAAGATCCCGGTCATCTCCTACGACCGCTTCTTCGAAGGCGCCGCGTACTACACCTCGTTCGACAACAAGAAGATCGGCAACCTGCAGGGCCAAGCCGTCCTCGATGGGCTCAAAGACGCCGGCGTCGATCCGAAGTCGGGCCCGGTGTGGATGGTCAACGGAGACCCGAAGGACCCGAACGCCGCGGACTTCAAGGCCGGTGCCGAGGAGACCCTCAAAGGCGCGGGTGTCGACATCGCTGCCAGCCACGACACTCTCGACTGGAACCCGGACGACGCCCGACAATGGGTTGAAGGTCAGCTGCAGGGCGGCGATGAGAAGCCGATCGCGATCTACGCGGCCAACGACGGTACTGCCGGCGGCGTCATCGCTGCAACGAAGAAGGCCAAGGTCGAAACCGTCGTGACCGGTCAGGACGCCGAGGTCGACGGTCTGCAGAACATCCTCAAAGGCGACCAGTTCGCCACGATCTACAAGTCGATCCCACCGCAGGCCGAGTTCGCCGCCATGGCCGCTGTGGCTCTGGCTGCGGGAGATGACGTCGATGCGGGAACGACCTACAAGGACACTCCGACGGACTTCGTCGAGGCCAAGGTCGTGACCAAGGACAACATCAAGGACATCGTCGGCGACCAGATCAAGGCCGAGGACATCTGTTCGGGAAGCGTAGAGAAGCTCTGCGAAGACGTCGGAGTCAAGTGAGTCGGTCGTGCAGCTGAGTCTGCGCTGCGACACGGCAGACGTGACATGACCGTCCCTGCTGCCGGCACCCGATGAGGTGCCGGCAGCAGGGGCAACCCAGAGTCGGGCCGCCCGACCGAAACAAGTAGGAACAGATGACACCAGAGACACCTGAACCGGCATCCGCAGCGACGCGGACGCCGGGCAGCGACAGCGAGCCGGTGCTCGAACTGCGCGGAATCAACAAACGATTCGGGGCCGTGCAGGCCCTGACCGACATCAATCTCGCCGTCGGCCGCGGCGAAGTCGTCGGCCTCGTCGGCGACAACGGCGCCGGCAAGTCGACGCTGATCAAGGTCATCGCCGGAGTCCACGGTGCTGATGAGGGCGAACTCATCATAAACGGGGCGGCGCAGAGGTTCTCGTCTCCGAAGGATGCACAGAGGGCCGGAGTGGCCACCGTGTTCCAAGACTTGGCTCTGTGCGAGAACCTCGACGTCGTGGCCAACCTGTTCCTCGGACATGAGAAGACCCGCGGCGGCGTGCTCGACGAGGTGTCCATGGAAGCCAAATCCTGGGAGCTGCTGCGCAGCCTGTCGGCGAAGATCCCGAGCGTGAGAGTGCCGATCGCGGCACTGTCCGGAGGCCAACGTCAGACGGTCGCCATCGCTCGCTCGCTGCTGGGCGAACCCTCCCTGGTCATGCTCGACGAACCGACCGCAGCCCTCGGCGTCGCCCAGACCGCCGAGGTGCTCAACCTCATCGAACGACTCAAGGAGCGTGACCTCGGAGTGCTGCTCGTCAGCCACAATATGGCCGATGTGCAAGCAGTGTGCGACCGGATTCATGTCCTGCGACTGGGCAAGGATGCCGGTGACTTCCCCGGTGATGAGCGCACAGACGTCCTCGTCGCAGCGATCACCGGAGCCAGCGACAACGTCGTGACCAAACGCGCGACACGGAGGGGTGAGCGTCGATGACCCGCAATTCCTTCATCACCGATGAGCGCATCTCTCATGAGGGCTTCGTCGGCACTTTCGTCCGACGGGTGCGCGAGGGGCAGCTCGGGTCACTTCCGGTCATCCTCGCGCTCGTCGTCATCGTCATCGTCTTCCAGTCGGCGAACAGCAGCTTCCTGTCACCGGCAAACCTCGTCAACCTGTCGTCGACGGTCGCCTACATCGCGATCCTCGCCCTGGGAATCAACCTCATCCTGCTCCTCGGCGAGATCGACCTCTCGCTCGCCCAGCTGGGTGGTCTGGCGGCCTCGCTGCTCGGTGTCCTCGTCGTCAGGCAAGGTGTGCCGCCTGCGCTGGCGCTCATCATCATGCTGTTGCTCGGCCTCGTCGTCGGTGCGATCCAAGGCTGGTTCTTCGCCGTCATCGGCATTCCGGCATTCGTCGTGACACTGGCCGGTCTGCTCGCTTTCACCGGATTGACTCTGACTACCCTGGGCACACAGAAGAACCTGTCGATGTCCGACACTTTCGCCTTCGACTTCGCGAACTTCTACTTCCCGGCGATCTGGGCGTACGTATTCGGTGCCATCGCGATCATCGGCTTCGGTGCCGGAATCATCTACTCCAAGCTGCGCCGTCATCACGTGGGCCTCGACGCCCCGAGCTGGGCAGCTGTGATCGTGCGCATCGCTCTGCTCACGGTGGTCGTATTCGGATTCCTCATCCTCGTCAATCAGGACTTCGGTCTGGCGATGCCCTTCTTCCTCATGATGGTCATCGCGATCATCATCGACCTCGTGCTGCGCAAGACCCGCTACGGCCGATCGATCTACGCCGTCGGCGGCAAGGTGGAGGCGGCGCGTCGTTCTGGTATCAGGGTGACTTGGGTGCGCATCAGCGTCTTCATGGCGGCCGGGGTGCTGGCCGCGCTGTTCGGCTTCATCAAGGCCGGTGTGACAACGAACGCCGGTTCGACTCTCGTGCCGACGCAGGACCTGCTCAATGCGATCGCCTCGGCTGTCATCGGCGGCACTTCGCTCTTCGGCGGTCGCGGAACCGCATGGGCGGCGGTGCTCGGTGCGCTGGTCGTCGGTGCGATCAACAATGGTCTCTACCTCATCGGCTTCAACTCCGATGCGCAGCAGATCATCACCGCGCTCGTCCTGCTGGCAGCCGTTGTCATCGATGCGCTGAGCCGCCGCGGCCAGAGGTACGTCGGGCGGGGGTAGCAGGGCGAGTCGGCGGCACAGGGGCGTTGGCTCAGCGCTGAGCGCTCAAGTTGTCGTCGACCGCTCGGTTCCGCAAGAGCTCCCTCTGCCGACCGCTCGCCTGAGCGTCGAGCGCGCAATGCACAGCTTGATACAGCGACGTTAAGTCGAGCGGTCGGTGCTGACGAGATACGAGGTTCTGAAAGTCACGGCTCGGAGATCAGTTCGGCCTCGATCGCCGGAGTGATCGGGTTGCCCACTCCCGTCGTGATGAGCTGGTGCAGGCTGTCGTGGGCGTGGCGTGTCCATCCTCGAGCGCATCCGTCATAGCAGGCCAGCGCCGGGGTCAAGCCCACATGGGTGAATGTCAGCCGAATGCCTGACACCGTGGGCTCGATGTCGAAGCGCACGGTCGTCCCGGCCCACTCATCGATCTCGTCGGGTGAGGTTCCGAACTGGTTGTCCAGGATTCTCCAGACGACCCGTTCCGAGGGAACCAGCTCGATGATCTCGGCGCGGGTGGTGTGGATCTGCGGCACCGTGTAGACGAATTCGCCGAGGCGGTCGGGCGCCCCGTCGATGCGCTGCGACCACCAGCCGCGCACATTCGTCACCGCATCGAAGACTGCGTGTGGTGATTGCGTGACCTCATAGCTGAAGGTGAAGTCCGATGATGATTCGGTGTCGGGAAGAGCAGTGGGATTGTGTGCAGACATTGTCAGGCTCCTTTGCCGTTGTATGTCATTCTCTCAACTTGCGTCATGCAAGTCGATGGATCGATCATCCCACTATGCTTTCGTCATGCAAGTGAATAGGTAGACTCTCTTCTATGTTGGGCAGAACGTATGACGATGAAGTGTGTTCGATCGCGCGGACCTTGGAGATCGTAGGCGAACGCTGGAGCCTGCTGATCATCAGAAACGCGCTCTTCGCCGGGGTCACTCGCTTCGGCGACTTCCAGAAGCGATTGGGAGTGGCGACCAACATCCTCACCAAGCGGCTCGACGGCTTCGTCGATGCCGGAGTCATGACTCGGCAGCCGAATCCATCCGGAGTCGAGTACGTGCTCACCGACAAGGGACATGATCTCAAAGGCGTGCTCATTGCGTTCACCGAATGGGGAGATCGCTGGGAAGCGCCGAACGGGAGGCCGATCATCTACCGACACGACGACTGTGAAGGCGAAGTGCACAACTCGATTCGCTGTGACTCCTGTGGTCAGCAGCCTGACATCGTCACCGTCTCCAAAGGGCCGGGAATGCCCGACGAGAAATGGGCGCACCGGCAGAAGTAGGGCATCACAGCGGAGTGCGGAGCTGAACTTGGACTATTTTCGTTTGACAGTAGCGTGCTTGACCTTTTGCAGTTTCGCGAGATCTTCTGGACTCATAGGCCCGGTGTGCAATCCATCCGGGTAAGGCCTCTCTGCTTTGAATACGTCGAAGTTGTTCAGATCGCCCAGCGAACTCTGCCAGAGGCGAAGCTTGGATTCGTATGTGATGCGATGGTGCATGTGGCTGCCGAGAGCCTGAGGTACCCAGTCGTACTTTGATTCGCGTTCGAGTTGGTAGTCGATGGCTCGGCTGACAGATGCTGATATCCAATTGGCAAGCTGAATATTGGAGCTGAGAGCACTGTCGATGTGCATGGGCGGCTCAATGGCAGCATTCATTTCCCTGAATTCTTGGGCACGCGAGAATATGTGTGCGTATATCGTCGCTACTCTTGCAGCCCGTTGCTTCTCATTGATCTGGTCCATCAGCATCAGTAGATTCTCGCCGCAATTGTCCGCGTGACGACAGAGACGATTGACCGACTCTCGCATAGCTGAAGCTTCGCGTTGCTCATCGGAGAGTCGCACCTGCTTCCTGGTGCCGACCTCCTTCTGTTCGGCATAGAAGAAGACGCGTCCGCTCAGTTCTGCGAGCCTGTTGATCAGTCCGCGAAAGACACGGATCTGCTCACCGTAACTTCGCCAAGCGTCTGGGGTGAAGATATCTGAGCCCTTTCGCTCCCAGCGGCCCGGGTTCTCCACGCCCCGAAGCTCGCTGGCAAAGACGCGTCGCTTCTCTGCTGTGAAGATCTGACCGAATCTCCGAGCCGAGCTTTCGGGAATGACGAAGCCTGCATAGCCGAAGACGGGATTAGTGTTGAATCTCGGGTGGTCTTTGGCGACGTAAGGGCCGGGTTCACCGATCTCATCGATATAGGCGAGCAGCATGGGCAAACTTTACCTAGCGGCTCTGACACGAGGCCCAACGCAAAAACCCACGTCTGAGACGTGGGCTTGCGACTTGGCGCTCTAGGAGGTGAACTCCTTGCTACCACTTCAATAATCTCACAGCACCGAGGTCCGCGCAATCAGTCTTGCACGGAGACTCAACGGCCAGCATGGCGCACAACGTGGATCGGCGCTCATTCCCCGGCTTGACCTTGTGACTGTGGAAGTCGCCCGTGTCCGGACAGGCTGATACAGTCGAAGCCAATGACATGGGGTGCCTCATGAGGATCCGTTCGCACCGAGACGCTGCGCACGGAGGACACCGAGGCTGAGAGAACACCCATCGAACCTGATCTGGGCCATACTAGCGAAGGGATCGTCATGGTTGACTTCGACCTGCGTTCTGCGAATGCGCGACTGCGCGCAAGCAATCCACTCATCCAGTGCATCACGAACACCGTCGTGCAGCAGTTCAGCGCGAACGTGCTCCTGGCCGTCGGCGCCTCCCCGGCGATGCTCGACCATGAGGCCGATGCCGGACAGTTCGCCGGAATCGCCAGCGGAGTTCTCGTCAACTTCGGAACCGCCTCGAACCACCAGCTGCTCGCAGCCGATGCCGCCATCGACGTCGCCAACGCCGCCGGCAAGCCCTGGGTCCTCGACCCCGTGAGCGTCGGCGCCGTTGACTTCCGCACCTCCCGCATCCGCCGCGCCGCTGCCGATCACCCCACCGCCATCCGCGGCAATGCCTCCGAGATCGCCGCACTCGCCGGTGTGGGACTCGGCGGTCGTGGAGTGGACTCCACCGATGAAGTCGACGCCGTCCTTCCCGCCGCCGCAAAGCTGTCCCGAGAAACCGGTGCCATCGTCGCCGTCTCCGGACCCACCGATGCCGTCGTCGCCCATATCGACGGCGCCGACCACGTCGCCCGCGTCTCCGGCGGACATGAGTTCATGCCGCTCGTCATCGGCACCGGGTGCTCACTCGGCGCCGTCACCGTCGCTTACCTGGCTTCCGCCCGGGCGGGACTGGCGGACCCCGACGCCGACGTCTCAGCAATCAACGCCGCGGACGGTAACGCGAACGGTGGGGCCGCCTCGGCGAGATTCGAAGCCGTCGTCGCCGCCCACTCCCACTTCGCGGTCGCAGGAGAACTCGCCGCCGATGGCGCGAAGGGACCCGGCAGCTACTCGGTGAACTTCCTCGATGCGCTCCATGCCGTCGACGGCGACCGACTCGCACAGGCGAGAATCAGCCTCGACACGCTCACTTCTGCGAATGAAACCGCCGGCAAAGGCGTCCAGGCATGACCGCCGGATCCGCCCACATCGCTGACAACTCGGCCGACGACAGCGCGACCGTGAACGACCGAGTAGACGCAACCGACCGCTTCGCCGGAATCGACACGCGCCTCTGCCTCGTCACCGACTCCGCGCAATGCGAAGCCGCCGGCCGCACCGTCGCCGAGACCGTGCAGGCCGCCGTCGACGGGGGAGTGGGCATCGTCCAGGTCCGCGACAAAGACATCGACGATGCAGCCTTCTACTCGCTCACCCGCCAGGTCATCGCCGCAGTCGACGCCGCCACCCGCGACACCGACCGCACGGTCCCCGTCGTCCTCAACGACCGCGTCGAGGTGGCCCGCCGCCTCATCGACGAAGGCGAGAACGTGCACATCCACGTCGGCCAAACTGACACCACCGTCGCCGAGGTGCGCGCCGCCCTGGGTGCGGCACCGCTCATCGGTCTCTCGGCCGCGAACAGCGACGAATTCGCCGCCGGCCGCAACTCCGGAGTCGTCGATCTCGTCGGCATCGGACCGGTCTATGACACCTCCACGAAAGCCGACGCCCCCGTCGGCATCGGACCGGACCGCCTCGGCGAATTGGCGGCAGAAGCCGGCCTCCCCGCCGTCGCCATCGGCGGCATCACCGCCGACCGCGCCCCCGACCTGCACGGACGTGGACTGATCGGAATCTGTGTGGTCTCGGCGATCTGCCTGGCCGACGATCCGAAGTCGGCGGCCGAAGAGCTGCTGGCCGCTTTCACCGGGAGCGACCAGTGACGACCCGCCCGCCGATCACCTTGTCCATCGCCGGCACCGACCCCTCCGGCGGCGCCGGAATCCACGCCGACCTCAAGACCTTCACCGCGCGGAAGACCATGGGCACGACCGTCATCACCGCCCTCGTTGCGCAGAACACGCACGGGGTGTCGCGCGTCTATCCGATCGACGTCGATTTCGTCGCCGACCAGTTCGATTCCGTGCTCGGCGACCTGCCAGTCGATGCGACGAAATCGGGGATGCTCGGCAGCCGTGACCTCGTCGAACTCGTCGTCGCCCGCGCCGCCGAAGGCCGGCTCGGCTTCTTCACCGTCGACCCGGTGATGATCGCGACCTCCGGCCACCGCCTCCTCGAGACCGATGCCGTCGACGCCGTGCGCACCCACCTGCTGCCCGCCGCGAACCTCATCACCCCCAACCTCCCCGAGGCGGCCCTGCTCATCAGCGATGACGAACCCGAAGCGCGGACGACCGAAGCCATGCGTGACCAGGCCGGACGCCTGCTCGAGCGGGGGCCCGGAGCGGTCCTGCTCAAGGGCGGACACGGCAGCGATGACGAGGTCATCGACATCCTCGCCACGGCCGACGGTCAGGTCCGGGAATTCACCCACCCCCGGATGACGACGATGAACACGCACGGAACCGGGTGCACCCTGTCGGCTGCGATCACCGCCGAGGTGGCCGTCCTCGGCCGCGAACGCGCAGCTGCCGCCGGGGGACCTGCCGATCCGGCGGCCCCGACCGGGAAGGATCGGTCACGCGCGGTGATCGAGTCCGACCTCCTCGGCGAGGCTGTCGGCAATGCCCTCGATTTTCTCGCTCGCGCCCTGAACTCGGCTGCGGACTGGCAGCTGAGCTTGGATCCGGAGGGCGCCCACGGACCCGTCGACCACCAGGTCGACATCGTCCGCGGTCGACCCGCCTGACCGGCCCCGTCCCGCCGAATCGCCACGTCTGACGAACACCCCGACACACGCACCGCCATGTCAATCGAACCACCCCGGCACACGCACTACCACGCCATCCGAACCATTACGTCACACGAGCACAAAGGAGTTCCCATGACCGTCACCTTTACCGCCGGCCCACTGACCACCCAGCTGTGGGACCGCGTTCGCCCCATCGTCAAGCAGATCGAAGCCCTGCCGTTCCTCGCCCAGCTCGCCGACGGCAGCCTCGATCCGAAGGCGTTCGCCAATTACATCTCGCAGGACAGCCTCTATCTCAACGGGTATGCAAAGGCCTTGTCGTTCCTGGCCGCGAAGACCGTCGACCGTGACGAATCCCGATTCTGGGCCGGCTCCGCCGCCGAGGCGATCACCGTCGAAGAGGAGATGCATGCAGAGCTGCTCGCCGACGCCCGACTCGCCTCGGCGCTGGAGGAGCTCACCGCGGAAGGTTCCCGATTCAAGGCCTCCCCGACGACGCTGGGCTACGTGTCCTTCCTCGTGGCCACGGCCGCCAGCCGATCCTACGGCGAAGGCGTCGCCTCGGTCCTGCCCTGCTTCTGGGTCTACGCCCACATGGGCAAGGTGCTGATCGACCAGGCCGGACAGATGTCCGATGACCACCCCTACCGCACCTGGGTGCAGACCTACGACTCACCGGAATTCGACGAATCGACGCGCCACGCCGTGCACATCCTCGAACAGGAGCTGGCGAAGGCCCCGAGCGAGGAAGCGGCCCGCATGCGCGCCGCCTTCGAACAGGCCTGCGTGTACGAACTCCACTTCTGGGCGTCGGCCCACGCGATGCAGAACTGGGACGTCTCCGTGTTCCTGCCCCAAGAAGTCACCGTCTGACCCAAGAACCTTGCGCAGGCCCTTCGCCGAGGCGGCCCTGACCTCTGGTCGGTCACCTCGGTGGGAGGGCGGGAGGGTTCCCACCCCCGCGGTCGGGATGGACCGCAGAGTCACCTCGGCGGGGTGGCCGTCGCCGCCGACGCAGTCACCTCGGCGGGGTGAGTCTGCGGTAGAAGCGCCATACTGCGAGTCCCGTGGCGACGAGGAAGACGGCCGTCGGCACGAAAGTCAGCCATTCCGACATCGTCGCCGAGCGCGCTCCCTCGGTGATGATGACGAGGATGGCGGCGATGAGCAGTGCGGTGAGTCCGGCGGTGATGCGCAGGAGTTCCATGAGGCAGTCGATGAGGTACGCCTTGTCGCCGCGCTCGATCCAATACTCCTTGTGCGGGGCATTGATGAGCGAGATCGGCAGCTTGGCAATCAACGGCCGGATCGACATGAGAGCGGGCAGGCCGAGCCCCACGGGCACGAAGATCCCCAGAAGTCCGGCCTTCGACGTCCAGCCATCGGGCTGACCACCGGAATCGAAATGGGTGGCCACGGTGTCCGGGGCCTGCACCCAGAACCAGACGCAGAACCCGAGGAAGACGAGGATCGAGAGACACGCAAAGATGAGCGCGGCGGTTCCACTCGGTGGGTTCCGATGCGGTTGAGAAGGGGAAGGCATGTTGTCACTCTAACAACAGCTGTGCGCAACTGGCCTGCGGCGATCGTCCGGCAGGTTCGCCCCGACTGAGGCAACGGAGGTTCGCCCCGACCGAGGCGGCAGAACCTCAGGCTCGCGACGCGCCCGAAGGATCCTCTGGGTAGTGAGTGAGCGGTCCGAAGGAACCGAGCACATGCCAACCGCGGCGCAGAGCGGTCCAGAGGAGCACATGATCGACCTCGATGAGGGGCACTCGGTCATGCTTCGGGCAGGCGTATCGTCCGATGACGAAGACGATCGTCGCAAACATCACTGCGATCATGAACAGAATCAGAAGATCCATGGCGGCCCCCTCACACCCTGAGACGAATGCTTCTCTTTCAGTCTCGCCCCAAAGTACCGAGAAAGATAGGGGTATCCCACCTGGTGAGCGCGAAGGTGATCAAAAGCACGCCGGAGTGAGACGTAGCTCGCTTCAGCGGCCCCGAAAAGCCTCAGGCGAAGCTCGTGGCCAGGCTCTCGGCGGCGGCGATGACGGACTGCGCGGCAGCGCGTCCCTGCTCGCCGGTGATCGAGGACGGGAAGGTGAAGCGCACACTCGTCTGCGCGACCTCGGCGGCGATCCCCAATGCCGTGAGCACATGCGAGGGCTCGTCGGAGCCGACTGCACAGGCCGAACCACTCGACGCCGTCACCCCGCGGCGTTCGAGCTCGAGCAGCACCGCCTCTCCGGAGGTGTGCGAGAAGCAGAACGACGCATGGTTCGTAGTCCGAGTCTCCCGACCGTCAGACCCGGCCGTGCCCGCCGCGCCTGTGAGGAACGCCCCGGGCACGCTGTCGAGAACAGCGGCGATGAACTCATCGCGGACGGCCCGGACACGATCGGCGGCCTCACGCCGCTCCGCCTCGGCGAGTTCGAGGGCCGTGGCGAACGCGACGGCCAGGGCCACGTTCTCCGTGCCCGAACGGCGTCCAGACTCCTGCCCGCCGCCGTGGATGAGCGGTTCGACGGGGACGCGGGCGCGGATCGCGGCGACCCCGATGCCCTTCGGTGCACCGACCTTATGCCCGGCCAAGCTGAGCGCATCGACGCCCAACCCAGTCAGCGGCAGCCAACCGGCCGCCTGCACCGCATCCGTGTGGAAGAGGGCGCCGGCGTCATGAGCGATGCCGGCCAAGCTCGGGATGTCGGCGACGGTGCCGATCTCATTGTTCGCATAGCCCACGGTCACGAGCACGGTGTCCGGGCGCACGGCCGCGGCCAGCGCCTGTCCGGTCACGGTCCCATCGGAGGTCGGGGCCACCTCAGTGACGGTGAATCCGTGGACGCGGGCCAGGAACTCCACCGAGGCGAGCACGGCTTCGTGTTCGATGGGGGAGGTGACGATATGACGCCGAGGCGGCACCACGGTCCCGGCCAGACTCTGGGGCTGAGCTCGTCCCTGGGTCTGGTGCCCGAGGGCCATGCCGATGATCGCGAGGTTGTCCGCTTCGGTACCCCCGCTGGTGAACGTGATGTCCGTGGCGCGCATGCCGAGCACTTTCGCCACCCGAGCCCGGGCGTCGGTGAGGGCGTCGGCAGGTCCGCGACCGAACTCGTGATGGCTCGACGGATTGCCGAACGCGCCGGCCAGATACGGCCACGCGGCCTCGAGGGCCTCCCGGCGCACGGGGGCCGCGGCCGCGGTGTCGAGGTAGAGGCGCCCGGTCATCTCAGGCCTCGAGGGTCAGGTCGAGACCGAGATCGATCGCACGGACACTGTGGGTCAGCGCCCCCGATGAGATGACGTCGACGCCGGTGGCGGCGATCTCCGGGATCGTCTCCAGAGTGACATTGCCGCTGGCCTCGACGACCGCACGACCATCGATGAGTGCGACGCCGTCGCGCAGCTGAGCCGGGGTGAAGTTGTCGAGCATGATGACATCGGCACCGCCGTCGAGCACTGCGGGCACCTGGTCGAGTCGGTCGACCTCGACCTCGATCGTCGTCGTATGCGGCAGACGGGCACGGGCGGTGCGGATCGCCTCGGCGACGGACAGCCCGGCACCGGTGAGAACGGCGAGATGATTGTCCTTGGCCATGACCGCGTCGGAGAGTCCGAAACGGTGATTGTGCCCGCCGCCGCAGACCACGGCGTGCTTCTCGAACGCCCGCAGGCCCGGGGTGGTCTTGCGGGTGTCGACGATGCGTGCGCGCCCGGCAGCGGCATCGACAAAAGCGTAAGTCTGGGTGGCGATTCCGCTCATCCGTTGGCAGAAGTTCAACGCGATCCGCTCGGCCTGCAACACCGTTCGTGCAGGGCCCGCGACCGTGGCAAGTACCTGACCTGCGGTGAAAGAGTCTCCATCGGCAGCGGCGAGGTCGACCGTGACGCTCGGGTCGACGAGGGTGAAGGCGCGGGCGAAGACCTCGATTCCGGCGAGCACTCCGTCTTCGCGGGCACGCAGCTCGGCCCTCGCCGAGGCGGAGGCGGGGATGAAGACTTCGCCGGTGATATCGCCCCAGGGCGCGTCTTCGTCGAGGGCTGTGCGCAGTGCGGAATCGATGGTTGAAGCGGTCAGCATGCGGTGGCCTCCTGAAGCAGAGCGGTGGGCGAAGTGGCGGTGGACGGCGCGGTCGTCGACGACGTGAGTGTCGTATCCGTGCGGGTATGCGCGCCGAGGCTGTGCTCGCGGGCCAGGGCATGCCGAGCCATATGTTCGGCGATGAGGGCGAGATTCGCGGTCTCGAGTGCGTCGGCGCGGGCGGCAGCCGGGACGGTGGGGTGATCATCGGCGTTGTCGGCGCGGTTGGTGGAAGTGCCGGCAATGTGGGGACCGTTCTCGGCACCGTCATTGCGGGCACCGTCACCGAGGCGGTCGAGCAGGGCCCGCAGGCCCGTAGCCGTGCGCTCCACACCCAGATGAGCCCAGGTCAGGTCCTGCAGATCGGTTCGTGTCAGTGCCGTCTGGTGGAATGAGTCGAACTGGGGGAGTGGGAGTTCATGGTCTCTGTTGACCGGCAGTGTGTCGATCGCCGCGGCGGCGCGGGCGGCGAAGACTGCGCCCTCGAGCAGAGAGTTCGAGGCCAGCCGATTGGCTCCGTGGACTCCGGTGCACGCGACCTCCCCGACGGCGAAGAGTCCCTCGATGCTCGTGCGACCGTCGCGATCCGTGGCCACCCCGCCCATGAAGTAGTGGGCGGCGGGAGTGACGGGGATGAGGTCCCGGGACAGATCGAGTCCATGAGCAGCCAGACCGGCGGTGATGCTCGGGAACGTCACCTCCACATCCGGGATGGCCCGCGCATCGAGGAAGCACGGACGTCCGCCCTGCACCGCCTGGCGACGGTGCAGGGCGAGAGCGACGACATCACGGGAGGCGAGCTCGGCACGATCGTCGATGTCAGCCATGAAGCGGCGGCACCGCTCATCGAGGAGGAGAGCACCGGCTCCGCGGACGGCCTCGGAGATGAGGAAACCGGGACCCGACAAGGCGGTGGGATGGAACTGGAAGAACTCGAGATCGGCGACCTCGGCACCGGCACGGATGGCGGCGGCCAAACCGTCTCCGGTGGCGGCCGCAGGATTCGTCGTGTGTGCGAAGAGCTGCCCGGCACCGCCGGTGGCCAGCACGATCGCATCGGCGGCCAGGGTCTCGACGCGGCCGTCGCGGAGTACGGTGATCCCGGTGGCTGTGGCGACTTCGGTGGCTCGAGCCGGGCGGTGATTGTCGTCGCTGGTGAGGATGTCGACGAGCATCGTGTCCTCGAGCAGGGTGACTCGCCCTGCCGCGACCTCGGTGCGCAGCTTCTGCGCCAGTGCGGTGCTGATCGCCTGTCCGGTCGCATCGCCTCCGGAATGGAAGATGCGCGGGTATGAATGCGCCCCCTCCATTCCTCTGGCCCAGGCACCGGTCGGATCGGTGTCGAAGTCCACCCCCGCCTCGGCGAGGGAGACGATCGCGTCCGAACCGGCCTCACACAGTGTGCGCACGGCCTCCGGATCACAGTGTCCGGCACCGGCGGTGAGCGTATCGGCGACATGAGCATCGACCGTGTCATCGGGGCCGATGACACCGGCGATGCCGCCCTGCGCCCACTCGGTGTTCGACTCGCCGAGGCGATCCTTCGTCACGAGCGTGACCGTGTGACGGCGCGACAGGCGCAGTGCCGCGGTCAGCCCGGCGATCCCGGAACCTACGACGATGACGCGGCTCATCAGATCCGCGGCTTCGCGGCGAGCATCCGTTCCAGGGACACGCGGGCGGGATCGGCCACCTCGGCGTCGACGGAGATCTGGTTGACGATCTGACCGTCGATGAGGGATTCGAGGACCCAGGCGATGTAGCCGGGGTGGATGCGGTACATCGTCGAGCACGGGCAGATGACGGGATCGAGGCAGAAGATCTCGTGCTGCAGATGTTCGGCTGCCAGCCGCTGAACGAGGTTGATCTCTGTTCCGATGGCGAATGTGGTCGGTTCGGTCGCCTCGGCGATGGCCTTCGTGATGTATGCGGTCGATCCGGCCTCATCGGCGGCCTCGACGGTCTCACGCGGGCATTCGGGGTGGACGATGACGCGCACGTCCGGGTGCTCAGCGCGGGCCTTGTCGATCTGCGCGGGAGTGAAGCGCTTGTGCACGGAGCAGAAGCCCTGCCACAGGATGACCCGGGCCTCACTCAGGGTCTGTTTGTCGTTGTTGCCCAGCGGCCGGGCCGGGTTCCACAACGGCATCTCGTCCAGCCCGATGCCCATGTTCACAGCGGTGTTGCGGCCGAGGTGCTGGTCGGGGAAGAACAGGACGCGCTGTCCGCGTTCGAAGGCCCATTCCAGGACCACCTCGGCATTCGAGGAGGTGCACACGATGCCGCCGTTGCGGCCGCAGAAGCCCTTGATCGCGGCCGAGGAGTTCATGTAGGTGACGGGGATGACCGGGACGCGACCGTCGGCATCGGGTTCGGTGCCGAAGAGTTCGGTCAGCTGCTCCCAGCAGTCCTCGACCTGATCGATGCTGGCCATATCGGCCATCGAACAGCCGGCGGCGAGGTTGGGCAGGATGACCGACTGGGTCGGCTTCGACAGCAGGTCGGCGGTCTCGGCCATGAAGTGGACGCCGCAGAAGACGATGGCTTCAGCTTCCGGATGATTCTGGGCGGCCCGGGCGAGCATGAATGAGTCGCCGATGTAGTCGGCATGTTCGACGACCTCGACCCGCTGGTAGTGGTGGCCGAGCATGACGACGCGATCGCCGAGGGTGGCCTTGGCGGCGCGGATGCGGGCGTCGAGCTCCTCCGGCGATGCCTGCTTGTATTCGTCGGGAATGTCGCCCTGACGTGGAGCGGCGACCGGGATCGGGTCGGCCATCGAGGAACCGGGACCGTAACCGGGGCGTTCGTCGACGTCCCACGGTGCATCGAGCAGCTCCGTCGAGCACATATCGTCGTTCGCGCCCGAGGCAGAGATGTCCTTGAGGGTGAGTTCGATCGAAGCTGTCGTGGTCATCATCGTCCTTCGCTCGGTGGGCGGAACCCGCGCCTCGCACGAGGTGAAACCGCCCGAAACGTTTTGCGCACTTGTGCGTTTATTTGTTTGCGCAGATTTGAGCTTAATCCTGGGGGCGGGCAATGTACAACTCGGCGGTCGATGGCTCTGCGCTGTGGCGGTCGATGGCTCTGCGCTCGGGGATGCAATAGGCTGTGGTCTGGCTCGCAATCCGAGTCGATGCGCACTGCGGTGGGCGCCCCCGTGAGAGTCACCGAGGCTTCTGACCGAAGCGTCGGCCTCGCCCCGCCCGCGCCGGCACCGACGACATCGCATATCCGAAGGATTCCCATGCCCGAAGCGGCACACTCGAACCAGTTCACCTCCACGCCCGACACAGACGGGTCCGGCGGCGTGACCCCTGGCAACGCGACAGGCGGCAACGCGGCAACCGACAGCGGGACTTCCGGCGGCAGTGCCCCGACGGGGGCCGCCTCGGCAGAACAGCCGGCCCCGTACGGCGGTCCGGTGTCCGCACCGGCGGCGCCGCCTCGGCGAATCCGGACCCTCGATCTCATCAAAGCCAAGGCCGAAGGCCGGCGGTGGGCGATGCTGACCAGCTACGACCAGTACACGGCGGCCCTGTTCGAACAGGCCGGTGTCGAGGCCCTGCTCATCGGCGACTCCGCGGCGAACAATGTCTACGGCCATGCGACCACCCTTCCGGTCACGGTCGACGAACTCATCCCGCTCGCCCGGGCCGTCGCCTCGGCGACGAGCCGAGCGCTCATCGTCGCCGACCTGCCCTTCGGCAGCTACGAGATCTCCGATGAACAGGCCGTAGCCACGGCCGTGCGCTTCATGAAGGAAGCCGGAGTCCACGCAGTCAAACTCGAAGGCGGGGCACGGATGGCCTCCCGAATCAAGGCGATCACGACGGCGGGCATCCCCGTCATGGCGCACATCGGCTTCACTCCGCAGGCCGAGCACAACCTCGGCGGATACAAGGTCCAGGGCCGCGGCGAAGCCGGCACGGCGCTGCTCGACGACGCCCGCGCCGTCGCCGAGGCCGGCGCTTTCTCCGTAGTCATGGAGATGGTGCCTTCCGGGCTGGCCGGCCAAGTCACCGCCGAACTGCCGATCCCGACCGTGGGCATCGGCGCCGGCGCGGACTGTGATGCCCAGGTCCTCGTGTGGCAGGACATGGCAGGCCTGCGCACGGGGAAGGCCCCGCGCTTCGTCAAGCGCTACGCCGACCTGCATTCCGTGCTCACCGAGGCTGTCAGTTCCTATGTCGAGGAAGTGAAGTCCGGGGTGTTCCCCGAGCCCGAGAGGAGCTTCGACTGATGGAGGTCGGCGGCATCCAGGCGCTGCGTCGGTGGCGGGCCGAACAGTCCGGACGCGTCGGACTCGTCCCCACGATGGGTGCCCTGCACTCCGGTCATCAGGCGCTCATGACTCGTGCCCGCACCGAATCGGATCTCGTCGTGGCCTCGATCTTCGTCAATCCGCTCCAGTTCGGCGCCGACGAGGACTTCGTCCAGTACCCGCGGCCGATCGAAGAGGACCTGAAGAAGTGCGAGGAGGCCGGAGTCGACTTCGTCTTCGCTCCGGCGCTCGCGGAGATGTACCCGTCCGCACCCGAAGTGCGGGTCGTCGCCGGGCGCATGGGGGCGGTGTTCGAAGGCGCGGCCAGGCCCGGGCACTTCGACGGCGTACTCACCGTCGTGGCGAAGCTCTTCACCCTCATCGCCCCCGACGTCACGGTCTTCGGGCTCAAGGACATTCAGCAGTTCGTTCTGGTCAAACGCATGATCGCCGACCTCAACTTCGATATCGAGCTCATCGGACTGCCCGTCGTCCGGGACGCCGACGGACTGGCCATGTCGAGCCGCAACTCCTACCTGGCCGCCGACGATCGGGCCCGGGCCCTGGCGATTCCGCGGGCCCTGAGCGCCGCCGCCGAGGCGGCCGAGCGAGGCCGTGGAACGGCGAAGGCCAGCACAGGTGATGGCAGCAGCGGCAGTGGCACGGGTGCGGGCCTGCCCGCCGCCGTCGAGGCGGCCGCGCTCGCCGAACTTGAACCGGCGGCCGAGCGCGGCGATCTCGAGATCATCTACTGCAGCCTCGTCGAGGCCGCAACCCTGCAGCCGTGCCCACCGGACTTCACCGGGTCCGCACTCCTGCTCGTCTCCGCGACGGTCGGCGGGACTCATCTCATCGACAATCTGCCGCTGGAATTCTGATACGAGATGCGATTGTGATCGGTTTATGACGATTCTGTTGAGCGATCGACATATGCCTATGTAACCGACCGGGATGCGTCGACATCTGTGGTTTCAATTGACGGATATCCGTCGGTGGACCCTTGTTCTCAGTGTTCTCTGAGAATAGACTCAAAATCAGCAAGAGGAAACAGAACTTGTCGATTCGCTGAGTTCGAAGGAGATAAGCGACATGCAAGGTATGGATATCTGGTCGGTCCTGGCGAAAGTCGGGCTGGCAATCGTCATTCTCATCGTCACCTGGATTCTCGCCGCCATCGTCAAATGGGCGATCGGCAAACTCGTCACCAAGGTCCCCGCATTGCAGCGGGACGGAAGCAATGGTCAGCAGATCGGCAAGTCGGTCGGGCAGATCGCCGGACTCGTCATCTGGCTGCTCGGACTCATCGCCGTGCTCCAGCTGTTCAACCTCGATCAGGTGCTTTCTCCGCTGCAGGGTCTGCTCGATGGAATCTTCGGGTTCCTGCCGAACATCATCGGCGCAGGATTCATCTTCTTCATCGGCTATGTCTTCGCGAAGATCGTCAAACAGCTCGTCCAGACCGCGCTCAATGCTGTGGACCTGACCAAGCTGACCTCGAAGTTCCGCTCACTCGGTGACAAAGCCACCGGAGTCGCCGAAGGCACCGGACATGCTCAACCGCAACCCGGCACCACCCAGCAGTACGCCGCACAGGGCCAGCAGGGCGGTCAGCCAGGTATGCCGCCGCAGGGTCAGCAGGGCGTTCCGCCGCAAGGTCAGCAGGGCGTTCCACCGCAGGGCCAGCAGGGTATGCCGCCGCAGGGCAGCCACCCCGGCCATGCACCGAACCCGAACGCTGAGGCGAACGCGAAGATCTCGAACCTCATCGGCAACCTGGTCTTCGGGATCATCATCATCGTCGTCGCGATCTCGGCGCTGCAGGTCCTCGGCATCAGGGCGATCTCGGAGCCTGCCCAGCAGATGCTCCAGATCTTCCTCAACGCGATCCCGCTCATCATCGCCGCCGGCATCCTGCTGGCCATCGGCTTCGTCATCGCCAAGTTCCTCGGCAATCTGCTCGAGCAGATCCTCCAGGGCATCGGCACCGACAAAGCCATCAACGAGATCGGGATCGTGCCCGAAGGCACCAGCGCTTCCAATGTGATCACCCGTCTCGTGCAGGTGGCCATCATGATCTTCTTCGCGATCATGGCCGCCCGGATGCTCGGATTCCCCGAGATCACGAACATCCTCAACGAGATTCTCGACCTCGGCGGCAGCGTGCTCTTCGGCGCTGCGATCATCGCCGCAGGATTCCTCATCGCCGCGATCATCGGCAAGTTCATTACGAACAACCTCGCGTCCAAGGTGCTGCGCTACTCGGCGATCGCCCTGTTCATCGCGATGGGCCTGCGTTACATGGGCCTGGCGGATTCGATCATCAACCTCGCCTTCGGAGCCGTCGTCATCGGCGGTGCCGCGGCAGCCGCCCTGGCCTTCGGCCTCGGCGGACGTGACGCGGCCGCGAAGATGCTCGACAAGGTCGACCTCGCCGAGGCGGCCGAGAAGCAGAATCCCGACGCCGTGGACAGCTCCACTCCGGGGACCGCAACGCCGACCACCGGAAACGGCGGTGGCAGCGGAAGTGGGGGAGCCTCCTCGGCGAATGAGAGCTGAGTGAGCGTCTGCGCGCCCAACCGAAGGGGCGGGGCAGCCGAGGATCGACCTCGGGGCCCCGCCCCTTTCGCATGCTCGGGGAGTCCGCGCCTCAGATGGGGATCGCGATGACCGCGATGCCGATGATGAGCAGGATGAGCGTGGAGGCGGCTTCGATGACGAAGTCGGCGCTGCGGTGGGCCATCGCCGATGCGGCGAGGCTGGCCAGGCATGCAAGGACGAGCTGATAGGACAGGAGCACGCCGAGGATCAGTGCGACGAGCACGGTGTAGTCGATGCCGGTCGGGGAGGCGGGCACGAGGGTCGGCAGGATCGCGAGGAAGAACAGGCCGACCTTCGGGTTGGACAGCGAGGAGATGATGCCGCGGCGATAGGACACGAACGAGCGCAGGTGGCCCCATGAGGCCGTCTCCATGACCTGGGCGAACTCCGTGACGGGGCCGTCGGGGAGGTCGGGAGTCTCGGAACCGGCGGACGATCCAGGTCCGGTCGATCCAGGCCCGGACGCTGCGGGGCCGGTCGATGAGTCGGGGGAGACGTTCGCGGTGGGTCCGCCAGCCGCCTCGGCGGCCTTCAGCTCACGGCGCAGGCGAAGGGCCTGCCTGCCGGCGAGGACGCCGAGGAGACAGAGATAGAGGCCGCCGCCGATCTTGAGCACTTGGATTGCGGCAGGGTAGACGGTCAGCAGGGCGGAGACGCCGGTGAGCGCGAGGATCATCCAGATCACGGTCCCCGTGGCCGTGCCGAGCGCATAGACGAGCCCGGCCTTGCGGCGCAGTGAGGACAGGCGGATCGTCAGGATCGTCTCGGGGCCGGGCGTGACGGCAAGCGCCGCCGCGGCTCCGGTGATGGTGAGGATCTCGGGTCCGGTCACGGCACTCCTTCGGGGGCGAGGACGGTCAGCGGGGATGAAGCATCAGGTGGTCTCCGAAGTCGGCGGAGCCGAGCACCATTCTGCCGGAATCGATCAATCGGGAAAAGCAATTGATCGTGAACGATCATCAGGTCATGCCTAATGATATTCCGGGGGGTCTGCGACTACTCTTGAGGGCATGTGGGATCTCAATCGTCTGCGGGTCTGGCGGGCCGTCGCGGCCACCGGCTCCGTGGTCGCCGCGGCGAAGAACCTCAACTACACCGCGGCGACCGTCAGCCAGCACATCACCACCCTGCAGAAGGCCGTCGGGGCACCGCTCTACCGGCGGTCGGGTCGCGGCATCGAGATCACCGAACTCGGCCGACGCCTGGCCGATGACTCCGCGGAAGTCTTCACTGCTGTCGGCCGCCTCGACGATCTGGTCGAGGGCTTCCGCAACGTCAGCAGGCCCCGGCTGCGGATCGCGGCGTTCACCTCGTTCAACGCGCGTCTGCTGCCGGGCATCATCGACACCGTGGCCCAGGATCATCCGAACCTGCGATTCGACATCCAGCTCAACGAGCCGGCGAAGAATCGGCGCGGGCACTGCCTCATCGAAATCCGCGCCGAGGTCCCTCAGGATGGGGAGATCCACCTGCCGGAGATGACACGCATTCCACTCTTCGATGATGACTATCGGGTCGTGGTTCCCGAGGGGCACCGGTTCGCAGGCCGCCGGTCCGTGCCGTTCATCGATCTCGAGGACGAGCACTGGGTCGACTACGACATGTGGGCCGGGCCCTCGAGCAAGGTCGTCGAACATGCATGCGCCGCGGCCGGATTCGAACGCAAGAGCTTCGCCGCCTGCGAGGACGACTTCGCGGCTCTGGCTTTGGTGGCGTCGAGTATGGGCGTCACGGTCCTCCCGCGGCTCTCGACTCTGCAGCTGTCGCCCGGCCTGGCCGCCGTCGACCTCACCGACCCCGTCCCCCAGCGCCGAGTCGTCATGCACATCCGGGACAAAGACGCCCATCTCCCACACGTCCGGGCCTTCGCCGCAGCAGCGGAGGAAGCCGTCGCAACCCACCTCACCCCTTAATTGCTACCTGACGGGGGCCCAGCAACCTCGCGCGAGGTTGCTGGGCCCCCGTCGGGTAGTCCTGGGAGGGGAGATGCGCTGTTCCTCATAGTGGGCTGAGACCGTGTGCGGAGAGCGGTGGGATAGGCTGTTGGGGTGAGTTCTGAAATCGAAATCGGCAGAGGCAAGCGCGGCCGTCGCGCCTATTCGCTCGACGACATCGCCATCGTCCCCGCTCGCCGCACCCGTGACCCCGAAGACGTGTCCCTGAGCTGGCAGATCGACGCCTACCAGTTCGAGCTGCCCTTCATCGGCGCCCCCATGGACTCGGCCATGTCCCCGGAGACCGTCATCGCCCTCGGCCGATTCGGCGGCCTCGGCGTCCTCGACCTCGAAGGACTGTGGACCCGGTACGAGGATCCGACCCCGCAGCTGGCCGAAATCGCCCAGCTGCCGGCCGAGATGGCGACCTCCCGGATGCAGGAGCTCTACTCCGCACCCATCCAGGCCGAACTCATCACCGCCCGCCTCGAGCAGATCCGCGAGGCCGGAGTCACCGTCGCCGGCGCCCTGACCCCGCAGCGGACCCAGGAGTTCTACAAGACCGTCGTCGACGCCGGTGTCGACATCTTCGTCATCCGCGGCACCACGGTCTCGGCCGAGCACGTCTCGACCCACACCGAACCGCTCAACCTCAAGCAGTTCATCTACGAACTCGATGTGCCCGTCATCGTCGGCGGAGCCGCCACCTACACCGCGGCCCTGCACCTCATGCGCACCGGTGCCGCCGGCGTCCTCGTCGGCTTCGGCGGGGGAGCAGCGGCCACGACTCGCAAGACCTTGGGCATCCACGCCCCGATGGCCACGGCCGTCGCCGACGTCCACGCCGCCCGGCGCGACTATATGGACGAATCCGGCGGCCGCTACGTCCATGTCATCGCCGACGGCGGACTCGGCACCAGCGGCGAGATCGTCAAGGCCTTCGGAGTCGGCGCCGACGCCGTCATGCTCGGCACCGCCCTGGCCCGGTCGACCGAAGCCCCCGGCCGCGGCATGCACTGGGGCGCCGAAGCCCACCACCCGGACCTGCCGCGCGGCCACCGCGTGGAACTGGGCACCGTCGGCAGCCTCGAACAGGTCCTCTTCGGCCCCGGCCGCACCGCGATCGGCGAACTCAACCTCGCCGGTGCCCTGCGGCGGGCACTGGCGACCACCGGCTACCTCGACCTCAAGGAATTCCAGCGCGTCGACGTCACCGTCTCGCCCTACCAGACCGGTTCGGTGGTCTGACTGTTCCGCCTGGCACTGACTCCCAAATGGCTGGGGTCCCTGCTCCTCGTCCTGGTGCTCGTCACCTGCTTCGTCAGTCTCTCCGCATGGCAGGTCGACCGAGCCCAGCACAAGAACGACGTCGCAGAATCCTCCGGAGTCGATGAGCTCAAGGACTTCAACGACGTCATGGATGCCCAGGCTCCGATGCCCGGCATCCTCGCCGACCAGCGGGTCAGCCTGTCCGGACACTGGATCCCCGACGCCCAGATCGTCGTCCCCGGCCGCGTCCAGGACGGCGAAACCGGGTATTGGGTCGTCACGATGTTCGCCCCCGACGGGGCCCACCTCGGTGAAGGCATCAAGGCCGCGAACGCTGAGAAGAAGACGATCGCGATCCCCGTCGTCCGCGGTTTCACCACCGACGAGGACACGGCGATGACGTCGGCGGCCCGGGACGGCCAGGTCGAGCTGACCGCTCGGATCGGTCCGATCGAAGGCCCCGTCGAGGGCAATGACCTGCCCGAGGGGCAGGTGCACACGGTCTCGACCTCGCAGATCATCAACCTGTTCCCCGACCTGCTCACCTACTCCGGGTTACTCATTCCCGAAACCGCGGACGGAGCGGCCGCCTCGGTGGGCACCGACGGCCTCGAGCAGGTTCCGACCACGACGACGCGCGACGAAGGCGGATTCGATCTGCAGTCGGCGGTCTACGCCCTCGAATGGATCATCTTCGCAGCCATGGCCCTCTACATGTGGTTCCAGCTGCTGCGCGACGACTACTTCCGGCGCCGCCTCGGCGAGGATTCCCATGAATCGGAGAAGCGCGTCGAGTATGTTGTCGTCAAACCCGCAGGCGACGCGACCATCGACCCCGAGGTGATGTCCGGACTGACCGGACTGCCGGCCCATCGTCACGGTGGACAGAAAACGGGGAAGAAAACCGGGAAGAAGGCCGGAGACAAGCCCGGCCCGACCGACACCGACACTTCCACGACCGGAGGAAACTGAGCGTGAGCGAAGAACACGAGTCCTTGGACTCCCGCCCCGATTTCGACGAGAACGAGGTGTGGAGCGTCAAACGCTTCACCTCGGCCCGCAATGCGCTGAAGTTCTACCGCGTGATGGCCCTCATCACCGGCACGATGCTGCTCATCCTCACGGTCGAGATGATCTATAAGTACCTCATCGCCGCCGACTCGGAGACAGCCCTGAACTTCGGCGGCTTCAACCTCGCCGCGGCCATCGCGATCTGCCACGGCTGGTGCTATGTCGTCTACCTCATCGGCTGCTTCTGGCTCAATCAGCAGATGCGCTGGAGCCTCGGCCGCTATCTCATCCTCGCCCTGGCCGGCGTCGTGCCCGTGATGTCGTTCATCTTGGAGCGCCGCATCCACCGTCAGGTTGACGCGGAGCTCGAAGCCGCCGTCGTCGTCGCCCCCAGGTCCTAGGACAGCATTCACCCTCACCGAGGCGGCCCGTCGGCTCGTGCGCATCCGCACTGCGAGGGGAGCGCAACCCGAATTCGGGCGTCCGGTCGCCGACGCTTAGAATTGGACCATGACGCAATCCCAGAGCACGCAGGTGCCCCCTGTCCTCGTCGTCGATTTCGGCGCCCAGTACGCCCAGCTCATCGCGCGCCGCATCCGCGAAGCCGGTCTGTACTCGGAGATCATCGCCCACGACGCCCCGGCGTCCGAGTTCGCCGCGAAGAGCCCCGTGGCCATCGTGCTCTCCGGTGGCCCCTCGAGCGTCAATGACGCCGGCGCCCCGAGCTTCGACACGTCCGTGTTCGACCTCGGAGTGCCCACGATGGGCATCTGCTACGGCTTCCAGCTGATGTCGACCGCGCTCGGCGGTCGCGTGGCCAAGACCGATAAACGCGAATACGGATCGACCCCGGTCTCCGTGTCCCAGACCGGAGCACTGCTGGCCGAGACCCCTGGCAACTACAAGGTCTGGATGTCCCATGGGGACTCCGTCGCCGAGGCGCCTGCCGGCTTCGACGTCCTCGCCTCCACTCCTGACACTCCCGTCGCGGCCTTCGAATGCGCGGCGAAGAGGTTCGCCGGCGTGCAGTGGCACCCTGAGGTCCTCCATTCGGAGAACGGGCAGAAGATCCTCGAGAACTTCCTGTTCAACGTCGCCGGCCTCGAAGCCGACTGGACGAACGAATCCGTCATCGACGAGCAGGTCGAACTCATCCGCGCCCGCGTCGGCAACAAGAAGGTCATCTGCGGCCTGTCCGGCGGAGTCGACTCCTCCGTGGCCGCGGCCCTGGTCCACAAGGCCATCGGGGACCAGCTCACCTGTGTCTTCGTCGACCACGGTCTGCTGCGTCAGGACGAACGCGT
This sequence comes from Brevibacterium sp. K11IcPPYGO002, assembly GCF_050920635.1. Taxonomy (NCBI): domain Bacteria; kingdom Bacillati; phylum Actinomycetota; class Actinomycetes; order Micrococcales; family Brevibacteriaceae; genus Brevibacterium; species Brevibacterium sp. K11IcPPYGO002. The sequence continues at coordinate 3,100,603 of NZ_CP131929.1, read as the reverse complement.
CCAGGTCGAGAAGGACTACGTCGACTCGATCGGCGTCCGCCTGGTCACCGTCGACGCCCGTGAGCAGTTCCTGTCCCAGCTCGCCGGGGTCACCGACCCGGAGGAGAAGCGCAAGATCATCGGCCGCGAGTTCATCCGCACCTTCGAGACCGCTGCCGCCGACCTCGTGCTCGAGGCCCAGGAGGGCGAGGGCGAAGAGATCGCCTTCCTCGTCCAGGGCACCCTCTACCCCGACGTCGTCGAATCCGGCGGGGGATCGGGCACCGCGAACATCAAGAGCCACCACAACGTCGGCGGCCTGCCCGATGACATCCAGTTCCAACTCATCGAACCCCTGCGCGCCCTGTTCAAGGACGAGGTCCGCGCCATCGGCCGCGAACTCGGCGTCCCCGAGGTCATCGTCTCCCGCCAGCCGTTCCCCGGCCCCGGCCTGGGCATCCGCATCATCGGCGAGGTCACCGAGGAGCGCCTGAACACACTGCGCAAGGCCGATGCGATCGCCCGCGCAGAGCTGACGAAGGCCGGCCTCGACGGAGAGATCTGGCAGTGCCCGGTCGTGCTCCTGGCCGATGTCCGCTCCGTCGGCGTCCAGGGCGACGGCCGCACCTACGGCCACCCCGTCGTGCTGCGCCCGGTCTCGAGCGAGGACGCGATGACCGCGGACTGGACGCGCATCCCCTACGATGTGCTCTCCGTGATCTCCAACCGCATCACCAACGAGGTCGACGACATCAACCGCGTCGTCCTCGACGTCACCTCGAAGCCTCCGGGCACCATCGAATGGGAGTGATCCTCCGCGACCGTTGAGAGGTCCCTGCGCACGTGAACGTGCGCACACCCTCGCCGAGGCGGCCCCGACCGCGACCCCGAATACCGCTCCTGAACACCGTTCAGTTACAGTGGGAGGGTGCTCGGGGCCGCCTCGAGCGTCCCCGACCGCGGTCGGGGAGGATCACGACCAATGGAGTACTCATGACACCGACCCACAGCACCACCTCGGCGGGCATCACCCGTCCTCGCTCGGCCGGCAGCGATATCGCCCTCGTCGCGGTCTTCGCGGCGATGCTCGCCGCCTTCGCGATGATGCCGCCGGTCCCGGTCGGTCCCCTCGGTGTGCCGATCACCCTGCAGACCTTCGCGATCGCCCTGTGCGGCATGGTGCTCGGACCCTGGCGCGGCTTCGCCGCCACGCTGCTCTATGTCGTCCTCGGGCTCATCGGACTCCCGATCTTCTCGGGGATGCGCGGCGGAATCGGCGTCCTCGCCGGCCCGAGCGCCGGCTATATCCTCTCCTTCGCCCTCTACGCTCTCCTCGCCGGACTCATCGCCCGCTGGGCCGTTCGTCGCTTCAGCGGAATGAAGCTCGGTGTGGTGCTGTTCCTCGGCGGATTCGGCGGCAGCCTCCTGCTCAACCACCCGCTGGGCATCCTCGGCATGTCGATCAACGGCGACCTGCCCCTCGGCGTCGCCGCGGTCGCGGACCTCGCCTACTGGCCCGGTGACATTGTGAAGAACATCCTGGCCGCCTCGGTGGCGGTGCTCATCCACCGTGCGTTCCCCGATGTGCTGCGTCGTCGCGGCATCAGCGTCGAATCGGTGGCGACCGGTCAGGAGCGGGACGCGAAGTGACACGTGAGATCCGGTTGAGCGACGTCGGCGTCGGAGTCATCGACGACGGACCCGACGGCGATGTCGTGCGCCCGATCCTCACACACATCACCCTCACCCTCACCGAGGATGTCGTCGCCGTCATCGGCGCCAACGGTTCGGGCAAGTCGACCCTGCTGCAGCTGTTCAACGGGCTGGTCACCGCGAATGCCGGTGAGGTCCTCGTCGACGGTTTCGACCCGCGCCGGCAGCCGGCGAAGGTGCGCTCTCGCGTCGGTTTCGTCTTTACCGATCCGGCCGCGCAGCTGGTCATGCCCACCCCGATCGAGGACATCGAACTGTCCCTGCGCAAGTCCGTGCCCAAGCGTGAGCGGCGGGCTGCGGCCCTGGCGGTGCTCGACGAACTCGGCATCGCCGACCTGGCCGAACGCAGCGTCTACGAACTCTCCGGCGGTCAGCGGCAGCTCGTCGCCTTGGCCGCGGTACTCGCGGTCGATCCGCAGATCCTCGTCCTCGACGAGCCGACGACCCTGCTCGACCTGCGGAACAAGGAGCGCCTGCGCGTGCATCTGCAGAACCTCGTGTCCAGGCGCGGGGTGCGCATCATCCTCACCACCCATGACCTCGAGTTCGCGCAGATCGCCCAGCGGGCAATCGTCGTCGACGACGGTCGGATCGCTTTCGATGCCACCCCCGCCGAGGCGGTCGCCGCCTACCGGAACCTCATCATGAGCGATACGCCATGAGTGGGAAACGTCCTGTCGGGGTCGGCGATACCGGCGTTGGTGCCGGTGACACCGGAACGACGTGGCGGAAGCACGCCGGCATCAAGGCCAGGCCGCAGCTCTTCGGGAAGGTGGCGCATCCTCGGGGATGGCTGCATTCGGTGCCGACGGGGGTGAAGTTGGCGGTGATCGCCGTCGTCGGCATCGTCGCGCTCATCTTCCGCGACGCGGTCATCAACTGGTCGATGTTCGCGGTCCTCGTCGTCCTCGGCTTCACCGCCCGGCTGCGGGTGACGCACTTCCTGCGCACATGGATCTATGTGGCGGTGCTCGTGGCCATCGTCATGGGGCTGCAGTACCTCTTCGGGTCCATGGAGTCGGGTCTGGCCGTCGGCGGGACCGTGTTCGCCTGTGTGCAGGCGGCCCTGATCCTCACCCTGACGACGTCGGTAGCTCAGCTGCTCGACACGTTCACGGTGCTGGTCTCGCCCCTGCGGTTCTTCGGTGCGAACACCGAAGCGGTCGCACTGACCGCGAGTCTCATGGTCAGGGCGATCTCCCATATCTCCGGTCTGCTCGGGGAGGCCGAGCGTGCTGCTCGGGCCAGGGGACTGGACTCGAGCATCAAGGCCCGAGTGGTGCCGGCGATCCTGCGGTCGGTGAAATACGCCCAGGACACCGGTCGGGCGCTCGATGCCCGCGGCATCGTGGACTGACCGTCTCCATCGACCGCTCGGCGAGGGGAAGTGTGTATGAGCGGCTTCAAAGTTCATACGTGGTGATTGTGATCAGTGCGTATGCATCTTGAACCCGCCGGTGCTGACGCGCCGGGATCATCCGGTATGAGGAGTAGCCTCGTCGACAGAGGGGACGAACCTCCACCCGAACCGAAGGAGACATGATGACCGGCACCGCGAACACTGTCCTGTTGGCCATGGACTTCCAGAACGGCATCGCAGGCGACGACGCTTTCGCCGCGACCGGTGTGCTCGAACGCGCACGGGACGCCGTCGCAGCGGCCCGCAAGCACGACATCCCCGTCGTCTGGGTGCGAGTGGCCCTGCGCGAGGAACACCCGGAGTTGGCGGCAACCGCATCGTTCGCGCAGATCGCCGCCCATGGTGACCTCGACGAGGCGCACGCCTCGACGAGCATCCACGACACCCTTGACCGCCATCAGGGGGAACCGATCGTGACGAAGCGCCGCATCAGCGCCTTCACCGGCAGCGACCTCGAAGTGCTGCTGCGCGGCTGCGGGGCGACGTCGCTCGTGCTGGCCGGTGTCGCCACGAGCGGTGTCGTGCTCTCGACGGTGCGGCAGGCTGCCGATCTCGACTTCGAACTCACGGTGCTCTCCGACGCCTGCGCCGACCGCGACCCCGAGGTCCACCAGGTGCTCACCGAGAAGGTGTTCCCCAAACAGGCCAGCGTGCTCACCGTCGCCGACTGGACCGCCGGCCTCAGCTGAGTGCATCGGCTTCTCTGCACCGACCGCTTACCTGCGCGCCGACCGCTTACCTGCGCGCCGACCGCTCACCTCAGCGGCCCGCGTTTTCGTCGACCGCACACCTGCGCGCCGACCGCTCACTGTATAACTTGATACAGCGACGGTAAGGTGAGCGGTCGGTGAAAGAGCCGTCGGCGGTCAGGCAGTGTGGGCACTGTCAGAAGGGCAGGGTGTCCTCAAAGCGAGAGTTGACCATCGAGCTGAACCCGCGGCCGAGCACCTGCGGGGAGGGATTCTCGATCGCCCGCGAATAGTGGCCGACGAGCTGCGAGCACACGCTCTTCCAACTCCTCGCCTGCACCTGCTCACGACCAGCGACTCCGAAGGCCCGCCGTTTCGCCTCGTCGCCGAGAAGGTCCGCCGCATGCGCTCGCATGGCCCGCAGGTCCTTCGGGGTGTAGAGCCACCCGGTCCGCGATGAGTCGACGAGGTCGAGCGGGCCGCCCCGGGCGGGAGCGATGACCGGCACCTCGGAGGCCATAGCCTCCTGGATGGTCTGGCAGAAGGTCTCGAGCTCACCCGGGGCGACCATGAGGTCGAAGCTCGCCACCGCCTGGGCCAGTGCATCTCCGCCGAGGAACCCGGTGAAATGCGCCTCCGGCAGCAGTCGCTGCAGGCGCGTCCGCCAGGGCCCGTCACCGACGATGACGACCTTCGCCCCGGGCAGGTCGGTGAGCGCGGCAAGGTCGTCGACCTGTTTCTCCGCGGCCAACCTGCCGACGAAGCCGATGATCTTCTCCCCATCCGGGGCAACGCTTCGACGCCACGCCTCGGACCGGTGACCCGGGTCGAAGCGGGAGGAATCGACCCCACGGGCCCACAGGGCCACCTCGGCGACACCGAGCCCTTCCAGCTGATCGATCGTGTACGACGACGGGGCCAGAGTCAGAGAGGAATGCTGGTGGATATTGCGCACATGGTTCCACAGCATGGCCTCGATGCCGTGCATGCCGTATCGGGCGGCATAGGCGGGAACCTCGGTCTGGTAGATCGCCACGGTCGGCAGATTGAGCGCCTGAGCAGCCAGCACCCCACGCCAACCGAGGACGAACGGGCTGGCCAGGTGGACGACGTCCGGGGCGAAGCGCTGCAGCAGCCGGCGGATGCGGGTGACGCCGCCGGGAGCCACACGGATGCGCCGATACTTCGGCAAGGCGATCGAGGGAACTCGGACGATGCGGGCGCCTGCGACCTCCTTCGGACCGTCCCTGCGCGTGCCCGGAGCGATGACGAGGACCTCGTCACCGCGGTCGGCCAGATGGTCGAGGACCCGCAGGAGTGAGTGGGTGACCCCATTCATATTGGGGAGGAAGGATTCTGCAATGATCGCTACTCTCACGATTCCCAGCTAATGCCTGCCGAGTGACGAATGCGTGACCCGAAGGCGACCGGTCGGCGACATCTGGCCGAAATCGGTCCAGCGCACAGACGCCCCGGTGTCCGGGTGGTGGCCTGTTCGCGACGAGTCTGTACCCCGCGTAAACTGAGGTGTCGGAAAAGCTCGCGCAGCACAGGGAACGAGGAGATCGGCCATGGTCTGGTTCATCGTCGGCGGTTGTGTACTCGCCGCCCTCATCGTCCTCTTCGTCGTCCTCATCGTCCTGCGCTTCAATCAGCTGTCCATGGCCCGGTCGCTGTGCGACGAGGCCAGACGCCAGCTCATCGGTGAGATCCGCGCCCGCCACGCTCTCGTACCGGCCTATATCGGCACGCTCCAGCAGATCGCCGGGCAGGACCTGTCCCGGCTCGAACTCGCGCTCGCCTCCGCCGAACGGGCCCCCTTCGACCACCGTGGAGCCGCGGCCGAGAACGCCCTGACCGCCGCCGTCGACGACGCCGCCCTCATCCCCGCGGCGCTGACGGAGAGGTCCCTGACCTCGGACTCTGCCCGGTCCCAGCAGGCGGCGGTCAACGAGGAAGTCGACACGACGATCCAGCTTCTGCACGGTCAGCTGCAGGTGCTCACCGAACGGATCCTCGCAGGCGCCCGCTTCTACAACACGAACGTCGACCGCTATCACCGACAGCGGGCGCGACTGGTCTCCCGTCTCTTCGGCGGGGTGTTCAAAGCCCGCGCCCCGTTCACCGAGGCGATCGATGACGACGGCGGGCCCGGCATGGCGGGCCCCGCCTCGGCGAGGATGACTCCATGACCCGCTTCCGCCTCGATCTGGGCTACCGCGGCACGGATTTCCACGGGTGGGCCAAGCAGCCGGGGCTGCGCACGGTCCAGGCCGCCGTCGAATCCGGGCTCGAGCGGATCACCGGCACCGAGGTGGCCACCGTCGTCGCCGGCCGTACCGACGCCGGCGTCCACGCTCGCCGCCAGGTCGTCCACATCGATCTCAGCGATGAGGCGATCGGCAAGCTCATCGGCCAGTCGAATCGACCCGCCGAGGCGGCCCTCCTGTCCCGTCTTCGCGGAGTCCTCATCGCCGGTGAGTTCCACGACATCGTCGTCCACGCGGTGACCGAGGTGCCCGAGGACTTCGACGCCCGGTTCTCTGCGCTGTGGCGGTCCTATCAGTACCGATTGGCCGACCATCGGTCCTTCATCGACCCGCTGCTGACCCAGGTGACGCCACGGCACAAGGGCGAGCTCGACACCGAAGCCATGGCCGAGGCAGCGAGCGAGGTCCAGGGACTCCACGATTTCCTGCCGTTCTGCAAACCCCGCGAGGGAGCGACGACGATCCGCACCCTCCATGAGCTGCGAGTCTCGCGCGATCAGGATGCTGTGATCACCATCGATCTGCGCGCCGACGCCTTCTGCCACCACATGGTCCGGGCCCTGGTCGGCGGGTTGATCAAGGTCGGTTCGGGCAGTTGGGACGTGACCCGTCCCGCCGAGCTCATCGCCGAGGCGGACGCCGGGCTGCCCCCGGATGTGCCCATGTTCGTCACGCCTGCCGAAGGACTCGTCCTCACCGAGGTCGGCTATCCGGCACCCGAGGACTACGCGGCTCGGAACGCCCAGACGATGGCCCGCCGCGACCACGAATAGGCCGGGGGTACGGCGGGTGCGTCGGCCGATGCATCAAGACGCCTTCTATCGCGCAATTCTCGATTATGTGAGAATTCCTCTTTCCAGGTGTGAGAATCCTGTGTAGATTCACATGTAAGTAACTTTCAGTTCGCATTGGCACTGCAGGATGGAATCCGTCTTCATCCCCACCAGCACGGTTGATGTGCGCCTCACTGAACGATCGAAGGAACCGAATACATGTCGAAACTTGTGACCAAAGTGCTGGCTGCAGGCGCCGCAGTGTCGATGCTGACACTGCCCAGCCTCTCACCGGCCATCGCGGCACCCTCTCTGGGCAACGGAGACTCCACCGACGACAGCGTCACGACGCCGAGCGAAGCAGCTCCCACTGACCCCGACCAGTCGTCGAACGAATCATCCACCGGCGGCAAGTCCGAAACGGCGGAGGACGCCGCCGGCGACGAGCAGGACTCCGGCAGCGCTGCGCAGTCGGCGCCCGAGGGCACCGCGGTCCAGCTGCTCAACATCACCGACTTCCATGGGCGCATCTCCGAGGCAGGCACTCAAGTGGCCTCGGTGGTCGAAGAGGAGCGCGCGAAGTTCGGCACCGGCGGCGACAATGCGGGCACCGCGCTGTTGTCGACCGGTGACAACATCGGTGCCTCGACTTACACTTCCTCGTCGCAGAACGACACCCCGACCCTCGATGTTCTGGGCGTCATGGGACTCGACGCCTCGGCTGTCGGCAACCATGAATTCGACAAAGGCATCGATGACCTGACGGGACGCGTGAGCGACGAAGCCGATTTCCCGTACTCGGCAGCCAACGTCTACGACAAGGGAACCCAGAACGTCGTCGACGGTCTCGACGAGTACTCCATCGTCGACGTGGCGGGAGTCAAGATCGCCGTCATCGGCGTCGTCACCAAGGACACCGCTTCGCTCGTCTCCCCGGACGGCATCGCCGACCTCGATTTCGGAGATCCCACGGACGCAGTCAACCGCGTCGCCGACGATCTCGAGAACCTGCCCGAGGATGAACGCCCGGATATGACGGTCGTCGAGGCCCACCTCGGCGCCTCATCGGCTGAGAGCCTCGAGGACGCGGAGGCGTCGAACGCCGAGTTCAAGAAGCTCGTCACAGAGGCCGACGCCTCGGTCGACGCCATGTTCACCGGCCACACCCACATGCCGTATTCCTTCGAAGCGCCGGTGCCGGGAGAGTCCGACCGAACCCGTCCCGTCATCGAAGCCGGCAGCTACGGCGAATACGTCGGGCAGGTGACTATGCGCGTCGACGGCAACGGCGACTGGCAGGCAGGCGGCATCAACCTCATCGAGACCGAAGACAAGAGCTTCGACTCCGAGGTCGTCGACAAGGTCGCCGCCATCGTCAGCGACGCAGAGGACAAGGCCAAGGAGCTCGGCTCCGAGGTCACCGGCACGATCAGCGAGGACATCACCCGCGCGAAGAAGGACGGCGAGGAGGACCGCGGTGCCGAGTCCACGCTGGGCAACCTCGTCGCGGATGCACTCAAGGAAGGCGTCGAGGAGACTCAGCTCGAGGAAGCCGATTTCGGGATCACGAACCCGGGCGGACTGCGCACCGACCTGCTGTGCGATGACATCTACAACACCGAGGACGAGTGCGAAGTCACCGTCGCCGAGCTCAACAGCGTGCTTCCCTTCGCCAACGACCACGGGGTCGTGACGATGAAGGGGTCGGACGTCATCGGCCTCTTCGAGGAGCAGTGGCAGCCTGACGACGCGTCCCGCCCGTTCCTGCACCTGGGCATCTCCGATGACCTGGACGTCGTCTACGACACGGACGCCGACAAGGGCGAGCACGTGAAGTCCGTCAAGGTCGATGGCAAGGACCTCGACCCGGACAAGGACTACCGGGTCGCGACGCTGAGCTTCCTCGCTGCCGGCGGTGACAACTTCTCCTCCTTCGCCAAGGGCGACTTCGAGCAGTCGGGGCTGACCGACTTCGAGACCTGGGAGAACTACTTCAACAAGCACCAGGCCGAGGGTGAGGATGTCACCCCGGACAAGAATGAGCGCCAGGCCGATGCGGCCAAGGACGTCATCGACAGCGGCGACCTCACCGCAGAGCTGACCGGTCCGACATCCATCAAGCCCGGTGAGAGCGCTGAGTTCGCGCTCAGGACGAATGCGAAGTCCGAGGTCGCAGGCCCCATCGACGTCACCGTCGACCTGCCGGAGGGATACACCGCCGAGGTGGCCCCGCAGTCCGGAACCCAGTCGGCTTCCGCGAAGGCTGCCAAGAGCACGTCCTCTGAGGTCAGCGCCGAGGCGGCTGCCACGACGATCACCCTCGACTCGATTCCGGCGGGGGAGTCCGAGACTCCGGTGACCGTGACCGCGCCGGACGATGCCTCCGGCGAGGTGACCGTCACGGTCAGCGTGCAGGCGAATGCCGATGGTCCGTGGTGGGATGACAACCCGCTGCCGCTGGCTCACGAGTTCGAAGCCACCGCTGCAGTCGGTGACGATGCGAATGCCTCGGCCGGCGACGACGGTTCGGCCGACGGCGGTGCCGCTGACGGCGGTGCCGCTGACGGCGGAGACAGCGCGGCCGGCGGCAATGCCGATGGCGGGGACAGCACGGCCGATGGATCCGATAACGGTTCGTCGAACGCCGGCAGCGGAGCCGACGGCGCGAACGCCTCGGCCGACGGCGGTGCGGCCGATGGCTCCGGCCGTGACGCGAACGGTTCGAAGGACGGCGGTGACCTGCCGCGCACCGGCTTCGAGACCGTCAACATCGTCGCTGCGGCCTTGGCGCTCATCGTCGCCGGCACCACCGCGGTCACGATCGTCCGCCGCCGCAAGCTCAGCCTCCAGAGCTGAGTCGGGCTGCTCAGAAACACCTGACGCTCAGGCGAGATCGTCGCCGAGACCGGCGGGGTCGGAGAGTTCTTCTCTCCGGCCCCGCCGTCGTTGGCCCCGCCGTCGTTCGCCGACGCTTTTCGAACGGACAGTCTCCTGCGCGGGGTATCCCTCACCGTCAGTGCAGCACCCGCGCGCTGCTCGCAATATGCGCGATTGCACAGGGGTGTTTTGTCACCGAGGAAGGGGTCTGCGAGGAATGGTGAGTGCAGCGACCAACGGTGACAGATGCGTCGCTGAGGGGCGTTTGGCGCGATGCATCCCACGCCCTGAGCGTCATCTCCACCCGGTAGTCGCACGTCGCACCGGTGCAACGGGGCGTTGTGTCGCTGCGGGGGTGGTTTGCGAGGAAGGGTGGGTGCTGACGCTATCGGTGCGTGATGCCCGCAGAGTCAGGGGCGTGACGATGTATCGGAGCCGTCGGCCTCGGCACCGGAGCCGGCAGGGGTCGCATCAGCATCGGCGGTGGCGTCACCGGCGGCCGGGACTTGCGGGCGGCCGGCGCGGAAAGTCTCGAGGTGAGTGAGCACCGGGACGAGGAAGAGGATGCCGACGGCCGGGACCACGATGCCCGAGTCGTTGATGAGGGTGCCGACGCCCAGCAGGATCGCCAAGCTGATCATCGCAGCTCTCAGCAGCGGAACCCGCCGGTACGTGTCTTGGAGTCCCTGCAGCCGGAAACGCTGCGGGTCCAGTGCCATCCAGAACACGCCGATGATGATGAGCGGGAGCACCAGAGTCATCCACGACTGGGTGAGGATGTCGATGTTCATCCCGATCTTGCGGGCCAGCACGCTGAGCGCCTGTCCGCTGATGATCGAATCGAAGAACCGTCCGAAGTGCGTGCGCTGATCGGCCGGGCGCAGCCAGTCGAGGAACAGTACGGTGAGCATGATGAAACCGGCGATGCCCACCGTCAGACCCAGCCGTTTGACCGAGAACCGGATGCTCGCCGCCGCCAGGACGAGGTAGGCCACCCCGATGATGAGCGTCGGCACGGACCCGAATTTCGTCCCCAACCCCGGGGCGGCCAAGATGACGCACGAGACGAGGACGGGCAGAGTGACGATGAGAACACGGTGCAGAGGCTTCGTCACCAGGGACGCGAAGCCGGTGACGGCCAACAGCAGCGCACAGCAGTACAGGGCCAGCGCGGAGTTCCCGATCCCGTAGAACCGGGAGGCGATGAGCAGCGGCTCGCCCAGCAGCGTCGACATCTGCAGCTGGGACCCGGTGACGACGTCGTAGGCGAGCACGACGACGGTCACGGTGGACACGAAGAGCACCGGCCCGAACGTGTGCCGCCGCCAGGGGCCGAGCAGCGCCAGCACCCCGAGCAGCAGCGACCACCCCGCCAGAGCTCCGATCATCGCGATGTCCGGATTCGTCGCCCGCTCCCACGGCACGGTGTTGACCAGATACGTCGAGATCGGCATCGCCGCGAACACGACACCGAGGCGGTACGCCCCGGAATGGACGAGCTCCCGGTGGTTCTTGCGCATGAACCACGCCAACGCCAGCAGCCCGACCATGAGCGTGGCAACGACGGGGAAGAACCAGGTCGACAGGTCGTTCTGCGTCTTCACCGCCACCTGCCGGTCGAGCACCGCTTGATAGCGCGAATGCCAATCGGATCCGTGCGCTCCCGAGGTCATCGGTGCCCCGGCCGCGTTGTCCATCTCCTCGGCTCCGGACAGAGCCGCGAGCGTCGGTGCCAGGTCGGGAACCTGCACCAGCCCCGGTTGGCGCGTCGACGAGGAGGTGAGCAGACCCGCCGGCTCACCCGGTTCGACCATCATCGTCGCCTGCATCGACGAGCCTTCGTGCGTGCCGTCGGCGATCGAGGAGAACACCACGGGAACGGTTCCCTCGCCGAGGCGGTTCGGCCGGTCCGCACTCATCCACCCCGTCGATTCGAGGATGGCCCCGACCTGTGCATCGAGATTCTTCAGAGAGTAGCCGTCGGCGGCGGTGTTGCCGAGGTCGACGAGGGTGAGCTCACCGTCGGCGGCCGATTTCGCCACGTCCTCGCCCAGGTCGGGCCCGACGGGCGACCAGTTCTCGGCATGGCCGGAAGGGGAGGCGGCGGCGATCGCGGCACCGTTGCCGAAGGCGCGGATATCGGGCACCGCCTCGGCCAGCGCCCCGAGGGACGCATCGTAGTTGTCACCGCGGGCCACCTGCGCGTAGACGTCCCAATCGGCGACCCAGCCGTCGAGCGGCGAGGCCGGTACGCGGCACTGATCGCGGGGTTCGTCGGCGGCCCGTCGTCCCGATCCGAGCCCCAGCCAGCCGTCGACCGGGCAGCTCGTCGAGCGCACGCTGCGCGGGGTGATCGTCCCGATCTGGCCGCCCTTCATCATCACCCACAGGTGCGGTGTGGTGCGCGGGTCGAGGTCCTCGAAGCGGAACCCGGAGACGTTGATCGACACGACCCCGGGACTCGCCGAGGCGGCCCCGCCCTCGCTCTCTTCCGCAGCCGGGCCCGCGGCCGGGGCCGCCTGCCCGGCGTGGGGCAGGCCGAGGACGAGCAGCGCGATGGCGAGCATCCCGAGGAGAATCCGGGCGGCAGGGGAGGTCACGGGGGATCTCATCGGTGAGCCTCCTCGGCGTGTTCAGCACTGAGCGCCAGCAGGAAGGGCAGCAGCACCATGGCTCCGGTCGAGGGCACGGCGACACCGGAATCGGTGAGCACGAGCCCGACGCCGAGCCCGGTGGCGGCGGCGAGGAATCCATAGTGCAGGTCGGAATCGGCGAAGAGATGGGGGAGCCGACCCCGCCACTTGTTGACCAGGCGCCCGGTGCGGCTGCCGGCGTGCACGCGGGGGAAGTGGAGGAGGTAGCGGAGGAAGATGAGGATCGCGATGACCGCGAGCGGGGTGACGATCGCCAGGGCCGGGTTGATCTGGATGATGTGGAGGTTCGCGCCGAGCTTGCGGCCGATCACCTGCAGGGCCTCACCAGTGACGATCTGGTCGAAGAACGTGCCGAAGTGCGAGCGTGCCCCGGCCGGGCGCAGCCAGTCGAGGAAGGCGATGCCGATGAGTATCGCCAGCGACGCCACGCCGATGAGGGCGAGGCGCAGCAGAGTCAGTCGGATCTTCGTCAGCAGCGCCACCAGGACCATGAGGCCGGCGAGGATGGCGATCGTGCCGCCGAACTTCGCACCCCAGGACGGGTTCCCGGAGACGAACACGGCGGCCAATCCGATGGCGATCGGCACGATGATCACGGCTTTTCGCTGGCCGCGCGCCCGCAGCCACGACACCACGACGCCTAAGAAGATGAAGAGGCTGACGATGAAGATCGCCGCACCCTGATTGCCGAGCCCGTAGTAGCGGCCGCCGACGATCGGGTTGTAGCCGAGCAGCGAGTTCGCCTGCAGATGGGACCCGGTGGCCAGGTCGGCAGCGAGGATGAGCAGGTTCGCCCCGGCCAGAGCGCCGACCCGTCCCCGCCAGGTCCGCCCCCATGGTGGGATGAGGGCGAGGACGAACAGGACGGCGGCCGTGCCGATGACCGAGAGGAACAGGCCGAGTCCGGGATCGGCCGTCCGCGACCAGGGGATGAGCCCGGCGAGGAACGCCCCCACCGGCAGCGACGCGACGGCCAGGGACACCCAGCCGAGGAAGCGGTGGACGTGGGCAGCTCGGGTGGCGCCGCCTCGGCGACCGAGGATGGAGCGGTTGAGCAGAATCGCACACGCGATGAAGAGGACGTAGAAGATGATGTCGAGGGTGATGGAGAACGTCGAGAGATTCTGGTGGATCGTCGTCGACTTCTGCGCCTCGGCGACGAGATCGTCGATGCGCTGCTGCGGATCATCATCGGTGGGGGTGGAATCGAAGCCGACGGCGCGCGGGGAATCGACGTCGAGGACATCGAGGATGCCCGGTGCCAGATCCGTGATCTGCAGCAGCCCCGGGGTGCGGGTCGTCGCCGAAGACAGCGACCCGGGTTCGAAGCCCGGGCCTGCGGCGATGAACGCCCGCAGCTGCGGCAGACCGGAACTGTCACCGAGGCCGGCGACGATGATCGTCGGATCCGCGGCCCCGTCCTTAGCGTTCTCCCGCATTTCCTGCAGACGCACGCCGAGGCGGCGGTCGGCTTCGGCGACGCGGGCCTCCCGATCGAAATCCGGCGGAACGGTATAGGAGTAGTTCGGGATCGGGTCGAACAGCCAGGAGCGGATGCCGATCGCACCGAGGTCGACGACGCCGAGGCGGCAGTCCGCGGCGGTCGCGTCCTCCGTGAAGTTCGTCACCACCCCGTCGTCGTCCGCGGTGGCATAGGCGGCGCCGGGGCCTTCGGCGGCGACGCAGGGTTCGAGCAGGGAGTCCGCATCGGCCGCGTCGGTGCCGGCGGGCACGGCCGTGCCGGCTCCGGCGACGGCGCGCGCGAGCATGCCGTAGTCGACGGAGTAGCCGGAGCCGATATTGGGCTCCTTGACCGCGTCGAAGCCCTCGATCCGCGCGGTCGTCGCTCCCGTGGCCGTTTCGTCAGCATGAGCTTCATCACTGTCCGCGGCGTCCTTCGCCGAGGCGGCCCCGTCCTCGGTGTCCGCGGAACCGTCCGTGGTGGGGGCGATCATCGTCGGGCATCTGGCTGAGTCATCGGCGTCGGCATCCTCGGCGGCGGGGGAGGGCCCGGCCTGCGCGCGGGCGCCCGCGCCGAAGGACAGCCAACCCGACGCCGGGCAGGTGGCCGCACCGATCGTGCGCACGTTGAGATTCGCAGCCGCACCCTCGGAGAGCAGGCGGTAGAGATTCGGAGTGCGCTCGGGATCGATATCATCGATGGTCAGGCCCGGAATGCCGAAGACGATCGTCTGCCCGGCCGGGGGCCTACTGGTGTCCGCAGCCTTCGCGGAGGATGCGCTGACGTTCGCAGCCGAACCATCGGGCGATGCCGACGCGGAGGCGGGGCCGAGTCCGAGGCCTGCCGTCAGCAGCCCGACCAGCAGACCCAGCATCAGGATTCTCAATGCGGGAAGTCGGAAGAGCAGGCTGGAATGAGTCGGCACAGATCAATACTATCGGCTCAGGTTTCTGCTGGCCCTGAGACCGCTCTGGGCGTTTGCTCCCCGGGCCTGCGGCCATGTATATTTGATTGTCGTTGTGTGTGCTTGTCGCACTCCCTTACATAGCCTCATGCGTTGCAGGCCCGTAGGTGAGGGGAATGCGTCGATAGGTTCACCCGATTGAAGACAACCAGCGCTTGAGACCCATTGGACTCACGACCCGATGAGGACCCGGCGCTGCACTGAACACAGATACGAAAAGAAGGCTACTTTTGCGTACGTATACAGCTAAGCCCGGTGACGTTGAGCACCAGTGGCACGTCATTGACGCCACTGACCAGGTGCTCGGTCGCCTTGCTTCGCAGGTGGCACGCCTCCTGCGCGGCAAGCACAAGACCACGTTCACTCCGAACACGGACACCGGTGACTTCGTCATCATCATCAACGCCGACAAGGTCGCGCTGACAGGTGCGAAGCTCGAGAAGAAGCGCGCTTACCGTCACTCCGGTTACCCGGGTGGACTCAAGAGCGTGAACTATGCCGAGCTCCTCGCCACCCACCCCGAGCGTGCAGTCGAGAAGGCTGTCGCCGGTATGGTCCCGAAGACTCGTCTCGGACGTGCCCAGATGCAGAAGCTGAAGGTCTATGCAGGTGCCGAGCACCCGCACGCCGCTCAGAATCCGCAGCCGTACGAACTCAGCCAGGTCGCGCAGTAAGCGCCTGAGCTCTAGACATCCCGAGGAGAACCGTGGCTGATACCACCAACGCGACAGAAACTGTCGAAGAAGAGATCACCGAATACACTTCCGAGACTCCCGCATCCGCTGGCCTGGGCGAAAGCACCGCCGGTGGACGTGGACAGTCCCTGACCGCTCCCGGCAACGGAGTCGGCCGCCGCAAGCAGGCAATTGCTCGCGTGCGCCTCGTCCCCGGCACCGGTGAGTGGACCATCAACGGACGTACTCTCGAGGAGTACTTCCCGAACAAGCTGCACCAGCAGCTCGTCAATGAGCCCTTCACCCTGCTGGACCTGGGCGGACGCTTCGACGTCATCGTCCGGATCTCCGGCGGTGGACCTTCCGGCCAGGCCGGTGCCGTCCGCCTGGGCGTGGCTCGTTCGCTCAACCAGATCGACGCGGAGTCCAACCGCGCCGAGCTGAAGAAGGCCGGATACCTCAGCCGCGATGCTCGCGTTCCTGAGCGCAAGAAGGCCGGTCTCAAGAAGGCCCGTAAGGCACCCCAGTTCTCGAAGCGCTGATCTCGCTGGCGAACCGACTGCGGCTGGTCTGCCACTGAGTCGCAGTCATCGACAGTTCAGCGTCATGAACATGAGAATGCGGCCCCGAACCTGGTTCGGGGCCGCTTTTCTCATATCCGGACTCATCTCACACGGTCACTGACGTGGCCACGGGTGCGGTCGGCCGCCTCGGCGAAGGTGCCGATATCACGGCCGACACTCCGCGGATCGACTAAGATCGACTCCGACATTGACGAAAGGATCCCCCACCATGTCTCGACTCTTCGGCACCGATGGAGTGCGCGGATTGGCCAATCGTGACATCTCGGCCAAACTCGCGCTCCAGCTCTCGGTCGCAGGTTCGCGCGTGCTCAGCCGCGGCTGGACGGGCGAGAAGCGCCCCTTCGCCGTGGTCGGACGTGACACGCGTGTGTCCGGCGAATTCCTCTCCGCCGCACTGAGCGCCGGCATCGCCTCGACGGGAGTCGACGTCCTCGACGCGGGCATGCTGCCGACGCCGGGCATCGCCCAGGTCGTCAAGGACACTGGTGCCGCCTTCGGCGTCGTCATCTCCGCCTCCCACAACCCCATGCCCGACAACGGCATCAAATTCTTCGCCGCGGGAGGGACGAAGCTCGACGACGCGGTCGAAGACGAGATCCTCGCCATCTTCGACCACGACTGGGATCGTCCGACCGGCGCGGACGTCGGTCGCATCGCGCGTTACCCGGCCGCTGCCGACGAGTACACCGAACATCTTGTGCGCTGTGTCGACGCCGACAATGTGCGCCCGCTGTCGGGACTCAAGGTCGTCGTCGACTGTGCTCACGGTGCGGCCTCCATCGTCGGACCCGCCGCACTGCGTCAGGCCGGCGCCGAAGTCATCGTCTCCGCCGCCGAACCCGACGGCTTCAACATCAACGACGGTGTCGGTTCGACCCACCTCGAACCGCTGCAGCGCCTCGTCGTCGAGACCCAGTCCGATCTGGGCGTGGCCTTCGACGGTGACGCCGACCGCTGCCTGGCCGTGGACTCGCTGGGCCGCGTCGTCAACGGCGACCAGGTCATGGGCATCCTCGCGATCGGGCTCAAGGAGCTCGGTGAGCTCCGCGGCAACACCCTGGTCACCACCGTCATGTCGAACCTGGGTCTGACGCAGGCGATGGACAAGTACGGCATCAGAACCGTGCAGACGGCTGTCGGCGACCGCTACGTGCTCGAACGGATGCTCGCCGACGGGTATGCACTCGGCGGGGAACAGTCCGGACACGTGCTCATGCTCGATCACGGCACCACCGGCGACGGTGTGCAGACGGCACTGCACCTGATGAAGCGGATGGCCGATGCCAAGCGCACCCTGGCCGACCTCGCCGCGGAGATCCCGCAGCTGCCGCAGGCGCTCGTCAACGTCAAGGGCGTGGACAAGAACAACGTCGATCACCCGCAGGTCGTCGCCGCGGTGGCCGCCGTCGAAGCCGAACTCGCCGACACCGGTCGCGTGCTGCTGCGTGCCTCGGGCACCGAGCCGCTCATCCGCGTCATGGTCGAAGCTGCCACCGAGGATGCCGCCGCCGCCCAGGCCGAGCGCCTGGCCGCATCGGTCAAGGAACACCTCGCGCTGTAGAGCGGTCGTGCCGCCGGCTGCGTCAGTGCCTTGCGGGGCGTCCTCAGCGTCGAGCGCGCATCGTGCGGCTCTCGCAAGTTAAGTGGGGCCAGATTGCACAATTTTCGCGCGAAAATGGCAATCTGACCCCACTTGACTCGCGGGAAGCGGCTGTCCCTGCCGCTTGAGCGCAACCCGCGCACCGAAGGTGGTGCAGCGGCATGCCCTCAGCTCGAGGCGAACTGGGTGGCGTAGAGCTCGGCGTAGCGTCCGCCGCGGCCGACCAGCTGCTCGTGGGTGCCGGATTCGACGATGCGACCGGCCTCGACGACGAGGATCGTGTCGGCTTGCCGGATCGTCGAGAGGCGGTGGGCGATGACCAGAGCCGTCCGCCCGTGCATCGCCTGGGCCAGGGCCCGTTGGATCGCGGCCTCATTCGTCGAGTCCAACGCCGAGGTGGCCTCGTCGAGCACGACGATCTCCGGGGAGGCCAGCAGCATCCGGGCGATCGTCAGCCGCTGACGTTCGCCTCCGGAGAGTCGGTACCCGCGCTCACCGACGACCGTGTCCAGTCCATCGGGCAGAGCATCGATGACACCTCGCAGCTGTGCCCGGTCGATGGCATCGAGCATCTGCTCCTCGGTGGCGTCGGGATTGACCAGCGCCAGGTTGGCCCGGATCGATTCGTGGAAGACATGACCGTCCTGGGTGACGACGCCGACGGCCTCGCGCAGGTCGGCGAACGACAGGTCGCGGACATCGACTCCGCCGATGGTGATCGTCCCGCCCGTGACGTCGTAGAGCCGCGGCAGCAGCGAGGCGATCGTCGACTTGCCCGCACCTGAGGATCCGACGAGGGCGACGGTGTGCCCGGCGGGAATGGTGAAGCTCAAGTCGTGGAGAACCTCATCGCCGCCGCGGGTGTCGAGCACGGAGACGTCCTCGAGACTGGCCAGGCTGACCTGAGAGGCGCTGGGGTAGGCGAAGTCGACGTGATCGAATGTCACATCCAGCCCACCGGTGGGCAGAGCCTTCGGCTGCGAGGGTTCCTTGAAATAGGGCACGAGATCGAGGATCTCGAAGACGCGTTGGAAGGACACGACTGCGCTCTGGATGTCCAGACGTGCATTGGCGAGCATCGTCAGCGGTGTGTAGAGCCGGGTGAGCAGCAGTGCCAGGGTCACGACCTGACCGGCGTTGAGGTTGCCGACGACCGCCTGCACACCGCCGACACCGTAGACGAGGGCCAGCGCCAGAGCAGAGACGAGAGTCAGGGACGAGACGAATGTCGACTGCAGCATTGCGACCTTGACGCCGATATCGCGGACCTGACCGGCGCGGTCGGCGAACTCCTCGTTCTCCTGCCGGGGATTGCCGAAGAGCTTGACCAGGGTGGCCCCGGCGGCGGAGAACCGTTCGGTCATGCGGGTCGACATGTCGGCCGAGTTGTTGGCCGCTTCGAACTGCAGGGACGCGAGCTTTCCGCTGAGCATTCGGGTGGGGATGATGAACAGCGGCAGCAGCAGGATCGACAGCACGGTCACCTGCCAGGAGATCGTGACCATGACTCCGACGGTCAGAGCCAGGGAGACGAAGTTCGACACGATGCCGGACAGGGTGTTCGAAAATGCCCGCTGCGCACCGATGACATCCGTGTTGAGTCGGGAGACCAGGGCTCCGGTGCGGGTGCGGTTGAAGAATGCGATCGGCATCGACTGGACGTGATCGTAGACGGCCGTGCGCAGATCGAAGATGAGCCCCTCGCCGATCCGTGAGGACAGGTACCGGTTCGTGATCGAGATGGCCGCATCGGCGATGGCCAACCCGCCGATGGCCACGGCCAGCCACACGACCGTGGACACGGGACCGCCGCCGGTGATTGCGTTGACGACGTCACCGGCGAGCACCGGATTGAGGACGCCGATGCCGGCGGTGAGCACGGACAGCAGCAGAAAGACGATGAGTTTGCGCTTGTGGCGAGTCGCATACCCGCCGATCCGCTTGTAGATGCCCGGTTGGATGCGCGTTTCGGGGGTCTTCTTGCTCTTGACCGAGGAGTACATGAGGTGATGTGCGGACGGCACACTCATAGTGGGTCCCTTTCTGCTGCCGAAACGACCGAGCATGCACGGGGACTCCCGTGACGGTGCGGGGATCGCCCGCCTCCGGTCGCCGCCGCTGGCAGGTGGCCTGCTGACGGTGAGTGGTTCAGTGCACCCAGTGCAACCGTCGGAGGCGTGAAACTATTTCCCCACCGTCCGGCGACTCCGGTCACAGAGCCCCGGCGACTCCAGTCACACAGCCCCGCCCGGAAGCCGTCCTGCTCACAGCTTCCGCAGCTGCACCTTCCGGATGGTGTGGTCCGAGGACTTGTGGAGCACGAGGTCGGCTCGGCCGCGACTGGGCTGGACGTTCTCGCGCAGGTTCGGGAAGTTGATGGAGTCCCAGATCTCCGTGGCCAGGGTGATCGCTTCGTCATCGTCGAGCTGCGAGTACCGGTGGAAGTAGGAGTCCTCGTCCTGGAACGCGCCGTGCTTGAGTTTGAGGAACCGCGAGATGTACCACTGCCGGATATCACGGGAGCGCGCATCGACGTAGACGGAGAAGTCGAAGTAGTCGCTGATGGCCAAGCCCACGGTTCCGTCCTGACGGGGGCGGGCGGGTTGGAGGACGTTGAGGCCTTCGACGATGAGGACATCGGGGGAGCGCACGACCACCTCGGCGCCGGGAACGATGTCGTAGGTGTGGTGCGAGTACACGGGAGCGCGGACCTCGGGGGCCCCTGATTTCACGGCGGAGATGAACTTGAGCAGCTTGCGCCGGTCGTAGGATTCGGGGAATCCCTTCCGCCCGTTGAGGCGGCGACGGTCGAGTTCGGCATTGGGGTAGAGGAATCCGTCGGTGGTGATGAGCTCGACGCGCGGAGTGTCGGGCCAGCGGGCGAGCAGCTCGCGCAGCACACGTGCCGTCGTCGACTTGCCCACGGCCACCGATCCGGCGACGCCGATGACGAAAGGCGTGCGTTTGGCGTCCTGCGGTTCCAGCCCGCGTTCGTGCAGCGGAGAGAAGAACTCCCTGGTCAGGTCGTGCTTCGCCCGCCGAGCGGAGACGTAGAGGTTGAGCAGCCGGGACAGGGGCAGATAGACCTGAGCCACCTCGTCGAGGTTGATCCGATCGCCGAGCCCGCGCAGCCGTTCGATATCGCGCTGCTTCAGCGGCAGGGGAGTGGCCTGGGCGAGCGTGCCCCACACCTCCCGGTCGAATTCCCAGAACGGGGACGTCGTGTCCGGTTCGCTGCGCCGGGCGGTATTGAGTCCGGCGAGCTTGCGCGCACGGTCCAATTGAGGGTCGACATGGCTCATTCCCCCATTGTGTCACGCGTCATGTTCTGCCCCCGCGCCAGGTCGGCGAATGCCCCCACCCGCGACAGGTCGGGCAATGCCCTCACCCTCACCGAGGCGGTCCCACCGTGCCCGCGTGCGCGTGCGGTTGGTCACGTTGACCCGATCGTGACTCGCCGAAATATACGAGAACGGGCGGGAGTGCGTAAAATCTCCTTCATGTGTGGAATCGTTGGCTATGTATCCAAGGCCCCCGTTGACAATGCCGATCACACGGCGCTCGATGTCGTGCTCGGCGGCCTGAAGAGGCTCGAATACCGCGGCTACGACTCGGCCGGTGTCGCGCTCGTGACCGAAGACGGTCAGCTCGCCTCGGCGAAGAAGGCCGGAAAGTTCTCCGCCCTGACCGAGGAGATCGAGGCCAACCCGCTGCCGGCGGCGCAGACCGGAATCGGCCACACCCGCTGGGCCACCCACGGTGGACCCACCGACCTCAACGCCCACCCGCACCTGGCCGACGGTGGGAAGCTCGCGCTCATCCACAACGGGATCATCGAGAACTTCGCCCACCTGAAGAAGGACCTCGTCGCCGAGGGCGTCGAATTCCTCTCCGAGACCGACACCGAGGTGGCCGCCGCCCAGCTGGCGAAGAACTACCGGGAGACCGGAGACCTCACCGCCGCGATGCGCAGGACCGCGACCGAACTCGAGGGCGCGTTCACCCTGCTCGCCGTCCACGCCGACGCTCCCGGCCAGGTCGTCGCCGCCCGCCGGAACTCACCGCTGGTCATCGGCCTCGGCGAGGGGGAGAACTTCCTCGGCTCCGACGTCGCCGCGTTCATCGACTACACCCGCACGGCCGTCGAGATCGGCCAGGACGAAGTCGTCACCATCACCCCGGAGGCGGTGACGATCACGGACACCGACGGCAACCCCGTCGAAGGCGAGCAGTTCGAGGTCGACTGGGACACCGCCTCGGCGGAGAAGGGCGGCTTCGCGTCCTTCATGGACAAGGAGATCCACGATCAGCCGCAGGCCGTGGCCGACACCCTGCTCGGCCGCCTCGACACCGAGGGCCGCCTGACGCTCGACGAGATGCACATCGACGAGAACGTGCTCAAGTCCGTGGACAAGATCGTCGTCATCGCCTGCGGCACCGCCGCGTACGCCGGTCAGGTCGCGAAGTACGCGATCGAGCACTGGTGCCGCATCCCCACCGAGGTGGAGCTGGCCCACGAATTCCGCTACCGGGATCCGGTGGTCACGGAGAAGACGCTCGTCGTGGCGATCTCGCAGTCCGGGGAGACCATGGACACGATCATGGCCGTCCGCCACGCCCGTCAGCAGGGCGCGAAGGTCATCGCGATCTGCAACACCTTCGGCTCGACGATCCCGCGCGAATCCGATGCCGCGCTCTACACCCACGCCGGCCCGGAGATCGCCGTGGCCTCGACGAAGGCCTTCCTGTCGCAGGTCGTCGCCTGCTACCTGCTCGGCCTCTACCTCGCCCAACTGCGGGGCAATAAGTTCCGCGATGAGATCGCCACGATCCTCGCCGAGCTGCAGTCCATCCCGGAGAAGATCCAGCACATCCTCGACGAGACGAAGTCGCAGGTCCTGGCGCTGGCCGACCGCAATCAGGACGTCGATTCCGTGCTGTTCCTCGGCCGTCACGTCGGCTACCCGGTGGCGATGGAGGGTGCGCTCAAGCTCAAGGAGCTCGCCTACATCCACGCGGAGGGCTTCGCCGCCGGTGAGCTCAAGCACGGACCGATCGCGCTCATCGACGACGGTCAGCTCGTCATCATCGTCGTCCCGTCCAAGCGCGGCCGGGATTCGCTGCATGCGAAGGTCATCTCGAACATCCAGGAAGTCCGCGCCCGCGGTGCGAACACCGTCGTCATCGCCGAGGAGGGCGACGAAGAGGTCGATCAGTTCGCCTCCGAGGTCATCTTCGTGCCCGAGACGACGACGCTCATGGCTCCGCTGCTGACGACCGTTCCGCTGCAGATCTTCGCGATGGAGCTGGCCACGGCCAAGGGCCTCGACGTCGACCAGCCGCGCAACCTCGCGAAGTCGGTCACGGTCGAATGATCCGCCTCGGTGCCGGGCACGACATCGGTCGGTCCGGCATCTGAGTCGGTCGGGTATCTGAGGAGGTTCGATTGTGGCGATTCTAGGCATCGGCACGGACATCGCCGACGTGCCGCGCTTCGCGGAGCACATCGAACGCGTGCCCGAACTTCTTGATCGCCTGCTCACCCCCGGTGAACAGCTCAAACGCAACGGCAAACGCCGGACCGATGCCTCCCTGGCTGCGCGGTTCTCCGCGAAGGAGGCGCTGAAGAAAGCGATCGGCTTCCCCGGATGGCTGCCGTGGCAATCCGCCGAGGTGGTCCCCGCGCTCTCCGGTGCGCCGAGTTTCCGTCTGCGCGGGCTCGTGCTCGAGCACTTCCGTGCCATCGGGGGCACGAACATCCACCTGTCGATCACCCACGATGCGCACCTGACGATGACGTTCGTCATCGCAGAGGGCGACGGCCCGTCGCTGAGCCCCGGCATCGAAGGGATCGCCGACCACTTCACCCATTCGATGTACGGGAAGGGATCGCGCCCGGGTTCGACGCCCGGCGGGTAGGGTTTCGCCTGTAATACGCTCAGCACGTCATTCACAACGGCGGGCACGTTCTTCACAACGGCGGGGACCGTCTTTTCACCCTTCTCACCGAAGCGCTAGTCGCAGAAGAAGCGAATCGCCGTGTATGGAGTCAGGCTCCCGCTCCCCGGCGAATTCGAATCCCAGCTTGCCGAGCACATTGAACGAAGCAGAGTTCCACTCGCGAACAGTCGAGGCCAGGTATCGATAACCGATGTGCTCTGCGCGCTCGACGACCGCCCTTGAAGCTTCGGTGGCGAACCCCCGTCCCCAGCACTCCTGCAGGAACTCGAAAGCCAGTTCGGGCTCGTTGGGGTGACCCACGCTGTTGTCGACGAGCCCGCAATAGCCCATTGGGGCCTCCGTCAGCTTGTTGTCGACGACGAGCAGCCCCGGTTCCGGAGTCGAATCGTAGGTGCGAATCCATTCCTCCAGATCCACCTGAGTGGGACGACCGTCAGCCGAGATGCGTCGACGTGCGGGAACTTGCTTGTCGCGTTCCTCCCAGAGCCGGCGGTGAAAGGCCGCATCCGAGACCCTCCACGGGCGCAGTCTCAGCCGGGCAGTGCAGATGCCGCCATCGTGGACCATGGCCACCAGTATGCCCCACCGGTCATCGGGCCGAAGGATGTCGAATTTCCGCGGCAGGCTCCTCGAAAGAAGAACTGGCGACTCGAACAACAGGCACGGTAATAGACTCAAGGCATGAGCTCACTTCCCAACGCCGCCACCACCGCCGCAGCCGACATCGCCGCACCTACGATCCCGACCCCCGCCGAGGCGGCCGCCACCTCCGTCCACCTGCCCACCGCCGATGACGCGAATGACATCGCGCCCGGCCTGGTCACCCTGCGCCGGGCGCTGCACGAGAACGTCGAGGTCGGACTCGACCTGCCGGTGACGCAGAAGCTCGTCCTCGACGCCATCGAAGGCCTCGACGTCGAGGTCACAACGGGGGAGAGGCTGTCGTCGATCGTCGTCGTCCTGCGCGGCGGTGCCCGCAAGGAGGACTCGACCGGGGTCGTGCCCGCCGTCCTGCTGCGCGGAGACATGGACGGACTGCCCGTCACCGAGGCGACCGGATTCGACTTCGCGGCCACCTCGGGAAGGATGCACGCCTGCGGTCACGATCTGCACACCGCCGGACTCGTCGGCGCACTCAAACTCCTCCACCGCGACCGCGACTGCCTGCCCGGAGACGTCGTGTTCATGTTCCAGCCCGGTGAAGAGGGCTTCGACGGTGCCGGGACAATGATCGACGAAGGCGTCCTCGACGCCGCCGGTCCCCGCGTCAAGGCCGCCTTCGGCATCCACGTCTCCGCCGACGCCGACCTCGGGGTCGCGAGCTCCCGTCCGGGGCCGTACATGGCGGCGTTCTCGAAGATGACGATCACCGTCAACGGCAAGGGCACGCACGCCTCCCGCCCGGCCACCGGCAAGGACCCCATCCAGGTCGGCGCCATGCTCGTGGGCCAGCTGCAGGAATACGTCACCCGCCGCTTCGACATCTTCGACCCGCTCGTCGTCACCGTCGGCCAGTTCAACGGCGGCACCGCCCCCAACGTCGTCCCCGACTTCGCGACCTTGGTCGTCAGTGTGCGCACCTTCTCCGAGTCAGTGACGTCCCGCGCCGAGGCGGAGCTGCCTCAGCTCGTCCGTGACCTCGTCGCCGCCCACGGCCAGTCGGCCGACGTCGAGTACGAGCAGATCCTGCCGCCGACGATCAACGACGATGCCGAAGCCGAATTCTTCCTGGCCACCTTCACCGACCTCTTCGGTGAGGAGCGGACCGTGCGCAAGGCGAATCCGCTGCCCGGGTCCGAAGACTTCTCCCGGGTACTGGACGCCGTGCCCGGAGCCTATGGGCACTTCGGAGTCGCCCTGCCGAACCTGCCGGTCTCCGAACGCGAAGCCAATCATTCCCCGCGCGCCCGACACAGCGACGACGGACTGGCCGACCAGGCACTGTTCCTCGCTCATCTGGCCGGGCGCCGGCTGGCGCAGTTGGCCGAATACTGACCTGCCGGGCCCTGGCCTGGACGGTGGAAACGGCATACGGTGCAGGGATGAGCCCTGTGCAGGGCGACAACGAAGCAGGACCCGCGTCGTGAAGAGGAGCAGTCGATGAGTGTGTTCGCCTACCCGAGCGAGACCATCAGGGAGGCCGAGGTGCCTCTCCTCGAGGCCGGTGTCCCGCTGATGGCCCGAGCCGCCCGGGCGCTGGCGAACATCAGCATCGACACCCTCACCGCCGGCTTCGGCCGGGTCGCCGGCACCAGGGTGTGCGTGCTGACCGGGCCGGGCAACAACGCCGGGGACGCGCTCTTCGCCGCGGCGACACTGGGCAGGCGCGGTGCCGCCGTCACCATCATCACTCTCTTCGACCGCACTCACGGCGAGGGGCTCACTGCCGCGCGCCGTGCCGGGGCACAGGTCATCGCGTTCACATCGGCCGAGGCCGACCCCGCCCGCGCCGATGCTCTGCGGGAACTCTCCCGCGCCCATCTCGTCCTCGACGGCATCCTCGGCACCGGCGGGCGACGCGGTCTGCCCGACCACATCAGCTCACTCATCGCCGACTGGGCCCCGCACCGCACCGGCCGCCTCATCGCCGTCGACATCCCCTCCGACCTCGACCCGAACCACACCGGAGCCGAGAAACGACTCCACGCCGACCGCACTGTGACCTTCGGTGGGCTCAAGACCGAACTCATCGATCCGCGCGCGGACGAGTTCACCGGCACCATCGACGTCATCGATATCGGACTCGGCCTCGACCCCGGACGGGCCACCACGGAACTGCTCGATTCCGACGATCTCATCACCGGATTCCCTCGCCCCGATGCGACCGGGCACAAATACTCCCGCGGTGTCACCGGGGTCCTCGCCGGATCCGAGGACTACCCGGGTGCTGGAGTGCTCACCACCACCTCGGCGGTGAACACCGGAGCGGGCATGGTCCGCTATCTCGGCTCACCGCTCGTGGCCGAATACGTCCTCGGACTCCACCCCGAGGTCGTCAGCGCCTCCGGCCGCATCGACGCCGTCGTCCTCGGCCCGGGCGACCCCGAGACCGAATTCGTCCAGAACGTCGCCGAGGCGCTGACCGGCAACCGCACCCCGGTCGTCGTCGACGCCGGCGGCATCGACATGATCGCCCGGGCCGAATCGATGGCCAGCACCTGGCTGGCCGACCGACCGCTCATCATCACCCCGCATGCCGCCGAGCTGGCGCGGCTGCTCAGCCGCCTCCTCGGCGAGATCATCACTGCCGGTCGGATCGGGGCGAACCCGATGCGGTGGGCACAGCGGGCCGCGGAGCTGACGGGTGCGATCGTTCTGCTCAAGGGCCATCACACGGTCATCGCCGCTCCCGACGGACACCTCGTCCTGCCGGCGCCCGGGCCGGGCAGCCTGGCCACGGCGGGCTCCGGGGACGTGCTCGCCGGGATCCTCGGCACGCTCGCCGCGATCACCGCCGCCCACAGTCGTTACGACAGCGACGACCGGACGCGTCCGCCCCGCGAGTGGGCTCGCCTGGCCGGACTCGCAGTGCTGCTGCACAACGAGGCCGGCCGGCGTGCGGTGACCGCGTCCGGGTTCGCCGATGCCCTCGCCGAGGTGGTCGGCGAACTCATCCACGGCACCGACTGAATCGGCTCACCCGCCTCAGTGGATGAGGATCTGCGTCTTCGTGGTGCCCTCCCACTTCATGGCCTTGACGAGGCTGGACTCGTACATCGACACGCAGCCGGCGGTCTTCATCGACTCCGTGTTCGCATGGAGGAAGATCGCCGATCCCTTCCCCGGTGTGCGTGCCTCGTTGTAGCCGATCACCTGGGCATACTTGTACGGCTTCGGCTGGTAGAGGGATTCGCCCTCGTACCCGTCGGACTTCAGCTGCATCGTGTTGTAGCCCTCGGCCTTCGTCGCGTCACCGTCGACCCAGACATGATCACGAGTGACCTTCGTCCACGGCTTGCCCAACCCGGGATTCGCCGAGGTGCCGAAGCCGTCGCGCATCCAGAACACGCCCTTCGGGGTCTTCCCGTCGCCTTCCCGTTTGCTCGACGTCGTTCCGTTGTAGCCGAGGCGGGCCTTGTACGGGCCGCTGTCGCGGACGTACCGGTCACCGGACTTTCTGCACAGGTAGATATCGGCGGTGATCGTCGACCGCTGCTTGACTTCGATGGCCTTCGCAGCCGTGACCGAGCTGTTCGCCTCGACGCCGGTGCAGTACTTCGCGGCCGCCTCGGCGGGACCGGTCTGTCCGACCACGGTGAGTCCGGCTGCGAACAGGACGGCCGTGATCACCATCGCGAGGATGCGGGCTGGTGTGGTGTGCATGATTCTCCTTCTTCATCGAATGGCTCGTCGAGCCGGTCTTCGCCGAACACATCGTCGGCTGCACCTGCGAGGTCGGCATCGATGGCACCGACGATCGCGGGGGATCAGCGTAGCGAAGGTGCTGGTCGGCGGAGGTCGGCGGTAGTCTTATCCAGTGACATCTTTCGACATCCCCGAGGCTCTTGTGCGGGCCGAGATCGACGAGGCGGCCCTGTGCGACAACGCCGCCGTCCTTGCCGATCGCCTCTCACCCGCCCGCCTCAAATGCGTCGTCAAGGCGAACGCTTACGGCCACGGCATCGACCTCATCGCACCCGCCCTCTTCTCGGCCGGGTGGCGCGAGTTCTGCGTGGCCACGATCCCCGAAGCCCTTCGTCTGCGCAGCCTGCTCGGCCCCGAAGCGCAGATCCTCGCCTGGCTCTACGGGCCCACCACCGGCCTCGACGAAGCGGTGCGCGCCGACATCGACCTGGGCATTTCGACGGTCGGAGCTCTCGATCGACTCGCCGAGGCGGCTCGCCGCACCGGCGTCACCGCCCGAGCCCATCTGAAGATCGACACCGGTCTCGGTCGCAACGGACTGTCCCCGGAGGCTCTTGTCCGCGCCTTCGACTGGCTGCGCCGCCACGCCGAGGACAGCCGCACTGATGACGCCGAATCCCGCGACGCCGCTGCCGATATCCGCATCGTCGGGATCATGAGCCACTTCGCGGTCGCCGACGAACCCGAACGCCCCGAGACCGCAGCGCAGAGCGCGGTCTTCTCCTCCGCCCACGGGCAGCTGCGGGCAGTGCTCGACGCCGCGGACGGCCGCCTCGGCGAATCGGACGACCTGGACGTGCACATCGCGAACTCACCGGGCGCGCTCACCCTGGGACCGTGCCCGGGCACCTCGGCGCGGGTGGGGCTCGCCCTCTACGGTCTGTCCCCGCTCGAAGACGGCGATCCGACGGTTCTCGGACTGCGACCGGTCATGCGCCTGGTCTCCACCGTCATCAATCTCAAGGACATTCCCGCAGGTCACGGCGCTTCCTACGGGCTGACGTTCACCGCTGCGACCGACACCCGGTTCGCGCTCGTGCCCGGTGGGTACGGGGACGGACTGCCGCGGGCGGCATCCAACCGCGCCGAGGTGGCCATTCGCGGTCGCCGCTATCCCGTCGTCGGGCGCATCGCGATGGATCAGATGATCATCGACATCGGCGCCGGCAACGATGAGGTGGCCATCGGCGACGAGGTCGTCATCTTCGGTCCCGGTGGGCCGAGCGCGGCCGAGTGGGGGACCTGGGCGAACACGATCAACTACGAAATCGTCACCCAGCTCAGCGCCCGCGTCGACCGGGTCGCGTGCAAGGGAGACGGACGATGAGGGTCCATCTCGAATCCGTGGAGCAGATGCGCGCCTTCGCTGCGGCCCTGGCCGACCACTTGCGCGCCGGTGACCTGCTCATCCTCACGGGCAACCTCGGTGCGGGGAAGACGACGTTCACCCAATCGCTGGGCAAGACCCTCGGCGTGGCCGGGCGGATCACCTCACCGACGTTCGTCATCGCCCGCGAACATCCGTCACGGACGGGCGGCCCCGCCCTCGTCCACGTCGATGCGTACCGCTTGGCCGACGGGGAGGAGCTCGAGGACCTCGACCTCGACTCCGAACTGGACGAGTCGATCACGGTCGTCGAATGGGGTGCCGGGATGGCCGAACAGCTCAGCAGCGATCATCTCGACATCACCATCACCCCGGTATGGGACGAGAACGCCGAGGACGGGATTGCCGCCGGCTCCGTCGGTGCCGATGACGAGGACGAATCCGAGGACGAACGACGCACCGTCGATCTCACCGGTCGCGGAGCTGCCTGGGCCGAGCGGATGCCCGCGGTTGAGGCCGCTGTCTCAGCACTGGCAGGCGTGAGAGTCGACGACGTGAGCCCTGCAGACCTGCCTGCCGAGGACTCGGCGAATGAGGGAGACGAATCATGATCATTCTGGCCATCGACACCTCGCAGTCGGCCTCCGTGGCGCTGGTGGACACGGATGCCGGTTCGGTCATCGCGGCCGAACAGGCCGATGACCAGCGTCGACACGTCGAGTTCATCGGTCCCGCGCTCGCCAGCGTACTCGCCGAGGATGCCCAACCCGACCTCGTCGTCGTCGGCATCGGACCCGGCCCCTTCACCGGTCTGAGGGTGGGCATCGCCGCCGGAATCGCCGTCGGTCAGGCCCGCGGGATCCCCGTCCGGGGACTGCTGTCCCAAGCCGCGATCGCCGAAGAGTGCATGCGCAGCGCCGCTGACCTGGCGACACCTGAGTCGGAGGCGGCGTCGCCCGCGGCGAACGAATCGGACCGTCCCGTCCTCATCGCCTCCGACGCCCGCCGCAAAGAGGTCTATTTCAGCGTCTATGACTCCACCGGTGCCACGCTGAGCGCCGGACCTTTTGTGGCGAAACCGGCCGAGGTCGCCTCGGTCCTCGCCGACAACGGCTTTCGGCTCGAGACGATCGAGGAGAGGCTTGGCCGTGGGTTCCTCCTCTATCCGGACATTCTCGGAGAGCCGAGCGTCGAGTCGATCACGGATCCCCGTGCCGAGTACCTTGCCCTCGCGGCGGCACGGGAACTCGCCGCCGGCCGAGAGCTGCGCGAACCGATTCCCGAATACCTGCGCGACGCCGATGCGAAGGCGACCCCGGTGCGGGAGAGCTCACTGAGATGACGTCCACGACCATCGCCGAGCTTCCCTGGTGGGACCTCGCCGAGGTGGCCGACCACGATGCGGCCATCTTCGGCCCGACCGCGTGGACGCTCGGCTACTACTGGTCGGTCAAGGCGCAGAACGGCACGACCATGCTCGCCGCCAGAACCGCCTCGGCGGGGGATTCGGACGTGGCCCTCACGTCCACAGAAAAGGACGCCACCGCCTCGGCGGGGGAACTGGCCGGGTGGATCGTCATGTCGGGGGCCGGTGCGGAAGCCGATGTGATGACGATCGCGACCACCGAGGCGGCACGCGGCCAGGGCATCGGCCGCGCCCTGCTGCGGGCGGGAATCGACTGGGCGAAGGACCGCGGGGCCGAGGTCGTCCACCTCGAAGTCGACGAACGCAACACCGCGGCGCTGGGGATGTACGCAGCCTTCGGATTCGAGGAATGGGGACGGCGCCCGGACTACTATCCGGGAGCCGCGGGAATCCTCATGCGACTGCGGATCCGAACCTAGGCCACCGCAGCAGCGCGGTTTTCGGTCGCCTCGCTGAGGTCGACCATGAACGTGGTGTGCTCGGCATCAATGCACAGCGATGCCGTGGCCTGACCCGAGTTCCGGGTGATGATCCGGTCCCGAAGTCGTGGAGGTCGAAAGGGTAGTGTGGAGGGTATGACACGTGTGCAATTGGCAGATACCGATCTCTTCGTTCACCCTCTTCAGTTGGGCGGCAACCCCTTCGGCTGGGGTGCGGATCGGGATCAGAGCTTCGCTGTCCTCGACGCCTATGCCGAGGCCGGTGGAAATTTCATCGACACCGCGGATGCATATTCGGCCTGGGTCGAGGGAAACTCGGGCGGAGAGTCCGAGACGATCATCGGCGAATGGATGAAGGCGCGCGGCAACCGCGACGACATGGTCATCGCCACCAAGGTCGGCATGCACCCGAAGGGCCGGGGCCTCGATCCGGCGAACATCCGCAACTGCGTCGATGACTCGCTGCGCCGACTCGGCACCGACCGCATCGACGTCTACTACGCCCACAGAGACGATGACGACGTCGACCAGGTCGCCGTCGCCGAGACCTTCGACGCGCTCGTCCGTTCCGGCAAGGTCAGCTACCTCGGAGCATCGAACTTCAGCCTCGAACGTCTGCAGAAGGCCCGGAAGATCTCGACGAAGTTCTCGCTTGCCTGCTATCGGGTCGTCCAGGACCGGTTCAACCTCGTCTCCCGTGCCGCCGTCGATCCGCAGAAGCAGGCGTACCTGCGGGCTGAGGGCATCGCCGAACTGCCGTTCCACTCGCTGGCATCGGGGTTCCTCACCGGCAAACACACCGGCGGAGACGCCACCGGCAGCGTCCGCGGTGACCGTGTGGCCGACTTCGTCGACGACCAGAAAGCACTCGGCGCCCTCGAAGCCCTTCATGATGTCGCCGCCGACCACGGAGCGTCGATGACGGCCACGGCCATTGCCTGGCAGCTTACGCACGATTTCATCCCCTCGACGATCGCCTCGGCACGCGTGCCCGAACAGCTCACCGAGCTGCTCGCCGGCACGGAATTGCAGCTGAGTGCGGATGAGAAGGCCGCCCTCGACGGAGCCTGGGTCGAAGCATGAGCGAGCCCAGCCCCCGCCTGGTCACCTGGGAGAACGGCACCGACCTCGTCATCGAGCTGCTCCTGGCCCGCGACGTCGAAACGGTGTGGAACGCACTGACCGATGCCGAGACCGCAGGAACATGGTTCGCGCCGTTCCGCCTCGGCGAGGAAACGGCAGATACGGGCGACGATGGCGATGGGCCCGCTTCCCGGCCGCTGACCTTCGAGCTCGAAGACGCCGACTTGGACGGCTCCGTCCTCAGCTGCGAAGACTACGACCACGTGCTGCTCGAACTCGAAGCCTTCGGAGTCCTCGGCATCCGGCTCCTGCCGATCGAAGGAGACTCGGGTGACGAGAGCCTGCTGGTGTTCACCCACACCGCCGCCGATGTCGAATCCGCGCGAGCTCAGGCAGCCGATTTCGGCCCCATGTGGGACACGCACCTGCGCCTGTTCGCCCGCACCCTCGGCATCGACATCGCCGAGGCGACCGAACCCGAACTCGTCGCCTCCTATTCCGATCTCTCGCACGAGGCTGCGGATACCGGGGACGGCACTGATTCGGCCGGTGCTGACGAGGACGACGCATGAGCGAACCACTCGTCCTCGGCATCGAATCCTCGTGCGACGAAACCGGGGTCGGCATCGTCCGCGGACGCACGCTGCTGACGAACACCGTGTCCTCGTCGATGGACGAACATGTCCGCTTCGGCGGAGTCGTGCCCGAAGTCGCCTCCCGCGCCCATGTGCAGGCTATCGGCCCGGCCATCGCCTCGGCATGCGAAGCCGCCGAGGTGGAGCTGGGCGACATCGACGCCATCGCCGTCACCGCCGGGCCGGGGCTCTCCGGTGCACTCATGGTCGGGGTCGGTGCGGCCAAAGGGCTTGCCGCCGCTCTGGGCAGACCGCTCTACGGTGTGAACCATCTGGCCGCGCACGTGGCCGTCGATCTCGTCGCCGAGGATGTCGACGGGCTGACCACTCCGACCATCGCCCTGCTCGTCTCGGGCGGTCACACCGAAATTCTGCGCATCGGAGACGTCGTCGACGACATCGAACTCCTCGGTGCCACGATCGACGATGCCGCAGGTGAGGCCTTCGACAAGACCGCGCGTCTGCTGGGGCTGAACTACCCCGGCGGCCCGAACATCTCGAAGGCGGCCCTCGGCCTGCTCGACGGCACCGGAGTCCCCGGCGACCGGAATGCCGTGACGTTTCCGCGGGGACTCGCGAAGAAGCAGGACCTGCGTGACCCCGAGCGCCGGTATAACTTCTCGTTCTCCGGACTCAAGACCGCAGCCCTGCGTGAGGTGACGAAGGCCGAGACGCTCAGTGCGGACCTGCGGGTGGCAGATATCGCCGCCGGGTTCGAAGACGCCGTCGTCGACGTGCTCGTGACCAAGACTCTGCTCGCTGCGGCCGACACCGGCATCAACCATGTCGTCCTCGGCGGGGGAGTGGCTGCGAACTCGCACCTGCGTGAGGTGCTCGCGGCTCGCTGCGCCGAGGCGGGCGTGACTCTGCGGGTGCCGCCGCTCAAGCTGTGCACGGACAATGGAGCCATGGTCGCAGCCCTCGGCGCGGAGCTCGTCTCCCGCGGAATCGGGCCGAGCGACCTGTCCTTCGCCGCCGTCTCCTCATTGGATGTCGATCATGTCCTCGTCTGAGAACGAAGAGACCCGAGCCGACGGCGAGGCTGCCAGCAGCGCTGCGCACGATGCAGCGACCGACGCCGCCGAACGCAACGCACAGGCGGCGAAGTCCACACATCTGCCAGACGGTCGGCCGCCTCGGCGATCCGGTGATGGGTGGACGTACGGGTCCGATGGGAAGAAGCATTGGGGTCTCAACGGGGCCGCTGGGCTCATGCTCGTCGATCCTGAGCGCGGGGTGCTCATGCAGCACCGGGCGCTGTGGTCGGTCGAGGGCGGAACCTGGGGCTTCCCCGGCGGCGCCCGCGATATGGGCGAGTCGGCCGTCGACGCCGCGGTCCGGGAGTCGTGGGAAGAAGCCGGGGTGCCCGACCAGGACGGATCGGGCATCGAAATCCTCGAAACGCATGTCCTCGACCTCGGCACCTGGAGCTACACCACGGTGATCGCGAAGACCCTGCGCCACTTCGACGCCGTCATCAACGACCCCGAGAGCATCCAGCTGTCATGGGTGCCGGTGGACGAGCTCGAGGATTTTGAGCTGCACCCGGGAGTCGCCTCCGCACTGCCGACGCTGTTGGAGCTGCTTCGCCCGCATCTGTGAGGGGGCGCCCGCCTGCCTGCTGCCGAGACACGGGTGGAGCGTCGAAAAACGGGTGCGCACGTGCGTTTCTCGACACTCCACCCGTGTCTCGGCGGACGGCTGCTCGCCCAGCCCCTCAGCTGTAGGAGTTGCGGAGGTCGCCGATGAGCGAGCGGGTCACCTCGGTGAGAGAACCCGTGGTCCCGAAGACCTTCTGCAGACGCTGGTAGGGCACGCCGCGTTCGATGATCGACGTGATCGAGTGCAGCTCGCTGCTGCAGCCCAGCCGTTCGGCGACGGGGGAGAGCCGCTCGATCTCGTCGGCGAGGCATTCGGTGACGAGACGCTCGTCGGCCGCGGCGTTTTCGATGATGATCGCGTCCATGCCGTAGCGGGCGGCGCGCCATTTGTTCTCGTTGTGGAACCAATCGGGCATCGTCGGCAGGGTCTCACCGGCGTCGAGGCGGGCAGACATGTCATCGACGAGACATTGGATGAACGCGGTGACCGCGAGGATCTCCTCGAGCGTCGGCAGTCCGTCGCAGACGCGGACCTCGACGGTGCCCCAGTGCGGGGCGGGGCGGATGTCCCAGCGGATCTCGTTGATGTTGTCGATGATACCGGTGGTGAGCATATCGTCGACGTACTTCTCGTAGTCCGCCCACTGATCGAACTGGAACGGCAGACCCGCCGTGGGCAGCTGCTGGAACATCATCGCCCGGTTCGAGGCATAGCCGGTGTCAGTGCCGCCCCAGAACGGAGACGATGCGGACAGTGCCTGCAGATGCGGAACATAGGCGAGCAGTGCGTTGACGATCGGCAGCACCTTGTCGCGCGAGTCGATGCCGACGTGGACGTGGACTCCGAAGATCAGCATATTCCGCCCCCACCACTGGGTGCGATCGACGAGTTCGAGGTACCGGTCCTTCGCCCTGACCTCCTGCGACTGCCACTGGGCGAACGGGTGAGTGCCCGCCGACATCAGTTCGACGCCGCGCGCCTCGGTCAGCTTCCGCAGCGCTCCGATCGAGGTGGCCAGGTCATCCGCGACGGTCGACACCTGGGTGTGCACGCCGGTGACGAGCTCGATGGTGTTCGTGAGCATCTCACCGACGATGTGCTTCTCGAACTCGGGCGCATGCTCGGCCACATCCGCCAACAGAGTCTCGGCAGCCGGAGTCAGGTCCAGGCTGCGAGAATCCAGCAGAGCCAGTTCCCACTCGACACCGAGGGTGGAGCGGGCAGAGCGTGCGAAATCGACCATGATCCGATCATAATCGCGCACGCTCGATTCGCCTGACTCAGCGGCGAGATTCGGCCTGTGTGATGTCCCGCATTCCCGCACCGAGGCGGCTCTGCCGTGCCGCGGTGCGCTCGCTTCCCTCGCCCCGCCGAACACGGCACCCGCCCCGCCGATCACGGCACCCGACCTGCCGATCACGCAGCGCGGCGTGCGTCCTCTGCCAGTCGGCTGCCCGAAGCGGTGTCGAAGAGGTGCAGGCGTGCGGCATCGGGAGTCACGCGCACGGTGTCGCCGCGGCGGATCGTCGACCGACCGGCGACACGTGCCACGACCGTCTTCTCGCCCGAGGCCAGTCCCGCGCGACCGTGGACGAAGGCATCGGCGCCGAGCTCCTCGACGAGATCGACGGTGACCTCGAGGCCTTGCGTCTCGGTGACCTGCAGGTCCTCCGGACGGATGCCGACGGTGACAGTCTCACCCGTGACCTGCTCACGCTGCTCCGCCGTCAGGGACAACTCGACATCGCCGAGGCGCAGCGACGTACCCTCGACCGGCACGTCGACGAGGTTCATCGCCGGCGAGCCCATGAACCCCGCGACGAAGAGATTCGCCGGACGATCGTAGAGATTCGCGGGAGTGTCCACCTGCTGCAGCCGGCCATCGGCAAGGACCGCAACCCGGTCGCCCATCGTCATCGCCTCCACCTGATCGTGAGTGACGTAGACGGTGGTGACACCGAGGCGGCGAGTCAGGGAGGCGATCTGCGCGCGAGTCTGCACACGCAGCTTCGCATCGAGGTTCGACAGCGGCTCGTCCATGAGGAAGACCTGCGGGGAGCGGACGATGGCACGCCCCATCGCCACGCGCTGACGCTGCCCACCGGACAGTGCCTTCGGCTTGCGGTCGAGGTACGGCTCCAGGTCCAGCAGCCGCGCAGCCTCGGCGACGCGTTCATCGCGTTCCTGCTTGGCGACTCCCGCGATCTTCAGCGCAAACGCCATGTTCTCGCGCACGCTCATATGCGGGTAGAGCGCATAGTTCTGGAACACCATCGCAATGTCCCGTTCCCTCGGGGAGAGGTCCGTGACATCGTGGTCGCCGATGCGGATGTGCCCGGAATCGACGGGTTCGAGCCCGGCGAGCATACGCAGGGTCGTCGACTTCCCGCAGCCCGAGGGACCGACGAGGACGAGGAACTCTCCGTCGGCGATATCGAGGCTGACCTCGTCGACGGAGGGCTTGAGCGCCTCGGGATACTGACGCAGTGCTTTGTCGAAGGTGACTGTGGCCATTGTTCTCAACCTTTCACGGATGCGTGCGCACCCGAAGATCCACGGTGATCGGGCAGTGATTGATCGGACGACGAGCGTTCGGACATAGAGGGTTCTGACGAAGACCGTTCCGGCGTTGTGCGGTCGGGCGAAGCGAGACTCGCCGTCTGCTGGGCAGCCGTCTGCGCTGCAAAGGACCGGTACTGCTGCCGCACCTGAGATGGCCGCGGATGCAGCGTGGCGACGAGCTCGACGGTCCAGTCGGGCAGGGTTCCCGACAGTGTCCACGCCGCCTGCCGAGCCGCCCCGATGGCGACGTATTCGGCCTGTTCGGGAACGTCGATGGGTACGGTGAAGATATCGCGGGCGACCTCCCGGACGGCAGGATTGCGCGCCGCCCCGCCGATGAGCAGCAGCCGTCCGGCCTCCAGACCCTGCGCCTGCACGGCATCGAGTCCGTCGGCCAGACCGCACAGCATGCCTTCGACGAAGGCGCGAGCGACGTTCTCCGCCGAGGAGTTGCCCAGAGTCATCCCCTCGAGCCGGGCCGTGGCATCGGGCAGGTTCGGGGTGCGCTCGCCCTCGAAGTACGGTACAAGCGTGAGCCCGTCCGCTCCCGGCCGGGACGCCAGCGCCAGGGCCGCGAGTTCATCGTGGCTGACCCGCAGCAGCGACGCCGCCGAATCGAGGACCCGGGCGGCATTGAGCGTGGCAACCAGCGGCAGGCGCCCGCCGTCGGCGGAGGCGAATCCGGCCACCGCTCCGGACGAATCGGCGATGGACAGGTCGGTGGTCCCGAAGACCGTGCCCGAGGTTCCGATCGAGATGACGAGGTCCCCCGAGGTGACCCCGAGTCCCAGCGCCGCGGCCGCATTGTCCCCGGCACCGGGCCCCACGACGATTCCGTCCGGGCTGTGCCCGGCCGCCTCGGTGGGGGCGAGGACGCGGGGAAGGATGATCGCCGAGGCGGCGTCGCCCTTCCCGTCCACGTCCGGCGAATCCGCCTCGACGTCGGTATCCGCGGCGCACGGCAGACCTGCGGCCTCACGAGCGGACGCACCGAAGGCGATGCGGAAGAGATCGAGATCGTAGCGAGACGCGGAGGGGTCGAAGTAGGCGGTGCCGCTGGCATCGGATGCGTCGGTGACCAGAGCATCGAGCACGGGACCGCGGGCGGAGGTTTCGGCGGGTCCGTATCCGAGGAAGCGCCAGCTCAGCCAGTCATGGGGCAGGGCGACGGCGGCGACCCGGGCGGCATTGTCCGGTTCGGCGACCTTGAGCCATCGCAGTTTGGCGGCGGTGAAGGAGGCGACGGGCAGGATCCCGGTGCGTGCGACATAGTCGGCGGCTCCGACCTCGGCGATGAGGTCTCTGGCCGCGGCCTTGCTGCGCAGATCGTTCCACAGCAGGGCATCGCGGATCACCCGGCCCGCGGCGTCGAGGGCGACGAGTCCATGCTGCTGACCGCTGATGCTCAATCCGGCGACGTCGTCGAGTCCGCCGGCGGCCGCGATCGCCTCCTGCAGGGCAGTCCACCATGCCTCGGGGGCGACCTCGGTGCCGGGAGGGTGCGGGGCCGAACCGGTGCGGATGATGTCACCGGAGTCCGGATCGGCGATGACGACCTTGCAGCTCTGCGTCGAGGAGTCGACACCGGCGACGAAACGACGGATGCTCATCGGGACTCCGCGGCAGAGGACGAGGCGACCTCGGAGGGTCGGGCAGAGGACGAGGCGACCTCGGAAGGTTCGGCTGCGGGCGCACCGGGGCAGGCCGCCTCGGCGAGGATCTCATCGGCCAACGCCCGGTCGATGATCGCGATATCGAGGATCCCGGCAGCACAGGCCGCACGGACCGCGCGGGCGCGTTCGGCTCCGCGAGCGACTCCGACGGTCGTTGTGGCGCGGCGGAGCTGATCGAGGGTGACGGCGATGACGCGGTCGTCGATCGTGGTGACATCGGCTCCGTCGGCGGCGAACAGACGACCGGACACCTCGGCGATGGCACCGTCGTCGATGCCCGCCTGACGCTGGGTGGGGGAGCACTTCTCCCACACCGAGGACAGGCCTTCGGCCCACGAGGCCACGGAGACCACGGCAAGGTCGAGGTCATCGGCGGCGGCCAGGGTCCCGGAGATCTCGGGCAGGGCACGCAGGTCATCGGCGGTTCCGGCCTCGGTGACGAGCAGCGGGGCGGGGAGTCGAACCATGCTCACGGCCGGATCCTGGCCCAACCGGGTGAAGATCTCCGAGCTGGGACGGTGCGATTCCAAACGGAGGGCACCGGCGAGCTGGACGATCGTGCACCGCGGCAGGGCCGGGGTGAACGCGGCCGCCGAATCGAGGGTGCGTGACCAGGACAGGCCGATGCGCATCCCGGCTCGAGCCTGCCGGCCGACCAGTGAGAGCGCAGCTCGGCCCATCTGTTGGGAGGCCTGGGAGGCATCGGGGATGTCGACGATGACGACCGAGTCGAGACTCAAGGTCGCGGCGACCTGCTCGGCCACGCCGTTGTTCTCACCGGCATCGGCTTCGATGGTGATGGTCACGACGCCGGTGTCGACGGCCTCTTGGAGGAGTCGGGCGACCTGGAACCGGCTGAGTCCGTGCACCTTGCCGATCTCGACCTTGGAGCGCCCCTCGAGGTAGTGATCGCGGGCCAGCTGCGCGAGAAAGCGGCGGTGGCGGGCGGTGGGCACCGTGGACATGGTCCTCCCTTCGGCGTCGACGTCTCTGTGTTCGCTCATATGTGAAGTGTTGCACATCTGATTGGTTCGTGACACAGTATTGCACATATGAGCACAGATGCTCATATGATTTTCTCGCAGCGAACCGATGGCGGGCTGCAATCCCGCAAGGACGAGGGAAGGCACAACGATGAAACACCTGATCACAGGCCGGAGAGTCACATGGGCGGCCATCGGCATGGTCGGAGCGCTGGCATTGTCCGGCTGCGGCGGCGCCGGCGGCAGCTCGGCCGGAGGCGGCGGCGATGAAGTCAACGTCCTCATGGTCAACAACCCGCAGATGCAGGATCTGCAGAAGCTCACGGCCGACCATTTCACCAAGGACACCGGCATCAAGGTCAACTACACCGTGCTGCCCGAGAACGAGGTGCGGGCGAAGATCGGCCAGGAGTTCGCCGCTCAGGCCGGCAACTACGACGTCGCCTCGCTGTCGAACTACGAGATCCCGACCTATGCGAACAATAAGTGGCTCACGCCCATGGACGACGGCGTCGCCGATGCCGAGGGCTTCGACCAGGACGATATCCTCGCCCCCATGGCCGAGTCGATGACGGTCGACGATCAGATCTACGGTGAGCCGTTCTATGGTGAGGGCTCATTCCTCATGTACCGCACGGACATCTTCGACAAAGCCGGTGTGGAGATGCCGGAGAAGCCGACCTGGGACGAAGTCGCGAAGCTCGCGGCGAAGGTCGACGGTGCAGAGAAGGGCACGAAGGGCATCTGCCTGCGCGGACTGCCCGGCTGGGGTGAGATGTTCGCCCCGCTGACGACCGTGGTCAACACCTTCGGCGGAACCTGGTTCGACGAGGACTGGAACGCCCAGGTCGACTCGAAGGAATTCAAGGAAGCGACGAACTTCTACGTCGACCTCATCAAGGACCACGGCGAATCCGGTGCCCCGCAGGCCGGCTACACCGAATGCCTGACGAACCTGCAGCAGGGCAAGGTCGCCATGTGGTACGACTCGACGGCCGCCACCGGCACCCTCGAAGCCGATGACTCTCCCGTCAAGGGCAAGATCGGCTACGTCGCCGCCCCGGTGAAGGAGACGGACTCGAGCTCCTGGCTCTACACCTGGGCATGGGGAATCCAGGCAGCGGGCAAGAACCAGGACGCGGCGAAGCAGTTCGTCGCCTGGGCCTCGTCGAAGGACTACGAGGAGACCGTCGCCGAGGAGCTCGGCTGGCAGCACGTGCCGGCCGGCAAGCGGACCTCGACGTACGAGAACCCCGAGTACCAGAAGGCCGCCGAACCCTTCTATCAGCAGACGGAAGATGCCATCAACTCGGCTGATCCCGAGAGCCCGGGCGTGCAGCCGCGCCCGACGCTGGGAGTCCAATTCGTGACGATCCCCGAATTCGCGGACCTCGCCACGGGCATCTCCGAGGACGTCAGCTCCGCCATCGCCGGACGCACGACCGCCGACAAGGCGCTGGAGAAGGGACAGAAGGAAGCCGAGAAGGTCGGAGACAAGTACAAGAAGTGACTGCCCGAACCACCCACCCGACGAAGGATGTTCGAAGTGTCAGCTCCCGCCGCCGAGCGTGCATCGCAGCCGATCACGCCGCCGAAACCCCGTGCCAAGGACCGATGGCTCAAACGTGCGCCCATGCTGCCGGCGCTGATCTTCGTCATCCTCGTCACTCAGATCCCGTTCGCGATCACGATCGTCATCTCGTTCATGAACTGGAACGCCGCCTACCCCGATGACATCAGCTTCGGCACCGTGGCCAACTATGTCACCGTCTTCACCGATGCGAACCTGCTCAAGGCCGTCTTCGTCACCGTCGGACTCACCGTCGGCGTCGTGCTGGCCTCGGCGCTGCTGGGCCTGGGCATCGCGCTGCTGCTCGATCGGAAGTTCATCGGCCGCGGCTTCGTCCGCACCCTGATGATCACCCCGTTCCTCGTCGTGCCCGTCGCTGCGGCACTGCTGTTCAAGCACGCGATCTTCAACCCCTCATACGGACTGATCAACGGGCTGCTGACGACCGTGTTCGGTGACAACGCCCCGCAGCCGGACCTCATGACCTCGAACCCGCTGCTGGGCATCGGAATCGTCCTCGTCTGGCAGTGGACGCCGTTCATGATGCTCATCATGCTCGCCGGACTGCAGTCGCGACCCATGGACGTCTACGAGGCTGCCCTGGTCGACGGGGCCGGACACTGGCAGACCTTCCGCTTCATCACGCTGCCCCACCTGCGCCGATACATCGAACTCGCCGCACTGCTGGGCACGATCTACATCGTCCAGAACTTCGACATGGTCTTCACCATGACCTCCGGCGGGCTCGGCACCGCCACCCTGCCGTACGTCATCTACCAGGAGTTCTTCGTCGCCCAGGACTACGGAGTCGCCTCCGCCGTCGGCGTCATCGTCGTCATCGCCTCGCTCATCATCGCGACCTTCGCCCTGCGCACCGCATCGACCCTGCTCAAGGAGGAGAACTCATGAGCACCCCCGAGACCCGGACGCCGCTGAACACGCTCCCCGCCCCCGGCGTCACCCCCGCCGCGACCGACCCCGGCTCACCCGGATCGGTCGAGCCGCCTCGGCGAAAGGCGAACGCACCGAGGCGGCCCGGCCAGGGGCGGGCGGGCAAGATCCTGCTCGGCCTGTTGGCCTGGTTCGTCGGACTCCTGTTCGTCTCACCCCTGCTGTGGATGCTGCTGACCAGTCTGCACGCCGAAACCGACGCCTCGACGAACCCGCCGAGCTACTTCGCCCCACTGACGCTGGAGTCCTTCGTCAACTTCTTCGGCGGCGGCAACGGCGCGAACCCGTGGCCGTTCCTCATCAACTCCGCGGTCGCCGCGATCGTCTCGACGCTGATCGTCCTCGTCCTGTCCACGATGGCCGCATACTCGCTGGCGATCCGTCGCATCGAACGCTGGTCGG
Source organism: Brevibacterium sp. K11IcPPYGO002 (assembly GCF_050920635.1). Taxonomy (NCBI): domain Bacteria; kingdom Bacillati; phylum Actinomycetota; class Actinomycetes; order Micrococcales; family Brevibacteriaceae; genus Brevibacterium; species Brevibacterium sp. K11IcPPYGO002. The sequence goes on along the minus strand of NZ_CP131929.1, from coordinate 3,057,964 downwards.
ACGTGCTGTTCTTCCTCCTGTCGACGAAGATGCTGCCGATGGTCGCGGGCCTCCTGCCCGTCTACCTCGTCGCGAAGTCCGTCGGCATCCTCGACACCTGGCTGCTGCTCATCATCATCTACTCGGCGATGAACATGCCGATCGCGGTGTGGATGATGCGCTCCTTCCTCGCCGAGGTGCCCGTCGAAGTCCTCGAAGCCGCCGAACTCGACGGTGCCCGTCTGCCGCGCGTGTTCCTCCAGATCCTGCTGCCGCTGACGGCCCCCGGACTGGCCGCGACCGCACTGATCTGCTTCATCTTCTCGTGGAACGAACTCCTCTTCGCCACAGTGCTCACCTCCACGGCGGCGTCGACGGCACCCGTGTTCCTCACCAGCTTCGTCACCTCCCAGGGCCTGTTCCTGTCGCAGGTGTGCGCGGCCTCGCTCATCATCTCCGTGCCCGTCCTCGTGGCCGGAATCGCCGCTCAGGACAAACTCGTCCAGGGCCTGTCCATGGGAGCCGTCAAATGACCGCACCACACACCGCACCGTCCGATCCTCGCCGAGGCGCGACTCCCTTGGCCCTGACCACGGAGAACCTCGCCGAGGTGGCCGACCGCGGCATCGCCGTTCCCACCTATGACCGCTCGGCCGTGAGCCCCGGCATCGTCCACTTCGGTGTCGGCGGATTCCACCGCGCGCACATGGCGATGGTCCTCGACGACCTGCTCGGGGCTGGGCTCGCCGCCGACTGGGGGATCGTCGGAGCCGGAGTGCTGCCCCACGATGTGGCTATGCGCGATGCGCTCGCCGACCAGGATCACCTGTACACGCTCACCCTCAAACATGCAGATGGAACCAAGGAACGGCGGGTCATCGGGTCGATCATCGACTACCGTTTCGGGCCCGACGACCCCGCCGGACTGCTCGATCTGCTCAGCGATGAGGCGATCCGGATCGTTTCGCTCACCGTCACCGAGGGCGGATACAACGTCAACCCCGTCACCGGAGAGTTCATCACCGATGAACCGACGATCGTCGCCGATGTCGAGGCGCTGCGGGCGGGCGCACTGCCGGCGACGGTCTTCGGCTATGTCGTCTCCGCTCTGCGGAAACGACGCGCGGCCGGGATCGCTCCGTTCACCGTGCAGTCGTGCGACAACATCTCGGAGAACGGCGATGTGGCGGCGAAGATGTTCTCGGCCTTCGCTCGCCTCGTCGACGCCGAACTCGCCGAGTGGATCGCGGAGTCCGTGGCGTTCCCGAACTCGATGGTCGACCGCATCACCCCGGCCACCACCGACGGCGACCGCGCCGATCTGCTCGCCGACACAGGCGTGGCCGATGCCTGGCCGGTCGTCGCCGAACCGTTCTTCCAATGGGTGCTCGAAGACGATTTCACCTCTGGTCGTCCGCCCTATGAAGAGGCACGGGTGCAGGTCGTCGACGATGTGCAGCCCTATGAGCACATGAAGCTGCGCCTGCTCAACTCCGGGCATCAGGGACTCGCGTACTTCGGCCTCCTCGGCGGATACACCTTCGCCCATGAGGCGATGGCGAACCCGGACATCCCCGTCTACGTGCGCCGATACATGGATGAGGAAGGCACACCGAGTCTGGCACCGCTGCCCGGAATCGACCTGGACGCTTACAAGGACTCGCTCATCGAACGGTTCAGCAACCCGGAGATCCGCGACACCCTCGCGCGCCTCGGCGCAGAGTCCTCTGACCGGATCCCCAAATGGCTGCTGCCGGTCGTCAAGGACAACCTCGCCTCGGGCCACCCGATCGAGGTAGCCGCGGCGATCTGCGCCTCGTGGGCCCGCTATGCCGAAGGGCATGACGAAGCCGGCGGTCGGTTCACCATCGTCGACCGCTATGCCGACGAACTGCAGGCAGTTGCCGCGACACAGGGAGAGGACCCGCTGGCATTCGTCCGGCAGGAACAGTTCTTCGGACCGCTGGCCGAGGAGCCCCGGTTCACCGAACCGTATCTCAAGGCACTGACATCGCTGCACGAACGGGGAGCGAAGGAGACCGCCCGCCGCCTGGCCGCTCACGACGAGCTCTGACCCAGGCGGCACGCAGGCGAGAACGTCTAGCATGGAGACATGTTGCGTTCTCGCCTGAGCTTTCTGGCCCTGACCACGACTCTCGCGCTCGTCGGCTGTTCCGGCGGAGCGTCAGCCCCCGAATCCTCCACGGCCGGACAGAATTCCTCCGCCGATTCGGGTGCTCAGACCCAAGCACAATCCGAAGCCCAGACCGAATCGTCCCTCGACGACCCCGCCGACGCGGATCCGGCCGATTTCGAGGACGAGGCCGCGGACATCGTCGCAGGCTTCTCCGACGAGGAGCTCGCCGGGTCGCTCATCATCGGCACCTGGGAAGGCACGGACACGCAGACCCCTGTGGACATGGTCAAGCAGAACCACCTCGGCGGGGTCATCGTCATGGGCTACAACTTGCCGGAGAAGCCGACGAAGGACCAGGTCACGGAACTGACCGGTCAGATCTCCGGGGCGCGGACGAAGGGGCAGCCCGTGTCGATCGGCGTCGACCAGGAGGGCGGCCCGGTGTCACGCCTGGGCACCGCTGCGCTGCCGTTCCCGCCGCTCATGGGCCTGGCCGCGACCGATGATTCCGATCTCATCACCGACGCCACGACCGTGCAGGGGCGGAACCTCACCGATCTGGGCTTCACCATCGACTTCGCTCCGGACTCCGACGTGACGGTCGGGCCGAAGGACAAGGCGATCAACGTCCGTTCGGGCGGCACCGACCACGAGGATGTCGCCGAGGTCGTCGCCGACGCCGTCGAGGGATACCGGTCCGGTGGGGTGTCGAGCTCGGCGAAGCACTTCCCGGGACACGGCCGCCTCGGCGTCGATTCGCACGAGAGCCTGCCGGTGTCGGAGAAGTCGATCGAGGAGATGGAGGATTCGGATCTCCTGCCGTTCAAGTCCGCGGTCAAGGCCGGAGTGCCGATGGTGATGATGGGGCATATCGGTCTGCCCGATGCGAAGACGACGCCCGCGACGTTGAACAAGAAGGCCTACTCGGCGCTGCGGGAGACCCTCGACTATGACGGTGTCATCACCACGGATGCGCTGAACATGAAGGCTGTGCCGCAGAACCTCAAGGGCGGAGAGACCGTCAAGGCGCTCGCCGCCGGAGCCGATATCGCGCTCATGCCCCCGGACTCGGCGGCCGCGCAGAAGGCGATCGTCACGGCGATGGGGGACGGGACGCTTGAGAAGGAGGACCTCGTCGAGAAGTCCGAACGCGTCGTCGCCGCACAGCTGGCCACCGCCGAGGCTCAGAAGAGCGTGCAGGCAGGGGACTCGGATGCGAAGGATCCGAAGAAGGTCCTGACGAAGGTGGCCGACAAGTCGCTGACCGTGCTCAAGGGCGAATGCTCCTTCACAGGCACCGATTCGATCTCGATCGTCGGCGGCAGCGACAAGGAGAAGGCAGCGCTGAAGGAAGCGGCCGAGGCCGAAGACCTCACCGTCGGATCCGGTGGAACCTCCGTGAGTCTGAGTCCGTCGACGTCGGCCGAGGTGGCCGTGGGCACCGCCGCTCCGTGGACGATGCGCAGCACTCCGGCGAAGTCTGCGGTGACCGCATACGATTCGAACCCCTATGCGCTGCGGGCCGTGGCGAAGTGGCTGAAGGGCGACCTCAAAGCATCGGGTCAGCTGCCTGCCGAATACGACGGCAGCGACAAGGCCCCCGACTGCGGGTGAGCACGGCCGACCGGGACCGGCCGGGGCCGACCGGGGCCGACCGGGGCTGACCGCAGCCGACTGTGCGAGTTCCGGACGATGCGTGCTGGAAAACCACCTGGAATCCCGCACGGATCGTCCGGAACTCGCTCCTGTGACCCCTCGGGGCCGAGAAGCCCCGTAGCACCAAGGATTCGGAGACGAGAACACCCCTCGCCAGCCGGCGAGGGGTGTCCCTGGAGTTGAGAGGGCTCCTCCGAGTTCAGGTGACGGCTCAGAGCTGTTCTGGGAATCAGGGCTGTTCTGGGAATCAGAGGACGCGGACGAACTGGGCGCCCTGCTGAGTCATCCAATCGACGCTGCGGTAGCTGGTGTTCACGCGCGTGTTCCCTGCGTCGTACATCATGCCGTCGCCCGCGTAGATGCCGACGTGCCCCGGTGACCAGATGATGTCTCCGGCCTTCGCCTCGGATGCCGAGACGATCTTCCCGGCACCCTTCTGAGCCGAAGACGTACGCGGAAGATTCACCCCCACCTTGCCGTAGACGTATGAGGTGTAGCCCGAGCAGTCCCAACCGCTGGGCGACGTTCCGCCCGACACATAAGGCGTGCCGACGTACTGTTTCGCGATGGCGATGACCTGCTCGGCCTTCGAACCGTCCGGGACTTCGACACCCCCGGAACCCGAGTCCGCGCCGTCGTCCTTGCTCTTGTCATCGCCCGAATCGGCTGGACCCTCATCGCTGGTGCCGGGGGAATCGGATGAACCATCGTCCGAGGACTCGCTCGGCTCCTCCTCCGGCTCCTCGGCAGGCGCCGGCTCTGCGACGGTCGTCTCCGGCTCCTCCTTCGGCTCAGGTTTCGGCTTCGGTTTGGGCTTCGGCTTGGGAGCGGCTTCGGCGGTGACGAGATCTGTGTCGACGGTGACCTCAGCCTCCTGATCGCCCTTCTTCGAGGTGCCGCCGGCGTCGATCGTCGGTGTCTGGTTCTTGAACTCGACGGGCGCCTGCTTCTCGGACTCAGCCGCGACCTTCGCCTCATCGTCGGTTCCCTGTCCGGCAGCGGGGAGGACCGCTGCGGTGAGCAGTCCGCCGCTGGCGGCGACGACTGCGGCGCGGCGGCCGAATGCGCCGCAGTTCGCTGCGAGCAGTTCGCTCAACTCGGTCAGTGGTGTTTTGGCCTTGACGTTCGCGGCGCGGCGGCCGTGCTGCTGAGATGCCACGATTTCCTCTCGTTGCCTGGCTGTCTGTGACGATGTGCTCCACTGTAACTAATTCGTGATCTTCTGTCACGTTTTTGTTACAAAAGCATTCCGCGACAGCGAGAGTTGCATAATCCCAGGTCACAGGCTTAATGTCGATAGAAATGGCTGGTGAGAGGTCGTGTTTCCGGCTGCTTGCGGCTGTGACCCGGCACGCAGCCGCAGCTGTGAATAACGTTTCGTGACATTCGCGAAGCGTGATTCTCGGGTCGATCCGCGGCGTTTTTCTCGCCCAGACCTCCGTGGATCGACCCAAGAATGCCGATGGCGTCGGTGGCGGTGGTGAACGAGTCTCAGGCTCCGGTTTCGGCGGGTCGGTCGGGATCGGACGACCAACCGGACCAGCTCGCGGGGTAAAGGCTGGCTTCGACTCCGAGGGTCGCCAGCGCCAGAGCGTTGTGGCAGGCGGTGACTCCCGAACCGCAGTACACGCCGACGGGACCGTCGAGGGCGCCCAACTCATCGAAGCGTTCGCGCAGCAGCGCCTCGGGCAGGAATGTTCCCGCGGGGACGTTGTCCGTGGCCGGGGCGCTCTTCGCCCCGGGAATATGACCGGCCCGCGGATCGAGCGGTTCGGTCTCCCCGCGGAAGCGCTCACCGGCGCGGGCATCGAGCAGGACTCCGTCGAAGTCGGCCGCCTCCTCGGCGCCGATGACGGGCAGTGAGTCCGGGCTGATCTCCACGGCACTGGAGGCGATCTCGGGGGAGTCGCCGGTCTCGACCGTCCCGCCGGCATCACGATAGGCGGCGAGTCCGCCGTCGAGGACCCGCGCGCTCAGCCCGGCCCAGCGCAGCAGCCACCAGGCGCGGGCCGCACCGAGGGACGAGTTGTCGTCATAGACCACGACCTCGGTGCCTTCGTCGATGCCCCAGGAACGCACAGTCTCCTGGAATGCCTCGGCGCTCGGCAGCGGATGCCTGCCCGCCGTCGGGACAGTGGCGTCGTGGTCGGCGAGTTCGGTGTCGAGGTCGACATAGATTGCGCCGGGGATGTGCCCGGCGGCGAAGTCCTCGCGGCCATCGGGTTTGGGCAGGGTCCAGCGGACGTCGAGCAGCCTCGGCGCGGGGGAGTCGGCCATTCGGGTGAGCAGGTCATCGGCGCTGATGAGAACGTCGGAGCGGGTCATTTCGATCTCCTTCACGAGCAGGTGGGGCAGGTTGCACCGGTACCCGAGCAGAGTTGTACCGGTACTGGGGCAGGGTCACACCGGTTGGGTGAGCAGCACAACGTGCTTGTCGCCGAGCCGGGTGAAGACGAGTGTGGCTTTGTCGCCCTTGGGCAGTTTGAGTTGGCGTCGGACCTGGTCGGGCACGATGTCGGCCCCGCGTTTCTTGATCACGACCGAGCCGATTCCGCGGGAGACGAGCTCCTTGCGCAGGCTCGGGACCTTCGCGGGCAGAACGTCGACGACCTCGTAGGCGGTGACACCTGCCGATGCTGGGCCGCTCGGTGCGACATCGGTGGTCAGATACGCGATCTTCGGGTGCAGTCGGCGGGCCTGCAGCGGTGCGCACAGGGCGGCGACGAGTCCGGCGCGCACGATCGCCCCGTCGGGTTCGAGGAGATACTTTCCGAGTTCCCCGATGTCCGCTTCGTCCTCGTCGGGCAGGTTGTCCTCGTGGACGAGGAGGGTGCGGTCGCCCATGACGAGGGCCCCGCGGCCGGGTCGCTGACAAGCTTCACCGAAGTAGAGGCAGACCTCGACGACCTCTCCGCTGTGGGAGACCCATTGGGCTTCGGCTCCTTCCGGTACGAGGTCGTGGTCGAGTGCCGGGCCGAGCTTCACTCCGGCCGACTTCGCCGCGCTCGCCTGCTCGATCACCCAGGACAGTGAGGGGGAGAACGCCTCGGGGTCGGTGATGCGGGCAGTCGATCCGCGTTTGTCGGCCTTGCCGACGGTCCGCCGGGCCGGATCGAACCAGAGGGCATCGAATCCGCCTAAGTCGACATCCTCGGCGCGAGCGTGTTCGACGGCGGCATCGGGCAGATGACGGAGGTTGAAGGCGGCGATGGCGGCGGTGACCTCGTCGGCGTCGACGGCCGAGACCTGCGCGCCCATTCCGGCGAAGGCGACCGAATCCGCGCCGATCCCGCATCCGAGATCGGCGATGCGGAACGACTCACCCTCGGCCCCGTCCCCGATGAGGCGACGCGCGTGATGAGCGGCGACCGGCAGCCGCGTGGCCTGGGCCAGCCCGTCCCGGGTGAAGAGCATATCCTCGGCGAAGGGACCGAGCTTCGCGCCCGCCTCCTGCCGCAGCCGCGCCTGAGTGAGCAGGGCCGCGGTCACCTCGGCGGAGTAGCCCTCCTTCCGCAGGGCCGTCGACCGGGCGAGCTCATCGCCTGCGAGGTCGTCGATGCGGTCGAGACGGTCGAGGACGGCGACGTCGAGCAGTTCGGTCAGTGTCTGCGGATCCATAGGCTTCACCCTATCGTCTGCGCGGTGGGGTCTTCCCTCGCCGAGGCGGCCCGGCCGAACCGCCGGGCCGCCGAGGTGATTGTGACGGCTGGGTGGTGCGGTAAGTTGTTGGCTGTGACGTTACTGACCGCCCGCGATATCCGCGAATTAGCCGCCGACATCGGTCTGCGCCCGACGAAGCAGAAGGGCCAGAACTTCGTCATCGACCCCAATACCGTGCGGTCGATCGTCGCTGCCGCAGGACTTGCGGAGAACTCGAACGTCGTCGAGATCGGTCCGGGTCTCGGTTCGCTCACCCTCGGCCTGCTCGAGGCCGGCCACACCGTCACAGCCGTCGAGATCGACGACCTGCTCGCGCAGAAGCTGCCGAGCACAGTGGGGACGTTCGCCGGCAGTGATGCCCCGTTCCACCTGGTCAACGCCGATGCCCTCCGCGTCACGACGCTGCCCGCGCCGCAGCACACGACCGAACCCGTGGACGATCGGCCCGATGCCGCGAACCAGCCCGACGCCCTCGTGGCGAACCTGCCCTACAACGTGGCCGTGCCAGTGCTGCTGCACTTCCTCGAGACCTTCCCGAGCCTGACGACCGTCCTCGTCATGGTCCAGCTCGAAGTCGCCGAACGGCTCGCCGCCGCACCCGGCTCCCGCACCTACGGCGTCCCCAGCGTCAAAGCGCAGTGGTACGGGGATGTGCAGCTGGCGGGCAAGATCGGCAAGAACGTGTTCTGGCCGGCCCCGAACATCGACTCCGGACTCGTGCGCATCGACGTCACCCGCACCGACCGCGACCCGGACGTGCGCAGCCGCCTCTTCACCCTCATCGACGCCGCCTTCGCCCAGCGCCGCAAGACCCTGCGCGCTGCCCTGTCCTACTGGGCCGGCAGCCCCCAGCAATCCGAAGACCTGCTGATCGCGGCCGGAATCGACCCGAAGACCCGCGGCGAGGCCCTCACCGTCTCCGACTTCGAACGCCTCACCGCCGTGGCCGTCGACGATGACGCCTCCGCACCGGCCCCGCCCACCGAGGATCCCTCACCATGACCGTCCCGCTGCACCCGCGTATGACGATCCCGGCCCCGGTGAAAGTGTGGGCGCCGGGGAAGATCAACATCCACCTCGGTGTGGGCGCGGTCAACGACGGATATCACGAGCTCGCAACCGTGTTCCAAGCGCTCAACCTCGGCGAGACCCTCACCCTCATTCCGGGCGGAACTCGGACGATCATCATCCAGGGCCGCTACGCGGATGCCGCGGTCCCACGCGATGAGTCGAACTTCGCCAGACGCGCCGTCGACCTCCTCATCACCGCACTCGAAGACGATCGTGACGTCGCCGTGCTGCGTGACCTCGACATCGTCATCGACAAGCAGGTTCCCGTGGCCGGCGGAATGGGTGGGGGATCGGCCGACGCTGCCGCCGCCCTCGTCGGAGCCGCCCACCTCGTCGGCGGCGTCGACGAGGCGATCCTCCACGAATGCGCGGTCGCCGTCGGCGCCGACGTCGCGTTCCTCCTGCGCGGGGGCACGGCCATCGGCCACGGTCGCGGGGAGAAGCTGAGCCCCGTGCTCACCCGCGGAACCTTCCACTGGGTGATGGCCACCTCGGCGTCGCCCCTGCCCACCCCGGACGTCTACGCCCGCTTCGACGAACTCAACCCCGACCCGGCGCCCGCGACCGTCCCCGACCGAGTGCTCACGGCGCTCGCCGCCGGTGAACCGGACACGCTCGCGGAATCCGCGGCGAACGACCTCACCGAGGCGGCTGTGTCCTTCATGCCCGAAATCGCCGAGGTGATGGAGGCCGGCCGGGACGCCGGAGCGCTCCTGCCCCTGCTCAGCGGGTCGGGCCCGACGATCGGCTTCCTCGCCCGCGATGCCCACCATGCCCTCGACCTCGCCGTTCTCCTGCAGGCCACGAGAGGCGTCAACGAAGCGCTGCGCACCACCGGGCCCGCCCCCGGAGCGCACATCGTGGACGGCGGCTGACCGTGGGGGAGAGGAACGGCACCCCCGCCGAGGCGGCCGGCAGTCCGAAATCGGGGCCGGAGAACCGCGGGAACCTCCATGAGACGCTGCGCGACCAGGTCGGGCAGGACATCGTCGCCGGGCGGCTGGCCGCCGGGACGATCATCAAGGCCGAGGATCTGCGTGCCCGCTACGACGTGTCGCTGTCGGTGGTGCGCGAAGTCGTGCGAGTCCTCGAATCATTGGGAATGCTGCAGCCGATCCGTCGGGTCGGTCTCGTCGTGCTCGCGATGAGCGAATGGATGCTGCTCGACCCGCTCGTCATCCGCTGGAGGATGACCGAGACTCCGGCGCGGCAGCTGCGATCGCTGACCGAACTGCGGGTGGCCATCGAACCCGAGGCGGCCGGACTGGCCGCTCAGCATGCCCCGGCGGACGTCGCCGAGGAGATCATGGGTCTGGCCGCCCGGATGAGGGCGACGGGCAGACAGGGCGAGGTCGAAGCGTTCCTCGATGCCGATGTGGCGTTCCACCGGACGGTGCTCGGCGCCGGCGGCAACGAGCTCTTCGCCGCCTTCGACACCGTCATCGGTGAGATCCTCGCCGGGCGCACCGGGGCGGGGCTGATGCCGAAGTTCCCGCATCCGGATGCCCTGCAATGGCATTTCGACGTCGCCGACGCCATCGGCGGGCAGGACCCGGCCCGGGCGAAGGACGCGATGGCGAAGATCGTGGCCAAGGCCGATGCGGAGATGGGCAGCGTCTGGGCCGACGAACCCCGGCACACCGGACACTGACGAAACCGACGCCTGGTTCGAGAGGCCCGTCGCATGGTCCGAGGCGCCCGTCGACTCGTCCGAGGCGCCCGTGCGGCCGAGAACCTGTCCTAGAACAGGCTGACGACTCCGTAGAGGACCAGGCTGAGCAGGAATCCGACGGTGCCCAGCAGCGTCTCCGCAACGGTCCAGGTCTTCAGCGTCGTCTTCGTGTCCATGCCGAAGAAGCGGGAGACCAGCCAGAAACCGGAGTCGTTGACATGGCTGGCGAAGACCGAACCGGCGGCCAGCGACAGCACGATCGCGACGACCTGCAGGCTCGAGAAGTCCGGGTTGCCGACGACGATCGGCTGGACGAGAGCCGCCGCGGTCGTCAGCGCCACTGTGGCCGAACCCTGCGCGATGCGAACGATCGCGGCGATGACGAATCCGGCGACGATGACGGGCAGGCCGAGGGCGGCAAGTGATTCGGCCAGTGAATCGCCGATGCCGCTGGCGCGCAGGACTCCGCCGAACATACCGCCGGCGCCGGTGATGAGGATGATCGAGCACACCGGGCCGAGCGCGGAGTCGACGACGGTCTCGATGAGCGACTGGCCCTTCTTCTGCTTCCAGCCGAGCAGCCACATGGCCATGACGACGGTGATGAGCAGGGCGATCGGGGTCTCTCCGAGCAGTCGCAGGGAGCTGATGAACACCGATTCGACATCGACCCACCCGGCTTCACCGGCGAAGTTCAGCCCGGTGTTGAGGAAGATGAGCACGAGCGGCAGCACGAGGAGGAAGATGACGTGGCCGAGCTTCGGTCGCGAGGCGAAGTCGGCATAGGTGTCGTCCTTCCCGGTCGAGAGGACCGACGGGACCGCGACGTCGATGCGTCGGCCGATGATGAGCCCGAACAGGTACCCGGTGAGGTACCAGGCCGGGATGGCGACGACGAGTCCGCAGATGAGGACGAGTCCGACGTTCGCGCCGAGCAGCCCGGAGGCCGCGACCGGGCCGGGGTGCGGGGGCACGAAGATGTGCATGGCGGAGAACGCCATGGCCGCGGGCATCGCGTAGAGCAGCAGAGATCCGCCGAGGCGGCGCGCGATCGTGAAGATGATCGGCAGCATGACGACGAGCCCGGCGTCGAAGAAGATCGGGAAGCCGAAGAGAAGTGAGGTCACACCGAGGGCGAACGGTGCTCGCTTCTCACCGAAGAGGCGGATGAGGGCATCGGTGAGCACCTCGGCGCCGCCGGAGAGTTCGAGCATCCGCCCGAGCATCGCACCGAGGCCCACGAGCAGGGCCACGCTGGCCAGGGTCGACCCGAAACCGTCGTAGAGGACGTCGATGAGGTCGCCGGGCATGATTCCGGCGGCCAGCGCCGTGATCACTGAGACGATGACGAGGGCGATGAAGGCATGGACGCGTGCCTTGATGATGAGCAGGAGCAGCACGGCGATGGCCGCGGCTGCGAGGCCCAGCAGGGCCGGGGTCGACAGAGTCCAGGCCAGTTCGAGTTCGGTCATTGTTCCTCTTCCTTGAGGTCAGGTGGATGGACGGACGGTGGACGGGGCGATCATGCGCTCATCCGCTTCACGGATGCGAGGATCGCACCCAGGACATCGGGGATCGACTGGTCGACGTCGACGGTGGCGTGAGCTTCCTCGGCGGTGAGCGGTTCGAGGGTGGCCAGCTGCGAGTCGAGCAGGTCGGGGGACATGAACTCATGGTCGCGGCGGGCCAGATGGTCGGCGATGACCTCTCGAGGACCGTCGAGGTGGATGAAGACGAGCTCGGGTGCGGACCTGCGCAGCAGGTCACGGTAGGTGCGCTTGAGTGCGGAGCAGGCGATGACGGGAGCCGGGGTGCGGGCGGCTTCGAGTGCGACACTGTCGAGCCAGGGGGCCCGATCCTCATCCGTGAGCGGCACCCCGGAGCCCATCTTCGCTTTGTTCGCCGCGGAGTGCAGATCGTCGGCGTCGACGAATCGACGGTCGAGGGCGTGCGCCACCTGCGCGCCGAGGACGGTTTTGCCGGTTCCCGAGACACCCATGATGACGAGCGGTGGAAGGAAAGGGCTGTGACCCATAACCGAAACCTCTCGATAAAATATGAAGAAATATCTACAATCAGTTATTAAAACAGATTTATTGCACCGTAGTGCTGGCGGGAAGCGACTGTCAACACTGCAGATCACAGGGAAGAGGAATGCTCATGAAGGCCGATGTCGCAGTGATCGGAACCGGTGTGATGGGATCGAATCTCGCCCGCAATCTCGCCCGGCAGTCCGGCCACCGTGTGGCCGTCTACGACCGGGACGTCGAACGCGCCCAGAGCCTGGCGCAGGACTTCCCCGAGGCCGATTTCATCGTCGCCTCCGACCCGGCCGACCTGGCCGCGAAGCTCGCCGAACCGCGGGTGGCGATCCTCATGGTCAACGCCGGAAGAGCCACGGATTCGGCGATCGGCGACCTCGCCGAGGCGTTCGCACCAGGTGACATCATCGTCGACGGCGGCAATTCCCACTTCCGGGACACGATCGACCGTGGGGTCCGACTCGAGGGCACCGGCATCGAGTTCGCCGGGGTCGGCATCTCCGGGGGAGAGGTCGGCGCTCTGCTCGGACCTTCCCTCATGGTCGGCGGATCGGAGACCGCATGGCAGCGTCTGCGGCCCCTGCTCGAACCCATTGCGGCACGGGCCGGAGATGAGGCCTGCGTCGACCACATCGGCACCGACGGGGCCGGGCATTTCGTCAAGATGGTCCACAACGGCATCGAATACGCCGATATGCAGCTCATCAGCGAGGCCTTCGCCCTCCTGCGCGACGGCCTGGGGATGACGCCGGCCGAGATCGCCGAGGTCTTCGCCGACTGGAACACCGGAGAGCTCGAGTCCTACCTCATCGAGATCACCGCCGATGTCCTCGCCCACGTCGACGAGGCGACGGGCCGGCCGTTCGTCGATATCGTCGCCGATGCGGCGAAGGCCAAGGGCACGGGTGCGTGGACAGCGCAGGTCGGGCTGGATCTCGGGGTTCCGGTGCCCACCATCGCCGAGGCGGTCTTCTCCCGGTCGCTGTCATCCGCGCTCGATCTGCGCGCTCAGGGGCTCCGGCTGGCCGGTCCACGTCCCGGCGCCGAACCGTCGTCGCTGCCCGGCCACGAGCGGACGGCTCGCATCGACGAGATCGGTCGGGCGCTGCTGCTCGGCAAGGTCATGGCCTACGTGCAGGGCTTCCACGAGATCTCTGCTGGGGCAGCCGAACACGGCTGGGACATCGACCTCGGGCGCCTCGCTGGGATCTGGCGGGCCGGATGCATCATCCGGGCCCGACTGCTCGATCGCATCGTCGAGGCCTTCGATTCCCCGGCCCCTCCGGAGAACCTGCTGGCTGCCGAGTTCGTCCGCGAGGTCGCCGAGGGCTGCCAGGAATCCCTGCGTTCGACTGTCGTCCAGGCTATCGGTGGCGGCATCGCCGTCCCCGGGCTGGCCTCGACGTTGTCCTACTTCGACGGACTGCGCTCCGAGGCGGGCAGTGCCGCTCTCATCCAGGCTCAGCGCGACCGCTTCGGTTCGCACACCTACGCGCGCACCGACCGTCCCGGGACCTTCCACACTCTGTGGTCGGGGGATCGCAGCGAAGTCGAGCTCTGAGCCAATCGAGCCCGAACGGTCGGCCACCTCGGTGACAGTCGACCGGAACGACGGGGCCGCCTCGGTGCGGTGCGAAACTGACGGTCGGCCGCCTCGGTGTCGGTCGAACTGATCTCACCCATCGACTGTGGTGGCCCGGATGTCGGACTGTCGATATGTTAGAGCCATGACTTTGCCACACGAAGATGTTGACCCAGACGGCCTGCTCGAATACTCGGTGGTCTTCACCGACCGATCGCTCAACCACATGTCGCAGCGATTCGTGTCCGTGATGCAGGAGATCAACCGGATCCTGCGCTCGGCCTACGATGCCGATTCCGCAGCCATCGTCCCCGGCGGCGGCAGCTACGCCATGGAATCCGTGGCCCGCCAGGTGGCCACCGGCAAGAAGGTGCTGATCGTGCGCAACGGTCTGTTCTCCTTCCGCTGGTCGCAGATCCTCGATGCCGGAGCCATCGCCTCGGAGACGACCGTGCTCAAGGCCTCCCCGGACAGCGCCGAGCACCAGTCGCCGTGGTCGCCGGCCCCCATCGCCGAGGTGGTCGCCGCCATCGAGCGCGAGAAGCCCGCTGTCGTGTTCGCTCCCCACGTCGAAACCGCCTCGGGAATGGTCCTGCCCGATGACTACGTCCGCCAGGTTTCCGAGGCCGTGCATTCGGTCGGCGGAATCTTCGTTCTCGACTGCATCGCCTCGGGTGCGGTGTGGGCATCGATGACCGACCTCGGCGTCGATGTGCTCATCTCCGCCCCGCAGAAGGGCTGGAGCGGATCGCCGTGCGCCGGATACGTCATGCTCAGCAAGGCCGGCCGTGCCGCCGTCGAGGCGACGACGTCGACGAGCTTCGCGATGGATCTGAAGAAGTGGCTGTTCATCGCCGACGAATACGAAGCCGGCCGTGCACCGTACCATGCGACGATGCCCACCGACGCTCTGGCGCACAACGCCAAGCTCATGGCCGAGAGCGAGGAGCGCGGCTTCGACAAGCTCGCCGCCGCGCAGGCCGAGCTCGGACAGCGGGTCCGCGCCGTCTTCGCGCAGCGGGGACTGCCCTCGGTGGCGTCGGATGAGTTCGCCTCGCCGAGTGTGGTCGTCGTCCACACCGACAACCCGCAGCTCGCCACCGGCGCCGGCTTCAAGGAGGTCGGCGTGCAGATCGCCGCCGGCGTGCCGCTGCAGTGCGATGAGCCCGAGGATTTCTCGAGTTTCCGCATCGGCCTGTTCGGTCTCGACAAGCTCGGCGACATCGACGGCACGATCGCTCGCCTCGAGGCCGCTCTCGACTCGATCGGCGTGACCGCCGAAGCCTGAGCGGCGCGCGCGAACCTGCGCCGGCAGCGTCACTGCCCTCCGGCAGTCGCCACACACAGACAGTGCCATAACCTCCCGTTGCAACGAGGGGCTATGGCGCTGACTGTATGTTGTGACACTGACGGTGCAGGCCACCATCAACGGTGAGGGATGCTCGGAGGGGTTCGCGCGGCCGCACTGGGTTGAGCCACGCGCGGCGGAGTTCAGCGGCGCTCTGCGCTCGACCTCAGGCGGAGTCTCCGAGGGCGACGACGTTGTCGGCGAGCCGTTCGTTGCTGCCGTACATGAAGTGGTTGGCCATGTTCTCGGAGAACCGGCTGGCTTCTGTGGTCAGCCCGACCGCCTCGGCGACCTCGCGGATGTGCATCGGGGTGGCGCCGCAGCACACGCCGATGTAGTTGACGCCCAGGTCGTAGGCCTCCTTCGCGAACGCACCGATCTCGTAGCGGTTGGTCTGCAGGGGATCGAGAGCGGTGGGGAACGTGCGCCCGTGCGGGGAGGCCACCTCGGCGCGGGGGTCGGAGAGGTTGAAGAACGTCGGCTCGTTCTCCGTGGTGCGGTAGGGGATCGGCAGGGCACCGACGTGACAGGACACGGCCGCTCGGATCTCCTTGAGCCACGGCAGCATCGTCGCGGGACCGCGGAAGCAGTTGAGGCCGACGACATCGACGCCGAGCTGCTCGAGGCGCTGCGCGGTCTCGACGATCCCGACCCCGTCGGCCATCTCCTGGAAGGCCATCGGCGCCAGTGTGAGCACGACGGGCAGGCCGCTGGCCTTGGCGATCTCGGCGGCGGCGATGGCCTCACCGGCGAAGTAGAAGGTCTCGCCGATGATGAGGTCGGCACCTTCCTCGACCGCCCAGCCGACCATTTCGGCGAACATGGCCCGCACCTCGGCCTGCTTGGACTCATCGGCAGGGTCCCAGATGTTCGAGTTCGAGATGTTGCCGGCCATGAAGTTCCCGGGCTTCGCGTCGGCGACGGACCGGGCGATCTGCAGGGCGGCGCGGTTGAGCGGCTCGAGCAGATCCTCCTTGCCGATCACGCGCATCTTCTCGCGGTGGCCGTTGTAGGTGAAGGCCTCGACGATGTCGGAGCCGGCCCGCTGGAAGTCGACGTGGAGGGAGCGCAGGGCATCGGGGAATTCGAGGGCCACCTCGGGGACGAACTCGCCTGCGGACAGGTATCCGCGTTTCTCGAGCTCGAACAGGAAGCCTTCCGCGCAGATCACGGGGCCGGCATCGAGGCGTTGGGTCAGTGCGTTGGTCGCGGTCATGGTTGCTCTCCGATTCGATGATGTGGTCGAGCCCGGGCGAGCGGCCCGAACCTGGGTATCACACCATCGATCGGCGCAGCCACGTCCGTCACATCGACATAAATCGTCGCCGATCGCCATGAAAGGACACAACCTTCGCCGAGGCGGCCCGAGGTCCCGAAGACGGATTCGGCTCGGTCGGGGGCAGGAACCGCGGGTGCGGCCCGAGCGTCAGCGGTCGTCGCCGCTGAGGTAGACCGGCAGGCGACGGTAGCGCATTGCCCGTTGGGCGGCTCCGGCGGGAACTTCCTGAGTGGTTTCGTAGGTGGCGTTGTTCTGCGGAACCTCGTGCGAACCCGGCAGCGGGTACGGCTCGCCCGCAGCCGGTGCCGGCGAGGCGAAGGACTGCTGCTGGCCCGGCTGCTGTTCGTAGCCGGGGGAGTGCTGGTAGCCGACTCCGGGCAGCGGCTGCAGGCCGAGTCCCTGCCGGTCCGGTCCGTCGCCCTCGCTGTAGGAGTTGCCGGGGTGATGAGCGTCGCCGGGGTAGCCGGCGTCTCCACGGCGACCTCGCCCGCCGCGGTGACCATGTCCGCCGCGCCGGTCGGAATCCTCCGGTCGCAGGAACGGGAACGGTTTGAGCAGCAGGCCCGTGACGGTCGACGACCACCAGCGCAGGGCGCGTTCGAAGGGCCCCCAGGACAGCACGCCCGTCCACACCACGGCCAGGGCCACGCAGATGAGGAGGACGACGGCGTCGTGGAGGACGGTGCGGCTGTCGTCGAGGACCGGCTGCAGGCCGCGGACGACGAAGCCGTGGAGGATGTAGACAGCCAGGCTGTGCTTGCCGATCGTGGCGAGCGTGTCCTTCGTGTTCGACAGCCAGGTCAGCAGCGCCAATGTCAGCAGCACCGCTCCGAGGTCGACGATGAGACGCAGGCCCACGCCTTCGGGAACGCTGACGCCGAAGTGGGCGAAGTTGAGGCTGCCGTAGAGCCAGTTGTGATCGACCTGGTCGAGATAGAAGTATCCGACTGCTGCGAGTGCGGCGACGCTGAGGCCGAGTTTCTGCCAGATCGCAAGGCTGCCCGCCCAGCCGATGATCTGCTTGCCGTAGAGCTTGCCGATGACGAAGAACGGCCAGAACGCCATCGTCCGAGCCGCGGAGAGTTCGGTGTCGAGGATCGGCAGCAGTCCGCCGAAGAGCCCGACGACGAGCGAGGCGACGAGCATCGTGCGTGGGAAGCGCTCGATGAAGGGGACCGTGATCATCCACCACGCCATCGACAGCAGGAACCACGTGTACCAGAACGGTCTGAGGAAGTCGTAGTCGGGATTGAGCCCGAAGATCCACATCCACCCCCACATGAGCGGCAGCACCGTGGCGAGGAGAACGAAGTAGGTCAGAACCCGTTCGGCCAGCTTGTTCGACTTCGCCGTGATTCCGGCGAGGAAGACGAACGCCGGCATGTGGAACATGTAGATGAAGTACATCGGTGCGCCCAGGATCGGCGACTCCCACGGAGAGGTTCGAGCGAGAAGGTGGCCCAAAACCACCAGGAAGATGAGTATTCCCTTGGCGCGGTCGATGCGATAGTCCCGTGTTGACACGCCGATACACTACCGCACCCGGCAGGCTTTGGGGAAAGATCACACCATCGCCGAGGTGGTCGCCCGGTCATGTGGGACGCCGGCCTCGCGTGTGCGACCAGGGATGGAAACGACTAGCCGCGGGCGGCGCAGTCCACGCATGTCGCCGCGTAGGGGCGGGCCTCCAGCCGCGCCTCGGCGATGGGATTGCCGCAGTCGATGCAGGTTCCGAACGTGCCCGCGGCGAGGCGGTCGACCGCCTCGCCGATCTCATCGAGGCGGCCCTCGGACTGTTCGAGCAGGGTCGCGGCCTGCGACCGTTCGAAGGCCAGCGTCGCCCCTTCCGGATCGTGTTCGTCGTCGCTGTTGTCACCGTCGCGGGCGGCCGAGACCTCGTCGATACCTTGGGTCAGGCGGCCGATGAGCGCCTGCGTCTCCGCCCGCTCATCCTCGAGCCGCTCCCGCATCTGCGCTTCGTCGATCATCGTCGTCTCCTCGGCTTCGACTGGTCCGTCGTCCGGCGTTATCGTCGTTCGTCGCCTCGAACCCTCAGGCTTCCAGCGCCTCGGACGCTTCGAGCCAGCGCATCTCGAGCTCGTCGAGTTCGTCCTGGGACTGACGGATCGCTGCCGTGAGCTCGGCCAGTCCTTCGAAGTCGGTCTGGTCGTGGGCGGCCATCTCCTCGTGCTTCTGCGCGATCCGAGTGTTCAGCTTGTCCATCCGCCGTTCGATCGCGGACACTTCCTTCTTCGCCGCCCGGGCTTCCGCACCGGACAGTTTCGGAGCCGATGAGGATCCCTCGCTCGCCGAGGCGGCCCCACCGGAACCGTCCCCGCCGGATCCCGTCGCGGCCCCGTTCGAACCGCCGGAAGCCCTGTTCGAACTGGCAGCGCCGCGACGTTCCTGTTCGGCCCGCAGCCGCAGATACTCTTCGACACCGCCGGGCACATGGCGCAGACCGTTGTCGAGGATCGCGTACTGCTGATCGGTGACCCGCTCCAACAGGTACCGGTCGTGGGAGACGACGATGAGAGTGCCCGGCCAGGAATCGAGGAGATCCTCCATCGCCGCGAGCATGTCGGAGTCGACGTCGTTCGTCGGCTCGTCGAGGATGATGACATTGGGTTCGGCCATGAGCAGCAGCAGAAGCTGAAGTCGGCGCTTCTGCCCGCCGGAGAGCTCCTTGACCCTGGCGGACAGATGCTCCTTCGCGAAGCCGAGCCGTTCGAGCAGCTGGGCCGGAGTGAAGTCCTTGCCTTCGATGTTGAACGAGGTCTTCGACTCGGCGAGAACCTCGCGGACACGGGAGTCGGCGATGCGGGCCAGATCCTTGAACTGCTGATCGAGCACACCGATCTGCACGGTCTTGCCGCGCTTGACCCGTCCGGCATCGGGGTCGATCTCTCCCGAGATCAGACCCAGCAGGGTCGACTTTCCGGCGCCGTTGGGGCCGAGGATGCCGGTGCGTTCGCCGGGACCGATGCGCCAGGTGACATCGTCGAGGATCGTCGTCTCACCGAAGTGCTTGGACACGTCGAGCAGATCGACGACGTCCTTGCCCAGGCGGGCCGTGGCCATCTTCTTCAGCTCGATCGGATTGCGGACCTCGGGCACGTCGGCGATGAGCTGGTTAGCCGCCTCGATGCGGAACTTCGGCTTCGACGTTCGGGCGGGAGCGCCGCGTCGCAGCCACGCGAGTTCCTTGCGCATGAGATTCTGTCGCTTCGCCTCGGTGGCGGCCGCGATCCGGTCGCGTTCGACGCGTTGGAGGACGTACGCGGCATAACCGCCTTCGAAGGGCTCGACGATGCGGTCGTGGACCTCCCAGGTCTTCGTGCACACCTCGTCGAGGAACCACCGGTCGTGGGTGACCAGGAGCAGGGCTCCGGCGTTCTTCGGCCACCGGCCGCGCACATGCTTCGCCAACCACGCGATGCCGTCGACGTCGAGATGGTTCGTCGGCTCGTCGAGGATGAGCATGTCCCAATCGCCGATGAGCAGCGCAGCCAGAGCCACTCGGCGGCGCTGACCACCGGAGAGCGAGGAGATCTGCGCATCCCAATCGAGATCGGCGATGAGACCGGAGATGATGTCACGGGCCTGCGGATCGGCGGCCCATTCGTGATCGGCGGCATCGCCGACGACGGAGAAGCCCACGGTCGCTTCGTCATCGAGGTCATCGCGCTGGCCGAGCATTCCCAGACGCAGACCGCCGCGATAGGTCACGCGTCCGGAATCGGGTTCGATGGTGCCGGCGAGCATGCCGAGCAGACTCGACTTGCCGTCGCCGTTGCGGCCGACGATGCCGATCCTGTCACCGGACTCGACACCGAGGGTGACCGAGTCGAAGACGACGCGCGTGGGGTATTCGAGGTGGAGGGCTTCTGCCCCGAGGAGATGTGCCATAGCGCTCCCTAGCCTAGTTCACGATGGGCGGGCCCCTGCTCCCGCCGGGTGTCTGCCTCTATGCGCCCGCGGAGTGTCCGATCCTGCGTCAGTCGGCTGTCTCCGCGCCACGGTCGACTGTCTCAAAGATGGAGGTCTGCGAGTTCGCATTGCGGACCGAAATCGGCCGTCCGTGACGGAATATTTCTTTTTCATATCGGTGTCCGTGATTGAGGTGCTAGCGGAGCCGCTGAAACGACTTCATTGCATTAGACTGACCGAAACTCATCAAAATATGACAGTTCGTCCAGTGGTTTCACATTTTCGGTAGGGGCAGACAGGGCCCTCATCCGTGTGCACTGTCTGTATCAGAAAAGAGAAAACGTGAAGAAGCTCGCTTCAGCGGTGTCGATGATCGCCGCATCCGCCCTCGTCCTCTCGGCCTGCGGTTCAGGCGAAGGAGGCGAATCCGGTTCGGATTACCTCGCCTGCATGGTCTCCGACTCCGGCGGTTGGGACGACCAGTCCTTCAACCAGTCCGGTCGGGAGGGCATGGAGAACGCGAAGAAGAACCTGGGAATCGAAGAGAAGCTCGCCGAATCGCAGGGCGACGCGGACTTCGGGCCGAACGTCGACAACATGGTGCAGCAGGGCTGCAACCTCACCTTCGGCGTCGGATTCCTCCTCGAGGACACGATCCAGGAAGCCGCCGAAGCGAACCCGGACCTCAACTTCGCGCTCATCGACTCCACATTCTCCGACGCCGACGGCAAGCCGGTGACGATCGACAACGCCAAGGCAGTCGTCTTCAACACCGCCGAGGCCGCGTACCTGGCCGGCTATGTTGCGGCCGCGACCTCGGAGTCGGGCAAGGTCGGCACCTTCGGCGGCATCCAGATTCCGTCGGTGACGATCTTCATGGACGGCTTCGCCGACGGCGTGGACAAGTTCAACGAGGACAACAAGAAGGACGTCAAGCTGCTGGGCTGGAACAAGGAGAAGCAGGACGGCTCGTTCTCCGGTGACTTCGAGAACCAGGGACAGGGCCAGGAGCTGACCAAGCAGCTCATCTCGCAGGGCGCCGACGTCATCATGCCCGTGGCCGGACCCGTCGGCCTCGGTGCCGCAGCGGCGGCGAAGGAAGCCGGCGACGTCAACCTCGTGTGGGTCGACTCCGACGGCTACGAGTCGACCGAATACGGCGACATCATCCTCACCTCGGTGGTCAAGCAGATCTCGCAGGCCGTCGAAGACACCATCAAGGAAGGCACCGAGGACAACTTCTCCAATGAGCCCTACGTCGGCACGCTCGAGAACGAAGGCGTGGGCCTCGCTCCGTACCACGACTTCGAGGACAAGGTTCCCGAAGACGTGAAGAAGGACGTCGAGGAGCTGAAGAAGCAGATCATCGACGGCAGCCTCGTCGTCGAGTCGGAGAGCACACCGAAGTAAGCTCGTCGGTTAAACTGCAGGGCCGAGTTCTTTCGGCCCTGCAGTTTTCAAGTTTGTGAGGAGAACCGGAAGCAGTGAAACTCGAGCTTCGCGGGATGACCAAGGTGTTCGGATCGTTCGTGGCCAATGACCACATCGATCTCACCATCCAGCCGGGCGAGATCCACGCCCTGCTCGGTGAGAACGGCGCCGGCAAATCCACCATGATGAACGTCCTCTACGGACTCTACGACGCCGATGGGGGAGAGATCCTCATCGACGACGAGCCGGTGAAGTTCTCCGGCCCGGGCGATGCCGTGGCCGCGGGAATCGGCATGGTCCACCAGCACTTCATGCTCGTGCCCGTGTTCACCGTCGCCGAATCCGTGGCGCTGGGCTACGAACCGACGAAGAGCCTCGGACTCCTCGACATCAACGAGGCGCGGAAGAAGGTCAAGGAGATCTCGTCGCGCTTCAACTTCAACATCGACCCCGACGCCCTCATCGAGGACCTGCCGGTCGGCGCCCAGCAGCGGGTGGAGATCATCAAGGCCCTGTCCCGGGACGCCGAGATCCTCATCCTCGACGAGCCCACGGCCGTGCTGACCCCGCAGGAGACCGACGAACTCATCTCGATCATGCGCCAGCTCAAGGAGCAGGGCACCTCGATCGTGTTCATCACCCACAAACTCCGCGAAGTCCGCGCGATCGCCGACGCGATCACCGTCATCCGCCGCGGCAAGATCGTCGGCGAGGCCTCCCCGGACTCGACCGAGACCGAACTGGCCAGCCAGATGGTCGGCCGCGCCGTGTCCCTGACGACCGAGAAGGACGCCGCCGATCCGGGCGACGCCACATTCCAGGTCCGCGGACTCACCGTCGTCGACAAGGCCGAGAACGTCGTCGTCGACGACGTGTCCTTCGACGTCCGTCGGGGGGAGATCCTCGCCGTCGCCGGTGTCCAGGGCAACGGGCAGACCGAACTGGCCGAGACGATCATCGGCGTGACCGAACCCCGCCTGGGCTCGATCACCCTCGACGGCAAGGACCTCACCGGGAAGTCGGTGAAGGGCCGCCTCGGTGCCGGCATCGGATTCGTTCCCGAGGATCGGTCGACCGACGGCATCATCGCGGAGTTCGCCATCCGCGAGAACATGATCCTCGACGTCTACGACCGTGAGCCCTATGCCAAGGGCCTCAATCTCAAACCGAAGGTCATCACGGAAGAGGCGAAGAAGAAGGTCGACGAGTTCGACATCCGCCTCGGCAGCGTGGTCGACCCGATCGCGACCCTGTCGGGAGGCAACCAGCAGAAGGTGGTGCTCTCCCGCGAGCTGGGTCGTGACCTGCGACTGTTCATCGCCAGCCAGCCCACTCGCGGACTCGACGTCGGATCGATCGAGTTCGTGCACAAGCGCGTCATCGCCGAACGCGATTCCGGAACTCCCTGCATCATCGTCTCGACCGAACTCGACGAGGTCTACGGCCTCGCCGATCGCATCGCCGTGATGTACGCCGGACGCATCGTCGGCATCGTGGGACCCGAGACCTCTCGTGAGGCACTGGGCCTGATGATGGCCGGCGTTCCCGCCGACGAAGCCCTCGAAGCCACGGACGACGACTCAGCCACCACCTCGGCGGAGGAGACCAAATGACGACTGATACCTCACCGGCGGCTCCTTCGGCGGCGCCGCCGCCGGAGTCCGAGGCCGCAGACGGCAAGGAACAGACCCTGCTGCAGCAGATCATGTCGGGATCCTGGCTCGTCTCGCTGCTGGCGATCGTGCTCGCCCTCCTGTTCGGCGGCGTCCTCATCGCCGTGTCGAACGCTGAGGTCGTCGCGGCGGCTGAGAACTTCTTCGCCGCTCCCGGCGATTTCTTCGCCACGCTGTTCCAGACCGTCGGCAACGCCTATTCGGCGCTGTTCCGCGGAGCCGTCTTCGACTGGGAAGCACGCACCACCGAACGCGCCATCCGGCCCCTGACCGAGTCGATGGTCTCGGGCACCCCACTCATCCTCACCGGTCTCGGCATCGCCCTGGCCTTCCGCTGCGGTCTGTTCAACATCGGCGGTCAGGGCCAGGTCATCCTCGGCGCGACCATCGCCGGATTCCTCGGCTATGCGCTGCCGCTGCCTCCCGTCGTCCACATGCTCGTCGCCGTCGTCGGCGGCATCATCGGCGGTGCGATCTGGGCCGGCATCGCCGGTGTGCTCAAGGCGCGCACCGGCGCCAACGAAGTCATCGTGACGATCATGCTCAACTCGATCGCCGGCTATGCACTGGGCTACCTGCTCAAGCAGAACTGGTTCACGCACACGAGCTCGGCCAACCCGCAGTCACGTGTCATCGATGACTCCGCGCAGATGTTCCTGCTGCTGCCTGCGCCGTTCCGCCTCCACTTCGGCTTCATCATCGCCATCCTCGCCACGATCTTCGTGTGGTGGCTGCTCGAGCGGTCGACGATCGGCTTCGAGTTCAAGGCCGTCGGTGCGAACCCGCACGCGGCCCGGACCGCCGGCATCTCCGTGTCCAAGGTGACTGTGACGGTCATGATCGTCGCCGGCGCCCTGGCCGGACTCGGCGGTGCCGCCCAGGTGCTCGGCACCGAATACAAACTCACCGGCGGCATCAGCGGGTCGATCGGCTTCGACGCGATCACCGTCGCCCTGCTGGGACGGTCGAAACCGCTGGGGACGTTCCTCGCCGGTCTGCTCTTCGGTGCGTTCAAGGCCGGCGGCTACCTCATGCAGTCCCAGACCGGTACGCCGATCGACATCGTCCTCGTCGTCCAGTCCGTCATCGTGCTGCTCATCGCGGCCCCGCCCCTGGTGAGGTCGATCTTCCGGTTGCCCACACCGGCGCTCAAGCGGAAGGAGGACTGAGATGACCGCTCAGACCATGGATAAGACACCTTCGACCCAGGTCAAGGCGCTTGCGCCGATCGCCTGGAAGTTCCCGATCGTCTATACGATTCTGGCGCTGGTCTCGCTCATCTTCTTCGGCCTCATCGGCCGTGACGGAGAGACGACCTTCCGCGTGGCCACCGGCGGAGACTTCTTCGCCATCCCCGACTTCGCCGTGTCGTCGACTGCGGCGGGGCTGACGCTGGGCATCCTGCTCGTCATCATGGCCGCCGTGTCGATTTATGTGGCGATCAAGCGCATCGACACGGGCTCCTGGTTCCCGATGCTCTTCGGCGTCATCTTCGTGCTGTCCTTCCTCGCCTGGGCAGGCGGCGGATCCGGTGGCGTGATCCCGCTGACCACGCTGCTCGCCGGTGCCCTGGCACTGTCCGTGCCGCTGATCTTCGGCGCCATGTGCGGACTCGTGGGAGAACGGTCGGGCATCATCAACATCGCCATCGAAGGCCAGCTGCTGGCCGGCGCCTTCCTCGCCGCGGTCGTCGCCTCGGTGGTGAAGAACCCGTACGCGGGCCTGCTCGCCGCACCCATCGCCGGAGCGCTCGTCGCCGTGGTGCTCACCTTCTTCGCGGTGAAGTACTGGGTCAACCAGATCATCATCGGCGTCGTCCTCAACGTCCTCGTCGTCGGCATCACGAGCTTCCTGTACTCGACGGTGCTCACCCAGGACCCGGGACTGTGGAACTCCCGGCAGAAGCTGCCGAATCTGCCGATCCCGCTGCTGTCGGACATTCCGGTGCTCGGACGGGTGCTGTTCGACCAGAACATCCTCGTCTACATCATGTACGTCGTCGTCATCGCCTTGCAGATCTTCGTCTTCCGCTCGAAGTGGGGACTGCGGATGCGCGCCGTCGGTGAGCACCCGAAGGCCGCCGACACCGTCGGCATCAAGGTCAACTTCACCCGCGTGCGCAACACTCTGCTCGCCGGTGCCATCGCCGGTCTCGGCGGTGCCTTCTTCACCGTCGGCTCCGGACTGGCCTTCGGCAAGGAGATGTCGGCCGGACAGGGCTATATCGCCCTGGCCGCGATGATCCTGGGCAAATGGAACCCGAAGGGTGCGCTGCTGGCGGCCCTGCTGTTCGGCTTCTCCAAGAGCCTCGGCAACACTCTGCAGTCCATCGGCACCCCGGTGGCCAACGAGCTGCTGCTCATGCTGCCCTACATCGTCACGGTCTTCGCCGTCGCCGGCTTCGTCGGTCGGGTCCGCCCGCCCGCCGCGGAAGGTGTGCCCTACGTGAAGTGAGTTCCGCCTCGGCGACGGATCGGTCAGCCACCGTCCCCGACGAACCGGCACGACCCCTCGAGCACCCCACAGTCACCACCCGAAGGAAGAGGTCTCCCCATGACTGTCCCCGAACCTCACCCGACCGACCCGGCATGGAGCGAGGAACCCACCCCGGTCGCCCCCGAGGACCTCAGCGAGGGCACGTGGGAGCTGCTGCGGGCCGAAGCGAAGCGGGCGATGACGAAGGCCTATGTGCCCTATTCGAACTATCCGGTCGGGGCGGCCGGTCTCGTCGACGACGGGCGCATCGTCGGCGGCTGCAATATCGAGAACGCCTCATTCGGGGTGACTCTGTGCGCGGAGTGCTCGCTCGTCTCCGAGATGTTCATGACCGGCGGCGGCCGCCTCGTCGCCTTCGACTGTGTGGACGGGCAGGGCAACACCCTCGTTCCCTGCGGACGGTGCCGGCAGCTGCTGTTCGAACACGGCGGCAACGACCTCGTCATCAACATGCCCAGCGGACGGGCCCCGATGTCCGTGGTCCTGCCCGAGGCGTTCGGCCCCGATCACCTGAGCGCCGAGCGCAGCGACCATACGGCCAAGCACTGACCGATCGTCTCCCGCGCCGAGGCGGTCGTGGCCGGAACGAGACGGCAGGGCCTTGAGGGCGACGACCGAGCCGACAACGAAGATTTCGACGACAACGAAGGATTGAGACCGTGAGCGTAGAAGCATTCGACACCGTCGACGTCATCGCCGCCAAACGCGATGGCCGGGCCCTGAGCAAGGAGCAGATCGACTGGGTCATCGACGCCTACACCCGCGGCGCCGTCGCCGACGAACAGATGGCGGCCCTGGCCATGGCGATCTTCATCAACGACATGGCACCCGACGAGATCGCCCACTGGACGCAGGCGATGATCGACTCCGGTGAGCGCATGGACTTCTCGTCGCTGACCCGACCGACGTCGGACAAGCATTCGACCGGGGGAGTCGGCGACAAGATCACCCTGCCCCTGGCCCCGCTCGTCGCCGTCTTCGACGTGGCCGTCCCGCAGCTCTCCGGCCGCGGTCTCGGCCACACCGGCGGCACCTTGGACAAACTCGAATCGATTCCCGGGTGGCAGGTGGGACTGAGCAACGAGGCGATCGTCGATCAGCTCGAAGACGTCGGCGCCGTCATCTGCGCGGCGGGATCCGGTCTGGCTCCGGCGGACAAGAAGCTCTACGCACTGCGCGACATCACCTCGACGGTCGACTGCATCCCGCTCATCGCCTCCTCGATCATGTCGAAGAAGATCGCCGAGGGCACCTCCGGGCTCGTCCTCGACGTCAAGGTCGGCTCCGGTGCGTTCATGAAGGATCTGACGAAGGCCCGCACGCTCGCCGAGACGATGGTCGAGCTCGGCAAGGCCGCCGGGGTGAACACCTCGGCGCTGCTGACCGATATGTCCACGCCCTTGGGGCTGACCGTCGGCAATGCTCTCGAGGTCCGCGAATCCGTCGAGGTCCTGGCCGGCGGCGGACCCGCCGATGTCGTCGACCTCACCGTCGCCCTGGCCGAGGAGATGCTGCGCCTGGCGGGTAAGACCGATGTCGACGTCCGCGCCGCCCTGGCCGACGGGCGGGCCATGGACAAGTGGAAGCAGATGATCCGCGCCCAACACGGCGACCCGGACGCCGCTCTGCCCGTGGCCGAGCACACCGAAGTCGTCACCGCGACCGATTCCGGGGTGCTCACCTCACTCGATGCGCTCTCGGTGGGAGTCGCCTCGTGGAGGTTGGGTGCCGGGCGGGCGCGGAAGGAAGACCCGGTGCAGGATGTGGCCGGAATCGAACTCCACGCGAAACCCGGGGACACGGTCACGGCCGGACAGCCGCTCATGACACTGCACACGGCCACCCCGGAACGGTTCGACCGGGCGATCGGGGCACTGGAGGGCGCGGTTGAGATCGGCGGGGACGCCGCCTCGGTGCCGGAGTCGATCGTCTTCGACACGATCACCTGAGCCGAATCGCACACCGGCGGGCCTACTGCGCGGCCGCCGACCTCACTACTCTGGAACCACAGCCCGAGAAACTGCACCACTGACGGCACTACTGACCTTGGAGGAACCCATGACCAGCCGCACCGATGTCGCCGCGATCATCGACCACACCCTGCTCAAGCCCGAAGCGACCCCCGCCGACGTCTATGCCCTCGTGGCGGAGGCGAAGGAGCTGGGGGTGCTCGCAATCTGCGTGTCGCCGTCCATGCTGCCGATCACCGATCCGGGTGAGCTCGTCGTGGCCACCGTCGTCGGGTTCCCCTCCGGCCAGGTGAAGCCGGAGATCAAGGCCGCCGAGGCTGCTCAGGCAGTCGCCGACGGTGCCGCCGAAGTCGACATGGTCATCAACATCGGACAGGCCGTCGCCGGAGACTTCGACGGGCTCGAAGCCGATATCCGCGGTGTCGTCGAGGCCAGCGGGGATGCCCTCGTCAAGGTCATCATCGAGTCGGCGGCGCTGGGCGATGAGCAGATCGTCGAGGCCTGCCGTCGCGCCGAGGCCGCCGGAGCCGGGTTCGTCAAGACCTCGACCGGTTTCCACCCGGCCGGAGGCGCCAGCGCTCACGCTGTGTCACTGATGCGCGAGACCGTGGGTGACCGCCTGGGAGTGAAGGCCTCCGGCGGAATCCGCACCGCCGAAGCCGCCGAGGAGATGATCGCCGCCGGCGCGTCCCGCCTGGGCCTCTCCGGCAGCCGCGCCATCCTCAACTCCCTCTAATTACTACCTGACGGCGGCCCAGCAACCTCGCGCGAGGTTGCTGGGCCGCCGTCAGGTAGTAATTGGGGGTCAGAGGGAGAAGAAGGTTTTGAGTTCGGTGCTCAGCGAGGTCAAGCGTTCCTTGAGGGCCGGTTTGAGGGAGGCACTCGCCGAGGCGGCCGGCAGACGCACTCCTGCGCTGGCAGCCGCACGGGCATCGGCATCGGTCGCAGCCTGGAGCTCGGAGGGCTCGGCGACGACTTCGAGATAGCACTTGAGCTTCGGTTCGGTGCCCGAAGGACGCACGATGACCCGCGAGTTCGACTCCGAGAGCAGCAGGATTCCGTCGGTCGGAGGCAGCCCCTCATACCCGGCTGCGAGGTCGTGGACCTCGGCGACGGGGGAGCCGGCCAACGTGGCCGGAGGATTCTCGCGCAGCTTCGCCATCGCCGTGGCGATGAGGGAGACATCGTCGAGGCGGAAGCTCAAGGGAGCGGTGGCGAAGTAGCCGTCGCGGGCCCGGATCCGATCGAGTTCGGCCTCGATGCTCGATCCCTCGGCCTTCAGTCGGGATGCCAGAGCCGCGAAGGTCACGGCCGCCGAAATGCCGTCCTTGTCACGGACCGCAGCCGGATCGACGCAGTAGCCGAGCGCCTCTTCGTAGCCGAAGACAAGATTGGGAACTCGGGAGATCCACTTGAACCCGGTGAGCGTGTTCACCGCGGTGAACTCGTGACTGGCGGCAGCGGCGGGCAGCCCACGGGAGGACACGATCGAGTTCGCGAACACCGGAGTCTCCGCACCCGCCGCACGATGTGTGCCCGCAGTCAGGCGCGTCGCGGCATCCTCACCGAGGAGGAGCCCCACCTCGTCGCCGGACAATTGCCGGTAACCGGTCGCGGCAGACTCATCCGGAATGGCCGCGGAGAACCGGTCGGCGTCCGGATCGTTGGCGATGATGAGCTCGGCGCCGACCTCACGGGCCAGCGCGAAGGACTCGTCGAGAGCCCCGGCCTCCTCGGGATTCGGGAACGACACGGTCGGAAAGTCCGGATCCGGTGCCTGCTGGGAAGCCACCGGGTGAAGGTTCGTGAACCCGGTGCGGGTCAGCGCCGCCTCGGCGACTCCGGCACCGACGCCGTGCAGTGAGGTGAGCACGATCGACAGATCCGCTTCGGCCCACACCCTCAGATCATCGATGCGAGACAGGTACTCCTCGACGATCGACTCGTCGAGGTGCTCCCACCCTGACTCGGCTCGTGCCACCGAGGCCACGGATTCGACCGCGGCGATCTTCTCGGCGATCAGCGCATCTGCCGGGCTGACGATCTGCGCTCCGGCACCGGCAAGGGCGGCAGAAGGATCGGATTCGATGGCCTGCAACGGCCGCTGTCCCAGGTAGACCTTGTACCCGTTGTCGGCCGGCGGATTGTGGCTGGCCGTGACCATGACTCCGGCGTCCGCTCCCCGCTTTGACAGCGCGAACGCCAGCAGCGGGGTCGGCAGCTGGTCGGGCAGTTGGATCGCGACCCCGCCGGCGGCGGTGACGACGGCGGCGGTGTCGCGAGCGAACTCCGCGGACTTGTACCGGGCATCGCAGCCGATGACGACACGGAATCCCTGACCGACAGTGTCTGAGAGGAACGCGGCCAAACCGGCGGCGGCACGGATGACCACGGCCCGGTTCATCCGGTTCGGGCCGGCGGCGATCTCACCGCGCAGGCCGGCGGTGCCGAAGACGAGGGGACCCGAGAACCGGTCCTCGAGGTCGGCGATCGCCGCCTCGTCGCCGCTCTCGGCCTCGGCGAGGATGTGCTCCAAGGTGGTGGCCGTCTGCGGATCGGGGTCATCGGCGATCCAGGCGCGGACCACCTCGGCGTCGAATCCATGTCTGAAGCGATCGGCTACGCGGGTCATATGAGTCCTTTGCGTGTTCGCGGTGGCGGGTTGGGGGAGTGCGGAGTCGGGCGGGCCGTCTCAGAGCTTCGCGACGATGTCGGCGAGCAGGCGAGAGATGCGCGGGGCCGCTGCGGCTCCGGCTTCGATGACTTCGGCGTGGGAGAGCGGGGTCTCCTGGATGCCGGCGGCGAGGTTCGTCACCAGGGAGATGCCCATGAGTTCGAGCCCGGCCTGACGTGCGGCGATGGCCTCCAACGTCGTCGACATGCCCACGAGGTCGGCACCGAGGATCCCTGCCATGCGCACCTCGGCGGGGGTTTCGTAGTGGGGTCCGCGGAACTGCGCGTACACGCCTTCGTCGAGCGTCGGGTCGATTTCCTTGGCGATGGTGCGCATGCGCGGGGAGTACAGATCGGTGAGATCGACGAAATTCGCGCCCTCGATCGGGGAGGTCCCGGTGAGGTTGATGTGATCGGAGATGAGCACCGGGGTGCCGGGTGCCCAGTTGCGGTTGAGGCCGCCGCACCCGTTCGTCAGCACAAGCGAGGAGCAGCCGGCCGCAGCCGCGGTGCGCACACCGTGAGCGACTGCGCGGACTCCCTTGCCTTCGTAGTAGTGGGTGCGCGATCCGAGGACGAGCGCATGTTTGCCGCTGGCCTCGATGCGCACCGTGCGCAGGGTCGCACCGTGGCCTTCGACGGCCGGAGCGTGGAATCCGGGGACCTCGGCCGCGGAGATCTCGGCAACGGTTTCGCCGAGGAGGTCCGCCGCCCCGCCCCAACCGGAGCCGAGGACGAGTGCGATGTCATGGGCGTCGATGCCCGCGTTCGCGTTGATGGTCGTGGCCGCGGCGTGCGCGGCGGCGGTAGGATCGCTTAAGTCAGTCATGACGCCAAGATTATCAAGTTCCCCACCGCCCAAGGAGCGAGCACATGCCGATTCGAGAGCTGACCGACGGTGACGATCTGCGCCTGAATGAGGTGTTCGCCGACGCGACCACCCCGGCCGGTCATATGGCCAGGTCCCTGTTCCGTCCGTCCTCGGACTCGCCGCTGATCCGCTCCGTCATCGCCGAGGTGGTTCCCGACGTTCCCGTCGGAGCCGCCGCGATCGCCGAATCCCCGCTTCACCCCTACCGGGCGTGGGTCCATGTGGAGGTTGCAGCCGAGGAACAGGGCCATGGTCAGGGGCGTGAGCTCTTCGAAGCGGTGTGTGCCGAGACGCGGGGAACCGCGCTCGAAGGCCTCGATCTGCGCGCCCGCGTGCATGCCGGCAGCCCGGGCGAGGGCTTCGCGCAGGCGCTCGGCTTCACCCCGCTGACGACGACTCGCGTGATCAAGGTGCCCGCCGGGGCTCTGCCCCCGGCAGGAGGCGGTCGGGCCGAGGACCTCGAGATCGTCGCCACCGGTTCGGTGAAGCTGACGAAGGCGTTCCTCAACTGGTACACCGCAGTCAACCGCGACGATGCCGTCGGCCCACTGACCATTGGACAGGTGAACAACGCGTTCCTCTCCGAGGCGGCCGGTGCTCACGGTGCTGCTCTGCTGAACGGCGCGGCCGGAACCGCCGAGGCGGGTGGGCTGAGTGCCTTCGCCGTGTCGTATGCGAGGGAAGCCGATGAGACAGCCGGTGTTCTGCCCTCGGCCGGTGAACCAGGTGCCGGAGACGGACCCGGTGACGGGCCCGCTGTCGTCGATCAGGTCGACGAGGAGCCGCCGACCGAGCTCATCCTCGGGTCGATGTTCGAGACCCGCGACGATGCCGCCGACACGACGGGCGAGGACTTCGCCGCGGCCGTCGCCGATGCCGAACTCCTGCTGGCCCGGCTGTCGGTCGATGCCGATGTCGTCATCGAAGTCACGAGCGGAATGCCCGTGATCTCCGCTCTCGCCGACCGGCTGCTCGAAGCGGGAACCGCGACCGAGCTCTACCGTTACGAGACTCTCTCAGGACCTCCTTCCGACGTGAGCTGAATCAGGTGCGACTCCCGTGGGGCTGAAGACGCGGACGGGGCGGGCCTGATCCTCGGTGACGAACCAGCCCGTCCCAGCCAGCCCATCGAGCGGGGCCCGTCGCAGCACCCCGAGCCCGGTGAGATCCTGCCCGATGTGTACGCCGAGCACGAGCAGCGGCCCGAGATTCTGAGCCTTGGCCAGCGGGGAACCATAGCCGGGAGTGAACCGTGTCGGCGCGGTGAGCACATGGTCGTGTCCGTCGAGCAGATCCCAGTCGAGCGGGTCCGACTCCAGATGGGCATCATCGTGGACATCGACCACGCCGAGGCTGCCCAGGTAGGTCGCGAATCCGGTCTTGCCGCTCTGCGGAGAGCCGCGAACCGTGAGCACCGAACCGTCCCGCCGGGGATCCCACATGACGGAGTCGCCGAAAGCGTCGACACCGATGGGGATGCAGCCCGGGATGGTGCCGAACGATTCCGCAGACGCGACCGTAGGACGGTCAAGGCCCCGCCAGCGTGGAGCGAATCCCTTTCGGGACTCCGGAATGCCGGGTGGTCCGCCGAGGATGCTCGTACCCGCCTCGGACATCGACGAATCGAATCGTGCCGCGACAGCGGGCGCGAATTGCACATCGGCGCCGTCCTCGCCGGCGGCCCGTGCGCACGGGCCGCGGATGACGGCGCGCAGATCCGGCCAGCTGCCGGCGAATCGCTGGCGGCTGAGCCCGACGCTCGTCCCGTCTTCCCCGGCCTCGGGAGGGAAGATGATCTGAGTGGCGAACCGCGAACTTCTGCTCGTCATGTTCCGGCACCCGGCAAGCAGGAAGACGAGATCTGATCCGGGACCATGCCCGAGGAGACGTTCGGTGCGTTCGGACCAACAGTGGTCGAGCGAGTCGACGAATTCGGCCCAATTGCTGCACACGAGCAGGCTCGGCGGCTGTCGGCTCGGCCCCGAACTCGTCGGGGTTTCGGTGCCGGTGCCGTCTCGGGGGTTCCTGGCCGGACCCCCGCTGGCCGCGAGATGGTCGAGAACCGCCTGAATCTGCCAGCCTGAGCTCATGCCGCAGCTGATCTCGGCCCAGTCGAGGGCTGCGGCGATCCTGCCGATCGCGATGATCCGTCGGGTGGGGGCGGCCGCTCGTGCCATGGTCGCGATCACGGATTCCACGGTGTCCGGGCTGCCGCCCGTGAGGATTGAGGAGCCGTCCACATCCGGGTCGAATGTCCACATCGCCTGCCGCTGGTGACTGGGAACATCGACGATTCCCGTGACCCCTGCGAACGGTTCACCGCCTGCCGCCCCCGGTTCATCGAAGTCCGCGGCCAGCGCTCGAGAAGCCCGCGACGATACGTCACCTGCCCGGGCTGCCACCTCTTCCGGTTCGGGCAGCGGCGGCAGCACCACCTGCCGCTGAACCGACGGTTCCCCGGGATCGTCACTGTCCCCGGCCGCTGTGACGATGTTGTCGACGTCGACGCCGACGACCCCGCCGGCCAGGGACGGAACCGGTCCCCGACCCCAGGAGCGAATACGGGGTCGGAGGACCGCCTCGGCGTGGGTGTCATGTCCGAACGGCACCGCCACGCGGAACCGGGTGACGCTGATCCCGGAGTCCAGGCAGGCGGCACCGGGTTTGTCCGCGGGCAGGAACGCGCCCGCCTCCGTGCCGATCACGTCGAAGGAATCGGTCTCATCGCGCACTCGCAGGCACACGCGGACGTTGATGTTCGCCTTCATCTGCCCGGTCACGACGCCCATGGGGCGCTGTGTGGCGAGAATGAGATGAACGCCGAGGGACCTGCCCAGGGCGGTGAGGTGTTCGAGCAGGTCAGCGGCTCGCGGATGAGTCGCCATGAGTGCATGGAACTCGTCGATGACAACGACGAGACGTGGGGGAGGAGCAGCGAGATCGGCGACATCGGCGCACCCATGATCGGCCAGCAGCCGCTCCCGATGGGTGATCTCGGCGCGCACCGAGACGAGAGCGCGAAATGCCAGACCGGAGTCGAAATCGTCGAGCACACTGTCGGTGTGCGGCAGCTCCTGCAGCGGTGAGAACGTCGCCCCGCCCTTGAAATCGATGAGGACGAAGCGCAGTCGCCGAGGCGGCTGTGCCAAGGCCATCGACAGCAGCCATGTCTGCAGGAGCAGGGATTTCCCGCTGCCTGTGGTGCCGGCGACGAGAGCGTGGGGACCGTCGGAGAACAGATCGATGCCGGTCTCACCGTCGGTTCCGCGACCGATCGGCACCGGCCCCGCGGCCGGAGACCGCCACCGTTTCCGAATGGATTCGGGCGCGTCGTCGCAGAGTTCGCCGAGTCCGTGGTCGGGCCAGGCGCGGAGGCCGGTATCGGCAGAGCGGCCACAGTGCAGGGTGACGAATCGGGCGGCCGGCATGAGCGTGGCGATGAATCTCCGTCCGGGCACCGGGCCGCCGGGCGCCGTCGAGGAGTCGGTGCGAGCCTGCGCGAGGCTGCCCACCGTCATCGAGACGGCAGAGCCGGCATGCGGGGCGGTGAGCGTGAGAACGGCAGGGTCGACATCCTCGTCGAGGGTGATCGCGATGGGATCGTCCATGTTGGTGTCTGCGCGGGTACCGGACCGGACCGTGGTCGATGCGCAGTCGTCGGAGAACTCGGTGCCTGCCAGCTCCGGCAGCAGTGCGAGTTCGGAATCCGGCCGCCATCTGAATCGCCGGTCGGCCAGCCAGGCGAAGGCCATGGTGCGCAGGACTGTCGGCGTCCCGCTGACGGTGACCGTCGTTGTGCGCGGATCGATGCGGATCGGCATATCGGCGCAGGCGACTCGACCGTCGACGTGGTCGGTTCCGTCCTGCAGCTGTTCGTCGATGGTGAGGTCGCTGAAGACCGTCCCGAAACCCAGACACAGACCGGGGGAGGAGAAGATCCTGTGTCGCTGCGCTGCCTCGAGGCGGCGCAGCCTGGCTCGTGCTTCGGCCACCGCTTCGTCACGGTCGAGTCGGCATTGTGCGCTGTCGCGAGTGAAGCGCTTCTTCTCCACCAGGTAGGCGACCCACCCGGAGAGCGGGGCCGAGACGCTGAAGAGGAGGAACCACCACATTCCGGTGGCAACGGCCAGCACCACGCCGATGCCGACCGGGATGAGGAACGTCCACCATTGTGGGGGTCTGGCCGGCCGAGGATCGTCGATCGTCTTCGGGGCGATGTGGATGTCATCGCTGTGGTGCAGGGGCGGAGACCGGATCGGCGGAGTCGAATGGGCGGCCGAGGACGAAGCACGGGCGGACGAACCATCTGCTGTGCCCGGTGCGAGCACAGTCGTTCCCAGACGGATTGCGGGCTGATCTCCTGTGGCATCGAGTCGCAGCGGCTGTGGGGTGCGGGAGATGCTGGGGTCGATGACGGTCAGGCAATCGGTGTGGGACAGCCGAGACAGGCGGGCTCGCCGAGGGTCGAGGCTCAGAGCGAAGCCGGAGTCGGGCCCTGCCAGGACGGATACGCTCGTCCGTGCGGAGTCGGCGCAGGTGTCCGCGGTGCGCAGAGAGTTCGCCCCGACAACGGTGATCGGATTGAGTCGCTGCCAGTGACCCCAGCTGATCGACTCGATGCTGCGGTTCTCGAGCCGGTTGCCGGTGATGAGGTCCTGATGCGTCAACTCGGGTCCGAGGGCAGACCGGAAGACGTCGACGGCCGGTTGGGCTGATTCGGCCTCGATGCTCATGCTCGTGACGGCTCCGTTCGTCTCAATGCGGTGGATGAGCCCCAGGGTTCTCATGCCCACAGACTCACCGCGATCGCACGGTTCGGGCAAGAGCGAGAAAACACCCTGTGGAAACGGTGTGGGAATCCACAGCTTCAAGGCGTGTGAGTGGGCCTGGAATCCACAGGAATCGGAGGCGAAGTGAAGACGACGGGCCGCGATCAGTCGAGGCGCAGGGCGCCCCGGGCATAAGCGGTGGCGTGGAGGTCGATGAGGCCGGGGACGAACGGTGAGAGCAGCGCCGGAGAATAGCGGGCCTCGATGCGGATGCGCACCGAATGCGCCCCATCGGCATCGGCACTCAACCGCAGATTGCCCATGTCCTTCGGAGTCGGCACCGCGTCGAGGTACCGTCCGGCGGCGCGTTCGGCCGCTGGAGGTGAGAATACGAGACCGGGATCGTCGCCGGGAGCCGGTTCGAACGAGTCGGAGGCAGCCAGCGCCGCAGAGTCGGCCAGCCCCTGCAACTCTCGGCGGGCCATGTGCAGGTCGGTCAGGGCGGCGATGAGGAAGGCCAGCAGCAAGGCGATGACGACGAAGCCGATGGCCAGCGGCGTGATGGACCCGGCATCCGAATCATGATCCGGCTCTTGACCGCGTGTCGGATTCCCACGCCGCTTCGAGCCGTGCTCTCCCGTGGCCGGCATATCACTGGCTTCCTGTGGCGACGACGTCGGTGTGGTTTGCACGCAAGGTGATGTGCGGTGACCGGTCGGAGCCGAAGAGGAGCGGGAACCCCGGCAGCGACACTTTCGTCACGACTCGTGCGGTGACGAGAGAGCCGGCCTGTCCACAGGGGCCGGTGCACGAGTAGGTGATGGAAGACGGCGCATCCCGCAGCCCGAAATCCGCGAAATGCATGTCGGCGACCGCGCGGGCTCGAGCCTCCGAGGGGTTCGCGTCGCGAGCGGCGATGCGTGAGGCCGACATCGCCGCCGAGGTGGTCGCATAGCTGGCCGCCTGCAGCTGAGAGAGGGTGAGCATGAGGTAGATGACCGGGATGAGCAGGACGATGGAGGCGAAGATGAACTCGATGACCGCCGTTCCCTCATCTGCTGATTCGGCCGCAACCTCCCGGCCGATCTCGGGTTCAGTCACGGTCGATGTCCTCGACGATGGATCGACCGCGCAGGTCCCAGACCTCGGCGGGGCCCCACAGCCCGAGAACCGGGAGTGGAGTCGTCACCCGCACCTCGACGATCTCGACGGCACCGCGCTGCGACGTCGAGACGGTGACCTTCTGGGCGTAGCGCTCGCCCACGGACACGCGGATGAGGTCGCGGGTGAGCTTCTGCCCGTCGCGCGGAGTCTGATCGGCCAGGCTCGCCTGCCTCGCACCGGCGATGGCGGAATCGATGACCGTGTTGCGGACATGGATGACGAGACCGATCTGCAGGGCTCCGGCCAGGATGAGAGCCAGCAGCGAGGCGATGAGCGCGAACTCGGCGACAGCGGATCCCGAATCGCTGCGCTCGCCTGCCGCCGTCACCGAGTCAGCCCTCCTCCGGCCGTCCGGTTCCGTCTCGTCGTCTGTGGTCACCGCCTGGTCACCCGGCCCCGCGGACCTTGTTCATCGCGTCTTGGAACATCGAGGTGAAGGCTTCGCCGGCCAGCGCCCACAGTGCAACCACCAACCCTGCGGTCATGAGAGTGATGAGGACCCAGCCGGGAACGTCCCCGCGATCGGGTCGGTCGACATGGTTCGCGTCGATGTCGGTCTCGGCCGCCTCGGGGATGGTGGTTCCCCCTCGTGGAGGGGGACCGGGGATGAGCCCGAGCATGAACGGGACGAGGCGGTAGGTGAACTGGCGGAACATCGTGTCTCCTTCATCGGCGAGGTCGAGGTGTCGATCCGCGTGGTCGGTGGTGCGGGACTGGCTGTGGGTGCGGGGAATGGTCGGTGGTGCGTGGCGTGGACGTTATGGACTGAGGTCGAGGACGGTCAGGGACGGGAAGACGGCGAAGATCACGGTGACGGGAAGCACGAATACGACGACCGGTACGAGCATCCCGATCTCTTTGCGACCGGACAGTTCGAGCAACCGCCGTCGGGACTGTTCGCGCACATCAGCGGCT
Source organism: Brevibacterium sp. K11IcPPYGO002 (assembly GCF_050920635.1). NCBI lineage: Bacteria > Bacillati > Actinomycetota > Actinomycetes > Micrococcales > Brevibacteriaceae > Brevibacterium > Brevibacterium sp. K11IcPPYGO002. The sequence continues at coordinate 3,019,646 of NZ_CP131929.1, read as the reverse complement.
TGGGAGCGGAGCACTTCGGCCAGTGGTGTGCCGCGGGCCATCGACACGGCGAGGCCGTCGACGAATTGGACGATCTCCGGGATGGCGATGCGCGTGGCCATCGTGTCGAGCGCTTCGACCAACGGTGTGCCGGTGCGGGTGGCGGCCAGGGCCGCGCGGAGTTCGTCGATGAGATCGCCGGAGCAGGTGCGGCACACGCGTTCGAGAGCCTCCACGATCCCCTCACCTGCGGTGATGGACAATGCGAGGAGTTCGGCGACGGTGGGAAATTCGGCAAGCACACGGGATTCGTGGCGGGCGATGGCTTGGCTGAGTCGCCAATCGTTGAAGACGTGCCCGGCGATACCTCCGCTGATGACGAGGATGACGGTGACGATGGGGGAGAAGCCGCGTTGTGCCGACAGCGCACCGGCCAGACCGCCGGCGACGATCATCCCGACGAGGATGCTCAGCACCTGGCTGATGCGGAACCGTTCGATCGTGGCATTGCCGCCGAGGCGGTCGATGCGCAGCCGCAGAGTCGCATCCGTGGTGATGCGCGACGTCACCCACAGGGTCGAGCTGACCAGCCATGACTTCGCCAGCCCCCAGAAACCGTCGGCGCGCGGGGTCGGCGGAGCGTAGATGTCGACCAAGGATTCCTGATCCCGCAGATAGGGTGCGATCCGTGAGGACAGCGTCGGCCTGCGCAGCGGCGGAAGGGAGAGGACGAAGACACACAGAGCGAAGCCGTTGAAGAGTCCGAGGGCCAGGATCGACAGTGGCTCGCCGAGGAGACTCATGCCGCCCGTCCGTCCGCGGAGTCGTCGCTGTCGGCGGTGAATCCGCTGCTCAGGCCGGCGTTGTCTGCGAAACGTCGGTGGGCGGCGCTGAGCGAGGACCCCTCGATGACCCGGGGTTCGGCCGGGAGTCGACCGATGCGCTTCATCGCCTGATACGCCAGCAGAGAGACGCCGAAGCCCGCCGCCAGGAGGATCAGCCCGGTCCGCGAGTTGTACGCCACCGCCGTTTCGGGTCGAGTCGACAGGAATGCGAGGACCACCCAGGGAGCTGCGACGGCCAGTCGGGCGCCGTTGACCGTCCACTGCTGCCGGGCGGAGAGCTCGTTGCGGGTGCGGGCATCATCACGGACGAACTGTGCCAAGGCCCGCAGCATGGTGCCCAGGTCGCTGCCGCCGACCTGCCGGGTGACGCTGAGTGCGACGACGATGCGGTCGGCCACCGGGTCGGCGCTGACCTGTCTGAATCGCTCCAACGCCAAGGCGAATGAGCCGCTGGCCCGATATTCCTCGGCGAAGACTTCGAACAGCGGCCGCAGCGGTTCGGGCCCGCGATGAGCCAGAGAACTCAGCGCTTCGGGCAGAGACAGTCCCGCGCGGACTCCGGAATTGAGATGGTCGAGGGTTTCGGGCCACAGCTCACGCCGCATCACCTGTCTGCTGCGCGCCCGATGCTGCAATGCCCGGTGCGGCAGCCAGGAGGCGAAGAGGCCGAAGCACAGCGCAATCGCCCACGATCCGGTGAGCACCGTCGAGACGACGGTCACAACACCGAATGCCGCAACCGAGATGAGCAGCAGATGGACCGGACGCAGCCTGGGGAATCCGGCACCGGTGAGCATGTCATCGAGTTCGCGCACCCACCGCGACTGAGTCCGCTTGCTCTGCGGTCGCTGCCACAGCGACGTCCAGATGAGGAAGAGTCCCGCACCGAGGCAGGCACCGCTGAGCAGAGCGAACTGCGAATAGCTCATGCCGCCTCCAGAATGGAGTGAAGATCGCGGCCGATGGCCGCAAATCGCTCGCCGAGGTGGCCGAACCCCTGACCGCGGATGAGCTGTCCGCGGGGCGAATGGAAGATCGTGTCGAGTTCGACGACGTCGCCTTCGACTCCGCCGGGCACCGCGCAGATCTCATCGACCCGGCGTACCCCGGACGGATCTCTGCGCAGGTGGACGACGACGTCGAGGCTGACTGCGACCGTGGGAACGACGAACGCCGAGGAGATGTTCGCCCCGGCAAATATATGGAATAGGAGGTGCAAATGACCTATCATGAGTTGTATGACTGAGACTGCGCTTTCTTACGGCCGAGCGAGCAGGGATCCCAAGCATCGAGGCACTTCGGTGGATACCCAGCTCAAAGCCAACGTCGATTGGGCAGACCGAAATGGTGTCTCTATTACTCATACGCTTCGTGACGACAATCGTTCGGCCTCAGCATCTCGCAAACGAGACCGGGAGAAGTTCGACGAGGCGCTCGAGTTGGTCAGCAGTCGTAAAGTCGACTTCCTCCTGGTCTGGGAGATGAGCCGAGCGCTTCGCGACCTCTCTGATTATGTGCTCTTGAGACAGGCCTGCATCGACTCCGGAGTACATCTGGTTTACAAGGGCCGCCGATACGATCTCAGCCGTTCTGACGATCAATTCACCACCGGGTTGGATGCGCTCATGGCCGAGCGTGAAGCTGGCGACATCCGTGACCGCAACCTGAGGACTGTGCGAGATAATGCGGAGAAACGCCGCCCCCATGGCCGGTTGCCGTATGGATACCGCCGAATCTATGACTCAGCCACCGGGTCGCTGATCGAACAGACGCCCTATGACGAATCTGGCGAGCTGCTTCCGGCTGCCCGGGTATTGGCTGAAGTTGTTCGAGACATCCTGGGTGGTAAGTCTCTCCGCCGAGTCTGTATGGGGCTGAACGAACGTGGAATCCCTAGTCCGCGAACTGCCCGAACCAAGACGCTGGAAGAAAACCCCGATGACGTCGTCACCGTGTGGGAGCCGTCCACACTGCGCCAACTGCTGTTGAACCCGACGATCGCGGGGCGACGAGTCTATCGCGGGGAGGACATCGGCGCGGCGGCGTGGGATCCGATCGTCGACTACGGTGAGTGGCTGAAGCTGCATGCGCTTCTGACTGACAAGTCCCGACTGACAGTGCCGACGCCCAGGGGGCCGGCACCGAGACATATGCTTTCGGGTATTGCGAAGTGCGGCGAGTGCGGTTCCCGACTGAAGGCTTCGACGAACCAACGGCGAATGAAGAAGGCCTACCTCTGCGAGAAGGAGGGTTGCCGGAGAGTCAGCGTGACTGGAGTGCCTGTCGAAGAGCTGGTCGAAGCGACGATCCTGGCTTTGTTCGACTCTCCAGGATTTCGCGGAAGCTTGGTCACTGCCTATCAGGATCGCGAGTCGGGCGAGGAGAACGGTCGGAACCTGGCAGGCGAGATTGCTGCGCTGGAGGCCGAGCGCGACGAGCTCGAATCATATCGCCAACAGAAGCTCATCACGTTGCGAGCGTATGCAAGCGAGGACAAGCGAATCGAGACTGAACTGGACGAGCTCCGCCGAGCGGAGGTTGCTCCGATACCATCGACCAACTTGCGCAAGATGCTCAGTGCGGAGTCTCTTCGGGAGAGCTGGGCGGACACTACGTTGATGGATCGCAGGGAGATCGTCCGGATCCTATTCGACATTTCCGTTAATCGCCCGACGCGGAACACCGGCCGGCGGTTCGATCCGAACCGAGTGGTCGTCGCGCCCAGCGACTTCCTCCGTGATGATGTTCTTCAGGGGAAGCCGTTGGGAGCGAAAAGCTAAGCAGCATCGGACTGGCGAGCTTCTCGAGCGAACTCGTGCGGATCGAGTACATCGATGAGTCGCTTGGCAACTGTCGGTCCGGGGGCAGGAATGCCGTCCAAAGTGGCAGACAGCCACTCGTGAAATTCGTTCGTGTCGGTGAGGGATTGGTGGTTGGTTGATGGGTCGGCCATGGCGAAGAACCTTCGGGGTCAACGATGACCCGGTTCCCCGCCTCGGTAGTTGGGCTGTTTGACCGGCTTCCTATTCGGGAGAAGTACCCCGTGCTTCGCTGTCACGGCCCCGATGGGATCTCATTCGTTCGTTCTTATTTTAGCAACCGAAAGGGCACTGCGATAGAGGCACTCCGAAGGTTGAGAAGCCTGTGCATGGCGATTTGTAAAGATCGATTCCGTGGCGTTCTAATGAGCGTTTGCCAAAGCTTCGGACTGATACGGAACGGTGATAGCCTCAACAGGATCGACACGTGGCTCAGTCGCTTATCAGTTGGTAGCAGCGTGAAACCTGAAGGACTGGTAAAACCATTCTCGGGTCGGTCCACTTTGATTGCACCGCAGAGGGTGGCCAAGCGAAATCGCTCGGCCACCCACCTTGACTTCGTGGAATATTCAACTCAGGTGTTGCTTGGCTGATGTTCGACTGGTTCTGTCGACGGTTCCCTGCGCGGACCTAAAGAGACTACGCCGCTGCGAATTGCAATAATCGCGCCGATAAGACTGACAACAGCGGTCATCGCAAGCCAAATCCCGGGAGCGGCGGTATTGTCGAATTGGTGGATCATGCCGGTTGCAATCGCAGGAGTGAAGCCGCCGATGATTGCCTGCGCGAGACTGTAGGCGACTGAAAACCCGGTCGCTCGAACGTTGGCCGGCATCATCTCGGTAAGCGTCACGACCATGACTCCTTGGTAGCTGCCGTAGAGGAACGAAAACCACAGCAACGCAGTAAGCAGGCGACCAAAAGACGGTGCGGCCACAAGCCACATCATCACCGGATACGCAGTGATGCCGATAATTGTCGACGATGCAAGTAGCAATTTGCCCCGTCCGATCTTGTCTGAGAGTGCTCCCATGGCGGGTATCCAAATAAGATTCGAGAGGCCGACGGCGAAGGACACGATGTAGCTATCAATTGCGGCCAGATGCAGCTCTCGTTCCCCGAATGTCGGAGTGTAGGTGGTGATCAGATAGAACATGGAGCTGGTCAGCACGACGAGGAGGATCGCAATGCCGATGATCTTCCAGTTCTGTCCTAGGGTGACGAGAATTGTCTTGACACCGGGCGTCTGTTTCTTCTTCTCTCGGCTGGCGAATTCCTCGGTCTCTTGCAATGTGCGACGGATATAGAAGAGGAACGGCACCAACAATGATCCGAAGATGAACGGGATTCGCCAACCCCATGATTGGACTTGCTCGGCGGAAAGACTCAAATAGAGGGAAACCCCGATGATTGCGGCAACCATTACGGACACTTGCTGGCTGGCAGACTGCCAGGACACGAAGAAGCCGCGACGCCCCTTCGGCGCGATCTCAGAAAGATAGGTAGACACACCTCCTGACTCGGCACCGGCCGAAAAGCCTTGTAATAGCCGGCCGATGAGAATGAGGATCGGAGCAGTCACTCCGATCGCGCCATATGTCGGTGTGAACGCGATGAGGAGGACGCCCGCCGCCATGATCGAGAGACTCAGTATGAGGCCCTTTCTGCGTCCCTTGTGATCAATGTACGAGCCGAGCACGATTGCTCCGAGCGGCCTCATGATGAAGCCGACGCCGAAGGTGACGAATGACAACATCAGCGAAAGATACTCATTGCCTGACGGGAACATTGTCGCCGCGATGGCTCCGGCATAGAAGCCGTAAACCATGAAGTCATACATCTCGAGAAAGTTTCCGCCGGTGGCCCGGAAGACGTCTCCGGCCAGTCTTTTGCGTTGAGTCGGTTGCGACATCTTTGTCTCATTCCGTTCTGATATATAGAACTCAGTTTCAAATGGTGTAACTATCGTTGTATCGGGTAGCCGGAAATGTCAAGAGTTGCCGCGAGATGGACCGATGGGGGGGGTGTCTGGATCGATGGTTGTCAGATAGTTCTGGATGTGTAGACTAGAAAACAGAACGCCGTCCTATATAATGGAACGCATGAATACGACACTGCTCAAAGGACTGAAAATGCTCGAAGTGCTCGCTCGAAGTGAGAAGAGCCGATCGATAAGCGAACTTGTTGGTGAGTTCGAACTGCCTAAGAGCAACGTTCATCGCACTCTTGGTGCCCTCGTCGAGGCGGGTTTCGTTCAGCAGGACGCGGCCGGCAGGTATGAGTGCACGTTGAAGCTATTTGAGCTCGGGAGTCTGATCACCAGCCGGATTGACGTCCGTTCCAAATCGGAAGCAGCCATGGAACGTTTGGCAGGGGTTACGCGAGAGGCCGTTCATCTTGCGGTGATCGACGGTGCCGACGTCGTGTACCTGCATAAGATCGAAAGTTCGGAACCGATCAGGGCGTATTCGCGAGTCGGCGGACGAGCGCCTGCCTATTGCGTTGCTTCCGGAAAAGCCCTTCTGGCTTACCAAAGCGGCGACTACCTGGCTGACTTTCCCGACGAGCTGACGGCATACACGCCGAAGACCCTGACTGCCAAGTCCGACCTGAGCCGGGAGTTGTCGGAGGTTCGCCGGGATCGGATTGCTGTCAACGGGGGCGAATGGCGAGAAGAGGTTGGGGGAGTCGGGGCAGTCGTTTTTGACCATGATGGGCGACCGGCCGCCGCGGTCGGAGTGTCCGGGCCGATCGAGCGGATCCGGGCCAATCTCGATTCCAACCGGGAGAAGGTCCTTATTGCTGCTCGTGACATTTCTCGAGCACTAGGTTGTCAAGACTATGAGCGGACTATCGCTCGCTGGGAAGGACGAGAATGAGTGATCAGCTTCTCAACGGAGTCCGGGTGGTTGAAGTATGCACGGTAGCGTCCGGACCTTACTGCGGGATGTTGCTGGCAGATATGGGCGCTGACGTCATCAAGATAGAACGGCCAGGAACTGGAGACACGATGAGGGGCTGGCCGCCAATCAGTGACGGCTACAGTGAGAACTTTGCCTCTCTCAACAGGAACAAGCGCTCGATTGCTCTCGATCTGAAAGACGACGAAGATCGACGCGTTGCGGATGAGCTGATGGCCTCTGCCGACGTGGTCGTAGAGAACAACCGTCCAGGTGTAATGGATCGGCTGGGCTTTGGATACGACTCCGTGAGCATGTCCAACCCTCAAATTGTGTACTGCTCGATCTCCGCGTACGGGCAACGAGGACCGCGAAGCCGTGAAGCAGGGTTCGACCTCACCATTCAGGCCATGAGCGGGATCATGAGTGTGACCGGAGAACCGGACGGTCAGCCGGTCAAATGCGGGGTACCCGTCGCGGACTTCGCAACAGGGCTCTATGCCGCGTACTCGATATCCTCAGCACTCCTGCGTGTGCAGTCCAGCGGGGTTGGCTCGCACTTGGACATTTCCATGCTGGGATCAAGTCTCGGAATCTCTGCTCTGCAGACCAGCCAGCTGTTTGGCAGCGGAGATGATCCAGTCGCGCTCGGCGGAGCGCACCCGCGGAATGCCCCCTACGAGATATTTCGTTGCGCCGATGGAAATGTGGCGATCGCTGCCGGCAACAATTCCCTGTTCAAGGCGTTCTGCATCGCTTTCGACCGCCCGGACCTGCTGGAAGACCCACGATTCTCAAGCACAGGAAAACGCGCAACTCACCAGACTGTCCTCAAATCAATTGTCGAGAACGAGCTTATAGCGGAACGGCGCGCTGCTGAGGTGTTGGCTGCCTTGAACGAAGCAGGAGTGCCCTGTGCCCCGATCAACCGCTACTCGGAGGCGATTGCTGACCCACAGGTCCACGCTATGGGATGGGTGCAGAATCTGACACTCCCCAACGGCACCGAGACCCAAACGTTCGGGTCTCCCGTCCACGTCAATGGACGGCCGAGCAATGTAATCAAACAGCCGCCGCTGCTCGACGAGCACCGTGACGAGATCATCGCCGAACTCGCTGGTCTCGAAGAGGCAAAGGAGCCCATCACATGATCAAGCAGACCTCGTTACCAGTGAGAATCGATAACGACGGAGTCGTGTCTCGAATTCGACTCAACCGTCCGGAGAAGCGCAACAGTTTCAACTCCGACATTGTCGAAGCGTTGATCGACGCCGTTGAGAAGGCTCATCGTGAAAGCATGCAACTCATTGTCTTCGAAGGTGAAGGCAAGAGCTTCAGCGCCGGTTTCGACTTCACTGACCTATCGAACCAAACGGACGCTTCCCTTGCATTTCGATTTCTCCGAGTCGAGACCCTCCTGCAACTGGTTGCTTCGTCCCCGGTCTCGACACTTGCGCTGGCTCACGGACCAACTTTCGGCGCGGGAGCTGATCTGTTCACAGCCTGCGACGAACGCATCGTCGACCCTGATACAACATTCCGATTTCCTGGATTGAAGTTTGACGTGGTTCTCGGAACGCGACGACTCAGGGACCGCGCCGGTCTCGAAACCGCTCGGTCGGTACTTGCTGAAGGTCGAACGCTCTCCGCTCAAGAAGCGCACGGCGCAGGCCTGGCCACCGGCATCTCTGACCGGAACGAATGGTCGTCTGTTATCGATGCGGCGGTCGAACGAGCTCGACTGCTGTCTCATGAGGGGACTGCGTCGCTGAATGCCGCTCTGGAGGTCGGAGAACCTGACTTAGATTTTGCCGAACTGGCTCGCAGTGTGACTGTACCTGGGTTGCAATCCCGGATTGTCGAATATGTGGAAGGTAGCCGCAAATGACGGAACAAATACAACAACGTGGCAAGGAAGTCTCGTTGTCGAGCCTGGTGGGGCTCATCCCGGATGGATCGACTATCGCGTTTGGTGGAAGCTTTCTCCATCGTTCTCCCAACGGCGTTGCGCGAGAACTCGTGCGACAAGATAAGCGAAACATAGAAATCATCAAGCAGTCGCCGGGCTACGACATCGATCTGTTATGCAGAGCTGGCGTAGTCGACCGGGCGCGGACTGGGATCGTTGCGATCGAGGGCAACTTTGGTCTCGCTCCGCACTATCGCAAGGCAGTGGAATCGTGCGCACTCAAGCTCGAAGAGCACTCGTGCGCGACACTCACGGCAGGGCTCCGGGCATCGGTTTTCGGAATCCCTTTTCAACTGTGTGCTGGGATAGATGGCTCCGACCTAGCTGAACTCAACCGCTGGGTGAAGATCGATGACCCCTACGGCTCCGGTCGTCACGGATGGGCGATTCCGGCTATCCGGCCGGATTTTGCCATTCTTCATGTCAATGAAGTCACGGACGAAGGTGATGCTCGAGTATTCGGCACATCTCATTGGGACCGGGTGATGAGCAGGGCGGCGAAGAAGGTGTTGATCGTCGCCGAGCACAAGGTCGATGCAGCCGAGTTCCGAAAGGAGCCCAACCTCACCTTGGTCCCTCATTTCCTCGTCGACGCGTACTCTGTGGCTCCGGGCACTGCATGGCCGGGGTCCTGCTGGCCAGATTATGAGGTCGACTATTCAGCGGTAGAACGATATTTGGAGCCGGGCGACGACGCTTTCGGCGCGCACCTTAGCGCTGCTCCGGAGCTGTTGGAGGCAGAGCATGCTTGAGACATCACGGACCGAGGAAATAAGCCACGAGGCATCCGCCTTTGAATACATGGTCATCAACTTGGCGCGGTTTATCCGACCCAACGAAATCACATTCAGCGGCGTGAACTCGACCTTTCCTATGCTGGCGTGTTTGCTCGCTAAACGTGCCTACGACTTTCCCTTCACCTACATCAACGTCGCCGGAGGTGTTGACCCAGAACCCGCGAGCGTTCCCATCTCGAGTTCTGACCCCATCCTGACCACCCGCACCGCATCAATTTTCGACAACGAGGACTTCTATGATCTGAGCTGTCGGGGCGGAATGGACCTGAGTTTCCTCGGAGCGGCTCAGATCGATGGGAGAGGAAGGACCAACAACTCAGCAATTGGTCCCTGGACGCACCCAAAGGTGCGACTTCCAGGCGGCGGCGGAGCCGCAGTGATGCTGCCGACCGCACAACGCTGCGTCACATGGCGGACCGAGCACAGCAAACGTACTCTCGTCGACGATTTGGACTTCGTCACGGCTGACGGCGGCATGCATGGTCTCGTGACACCGCTTGCCGTGTTCGAGCTCATCGACGGGGCACTGACGCTCAAGTCGTTCAATCCTGAATCGTCTCTCGATGCGATTCGCAAACGAACTGGATTCACTATCTCAACTAGTGGGGTAGAGCCGACCCCTCCGCCAACATCTCGAGAACTCGAAGCACTGCGTTCACTCGATCCAGAAGGAGCGATTGCAGCAGACAACGAAGTGAGTGTGCAATGACATCAGCGGCAGAAGACATCACTTTATCTCAGTGGATCAGTAGCAGCCTTGACCTTCATGCGAGCAACGATAGAACAGCCTATGTTACGAAGTCCGGTATCGTAACCTACGCTCAATTCAGGGACCAGGTCGCGAGAGCACAAAGTAATCTGTTGGATCTCGAAGTGACGCGCGGGACTCGGGTCGGACTGGTCGTCGACAAGACCGTTGAATCACTGGCCGCCTTCGTCGGGTTGATACTTATGGGTGCATGCCCAGCTGTTATCGATCCGCGCACTCCCGTGAGCCTGCTCAGAGAACAACGTGAAGTCACAGAGTTGTCAGCGTTCGTCTGCGAGGCAGCTCGATATGAAGAGCTCTTAGAGATTTCAGACAACGTGGCGTCGACGAGCGATCTTACCAGCGCACCAAGTTGCGACCTGCTCATGAGGGACATTGAACTCGAAGACGAAGCATTGCTGCTGTTCACCTCCGGCAGCACTGGCCGCCCGAAGGGCGTCGTTCTCAGTCACCGTGCTGTGGTGGCGCACGCGGCAGGAGTCATCGAACGTACTGAACTGTCGTCGGATGACGTGCTGCTCCACTTAATGCCGATCTTTCATACCAACGGGGTCAACAATCAGATCATCGCGCCACTGCTCGCTGGTGCAAAGGTGATCCTTGAAGAGAGATTCCAACCGAAGACCGCTCTTGAATCTCTAGCGTCGGCTGGTCCTACGATCGTCACCGGTGTGCCCACGATGCTGCTTCGAATGCTTCCGCACATTGCGTCGGACGCCTCGTATCCAAGCCTTCGTATGATCCGATGTGGGTCAGCTCCCATTAAACCTGAACAGGTCGAAGAGATCGAGGCCGCGTTTGGTGTACCGGTCGTGCTTTCGTACGGCATGTCCGAAGCAACTTGTACTTCCACAATGAACCCGCCAGATCGCCGAAAAGTGGGCTCGGTCGGCACTGCGCTTGCAGGACAGTCCGTGAGGATTGCCAAGCCGGGAAGCACAGATCCTGTGCCTGGGAACGAAGACGGGGAAATCCTCATCGGAGGAGAAACTCTGATGAAGGGATACCTGGGTGCGGAAGGTACCAACCCGGTGGAAGACGGCTGGCTTCACACCGGCGATCTCGGACACGTCGATTCTGACGGATACTTAACAATCTCTGGCCGTCTAAAAGACACAATTGTGCGTGGAGGCGAGAACATTTCTCCAGCGACGATCGAGCAAGTGCTTATTAAGCATCCCAGTGTTAACGATGTGTGCGTGGTTGGACGTGAGCATCACGATCTTGGTGAGGTGCCAGTGGCGTACGTAAGCGTTACAGATACCACGGATGGGACCTCGACTTCAGAGTTGGAAGCTTGGGTGAAGCGCTCTTTGAGCCGTCCGTTCGTCCCTGAACAAATCCAGATTCTCGATCAGCTGCCTGTCACTCCAGTGGGCAAGATCGATCGGAAGTCCTTGGCTGAGCTCGACAGACGTGGGGCGGATGCTCACCGTCGCGCGACGTGTGATTCGCCCCGGGAATAATGGAGACAGAGAAGCCACGGAAAGGACTTCCCTGTCATGCCCCAAAAGAAATACCCGCTCGAGCTTCGTGAACGAGCAGTCCGCATGGTCCTCGACGCTCTCGAAGCCGATCCGGGTGCCCGCCGCGGCATCTTCCGCCGTATCGGCGACCAACTCGGTGTCAACCCCGAAACACTGCGGTCCTGGGTCAACCAGGACCAGGTCGATGCCGGCGACCGGCCCGGCACCACCACCGCGGATGCCCAGCGGATCAAGGACCTCGAGAAAGAGAACGGGACCTGCTCGTCGTAGGACTTGTACTCCTTGACCCCGTTGTCCAAGAACACCGCCTGTGAAAAATGAGGACCGGCCCTGGACCTACCGAAGTAGGCGGAACCGGTCGTGATGAGTCAATTCTATCCTGTGCAGGGGCATTGATGCTACGCACACCGCTAAGTACTCATAAGGAAGGTCGGTTCTCCGTCGACCGCGGGCCGCTGGGGACCGAGTAAGGCGTCTCATAGACACCACCATTACGATGCTCGACAAGTTCTTTGCACTTGCTCAGGCGATGCAGTCAGTTACTCGATTGAGGTGCAACAGGATCCGCCAGCAAAGACAAAGGCTCGATCCCGAGCTTTTTTGCCAAGGCCGTGAGCGAGTCCAGTGACATGTTTCTTTCGCCGCGTTCCAATGAAGCGACGTAGGTCCGGTCGTATCCGAGGTGTTCAGCCCATGCTTCCTGGGTGAAGCCGCGTTCTAGACGAATGGCACGGAGATTCGTCCCAAGTCGTTGGTTGAGTGGACCTCTTTTCTGCACTCAAACAGATTCGCTCGGTGGTACTTATAGATCCACGTACTTATAAGTATCATTGAAGGCATAATGACCGATCGATAGGCAACGAGAGCCGAGCAATGCGCTACCTGGTCGCCGGCTCACAAAGAGATGAAACGGAGGAAGATCATGGTGACGAGGACGATTCTGGTCTCCGACCTGAGCGGCGAGCCCGCGGCGGAGACGGTGAGGATCGGATGGCGGTCCACCTGGTACGAGACCGAGCTGACTGCGACCGAGTGCGCCGAGCTCGACGAGATGCTCGCACCTTACCTCACTGCCGCCCGGAAAGCGGCGACGAAGCCATCGAGGAGGTTCGTGCCCGACACGACTGTCGAGGAGCGCGAGGAGATCCGTGCTTGGGCGAAGTCGAACGGTTACGAACTGGCCGACTATGGCATGATCCCGAAGAAGATCTACCGTGCCTTCCAGAAGGCGCATGCATGACCCGAATCGCGCCGATCAAGTACTACCAGGGCCGCGTCGCCTATCCCAGCCAGGAGCAGATGCGGCAGGCGCGGGCGCAGTTCGACTTCATCGAGCACGACGACGGCGGTCGGCCCACCGAGGACCGCGACTGCACGCACGCGCAGCGGATCATCGCGCGCGGGCCCTCGTCGCAGATCCGGCGGATCGACGAGCAGGCCCAGCAGAAGTTCTTCGACTACATGGGCTACAAGTACGGCTTCCGCGTGCTCTCGCACGAGAAGAGCAGCGACTCGCACCGAGGCGAAGTGACGATCACCCACGAGATCGTCTACGTCGTCGAGTCACAGCCGACGAAGGGGTACGTGAAGCTCACGCTGAAGTCGGAAGTTCCACAGGTGCCGACCGACGGATGCGGAGACATCTTCAGTGGAGAGGAAGTGAACGAGATCCGCCGCATGTTCGATCAGAAGTAGGCGACGGCCGAACTCGGTTCTCGAGGCGTCGACGGAGACGTGACCAGAACGGGCAGTTAAGGAGAGCGATTCTATGAGCGAGGAAAGCAAGCCACCCGAGCCGGGGTCCTTGCTGACGCGAGTGCCGGGCCGTGCGCGATCACGTGCCAAGGCGCAGGAAGACTTCGACGAGTGCGCCGAGCTGCTGCGCCGACGCTACAAGCCAGAGTTCCGAGATCTCTTCGTGCCGAAGGCCGTGAACGTGTACCGCTGGCGGGTGCAGTTGGAGTGCGGGTGCGTCTACGAGCTCTTCACCCACGGGAAGGACGACTTTCCGGACGATCAGAACTGGAATGCTCCGCGGCCCAACCGCAAGCTCCCTAAAGGAGAGTTCTGGTGCACGAACAATCACGGCCAGGGAGACGAGAACTATCGAGACATCGTCGAATGGCTCGATTCCGAGATCAAGGAATTCCCGCCGGATCCCGAAGAGCCTCCGTCGGAGGACATGGACCTCGATTTCTGGGCCAAGGTCCGGCGGCCTGAACGCCACTCATCTACCTTCTGGCGCGTTCGGCTCTCCTGCGGTCACGTCTTCGAGCACGTGGTCACCGAAGTCGGATGGAAGCCGGAGGACGGTCCGAAGCTCGTCAGCGAAGAACGCGCCGCGCAAATGCGGCGTGACTTCGAATCCTACTGGTCCAGTGCCGCCGAGTGGCCACCGTCGGAGGCTGAACGCGACCATGAGAGGCGCATGATCGATCAACGCTGGCCGAGGCCGGAGCCGGAGCAGGACTGCCACATCTGTCGCTTCGCCCAGCGGATCACCGGGTACCAGCGAATCGGCTGGCTGGTGCCGCGGGCGAACCAGAAGAAGACAGGCATGAAGCTTGACGAGGAGCAGCGGAAGAAGGCAGAGGCTCGCCTGGCGAAGATCGAGGCCGAAACGCGGTCGCTGCGCGAGAAGCTCGGTCGCGAAGCAGGCTCATAGTCGCGGTAGGGGAGTGTGCTCGTTCCGGGACAACCGGCGATGCTCCGAGAAGGTTTGGCGGTACCGGACGGAGGGATGATCGCTCGCCTGGGGGCGGAGGTCCGTGAGTGCCGTCTTTGGTCGTTCTGTACTGCGTCGAAGGAGGGCATTAGGGCCCATGGGCAGGGAGCCTCAGATGTCAGGTCGAGGTCTCGTTTGTGATGCCGTTCGCATCCTCGACCTGCCGGAGGATCGTGACTACGAGGTCAATGCGCTCCGGCCGCAGGCCTGGGGACCAGAGGTTTGCGCCGAGATCACTGCCCAGATTGGTCGCAGCTTCTCAGTCGAGGTGCTCGAGTACGAGACCGTCGCGGAGGTCGCCGTCAAGATCCAGAGACTCATCGGTGAGATGGTCGACGATGCTGATCGCGAAGAGCCAGCGATCTGGGCTCACTCCACTCCTGCCTCCCTGCGCTTCGCGGCCACGGCCTTGCGGGCTCGGCGCAGGTCGGCCAGAGCCTGGTCGATGTCGCTGGTCTCGTCGACGTCGACCGAGAGCGCGTCGATGGCCGCGTACTGCGCCCGTCGCCGCCGCTCGCGGTAGTCGAGCACGTCGGTTAGGGCGATTCGGCGGTGCGTGCCCGAGCGTGTGTAGGGAAGCTGCCCCTCGTCGAGGGCCTTTATGAGCGTGGGCCGACTGATGCTCAGGAGATCGGCGGCCTGCTGAGTGGTTAGCACATGCGAGGTCGGCGAGACCGTCACGGACAGGCCCTTGCGCATCGCGTCCACGACTCGCAGCAGTACCTCGTAGACCTCCTGCGGGAGCTCGACGGAGTCGTGATCGCCACCGCCGACCAGGTAGTGCCGGGGCCGCGCGCTCAGCGCCTTCTCGGCGGTGAGCATGTCGTAGACGCGGCCGAGCTGCTGCTCGTCGCCGGCGGAATGGGTCGACGGGGCGAGGGTCTCGTTCGCGGACATGGCTGACTCCCTAGGTACAGTAGGCGCAATGTGCTTGCGATTGCTTCGAATAGTCTAGCGCGGATGCCGCATGCATTACGAGCAATGGCATCTCCCGCTTTTCCGGAGATTGGCGGAGAAAATCCCCCAGGTGCGCATCTCCGAGAGGCGTGGGGGGATCCAAGTGATGTCAGATTAGCGCCGCGGCCCTGGCCTGCAGGGAATTGGTGGCCGCGCGTATGTGGGATCTGCTGTCGCCGGGCCATAGGCGTGTGACGGCAACGCATTTGAATGAGAAGTCGATAAGTGAGTGAAGAAAGTCGTCGACCTCGAGTGTGGAAAGGGACGGGCGGAGCCCGTCCCGGGAGGAGTGTTGCAAGTAATACGAATATCTGAGAAAGAGGGTATCACGTGTTTCCAAATCGAGTCGATGACGCAGACCTCATCGGGACGCTGGTGGTGCGCGCGATCCTGGAGGCCGTCGAGGAGGTCGGCGACGCGAGTGTCAGCGGTGACGATCTGACGCAACGAGTTCAGGCGCGCTACGCAGAGTTGACGAAGCCGTTCACGATGAGCCAGGAGGACTACATGGCCGAGACGATCAGCGGCACGTTCCTCGAGGTCGGAGAACGGCTCATCCTGGGAGGTGGGCGAGATGAGTTCGACGCCGATGTCCTCATCGAGACCGTCATCGGGGTGTCCATGGCGACGTTCGAGAGGACTCTCGGCGCGCCGGCGGACGAAGCGAAGGCGCGGACGGCGATCCGGCAGTACATCGATGACGTCCACCGCTTGCCGCGGTGATCTTCTCGCCCTCTACCCGGGCCGGCTCTGCCGGCCACAGCATGACCCCTTCGGGACGCTTGGTCAGTCCATGCGGCTGAATGGCGACCTCCGCCTCCGGCGCGGTCGCGCTCTGTGGTCATTCGGGTCGGCGGAGCCGGCCCCGGGCGGGTGGGTGACAGGCACCCACGACGAGAGGATCACTTCTCATGGCCATCGACAAAAATACCAACGAGTTCGTGCCATACTCCGTGCTCGAGGAGCGCGGATGGACGCCGCAGATGCTCAAGATCCACCGCCTCGACGGCACTGCTCAGGGATGGTCCCTGGCCAGAGCGCAGGCCATCGAAGGAACGCCCGATTGGCAGGACGACCGAGCGCGCGCGGATGCCGGCCTGCCGCTGCTCTACCGCCGCCAGGAGCTGCTCGCCGACCGCCGCTGGAGCGTGACCATGGTCGCCGAGTTCCTCCCAGAGCCCGACGTCGTGGAATCGCTCGGGCCGCATAGGCGGCGGCACTCGTTCGCCGCGAGGCGTGTCGAGGCGATCGAAGCGACCGATCGATTCAAGGAGCGCGCTGCCATCGCGGCAGAGATGTCGCGGAAGGCTGCGCGTTCAATCGAGCGCATGCGCCGGCAGAACGGAGTCAAGCTGGAGGCCGAGCAGGTCGTCGCGCAGCTCCTCGCCGGATTCGAGTACTCGGTGGCCGGCGACGAGACGCTCGCGGAGGTCGTCGCACTTGCCCGGGTGGACTGGGACGCCGATGAGGATTGGCGCGAGGCCCGCGGCCGCGCGTTGTGGACTCGGCCGTCTGACGGCAGGCTCGCGGTCGACTTCCTGCGGCACAAGCGCACCGCCTACGACCACCAGCTCGGAGAGATCCAGCACGGCCTGTGGGAACTGGAAGCGGAAGTGACGGACGACGAGGGCGAGAATCCGATCGAGCCCTTCTTCGACGAGCTCAAGAACAGCGCCCACGCCGCGATCCGGGCGCGGACTCTCGAAGTGATCGAATCCACCTTTCCCCAGCTTGCCGACGCGGTCGCCCAGCGCCGCGAGTCGAACTACGTCATGAGCGGCGGGCAGCTCTTTCACACGGGGACTCCGCCACACCTGCTCCGGCGGTGACAGGTCACATCAGCAGGCGGGGGATTCCGCCTAGGCCGCGGCACTCTGCGGTGAAAGCCCGTAATGAACACCAACAAGTACACGTACAGGAGAAAGCCAATGGGAAACGCATTCACGAATCAGCCGATGCCGACGCACTGCAAGCGTTGCGGTCGCACATATCAGGAGAAAGCGCACGACTCCGGCCAGTGGAACATCGATTTCGCGTCGGGTTACGTGACCGGTCTGATCTGCCCGCGCTGTCAGACCGCCGAGGACGTCATGGAGGCTCAGGCCAACGATCTCGCGCTCGAAGGATCCACGATCGTGGAATGGGATTCGCTCAGTAGCAGCGAGAAGAATGACGTGATCCACGATGCGATCTATCAACGTGCGGTCGCGACAATCGAGAAGCACAAGAAGGCGGCGCAGATGGCCGGTGACACGCACGTGATGGTCGATCCCGCCTCATGGGGCCAGGAAGCCGTCGATTCGTGGCCCGGGATCAAGGGGCAGAGCGCGGCCGTGCGCACCAGCGCCAACTCGCTGGCGACGGACATCATCACCCAGGTGCTCGGGCTGAACAAAGTCCGAGGCTGAGTAGCTTCCGCAGAGCGGCGCGCAGGACCGACGAGGCCCGTCCATCGGGTCTCGTCGGCCCATCTCGGACGGCCCCGTTGAGCGACGGTTGGGGCAGCTGAGCCGCTTGGTGCCGTCGTCCGCCAAGGTGGATAATTTGTGCAGGAGGGGATCACGAGCATGGATGACGAAGCGTCCGAGACGATGCGGCAATGGGACTCGCTGACCGAGGGGCAGCGCCATCCCAAGAATCTCGCGATCCTCGCACTGGAGAGTCTTGCCCTCCCTGACGAGCCTCGGTGCCGCGTCACCATCGTCCAGGACGCCGACTACTGGAACCCTGTAGTCTCGATCGTCGTCGAGTCCTCCGAGGGCGGCCGTCGGAGGGTCGAGATCCACGAGGACGACGGCCCGTGCTCTCTGGCGACGAGGGTGCGAGCAGCGGCCGAGCAGCTTATCACCGAGGGAGAATGACCATCGAACGCACCTACGCCGTGTCCGACATCCACGGCCACATCGAGTCGGTCCGTGCGGTGCTCGAGCTCGTCGGCCTGGACCGTGACCCCGTTGCTGAGCTGGTCCTGCTCGGAGACTACGTCGATCGCGGTCCTGCAAGCGCCGATGTCCTCATCACGGTCCGGAAGCTGTGCTTGCGGTTCCCGGACCGAGTGACGGCTCTCCTGGGAAATCACGACGACTGGTTCCTCGACTGGCTCGACGGCGACGACGAGGACTTCTCCTGGCTGATGGGCGATGCTGACCTCGGCACTGTGAAGTCGTTCCTCGACCCTCTCGAGCTCGCTCATGCGCTCGGGCACGACGATCCCAGCAGCGATGCATCCACGCTCGACGGACCGACGATGAACCACAACATCAAGAACGCAATTCTGGCGAAGCACTCGGAGCTCGTCGGTTGGCTGCGCAGGCTGCCGCGCGTCCACGAGACAGGCGACCACATCTTCGTGCACGCCGGCGTCGACGAGGAAGCGGAGGAGCTGTGGCGAGCGGCGACGCCCGACTACGTGTACACTGAGAAGTTCCCTCCGACGTTCGGCCCGTTCGTCAAGACAGTGATCGCCGGCCATGTCCGCACATCAGAGATGCACGAAGACGGATCCCATGGCATATTCCACGATGGCGATAGCCATTACTACATCGACGGGTCAGTCGAAGTGACCGGTCGCTTGAACGTCCTGCGATACTCGGTCGCTGATGGGACGTACGAGTCCTTCGTCGCTGGACCGGCTGCGGAGACAGGCTGATGCCTGGAATTCTGCGCTCCGAGCACTGGTTGGACGCTGAGGAGCGCACCTATGGCTGGCACCATCACGCTGGTCCGCACGCGTGCGACTTTAGGGCTTCATGCGGTATACTGTCGAATGTAACGCCCCGGTGACTATTTGGACCTTACGGTTCGGACTCCCGGGGCGACAGTCTTCTCGAGGGAAGTTCCAGCGCGACCAGGGCATCGGAGCCCACTCAGTTCGCGGCAGAGAAAATCCCCCAAGCGCGCTTCGTCGACAGGCGTGGAGGATGCAGTGGTCTCAGGCCAACACTGCCGGTCCAGTATGGAGCGGGCCGGAGTGAGGAGCCGCGACGACGAACCGGGTGGGAAGAGGCGGTCACCTTGAGGACCACTACCTCGACGAGTCAGCTCGGGGAATGAGGACCGGCCCTGGGCCTGCCGACG
This sequence comes from Brevibacterium sp. K11IcPPYGO002, assembly GCF_050920635.1. Taxonomy (NCBI): domain Bacteria; kingdom Bacillati; phylum Actinomycetota; class Actinomycetes; order Micrococcales; family Brevibacteriaceae; genus Brevibacterium; species Brevibacterium sp. K11IcPPYGO002. Next base: position 3,000,322 of record NZ_CP131929.1, on the reverse strand, counting down.
CAGGCGGAACCGGTCGTTGTGGGTCAATCCTATCGGGCTCCGGCGAGCTGGCCGAGGAGCACCCTGCCCGGCAGTCGCTCTAGGTTGTTGGTACGTGGCGTCCGGGCATATGCATCGTAGACATCGCCCGTTGGGCGCGGCCGAAGACCGACGGTTTCCCAGCTGCCTGTCCATATGAGCCGTCGTTGTTGGATTGGGGGAGTGGTTCGAGGCTATCGATCTGCGACTCGTCACACGGCCCGAGGAGCCGCTTCAGGCCGATCTCGCGTTAGTTCGAAGATCGCCAGTTCGACCTGAGCCCGACTCCGACCGTAAGGGGTACCCCAAGAGTCGAGCAGGCCGCGATAGCGGCGGTAGTCCCGAGTGGACCGTGGGGACAGGCGGATGCTTCCCTCACCAGCAGTGCCGGCAGCGATCCAGTCGCTCACGCGCTTGTCCAGGATCGGAGCCACGTCGGGGCCGTCGATGGAGTCGACCATCGACGAGAAGGCGATCCACTTCGTGAAGAAGGCTCCGCCGAGGTACTTGACCTTGCCTTCGTTGTTCATGAGCCGAAACGACTCCCGGGCACCAGAGTGCCGAACTGCGTTGGCTCCGGCAAGCAAATGCTGCCTGATCGACTCGTCCAGGGGTGCGGTCATGTTCGCCCGTCTCCGGATGCCTGTGAGGATTGACCTGGCGCGGAATGGGCCGTACCCGCCTGGCCCGCCCCAGATCAGCACGGGAATGAATGCGGCTAGAACGCGGTCGATCGTGAGGTTGGCCTGGACGACGTCGCGGACGATGGCGCGGTCGAGACGGTCGGGTAGCGCTTCTAAAGCCTCGGTAGCATCCGGAGCATCGTGGACCACGGGTAGCCACTTGGACCGATTCCACTCGAACGCCCGCTGCGTCGGGCCCGGCTCGGACAGCCGGTCGGCGAGGGCCGCAGGCGCAGCCCACGCGGAGCCAGTTCTTCCGGCGTCGTTCACAGCGGAACGCTCATCCCTTGGGCGGGTGGGGTCCTTCTTGCCGATCGTGTCGGTGTTCCGGATCTGGTTGTTGTCCTTGCGGTGGTCGCGCATTTCGCCCCCGCTTCTCTCGGCGAACCCTCGGGCGGCGTCATGGGCATCTGCCTGGGAGTCGTAGCGGCCGGCCGCCTTCGACGCTCCAGCGCGCTTAGCGCTCCAGTCGCCGGTGTCCTTGTTGTACTGCACGTCGTAGTCAGGCACGTTCCTGCCTTCCGTCTGAGCGTTCGAGCCTGGTGCTCTGATCAACTCGCGGAAGACGTGGATGCCAGGGTTCGTATAGCCCGGGGACCCCGTATACTTCTACCAACACGACAGGTCGGCTTCTCTAGATGAGACGCGGGCCTGTTCTCTTTTGCCACCGCGTCGGGCGGAGTTCAGTCCTGGGACGTGTCCCGGAGGCCTGAACGCGAGATCGACTGGGCGATGCGCGGAGCCGGCGCTGGATCAGGCCCAGCGACTATCCGACGTCGAGCGCGGCGAGCTGCTCGGCGCTGCCGGTGACGACCAGGAGCAGCTGCTCACGGTCGTCCTCGGCCCTCCAGTCGACGAAGGAGCAGCAGGAGCTCTCGACCGCGACGAGTTCGCGCAGCCGCCGGACCGAGTCCTCGGTCCGCGCGTAGCGCACGATCAACCGGGTCTCGGTGCGCTCGACGCCGAGGCAGTGCTCGTCGTCGAAGGCGCGCCAGCGCTCGATCTGCTCCCTGCCCGCGCCGGGCGCGAGCGCGCAGGCGATCGGGAGGCCGCCCAGCGGTCCGGTCCTGTTCACGACTCCGTCCTCCGCGCCGGGGCGCAGCAGTCGTCCCGGCAGCCCTCGGCCTCGCGCACCCCGGTCAGCGCGCTCACCGGCGCGGCGCAGCAGGCGTCGCCCCTCCACGCCTCGACGCCCTCTCGGCCGGCGAGCACCGCGATCACCAGTGCCGCGACGGAGTCGGCCCATGCCCAGCCGAGCAGAGCGTTGAGCAGCAGCCCGACCAGCAGCGCCGCGGACAGGTATGTACAGATCAGGGTCTGCTTGGAGTCGGCGACAGCCGACGCGGAGCCGAGCTCGCGGCCGGTGCGGCGCTCGAACCAGGACAGGAATGGCATGACGACCAGGCTCAGCGCGGCGATCGCGATACCGACGGGGGAATGCTCGACCTCGCGGACGCCGAGCAGGGAGAGCACAGCGTCGACCGAGACGTAGACGGCCAGGCCGAAGAACGACACCGCGATGACCCGCAGGGCGACCTTCTCGCGCTTCTCGGGGTCGGGGGCGGCGAACTGCCAGGCGATCGCCGCGGCGGAGAGGACCTCGACGACGGAGTCGAGGCCGAAGCCGATCAGCGCAGCCGAGGACGCCGCGCGGCCGGCCAGCAGCGCGACGACCGCCTCGACGACGTTCCAGCCGATCGTGATCGCGACGACGACCCGGATCCGACGCCGCAGGACCGCCGCGCGGTCGGATGCGCCCAGGACGGCCGTCACTGCCGGCTCCCGTCGTCGCAGCAGCCGGGGACGGAGCACTCCGGGTCCAGGCACGGCGCGCTCTCGTCGACAGCCAGCGTGACGTCCACCAGCGCCGTGAGCGCCGCCGCGATGTGCGGGTCGGCGATCTCGTAGCGCGTCTGCCGGCCCTCCGGCTCGGCGACGACGATCCCGCAGCCCCGCAGGCAGGACAGGTGGTTCGACACGTTCGTGCGCGTCAGCTCGAGGTCACGGGCCAGCCTCGCCGGGTAGCCCGGCCGCTCGATCAGCGACAGCAGGATCCGCGAGCGGGTCGGGTCGGCCATGGCGCGACCCAGGCGGTTCATGACGTCGACGCGCGAAGCAATAGTCAGCATGCACTGACCATACAGCAGTTGCTGACCTATTGACCAGGACCGTGCGATCAGTCCTCAGGAACGGCCGAGCCGGCGAAGGCCCTGAACGCGCACTCCGACCGGCAGGGCTCGTCGCTGTCCGGGCAGCCGTCGACGTGGTCCCGCGCCTCGCGGAGCTGTTCCTGCAACTGGGCGAGAACTCGCAGCTGGCGCTCGACGGCGGCGATCTGCTCGGCCAGCAGAGGCTGCAGGGCGGCCTTCACCCCCGTGCAGGTCCCGTCATCGGCGAGCTCGAGGAGCCGGCGGATCTCGGGCAGCTCGAGGCCAAGCCGCTTGGCCGCCGCGATGAAGTCCAGACGCTCGAGGTGGCTATCGTCGAAGTCCCGGTACCCGTTGGGGCTCCGACCCGCCTGGAGGATGCCGAGGCGCTCGTAGTAGCGCAGCGTGCTCGCCGGCACCCCGGTGCGCTCGGAGACCTCGGAGATCTTCATGCTCCGACCCTACGGCTCGCCGTCTTGACCTTCAACCCGGGTTCAAGGTCTAACGTTGCCCGTGCATCGTCTCGTGCGCGGAGGCGACGGTGGGCCAGATGCTAAGGAGGCTGCCCAGGCGCAGGCGCTGGCAGCCCTGCTCGCTGCAGCGCTGGGACCGGTCCTGCCCGCAGCGCTGGCGACGGCAACGACCTGGCGCGCGCTGTTCGGCCTCGACGTCGTGCTCGCGGCCGTGACGGCGGCCGCGGTCTGGAGGACACTCCCGCCCGCCCGGCGCATGGTAGGCCGGATCTCGGTCTTGGTGCGCGACGCGCTGATGGCATTTGTCGCCGCCGCGGCGGTGGCGACGCTGTTCTTCTCCGTGATCGAAGGCGCGCGGCTCGACGCAGGGGCCGTGCCCATCGTTGCTGTGGCGGTCGGCGCGCTCGGGCTGCTCGCGACCTTGGCCGTGGTCGACGCGCGACGCCACCGTCCATTAGTTCCGCTGAGGCTGCTGCGACGCCGCCGGTTCGTCGCAGGCAACATCGTCAGGGGGCTCACGGAGTTCGCCAGCCTGGGCGTGTTCCTGCCCCTGTCTGGGTACCTCCAGGACGAGGTCGGGCACTCGCCACTGATCGCCGGCCTGCTCTTGATGCCGATCATCCTGGGCGCTCTCTTCACTGCTCCGGTCGCAGAGAAGTACGCAGGGCGGGTCCACGTTGTGTGGTTCCTCGTGCCCGGGCTCGTGTGCACCGCGGCCGGCGTCGTCTGGCTCGCGCACATCGCGCCGGGGATGCCCTGGTGGTTCGTCCTCGCTCCGCTGGCGGTCGTCGGGGCCGGCATCGGTGCGGTCGAGTCGCCCGCCGAAGCGGTCGTCGCCTCCGACACGCCCGCCGGAGCCGACGAAGCGGCCTGGCCGCTCGGGCGCATCTTCTACCTCCTCGGCATCGGGTCCGGCGTCGCCGTCGTCTCCGCGGTGTGGCAGGCAGGCGGCGTCCACACGGCATCCGGCGTCAACAGCGCCCTGGGCGTCTGCGCAGTGGCCGCGCTCGTCGGAGCTGCGATCGCGGCGGCGGGCACGGTCGGGCCTTCCCGAGCACCGTCCTGACTGATGCGGGCGGGGGAGCGATCGGCCGTCTGTGAGCCATGTTCGAGCGAAGCCAGCAAGGAGCGACGTAAGGCCGGGACACAACTCGAAGACGAAGAACTTGTTGGCCATTGCGACTCCGCCTTGACGATGCCGCTGGTCACGGCGTCTCGTGGACATCTCCCTGACGAGACGAGACCCGATCCCCGGCGCGAGGCCGGTGATCGGGTCTCGAAAAGTCGGTCTTGCTCGGTCACGTCCCGAAAGGTCCTTTCCGAGACGACTCACGCGATCAGGTCGCCGACGAGCCTCTCGAGCTCGCTGCGCTGCTGCGGGGAGAGTGCGGCGACCTCCGCGGCTAGCGCATGCAGCCGAGCCGAGGTCGGCCCAGACGCTGCGAGCAGCTGCTCGGCCTTCGTCCGGGCCCTCCGCCGTACCAGTGACTCGTCCGTCCCCGTGGTCGTGTGGCGCACGACCGTGCCTTCGTGGAGCCTGAGCGACCAGTCCAGTCGCCAGGTGCCGTTCCGTTCCCGAGGGTTGCCGCGGTCGATCGTGTGCTCGCCCGGTTCGAGCTTCGCGGTCGTCGCCCGACGAGTGCTCAGGACTGAGCCTTCTCGTCGGCCGCGTACCTGCACTTGGCCTTCAGCGCCGTGTACAGCGTCTGCCTGCTGACTCCGAGCTCGCTCGCGGTGAAGACCTGGTTGCCTGTGAGCTTCGGCTCCCCCTCGTAGACGTCGTTCGTCTTCGCGATGGCGATCCCTTCGGCCTGGCGCTCCCGGATGACGGCGCGCTCGAACTGTGTGACCGCGGCCAGAATTGTGAGCATGAACGCGCCTTGCGGGGTGTCGATGTTTAGGGCCCTGCTGCCGACGAACTCGACCGCGACTCCCTTGCCCTTCAGGTCCTCGACGAGCGAGAGCAGGTCAGTTGTCGACCGCGACAGCCGGTCGGGCGAATTCACCCGGACCAAGTCGCCCTCGCAGACATAGAGGCAAGCATCTCCTGGAGCTGCCTCCGGTCGTCGACGCTTTTGTCGCTGACCTTCTCGGCGAACAGCCTGTCGACCTCTGCGACAGCCTCGACCTGCCGCGCCTGGTCCTGGTCGGATTCGCTGACTCGTACGTACTCGACCGTCTGACCCTTTTTCTGTCCAACCATGTCGTGACCTTCTCCTCACTTGTGTTCAAAGCCCTCGATCGTGAGCGGCAGCGATAGACGGCGGTCTTCTGGCAACACTCAGAAGCAGGATAACGGGCTGTGGACGATGAGGCGAGGACGTGAAACGCTCACAGCATGCCTACGCTCACAGTCCTCGGTGCCTCCGCTGCGCATCCTGTGATGGGAGAGGCCTGCAGTGGCTACCTCATCGATTGGGACGGGTTTCGCCTCGTGCTCGATCTTGGTTACGGTACTTTCCCACGTCTGCTCAGTCATGTGCCCGATGCCGATATTGACGCCGTGGTCATCACGCATGAACACCCGGACCACTGCATCGACGTTCATGGCTTGTTTCGATTTCGACACTATACCCAGCCACGAATGAGTAAGCTGCCGCTGTATTGCCCGGTAGGAGCGGTCGATCGCCTCAATACGTTGGAGCCGGGCATCGACATGCGTTCGGCATTCGATATCTATCCACTGCCTGGCCGCTACGACGTCGGGCCCTTTGAGCTTAGCAGCGTGGCACTTCGGCATTTCGTCCCAAACTACGGCGTTCGTCTCGAAACGTCGACTGCAGCGGTCGCCTTCACCGGCGATACCGGACCGCACCCAGCCCTAGCCGATCTCGGCCACAATGCGGACCTCTACATCGTTGACGCAACTGACAGGCCAGGTGAGCTCGAGAACACCGATCGTAACCTGCTCACCGCAGCCGAAGCCGGCATCTGGGCCGACCGAGCGGGCGCTAAACGTTTGCTTTTGACCCATTTCTGGCCGGGAAACGACCGTTCTTCGGCAGCATCGGCCGCAAGGAAGCATTTCGGAGGGGATGTTCTCACTGCCGAACAGGATCTGCGCATTGCTTTGACACCACCCAAGGACGACGTCAAAGATCGTCGTCGCGCCACCTCGCGAGGACATCTTGCCGATTAAGGAAGCGACTGTCTGGACCATTCGGAGCTGAAGAATTCAGCATCCCTCGATCGCTGGGCTGTGTACGCCGGCAATGTTGCAGCGACGATGCTGGATGGGAAGCGAGTTCTCGATGATTTCCCGTCACTCGGGCGACATGCGACAGCTTTGATGTTCTCACTATATGAGTTCACCTGATGTTGGCATGGCTCGCCATCGAGTCTTCTTAGCCGCCGTGCTGACCGCCTTATCTGCAGTCTTTCATTGATCCTGGCGCTGGCCTTTTCGTTCAATGGCTGGCTCGCCTCCAGGCTGTCTTGATGCCTGTGGACCCCAGTGTGCTAGACGCGGCGACATTCGCCGCACCGATGCTGCTCGAAGTCCATGTCCGTGAGCCCGAACTGTCTACAGCCGGACCCGCGTTGCTTTTCCTGGGGGACTAGATAGTTCGCACGCCTCTAAGCACGCCCGAATCCATCTAGTCACTTCGTGTGCCCAAGATCTATGACGTCAGGGACGGATAAGAACAAGGGGATCGAACCAGTACAAACGCAGAATCATTTCTCGACGTGGAGTGGACGCCCGATGGATGAGCGCCAGATGACCTCGGTCTCAAGCTCCTCGATGCGGGGATCTTCAGCGATTCCGTTGATCCTTTCCAGAAGGAGATTGCTGGCTCGAACCCCCAGCTCGCGCGTAGGTTGCTTGATCATCGAGATGGGTGGTTCGAAGACTGCAGCCCAAGAACTGTCGTCGAACCCCATAATCGACACGTCCTTAGGGATGCTTAAACTGGCCTCGCGGATCGCGGACAGTGTTCCAGTGAGCGCTTCAGTCTCCGTGCAGAAGAACGCCGTCGGTGGGTCGGCGAGGCCAAGCATTCTTGATACTTCAGCTGCAGCGTGCTCTTCATTTTTCTCGCCCAACATGACGAGGTCAATATCAAGCTCTATCCCCTCGCCGGCGAGGGCATCCAGGTACCCCATCATGCGTTCGCCATCAGTCCACAAATCATTGCGAGCGGCATCCGAAAGGCCGCTTTGCCACCTTGGACGTTCAGCGACCGGTGGCCCCCACGCGTAGCCGATTCGCGTATGACCGTGTGAGATGAGGGCGGAGATCGAGTTCCTAACCGACTCCCGATTGTTGATTATGACTGAGTCAAATTGGACTCGAGGAACCGAACGGTCAAGCAGGACGATCGGAATCGAATGCTGCTCAGCAATCTGAAGGTGCCCGATATCGTCCATTCCGCGTACTGCAGTAGACAGAATGATGCCGTCGACTCGTTTGTCGACCAAAAGCTTGACTGCAGCAACTTCGCTTCCGACATCTTCATAGGTACTGACAAGGAGAGTGTCGAAACCGTTAGCCATCGCAGTGTCGGAAGCCCCGCGGACAACGTCGCCGAAGAACGGGTTCGACACGTCGGCAATGACGAGTCCAATCGTCCTGGTACTGCCGGTAGACATGCTCTGGGCGAGTCGATTGGGCCGGTAGCCAAGGTCGTCGGCCACGGTCAGAACGCGCTTTCGAGTTGCTTCGCTGACGTAACCGTACCCGCCGAGAGTTCGGGCGACAGTTGCTCTGCCTACGCCGCTCGCCTTGGCTACCTCCGAGATGGTGGGATTCCGGGTCACAGGTGTCCTTTCGCAGGAGAGGTGACTGTCGTCGTCTGTCCTTCTTCGACATTCTACGGTTGACCAGACGGTTTCACGATTTTGGCGAGGCGCGTCCTCGTCCAAAGGCTGATTCGACGAAGCACTGGTACTTCGCTGAACGACCGCCGGCATGTAGAGCTGTCATAAGTTGCTTGTCCGTCACCAACTTCCCCTTGCGCCACCCGCGGCCGAAAAGTTCAACGACGAAGCCAGCCAAAAATGCGTCACCGCATCCCATGGTATCGACGATCGCTGTCGGGTCCTTTATAGTCTCCGCCGGGACATCAACCCATCGGTACCCGTCGGTCACGACGGAGCCACGCTCACCGAGCGTCCCTAAGGCCAATGCGGCACCGGCGTCGATGAGTCGCTGCATGTGCTGTCGAGCATCGCCTACGCCAAGGTCGGAATACGACGCTAGAGCCAAATCGAGGCAAGGTGCGACGCACCTAACGTAGTCGTCCGTCCGGTAGGCAGCCTCGCTTGAAAAGTCGAAGCTGACTAATGCTGGCGACGATCTGAGCCTGTGTAGCTGGCTCTCAGTGCCGGAGTAGACGCCGGAGTGGACAAGATCGAAGGTTGCCGCGTACCCAAGACGACCCTCATCGAGGTCAATTGGATTTGAGACCGTGATTCCTCCGCCGTTCCAACCGCCGAAGCTGCGGTCCCTGTCGACGACCTTCAAAGTCGAAATCCCAGATTCACCAGACCGTACTATCGACCGATCAGTTTCAACGCCTTCGCAATCGATTGCGTTGCGGAGGAAGACCCCCAGGTCGTCGTCACCAAAGACTCCGAGATACGAAGCGACGGCCCCGAGCCGGCGGGCATACACAGCAACGTTGACAGCATTTCCACCAGGGTAATCTCGCCCACGATCCAAATAACGATCGACGATATTATCGCCAAACCCCAGTATTCTCACTCGACCAAGTTCCTCTCTTCCGGGGATACAGACGGCACCAATTGCCGGCGAACATGTGTGGATGTCTGCAGTATTGCCGGGGGGCAGGATCGGCCGCGCTTTCACCCCGACGTATACAGACGTCAGTAATCCATGACGCGATAGTAGCGGCGGATGTCGAGCGAATGATCGCGGACTTTCGCGAGATGTTTTGCCACTCGGTCCATCACGGTGTCCATGACGATCGGGCCAATAAGGGCGCGCGTGACAGGGCTGAAACCTGTGAGCTCGTAGTCCTTGGTGTCGAAGACGGTGACGTCCTTTGAAATGCGCTTCGCGAACTTCTCAGCACGTTCGGTGAGAACACGAGTTTCGTCCTCTCCTTTGAAGATCAACACAGAGGTATCGTCTTCGAGAAGTTCGAGCGAGCCATGGAAAAACTCGGAGCTATTGACACGTGTCGTCCTTAACCACTGCATCTCTTCGAGGATGCACATGGAGAACAGATAAGTGAAACCCCAAAGCGGTCCACCACCAATAAGGAAGTGATAGTCAGTGGCTTTATGCGCTGCCGCAAATGTCTCAGCCTGAGCCTCAGCCTTCCTCGCTACCGAAAGGAGTGCGTCCGGAAGCCCCATCAGCTCGCCAGCGACAGTCGCATAGTCCGAGAACTCTCCCCGAACAGACAGAAGTCGGCCAATCAAGAGTAAGAGCTGCATGTCGAAAGGCCACGTCTTCGGTTGCGAGACGAGTGAATGAGTGACCGCTTTGGCGATAGCGGAATCCGGGTGCCCTGTAAACGCCACGGTCGTGGCTCCCTCCGCCTTCACATACTCGATCGCCTCGAGTACATCAGCGGTAGTTCCCGATACAGACGTAAAGACCGCGAGAGTGGACTCACTCAGCAGTGCTTCACCTGATTCGACAAGCTCTTTTGAGATCGCGGCTCGGATCGGCAGTGTTGACATACGGCGAGCCCAATATTCGTAGGGCAGCATCTGGGCGTACGTGCCACCGGAGCCGACAAGCAGAACATTGTCGATCCCCTGCTGTTGCAATAGATCGACGAGCTCCTCGATCTGTGGGCGGAGGCCGACGGCGCTACCGATCTGAGTACGAAATTCCTGTTCTTTGAAGTCGAGCATTGTCATCCTTTCCACACGTCGCACTCCGGCAACGTGATACCGGTATCAGTGATGACCATACTTACACACCGCCAATCTGCTGGTCAATCGTGACGGCAACTTTCGCCCCGATCTCCTCGGTTCCAGTCTTCTTTTCAGATTTTTTGCCCAATGCTCTTGAAATGTGTTGCCAGTCACGTCAGAATCGAACTCACGATATGGAACCGGTCTCATGTCAGGTCAAGACGATTGGCTGAGTCCGTGCACTAGGGTTCACCGGCGAACTCTTTGGGTACGGGCAATAGTCCCGGCCGGGAAAGGATAAAGGATGCTCAACGTGAAGAACCTTGGCAAAGTCCTGGTGATTGGTGTGGCATTGATGTTGGTCGGGTGCACGACCAAACCGAGTGATGTTCCAGATGCCGACATCACATCCGATCCTGACTTCACCGGATCGATCAGTATTCTCACAAAATTCGGTGGCGAACCGGACCAACAGTATTTCTCTGACCTGGCTGCGGACTACAAAGAACTGCACCCGGATGTGACATTTGATTTGATCCAGGAGACCGACCAATCGATAAAAGACAAAACGAAGACCCTTGCTGCATCGGGATCACTACCGGACATCTACTTCAGTTGGACTGGTCAGTGGGCTACGAACTTTGTCGACGGCGGTCTCGCCGCCGACCTCACCGATGTCATTGCCCCGGGCACCGAGTGGGGAGACACATTCGGTAAGGCCGCCCTCAAGGCGTTTGAACTCGACGGCGGCTACTACGCTGTTCCGCTGTACAACAACGCTAAGTTCATGGGATACAACGAACGGGCATTTGAAAAAGCTGGAGTGAAGGTGCCTACGACCTTCGACGACCTTCTCAGTGTGTGCGGACCGCTACGCGAGGCCGGATACGTGCCGATCTCCTTTGGCAACAAGGACGGATGGCCTGCTCTGCACTATCTCCAACAGCTGTTCGCCTACAACGTCCCCAGTGATGTGCTCCAACGCGATTTTGATCCGAAGACAGCGTCGTGGGACGACCCCGGTTACGTTGAGGCCCTCAGACAGTTCAAAGAACTCGTCACTCAATGCACGAGTAGCAAAAACGGCTCCAACGGTGTGCTGTATACGACGGCACAGGAAGACCTGGCAAATGAACGATCGGCAATGTACTACCAGGAGATTCTGGAGTTCGAGAGTTCAGCAGGCGAAGGTTCGCGATTGAAGCAGGGGACGTTCGACTTCTTTCAAATGCCTGCCCCCGAGGGGGGCAATGGCAACCCTAATGCCCTGGAAGGAGCGCCGGAAGGCTACATGATCAACGCCAAGTCGCCGCGTGCATCCCTGGCCCTGGACTTCATGAAGTTCGCTACAGAGAAGGAGAACGCGGAGGCTCTCTCGGCTGCCCCATACGGTCAACCGAGCACTGTCATTGATGCGGTCACCCAGGAGAACTCGGGTAGCTCCGTGTACGAAGGCGTCCAGGAAATCAATTCAGCGCCCCAGCTCTTCGCCTGGTTGGACACTGCCACCGTGCCGCGGGTCTCCGACGCGTGGTTGTCTGCAGGCCAAGCGTTGATCACTGGGGATGCAACACCAGAAGAGGCCCTTCAAAACGTACAGAAGGCCAACGAACTCGTCCCCTAGGTCGCATTCAACGAGTTCGCTGGACCTTCTGAAGACCTGAGCCGGCAAAGTTCGACTGATCAACTAGGAATCGACCAAGATGTACTCAACATTTCATAAGTGGCGCGGAAGCCTGTGGCTCGCTCCGGCAGTCCTTGTACTCGCAGCATTCGTCTACCTGCCGCTGGCACAGAACTTCGGATACTCCACCCAGAGGTCAGATATTTTTACAGGTGCGAGCGAATTCATCGGGATGAGGAACTTCGAAGTCCTCCTCAACGATCCGATTTTTTGGCGGTCTCTGTTCAACAACATTCTCTATGCGATTGTGTCAGTCATCTGCCAAGTGGGCGGTGCACTGGTCGTCGCGGCCGGAGTCGAAAGCGTGAGGAGTTCACGACTTCGCAACGCACTTCGAGTTACATACTTCATCCCCTCGGCGATCTCGATCACCGTGGCCGGACTCCTCTTCTATTTCATCTACGAACCGAACATCGGCATACTCAATAGCGCACTGACTGCGATCGGGCTCGAGCAATGGGCGCAACCGTGGCTCGGTCAACAGAGCACAGCGATGCTGTCAATCATTGTCATGAGCCAATGGCAAGGCTTCGGCTATACCGCGCTTCTCTTCACTGTCGCAATACAACGGATCCCGACCGAACTCTTCGAGGCTGCGCAACTCGATGGAATCGGCCCGATCCGACGGTTCATCACCATCACAGTTCCATTGGTCAGGCAAATGTCTGGCCTGCTGACGATCGTAACGATCTCGGGCGCGTTCCAAGTGTTCAACGAGGTCATGGTGATGACGAGCGGGGGCCCCAGCAATTCAACCCAGGTTCTGGGCACCTGGCTGTACCGAAACGGCTTCGTCCGTAATGATTTCGGTTATGCCGCTGCGATCGCGACCGTCATCTTCATCGTCACTCTCGGCATCGGCCTCTTCCAGCTCTGGTACACCCGAAAAAGAAAGGTGGAGCTGTGAAACGCACACAGTTTCTCGGGCTCATCACCCGCATTCTCTTATGGTCGCTTCTCATCGGACTTACCGTCATCGTCTTCTACCCATTGCTATGGATGGTTGGAAACGGATTCAAGACGAATGCCGAACTTTTCGGCAACCCCTTCGCGCTTCCAATCGACTGGAAGTGGAGCAACTACGTTGACGCGTGGAATCAAGGGGTCAGCAACTATATGGTCACCAGTGTGCTCGTGACGGTTACTTCGACCCTCACGACCGTCTTCATCAGCGCGTGGGCTGCCTACGGGCTCACTCGAGTGACAATCCCGTTCAATCGGTTTTGGACCGGGCTCATTCTCGGTGGTCTCATGCTAGCTCCTCCCGTGGCTTTGGTTCCCCTCGTTCGCATGTTTCAAGCTCTCGGGCTTTATGACACGTTCTGGGCACTCATGATTCTCTATACCGCTTTCCGTGTCCCTTTCACGACGTTCCTGATCCGGTCCTATATGATCGACCTGCCAGCCGAAGTCGATGAAGCGGCTGAAGTAGACGGTGCGAGTAGGTGGACAATCTTCTGGCGCATCATTCTGCCGATGTCGACTCCAATCATCATTTCTGCTGTCATACTGCATGTGCTCTTTGCCTGGAACGAGTACATATTCGCAATGGTGTTCACCAGTGGAAGCGGAGTTCAAACGCTACCCATCGGGCTGACGAGCCTCATGAGTCGATTCGGCACAGACTTTCCGGTGGTATTCGCAGGCATGGTTATCGCCGCAGTTCCGGTCATCGTTATCTTCTTGATCAGTCAGCGCTACTTCATTAAAGGCGTTGCGGACGGGATGGGCAAATGACCTCGGATAGCCACATCACGAACGTTCACGCAGTCGACGCGCCTGCGACACCGATGATCACGCGGATTGCTGGTTCCAACTTTTCCTACCAACACCGACCTTTGCGCGAGTGTCTCGACGACATGGCGGACTTGGATAGGTCGGCGATCGAACTGTGGGGAATCGCCCCGGAATTGCACGTTCCGGCACTCTCGGACAAAGACGCGCGAATCATCGCAGGTGAAGCGCAATCGCGCGGATTGGAGATCGTCTGCTTCACTCCAGAGCAGGTGGCGTACCCAGTCAACATTGCATCGCCGGACAAAAGTCTGCGAGCTGCGAGCATTGCAATGTTCAAGCGCGCTGCTGAGCTTGCAGTCGAATTCACAAACGGGGACAGAACTCCACTACTTTTTCTCACCTCCGGCCGAGGGTTCGAGTCCGAACCCACAGCCGACGCGTGGACTCGCTGCATTGACGCTCTCGGGGCAATCACCGATTATGCGACCGATCTAGGAGTCGAGTGTGTACTCGAACCTCTACAGCGGGTTGAGTCAAATCTTGTAACGTCGACTGCCGAGGCAGCTAGTGCATTGGCCGAAATCCGCTGCGATTCCCTTGGGATCGTACTCGACACTGTGGCGATGATAGCTGCTGGTGAAGAGGTTGACGAGTACTTCTCAATGTTTGGCACGAGGGTCAAGCACGTTCACCTCGTCGACGGAAACCCCACTGGTCACCTTGCTCTGGGAGACGGCGATCTGCCAATGCTCGACATTCTCACTTCCCTCGCCGCCCACGACTACCACGGCTGGATGACGATCGAGCTCTTTGGTGCCGGCAGCTACGCCTTCGATCCGCGCCCGGCTGTCGAGAAGTCCTTGAACGCGATCATAAACGCCGACCTGCACTTCAGCGCCTGACTCCCACGTCGGGACGAATGTCCGGACCCTTCTCCACGAAAGGCAAACCTCATGGCTAAAGTCACTTATGACGGAGTCACTTTGCAGTACCCACACACCGACCGGCCTGCAGTCAACGACCTGAACCTCGAAGTCGAGAACGGCGAATTCCTCGTCCTCGTTGGCCCATCAGGATGCGGAAAGTCGACCGCATTGCGTATGCTTGCCGGTCTTGAAGGCGTTTCTTCAGGAAAGATCTTTATTGGTGATGAAGACATGACGATGGTCGAGCCCAAGGATCGCGACATTGCGATGGTCTTCCAGAACTACGCTCTGTACCCTCACATGACAGTCGCTGACAACATCGGATTCGGTTTGAAAGTAGCCGGAGTGAAGAAGCCTGAACGAGAGCGGCGTATCAAGGAGGTCGCCGAGCAACTCGATCTCGTCGACTATCTCGGCCGAAAGCCCAAAGCCTTGTCGGGCGGGCAACGCCAACGAGTAGCAATGGGACGAGCGATTGTTCGCGAGCCCAGGGTCTTCCTGATGGACGAGCCACTGTCGAATCTCGATGCAAAGCTCCGAGTACAAACTCGCACCTGGGTCGCGTCCTTGCAGCGAAAAATTGGAGTGACGACCGTGTACGTCACTCACGATCAAACCGAGGCACTGACAATGGGACATCGCATCGCTGTTCTCAAGCTCGGGGAACTGCAGCAAGTCGGGACACCTCGAGAACTCTTGGACCACCCTGTCAACACATTCGTGGCCAGCTTCATCGGAAGTCCCGCTATGAACCTCGCCGAGGTGGCTGTTTCTGACGAGGGTCTTGTTCTGGGAAGCGCAGTCATACCGGTAGCACCGGAAGTGCGAGCAACGATCAACGGGGATCGAGTTACCGTTGGAGTACGCCCAGAGGACTTCGAGATCCGCGAGGACGACACACCAGGCATCAGTGTAAAGACTCGACTTATCGAGGAACTCGGAGCGGACGGCTATCTCCACGGCACTGTCGATTTGCCGGAGGGCGAACACGCTTTAATCGTGCGAGTCGACGGACGCAAACACCCCGTCGCCGAAGACTCCATCGTCGTACTTCCGCGACGTGAAACAACGCACCTTTTCGATGCAACAACTGGGGCCCGAATCGGCACGCCAGACGAGGTAGATCCAAGATCCGATACATGACAGCGACGTCGCTGAGCCGGATATATTGCTTAAAAAGAGTCGCGGCGAAGGCTTGACCTTTGCTGAAGCTCTTGAGGTGCTGACAGTCGATGAGGGCTACATCGATGAAACAGATGACAGGGACGAGGAGTTTCGACAGATGTTGCAGCTTGCGAAAGAACACGTTCGCCAATCTCGACGTGATTGACGTGGTAACCTCGCTGCTTGGAATCCCGTGCTATATGTGTCGTATGTCCGAGAGTTCCGAGACTTATTCCAGATTCCTCATAGCGCGTGTCCTGTAAGTGTTCGTGTCGGCGGCGTGGCTGCTATTCATCGGTCTTGATTTCTGCTCATCTGGGCACATGGTTGGACGCGGAGAACTCACCGACAAAGCATGGGAGGCCATCTCCCCACTGCTACCGGCCAATGGCAAGGGCCGCAGGTGGCGCGATCACCGACAGGTGATCAATGGGATCCTGGGGGAACTGCGCACCGGAGCACCGTGGCGAGATGTGCCCGACAGGTACGGACCGCGGAAGACCTGCCACGAACGGTTCAGGACCTGGACCATGGACGGCACCTGGGCAACGATCCTCGACGAAGCCGTCGTCAAGGACGACGCCACCGGCGACCTCGAGTGGGTGGTCTCGGTGGACTCGACCTCCGTTCGGGCGCACCAGCATGCAGCTGGTGCCCGCAAAAAGGGGGCTGCACTGATCCGGTCGAGGACCTTGCAGTGGCCGGAGAATGCCTCGGCCGATCCCGCGCAGGACTGACCTCGAAGATCCACCTGGCAGTCGATGGAGCGGGCATACCGCTGAGCATCATCCTCACCGAGGGCCGAGTCGGAGTCAAACCTCAGCTGCTGCCGCTGCTGGAGCAGATCAGTGTTCGCCGCCCCGGCCCCGGCCGGCCACGCCCCATCCCGGAAGCAGTGCTGGCCGATAAAGCGTATTCGCACCCGTCAACCAGGGCCGCAATGCGGGCGAAGAAGGTGCGGTTCACCTGTCCGGAGAGATCTGATCAGATCGGCCGTCGCCAGGCGAAAGGACCCGCCGGATTACGCTCGCCTGCTTTTGATAGGGAAGAATGCGAACGCCGGAACTTTGTTGAGCGGTGCTTCAACGGGTTCAAATAGTTTCGTGACTTGGCGACTCGTTATGCCAAACATGCCGCCTACTACACCAGTGAGATCATCATCGCCAGCTTCGTCCTCCGCCTCAGATGACACTTACAGTACACGTCCTTAGCCGGACTGCGCCCGGTCGGCCGCGTCGAGAAGACTAATTTTCGAGACGAGGAAATCTACTCAGCCCGAAAGGTCAATTCAGTGCCGTTTCTGGCGAACTGCGGACCAGAAAGTGACATCGGCGTGGACGGCGAGTTCGAGCCTACTCTTGTGCAGGCTCGCCGTATCAAGCGGACGACTTCGCTTCTGACCTCGCAGAGCAAGCTACTGTGACCTCCACAAGGTGGTAGTGCAAGTACCAGAACTACCACGCTCTTCCCAGTCTGGGGCTCCTGATCGAGACTGGGATAACTTTAAACCAACGAGGAAGGTCAGTTTCAATGGAGAAGTTGAGTCGTTTCACTGGGGCATGGTTTCCACTGATTGTTTTGATAGCGGCAGCTATCGCGCTATTGACGCCCGACACCTTCTCGTATTGGGGCCCGGCTGTGCCGTGGATGTTGGCCATGATCATGCTCGGCATGGGCATGACACTCACGCTCGCTGATTTCAAAAACATTGGTCGCCGCCCGCTCGCCCTAATGTTTGGTGTTGTCGCGCAATACACGATCATGCCGCTTATCGGATACCTGCTGGCGGTCCTGTTGTCACTTCCTCCCGAGCTTGCAGTGGGAATGGTGCTCGTAGGAGCGGCCCCAGGCGGAACTGCCTCAAATGTGATGGTCTACCTTGCCAGAGGCGATACAGCGCTTTCTGTCGCAATGACAACTGTGTCTACGTTGCTTGCGCCGCTTCTGACTCCTCTCCTGGTTCTATGGCTGGGCGGGACATTTCTACCAGTGTCGGGTGGCGATCTATTTATATCGATACTTCAGATAGTTCTTGTGCCAATTACTGTGGGCATCCTACTTCGAGTATTTTTTCCCAGGATGGTGAATGCGATTGTTCCAATTTTGCCGTTCGTATCAGTACTGGGGATCACTGCAGTTGTCGTTACAGTGGTAGGAGGATCGGCAGACACCTTGCTAGCTGTTGGATTGTTGCTAGTCGTAGCTGTGGTTTTGCACAATCTGGCCGGGCTCACGTGTGGATACATCATTGCGAAGCTGTGTAGGCAGCCGGTATCCGGCTGTCGAGCGATCAGCATTGAGGTTGGAATGCAGAACTCTGGTCTAGCAGCCGCACTAGCGACTGCGCACTTTTCCCCAGCTGCGGCTCTGCCAGCGGCAATATTCTCGGTGTGGCACAACATCTCCGGGTCTCTGGTCGCGGGCTTCTGGTCCCGACGCGAGCCAGCGGACCACGTTGCTAACAAGGGCGAGCTTACGCGGAACGTGGGACGATGACCTTTTATAGTCCTCACGTCCCCATACAAGGCCGAATTCATCTAGTATCTTCGTACGTCCGAGATCTATGACGTCAGGGACGGATATGAACATGCGCCCGTTACATGCAAATGCATGTAACGGGCGCATGCGACTAGATCAGATGGTGGCCGTTTGTAGCCGAGCAGCGCTCTCGCTATCGCCCGGAGTGTAGACAACAATTAGTATGTGAGGGTGTTCGGGAGCGGACAACCGGTGCTGATGGAGATACAAGTTTCCGCAAGTTGGATGGTTGAAGCGGCGGGGACGGGCACTGAAGAGCTCAAGATCTTTACTTTTCCACCCCGAACGGAAATCGCTGCTGTTCTCGAATAGATCGTCGACCATATACGCGACTTCTGGTTGTCCGAAGTGTGGTGCAGCTTCCGCACGAAATTGAGCTAGGAATCGGTGGCTATCGGTGTCCCAGTCGGGCATCAGACGGCGAACAGAGTCTTCCGTGAAGATCATCGAGATGAGGTTTCGTTCTTCTGCTGGTACCTGCGCTACTCGTGGGAATAGTGACTCATAGGCGCTGTTCCATCCGGCGAAAAACCAGTCGGTGTAGATTGCGTAGGCAGGGTTTGGATTGATGGAATCCATCAACTGCTGAACTGATTCGGGCAGCGTTTCCAGGTTTCTGTCGCGGCTTGGTTGAGGAGCGCCAGAATAACCGGCTAAATGAAGGACGTAACTACGTTCTTGTTCATTCAATTGCAATGCGGTGGAAATGGAAAGAAGTACCGCCCTCGATGGCTGGATTGTTCGTGCTTGCTCCAGCCAGGTGTACCACGTCATGCTCACCGAGGCGTGATACGACACTTCCTCGCGGGATAATCCGACTGTGCGACCACGAGGACCAAGTGGCAAGTCCAGTATGTCACGAGGAAGCCCCTTTCGTTTTTGTTTGAGAAAGGCTGCTAATGCAGATCGGCGTTTCGCAGATTCGTCTGCGTTCTCGTTCATAGCGATTGATCCCCTCGGGTGGTGCCGCAAGTACTAGTAGCGCTACAGCGTTGTAGGCATAAGCCATGTATAGCAAAGTTTGTACCCAGCCTTTGAAACGATAGCGCGGGCCCAATGCCAAGAGAATACACGAAGCAATACACGAGGAGCTCCATGTCATCTAATACTCGCACCAACTCAGAAACGAAGCGGTCGACTTTGAAGCCCCGTTCACGTGATGTCACTGATGGAATTGAGAAGGCAGCCGCGAGGGGATTGCTTCGTGGGGTTGGGCTTAACGAAGCCGATTTTGACAAACCTCAAATTGGTATTGGTTCGAGTTGGAATGAAATCACACCGTGTAACCTCTCGTTGCAGAGGCTTGCCGCCGCCGCCAAAGAGGGCGTCCGCGAATCTAGCGGAGTCGCGCTTGAGTTTGGCACGATCTCTGTTTCGGACGGAATTTCCATGGGTCATAACGGAATGCACTATTCGCTGGTCTCGCGCGAGGTCATCGCTGATTCTGTTGAAACCGTGGTCGAAGCCGAGAGGCTCGATGGGACAGTGCTCTTCGCCGGGTGTGACAAATCACTTCCGGGAATGATGATGGCAGCCGCGCGTCTGGGCCTGGCATCAGTCTTCGTCTATGCCGGCACATCTCTACCTGGTCTGGCTAGAATGTTGGATGGCACGAATCGTGAGGTCACGATCATTGATGCCTTCGAGGCGATCGGTGCTTGCCAGGCAGGAAAGATCGAGCGGGGAGACGTCGATGCGATCGAACGATCCTATTGCCCGGGTGAAGGAGCCTGCGCTGGCATGTATACCGCGAACACGATGGCCAGCATGGGGGAGGCGTTAGGTCTTTCTTTGCCAGGTAGCGCTTCGCCGCCGGCAGTGGACAAGCGCAGAACCGTTGTGGCACGAGACTCCGGCACAGCTGTCATGGAGATGATTCGGAGCGGTATGACCGTGCGAGACGTGCTTACCCGTGAGGCATTTGAGAACGCGATAGCTGTTTTGATGTCGTTAGGCGGGTCGACTAACGCTGTGCTTCACCTTCTGGCCATAGCAAATGAAGCTAACGTGTCTCTGACTTTGAACGATTTTGGGGCAATTTCTGATCGCACGCCGCTGCTATCAGACGTAAAACCCTTCGGTCGCCACGTCATGCGTGACGTCGACCGCGTTGGCGGTATCCCTGTGGTCATGCGGGCGCTTCTCGATGCCGATCTGCTCCATGGGGATTGCCTAACAGTGACTGGACGCACGGTCGCCGAGAACCTCGAAGACATTGACCCTCCTTCACCCGATGGCAAAGTCCTATACAGTACCGGGCAGCCGTACCGTGCAACTGGCGGACTTACAATTCTGCGCGGGACCTTGGCACCGGATGGAGCAGTCGCAAAGGCTGCGGGTTTCTCCTATGAGAAATTCGATGGGACTGCGCGAGTCTTCGAGGGTGAACGCGAATGTCTCGATGCCATTGCCACTGGCGAGATTACAGCCAATACAGCAGTCATCGTTCGAGGTGAGGGGCCGAAAGGCGGACCAGGCATGAGAGAGATGCTTGCAGTCACGGGGGCGATAAAGGGAGCGGGACTAGGCGCGACCACGTTACTGATCACTGATGGTCGCTTTTCGGGAGGAACAACGGGAAATTGTGTGGCTCACGTGGCTCCAGAAGCGGCGTCCGGTGGTCCGATTGATCTTGTACGTGATGGGGACACAATTAAACTCAACTTGAACGAGCGCCGCCTTGACCTGGAAGTCGACAAGAGCGAATTGCTTGTACGTTCCGCCAATCGCGTAGCTCATAAGAGCTCAAGTCGGGGAGTATTGGCCAAATACTCAGCCCTTGTCGGAACAGCTTCTAAAGGTGCGGTATGTCATCCGTCGAATCACGTGTGAGTGACAGAGTTATCAACTATTTCGAATTTGGACAAATTCCAAGAACACATCTTATGTAGCCCAGCCTGTGGGAAAGACCCCACCTGGAAGGTCCTACGGTCACGGGAGCCCCCAGACGAGTCCGGCAGCAAGGTGGTGCCACACGAGAGTCGGAGGACTTAGCGAACATGTCTCACGCCTACATATCGACCATACTCGAAGGTTAGGCACCCTTTCTGTCCAGCGATGTCTCAACCTTCTCCTCTCTTGTGTCGAATGCCCTCGATCCCGACCTCATTGGACGAGTGCGCGGGCTTCGGGTTCGCTGTCCTGCAGGGCAGACCCCGATGGACATGCACTGAACTACCTCGTGGCAAGGTGCTCGACTAACTCGTCGACGCCTGCGACGGAGTCGACGACGTAGACCTCGGCACCGGCTCTGCGCATCTTCTCGATGACCACCTCCTGCAGCCGACGGAGCTTCCCGCCGGGCCGCTTCGTCTCGGCGAACACGGTGCCCATCGGCGTGACGATGACGCGGTCGGGCACACCGGATCGCCCGGGGCTGGTGAACTTCATGCAGAGGAAGCCCATTTGCCGGCATCTGGCCAGCAGATGGGATTCGACCTCGCGCTCAAGCATCGGGAGCCGGCGTCCGGTTGGCTTCGTGGACCTGAGACAGCATGGTGATCATTGCAATGGGGTCTCAGAAGACGAAGTCGGCGGCGGTCTCGCCGGCGTCGACGCACATCCGCGAGAAGTTCCCCGCCTCGATCTCCGTGCGCGAGGTGGCGACGTCGGAGAAGTTCGTCAGCATGTCGTCGGTGATCTCGAGTCGGACTGACTCGGCCGCGACGTTCTCAAGCGGCGATTTGCCGATCCACGTCGCTTCGAAAGCGGTCCCCTCGCTGCCGGCGGCCTGCTCGAGGTTCGCGACGCCCTCGGATTCAGCCTGGCCGGCGCAGTTGATGAGGCTGTAGGTGATCTCTTCCGCGTCCTCATCGAGAACCCAACGCTCGAGCGTGGGGGAGAAGTTCTGGATTGCGCGGAGGTATTGGGTCTGCCCGTCCTCGACGCCGAGGTCGGACGTCTCGGCCTTTGACTCGTCCTGACTGCCGTCCTCGGTGCTCTCGTCGCCCTCCTCCTCGCCCGGGGGCTCCGGCTCGGTCGACGGTGCCGAGGTCGCCGGGGGCTGCGGGTCCTGAGCACCGGCCGGGACGTTCTCGACGACGCATCCGGTCAAGGCGAGTGTGGCCAGCGCCAGGCTCGCAACGGCGGTGGAGATCTGTGTGGTCTTCATCAGACGCTGTCCTTCTTGTTCGTGTTCTTTCGGATGAGCTGGCCGACTTTGCGGCGCACGGCTCGTTGGAGGGTCTTCGCCACCTTCGGCGGCACGGCGAGCAGTGCCGTCGCGAAGCCGAGCATGAGCATGAGGATCTCCATCAGGCTGCCTCCTGTCCCTTGTCGGTCGTTGTTTTGATCTGGACGCCGGACTTCGTCTTCATCGCGTGGAAGATGTTCGAGAAGAGCCGAGGGGCGACGATGATCGAGGCCACGATGGCGGCCGAAGCTCCGGCTACCCAAATGTTCGCGAAGATCCCGAGGCCGACGCTCAGTCCCCAGCGCACGATGAGGAAGCCGATCGTGTAGGCCAGGGCCATCGCGGCGAGCCGCCAGATCGGCGACCTAGCCTGCCATTCGTGGAATTCGCGCAGGAAGGTCTTCAGGTGGCCGGACGTCTCGGCGAAGCTGCCGTCGGTCCTCTCCGGCAGAACGATGAGGCCGACCTTCATCATCATGCTCACCAGCTGGAAGCCGAACATGGTGAGCCCAGTCGCGGCCAGGTCGAGCATCCCGGCATTGGACAGGGCCCAGGCGAGCATCCCCACGCCGCCGATCGCCAGAACGGTGCCGATCACGGTGAAGATGTGGGCGTTCGCGTCCATGGTCGTGTTGTTGTGGATGTGGATCTCGCGCTCGTCAGTCATTGGTCTTGTCCTTTCAGAACGTCTTGGTCTAGTAGTTCTCGTCGTCGAACACCGGCTCGTCGTCGAACTCGGCGACGGCGGGCGGTTTGGGGATCGCTGGCACCATCGGCGCAGCAGGTGTCTTCGGAGCCGCAGGCTCACCATCCGGTTCCTCGGCGGTGATCTCGTCGGTACCCACGCTCTTCGGTGCCGTGGGCACGGCCGGTGCGACGGGCGTTCGAGGAGTCGCCGGGACCTCCGGCGTCTTCGCACCCGTCTTGATCACGACGCCTGGCCAGCCGTGGCGGCGGATCTGCCAGGCCGCGAGCAGCAGCCCGAGGACGACCTGTGCCCACAGGTAAATGAGCCCGACCGTCGTCCAGTGAACGTCGAGAGTGAGCGAGGGCCAGTAGGTAATCTCGGCGACCGTGATGAGGTTCAGAGTGACGAACCGCGCGACGACGGCGAAGAGCGCGCCCGCGCCGAACACGGCTGCCGCCGCAAGGTACCACTGCCTCCGCTCGGGCACCCGTCGCTGCTTCAGTCGCCGCCCGGTGTCAACGGAGTAAGCTGCGTGCGAGATCACCAGCGCCGGTCCGATCCAAACGACCAGCGTCGGGAGGATGAAGAAGACGAGGAACAGGGCGCGCAGGCCGCGCTCCTTGCTGTCCTCGCCGGCGGCGATGAACCGCGAGGCGATGGGCTTGATCCTGCCCTCGTGGTGGGAAGACTCGGCGGCACCAGCAGCCGTCCGCTCCTTCTTCGCAGCGATCCTCTTGAGCTCATTCGCCATCCGGCGATCGGACAGATGCCACGACGCCTCGTGGGCCAGCAGCCAGTCGGCCCGAACCTTCTCGTAGCGCTCGACGGTCTTCGTCACGGCTGTTCACCGCCGTCGGTGGCCAGGCACGGCCCGAGCTGCTCGGCCGTCTCGGCGGGCAGGCAGTTCTCCATGTACCGGAGCACCGCGTCCGAGTCAGCCCGGTGGCGAAGCTGCCGCCGACGATGATGCCGAGGCCGAAGATCGAACCGACGATGACGAGGAACGCGATCGCTTTGAAAATGAATCCGAAGTTCATGCGGCTGTCCTCCTGCGGTGTGAGCCCGTGTTCTTCTTACGATCCTATGGTACCGTAGGATTGCGGTTCTAGGGAGCCGTACCGCGGAAGTTCTCGGGTGAGAGGAGGGTCGATACGATGGACGAGGATCATAGGAACGCTCGTGTACGAGGAGAAAACGTCGTGGTAGCAGGCAAAGAACTTTCGGTCTCGCAGTCGGTTCCGATGCGCCCGGAGGACCGTCAGCGGCTACGCGTGCTCGCCGCCGAGAACGGTGTAGGATCCGGCCTGCTCGGCCGTGCGTTGATCAAGGCCGGGATCGACATGCTTGATGACCCGCGGGTCCAGGCACGGCTCACCGAGGAGATCGAGGCCGAACAGGCTCGCCAGTCGGCGGCCGGCCAGGCGGCGATGAAGGCCCGCTGGCACGGTGCCGAATCGTCGCAGGAAACCGAGACGCGATGAGCGAGGCACCACCCGAAGGCGGCAGCGCCGCCGATCCCCAGTAGGGGCGTCAGGCGTCACGACACGACGATTCAACGCGGCCCCGGGACCCCGGACTTACCGTGCGGATTGGAGAACAACAAGGAGCAGTCTCATGCTGCGCAGCAAGAACAAGACGACGGGTGCGGCCTCGGAGCCCACCTTCGCTGAGATCAACGAGAAGCAGACGCCGTATGCCGGCTCGATCGACGGAGTGCCCGTCGAGACCGCGCCCCACGTGCTGGTGAGTGGTCCCACCGGCCGCGGCAAGACCACCAGGATCTTGTCGATGGGGGGCGGTCCAGTGGGTCGGTCCCAGGGTCATCGTCAGCTCGAAGACCGACCTCCTGAAGTGGATCGTGAAGAAAGGCATCGCTGGGCGTGGCCCGCTGTTAGTCATGGACCTCGCCGGTGAGCTCGACCCGAGCTTCAAATGGCTTCAGGGCGTCGACTACCAGATGGTCACCTCCGACCCGACGTCGCTCATCGCGAACGACGACGACGCGCTGGCCATGGCATCGCTGCTGATGAAGGTCGGCTCGCTCGGCGCGTCCGACGGCGGCGACTCCGGCAGCGGCGACGACGCCTTCTGGCAGACCCAGGCTGCTCAGCCGCTCGCTGCGCTGCTCCTGGCGGGCAAGGCCTCCGGCAAGGGCATCGCGTGGACCGTCCGGGCGGCGTCGAAGACGGTGAAGGACGACGAGAACGACGACTCGCCGTCGTGGGCGATCGCCTACGAGCTCGTCGAGAAGTCGAGCTTCCACGCGGAGAGCCTGAATGCGGTCGTTGACATGGAGGCGAAGCTCCGGGACTCGGTCATCGCGACGATGAAGGCCGGTCTCGCGCCTTGGCTGCTGACGAACGTCCGCGGTCAGCGCGGCTCGGTGCCGTTCGCCCCCTCCATGCTCGAGGGACCGAACGAGCCGACTCTGGCGATCATCGCTCCCGCGGACGGGGTCGCCGCTGGCGCTGCCGTCGGCGCGATCGAGACCGTGATCCGGCACTGGCGGCGCGGCGTCGAGCGCGGCCTCATGCGCCTGCTCCTCAGCGTGGACGAGGCGGTGAACACTGCGCCGCTGCCGAAGCTACCGACGTACATCACCGAGGCCCGCGGGCTCGGCGTCGCCTGCGTGATCGCTGTCCAGAGCACCAACCAGATGGAGCTGCGCTGGGGCTCTGTGGGAGCGAAGGTCCTGCGAGAGGTGTTCCCGGCCTTCCTCATCCTCGACGGCGCTCCTGAGTTCGAGGCGCTGGAGCTCGCCGAGAAGTGGTCCGGCGAGCACGACGTCTGGCGGGAGACGATCAACGCCGACCAGACGAGGACCATGACGGCAGAGAAGGCCCCGCGGCGCACGGTCTCGGAGATGCTCCCGGAGAGCCTCGAGGAGGGCCGGCTGCTGCTGTACGGCAAGGAGGGGAGGCTGGTTCAGCTCCCGGGGATCTGGAACCTCCCGGATGCTGCCTGATACCGGGGCTGAGAAGAGGCCGTGGACCCGATGGTCCACGGCCTCTTGTCATGCGCTCGACACTCTGTGCTTCAGCGGCTCATGCCACGGTCCCGGTCGCGCTCCTGCGCGGCCCGGGCTCGAGCGCTGAAGCGGTCCGAAGCGCTCTTCTCGCGCTCCGGCTCCTCCCGCTGCTCGGTCTCCTGCTGAACCTCTTTCGCCTGCTCCTGCTCCTCGACGCGGTCGCGATCGTCGTGCGCGCGCTCGGCTTCCTGGGACTGCGCCGCATCGTGCTGACGCTCGACCTCGGCCTGACGCTCCTGCTCAATCTGCTGCTGTCGCACCTGCTCCTGACGCTGCGCCTCCTGCTCGGCGAGGGCCTGCTCCTGCAGCTGACGAGTGGTCTCGGCCTGCTGCTGCCCGACGTCCTCGCCCTGGGCCGCCCGCTCGCGCATGTCCCGCTGGCGCTCGCGCTGCGCCCGGAGGTTCCGCTCGGCCCGCTGGTACTCCGGGGAGTCGAGCTCCTGCTCGCCGAAGCGCTGGGCCACGGCCTCCTTGTTCTGCTGCGCGAGCATCTGCTGGATCTGCGCCGACTTCTCGCGGTCGATCTGACCCTGGGTCGTCTGTGCCATCGTCTTGTCCTCTCACTCGTTCTCTCGTGTCATGCGCTGTGCCGACGCAGTTGCGTCGCCCGTGCCCGCAGCTCGCGGGCTTCGTTCCTGTACTGCTCGGCGATCAGTAGGGTCTCGATGTAGGCGGAGCTGCCGCCGCCGTGGTACACGGCAGCACGTGCTTCGCGCTCCTCGGCGTGATGCTCACGCAGCGCCGCAAGCTTCTCGAGTCCCTCGACTTCGATCGCCGTCATCGGGTCCATTGCCAGTGCCTCCTCTCGTCTCTCGTCGGGTGTGCGTTCCTGCCGCCGCTGGCGGCGTCGGGTGATTGTCATCAGCGGCTCATCGAACCGCGGTCACGCTCCTGCGCAGCCTTCGCCCGCGCGCTGAAACGGTCCGAGGCGCTGGGCTCCTCGTCGCGGTCGAGTCCGGAGCCGTAGTTCTCCATCGCCTCTCGACTCTTTCGGTCCTTCTCCTGGTGCCGCTCGGCGGCCTGCGCGGCGTCCTCGTACCGGCCGTCCCTCACAAGCTCGTGGATCTCTTTCCTCCGTGCGTTCGTTTTCTCGACGCCGCTGTCGGAGGCGAGGATCCGGTTGTGCAGCTCCTGCGCTTGCGCGCCGTCCTCGCGGAGTTGGTCGTACTGCTTGCGCAGGTTCTGTCCTCTCTCGGCGTATTTCTGCCCACTCTGGCGCTCGGCGGCGCTGGCAGCCCTCGCCTGTACGCGCCACGTGAGCTGACGGTGTGTCTCCGGGTCGAGGTGCTCACCGTACTGACCCATGAAGTGAGGTCCGATGCCGAACTCGGTGAGGCGCGCTTCGTACTCGGCATCGGGCAGTGCGCCGCGGTAGTCCTCCTCGAGCTGAGCCATGCCGTCGAGACGGCGCTGGACCGTTTCCGAGCCGCCCTTCGCCTTCACGCCGCGCAGGCCGGAGCGAAACGTGGGCGGCTCCGGTTTCTCCGGTTGTGCCGGTTCAGGCACACCGGCGACCGGTTGTTCCGGGACCCCTGTGGCCGGTTGCTGCTCGTCTTGTGCCCGGCCCTGGCGGATACTGTCGAAAACTGCCTGCGCATCGGCGTCGAGGCGGGCTTGCATGGCCGCATCGTCGCGGGCGATCCGAGCCCGCAGTTCCTCGGTGACCTGCTCGCCGTCGTAGCTGCGTTCCTGGGTCTGTAGCGCCCGCTGTTGTTCCTCGTCCTGACGCACCCGCTCGTCCTGTGCGAGAGCCGCGATAGCAGACTTCAGCTGCTCGAGTTCCACCTGCTCCTCGGCGCTGAGCGACGTCGACGTCAGCGGGAGCTGGGCCGGTTCCCCGACTCGCTGCTGACCCGCCGGCACCTCGACCTCCACCCCCCGAGTCTTGAGGGCGAGCTGTGCGTCGATGGCGTCGTGGGCGTACTCGGGACCGAGCGTCGCGCCCTTCACGCCCTGCTTCGCGCCGTCGACCTTGTACCGCAGGTCGTAGCCTTTCCCGCGCTTGCCGCGGCGCAGGCCCGTCTCGTCGACAGCGATGCCGCGGTTCATCATCTCGGCGGCGAACGAGTCGCGGTCTGTGACGCCCGGCACTTGGAGCGCTTCATAGGCCTCGCGGCGGATGCGATCCTGGTTGTTCTCCTTCGGGGCCACTCCCTCGCGTTCGGCCCGGGCGCGCTCCCAGTAGGAGCGTTGCCCGTCGCGGCGCTGTGCCGCCGCGTACTCCGGCGTCCCGACCCGCGAGAGTGACTGCTCGAAGCCGTACTCGGGATGGGCGTCGAGGTACTGCTCGAAGCGGGCGCGGACGCTGTGCACGTCGCGCATGTCTCCGCCCATCTTCTGCCCGGCCCTGTACTCGACGCCGTCGAGCTCGAAGGCGCGGTAGACCGTCGCGTTCGACGCGACGTGGACGTGGAAGAGCCCGCTCTCGCCGTTGCGCTCTCCCCATATCGACTCCTGCAGCCCCGGGTAGTGCTCATCGCGCTCGGCCTTGACGGTGAGGAAAGCGCGTTCGACGTCCTCCGGGTTCTCGGGGTTCACCAGGTCCGCGCCGAACGCATAGATGCTGTGCGTCGCCTCGGACTCCTTCTCCGGCAGCGCGTCCTCCGGCTCGATGCGCAGGTGGGTGGGAGTCTCGCCCGGACCGGCCAGCCGCTTCCGGTGGCGCTTGCCGTCCCAGTGCTTGATGTGCGTCCCGCGCTGGCCGCTCGCGTGAATGCCGGTGTCGGGATCGACGGTCTCGTACCTTGCCCTCGGCGACCGCGTTGCTCCCTGGGTGCCGTGCTCGACGCGCACGGCCTTCCACTCGGCGATCTGCGTCTCGGCGTCCATCGCGCAGTGCCGCGTCGCCATGAACAGCGGCGGTTCCTTGTCCTCCTTCGAGTCGCGGTAGCGCTGCAGGCTCGCCGCGGTCCGGCCGCTCAGGACCTTGACCGCGACACCGCCCCGCTTCGGTCCGCTCATGCCGCATCGGCCTCACGGATAGGTTCCGAGGAGGTGAGCAGCGCGCGTACCTCGGCGGCCAGAGCGTCGTCGTTGCGCTCGGCCTCGGCCAGCTCTCCGAGCCGGCGCTCGATGCCCTGCAGAGCGAGCACAAGCTCGTCCACCCGCGTGCTCATGACGTCGGTGAGATCGCCGCGCTCTATCGCCATCCGCATGACGTTCGCGAGCTTCGCGACCTGGTTCGAGTGGACACCGACGGCCCGGCGCTGGTGCGCGCGCCCGTCGATCGCGTCGGTGAGTTCCTGGAGGGCGTCCATGAGCGGTGCGGCGAGGGATTCGAAGACTGCAGCCTTCGCGTCCGCTTCGGCTGCGCGCTGCTGCGCAGCAGTAATGGCTGCGGCCCGGAAGTTGTCGTATACCGCGGCGATCGCGCCGCCGCGCGAGAGTCCGAGATGCGCCCGGTCAGCGTCGACGTTCTCGAGGCGCTCCGGCGTCATCGGAACGAACACGCCCTTGGCGTTCGGAGACAGCGCGCGTCCGGCGCTGGCGCGCCTCGTCGGGGACTTAGCGGCGTTCACGATGCGGGCCTCCTCGGACTCGAAATACCTCTTCGAATCCGGGCCCTTGCATCCCAGCCGCGCAGACCATTACGTCCTTAAACGCTCTGACAGGTCGTAAAGCCTGTCCGGCGGACCAGCACCATAGGGGTGTAGCCCGATCGTCGTTATGCATCTCCATTGTTCCACCCGTACCCTCATACGGCAAGGGGGTACGGGGATCGGGCAAGCATCCTGACCATATATGTTCCCTCGCTTCGCTCGGCCGCGCTGCGCACGACTGGTCAGGTGCTTGACTCCGACCTCGCTGGCGCTCGGTCTGAGTGTCGAAAGGGGGCTGCCGCCCCCTTGCTCGCTCCGCTCGCCACCCCCGCCGATGCGCATCCCTCGCGCTGCGCGCTCGGGCCGATGAGACGTCGACGACCGCTGGGACGGGACCGGCGCAGACGTGCGGCGTCGAGGTCGCGGCGGCAGCGCTGACCGACGCTCTTCCGAGCATGCGAGAGCCCCGACCACGCGGTGGTGATCGGGGCTGTCGCTCGATGCCGGCGTCGTCGTCCCGGTGGCCTCACGCGGCCGACTGGTACGGCGTCGGCGACGGCTCATGGCGATCGGCGGCGGGGTCACCGCCCTCAGCGTCATCGAAGGGAGCGGAAGCGGAGGCAGGGCTCTTCCGGGGCTTCGGCGCTCGGGCCTCGACGCCGCTCTGGTCCTCCCGCTTGAGCCGGTTCAGCAGCGCCGGGTCGGCCGCGCCGACGATCTCGGCGACCATGTCCAGCAGGCGCTGGGTACGGACGGCCTCGTCGCGGTCGCGGACGGTGCGCGTGACCTTCGCCTCGGGCTGCACGTCGAGCAGGTCGTAGAGCTCGAGCACAGCACGGGTGTGGTTCTCGCCGGCGTGCTTCTTGGCCTGCGCGATGCGCGCCTTCTCCTTCTTCTCCTCGTCCGCCTTGACCTTCTGGGCCGCCTCGAGCTGGCGCTGCAGCTGCTCGATCTCGGCGTCGATCTTCCTGGTGGACATCGTGATCACTTCCCTCTCATCGTCGTCATGCTCGCGGGCTGCGCCCGCTCGGTCCTGACCCTTGTCGTCCGCGGCCTGGCGGCCGCTCGGCTGGTCGGGGGAGGGGAGCGGGCTCCGCGTTGGTGGTCCGTCATCGGCCCTGCCCTCCTGCCAGAGCGAGTGCGTCGAGCACGGTGTCGAGCGCATCCGGGTCGAGGCCGGCGATCGCGTCGCCGAGGTCGACCGGATGCTCGCTGCTGGCGAGGCTCATCGCGATCGCCAGCACGCGCCTCTCTCCGCCGCTGAGGTGGCCCTGCTCCGCTTCGGCAACGGCTGGGTCAAACCAGAGACGGCCAGCCTCGTCCGGGCGCACCCACGGGCCCGTGAGCAGCCTGCCATCGAGAGCCGTGGCGATCAGCTCGACCGCGGCTTCGAGGGCGAGGTCGCCACGCGCCCATGCCCGGAGTGCCCCGAGACGGTCACCATCGACGCTCACGGCGTAACCTCCTCGGTCCCGTTGATGCCCGGCGCGAGCACCAGCAGAGCATCGGTAGAGCACCGAGAGGGCATCGCGATGCTCCTGCAATGCCGTGCACCGAGACGAGCACTTCGGTGCCCGGAGCGGGCACTTTTCGAGGCCATGCGATGCTCCGATGGAGACGTCATGATGACCTCGCTGATGCGTGCCCGATCGGTGACCGAGACGGTCACGCGGAGGCCACCTCGGTGTCGGATGTGTGCCCTGATCATGGCGTCTCATTGCCCTCGGGGTCGCGGAGCATCTCCACACCCTGGGGGTGCATGAGCGCGGCCCTGATGCCGAGTGCCGTCGACAGATCGCCGAAGAACGCCCGGACGTCGGGATCAGCGGTGGGATCGCCCTCGACGACCCTTGTGAGCTCGCGCTCGAACTCCGCCTGCGAGAGGGGCTTCCTCTTGGTGGTCGGCACCGTGCGCCGGACCGTGTGGTTCCTCCCACGCTTCTTGGACATCAGATAGCCTCCTTCATGTCGTCAGCAGGCATGACCGCCTGCAGCTCCGCGTTCTCCACCAGGAGGCGCGCCAGCTTGATCTCTGCCGGGCGGGCACCACTGGCCTCGAGGGCCTCGAGCTCGGTCCGGAGCCGGGGGAGGTTGTGGATAGCCTGTTCCCGGCGCTCCTCGTTCGCCAGCTCGCGGCGCTTCGCGTCGGTGGTGGTCGAAGCGGCGTCGGTCGCATCCCCGGTCTTGTCCAGTTCCGCGAGATCGTCGGACCTCGTGCGGAAGCGAATGCCGACCAGGTACTGACCCTGGGCCGGCAACCGCTTCACGGACGAAAGCCCGGGACGGTCATCAAGCGGCCGCGAAACCTCGCGCGGATCCCTGCGAACCCGCCCGGTGAAGTGCGCATTCGCGTCCTTCAGCCAGCCGCAGTCGGCGAAGCGCGAACGCATCTTGGGCATCGCCCACGCGTTGTGTCCGCGGCCGCGTAGCCACTCACCGAACTCGGCATGCAAGTCGTTGATCCAGACGGCCGAATCAGGGTCGAGGACCAACCTTTCCTCGCAGTACGCGAGCACCTGGTCGTTCAGCTTGCGCCACGCAAGGGTGTCGGCCCTGACCTGCTCAGGAGGCTCCGGCATCGTCCGGTTGTTGGCGTACCAGCGCTTCGCGCCCTCGACAAGCCAGACGAGGACCGCCTGCTGCTGCTCGGTGCCATGCTTCACGGCATCCCGCAGGCGCGGGTCGCCGTGCCGGTCGGTCGGCCTGGTCAGCGGCTCGTGCGACTTCTTGTAAGTGAACGGGAAGCGGATCTCCTGGAGCCTGCGCCAAGTCCCGTGGTCGGTCTCCTCGACCAAGACCTCGTAGTTCGTCGAGATCGCCAGACCCCAGGTCGCCTTGAAGGTGATGTTGTCCTTGTGGACGTAGCGCGCAGTGACCTCGTCCGAACCGTTGATCTTCTTCAGTCGCTGGGTATTGAGGTGTCGCGCCTCCGGAAGCTCCTCGATGTAGGCGAGGCGGGAACCGCGCAGCGACATCATCTCGGTCGAGTGGTCACGGGTGTCCCCGAGCAGCACCTTGTCGCTGAGCAGCACGGCGTAGTCGCCGAACGCATTGCGCACCGCCGCGATCATCGTCGTCTTCGCGTTCTCTCCCCGGCCGCGAAGGATCGCCATCACGTCGTCGTCCGGCGGGTAGCCGGTGAGCGCCTGGCCGAAGCGGATCTGCATGTAGTCGGCGACCTCGGACGGAAGCGAGGTGAGCGCCTGATCCCAGTCGGGATGGGTGGCACCGGGGACGTACTCGATGCCGCAGCACTTGGTCACCAGGCGGGCCGGGTCGTGCGGAAGCAGCTCGCCTGTCACGAGGTCGATGACCCCGTTGGGCGCGACAGCGATGTCCGGATCCTGGTCGAACTCGGCGAGGTCTTCGACCATCTGCCCCTTGGCCAGGGACAGCGCCGCCTTCAGTTGCTTCGCCTCGAGCCGATTCACAGCGTCCTTCGTGTCGTCGGACGCCGTGTCGTCGAGCTCTGCGACGACCTCCCGCTTCCCGAACTGCCGCAGAGATTCCAAGGCCTCGGCGTCGTCAGCGTGCTCCCAGACGTGGCCGTCCCACGCCCTGAATCCGGAGCCGGCGGTCCAGCACCACTCGTTCGACACCGAATCGACCCAGCGCTCGGCCACCCCGGAGTCCGTCCACCGCGTCACCCTCGGTGCAGTGGCCCTCGGCGCAGGGGTGTCTGCCTTGGGCGCAGGTGCCTGCTTCCCAGACTCGGGATCCGGATCCGGCTTCCGCGGAGCAGGCTTCTTCGCGGCGCGGTCGATGATGAGATTCAGGCGCTTCCTCTGCTCGGCGATTTCGAGCCCCTCGAGCTGCTTGTCGAGCCGAGCGTTGAGCCAGGCGTACCGGACCTCGGCGGCCCCTGCGTTCGTGCAGAACTGCCCGAACGACATCGCCTCGTCGTACACCTTGCGGGACCGCGGCGCATTCGGGCCGGGGAAGATGACGACCTTCTTTCCGAAGACGACGTTGAGACCATCCGGCGCGGTCGAGCTCGACAGCGAGTTCGGGTGGACCTCATAGATGATCGTGCCCGCGGGGCTGCAGCGGACGGCGGCGTCCACCTGCAGCTTCGTCACGAGGATGAGCGCGGTGGCCGCATCGGCGGGCCCGTGCATGTGCGAGATCGGCTCGGCAGCATGGTTCTGATTCCCGTTATCGGGTACACTGGACATAGGAGTCCCTTCACTTCGGCCTGGCCTTTGAGTTGGTTGCTCGCCAGGCGGATGACGATCTGATGGAAGAGCCCCGGTGCAACGTTAGACCTTGAACCCGGGTTGAAGGTCAAGACGGCGAGCCGTAGGGTCGGAGCATGAAGATCTCCGAGGTCGCCGAGCGCACCGGGGTGCCGGCGAGCACGCTGCGCTACTACGAGCGCCTCGGCGTCCTCACGGCCTCCCGCAGCGCGAACGGCTACCGCGACTTCGGCGATGAGCACCTCGAGCGGCTGGACTTCATCGCCTCGGCCAAGCGACTCGGCCTCGAGCTTCCCGAGATTCGCCGGCTCCTCGACCTCGCCGACGACGGGACCTGTACCGGAGTGAAGCAGACGCTGCAGCCGCTGCTGGCCGAGCAGATCGCCGCAGTCGAGGAGCAGCTGGAGGCGTTGTCGCGGCTGCAGGGCCAGCTGAAGCAGGCGCGGACCCACGTCGACGGCTGTCCCGACAGCGACGAGCCGTGTCGGTCGGAGTGCGCGTTTAGGGCATTCGCGAAGACGACCCCCACGAACCGTGGTGCACAGGGGTAGCTAGTAGGTCAGCCCCTGCTGTATGGTCAGCACATGCTGACTATTGCTTCGCGTGTCGATGTCATGAACCGGCTCGGCCGTGCCATGGCGGATCCGACCCGCTCACGCATCCTGCTCGCCCTCCTCGATGAGCCGGGCTACCCGGCGCAGCTCGCGCGGGACCTCGAGCTGACGCGCACCAACGTCTCCAACCACCTGTCCTGCCTGCGCGGCTGTGGGATCGTCGTCGCCGAGCCGGAGGGTCGTCAGACGCGCTACGAGATTGCCGACCTCCACATCTCGGCGGCGCTCACGGCCTTGGTCGACGTGACCCTCGCCGTCGACGAGAGCATTCCGTGCATGGACCCGCAGTGCACGGTCCCAGGCTGCTGTGACACCGAAGGAGCCGCGCGATGAGCGACGAGTGCTGCGGCGTCGATGAGCCGCATCGCGGGGACGGGGCGACGAAGACGGCGTCGACCCGACTGATCTCGATCAGCAGCGGCCCGACCGTCACAGGCGATGCCTGCTGCGGCCCCGTCGA
Source organism: Brevibacterium sp. K11IcPPYGO002 (assembly GCF_050920635.1). Classification (NCBI taxonomy): domain Bacteria; kingdom Bacillati; phylum Actinomycetota; class Actinomycetes; order Micrococcales; family Brevibacteriaceae; genus Brevibacterium; species Brevibacterium sp. K11IcPPYGO002. The sequence continues at coordinate 2,965,464 of NZ_CP131929.1, read as the reverse complement.
CCCGGCCCTCGACGCATCCACGCTTGAATCGGGTGACGCGTGCTGCGGACCGTTCGAGCCCCGCCGCGACGAGCACGAGGACGTGCCCCCGTGGTGGCGCGACCTCGCTCTCGCCCTGCCTGCCGCCTCCGGCCTGCTGTGGGCGACCGGGCTGATCTTCGAGTGGACCGGGCTCGAGGTCACGGCGCTGGTTGCCTTCGCCCTGGGACTCGTGGCCGGGGCGTGGACGTTCGTGCCCGGCACGCTCAAGCGCCTGTTCACCGCCAAGGGACGAGGGCGTCTGGGCGTCGGCCTGCTCATGACCATCGCCGCCGTCGGGGCGGTGCTGCTCGGCCACGTAGGCGAGGCCGCAGCACTGGCGTTCCTGTTCTCCCTCGCCGAAACGCTCGAGGACCGGGCGATGGACCGCGCTAAGGAAGGGCTGCGAGCACTGCTCGCGCTGGTACCTGAGACTGCGCGGGTCTCGCGGCGGGGCGGTGCCGTCGACGTCCCGGTGGCGGAACTCCGCGAGCTCGACCTGCTCGTGGTTGGCGCGGGTGGGCGGGTCGCGACCGACGGCGTCGTCGCCGAGGGGCGATCAAGCATCGACGCCTCCGCCGTCACCGGGGAGTCGATCCCTGTCGAGGTTGGCCCGGGAGACCCGGTGCCAGCCGGCGCGGTCAACGGGGCCGGCTCGCTGCTCGTCGAGGCCACGGCCGACGGTTGCGACAACTCGCTGACCCAGATCGTCGCGCTCGTCGAGCAGGCCCATGCCCGCAAGGGCGAGCGGGCTCGCCTGGCCGACCGAATCGCCCGTCCCCTCGTGCCGGCCGTCCTCGTCGTCGCTGTTCTGGTCGCCTTGTTCGGCTTCCTCGTCGGCGACCCGTCGACGTGGATCGAGCGTGCCCTCGTCGTGCTCGTGGCCGCCTCGCCGTGCGCGATGGCGATCGCCGTGCCGGTCACGGTCATCAGCGCGATCGGCTCGGCCTCGAAGTTCGGCGTCGTGGTCAAGTCCGGCGCGGCGTTCGAGCAGTTCGGCACGATCCGCACGGTCGCTTTCGACAAGACCGGCACGCTCACGCAGGGCAGTCCGCAGGTGACGGAGGTCCGGACCGCGCCCGGGCTCGATCGCGGACAGGTGCTCGCCTGGGCCGCGGCTCTCGAGGCGACCAGCACCCATCCCCTGGCGGCCGCGATCACCGCCGCCGTGCCGAAAGCGGCGGAGGCGGGCGACGTGAGCGAGGACGCCGGGCACGGCGTCGCCGGCCGAGTCGGCGACCGCCTGATCCGGGTCGGCAGCCCGCGCTGGCTCGACCCATCGGATCTGTGTGCTGACGCCGACGAGTTCGCCGAGGCCGGCATGACCGTCGTCGTGGTCGAAGCTGACGGCGAAGTGGCGGGTCTGATCGGAGTGCGTGACGAGCTGCGTCCCGAGGTCGCCGAGACCGTGCGGATGCTCCATGCCCAGGGCATCGACACGGTCATGCTCACAGGTGATGACGCCCCCACTGCCCGCGCCTTGGCCGTGGAGGCCGGCATCGACGACGTGCGCGCCGGGCAGCTCCCTGCCGACAAGGCCGCAGCGATCACCGAGCTGACGGCCTCGGGGCCGACCGCGATGGTCGGCGACGGCATCAACGACGCCCCCGCCCTGGCCACGGCCAGCGTGGGCATCGCGATGGGCGCGACGGGCTCCGCTGCAGCCGTGGAGTCCGCCGACATCGCCTTCACCGGCCACGACCTGCGCCTGATCCCCGCCGCCTTCGCCCACGCCCGCCGTGGGCGAATGCTCATGACGGCCAACATCGCCCTGGCCCTGGCGATCATCGTTGTGCTGTTCCCACTCGCTCTGTTCGGCGTGCTTGGGCTAGCCGGCGTCGTCCTTGTCCACGAGGCCGCCGAGGTCGTCGTCATCCTCAACGGCGTCCGCGCCGCGCGTCGTCCGGGTGCTCTGCGGACGGGTCGTGCCGCGAGGGAACGAGTCCCGGCATGATGCTCACTGGTCCGCTGAACGGCCTGCCCATTGCGTGCACGCTCACCGTCGGAGCAGGCAGGGACCAGATCGAACGCTGGCGCGCCTTCGACGACGAGCACGCCCTCGGAGTCGAGCGCACGGAGACCAGGGTCGTCATGCACTACGCGCGGACCGACGTCTCGATCCGGCTGCTGCGCGAGCTCGTCGCGGTCGAGAGCTCCTGCTGCTCGTTCGTCGACTGGGTGATTGACGTCGACCAGCCCGACCTGCTCCTGGTCGTCACCGGCACGCCGGAGCAGCTCGCTGCTCTCAGCGTCGGAAACGGGTGATATTTGGAGTGCTAACGCGGTCCGCGTCGACGGTGGGCCGATGTTCAGCAGACTGCCCTACATGTGGGCATGTGGTCGAGTGGAGATTTTCGCTCTAGCGCTCCGCGACCGTTCCCCTTCGAGCGCTCATCTGAGCTGAGCCGGGCCGCGCGGGTGGTATCGCCGCCCATCGTGCAAGGATGCGTGATGGGTTAGGTCTCGGAGCTCTGTTCGGCGAGTTCGGTGAGCCATTCAATGAGCAACTGAGTCTGCGACTTCCCCAGGATCTGAGGGCGGGACGCTGCGAGTTCGATTGCATCCGCCAGGGGATTGTCCGACAATGCACCGGTGCCGGTGATCGCGGCGATCGCTCCTTCGCGCACTCCTGCGGAGAGTGCAGGGTCGGGCTGCGCCAGGATGATCTGCCGCAAGGTAACGCCGATGTTGGTGACGAGGATGTGCGCCGCGGCCTGCTCCGACGGCACGGCCAGCCTGCCCTGCTCGGCGGCGCGAGACGTCAGCGCACGCAGGATCTCGCTCGGGCGCGCTTGGGCCGGGGGCGTGTGCCCCGGCCGCACCGTGCCGTACATGAGGGTGTAGAAGCCCGGGTGCGCTAGGCCGAAGGCGACGTGCGCGTCCCAGCCGGCGCGGATGTCCTGGATGGGATCCCCGGAGGGGTCCATCGATTCTTTCTGCCCCAGATAGAGGTCAAAGCCGTGCTCGATGACCGCGTCGATGAGCCCCTGCTTGGAACCAAAGAAGTGGTACAGGGTCGGCATCTTCACACCGACCGCATTGCACACTGCTCGGAGGGAGAAGTCCTGGCCAGGGGCAGCGGCGATGAGGTCGGCTGCAGCGGCGATCAGCCGCTCCCGTGTATCCCTCGACGTGCTCTCTGTCATGCTGTTATAGTAACCAATGTAGCACTGATATATATGCACATAGCATCGAAACACAGGAGACGTGATGACCGAACACACACTCGCAGGCAAGAACGTTCTCATCGCCGCCGGCGCGAAGAACCTCGGCGGACTGATCGCCCGTCAGGCGGCCGAGGCCGGAGCCAACGTTGTGATCCACTACAACTCTGCATCGACGCTGCTTGATGCCGAGCAGACCCTCGCCGCGGTCGAGGCAGCGGGTGGTAAGGGGGCGATCTTCCAGGGCGACCTCACCGTCCCCGCGAACATCACCCGCTTGTTCGCCGATGCAGAGGCGGCGATCGGGAAGATCGATGTCGCTGTGAACACGGTCGGCAAGGTGCTGCGCAAGCCGATTGTTGAGACAACCGAGGCGGAGTATGACTCGATGTTCGACATCAACTCCAAGGCTGCCTACTTCTTCATTCAGGAGGCCGGGAAGAATCTCGCCGACGGGGGAAAGGTCATCACGATCGTGACCTCGCTGCTCGCGGCGTTCACCGATGGGTACTCCACCTACGCCGGTGGCAAGTCGCCCGTGGAGCACTTCACGCGCGCGGCGGCGAAGGAGTTCTCCGAGCGCGGCATCTCCGTTACGGCGGTGGCTCCCGGCCCGATGGACACCCCATTCTTCTACGGCCAGGAGACCCCCGAGCGCGTCGAGTTCCACAAGTCCCAGGCTATGGGCAACCAGCTCACGCAGATCGAGGACATCGCTCCGATCGTTCGCTTCCTCGCCACGGACGGCTGGTGGATCACCGGTCAGACCATCCTCGCCAACGGCGGCTACACCACTCGCTGAACGGAGCACGCACATGACGAACCACACGATTCCCGAGCCCGTCGCCTCGTTCCTCGAGCGCGTCAACGCCCACGACGAGCAGGCGTTCCTCGACGCCTTCACAGATACTGGGGCAGTGGACGACTGGGGTCGCACCTTCACCGGTCGCGAGCAGATCAAAGCCTGGAGCGACAAGGAGTTCATCGGCTCCCGCGGCACGCTCACCGTCGAAGAGGTCGCGGTCGCCGGCAGCACGGTTACTGTCATCGGCGACTGGCGCTCCAACCACGCCAACGGCCGGTCAAAGTTCGTCTTCGACGTCGACGGTGACAAGCTCGTCAAAATGACCATCCGCGAAGGCTGACCGACTCCGGGGCTCGAGCGGGCGTCCGCACAGTCGGAAGCCCGCTCCTCTCCGTCGTCCTCAGCGTCTTACCCATACCTGCGCGAGGCTTCCCGCATGACCACAGTCCCCCTGGCACGGACCGGCCACCACCGCTCCGAAGTAGGCCCGGTCGAGCTCTTCTTCGACCTGGTCTATGTCTTCGCCATCATCCAGCTCTCCCACCTGCTCATCGACCACCTGTCTTGGACCGGCGCGGCTCAAACCGCGATCGTCTTCGCCGCAGTGTGGTGGGGATGGAACTACACCGCCTGGGCGATGAACTGGCTCGACCCGGGCAAAACGCCCGTTCAACTCCTCTCGGGAGTGCTCATGCTCGCCGCGCTCGGGATGGCCATCACCATCCCGAGCGCATTCGGTGACGGAGTATGGCTGTTCATCGGGTGCTACCTGTTCATGGGGATTCTGCGACCGGTGTTCATGATGGTCGCCTACCGTGGGCAGCGGCTCTCCGCGAACTACCGCATGCTTCTGCTATGGACGCTGATGGCGGGAGCCTTCTGGATCGCGGGAGCAGCGCTCTCCGAGGAATGGCGACTGCTGTTGTGGCTGATCGCGGTGCTCGTGGACTACGCAGCGCCACTGGCTCACTATCGAATTCCCGGTGTCGGAGCCGCTCCGATGCACACCTGGGACACCGATGCCAATCACCTCGCCGAGCGAAACCGTCTCGTGTTCATCATCGCTCTGGGAGAGTCGGTGCTGCTGATGGGCGGAGCCGTCGTCGAACAGGGCCAGCTCACTGGTGCGCTCGCGTTGAGCCTCCTGGTGGGCTTCGCCTCACTCTTCGTTCTGTGGTGGAACTACTTCGCCCTCGCCGGGCCCGATACCTCCGGCGGGGACTCATCCACGGGAGCACTCCGGTCGGCGTACGCATACGCGCATGCCTTCATGGTCCTCGGCGCGATCCTCGTCGCCGTATCCATCGAGCTCCGGCTCACGCACGATCACCTCACACCGGCGAGCATTCTGATCACAACGGCGGGGCCGCTGGTCTACCTGGTCGGCAACATTCTGTTCTTGCGGTCTCGGTTCGGCAGTCTGGCCCGATCACGCTTCATCGCCATGGGTGCGCTCATCCTGATCACCATCGGGGCACTGCTGCTTGGGGGTCGACTACCGGTTCTCGTGCTCAGCGTCGCGGTCCTCGCAGTCACCGCGACACTGGCGGCACGCACCGCCCGGCGCAGGTTGGCGTAGGGGCACTGACTGCTGACTTCTAGGCGCGTGCGCTTGTGATAGCCCTATGTGTGGGCACGTGGTCGAGTTCCGGTACAACGACTGACTTCGATTGGAGGAACGTGCCCGGGCGCTGATGCAACGCTCGGGCAGGGGTATCCCCGATCCTACTGTCGGCCGATAAATCTTGCGGGAGTGTCGCTTACTACCCCGTCAGCGAATCGGCTTGGTCGGAACGCTTTGAGCAGAGGTGAGCTGTCTCCTCGAACTTCATCAGCGACGAGCCTTCCCAGCAGGGGAGCCATTGTCATTCCGCTGTGGGTGACGAGCGAGTAAGCGCGGCGGTGGTCGTCGAGGTATCCGACAATGCTCAACCCATCTTCGGGAAAGCTCCTACCGCTGAAAATGACCCGGTCCACGGGGATGCGCGTGCCGAAGAGCGATTGAAGCTCGGCCTCCATGACGGCCCCGACCTCGTCGAGCAGCTCCGGGCCCTCTCCTTCTTCGGTTCGAGCTTCCACTGAAGGAATTTGGACGAACATGCTGCCGTCACGGCGGGGCCGCACGTTGATCTTGTCGGAAATGATGATCCGGTTGAGGTTCACTTCTGTGGGGCCAGTGACACCGAGCAGACTGTGTGTCCGTGGTCCGGGCTGAGACAGATCTGCCACTGGAAGCAGGAGACCCGATCGATCTGCGATTGCTCCGGAGTCAGCGCCTGCGGCGATGATCACTTGGTCGAAGTTCCGAGTGCTTCCGTCGGCGAATTCCACGGTCGCCCCGTCTGCGTTGGTCTCGACGCGGACAACTTCTGCAACTTCTGGTGCGACGCTGGCCTCTTCGAGGAAGCCCTCGACGAGGTCGCCGAACGCTTCGTTGTCCAGGTGGGCTTCGAGAGGAAAGAACAAGCCTGAGTCCGTCGGCCAGTTGACGGTGGGTTCGAGCTCGCGAAGGCGGTCGGAGCCGATTCGTTCGACCGGGTAGTCAAGCTCAGCCGATTCAGTGAATCGCTCGTCGTATCCGGTTGCTTTGTCTGGTGAGCTGTCGAACATGATGCACCCGTGCTGGTGGAACCAGGTTCCGTGACTGGCGAATCGTTTCTGGAACTCCTCGTGAGCTGCGATTCCGGCACGGTTGAGTCGGTGGTAATCGGCGGGCAGCTTGTGGTTGGCGTTGATCCAGGCGAATGACCGACTGCTTGCTTGTGCGTAGGGTCCGGTCTTGTCGACGATCGTGACGTCATAGCCGTCTTCGACGAGGTTGAATGCGGTGGTGAGTCCGAGGACTCCTGCACCGACGACGAGTATCTTCATGAAAGGGCTCCTTCTTCAGAGAGGGCACGGGCTTGCGGTTTCTTCACGGCAAGCATGATCAGGTAGGCGATGAGGCTTGCGATGATGCCGAAGACTGCGTAGGGAATGGTGGTTCCTGCGATGTGGGCAACCGCGCATACGACGAGGCCGGCCGCCATAGAGACGTATCCGATTGAAACGTCGAGGATCCATTTGTTGGTCAGGACCATGCCGAGAAGGAACGGTACCGCCAGCATCGAAGCCGAGTATGCGTACGTTGCGACGAGCCAGTTGAGCGCGGTCGGAAAGACGATGGCAAGGACTGCAGCGACTGCGGAGACCGCGACGGTGCACCAGCGAGACATCGCAACGAGGTCGGAAGATGTGTCCTTGTTCTTGACGAATGCTGGCCTCAGGTCATTGACCAAGTTGACCACGACCGAGTGCAGTGCCGACCCGGTGGTCGAAACGATCGTGGCCATGAGGAACGCACCGTAGGCCGCAATGAGCCACACCGGCAGCTGGGCGAGGAACCATCCTGCCGCCTGTTCGCGGCCGTCGATGCCGAATTGGTCAGTCATGCTGCGAACTGAAGCCCCGATGATGAGCGCATAGACACCGGAGATTCCGATGAGGATGCAGCTGAGGTAGATGCCCTGTCGGGCCTGTTTGACGTTGCTGGCAGCGAAGATGCGCTGATAGTAGAGCTGGTTGGTCAGCGTTCCTGGAAGGATGGAGAACAGCCACAGCAGGATCGTCAATCCGCCGGCAGCAGTGAGTCCGGTGGGCATCGTGGTCAATTCGGCCGGGAGGTTCTTCACGATCGTCGACGGTCCGCCGGCGTTGATGATCGCGTATGCGCCGACAACCACTGATGCGATGACCATGAAAACGCCGAAGAAGAAGTCCGACCACGCGACTGACGTCAGCCCGCCGGGGAGGACGAAGGCGATGGAGACAACTGCCATGATGATGATCAACGGTGTGATCCCGATGCCCGTGACCGCGTTGAAGAGGTTGGCGAAGGCGATGAACTGTGTGGCCAACCAGCCGAATGGGACAACGATGACGGCCAGCGCGACCATGGAGAGCATGAGTCGGTGCTCGCCGTAGAGTTTCGTGAAGACTTCGGGGATGGTCGAGAACGTTCGGCGGCGCAGCCATCCTGCGAAGATCGCAATGATGAGGAGACCGACGATGACGAAGATCTCGTACCAGAACACTGATAGGCCCCATGCGTAGGCGATGCCTACGTGGGCGACGAGTACGCCGCCACCGACTGCGGTGGCGTATTGGGTGAAGGCGATGACGTAGAGCGGGAGGTTACGGCCGCCGACGACCCAGGAGTCATTGGACTTGGCGCGTTTTCCGACATAGAACGAGATGAGCGCCCCGATGCCGATGACGATGGCAGCAGTGACTGAGATGAGTACTGTGGTGCCGATGTTCATGACGGGCTCCGATCAAAGCGCTGAGAGTCCATGATGGCGATCGCATCTGATGAGGTGCCCGTTTCGACGAAGTCGCTGACGATGGAGCCCATCATCGGTGAGAATTTGAATCCTTGACCGGACATGCCCACGGCCAAAACGATGCGTGAGTCGGTACTTGACGGGCCGACGATCGGAGCACCGTCGATGGTGAATCCTTCGGTCCATGTGGACACGCGGTAAGGAATGGGGTCGACCCCGGGCATGAGGCGCGCAACGGCGTGCTCAGTCGACTGGACGACCTCGTTCTCGATGAAACGGGGGAGGTCATCGACTGAGTCCAGAGTCTTCCACGCGAGGTGGTGCGGCAGAATCTTGATACCGAGCCCGTCGAGAGCAGGGAAGCAGGAGAATCCACCTTCTGGATGCCGACGAATGGAGATCGGCATGTGTTCTGGCGTGTGCAAGGGGACGTCTTTGGCTGGGAACCACATGGCGACCAAGCGCAATGCCTCGACGGTGCTGGAGTCGAACTCGGTCAGTTCGTTCACCCATGGGCCGGTGGAGACGACGATCTTGTCGAACGCGTAAGCTCCATCGGCGGTGTCGACCATGACTGAGTGGCTCAGTGATCGGATGTTGAGCACTCGAGTATAGGCCTTGAAGTTGGCCCCGAGTCGCTCGGCTTCCTTGCGTGCAGCCAATACAGCGGCTTCTGGTCGGAACACTCCGGCGACCGGATCGAAGACGCCGACTTCATCGCCGTCGAGCCCGAACTGTGGGTACCTCTTCGCCATCTCTGCTTGCGAGAGCACTTCGTGGTCGAGGTCCGCGGCCTGAGCACAGTCGATGACGGCTGCGACGTCTTCAATGTCGGGATGGCCGATCATGAGTCCTCCGCACATGGTGAGCACGGAGGTGTTCTGGTTCCTCTGCAGTTCTTGCCACTTGTCGAAGGAATTCCTCAGGATGGGCACGTATTCAGGGCCCTCTTTGTAGATGGTTCGAAAGATTCGCGATTCGCCAGCCGATGCGCCCCGGTCGTTGGGAGAGTTCCACTGGTCGAACACAGTGACGTCGTATCCGCGTGTGGCCAATTGCCATGCGGTCATTGTTCCGATGATGCCGGCTCCGATGACTGCGACCTTCTCGGCGTTAGCTGTTATCAATTTGGCTGACCTCCAGAGTCATATTTCGGGGGTGGATGTAGAACTCGGCGACTTCGATGATGGAGTCATCGGCCAGATGGGTGGTGCGCTGTTGGCAGACGACTGGTTCCGAGGAAGAAATTTCGAGGTGGCTGGCGTCGAACGCTTCCAGGAGAGCTGCCCTGAGGACGGTGTTTGCGCGTCTGATCCCAAGGCCGAGAGAGTTGTAGTACGCGATTGTCGTCAGTTGTTCCAGGTTTTGCGAGAGGACTTCTGGCGCACGACTGAGATTGATGCAGCACCGTTCGAGAGCCAGTGGTTGACCATCAGAGCTGTATTTCATCCTCGTCAGCGAAGCTGTCGGCTGTCCTGTGGGGAACACGTTTCGACTGAGCGGAAATGATTCGGCCGAGGAGACTTCGACGCTGACGACTTTGTGGTCGCCGTCGACTTCAGGGCTGGTCAGCGAAGGATCCATCATCCGGAGTAGGTTGGTGCGCAGGCCGGTGGAGGCGACGATCGTTCCGGATCCGCGTTTGCGAGAGACGAGGCCGGCTTCCACCAGGGCGTTCATGGCCTTCTGCACGGGGTTGCGACTGACGCTGAAGCGCTCCATGAGTTCCTTCTCCGTGGGGAGTTTCTGCCCCACGTCGAAGAGCCCTCTGTGGATGTCTGCTTCGATGCTCTCGCGGATCTCAAGGTGCTTCGCCGTCGCCATACTGTGATGCTAGGCACATTCAAACGTAATGGCAATAGATTATAAGTAATTACTTTTGAAATCAGCTGGCCGCGTGCAGTTGGTCATGGATGTTCGTCGGCGGCGGGACTCTATGCTGTGCGATCGAGGGGCGGGGAGTGCCCAGGCACCCCACTCATGCAAATGGAACTGCGAAATGTTGCGGCGTCTTAGCAGCTTCTTGGAAGGGTCGATTCCATCGTGCTGCCTGGTCGAGCCGTGCCTGGTCTCGAGTTGTGAGGCAATGCTCGAAGTGTCTGATCGGCTGATACGCAAGTGGCGAATCGGCGATCATTTGAAAACACCCAAGTTGAGCCATTGCGGAATTCGAGCAATAGTGTAGTGTGTATCACGTTGTACGGACATTCGTATGTTAGGACTTTATCTGTGAGTAGACTCGACCGCATTCCCGACGGTGTGGTGCATCGCCTTCTAATTGATCCCGCCATGAAACGGGATCTGGCCTCGAGCTTCGAATACTTCATCGAAGTCAACAAAGTCCACATCGCCATGTTGCAACGGATTGGCGAGCTCGATGCGAGGACTGCGTCGGACTTGAACACTGCAAACGACGACATTCTCGGCGAGGGCGCGCAGGCGTTACCCTTTGACCCAAAGCACGAAGACCTCTACTTCACCATCGAAGCGGCAGTCATCGCCAAGGTGGGTCCAGAGATCGGTGGCTCAATGCACACCGGTCGAAGCCGCAACGACATCCTTGCGACTATTGCTCGAATGCGGATGCGAGAAGAGCTGATTGAAGTTCTCGAACTCGTTAACCGGCTTCGAGACACCGCGCTGTGCCTCGCTGACCGGCACGAGCGAGATGTGGTCAGCGGGTACACTCATCTCCAAGCGGCTGAGCCGATTACGCTGGCTCATTATTTTGCTGCACTGCTTGAGGCCATTCAGCGGGATCATCAAAGGATCTTTGCGACTGCAGAGAGAGCCAACCGGTGCCCCCTGGGCAGTGGGGCCATGGCGTCGACGACCTTTCCTCTCGACAGAGATTTTTCGGCAGAGGCGCTTGGGTTTGACGGGCCGATGGACAATTCGCTCGATGGGGTTGCTTCACGCGATTACGCCATCGAGGCGCTCGGCGCTTTGGCGATCCTCACGAACAATCTCAGTCGCTTCGCCGCTGACCTGCAGGTATGGGCGACCGCTGAGTTCGGCTACCTTGAGGTCGATGCCGACATCGCGGTGACGAGTAGCATCATGCCTCAGAAGAAGAACCCTGTGACACTCGAGCACATCAAGGCGAAAGCCGCGCATGTCGAGGCTGCCTGGATTTCGAGCCTCACGGCGCTCAAATCCGCTCCTTATTCTCATTCGCGCGAATCTAGTGTCGAATCACTCAGCTGGGTCTGGAAGGGCATTGCTGAGGCGAAGGCTTCGATCGAACTTTTCACCCACACCCTCGATCACATGTCTTTCGATACCGAGCTCATGCGTCGTCGTGCATCGATGAACTTCAGCTGCGTGACCGAGCTTGCCAACGGCATCGTCCGAGATCAAGATCTGTCCTTCCGAACAGCCCATCACATCATCGGGACGCTAGTGAAGGACACCCTGGCAGCGGGAAGGACCTCCGAATCCATCACGGCCGAAGACATTGCCGCTGCATCTGAAAACGTCGTCGGCTACCGCCTCCATGTCTCTGAGGACATGGTCGTCAAGGCCCTCGATCCGGACCAGAACGCGCAAGCTCGTGTGACTCGCGGTGGACCTGCGACTAAAGAGACCGGACGTCAACGACGTGTCGAAAAAGACGTACTTGCTCGCGATCGGGCTTCGGTAGCTCGACTGATCAAACAGAGGAAGGAGGGGCAAGCCATGATGAAGCACCGTAAGCTGATACCAACGGAAGGTAGACAGCGAAGTGACAGAGCAACAATTGGATGAAACGAGCGCGGAACCTCTCCATGCGCAGTTGCGGAAAATCTTCATCGAGAAGATTCGCACTGGCAGCTGGGAACCCGGAGAACGAATCACAGCAGAGTTGGAGTTGAGCGAAGAGTACAAGGTAAGTCGCTCAACGATTCGTCAAGCCGTGCTGGCGTTGGTCAACGAAGGGTATCTTTCTCGCAAACGCGGAAGGGGTACATTCGTGAACCCGGAGAAGCGAGATCTTTCAGTCTTGGACCTGAAGTTCTCGATTCCTTCCGACTCGGAGCACCAGCTCCTGAAAGTCGCTGCGGACCAGGTCAATTCGACCATGGCACGCCATCTATCGGTAACGGATGACGAGCCACTCACATTGTTGCAGCGTGTGCGCTATATCGACGGTGAGCCCGCCGCGCTAGAGTCTTCCTGGCTCGTTACCCGTCGTTTCCCCAACTTGTTGAACTCAAATATGTCACTGCCTCTGTGGGACATCCTGCAGAACGATTTTGATACACAGATCAACTATGACAGCACCGCGATCGAACCGGTGATCCTCACTGAGGACGAAGAGCATTTGCTCGTCTGCCCAACTTCGCCGACAGCAGCCCTGCTGATTACACGATTGGGCTCGACGAGTGACGGGCAACCGGTGGTCTACAGTCAAAGCCTCTTCCGTGGAGACACGAGCCGAGCGATATTCCGCTCGAATGCAGGCGGTCACTGACCGTTACTCGAACAATGAGAACCTGAAATTTGGGTAGCGGCAACAGAACTGTCGCGCACACAGTTCGCTCCACAGCGCTGATTGGTAGGCATCGATCTACAAACACACCAGCCTGTTCAAGGGAGCCCTCATGTCTGAACCCACACTCTATTTGGCGACCAACGCCTTGGTCCTCACCGCGACAGTTCTCTTTGCAATTTGGATCAGTCGGAAATCACGAAACGCCGAAGGATGGTCCGTTGGTGGGCGCAGCCTCCCGTTCATTGTGGTTCTCTTGACTCAATTCGCCACAGCCTCGGGTGGAGGAATGCTCGTCGCTCAAGTGGGCCTGGGCTATCAGTTCGGGTGGGGAGTAATCACATATGGACTCTTCTCTGCCGGCGGAGTAATGGGGCTCATCTTTTTGGCAAAATGGCTTCGCGCTCACGAGTTCGTCAGCCTGCCAGACATAATCAAGAAGCTCTACGGTAATCACAAGTTTTTGACCACGATCATCACACTGATGACCATGGTCGTCCCTTTCGGCTGGCTGTGCACCCAGCTCGTTGCTTTCGCCAATCTCTTCAGCACTTTCACCGGTATCAGTCCGACTTTCCTCGCCATCGGATTTGCGATCGTCGGACTCATCTTCATACTGCCAGGAGGAATGACCTCGGTGGCTTGGACAGATGCCCTTTTCGGAGGGCTCATGGTGGTCATGGGTGTCACGACGGTGTTTTTTGCCCTCAATAGTTCCGGCGGATGGACAGAGGTCATGGCGACGGCCACACCGGAACGTTCCAGCTGGTACGGTTTCATTGCACCTGGCCTACTCACCATCGCGCTGTGGTTCATGTCTGTGTTGCCTGGGACGATGACAAACCAGATGTACTTCCAGAGAATCTACGCCGCAAGCACGCTCAAAGCCGTAATATGGTCGCTCATCGGCACTGGCGTTCTGCTCCTAGGCACCAAGTTTTATGCAGCCATACTTGGCATGTCGGCATACTCAATGAACCCGGATCTCGCCAACCCCGAATACGCCGCCGGCACCGTCATCTCTCAAATGCCGCTGATCCTCGCCGTCCTCTATTCGACCTTTATCTGTGCGACGCTGTTGTCGACCGTGACCAGCGCTGTTCAGTCGGTTGTCGTCAACGTGACCCAAGACCTCGTGAAGTCGTACTCAAAAACAGAGGTTTCACCTGGCCGAGAACTGTCGCTTTCACGGGCATTCAGTGTGGTGATCCTTGCTCTCGCTCTTGTACTCTCACTCGCATTCCCGGGTGCTCTCGATTGGATTGTTGCCTCTTACGCATATTCTGCAGCTGGACTGTTTTGCCCCATTTTCCTCGGTTTCGTGCTTCGACGTACTAGCCTGCTCGGGCCGATTAGCGCCATTGCTGGAGTTCTAGGCGGAGTCGCCGGAGCTGCAATTGCCCAGGTTGTCGGCTCGGTGATTCCCTACGCGATGGTGGGTCTTGTAGCCTCGGCCGCAGCCATGCTGATCGTCGGAGTATTCACACCTCGTCAGATGCGCTCTGACCACGAGATTGATGCTTCTGCAAAGGTATCTGCGGAAGTCTGACTAGAGGCGGGGAGGTCGAGCCGGCGACTTTCACTGCTGGCTCGATCTCCGCCTGGGCCGGAAAGATACGGGGCAAAATTTCGATCGATACTTCCAGTGTGCCTGTTTTGCTCTACTCGGCGTTGAAAGCGGTACTTATCGAGAGCGGTCCAGATTAGATTGCAGTGGTCACGTTCGGGCAGGCATTTTGTTTCAACGTTCAAGCCCCGCCAGGAGATTTCGATTGTGAAGATCGCTTGGTCGCGGACCTGCGGACGGGCCCGCTTTGACTGAATGTTTGATCATTGAATGTAGACCGGGCTCGATGCGTTTGACCCAGTGCCAGGCGTCGAGACGATGGTCAACGGGCACAATCTGCCCAGGAGGTCAATTGAGCATTCGATTTCGCGCCGTGGCATAGAGCAGACGACGGCCCGATGCCGGGGACCTCCGATGCCCAGCACACTCGTCGATCTGGGGTCGTCCACCGTGAAAGCTCGAGCGATTCGGTGCGGGTGTCTGGTAATTGCGCTTATCGGTGTATGGAAACACGACGGTGTCGCGTGAGCTGGCCACCCGATTAATTGACGTGCAGATCTCTTTGCTGACTGCGTGGGGCGAGGCGAGTTGACTGCGCAACTGCTGACAGTCGCCCTGACTTAGTCCATTTCAGGCTCGGCCATTGCCGGAGCGGGTTTGCGAAATCCTCGTGTATTGATGAGGAGAAATGCGAATCCGAGGAGTGCCCAGACCAGCCCCACGATCTTGGCATTCGCATCAAGGCTCAGCCAGAGAGCGAGATTGATGATCAGGCCCAACCCGGGCAACACGATTCCAGCAATAGGTCCGATCCGACCAGCTGGTCGCAGGTACTTGATCGTCGCAAAGATGAGTGAGAGATTGACAGCACCGAACGCGACGTAGGCACCGAAGTTGATCAGTGAGGCCGCTGATTCAAGGTCGAGGAACATTGCAGAACAAGCCAGCACAGCGATGAATACCACATTGAACACGGGTACTCCCGTGCGGCGATTGATACGGCCGAACATGCGCCTCGGAAGTGTTCCGTCCCTGCCCATCGCGTAGAGCAATCGGGCAGCACTCATCTGCTGGGTGAGACCGCATCCCAGTACCGCGAACATATAGCCGCCGACGAACAGCGCCTGAAAAAGTGCTCCGCCGATGTATTTGGCGATTTCGGGGGAGGCACCCACGATATTTCCGACCGTGGACACGTCGGGGAAGAGGACCTGCATGGCATAGGTGATGGCGACGAAGAACGCTCCGGCGCAGATGACGATGAGGATGATCGCGCGGGGGATGTCGGTCTTGGGGCGGATCGCCTCTTCCGACATCGTCGTGACTGCGTCGAAGCCCAGGAACGACAACGCTAGCAACGAAGCTCCGCCGAGTAAGGCACCGGGCGGGACTCCGGCGGGGTTGAACGGGGTCAGGCTGAGTGCAGCTCCGTCGACGCCGAGGGTGATGTTGCGGATGGCGAAGAACAGGAATGCAAGGGCGACGACGATCTGTACGACAACGAGGATGACGTTGACCTGGGCTGCGAGTTTGACGCCGACGACGTTGAGTACGGTACAGATGACGATCGTTGACAGCACCCACACCCAGGCGGGAACTCCTGGAACCACGGCTCCCATGTAGATCGCGGCCAGCAGAGCATTGAGCATCGGTAGGAGAAGGTAGTCAAGAGTCGCAGCCCATCCGACCATGAAGCCGATATGGGGATTGAGTGTCTCCTTCGCGTAGGTGTAAGCCGAGCCGGCACCCGGGTAGTACCGTGACATTTTCGCGTAGCTCAATGCGGTGATTGTGACCGCGATGATGATCAGGATGTAGGCCAACGGCACTCGTCCATCAGTGGCCTCGGCGACGATGCCGAACGTGTCGAAAACCGCCAACGGGGCCATGTAGGCAAGGCCGAGGAATACTATGTGGCGAAGTTTGAGCCGACGTCGTAGCTTCCTCTCTCCGACGTCGGTAGTACTTTCGTTCTTTTCTGGCTGGGTTTTCGTGGGACCGGATTTCATTTGCTGTGCCTTTCAGTCGTCTTTGACGGCGGCGAGGGAGTTCTTCTTACGGTCTTAGTGCGAAGTGTGGCCGGAACAGCTTCTGTCCGGGTTCAAAGTCTTTGCAGCAACGTCGAAACGCGTGTAGTCGTCCACCGCATCGTGCACGATTTCTCCGCCGACGATAGTGAGTTCGGCACGTTGTTCGAGCAGACTAGAAGGGTCGAGTTCATAGAGGTCGGCAGACCATGCGACGATGTCCGCCTTGGCCCCTAGCTTGAGAACACCGAGATCGTTTTCGGCATGCCATGCCCAAGCACCTTCTCGGGTGTACCCGTACAAGGCTTGGTCTAGGGTGATGATCTCGTTCTGTGTCCACGTCTCTTTGCCGTCGAGGCCGGCTCGTGTCAGCGCCGAGTAGATGCCCACGAGGGGGTCCATCTCGCCGACCTGCCAGTCGCTGGACAGTGCGACATGGGCACCCGAGGACATGAGGGACCGCACCCGCCATGCTCGGTCCCAGCGGTCTTGCCCGACGTTGTCCATCCACGTGCCTTGGATGAGGTCGGGAGAGGCATGCCGTGGTTGCATTGCCGCGGTGACGCCGAGCTGCTCGAAGCGAAGTAGGTCGGCAGGGTCAAGGCATTCGACGTGGACGATTCCGTGGCGACGGTCGCTTGTGGCGTTGGTCTGCTGCGCGCTCTCGATGGCGTCGAGTGCCAGTCGGACGCCGCCGTCGCCAGTCGCGTGGGTGTGTGTCTGGAATCCTAAGCGGTCGAGCTCGGTGACGATTTTGCTCAGTTCTCCGACTGGGGCGGACGGGTGCCCGCGGTGGCCGGGGCGGTTGGCGTAGTCGTCGAGCATCCAGGCGGTGTGTGGTTCGATAACATCATCGGCGTAGAGCTTGACTGGGCCGAATCGAAGCCTGTCGCTGTGAGGCGAGTCGTCGACTGCTTCACGCAGTTCCCGGCGGAACTCGGGCGCGGAGTCGATGGGGTGGAAGAGGGCTGCGATAACCCGGGAGCTGAGTTTGCCTTCACGCAGGGCTTTGTCGAAGAGACCGATTTCGGCCACGGGAACCTGAGGCTCAACCACAGTCGTGATCCCCGAGCGGGTAGCCATTTCAAGACTGCCGAGGATCTTCTTATAACGTCGCTCAGGTGAGTACATGGGGATGTCGCGTTGAAGAGCCGATAGGCCGGCGCTGGTCATTGCCGATGTGTAGAAATCAGTGACCCAACCGGTCGGTCGGCCATCGCGATCGAACTCTGGGTTCCCCCAAGCTATGTCGTGACCGGAAGTAATCCCCAGAGCGCGCATAGCTGGAGTGTTGAGCCAGACCGAATGCTGATCATAAGTGGTCACGAATATCGGGCGCTCGGTGATTCCCTCAAGGTCTCGGGCGTTGGGACGACGGTCGTCGACAATCGAGTAGACGGCGTTTTCTGCACAGACCCAGTCGAGATCTGGACGCTCGTCCGCGAGTTGGCGGATGCGGTCTCTCACGTCGCCGAGGCTTTCTGCGCCTTCGAGGCTGACCGCGTCGGGGTCGAAGCCGAGTAGAAGGTGGTTGTGACTATCGATAATTCCTGGCGTCACCAATTTTCCGTCTAGACGCCGAGTCTCCCGCGCGGGTGGCGCATCTTCCGAACCACCCACATAGGCAATCCTGCCGTCAGCAACTCCGACGGACGCGGCCCAAGGCTGGGTGGGGTCGAACGTGCGCACGAGGGCGTTGGTGAGCAGAAGATCAAGCATCGGTATTCCTCTTTCGCGTGCGTCAGTGCACGGTGTCAGCTCGTTTTTTGACGGTGCCGTCAAAGAATAGTTACAACTTTCACACCGGAGTCACGATATTGTCAAGGTATGGCTCGACCAAAGAATCAGGCACCCCGCCGGGAAGCTCTCATCAGCGCGACGTTGGAGACTGTTGGCGAATCAGGATTGAGATCCGTGTCATTGGCGGACGTGGCACGCCGCGCAGGTCTGACAAGGGGGGCAATCCTCTATTACTACGAGGATTTGGATGCGTTGCTGATCGAGACTCACCGGGCGGGCGTGCAGCGTTTTTGCGACAGTCGAGATGATGCAATTGCTGACATCGCGGACCCGCAAGAACAGCTTGCTGCGGCGATCGATGGGGGGCTACCCAGCGGTCCTGACGACGCGCTCATGCGATTGCTCTATGAATTTGATGTCTTGGCCGGAACGTCCGTTGCACACAATGAGATGGTCGAGGGCATGTTTACTCGCCAGATGCAGATCTATCGGCAAGTGCTCACTGCTGGAGTAGACGCGGGCGTCTTCTCGCTGACCATGCCGATCGAGCAGTTGGCTATGAACCTTGTCGCTTTGGAGGACGCTTACGGGCTGCACATCGTGGCGGGCAATCATTTGATCACTGTCGAACAGGCAAAATTGGCGATGCGGGCGGCGGCTTCAGGATTGGGCGCACGTCCGAAGGACTGAGGCCGTATTTTGAAATATCGTGAAGAGCAGTTCACTGCTGGATGCTGGACCGCCCACAACAAGAATCATCGATAAGGTAGGGGCCTCCACAACCTAGGTGAAGTCCCATACGTCGAGACCACTGCTGCTGATCGCCGAACGAGCGGTATTCACCATTTCTTCGATATGGGGTCGCATTCGGACATTTGGGCCGCCGACCGTAATGGCTGCTGCCAAGGATGAGCCGATCTTGAGCCCGAGAGCGAATGCGGATACATCTGCGACGGTTTCGCCGATGTTGAGGCCGTAGCCTCTTTTCCGCACTGATCCGATCTCGGCTTCAAGTGTCTCCGCCTTGAGGTCTTCTGACGATAGGACGTGCGTTTTGAGCTCTGGAGTTTCAGACGCTGCCAGAAGAATCTTGCCGGCGCTCGTGGGCCAGAGTGGTCGGCGGGTGTGCATCTCGGGATTGTAGCCGATCCGCTGGTTGGATGGGACCGAGTGGACGTAAGTCAGCTCGTGATCGAGGAATACGGCGAGGGTGATGGTTTCACCGAGCTCGCTCCCGATCGTGCTCATCACTGGTGCAGCAAGCTCGACGAGGGAAGTCGCCTGTGACGCCAACAGCGTATGCGCGCCCAGGCCGAAGACGAAGTGTCCGGGCTCGTTTTCCTTTAAGTAGCCTTCGGCCTCGAGCCCGCGCACGAATCCGTAAACGGAGGACTTCGGAGCGTCCAGATATCCGGCGATCTCGGACAGTGTCGCGCCGTTGGGCGAACGCACGACGAACTCGAGTATGCCGACGACACGGCTGACTGTTCGGTGCTTCTCAACCATGACGCCAGCCTAGATGACGCGCTCGGCTCCATGTCGCTGTTTCATGATCATTCGATCGTGTCGTCGGTTGCAAGGGCGGGGTAGTAGACGTTGATGAGCTCCAGTGGCTCTGCTGAGAGGACCTCGACATGATGGACAACGTCGGTCGGGATCAGCACCGAGTCGCCTCCGCCCAATTCGAGGGTTTGTATACCGAGTTCGACTGAACAGCGGCCCGAGAGGATGTGGAGGAATTGGGTGCTCTTGAGATGTCGGTGGGGGAGTGCGGACCCGCCGTGCTCGATCGTTCCGCGTACGACAGATACTGCGCCGTTGGCATCGTCGCCAGGCAAGAGCCGGAGATTGGACGTCAATGTGTGGCGCGGCGGAGTGTAGGCCTCGAGTTCCTCGCCGACATAGTGCTTGATCGATTCGTTGGTCATTTGTTTCTCCTTTGTTCGATGAGGGTCATGACGGCCTCGCGATCTCCGTCGGCCGGCGAAGCCAGATTGACTGGCTGCAGTGGTGACTCTGAATAGTCGACGTTCGGCGTGGTCCGCCAATAGCTGCCTTCTGTAGGGTGATCGATCCGTTCCACAGTCCCGCGTCGTCTGAGATAGTCGTCGTCGACGAGGTCTTCGATCCTGTTCACCGCTTGGGCCGGAATGTCGTGGTCATGGCAGAGTTTGATGACTTCGCCAGTCGACCGGTGCGCGGCGAATTCGGCGATGAGCGCCTGTGTCTCTTCGACATGGGCGTTGCGGTCCCGGTTCGTCGCAAAAGGTGCAGCTCCGTCAGCGACGGTTGGATCATCAATGGCGAGGAAGTCTCTCCACTGCCGGTCGTTGTAGGGCAGCACGCACACCCATCCGTCTTTGGTGCGGTGTGGCCGCCGTGCTGGATTGATTGTTCGGTGCCAACCAGCGTCTCCCAGAGGAGGCTCAAACGTATAGTCATTGAGCTGTTCGACCATATTGAAGTCGGACATCACATCGAACATAGGAACATCGACCCACTGCCCGAGTCCGGTGATATGGCGGCGGTGGATCGCCGCAAGCCCGGAATAAACCATCGACAGGGCGCAGACTTTGTCGGCGACCACGTACGGAGCGTACTGGGGCCGGCCCAATGATTTGCGATAGACATCGCTGAGACCACTGGCTGCTTGAATGATGTCGTCGTACGCTGGCCGGTCACGTTCTGGACTATTCGAAGAGTACCCTTGCGCCGTGACGAGAACACATTGAGGGTTGATCTCAGCAACTGATTCCCAGTCGAAACCGTATTTCTGACGCTGTCGCGGAAGGTAGTTGGTGACGATAATGTCCGCGATACCGACGAGGTCGTTCAGCGTACGTTGGTCCTCGGCGTCTGAGAAATCGAGCGTGATGTTCTTCTTCCCGTCTCCGAGGCTGAGCGCGGCGGCAGACATCCCCGGATTTCGGGATTGTCCGGACCGGCGGATCACATCTCCGCTGGGAGCTTCGACGTGAACAACTTCTGCGCCGAGCTTGGCGAAGAGCCGTCCGGCCAAGGGGCCCATAATGACCGTGGCGATCTCGACGACTATCAGTCCGTCGAGCGGCCCCCTTGCCTGAGTATTCGGAACGGGCTGTGTGTGCGTCATAGACTTCCCATCATTTCTGGCAGTGTGAGGACGATTTGCGGAAAGGCGAAGAGCAGGACTCCGACGGCCAGAATTGCGAAGACGAAGGGAATGCTGCCGCGGAAGACATCCTCGACCGGCATTCTGGCTGCCTGAGCGACGACGAAGACATTGAGGCCGAGTGGGGGAGTAATCAGCCCGATTTCGGCCAGCAGGATAACGACGATTCCGAACCAGATCGGATCGAATCCCAGCTCAGTCACTACGGGCAGAGTCACGGGCACGGTCAGCGCGATGATTGCCATCTGGTCCATGAAGAAGCCGAGAATGAGGTAGCCGACGGCAATGATGGCGACGATGACGATCGGAGCAATGGGCAGTGCCGAGAGTGAATCGACCAGGTGAGGCGTGACTTGCGACTCGGTGATGAAGTGGCCGAAGACGTGGGCGGCCATGATGATCGTGAGGATCATGATCGATGAGCTCAGGGCCTCGGCGAACGATTTTGTCAGGTTCGCCCAGGTGAGCTTCTTCTTGCCTAGCATCAGCCCCAGCGCCCCTAGGCATCCGACTGCGGCGGCTTCGGTTGCGGTCGTGACACCGAGGAATACCAGGCCGACGACGAGGATGAAGAGCGCGGCGATCGGCAGGAGGCCGGCGAGACTGCGGAACTTCTCGTGCCCGGTGCTGGCTTCGCCTCTTGGCGCTGATGATGTTCTGAGCGTGATCAGAATGGTGATCGTGATGACAAGTGCCGCGGCCACGAGGAGGCCGGGGATGATTCCGGCGATGAGGGTCGGTCCGACTCCTGCTTCGGCCGTGATGGCATAGAAGATGAGAAGCACACTGGGCGGGATCATCGCCGCCAGCGTTCCTGCTGCGGCCACGACCCCGGCGCTGAGGCGTTTGTCGTAGCCCTGTCGGATGAGTTCCCCGGTTGAGGTATGAGCAAGTGTTGCCGCCGCGGCAGTGGATGACCCTGAAACTGCAGCGAAAATCGCTCCAGCTCCGACAGCTGCGTGCGCAGTTCCACCACGCATACGGCCAACGAGGACCTTTGCCGAGTCGAACAGGCTGGAGAGTGCACCGCTGTGGAGGACGAACTGAGCCATGAGGATGAAGAGCGGGATCGCTGCCAACGAATTGTTGCTGACCGCGCTTTGCGGGATGGTCATCAGGACACCGATGACATCGGCGGGTCCGCCGAGCGCGAACAGGCCGACGATGCCGCTGATCAGGATGGCGAAGGCGATCGGTATGCGTAGCAGGATGAGGGCCAGCAAGAGTGCTGTGATGGTGAGTACTAGCATCAGGCTGCACCGCCTTTGAGGAAGGTCTTGGACTCCAGGAGGATGATCACAGCGGTGAACAGGCTCCCGAGCGGGAGGAACGCCTGCCAGATCCAGCTGTAGATCGGCAGCTGGGATGACAGCGGAGGTGGAATGTCTCCGTGCTTGAGTGCCTCGAACATTGTGATCGTCCCAGCAATAGCCAACGCGGTGATTCCCACGAAGACGACGATGAGGCTGAGCCATCGAGCGGCTGACTGCACTTTGGCAGGAAGGTGCTCATACAGCATGTCCGCAGCGACGTGTGCGCTGACTGCGTAGCCCCACGGCATGCCGAGGAAGACGACGGCAGGCAGCAATACCTTCTCGATGAACGAGACGTTCCACCCCAGAGGGCTTCCAGCGAAGTATCGAAGCACGACCTCAGCAAGCATGAGCACCGTGATTAGTCCGAGCGCGATGATTGCGCACCATTTTGATGTCGATACGATCGAGGTGTGGAGGCTGCCGTAGCGCTGAGTGGAGTTGTCAGGAGTCTGATCGATTTCGCTCATTCTTGGTCACCGCCTTCTCGAACTCGGTAAGTACTTCGGTGCCGGGAAGGCCAGCCGAATCGAGGCTGGTTGCCCAGTCAGATTTCGCGCGGCTCAGCTCGAGAGTCCACTCTTCTTTGGCCTCGCCTCTGATCGGTGTGAATTGCACTCCGGCGTCATTCATCAGCGATTCGGCCTCGGACTTTTCCTTATTGAGGCCATCGCACAACGATTGCTGAGCCTGAGCGGCAGCGTCAGTGACTTTGTCTTGTTCCTGCGAGTTAAGACCATCCCAGGTGCGTTCACTGATGACATACGGGATGCCGACAGAGCCGAGGTTGAGGCCCTTAGTCGAATAGTTGGCGACCTGCTCGAGATTGTAGGAGGGCACACTGACGAATGGCATGGCGGTTCCGTCGACGGTGTTGCGTGTCATCGCCTCGTAGGTATCTGCCGCCGACATGCTCACCGCTGATGCCCCGATGGTTTCCATGGTGACGTCGAATGCTCCGCCTGAGGAACGGAGGAGCAGCCCGCGAACATCGGCGGGATCTTCGACTTTGGTGTTGCTCGTCATCACTTCGTACCCGGGGATGATCGAGACCCAAAGCGGTCGGAGTCCGCGGTCCTCGTATTCCTCTTTATAGAGAATTCCGTCCTCGTCGAGGAGGTCCATCATCGAATCAGAAGCGACGCAGGCATCTGTCGTCATCATGGGCAGGTCCCCGACGCTGGACAGCGGGAGTTTGTCCTCGAGGTATGCGGCCGATGCTGGTCCGATGTCGATGTTGTCGGTGGAAATGAGGGAAGCGAGATCCTCTGCGTTCCCCATCTGACCTGAAGGGTAGTACTCGGTGTCGAGACCGTTTTCCTTGAGCTCGTCGAGGAAGACGCTGACGCCGTACTTGCCGAATGGATGCTTGGGAGAATAAGAGTCGGCCAGGCTGAGTGCTGGGTTCCCCGGATTCTCCACGGGTGCACAGCCAGCAGTCGAAGCGACCGCCACCAGCGCAGTAGCCACCAATGGGAGCAACGAGCGTTTGAGTCTTGGGTGCGTACCGGATTTTGAGTAGTGCGACATGACCTCACTGTCTTTCGCATATAGAAACGATAGTTCGTATATCCGGTGAATAGCTTATGCGGAGTTCGACTTCGGAGTCAAAGGACGTCCTTGGAGATCGCTTGCGCTTGGGCGTAAGGCATTTCGGGGGTGGGCGGTGGTCGATTGTGTCCCATGCGTTTGGGGCCACGCGGCCGCGGGTCGCCGCCGTTGTTCGTGCGTACGCTATTGACGATCGTTCGAAAATAGGTCTAACCTCTTGATATGAAGTCATCCGACCACTCAAGCAAGGTTGAGCAGCCGAAGCGGCGATACATTCCGATCGCGCAGGATCTTCTACGAGAAATTCAGGCGGAAGACGGCCGGACGGAAAAGAAGCTGCCATCCGATCGAGACCTTGCCGAACGCTATAACGCCTCCCGGAGCACTGTTCGCGAGGCAATCTTCGCCCTCGACATGATCGGGGTCATCGATGTCCGCCACGGGGACGGCACCTACATCTCGACGAGAGTCGAGCGCCTGCAATCGTCCGAACAGTTCCAGTACGGCGCACGCCCGGAACATGTCATCGATACGCGATTAGTCATCGAACCGAGCATCGCCAGAGGACTCGCCGGCAGTCATGCCGCCCTCGACGCGGCGCGAAAGGTGCACGAAAACGCCGGAGCGCTCCTCGAAGTAGCCGAGAGCGTACCCGAGTTCACACAACTCGCGCTCCAGTTTCATCTCGAACTCGCCGCTGCTCTCGACAACCAGCTGCTGGGAGAGCTCGCCTACGAAGTTATCTCCATCGACAATCAGCCTCTCTGGGCGCTGATCAACCAGCTCTCTCTTCAAGATGCCGATCATCGACACCGGCTCTACGAGGAACATCAGCAGGTGCTCGACACGGTTGCTGCTGGAGATGTCGATCTTGCCCACGCGACCATGAAAACTCATCTGAGCAGGAACAAGTCACGTATCCTGCCTCACTCCTGATCGTATTCACAACACAAGAGGAGGTTCGATGACGAACCATAAGTACCAGCCCGTTCGGGCTTCTGCCGAACTTGATCCGAGTACAGGGCAGGTCGGCGAATCTGCGATGCTGCTCAGCGACATCAACGTTCCCGACATCAACCAATGCTTGGGCGTTGCGGCAGTGCAGCCAGGTGAGCCATCCACGGCCGAACTCGCTCACAGCACAGCAGAAGTCATGTTCGTAGCTGAAGGCCGAGGTGAACTGATCACGTCAGCGGTGACTGTGGAGTTCTCCAAAGGTGACGCGATCTACATCCCGGCAGACCTTAAACATGCGCTGCGTAACACGGGGGAGTCGGTTCTCGTATCGGTCTTCAGCTTTCCCGCCCCCAACAGACCAGCAGACAGCACCACACCACACTGAAGTCTTCTCCTCTGCGGAGAAGAGCCACACCTGGTCAGTGCGGGGGATCTGCACGAGATCGCAAGGAACGATGACCGCGCCAGTGGTCGTCAGAATTCACAGACTGCCGGGACCTCGAAAGAGAGTGCCGGTCCCGAATAGCGAACCTGCCAGTTCGCTATTCGGGGAACCCCGGTTACCGCGGGGAGGATATATCGCATTCAACTGAATCGAACGATGGAGTTCTCATGAACACGACATACCACGATATGAATCATAGTCGATTAGGCGACATAGTCGACGGAATCAAACTGACGAAAGTCCACTACCTCGCGCTGCTGCTGGTCGTGACCGGCGGACTCTTCGAGGTCATGGAACAGCTCATCCTTGCCTCACTTGGCCCGTCACTACAGGAAGCATTCGGCGCGTCGGCCCAAGACATCGCCCTGCTGTCGACCGCGACCCTCCTGGCGATCGCCGTCGGCGGAGTCACTGGAGGATACCTTGCGGACCGAGCGGGCCGCCGTGCGGTCCTCGCCGTCAGCGTCGGCATCTACTCATTCGGGTCAGTCGTCGCAGCTTTCTCGATGAACTACGAAATGCTCACCGTCGCCCGCATCATCACGGGAATCGGCGTCGGCGGTGAGATCGCCGTCGGACTGACCTACTTATCAGAGCTGACACCCACCCGCATCCGCGGACTGTTCGTCTCCTTGTTCAACACGATCTCGGCTGGGGTCGGTATGTTCATCGCGTTCGCTTACACAATTTTCGTTCTGGGACCGTTTGCCGCAATGATCTCAGCCGGAGACGAAGCGTGGCGCTGGGCGTTTGGCCTGCTTGGCATCCCCGCGGTGCTCGTTTTCTTCTTCCGCCGATATCTTCCCGAGACGCCACGGTTTCTGCTGGAGAAGCACCGGACGTCAGAACTCAACGCATCGTTGACGCGACTCGAGCAGGGCAAGATGCGTCTGAGAACTGTGGGCGAAGCGGTCGAGTACTTCAGCGCCGCGGAAGTGGATGCTGCTTCCGCTGAGGTCTCGGCAAGTGGTCGGGTCTCTGACTTGTTCATCTCCGGGCAGCGCAAGCGCACCGTCGGTCTGTCGATCGTCGCGTTCCTCGCCTGGGGCGCTCAATTCAGTATCTTGCTCGTCATGCCACTGCTCCTCGTCGAGCGCGGCTACTCGATTAGCGGCAGCCTGACCTTCACGATGGTCCAGAACATCGGCGGATTGCTCGGCGCGATCCTCGCTTCGATCGGTGCCTATTCGTTCCCGCGTAAACGTATGATCGCCATCGGTTCAGTCCTAGCGGCTGTAACGATTATCCTCTTCGCGTTCTTCGCCACGAGCCCCTTCCTCATCATGCTCCTCGGATTCCTGTTCAACTTCAGCGTCATGGTCGTCAACACGACGATCTGGACCTGGTCGCCTGAACTCTTCCCTACAAAGATCCGCGGACTGGGCACCTCAGTCGTCGTCAACATCGGCTTCATTGGCGGAGCCCTGATCCCGCTAGCTGCGTCGGCGCTGTTTGAGAACGTCAACGAGTACATGACCTTTGGCATCGTCGTCATCATCTACATCGGCATTTTCATCATCTCCCGTGCTGTCACAGAGACGCACAACCGTTCATTCGAAGAGCTCGACCCCACCGACTGACCAAACCGAACTCCAAGGAGAAGACATGACTACCCAATCCAATGGCCCGATCCGCGATCTCGTCGGCTACGGTGAAAACCCACCTCACCCCCAGTTCCCCGGCGGGGCCAATGTGGCCGTCAACCTTGTCGTCAACTACGAAGAGGGATCCGAGTACAGTCACTTCCTCGGCGACGGCGAGAACGACTCGATCGCGGAAGTCGCTTATCCATTCCCACGCGAAATCCGTGATCTGGCGACCGAATCAATGTACGAATACGGCTCTCGAGTGGGCGTATGGCGACTGCTGAGATTGTTCGAGGAATTCGGCATCAATGCCACTTTCTTCGCCTGCGCACGTGCGTTCGAGATGAACCCGGACGTCGCTACTGCCGCGCGTAAGCTTGGCCACGACCTCGTCTCCCACGGTTACCGCTGGGAAGAGCACTGGCGGATGACGCGCGAGGAAGAAGCGCAGCGCATTCATGATGCTGTCGAATCGTTCAAGACCACCTGGGGCTCGGCTCCCAATGGGTGGTACTGCCGTTACGGTCCCTCCGTGAACACGCGTGAACTCGTCACCGAGCACGGCGGCTTCCTCTACGATTCCGACGCCTACAACGATGACCTTCCGTACTTCACCGAGGTAAACGGAAAGCGCCATCTCGTCGTTCCGTACTCGCTGACATACAACGATATACAGGGGACGAAAGCACCAGGAGACTTCTTCGAGTTCGCACGCCGCGGTTTCGACGAGCTGTGGCTCGAAGGAGAGCGAGGCGCTCCGAAGATGATGTCGGTGGGGCTGCATCCGCGGCTTATTGGACAGGCAGGGCGGACGAACGCTCTAAGAGAGTTCATTGAGCACTGTCAGACCAAGGGCAAAGTCTGGTTCGCACGTCGCGACGACATTGCCAGCCTTTGGATGAGTCAATTCGGCTGAAGTCATCGGCTGTCTGCACCGACGGTCTCTAAACCGAGGCCGTCGGCGCAGGCTTTTCATTCTTGGACGACAGAATCCGGTCAGAGCGCAGGGGAGTAGGCGCTTGCTGCTTGGCTTGGGTAGTCAGGCAGCATAGGAAGCGGTCAACGCCGTGTACCTACTGTCAAAATTGTTCTCAATCGGTCGGGCTCTCTTGCCGATGTTAGGGCATCTCTCCTTTAGTGCCGGAGCCATGTCAGGATCGCCCTGATCACGACGGTCGCTCGATAGGTGATGGCAAGCTCGTCGTATCTCGTCGCTAACCCTCGCCATTGGGGACGTAGGCAAGTGCACAGTAAGCGCCTCGGAGAGATTGATTGTACGCCGACGGCGTCACAACCACTCCGAGGCGGGCTATTCGTGCACACGTACTTCAGGATGGTGGTTCCAGAAGCGTTCACCCGTCCAGCCGAATTTAGCAGGCCGCCGATCAAGGAAGGCCTGCACTCCCGTCTCCCTCTCGCCGCTTGTCTCCACCTCAGACCGCCAGACGCTGTCACGGGATTCGAAGTCTGAGCCTGCGGTCATGGCATCGACGATGTTCTTCATCGCTTGAATCGATAGCTGTGACCGAGAACTGAGCTGGTCCGCTAAAGCTACGACGTGCTCACTCAGCTCTCCTTCCCCAGCAAGTTGGGTGACCAGGCCGAAACCGAGGGCTTCGTCGGCCGTCAACATCCTGCCGGTCAGCAGCAAATCTTTGGCCACGCTAGGTCCGGCGATGTCGACAAGCCGTTTGATCGCGCTGACAGGGTAAACGATGCCCATTTTGGAAGGGGTGATGGCAAACTTGGCGTTGGACGTTGCTATTCGTATGTCGCAAGCGGCAGCTATTTCCCAGCCGCCGCCGATGCAGTAGCCATCAATGGCCGCGATAGTCGGCTTTGGGCTGGAGGCGATTGCGGTTTCGGCCTTCGTCGTAGCCGAAGCTCCCCCTGATTCCTTGGAAGTGCTGATTGTTCGCAACTCAGAGATATCGGCTCCGGCTGAGAAGTCATCACCATGTCCGCGGAGGACGATAACCATCACTGTGCTTTGATCGCCTGTCTGCGCTATTAGCTCGGGGAATTGCTCCCACATCCGTGACGTCATGGCATTGCGACGTCCCTCGTTTCGGATCCATATCGTGGCAACTGGTCCGTCGATTTCCAGGGTGAGGCACTGGTTGGTTTCAGTCATGATCGCGCATCTACTCTTCCTGTCTCTGCTTCGTCGGGAAGCCTGATGACTCCGTTGTTCGCCAAGTTGCGGATTTGGTCTACCGTGTATCCGATGCTCTCCAGAACCTCCTTGGTGCCGCTGCCCAGGGTCGGTGGTGCTGATTGCACAGGAGTCGGTTGACCATTGACAGACAGCGGGCCGCGCACCAGCGGCAGTGTGCTTCCATCCTGGCGGCGAACCGTCTGCACCATCTCGAGCGCGTTCACTTGTTCATCTTGAAAGACTTGGTCGTAGGTGTAGATCGGTCCGGCGGGGATCCCCGCTTCCCGAATCGCGTGCATCCACTGGGCTGCGGGCTTTTGGACGAGTGCCGCTTCGAGGTCCGTTTTGAGAACATCCCGGTTGGCGAATCTGTCACCGGATTCAACGTACCTCGGATCATCAGGCAGATTCGGCAGTCCGATAAGCTTGCAGAACGTGCTCCAGTGTTTGTCGCTTCCGACAGCGATAACAATCGGAACGTCTTTTGTAGCGAAGACACCATAGGGGACGATTACAGGATGGTCATTGCCATGGGGCACCGGAACCGTGTGGTTGCTCAGGGTCGACTGCCCGTGGAATACAGAGATGGCGACTGCTGATTCCAGTAGAGAAGTCGCGACGTCTAGCCCCGTACTCATCTGTGCCCTGCCTGCCAATGCAGCCGTGACTCCGAGAGCGGAGAAGATTCCGGTGACGATGTCGATGATCGGCAACCCAACTCGGTAGGTGTTATCAGGATCCGAACCAGTCACAGACATTATTCCCGACATTGCCTGGATAACTTGATCGAGACCGGCGTATTGGCTCATTGGACCGCTTTGGCCGAATCCACTGATTGACTGAACTACGAGGTCAGGGTTGTCCTTCCGCAACGCGACCGGGTCCAAGCCTGTCTTAGCGAGCACTCCGGGACGGAAATTTTCGACGATGACGTCAGACTTTCTCGCTATATCCTGGAGAATGGCTCGTCCCTCGTCGGAATAGAAGTCGATGGCGATTGATTTCTTACCGCGATTGACCGCTTCGAAGTAGAGACTGTGGTCGTCTTCGAAGGGTGGCCAGATCCTCGCCGAGTCTCCGCTCTTTACGCTTTCGATCTTGACGATATCGGCACCAAGGTCGCCGAGCAGCGTCGTACAGAATGGACCTGAGAGTGCCCGGGTGAGGTCCATGACCCTAATTCCGTGCAACGGGAGCGGTTCGCTCATGTGATTCTCCTTTGAAGCGGTGTTGGGCTGTTGACTGAAGCGAAACTCAGAGCGTGCCGGGGAGGACGAGAGCTCCGACAAGAACGACCGGGCCGACTATTGCCATCGACAGCCCCCACCGCAGAAGCAGCTTGGTCATTCGCTCCCGTTGGCTCTCCTCGACGGTCGCGACAAATGTGGCCCCCACAGTTGAGAAGGGAGAGACATCGACAATTGACGAGCAGACAGCTAGGGCGCAGATGACGGTCCAGCCTGTAACACCACCGTTGGCCACAAGCGGCAGGGCCAGTGGAACGAGCGCAGCCAGAATTCCTGTCGTCGACGCGAAGGCGGATACCACACCCCCGATAATGCAGATGACAAGTGCTGCAATAATCGGAGTACCAATGCTCGCCGCGCCGTCGCCGAGCAGATCGACAGCGCCCATATGTTCGAGCACACCGACGTAGGTGATGATTCCGCCGACAAGTAGCACGGTCGACCAGTCGATCTGGGGAATGGCTTTCTTGCCACTAGCCGGGTCGACGAAGGTGAGAATTGCACCGAAGGCGAATGCAAGGACTCCGATGTCCGGCTCTTTCCCAGCAATTGCGAGCCCGATGACTGCGACTACGAGCCCAATGATGCAGGCGATTGTGAAGACTTGTGTCCCGGTGAATATCGTTTTACCGCGCGGCGGCCCGTCAACCAGTGTGTCAACCGCTGTAGCCTCGTGATCTGGACTCGAGCTCAGTTCTGTGCCACTGCCAATGCCATACCGCTCACCAGGAAGACCGTATGAGCGTCCTCCTGCGCCGGTTCCGCCGATGCTGTCGAGAGATTCACGACTGAGCGTCTCTCGAATGAGCTTCGCTCCACCGAAGATGAAGAAGCCGCACACGAGCAACAGAAGGTTCATTCCCAACGCGACTCCGAATGGAGCGAAGGGATTGATTGCAATATCAGCTTCTCTGGCGGTGCCATAGGTGACGATGCCGAAGAGGCTGGTTGGAGCGAAGGCTCCCGCGCTGCCGCCTGTTCCCATTGCAAGCGCCATTACCATCGGGTCCATTTTGTATCTCCGGGCGAGCGGCATGGCAATCGGCACAACGACGAGCGAGGCCAGCGGCGACCCCATTGCCCCGATACCAAGCGACAAGAGGAAGAAGACCAACGGCAGGAGCGCAGGCTTATTGCCGACTCTGCTGAGTGCGTAATCCACCAGACGGTCGATCGTCCCATTGGACCGCGCGACTGAGAAGAAGTAGGTGACACCTACCAGCAAGACGAGAATGTCTATGGGAAATCCTGCCACGACGTCTTCGAGTGACATCGATGCCAACCAAATTCCGATTGCGCATGCTGCCGGAAACATGAAGATTCCGATGTGAACGCCTCGCCAGGAGCAGATGGCGAAGACGGCAATGAATACCGTTAGAGCAGTCAGTTGAAACGTCACTGTTTCATCCATTTCTATGCAGAAAGAGCGGTTCACTATGCGGACCTATGGACTACCTGGTGAACCCTTGTTCCGATATTATGAATCAAAACACTGACCGTCAAGGAAAATTGGATGACTATCAATAGTGTGCTCACAGCGTTTCGACTACTTGAGCTCATCGCGGAAGTTGAAAAGGTTGGGCTCACTGCCCTCAGCCGCACAGCAGAGTTGCCGAAAGGCAGCGTGCAGCGCTATCTCTTGACTCTGAAGGAGGCGGGGTGGATCACGGAAACCCCGGACCCGCCGGTTCAATGGCAGCTGACGTCACGCGGCTTCTCGGTGTGCAAGAATGCCGGCAGTCCGAGCGATATTCGCCAGATTGCGATGCCCCATCTCAACAATCTCCAGCTCATGACCACGGAGACGGTTCATTTGGCTGTCCCCGATTCCCGGGACGTAGTTCTCATCGAACGATTGGATACGTCCCACCCACTGCGTGCATTTTTGCCAATCGGGGATCGGAACCCGATGCACGCTTCAGCGACAGGCCTCGCGATCATGTCCAGATACAGCGATGATCGGATTGAGGACTACATTTCCCAGGGCCTTGTGCAGGTCACTGAGAAGACGATTACGGATCCTGATGTGCTCAGGGCCAAAATCGACAAAGTACGGGAACTCGGATATTCCACGAACGACCGAGGGCTCAGCGACGGCATCTGCTCCACAGGTGCCGCTATCGTCGATGCAGAAGGCAAACCGATTGCATCGGTCTCGGTCTCGGGTCCTTCAAGTCGATTGAGCCCGGACAGGCTGAACGAGTACGGGCCCAAGGCTGCGGCGGCCGCTCGTGCAATCTCCAGCGAGGTCTGTAGACTCGGGCCCATCTGAGATTGAATCCGTCATCTCACTCTTCTCTTGAGGAGATCTCGAATGCCCACGCCAAGCAGTGGAGAGGGTTGGATACTTGATTTGACAGGCTGCCGTGCGGCAGCCGTCCTCAGCCCCATCAAGGCTTGGTTGCTCCAATAGCGGATATATGTCGTAGCCAATCCCACTAGGGGGCATCTCCGTCGAACGATGTGCTGGGCTTGCGGACAATAGTGTGATGCAGTACCTACAAAATCTGGGCCAGTTCGCTTTCTTTTTGCACATCCCCAATCGATTGTTCGCCCCGGCCAGCAGCGGCAGCGTGCAGATCTTCGTGATCGCCGCCCGGGCAGAGTTCGCGTGGATGGTGCCCATCCCGGGCAGCCCCGAATTCAATGCCACGAGGAGGTCGAGGCTTTCGGCCTCTCTGACCTCGCCGACGATGATGCGCGTCGGCCGCATCCGCAGCGCCTCTTTGACGAGGGCACGGAGGGTGACTTCGCCGGTGCCTTCCAATGAGGGCTGGCGACACTGCATGGGGACCCAGTCACGGCTGGGCAGATTGAGTTCGAAGACCTCTTCGCAGGAGATCGTGCGTTCACGGGCCGGAATCGAGCCGGCCAAGGCATTGAGCATCGTCGTCTTGCCCGCCTGAGTGGCCCCGGAGACAAGGATATTTGCCCCGCTGGCCACGGCCGCGTCGAGGAACTCGGCGGCCCCGGCCGTCAGCGATCCATGCGCGATCAGATTGGCGAGATTGCGCGGCCGGGCGATGAACTTGCGGATATTCACAGCTGGGTGGGTGCGAGTGATATCGGGCAGCACCACATGCAGACGGGACCCGTCGGGCAGGATGGCGTCGACGAACGGCTGCGACAGATCGACACGGCGGCCCGAGGTGCGCAGCATCCGCTCGATGAGGTCATCGAGTTCACCCGAACTGAGCTTCGTCGTCGTCAGCTGATGGATTCCGTCGACGGCGATGAACACCTCGCTCGGTGAGTTGACCCAGAACTCTCGGACGGTGTATGTCCTTGGTCGACCGGCGTTGCATACGTTGTCTGACCTGCAAAAACGTGTTGGGGCGCAATGTGGCAGATAGCGGCTTTACGAACTTTCTGCGGACTTTTTGCGGACTCGAGGGCACAAAAGAATCCCCCAGGCTGGCCGGTAAGGTGCCTGGGGGATTCTTGTACACGCAGGTGGTTCTCAGCCGAAACTAACCAATCGGCTCCACACCTTCGCCCTGAAAGGAGATGGGCGTTGACGTGAGTATCAGGGTTGCGGTTGAACCGTCTTCAGTGGGATCTCCACGTAGAAGGTTCGACGACCGCGCCGGTATTCGAGCACTTGCCCGTCCGGTTCGTACTGGAGACCATTCCAGCGGACGCGTTGCAACGCCGGGTTGATGGTCGTCGGTTCGCAGTACGCGATCAGTTCGGCCTTCGACATGAATCGGTTGTCATCGTCGAGCATTGCCGTGGATCGGTAGTCGACGCGAGATCCGACGACCTGCACGACTTCGGGGTTCGCCCAGTCATACACCCAGTCGCCGTACTTGTTCTGTTCGGCGTGCGCTTCGATGATCTCGATCTTGTCTTTGAAGATCATCCCGTCGACCTCTTCCGATAACGGTTCAGCACGAAAGTTTCGGCAAGCGTCCACCCGTTGAAGAACGACTGGAACGACATGTTCCCGAGCTTGTACTGCACCTGATCGGGGTTCGCCATCAGCCGGGCCGTTGCCGTCGTGATGACCGCAGAGATCTCGTCGTTGGGTTCTCCAGCGGTGAAGCCGTTACCACGCGTATAGGCCGACGCCATGGCCGTGATAACCGGCAGGTGCTCCCCAGCCAGGGCGACAACGGTGGAGTCGTCACCCTGGCCGATGAAGTCTGCGACGTCCTGCGCGGTGGGCATCAGCCTTCAGCAGCGGTGAGGACGATGACACCTTCAGGGCGCAGCAGACCGAGATCGTAGCGTGCGGTGACGCGGATCGCCTGCTCGTCGTACTCGGCGTACCGTTCCGACAGGAGCGTCACGGACGGGTCGGTATCACGAGCGACAGCAATCTCCGACGTGTTCGCCAGGACAGCCTTGCCAGCCGGGAGTTTGCTCGTCACAGTGACGGGCACACCGAACAGTGTGTACTTCGCGTCTGCGGTGAGGTCCGAGACGATGAGGTACTTGCCGTCTCCGTCCTTGAGCTTGCGGAGGGTGAAGAAGTCGGCACCGGAGATGAACCAACGGTTCGGGGTGACTTCAGCAGCCGACGCGAGAGCCAGGGCATCGAGCAGCGAATCGGGGTCAGAGGCGTCGAGAACGCCGGTCTGCACTCCGGGCTGGTTGATGATGCCGGTGACGGACTTGTCCGCACCAGTGCCGGTGAGGAACGCCGTGTCGAGTTTGTTGGCAACGTCGGTGACGAGGCGAGTCTTCAGCACTGCGTCGAGGCCGATGACGGACTGCCGGAGGAGTTCATTCGAGAACCGGATGAGGGTCTTCACGGACTTACGATCCGAGGGCATCAGCTTCACTTCGTCGAAGTCGACGTCGTGCTCGGGGATGAGTTCGGATTCTCCAACCCATGCCGGATCGCTCGAGCTGGTGAGCTTCGGGATGCGCAGCGGTGAAGCAGTGTCGAAGACCTGGACTCCGGAGGCGAGGACAATCGACTGTGCTTCGAGGGGCTGAATGAGGAGCGAGGATACCTGTTCCTGAAGGAGTTCAGGGTTCGCTGAAGTGGTTTCTACCATTATTTGGCACCTAACTTGAGATGAGGAGTGTTGGGTTCCCAGCGGTGCCAGACCGAAAGAGGGGTATGGCCGTCAAGACCATACCCCCCTAGGGTATCAGATTTGTGCTACAATGTCAACCTATTCGGCTCGGGTGATCGTTTCGACTCGAGCGGTCTTGATTGCGAAGCTCTGGAATCCCTCTCCGTAGAAAACGGTGTAATTGCCCTTCTCGTCAAACGATTCGGCTTCGACGGATTCTTCGCTATCGAATCCTTGGTTGATTATGAATGTTGCCACTGGTAACTCCTACTCTTTGATTTCCACTGCGTCTTCGCGAGTGATGGTGAGCACTTCCGAAGTTTTAACTTGTGCTACGACTTCGTGATCGTCTCCAGTTCCTCGTAGGAACGATATGAACAGGTCGCCAACTTTGTATTTGTCGGCTTCATATGCCCTTGTGACCGTCGTCCTGATTCCATAATTGATATAGTATCGCGCCATGCTATGCTCCTAAATTCTATTTGGCTTCACGGTTGGGTTCGATAATCATTCC
Organism: Brevibacterium sp. K11IcPPYGO002; assembly: GCF_050920635.1. Lineage (NCBI taxonomy): Bacteria > Bacillati > Actinomycetota > Actinomycetes > Micrococcales > Brevibacteriaceae > Brevibacterium > Brevibacterium sp. K11IcPPYGO002. The sequence goes on along the minus strand of NZ_CP131929.1, from coordinate 2,929,401 downwards.
CCAGCCGTTAATCTTATTCCTATTTGCGTCCCAGGAAATCGTGTTATTAGGATTCATAATACTGATTTCCTGTGCAATCGATAGGTGAGCTTTGATTTCTGCGACTTTAGCTCTCTGGTCGAATGTCGTCGCTTCGTCCTCGAGTTTCCTTAGGTCGTCTACGGCATCGTGCCATAGGCTACTCGTATCCACTTTGCGCTCCTTTACGCTCGTTGCCGGAGGAGACCGGCGAGGTCAACTGTAGTGCCACCGGCTGACACGCCCTGCCCGATGCTCCCTGAAGGTTTCCGAGACCCCAGGTGAGGCTTCTTCTCCAGAAGCTCCGTAATGGCCGTATCCAGGGCTTCGGGGTCGTCTAGGTGTTCTGGACTGTATTCGAGGTCGGAAGCGTCCTGTAGGCGTCCTGTGGCCGCTGCAAGGGCATTGTGTAGCCGGTGGGCGAGATCGTCGGCCTTCTGTGCTCGTTGACGGTACTTTGCGTTCTCGTCACGCAGCTTCTCGACGTAATCACGCGGGAACGTGTCCTGCTCCTCGTCGGTCGGCTCCGGGGCCTCGGGAGTCTCGTCGACCTCGGGGATTTCGACCGGCTCCTGGTCGACGGTCTCCTGCTCGACGATCTCCTCGTCGTTCATCTGCTCAAGCGACATTGGTGTTTCCTCTCTTTGCCTCGCGGCGCATATTCGTTCGGGCCGCGTTCGCGGCCTGCTTCTCGTTCTGATAATTGCTAGTACGGGTGATCGTGGGCACCGGGTGGCACACACAACCCTTATGTCGGGGCATCACATGATCGGGACGGAACACACGACCGTCACGTCCCCACCACTGGCAGAGTTCGCACGCCTGCGAGTCGACGCCTCGAGTCCACCCCTTCACCATTGGCAGCTTCTCCATGGATTCGCCGTAAGCCTGGTGCGCGGCGTCCAACGTCTCTCCAGTCGCTAGGCGGACGATCTGCATTCGCGTGTCCTGGTCGGATCCGAGAATCGTCACGACGGCACCTTCGAGGCGTTTAAGGTCAGCCGGTGGCATTGCAGGAGACACGGCGACGGGGGCCTGTAGCGCGGTCTCCACGTAGTCGCGGAGGACAGACACGGCATAAGTAGCGCCCTGAGCTCGTGCCTGTCCCACAACGTCGGCCATGGCGGTAATGAACGTGCCCTGCGAGATCTGTCCCGACTCGAAGGCGTCGAGCAGCTTCTCAGCCCGTGCCCTGACTTGCCCGGACAATGAGTTCAGTGCAGTCTCGAAACTCATTCACTGATCCCCGCGGTTGCGGCTGCGTCGAACGACTCGAGACGTTTCGCTTCCCGGATGCGTTCGATCTCAGCCTGCGAATATCCCAGACGCTCGAGCGCGTAGGACGGGGGAAGAATCCCGGACTGGACGAGCTTCACCACGGCGTCAGCCTCCTGCGCGATTGAACGCGTAGCGGCGTCAGCCCACGAAACTTCAGCCTCGATCTGATCGATCGGTTTGCCGGTGCGGACGGCGATTAGCAGCCGTGCTACCCATTCCCACGATCTCGAGAACTGATCCTGGCGTGCCTCAGCCCGTGCGGTCAGTGACGCCTCAGAAGCTCGCAGCGCGTCACCCGATGCAGGGTTCGACGTCGTAATACCGATGTAATGCGACGGGAGCGCGGAGACGGCCATGATCTGTCCCAAGATGATGCGGACAGATGCTTCATAGGCTCCGAGATCCGCAGCCGGGAGTTGTCCGAACCTAGTGTCCGACGATTCCGACACCATGGCGCGGGGGCCTTCAGGGATCGGGTTCTCGGCGTTGCCGTCCTCGTCCTCCTCGAGCTCGATGCCGGTTGCCCAGCGTCTGGGCCTGCCGACGTACTCCGACGACACCATGAGATCAGCCAGCGTCTTATTCAGTGCGTCGACGAGGGGGATCAGATCTTCGATCTCGGAGACACCATCGTCGAGGAGACGATCACCATTGATGAACGGGACGACGGGGACAACACCTAGCGGGTTCTCGATGACCTCGACGGAGGAGAAGCCAGTCGTAGTTGCGCCGGTCGTCTTCGCAGAAAAGCGGGTGATCGCCTCGGCGGTGTAGAGAACCGCCTCAGTCGTCTTGTCAGTCGTCCAACGCTTCACTGCTGCGAGAACTTCACGCGTCGCCGGGTGACGCAGGACAGTCACTTGCCGTGCTGATTCGACAGTCGCTTGCGGACGTCCAAACGTATCCACCCAGACGATGACGTAGGACTTGCCCAGCGTGAGGGCTTCACGGTGAACGACGCCGGAGTGCTGATCGAGGTTGTTGCGGATCCAATCGGCCCAGACGAGAGAATCGTCGTCATTCGTCTTGAAGCCGGTGATGCGCAGCCGCTCCGACAACGCGGTCACGGCCAGACGAGGAATGTTCGACGCCATGCGCCCAAACCTGTTCCCCAGAGCGGTCTTCGCCTCGGGAGCGAGATAGGCGAGTGCCTGCCGGCCACTGTAATAGCGGTCCAACTCCGAATAGGTGCCGATAGGTTCGTCGAGCTTCTGGAGGAGAGATTCGAGAGTCTTGTTCATGCGAAAGTCCTAACTTTCTTCGAGGTCTTCTGATTGGCGTGCCAAGCGGCACGGTCGAACGCGATAATCGAGGCAACTGCGCCGTCGATCTTGCGCGGAGAGTTCTTCTTGTCCTTCGACACGAGATCTCCGAGCGTTGTTGACTTGGCGACTGTGTTGGAGAAGTGAGCAGCCAGCTCGGGATCTCCGTCGTAAGTCACCATGTGTTCCATGACCGCCTGATAGAGACGGTCGGTTGCCGGGGCCATGCGTCGAGCGAACGCGGTGTTGTACTCGACGACTCGTTTCTCACCGTGACGCTCCTGCCACGATTCGATCTCCGAACGCCACCCCCACATGTCACAAGCCAGCTCGACGACGTTGTAATCGTCGAAGGCTTGATCGACGGCCCGGTCGACTTCGCCACGGGGGACACGCCAGCGTTCGTCGCCGGGGTTCTGCCACATACCGACGACGAATAGGTGCGGGTTCAGGACGGTGCAGCCAATGAGGACTGTGGAGTCTCCAGAAGCGGACCCGTCGAAGCCGAGAACGACTTTCTCCTTGGGATCGACGACGCGGTGAAGATCTCGCACTTCGTCGAGTGCTCCGAACGGCAACCATGAGTCCGAACCTGACACCCATTGGCCGAGACGGAGCTGCCGGAATACGGGTTCGCGTAGCGTCTTACGTGCCGACGCCAGCCCGTCAATGGCCAGGAACGGCCTAGAACACGATAGGGCGGGATTGGCAGCCTTCCACGCTTGTTCGTCGCTTGTAGAGCATCCTCCGGGTGCTGAGTACTCTTTCAGCCAAAACGACTTGTCAGCGCCTTCACGACCATGCTCCACGAGCTTCCACATGATCGATTCCTGAGACGATGCAGGAGTCGAGATCGCCAGCGTCAACGACTCGGGACGCTTACCCGCTACCGACGACACGGCTTCCCATACCGGCTCCGTGACGACGTGGAGTTCATCGACTATTTGGAGAGTCGGATCCCAACCATGCAGCGCGTCAGCGTCCGCCGGGAGCGGGACCAGAGTGGCGTCATTCTGGGGAACGACGATGCGGTCTTTGTAGATGTGTGTCCGCTCGAGGAGAACCGGGTTCAGCTCGATCATGCGTCGTGCCAGGTTCAGAGTGAGCTTCGCCTGCCGTTCATCCGTAGCAACGACGAGGACTTCAGCCGACATAGGGCCGGCGAACAGTTCTGCCACGGCCAGCATTGCAGCCAGTGCGGTCTTCCCGTTCGCTCGAGGCATGGAAACCAGACCAGTGCGAATCTTCTTCCCAAAAGCACCCTTGATAATGTCTTTCTGGAACGTGCGCAGCTTTACCGGATCTCCTGCACCGACACCCTTCGGTACGATGCAGAACTCCTCGATGAACTTGATACGCCTAGCAGCACGACCAGACGGCAGGTGAGAGACGTCCAGCGGCTCAACACTGATCGGGGCCTTCGGTCCAGCCTTGATCGCCACTTGATACCTCCTTGTCCACAATGTGAGAGGGAACGAGAGCCTTGCCGGGTGGCCGATCTTCGACCTCCGGTTGGTGCAACCCCGCACGTAGTCGAAGACGTCGGGCTTTCGATGCGGCGATCTTCTTTCCGATTTCGTTTTCGACTTCGGCGGTCGCTGGAGTTCGTGCGATCTTCCCGTTGTGATATCGGCAGAGGATGCGGCAGTTGTCGGGTTCGTATGTCCATTCGGGTCGATCGACGACTCGGACGATGTGATCGACTGTCAGGTCATCGGAGGTTCCACATACCTCGCAGAATGGTGAAGCCTTGCGAAGCTTCTGTGAAAGTCTTCTCCACTTTGATCTGTTGAAGTCTGCTGCATGTGATCGTGTCGTCTTCGGTGAGTGTTTGAGCTTGTGTCTCGAGCATCTGTTCTTCTCGCTGAGTTCTCCGCACTCAACGCATGGTTGCATCACCATCAGCATCACCACCTTCGACGAGATCAATGATTGCGTTGGCGAGATCGGTAGCTTCGTCCATGCGAACTCTCATAGTGGCGAGGTAGCCGCGACAGATGTGCAGGGCAGGTTCGCCGTGGATGGTGGTGGGCCTAACTGATAGGCCGGGTTTCTTAGACATGGGGGCCTTTCTGACAGTGGGGGCCTGATCTTTCAGACCCCCGGTGTACTCGAGTAGTGGCGGGTATTAGCTGGCTCTCTCCATTTCGGTGATGGGGTAGCCGTTTGCGACGAGGTGGCCGATGAAGTGGTCGAGCTTCTGTTCTGCACTCGAGGCGTCCATCTGTGGCATTGACACCTTCCATTCGTGTTCCCATACGTCTCGCGCTTCATCACCGATGTAGATGGTGATGTGGTAGAGGAGTTCCTGGAGTGCGTCGTCGTATTCGTCGTACCCGCTTCCTGGTGCCAGCTTTCGAGCTACATGCTGTATGCAGGTGATGAGGTCTGAGCGTGCATCTTCTGCGAGGTTGTAGGGACGTCGGTTCTTCTGCGAGTCACTCAATCTCGGAGAGTTGAGTGCTCGTGATTTCACCGGGTAGTTACCTGGATCTATAACCGGATGGGACCCCAATTGCTGGGGGGCTTCATGTCCAATTGCTGGGGGGCTTGTGTCCAATTGCTGGGGGGCTATGTCCACTGGCTGTTCCCCTTGTGCATGAACATCAGTTGCGCCATGTCCAGCATTTGGGGGGCTTGTGGATTCGCCTAGTACCCATTTCGGGTAGGTCAGCTGGTAGACGTTTGCGAAGCCTCGGCGCACTTGGTTTCCGCCTTGCTGAACGAGCCTGAGATATCCCCGTTCGACGAGGACGTTGATCGCCTTGTCGATGGTCGTTCGACTGCATCCGATCTCATCGGCCACGCGCTTCTTGCCGGGGTGGATCCTGCCTCCGTCTTTCGAGTCGGAGTACGTGCTCAGGTGCAGAAGAATTCGGACCTGAACGTGTGTGAGGTCCTTACCGACTCCACGGAGGATCGTCTGCTGCCAGTCGAGCTTGCTGAATGCCACATCAGTCCTCCCGTTCAAGTGCGTCGCGGCCTGCGTTGGTCAGCGTGTATCCGGTGCCGGTCGCTTCGATCAGTCGGACGCGTGCAGTGTCGAGGAGGAGGATCAGGTTCTCGAGCTGCTGGAGGTTCAGAGAAGCGTCTCCGACGATCATCTCGGGGTCTTCGTCGTCGAACTTGACGAGGGTAACGTCGATGCCTTCGCGTTCAGCTACTCCGATGTAGCCGAGGTTCTTATGGTGGAGCCGGCGGTCGCCCAGTTCTGCGAAGTCGGGGGCGATGCACTGCTCGGGGTCGCACCAAATGGGATGGACGACGAGATCGTTGTGGGATATACTGACTTGCAACATATCTTGTTCACCTTTCAGGTTGTTCAGGTTGACGGCACCGGATGGATTCTTGGCGGGATCTCCGGTGTCGTTTTGTTTTGTGAGGCGTTGGTCCTCGTCGTGCTTCATGCGTCGGAGCATGTCGCCGCTGACGGGGAAGAACACCGTGTCGTCTACGGGGACGTCGTAGATGGTCATGACGCCTCCTTTTCGAACTGTTCGTCGATCCAGGCGAGGACGTCGGATTCGCGGAACATTCTGCGTCCAGCCAGCTTTGCGGACTTGGGGGCGGTGCCGGCGTGGATCATGAAGCGAACGGAGGCCGGCGATCGGCGGATCATCTCAGCGACTTCTTCGACGAAGAGCAGTCGGTCAGTGGTAGTCATTGTTTTCTCCTTAGAAATTGTTGGTATGCCCGAGGACCGTGTGGTCTCGGGGTCTTGCTTGAGTCCCATATGTGATTGCCAACCGCAGTAGACGTGTAACGTCTAGGTGTCTGACTATACACGTAAGACGGTTATATGTCAACTCTGGGTCTAAAAGTGCGCTGTTGGCCGTGTTAGACGCTATGTTGGTAAAATGGCTGCATGAAGACGATCAACCAGAATCTCAAGCGCGTGCGCAAGGCCAAGGGCCTCAATCAGACGGAGCTTGCTGAGCAGGTGGGTAACGACTGGACGCAGCGGATTGTCTCGAGGCTCGAGCAGGGCCAGGAGATGACCGTGACGCAGCTAGAGGAGCTTCTGCGGGTTCTGGGTCCCGATATTCTGGCCGGCTCCCTGCTAGAGAACCTGGTGTCTGAGGACTTCGCTTTCCTTGCGCAGCAGAAGCGCATCGACGCCTATCTCGATCGACTCCATAAGATTCTGACGCTGACGATGGACTCCGAACGCGAGATTAAGATTCTTCGCCGGGTCATGCAGGGCCAGTCCGAGGAGGACGCTGAAAAGGCCGTAGACGCTTCGCTGCCGCCTCAGGCGCTTCCGGGCCTCGAGCGAGTCATCATGGAGATGGAGGCGCGTAGGTTTAAGTTGGGTCCGCATCCAGCGGAGGGAACCGCTGAAGATGCCGCCGCCTGGCTGAAGGATCAGGAGGCACAGAGTGGCGTCGATCAAGAAACGACCTAACGGCAAATGGCGTGCTCGATACCGGGACTCGGACGGCAATGAGCACGCTCGGCACTTCGCCCGGAAGATCGATGCTCAGCAGTGGTTGAACACTGTCACGGCTTCAGTGGTTCGCGGTGATTACGTCGACCCTAAAGCCGGTCTCGTTACCTTCACGGAGTTCTACGATTCGTGGTCGACTCGGCAGATCTGGACGAGGGGCACCCGTTCCAGTTATGACCACGTAGCCGGCACCGTCACATTCGGGGATATGCCGCTCCTGAAGATCAAGAAGTCGCACGTAGAGACGTGGGTAAAGAAAATGTCGACTGACGGTCTCGCCGCCCTGACGATCTCTAACCGCCTCGGACTCATGAGAGCGGTGTTCAAGGCCGCTGTGGGGGACCGGCTCATTGCTTTCGACCCCTCAGGCGGCGTTAAACGCCCCGGTGCGGCGTCAAGGGCATCGACGATGAATATCCCGTCGTCGGAGGAGGTTCGTGCGCTTATGGACGCTTCTGAGCCGTTCTTTCGGGTTGCGTTCGTCGTTGGTGCGTTCGCGGGACTCAGGCAGGGCGAGATCTGCGGATTGCAACTGGAGGACGTCGACTTCATGCGTCAGCAGTTGCATGTTCGACGGCAGGTGCAACGGCGGATGCCTCACCCGGTCGAGATCCGCGAACCGAAGTACAACTCCGATCGGACTATCCACCTTCCCCAATTGGTCCTGCACGAGATCTCTCGGCACTTGCAGGAGTTCGGGACATACGGCGACGACCGGTGGCTCCTGCTCGGGCGCGACAATGGACCGATGTGGCCGAGGTTGCACGAATACCGGTTCTCGAAAGCTGCGGAGAAGACGGGCCTGAAGTACACGTCTCATGATCTTCGGCACTTTTTCGCTTCTGGTTTGATCGCTGCTGGCTGCGACGTCGTGACAGTGCAGAGGGCGATGGGGCATAAGTCGGCATCGGTCACGCTGGACACGTATTCGCACTTGTGGCCGAGCGCGGAGGAGAAGACGCGTGTGGCCGTGGAGTCGATCTTCAATGAGGCTTTCGGTTCTCCTGCGGACTCCTCGCGGACTGGAGGCCAGAAGTAGGCTTCTCACCTGGCACGATGCTCGATATAGGTGAGTTGACCCAGATCTCTTCGACGTGCGGATCGTCGAAATAGTCCTGCAGGGCACCGAAACCCGAGAGCTGATGATCGATATGCCGGAAAGTCGCCTCTTTGTCCTCGAGCAGGGGGAGATCGGCGACGAGGCTGCGCTCGTCGTATTCGGCGATGACGGTGCGAATGAGCTCACGAGAGCGCTGAATATCGGCGCGGGGATCCACATCGAGATCTCTGATCCGTTTGTGAACCTCGCTGGTGATGACTTCGGTGGCTTCCACTCTGAACCCTTGCCTGATCATTCAATAGACAGCGTGATTTGCTGTTTAACCTATCTGTAGTCGAATGAAGAATCTAGTGAAAAACCAAATCTGTGGATAACGGAGAATCGCTTCGGCAAATGCCCGCCGTGTAGTTTCACGAATGTCACTAAGGGGGCTTTTCGTCTTGCGCAGGGGTGGGTTTCGATCTATATTTTCCTCACCAGTCTTCGTGTGAAGCGATGTGAGCCGCGCCGCCGGCGGGATGAATGAGATCTCCCGCCGGCGGCGCTTTTCCTGCTGTCGAAGGGATCCTCGCCTCCCGGCTGGTACGAAGAATCTCATATTCTACAATGCGTAGAATTCGGCGTCGTGGTCCGAGTACGGTTGAAACTGCCAAGAACGACTGCGACCTGGAAAGGCCGTTCCCGCTGCGCGGTGCACCGGTGCCGCAAAAGGAGCACAAGTGATCTCCCGACCCGCTTTCACCATCGTCAAAGACACCCTTCCCGTCATCGGATCGGCCATCGGCGACATCACCCCGATCTTCTATGACCGGATGTTCACCGCCCGTCCCGACCTGCTTGCTGACCTGTTCAATCGCGGCAATCAGGCCCAAGGCGAACAGCAGAAGGCGCTGGCCGGCGCGATCGCCGCCTATGCCAGCCTGCTCGTGTCCGAGGATGCGCCGAACATCGACGCGATGATGAGCCGGATCGCGAACAAGCACGCCTCGCTGGGCATCACCGAAGACCAGTACCCGATCGTCTACGAGCACCTCTTCGCCGCCATCGGCGAGGTCCTCGGCGGAGCGGCCATCCCCGAGGTCGTGGACGCGTGGACCGAGGTCTACTGGGATATGGCGAATACCCTCATCGCCGCCGAACACACGCTCTACGCCCACCACGACGTCGACCCCGGTGACGTCTGGTCCGACCTGGTCGTCACCCGCCGCCGGCAGGAATCACCGCATACCGTCAGCCTCCTCCTCGCTCGCCCCGATGGTGGAGCTCTGCCGCAGGCCCGGCCCGGGCAGTACATCTCCGTCCAGGTGCAGCTGCCTAACGGGGCGCGGCAGATCCGCCAGTACAGCCTCACCCGGACGAGTTCGAACGACTCCTGGGCGGTGACGATCAAGGCCGAACCGGGCTGCGCGGAAGCGGGCGTCCCTGCTGGTGAGGTGTCGAACTTCATCCATGGAAATGTCTTCGAAGGCGACCGGGTCCGCTGCTCGCTGCCCTACGGCGACCTCGTCGTCGAAGAGGCCGAGACCCCGCTGCTCCTCGTCTCTGCGGGCATCGGCTGCACCCCGATCCTCGGTGCGCTCAATGACCTCGTGTCCAAGGAATCCCGGCGCGAGGTCACGGTCCTCCACGCCGACCAGTCGATGGCCTCCCACGCCCACCGGCAGGAGATGGCGCAGCTCGTGGCCCAGCTGCCGGGTGCCCGGATGCACCACTGGTACGAACAGCTCGGAGCGCGGGGGACGAGTGAGACCGTCCACGAGGGCTTCATCGACCTCGCCGAGGTGGACGTCCCCGTCGACGCGCAGGTGTACCTGTGCGGTCCGCCCCCGTTCATGAAGGCCGTGCGCCGCGGACTCGATGCGCTCGACGTGCCCGAGGACAATATCCACTTCGAGGTCTTCGGCCCCGACACCTGGGCGACCGTGCCCGAACTCGTGCCCGCCTGACCTCAACCGGGGGATGGTGCAGATGCGCGCCGAGGCGGTCCCGCCTCGGCGCGCATCCGTCGGTTCTGGGTGGGGAGGGGGCATGCACTAGAATCGCATCATTATGGCCTCCACTGATTACTCTTCTGAAATCGCCAACCTCCGCCAGACGTACAAAGCGATTCTCGACGTGTCCGATCTGGACAATCTGCGCGACGAGGTTGCCGAGCTCACGGAGCAGGCGTCCTCGCCGACATTCTGGGACGACCCCGACTCGGCACAGAAGACCTCGGCCAAGCTCTCGCACAAGCAGGGCACCCTGGAGAAGCTCGAGAAGTTCGGGCAGCGCATCGACGATGCCGAGCTGCTCGTCGAGATGTCCCAGGACGAAGGTGACTCGGACTCGCTCGACGAAGCCGACCGCGACATCAGGAAGCTGCGCGATCAGCTGGCCGAACTCGAGATCTCGACCCTGCTCAGCCACGAATACGATGAGCGCTCCGCCGTTGTGACCGTGCGTTCGGGTGCCGGCGGCGACGACGCGACCGACTGGGCGCAGATGCTCACCCGCATGTACGTCCGGTGGGCGGAGAACCGCGGCTACAAGGTTCAGGAGCTCGACACCTCCTATGCCGAAGGTGCAGGCATCAAGTCCGCGACCATCCAGATCGACGCGCCCTATGCCTACGGCACGCTGTCGGTCGAAGCCGGCACCCATCGCCTCGTGCGCATCAGCCCCTTCGACAACCAGGGACGCCGTCAGACATCATTCGCTGCCGTCGAGGTGGTCCCGCTCATCGAGTCGACGGACCATGTCGAGGTCGACGAGAACGATCTGCGCATCGACGTCTACCGGTCCTCGGGCCCCGGCGGACAGTCGGTGAACACGACTGACTCGGCCGTGCGCATCACGCACATCCCCACCGGTGTGGTCGTGAGCATGCAGAACGAGAAGTCCCAGATCCAGAACCGTGAAGCTGCGATGCGCGTCCTCCAGTCCCGCCTCCTCGACCTCAAGCGCCAGGAAGAGGCCGCGCAGAAGAAGGAGCTGGCCGGCGACATCAAGGCCAGCTGGGGCGACCAGATGCGCTCGTATGTGACCCATCCGTACCAGATGGTCAAGGACCTGCGCACCGGCTACGAGGTCAACAACCCCTCGGCGGTCTTCGACGGCGACCTCGACGGACTCATCGAAGCCGGCATCCGCTGGCGCAAGGAACAGGAGATGGCCGAAGAGGCCGAGGCCTGATCCTTCGGGCAACGGTACCGAGCCGTCTCGCTCGGTCGATGGCCGACTGAGGGTCGGCCGCCTCGGCGAGGTTTCGACCATCACCGAGGCGACTGTGAACTTCATCAGATCGCACCACACGCCCGGCCGCCTCCGCGAACATCACGGAACTGTTACGTACAGTGGAAGCGGCCGAGCCACCCGCAACATGATTGAAGACCGACTTGATCAGATTCGACTCCGTTTCGAAGTCCTACGACACACGTTCCCGCAAAGCACTCGACGACATCTCGTTCGAGGCTGACCGCGGGGAATTCGTGTTCCTCGTCGGGGCTTCCGGTTCGGGAAAGTCCACGGTCATCCGACTCATTCTGCGTGAAGAGGTCCCCAGCGCCGGACGCATCCACATCGCCGGAAAGTCCGTGGTGAAGATGCCCAGCTGGAAGGTGCCCTACCTGCGGCGGGGGATCGGAACCGTGTTCCAGGACTTCCGCCTGCTGCCGAACAAGACCGTGTTCGCCAATGTGGCCTTCGCCCTCCAGGTGATCGGAAAGTCCCGCGCGGCCATGTCGACCCTCGTCCCCGACGTCCTCGAGACCGTGGGCCTGGCAGGCAAGGAGAAGCGGTACCCCAGTGAGCTCTCCGGCGGTGAGCAGCAGCGTGTGGCCATTGCCCGCGCCGTGGTCAACAAACCCGGAATTCTGCTCGCCGACGAGCCGACGGGCAACCTCGACCCGGCCACGAGCGCGGACATCATGAACGTGCTGGAGAAGATCAACCGCAACGGCACCACCGTGCTCATGGCCACTCACGACGGAGAGATCGTCAACCGGATGCGCCGGCGGGTCATCGAACTGCGCGAAGGCGAGATCGTCCGCGACGTCGAAGAAGGCACCTACGGAGTCGCCTCATGAGGGCCGGTTTCATCCTCTCCGAAGTCTGGTCGGGCCTGCGCCGGAACTTCTCCATGGTCATCTCCGTCGTGCTCGTGACCTTCGTGTCCCTGCTCTTCGTCGGAGCCGCGATCCTGCTGCAGATGCAGGTCGGGCAGATGAAGGACTTCTGGTACGACCGTGTGCAGGTCTCAGTGTTCCTGTGCCCGCCGGATTCGGAAGCGACGAACTGCGTCGACGGTGAGGTAACTGGAGACCAGAAGGACCAGATCCGGGCCGAACTCGAAAGCTCCGATCTGGCCCCCTATGTCGACAAGGTCTACTTCGAGGACAAGACCGAGGCCTACGAACACTTCCAGGAGCAGTTCAAGGGCACCAGCCTCGAAGGCACCGTGCCCAAGGACGAGATGAACGAGTCCTTCCGGGTCAAGCTCAAGGACGCCGAGAAGTACGACATCATCAAGGAGACGTTCTCGTCGACTCCCGGGGTCGAAGAGGTCGTCGACCAGAACCAGCTGCTCGATCGACTGTTCGGGGTGCTCAACATCGCGACCATCGTGGCGATCGCGATCGCCGGCATCATGCTGCTGTGCGCGATGCTGCTCATCGCCACCACCATCCGACTCTCCGCGTTCTCCAGACGCAGGGAGACCGGCATCATGCGACTGGTCGGTGCGTCGAACACCTTCATCCAGATGCCCTTCCTGCTCGAGGGGGTCATCGCCTCAGCCATCGGGGCGACCCTGTCCGCCGGTGCCCTGGGGCTGCTCGTCCGCTTCGGAGTCAGCGGCTGGCTGCAGTCGCAGGCCACGGGATTCAGTCTCATCTCCGGATGGGACGTCCTCCTCATCACCCCCGTGCTCATCATCATCGGTGTGCTCATGGCCGGAGCCTCGTCGCTGATCACGCTGAACAAGTACACGAAGGTCTGAGATGAGACGCAGACTCGGACTCGTCGTCACGGCCGCCGCACTGGCGGTGATCATGCCGGTCACCTCGGTGGTGGCCGACCCGCGCGACGACAAAAGCGAGGTCGACGAACGCGTCAAGGAACTCCAGCAGGAGTTCGAAGGCCTCGACGAGGAACTCGCCCGCGTCATCGCCGAACGCGACGCCGCGCAGGAGAAGCTGCCGGATGCCGAAGCCGAATCGAAGGCCGCCGACGATGCGCTGGCGAAGGCGATCGAAAAGGACGAGGACATGGCCGCGCGCCTGACCTCGGCGGAGAATGCGCAGAAAGACCTCAAGGACACGATCAAGTCCGGCACCGAGGAGATCGACAAGCACAAGACCTCGGCCGCGCGCATCGGGCGGCAGGCCTATCAGAACTCGGGCATCACCTCCGATCTGGCGATGCTGCTGCAGATGGCCGAGGGCACGAGTGCCGACGGCGGTATCGGCCGCGTCGACTCTGCAGTGCGGTCCCAGCAGCGCACGATCGACAAACTCTCCGAACAGCGGGCGCTGAATAAGAACAACGAAGAGCGGCTCTCGGGCGTGACCGAGAAGATCTCCGACCTCAAGGACGAAGCCGCTGAGGCGGTGCTGGCCAAGGAGGCCGCGCAGGTCGATGCGAAGAAGAAGGCCGACAGCCTCAACGATCTCATCTCCGCGAAGGACGATGCGGAGAAGACCATCTCCGACAACAAGGCCAAGACCGAGAAGCAGCTGGCCGACGAGAAGGCCGAGCAGGATCGTCTGGCCAAGAAGGTCCGGGAATGGGAGAAGGAGCAGGAGAAGAAGGGCAAGTTCGTCTTCGGTGACGGAGACTTGGCCAATCCTGCCAAGGGATACCCGACGACGTCGCCGTTCGGATACCGCGTCCACCCGATCACAGGCGCACGGAAGCTGCACACCGGAATGGACTTCGGTGTCCCCTGCGGAACTCCGATCCGTGCGGCCGGCGACGGGATCGTCGTCACCTCCGGCTGGACCGGCGGCTACGGCAATCGCGTTGTCATCTCCCACGGCAAGATCAAGGGCGATTCGATCGCGTCGACCTACAACCACAACACGAAGCTCAAGGTCCGCGACGGGCAGAGGGTCAAGAAGGGCGACATCATCTCGTACTCCGGTACGACGGGCGCGTCGACCGGCTGCCACCTGCACTTCGAGATCATGAAGAACGGCACCTACGTCGATCCCAAACCCTTCATCTTCTAATTGCTACCTGACGGCGGCTCAGCTACCTCGCGCGAGGTTGCTCAGCCGCCGTCAGGTAGTTCTGGGAGGGGACGGGCGTGCGGAAGGTGGCCGATGGGATAGAATGGATGGCTGTGCCCGCAAACGCGTGCACTGGTGATCGGAAGCAGAATCGGGAGCAGAGAGGAGGCCGGTCATGCCGAAGGACACAGGCAAGAAAGTCATTGCGAGGAACCGCAAGGCGCGCCACGACTATCACATCGAAGACACGTGGGAGGCCGGGCTCGTACTCACCGGCACCGAGGTGAAATCGCTGCGCGAAGGTCGAGCCTCGCTCACCGACGGCTTCGCCCTCATCTTCCAGAATGAGGCCTGGCTGGAGAACGTCTACATTCCCGAATATCTGCAGGGAACGTGGACGAACCACTCGGCCCGCCGCCGTCGTAAGCTGCTGCTTCACCGCGAGGAGATCCTCAAGATCTCGCAGAAGGTCAAGGAATCCGGTCGGACCCTGGTTCCGCTCGAGCTCTACTTCGACGGTTCACGCGTCAAGGTCGAGATCGCCCTGGCCAAGGGTAAGCGCGAATGGGACAAGCGTCAGGCTCTGCGCGAGGCGCAGGACAAACGCGAAGCCGAACGCGCCATGAAATCCAAGCAGTACCTGTAAGGGTTGGTCGACGGCGGGTTCGATTCCCGCCATCTCCACCTCCCTCGCCGAGGCGGCCGGAGCGCATTCGGGCACGCCCGGTCCCGTATTCGCCGAGTTCAGGGAATGCAATTGGCTCGGTGTGTGTTCTACGAGTATGCTGGAGTATCTGGTCGGTGCCAGCAACCGCCTCGGCGGAGAAACCGCTGATCAGGTTTGGTAACAGAATATGGGGATGATCGGTTTCGACGTTGGACACTGCGTCGGGAGAAGCGGGCCGAGAATGCAGAGTCATCTCGTTAATGTCCTCTGCAAAACAATAGGTGCTAAGTCTAACAACCGCACCGATTTCGCCCTCGCTGCCTGATAGAGCGCGAGCTGCGAATCCGTCAGCCTAGAGTTGCCTCTGCTCTAGATCCTGGCGTCGCTTAAGAGGCCACTGCTTCAGATGCATGTTGGGGGCATCTGAGGGACTTTTACTCAACTCCGTTCGTTGGTCCATGTGTTCGTGCAGGGGCCAGAACCTAAGACACTGTTTTCACGAACTGCGCCCGGAGAAGTCCTGACAATCTGCCGACGGACGCGGGTTCGATTCCCGCCATCTCCACGTGACTGAGCCCCGGATTCCGCAAGGATCCGGGGCTTTTCGCTGCCCGAAAATCCCTAAACCAGCAGTGACGACACCTCGAAACGGGCGAACATCCTCGCCGAGGCGGTCAGACAGTTCCGCTCCCATCTGTCAGTTCGTCCGCCGCCGAGTTCACGACATCCGCTTGGTTCAGCCCCGGTGCGATACGGTGGATCCGAGTCCAAGGAGGAGACCGGCCCCGATGTTCTATCCGCCGCTGATCGGCTACCTCGTCCTCGCCGTAGTCGGCATCGCTCTCGTGCTCGTCATCCGCGGCGACCGCCTGCCCCGCAATCGTGCGATCGGGATCCGGACAGCCAAGACGATGCGGTCCGACGCTGCGTGGCGGGCCGGTCACCGTGCGACAGTTCCTTGGCTCATCACCATCAGCATCATCGCCGGCGGATTCGCATGTGCGTTGTCAGGCGTGGAGTCCTTTGCCTGGCCGACGGCTCTCGGAGACGTTCTCGCCGTCGCAGGGTGGCTGGTCATCCTCGGACTCTTCATCGGTGTCTGGACCACTGCCGACCGCGCGGCAAAGTCCGCAGAGGACTGACCTCGCCCAATTCCGGCCACTCGGCCGAGCGCGATCAGCCATTCGGCCGAGGTCCGTCCTGCCCGAAACCGGAAGGATCGAGTGTGTCAGGCAGCAGCCACCGCCGGCCGTGAAACCGCGGCGCAGCGCATTGACTGCTCACTCCGATCCGATAAGGACTCCACACACCCATGAAGAAGGCACTCATCTCCCTCGCCGCTGTCGTCGCCACCATTGCCGCCATCATCGGCGGCCTCCTCATCGGCGAGAACCGTGCGAAAGCCGTACTCGAAGCCGACGTCGCCGACTACCTGGACGGCTGCGTGATCACCCCCGACACGATCGACGTCCACGGTCGCCCCTACCTGCTCTACGCCGCACAGCACACCGCCGACCTCAGCTACGTCGACCTCGACCCGGCGAAGGGAACGAACAAGGATCAGGTCCTCGTCCACCACCTCGTCGACGGCCACGCCGACCGGCTCACCCGCTTCATCACCTTCGACTACCCGTCGGGCCAGGTCCGGCCGGTGAAGAATCCCGACGACTCCTACACCGAGGTGGCCACCATCGATGGCAAGAAGGTGACCTTCTCCGCCCGGACGGAAGGCAACCGGCTCGACGTTCTCGGAAATGGGCGTTCCCTCACCGACCGCGCTCTGCCGCAGGAGGCCGAAGTGCGGAACGTGTCCGCGGGCGACGATGGCGTCGTCGTCGAAGTCGAATACGCGGACACCGCCTGCCGCTGACACGGACGGCCGTTGACACGGACTGCCGTCGTTGCCGGCAGCGCAGCACACGACAGTGCCGAAGCCGATAACCCAGGCCCCGCGATCCGACGTTGACTAGACTGTGAGCAAATGAGACGACTCCTCACCCGGCTGTGGCTGATCCCGGTCCCGCTGACCTTCGCCCTGGAACTGTTCATCGGCAGCGGTTGGTCACTGATCCTCGGCAACGTCATCGCCGTGGCCGTCGGCGTGCCCATCCTCGTTCGCGCCCAGTCGCGTCCTGGACGGTCTGCACCGCTGGAGTGGGCCGTCCTCGGACTGCTCGGCGGCCTCGCCCTGGCCGCCGTCGCCGCCACGATGAGTCTGACGAGCCTGTGGCTGAGCCTGGTGGCGCTGGCGATGCTCGCCCGGACTTCGTCGAGCCGGTTGAACATCGCCTCCATCGTCGTTCTCGCAGTCGCGAACATCGTCTGTCCCCTGGTCATGGCCGACGGGGCGACCTTCGCGCTCATGGTGTTCGCCCTGGTCATCGCCGCGATCGCGATCGGACTGATGCTGCGATCGAATGACCGCACGCTGGTCGAGAGACAGGCCACCGCCGCCGAGGCGGAGCGACGTCGCATCGCCACCGAACTCCATGACCTCATTGCCCACGAGGTGACCGGCATCGTCGTCCTCGCCCAAGCCGCCGGACGCAGCGACAACGCGGACCTGAGGTCGACGGCCCTGACCAAGATCGAAGATTCGGGGACCCGCGCGCTCGAGGAGATCCGCCGACTCGTCTCCGACGCCCGCAGCGACACTCGAACCGATGCTTCGCCGGTCACGGCGTCGACAACGGCGTCCGGTCCCGACTTCCAGCCCGCTTCCCGCACTCCCATCGCCACCGGCCCGCAGTCCCTGCGTGACCGGATCGCGGCGTTCGGCGAATCCGCGACGATCACGATCGAGGCCCCCACCGAGGTGGCCGCCCCCGTCTGGCCCGTCCTCGACCGTGTGCTCGTCGAATCCCTGACGAACGTGCGCCGTCATGCCGGAGCCGATGTCCCGGTGACGGTCACCGTCACGACCGCGCCCGCCGACCTGATCTCACCAGAGAGCACCGGGAACCGCACCGGATCCGACGGTCCCGGCGCTCTGATCATGACCGTGGCCAACGGACCCGGTGCCGGTGGGATCGGAGCCGGAAGCGGAACGGGACTGAGCAGTCTGCGTGTGAGGGTGGGCCACCTCGGTGGGAGGATCGAAGCGGGCCCCGAACCCGGGGGAGGGTGGAGCGTCATCACACGACTGCCGCTCGATCCACGCAGCGACCACCGACAAGGGGAGAACCGATGATCACCGTTGCTGTCGTCGATGATCAGGAGATGGTGCGAATGGGATTCTCGCTCATCCTCGACGCCGAAGCCGATATCCGCGTCATCGGACAAGCCGCGGACGGGGTCGATGCGATCGACCTGGTCAAACGCGAACAGCCCGATGTGGTGCTCCTCGATATCCGCATGCCGCGCCTCGACGGTTTGACCGCGCTTCCGCGGCTGACTCCGTATTCCCAGGTCATCATGGTCACCACCTTCGACGATGACGACTACGTCGATGCGGCTCTCGCCGGGGGAGCCAGCGGGTTCCTGCTCAAGGACGCCGGCGCGGACCTCCTGCTCGCCGGTGTCCGGGCGGCGGCGAACGGCGATGCGCTCATCTCACCGACGCTGACTCTCGACCTGCTCAGACGGCGCACCTGCGCACCCCGGTCGAAGACGGCGCACATCGACCGCCTCAGCGACCGGGAGTCCGAGATCGCGAAGCTTGTGGCAGTGGGGCGGACGAACCAGGAGATCTGCGCCGAACTCTTCATCTCACTCGGCACCGTGAAGACCCATCTGGGCAGCATCCAGGCCCGACTCGATGCTCGCAACCGCGTCGAGATCGCCGCCCGCATGTGGGAATCGGGGGTCATGAACTCGAACGGCTGATTCCAGCGGCCCCAGCTCCGACCTCCCGCTCGACCAGTCCGCTCGGTGGACCCGCTCGACCTGCCCAGTCCACCAGCCCAGTGGACCTGCCCAGTCGACCGGACAGAATCGGCCGAATGGCCGACCCCGCTCGTCTCTTCTCGGTCGCACGGCCGATGTGGCAGGTCTCCGATCCGGGAAGGATGGACACCATGACACAACCTCAATCCGACACCCCAGACTCTGCCGACATCACAGGCCCTGCCGACGCCACAGACCCTTCCGACACAGCGAGAGCTGCCGCCTCGGTGAGTCCCGCCGATCTCCGAGGCCGGCCCCGCATCGCCGCGCTCGACGTCATCCGCGGTTTCGCCCTGTGCGGGATCCTGCTGGTCAACCTGCCGCCGATCTTCGGCCTCGGCGTCGACGGTGGGGCCCGCGACTTCTACCGCTTCTATGCAGACTTCGTGCAGAATCGGTTCTTCCCGATCTTCTCGTTCCTCTTCGGAATCGGATTCGGGCTGATGTGGCTGACCGCGCGGGATCGCAGCTCCCGACCACGTCTGGCACTGCTGCGCAGATTCGCCTTCCTCGGCATCCTCGGCGGCTTGCACCAGCTTCTCCAACCCGGCGAGGCGCTGCTTCCATATGCGCTCGCCGGGATCGTCATTCTGCTGCCGGCTACATGGATCGCCGATCGGTGGCGCAACGGCGTCACAGTCGTCCTCGGCGTCATTCTGCTCGCGGTCGGAGTGGCCACCGGAGGCGGAATGGCCGTCATCGCGGGACTCTTCCTGGTCGGCTTCGCCATCGGAGCCAGTGGTTTCCTCCGTTCCGTCCTCACCCATCCCGGACGAGTCGCGATCGCCGGTGTCCTCGCCCTGGCCGCGACGATCGTCGGCTTCGCCGGCACCGACTACACGACCCGTCAGATCAACCAGTGGATCAACGCCGGCCTCGGCATTCTCATGGCCCTGACCTATATCGTCGCCGTCCTGCTGCTCCTGCGCACCCCCGCCGAGGCGGTCCTGAAGTCCGTATTCGCACCGCTGGGGCGGATGGCGCTGAGCAACTACGTCGGCGCCACCGTCATCCTCGTCACCGTGCGGTTGGCGACGCCCGATCTTGCCCGGTTCGACGACCGCGGCGGTTACCTCGCCGGAGTCGTCATCTGTGCAGCGATCATCATCGTCCAGGTCATCGTCTCAACACTGTGGCTGCGCCGGTTCGGACAGGGTCCGTTGGAGAAGCTGTGGCGTCTCGTCACCTGGGGTCGATCGCCAGAACGACGCCACCGGCGCCGAAATCAACGCCGCCACCAGCGCCAGGACCAGCGCCGCGACCGGCTGGGCGCGGTCACGAGTTCACGCGAATGACCTCTTCCTGGTACGGCGCGATGACCTCGCCGGAGATCCGCAGGTCGAGAAGCAGGAAGGGCCGTTCGTCGACCGGACGAGCCTTCCACTCCTCGACGATGTCGAGATCGGACAGGGATCGGACGACGACGCCGTGTCCGCCGGCGGCCGTGACCAGGGCCGCGAAGTCGATCTCGTCGATGAGCATGGGTGACTTCTCCAGCCCCTTGAGCCCGTACAAGTTGACCTCGGCGCCATAGGCCGCGTCGTTGAAGACCACCGCCATTCCGCGACCGTCGGCGACCCGGATCGCGGTGTCGAGGTCGGACAATGCCATGGCTCCGCCACCGTCACCGCTGGTCAGCACGATCGTCGACTCCGGGTTCGCGCGGGCGGCTCCGGCGACGGAATGCCAGCCGAGTCCGATCGATTGGAACGCGGTGCCGACCATCGCCAGCCGGTCCGGTGCGCTGGGTTCCCAGAACATGTTCGCCCAGGCGATGAAATGTCCGCCGTCGGAGACGACGACCCGATCCTTCGGCAGAATCTCGCCGAGGCGGCTCGCCGCCGCACGAGGATCGAGCCGTCCGTCCCCGGCGAGCTCCGACCCGACGACGTAGGCACGGTCGGCGGTGGTGTCGACGGAGTCGTGCCAGCGCGGAGCGCCGCTGTCCGAATATTTCGCACCGTCGATTCCGGTCGACTTCAGCCGTGCCACGAGCTCGGCGGCAGCGAGTGTCGCATCGGCTCGGATGAAGCCGCCGACGCGGGCGTTCGTGGCACGGTCGTCGGTGTCGATCTGCCACACCGTCGTCGAGGGATGGAAGAGGTCTCCGAAACGCATCGTGAACTGATTGAGCGAGGCTCCGAAGACCACGGCGACATCGGCCTCGCGGACGCGGTCCATCGCGGCCGGGGCGCCGAAGCCGCCGGCGACTCCCAGGTCGTGTTCGGCAGCCGGGAAGATATTGCGGCCCAGCGCGGTCGTCACACTCAGCGCACCAGTGAGCTCGACGAGTTGACCGAGCTCGTCACTGGCTCCGGCCAACCAGGCTCCGCGACCGGCGAGCAGCAGCGGTCGTTTCGCCGCGGCCAGATCTGTGGCGAGACGATCAAAGGCCGCATGAGCGAACTCCCCGGTCGGCGCCGTCGGTGCCGGACGACTGGGACCGGGGACGGCCGGAATCTCACCGAGCTCCAGAGTCGCGACATCGTAGGGGATCGCGAGCACCACGGGCACCCGGTAGGTCAGCGCGTGCTCGATCGCGGTCACAGTTGCGGCGGCCGCATCGACCCGACCGACGGTGTACGTGCGCACACCCACCGCCGAAGCCATGGCGATCTGGTCGACGTCCCACGGCCGCGGACCCGATGTCGGCTCATCCCCGACGACGAGGACGAGGGGAACTCTGGCTTGGGCCGCCTCGGCGAGAGCGGTGAGCGTATTCGTGAACCCGGCACCATAGGTCGTGGTGGCGGCGGCGATCCGCCCGGAGGTGCGGAAGTGGGCGTCGGCGGCGACGACGGCTCCGGCTTCGTGGCGGACGGCGGTGTAAGTGGCAGAAGTGCCGCGCAGCAGGGCGTCGAGGAAGTAGGCGTTGCCGTTGCCCATGAGGCCGAAGACCTCGTCGATGTGGGCGGCGAGAGTGTGCGCGACGTGCGCAGAAGTATGAGCCATGGCTGGCCTTTCGCGAATGAGATATGGAAACGAGGGATCCATATATGTCTCACACGCGCGACCCGGCGGCTTCGTGCCCCTTTTTCGGACACCGGCTGAAGTGCCGCTCGCCCTGGGCGCCCTTTTCCGGGGGCTGTTGCGGACGGCTCAGCCTGACTCTCCGAATATAGGTGACTGTGGCCTGGGGCACCAAGTCGGGCGACGTCCCGGCACGCAGATCGCACCCGCCCAGAACTACCCGACGGCGGCCCAGCAACCTCGCGCGAGGTTGCTGGGCCGCCGTCAGGTAGTAATCAGCGGTTGATGCGTTCCTTCCAGGCGGCCATGACCTCGGGGGAGGTCGGCTTCGATGCGAAGGACCCGACGAGGTAGCCGACCAGCGACGCGATGAGGCCGAGGTAGATCGCCTCATTCGAGTAGATGCCCATCGTGATCATCACGACCACGGTGGTCACGGCACCGAGGATCATGCCGGCCATCACGCCGACGATCGTGCCGCGCTTGAACACGAGGCCGCCGAGAATCGGGATGAACAGGCCGGCCACCAGCAGGTTGTACGCCACGGTGAGGGCTTCGACGACGCTGGGCATGATCATCGCGAGCACCAGGGTGACGACGCCGAGCACGATGAGGTAGATGCGCGAGTCGCGCACCTCGTCACCGGTCTCGCGCACCAGCGACCGCACGAGCGTCGACCTCGCACTCGTTCCCGAACCGGTTCCATCCGCCGAGGCGGTCGACCCATCCGTCGCTGCGCCGTCCGCAGACGATCCGGTCGAGGCCGGCACGATGTCCTTGCGGGCGAGGATCGGTTCGACGATGTCCTGGCGGCAGACGGTCGAGGCGGCCATGAGCGAACCGGACGCCGTCGACATCATTGCGGCCAGCGCCGCAGCCAGCACGATTCCGCCGAGCACCGGCGACATGGAGGCATCGACGACGGCGGCGAACACATCGTCCTGGACCTCGATGCCGGGCACGATCGTCGTCGCGGCCATGCCGATGAGCGCACCGGCCGCGGCGTAGAGCAGGCAGTAGACGCCTGCGGAGAATCCGCCCCACCGGGCCACACCCGGGCTGCGGGCGGTGAACACGCGCTGCCAGATGTCCTGGCCGATGAGCAGACCGAGGGTGTAGATGAGGATGTAGCCGAGGATCGCCTGCCAGCCGATGCCCACCGGTGAGGTGTGCGTGTCGGGCAGCGAGGAGAACAGCTGACCGATGCCCCCGGACTTCGAGAGCACGAGCGGCAGCATGATGAGGAAGATGCCGATCGTCTGGATGAAGAACTGCACGAAGTCCGTCAGCGTGATCGACCACATTCCGCCGAGCATCGAATAGAGGATGACGATGCCGCCGCCGATGAGCACCGACCACACCTTGTTGAGGTCGAACAGGGTATGGAAGACCGTCGCGTAGGCGACCGTCGACGTCGTCGAGATCATCAGACCGTAGGCGGTCATGATCGCTCCGGAGACGAACCGGGAGCCCCTGCCGTAGCGGAGTTCGAGCATCTGCGAGACCGTGTAGATCTCGAGCTTCTGAATCTTCGGCGCGAAGAACAGCGACAGCGCGATGATGCCCAAGCCGATCGACAGCACGAGCCACATGCCCGACAGTCCGGCCGTGTAGCCGAGGCCCACACCGCCGATCGTCGACGCGCCGCCGAGGACGACGGCCGACATCGTGCCGGTGTAGAGCAGCCCGCCGAGGCGGCGCCCGGCGACGAGGAAGTCCTCCTGGTTATGGGCCTTGAATCGGCCCCAGACTCCGAATCCCACCATGGCGGCGAGATAGATGATGACAATTGCAGAGTCCACGGTGACCCTCTCTGTTGGATCGGCTCAGTGGCCGACGGTGATGTGAATGGCGGTGGGCACCCTGCGTTCGAGCGCCTCGGCGATGGCGGTGGGCAGGGCGGAGTCGACGTCCGCCTCGGCGATCGTCACCCCGGCCCCGCCCATGGACTCTCCGAGCTTCGCGAAGTCCGGGCGGGCGAGCCTGACGGCGAAGGGTTCGATGTCGCGGTCGACCATCTGTCCTTCGATCTCCGCGTATCCGCCGTTGTCGACGACGACGAAGGGGATGCCCAGTCCCAGCTCGGCTGCGGTCATGAGCTCCTGGATGGAGAACATGGCCGCACCGTCGCCGAGGATGCACACGACCGGACGCGCAGGGTCGGCGAGCTTCGCCCCGAGCGCGGCGGGAATGCCGTAGCCCAGGGTGGCGAATCCGGGCATGTAGAGCAGCTGGTCGGGTGTGCTCGCCGTCAGGGCGTGCACGGTGCCGTCGTAGGTGACCTGCGAGGAGTCACCGGAGATGACGACGGTCGATCCCGCTCCCTCTTCGACGAGCCGGGTGACCCTGGCGCCGATCGCGTCGAAGTCGAAATCGGTGGCCCAACCCTCCCGGATCCGGGCGACCCGAGCGGCCCCGGATTCCTTCGCCGAGGCGGCCGATCCGTGTCGTTCGGACGCATCCGTCCCGGCATTCCTCGCCGAGGCGGCGGTGGCCGGTGCGGACGCGAGCGCGCTCATGAGCGCGGTGAGGAACTCGCCTGCGTCCGCGCAGGCGAGGATGTCCCCGGGCAGGTTCTTGTTCAGCTGGTCGGGGTCGATATCGCAGCGTATGACGGTCTGTGAGACCGAGTCATCTCGGACGCCGATGTGCGTCTGCGCGCCGATGACTCCGCCCCACAGATCGGAGTCGGCCAGTTCGGATCCGAGCACGATGAGCACATCGGCAGCCGCGGACTCGGCCTGCACGCTGGGGAAGCGCACGTTCGAACCCAGTGACAGCGGATGCGTCTCGGACACGATGCCCTTGCCGTTGGCCGTCGTCGCCAGGGGAACGTCGAGGGCCTCGATGAGACTGGCGACCTCGGCGTGAGCGCGCCGGGCACCGCCGCCGGCGATGACCAGCGGGCGCGTGGCTGCACTCATCGCCTCGGCGGCACGGGCCACGACATGCTCGTCGAGTCCGGGGCGGCGTCCCGCGAACGGGACCGGAACGCTGCCGTTCCATGCCCCCTCGAGCACGTCGAGGGGAACCTCGATGTGCACGGGGCCGGGACGGGCCGAGTCGAACATGGCAAACGCCTCGGCGACGGCCTGAGCGGCGCCTTCGGCGGTGCGGGTGCGCTGGGAGGACACGAGGAGGTGACCCACCGCCCCGGAGGAGTCCTTCGTCTCGTGGAGCATGCCGACGTCGGCGCGTTCGAACCCGGTGGGCACACCGGGGGAGAGGATGAGCATCGGGCGGGACTCGGCATAGGCGGTCGCGGCGGCGGTGATGACATTCGTCAGCCCCGGCCCCGAGGTCGTGATGACGACCCCGGGCTTGCCGGAGACGAGGAAGTACCCGTCGGCACCGTAGCCGGCTCCCTGCTCGTGCCGCGGTGTCACGGCGCGGATCCCGAACTCCGGCAGATGCCGATAGAACTCGAGATTGTGGGTGCCGGGGATGCCGAAGATCGTATCGACACCGTGGGCGGCCAGCGTCGCCACCACTGCACGGCCGCCGTTGCGGACGTTGTGTTCGTCGTTCATGCTCAGACTCCGAGTGCGCTGCCGGACGGGCCGGAGGGCGCCGTGATCCCGTTGTTCTCCGCCGCCCACAGGGACAGGATCTCGTAGCCGACATGGGCGGCGGCGAGTCCGGTGACCTCGGCGTGATCGTAGGCCGGGGCGACCTCGACGATCTCGGCGCCGACGACACCCAGTCCCTGGAGTCCGCGGATCGAATTGAGCAGCTCACGGCTGGTCATTCCGCCGGCCTCGGGGGTGCCGGTGCCGGGAGCGGCCGCCGGATCGAGGACGTCGATGTCGACGGAGATGTAGACAGGGGCATCACCGAGTCGCTTGCGCATGCGGGCGACGACGTCGGCGACAGAGGTGAACTGGTAGTCGTCGCTGCGGATGATCTGGAAGCCGAGCACCTCGTCGTCTTCGAGGTCCTTCTTCCCATAGAGGGGACCGCGGATGCCGATGTGCATCGACGCGGTCATATCGATGAGACCCTCTTCGCTGGCACGACGGAACGGAGTGCCGTGAGTGTAAGGCGCACCGAAGTAGGTGTCCCAGGTGTCCAGATGCGCATCGAAGTGGAGGACGGCGATCTTCCCGTGCGTCTTGTGCAGGGAGCGCAGGTTCGGCAGTGCCAGGGTGTGATCCCCGCCGAGGGTGAGCAGCTTGGCTCCGTCGGCGCGCATCGCGTCGGCGTTGGCCTCGACGGTGGTGATGGCCTCTTCGATGTCGAAGGGGTTGACGCCGAGGTCACCGCAGTCGGCGACCTGCTGCCAGGTGAACGGGTGGACGTTCGTGGCCTGGTTGTAGGGGCGCAGCAGCTTCGAGGACTGGCGGATGTGGGCGGGTCCGAAGCGGGCGCCGGGACGGTAGCTGACGCCGGCGTCGAAGGGGATGCCGATGACCTTGACGTCGATCTTCTCACCGGGACGCTCGGCTTCGACCTCGTCGATGCGAGGCAGCAGTCCGAACGTCGGGGGGCCCGCGTAGCGGGGTGTCTTGCTGTAGTCGGCAGGGCCGAGCGGCTGAGACGTCACTGGCTTCTCCTTCGTCGTGGCGGCTGACCCGACCCCGATGGGTCGGAGGTTGTGTCCTCAGCCTAGGACCTGGGTCACACAACACCGATATCCAAAGTGGTGTAATTGAACTCAGTGCTGTCCAGCCTGGATAGAATCGGGTGCATGGTCACCTTGGAACAGATCTGGTCACGCACCGAACTCGCGCTCGACGTCATCGTCGATTCGTCCACCGCAGCTGAGCAGAATGTCACGATCGTCCATTCCTCGGAGCTGCCGGAGGTCGACGAATGGCTTGCCGGCGGTGAGGTGCTGCTGACGATCGGGGTCGGCCAGGACCTCGGCGGGGACAAGGTCGCGGACTATGTGCGCCGCCTCAAGGCTGTCGGCGTGCATGCGCTCGGCATCGGTCTGGGCTCCGACCTGCCGTGGCAGCAGGTCCCTCCGAAGCTCGTCGCCGCCGCGCAGGAGGAGGGACTGGCGCTGTTCGGAGTGCCCGAGCCTGTGCCGTTCGTCGCCGTCGTCGATGCCTTCACCCGGATGCGTGAGGCCGAGACCAACAGGGAGCTGACCCGGGCGAGCAGCGCCGCGCGTCGTTTCGCGACCGCATTGGCCGGTGAGGGGCCTGCTGCTCTCGTGGCCGATCTGGCGGAGACGCTGGAGGCTCCGGTTCGGTTCGTTTCGCCCACCGGCCGGGCGTTGAGCGGGGACGATGCCGAGGCCGACGTGCGTTCGGCGCTCATCGAGGAGTCATTGAAACCGACGGCGGGACCTCGACTGATCCGCACCGGTTCGCGGATCGTCGAGGCCGTTCCGATCGGCGGTGACCAGCCGCTCGGGTGGATTCTCACCCCCGCCGAGGCGGTCGGATCTCCGAAGACACGTGCCCTGCTGCTGTCGACCGCCTCGGCGCTGTTGGCGATGTCGTTGGCGGATCTGCCCGTTCCCTCCGGTCGGGCGCTGCTCTTCGACACCGATCTGGCCGATGGTGAGGCGCGCGGGGAGTGGACGCGGGTGACGGGTCTGGCGCCGGTGGCGACGGTGGGGATGCTCATCTTCGGCGGTGTCCGCGGCGAGTCCGCCGAACGCCTCATCGCCGATATCGTCGGGCGGAGTCTGCTCACCCGCACCGGTTCGCTGCTCGGCGTGGTCGGGGCGCAGGAGCGTGGGCTCGATGAGCTGGTGGCGAAGGCAGCCGAGGTCACCGGCCTGGACGTGCTTGCGGAGAAGAGGCTGCCGTTGGGGCAGCTCCATCACACGTGGATGCTGTGGCGGACGCAGCATGAGTCCGAGGCGTCCGAGGTCAGGGCGCTGCTCTCGGCCGTCGATGAGGAGGCTGCCGACCGGTTCGTCGATCGGGTTCTCGGCGAGCTCTTTCGGGCCCGTGGTGGTCAGGAGCTGTTGGAGACTCTGCGGGTGTTCATCGCCGCCTCCGGGGCGCGGGAGCGCATCGCTGCCGAATTGGGAGTCCACCGGCATACGGTGCGGGCACGGTTGGTGAAGATCGAGAAGCTGCTCGGCCGCGACCTCTCCCGTGCCGAGACGCGGCAGGCGGTGTCGATGGCCCTCGAACTCGCCGAACTGCAGGCTCACCTCTCACAGACTGCCCGGCACAGTGTTCTGTGCGGCAGTGTTCTGCCCGGCTGTGCTCGCTGACTACTCCTCGAAGTGTTCGATGCGGAAACGTTCGGCGATCTCAAGCACCCGGGCCAGCGCTTCGTCCTCGCCGATGCTGATGCGCACACCGGCACCGAGGTTGCGCACCGCCACGGCCTGCTCGACGCAGGCGTCTTCGAAGGCATCGGATTTCTCACCCAGCGGCAGCCAGACATAGTTCGCCTGTGCTTCGGGCACCTCCCAGCCCTGTTCGCGCAGAGCGGCGGCGAAGGCATCGCGGGTCTGTGCGATCTCGCCGGCCCGCTCGAGCACGTCGTCCCAGTGATTGAGGGATTCGAGGGCGGCGGCCTGGCTGAGGTCGGTGACGCCGAAGGGGATGACGGCCTTGAGCAGTCCTGCTATGACCGGCGGATGGGCGACGGCGTAGCCGACGCGCAGTCCGGCTAGTCCGTGGGCTTTGGAGAAGGTGCGCAGCAGTACGAGGTTCGGATAGTCGCGGACAAGACCGAGTCCATCGGCTCGCCCGGGTGCGGTGGCGAACTCCCAGTACGCTTCGTCGAGGGCGACGAGGACGTGGGCAGGCACTGTGTCGAGGAAAGCGCGGACCTCGTCATCGCGCAGCACCGGGCCGGTCGGATTGTTCGGTGAGCACAGGATGATGAGGCTGGTGGCCTCGGTGATCGCCGCCGCCATCGCGGCGAGGTCGTGACGGCCGTCGGCTGTCAGCGGAACTTCGTGGCGGGTCGAACCGGCGAGCCCGGTGGTCTGCGGGTACATCTCGAACGACGGCCACGGATAGATCGCCTCGGTGGTGGCGTCCGAGGTGATCTGGGTCAGCGCGACGAGCAGTTCGCTGGCTCCGGCGGTCACGACGAGCTGATCGAGTCCGACCCCGAGGCGGTCGGCCAGTCCCTGACGCAGGGCCCGTGCGGCATCGTCGGGGTAGAGCGCGGGGTTCGTCGCGTGAGCGACCATGGTCTCGAGGACCGCCGGCAGGGGAGGCAGGAAGTTCTCGTTCGAGGAGAGCTTGAACGACTCGAGACCCTCGACCCGGCGGGGAGGTTTGCCCGGAATATAGGGCGGGAAGGTCTCCAGAGCGGCCCGCAGTCGCGGTGACGGTGCCGAGGGAGCGGACGCCGAAGCGGCGGAGCCGGATGCGCTCGAGGACGACGATCCGGGCGCAGAGGACGAAGCAGGATCTGAGGCGGCGGGGTCGGAGACGTTCATGAACTCATGATGTCACAGGGCAGCGGTGCCGCAGCCTCTCGCCCGAGCGACCGGAGGCCCGCGCCGGCGATCACCAGGGTTTCTCCGGGGTCGACCGGCCGCCGTCGCCGCCTGGGCCCTGCTGTCGATGTTGCCGTTCGGAATCCTCACGGCGTTTCTCCAGCTCGTCACGCTTCTTCTCACGTTCGGACTTGCCTGAGGAATCGTCCGGTGCCTTCTCCTCGTCGGAATCCTGGCCCTCGTCTCCGGAGGATTTGTCGTCGGAGTCCTGATCCTGCGAATCCTCGTCATCGGACTCGCTGTCGTCGGTTCCCTCTTCCTTGGCCTTCTCGCCCTGCTTCTTGTCCTCGACGCGTTCCTTCGCCTGGTTGCTCTTCTGCTTCTCTTCGCTCTTCTTCGGCTGGCATTCCTCGGGTGCGTCCTCGAGTGTCTTCAGCGATCGGTCGTAGAGCTCCTGCGACTGGTCGGGGTCCTGCGAGGCGATCTGATCTGCCTGCTTCTCGTAGACATAGGACAGGTTGACCCGCACCGCACACTCGGCCGAGGTCGGAGCGATCTCCAAAGCGGATTCGAGGTCGGTCTGGGCAGCATCGAAATCGCCGACGGCCGCCTCGGCGGTGCCGCGGTTGAAGTAGCCGATGTGACGTTGGAACGGGCTGACCCGAAGGAACGCCGTCGCCGCCTTCTTCGCACCGGGGAAGTCATTCGAGGTGTATCGGACCTGCGAGGCCGTTCCGAAATAGGTGGCCATCGCGATATAGCCGAACACCAGGGCGAATATGGTGCCGAGGATGAGGTTGATCTTCGTGATCCGGCGCCGCCGTGACCACAGGTTCTTCACACGGTTCATCGCGGACCTCTCCGGTAGGGCGCCGATTGGCGAGGCGACGGCCCATGAGGAACCGCCTGATGGGGAACGGGCTGCTGGGGGACCTGCTGGTAGGGGACTGGGCCGCCGGAACCGGGCGGACCGCCTCGGCGAGGGCGCTTCGGGGTGATCGCCTTGAGGCGAAGATATTCGCGGACTCCGAAGACGAGCTCCACGGCGATCCACGCGAAGACGAGGATGAGCGGGACCCAATAGTATTCGTCGACGGTGACCCGGCCGTCCTTCTTCACCAGGGCCTGATCGTATTTCGGAGCGGTGTAGACGCTGGAGATCGCACCTGTTCCGTCGCGGTGGTGGTAGTCGACGCCGAGGTCCGAGGCGATCCGGCGCAGGTTGCCCTCGTCGATCATCGAGATCCCGGGTTCGCCGTTGCGGTCCTCGATGTATTCGGGTGGTGCCTGATCGTCATCGGGGTCATCGGGGTCGCCGATGCCGGGCGCAGTGCCGGGATCACCGACTCCGGACCCGTAGCCGAACGGCTGGCTGTCGCGCATCTTCCCGCCTTGTTCGGTCCCGTATCCGAAGACGGCTCCACTGTCGATGCGGGAGGCGAACGATGACCACGACTCCGGATTCTCCGAGACGGTCTGCTCACCGTCGCCGAAGTAGAATACGACGTTCTTGTTCTCCGGGCGGTCCTCATCGTTCGACGTCATCCGCTTCTCGAGCTCCTCACCGGCCTCGGTGATCGATGAGCCCCTCGAGTTCATCGACGACTCGGGTTCGAGGACGTCGACGGCGGAGGCGAAGGCGGCGTGATCGGTCGTCAGCGGCATCACGGTGGCTGCGGTCGACGCGAAGGTGATGATGCTCAGCCGGGTGCCGGGGAAGGCATCGGCGAGTTCGAGCATGTCCTCCTTGACCCCGGTCAGGCGTGTGTCGTTCCCGTCGAAGTCCTCGGCGGCCATCGACGTCGTGACGTCGACGACGAAGTACACATCGGCTCGCGCCTCGTACTCCTCGGTCGAGGATTTGATGGGGACGCCGGGGCGGGCCAGAGCGAGCGCGAGCAGGGCGACGACGCCCATGCGGGCGAACCACCTCCAGCGCGGACCGTCGCCGCGGATGGCCGGGATGATGCACACGGTGAGCAGGGCGAGGACGAGGACGCCCCAGCCGAACCAGGTGAACACGGGATCGAAGATCATGATTTCGTCCTCCATGCCAGCACGAACACTCCGGCGAGGCCGAAGACGGCGATGCCGAGCGGAACCATCGGCATGTCATGGACGATCGTGTACGACCGCCCGGGGGTGTTCGCCGCTTCCTGGCTCTGGATCTCCTCGACGATGCGGTCGATCGTCGAGGCCGAGCCCATGTCGAACTGTTCGCCGCCGGTGCGGTCGGACACGGAACGCAGCTCCTTCGTCTGAGTGGTCGTCAGCACCGAGGGAGGGGAGAGGCTGTAGACGCGGACCTTCGCGTCGACGGCGATATCGGCGGCTTCGTTGAGTTCGAAGAGCGGCTCACCGGCGAGCATATTGTCCGTGGCGAAGATGATCGACCGGGACCGGTCCTCGTCCTGCCGGTCGAAGTTGTCGACGCAGCTGACGAGCCCGTCGCCGATGAGTGAGGAGCCGCCGATGTTCGGGGGCGAGGTCGACCATGAGTAGTCGGTGCCCTCGGCGCCCCAGGTGCGGAACCCCTCCTCGGCCTCGGCGAGGTAGTTCTGGACCATGTCGTAGTCGTCGGTGAGCGGGAATGCGGAGACCGCGGTGGCGTTGAAGACGGTCAGTCCGATGCGTTCGCCGTCGAAGCGGTCGACGAGTTCCTGGTAGGACTCGAGCAGATCGGCATCGTAGCCGAGCATCGAGCCGGACACGTCGAGGCAGAGCATGACATCGCGCATCTTCCGTTCCGGATTGACCGTCTCGATCCAGGCCGGGCGGGCGATTCCCGCCAGCGCGGACAGGCCGGTGAGGACGACGACGCCGAGGAGGGCGACCGTGGTCACCAGCCGTCTGCGCATGGCTCTGCGGAAACTCGGCAGGCTCGTCATCCGTCCGCTGTGGGCCACGGCCAGTGAGGACTCCGTCGACTTCGGCCGGCGGAAGAAGTAGACCGCGGCTGCGGCGAGGACCAGCAGGATGAGCGCCAGCCACCAGAACATCAGGACCATCGCGCCACCAGCTTCCTGGCCTCGGCGATCTGCGGCTGCAGACCGGCCGGCTCCGCTTCGGCGAACTCCGCCTCATAGAGGCCGAGCAGGCAGTCCGCGAGGTCGTCGAGACCGGCGACGGCCGCATCGCGGTAGGTCAGATGTTCGGCTTTGACGCCCCACGCATCATGGGCGAATTCGCGCACGATCGCTGCCAGCTCCTGTGCCGATTCGCGCACGTCCGCGGACTCGTCGCTCAAGCCCGTCTCCACCGCGCCGATGCGTGAGAGGTACGTGCTGCGCACGGGAATCGGGATGCGCGGGCCTTCCGCCGCGGTGACTCCGGCCGCGGCGCGGAAGAGCGGGGCGAAGAAATTTCCGAGCACCAGCAGCAGCACGAAGCAGGCCGCCACGTACCACGCCGGTGAGACCTCCAGGGGCCCGATGAGCTCAGCGGGGCCCACGGCGGTGCCTCAGCAGAAGAGTGTGCAGTCGGCCGAGGGCCGACTTCGGATGGTCGATTTCGATATGGGAGATCCCCAGTTTCGCGAGAAGGTCGTTCCGCTGCTGACGGCGGGCCGCCTCGGCGAGAGCGAATTCCTGTCGGACCTCCGGTTTCGTCATCACCGAGGTCGGCAGCCCGCGGTCGGGGCGGGCGACGTCGAACGGCGCCGAGGCGGCCGGCAGACCCGCGAGGTCCGCGTCGGTGATCGTGATCCACAGGACCTCGTGTTGGGCGCGCAGTCGGCGGATCGTCGCTTCGGCCTCCGGCCCCAGCGGAGCCTGATCGGAGATGACGACCAGCAGCATCCGATGGTTGATGTGGCTGGTGATCCACTGCAGCTGGGTGTTGATCGACCCGGGGGAGGCGGTGCCGGTCTCGCCGAGGATCTGCTGCAGGAGGTGCTCGAGGTGGGCCTCGCTGCCTTTCCGCGGGGAGGCGGTGGTGTGACCGGCATGTCCGTGGATGAGCATGACGTCGTCGGCATGACGGACGGCGAGGTAGCCGACCATTCCGGCCATCAGGATGGCAAGGTGGCGTTTGTCGGCACCGGCGGAGGTCACGGCGTCGAAGTTGCGGGAGGTGTCGACGACGAGTCCGAGGATGTGCCTGCGGTGGGCGACATAGCGTTTGACCAGGGGCTCGGTGTGCCGGGCCGTGGCTTTCCAGTCGATGTCGCGGATCTCGTCACCGGGGATGTAGTCGCGCAGATCATCGAAGTCGAGGCTGTGGCCGTGGAAGACCGAGGAGTAGTCCCCGTCGAGGAGGCGCCGGGTCCGCCGGTGGGCGTGGATGGTCATCCGCGCCTTGATGCGATTGAGCAGGACAGTCATGGGTATCGCCGCTCAGGGGGTGGGCACGGCCATGAGGAGGGCATCGACGATCTGGGCGCTCGTGATGTTCTCGGCGGCGGCTTCGAAGCCCAGTTGGATGCGGTGGGCCAGTACTCTGTGGGCGAGGTCCTTGATGTCTTCGGGGATGACGTAGTTGCGGCCGCGGATCATCGCCAGCGCCCGGCCGGCGTTCGTGAACGCGATGGAGGCACGCGGACTGGCTCCGTATTCGATGTATGGGGCGAATCGCCCGAGGTACTTCGTCGTATTGCGGGTGGCGTGGACGAGCTCGACGAGGTAGCGGGTGATGGCCGGGTCGATGTAGACGGTGCGGGCATAGCTCTGCATGGTCACGACATCGTCGAGGGTGCAGGCCGGATCGGGCACCGAATCCTTGTCGAAGACTCCGGAGTCAAGGCGGGAGAGGATCTCGACCTCCTCGCCGGGGTTCGGGTGGGTGAGCAGATCCTTGATCATGAACCGGTCGAGCTGGGCTTCCGGCAGCTGGTAGGTGCCCTCCTGCTCGATCGGATTCTGTGTGGCCATGACGAGGAAGGGGCGGGGGAGTTCGAAGCGCTTGCCCCCGATCGTCGTCTGCTTCTCCTGCATGGCCTCGAGCATCGCCGACTGAGTCTTCGCCGATGACCGGTTGATCTCGTCGAGGAGGACGATGTTCGCATGCACGGGGCCGAGCACCGTATTGAACGAGCCCTCATGCGCGTTGTAGATCTGCGAGCCGATGATGTCGGCCGGCAGCAGGTCAGGAGTGCACTGGATGCGGGAGAACTGTCCGTCCACGGCATTGGCCAGCGCGGCAGCGGCCGTGGTCTTCGCCAGACCCGGCACGCTCTCCAACAGCAGGTGACCGCTGGAGAGGAGCCCGATGAGCAGGGATTCGCGCAGGCGCTGCTGCCCGACGACGAAATGGTCGAGGTAGGACTCCAAGGCCTTGAGGATCGTCTGTGCGTGCGCGATCTCCTGCGTGTTCGCCGGTGCCGTTGCCGTCATGGTCCCTCAGTCTCTCGGTGTCACTGGTCGCTCGGTGTCGCTGTGGTCGTCAGTCACGCAGTGCGGTGCGTTTCTGTGGTCTCCAGCATATTGGGTGGCGCTGACACGCAACAGCCGTCGACGTTGCAGTGCTGACACACTTCCGACTCCGTCCTCGGTCGACCGCCCAGTCGCAGAGCCGGTCGCAGAGGATCTGCCACTGCCTGTTCACAGCCGGGCCATCTCATGTCAGGACCGATCTGTAATGTCGATGAGACAGACGACGGTCAGGGAGGAGGTGCGAAGCGAAACCCGGAGAAATCCGGAGGAGATCACCGTCACCGAGGCGGCCGACCCGGTCCGTACCGAGGTCGCCGACCCGGTCCGCACGACAGGCGGTGCCTCGTTCCCTGCGACCGGTGACGAAGCGATGTGATGATCGCCTCCGCTCCGACGTGACCGGTGCCGCACGAACGAGTTCGGAATCGTCGGACGAGGGGTCCGCGACATGCCCACAGGCAAAAAATTTTCCTGTGGAAAGCGGTGGATAACGCGGGCGGAACAGCGGCCGAAAATCGGCCCGGAAGCCGCCGATGCCAGCGTCCGCGCAGGTGATCGAACTACACGAGTGTCGTTCACAGCCTGTGGACGAATGTGGACGGTGATGACACAGGGTGTGGAACCTTCGAATGACACTGGTGTAACACTGGATATAGGGGTAAGGTCTAACCCGAACACAACATCTAGTGGTCACCCCTGAGCCTGCGCCTGGTGATATTCATCATGATCGAGCAGTTGACGGGACACGGTCACAGCCATCAGAATGCCGAACTGCACAGCAGATTGAAGGAGTCGTCATGATCACCGTGTACACCAAGCCAGCTTGCGTCCAGTGCAACGCCACCTACCGTGCTCTCGACGCCAAGGGTCTGAAGTACAAGTCGGTCGATCTCAGCGTCGACGAGAACGCCCTCGATGTCGTCAAGGCGATGGGCTACATGCAGGCTCCCGTCGTCGTCACCGACAATGACCACTGGTCGGGCTTCCGCCCGGACAAGATCGCCACCCTGACCGGCGAACAGTCTGCGTCCGTCGTGGCCTGACAATGCTGCTGGTCTACTTCTCTGCCAACTCCGAGTACACGCACCGCTTCGTCTCGAAGCTGCGTCACCCGGCAGTGCGGTTGCCGACGTTGACCACGGAGCCGACGCTGCGAGTGGATGAGCCGTTCGTTCTCGTCACCCCCACCTATGGGGCCGGTCGCAATCGCGGGGCTGTTCCCAAGCAAGTCATCAGATTCCTCAATGTCGAAGAGAACCGCCGTCATCTCGTCGGTGTCATCGGCGCCGGAAACACGAACTTCGGCGAGGACTACTGCCGCGCGGCCTTCAAGGTCGCGGCAAAGTGTCAAGTACCCCTCATGTATCGAGTCGAACTCCTGGGCACTCAGGAAGATGTCGACGCTGTCAACCTAGGATTGGACAAACTGTGCGCGAGCTCGCTGAAGACCGCAATGTAGAGGACATCATCCGCGAAGAGACGGATCTGGATTACCACGCGCTCAACGCGATGCTGAACCTGTATGACGAGGACGGCAGGATCCAGTTCGAACGTGACAAGCAGGCTGCCCGTCAGTACTTCCTGCAGCACGTGAACAACAACACCGTCTTCTTCCACAACCTCAAGGAGAAGCTCGACTACCTCGTCGAGAAGGACTACTACGAGCCCGAGGTCCTGGACCAGTATTCGTTCGAGTTCATCGAACAGCTGTCGACACGCGCCTATGATCAGAAGTTCCGCTTCCAGACCTTCCTCGGTGCGTTCAAGTTCTACACCTCCTACACGCTGAAGACCTTCGACGGGAAGCGCTACCTCGAACGCTTCGAGGACCGTGTCGTCATGGTCGCTCTCTTCCTGGCCCGTGGCGACGAGACGCTGGCCACCCAGCTCGTCGACGAGATCATCGCCGGGCGGTTCCAGCCGGCCACCCCGACGTTCCTCAACGCAGGCAAGAGGCAGCGTGGTGAGCTCGTCTCCTGCTTCCTGCTGCGCATCGAAGACAATATGGAGTCGATCGGCCGCTCCATCAACTCTGCGTTGCAGCTGTCCAAGCGCGGCGGCGGTGTGGCCTTCGCTCTGACGAACATCCGTGAGTCCGGTGCCCCGATCAAGAAGATCGAGAACCAGTCCTCCGGCGTCATCCCCGTGATGAAGCTGCTCGAGGACTCGTTCTCCTACGCCAACCAGCTCGGAGCGCGTCAGGGCGCCGGTGCCGTGTACCTGCACGCCCACCACCCCGACATCTACAAGTTCCTCGACACCAAGCGCGAGAACGCCGATGAGAAGATCCGAATCAAGACCCTGTCCCTGGGTGTTGTGATCCCTGACATCACCTTCGAACTGGCCAAGCGCAACGAGGACATGTACCTCTTCAGCCCCTACGACGTCGAGCGCGTCTACGGTGTGCCCTTCTCCGACATCAATGTCACCGAGAAGTACACCGAGCTCGTCGACAACGCGGCGATCAAGAAGAAGAAGATCAACGCCCGTGAGTTCTTCCAGACTCTGGCCGAGATCCAGTTCGAGTCCGGGTACCCGTACGTGATGTTCGAGGACACCGTCAACAAGGCGAACCCGATCGACGGCAAGATCATCATGTCCAACCTCTGCTCGGAGATCCTCCAGGTCTCCGAACCCAGCAAGTACGACGATGATCTCGGCTACGACGTCGTCGGCAAGGACATCTCCTGCAACCTCGGTTCGCTCAACATCGCACTGACGATGGACTCGGACAACTTCGGTCAGACCATCGAGACCGCGATCCGGGGACTCACCGCTGTCGCCGAGACCTCGAACATCCAATCCGTGCCCTCGATCGCCCGCGGCAACGACATGTCGCATGCCATCGGCCTGGGGCAGATGAACCTCCACGGCTATCTGGCTCGGGAGCACATCTACTACGGCTCCGATGAGGGCCTGGACTTCACGAACATGTACTTCTACACCGTCGCCTACCACTGTGTGCGCGCGTCGATGGAGATCGCGAAGGAACGCGGTGAGACCTTCGCCGGCTTCGAGCGGTCGAAGTACGCCACCGGCGAATACTTCGACAAGTACACCGATGAGGCCTGGCAGCCGCGCACCGCTCGTGTGGCCGAACTGTTCTCCGCAGCGAACGTGCACATCCCGACGCAGGACGACTGGCGAGAGCTCAAAGCTCAAGTGGCCGAGCACGGCATCTACAACCAGAACCTCCAGGCCGTGCCGCCGACCGGTTCGATCTCATACATCAACAACTCGACCTCGTCGATCCACCCGGTGGCCTCGAAGATCGAAATCCGCAAGGAGGGCAAGGTCGGCCGCGTGTACTACCCGGCTCCCTTCATGGACAACGACAACCTCGAGTATTACCAGGACGCCTACGAGATCGGCTACGAGAAGATCATCGACACGTATGCCGAGGCCACGAAGCACGTCGACCAGGGCCTGTCGCTGACGCTGTTCTTCATGGACACCGCTACCACTCGTGACATCAACAAGGCGCAGATCTACGCCTGGCGCAAGGGAATCAAGACCATCTACTACATCCGGCTCCGGCAGCTTGCTCTGCAGGGCACGGAGGTCGA
Organism: Brevibacterium sp. K11IcPPYGO002; assembly: GCF_050920635.1. Lineage (NCBI taxonomy): Bacteria > Bacillati > Actinomycetota > Actinomycetes > Micrococcales > Brevibacteriaceae > Brevibacterium > Brevibacterium sp. K11IcPPYGO002. The sequence continues at coordinate 2,891,304 of NZ_CP131929.1, read as the reverse complement.
AGGCTGCGTCTCCTGCATGCTCTGATCAACGGACTCGGCGGACCGATGTGAATCGGTCCGCCGGCTTCATGCGGGCCGCATCCCACCAGTGGGGCCCGCGCATATTACTTTCGTCTGCCGCGCAGACAACTCGTACTCACGACGAACAGCACTTTGGGAAGAGAGAAAGCGTTGGAGAATCTGACTCTGGCATCGCATGTCGACGCCATTAACTGGAACCGCGTCGTCGATCCGATCGATGATGAGGTCTGGGATCGCCTGACCGGCAACTTCTGGCTGCCGGAGAAGGTCCCGCTGAGCAACGACATCCAGTCCTGGGCGACTCTGACCGATGATGAGAAGACGCTGACGATGCGCGTCTTCACCGGTCTGACCCTGCTCGACACGATCCAGGGCACTGTCGGTGCGATCTCGCTCATCCCGGATGCGGTGACCCCGCACGAAGAGGCCGTGCTGACGAACATCGCATTCATGGAAAGCGTCCACGCGAAGTCGTACTCCTCCATCTTCTCGACCCTGTGCTCGACGAAGGAGATCGACGAGGCCTTCCGCTGGTCGCGTGAGAACAAGTACCTGCAGTCCAAGGCAGACATCATCCTCAGCTACTACCGGGGTGACGATCCGCTCAAGCGCAAGGTTGCCTCGACGCTGCTCGAGTCCTTCCTCTTCTACTCCGGCTTCTACCTGCCCATGTACTGGTCGGCACACGCCAAGCTGACGAACACCGCTGACCTCATCCGTCTGATCATCCGCGATGAGGCCGTGCACGGCTACTACATCGGCTACAAGTACCAGAAGGGTCTGGAGTCGCAGTCCGAGGAGCGCAAGCAGGAGCTCAAGGACTACACCATGAACCTCATGTTCGAGCTCTACGAGAACGAGGTCGCCTACACCCACGACATCTACGATCCGGTGGGCCTGTCGGAGGACTGCAAGATGTTCCTCCACTACAACGCCAACAAGGCGCTGATGAACCTCGGATACGAAGCGATGTTCCCCAAGGAGGTCACGAAGGTCAATCCTGCGATCCTCGCGGCGCTCTCGCCCGGCAGCGATGAGAACCACGACTTCTTCTCAGGTTCGGGATCGTCCTACGTCATCGGCAAGGCCGAGAACACCGAAGACGACGACTGGGACTTCTGAATTTGCTGGTGAGGACGGTGGCGGCCCCTTCTGTAGGTGCTCGATCGTTGGCGTTGAGCCCCATCGGGGTCGCCCCGTTGTCCTCACCTGCCCACGTTTTGCCCATACTCAAATTCGGAAGGAGGTGAAAGGAAAATGGCCAAAGGTCGTGCGCGCAGCGCAATCACTGGACGCTTTGTGAAGATGTCGACGGCCGCCCGAAACCCTCGGACGACCGTCGTTCATAAGCCCAAGAAGAAGTAGCCGATTGATCCCCGTATAGGATCACCACTCGGGCGTGGGACTGAACTAGCACTTCGGTCCCACGCCCACTTTACAGATACTGACGGTCTCAAGCGAGCCGCGCACTACGCGCAGTGTCAATTCTCTCTGCAACATCATCAACATCCGTGTCGAAGAGATCCGAGTACACGTCAAGCGTCATGGCTGCCGACGAGTGACCGAGCATATTCTGCACGACCTTCACCGAAGCGCCAGCGGATACCGCAAACGATGCCGCGGAGTGGCGCAGATCGTGAAACACGAACCCCTCGTCAAGCTTGGCCTTCTTCCGCACAGACAGGAACCACGACTCTTGATTCTTAGGCTCAGCCAAGTCGGGAATGAGAAGGCTGTCGGGGGCGGCTTTCAGTGTGAGAGCTCGGAACCGATCGTGCATGAACTTCGGATACCCGACTGACCGTTCCCTGCCGTTCTTCGACACTTCGGCGCGAACCCGCACGCGTCGGGCCTCCAAGTCGACGTCCTCCGGTGTCAGGGTCGCGATCTCGCTCCACCGCAATCCCATGTATGCGGCAACGTAAATGACGAACCCGTACCGCCCGCGCTGAGCTCTCAAGTGATGCTCGTCAGCCGCCTGCGCCACCTTCTCAACCTGCTCGTAGGTGAGGTATACGTTCTTCCGGTGAGTCAGCGACGGTAAGTTCTTGACACCGCTGGCGGGGTTGCGCGGGATCAGGTGATCGTCGACCGCCGTCTGAAGTACAGCTTGGAGGACGTAGTGTGCCCTGCGGACGGTTCTGGCTGCTCGCTTCTCCGACAGCGTCGCAACCCACTCTCTGACGTTCGATCGGGATACCCCGTTCACAGGTAGTGCGCCGAACTTCGGGTAGATGTGAACACGCAACGCGGTCTCGTACACCCTTTTCGATGATTCCTTGGCGCTGACGGTTTTCAGCCAGTGCGTGCCCAGCTCTTCGACAGTGATCTTTCCCCTCGTCGGGTCCACGTAGGTGCCTTCAAGTTTCGACACTTCGACTGTGTTGAGGAAGACCTGGGCCTCGCGTTTCGTGCGGAACCCGCGGCGATCTGTGGGTTTCCGGTCGGGCTTGGTGTACCGAACCCTGTACCGGCGCCCCTTCGCAGTCTCGTACGGTTCAATGCTGGCCATGGTGTCATCCTTGTCGTGCTGCCCCGATGAGTCGGAGCAGGTGTTTCTCGTGAGAGCGGAGGAACCGGAGACGGTCCTCAAGGACTTCAGGTGTCACCCACAGTTCGTCGGCCGCCTCGAAGGCGGTGTGGGCCCATTTGAAGACGTCGACGAGGGCATCCCAGTGAATGAGCTTCCGGGCTGTGAGTCGACGTGCTGCTTGTTCTTCTCTCGGGTCGTCACAGTTCGTGTGCCCGAGGTCAATGTGCGCTTGCTCGTGCTGGATGGCGCAGCGGCGCTCGACCTGCAGTAGATCTTGGTCGAGCCAGATGGCGTTGTTGCCGTTTGTTGCGGCTACTCGAGTGTCGTTGAACCTGGTGAAGTGCAGGACAACGCCGTCCCCGCGCTCACGTAGTTCTCTCCATGGATGGTGCATACTTCAAGACCATAGGAGGTGGGTCTGACATAAAGAGGTGACTACTCATCGACTTCTTGGAAGACCATATCCTCGGTCGCGGACAACGGAAGCTCGAATGGTGGTCCAGGTAATCTCCGCACTCCGTCGGCGATTGATTCTCTAAGGTAGGGAACCATCAACGGGATGGCTACACTATTCGCGAACTCTGCGAGCACTACGTCATCGGCCAGCGACTCTAGGCCACCCCAAACTGAGACAATGTCAGACCGGAAATGCACAGACGCCGTCGAACCTGACATGCTCAGCTTAAAGGAAACCTGATCTTCCGAGCGTTGCTCATCAAGACTGGTGTCGAATTTGATGTGCACACCCTCTTCTGGGTCGTCGAAATCGGCATCGGCGTACTCCCATTTGGTGCTGAACTGGTCAGCTACAGACCGATGTAGGAACTCGAAACCTATGGGATAGATTGTGTAAAGATCGAGGGCACGTTTTACCTCGGACAAATCTACTTTGGTCATGGCCTCGCCTCAGTCTTGCTAGTCGCCCTCGAGAAGCGTCCAGTTCGGACGCTTCGAGTAGCGGTCCCCCAACTTTTCGAATGTGCTGCTCGTGGCGGAAGAAGCTCAGTCAATCTCTGCTCGATTAGCCAGTGAGCATTGACCACTCCAGACGTGTGGAGGAGAGTCGTCACTGGCGCTGGAGATCCACTCCAATCAGGCAGAGCCGTCTGCTGGTTAAGGAAGTCGTTAACCGTATCAATTTCAGCCATCGAAGGCTGCCGTTCATCGATGTGCATTGCTACATCATTCGTAACTAGCCAGGCCTCAACATCGGGCCAATACCAGAGGCCGCCCCCATAAGACACGGCCGGGAAGGGAAAGCCTGCCTTCCGCTGTCCGGTCACCCACAGCGACACTGCCTGCCGCTTTACATTGGCGCGATCCGCAATTTCGGCGCGTGTAACTAGGTCGGGCTCAAGACGTTCAACCCGGACATAGTGATTTCTAAGCTTGGCGATCGTTTGGCGTGCGGTCAGCACGGCATCCTCGCCGTGCTCGTAGCAGATGATGAAGTCCACTCCCATGTGCTGCGAAAAGTACATCTCAGAGGACTCTGCAAGATCGTCTTCAGCCTCGGAAGTCAGGTTCCGGACACGAAACTTGAATCGGAAGGGCTGTTGATTGTCCATGAGTCAATTACCTCAGTTTGCTTTCATGTTGTCAAGCGTCAACAGAGTTATCTGGGTTACCTCAGACGCCGCTTCCCGCTATCCATCAGGTCGTGCTTCAAGGGGCACTTTGCCGCTTCTGACCGGATAGTGCGGGCATGCCTGGAATCATTCTTGGGTGTGCCATCGATGCGGATGCGCGATTTGGTATCACAGGGGCAGAACGCGTAAAACTTGTGTCCCATTTCATGTATTGTCCAGCCGGCGTCCAGAAGCTCCTTAACGGCGTTTTTCGTCTCTTTGGCCCTCAGCGCCTTTAGGGCAGCCTTCCTGGGGATCGGGTCGCCGGCCGGGCTCACTCCCAGTCCTCCGGATCTTGCGATTCCTCCCCGCGCTTCTCCGACTCTTCCTTGTCCTTCTTGCCCCGGTTGGGGGCATCGTAGGCAGCAGTGTCTTCGCGTTCGGGCGGGGGAGTGAACAGTTTATGCACATTGTCGCCGGCGCCGTCGTTAACGGATTCGTGGTCGAGGTCTCCACGGGCACGGCCTCCGAACGAGCCGAGCCCGTCGTCCTCGCTTATTGCCGGCTTCTCACCGGCCTGGTTCATGGAGGTGGCACTGCGTTCACTGCAATCACCTGCTTCCTGCTCCTGTAGATCTGCGACTGTTGCGCGAATCAGTTCGTCAATCGCCTTGCGCTGCCGCTCGTTCAGTCGGTGTGCTTCGGCGGGCGGCGTGTACGGCTTCGCCTCAGGAGCGGAAACTCCTGCTAAGCCGTATGCCTTATCGAGGTCCAGGCCGAGAGTGGTGGCCACTCGGACGATCGTGTCGTCCTCCTGCCGGCCCTCTCGGTGCATGAGCCTCGATACCGCTGGGGCGCTGACGCCTGACTTCTGCGATAGCTGGCGAATTGAGCTGATGCCGTGCTGATCCATGAGTGTTTTCCAAGGCTCAGGCACTTCTCGTCGTCTCGCCATGTCTACAGACTCTCCATGATGTTGGTGCAGGTCAAAACCCACTGTAGACGGATCGACTACAAAGAACACGCGTGAAACTTTGCATGCCGTGGAAATTACAGGCGATCGTCTACTTGCGCCTGTAGACGAATCCGTCTACATGGATACTTGTAACCAGTTACACGTTGCACTACGATTAGAGAACCAGGAGGTCACAAAGTGGCTCTGTCAATTGAAAGGAGGATGTGGGTGCGACTCATCAGCAACGACGCCCTCAAGTCCTACATGCAGTTCCGAGGGTTCAGGAGCGTCAACGAACTCGCAATGCGCATCGGTGTCTCAAAGGCGACCATCGGTCACCTTCATTCGGGAGCAAGGCGGACGTGCAGCCCCAAGACAGCACGCCTCATTGAGGAGGCGCTGCAGGCGCCCCCGAACTCGCTTTTCATCCCCGAAGTGACACCAGTAACGCGTGAGAAGTATCAGTCGCCCGCGGCGGCCTGAATGAAGAAAGCCCCCAGCTGGGTCTAGCAGCTGAGGGCCGGCGATCCAGAAAGGACCGAACACATGATCCAGAATATCAGCCCCTCCGGCGATGACCTCGCCAGCGCAGGGCAGAAGATCGTTATCGCCAACGACGCCGTCAAAGTCAATGCGGGCGACCAGATCCGGAACGTCATCGACGAGTACATCAAATCTGGCCGTACCTTCACCGCAGACGACGTCCGGGAGGCGTTCATCGACAACGAGATCGTCGAACGGGCGATGTTCATGAAGCCGAACTTGCTCCCGGCACTCATCGCTGGAGCGTCACGTCGCGGCCTCATCGTCGCGGTTGGCTACTGCAAACCATCCCGCGCTTCACGCCACGCGAACCCCAACCGCATCTGGCAGGCAACAAGGATGCAGGAGGTAGCGGCATGAACGCCGTCGCCTTCGACTGCGGGGACTGCATCCCCGTCGTCGCGGGAGGCACCGTGCAGTCCGTCATCGATGACCACGCCGGCTGCGGCGAATGCGAAGAGCACGCGATCCGCATCCTGCAAGACCAAATCGACACCATCCGCCGACGAGGCCATGCCGCCCGTCAGAAGAAGTGGGAAGCGCGAGTGGACGCCGCCGTCGCAGAAGCAAGGAGAGCGTCATGAACGCCCTGATTCTCGCACTCACCGCCACGGGACTTGTCCTCACCGGGCTCGGGGCACTCGCCCTCGCCGGGTGGGCGGACTACCGGCAGGCACGCAACCACCATCGCAGCACCCAGAAAGGAAACGCCCATGGCTGCCCTCCTCACTGACAAAGAAGTGGCCGAGCAGATCGGCTACAGCGTCTACCAACTGCAAGCAGACCGGGCCCTCGACCGCGGCGACGGCGGAGATCGAGTACCCGCATGGATCGAAGTCGGCACGTCATGGAGACCTCGCGCCAGAGGTACACGCCAGTCTGCTGTCGACGCATGGCTCGACCGGCACGAAACGAAAGGAGCCGCAGCATGATGCACTTCAACGCGAAGACCGCGACCGTCAACTGCATTGACGGTGAACTCCACGTCGAGTTCCTCACCGTCAAAGGCAAACAGGTCACCGGTGTCCTCGCCGACGGCGCCGGGGAACAGTTCCTCAACGACGTCGAGGACGCACTGCTCGAACAACAGCACGAACACGACCGTGGTGCGGCGTTCCGACTCGATCGGGGTGCGGCATGAAGAAGCGTCCGAACCGACAGCGCTGCCTGACCGTTGGCTGCAATCCAATGCTTACCGACGAGGGCGCAGCCAAGAACCACCGAGAAGCGACGGGACACCGCACTGCGAAGTGGCCTGTGCGATCAGCCGAGGGTGAGAGGCGAGCTCGAATCCGCAACAAGACCGGCTACTACGACAAATACAACGTGGGCGCCAAGTCAGCAGTGGCAAGAGGTCTGGTTCCTGGGGTGCTGGGAGTTCTCTCCGAGCCAGACGTGCCGTCGAGCACGATCGAATACTGGCGAAAGCGAGAAGAACGCGAGGAGGAGTACTTCGAGGAGTACGGGATCTCTGAGGAACAAGAGCACTTGGACGCGGACTACCAGGAATACCTGTGGGATAGGGGGTTCTGACAATGAGTCGCCTCCCCATCCACCGCCGGCGCCGCATCGCCTGGCTGTACGCACCGTTCCTCGTGACCTCGATGGCCGCGTACTTCTACAGCTACACCCAAACCATCACCCTCAACGGCCTGGGTCTGCTCACCATGCTCACCGCATTCGCAGCCCTCGTCGCCATCACGAAGGAGTCGACACCGTGGACCTCCTAAGAGCCCGAGCCATCAGCCGTGATCCCGATGACGGAGTGCAGGCCGTCTACGAATGCCAGTCCTGCTACCGGACCTATGAAGGCAACTTCGACCCATGGCACCTGGCAGACACAATCCCCTGCACCTACGGGTGCCCTGAAGAAGAGGACGACGAATGAGTGAGGAAGTATGCCGCACCTTCATGGCTGACGGAAGTTGCTACGACAACACGTTCGGCGGTTGCGGCTGTTGGTGTCACAAGGAAAAGGACGAATCATGAAAGGCATCACCGGTAAACGCGTCGGCTACATCGACCCTGGTTCCAACCGGTGGATGAAGTACATGACCGCCAGCAAAATCGCGGCCGTCATGGGTCACTCGCCGTACGAATCGTGGTTCTCGCTGTGGCACCGCATGAACGGCACCGTTCCCGCGCAGGTCGAGAACGACGAGCTGCAGCGAGGAACCCTTCTTGAACCGGCAGTCTGCGAATGGTGGGCATCGAAACACCCGGACGCGAAACTCTACCGCTCGCCCATGTACCGGCACCCACTGTGGGAATGGGTGGCCGCAACACCTGACCGGATCGTCCGCTACGGAGACGGCCGCGAGCCTGAACTCCTCGAAGCCAAGACTGCGAACAACTCGTGGGAGTGGGGCGAAGAGGGCACTGACGAGATCCCGCCGTACTACTACGACCAGGTGATCTGGCAGCTCGGCGTTTTCGGGCTCGAGGTCTGCCACGTCGCGGCGCTGTTCTCTGGCCTGCAGTTCAAGGCGTATCGGATCGAGTTCAACGCCGACTATTTCGCCCGCCTGGTGGGGGAGGGGCGTGTGTTCATGGAGTCCCTGTGGGCCGGCGAGAAACCGTCTATTGATGCTCTCGACGGGCACATGGAAACCTATGTCGCCATCCGCTACCTCCACCCGGAAATCGAACTCGAAGAGGTGGAAGTGCCGTTCAGACTCGCGCTCGCCGCGCAGGACGCAGTGCTCGACAAGGAATCACTGGAACGGCGCACGAACCTCCTGAAGACCCAACTCACTGACCTCATGGGCACCGCTAAGGACGCGATGTTCGAGGGACACAAGATCGCCCGCAGGCAAGCACGCGGCGACGGCACACCGTACGTCGTGTTCCCGCCCAGCCTCAAATCGATCGACTTCACCGAATCCACCGCAATCACAGAAGGAAGTGCAGCAGCATGAACCAGCAGAATCCCGGCACCAGCATGGTGCAGGCAGTCCAGCAGACTATGAAGGCATACAAGGGTGAACTCGTCTCCACCCTCCCCAGCCACCTGCAGGAGAAGGGCGCGGGCTGGATGTCCTCAGCGCTCGCCTCAATCCGCCGCAACCCGCAACTGTTGCAGGCCGCCGCTGAGTCGCCGCACACACTCATCAACGCATTGTCCGAGGCGGCGCAGAAGGGACTCCAGCCGGGGACGGAGGAGTACTACCTCACCCCGCGAAAGAACAAGGGCCGCAACGAGATCCTTGGCATCACCGGCTACCAGGGTGAGATCGAGCTCATGTACCGCGCAGGCGCCGTGTCGTCCGTGATCGTCGAGACTGTGCACGCGAACGACAAGTTCGACTACGTACCCGGTCGTGACTCCAGGCCGATCCATGAAATCGACTGGATGGCCAGCGACCGCGGAGAACTGAGGCTCGCATACGCCTACGCACTGATGAAAGACGGTGCCGTGTCCAAGGTTGTCATCGTCAATCAGGAACGCATCAAACGGGCGAAAGCATCCTCACAGGGCGCGGATTCGAAGTACTCGCCGTGGATGAACGACCCCGCAGCCATGTGGGCCAAGACGGCCGCGCACGACCTTGCCAAGTGGGTGCCCACATCGTCCGAGTACGTGCGAGAACAGTTGCGGGCAGAACGTGACGTGGCCGCAGAAGAACCCGTCCGCCCTCAGCCTCCGGCAGCGCCCCCGCAGTCGCCGGCACCCCAGCAGGTGCAGGATGAACCGTTCCCGAACGATGACGAATATGTCGAAGGTGAACTCGTTGACGCTGACGGTGAGATCCAGGGAGAGGTGGCCTGACCATGGCAGGCGAAACAGTCATCACCATCATCGGAAACCTCACGAGCGATCCGGAGCTCCGCTTCACCCCGAACGGTGCCGCAGTCTCGAACTTCACCGTGGCCTCAACACCGCGGATCTTCGACCGGCAACGCAACGAGTTCATCGACGGCGAGACTCTCTTCCTCCGATGCTCGGCATGGAGAGAGCTCGGCGAGAACAGTGCGGAATCCCTCCAACGCGGAACCCGCGTCATCGTGCAGGGCCGCCTCAAGTCGCGCTCGTTCGAGACGAAGGACGGCGAGAAGCGCACCGTCATGGAACTCGACGTCGACGAGGTGGGACCGTCCCTGCGCCGTGCGACTGCCGTGGTCACAAAGACCCAAGGCGGCGGCGGAGGCTTCAGCGTTCAGCAGTCCTGCGGAAACTTCGGTGCCCACCACCAGCAGCAGTCCCAGCAGGGAAGCGGTTGGGGCCAAAACCCGCAGCAGGGGCAACAAGGCGGCACGGATGAACCTCCCTTCTGACCGCTTCTCGGACGACTGGGAGGGCGCGGTGTGTGCCCAGTTGGGGGCGGAGGTGGCAGACGAATTGTTCTTCCCCTCCACTCCCGACCGGGCGGCCGCCGGCGTGCGCCTCTGCTGGGACTGCCCACTGAGAGCAGTCTGCGCCAGCACGGCTCTCGAGGAGGAACGCGGCAAACCCGCAACCGAACGATTCGGGATCCGCGGCGGCCTCACCGTAGCCCAGCGTGCCCAACTCGATCCCGGGAAGATCTGCCCCGACTGCGGTTCACCCGTCATCACGAAATCACCCCACTGCGACGACGACCGCGAAATCCACCGCCTCAAACACCGTCGCGAATACGAACGAGAGAAAAGACGAGCGGCATGAGCTTCATCAAAATCACGACACGGCATCCCGGCGGGCGCGAAACCGTCGGCATCACTCAGCAGGCGAATGTGACAGCCGGCGAAGCATTCGACCGTCGCGTTACGAGAGCGAGAGTCGCCCGGCAACCTCACGACGCAGACCGATCGTCGCTGACAATCCACATCCACCCAACCGAGATCGTCGACTACTCCCAGCTGCTCGAATACGCGGAAACGATCGAAGCATTCGACGGCAATCAACCCGAACTCCCGCAGGAGTTTTTCAACCTCATGGAGAAACCACAATGCTGACCCTCACCGACCTGTTTTGTGGCGCAGGCGGATCCTCAACCGGCGCCGTGCAAGTCCCTGGCGTGCAGGTGCGCGTCGCCTCGAACCACTGGCAACTCGCCGTCGACACCCACGAAGCGAACCACCCCGACACCGGACATGTTTGCGCTGACCTGTCGCAGATCGACCCCCGCTACTACCCGAAGACCGACATCCTGTGGGCGTCCCCGGAGTGCACGAACCATTCGATCGCGAAGGGCGGGGCCCGCGACATTGCCCCCGACCTGTTCAACCAGATGCCGAACGCGGCCGCCGAACGATCGAGGGCGACCATGTGGGACGTGCCCCGGTTCACCGAAGCGCACCGGTACTCGATCGTCATCGTGGAGAACGTCGTCGACGTCGCACGCTGGGCACCCTACGGTGCATGGCTCGAAGCCATGGACTCGCTCGGCTATGCCCACGAGGTCGTGTACATGAACTCGATGCACGCCTGGGCGCATGGCGACGCGGCGCCGCAGTCGCGGGACCGGTTCTATGCCGTGTTCTGGCGGAAGGGGAATAAGAAACCGGACCTGCACCGCATCCAGTGCCCACCCGCCTGGTGCCCCGAGCACGGCCGGGTTGATGCGATCAAGATGTTCAAGGGAACGAAACGCTGGGGCCGGTACAAATCGCAGTACGTGTTCCGGTGCCCACACACATCGTGCCGTGGCCGTGAAGTCGTGCCCGAGTGGGTGCCCGCCTCGTCGATCATCAACTGGGATGTCCTCGGGCAGCGCATCGGAGACCGATCCCGCCCGCTGGCAGTGAAGACGATGAAGCGGATCCAGGCTGGCATCGACCGATACTGGTCCGGGACCGAGATCGACCCTCTCGTTGTCAACAACGTGTCCGGCTCGGACTCGACTCGCTCGACGTCAGTGCGTGAAGTCGCGCCGACGATGGTCGCGGGCGGCCTGCATGCCTCCCTGCTTGTCCCCGTCGAGGGGCGTATGGGCAAGGAAGCGCGATCGGCGGCCGAGGCGCTGCGCACGCAAACCACCCGAAATGAGACCGGTATTGCGTTCCCAACCTCGTTGCAAGTCGAAGCGGCTGGCAACACATACGACGCCACTGATCCGAAGCATCGGGCTTACGGGCGTCCGGACGGCTACTACCGGGTGTGGCCCGACACTGAGGTCACGAAGACGATGCACACCACCGCATCGAAGGGTGTCACGTTCCCGCCTTTCATCGCGGAATTGCGCGGCGGATCATCGGACGCTCGACCAGCCTCCGAACCCCTATCGACGGCCACAGCGTCAGGGAATCATCACGCGATCGTCACCTCGGAGATCCCAAACATCGAGGACTGCTCGTTCCGGATGCTGTCGCCGCAGGAAATCTCCCGCGCCATGGCATTCCCCGCCGAATATCAGATGCTCGGCACGAAGCGTGACCAGGTGCGCCTCGCCGGGAACGCCGTCACACCACCAGCCGCACGCGACCTCGTGGCCGCCTGCGCCGAATCACTTGGAGTAGCAGCATGAAACAGAACTCCCGGTATGTCCCTGTCGCCCCGTACAGGGCAACGCTCGAAGAACTGAGCGAAAAGCATTCGCAGGAGGAACTGGCACGCCGTCTCAGCGTCACCCCGCGCACCATATGGCGGGCGGTGAGCAGCGGGTCGGTGAAGATCAGTCGCACGTTCGCTGAGGCGATCCTGTTCGAGGCTGGCATGGGCCCTGAGCCGGAACCGGTACCGGAGCGTGCTGAGGATCCGATCACTCGGGCTGAGGTTGCAGGATATGCGCTCACCGATGACGGGCAGGAGTACATCGAACGGTGCCGGGCGCCCCGGAAGTACCGGCGGTACATGGAGACCGCGGCATGACCGACTTCACCATCGACGTGCACAAGGCGTACTGGATCTCGGACAACGACCGCCTGCACTGGGCAGACAAAGCGAAACGCACGAAGCACATTCGGCAACTCGCACGCTTCACAGCCAAGCAGCAGAAACTCGTCCTCCCGACACCCGTGATCGTCATCGCCGAGATCGGATTCCGCACAGGCGGCCGAGCCGACCCAGGCAATGCATCACTCGCAGTCAAAGCATGTTTGGACGGTCTCACCGACGCCGGCGCATGGCCCGACGACGACAGCCGACACGTCCTCGGCCCCGACTACCGCCGCGGACCCAAAGCACCGGACAAAGACCGGTACCGCATCCACCTGAAGTTCATTTCGCAACACGTCCCATTCTGACCAAGGAGACCACCATGGCCATCACCGTCTACTCAACCCCAGCATGCGCCCAATGCCGCATGACAAAGCACATCCTCGAACGCGACGGCATCCTCTACACGCCCGTCGACCTCTCCACTGACCTCGATGCGCACCGGTTCGTCACCCGCGACCTCGGCTACAAATCCGCACCCGTCGTGTACGCAGTCTTCCCCGACGGGCACACAGAACACTGGACCGGACTCAGGCCAGACCTCCTCGACAAGTACATCACCTCAGCGAAAGCGCAGGCTGCAGCATGACCAACAGCATCGGGTACGCGAACCCCGCCGGCGCCAGCCTCAGCACCTACCCGCTCGAGAAACTCAACAACACCCCACACGAACGCCGACAAGCCACCGCAGTCGTCCAATCATGGCTGCCCGCCCACGAGGCACGAGACGTCCTCGAAGCCCTCGGACTGCTCCCACCACGACCAGGGAGGGAATGACAATGGCACGACTCGAAGGTCTGTTCGCACGCCTCTCGCTCGACTACGCCGACCACCCGAAGATCGCTGTCCTATCCGACGAAGCATTCCGCGCCCACGTCGAGATGATCCTCTACTCACGCAAGTACATGACCGACGGGCAAATTGCTAAGCAAATTGCTAAGCGATGGCCACAGCAAGCGCTTAACGAACTGCTAGCAAATGATTCCGAAGCGCCCTCACTGCTCGAACTCGACTCCGGCGACTACCTGCTCCACGGATTCGCAGACATGCAGGAGACAAAACAAGAGATCGAAGCAAAACGCCAGGTCAGAGCCGAGGCGGGACGAAAAGGCGGCAGAGCGAAGAAGCAAAATGCTAAGCCCATGCCAAGCAAAACGCCTAGCAAACAGTCAAGCAATTTGCTTAGCAAAAACGTAGCAGAGATAGAGACAGAGTCAGAGACAGAGGTAAGTAATAAACCCCCTGTAAGTCCCCCAGCAGGGGACACCCGCAAACCCGCCCCCGCCGGCCGCAAGACTCGGATCCCCGACGGCTGGGCACCGAACGAATCGCACGAGGCGAAAGCAGCCGAGCTCGGGATCGACCTCCACGCTGAGGCGGAGAACTTCCGAGACCACGCCATCGCCAACGGCAAAACGTTCGTCGACTGGTCACGCGGATTCCACACCTGGCTGAACAATGCCCTCAAGTTCGGACCACGACCAAGTGGTCGACCATCCGAGCGGGGACCAGCCCGCAACCGAGCCGATGAACGCATGGACCAACACCGAGCCGTCATCGAAAACCTACGCCGCATCGAAGAACAACAAGCCGCAACCATCCAAGGAGAACTGCTATGAGACTCACCGAGACAGGCACCCTCCTGGCCCTCATCAGCGCCTACGACAACCGCAACTTCAACGAAGAGACCACAGCCGCCTGGTACGACCTCCTGGCTCCATACACGCTCGCTGAGGCCAAGCACGCGGTTAAGAAACACTACTCAGAAACGAGAGACTGGCTGATGCCGGCTGATGTCCTGCGCATCATCAAGACCGAACGCCGGGCGCGTCTCGCGAAGGTCGAGACGATCGTCCCGTCACGTGCGGACATGACCGACACCGCAGCTGAGCTCGCCACGACGAAGGCGCTGTCGAAAGCGATCGCGTCCGGGCAGCTCACGCCGGAGCAGTACGGCGACTACTTGCGAAGCGATACACCCTGGTCGATGTACCGGCGGGGGATCCTCGCACTCAGGGGAGCGGCATGAGCACCGTCGACGAAATCCTCGCGTCCGGCCGGTACACGGACAAGCGGGGGCGGGGATGGGACTACGTGGAGACTGTCGCCTCTTGGTGCTCGCCGGTGATTGACGGCGAAGGAGTCAGTTGGGGGTATCGCTATCTCGATGAAGCCCAGATGCGTCTGTTGATCGAACGCGACAAGCACCGGGACGTGTGCCGGGGCCTGCCCCACTGTGGGACTCACCCGGTGCCCGCAGTGGTGAGCTGGACGACGCCGATTGGGTACCCGCAGTACGGCGCCCACTGGCGAGGCCGTCATCACTACACCAGCACCCTCTCCGAGGCTATGGACGCTGCTCGTGCATTGGCGGTAGGCGAATGACCATGGACCTGTTCACCGCCGCTGGCCAAGACCACGACCTCCCGCCGAAATGGGATGGCCGCAAAGTCACATGGGGACAATGGCAATCACCATCCCCAACGACAGCCGACTTCCACCTACCGACCAACGAACGCGCCTGCACGGAATGCGGATCACTCGCAGACCCGGATACGAACCGAGGCAAAGTCGCCGCACACTGGGACGAGACCGAGGTGGTCGAAGAGGTCCGTCGCACCAAAAGCGGCCGCGAATACGTCCGCGACATCGAGAGACCAGCCCGGCAAAAGACCACCCTGGTCGTGTTGCGCTGCCCGAACTGCAACCACGATCAAGTGCTCGACATGACCACCGGCGAAGCGTGGGACCTCGACAGCAGCGACTACACCGACAGCGGAAGCTGGGAGGGCCGATGATCCGCCTCATCGAGTACCTCATCACCCGCCGGCGACTGGTCTTGGCACACCGAACCTCACCAACCATTGAGCCCGAAACGGAACCTCACCAACCGCGTGTCGGGGCTGGGAAAAGTCTCGTGGGTGGGGATGGAATCGAAGCATGGGAGACAAAGTGACCACCTCAATGCCCGGCAACCCGTACGCCGAGCTGCATCAACATCAACCGGGAGCCACCGAGGGAGACGGCGAGTGGGCCGTTGCGCAGGCCACCCTCGCCCTCGCCCATGAGCAGCGGACGGCGACACTCGTGAACGTGGTGCGCATGTATGCCGACCTGGGCATGAGTGATCAGGCGGCCGGAATCATCGACGCAATCACCAACCGACTCGGAGGGGACAGAGCATGACTGAGAAGTACACCCCCGACGAGGCCGAGGTGATCGACTGCTACGCCGGACTCATGGAAGAACAGGCCGGCGAAAACTACGACGAAGCCAAAGCGGACGCTGAACGCGGGATCGCGAAGATCAAAGCGGATGCGCTGAGGGAAGCGGCAGACGACCTCAACGCCAGGGCAAATGGACCATCGCTTATTGAATCCGCAGACAAGTGGGCGGGATGGTACGGAGGCGTAAGAGCAGCGATGCAGAGCGAGGAATCCGCGCTGAGGCTTCGCGCCGACCGAATCGAGGAGGAAGCATGAGGGGTCCACACCTTGCCGGTCACCCGCCTTGTTCCGAGGCTGGTGAGCACGTATGCGCGGAACCTTCCGGGCGCACCTGTTTCGAGTGCGAACGGGAGGCAGGGACTAAGTGGAGTTCGTACTGGTGCCCCGACTGCGACTCGCGAAGACTCGTGAGGATCAGCGACAGCCTCGAATCAATCCAGAAGGAGATGACCAATGACCGCTGACATCAAGGCGTGGGTCGAGGAACGACGGGCAATCATCCATGGCGCACGCGAAGCTATACGACCCGTCGAAGCCATTGACCTTGGACTGACTGATCTCCCTCGCGCCCTGGACGCATTGAACGCGGTACTCAAGGTCCATAGTCCGGGCGACGTGTTCAAGTGGGCTGACGACTGCGCCGACCCGGAGAATCATCATCTGTTCACTGACGTGCGGACCGGAGACATGCTGTGCGAGGTCGAACCGGTCGGACGGTTCTGCAACGGGTGCGTGCCAGAGAAAGATACGATGATCGACGTGGACGAATACCCGTGGCCGTGCCCGACTGTTCAGGCTGTCGATTCGGCGCTGGAAGGGACCATCGGATAGTGATGAACCAGGAGAACGATTACCCAGGAATCACTCGTAGATCTCCTCTAGTGCCAGCCGTACTTCATCAATCTCGCTGGTCAGCTCGTCTAGTTGTCTCTTGTAGGCAGAAACGATTCGGTCGTTGCCACCGAAGGTGTCCTGAAGCTCAAGCCTGCGCTGTTCGCGTTGCTGCTTCAGTCTATTCTGGTGTTCCTCCAGTGCCGATCTCTCTGCGAACAACTCCTTTGCTTGATAGATCGCGGCGTCGCGCTCAAAAGCGTTGCTATACCCGTCACGGTTTTCTTCATATGATGTGATCTGCCTGTTTATGATCTCAGATCTCTCTTGAGCGTTCGAGAGTTCGCGATCAAGCATCTCGAGACTTTGGATTAGGTCGTGCCTAATATCAGGGTCTCCATAGTTGGACTGCCTCCGTTCGAGACGAGAAACGGTGCGATCTCTTTCAATGTTCAATTTTTCGAGTCGGTCTTCCAGAACTCGCTTAATTCTCCCGCTTGAGCTAGAAACCTCACCAACCTCCTCGAGCGAAGCTGCGCTGATCGGAAGTTGAGCTCGCTCTTTAGCGAATTGAAGAAACTTAAGAGGCTCGTAGAAGTGGATTCTCTGCTCAGCGGCGTTCCAGTACTCGTCAACTAGCTCAACCCTTGGACCGAGCGTCTTGCCGTGCTCGATCCACCACCAATCATTTTTCGCATCGTCGGTGACAAATATCATGGGACGCTTGCGTTCGGAACCAGCAAGTAGCATCTCTTTCCATATTAGGAGATCGCCATATCTATTTTCCTCGGACTTGCCGGCATCCTGAAACCCAGGTGGTATCTCCTTCGCGTAACGCTCTTTCCCCTCAGCGTGTATTTGCTTGATAAATTCATCATCGAACCCCGGCCCCACGCGGCCACTGAAGAGTTCGGTTATCTGCTGGAACGTCTGCTCTACTACGGTCCCGTGAGTAATATTCTCTTCGTGCTCTAGCTTCTTGGTAGATAGTTTCTCCGAGAATGAGGTGAACAATTCGTCGAGGTCGTTTAGGAGCTCGGCGCGATTAATTGATGGATGGTGCTTGTATCCGTTAAGGGTTTTCGTTACTTCGTTCTTAGCTTTTTCAATTGATTGATTGATCTTGTCGAACGCAATGGACGTCTCGTGGATAACACCGAGGCGGCGGCGTTGAAACTCGAGTCCAACCTGATAAGGGATCCAAAGGGCGTCCTTGAACTGCCTTAGTACGCTTAGAAACTCGTCGCGAGTCTTGGACGTGTACCTGAAAAAATTCAGTAACGTGTTTGTGTCGAGAACGAGCACGCCCTTCGACCAAATTTGTTCGAACTCCTCGTCGGATGGTGTGTAAAACGCCCTGAACGCTTCTCTCAATTGACCTACCTCTGGTAGTGACTCGGACCTGCTCTGAAGAGAGCCGTGTGCTACTCGAGTCTAGAGTTTTGCCCAGCTAGAAGATTGGCGCACCACAGATCGTTGCGATTTCGTATCCTCACAGGCTTCGAGTGAAATTGACGAGCGTCACAACACACGCGATTCGTCCAGACTGTCTACTGCATGAACGTTTTCCATCGGCCTTGCCGGCGTTCGAACGCGAACCGTTCCGCCCGCAACCGCCTGACCCGTTCCACAACGTCCGGGGCGTAACCGTAGGCCGCGTCCGTATCCGCCAGTCCCTCGAGCACAACAGCGTACTTTTCCGGGGGTAAGTCGATGTGCCGGCACAAGGCGTCACGCGCAGCAGGAGTGTGCGTGGTCTTCTCCAGATCGAGGATCAACCGATCATGCTCGGAGAGCTCATGCACAGTGCCAGGAACCATAGACGCCAGTGTGGCAGACAGAGATGTGAGACTATCTGCCCACCGGCCTCATTCAGCGCAAATGCTGTGTTCCACTGGAGTTAGAGGATCTGCGCTTCCCCTGGCTCAAGCTTCTCGGCCGTTGCGACAAGCGCATACGCCCGGGCAAGTGACTCCAGGCCCTCAGAGGACCTTGAGTGGGCTTGCGGGGCAGCTGCCTTAATCGCCCGAAGTAGAGCTTCTGCAGCTTCTTGCTTGAGCTGTTCGTCAACCGTCATTGGTATCTCACTTTCCGTTGAAGATCACTGGCGGACCTGCCAGTACGTGCAACCATAGACGTAGTTCTCAACGTAAAGTGCGCAACTGCCATCCACATTGCCGATCGTGATCAGAGAGAGACATTTAGCGATCAGACTTCGCGCCGACTATCGCGTGTCGTCCCTGGTAACTCTCCCGTGCCTGGGGTTTAGCTTCGTGCATGATCGTCAGACACCTCAACGCAAGCGACCTCGGCAAGACCGTCACCCTGCCGACTCTCGCCGCCCTCGGCCGATGCCGTAGCGGCACACTCCACTCCATCACCCTCGAATCCACCACCGACACCAGCACGCTGCGCATCGGCGACCACCTCCACTCGGTACCCAACGACGCGACCGTGTACGTCACCTCCGAAGTAAGCGGACTCTGATGGTCGACAAGACCGGCTGGGATCCGGAGAAGTGCCAAGCCACGTCGAAGAAGCGCGGCGACCAGTGCAAGAACTACCCCGTCCGCGGCCTGCGCGTGTGCCTCCGCCACGGCGGGGGATCGAAGAAGGCGCGTGCCGCAGCTACCCGCAACCTCGAGCAGGAGAAACTTGCCCGCGTAGCCCGCAGGCTCGGCACACCCCACACAGACCTAGACCCCGCCCAGGCCCTCCTCGACCTCGTCGCCTCCAAAGCCGGCGAAGTCGAATGGCTCAGGCATCAGGTGGAACTCCTCGAAACCGATGGCGACCTGTGGTGGGGCGAAACGAAGGTCGTCGGCAAGGACAACCCGGAGTTCGGGGAACAGTACGAACGCACCGAGGAAGCCCGCCAGCACGTCGTGTACACGCTGTTGCACAAAGCGCAGGACCAACTCGCCCGGTACGCGGCCGAAACACTCAAGGCCGGCGTCGACGAACGCCAAGTCAAGCTGGCGGAGCAGACGGGTGCCCAGTTCGAAACCGTCCTCACATCCCTCCTCACCGCCATCCAAGCCACACCCGAACAGATGCAGACCGCGGCCACCGAGATCCCGCGGATCCTCCGCAACCTCGCAGGAGGTGGCAAATGACCATCCAGCAAGTCATGGCGCAACGGCAACGCGTACAACGCGCAGCGGGACTTCTCGCGCTCGAATACGACCGGCTCGGGCGAACACCGGACGGGTGGACTATCGCCCACCACCAAGAAGTCATCGCCACCGAAGCGATCGAGCAAGCCGAAAACATGGCCGCAACCGGGGCCATGCTGTGGACCCACGCGGCCAGCATGATCGCCGAAAGACTCGAAGAGAACATCACCGGACTACAGAAAGTGAACACACCATGACCCCGGTATTCCTCAGCCCAGATTGTCGGGGCGGCGCTAACTGTCACAAGTGTGACGGGCAGGCCTGGAACGACATGGACGACGTGCTCGCCGACTGCGGGTGCGACTGCCACGAGGAGGACGCATGAATCCCGGCCACGAGGATTGCACTCACGAGACCGTCGACGAGAAGACGCTCATGGACCCGGAGCCGATTAGCCGGCCCATCTGCCTCCATGACCACCGTGAACCCGTGCACGCCTCAGACGGCGTCGAGCTACCTCCTGTCGGGTTCCACTGCCACTGCTGCGGCAACGTGTGGAACGACCACGCCTACATTGAAAGGGGCCCCAATGCCTAAAGACCTCTGCACCCCGGGAATGTTCCAGCCGCCACGACCAGAGCCGATCATCCCCTCCGCGCCCCGATATGAGTTCACCTGCACCGTGCGCAGACGCGACACATACGGTCGCGAGTACGTCACCTCGACACCAGCATCGGTCTTCGCCACGACCATTGACGAGGCCACGGACAAGCTACGTGACGCATTCGGGGCGAAGTACGACGACTTCCGGAAGTTCTGGTCGCACAGTGTGCTCATCGAGTCCGTCAAGGAGGTTCGATGACTGACCCATCCCCAGCCCAGCAGATCCGCAACCTCTGCGACCAAATCTCAGATCTCATCGAAACCATCGAACCCGCAGCACCCGTCCCCACCTACGGCGGGTCTGAAAGCGGGGGAGGAGCCGCGGCACCCAAATCACCCATGACCGACAACATGGTCATCGCCCGCAACAACCTCAAACAAACCCTCACCTCGTGGGCACTCCTCATCGTCGAAGAAGGCCACCACAACTACACCGGCCGAGACGAAACCACAGCCATCGCCGCATGGATCTACGGGTACGCCGACTGGATGGCCCACCACCCCGCATTCGACGACTTCATCACCGAAATCCAACACGACATGCGGGCCATCCACGACGAACTCAACCGACACATCGACGACCGCCGCTTCTGCGGCTGGCACAACGGACACCCCGTCTACGCACGCCACGACCAAGCCAGCGTCATCATCGACGGCACCACCTACACCCCACAACAAGGCCAAGACCGCCTGAAAGCCGGTATCGCCGACGTTGACCTCACCGCCAAAGAATGCGCCCTCGTCCTCACCCAAGTCCACGGCATCAAAACCACGGCGAAGAAGATCCTCAAGCTCCTCGAGGTCGACAACCGCAACCGGGCCGCCGGTGCCCTCGGTCAGTACGAAGGCCTCCATCCTGTCGGACGGAAAGGGCCTGGCCCTAAATCACCTCTCCTGTTCCGGTTCGAAGAAGTCCTCACTCGAACCCAACAGTCGGGGTGTCGATCTGGACAAAAAGCCTGTTAGGGGATTAGCTATGCGGTAGATGGGTCGAAGTGTCTACGGGCACCGGTCCATCTTTCGCATTCCCGGGGTGTTTCGTCACTTTTCTACCCGCGGAATGCGTCCCCACGCCCCTCGTTGAAGACGCGCTGCTGCTGGCTCCGAGGGGCACTTAAACCCGCAGGGCCGGTCTGCGTTACCAACTGGGGCTAGCGGGGTGCGCGACCCCGTCCATAGAGGCCTTCGCCTGGTGGGCCAGCGTACGCAAACCACCGGGCACTCAAACCAACCCCAGCTGCCGGGCGTTCGCTACCGATGGTCGTTGCGGTTGCCGAGTTGCCGGAACTCGCACCCAAAACCGGCATCAACTTCATGGAGGTGCGCCGTGTCCATTGACTGGATGACGGCGCTCGCAGACAAACTCGAAGCGCAAGCCGGACCGTCCTGGGACTCTCCGCTCGACATTGCCCAGGCCATCACCCCCAACACCATCCAGACGCCAGCGCTCGACCTCATCGATCAGGCGCTCATTGACTGCTACAACACCCCGGATGCGCGCCTCATCATCAGCATGCCACCCCAAGAAGGCAAATCCACACGGGCCGCGAAAGACTTCCCCATCTGGGCACTCACCCAGAACCAAGGCACACGGATCTTCTCCGCCTCATACTCCCAACGCCTCGCCGAACGCAACGGTCGCGCCATCCGCAACGCCATCCACGAACACCCAGAGCTCGGCTTGCAGATCGCCGACGGCAACAGTGCCGTCTCAGACTGGCGACTCCAAGGCCACCCCGGCGGCGTGTATTCAACCTCAGTCGGCGGATCCGGCTCCGGCCAGCCAGCAGACCTCGTCATCATCGACGACCCCATCAAGGACCGCAAAGAAGCCGACAGTGCCACCTACCGAGAGAACGTGTGGGACTGGTACACCGACGTCGTGGTCGCCCGACTCGCACCCGGAACATCCGTGGTCGTCATCCTCACCCGGTGGCACGACGACGACCTAGCCGGCAGGCTGCTAAAGCAGGACGACTCACGCTGGCGATTCCTGAACATTCCAGCCCGCGCCGACCACCGGCCCGAAAAGGGTGAAACCGATGTGCTCGGACGCGAGGTCGGAGAATACATGGTCTCTGCCAGAGGTCGTTCCCGGCTCCAGTGGGAGCAACGGGAGAAAGAATCCGGGCCACGCACATTCGCTGCGCTCTTCCAGGGCCGGCCCACTCCCGACAGTGGCGGTGTGTTCCCGCCGGAAGAGGAATGGGCACGCTATTCCCAGCCGATGTGGGTGGAGCGCCCCGACGGTTCACGCATCATTCCCGGTCTGACCGAGAACGGGTACGAGCTCATCCAGTCGTGGGACATGACGTTCAAGGACACGAACGGATCCGACTTTGTCGTCGGGCAAGTGTGGTTGCGCGTGGGTATCAACGCGTACCTCCTCGACCAAGTCCGCGATCGATTGAACTTCAACGCAACAGTTGAAGCCGTGAAATCCATGACCGCGAAGTGGCCACAAGCCGCAGCGAAGATCATCGAAGACAAAGCGAACGGTCCTGCCGTGATGGCGAATCTCGCCAAGACAGTGCCGGGAATGATCCCCATCGAACCGGAAGGGTCAAAACTGGCACGCGCCAACGCGATCAGCCCGTTCGTGTTCTCCAAGAACGTCATCCTTCCCGACGCGGCTCTGCTGCCGAACGTGACCGAACTGTTGGGTGAGGCGAAAGCGTTCCCGAACTCCGCGAACGACGACACGATCGACGGCCTCTCACAAGCCGTGTCCTACCTGCTACTGCATGACCTCATTGATCAAGACCAGCTCGTCGCTGAGGAATTCGCCGAAGACGCTATCCCAATCAGCTACTTCTAACGAACGGAGGCCCCATGGGTATTCGCAATTGGCTCGGCCTCCAAGAATCGGTGGACCCGGAAGTGAACCGGCTCAAGGGCGAAGTCGACACGCTTGCCTTCAAGCTAGAAGAGTCCTACGACCAGTTGTCACGAATGTTCTCGGAGGACGCTGGCTGGAGTCGTATCGGCCAGGAAACCGAAAAGGACCTCACGCCCGAGGGCCGTAAACGCTCCGCTCAAATGTGCCGAGTCATGGCCATAGCCAATCCCCTCATTGCCCGCGCCATCGCCGTTCGCACCGGATATATCCACGGCAACGGCGGAATCGGAGTCCAGGCTGCCGACGGGAGAGAGTCGGGCACTCAAGACGTCAACAGCGTCGTGCAAGCATTCCTCGATGACCGCGGCAATCGTGCCGCGTTCACCGGTGCTCAAGCCCATGAGGAACTCGAGAAACAGCTGTCAACCGACGGCAACATGTACACGATCCTCTTCACCGACCCGAAGACCGGCTTCGTGCGCGTGCGCACCCTCGACCCCCTCGAAGTCACCGACATCCTCATGAACCCCGAAGACCGGTCGGAACCATGGTTCTACCGCCGCGACTTCGTCGAAACCACCATCGGTGAACGCACATCAAGAGTCACCACGAGGCAACGCACCGTCTGGTACCCGGCATTGAACTACGACCCGACGAAGAAGTTCCCCGTCATCGACGGCAACCCGGTCGACTGGTCTGCTGCCGTCTATCACACGGCTGTGAACCGGACGGGTAAGTTCGGACTCGGGGACGCCCACCCGGCACTGCCATGGGCCCGCGGGTACACGGGTTTCCTTGACGACTGGACGAAACTCACCAAAGCTTTGTCCCGGATCGCGTGGAAAATGTCGGGCAAGAAGAACACTGCCCAGCAGATGCGCTCCCAGCTCAACAACCTCAACGAGGCTGGCGGCATCATCGGCGCGGACGCGGGCACACAGTTGGAGGCTGTCCCGAAAACCGGCGCCACGATCGACGCCGAATCGGGCCGGCCGCTGGCCACGATGGTCGCCGCAGCGTTGGGGATCCCTGTCACGACGCTCATGTCCGACCCTGGACAGACAGGCGCCAGGGCGGTCGCTGAGACCCTGAACCAGCCCACCCGGTTGACGATGCAGTCCCGTCGTGACGTGTGGACGGAAACTTATCGGGCGATCCTCAACCACGTCATCGACCAGGCTGTCGTCGCTCCGCAGGGGCCGCTCAAGGGTGGCGTGTCCGTCGATCCGTACACGCAGCAACGGGAAGTGTCTCTGGGCAATGACGAGGATCGGACGATCACGTTCACTTGGCCGGAACTCGACGACACTCCCATCGACCAGCTGGTGAAAGCCATCACCGATGCGGACGCCACCGGCAAGCTCCCACCGCTCGAGACCATGCGTCTCCTGCTCCGTGCGCTCGGTGTCAGGGATGTCGACGAGATCCTCGACCAGTTCACCGACGACAAGGGCAACTTCATCGACCCGAACGTCAGTGCGGGGGATGCCGCAGTCTCGGCGTACAACCGTGGCGAAGATCCTGCAGCAGTGCTCAACCAGTAGAAAGCGGGTGGTCCGGTGTGGCAATCACAGAGTTGACGTTACGCCGGGCCGCCGAAATCAGGGCCATGGTCGACGACTATGTTGACGCCTCCACCCGCGCACTCACCGCACGGTGGGCGCAAGCATGGCAGGAAGTCGCCCAGGAATGGCAGGACACGATCGCCATCATCCTCGCGAAGAAAGCGGCAGGCGAACCGCTCACCCCGACGCAGATCACGAACCTGGCACGCACTCAACGAGCGTTGGCGATGACCGCGACGAAACTGCGTGAACTCGCCGCCGAGCTCGGGCCACTACTCGAGGACAGTGTGCGCGAAGTCGTTGAACGCACAGCGGACCTCACCACCGGTGTTGCGGCATCCCAGATGCCGCCCGTTGATTCGAAGCTGCTCCCGTCGTTCACGCGTGTCGACCAGCCGGCCCTTGAGCAGATCATCGAACGGTCCCTCGGCCAGATCCACGCCTCATCCCTGCCGCTCTCAGACGAAGCCGTCGACGCCATGAAGTCGGCGCTCATCCGTGCAGTCCCCAGCGGCTGGCACCCGGACAAAGCCGCCAGGGAGATGCTGAAGCGAACACGCTCGGGTTTCAATGGGGGACTCACACGAGCTCTCCGTATCGCCCGCACTGAACAGTTGGATGCTCACCGGGCTGCGAACAGGGCACAGAACATCGCCAATCCGACCGTGACCGCGGTCGTGTGGCATGCGGAACTCTCGTCTCGCACTTGCCCATCGTGCATTGCGAAGCACGGCACTGAATACCCGCCCGATACGGAGGGCCCGTTCGATCATCAGAACGGCCGCTGCACGTTCATCCCCAAAACAAAGTCGTGGCGCGACCTCGGATTCGACATCGAAGAACCACCCGACATCATCCCCTCAGCCTCGGACTGGATAGCGACTAACCCTCACGACGCTGTTGCCGCTCTCGGCCCTGACCGGTACCGGATGCTCCAGGACGGGCAGATCAGCTTGTCCGACATGGCTCGCCGCGTCGACAACCCCGACTGGCGGCCCTCCTATCAAGCTGCTCCACTCGCAGACCTCCGCAGGAAGGCGAATCAATGACACTCCTCAAGGAGACCGCAACCCTCACCCCGAAGGCGGGAGGACGGGCCAAGATCGGCATCATCACCCCCGGCACGGGGTCGAGCGGCGTCTACCCGAAAGAAACCATCGAAGCCGCGGGCCGCGACAAGGTCTTCGGTCAAGGACTGCACATGTACCTCGACCACGCGACCGAGGCACAGGACTGGGAACGACCAGAAGGCTCGCTCCGCGACCTCGTCGGAGTCCTCACCGAAGACGCCCACTGGGACGACGATGTCGGTGGGCTCGTCGCGGAGGCAAAGATCTTCTCTCACTGGAAACCCATCATCGCCGAGATGGCGGAAGACATAGGTGTGAGCATTCGAGCGTCCGGCGAAGTCAGTGAGTCAAGCGGGCAGCGCGTCGTCACCAAACTCACGGAAGCCCGAAGCGTCGACTTCGTCACCAAGGCTGGCCGCGGTGGGAAGGTGCTCGAGCTCCTCGAATCAGCTCGGTTCAACGAGGCCACCGCCGAAGAGATCCGCCGCCTGCTTCAGGACGCCATCAAGAACGAGCACGGTGCGGAGAACACGTGGGTGTGGCTACGCGACTACGACGAGGCCCACGTGTGGTTCGACCTGGACACCGACGACTCGAACACGACGCTTGAACAGGCGTACACCATCGACGGCGTGAACGTCACCCTCACCGGCACAGCGACAGAAGTCGTCCCCACGACCACGTTCGTGCCCAAACAGACCAACCCGGCCCCGTCCGGGAAGGAAACACAAGAATCCGATTCCAAGGAGAAGAACACCATGGAAATCAGTGAAGCCGACCACAAGGCTCTCACCGACAAGGCCGGACGGGTTGAACAGCTCGAAACCGACCTCGCCGAAGCCCGGAAGAAGATCGAAGCCGCCGAAGCCGAGAAGGCGAAGGAAGTCCGCCGTGCCGAAGTCGCAACCATCGTCGAGGAAGCATTCGACGGAGTCGACCCCGGCATGGTCAAGGACCTGCTCATCGACCGACTCGCCGAATCCGACACCACGGGGGACGACCTGATCAAGGAGGCCCGGACGTTCGCCGAGGACTACAAAACCAAGACAGCCGGTACCGGTCAGGTTCGTGGTCTGGGAGAGTCCCGACCCGTCACCACCGACACCACTGCCACCGAATCCGAGCTGCCGTCGTACGACGAACTCACAGCCCTGAAGGGAGCCTGACATGGCGAAGAACCAGAAGTACCCCGAGAACAAGCACATCGCCCTCACCGCCGACAAGGCCTACAAGTCCGGTCAGGCTGTCGCGATCGGCGCCTACCGGGGTGTCGCCCTCATCGACGCCGAACAGGGCGACCGAGTCACCGTTTGGCTCGACGGTTCCTGGGAGATCGACGTCACCGGCGCCCTCATCGAAGGGCAGGTCGTCTACCTCGGCGGAAGTGGTCTCACTGCAACCGCGAACGACACCCCCTGGGGTGTTGCGAACCAGGCCAAGGCCACCGGCACCGGCCCCGCCGAAGTCGCACCGTTCGGTGCCGTCCCGCCCGCCCCCGCCGCAGGCTGACCCCAGACCTGACGCATCCCCACTTAGGAGATAACAATGGAACTTGATCTGCTGGCTGAGGCGGAATTCCGCACAGCCCCCAACATGAAGCAGAAGGTGCTCAGCGCCGCCAAGCTGTTCAACGAAGCCCAGAAGGGCACCAACCTCGGGCTTGCCCAGTTCCGTGAGGCCATGTCCACCAGCGACTTCCCGATCCTCCTGTCGAAGGGGTTCGAAGTCGAAGCCATCCAGGCCCAGAAGGACGCGGTCAAGGAGTACGAACCGTTCGCCCTTGAACGCAAGGTGCCGGACTTCCGACCGAAGAAGCTGCGCGACCTGTTCGGCAACACCGAATTCGAAGAAGTCGCCGAGGGTGAAGAGTACAAGGCTGACACTCTCGACGAACTCGAAGTCGAATACCGGGTGAAGAAGTTCGGTCGCCGCTTCGGATACACGTGGGAGCTCGCACTGTCCGGTGACTTCACCGACATGGCCGACTTCCCCCGCCGGATCGGCAACGGTGCGGTCGAAACGTCGAACAAGAACGTGTTCGGCCTGTTCGTGAACGAGAACGGGCCCCGTGACGACTTCTTCGCCAGCAAGGACACGAAGCCCCTGTCGCCTCAGAACCTGCAGGACGCGATCAACGCTTTCGCGCTGAAGGAAGACTGGCGTGGCGACCTCGTCGACACCACCGGTCTCGTCCTCGTCGTACCCCCGACCCTGCAGTTGGAGGCTCAGCGCATTGTTGGTGCCGCTGAACTCGAACTCGAAGTCACTGACGGGAACAAGAAGACGAAGACCCGCATGCAGAACCCGTTCACCGGTCTCGTGCAAGTTGTCGTGTCCCGCAAGCTCGTCGAACTCGACAAGTCTGCGAACCGGGCCACCACCTGGTATCTCCTCGCTGGTAAGGGGTCCACCCACCCGGCGGTCATCCACGTGGCGCTCAATGGTCACGAGAACGTGGACATTCGTACAAAGCGTGACCAGGGCAACCGGGTCGGCGGCGGCGAGATCCCGTTCGAAGAGGGCTCCTACCTCGACGACACGATCGACTTCCGCGGCCGCCACATCGACGGTTCCGCCAAGGGTCTCCAGGATGCCGACGGCAAGGCGCTTGTCGCCTACGCCTCCACCGGGTCGACCCAGGGCTGACCCCATCTGAGCACGGGCCCCGCCCCACTGTGACCACCATCCAGCGGGGCGGGGAACGGCACAACCAAGGAGTTGTAATGGTCGATTACAACGAACCGGCGCAAAAAGTGCGCCTGTTGATCGGTGATACCAACGCGGATGACCCCGACTTCGACAACGATCAGATCAAAGGTTTCCTCACCATTGCCCGTGACTCAGTGTTGCGGGCGGCTGCGGACGCCCTCGACGCGATCGCGTCGAACGAAGCACTCCTGTCGAAGAAGATCACTACGCAGGATCGCGCCGCTGACGGGCCGGCTGTCGCGGATGCGCTCCGTAAACACGCGGCAGCACTCCGGGCCCGGGCCAAGGAGGAAGAAGACGCTGAGGACGATGAACCGTTCTTCATGGCCTTCAACCTCGACGGTCCCGGCTCACAAGAGGGTGAGGAGATGCGGTTATGACTCGCATCGCCCGCGGCCGCCTCAAGGTCATCCCCCCGGGGTGGTCTGAGCATCACCGTCCCACCGCGTACGGGTTCCTCACCGGCGAATGCACCGCGTACACGCTCGGCGGTATTCCTGACTGGCCCGAACCACGAGAACCGGAAGTCATGCCCGTCTGGGAGTCCGCGCCGTGCTCGGTGCAGTTCCTCACACAATCGTCCCGACCAGTCCTGGTCGCCGACGGTCTCGAAGTCATTGCCACCCACCGAATCTCGGTGCCGATCGCCGCGAAATGGCTCCACTACGGAACCACTATCAAGGTGCTCGACAACCCCGACGACCCGGACTTGAACGGGCGAGAGTTCCAAGTGCTCGTGGCCGAATCGGGGACCACGAACTGGACACGCGACTACCTGTGCCAGGACTTGAACGGGCAGGAAGTGAGGGCGGCTTGATGGACGGAATCCAAGAGTGGAAGAACCTTGGTCTAGACATTTCCAAGGCCGGGCAACGAGCCCACGACAAAGCAGCCCAGGTGATCGGAAAGTCGGCTGCTGACATCACGAGGGACGCGAAAACCTACGTTCCTGTGGATACCGGCAACCTCCGCGCCTCCATCGGTTACGACACCTACAACCAGGGTGACGAAATGTTCGCGGAGATCGGGCCGACCGCGAATTACGGCCAGCACGTCGAGCTAGGCACGAGTCGAATGGCCCCGCAACCGTACATGTCGCCGGCGTTCAACCGGAACGTGACCGGGTTCGAGCAGGCCATGTCCAAGCTGGCGGGGGAGGCGATCTTCCCTGACTGACATCATCACCATCACCACCTGGACGCTCGACCGACTCAAAACTGTCGGCGTTGGCGTGTATGACGGCATAGTTCCCGAATCCGTGCCCACCAGTGCAGGCGGCATCATCAAGCCGTATCTGGCCGTATGGACGCAACCCCTCCGGGAGCACTACGAACAGCCCCTCGACTACTCCGCCCAGGAGACTGCTGGGGCGCTCACCGTCACCGTCGCGGGCGCAACAGTCGGCACGGTCCGAAACGTCTCTCAGGAAGTCATTCGGAAACTCAACCGAATGGCATCACCTGGCGGGGGAGAGTACCGACACGTTGAACCGCATGTCCCGATCCAGCACGACATCCAGGTGAGCCCGCCACGGTACTACCTGCCGTTGTCGTTCGAGTTCCAGCAGCCCTAACCAAACAGTTGACCCAAATCTAAGCCTCGGAGCACTCCGGGGCTTTTCTTATGCCCAGAAACGGAGTCGCTATGGCCGAAACTTTCGACCACTTCAAGCACGCCTACGACAAACGCACCGGGGAGAAACTCCCGTACAAGGTGCCCGAATCCCACTTCCGCATCTTCCCCGACACCCTCTCGCCCACCCCTGTCCAGAAACGACAGGACCGCGCACGCCCCACCCCGACAACCACCCCTGAAGTGGCCTCAGTCGTTGAGGCCGTCACCCGAAAGGAAGGCAAGTAACTATGCCCACCCCACTCGCGGATGGCAAGACGAAGGTCACCATCCTCCCCACCGCCCCGGCCGACCCGAAGGCAATCACCCTCACCGAGCTCGAGGCCGGCATCGAGGCATCGTGCGCGATCCTCACCTCCGACTACAACGTCGGCGCCGCCACCTCCGAATCCGTCGACGAGAAGGCCCTGTGCCAGGAGGGAAACGCCTCCACTTGGGGTGCCAGCAACGGCACCATCGAGTTCACGCTGTTCCTCGAATACGACGATCAGCACCAGCTGGACCTCGAATCTGAAGCCGGAAAGGCCTACGAGGCTGTGAAGGCAAAGGGCACCCAGGTGTACATCGTCCAGCGGGAAACCTCGAAGACATCGAAGGAGGCGTGGGCTTCCGGCGACCCCTATGAGTACTTCCATGGCATCGCTGACAACCCACAGCACGTCGACCGCACCGGATACGTAAAGCGCAAGGTGACAGCGGCGTTCCAGGAGATGGAGCTGCATGGCGTCGTTGCTGAAGCGGTAGGCGGCTGACCTCACCTCAAGACCCCAGTGGCCCGGTTCCTCCATGGCCGGGCCACTGGCCCACCCCACATGGAGACCCCACAACTTTCACATGGAGGAATAGAAAAATGTCCGACTTTAATCCCGATGACTTCATTGCAGGCATCCGCACCGCCCAGAAGACAGTGACGATCTTCAAGGCCGCCGATCTCGCTGGCGAACTGTCCAGCATCGAGGAAGACCTCGAACTGCTCGAGAGCCAGAACGAAGGCGAAGAGCAGACCTTGTCCGCGGGCGCCGAGAAAACTGAGCTGATCGAGAAACGTGACCGCCTGCAGGCCGAGCTCGAGGAGTCCGCAGTTGACTTCACAGTCCAAGCTCTAGAGCAGGATGAAGTCGAGCGCATCACCAAGGAAGCACGCAAGGCCGCGTCCGAACTCGCTGATCAGGCCGCAAAGGATGCCGCCAGTTACGCTCGCGACGAATGCCGCCGCGCCGAAGTCGGCGACGGTAAGGAAATCAAGGAAGCCGTGAGGCGTGCCGCATCGAATGCGTCGAACGCTGTCTTGGCCCGTGAAGCAGGTCTGCACGTTCTCTCTCACGCGATCGTCACCGACACGGGTGCGCGGGCGTTCACGCCGGAGCAGATGCGCATCATGTCCGAGAAGTTGGGGCAGCCGCAGATGAACAAGCTGTACGGCGCGTTCTACGACCTCACGAGCACTGATCCGGGTTCGTTCGTCCCAAAATCGCAGAAGCCTGGGCCGAGGGCCGAGGGCTAAACGCATTGACGCAGACTCGCACAGCACGATCATGGGGGATTCCCGTGACTGTGCTGCGCGGGGAGCGTAAGCCAGGAAAGAAGTGGTCAAACAGGGATAGGGCGTTAGCCCTGGCGCTCACCCTGTATGAAGCAGATCTGTGCAATGGGTGCGGTCAGCCAATGTCACGCACGACAGGCGAGCGGCCCACTGATTACGAAGTGCACCGCATTAACTGTGTTGCCTGCGCGGAGCTCGAAGAGCATCGCGGTCTCGATCGGGAACCCGAAAAGGGCGAGAAGACATACGTCGTGGCTGACGAGTGACTACTGGCGCCGATTCTGTTCACGCATGAGGCCCAGCATTTCACGTCGATCAGCTTCACGCCGGCGCATGTACTTCACGAGTTTCACAATGCCGAAAACGATGCCAGCGATGACCGCGGCAATCACGATCAGCAGGACAAGCAATACAGCTATCTGTCCAATGGCAGGCCTCATTCTGGCCACCTTCCTTAAATCTCCCCTGTAGTCCCAAAAGTATATAGGAGGCCACTGTCATGGTTGAGTCGCGTTCGGTCAGAGTGGTCCTGGCGGCGAAGGTTGATGCCTTCAAGGCCGAGATGGCCGCGGCGGGCAAGTCCGCTGTGGACGCGGCGCAGAAGACTGAAACCGCGTGGGATAAGTCCTCCACTGGTGCCGGTAAAGCCATGGCCGCGATCGGCAAGTATCAGGGCGAGATGACGACTGCCGGCACGGCTATGGCCACGTTCGGCGGTGTCGTGGTTGGTTCTCTCGGGCTGGCCACGAAGGCGGCAATGTCATGGGAGTCCGCGTGGACGGGTGTGCTCAAAACCGTTGACGGCACCCCGAAGCAGCTCGCCAAGGTCGAGGACGGCCTGCGCGACCTGGCCAAGACTCTCCCCGCCACCCACGAGGAGATCGCCGCTGTTGCTGAGGCCGCCGGCCAGTTGGGCATCAAGACCGACAACGTCGTGTCGTTCACGAAAACGATGATCGACATGGGCGAGTCCACGAACATCTCCGCCGAAGAAGCCGCAACCTCTCTGGCACGTCTGGCAAACATCATGGGCACCAGCCAGAAGGACTTCGGCAAGATGGGCGCCTCCATCGTCGGCCTCGGCAACAACTTCGCCACCACCGAGTCCGAAATCGTGTCCATGTCGATGCGCATCGCTGCAGTCGGCAAACAGTCCGGCCTCACGGAAGGTGAAGTATTCGGGCTCGCCACCGCACTGTCATCGGTCGGCATTGAAGCTGAAGCCGGTGGCACAGCCATGTCCCTGGTCATGAAGAAGATCACCAAGGCCGTCGGTGAAGGCGGGGACGGCCTCGACGAGTTCGCCCGAATCTCCGGCATGTCATCCGAGCAGTTCGCTCAAGCGTGGGAGCAGGACGCATCGTCGGCATTGGCCACGTTCGTGACCGGCCTCGGAGAAGCAGACGCATCAGGCGAGAACGTCAACAACACACTCTCCGACCTCGGCATCACCGGTATCCGCGAATCCGATGCACTGCTCCGCCTCGCCGGCGCATCCGACGTGCTCACAGACGCACTCAAGCAGGGCAACGACGAGTACGAAAAGGGCACTGCCCTGGCCGAAGAAGCAGCGAAACGGTACGAAACCGCTGAGTCGAAGATCAAGATCGCCGGAAACTCCCTGAAGGACACCGCCATCACGATTGGTGGCACGTTCCTGCCCGCCGTCGCTGAACTGGCTGACGGCGCCGCGAAACTCGCCACCGCATTCGGGGACCTGCCAGAACCTGTACTCAAGGTGTCGGGAGCACTCGGGGCAATTGCTGGCACTGCGGCACTTGCAGGCGGCGCCGCACTCATCCTCGTGCCCAGAATCGCCGAAACCGTCACCGCGTTCAAAGCACTGAAGACGGCCATGGCCGGTTCAACTGGCGCCGTCGGCAAGATGGGCCGCAATTTGGGTCGAATTAAGTCTGTAGCCAAGGGTGCCGCGCTGGGTCTTACTGCTGTCGCTCTTGCCGCTGAACCGCTCTCTGAGTGGGGCAACTCTGCCGTTGAAGCGACGGATGAAACCGCCGACGCTTTGCAACGCCTGTCAGGTCAGATCGCCCAGAGCAAGATTGACTCTGCGACTCTCAACCAGGCGTTCACCGACATTGTGGCCCCGACCGATGAGTTGGGCGAATTCGGGCACGCCGTGCAAGAGGTCATCAATCCGAATGCCTGGGGTGTCCTCGGTGATGTTGTGACGGACACTGCTCGTGTTCTGACTCTCGGCATGGTCGATATGACCTCATCCACCGAAGAGGCGCGAGCGCGGTTCGAGCAGCTGGGCGAACAGATCGCGACGATGGACACCGAGTCTGCGTCTGCGGCGTTCAATCAGATGGTCGCTGAGACGGACGGCTCCAAAGAGTCGATTGCCAACCTTATCGACTTGATGCCTGCATACAAGGATCAGTTGATTGATACTGCTAATGCGTTGGGCATGAACACTGACAACGCCACTCTTGCGAAGATCGCGACGGAGGGGCTTGGCAATACCGCTGAAGGTGCGGCCGGGGCTGTGGGTGGTGTTGGTGACGCGGCTGATTCTGCCGCTCAGGGCTTGCAGGACATGCTCGACGGCTTGCTTGCGCTGGGCCTCGCGACTCTTGATGAACGCGAGTCCATGCGTCAGTACGAGTCCGCGATCGACGGCGTAAACGAGTCGATCAAGGAAAACGGCACCAGCCTCGACATCACCACGGAGAAGGGCCGCGCCAACCAGGAAGCGTTCGATGCAATCGCTGATGCTGGAATGCGTGCCGCCGATTCGATGGTGCAAAACGGAGCAGACCAGAAAACCGTTCAGGACCAGCTTCAGCGCACGTATGACGACCTGATTGATGCTGCCGGACAGTTCGGGATCACCGGCAAGAAGGCCGAAGACATGGCGAAGGAAGTCATGGGCATCCCGAAGGACGTTGACATCAAAACGTGGATGTCTGATGCGGCCCAGAAGCAGGCTATCGACCTGAAGAAGGAGCTCGAGAAGCTCGACGGCAAAACCGTCAGAACGTTCATCAAGGTCGAGGAAACCTATATTCGAAAGAATCAGGGCGACGCCACCTACTCGCGTGATCGTTACGGCAATGCGCCGGCTGCTCGCGCAAGGGGAGGCATTGACCTGATGCCTATGGCCTCGGGTGGCGTTCTCTCCGATATTGCTCAGATGGTTCCGCCGAACACGTGGCGCTTGGTCGGCGACCGCATGGACGTTGACGAGGCGTTTATTCCTCTCGACGGGTCGGAACGGTCGTGGAAGATCCTTGCGGAAGCGATGCAACGCATGCCTGGAACAATGCCCATGGCGTCCGGGGGCACCCTGAACATGAGTGCGGGCAACACGCTTAATGTCGGGAGCAGCGGTGATCAGACGGGTCTGACGATGCAAGGCATCGCGGCGTCCACCTTGGAAGCCATGGAGCAGATGCGTTCAGAGGTGTCTGAGGGCTGGGCGGCAATGCTTCGCAGCATGCAGGAGACTCAGGCTGAAATGCTCCTGGGAACTCAGGCGCAGAACGCGGCGATGCTGTTGGACACCCAGACCCAGCAGGAGGCGATGCGGGCCACCGTTGCGGCCAAGCAGGCTGGGCAACTGTCGGTGTCGACTGAGCAGCAGGAGCTCATGCGCCTCATGCTCATCGACAAGCAGTCGCAGATGCTGTCGAAGTCGTCCACCGATTTCGAGTCGTTGAAGTCGACGACGGGCACAAAGTTCTCGGACATGCGCAAGAACACCGACACCACCATGGCGGGCATGTACGGGGATTACGACACCCGCCTAGCCAGCCTGAAAGGGTTGAACAAGCGCGGGTTCGAATCACTGCTGTCCACCTCCAACACGAACATGGAGGGCGTCCGGGACGGCATCGACGCGCAAATGGCCGCCGCTCGCCCCGAACTGGGCGGTCGGATGAACGACCTCATCAGTGTCCTCGCCGCGTTCACTACTTCGGTGAACAAGGCGTTCGGTGAAGTGGGTGTGGAGCTCTCGGCGCCGGCCGCGTTGAAGTACGCCGACGGTGGTGTCATGCCTGGGTATACACCCGGCCGGGACGTGCATCACTTCCGTTCCCCGTCTGCTGGCGACCTGTGGCTGTCCGGTGGCGAGGGCATCATTCGCCCGGAAACGGTGCGGATGATCGGCGGCGAGCAGGGTGTTCACGCACTCAACGCAGCAGCCCGCCGCGGTGACAGTGACACTGTGACGCACATGCTTCGCGGTATGGCTTTCGCGGACGGTGGAGTCATCCCGCGCATTCCGGGCGTGAACGCGTTCGCGGATGCTGGTGTGTGGCGGAACCTGTGGGCGATCACGAGGGACCAGTTCCCGAATGCTCGCCTCACATCCGCTTACCGTGGTGGTTCCCGCACGGTGTCGGGTAACGCTTCGTATCACTCCAGGGGTATGGCGATCGACGTGTCACCGTCGATGGACATTTTCAACTTCTGGCGCAACAAGTACGGTGCGAACCTTGCCGAACTGATCTATTCGCCCGCGAACGGCAAGCAGATCAAGAACGGTCAGAACTACACCTACGGCGGTGCGGTCCGAGCCCAGCACTTCAACCACGTCCATATCGCCGCAAGGCAGGCCTTGTCGGATGCTGTGGCTGGTGGTTTGCCGGGTATGGGTGGGGCAATGTCTCACCCGTTCCTGGATCGGGCCGGCGTCACTGCCGGTTCCGACCTCGAGGCTTCCTACGCTAAGGCGGCTGAGAAGCTGACCCAGCAGATCTACGCCAAGCACGCTAAGCAACTCCCTGATGGGATTGCGGGGCAGCTCGGTAAGGGCATCATGTCCCAGGTTTCCGAGGGGCTGGTCGGTAAGGCCACCGAGTACGGCAAAACCACTGCTGTGAACGGCTCGTCTGCCGGTGACCCCGCGGTGAAAGCTGCTGTCCGCAAGATCGCGGAGCAGATGGGTTGGGGCAAGTACTGGGGCGACATTGACTGGTTGGTGAACAAGGAGTCCTCGTGGAATCCGAACGCCGCCAACCCGTCCTCGTCGGCCCGTGGCCTGTTCCAGAAGATGACGTCTCTGCATGGCCCGGTTGAGGACACGGTGGAGGGTCAGGCTCGTTGGGGTCTGAACTACATCAAGTCCACGTACGGGAACCCAGCTGCGGCTCGTGCTCATCATCAGCGGTCGAACTGGTATGAGGGCGGCACGGAACGCGCTAAGCGTGGTCTGGCTGTGGTGGGGGAGGAGGGCCCTGAGCTCGTCAACTTCCAGGGCGGCGAGCAGGTCATGTCGACCGCGGATTCGATGAAGTTCATGGCCGCGAACCGCACCTATATCCCGAACACTGCACCTGCATTCGATGCGGCTGTTATGTCGTCGTCGATTGCGTCGGCGGTGAAGGGGATGCAGGTGACTCCGGAGCAGATCGCGACAGCGTTCGATGGTGTGCCACTGCAACTCGTGATGAAGGACGGCACTCAGATGGATGCGTATATGAAGAAGCAGATAGGCCAAGTTGCTGTTGGTGCTGGGAGGGCTCACTGATGCCGATTGTTGTTGACCCGGGATTCCAGTGGCCGCCGGAGACGGATCCCGTGGTGTCGCCGGATGGGAAGATCACGGCGATTGTGGATCCGGCGCATGCTGGGGTGCTTCTGCGGGCTAATTTCGATGACTCGGTTCCAGACACCCTGGCACAGCCGGAAAAGGTTCTGCGGAAGAATCTCATTACCGACCCTGCCCTACTCTCGGCGGCGTTCTGGTCGACCGCTGACATTATTCGGCGTGTCACATTCCCGTCTGGGTCTGTCGGGAATATTTTCAGCGGCGGAATGGAGCAGAGATGGGTCGACGGCTCGCTCCACGCGGAGTCGGAGGTAGTCGCCAGCGTCGTACCAGGTGATGTCATTACGATAGGCATGAACGCGTCCGCCCCTGTCGGGACGGACATAGGCCTCAGGCTGTACTGGTATAACGACAGTGGCTATATGAGCTCCAATAGCGCGGTTATCACTGGTGCCGGTGTAACAAACTTCTCCCGTGCTGTCGTTACCGGAACTGCTCCAGCAGGGGCGAAGTCCTTTCGGGTCTCTGTGTGGGGGCAGCAAGCGGTCAATAATACCTACATCTATATGGATGCGTTGACCGCTGAGTTCGGGCGAACCGACGGGTCCTACTTCGACGGCGATACCCCAACTAATGGTGACAAGCACTACCGCTACGCCAGTGATGGAACGTCCGAGGAGTACACCCCGGCGACACCATTTATCCCCGGCAAGCCCGGAACGGTGGCGAAGGTGCGGTTTGAACGGCAGGACGGCAGTGTTGTCCGCTCCGGGAATCCCGCTTGGGCGCCCGGTGGGTACGCGCACGCCTACGACCACGAAGCCACGCTCGGCGGTGGCACACTGTGGCGGGCTGTTCCGATTCGCTTCGACGGCACCGAAGGGACTCCTTCCGAATACGTGGGCGCAGTCATTCCCGCACTGTCTGACGGGTGGGCATGGTTGAAACCCGTCACCGACCCGGACAAAGCCATGCTGCTGAAAGTCGAACCACCAGACCTGTCCTACGACGGCCGCGTCGACACGACCAGCATCACCGGAGCACCCCGCCCCGCCGCAACGTGGGACGTCCTCGAAGGGTTCACCACACGGTTGCGGTCCCTCGTGCGTGAGAAGGACGTCGAAGAACACCTCATGGCCCTGTTGGACGAAGGCCCAGTGCTCGCACAGTTCCCCGCCTGCGCAGGCTTGCCGGACTTCTACTTCATCCGCGGGAAACTCGACCTCGAACACGTCCACTGGGACGGATGGCCCTGGCGCCGCTACCAGTGGGACGTCATCCAGATCGACCGACCCGACACCACCGACAGCCCGTTGCGGGTGCCTGGCCTGTCCTACAACACCGTCGAACGTGACTGGACGACCTACGACCAACTCGCGGCCACGGTGGACTCGTACAACAACCTGCTCGAACCATAAGGAGGCACCCGTGTTCCCTGTCTCTGATCGGTGGCTGCAGTCGCTGTCTCTGGCTCGGTATGAGCCCGTCGTGCAATGGTCACCCGACCGCGGAAACACCTGGTTGGATCTGACCTTGCATGACGGGTCCATCACCGCCGCCTCCACCTCACAAGTCCGGTGGACCGCCCGCGGCCTCATCGTCTCCGGCGCAGACATTGGCCGTCGCGCACTGTCCCCATACGGTGCCCGGATTCGCGTGTTCATGCGCATGCACTACGACCGCCACACCGTCGAAACCGTGCCACTCGGTGTGTACCGGGTCGAAGAAGTGTCCCAGGCCGGTCTCCGGCCCGGACGGGCACAGGTGGACGGGCTCTCCCTTGAGGCGCAGGTGCAGGACGAACGGTTCCACCAACCGCGTACCCTGCCGATCGGCACCGGTCAATACTGGGCCACCACCCTCATCAAAGAAGTCCTCCCCGAAGTCAGCATGTCCTGGCGGCTGGGGTCGTCACTGACACCTCAGCTCGTCGAGGAACGCGACCGGTGGGGCTTGATCGACGGCCGCTCCCGCGACCCCTCCATTGCCAAGTCCCTCGGTGGTCGCGTGTTCTGCGACTCCCGCGGGTCCTTCGTCGCAGCCCCCGTCCCGACCCTGGAAAACGAACCCGTGTGGGAACTGGTCGCCGGCGCCGGGGGAGCCTTGGTCGAACCGCAGCAGACACTGTCCCGCGACGGAGTGTACAACCAGGTCGTAGCCTCAGGAGCGTCTGAGAACGGGCAGCCACCTGTCGGGCCGGCAGTCGCATCTGATGTCGACCCGGTCTCGCCGACCTACTACAAGGGGCCGTTCGGGGCGGTGCCGTTGTTCTACACGTCGAAGCTGCTGACGACGTTCCCGCAATGCCAAGCGGCCGCACTCTCACTGCTGGCACCACGGCTGGGATTGAAGCAGACCGTGTCGGTGTCGGCGCTCGTCAACTATGCGATCGAACCCGACGACGTGATCTCGGTGACGATGCCCGACGGTCACGAGGAGAACCACATCGTCGACTCGGTGTCCTACTCGCTGACTGGGTCGACGATGAGCATGCAGACACGATCAACCACGTCGACGGGACTGACCACGATCAGCATGGACGCCGATACCGACTACGGCGAAGGCGAGGAAGGAACATTCGATGAGTGAGGCAGAATCCGATCTCGCGGCCCTGGTCCGCGCCGAAGTCGAACGACAGGCCAACCCTTTTCAGATCATGGTCGTCGATTCCGTGCAGGAGGACGGCACCGTCAACCTGCAGTGGGGTGAGGGCATCATCAACGGGGTCGCCGCGAACGTTTCCTACTCGCCACGCGCTCAGGGTGATGTCGTCCTCGTCCTCAACCACAATGCCGGTTGGCGGGTCATGGACAAGATCGGTGGTCCCGTCCAGATCGATATTCCCGAACCCATCGACCTCTCGTTCGGAACTCCCGCCCCGGCAGGGTACGCGCAGGCGTCGGCCGTGTGGGTCAAAGATGGTGCCCTCTACGTTCAGACTGGCGAAGGCCCGGCGCCGGGCCCGGGCGACCCGCCCACGGCATCGACACCGGACCCGGTGACCGTCGAACCGACCGCCCGCCAGGGGTACAGGTCGGGCCGAAAGGACAGTCAACGGTTCGCTCAGGGGGCGTCGCCGGCGTATCCGAAAGCCTGGACGTCGATCTGGACCTACGGTGGCCGGATCAAGAATGCCTGCCAGGGGAAAACGGTCGACAAGATGCAGATCCGTGTCGCCCGCACATCGAAGTATCACGGAACGTCGAAGAAAGTGCGGCCGAAGTTCGGTCTCCACGACGAGGCTTCTCCGCCCGGATCGACACCATCTCTGTCGAGCAGGTGGGACGGTCCCGGCCTTGGGTTCGGGTCATCTGAGCTCGCCACGATCCCGGCGGCCCAGGCGGCGAAGCTCGCGGCAGGGGACATGCGCGGCATCGGTGTCAGTGCTGGCGTGTCGAACTCGTCCTACCTGATCTACAAGCTCGCCAGCGGAAACCTGCGCATCACGTTCAAATAGACCACCACCGTTCGAAGCACCCATACCGTGGGTGCCTTTCTCGTACCCGAAATGGAGACCACTTATGCCGAACACCCCGTTGTCGAAGATCCCGTACCCCTCGGGCACGGACGCCCCCGCAGCGGCCGCCGACATGATGGCACTTGTCATGTCCGCCGACGACAGGCTCGTCCTCAAAGCCATTGACGAAGCCGACCGGGACTCGAAGTACGGAGAAGCGCCAGTCTCGTCTCTCGTGGTCTCGGGCGAATCACGCAAGATCTGGCTCAAGACCGGCGACCTGCCCACGGACTGGTTCACCGTCTACGAACGGCAGGAATACACCGACGGATTCTCAGCCAACACCGGGTGGGAGATCGAGTACGCCCGGGCAGTGCGGAACACCTCGACAACCGAGATCCGCATCAGGGTGCTGCGCACCGGTGACGACATCATCATCAACGACCGCGGCAACTTCGACGACGAGAAGGTCATGGATCTCCCGCCTGAAGTCGCGGCCACGATCGATGGTGTTCAGGTCATGGCGCCGTGGCGGGCCGCCCGCACCGGTGGTATCGCCCGGATCACGATCGGTGGCGGTGTGTGGCTGTGTGACGGGCACACGAACTCAACAATCCCTTCCGGTGACTCCGTGTGGGTCTCCTCGACTTGGAACAACTGATATGGCGCTCAATCATTTCGGTGGCGGTCCCTCGGACATCGTCACAGACGCAGAAGGAAACGTCGTCGGTGGTGTGCAGCTGCGCGTGTACACCGCCCAGGATGGTGGCAGCCGAGTCACGGAGCTCTACGACTTCGACGGCACCCCACTGTCCGGGGTCGTCGTCTCGGATTCCTCGCCAGGCAACATCGGCCGGTGGTCATTCCAGGCCAGCGACAATTACGACCAACTGTTCATGGACGACGGGGTCAGCGACCGGTGGGTTGTGCCCGCCCGGGAGACGTACACGGCCACCCGGCAGGCTCTGGGCCTCGCGGGTGAGGCGAAGACCGTCGCCGAAGCGGCTAAGGACACCGCCGAGCACGCGTTGGACGAAGTCAACGAACGCCTCGACACATACGGGGACCTCGACATTTTCTCCGTCGCCCCACAGTTCGCCACCCAGTTGCGCATCCCCTCCGACCTGGTGCTCCAATCGTTTGACCGTGATTCCCGCACCGGCGACTACTATGTGGCGCAACCTCGCGTGATCACCGGGTCGTCCACGGAGTCGACGATCATCTACCGGTGCTCGCCGGCGGGCGCGGTCATGGAGACGATGACGTTCATCGGTGGCGGCCACGGGTCAGCCATCGCCGTCGAACGCGACGGCAACGACGTGTACATCTGGACATGGTGGGTCAAGAACGAAGGCGGCGGACCCACCGAAGGACTCTGCCGAGTCCGGTGGTCGGCTGGCCAGTCGATCCACATGTCCGACCCGCTCGTGCAGGCCATGACCCGCCTTGATGGGGAGAACCAAACATTCGCCGCGATCGATGAGGAAGCTGACCGGATCGCGATCCGCAGCTCCGCCGCCGGCATGGAACACTACTACCTGCGCCGGCTCTCCCAGTTCAAGCTCGGCTACGGTGAAGTGCTGGCGTCACTGCCGGGCATGAGTATTGGCGAATACGGGCCCTACCAGGGGCACACGAGCCTCGACGACTACCTCTATGTCGCCCGAGGTGGCACTGGCGGGTTCCCGCCGGTGATCTTCCGGTACGAATGGGCCACCGGCGCCGTGGATGCTCTCGACGTGTCCTCGGCTGCTGTCGGGTTCTCCGGTGCGGCTCCCGGCAATTATGCCGAGCTCGAGTCGATGTCGGTGTGGAGGTCTGGCAACGGGCGCCCGTCCTTGTATTTCGGGTTGGCTACAGGTTCGTACACGTTTCGGCAGTCGATGGCGTTCGTGTTCCGCACCCCTGACACGGACACCCCGGTCACGCCGGCACTGCGGTCTCTGAACTCGTCCATCCAGTCGGGAAGCGTTGGTATTCCTGGCGGAAACGGCACAGTCACGACGAAGCATGTCACGTTCAAGTGGGAATTCGACGGCACCCCGATTGTGGTGCTGACGCCGATCTCATCGAATCCAGACATTGTCGAGTCGGTGACTGTCGCCAACGTGACTGCTCAAGGGTTCGATGCCTACATGTTCCGCACGTCCTCGGCGGCAACCCCCGTCTCGTGGTTCGCCTACTACGGGCCAGGAATGAACGAACACACACCCGCATGACCAGCTTCGAAACCGAATCGCCACACCGATGACAGGAGGGACCATGCAGTGGATATCCCATCGTTCCTC
Source organism: Brevibacterium sp. K11IcPPYGO002 (assembly GCF_050920635.1). NCBI lineage: Bacteria > Bacillati > Actinomycetota > Actinomycetes > Micrococcales > Brevibacteriaceae > Brevibacterium > Brevibacterium sp. K11IcPPYGO002. The sequence continues at coordinate 2,848,376 of NZ_CP131929.1, read as the reverse complement.
ACCACCTACGGCGGACCAGGAGGCATCGTCGCCGTCGCGGCGTGGTTCTTCCTCTCCGACCGCAAGTTCAACGCCGAACGCCGTGCCGAGCTGCGCGAAGATATCGACCGTGAACAGCGTGACAACGCAGACCTGCGCACCGCGCTCACCGACGAGAAAGCCAAACGCATTGCAGCTGAATCAGAACGCGACCAAGAACGAGCACGGCGCATCGCCCTCGAAGACCAGCTGCGCATCCTCCAACAGCGCGACGGAGGTGCATGATGCGAAACCGACACGATGACCGCCGCGACCGCGAATTCCCACCCCGCTGGGTCAACACACTCTTCCTTCTCGCCGCGATCGTGTGCGCCGTATGGACGATCTGGACAATCACCTCCACCCAACAGGAAGCCGACAACGCTACAACGAACGCAAACGCCCTCGCCGACCAAGTCTCACAGGCGTGTGCTGAGGGATCTGTGAAGGTCAACGGCCGCGACATCTGCACGAAAGCCGAGCAGGTGAAGAAGAGCGTGAAGCCTGCCGAACCCGGACCCGCTGGCCCACCCGGACCCCGCGGACCCAAAGGCGAACCCGGCCAGGACTCCACCGTCCCCGGCCCTGCCGGCAAACCAGGCCAAGACGGCGAAGACTCAGATGTTCCTGGACCCGTCGGGCAGCAGGGCGATACCGGCGTTCCAGGTCCCGCTGGTGAACCCGGATCGACAGGGCAGAAAGGCGAAGCCGGCGCGCCCGGACAGGACGGTGCTCCCGGAGCCAAAGGTGAGAAGGGCGAGAAAGGCGATCCCGGGCCGAAGGGCGACAAAGGAGACACCGGCAGTCCCGGAAAGAACGGACGCGGAGTCGCATCCGTCGCCTGCACAGCAGGCGGCGACTGGCTGTTCACCTTCACCGACGACACCACCATCACCGTCGACGGGCCCTGCCGCGCCCAACAGACCACGACGACGCCGACGAGCACGCCCACGATCGCACCGTAATCGCCCAAACTCCACACCGCCCCAGGTAATCCGCCTCGGGGCTTTCTCTATGCCCGGAAGGGGTAGCTATGGCCATGATGCCAGGAGCCGTGAACAGGTTCCTATCGAACCAGGCCAGACAAGGCCGCATGAAGTCCTACCAGGGAGTCTGTCTCCACACCATGGTGGGCAGTCTCGCCGGCACCGACAGCATGTTCCAGAAGGACGGCACCGTCGGCACTGAATCCCACTTCGGAGTCGGCGAACACGGTGAGATCTACCAATGGGTCGACACCAAGTACACCGCCGACGCGAACTACCTCGGATCCGGCCACGTCATCAGCATCGAGACCGCCGACTACGGCGGCTCATTCGGACGCTGGAACACCCGCGGGGACAACGTGCCCTATTGGAACGCGAAGCAGATCGCCGCGATCGTGAAGATCATCGTCTGGGCGTGCAAGACCCACGACATTCCCATCCGCATGATGGCCAACTCCCGCGACCGCGGCATCGGCTACCACGCCATGGGAGTGCCCGGGAACGAACTTCCCAGCAAATACAAGGGCACCCGCTACCAGTGGTCGAAGTACGCCGGCAAAGTCTGCCCCGGCCGGAAACGCATCTCCCAGGTGCCCGGAATCGTCAAACTCGCCCAGACCGGCTCCACCACCCCCGCCACCTCATCGGAAGGAATCCTCGGCATGTCCAAATACAGCGGCGGCAAGCATTATGCAGGCCAACAGAAACTCACCTACAACAAGTGGGAACACGTCCACCTCAACTCACAGGGCGACGTCTCGATCCTCACCTGCAACGGCCACCCCTTCATGGCTCAAACCGGAATCACCGTCGAAGGACTCAAACCCGGCGAATCCATCCAGTTCCGGTACATCATCTCGTCCTACAAGAAGGGCACGAAGACGAAGATCACCGACCGCTACCCGAAGCAAGAGTTCGTCGGCACCAGCGGTGGAACCTACATGGCCCCCACCCAGATCGGCGGCAAGGGCAAAGGCGGCGGTGGCCGTAGCAACCGTCTCCGCCTCCTCGTCTGGACGAACTCCAGAACAGCCAAGATCACCTCCATCCACCCCAAGTCAATGAAAGGCTGACCCATGACAACCTCAATCATCCGCACCGTCGTCCCCATCATCGTCGGCGCAATTGCCAGCGCCCTCGCCACCGTAGGCTTCGAACTCTCCGACGAAGGACGCGAACTCATCGGCACCGTCCTCGGCGCACTCATCGCGATCGCCTACTACATCATCGCCCGAGCCCTCGAACAGAAGTTCCCCAACGCGGGGGTGCTGCTCGGCAAACCCTCCCGACCCGTCTACCTCGACAACACCCCGTTCGACACCGACAACGCCGAAGAAATCGACCCAGACGATGACGACGACGAACCACTCGACGACATCGACGACGAAGAACCCACAGACGAAGGTCTCGAAGCGCTCGCTGCCGCCGAGGTGGACAACACCCCACCGGTCGAGGACTACCGCCCGAAGCACTGACCTCGGTACAGCAACGCCCCGGCCTCACTGCGGTGAAGTCGGGGCGTTTGTCGTCCCGGAACCCCGAGCGGTCGTGACGGAATACGCGAGTTCATGCATTGGTTGAAGCAATACCGATGACCACAGATTGAACAGGGAAGGCTCCACCTATGACAGAACACGCCCCACTGACACTCGGCGCCTGGAACGTCCAGGCAGACAATCCCGAGGCCCTCGGCGAATTCTGGGCGAGCTTTCTCGACGTGTCACCGAACCATTACTCGGGGATGGCGTACCTACCGGCTCACGAGAGCGGCGGCGTGCCGATGATGTTCCAGCCGCGGACGACACCGCGCCCGGACCACCAGGACTCTCACCTCGATCTCACTGTCCCATGGGGCCAGCGCAGATCCCAGGTCGATCGGGCAGTCTCGCTCGGCGCGACGTTTAAGTGGGACGTCCTCGATGAGCATCCTCACGTTCGATGGACGACACTTGCCGACCCCGAAGGGAACCTGTTCTGCGTCGCAGAGCATCCACCAGCAGACGCAGAATAGTCCTCCGATATGAAGACGGCCCCGGCCTCACCTCACGGTGGGGTCGGGGCCGCTTTTGCGATTCTCGCGTGCTAAAGGTCTTCGGGCGAAATTTCTTCGTGATGCTCCTTGACATACAGTACGGGAGTCGACTGTTTCCAGATCCAGTCAAGCACCCTCAGGGTTTCCTCTACCTGCGGCAACTCCCAGACCTGGAGACGCGGGATATATTTCGCGCCGAGCTCCTTTAGTCGCTTCTTCTCATACTTGAAGCGGTGGGTTGGTTTACCCGCCTTGGCCCGATACTGCAGTCGCACCCACAACACATGGTCGGGACTGAAGAGGTACTCGGCGAGTTCTTCGTGAGCAGGCTCATGCATGGCCCCAGTATCGCACCGTGCGCAAACCGCCCCGGGCTCACAGCGAAGTGAGACCGGAGCCTTTTCGTCGTTCATCTGCTGAGCAGATCCTGCGCGAGCTCGACACGCTCAATCACATCCGAAGTCGGATGCTGAACGTTTTCTGATAGTATCCGGTGACCGCTTCACTGTTCACGTAGTCACGCTCGCGCCGGAGGGAGCCGCATGGAAATCGGCCTCATAGGAATCAACAAGTACGCCAAATATCTGAACTTCGCGTGCGACCTTCACATCTATGCTTTCCAACAATTCCTGTCCCAGAACGGCTACTCGTCGACCATCTTGGACTACAAGCCGGTCTACTACGGAAACTTCGATATGCGTTACCCCGCCAAGGACGCAGAGCGCAAATACCGTGAAGCGGTGAAGAAGAAGTCGAGCAGAGCGACGCTCGACAAACTCGCAGACATGGCCCTGGGGTACCGGACCGCGTCGGCAGAACGTGAACGGCGGCTCGATAAGTTCGAAGCGTTCGTCAAAGACCGCCTGAAATTCACCGAAGAACAGTACGATTCGGATCTCCTCGAAGTGGAAGATCCTGGGTTCGACTGCTACATCTGCGTCACGGACGTGATCTGGCAGTCCCTCGCCAAGCACGACTTCGACCGCGGCTTCTTGCTCGGAAGCAAAGCATTCGAGGGCAAGCAGAAGATCGCCTATGCGGCGAGCCGCGGAGCTTCCAAGGACTTCAACGACAGACAAGAAGCCCTCTTCTTCGAGTACCTTGACGACATCGACACCATCACGGTGCGAGAGCGCGACTTCGGCGAGTACATCGAAGCGAAATCTGACAACCGAGCACCACTGGTGTTGGACCCAGTGCTGCTGCACGACAGGTCGTTCTGGGACGAAGTGGCGGTCAAACCCAGCGAGGAACGATACGTCGCCCTGTACTACGTGATGGAGCAGGCCTCAGACACGATCGACAAAGCCGTCGAGTACGCGAAGCTGCACGACCTGACAGTCGTTGAACTGTCGGATCGTCCGTTCAAGTACGGGAAGGTAACCGACCCCGACGTCAAGCACGTCTCCCGCTACGACGTGGGAATGGAAGAGTGGCTGGGTTATATCCAGAACGCCGAAGCAGTATTCACGAACTCCTTCCACGGATGCTGTTTCTCACTGCTGTTCGAGAAGACGTTCTTCGCCGGCCGTCGCAACGGTCAGAAGGTCCCGAACTTCCTGGCAACGTTCGGACTGGACGCGCAGCGTTTCGGCGCGGAATCCGATATCAACAGCTTCTCAGGAGACATCGACTACACGCACGCCAAGAGCGTCCTCGGGCGCCTGCGCCAGGAATCGTCTGACTTCATCCTGCATGCGATAGGTGAGGCCGAGAGCCGGTTCAACTCCGGCCAGGCCAAAGACACATCTCAGCACGAACGTCGCCGACAGAGCCTCACCTACCCAGTCCGATTCCACAGCGGGCAATCCTCCGAGGACGTGCAGATGACCCGCTCCAAAGCACAGGAAGTCAGCGTGACTCGGCTGAAGAGCGGAGGTCTGGAATACCATGTCCCGACCAGCGTCTATGCCAACGACGGCGAAACTGCCATCGACAATTCCCGGTTCACGCGTCCCGGTCATCAACTCGATGGGTGGACGTTGCGATTCCGAATCGACAACCGGTGGTTCTGGCTTCTGGACGATGGATCCATTGCTCCTTCAACAACGCTGGGGAGTGAACTGGATGATCGTAAGCTCGTGATCAAGCCGGGAGACAAGGTTCCGCATCTTCCGGTGAACAAGGTCAGCATGGTGGTGTTCACTGCGAGGTGGTCAGAAGCACGATCGTTCGTGTCTCGTCTTAAGATCCGCGCCGGCATGAGCTGATCACCGGACGGCACTCTCAGGTCCTCGAACTGTGCTTCCGGACGATCTCTTCGATCGACGACACCGACCGCCCCAACGCTTGGGCGCGCTCAGCCACTGTGAGGTCGGTGCGACCGGTCGCGAAGTCGATGTCGTCGCGTGTCCACGGCCGCCACAGGTTCGCGGCTCTCGCATCTTCGCGCTGCCCGACTTCGACTTCCCATTCGCGCAGCCACCTACTCGCCGTTGAGGTGTTCACCCCGACGGCGGCCGCAATGTCGGCAATGCTCTGCCCGGCCTCACGTCGCAGGGTGATCTCCTCGCGCAGTCGCGCCTTGTCCTCGGCCACCGCGTGACGCTTGGTTGGAGAGATGGGGCTGGTGCCACGCCGGTACCGGTCATAGCAGCGTTTGCACAACCCACGCGCAACCGCATCCCGGTCACACCACACTGCGGCACAAGTGCTCATGCTGGGCTCATCTTTGAGGGCATGGCTATAGGGTAGCGGATGCATAATAGAACTCATGATCGAATATGAGGACTACGGCACAGCCACTTGGCGGTACTGGCAGAAGATCCGCAACGAGGCCGGCGCCCGCGGTTCCTTCCGGGACCGTCCGCCGCTGCGGGTGCGTGCTCGTGTCGTGTTCGAGCGGGACGGCGCCGTAGGGGTCGATGGCACCGCCACGCGCCTCGGCTTCGACGGGGCGATCTTCGTTGAGATCAAGGACCGGCGCATGCAGACTATCGGCGTGTGGTTGCCGCCGGATGATGTGTGGTGGCCAGGGCAATGAGTGCCCACGATTGCCCAGAAATTGCCCACACTTCGCCCAAATCAACCCACATTCAACCCAGGCGCAACCCACCCGGCAGCCGCGAGAATTCAACGATCACACGGTTCACCTCGGAGGGAGAACGAACCACGACTTCTTCTCCGGTTCGGGATCGTCCTACGTCATCGGCAAGGCCGGGAACACCGAAGACGACGACTGGGACTTCTGAGTCCTCGCGCCACAGATGCCGAAACGGCCCATCCGAGCACACTCGCTCGGATGGGCCGTTGGCCGTTGTCATAGGGGAGTGTAGCCGTATTCGATGCGGCCGTGAATGACAGACGCCCACCCGCTGCTTAAAACCCGGCAGCAAGTGGGCGTCTTCTCAATCAGTGAGGATCGGGCCGACCCGGTTGGGCCGTGCTGATCCCTGCAGATCGGGGTGACCGAGGTTCGTATCAGGCGGCGGCCATCGGCGTGATCTCACGCAGCGAAGTGCCGGTGAACAGCACAACACGGCCGGTCGCATCTTCGATCGTGATCTCACCAGGAGCCTGACGGCTGATCCGGGGATCGATCATTCCTGCGTGTGCGAGTCCGCGCTGGACCCACTGTGGGAACTCAGACATGGTTCCCTCCTTTCTTCAGTTGTGAATAGCAGGCAACGACGCGCGCTATTCTTCAGGTTCTCAATACGGCGATTGGGTGGTCGCCATGGGGATCTGCGATTCGAAGAGACACAGTGTCCGGAACATTCATCTGCAAAGTCGAACCATGATCGGGGCCTACGACTTCAAAAGCTTGTCGTCAGGAGCAACGCAACGATCGGTTCGATGAACGCGGACAACTTCGAACGCAAGTTGTAAGCGTAACGCGTCGATGTCCACGTTGTCCAATTGAGGTCAGAACCCTAGGCTCAGGTCGACCGACCTTACCGCCGGCCGTCTCGCCGAGGCGGCACCGAACCCCAACGTTGATCCTCTCGCCGTGGTGGACCTGCAAATCGTTTTCGCCGGCCTCTCGCCGAGACAACCCTGAATGCTCTTATCGTAGGCCCTGCATCCGTGCCCGGATTCGCAGCCACAGGATCACCGTGGCGATGAAGAGCACGACCCCACCCGCCAGGAGGACGAGCGCCAGGGGATTGTCCAGTGCTGCACCGACGGTCTGGGACGCCATGGATGGCTCCGACTCATCGGACTTCTGGGACTCCGTCGCTCCGCTCGAACCCGATTCGGCACCCCCGACATCACTCGAGCTGCCAGTGGCGGTCGGGACCGCCTCGGCGGTGGCCTGAACCCCGACGGGAACGGTCTGCAGCGATTTCGGGTTCTTCTGGGCGAAGTCCCATTCGAGCAGGTCGACGGCGGCCTGACGCGAGTTGTTGTCGATGCCGAGCATCGTCGCGACCACACGGTGCCCGTCTCGCTCGGCCACGGCCACATACGAACCCTTCGCGGCCCGGGTGAACCCGTTCTTCAGACCCAGCCCGCCGTCGACCTGGCCGACGATCTTCGTGTGATTCTGGATCTCGTAGCCTTTGAACTTCTCTTTCGTCTGCGGGTTCTTCCCGCCCGGGAACTTGTATGTCTCCGTGCCGATGACCTTCATGAGGTAGTCGTCCTCGCACACCGCCCACGCGAGCTTCATGAGGTCTTCGGCGGTCGTGTACTGGCCTTTCGCGTCCAGGCCCGAGGTGTTCTTCGCCTGCGTGTTCGACATGCCCAGTTCCGCGGCCTTCTCGTTCATCAGCTTCACGGCCTTGTCCTGCCCGCCGGTTGCCCGTCCCAGAGCATTCGCCGCATCATTGGCGCTCGACATCAGCATCGCGTGGAAGAGCAGATCGATCGAGTACTTGTTCGTCTGCATGAGACCGACCTTCGTCCCATCGACTTCCATGTCCTCGAACTCCGCGGTCACCTTCTTCTTCTTGTCAGCGAACTCGTCGACGAGCGCGAGAGCCGTGAGCAGCTTGATCGTCGACGCCGGAGCGTGCCGCTTCTCCACGTTCTTCGCCACGTGCAGCTCCCCGGAATCGAGGTCGCCCACAAGCCAGGACGTGCCCGTCGGCTTCGGGGGCTTCGCGCCGTCACCGAGGTCGTCGGGACTGACATACGCCGGTGCTGTCGACTCCGCCGGCTGGGACACCGCCTGCGCGGGTGCGGGGGAGTGGACGAGCTGGGCGGCGAGCACCAGCAGTGCGGCAGCGAAGCCGAGGACGCGCAGGAGCACGGCGCGTGGTGAGGAAGCAGTCGAGCGGGTGAAACGCATGCGCCCCAGTCTACTTTCGCCTCAGGCAGCTCGTCCTCAGGATTCCCTCACAGGGACGAACCATCACCGAGGCGAGATCCACCTTGTCCGCACGCTCGACCGAGGCGTCACCCACGGAGGCGTCCCGACCGGCGCGGCACCCGCCGGCGCGGGCTCCACCGGCAGAGGTGCCCTCCCATCGGCTGGAGTGAGCTTTTGGTACAGATTCTTTCGGACTGCTCAGGTTCCTCACTGTGCATTTGAGAGAACTGTGGACCGTAATCCGGCTGGAACGCTGTCGAAGCGGCTGGACCACTTCCGCAAAAGCACAGTTGAAGTCCAGTGGCACATGTTCAAATCAGTGCTCTCTGACTTCAACCGTGTATTTGAGGAAGTTGTCCCCTCCTCACCGCGGCCGCACCCTCACCGTGGCGCCCGACCCACCGCAGCGGCACCCCACCCAACGAGGCGGCGCCTCTCCCCGAGGCGCCCCACCCACCGAGGCTGTACCCCACCCACCGAGGCGGGGCAGACGAAAGCGGCCCCGCACCGTGTGGTGCGGGGCCGCTGCAGTCTGACTTGCGCTTACGCGATCAGAATGCGCGCTGCAGGATCGCCTGCTTCACCTCGGCGATGGCCTTGGTGATCTCGATGCCGCGAGGGCAGGCCTCGGTGCAGTTGAAGGTGGTGCGGCAGCGCCACACGCCTTCCTTGTCGTTGAGGACCTCGAGGCGCATGTCTCCGCCCTCGTCACGCGAATCGAAGATGAAACGGTGCGCGTTGACGATCGCGGCCGGACCGAAGTACTGGCCGTCGGTCCAGAACACGGGGCACGACGAGGTGCAGGCTGCACAGAGGATGCACTTCGTGGTGTCGTCGAAAGCCTCACGCTGTTCGGCCGACTGCAGACGCTCACGCGTGGGCTCGTGTCCCGAGGTGACGAGGAACGGCATGACCTCGCGGTACGACTGGAAGAAGGGCTCCATGTCGACGATCATGTCCTTCTCGAGCGGAAGGCCCTTGATCGCCTCGACGGTGATCGGCTTGGACGTGTCGAGGTCCTTGAGCAGCGTCTTGCAGGCCAGGCGGTTGCGGCCGTTGATGCGCATCGCATCGGAACCGCAGACGCCGTGGGCGCAGGACCGGCGGAAGGACAGCGAACCGTCGATCTCCCACTTGATCTTGTGGAGGGCATCCAGCACTCGGTCGGTGCCGTACATCGTGACGTTGTATTCCTCCCAGTGCGGCTCCGAATCGACCTCGGGGTCGAAACGGGCGATCCGGAAGGTGCAGTCGAAGGACGGGATGGACCCGCCTTCGCCGGACACGTGGGTCGGCAGGTCGATCTTCGACGCTGGCTCTGGGGTGGTATCGGTGCTCATCAGTACTTACGCTCCATCGGCTGGTAACGGGTGACGATGACGGGCTTCGTCTCCAGACGCATGCCCTTGATGCCGTCGGTCTCCGCTTCGGGATCGAGGTAGGTCATCGTGTGGTGCATGAACTTCTCGTCGTCACGATCCGGGAAGTCCTCGCGGAAGTGTCCTCCGCGCGATTCCTTGCGGTGGATGGCGGCGACAGAGATGACCTCGGCGAGCTCGAGCAGGAAGCCGAGCTCGACGGCCTCGAGCAGATCGAGGTTGTAGCGCTTGCCGCGGTCCTGGATGCCCACGTTGTTGTAGCGCTCGCGCAGCTTGGCGATCTCGTCGAGAGCCTCACGCAGCGTCTCATCGGTGCGGAACACCTGGACGTTGGCGTCCATGATGTCCTGCAGGTCCTTGCGGATCGCCGCGATGCGCTCGGTGCCGTCCGAGGTGCGCATCTTCTCGAGCATCTCGACGACGTCGGTCGCCGGGCTCTCGGGCAGCTCCACGAACTCGGCGGTCTGCGCATATTCCGCAGCGGCGATGCCGGCACGCTTGCCGAAGACGTTGATGTCGAGCAGCGAGTTCGTGCCCAGACGGTTCGAACCGTGCACGGACACGCAGGCGCACTCACCAGCGGCGTAGAGGCCGGGGATGACGGTGTCGTTGTCGGCGAGCACTTCGGCTTCGATGTTCGTCGGGATGCCGCCCATCGCGTAGTGCGCGGTCGGGAAGACCGGCACCGGCTCCGTGTAGGGCTCCACACCGAGGTAGGTGCGGGCGAACTCGGTGATGTCCGGCAGCTTCTCGTCGATGTGAGAGGGCTCGAGGTGGGTGAGGTCGAGCAGGACGTAGTCCTTGTTCGGTCCGCAGCCGCGGCCCTCGCGCACCTCGTTGGCCATCGAACGGGCCACGATGTCACGCGGAGCGAGGTCCTTGATCGTCGGGGCGTAGCGCTCCATGAAGCGCTCACCCTCGGAGTTGCGGAGGATGCCGCCCTCGCCACGTGCCGCCTCGGAGAGCAGGATGCCCAGGCCGGCGAGGCCTGTGGGGTGGAACTGGAAGAACTCCATGTCCTCCAGAGGGATCCCGCGGTTGTAGGTCACGGCCATGCCGTCACCGGTCAGGGTGTGCGCGTTCGAGGTGGTCTTGAAGACCTTGCCGACACCGCCGGTGGCGAAGACGACCGACTTGGCCTGGAAGACGTGGATCTCGCCGGTGGCCAGTTCGTAGGACACGACTCCGGCCGGGCGCTTGACCCCGTCGACCTCGGTCATGAGGAGGTCGAGGACGTAGAACTCGTTGTAGAACTCCACGCCGTGCTTGACGCACTGTTGGTACAGGGTCTGGAGGATCATGTGACCGGTGCGGTCTGCGGCGTAGCAGGAGCGGCGCACGGCGGACTTGCCGTGGTCGCGGGTGTGTCCGCCGAAGCGACGCTGGTCGATCTTGCCCTCGGGGGTGCGGTTGAACGGCAGCCCCATCTTCTCGAGGTCGAGGACGGCGTCGATGGCTTCCTTGGCCATCACCTCCGCGGCGTCCTGGTCGACCAGGTAGTCACCGCCCTTGACGGTGTCGAAGGTGTGCCATTCCCAGTTGTCCTCTTCCACGTTCGCCAGTGCGGCGCACATTCCGCCCTGGGCGGCACCGGTGTGCGAACGGGTGGGGTAGAGCTTCGTGAGAACGGCGGTGCGGGCACGCTGGCCCGACTCGATCGCCGCACGCATGCCGGCGCCGCCGGCGCCGACGATGACGACGTCGTAATGATGTACCTGCATGTTTCTCCTTTAGGCCTTGCAGAACTCAGCCAGGACCGAGGGGTCCGCTCCGGCCGGGCAGGGATCGAACGTGAAGATGACGAGCGTGCCGAGCACGATGACGATGACCGAGGCGATGTAGAGGATCACCTGCAGGGACATGCGTGTGCCGGGCTTCTCGGAGTAGTCCATGATGATGGTGCGCAGACCGTTGGTGCCGTGCAGCATCGCCAGCCACAGCATGAGCAGATCCCAGATCTGCCAGAACGGGCTGGCCCACTTGCCTGCGACGAATCCGAAGTCGATGGCCTGGACGCCGTCGCCGGCCCACAGGTTCACGAACAGGTGGCCGAAGATGAGGATGACGAGCACGACGCCGGAGATGCGCATGAACAGCCATGCGAACATCTCGAACTTCGAGCGCGTCGACTTGTGCCGGGAGTAGCCGGTCCGCGGAGCCGGAATGGATGTTGTGCTCATGTCAGCCTCCGAAGGTGTGCATCAGCTGGCGGGGAATGAAGGCGATCATGATGATGAGCCACACAACCATGACTCCCCAGAACAGCTTCTTCTGATTTTTCGGGCCACTCTTCGAGAAATCGACGAGAATGACGCGCAGACCGTTGAACGCATGGAATGCGATTGCGGCGACGAGCGCGATCTCACCGAATGCCATGACCGGTGTCTTGTAGGTTCCGATCACTGCGTTGTAGGCCTCGGGCGAGACGCGGACGAGGGCAGTATCGAGCACGTGGACCAGAAGGAAGAAGAAGATTCCGACGCCTGTGACGCGATGCGCGACCCAGGACCACATTCCTTCGTTTCCTCGGTACAGAGTGCCCGTAGACGCTTTGGCCACGGAGCATCCTCCATCTTGATAATTCGGGTGTGTACGTCTAGAAACTACGCCGAAGACCGCTTCCGTGCCAGTCGAGACACGGGTGAGCGTCCCGGATCACACCGCAACCCTGGCAATTCCCTCAAAACTGGGATTCACCGTTTCACGGAATTTCATTTACATCACAGTCGTGTGCTCTAAATTGTCTCGTTCTCGTTCTGACCTTGACGGCCCGGGAACACGGGAGCACCATCGCCGAGGCGGTCCTGAGGTGGGGAGATCCCCACCGGGTGCCTGTGGTTCGGCTCATCCGACACGGCGGGCAACCTCGGGGAAGGCGTGCCCGAACTCTGAGACACTGAATCCGTGAACACGCACTTCCACGCCATCATCCCCGCCGGCGGATCCGGAACGCGCCTGTGGCCGCTGTCTCGCCGGGCGACGCCGAAGTTCCTCCACGATGTCCTCGGTCTCGGTCGCAGCCTCATCCAGGCCACCTGGGATCGGGTCGCGCCGATCGTCGGCGACGACAGAGTCTGGGTGGTCACCGGCGAGAGCCACTTCGATCAGGTCGCCGAACAGCTGCCGCATATCGCCCGCGGCCAGATCATCGCCGAACCCTCACCGAAGGATTCCGCTGCCGCCATCGGGCTGGCCGCCATGCTCATCGCCCGCGAGGATCCCGAGGCCATCGTCGGATCGTTCTCCGCCGATCATTCGATCACGAACGTCGACGAATTCCGGCTCGTCATCGATCAGGCCGTCGCGGCCGCGGAGACCGGAGACATCGTCACGGTCGGCATCATGCCCCGCAATCCCGCCACGGCCTACGGCTATATCGAGACCGGTGACCTGCTCGGACTCGACGGGGCGCCCACGGCCCGGCGGGCGCTGGCATTCGCGGAGAAGCCGGAGGCGAGCACGGCTCGTCAGTATGTGAACTCCGGACGCTACCGCTGGAACGCGGGCATGTTCATCGCCAAGGCCTCCGCCCTGCTCGACATCCTCGCCGAGGAGGACCCGCCGCTCTATTCGGGGCTGGCCCGGATCGCCGAAGCCTGGGACACCCCGGATCATGACGAGGTCCTCAGCGCCGTGTGGCCCGGACTGGAGAAGCGAGCCATCGACTATGTGGTGGCCGAACCGGCAGCCGCGGCCGGTCGTGTCATCGTCATTCCCGGTGACTTCGGCTGGGACGACGTCGGCGACTTCGATTCGGTGGCCAGGCTGCGCCAGCCGGTGCCCGGGGAACCGCGGGGAGTGATCTCGATCGGCGGGAACACCGACCTGCTCGAGGTCGATGCCTCGGGCGTCGTGTTCTCCGAAGGACCGCGGACGGTGGCCATCGTCGGGCTCGACGACCTCGTCGTCGTCGACACCGACGACGTCCTGCTCATCACCTCCCGCTCACACGCCCAGGATGTGAAGAAAGCCGTGTCCCTCGCCGGTGAGCGCGGACTCGACGAACTGCTCTGATCCTGGAGGGCCGTCTCCGGAACCGGGCGGATCTGTACCCTGTCGTGCACGGCAGGGGTGGGCGGACGTGAACGGGGCGGTCGCCTCGGCGAGGGTGGGAAAGCAGGACGCGAAGTATGTCGAAATTGGTCGCAATGGGCACATTTATGACATCGAGTGCCTAGCATGGCTTGAAATGTTCGACATCGCCCATCCCCGACCTCCCCGCTCTGAAGGACCCGACGTGATCAGCTCGACAATCGCTGAGATCGGTGCTGAACTCATCGATTTCCGCCGCGACATCCATGCCCATCCGGAACTGTCCTTCCAGGAGTTCGAGACCACCGACAAGATCGTCGCCCGCCTCGAGGCCGCCGGCCTCAAGCCCCGGCGCCTCGAGAGCACCGGAGTCGTCTGCGACATCGGCGACGGGCCAGTGGCCGTGGGGCTGCGCGCCGATATCGACGCCCTGCCGGTCGATGACCTCATCGATGAGGAATTCCGGTCCACCGTGCCCGGCGTCGCCCACGCCTGCGGCCACGACGTCCACCTGACCTCCCTCATCGGTGCCGGCATCGCCCTGCAGAAGATCCACGAGACACGGCCCGGCGGACTCGGCGTCCGGGTGCGCCTGATCTTCCAGCCCGGTGAGGAAGTCACCCCGGGCGGTGCCCTGCGCGTGATCTCCCAAGGCGTGCTCGACGACGTGCCCGAGGTCTACGCCGTCCACTGCGACCCGAACGTCGACATCGGCAAGGTCGGTTCGCGCATCGGCGCCATCACCGCCGCCGGCGACACCGTCATCATCCGCCTGTCCGGTCACGGAGGGCACACCTCGCGTCCGCACCTGACCGAGGACCTCGTCTACGCGCTGGGCAAACTCGCCACCGATCTGCCCTCGACCCTGGGCCGGCTGATCGACCCGCGCCACGCGATCTCTCTGGTGTGGGGCGAGATCAGCGCCGGCCATGCCGCGAACGTCGTCCCCAGCGAGGGGATCCTGCGCGGAACTCTGCGGTGCCTCGACGTCGACGGCTGGAACCAGGTCGCCGAGGTGCTGCCCGAGCTCGTCGACCGCATCGCCGGACCCTACGGAGTCGAGGTCGACCTCGAACATCGCCGAGGCGTCCCACCGGTGGTCAACACCGAAGACCAGGTCACCCTCATCGAATCCGCCGTCCGCGGGGAACTCGGCGAGAACTCGGTGCAGCTGACCCCGCAGTCCATGGGCGGGGAGGACTTCGCGTGGTACCTCACCCACTGCCCGGGAGCGCTCATCCGTCTGGGCACCCGGACACCCGGCGGCATCACCTACGACATCCACCAGGGTGATCTGCTCATCGACGAACGTGCCGTGGAGATCGCCGCCCGCGTGTTCACGGCCACCGCGCTCAAGGTCCTCGACCGCGACCGGTGATGGCCCGGCGGCTGATTGCCCGCACGCGGTCGGCCGCCGCTGCCCTCTGACCTGCCTCGGACGATGTCTTATTACGCCGTGTCAGGGCGGGCCGATAATCTTGGACTCATGAGGATAAGAGCCCGAACCACGCAGATCGCCGCGCTCGCCGCGGTCGGCGTCCTCACGCTCAGCGCCTGCTCCGTCACGGCCCCCGACGCCCTCGAAGAGGAACGGCTGGGCTGCCTCGTCTCGGCCCCGGCCGGCTTCGACGATCACTCCGCCGGTGCACTCACCCTCGAAGAGACGGAACTGGCCCGCGGGGCCGGGGTCTTCTCAGGCACCTCGAGTCAACGCGTCTCGGGTGGGTCGGCCACCTCGGCGGCATTGGATCGGATGCACGGGCACGACTGTGCACTGACCACGGTCATCGGCCCCGGCGGAGCGGACGAACTCGCGGACTTCGCCGCGGCTCACCCCGACGACCTGTTCCTCGGGGTCTCGCCCGGCACCGACGACCTGCCGAAGAACGTGCTGAGCATGGATTTCGACCTCGTCCCACCGGCGTTCATCGCCGGCTTCACCGCGGCCACTGCCTCTGAGACGGGAAAAGTCGGCATCGTCGTCTCGCACGGATTCCCGCAGGCCGACCGCATCCTGGCCGCCTTCGACGCCGGTGTCGATCTGTACAACAAGGAGAAGGACGAGGACCTGCCGAAAGCGGAGTCCTACCATCCCTCCTCGGACCGGGCCGCCTCGGCGAACGGTTCGCCGCGGGCGATCGACGACACCCGCGACGCCGGGAAGGACTACTTCGAACGATCCTTCGACGCCGATGTCGACGTGCTCGTTCCGTTCGGATCGGCGGCCGCGATGGGAGTGGTCACCTCGGCGGATGAGAAGCGGACCGACCTGACCGCGGCCACGGAGGACCCGGAGAGCGGGGACGATGGGCCGAGCCTGCCGAAGGTCATCTGGTACGGCACCGCGGGCGGGTTCTCGAAGGTGATCGTGGCCACCGTGGAGCCGAACGTGCGCCGCGGACTGCGGACGATGTTCCCCGATTGGCCGCAGAGCAGGAACCCCGACGAGGTGGCCCCCGCCCCGAAGACGGAACCGGAGGAGATCGGCGGCTTCGAAGTCAGCGAGCGACGGTACGAGGGCACGATCGACAACGGCGGGGTGCGGATCGTCGCCGAGGACGGATTCCTCTCCCGTGTCTCCGACGCCGGACGGGGGATCACGGACCTGCGGGAGCGGATCAAGAGCGGGGAGATCGACCCGGAGAAGGGATGAGGGGCGCACGCCGCATCGGATAAGCTGAGACGGTGATGAATGTACCCGCCGGCGTCGCATCGGACGACCCCATCCTGCAGCTGCCCAAAGTCTCCCTCCACGATCACCTCGACGGCGGTCTGCGCCCGTCGACGATGCTCGAGCTGGCCGACTCGATCGGTCACACCCTGCCCGCCACCGATGCCGAGTCGCTGCGCCGGTGGTTCTCGGAGTCCGCGAACTCCGGTGACCTGGTCCGCTACCTCGAGACGTTCTCGCACACCGTGGCGGTCATGCAGAGCGAGGACAACCTGCGCCGAGTGGCCAAGGAATGGGTCCTCGACCAGGTGGCCGACGGCGTCTTCTACGCCGAAGCCCGGTGGGCTCCCGAACAGCACCTCGAGGGCGGACTCGAACTCGACGCCGTCGTCGAAGCCGTCCAGGAGGGTCTGGAGGCCGGTGTCTCCGAGGCCGCGGCCGAGGGCAAGTACATCCGCGTCGGCCAGCTCATCACGGCCATGCGGCAGGCCGAAAACTCCCTGGCGATCGCCGAACTGGCCATCCGCCATCGCGAGAAGGGCGCGGATTCCGGTGTCGTCGGATTCGACATCGCCGGACCCGAGAACGGCTTCCCGCCGTCTGCGCACCTCTCCGCCTTCAACGCCCTGCATCAGGCGTATGTGCCGGTGACGATCCATGCCGGTGAGGCCGCCGGCAAGGAATCCATCCATGAGGCGGTCACCATCTGCCATGCCCAGCGTCTGGGCCATGGTGCGCGCATCGTCGAGGACATGGACATCGTCGACGGTCAGGGCCAGCTCGGCAGCCTCGCCGCCTGGGTCCTCGACCAGCAGATCCCGCTCGAACTGTGCCCGAGCTCCAACCTGCAGACCGACATCGGAGGCACCATCGCCGGACACCCGATCACGGGACTGAAAGACCTCGGCTTCGCCGTCACCATCAACCCGGACAACCGGCTGATGTCGGGCACCTCCGTCTCACGTGAGATGCGTCTGCTCGTCGATGAGGCCGGCTGGAACCAGACCGACCTCGAATGGGCGACGGTCAATGCTGTGACCGCGGCCTTCCTGCCGTTGGATGTGCGTGAGCGCATGCTCGACGAGATCCTCATCCCCGGATTCGCCCGGGTGACCATTTGAGCTCACGCAATGGCCGGACCGCAGGCTCCGGTGCCTCACCGGAGCCTGAGGGGCACGGGATTCCGACCCCGCGGGCGATGCTGCTGCCCGTCATCGTCCTCGGCATCCAGGCACTGGCCCTGATCGGTGCGGCGGTGTCGTTCGTCATCACGGCGATCACCGCCGGACCGCTGGCGGCCTCGCTGATCGGTCTGGCCGTCATGTTCCTCATCTTCGCCGCCGGTGTCGGCGCCGCAGCCCGGGGCGCCTGGCGCCTGCACCGGTGGGCGCGTCCGGCGGCGATCGCCTTCGAACTGCTCGTCATCGTCTTCGCCTTCAGCGTCATCGGCGGTTCCCTGCTGCTGGGACTCGCCTGCCTCGTCACCGCGATCGCCGTGATCATGGGCTTCTTCCTGCCCCCGGTCGTCGACGCCTACAACCGCGCCCTGACCGACTGAGCCGGTTCAAGCAGGTGCTCGTCCGAACATAGGTCGCTTTCGGATACTTTTCTCGCTCGAAAGTATCCGATAGCGACCTGAGTTCTGCGCTGGCGCGTCTGACGGGCAATCTGCGCACACTTAACTCGCGTCAGCGGGGCTGACCGCAGCAACGGATCCGCGGTCAGGTCGGAGCCCGGCAGCATCACACCTGCGGCGGCGACCATTTCTGGACGCTCGCAGCCTGAGCGGCGATGAGTCGTGAGGGAATCGCTGAGAAGATCGCATTGCGCAGCCTCGCCAGCAGCGGCGATTCGAGTTGGAACATCTGCCCCATGAGGCGGGACTTCTGTGCGATCGACTGCGTCCGCGGGCGGCGCAGGGAGTCATAGCGGCCCAGTGCTGCAGCGAGGTCTGGCGGTACTGAGGGCCTCGGGCCCGCACTGTGGTCCGGTTCCTCACCGTTGCGAGTGCGCGCACTGTGGTCCGGGTTCACGCCGGCGCGAGTGCCCGCACCTGTGGCCGCTTGCTCTTCAGCTCGTCCGAGCCGGGTCCTCCCAGATCCCGGAGAGTCCCCGAGCAGCGGGGTGAGCAGGACAGTGAGCGTCGCCGCATCTTCGAGAGCCTGGCCTCCGCCTTGGCCGAGGTTCGGTGTCATCGCATGTGCGGCATCCCCGAGCAGCACGACGCGGCCGCGGTGGAACCTGGCCAGCCGGCGGGAGAGGTCGGAGATCGCGGTGCGGCGGACCGCCTCGGCGTCGGTGTTGGCGATGAGCTCGGCGATGGGGGAGTGCCAGCCGGTGAACATCTGCAGCGCGGTGGCCTTCTCGTCGGCGAAGACCGCGTTCTCGGGCATGTTCGCCACCGCGAACCAGTAGACACGGCCGTCGGCCAGCGGGGCGATGCCGAAGCGGCGTCCGCGCCCGACCGATTCCCCGGCCTCGCCGGACAGCGCCACCGGCACCGAGGTGATGCCCCGCCACGCCGAATATCCGGAGTACCGCGGTGCCACCGGTTCACCGTCGACGACGGTGCGGACCCGGCTGTGCAGACCGTCGGCGCCGATCACGAGGTCGAAACGTGCAGGTGCATCGAGGTGCGAGGATTCGGGTGTGACAGTCAGCGTCCCATCGGATGCTGCCGAGGCCACCTCGGCGTCGGTGCGCACAGTCCCAGGAGCCAAAGCATCGAGGAGGATGCGGTGGAGGTCGGCACGGTCGACGATGCGCAGCGCACCGACGGCCTCGTCGGGCACCTGCACGATCCAGCGTCCATCGGCGCGGCGCTGACCTGCAGCGAAGCCTTCGACACTGGAGTCGGTCACGGCGTCGAAGGCTTCGCGCAGGCCGAGCGTCTCCAGCGCGGCGAGACCGTTGGCGAAGATCGACAGCCCCGAACCGCCGGCTCGCACCTCGGGGGCACGTTCGAACACGGTGACCTCGGCGCCGGCTCTCTGCAGTCCCACGGCCGCCGAGAGCCCGCCGATTCCAGCTCCGATG
This sequence comes from Brevibacterium sp. K11IcPPYGO002, assembly GCF_050920635.1. Lineage (NCBI taxonomy): Bacteria > Bacillati > Actinomycetota > Actinomycetes > Micrococcales > Brevibacteriaceae > Brevibacterium > Brevibacterium sp. K11IcPPYGO002. The sequence goes on along the minus strand of NZ_CP131929.1, from coordinate 2,828,968 downwards.
ACAGCGATTCTCATAGAGTCATCGTCGCATGCAGGGCGGTGGGTGGCGACGCCGCCGGCTGATCATTGGTACGCGTCAAGTGTGCGCAGAATGCCCAAAACCGGCCTCAGAATGGCAATCTGCCACCACTTGACTCGTACCGAGGCGAGGCGGAGCCCAGAGATTACTGGAGGAACTCTCCGCAGGCTTCGGTGAGGAAGTCGCCGGCGACTCCGCCCTCTTCTCCGAGGCTGATGGCGGTCTTCTGGATGCCCCACCACACGCGAGGCGAGCCGCCCCACTGTTGGCGGAACTCTTCGCGACGGCCGGGATCCTCGGCGAGGTCATCGGCGGCCAGCCCGATGCGGTCCTGAGCGTCATCGGCGGTGCAGCGCTCCTCGTCGTCCGGCCCCTTCGGGTCGAGCTCTGGGATGTCCTCGTCATCGACGGTTGTCAGGGTGTACGCCGAGTTGCCGATCTCTTCGACGTCGAAGGTGCCGTGGATGAGCAGGAACGGGGAGGCACCGTCGTCGACGTTCTTCGAGTCGACGGTGACGCTGACGCTGTCGGGGCTGTCGGCGGTCACGGTCGTCTCGCCGGAGTCGGGGACTTCCGGGTTGCCGGTGTGCACGTAGACCTTGAGGTAGGCCTCGGTCTTCTTCTCGGCCGCCTCGGCGAGGCCCTGCCACAGCGGGTCGGTGTCCTTCGCCCCACCTGGCGAGGAATCGACGATGGACACCTTCGGTGCATCGTCTGGCGTCTCGATCGGGGTGACCTCCTCCTTGCTCACCGAGGGGCGCGGCTGGGGTCGGGTCTCATCGGGAGTCGACACGCAGGCCGTTGTCGTGGCCAGCAGTGCTGCGGCGGACAGCAGGGCAAGGGGGCGAAGTCGCATGGTTCCTCGAGGTATCTTCAGCGTCCAAGTGGTGTCGCTTCCAGCGTAATGCGCGGGACGGTCCGAGCCCGGGTGGACGCGCGGCGAGGCGGTGAAAGCAGCGCGGGTGCGAGACTTCTGCGCCGGGGTGCGACGCACTGACCCTGACGTCACAGGCCGGCCGCCCAACCGCGGCGCCCCGCCCTGCTGCCTCAGCCGCGGCGCGCTGCGGCGATGAGTTCGCGCAGGCTCTGGCGCTGGCCGCCCGCGGCATAGAAGTTCGCTTCGTCGAGCCACTGCTCATACGCCGATCGCAGCGCCGGCCATTCGCTGTCGATGATCGAGAACCACGCGGTGTCGCGGTTGCGGCCCTTGTACACGAGGTGCTGCCGGAAAACTCCTTCGAAGGTGAACCCGAAGCGTTCGGCGGCCGCTTTCGACGGGGCGTTCGCGTCATCGCACTTCCACTCGAAGCGTCGGAAACCGGAGGCGAAGGCGAGATCGGCGCAGAGGAAGAGCGCCTCGGTGGCCGCCCGCGTCCGGGCCAGCCCCGGACCCCAGAGGATGTGCCCGATTTCCATGACGCCGTTGGCGGCGTCGATGCGCATGAGCGCCTGCCGGCCCTCGGCTCTACCGGTGGATCGGTCCACAACGGCGAAGAAGAGGGGATCGGACGACGTGGCCGCCTCGGCGATCCAGGAATCGAAATCGCTGCGTTCGGTCTGCGGTGTCTGCGGCAGGTATCGGAATCGCTCCTCGATCCCGTCGGGTGCCGAGACCGCAGAGAAGAGCGCATCGCCGTGGACGGTCGGATCGATGGGCTCGAGGTCGACATATCGACCGTGGACGGGTTCTCGCCGAGGCGGCTGTGCGCCCGGGAAATTCGTGAGGTCGTCGTGCATGGCTCAGTCCTCGCTGCCGTCGAATCCGGTGGACAGCTCGCGCAGAAGTCCGGCGAGTTTGCGGCTGCCGGCGGGGGTGAGCCCGCTGAGGATCTCTCGCTCCTTCACCAGCAGATCGGCCAGGGCGGAATCGACAGTGGCACGGCCGCTCTCGGTGAGGTGGACGAGCACTCCGCGCCGATCGCCGGGATCGGGGCGGCGTTCGACCCAACCGCGGGCCACGAGGCGGTCGATGCGATTGGTCATGGTGCCGCTCGTGACAAGCGTCTCCTGCAGCAAGGTTGAGGGGGAGAGCTGATAGGGCTCACCGGCTCGGCGGAGGGCGGAGAGCACGTCGAAGGCCCATCCCTCGATTCCGTAATCGGAGAAGCTCGCCTTCCGTGCCAGGTCCAACTGCCTGGCCAGCCGCGAGACTCGGGAGAGGATCTCCATCGGGGAGACGTCGAGATCCGGACGCTCACGTCGCCAGGCTGCGACTATTCGATCCACTTCGTCCATGAATCGATTTTACGTCCATATCAAGAATCTTGAGCGCAAAGATACTTTTTGACGAGAGATTCCTTACTCTCAGGGTCCGTTTAACCTGCAGGTTTGGATGGACGGGTGCGTTTGGGAATATGGTTGTCCTTGGTTGTTGCATCCGTCAACGAACCTGCAGGGGCCAACCACCCGGCAGCAGAAACGAAGGAAAACACGTGGATCTTTTCGAGTATCAAGCACGTGACCTGTTCGAGAAGCACGGAGTGCCCGTGCTCAAGGCCCAGGTCGCGACGACGCCAGAAGCAGCGAAGAAGGCAGCCGAGGATCTTGGCGGCGGAGTCGTCGTCGTCAAGTCACAGGTCAAGATCGGCGGCCGTGGAAAAGCCGGCGGCGTCAAGGTCGCCAAGAACCCCGATGAGGCCGAGGCCCGCGCCAAGGACATCCTGGGACTCGACATCAAGGGCCACATCACCGAAAAGGTGATGATCGCCGAAGGTGCCGACATCGCTGAGGAGTACTACTTCTCCGTCCTCCTCGACCGGTCCAACCGCACCTACCTGGCCATGTGCTCGAAGGAAGGCGGCATGGAGATCGAGCAGCTGGCCGTGGAACGTCCGGAAGCGCTCGCCAAGATCCCCGTCTCCGCCATCGACGGCATCAACGATGCCAAGGCAGCAGAGATCGCCGAGGCGGCCGGCTTCGACGCCGACACCGCCGCGAAGATCGCCCCCGTGCTGACCAGCCTGTGGACCGTCTTCGAAAAGGAAGACGCCACCCTCGTCGAGGTCAACCCGCTGGTCAAGACCGGTGCCGGTGACATCATCGCCCTCGACGGCAAGGTCTCGCTCGATGACAACGCCGACTTCCGCCACAAGGAGCACGAGGAGCTGCGCGACATCAGCGCAGAGAACCCGCTGGAACTCAAGGCCAAGAAGCTCGACCTCAACTACGTCAAGCTCGACGGTGAGGTCGGAATCATCGGCAACGGCGCAGGACTGGTCATGTCGACCCTCGACGTCGTCGCCTACGCAGGTGAGAACCACAGCGGCGTCAAGCCCGCGAACTTCCTCGACATCGGAGGCGGCGCCTCGGCTGAGGTCATGGCCAACGGACTCGACGTCATCCTCGGCGATGATCAGGTGAAGTCCGTCTTCGTCAACGTCTTCGGCGGAATCACCGCCTGTGACGCTGTGGCCGACGGCATCGTCAAGGCCCTCGAGATCCTCGGCGACCAGGCCACCAAGCCGCTCGTCGTCCGCCTCGACGGCAACAACGTGGAAGAGGGACGCGCCATCCTGCAGAAGGCAGCGCACCCGCTCGTCACGCTCACTGACACGATGGACGGTGGAGCCGACAAGGCCGCCGAACTGGCTGCTGCCAAGTAAGGAAAGGTCTTTACAACAATGTCTATCTTCCTGAATTCCGATTCGAAGATCATCGTCCAGGGCATCACCGGCGGAGAGGGCTCGAAGCACACCGCTCGTATGCTCGCCGCCGGGTCGAACGTCGTCGGCGGTGTCAACGCCCGCAAGGCCGGCACCACCGTGAAGCACAACGACCAGGCCGGCAACGAGGTCGAACTCCCCGTCTTCGGGTCCGTCGCCGAGGCGATGGAAGCCACCGGTGCTGACGTGTCCGTGGCCTTCGTGCCGCCGGCGTTCTCCAAGGACGCCGCGATCGAGGCCATCGACGCGAAGATCGGTCTGCTCGTCATCATCACCGAGGGCATCCCCGTGCAGGACTCGGCAGAGGTCTGGGCCCGTGCACAGGCGGCCGGAAACGCCACCCGCATCATCGGACCCAACTGCCCGGGCATCATCACCCCCGGTGAGTCGCTGGCCGGCATCATCCCGGCGAACATCACGAAGAAGGGCAAGCTGGGCCTCGTCTCGAAGTCCGGCACCCTGACCTACCAGATGATGTACGAGCTGCGTGACCTCGGCTTCTCGACCGCCATCGGCATCGGCGGAGACCCGGTCATCGGCACCACGCACATCGATGCGCTCGAAGCCTTCGAGGCCGATCCTGACACCGAGGCCATCGTTATGATCGGCGAGATCGGCGGAGACGCCGAAGAGCGCGCCGCCGCCTTCATCAAGGAGAACGTGACGAAGCCGGTCGTCGGCTACGTCGCAGGCTTCACTGCTCCCGAGGGCAAGACCATGGGCCACGCCGGCGCCATCGTCTCCGGCTCCTCGGGAACCGCTCAGGCCAAGAAGGAAGCCCTCGAAGCCGCAGGCGTCAAGGTCGGCAAGACCCCGACCGAGACCGCCGAACTCATGCGCGGACTCCTCGCCTGAGTCGCCTGAGACACAACCGCTGCTGAGGGCGGGCCAGCCGATTTCGACCGGCTGGCTCGCCTTCAGTGCATACCAGCTGGCTCAAAGTGCAGGCGCACGGCATAAATGCTCTGCTCCTGCACTTTGAGCCAGCTGCTGTCTGCGGAGGATGAACTGCGCCGATTGTGGCGGTGCGCAACAGCTGGTTCAACGTGCGGGTGTATCGAGAGGAGTGTGCCGCCGGTGACTCCACTCCGGACAAGTCGCCGCGCGCGGACCGCACTGCACACCGCGCGGACCGCACTGCACACCTCGCGCGGCACGTACTAGTCTGAGATCGTGAACTCCCAGACACCTGATCAGACAACGCCGTCGACGAACCCTGCGGACATCCTCCCCGACATCGGCACCGCCGCCCCGCCCGTCGACACCAGACCGTCCGCGCACCCGCGCAACTTCGGCTCCGACAACTGGGCCGGAGTCCACCCCGAAGTCATCACCGCCATCGCCGAGGCCAACGTCGGCCACACACCCGGCTACGGCGGCGACCCGTGGACGCAGCGTTTCCACGACATCATGGCCCACCTCTTCGGGCCCGAGGCCCAAGCGTTCCCCGTCTTCAACGGCACCGGCGCCAATGTCCTCGCCCTGCAGTCGGCGCTGCCGCGCTGGGCCGCGGTGATCACGGCCGCCTCGGCGCATATCAACTACGACGAAACCGGAGCCCCGGAGAAGGTCGGCGGGCTCAAGATCGTCGGTGCCGCCACCGAGAACGGCAAACTCACCCCCGAGACCATCACGGGGGCGATCATCGGCCGCGGCCACGAACACAATGCGCAGCCGCTGGCCGTGAGCATCTCCCAGTCCACCGAATGGGGCACGACCTACACCCCGGAGGAGATCGCGGCGATCGCGGCCACCGCGCACGAGAACGACATGATCCTCCACGTCGACGGGTCCCGACTCGGCAATGCCGCCGCCCACCTCGGCGTCGGCCTCGGTGACATCACGACTTCGGTCGGAGTCGACATCCTCAGCCTCGGCGGAACGAAGAACGGCCTGCTCGGTGCCGAAGCGGTCGTCGTACTGAACCCCGACATCGGCCACGGAATGCGCTTCCTGCGCAAGATGAACCTGCAGCTGGCCTCGAAGATGCGCTTCCTCTCCGCTCAGCTGAACGCGCTGTACGAGGGCGACCTGTGGCGCAACTCCGCCACCCGGTCGAACACGATGGCGCAGCACCTCGCCCACAGACTCGCCGAGGCGACCGAGCGCGGCCGTGTCCCCGGGCTCGAGATCGTGCAGAAGGTCGAGTCGAACGTCGTGTTCGTCCGGATGCCCGCCGAGGTGGCCGCACGGGCCCGGCAGACGTTCGCCTTCGCGGACTGGCCCTTGGAGAGGGACATCGTCCGCCTCATGTGCGCGTTCGATACGACGACCGAGGACGTCGACGCCCTTGTCGCCGCCATTGTCGGGGACTGAAGGACCTCACGCTCGGCTTCGGGCCCGGGCGAGCGTGACCGCACCTGCGACGAGGAAGACCGCGACGGGAAAGATCGCGCGGGGCCCCGATGCGATGAGCGACCACGCCATGAGCGGGATGAGCGCGAGATTGGCTGCACTCCACACCCGCAGTCCTGCGGTGCGGACGTAGGCGAGGATGCACATGATGTAGATGATGACGAAGACACCGCTGGCCGCACCGATCATGTCGACGACGAGGTCCGGCGTCACCAGGAGAATCACCAGCGACACCGTGAATCCGACGCTGAGCAAGAGGATGGCGCGACGGGGCGTCGCACCGGATTCGACGGCCAAGGACCGCGGCAGAATCCGCTCCGTCGCCGCCACAGCGACGATGGTGGCCACGCCCCTGGTCCAGGCCACGGCATTGAGCGTGATCGCCAGGATCCCCATGGCGGCCAGGACGCTTGCGGCGACTCCTCCCCACGGCGTGGACCGCAGAGCGTCGACGATCCCGGTGACCGGATCGACCTGCCTCGACTGCGCCTGAACGGCCACGGTGAGGGTGAGGACGAGGACCAGCAGAAGGACCAGCGAGATGATCGCCACCGGGGCGAAGTCACGCCGTGGATCCGGCAGCTCACGGGCGAGGAAGGTGAGATTCTCGAAGCCGATGAAAGCCCAGAACGCGATGAGCGCCCCGGCAGGGACGAGAGCCAGCTCGGGTATGTCGGGGACGACGTCGGGCGTTCTGCTCGGGTGCAGCAGAGACCAGGCGACGACCGCGACGATGGCGATGACGAGGACCACCGCGCCGACGCGCTCGACAGTGCTGCCCAGAGACCGGCCGCGCAGATTGACGACGACGGCGAAGGCCATGAGCACGGCGGCGATCGCGATCTCGGGAACGTCGATGGCCAAGATGGCCGTGAGGTTCCGCGCCGCCATCACGGACCCTGAGGGCAGTCCGACGACTACGACCATCGAGAACATGAGGGGGACCATCGCCGCGGGACGACGCCCCAGCCCGGTCCTGATCGTCTCGCGAAGAGGATCGGCGCTGTGCCCGGAGACGATGACGGTGTCGCGGAAGAGCATGAGCATGGGCAGGCAGACGAGCGCCGCGATGATCCAGGTGAGAGCGGCCGCGGCTCCGGACTCATGAAGGACAGCGGCCGGCACCGCGATGAGTCCGGCTCCGACGACGGATGACAGACCTGCGGCGACTCCCGGTCCGAGTGACCAGATCCTGGCCCACCCCGTCGAGTGCCCGTCGGGGGGCCTCGGCGCGGACGATTGTGATGCTGCGACCGAGGTCGAAGAGGTGCGTGGTGAAGTCATGACTCCACTCAACCGTCGATCGCAGAGAACCACGAGTGTCTTAAACGACACGTCTCACCGGTTTTCGGTCATAATGGGACGATGTTCACCGCAGCAGTGCTCATCAGAGACGGACTCTCCCTCTTCGAATTCGGCGTCACGGCCGAGGTCTTCGGGATCGACCGCACGGAAGTCGGGTCACCGCCGATCGATTTCCGCGTCTGCTCGGAGGGCGGACCGCGCTGGTTGGAGACCAAGCACGTCTCCGCAGTGAGGATCGAATCCACGCACGGTCTCGAGGGCCTGAGCGGAGCTGACGTCGTCATCGTCAGCGCCAGCCTGCCCCACACCGGCACCGAGGCGGAACGGGCGGCCCTCCGCCGTGCCCATGCGGAGGGAGCCGTGATCGTCTCACTGTGCAGCGGTGCCTTCCTGCTCGCCGGTGCGGGCCTCCTCGATGGGAGTCAGGCGAGCACTCACTGGCTGTTCGCCGACCAGTTGGCACGCGATTTCCCACGCATCGACGTCGTCGAGGCCAACCTGTTCACCGATGCGGGGCAGATCGTCACGGCCGCGGGCACCGCTGCGGCGATCGACGCCTGTCTGCACATCGTCCGACGCGAGATCGGAGCGACGACGGCGCGATTGATCGCGCGGAGGATGGTCGTCGCACCGGCCCGCAGCGGAAACCAGCTGCAGTTCGTCGAGCGGCCGGTTCCCGCAGCCGCCGATCAGGGGCTCTCGGCCACGCTCGAGTGGGCGGCGAGCCGCCTCGGCGAGGACATCGACGCCCCTGCCCTGGCCCGGCACGCGAACGTGTCCGTACGGCAGCTGGGCAGGCGGTTCCAGCAGGAGCTCGGAACGACACCGCTGCAGTGGATCACCCAGGAGAGGATCCGCGCAGCGCAGGAGCTGCTCGAGGTCAGCGATCTGTCGATCGAGGCGATCGGGCGGAAGGTCGGCTATTCGTCGGCGACCCAGCTGCGTGAGCACTTCCGCCGCTCGGTCGGGACGAGCCCCTCGCAGTATCGGGAGTCCTTCGCCGCGGCTACTTCTTCTTCCGTCGGTCGACCTTGACGGAGACGACGGGGACATCGGAGTCGAGGATGATGCGCTGAGCAGTCGAGCCCATGATGAGCTTGCCGACGGGGGAGCGGCGGCGTGATCCGATGACGATCATGCGGGTGTCGGAGGTCGCCTCGGCCAACGCCAGCAGCTCTTCGACGGGATCGTTGCCGCGGAGGAACTGAAGGATCTCGTGGGAGACTTCGGAGGACTTCAGAGTCTCCTTGAGCTCCTCGATGTCTTTGCTGGTGGCGACACCGCGTTCGTCGGGGGTCTCACCGATTCCGGCATTGAGCACGACGAGGACGTCGTCGAATGCGCGGGCCTGCTCGATGCCGAATTCGACAGCGGCCTTGCCTTCGGGCGAGGGGGAATAACCGACGAGGATTGTCATGATCTCTCCTGGTGCGACATTGGACGAAGCTCTCTCAACTACTAGCATATCCGCCCTGTTCGGACGGGTGGCTGTTCACTCCGCAGGGAGGGGCTCCGCAGCTGATCCGCCGACTGCCGATCCCCTCGCCGACGCTACTCTGCTTCGTCTGCATGAACGAAATGTTGGAATAATTGGGTATATGTTGGAACGTGATTGACAGCACGTGAATAGAGTCCTACGATCAGTCAAACCAACAGATAGCCACGTGGTTATTCGCCTGAACGACGATGAGCCGCGAGTAGGAAAGGGCCGGACGTGTTCGCTGAAGAACGGCAACGACGCATCGCTGAGCTGGTCAGCGAAGCAGGCCGGGTCAATGTCACCGATCTGGCCGCCGATTTCGACATCACCACCGAAACCGTCCGACGCGACCTCGCCGCACTGGAAAAGGCCGGAGCTCTCCAACGCGTCCACGGGGGAGCCGTGCCGTGCCGTCCCCACAGCCTCGAAGAGCCGACCTTCGGCGACCGTGAGATCCACAACCTCGATGAGAAGACCGCGATCGCCCGGTCCGGATTGAGCCTGCTGGAGGAGACGATGAGCATCTCCCTGGACGGCGGCACGACCTGCGCGGCCCTCGCCCGGGCGATCGCAGACGAAGCCACCGCCCGCCAATCCGCTGGACAGTCCCCACGACAGCTGCGCGTGATCACCAACTCCCTGTCCGTCATCGACAGGCTGGCCGGTGCTCCCGGCGTCGAGATCTTCGTCCTGCCGGGCCGATTCCGCCCGGTCACTCGGGCCATGGTCGGACCGCAGACGATCACGGCCATCGAGGGCCACCGAGTCGATCTCGCGGTGCTCGGGACCAACGGACTCAGTCACGACGGCGTCTCCACGCCCGACCACGATGAGGCGGCGACGAAATCGGCGTTCGTGCATTCCGGACGCAGGGTCGCCGTACTCGCCGACTCCGCGAAATTCGACGCCGCCTCCCTGGTGCGGTTCGCCGAACTCGACCAGATCGACGTCCTCATCACCGACGACGCGCCGGAAGAGCCGTTGGCGGCCCATCTGGAGACCGCGGAAGTCGAGGTCGTCACTCCATGATCCTCACACTCACAGCCAACCCGAGCCTCGACCGGACCATCGAACTGTCCGGTCCGGTCCTCCGCGGCCAGGTGCAGCGCGCCGTCTGGGCCGGGCAGCAGCCCGGTGGCAAGGGAGTCAACGTCTCCCGCGCCGTGGCGGCCGCCGACCGTGACACCTTGGCGCTCCTGCCCGGAGACAACGACGACCCGGTGCTCACCGGCCTCGACGCGATCGGACTGGCTCATCGCTCCGTTCCCACCGGCACTCCGCTGCGGTCCAATATCACCGTCACCGAACCCGACGGCACGACGACGAAGATCAACGAACCAGGCTCGCCTCTGAGCCTGCAGACCCAGAGTGCACTGCTCGACCTCGTGGTCGATGAGGCAGCCGACGCGAGTTGGGTCGTCCTGGCCGGTTCGCTGCCGCCGGGAGTCGACGATGACTTCTACGCCCGCGCCATCGAGCGCATCCGGCAGCTTCCTCAGCCGCCGCTGATCGCCGTCGACACTTCCGGCGCTCCTCTGGCTGCAGCCCTGCTGGCCTCACCGGATCTCATCAAGCCGAATGCCGAAGAACTCGCCGAGCTGCTCCACGGCGCAGGGCTCCTGCGCGATGCCGGACTCCTCCACGGCGCGGGAATCAACGACGAGGCCCGGGCGCGCAGTGACAGCGGAGTGTCCGATCCGAGCGACGCGGCCGAGCCGCACCAACCCGTCGGCTGTCGCGACGCCGCCGAACCTCTCGGGACCACAGAACCGCTCAATACCGCAGACCTGCACGCGATCGCCGACCGGCTGGAATCCTCACCGCAGCTCACGGCCCGCGCCGCAGCGACCCTGCTCACGGCGCGCGGCCCCCACCCACGATCGATCCTTGCGACCCTGGGTGCCGGCGGTGCGGTCCTCGCTCAGCCGGGGACTGCATGGCATGCTCAGCATCCGCCGATGGGCGTCGTGAGCACCGTGGGCGCAGGTGACTCCACTCTGGCCGGGTACCTGCTGGGACTGACCGGCGGCCGTGAACCCGGTGCGGCCCTGGCCCAGGCGGTCGCCTATGGAGCCGCGGCCGCCCGCCTGCGCGGCACCGGAGTGCCGAGCCCGGGGGATGCCCGGACCGACGCGGTGACCGTCACGCCGCTGACGGCATCCGCAGCAGCACCTGCGGGCAAGCCCACAGCACCTGCAGGCATCCCCGCCGACGCAACTTCCCATCGACATGAGGGCACAACCCCCGACGCCGAGGAGGCACGATGACATCGCTCATCACAACAGAACTGGTGATCCTCGACGCGGATCAGGGGACGGAGCCGTCCGCTGTCATCCGCGCTCTGGCCGCCGCGATCGCCGAACAGGGGCGCGCGAACTCCGCAGACGGACTCGCGGCCGCGGCGATCGCCCGCGAAGAGAAGACCCCGACAGGTGTGCCCGGCGGCATCGCCATCCCGCACGCCCGCACCGAGGCGGTCACCGAGCCCAGCCTCGCAATGGCCCGGCTGAATCCGCCGGTCGACTTCGGTGCCAAGGACGGCCCCGCGGACCTCGTGTTCATGATCGCCGCCCCCGAGGGTGCCGGGAAGGACCACCTCAAACTCCTGTCGACACTCGCTCGGTCGCTGGTGAAGAAGGACTTCGTCGCATCCCTGCGCGCCGCCGCGACCGAGCAGGAGATCGTCGACCTCATCGAAACCGCCCTCGGCCTGCGTGAGACGCCCGAAGAGCAGACGACCACCACCGAGGCGGCGCCGACCGCCACCGAGGCGGACCACCCCCGCCGGGTCATCGCCGTCACCGCCTGCCCGACGGGGATCGCCCACACCTATATGGCCGCCGACGCCCTTGCCCAGGCTGGGGCCGAGATGGGCATCGACGTCGTCACCGAGACCCAGGGGTCGAGCGGCACGACCCCGATCGACCAGTCCGTCATCGATGCCGCCGATGCCGTCGTCTTCGCCGTCGATGTCGACGTCCGCGACAAGGCTCGGTTCGCCGGCAAACCCTATGTGCAGGCGCCGGTCAAGGCCGGAATCGATGATCCTCAGGGCCTTGTTCGCAAGGCCCTCGCCGAGGCGGACGCCCCGAACGGCCACCGGCTCACGACCGCTCACGCCGCCGACGACTCTGCCGACGCGCAGTCCGGCTCCCGTGAAAGCGTCGGCGCTCACCTCAAGCGCGTGCTGCTGACCGGTGTCAGCTATATGATCCCCTTCGTCGCCGCCGGTGGTCTGCTCATGGCCCTGGGGTTCCTCCTCGGCGGATTCGACATCCCCGACTACGCCGAGGACATCGTGCTCGGCAACTCCCTGTGGAACCTGCCCACCGAATACGGTGACCTGGCGCTCGGACCCGTCGGCGCCTACCTGGGCGCCGTGGCCTTCCAGATCGGCAACTTGTCGATGAGCTTCCTCGTCGCCGCTCTGGCCGGATACATCGCCTACGGCATCGCCGACCGTCCCGGAATCGCTCCCGGCTTCACCGTCGGCGCCGTCGCCGTGCTCATGGGCGCCGGCTTCATCGGCGGCATCATCGGCGGACTGCTCGCCGGCTATATCGCCCACTGGATCGGCTCCTTCGCCGCACCGAGGTGGCTGCGCGGGCTCATGCCCGTCGTCATCATCCCTCTGGTGGCCTCCCTCGTCTCTTCCGGCCTGATGTTCATGGTCCTCGGTGGACCGATCAGTGCCCTGACTACGGGCCTCGACTCCTGGCTGAGCTCGATGACCGGAACCGCCGCCGTCGTCCTCGGGCTCATCCTCGGCGCGATGATGGCCGTCGATCTGGGCGGACCCGTCAACAAGGTCGCCTACTCGTTCGCGGTCGCCGGTCTCGCCGCCGGCTCCGTCGACAACCCCGTGCCGTGGGAGATCATGGCCACGGTGATGGCCGCCGGAATGGTTCCGCCCCTGGCCATGGCGCTGGCCACCGCCGTGCGCCCGCGCATCTTCTCTCAGGCGGAGAAGGAGAACGGAAAGGCCGCCTGGCTGCTCGGCGCCGCGTTCATCTCCGAAGGCGCGATTCCCTTCGCCGCCTCCGATCCACTGCGCGTGATCCCCGCGTCGGTCGTCGGCGCCGGCGTCACGGGCGGCATGACGATGGCCTTCTCCGTCACCAGCCAAGCCCCGCACGGCGGAGTCTTCGTCTTCTTCGCCATCGACTCGTTCCTGCTGTTCCTGGTCTCCATCGTCGTCGGCACGATCATCAGCGCCGTGCTGGTGCTCGCGCTCAAGATCCTCGTCCGCAGGGGCGGAGCGTCGGGCCCCGAAGAGGCGAAGCCGGCCGAACCGGTATCGTCGAACGCTGACGCCACACGAGTCTGAACGCTCTCACCGAAGAGGCAAGACAGGAAGGAATGGGGATGTCCGCAGAGTTCTCAGGCATCGGAGTCGTACCCGGACGGGTCATCGCCCCGGCGCTGACCATGCCTGAACCGATATCCGCTCCCGTGGCGAAGCCCGCCCCGGCCGATCCCGAGGCGGAGGCGAACAGGATCCGAGAGGCCTCGGCCGCCGTCCACGCCGAACTGCGTGAGCGCGCGGAGTCCGTCACGGGAGATGCCCGTGACGTGCTCAAAGCCACGGCACTCATGGCCAAGGACCCTGCCTTGGTGAAGACGGCGATCAAACGCCTGTCCGAGACCGATGCGGAGACCGCGATCTGGACGGTGGCCGCCGAGACCGCTGCGCAGCTGGAGAAGCTCGGCGGCTATATGGCCGAACGCGCGGCCGACGTCCTCGATGTCCGTGCCCGCCTCGTCGCCCATCTGCGCGGAGTGCCGGCCCCGGGCATTCCGCATTCGGTCGAGCCCTTCGTGCTCATCGCCGCCGATCTCGCTCCCGCCGACACCGCGACTCTCGACCCGGAGCTGGTGGTCGGACTCGTCTGCGCAGAGGGCGGACCGCAGAGCCACACGGCCATCCTCGCCCGGTCGATGGGCATACCCGCAGTGGTCGCGGCCGCCGGTGTCCGCGAGATCACCGACCACACCCCCGTCTTCGTCGACGGCGGCGCCGGCATCCTGCGCACCGAACCTGGTGCGACGGAGACCGGCCTCGTCGAGTCATGGACGGAGACGGCCGGCCGGCTGCAGTCCTTCACCGGACCCTGTCTCTTGAGCGACGGCGCCCGGATTCCACTGCGTGCGAATGTCGGCGACGGCGCTCAGGCACAGTCTGCGGCAGCCGCCGGTGCCGAAGGCGTCGGTCTGCTGCGCACCGAGTTCTGCTTCCTCGATCGCGACACCGAACCCAGCGTCGAAGAGCAGGCCGAGGCGTACGGGCAGGTGTTCGCGGCCTTCGACGATCACAAGGTCGTCGTGCGCACCCTCGACGCCGGAGCCGACAAACCTCTGCCGTTCCTCACCGACGCCGATGAACCGAACCCAGCCCTGGGGGTACGCGGATTTCGGACCAGCCGCCGGGCTCAGGGAGTCCTCGAACGTCAGCTCGAGGCGATCGCGCTCGCCGCTGCGAAGCATACGGTGACCGTCCACGTCATGGCTCCGATGATCGCCACCGCCGAGGAGGCCCGACAGTTCGCGGAGCTTGTGCACGAGGCCGGTCTGTCCACGGCCGGTGTCATGGTCGAGGTTCCCGCGGCAGCGCTCCAGGCGGCCACGATCCTCGAGGAAGTCGAGTTCGCGTCCATCGGCACGAACGATCTGACCCAGTACGTCATGGCCTTCGACCGCATGCTCGGCGGTCTGGCCGAACTCAGCGACTCGTGGCAGCCGGCAGTCCTGCAGCTCATCGGCATGGCCGCCGCCCAAGGTGCTGTGGCGGAGAAGTCGGTGGGCGTGTGCGGTGAGGCCGCGGCCGATCCGGCGTTGGCCGTCGTGCTCGTCGGCCTCGGAGTCACCAGCCTGTCCATGGCACCGCGGGCCCTGCCGGCTGTCGCCGAGGTGCTGTCCGGTGTCACCCTCGACCAGGCGCAGCAGATCGCCCGCCGTGCACTCGCGGCTCGCAGCGCCAGCGATGCGAAGGCCGCGGTCCGAGCCGAACTGCCGATCCTCGACGAGCTCGGATTGTGAGTCCGGCCGTCGCGGGAGTGACCCCGTGACATACTCAGCACCACCACAGACACCACCCACAGGACATGCCGAACCACCGGTCCGGCCGAACCACGGTCGGACTGACAAGGAAGGACAGAAAATGGCAGAGACCATCGCAACAGTCGGAAGCACCGTCGGCCTGCACGCCCGGCCAGCAGCTCTGCTGGCCGAAGCCGCCGCAGACTACGATCTCGAGATCACCATCGCCCTGGAAGGCGAACCGGCCGAGGACGCCCTCGACGCGGCCAGCGTGCTCTCCCTCATGGGCCTCGGCGCGGAATACGGTCAGAAGGTCGTTCTGCGTACCGAAGGTGACGGAGCCGACGAGGCCCTCGCCAACCTCAAGCAGCTCATCGAGACCGATCACGACGCCGAAGGCTGAGCGGCACGCAAGCGAGGAGGCGGCAACCGGTCCGCTCAGTCTAGACTGAGCGAATGCCCGCCTCCCTGCTGCCCTCTGACTCCGCCGCCGCCCACCGCAGCCGGGAACTGTTGGCGGAATACCTCCAGCTGAGCGACATGCCCGGTCTGCCGCAGGCGCGGATGCTCATCGACTACGTCATCGGTCGCCGCCTCGGAGTCCTCGATGTCTCGGGCCGGGACACCGAAGGCACCTTCGTCGCCGCCGAACTCTCAGCCGAGGTCCCCGAGAACCTCATCCTCGTCGATGATGCGCACGGTCTGCAGGCGACCCTGCTCAGCCGTCTGACCCAGGTGTGCACATACAACGACCGGCTTGACGAGGCGCGGACCTCGGCCGCTGCGGTCGAGTCTCTGGCCGGAGCCGGCGAATCCGCCGGAGAGGCCGGCACCGAAGCGGCACCCGTGCTGGCGGTGAGCGAGCTCAGAGAGATCGCGGGACTGGCCGAACTCGCGGTGGGGGAGACCTGGGCCGTCGTCAACGCTCCGAAGGCGCTGAATGCGCTCACCGAGACGATCGCGGTGCTGCAGCCGTTCGCGAGCACCATCATCGTCATCGGCCGCAGCGATGCGATGAGCCGCGGCGTCAACAAGGAACTTGCCCGCGGCTTCGGTCGGGTCGATGTCTCGCCCGGGGTCGGCAAGCACCGGTTGATCATCGGCAGCCGCCCCCTGTCCTCTCCGAGCCTGCCGGAATTCCCGCGCCGCGGAGTGATCTCCCACCGCGGTGTCGGTGAGCTCGAAGTCCGCGCACATGGGGCCTGCTTCTCCGGGACGAAGAGCGATGAGGGCTCGGAGCTGCTCATCGACTCTCTGCTGGGGCTGCTCCCGGGCGAAGCGCTGGAGTCTGTGCTCGACCTCGGCTGCGGCAATGGCTGGCTGCTCACCGTGGCCATGCGGGCCTCGGGGGCGAATACGGGACTCGGCGTCGATGTGTCGAAGGCGGCGGTCGCCTCGGCGAGGGCCACAACGGAGGCGAACGGAGTCGACGTCGACATCATCCTCGGTGACGCCGCGGACCGGGAAGAACCGGCGCTCGCGGGCCTGGGCGGATTCGACCTGATCCTGCTCAATCCGCCGTTCCATCAGGGAACGGCCATCGAGACAGAGACGGCCGCGGCGCTCATGGCCACGGCCGCCGAGCATCTGGCTCCGGGCGGGCAGGTGCTCACGGTGTTCAATTCGCACCTGCGCTACCGGGATCGTCTCGAATCGATCATCGGACCGAGTCGGCAGCTGGCCCGGAACAAGAAGTTCACGGTCATCGCCAGCCGCCGCGACTGAGACCTCTCGGCAACTGTGCGACCGGGACGGCTGGTGTGCGATCGGGACGGCAGGTGGACGTCCCGACCGCACGACGTCACCGACGATTGCGGCGATAGATCCGCCAGGTGCTCACCTGGTCCCAGATCACGATGATCCAGATCGCGATGACCGTGATGATCTGCTGGATGTCGGCGTTCGCGGTGTTCGTGAGCTCGGGGTGGAGGACCGGCTGAGTGAGCAGCGCGATGGTGAGGAAGACGGCCATGGCGACATCGACGATTCCGCCGATGAGGGCCACGGACGGTTTCGCCGAGGCGGTCGTGAACTTGATGATCTCGACTGCGGCCATGAGGGCAAGGAAGGCCCAGTAGCCGACCAGCCAGCCGACGCCGAGGTCGGGGTTGATGAACGTCTCCCCATCGTTGAGGTGGCCGACGTAGAGCAGGGTCGTGGGGATGAAAGGGATGGCTGCCAGGGCGACGATGAAGACCAGCCCGAGCCCCGCCTCGGCGCGGATCTGCTTGCTGTGGGAATCACGTCGGTCGAGGTCATCGATCGTCCACGTGTCCGATTTCCGTTTGCGCATCGCCTCGGCTGCGCCGCCGTCCGAACTGCGGTCGCCGAGGCCGATGATGATCGTGATGACGGCGAAGGCGGTCAGCAGCGCGGTGACGGTGCTGCCGACGGTCTTGCCGATCAGTTCGCCGATCTGGACGTCGGGGGAGGTGGCGAGAGTGACCACGACATTCGTGAGAATGGCCAGCAGACCGACGGCCGGCAGGATCCAGCGCAGGCTCCAGAGGAAGAGCGGGTACGATTTCGGGCCGATGAAGTGCTGTGGTGAGTTCGAGTACTCCCGCGACAGCGCGACGGGATCGCCGAGCTCTTCGAGGACCTCGCGTTCGATGGCGGCAGTGTGATCCGGGGACGTGTCCGCATCCTCGCCGAGGCGGGCGTCGACCATGTCGTCGATCGTGGCGGTGATCTCGGCGGCGATGTCCGGGCGGGACTCTTCGGGGAGGTGGCGGGTGACGTTGTCGACGTAGATTTCGGTGAGCGCACTCATGGTGTGCCGTCCTTCCAGAGCTTGGTGATGCTGGAGTCGAGTTCGAGCCAGTGGCTGTGCAGTGCGGCGGCGACTTCGGCGCCGCTGTCGGTGAGTGTGTAGTACTTGCGGGGGCGGGCTTGTTCGGTATTCCAAACCGATGTGAGCAACCCCTGCTTCTCGAGCCGCCGCAGCAGGGGGTAGAGGGTGTTGGCTTCGGTGGCGATGCCGGCTTCGGTCAGCGTCGTCAGCAGCGAGTAGCCGTACTGCGGCCGTCGACAGGCGACGAGGCTGGCGAAGACCACGGTGCCGCGTCGCAGCTCCTGTTCGTGGATGGCCAGAGCCTTGTCTTCATCCTCGTTCATGCATCACACGATAGTGTGTGTCACACACTATTACAAGAGGCGGGGTATTCTCTGCTGCGGCACGGTGCGGCACGGTACGGCACGTTTTAGGGCGGGCAGCACATGTTTGAACCTGAGCTATTCGCCTCAAACTGGGCTTTCCAGCACACGCGCACCTTGGGCATCGGCGGGTAGTCTTGCCTCATGAGCTCGAGGAAGTGGGTACTCTTCGATATCGGGGGAGTGCTGGAGGTCGTAGATGATGACACCTGGGGGCAGCATTTCGTTCGCCGGTGGCAGGAGCGATCCGGATTCTCGGCCGAGGAGTACCGGGCACGCATTATGACGGCGGACTTGCCGGTCATCGATCGTCGCGCGGATACGCGGATCGAATATTGGTCGAAGTTAGGTCGAGCGCTCGAGATGGATTCGATCCTGATCGAGGCGATGCAGGCGGACATGTGGGACGAATACTGCGGACGCCTCAACGCAGAGTTGTTCGAGTACGCATCCGCACTCCGCTCGCGCGCCGATGTGGCGATTCTGTCGAATTCGGTCGACGGTGCTCGCGCTGAGGAGGAGCGACGGTTCGGTTTCAGCGCCGTCTTCGACCCGATCCTCTACAGTCACGAAACCGGTCTGCTCAAGCCGGAGCCGGAGGCTTATGAGAATGCGCTTGAGCGGATGGGTGCAGATGCCGGAGGCGTGTTCTTCATCGATGACCATGAGGTCTGCGCCGAGGGCGCTCGGGCCGTGGGTATGAGCGCGATCGTGCACAGCGACAACCCGTCGACGATCAAAGCGATCGAGGAGTTTCTCAAGCAGGAGGCCTGAGCAGAGTCGGTGTACTCCTCGTTGGGTGCCGGCCTCGATAATGGGGGCCAGCAGTTCAGGGTTGTTCAGACGTGCTTTGGTGCAGTCGGCTGATCCGAATCGGCCGAATCGACAGCCAGCTCCGAAGGTTGGGTGCGGAAGCCCTTCGTCGTCACCCCGAGGATCACGGCGCCGATGACGAGCCATATGGTGCCCAGGGTGATCGCGTGGACGTCGAGCTGAGTGAGCAGGAACCCGATGACGATGACGCCGATGATCGGGCAGACGAGGTAGAGAAGCGCATTGTGCGACCGTCCACTTCGGCGTTCGCGCACCCAATAGACGATGACCGAGACGTTGACCATGATGAAGGCGAGGAACGCGCCGAAGTTGATGAACGAGGTCGAGGTGGCCACGTTCATGAAGATCGCGATGAGACCGATCGCAGCGATGGCCAGCAGCGACAGCACCGGAGTGTGGAAGCGCGGGCTGAGCTTTCCGAAGTAGCTGCGTGGAAGCACACCGTCGCGTCCCATCGCATAGAGCAGACGGCTGCCAGCGGCCTGAGCGGCGATGCCGGAAGTGAACTGAGCGATGACAAGGGCGGCGAGGAAGACTGCGCCGAAGAGATGCCCGCCGATGCTCTTGGCGATCTCGAACGCCGCGGCATCGGAGTTCTCGAAGACTCCGCCGGGGTGGACGAGCTGAACCGCGTAGGCCACGACGACGAAGATGCCGCCGCCGATCAGCGCGATGAGCATAATGGCCTTCGGTACGGTGCGAAGGGGCTCGATGGTCTCCTCGGTGAAGGTGGTGACGGCGTCGAATCCGAGGAAGGAATACGCGGCGACCGCGGCACCGCCGCCGATGGCCACGAGAGTCGAGTCGATGCCGGTGAACGGCGTTGGACTGATCAGCCCCGTACCGCCGTCCGAGGCGAATGCATCGGCTAGTGACAGGGCGACGAAGAAGACGATGACGAGGATCTGGAACGACATGAGGATGAGGTTGACCCGATCGGCGACCTTGATTCCCACGATATTGAGCACCGTGGTGAGGAGGATGAAGCCGATGATCCACACGGCCATCGGCACGGCCGGGAACTGCGCCTGCAGGTAGGAACCGCCGATGAGCCAGATGACCATCGGCAGGAACAGGTAGTCGAGCATCGTCGCCCACCCGACGAGGAACCCGACGCGCCCGTCGATGGTCTTGCGCACATAGGTGTAGGCGGACCCCGCCACCGGATAAGCCGCAGCCATGCGGCCATAGCTGTTGGCAGTGAAGAGCATCGCACCGAGTGCGATCAGATAGGCGCTCGCGCTCGCCCCATTCGTCTGGGAGGCGATGACGCCGAAGATGCCGAGGACGATGAGCGGGGTGAGATAGGCGAGGCCGAAGATGACCAGGGACGGCAGTTTGAGTGTGCGGTTGAGTGTGACGTGGTCGGACATGATCGCTCCATTGTCGATGTCAGATTTCCGGGTAGCAGTTGTGCCTGCTGTGCTCAATTGAAGTGGCTTGCTGTCGGAGGAGGGCCGCCGCTCGGGCGCGGCAGTCGGCTCAGGGAATGCCGTGGCCGGGTGACCAGCGCTTCGGGTCGAGGGTGCCCCCGTAGAGGGGGAGGGGGATCGGGTCGTCATCGCAGGCGAACTGCGACCACATGCGATTCGTCCCCGCGGTCCCGATCTCGCGGACGCGTTTGACCCGGCCGGGATCGACGCGGACGATGATCGTGTCTTCGCCGAGTCCCGCCTCGCCGAGGACGAGTCCTTCGGGATCGACGACGATGGATCGCCCGCGGCCGACCGGTCCAGCGCAGTTGACGCTGAGCACGTAGACCTGGTTGACGATTGCGTTCGCGCGGGCGAGAACCAGTTCCTGCTCGCGGTCCTGGCTCGTCGTCTTGACGATGTTGAGAATCGCGTCGGCGCCCATCCACGCCAGATGACGCGTGTGTTCGGGAAACCAGGCGTCGTAGCAGATCGAGAGGCCGAAGGCGCCGTGATCGGGAGTCTGGGCGACGACGAAATCGGTGCTTGGGCGATGTGGTTCGAACGGTCGCCACGGGAACATCTTGCGGTAGGTGGAGACGAGATCGCCGGCAGGAGAGAAGAACAGCTGGGTGTTGAAGAAGCTCCCGTCATCGGCGATCTCGCCGATGCTGCCCGGGCACAGCCAGATGTTGTGCTCGGCGGCGATGCGGCCGATCTCGGCGACGAACTCCGAATCGAGTCGCACAGCCTTCTCGCGCAGAGCGGCGGGGCGGTCGTCGAGTGGCAGGTCGTCGGCGCTGTGCAGGTGGAGCTCGGGATAGACAAGCATCTCGAGCTCGGGATATTTCGCCGAGGCGGCCGCCACGTCCGCGCGGAAGTCGGCCAACGGGTCCGGCCCGGTCAGGGGTGCACGCTGGGCCAGCCCGATGGCCATTTCACTGGTGTCCACTTCGGTCCCTTCTCCGGCGAAAACGGTGGTTCGTCTCACCAACTTTTTAATTGATCAGTTTGATCACTATAAGTCGATGTGACGTTAGACTCAATACATGGCAGCGAGAAATTCTTCGGCACCCGATCCTGCGGGCGTGGGTGCTGAGCGGGATGGGATGGACTCTTCGCAGGCGCGGGCGGTCGATCGAACGCTGTTCGCCGCGCCTGGGGCCGCGGAACTCACTCGGCTGTCTGCCGTCGATACCGTCCGAGCCCGAGTTCTGCTCTCCATCGAGCACGCTCTGCTCGCGCCGGGCAGCAGACTGCCGAAGACCGAGCTCCTGGCGGCGGGACTTGAGGTCAGCGTCATCACCGCTCGACGCGGCCTCGAGAGTCTCGTCGATGACGGAGTCCTCGTGCGCAGGCGGGGCCGCGGTGGGGGGACCTTCGTCGCCGACGATCCGCCACACCTCAACGACTCCGCGGTCACCGCCTACAGAGCAGACGCCGACGCGATCCACCGGCTCATCGACCAGCGGAGTCTGATGGAATCGGCCATTGTCGCCGAGGCTGCCGTGCGGGCCACGCCTGAGCAGTGCGATGAACTCGACTCGCTCATCCAGGCGTCAGCCGAAGCAGCTGACTGGCATGAGCACCATATTCCTGACACTCGTTTCCACCGATTCGTCGCCGAGATCAGCGGCCTGCCCGAGGCCCCGACCTACCTGGCCTGTTATGGCGGACTGACGAAGTATTTCGTACCCTATCCGCAAGAGCAGCTCGAAGAGGGCCGTGACCATCACCGACGGCTTGTGGCTGCATTGCGGAACCATGATCCCCTCGCCGCCATCGAAGTCACCCGTGTCCATGTCGATGCCCTGCGGCGTGAGATGTTCGTCGGTCTCGAGGACAATGACGGATGAGCGGCGCAGAGCCTGGCGGCGACGACCTTCGCGCATTCTGGTCGACGGCGAGAGGTGGCATCCCTGACCTGCCGGACGCGATGCCCGAAGCCTGGGCCTTCGGTGCGACTCCCGAGCATGCGGATGACCTCCTCGCTCTCGTGCTGTCCGGGACGAAGACGGGCACCGCCTCGGCGCTGTGGGACATCGAAGCCGACGGCGATTCCGTCCCCGAGGTGGGCGAACTGAGCATCATCCTCGACGGCCGGGGCCGACCGAGAGCCCTCATCGAAACCACGGCGATCGACATCGTGGCCTTCTCCGCAGTGACCGCCGAGCATGCCCATGCAGAAGGGGAGGGCGACCGAACCCTGGCTGCCTGGCGCGACATCCATGAACGCTTCTGGAGCGAGCACGGACGGCGTGGATTCTCGCCCGAGATGCCGGTTGTGTGCGAACGTTTCCGGGCACTCTTCGGAACGGCCGACGAAGCGCCCGACGGCGAATCCGGCGACGGCTCACGCGGGAAGAGCGCATGAGCGAAACCGAATACTGGGACCTCATCCACGCGGAGCGCGCACGCCTGGCCGCTCTGCTGACGACTCTCGGAACTGAGCAGTGGGCGCACGCCACCCTGTGCACGGAATGGTCGGTCGAGCAGGTCGTCGCCCACCTGAGCGCCGCAGCCAACACCGGGAAGTGGGCCTGGATCCGCAGCATCGTCCGGGCGGGATTCGATCCTGCCAAACACAATGCGCGACTGCTCGAGCGCCGACTCGGTGACTCACCGGGGGAGAATCTCGCGAGGTTCCGCGACTCGCCTCGAAGGACTTCGCCGTGAACTCGAAGACCCTGGTCAAAGGGTTGAAGCTCAGTGCTGTCGACGCCGACTTCGAATCCGGAAACGGTCAGGGGGTGACCGGTCGTGTCCTCGACCTCGTCCTGGTCATGGCCGGCCGCCCGGAGGCATTGGCAGACCTGACCGGAAGTGGGGCCACCGAACTCCGGCGACGGATGGACTGAAACCTCAGCCGAATCCGACGACTCCGACCGCGACAAGGACGAAACCGAGCAGCTGCAGAGTTGCGCGCACGATCTGGAAGACGTCCCACCGTCTGCGCATGGCGATGAATCCCTCGGGGGCGGTCTCCTCGGTGATCCGTCCCGTTCGGGAATTGATCGGGACGTTCCCGACGATCGTCACGACCAGAGCGACGCCGAGGCTGATTGCAGCCGAAACCAGCCAGACGTTGGGCTCATCGATGGCGACGATGATCGCCAGAGCAGTCGCCGCGGTCATTCCGGCCGGCATCACCCGGCCGAACGTCTTCAGCAGGCCCTTCTCCATGATGAGCTGATCGTCCGTCGCCAGCCGACGGATCACCGGGTGGACCAAGGCGGCCGACCCGAACTCCGCTGAGCCGACGAAACCGGTGACGAGGACCGCAGCCAATGCGAAAGCGTCCATGGCCCCTCCTTCTAATAGGTAGTTGGACTATCCATAATAGATAGTAGAGGTATCTGCTAAGGTCGAGCAAGATCAGTCACACAAAATTGCTGGCGGTGCCGGGAGGAGATGGCGATGCAGGAGCCGACGGACAGGCCGGAGATGAGGATGGCGGAGCTGGCCCGCCGTTCGGACCTCAGTGTGCCGACCCTCAAGTACTACCTGCGAGAAGGGCTGCTGCAGCCGGGACGACGGACGAGCGTGAATCAAGCCGTCTACGATCGAACTCATCTTGAGCGGCTGCGCCTCATCCGGGCCATGACGTCGGTGGCCGGACTGCCCTTGGCGAAGGTGCGAGCCGTCGTCGGTGCGGTGGACGGACAGGCTTCGGAGATCGAAGCGATGGGCGTCACCCAGGACGCGCTCGTCGGCGAGGCCGAGACGGACGATGCCGCTGCCTCGGCGATACTCGGCCGTGCGATCACCGCGCGAGGATGGCGCTGCGCGACCTCATCTCCGGCTTATCGGGCGGCTGTGAACGCGGTTGCCATGTTGTCCGAAGAGGGCCTGACTCCGCTCCTCGATCGGCTCGATGCCTATGTCGAGGCGGCAGAAGTCGTCGGCCGGACCGACCTCGATGCGATCGGCGACGCAGTCAGCATGGAGGAGCGGATTCGCGGAGTCGTCCTCGGCAGTGTGCTGCGCACACCGTTGCTCGAGGCGTTGGTCCTGCTTGCCCAGCAGCACTTCGCGCAGGATCTCACTCGCTCGGAAGAAAGCTGATCGGGAACAGCTCCGTCCTGGCGATGACGCGGTCGCGATCGGCGGCCTGCGCCTGACGTCGCGGATCGGCCAGGTAGGAATTGAGCGCTCCCGGGGACTCGAACCGATAGAACTGCACCTCGTCGGGACGCCCTTGGGCCCCGTCGCTCTTGGCACGATTGACGACGCGACCTCCGTGCTCGGAAATCAGCGCGAGAACATCGTTCTCGTAGGCTGTCAGTGCCTCAGCCTGCCCTTCGCGTGCCCACAGCAGGCAGCACAGAAGCACCTCGCGGTCAGCGCCGGTATGCGCTGAGCGTGACCGTTCCTTCGACTCCACCGAGTTCGGCTTCTCCTCACTCGGGAATTGTGCGCTCACGACTCCTGCGGCTTCGCGTCGTAGGTGAGCCAGTTCGTCTTCGCTGCGACATCGTCATAGAGCACCTGAGCCTGAGCGTTGTCATCGGCGGTGATCCACCGGACCACCGAACAGCCTTCGGACGAGGCGATCACCTGCAGCCGGGAGATCAAGGCACGGCCGACACCTCGGCCGCGCGCATCGGGATCGGTGAAGAGATCGTCGAGCCAGATGCCGACGCTGCCTGTCGATGGACGCGAGAAACGACGGTAGTCGGCGATTCCGACGATCGTTCCGTCCGCCTCGGCGACGAGGCTGTTCACTTCATGGTCGGGATCGATGACCCAGCCCCATACGCGGGAGACGACCTCCTCGGATGGTTCCAATCGGTAGAACTCGCGGTAGGCACGGAAAAGCTCCTTCCACCGGGCCTCGTCGGCAGGTGCGGTGGGGCGGATCGTCGGAGCCGGGGACATCGTCATCGGCAGTCCTCTCACTAGGTTCGGTGCAGCACTGACCACATTACGTTCTCCGCATCTGTTCAAGCGGAGTTCCGGACGATGTGTGCTGAAAGTGTGCGGCAGATTCCGCACGGATCGTCCGGAACTCGCCGCATGCGGCTCACTATGAGACAGAAAAGTGCCCCGGGGCGGAAGCTTGTCGACTTCCGCCCCGGAGACCGTGGTACGCGAGAGGGGACTTGAACCCCTACGTCCGAAGACACTGGAACCTAAATCCAGCGCGTCTACCAATTCCGCCACTCGCGCTCTAGCCACCGCGGATGCGGCCGCGCCGCCCTCAAGATTAGCAGGGGCGGCCCGAGTTGCTGAAAACTCGGGCCGCCCCGATGATCGAGCGGAAGGCTCAGGCTGCGATCGCGCCGGCGCCGCTGCCTGGGCAATGCGACGAAGCCGCAGTCGACTCAGGCAGCGTCGATGCCGAGCTCCTTGCGCACGCGGGCGACGTGTCCGGTGGCCTTGACGTTGTACTGGGCGAGTTCGACCTTGCCCTCGGCATCGACGACGACGGTCGAGCGGATGACGCCCTGGACGACCTTGCCGTAGTTCTTCTTCTCGCCGAAGGCACCCCACTCGGTCATCATCGTCTTGTCTTCATCGGAGAGGAGGTCGAAGTTGAGACCTTCCTTCTCGATGAACTGCTGCAGCTTCTCCGGCTTGTCCGGGGAGATGCCGACGACGGCGATTCCGGCGGCTTTGAGTGCCGACAGCGAGTCCCGGAAATCGCAGGCCTCGGTCGTGCAGCCCGGGGTCATAGCGGCCGGGTAGAAGTACACGACGACCCGCTGACCTCGGAAATCGCTGAGGCTCACGGACTTCCCGTCCTGGTTGACGAGGGTGAACTCCGGGGCGGTGTCGCCGACCGACAGACGTGACATGAATGCTCCTCCTGATTGGGGTGGTCTCCGTGGTGGACAACCATTGCTGACCACCACTCTATTCCGTTGCCGGGCCCGATGCCTCGACCGATGCACGCAACCACCTCGACCGATCCTTTCGCCGAGGCGGCTCGCCGTCTCAGTCGACCCGTGCGATGGCCTGTCCGACCGCCACGACGTCGCCGACGGCCGCGACCTGGCGCAGCGTTCCCGCGACCGGGGCTTCGACCCGGGTCTCCATCTTCATCGCCGACAGCACCGCGACCTCGTCACCGGCCGCTACCTGTGCGCCATCCTCGACGAGGAAATCCACGAGGCTGCCCGGCACGGGCGCGGTGACATCCCCGGCACTCGCCGAGGCGGCCCCACCGGTCCCAGCAGCACCGCCCTCACCGCCCTGGCCGGTGTTGCCCTGACCGGTCCCACCGACCGAGCCGAGGGCTGCGAGCAGTCCGGCGGGCAGTCCGATGGTGGTCAGCTTCCCGTCGATCTCGATCGACATGCGCTGCATCTGACCGTCGGCGACCGGGGCCGGGCGCTGCTGTGTCTCGAAGCGCGGCAGCCGCTCGGCTTCGATCCACTGGGTGTGGATGCCGTCGACACCGGCGACGCCGAGACCGGTGAATGCCTCATCACGCAGGATCGCCAGAGAGCACGGCACCACTGTGGCCGGGCCCTCGACGTGGAGCTCCTTCGCCGCTGTCACGGTGCGCGCGATCGCCTGCTCACGGTCGGGACCGTGGACGATGAGTTTCGCGAAGAGGGAATCGAAGGCCGGCTGCACGGTGTCACCGGCACGCACACCGGAATCCCAGCGCACACCGAGGCCACCGGGCACATCGAGGACATCGATGCGTCCCGGAGTCGGGAGGAATCCGCGGCCGGGATCCTCGGCGTTGATGCGCAGTTCGATCGCATGACCGACCGGCTGCGGGGTCGACTCCAGCGACAGTCCGTGGCCGAAGGCGATGCGGAACTGCTCGGCGACGAGATCGACCCCGGAGGTCACCTCGGTGACGGGATGCTCGACCTGCAGTCGGGTGTTGACCTCGAGGAACGTCATGGTGCCGTCGGCCGCGAGCAGGAATTCGACGGTGCCGGCACCGCGGTAGTCCACCTCGGCGCAGATGGCTTCGGCCGAACGGTGCAGACGTTCGCGCTGCTCTGCCGTCAGTCCCGGGGCAGGCGCTTCCTCGATGAGCTTCTGGTTGCGCCGCTGAGCGGAGCAGTCGCGGTCACCGACGGCCACGACCCGACCCTGACCGTCGCCGACGATCTGGACCTCGACGTGGCGAGGACGCTCGAGGTACTTCTCGACGAAGCATTCGGGTCGACCGAAGGCCTCGACGGCCTCACGGGTGGCCGATTCGAAGGCACCGGCCACCTCGGTCAGCTCGTGGACGATCTTCATTCCGCGCCCACCACCGCCGTGGGCGGCCTTGATGATGATCGGCAGTCCCGCCTCGGCGGCGAAGGACTCGACCTCGGCTGCGTTCTCCAAAGGGCGGTCGATGCCCGGCGCCAAGGGGGCGCCGACCTTCTGCGCGAGCTGACGGGCGGTGACCTTGTCGCCGAGGGCGGTGATCGTGTCCGCGTTCGGCCCGATCCAGATCAGCCCGGCGGCTTCGACGGCGGAGGCGAAGTCGGCGTTCTCGGACAGGAATCCGTAGCCGGGGTGGACGGCATCGGCGCCGGCGGACTTCGCAGCGGTCAGGATCGCATCGATGTTGAGGTAGGACTCACCGGCTGTCGTCCCGGGCAGGGCGAATGCTTCGTCGGCGAGCCGGGCATGCATGGCGTCGGCGTCCTGATCGGCGTAGACAGCCACCGAGGTGTGCCCGTGCTGGGCGCAGGCGCGGATGATGCGGACGGCGATCTCGCTGCGGTTGGCGATGAGGATTCTCGACATTGTTCAGCCTTCGTTCTCGTTGGTGCGGGGTGCTGCTGAGGTGCGGGGTGACTCGGCCGGGCGGGTGTTCGGCGTCGGTCGGGCAGAGGTGGTGAACCGCAGTTTCACACCCGGAGGCAGCTGTGCGGCGAGGTCGAGATCATCGACGCTGGCGATGATCGGGTACCCGCCGGTGAGCGGATGGTCGGGGCCGAAGAGGACCGGCTGACCGTTCGGCGGAACCTGCAGGGCACCGGTGACCGCGCCCTCGCTGGGCAGCTCACCGGTGCGGGCCCGCTCGAGCGGAACCTCACCGGACAGGCGCAGGCCCACCCGGTCGGATTCGTGGGTGACCGTCCATACCTGTGACAGCAGCGTGTCGATTCCGGCCTCGGTGAACCAGTCCTCACGCGGTCCCAGGGTCACCGTGAGCGTCACCGTCTCACCCGGCTGCGGAAGGCTCCGCGGCGGTGTGGGAGTGGGATCGACGAGGTGGGGCGCCGTCCGCGGATCGTGCACACCCACCGTGGTGTCCTTGACGACAGCGGCTGGACCGAGCCCGGCCAGGGTGTCGGCGGAGCTGCTGCCGAGCGCCGTGTCGACATCGATTCCACCGCGCACGGCGAGGCAGCGGCGGACTCCGCGCTCGGTCGGTCCGAGTTCGAGTTCGTCCCCGTCGGCCAGGGCAAAGGCCTCGCCGAGGCGGGGTGTGAGAACCGTGCCATCGGCAGCGGTCACGGTGATCGTTCCGGTGGCCCCGGTGACCGCGGCGACGCCGTCACCCGCTGAGCGCAGGAGCACTCCGCCGCCGAAGCTCTCCAGTCCGGCGGCGGTCTTAGCGTTGCCGACGAGACGGTTGGCGTCAGTCAACGCGGAGCGGTCGGCGGCACCGGCGGCGGAGACACCCATCGAGGCGAAACCGGGCCGACCGAGATCCTGGACGAGCAGCTGCAGACCGGGGCGCAGGATCTTCAGGGAGTGAGATACATCGGCGCTCGCCTCCGCACCTGCGGCAGAATCTTCCGCCGCAATCTCGACGATCTCCCGCCCCGCCTCGGCGAACTTCACGATCGTGCCGGGTACGAACAGGGCTGGGGGCTGTCTGTCGAGATCCCACAGTGTCGCATCGGTGCGTCCGATGAGCTGCCAGCCGCCGGGGGAGGAGCGCGGGTAGACACCGGTGAACTCACCGGCCAGAGCCACCGAGCCCACGGGCACACGCGTGCGAGGGGACGAGCGGCGGGGAACGTCGAAGAGCTCGTCGTCACCGGCGAGGTAGCCGAAGCCGGGAGCGAAGCCGGCGAACGCGACCTGCCAGGTCGCGGCCTGGTGGCGGTTGATCACCTCGGCGGGGGAGACGGAGAGGAGGTCGGCCACCTCGGCGAGGTCGTCCCCGTCGTAGCGGACTTCGATCGTGACCTCCCGGGCCGTATCCGAGGCCGACTCGGTGTGCCCGAGCCCGCGCACCGCCTCGGTCAGCGTCTCGGCACTCGTGCGCGCGGGGTCGAAGCTCAGCAGCACTGTGCGGGCGGCCGGGATGAGTTCGGTGACGCCGGGCAGATCAGCGGCTTCGAGGCTGTGGTGCAGGGCCATCGTCGCGGGCAGGTCGGCGCACTCGACGAGGAGGTGGCGCCTCGAGGCGGTGTGGAAGGTCAGGGTGTTGGCCAGCGGGGTCGAGGTCATTGGCGGTAGGTGTCTTCCGGCTCGTCGGTGATGAACATCTTCCCAGGTGAGTGTGTAATCGCGAAGGGAATTCCCGAGGCCTGGATGGCTGCCTGCGGGGTGACTCCGCAGGCCCAGAACACGGGAATGTCGCCGTCGTTGATGACCGGGGCGTCACCGAAATCGGGCGCGTCGAGGTCAGCGATGCCGATCTGGGACGGGTCGCCGATGTGGATCGGGGCACCGTGGACGGCGGGGAAGCGATCGGTGATGCGCACCGCCTCGGCGACCTGGGTTGCCGGGATCGGGCGCATGGACACGACCATGTCTCCGCTGATCCGGCCGGCCGGGCGGCAGGCCGTGGTCGTGCGGTACATCGGCACATTGCGACCGGCTGCCTGGTGGCGGATCGGGATGCCCGCTTCGGTGAGCCCGTTCTCGAAGGTGAACGAGCAGCCGATGAGGAACGACACGAGGTCCGGGTGGGTCTCCCAGGCCCCGGTGGCGTCGGTGACTTCGTCGGTCAGGGCGCCGTTCTCCCAGATCCGGTAGCCGGGGATGTCGGTGCGGATATCGCTGCCCGGCGCCAGCGCGGATGCCAGCTGTCCGGGTTCGAGGACGTCGACGACCGGGCACGGCTTCGGGTTGCGTTGGGTGAACAGGAGGACGTCGAAAGCCCAGTCCGCGGGCACGGAGATGAGGTTGGCCTGGACGAGTCCAGGTGCCATCCCCGAGGTGGGGCCGTCGAATCCAGCCCGGATGCGGGCACGGGCTTCCGCGCCGACAGCCCGCATCGTGTCCATGGCAGTGGTGCCTGTGGCGGCAGCGTTCATCGTCCGGCTCCGGCGAAGGCGGCGATCGCAACACCTTCGGATTCGAGGAGGTCGCGGGCGGCTCGGGCCATGTCGATGGATCCCTGGCTGTCGCCGTGGAAACAGATGGACTGAGCGTCGACGTCGACGAGGCTGCCGTCGATGGCTTCGACCTGTCCGGTCTGGACGAGCCGGAGGACGCGGGCGGCCACGGCTTCGGGGTCGTGGAGGACCGCGTTCGGCTCCGACCGGGAGACCAGGGACCCGTCGGGATTGTAGGACCGATCGGCGAAGGCCTCGGCGGCGACGGTCAGTCCGGCTTCGGCGGCGACGCGGTTGGCCACGCTGCCGGCGAGTCCGAGGAAGACCAGCGAATCATCGATGGCTTTGACGGCGTCGACGACGACCTTCGCCTGCGCCTCGTCGTGGACGATCGCGTTGTAGAGACCGCCGTGGGGTTTGACGTAGGAGACATCTCCGCCGACGGCCGTGGTCAGTCCGATGAGCGCACCGATCTGGTATTCGACCTGGGCCTGCAGGGTGGCTGCGGGCACGTCGAGGGCGCGACGACCGAAGCCTTCGTAGTCGTCGTATCCGGGGTGGGCTCCGATGGCGACTCCGCCCTTCGTTGCGGCGTCGACGGTGGCGCGGATGCCTTCGGGATTGCCGGCGTGGAACCCGCAGGAGACGTTGGCGCTGGTGACGAGGCCGAGCATGGCCGCATCGTCGCTGACGACGCGGTCGGGCACGTTCTCCCCGAGGTCAGAGTTGAGGTCGATTCTCAGTTCGCTGTTGACAGACAATGTCATCCTCCGATTCCGATCATGGCGAAGATGGGGCCGATGGACTGTGTGGCCGTGTACCACGTGACCAGTGTTGCTGCGGTGCCGATGATGAGCAACCACTTCGGGTACTTGTCAGTGCGCAGCAGGCGCGGCCTGAACCAGCCGATGTACATGAAGATCGTCAGACCGATCGGCAGGATGAGGCCGTTGAAGCCGCCGACGAAGACGAGCAGAGTGGCGGGTGCCGTGCCGAGGGCGAGGTAGACGATGAGTGAGACGACGATGAAGGCCACGGTCGCCAGCTGCAGCGGCCAACCGCCCTTGAGTCGCGTGGAGAAGGCGGAGAGGAAGGTCGCGGAGGTGTAGGCTGCGCCGATGACCGAGCTCAGTGCCGCGGCCCAGAAGATGGCGCCGAAGATGCGCATTCCCGCATCGCCGAGGACTGCGGCGAAGGCCTGACCGGCGGGGTTCGCCACGCTCGAGTCGAGGTCGAGGGCGACTCCGGAGGCGACGACGCCGAGGATGGCGAGGAAGAGGACGTAGCGCATGACACCGGTGACGATGATGCCCGACAGCGCCGAACGCATGACCGAACCGGCGTTCTCCGGGCCGGTTTTGCCCGAGTCGAGGTAGCGGTGGGCACCCGAGTAGGTGATGTAGCCGCCGACGGTGCCTCCGACGATCGTGGTCACGGTGGCGAAGTTGATGGTGTCGGGTGCGATCGACTGTCTGAGCGCCTCACCGACGGGCGGGTTCGAGACGATGGCGACGATGCAGGTGAGGATGATCATCCCGATGCCGAGGACGAGGACGACTGTGTCGACGACCTTTCCGGCGCGTTTGAACAGGAAGATGCCGATCGCGAGCACACCGGTGAGCAGCCCGCCGAGCTTCGGGTCGATGCCCAGCAGTGCGTTGAGGCCGAGCCCGCCGCCGGCGATATTGCCGATGTTGAAGGCCAGTCCGCCGATGACGATGAGAACGGACAGGAGGATGCCCGACCCCGGCACGGCCGAGGAGGCCAGCTGGGCCGCGCGCTTGCCCGAGGAGGTCACCATCCGCCAGATATTGAGCTGGATGGCGATGTCGATGAGGATCGAGGCGAAGATCGCGAAGGCGAAGGCCGCCCCCATCTGAGCCGTGAAGGTGGCCGTCTGGGTGATGAAGCCCGGACCGATCGCCGAAGTGGCCATGAGGAAGATGGCCCCGACGATCGCGCTGCGGCTGATCTTCGAGCCGATCTCACTCGAGGCATTGGCGCGTCCCGACGCGGTTGCGTCCGACGAGCTCGATTCCGGCGGTTGGGATTCCGGTGCGTGTGACATGGGAGTCTCCGACTGTCTGGTGGTCATGAGGTCCTTCGCGTGCGCCGATGGGGTGAGGACAGCGATGTCTGTGTCCTGGCACACGTGAAGTGGTAAACAATCTAGCACTTATTGTTGAACAAACATAGACGGGAGTCACATTTTTCTTCGTGAGATTGTGGACGGACGGATGGGAGTTTGCAGCGTCGGTTCAGTAGGATGGAGAGGTGAATCACGATTCGTCCCTGGTCAACAGGCTCACTGACCGTCTCATCGCGGGAGAGCTGCGCCCTGGTGAGCGGCTGTCCGAAGCTGCGCTGGCGAAGGAGTTCGATGTTTCGCGCAATACCCTGCGCGAGGCCTTCCGCGTGCTCGGGGAGCAGGGGCTGGTCACGCACATCCCGCACCGTGGCGTCTCCGTGGCGTCGCCGAACACGGCCGATGTCGTCGATATCTACCGAGTTCGCCATCACGTCGAGTGCTCTGTGCTCGAGCACGCTCCGCGCAACCACCCGAATGCCGTGAGGATGGAGGCGGCTGTCGACGCCGCCGAGAAGTTCGCCGCCGAAGAGAACTGGCTCGAGGTCGGGACGGCGAATATGGAGTTCCACAATGCCGTCGTCTCGCTCTCGGACAGCCGGCGGCTGATGCAGTCGTTTTCCAATGTGCTCGCCGAGCTTCGATTGGCGTTCCTCAAGGTCGAGGTCCTCGACTTCCTCCATGCACCGTTCATCGGTCGCAACAAAGAGGTCGTCGAGGTCTATCGCACGGAGGGTCCCGAGGCTGCGGCGACGATCCTCGGCGCCTACCTCGGAGATTCCGAGCGGCAAGTGCTCGGCGCCTACGCCCGCGCGGGACAGGACTGAACCGGGCCCTGCCCGTGCCGAGAGCCGCTCGTCCTGCCCCTGACCGTAGCCGAATCTGCTGGCAGCCCACCTGAAGTCAGACAGCACAGTTTCAAACATGGGCCTTTCGACTCAAACGGTGCCGCCGCCATCCAAGGGCCGGGCCGTGCGGCTCGCGAGTGGTCCCCAACCAGGACGCCGCCGCAACAGGTGCAGTCCGGCGAATCGGTCCACCCTGCTCTGAATTGCACATAGAGGAACCCGGTGATGTGAGAGCAGGGTGAGCCGAACTTGAGAGCAGGGTGGCCGACAAGGGTGAATGCGAAAGAACCGCTCCCGACGTGATGTCAGAAGCGGTTCTCAGTCTGTGGTGCGCCCCCCGGGACTTGAACCCGGAACCCACTGATTAAGAGTCAGTTGCTCTGCCAATTGAGCTAGAGGCGCGTGCCGCGCACGTTGCGCAACGAGAATTAATATTACTCAGGTGTCGACCGATCATGCAAACCGAGATCGGCCCATATTCGATTTTGTGATGAAGGTCGCAAACCCCTGGTCAGAGTCCCTGTCCCAGCGATCTCTGCGACTCGGAACCCACTGATTGAGAGTCTAGTTCCGGGCCCAGCCGGCGCGGCGTTCTCATCACCGACGCTCGTACGCCCGGCGGCATCTCAGAGATACATTCCGGAACTCGACTGCTCGGCCGGTTCGGAGATCGCGTGGACGTCGCGCTCACGCAGCAGCACATACGCGCGTCCCTCGAGCTCCACCTCGGCGAGTTCCTCAGGGTCGTAGAGGACGGTGTCGCCGAGGTTGGCCTGCCTCACATGCGGGCCCGCGGCCACGACCTTGCCCCACACGAGGCGTCTGCCCATGCTGGCGGTGGCGGGAATGACGATGCCCGCCGAGGATTTGCGTTCCCCGGCTTCCTCGCTGGGTTCGAGCAGGATCCGGTCATGGAGCATCCGGATCGGAAGTGCGGCATCAGCCACGCTTGCGACCGGAGAGTCCGACGACGAGGGCGGCCACACCGAGGACGGCGCCGGCGCCGAGTGCGATGATCTCGGGCTTGGGGGAGCCGTCTTCCTCGACGACCTCGGACTTCGCCTTGTTGACGGCGCGCGTCGCCAGCACCTTCGGGTGGATGCGGCCGACGAGCTCGTCGATGTTCTCGGCGATGCGCTCTTCGCGCAGTCGGATCGACTCCGCGAGCTGCGCGGTTGTCGCCTGGTCGACGGTCACATCTGAGGTGTAGACGTTGTCAGTCATCGGGTCGAGTCCTCCCGGTCGAGAATGCTTTGCTGCGTCTGTGACCTTGTGCCACAGTGCTTCGCTGTCCAGCTTAGCGGCTGGGCACTGCGAGTGTCAGATATCGGCCGCGGTTCGACGGAATCTTACGATCTCGACGTTCGCGTCGGCGGGCATCGTCGGGTAGTGGCCGCGGAGACCGGCGATATACCGCTCCAGCCCACCCGGGCGGGTGAGGTCGAGATCCTCAAGCCGCAGTTCGTCGAGTCCCTTCACCATCACCGAGGTGACTTCCACGGGAAGCGTGCCATGCGCGGTGTTCTCGAAGTACGCCAGAGCCGGACCCGTGCGGTGGCCTTCGTTCCACCGCACAGTCAGCGTCTTCGTTCCGTCGGCGACCGCGTCGAGGTAGCGGGCATTGAATCGCAGCAGCCGTGCGGGGGCAGAGTCCGGATGCCGGTAAGACTGGGGGAGCAGTGCCGTGATTGGGGCGATCGACGGTTGGCCGGTGGTGTCATCGGGAACGACGACGAGCGCATCGGGATGGAGGTCGAGGATGACCTGACGGCAGCGTCCGCACGGGGCCAGCACTCCTCGTGTTTGGTTCCCGACTGCGACGATCGTGACCAGTGGGCCGGCGTTCGCGGCCGCGGCGGCACCGATCGCGACGAGTTCCGCGCAGGGGCCGCCGGTGAAGTGAAAGACGTTGACGCCTGTGTGGATGCGTCCGGTTGTGTCCATCGCGGCTGCGGCGACGGTGTGGTTCTCATCGGCGCCGAGCCCACGCGCGAGTTCCTCTGCGGCGGCGACCACGCGCAGTTCGGAGGCGAAGAGGTCCATTCGACCTCAGTCCTGTTTTCCGCGGCGACCCATGAGGTAGATGATGAACCCGACCGCGGCCATGCCGGAGGCGGCGAGGACGAAGACGGGCCAGGAGCTGAC
This sequence comes from Brevibacterium sp. K11IcPPYGO002, assembly GCF_050920635.1. Lineage (NCBI taxonomy): Bacteria > Bacillati > Actinomycetota > Actinomycetes > Micrococcales > Brevibacteriaceae > Brevibacterium > Brevibacterium sp. K11IcPPYGO002. The sequence continues at coordinate 2,793,429 of NZ_CP131929.1, read as the reverse complement.
GATCGTGGAGATGATGGATTCGCCGAACGAGGTCGCCGGATTCTGATTGGCCCGCGGAGACGGCTGATCTCCACCCGTGATGAGATCCGTATCGTCTTCGGGTGCCGGCTCCTCGGGGTTGCGTGGCACCGGGTCCGAATAGTCGGGGCGCTTGGTGTTCTCGCCGTCACCGGGCAGCCATTCGTCACCGGCGTTGCCGGGAATGGTTTCGCGTTCGTCGTCCGGGGAGCCATTGCCGTTCGACGGGTCGGGGGTGGTGCCGTCGGCGTCGGAGGCTCCGACCGATGAATCAGTACCGTCCTTGTCCGAATCCTTCTCTTCGTCCTCGTCGGAATCCGAATCGGAACCCGAGCTGTCGGAATCGCTGCTGCGGGAGCCGTCGGAGCCCGAACCGGTGTCGGCGTCGGTTTCTCTGCCGTCGGAGTCCTTGTCGCCAGACGTGTTCGCGCGGTCCTTCGATCCCGAATCCGATGAGGTGGAGCCATCGGTCGAGGTAGTGCTGTCGTCAGAGGCTTCGCTGTCCGCGGACGATCCGTCCTTGCCGGCCTCACGGTCGCTTCCGGCGCCGTCGTCGGAGGTGACACCGTCCTTGTCGGCGGTCTTGCCGCCACCGGTGTCGCTGTCGGCAGTGTCGCCGTCGGACGAGGTCGACCCATCTTCTGATGCGGCGAGGTCGCTGTTCGATGTGCCGTTCTCAGCGCCGGTCTCAGAATCGTCTGAAGTGGAATCGTCCGGGTCGCTGGAGGAATCGGCCCCATCCTCGTCGTCCGGGTAGGGCTGCCCATCGGTGACGACGATAGTCCCGTCCTTAACCTCAAACGTCCACGCGGGTTCCGGCCCGGAGGGAGCGAACTCTTCGAAGTCCATCGCATCGGTCTGACCGTCGGCAACGATCTGACCTTTGTCATTGAAATGGTATTCAGTGGGTGCTGCTGCAGCGGTCGCTTCTGCAACGGACTGCCCGCTGTCGTCGGTGTCCGAGCCGTTCGCGGTCGAATCCGCGGAATCGGTGTCGGACGATTGTGCCGGAATGCGCTTCATTGCCTGTTTGGGGGCTTTGAAAGGCTTTCCGACCCAGCTTTTCGGCAGGGTTCCGGGCTTATTGTCGTTCGGCTTGACCGAAAGCTCATGGCCGACGCTCTGCCAGTCGGCGGTGAGTTCACCGTCGATTTCGCACGGTTCGTCCGAGGTCCACTCCTGATCCTTGCAGGCCTTGTCACCGTCGTCATCGGGACCCGGATCTGAGCTGTCGTCGGCCTCACCCTCGACGTCGATCACACCGTTGTCGGCGCTGCTCGAATCGGCGTCGGTGCCGTCCACGCTGTCTGCCGTCGAATCTGCGTCATCACCTGAAGCGGAATCTGTTCCCGCAGAAGCATCAGCCTCGGAACTCGTACTGGCGTCGGCCGTGGGGGTGGGACTCGGTTGGGCGAGTGCGGGAGAGAACGTCGCCGAGATCGGCAGTGCTGCCAGGGCAAGCGCGGCGCCGATTGCGGCGGCTCTGCGGCTGAACCTGAGTGAGACTGGCACTACGTTCCTTCGCGGTGGGGATTCCGACTTCATTGGGTCAAGGGGACATGACGTTCAGACACATCGGGCACTATCTTAATGTCTTGGCCAGATGTGTTAAAGCCGTAGGCGTGTTTCGCCGTGGCGCGGGATCCGTGACAGGGCGGCGGTTCAGAGCCGAAGCCCCGTGGCCGACGTTCCCTCCCGGGAACCGGCGACCTGTGCCGGGAGCTAGCGATCCTGCGTCTCGGACTTCTTGGTATAGGCCCGAACGGTCGAGTCGTTGCCGAGGACCAGAGCCTCGTTGCCTTCATCGACGACGGCCAGCAGGTCGGTGTCTGTCTTGAACGCCTGCTTTCCGGCGAGCAGGCATGAGGTGTTCGTGTCCATGGTGCAGGGCACGATCGTTCCGCGCGGTTCGGAGAGATGGATGTCGCGGCTTGAGACGTCCATGAGCAGCAGACCCGACTCGAGATCGAAGAGATAGGGGCCGATATAGGCGCGCTTTCCGGCCTGTCCGCGCACCCAGGACTGCTCGCCGACGATATCGGTCGTCGTGGTCACGGTCGAGAGGATCGACCCGTCGTCGAGGGAGTGGACGACGAGTTGGATCCTGTGGCCCGAATTCGTCGAAGCACCCTGCTCGCCCCACAATGTGATCGCCTTGCCGTGGCCGGCCGAGATCCAGTCGATGATCTTCAGGTCGTCGCCGGGGCTTTCGAGTTTGATGCTGCGCTCGTCACCGGTCTTGATGTTCTTCGCCTTGACCGGACCGTTCCAGTCCGAACTGAAGAGTTCATCGTCGTCGATGGCCATCGGGGTCGAACCGGCCTGCGGGGTGGGGACGTCTTCCAGTCCGTCGGCGCCGAAGGTCGAGAGCTTGTTGCCCGATTTGATGAGCACGCTCTTGCCGGCCGAAGTGATACGTGCGTTCTCCGGCAGTTGGTAGGTCTTCGGCTTCGATTTTCCGTCGAAGAGCGCCTCGGCGGTATCGCCCGACTGCCACAGCAGGGCTGGCCGCCCGTCGATGACGGTGTCGACGGCGAAGGTCGGGGACTCGTCGATCTTGGCCTTGTACCGAGACCGGCCGGTGTCTGCGTCGAGGACTTCGAGGCGGTTGTCGTTGACGAGGAGGACTCCGCGGTCGGAAGCCGTCACGGAGGCGCGTTTGGGCACCTCGGCTTCCCATGCCGGGGAATTGTCGTAGCTGGGCACAACGTCTTGGGTCTTGTCGACGGAGAGTTCGGAGGCGGGGTTGACCTGCTGTTCCGAGCCGATCGTCTGCGGGGTGTCGGGGGAGTCGACGGGGACGATGTTGGGAACGACGAATGCGCCGATCATGAGGATCGCCAGACCGATGAGCACGAGCCCGGGGACGGTGATCTTCTTCAGCCGCTGCGGACGTTTGCGGGCCGACCGTCTGCGCACCGGGGTCTTCTTCACCGTCGGCGTGGCCGGCGCGGCCGGTCCGGAGAACGGGGTGCCCAGCGGGTAGCTGTCACCGTTCGACCCCGGTGAGTCGTCCTGAGGCGCGAAGCCGTTCTGCCTGCCCGCGGGCTGGCCGTTCGTGCTCTGGTCCTTCGAATTCCGGTCGGAACGCTCCGGAAGTCCGGCCGACTGCGCCGAACCATCCGCGGACGCCACGGTGGACGATTGGTCCATGGTCGCCTCGGCGCCGGTGTCCTGCGTGGGGGCTGCCCCGACTTTCCCGTTCTCATCGATGCCGATCTCGGTCTTCTTCGACCCATCGTCGATCGTCACGGTTAGGGGAGTCGCGGTCTCTTGGGCATAGTCGCCGAGGTAAGAGATGGCCTGCCCGGTGTCCGAATAGCGACTCGTCGCCCCGTTGAGGGTGATGTAGGTGAACCCGTCGTCAGAGACGGAGATCAACGCACGAGGCATGTACAGGGTTCCTTGAAAATTATCGAGGACAGGGCCGAGTCAATACTAATGAATGTCCGGGGGTGCTCCTACCCGTTGTCCGAAACCGTTATAGATCGCTACTGAATCGTTGCACGTAATGAGATCTGCGTCTCATCGGGCTCGAGGGGCGATTCTGGTTTGCCCGGGTCAGGCGGGAGCGGTTACGATATATCTTGCTGTCTGCGCCTTGAGTCGCAGCGCATGTGGTGGGTATAGCTCAGCTGGTAGAGCGCCGCGTTGTGGTCGCGGATGTCGCGGGTTCAAGTCCCGTTACTCACCCCGATCGGAAAGCCCCGTGATCTGTGCGAACGGATCACGGGGCTTCTTGCATTCCCGCCGTGTGCCCACGATCGGCAGCGGTTTCCCACCGTGTGCCCAACCTTGCCGACCGGGCACCGGGACATTCCATCCTCGATCACCGACGGTCATCGTCGGCCCGCCCGCGATAGTCGGCCCGCCCGCGATCGTCGATAATGAGGCCATGACCATCGACTGCTCCCTGACGGTCGTCGGCAGCATCAACGCCGACATCACCGCCACCACCTCCCGACTTCCCGCCGCCGGTGAGACCGTGGGAGGCGGCCGACTGTCCCGATCGCCCGGTGGGAAGGGCGCGAATCAGGCCGCAGCTGCCGCCCGCCTCGGTGCGCGGACCCGCATGATCGGTGCGGTCGGCCCAGACTCCGATGGCAAAGCGATGCTCGAAGCCCTTCGTGCCGCCGGAGTCCGGACCGATGACATCGCCGAGGCGACCGCCGAGACCGGGACCGCGCTCATCATGGTCGACGCCGCCGGTGAGAATCAGATCGCCGTGTGCGAAGGTGCGAATGCTTCAGCCAGCCTCGCGGGAATCGAATTCGGTGCCGACGAGGCCGTGCTCACTCAGCTCGAGATCCCCCTCGACCTCATCGTCGAACTGGCCCACCGTGTGCCCGGATTCCTCACCGTCAATGCCGCTCCCGCCCGTCCTCTGCCCGCCGAGGTGGTCGATCGTGCCGATCTCATCATCGTCAACGAGTACGAATACTCCCAGCTGCCGCAGCTGCAGACCGCGCAGCTCGTGGCCGTCACCTATGGGGCGAAGGGATCGGCGCTGCTGCACAGAGGCCAACAGATCGCCTTCGCCGAGGCGCTGGAAGCGACCCCCGTGAGCGCAGTCGGCGCCGGAGACGCCTACTGCGCGGCCCTGACCATCGGTCTGACCAGCGGAATCGAACCGGAACGCGCACTGCGGGCAGCCAACGCCGTGGGTGCTGCGGCCGTGGAAGTCGCCTCCGCCCAACCGGAGTTCGACATGTTCGAGACGTACCTGTCCGCACTCGAGTGACCTGGCAGACTGAACGCAGACGGACCCATCCGCTGCTGCCGCCCGAGGCTCGTTGCCGCCACACAAGGTTCGCGCCATCGGTGGCCCACGTCCACCCGAGGAGGACCATTGACGAACACCCACGACCTGTCCCTGTTCACCGGGCTGAGCGCCTTCCCGCTGACTCCGCTGAAGGATGATCGCCTCGACGAGGATGCCTTCGTCGGACTCATCGAACGCCTCGTCCTCGCCGGAGTCGACTCGATCACAGCATTGGGCTCGACCGGTTCGTACGCGTATCTCGACACCGACGAGCGTGCCCGAGTGGCTGCATTGGCGGTCGAATCCGCTCTCGACATCCCCGTCTTCATCGGCGTCGGGGCGCTGCGGACGAGGGATGTGCTGGCCAATGTCGCCTCGGCCGAAGCTGCCGGAGCGCAGGGACTGCTGCTGGCGCCGGTGAGCTATCAGCCGCTGACCGAGGACGAGGTGTTCGCCCTCTTCCGCACGGTCACCGAGTCCACCGACCTGCCCGTCGTCGTCTACGACAACCCCGGCACCACGCACTTCACGTTCACCACCGAGCTCTACTCACGCCTGGCGGCCCTCGACGGAGTGGCCTCGATCAAGATCCCCGGAACTCCGGCCTCACCTGCCGGATGGGAAGAGCGCATCGGTGAGATCCGGGCCGCCATCGGCGAGGAGGCGACCATCGGCATCTCCGGCGACGCTCATGGTGCTGAGGGCCTCATCGCCGGCTGTGATGCCTGGTACACGGCCGTCGGCGGCACCATCCCCGAGCCGCTGCTTGAGATCACACGAGCCGAGGAACTCGGCAATGCGCAGTTGGCCCGCGAACTCTCCGCCGAGCTGCAGCCGCTGTGGGATCTGTTCACCGAGTTCGGCGGAAGTCTGCGCGTGAGTGCCGCCCTCGCGGACCATCTCGGGCTCGTGGGTTCAGGCAGCCTGCCGCTGCCGGTCCGCGATCTCGACGCCGCAGCGAAGCGGAAAGTCGCCGAGGTGGCCGAGCGCCTCGATCTCGGCTGACCCCGAACCGCGCCGAGCGCTGACGTCTCCGCCGACCGCGCACCGCACACCCTGGTACAGCGATGGCAACGTGAGCGCTCGGCGAGTCTTCGCCGCGCCGGACGAGTTCACCATCCGTCCATCTGCGGTTCGGAACCGGTCCACTCCGGGTGACTACGAATGAGTGCTTGCGGGTTCAATCGGCCCGCGACGCCCAATCGATCCCGGAGAACCGATGACGATCCCACTGTCCGCGAAGTCGCTGACGGCTTCGACCGCCGCCCTCCTATTGGCCACCGGCTTCACCGTCGGCGGCACGGTGCCAAGCACGAGCCCAGTTCACGCCGCGGAAGTGGACTCTCCGATCAGCTCCTCGGCCTCGGACGCGCAGATCGACATGGGTTTCCTCGGCTCCCATGAGACCGGACAGTTCGACGAATCCGCCGCTGAGATCACAGCCGTCCACGGTGACACGGTCTTCACCGTGAATGCCCAGGCCGCCACCGTCGACGTCATCGACGCCTCGGACCCGACAAACCCGACGAAGGTCTCCGAGATCACCGGCACGGGAGTCGCGAACTCGATCTCCGTCCGCGAGGACGGCCTCGGCGTCATCGCCCTCGAGAGCCAGGACAAGACGCAGCCGGGAACCGTGATGTTCTTCGACGCGAACGACCCCGCGGCGGACATCCTCGGCGAGGTTCCCGTCGGATCCCTGCCCGATATGGTCACCGTCACCCCGGACGGCACTCACGCCCTGGTCGCGAACGAGGGCGAACCGGCCGACGATTTCTCGACCGACCCGGAGGGCTCGGTGTCCGTCATCGATCTCCCCGCCGAGCTGGCCGCCCCGTCGGAATCGGACGTGCACACCGCGGACTTCCACGAGTTCGAGGACGGCGGTGCGAAGACGCTGCCCGAGGATGTGCGGATCTTCGGACCCACACCCGAAAAGGACCTGCCGATCTCGCGCAATCTCGAACCCGAGTACATCACTGTCGCCGGGGACAAGGCCTACGCGACCCTGCAGGAGGCGAACGCGATCGCGGTCGTCGACATTGCCACGGCCGAGGTGGAGGAGATCCTCCCGCTGGGGTTGAAAGACCACGGTCAGGCCGGCAACGGTCTCGACGCCTCCGACCGGGATCCCGAGGATGCCCCGACCGTGAACATCACCGAATACGAGGGTCTCAAGGGTGCCTACATGCCCGACACGATCTCGACGTTCACCTCCGGCGGCACCGACTACCTCGTGACCGCGAACGAGGGCGATTCGCGGGAGTGGGGTGACTTCGTCGACGCGGCCAGGGTCAAGGACCTCGGCGAGGACGGACTCGCGCCGGTGTGCGAGACCTCGCCGCTGGCCGACAAGCTCGGCGACGAGGATCTCGGGCGATTGAATATCATCACCGATCTGGGCCTCAACGACGCCGGTGACTGCTACGAGGAGCTCGTGGCCTTCGGCGCCCGCTCGTTCTCCGTGTGGACGACCGATGGGAAGCTCGTCGCCGATTCCGGGGACGAGTTCGAGAAGCTGACTGCCGAGGCGGTGCCCGAGTTCTTCAACTCCAACCATTCCGAGTCGAACCTCGAGGGACGCAGCGACGACAAAGGCCCCGAGCCCGAGGCGCTGACCATCGGTGAAGTGGGGGAGAGGACCTACGCTTTCGTCGGCTTCGAACGCATCGGCGGAATCGCCGCCTTCGATCTCAGCGAGCCGAGCGCACCGAAGTTCGCGACCTACTTCAACAACCGGGACTTCTCGGTCTCTGTCGAGGACGAGATCGAGGACGCCTCGGATCCGGCCGCGCTGCTCTCGAGCGCCGGTGACCTCGGGCCGGAGGGCATCACGTTCCTCAATGCGGACGAGTCGCCGACGGGAGAGGCTGCGCTCGTCGTCGGCAACGAGGTCTCGGGCACGACGAGCCTCTACTCGGTCGCCGATCTCGCGAACGACGGGGGCGACGGCGACGACGAGAATGCCGGCGCTGATGACGCTGCCGGCGCTGATGCTGCGGGCGCGAATGTGGATGCGAGCGCGAACGAGGATTCTGGCGCGAACGACAACGACAACGCGAACGACACCGCCCAGGCCGATGCCAGCAGCGAATCCGACTCGGGCAGCGAATCGGACTCGGCCTCCGAAGGTACGGCCGCCGGCGGGACGGAGTCGGACAGCGGCTCGAACACCGGGGCTGGCAGCGGCTCGAACACCGGCGCTGGCAGCGACTCGGCAACCGGCTCGAACGCCGGCTCTGGCACCGATCCTGAGGCCGGGGCGAACGCAAGCGCCTCCGACGCAGGCCCGAACGCAGATAGCTCCGAAGCCTCCAGCGCATCCGACGCTGACGCCGACGGTGGCCCGCTGCCACGCACCGGCGCTGACCTCGGCCAGTACCTCATCCTCGGCGGCATCGCTGTCGGTCTCATCGCACTCGGCGCAGCGGCCTTCTTCCTCGCCCGCCGCCGCAGCTGACACCCGGTCGCACACGACCGCCGACCGCTCAGCTCACCGCCGACCGCTCGACGTATGCCGTGAGCGGTCGACGGCAACTCGCGCGGTCGGTGTGACCAGGCAGGGAAATCAGTCGATCTGGCCGATGGGTTCGCGCTTCTCGGCCTGGAACTGGTCCTCGGCGCGGCCGCGGGCCCAGTAGGCGGAGATCGACAGTGACTCCCGCGGCACTTCGCGGTCCTTGAGGATCGTGCGGATGACCTTGATCGTCTCGCGCTCGCCGTGGGCGAAGACCTGCGGGGTGCCCGAACGCCACTCGAGCCCCTCAACTGCGGCAATGAGCTCTTCGTCCGAGTCCACCCATCTCACTTCGATGCCCGCGGGTGCTGCGGGCAGAACGCGATCGGCTTCGTCGGTGACACACGCCAGGACGATCCCGGTGGCTCCGGCAGGCATCGCCTCGAGGGCAGAGCTCACGGCAGGGATCGCGGAGTGGTCGGCGATGAGCAGGTGCCAGGCGGACTCGGCAGCGGGGGCGTACTTTCCGCCGGCTCCGGAGAGGACGAGTGTGTCTCCTGGCTGCGCGCTCTTCGCCCAGGGCCCGGCGATTCCGTCATCGTCGTGGATGACGAAGTCGATGCTCAGCCACTTCTCCTCCAGGTCGATCTCCCTCACCGTGTAGGTGCGCCGGCTCGGCAGCTTCTCGGGAGACTGCTCGCGCAGCTGCGCCAGATCATAGGGCGGGGCGAGCTCATGCGCCGGATCGGCGAAGAGGAGTTTGACGTACTTGTCGGTCGCATCGTTCGAGCTGATGTTGTCGAAGGTGTCGCCGCCGAGGCGGAGCCGCACCAGATGCGGGCTGACCTCGGTCCTCTCGAGGACAGTGAGCACCGCCTGCCCGCGGGCGGGGCGTGCGGTGCGTTCGGGGGTGTCGGGTGCGGTCGTCACAGGCGGCCTTTCTCAAACGGGGTGCCCCTGAACGCTCACGGTCGGTCTCTGAGTGCGGAGCCGCCTCGGCGCAGGGGTTCGGTAAGGCTCACCTTATCAAATCCTTGCGGGCCGTCCAGAGCCGCCGTCAGCCGGGCCGGTCGACCAACTGCCGTCGCCGTCAGTGGGACCCATCGACCGTCCAGAGCCGCTGTCAGTGTGCCCGGTCGGCCATCTCCCGGCGACGATCGTCGCGGATGCGTTTGAGTCCCTTGACCGATTTGAGCGAATCGAGGATCTGCACGCCCGGAAGTGCGGAGTTCGGTCCCTTGCACTGCATCATGTCATCGGGGTCGAGCAGCACCACGCGGATCCCGTCGTCCTTCATGCGCGACAGCGCTTCGGTGAGCATGCTCCGGGCCACGGAGTTGATCTCGTTGACTCGGCGCAGATCGAGGACGAAGGTGTTCGTGCTGGAGCCGGGCTCGTCCATCGTGCGCAGGACGTTCTCCGAACCGCTCCACTGGATGAGGCCCTGCAGGCTGCAGATGCGGACCATCTTGCCCTGTGCGTCGACGAAGCGACGGTCACGGCGGATGATCGACCGGGCCGGTTCCGGCGCATCCATGATGTGCAGACTCAGACGGTCGGAGAGGTCCTGGAAGATCTTCGCTCCGCGGACGCTCGTGCCGTGCCTGTCCAGGCGCGGGGAGAACGTGGCGATGCCGACCTGACCGGGCATGACACCGAAGACACCGCCGGACACGCCGCTCTTGGCGGGAATCCCGATCTCCGTCATCCAGTCGCCGGCTGCGTCGTACATGCCGCACGTCATCATGACTGCGAGCACCTGCCGGTTGACCCTGGGTGAGAGCACCTGTTCGCCGGTCAGCGGGTTGATGCCGCCGCCGGCCAGCGTCGCGGCCATGATGGCGAGGTCTTTGACGGTGACGGTGATCGCGCACTGTTCGATATAGCCGCGGACCACCTCGTCGGGGTCGTCGTAGAAGATGTCGTACGAGCGGAGCATGTTCGCAATGGCGACATTGCGGTAGGCCTCACGCCACTCCCCGTCGGCCACCGATTCGTCGATCGACAGCTCCCGGCCGGCGAAGCGGGAGAGGCCCGCGCGCACGATCTCGGTGCGTTCGGCCAGTCCTGCACCGGGATCGCCGAGGAGTGAGTGGATCGTCATGGCCCCGGCATTGATCATCGGGTTGAGCGGGCGGCCTGACTTCTTGTCTAAGGAGAGCTCATTGAACTTCTCACCGCTGGGTTCGACGCCGACGTTCTCCAGCACTCCGGCCAGGCCCTCCTGTTCGAGGGCGAGACCGTAGATGAAGGGCTTCGACATCGATTGGATCGAGAACTCGAAGTCGGCGTCGCCGGAAGTGTATTCGAGGCCGTCGAGGGTCGAGATGCAGATCGCGAGCTTCTCCGGATCCGCTGCGGCGAGGTCCGGGATGTAGTCCGCATTCTCGCCGGACCGGTCTGGTCGGAAACGGTCGAGCGTCTCATCGAGGAAATCCGGGATGGGCGATCGCATGGCACCTCCTGCTTAAGTTGTGGTCGGTTGTTCCAGGACTGGCACCGCTCGTGCCTCCGCTGACACCGGCCCGATATTACGTTGGAACCATGACACGGACCAAGTTGCTCCTCCTCGTCGGCCTCGCATTCACCGCGGTCGCCGTCGTCGTCATCGGCGTGATCGTGACCGCGCTGGTGCTGCGGTCCACACCGCCCCACCATGGGACCACGAGGCTGTCCGAGCATGCGCTGACCCCGCAGGAGACCATCACCGAGGTGGCCCCGCACAGAGACGGGACCGTGCAGATCCGCCAAAGGCTGATCTTCGAAACCCCACCCGAGAACGGACAACCTCTCGGTCTGTGGATCAGTGATGCAGGAGTGGGAGAAGATCCTCGGACCGGCCGCCGGCTGGCGATGATGCCGAAACTGTCGTCGCTGAGCGCAGTCGAGTTGAGCACTTCGGACGATTCGACTCAGGACTCACCGAAGACCCTCGGAGAGCTGAACATCGACGTCGACGAGTCGGAGCGGAAAGGCTTCGACCATCCGGCGGTGCACGTCGAATTCACCCCGCAGGATTCCGACGGAGGGTCCGTGCAGTGGAGTGAAGGCCGTCATGTCGTCGAGTTCGAATACGCCCTCGACGATGTGTTCATCTCCGCTGCCGACGAGGAGTTCTTCGCCGTGCCCGTCCCCTCGATCGGCAATGGTCAGCCCTCGCAGCAGACGCATACTCTCGACATCGACACCGGCGGTCCCGTCTACTGTCCTGCCGACAACGTCGACTTCGACCTCGGCGACGGCTGTGACGCTGAAGCATTCGCTCGGGTCGATGATGCTGATGACTCTGGTACCGGCGCGCACGTGGTCTGGCGGGAGTCCCTGACCGACAGCCACGAAATCATCGCCTTCACCCCTCCTGCAGGAATGACGGCGTCCCCGATCCCCTCATATGAAAGGCAGGGCTGAGCGAGATGAGGCAGAGATTCGGACGCCGTCGCGCGTTCTCCATCACGGCGGCGCTCGCAGCGGCCGTGACGATCACGGCTGTGATCGCAGCACCCGGCGGTGTGGACGCCGCGCCGAACCCGCTGCGCAGCAAGTCTGCTGAGCACACCGTCAGCATCGCCGCCGATGGCAGCTACTCGGTGCGGATGGACACGAAACTCGAGCTCGCGCTCGATACGGCATGGGGGTTCGGCGGGGAAGTCCACGATGGATTCCGTCTGCCCGACACCGAGTCCCTGCTGCCTCCGTACCTGCGGGCACAGTATTCGAATCCGCAGGGAACCATCGATTCGACGGCAGGCGAGGCGCACATCGACAAGGAGCTGCATTCCGTCGATATCGACTTCTCCACGGACAGGCTCCCCGTAGGATCTCACCGAGGTGTCCTCGACTACGAGGTTGCCGGAGCAGCGGTGCCGGCCGCGGACCTGAACGGAGAACAGGACAGCGGCGTCGTCGTGTACGTCCGTCCCCTGGACCGCGGAGACCTCGTCATCGAGTCAGCAGCACCGATCACCGCTGTCGACTGTGAGGTCTTCGCTCCGCGCGGCCAGTCATGCGGAGAGAAGAAGGGAGAGTCCTGGACCGTGTCGGGTGAGGAGCTGCTGCGCGATCACACTGTCATCGACGCAGTCCGGATCACGATCGACGCCGACCCGACAGCAGTGCCGACGCCGGACATCGATTCCTGAGGCGGCATGGCCGGCGGCGCTGTCGAGGACCGTGTCGAATCCCAGTGCGACAGTCTGTGACGGAACCGGCGATCGTCCGATGCGCATTCGCAGGTCAACGGGCTCGCTCACGCCTGAGACCGGCAAGGAGCGCCTGAGACCGGCGACGGTGGTGGGCGTTTCGGACCGTGAGGATGAGCGCGGCGAGTACGGCCGAGAGCAGCGAGGCGCTGAGAACGGCGACCTTCGCAACGTCGTGTTCGACCGAACCGGCGGTGAAGCTGAGTTCGGCGACGAGGAGTGAGACGGTGAAGCCGATGCCGGCAAGCAGCCCGATGCCGGTGAGGTCGGCCCAGCGCAGACTGGGGTCCACACCCGCGGTGAACCGGGTGACCAACCACGTGGAGGCGAGGATGCCGACCGGCTTGCCGACGATCAGTGCCGTCATGATCCCGTAGGTCAGGGGATGGGAGAACGCGGAGGCCAGACCGTGGAATCCTCCGATATCGACACCGGCGGCGAAGAAGGCGAAGACCGGAACGGCGAAACCGGCCGACAGCGGTCGGATACGGTGCTCGAGCGCCTCGGCGAGGTCGATGGAGCGACCGTGTTCGTCACCGGCCGTGCGTGTCGAGCTGCGACCGACGACGGCGGGGATCATGAAGCCCAACAGCACTCCGGCGATGGTTGCGTGGACACCGGAGGCGTGCATGAGCGCCCAGGCGACGAGGCCGAGCGGGAGAAGAACGACCCACGCTGCCCAGGCACGGTCGACGAAGACGCGGCGGAAGCGGTGTGCGACGAGTCCGAAGACGATGGCGACTCCGAGCGCCGTGGCAAGGGGGAGAATCGCGATGGTCTCGGTGTAGAAGATCGCGATGATGGTGATCGCCAGCAGATCGTCGACCGCGGCCAGGGTGAGCAGGAAGAGGCGCAGCGCCTTGGGCAGGTGGGAGCCGACGATCGCGAGGACGGCAACGGCGAAGGCGATGTCGGTCGCGGTGGGGATGGCCCAACCGCGCAGCAGCTCCGGACGGGTGAGCAGAAAGGCCGCACAGATGAGGGCGGGGACGAGGACTCCGCCGGCCGCCGCGGCGATCGGGACGACGGCGGTGCGGAGACGCCGCAGGTCACCGCGGGTGAATTCCGCCTTGAGTTCGATGCCGACGAGGAAGAAGAAGACCGCGAGCAGTCCGTCGGCGGCCCATTGTCCGATGCTCAGACGCAGGTGCCAGGGCTCATAGCCGAATTCCCAGTCCCGGATTGCGAAGTATGCAGCCGATGCGGGTGAGTTCGCCCAGATCAGAGCGGCAGCAGCGGCGATGAGGAGCAGCGCGCCGCCGACGGTGTCGCGGCGGAGTGCCCCGAACAGCTGCTGTCCCGGGGTGTTCGGTGAGGCGGATCGTGAGGTGGTTGCAGAGGTGGTGGTCACAGGGATCCCGTTCGTGGTCGGCAGACAAGAGAGTTCGACCCGAAGAGTGGATGTGCAGACAGCGCTCAGTTCGGCGACGCTGAGCGTACGTGCGTGATTCGAGCGGACGTCGTCGGCTCGGCAGATGAGAACTGTCGGAGCGTCACATCAAGGGTCGGAGCGGAAGATCTCCGCGTGCGAACGGCTGTGTGCCCGACTGCATCTCGCCCCACGAAGTGATGTAGCCGTTGGTGCCCGAGTGCGGGAGAACCCACACTTTCGGGCGGAAAGCGGCATTGCGCATGGCGGGAGACATCTCCCACAGTGTAGCCGACCGGCGGCGCGCCGTGCCAACGAGACTTAAGTGGGTACAGATTGCTCGTTTCGGGCGCGAAAATGGCAATCTGGCCCCACTTATCCTCGGGAACCGGGCCGTGCACCCCCGGGAACCGGGCTCGATACCTTCGGGAACCGGGCCCTGTACCCGAGGGAACGGGGGTCGGGTGGCCGGATTCCGCCTCGACGGGCAGCTATCCCAGCCCACCGGAGAGCCGCGCGTGCAGCGTCTCGGTGTACGCGTTCATTCCGGTGATCTCCACACGCGTGCCCATGGCTTCGTACTTCGTGACGATCGCATCGAGGGCGGCCACGGTCGACGCGTCCCAGACATGCGATTCGCTCATGTCGATGACGACCCGATCGGGATCATGCGTATAGCGGAACTGAGTGGTCAGATCATTCGAGGAGGCGAAGAAGAGTTCGCCGCGGACCGCATAGCGGGCGACCGCCTCGGCGGAGGCGGAACCGGTCTCGTCGCGCGGGGCGACCGGAGACTCCGCATCGACCTGATCGTCCGGGGCGCCTGCCACGACCGTGCGTTCGACCGTGACGAAGTGTGCCACCCGCCGAACGAAGAGCACACTGGCCACGAACACGCCGACGACGACGCCGATGGCCAGGTTGCCTGTGGCGACGACGACCGCGACGGTGGCGATCATCACGAAGGTCTCGGACTTCGGCAGCATCGTAAGCGTCGAGGGGCGGATGGAATGCCAGTCGAAGGTGTCGACGCAGACCATCATCATGATCGCCGCGAGCGCGACCATCGGGATCATGCCCACGATGTCGCCGAGCACGACGACGAGGATGAGCAGGAACGCACCGGCCATGAACGTCGAGATCCTGGTCCTCGCCCCCGAGGCGCGGACGTTGATCATCGTCTGCCCGATCATCGCGCAGCCGCCCATGCCGCCGAAGAGGCCGGAGATCATGTTCGCGGCTCCCTGACCCCAGGACTCGCGTGTCTTGTTCGAGTGCGTGTCGGTGATCTCGTCGACGAGTTTCGCCGTCATGAGCGACTCCATCAGGCCGACCAGAGCCATGGCCAGAGAGTAGGGGGCGATCGTCGTGAAGGTCTGCCAGGTCAGCGGGATGTCAGGAATGAAGAGTTCGGGCAGGCTGCGCGGCAGTTCGCCCTGGTCACTGACGGTGGGAACATCGATGGCGAAGACGATGACGATGCCGGTGATGACCACGATCGTGATCAGCGGTGCCGGTACGACCTTCGTCAGCTTCGGCATGAACACGAGCACGACGATGCCGATGGCCAGGAGCGGGTAGACCATCCACGGCACCCCGATGACATGGGGGACCTGGGCCGCGAAGACGAGGATCGACAGGGCGTTGACGAACCCGACCATGACGCTGCGGGGGATGAATCGCATGAGCTTCGCGACCCCGGCCACGGCCAGCAGGATCTGGAATATGCCGGCGAGCATGACGGTGGCGATGAACATGTCCATCCCGTGTTCGCGGGCGACGGGGGCGATGACGAGGGCCACCGCTCCGGTCGCCGCGGAGATCATGGCCGGACGTCCGCCGAGGAACGCGATCGAGGTGGCCATGACGAACGCGGAGAACAGCCCGACCTTCGGGTCGACCCCGGCGATGATCGAGAACGCGATCGCCTCGGGGATGAGGGCCAGCCCCACGACGAGTCCGGCCAGAACCTCACGGGTGAGCAGCCTCGGAGAGGTCAGTGCGGTGAGGACGGTCGGATCGGGTCGGTAGCGGTGGGAATCGTCGGCGGTTTCGGCGGGAATGGGAGTCGTCACGACCGGAACACTACCCGATCGCCGAGGCGGCCCGACCCGACCGTGGTCGCCCAGGTCCGCAACCGGTCACTGCAGGCTGACCCCGGATCCGTGGAGGCTCACCTGCAGTCCCGCCTCGGTGGCGGTGATGTCGGTGAGCTCGAGACCGGCGGGCAGGAAGTCGAGATCGATGACGATATCGGAGATCTCCGAGGTGAGGAACCCGGGCAGGCGGTCGAGGGAGAACTCCGCCGAACCCAGCTTGATCGTCGTCGCATCGACGACGGCCCGTCTGCCGTCGGCCTTCGGGTCGATGCCCACGAGCAGATCCTGACCGAGCATCGACCCCTTGAGGAAGAGCTCACCGTCGACGGTGGTGAATGTCATCCCCTCGGGCAGGTTCGCATGCTCGGCGGCGAGCTCGTCGAGGGTCGAGTGGGGGAGCACCGCGGTGCCGTCGACGGTGCCGATCGGCTTCGACCCGCTGGTCGGAACGTCGTAGAGCTTCGCATCGACGTCGGTGAAGTCGACGCCTTCATAGGTCGCCTCGGCGGCGGTGACATGCACCGAGTTCAGCTCTCCGGAGGCCAGCTGCGTGAGGATGGGGAAGCCCTCGACGGAGACCTCGGCGTCTCCGTAGTCGGCAAGCCCGTCGGCGATGCGCTGCTCCGTGGTGTAGTCGACGATGCGGTCGGCAGCGATGATGCCGATGAGGAGGGTGAGGACGATGACGACGGCGGAGACGATGAACGTCGTCCGCCGGCGGCGACCTCGAGGCCGCTCGTTCGGCTGCGGGTACTGAAGAGTCTGCGCCGTGGTCATGGGCTCCATTGTTGCGCACTCGTCGACGAGTCCGGCAATCGTGCTGCGCCGGCCCCGGTCTGGTTCGCATGGCGCCGACGATGGACGCGCATACCCATTTACCTGGGACGGGACCGCCCATAGGATGACGATATGGATTCCCAGCGCACACAGAACATCAGAACGGTCTCGTCCCGCATCAACTCCTTCCACTCGTCGATGTACTTCTCACAGACGGTCGGCGCCGAATATGCCAAGTACGGGCTCGAACCCGGCGTCGAAGGCAATATGGCCGCACGTTCGGCTCCGCTGGGACGGGTGAATCCCGGGGTCGTGTCCGCCGCGTACTACAACTACTCCGCGGACTTCGTCGCCGGAATGCTGCCGCGCCTGTGGGAGACGGTGACCCCGGAGCAGATGGTCCAGGCCCGCTTCGACGCCGTGAGCGCATACATGGCCGAACTCTTCGACGATCGTGACGACATCGCGCTGCTCACCGAGGCGGCCGACCAGATGACCCAGACTCTGGCCCCCGTGCTCGCCGCCATGGACTTCTCCGGCCGCACCCTGGCCGCCGCCACCGCCGATGTCATCGGCAGCCACCAGGGGCGCACCGCGTTCGAGAAGTTGTGGGACGTGGCGACCATAGCTCGCGAATTCCGCGGCGACGGCCATGTCGCCTCACTCGTCACCGCCGGTGTGCCCGGAATCGACGCCCTCATGCTCGACGTCGCCACCGGCGCCGGATTCCGCCCGCGGGCGGCGCAGAAGACCCGCGGCTACACGGATGAGGAATGGCAGACCGCGCAGACGAGGCTCGCCGAGGCGGGGCTGATCACCGTGGACAAGGACGACCGCGGGCATGACCTGCCCACCATCACCGAGGCGGGCCGTGACCTGAAGGAACAGGTCGAATCTCTCACCGACGGCACTGTTGCAGCCGCGTGGTCGGTCCTCGACGATCGGACGATCGAATCGCTGCTCTCGCCGAGCCGGGATCTGCTGCGCGTCATCGCGAAGTCAGGTGCCTTCCCGTCGAACATCTTCGCCCGCCCCGAGAAGAAGGCCGGCTGAGATGGTCAGCCCTCGTCGGACGCGTTCGCCTCGGTGAGGGTCGAAAAGCTCTCGGCCACCTCGGCGGCGATCGATTTCGCTTCATCGGAGCTCGGTCCCTCGGCGGAGAACACGGCCTTCCGGTAGTACTGGAGCTCGATGATCGAATCGATGATGTCCCCGAGTGCGCGGTGATTGCCGTGCTTGGCCGGCGCCTGGAAATAGGCGCGCGGGAACCACTGCTTGGACAGTTCCTTGATCGAGGAGACGTCGATGATCCGGTAGTGCAGGTAGTCGACGAGTTCGGGCATCTGCTTGGTCAGGAAGACCTTGTCGGTGCCCACGGAATTGCCGCCGAGCGGGGCCTTGCCCGCCTCGGGGACATGCTTCTTCACGTATTCGAGGACCTTCGCCTGCGCCTCGGCGGCGGTGGTGCCCGCGTCGAGTTCGGTGATCAGGCCCGAGGTGGTGTGCATATTCGTGACGAACTCGTTCATGTTCGCCCGTGCATCCGCCGAGGGCCTGATGACGATGTCGATTCCCTCGTCGAGGGGGTTGAGCTCGAAGTCGGTGACGATCGCGGCCACCTCGATGAGTTCGTCCCGCACCTCGTCGAGGCCGGTCATTTCGCAGTCGATCCACACAATTCTGTCGTTGCTCACCCGCCCAGCTTAGGCCAGGGGCAGGTGATCGGGACATTCCGGGGTGGGCGTGTGAACGTCGACACACACTGAGCGTGCGCACAAAGGCGATGTCCGGCATGTGACTTAAACTTGAAGAGTCCCCGAACTGGGGTGCCATTTTTGCTCGGCTGAGGGAAGGTACGCACGTGCGTTACACATTCGCTGTGATTCTCATGGTGGTGGGTGTCGTCGTCGGTGGCCTCGGCATCCTGCAGAAGACCCTGTGGGCGCCGGAGGATACGATCACTGCCACCGCGCAGATCGACGCCGACAAACCGGCGGTCATCGTCGACCCCGGAATGCTCAACCTCTACGAAACCCCGACCACACTGACGGCCAAGGGCAGCGGCGACCTCACGATCGCCCAGGCACCGATCGAGAACGTCGAAGCCTGGGCAGGACAGTCCGCCTATGACCGCATCACCGGACTCGCCGAAGGCGGCAAGCTCACGACCAAGGCGACCGACGGTGAAGGCACGGTGCCCAACCCGGCCGGGGCCGATCTGTGGCAGTCGGAAGTCACCGGCACCGATTCGGTGGAACTGGAATGGAACGACGACGCCAACCGGACCGGCTTCCTCATCGCCGGTGACGGCGAAGCCGGAGCGGTCGAATCCGTGACGCTGACCTGGCCCAACCACGCAGATACCCCCTGGGCGCTGCCGCTGATGATCATCGGCGGTGTCGCCTTCATCAGCGGCGTCGTCCTCCTCGTCCTCGGCGCGAACAATTCGAAGAAGGAAGCGAACCGACGCAAGGCACGGCAGGAACGTCGCCGCAAACTCGCCGAGTACGGCACCGCCTTCGCCGTCGTCCCCGTGCTCGCGCTCAGCGCCTGCGGGCCCGAAGAGCTGCCGAAGCCCGAACCCTCCGAGGCGCCGAGTTCAGCGGCCGCGGGAGTCACCGACGACCAGGCCAAGCGGATCCTCGACTCTGTCGCCACCGACATCACGGCCGCGGACAAGAAGACCGATAAGAAGGCGCTGGCCGAACGTGCCGCCGGCCCCGCTCTCAAACAGCGTGAAGACCTGTACAAGGTCAAGGAGAAGGTCGAAGACCAGAAGATGGCACCGGCCGTGGCCAGCGACGAGATCGTCGCCAACTACACATCGGCCACCGACGCCTGGCCGCGCGTGACCAGCCTGATCACCTCTGCCGGAGGGAGCTCGCAGCTGCTCGTGCTGACCCAGGAGGACCCGCGCAGCGACTACAAACTGTGGTCGCAGACCCAGCTGACAGCCGGCACGAAGCTGCCCGAACTGCCCGACTCGCGTCAGGGCGCGAAGATGCTCGAGCCCGGATCCAAGGACTTCGTCACGACTCCGGAGAAGGCCGTCGCCGACTACGCGAAGGCCCTCGGCAGCGGAGCGGACTCGAAGGAAGCGAAGAAGTTCGACTCCGATGACTTCTCGAAGTCCATCTGGAAGAACCAGAAGGAGCAGAAGGCCAGCGCCGAGGAAGGCAAGGCCGAGGTGAAGTACAAATACACTCCGGGCAAGGAACTCGTCGCTCAGGGCACCGCCGGCGACGCCGCCATCGTCACCGGAGTCATCGACGCCGAATCGACGATCAGCCCCGAATCGAAAGAGGGACGCACCGGCACCCTGACCCTGTCATCGCCGCAGAAGGAGCTCGTCGGCTCCGCGTCGACCAAGCAGCCCGTGACGACGAAGACGACCCAGGTGCTCACCTTCCTCGTGCCCAAGGACGGCAAAGTCAAACTCATCGGCGGACTCGAGACTCTCGCCGGAGCCGAAGCAGGCTGAGGCGGCAGGGCCGGCACCGTGGCGTCCTTTCCCCGACGGCTGAGGAAATAGCCGCAGACGCACCGGTGTTGATACGTTCTGTTGGAAAAGCATGGACCAGGTGCGTCACGGTATTCGCCGAACCCACCGACCGCGTCACAAAGGAGACCACGTGTCAATGGATCCCTCGCAGGAGAACGCACAGCCCGATCAGGGACTCGACCTGTCGGCGGTGCGCAGCAAGAATATGCCGGCCGGACAGGGCGGGCAGGCCGGTAGTGCGGGTGCCGGCGGTGGCCAGGCTGGAGGGGACCCGAACGCGGTCGCCGTTCCGGGACTGGTCTTCGACGTCGACGAATCGACCTTCACCAGCCTGGTGGCGATGTCCGATCGCGTGCCCGTCGTCATCGACCTGTGGGCCGAATGGTGCGAACCCTGCAAACAGCTCTCGCCGATCCTCGAACGCGTCGTCACCTCCTATGGGGGACGTCTGGTGCTGGCCAAGGTCGACGTCGATGCGAACCCGCGTCTGCAGCAGGCCTTCGGAGTCCAGTCGATCCCCACGGTCGTCGCCCTCATCAAGGGCCAGCCCGTCCCGCTGTTCCAGAGTGCTCTGCCAGAACCGCAGGTCCAGGCTTACTTCGACGAACTGCTCAAGCTCGCCGGTGAGAACGGCGTGACCGGGCACGCCGTCACCGGGGAAGCCGAACCCGAACCGGCCGGTCCCGCCCACCCAGAGGCCGAAGATGCACTCGCCAAGGGCGACTTCGACACTGCCGAGAACTTGTTCAAGGCCGCGCTGGCGAACTCACCGGCCGATGAAGAGGCGAAATTCGGTCTTGCCCGGGCCGGGTTGGGACGTCGCCTCATCGACCAGGAGCCGGCCGACCTCATCGCCGCCGCCGATGCCGATCCCAAGGACGTCGAGGCCGCGAAGGCAGCCGCTGACGCCGAAGTCGTCAGCGGCAATGCCGCCGGTGCGTTCAGCCGACTCATCTCTCTCATCCGCACCACCACGGGCGAAGAGAAGGAATCCCTGCGACTGCGCGTCCTCGATCTCTTCGAGGTCCTCGGCGCCGATGACCCAGCCGTGACCAAGGCACGGACCGCACTCATGAGGGCACTGTTCTGATCCAGCGAATCCGACTCATCACCGCCATCCTCTTCGGCGTAGCGGCACTCACGCTCGCCGGACTGGTCATCTCTGCGCTCTCGGTCGTCGGCACCGACGAGATCACAGAGACGCCTGCCTTTACAGTCAGGGACGGGGCCTACGCCGTCGTCCTCGACGAGGCGATCGTGCCCTACTCGGGTTCGAGCGTGACCGTGACGGCGAAGAACTCGAAGGGCACGGAACTGTTCGTCGGAACCGCCAGCGGGGTCGACGCCGACAGCTACCTCGACGGAGTGGCACAGGAGCAGATCAGTGATGTCTCGTTCCCGAACTCCGCCTCCCATCGGTTCACTCCCGGTGATGAGAAACCGGAGGCCGATATCGCCGACCGCGACTGGTGGATCAGCACAGATACTGGACAGACGGTCGCGAAGACCTTCGACCTCGATGCTCAGCCGCAGGTGCTCGTCATCGCCCCTGCGAACTCCGATGACAGTCTCGAAGGAACGACGGTGAGCCTCCAGATGCGCGTCAAGGGTGTCTTCGCCCTCAGCCTGCTCGGCATCGCCGGCGCGATCATCCTCGCCGGATTCTCCGTGTTCTTCTTCATGCGCTGGTGGGCCTCACGCATCCGCCCGCCGAAGAAGGACGCCGGACGGCCGGACAACAGCGGACCGGAGGGTGGCGGGCCCGCGGGCGGCGGCAGCGGACCCCACGACGGCGGCGAAAACGGTCCCTCGGGCGGCTCCGGCCGCAGCGGCCGTAACGGCCGGGGACCGGCCGCTGACCGCGCGGTCAAGGGCGAGCCGGGACCGGCGACCCAGCCGATCTCGACGGTGCAGCCGGACACGGCCGGCCAAGCGCCGCCTCGGCGACGGGATCTGCGGAACCGACGGTCCTTCCGCGCCGTGACGGCCTCCGTCTTGGGCACCGGACTCGTGCTCAGCGGCTGTGCGAACATGCCGATCGCCAAGCCCAGCAGCCCGGATACCACCCCGTACGAACGCACCGCGGTGCGACCCGGCGAGGCCGGGAAGTTCATGACGAACTACACGGAATCGCTGGACAAGACCCTCGGGGACAAGGGCACCGACCTCGATAAGATCCAGGCGGCACCGCTCATCGACCACACCCGCGCGCAGATCCAGATCGCGGACAAAGCGAAGCAGAAGCTGCGTGCGCCGAACTTCACCGAAGTCGTCGCCGGCAGCCCGAACTTCACCGAATACCCGATGTGGTTCTACGCCTTCGGCACCGCGGACAAGAAGTCCACGGACGGCGACAAGCAGCTGACCCAGGTGATGCTGGTGACGCGGGAGTCGGCATCGACCGATCCGCTCGTGCGCTCGGCATCCTATATCCCCGCTGACCAGATGCCGACGCTGATGGCCGATGACAGCGGAGCCGTGGAGGAGGGCCCCGAGGACTTCGCCGACGATATGACGACCGCCTCCGATGACGTCTCGTCGTTCCTCGTCGACGGCAAGGCCAAGTCAGGTGGCCCCGACGGACTCAAGGAGGGCGGATTCAAGGGATTCCGCGACTATGTGGGTGACCTGCGGGACAAGGACTCCGGCTTCGACAAGGTCGACGTCGACTGCAAGCCCTATGAGGACCTCAAGTTCGAGGACATGACCTTGAGCACCGAAAACGGCGCGATCGGAATGGGCGAAGTTCGCTGCACGCTGACGATCAAGGCACCGTCGGACTACGCACTCGACCTCGGCGACACCGTCGAGGCCGTGAAGACTAACGACAAAGAGGGCGACACCATCAAGGTCGACACCGCGCACCCCTATGTGCTGATGAGGACCGGTGACGAGCTCACCGCCGTGGCCACCGACTGGAACGTCCTGTCCTCCAAGGTGGAGTGACCCGCGCTCAGCCGCGGTGGGCGTGGTGCGTCAACACCAGCGGGTTCGAAATTCATACGCACTGATCGAGATCACGGCATATGCATTTTGAACCCGCTCATGCGCGACTCAGCCGCGACTGGCGCGATTCAGCCGCGGCTTGCGCGACTCAGCCGCGGCTGGCGCGGCGGCCGACGCGCAGCAGCCACCACAGGCCGATGAGCGGCAGGAGCAGCGGAATATAGCCGTACCCGCTGCCGAAGTTCGACCACACCGACGGCTTCGCGAAGTCCTCGGGATGGGTGTGGCTGAGGATGCCGACGACGATGACGCCGACGAATTCGACCGCGCAGGCGGCAACGGCGATCCGGTGTGAGACCCGGTTGCCGATGACCAGGCAGACCGTGGCGAGGATGTAGATCACCGCAGCCATGGCGGACAGCGAATACGCGATCGGCGCGACGTCGAACTCGCGGATGAGCTGGTAGCCCGCCCGGGCCGTGGCCGAGAGCGCGAAGACGCCGTACACCGCCGTCAGCGCCCGTCCCGGTCCGGTATGCATCGCCGAGTACGGCGACCGTCCGGTCTTTCCCCTCGCCGAGGCGGCCGTGGAGTCCGCATCGTCTGCTGATGGTGCGCGGCCTGTTGAGCTGTTGCCTGCTGAGTTCGCATCGTCGGCGGAGTCCCCGCCGAACCGATTGCGCCTGGTCACTGCCAAATCTGGTCCAATCTCTCGATCATCACGATCACCGTCAGTCCTGCCGCGGCCAGGACTCCCGGCCCCCAGCGGCTCAGTTCCGCGAACGCCCAGAACCCGGCCAGCGCCATGACCATGATCGCGGTGATGATGTAGCCGAAGTAGAGCAGCGGATCGACATCATGTGTGGAGCCGAAGGTCGCGATCGAGATGATCAGCTGCACGATGAGCAGCAGCAGAAGCAGAGCGGCACCGCCGAGCAGGGCCTTGCCCGCCGGACGGTTGCGGATGGTCTCGACGATCGACCACAGGGTCAGGATGCCGGTGGCGGCGTAGAGGACGATGGTGAAAACGGTGAACACCCGACTCAGTTTAGTCGGCCATGCCGGCGGGCAACTCGTCCGGAGGTGTCGCTCGGCGGGTGAGATGCCGCACGGATCCTGGCCGTAGCCCGGCTCACGCCCTAAAATTGCAGGGTGCCCATCTATCTCGATCACGCAGCCACCTCGCCGATGCCCGCCGAGGTGCTCGAGGTGTACACGAAAGAGCTGGCCCGCCGGGCCAACCCTTCGGCCCTGCACGCGGTCGGCCAAGCCGCGCGGATGCGCATCGAAGAGGCACGTGAGGTCATCGCCCGCGCGGTCGGCGCGGCCACCTCGTCGGAGGTGATCTTCACGTCGGGCGGCACCGAAGCGGACAATTTCGCTCTCAAGGGCCTCTACCTCGCTCGCAACAACGGGACGTTCACGGAGCCTGCCCGCCCGCGGGTGCTGACGACGACGATCGAACATCCCGCGATCCTCGAGACCGTGGAGTGGCTGGAGAGCCTCGGCGCCGAAGCCGTCTGCCTCGACGTCGGTGAGACCGGACGACTCGACCTCGACGCGGCACTGACCGAACTGCGCCGCGACCCAGAACGCACCGCGCTCATCAGCGTGATGGCCGCGAACAACGAGATCGGCACTCTGCAGCCGATCGCCGAGATCGGGGAAGCCGCCGCCGAACTCGGCATTCCCTTCCACATCGACGCCGTGCAGGCGCTCGGGCAGATCCCGCTCGACTTCGCCGCACTCAAGGCGACGGCGATGACGATCACCGCGCACAAGATCGGCGGCCCCGTCGGCATCGGCGCGCTCCTGCTCGACCGCGCGGCGACCCCTACGCCGATCCTCCACGGTGGGGGGCAGGAGCGCAGCGTGCGCTCGGGCACCCTCGACGTCGCCGGTGCGGTGGCCTTCGCCGCCGCCGTCGATCTGGTCACGAGCGACCTCGAGTCCCGGGCGGCACGACTGTCGGGGCTGCGCGACCGCCTCATCGACGGAATCGAATCGAGCATCGACGGGGTCAGGCTCTCCGGCCCGCGCGGAGCGGACCGCCTGCCGGCCAACGCACACTTCACGTTCCCGGGCTGCGAGGGGGACTCGCTGCTCTTTGGTCTCGATGCCAGGGGATTGGCCACCTCGACGGGATCGGCCTGTTCTGCCGGTGTCTCCCGTCCCTCCCATGTGCTCTTGGCCTGCGGTCTGGATGAGGACAGCGCCCGCACCACCCAACGCTTCACACTCGGTCACGATACGACCGAAGCCGATGTCGACGCCCTGCTCGCGGCCCTGCCCGAGGTCGTCGACCAGGCACGCCGAGCCGGGATGGTTTCGGCAACACCCCGATGGATGCAAGGAGCATCATGAGAGTACTCGTCGCCATGTCCGGCGGAGTCGATTCCTCCGTCGCAGCCGCCCGTGCCGTCGACGCCGGACACGAAGTCGTCGGCGTTCACCTCGCCCTGTCCCGAATGCCCGGGACCCTGCGCACCGGATCACGCGGCTGCTGCACGATCGAAGACTCCCGCGACGCCCACCGCGTGGCGGGAATGCTCGACATCCCCTTCTACGTCTGGGACTTCTCCGAGAGGTTCAAGGAAGACATCGTCGATGACTTCATCGCTGAATACGCCGCCGGACGCACCCCGAACCCGTGCATGCGCTGCAACGAGCGCATCAAGTTCGCAGCCCTCCTCGACCGCGCCCTGGCGCTCGGCTTCGACGCCATTGCCACCGGCCACTACGCCGAGGTGCTCCGCGATGACGACGGTCGGCCCGAACTCCATCGCGGTGAGGATCTGGCCAAGGACCAGTCGTACGTTCTCGGTGTGCTCACCTCCGACCAGCTCGAGCACTGCTACTTCCCGATCGGGGCGACCGCGTCGAAGGCCGAAGTGCGCGCCGAGGCGGCCGAGCGCGGTTTCTCCGTGGCCAACAAGCCCGACTCCTACGACATCTGCTTCATCCCCGACGGGGACACGAAGGCGTGGCTGGCCGACAAGATCCCGATGCGTCCCGGACTCATCAAGGACTCCGAAGGTGAGGTTCTCGGCGAGCACGACGGGGCGATGACGTACACGATCGGTCAGCGCAAGGGCCTGGGCATCGAGAAGCCCGCTCGTGATGGCAAGCCGCGGTTCGTCACCGGCCTCGACCCGGCGACGAACACCGTCACCGTCGGGTCGCGCGCCGACCTCGCGGTCTCGCATCTGACCGGCATCCGCACCTCCTGGGCCGGAGCCGCACCCTCGGACATGGGGGACACCCCGGAGACCGGCATCGACTGCGAAGTGCAGATCCGTGCCCACGCCGATCCGGTGCCGGCCCGTGCCTGGCTCGGCGAATTCGTCGCCGAGGCGCCCGAGCATGAAGTCAACCCCATCGTCGACGAGGTCGAGGTGCCTGCCGCGCGTCCGGCCGGGCAGCTCATGCACGTCGACGTCGATGAGGAGCTGTCCGGAGTGGCTCCGGGGCAGACCATGGTCATCTACCGCGGCACCCGTGTGCTCGGCCAGGCCACCATCGACTCCACGGCGAAGGACCGCATCACCCCGGCACCCGAGTTCGCCGGCGCCTGAGCCGCTTCCGCGAGTCGAGGCGAGGGCTGTGGGGCCGATGTCGGCCACTGGCGATACTCTGGGGGCATGAAGGAAAGTCCCCAAGATGTCGTCACGGCACCTTATGGAACCTGGTCTTCACCTCTGGGCGCCGCCGAGGTGGCTGCCGGTGCCGCTCCGATCTTCGATGCCGCCTTCCGCGGAGACGAGGTCTTCTACTCGACGAAGATTCCCGCTGAGAAGGCCCGCACCGGCCTCGTCCGCACGTCGCTGTCACGTCCGGGAGAGCGTGAGCAGGTCATTCCGACCGGGTTCAACATCCGCTCCGCCGTCCACGAATACGGGGGAGCCTCGTGGGCTCTCGACCAGAGCAGCGAGGTCATCTACTTCGTCAACGCCGCTGATCAGCGCGTCTGGCAGATCATTCCCGGGCGAGCCCCGCACGCGCTGACCCCGGACACCTCGGGGCGGATCCGCTACGGGGATCTGCACATGAGCCCGTGGGGGCTGCTATGTGTGCGCGAGGACTGTCGGTCCACCCGTCGTGAACGCGCCATCGTGCTGCTGACCAAGCACGGAACGACGAATGTGCTCTCGACCCACTCGCATTTCATGGCCTGGCCCAGGCTCTCACCCGACGGCAGCACCTTGGCGTTCATCGGCTGGGAGCACCCGAACATGCCGTGGGACGGAACCACCCTGTGGCTGGTCGATGTGCGCACCCCGGCCACACCTGCGGTCGCCGTTCTCAGCGGTGACGGGATCGAACGCCCGCGCAGGTCCGATCCGGGATTGCCGAGTCCGACCGACCCGGGAATCTCGCTGCTCCAGGCGGAGTTCACGTCAGATTCGTCTCTCCACGTCATCTCCGATCACGAAGGGCACTGGGCGCTGTACGGCCTCGACATCGACCCCGTCGTCGTGCGTCCCCTGGTCACCGACGACCGTCAGGCGCCGGCGCCCGAAAGAATCGGATTCGACCGGCTGCGATCGGTCATCGACACCGGCGAGGAGATCGGCGGTGCCCTCTGGCAGCTGGGCACCCGGTGGCACCTCAACGACGGAGATGAGGTGTGGGCGCATTCTCAGGCGGCCACCGCAGCACTCGTGCGCCGCCCGCTCAGCCCTTCCGCCACAACGATGAGTCCTTCCTCCCCGCCCTGGGAGACCATCGACACGACGGGGGAGACCTTCGGCACGATCGAACTCCTCGACCTCGGACGCACCCACCTGCTTCTGACCGCGAAGTCGACCAGGCGCCCCGGAGTCCTCTACGCCGTCGACCGGGTGACCGGACTGTTCACGGAGATCGCCAGCGAACGCCTCGACACCCATCAGGGCTACTATTCCCGCCCGAGCGTCGGCGAACTCGGGGGAGTGCCCGTCGTCATCCACCCTCCCCACAATCCTCGCTTCGCCGCCCCCGTCGACGAACTCCCGCCCTTCGTGGTCTCGATCCACGGCGGACCGACGGGACAGGCGATCCCGGAGATGACAGCCCGCACGAGCTTCTTCACCTCCCAGGGCATCGGCGTCCTCGAGGTCAACTACGGCGGGTCGACCGGATTCGGCCGCGCCTGGCGTAACCGACTGCGCGGCGGATGGGGAGTCGTCGACGTCGAGGACACCGTCGCCGCCGTCAACGGTCTCATCGCAGCCGGACTCGCCGACCCGAACCGCATCGCCATCTCCGGAGCCTCATCGGGCGGATGGACGGTGCTGTCCGCCCTGGCCTCGACGAACGTGTTCGCCTGCGGCACCTCGTATTTCGGAGTCACCGACCTCATGCGCTTCGTCGTCGACACCCACGACTTCGAATCCCACTACATCGACGGCCTCGTCGGACCCTGGCCCGCCGCCCAGGACGAATACATCACCCGTTCGCCGATCCGCCGGACCAGCGATATCACCGTGCCCGTGGCCGTGATGCAAGGCGACCGCGACCCGATCGTCCCACCCTCACAGGCCCAGGAATTCGTCGATACACTTCAACTGGCCGGAGTGGAGTACATTTACCGTCTGTACAAGGGCGAATCCCACGGCTTCGTCCGCGCCGAAACCATCATCGATTCCCTGGAAAGCGAGTTCGGATTCTATGTCGACGTCTTCGGAATCCCCCGCGCCCACCAGCATGGCTGACCGAGTTCTGCCCGCCGCCACGACCACGGGAATCTGGCTGCCCGGAGCCCGTGATCCGCACCGTAGCTATATTGCGACCAGCCCGGTCCGAGAGGCCGCGGCCGCCGGCTTCGACATCCTCGCCGACCAGCTGCCGCCGGTGCCCCTGACCGCCGACCGGTCCGAAGACCGGTGGGGCGCCGATGCCATCGGCCGCGCCGTCGGCCTGCTCACCGAACTCCACGTCGACCGCACGTCCTACGGGTGGCGGCTGACCGCCTCGGCGGGCAAAGACGAACGGCTCGAGGACTCCGCCCTTATCGAAGCCTTCGACGCGATCGCCGAATACGGTGGGTCCCGGCCCGGGCAGGTCCAGATCAGCCTGCCGGGACCGTGGACGCTCGTGACCGCGCTGAGCCTGAGCTCCGGTGCCCGCGTCCTCGGCGATCACGGCGCCCGCCGTGATGTCGTCCAGGCCTACGCCTTCGGCATCGCCGCCTTCACCGATCGCATCGCGGGCTTGGGCATGCAGCCGACCGTCCGCCTCGTCGAATCCCGTCTGAACCCGGTCCTCACCGGCACCTGGCCGACCGTGTCCGGGTGGGCGAGCCTGCCCGCCATCAGCGAAACCCAGGTGTGGGCAGCGCTCGAATCCACACTGCGCCACCTCCCTCCCACCGTGCTCGCCCTGCCGGACCTCGAGCCCTTGCGCCTGCAGGGCAAGGAGATCCCCGCCGCCGAGGCGGTCCGCCGCACCGGCGCCCGCTCCGTGTCAGTGCCGTTGGCTAGCCTGAGACCACACAGCTGGGAGCAGTTGGCGATCCTCGCCGAGGCGGGGCTCGGCACCTGGATCCACCTGCCGACCGAGGCCGGTGGGCGATCGGACGCGGTCAACCATTGGTGTGAACGGATCCGCACTCCGTGGTCGCGCATCGGCATGGGGGCTGCGAGCCTGCGCGAATTCGGGATCATCGCCGGGCCCGAACTGCCGATGACCCACCCGCCGCTGCTGGAGGACCAGCAGGGGATCGGACCCGAGCACAATCGGGGAACCATGACCATCGCCGCCGGCCTGCGGCGGGCTCTTGAGGAGATCGAATGACCACGACACCGGAGAACGCCGACTCATCGACGCCCGAGCACCAGACCTCGGATTCGACCACACTCGACCTGGGCGGCGTCGACCTCACCGACGCGACCGCTCGCGCTCAGGCTCATGCCCAGCTGACCGAGAAGATCGAGGAGCTGCGGGCCGCCTACTATCAGGACTCCCTGCTCGTCTCCGACGCCGAGTATGACGAACTCGTCCATCGTCTGGAAGACCTCGAGGCGCAGTTCCCCGAACTCGTCACCGACTCCTCGCCGACGCAGACAGTCGGCGGCGTCGTCGATACCTCGACCTTCGACCCGGTCGAACACATCGGTCCGATGTACAGCCTCGACAACGTCTTCGACTACGACGAACTGCGAGCCTGGTACGAACGGGTGCGGTCGGCCACCTCGGTGAAGTCGAAGTTCCTGTGCGAACTCAAGATCGACGGTCTCGCCGTCAACCTGCTCTACCGGAACGGCGAACTCGTGCGGGCGGCGACCCGCGGCGACGGACGCATCGGTGAGGACATCACCGCGAACGTGCGCACGATCTCCGATATCCCGCACCACCTCGATACCGAGCACCCGCCGGCCGAGGTGGAGATCCGCGGTGAGGTGTTCTTCCCCGTCGAGGACTTCGCCGAACTCAATGCCTCGCTTGTCGCCGACGGCAAGGCCCCCTTCGCGAATCCGCGGAACTCCGCGGCCGGTTCGCTGCGGCAGAAGGACCCGGCCGTCACGGCGCGTCGGCCCCTGCACATGCTCGTCCACGGAATCGCCGTGTGGACGCCGGCCGACGATTCGCATCCCGAGCCTGCCCACCAGTCCGAGGTCTACGAACAGTTCCGGTCGTGGGGTCTGCCGATCAGCGACTATTTCAAGGTTCTCGACACCGTCGATGAGATCGAAGACTTCATCGCCTACTACGGCGAACACCGTCACGACGTCACCCACGAGATCGACGGAATCGTCATCAAGATCGACGATATCGCCGTGCAGGAGACGATGGGCTACACCTCTCGCGCACCGAGGTGGGCGACCGCATTCAAATACCCGCCCGAGGAAGTCACGACGAAGCTCATCGACATCCAGGTGCAGGTGGGTCGGACCGGGCGAGTGACCCCATTCGCCGTGATGGAACCGGTGACCGTGGCCGGATCGACCGTCGAGCGGGCGACCCTGCACAACGGATACGAGGTCAAACGCAAGGGTGTGCTCATCGGCGACACCGTCACCCTGCGCAAGGCCGGAGACGTCATCCCCGAGGTGCTCGGCCCGGTCGCGGCCCTGCGGGACGGATCCGAACACGAATTCGTCATGCCCACCCACTGCCCGTCCTGCGGGACCGAGCTCGGTGAGCAGAAGGAAGGCGACAAGGACCTGCGGTGCCCGAACTCACGGTCCTGCCCAGCCCAGCTGGCCAATCGCATCTTCTACCTCGCCTCCCGTGCGGCCTTCGACATCGAAGCCCTCGGCGAGGAGGCCGCGCTGGCGCTGACGGCACCGGCCGAACCGGATACACCTCCGCTGACCTCGGAGGCCTTCCTCTTCGACCTCACTCCCGATGATCTGCGTGATGTCAAGATCTGGCGGAACAAGAAGTCCAAGGGTGTGGAGACCGGCGAACGAGAACTTGTGCCCTACTTCTTTACCCGTGGAACCGCGAAGAAGCCGAGCGCTCCGAGCGCGAACACGAAGAAGCTCTTCGACGAATTGGAGAAGGCAAAAGATCAAGAACTGTGGCGGGTGCTCGTCGCCTTGTCGATCCGCCATGTCGGACCGACAGCCGCACGGACCCTGGCCGCGAAGTTCCGCACCCTTGAGGCCATCCGTGAAGCCAGCCTCGAAGAGCTGTCGGCCGTAGAGAGCATCGGTCCGACGATCGCACAGAGCATCCGCGATTGGTTCGAGATCGACTGGCACAACGAGATCGTCGACACTTGGGCGGCAGCCGGGGTGCGGATGGAGGACGACGAAGTCGAGGCCGCCGCGCAGACCCTCGAGGGGCTGACGATCGTGGCGACCGGATCGCTGAGTTCGTTCACCCGCGATGGCATCAAGGAGGCGATCCTCGGCGCCGGCGGCAAGGCAGCGGGATCGGTGTCGAAGAAGACCGACTATGTCGTCGCCGGTGAGAACGCCGGGTCGAAGTTGGACAAGGCGGAGTCGCTGGGCGTGCCTGTCCTCGACGAGGACCAGTTCCGGGTGCTGCTGGAGACCGGCAGCCTCGACTGAGGGAATACATCTCGGTTCCCGGAGGTTCCAAGGTGCGGCTGTGTGCTCATTCGTGACCGAACTCGAAGTCGGGGTTCAGACTCAGTCAAGCTCAGAGACAGCTTCGAGTGGAAGAGTGTGGGACATGAGATGGATCCCCAAAGTCCTCGCCGGTACCTGCGTGGTCGTTGCCGCGGCCCTGACCGCGGTTCCCGTGACGGCGGGCCTGGCCGACCTGGTGCTGGGGCCGGGACCGAACAGCACCAAACGCAATGCTCAGCCCGCTCTGACGTCCATGCGCACTCCGGGGCCTCCGGTCACCGGCCGTACCGAGGAGTCGGCGACTGCGTCCGACCCCGTCTCGACGGATGGTCATGAGGTCATCGAAGGCACCATCGTCGACGATTCGAGTCCGGTCGGTGCCCTGTCGTCCGGCTCATTGTCGACCGGCACGGAACTCGTCGCAGCCACCGTGGCCGACGCCCGGACCCGCATCGCCGATCTCGCCGCCGACCTGCAGTCCGGAGTCTCTGCCGGAGAGTTCACCCAGGCCGACGCCGACCGCGTCGTGGCCGACATGGCCGGATACATCCACGGCACCCGCACCTGGCCCGAACGCCTCACCCCCTGATAATTACTACCTGACGGCGGCCCAGCAACCTCGCGCGAGGTTGCTGGGCCGCCGTCAGGTAGTAATGGGGGAAGGTCACAGCGGGGCTTCGGAAGGGCGCCCCGCGGAGAGACTAGACTGGGGGCGAGTGAAAACGACGATGAAAGGCAGGGAATGACGGAGTCTTCCGCAATCACCCCCGAACAGGTGGAGCATCTGGCTTCACTGTCTCGGATCGCCATGAGCGAGGACGAGCTGAAATCGCTCGCCGGTGATCTGAGCACAATTCTGGGAAACGTCGCCAGGGTCAACGAAGTGGCCGGCGACGATGTGCCCGCAACCAGCCACCCCATCCCGCTGACGAACGTCATGCGCCCCGACGTCGTGGGCGAGACGCTGACCAGTCAACAGGCTCTGGCCTCGGCCCCGGCCGCCGAGGACGACAAGTTCCTCGTCCCGCAGATCCTCGGGGAGGAATGAGATGACCGCACTGACGAACAAGAGCGCCCTCGAACTCGCCGCAGGACTGAAATCCGGCGAGTTCTCCTCCGTCGAGGTCACGCAGGCCCACCTCGACCGCATCGCCTCCACCGAGGATGACTTCAACTCCTTCATCACCGTCACCGACGAACTCGCCCTGGAGACGGCGAAGACCGTCGACGCCAAACGCTCCGCCGGTGAGGACGTCCACGCCCTGGCCGGTGTTCCGGTGGCGCTGAAAGACCTCGTCGTCACCGAAGGCACGCGTACGACCGCCGGGTCGAAGATGCTCGAGAACTGGGTTCCGCCCTACGAATCGACCGTGCACACCTTGGTCAAGGCCGCCGGTCTGCCGGTGCTCGGCAAGACCAACCTCGACGAATTCGCCATGGGATCGACGACCGAGCACTCGGCCTTCGGCAACACCCGCAACCCGTGGAACCTCGACCACGTGCCCGGCGGTTCCTCGGGAGGCGCGGCCGCAGCACTGGCCGGTTTCCAGGCCCCGCTGTCCGTGGGCACCGACACCGGCGGATCCGTCCGTCAGCCCGCCGCGTTCACCGGCACCGTCGGCGTCAAGCCGACCTACGGGTCGATTTCGCGCTTCGGCATCATCGCCATGGCCTCGAGCCTCGACCAGGTCGGACCGATGGGCCGCAACGTCGCCGACGCCGCCGCCCTGCACGAACTGCTGGCCGGACACGATCCGCTCGATTCGACGTCGCTGCCCGACGAGGTCGGCGGGTTTCTGACCGCCGCCCAGACCGGCGAGCTCAAGGGCAAGAAGCTCGGCGTCATCAAGCAGCTGGCCGGTGAGGGATACCAGGACGGAGTCCGCACCGCGTTCACAGCGGCGCTGGAAACCGCTGCCGCCGCAGGTGCCGAGATCGTCGAGGTCGACTGCCCGTCGATCTCCTACGCCCTCGACGCCTACTACCTCATCATGCCCTCCGAGGTGTCGTCGAACCTCGCCCGCTACGACGGCATGCGCTACGGCCTGCGCGTCGAACCCGAGTCCGGTCCCGTCACCGCCGAGACCGTCATGTCGGCCACTCGTGCCGCCGGCTTCGGCGATGAGGTCAAGCGACGCATCATCCTCGGCACCTATGCTCTGTCGGCCGGTTACTACGACGCCTACTACGGTTCGGCGCAGAAGATCCGCACCCTGGTCCAGAACGACTTCGCCAAGGCCTTCGCCGCGGCAGACGTCCTCGTGTCCCCGACCGCTCCGACGACCGCACTGAAGTTCGGTGCGGAGAAGGCCGCCGACCCGATGGCCCTCTACCTCGGCGACGTCGCGACGATCCCCGCGAACCTCGCCGGAATTCCCGGACTGTCCCTGCCCGCGGGCCTGGCCGATGGTCTGCCCGTCGGCTTCCAGATCCTGGCTCCGGCCCGTGAGGACGTCAAACTCTACGAGGTGGCCGGCCCCCTGGAAGCCGCACTCGAATCCGCCGGCGGACGCGTGCTCGACACTCTCGCGGAAGGACTGAACGCCAAGTGAAATACGAAGACGCGATCAAGAAATACGATCCGGTCATCGGCATCGAGGTCCACGTCGAGCTCGGCACCGCGACCAAGATGTTCGACGCCGCCCCCAACACCTTCGGCGGGGGTCCGAACACGAACGTGACCCCCACCTCGCTCGGCCTGCCCGGGTCCCTGCCCGTGGTCAACGAAAAGGGTGTCGAGTACGCGATCAAGATCGGTCTGGCGCTCGGCTGCGAGATCGCCGAGACCTGCCGGTTCGCCCGCAAGAACTACTTCTACCCGGACGTGCCCAAGGACTTCCAGACCAGCCAGTCCGATGAGCCGATCGCGGCCGAGGGCCAGGTCGAGGTCGAGCTCGAGGACGGCACCATCGTCACCGTCCCCGTCGAGCGCGCCCACATGGAGGAGGACGCTGGCAAGAACACCCACGTCGGAGGGGCCACCGGCCGCATCCAGGGCGCCGACCATTCGTTGGTCGACTACAACCGCGCCGGTGTGCCGCTCGTGGAGATCGTCACCCACCCGATCACCGGGACAGGGGAGAGAGCCGCCGAGGTAGCCGCCGCCTATGTGCGCACGCTGAGGGACATCTTCCGCGCCCTCGACGTCTCCGAAGCCCGCATGGAACAGGGCAACGTCCGCGCCGACGTCAACGTGTCGCTGCGGGAGAACCCCGAAGCACCGCTGGGTACCCGCACGGAGACGAAGAACGTCAACTCCTTCCGCTCGATCGAACGAGCCGTGCGCTTCGAGATCGCCCGCCAGGCGACCCTCCTCGAGGCGGGGGAGAAGGTCGTCCAGGAGACCCGTCACTTCCACGAGGAGACCGGAGAGACCTCGTCGGGACGACCGAAGTCCGACGCCGACGACTACCGCTACTTCCCCGAGCCGGACCTCGTTCCGCTGCAGCCGTCCCGCGAATGGGTCGACCAGCTGCGGACGAGCCTGCCCCAGCTGCCGGCGCAGAAGCGTCGCCGCCTCCTCGGGGAATGGAAGTTCTCCGACCTGGAGATGCGCGACATCGTCAACGCCGGACTCCTCGAAGCCATCGAGGACACCGTCACCGCCGGAGCGAAGCCGGCCGCAGCGCGCAAATGGTGGACCGGTGAGGTCGCCCGCCTGGCCAACCAGGAGGACAAGCACCCCACCGAGATCGTCACACCCGCCCAGGTGGCAGGACTCGTCGATCTCATCGATGAGGGCAAGCTCAACGACAAGCTGGCCAAGGATGTGCTCACCGGAGTCTCCGCCGGCGAAGGCGAGCCCGCCGAGGTGATGAAGGCCCGCGACCTCGAGATCGTCGAGGACACCGGGGCACTCGAAGCCGCCGTCGAGGAGGCCATCGCGGCCAACCCCGATGTGGTCGAGAAGATCAGGGGCGGAAAGATGCAGGCCATCGGTGCGCTCATGGGCCCGATCATGAAGGCCACCCGCGGACAGGCCGATGCCGGAAAAGCCAAGGACCTCATCCTCTCCAAAATCAATGGCTGACTTCAGGTCCGAACTGATCCTGGTCGACGCCGGCGCCTGACAGTGCCGAGCAGGACTCAGGATTGATCCAGCCACACCCTCTAGACTGTGCGTCCAAGGGAACCGACCGGGTTCCCGAGCATGGCGGAGGGTGTGGCTGTTCGCATTCCCCGCAGCCGATGGCCCGCCAGGACAGGGCCAAGAGCGTGACCCACACGCGTGGAGGTGAAGCGGTGTCTGAGTGGAAATCGCTGTGGAAGAGCGAATGCGGGAAGTCCGCGCCGATCTACCGGGTGCTCGTGCCCGACAGCGTCAACGAGGCGGTGCTGCGAGCTTGGAGTGCCCGCGGATACCGCTACACGGCCGGAGCCCCGAGCGCGATCATGCTCACCGGTGGGATGAGCCGGAACTTCTTCCGCTCCAGCGTCCTGTTCAAGGGCGGCACTGCCGCCGGCACCGCCGTGACCGCGGGATTCGCGGCTCCCGGAGGACTGGCTCTGGTCTCGGGGTTCGCCGATGCCGCACTGACCTTCGGCGGGATGGGTGTGGCCACCGCCCTGGGGACCGGAATCTTCGCGGCCGTCACCGGCCCCAAATACTTCCGCGATCCGAAGCGTCTGAGCCGGAAGAACCGACGCAAGGTCGCCGCCGCCCAGTGGGTGACCCCGTCCAGTCTCGGCTATCTGCCCGGGCGCAAGGAAGGCCGCGACACCGACGAGCAGCGTCTGTTCCATCTCGCCGTCACGATCGCCCGCAAGATCGTGCGCACCCGCGCCTGGACCCATCCGATCCTCAAAGACCACGTCTCCCGCGTCGACCTCGACCATGCCGTGGCCTCCATCGGAGTGCGGCTGCAGGAACTCGTCAGCCTCCGCGAGGAGATCGAGGGCATCCGTGATGTGGGGACCGCGAAGTCGGTGGAGACCTATCTGTCGAAGCTGGCCGTCGCGTTCTCGTCCATGGCACGCCGCGTGGAGTCGATGCACGACTACTACGAGCGCCTCCTCGAACTCGATCAGCAGCTCATGCTGCTGCACAATTCCGAACGCTCCCGCGAGCTCGGTGACCGGGTGCTCGACGTGCTGTCTCGCACCGCCGCGGACGATTCCGCCGATTGGCAGTTCAGGGAGCTGCGCATCGACGCGGACTCGCAGTCGTCGATCATCTCCGGACTCGTTGCCGAACTCGATCAGACCGCCGATGACTTCGACGACTTCGACACCCGGTTGGCCGCAGCTCAGAAGTCCGTGGACGAACTCGAGGCTTAGGCTCGGCTCTGGTTCAGTGGTCGACTGATCCCGGTTCGCCGACTTGTCTCGGCCCGTTGACCAACCCGCTCCCGGTTCAGTGACCGAAGGGGTCGGGGTCGACCCCCGGCATCCATGACAGGCCCGGCTGGTTGTAGCCATGCGCTTCCTGGGCCTTCTTCCACTTCTTCGACCAGCGCTTATCGAGGCGGTCGACATAGAGGGTTCCCTGCAGGTGGTCGTATTCGTGCTGCATGATGCGCGCGAACCACCCGTCAGCGCTCAGGGTCACCGGTTCGCCTTTCTCATCGAAGCCGTTGACGGTGACCCTGTCGGCACGTTTGAGGGGGAAATCGAGACTCGGCACCGACAGGCATCCTTCGGTCTCATCGTCGGGATCGGGACGGGTATCGGGAACCTTCGAGGCAATGAGCACGGGATTGACGAAGGTGCCGCGACGACGCACACCATAGTCATCGTCGGCGTTGAACACGAAGATGGACTTGCCGACACCGATCTGCGGTGCGGCCAGTCCGACGCCGTTGCTGGCGTCGAGCGTCTCGTGCATGTCTGCGACGAGTTCGGCAAGGTCCTCGTCGAACTCGGTGATCTTCTCGGCACGACGATGCAGAACGGGCTCGCCGCAGACGACGATGGGATGAATAGCCATGAGGACAATCGTATCGGTCACCTGAGACCGTCTCAGACTCCGCCTGACGGCCATGGTCGGGCATGAGCGTAAGGGAGGGCCGCCTCGGTGATCATGTCCGCCGATTGCTCAGCGGTTGTTGCGAATCGGACCTGCGGCAGATGGATAGATATGCGATCGCTCCCAGCCTGTGATAGGGAACGTCATATAGTTTCGCCGCCAGCGAACACAGATTGTTGAGCAACATATCTGGGAACACGTTCAGCGTCGGCGTGGTTATGATGAGGACAAGCCGTCTCGGACCACGAGATGAAAGCTGTCGCTCAACGCTTGCCGGAACAGCTCTGCCGAGCGGTGAGAGGCCTGTGACGGCGGGTGCACACAGAAGCGTGAAAGGACTTACTTTGACCATCTTCAACAACGTCTCCGATCTGGTCGGCCGTACTCCGCTGATCCGCGTCAACAAGGCCAGTGAACGCTCCGGCGCCGAAATCGTTGCGAAGCTCGAATCGTACAACCCGGGCAACTCCGTCAAGGATCGCATCGGTGTGGCGATGATCGACGCAGCCGAGAAGTCCGGCGAACTGCAGCCCGGCGGCACGATCGTCGAAGCCACCTCCGGCAACACCGGCATCGCTCTGGCGATGGTCGGCACCTCCCGCGGCTACAAGGTCAAGCTGACGATGCCCGAGTCGATGTCGAAGGAACGTCGCGCCCTGCTGCGCGCCTTCGGTGCCGAACTCGTCCTCACCGACAAGGCCGAAGGTATGAAGGGGGCAGTGGCCAAGGCCGAAGAGCTTGCTTCCGACGGTGCCGTCCTCGTGCGCCAGTTCGAGAACCAGGCCAATGCCGAGATCCACAAGGCCACCACCGGTCCAGAGATCCTCGCCGACACCGACGGCAAGGTCGACATCTTCGTCTCCGGCATCGGCACGGGCGGGACCATCACCGGCGCGGGAGCCGCGCTGCGTGAGGCCAACCCGGATGTGAAGATCGTCGCCGTCGAGCCCGCGGCTTCGCCGCTGCTGACCGAAGGCACGGCCGGACCGCACGCGATCCAGGGCCTCGGCGCGAACTTCGTGCCCAAGGTGCTCAACACCGATATCTACGACGAAGTCGTCGATGTCGACAACGACGACGCCTTCGAGCGGGCTCGCGCCGTCGCTCTCGAAGAGGGCCTGCTCGTCGGCATCTCCTCCGGTGCCGCACTCTTCGCCGCCGAGAAGGTCGCGTCTCGACCGGAGAACGCCGGCAAGCGCGTCGTCGTCATCATCCCCAGCTACGGCGAGCGGTATCTGTCGACTCCGCTGTTTGCCGAGTACATGGACTGACTCCATGGCAGCGGCACGAGGGCGTCAGACTTCGGTTTGGCGCCCTTGCTGTCTGCAGAGTCCGATGTCGGACCGCTGCGGGAATTCTTCCGCCCGGATCCGACTTGCACGAGACAGACCAAGACGAATGAGCAGGGGGAGTCAACGATGAAGGCACTGTGGACAGCGGCCGCGGCGGCCGCCGGTGCGGCAGCCTATGGGCTGAGCCGACCCGGTGTGCGCGAGACGCTCAAAGAAGACCTTGAGACGGTGAA
Source organism: Brevibacterium sp. K11IcPPYGO002 (assembly GCF_050920635.1). Taxonomy (NCBI): domain Bacteria; kingdom Bacillati; phylum Actinomycetota; class Actinomycetes; order Micrococcales; family Brevibacteriaceae; genus Brevibacterium; species Brevibacterium sp. K11IcPPYGO002. The sequence goes on along the minus strand of NZ_CP131929.1, from coordinate 2,753,790 downwards.
GCGGCGAGATCCGGCGGCGCGCAATGATTTCGTCTCATTGGTGTCCTACCCGGGGATGCATGCCATCTGGGCCCACCGCGGACTCCACCGCCTGTGGCAGCACGATGCTGGAAAGGTGCCCGCGCGACTGATGTCCCAGCTGGTGAGGACGCTGACCGGTGTGGAGATCCACCCGGGGGCGCAGATCGGGCGTCGCTTCTTCATCGACCACGCCAACGGCGTCGTCATCGGCGAGACCTCGGAGATCGGCGACGACGTCATGCTCTATCACCAGGTGACCCTCGGCGGCACATCGATGGCACAGACGAAGCGCCACCCGACGATCGGCAACCATGTGCTCGTCGGCGCCGGGGCGAAGATCCTCGGCCCGGTCGTCGTCGGCGACAACTCCGCGGTCGGAGCCAATGCCGTCGTCGTCAAGGACGTGGCGGCCGACTCGAGCGCCGTGGGCATTCCCGCGACCGTGCGCCCGAAGAAGAAGGTCGGCGCCGCCTCGGCGAAGGCATCTGCGGATGACGGCTCGGTGAAACACCCGGATTTCGTCCTCGAGGACCCCGCGCTCTGGATCTGAGGCAGCTCCTGCTGCCGGACTGACAGCGGCTCCTGCCTACGGGCGGGAGCCGCTTGTCGTGCTTTGTCGGGTCGATCCACGGTGAGAACCGGGCTGGAACCACCGAGGATCGACCCGGCAATCGACCGCTTGTGGTCATGGCCTCGCGACCCACCCAGGTGGCTGCCCGCGGCCGGGAATACTTTTGACACCACTTCTGTTAAGATTTCAACTAGTTACTTCAAAATTGAAGTGAGTTCGATCAGCAGGGCGGCCGCTCAAGCCGCAGGAGCTCAGACGCAGGAGGCGCCATGGAATTCGGAATCTTCACAATCGGCGATGTCACCACCGACCCCACCGACGGCACCACCGTCAGCGAACACCAGCGGATCAAGAACACCGTCGAGATCGCCAAGAAGGCAGAAGAGGTCGGACTCGACGTCTTCGCCACCGGTCAGCACCACAACCCGCCCTTCGTGGCGCCGGCGAATCCGCCGATCCTGCTGGCCAACATCGCCGCGCAGACGCAGACACTCGAACTCTCCACGGCGACGACGCTCATCACCACGACCGATCCCGTGCGCATCGCCGAGGACTACTCCTACGCGCAACACCTCTCCGAAGGTCGCATCAGCCTGATCATGGGCCGCGGCAACACCGGTCCCGTCTACCCGTGGTTCGGCAAGGACATCCGTGCCGGCATCCCGCTGGCGGTCGAGAACTACAACCTGCTCTACCGTCTGTGGCGTGAGAAGAACCTCGACTGGGAAGGCAAGTTCCGCACTCCTCTCAATGGCTTCACCGTCACCCCGACCCCTCTGGACGAGGTCCCGCCGTTCGTGTGGCACGGTTCGATCCGCAGCCCCGAGATCGCCGAACAGGCCGCCTACTACGGCGACGGGTTCTTCCACAACAACATCTTCTGGCCGACCTCGCACACCGCGCGGATGGTTCAGCTCTACCGTCAGCGCTATGAGTACTACGGCCACGGCACGGCCAGCCAGGCGATCGTCGGCCTCGGCGGTCAGGTGTTCATGCGCAAGAACTCCCAGGACGCCGTCCGCGAGTTCCGTCCCTACTTCGACAACGCCCCGGTCTACGGCCACGGACCCAGCCTCGAGGACTTCTCGACGCAGACTCCGCTGACCGTCGGGTCGCCCCAGCAGGTCATCGAGCGCACCCTGAGCTTCCGCGACTGGGCCGGAGACTACCAGCGTCAGCTCTTCCTCATCGACCATGCGGGACTGCCGCAGAAGACGGTGCTCGAGCAGCTCGACCTCCTCGGCGAAGAGGTCATCCCCGTTCTCCGCGAGGAGTTCGCGAAGGGCCGCCCGGCAGACGTCCCCGATGCCCCGACGCACGAGTCCCTCGTCATCCGCCACCGCGAAGGCCGGGATCCGATCCCCGGCGGCGGAGAAGGATCACGCGCCTTCGAGGACCGGCAGGCACGCGCTGGCGAATCCGCCGGGAACGACGCCCAGAATGCGACACGGGAAGGAGCCGACCGCTGATGAGCACGAAGACGATGAACATCGTGGCCGTGACCACCTCGCTCAGCGAGGATTCGACCACGCTCAAGCTCACGAACCGGATCCTCGGTCAGGCCGCCTCGGCGGGGGAATCGGTGGGCATCGACGTGACCACGGACGTCATCAACGTCCGCCGCCTCGCCACTGCGCTCACGGACATGACCCTGACAGGGTTCCGCTCCGAAGCGCTGGAGACGGCCTTCGCGACCATCGCCGCGGCCGACGCCATCGTCACCGTCGCGCCGGTGTACAAGGCCGCCCCCGTCGGTCTGCACACCCTGTTCTGGCAGCTCATCGATGACAAGGCGCTGAGCCGCAAGCCCGTGCTCATCGCCTCCACCGGCGGCACTGCCCGGCATTCCCTGGCCGGGGACGCCGTGCTGCGGCCGATGCTGTCCTACCTCAAGGGCATCGTCGTGCCCACGACGGTCTTCGCCGCGACCGACGACTGCGGAACCGTCGAAGGCGGCCGGGCGCTGACCGCCCGGATCCGTCAGGCGGGGGAGGAGCTCGTGTCCCTGACCGCAACGATCAGCGGGGCCGGAAACGATGACCTCGCCGAGGTGGCCGACCCCGATCCGCGCGATCGTGCAGGGGCGGGTGCGGCCCCGGGTGCCTCGGCGAATCGCGGAATCGTCGACGAATTCGACCCCGCGAACGTCACCCCGTTCGCGCAGCTGCTCGAGGGCTGAGATGACGGAGATCAGATTCGGGCTCGGGAGGGAGGCGCTGGCGCAGAACGCGTGGCGAACCTATTTCGAGACCTCGCAGCGCCTGCGTCAGGCCCTCGAGGCCCAGCTCAAGGACGATGCGGGCCTCGATGTCAGTGACTACAACACTCTGCTCCTGCTGTGGGAGGCGCCGGAGCGGACGCTGACGATGAGCGCCCTGGCGAAGAAGCTCGTCTTCTCACCCTCGCGGCTGAACTATCGGATCAAGGTCCTCGTCGAGGCGGGACTGGTGACGAAGACTCAGTGTCCCGGGGACGGGCGTGCTCACAATGTGGCGCTGACCGAGGCAGGAGCGCGGGCGTTCCTGTCCGCCGGCTCTCAGCACAAGAGCTATGTCGCCGAGGTCTTCTTCGACCATGTCAGCGACGCCGAGCTCGAGGTGATCGAGGCCGTCTTCACTCGGATCGGGAAATCGCTGCCCGAAAACTGAGGCCGGTGTCGGCCGAGGGGTGAGGTGGGCCCTGCCCGAGAACTGAGGCCGGTCATCTCAGAGTGACGAACGTCTCGGCATGGTCTGAGACTGCGTGCCACAATGAGGGCATGTCCATCACCACAATCGCTTTCCCGAACTCCGAGCTCCGCAATCGTGTGATCGCTCGGATCCCCGCTCACCAGCGCGCCAACGTCGACCTCGTCGTCTTCTCCGACGCCGAACGGTCGGCCAAGCTCAGCCGTGACGATGTCGACGTCGTGATCCTGCCGTACCTGAATTCCGGGCCGACGATCGAGCTGCTCGACGAGCTGCCCAATCTGCGCATGGTCATCACGCAGACGACCGGATACGACCCCGTCGCCCACCTGCCCGAGCGTGGAATCCAGGTCGCGACCGCCTCCGGTGTGCATACGGGAGGCACCGCCGAGCTCGCGCTGGCGCTGACCCTGGCCAGTCTGCGCGGAATCGACGGCGCCGTGCGCTCGCAGGTCTCGCGGGTGTGGGAGCACCACCGCTACCGTTCGCTGCAGGACCGACGCGTGATGATCATCGGCGTCGGTGAGATCGGCTCGGCCATCGCCGACCGCTTCGACCCCTTCGAGGTCCAGCTCACCCGCGTCGCCTCGACCGCGCGTGAGGACGAGCGCGGGAAGATCCACGGCGTCGACGAGCTGCCGAGGCTTCTACCCCACACCGAGGTGGTCGTGCTCATCACGCCGCTCAACGAAGGGACGCACAACCTCGTCGACGCGGAGTTCCTCAGCCTGCTTCCCGACAATGCGCTCATCGTCAACGTCGCCCGCGGCAAGGTCGTCGATACGGACGCACTCGTGGCAGAGCTTGCCACCGGACGACTCCATGCCGCACTCGACGTCACCGACCCGGAGCCGCTGCCGCGCAACCACGCGCTGTGGGGGACCCCGAACACCCTCATCACACCTCACGTCGGAGGCGATACCTCGGCGTTCGAACCACGGGTCGTGAAGATCCTTGCCGCGCAGGTCAGGCGGATCAACGACGGTGAGCAGCCGGTCAATCTCATCAAGGCCTGAGACGCGGTCAATAGGTCACGCGGATCTGACCTAAGCAGGACCCTGACATAGCTCTGCGGTCGGACTCCCGCATGGTGCCCAGAAGAGGTTCCACCATGCGAGAGTCCGGCATGCGGATGCTGAAATCGGGCGTAGCATGCCTGCATGAGCATCGATACAGACACCACCACTCCCGACATCAAACCCCGTTCTCGCGATGTCACTGACGGTCTCGAAGCCACCGCGGCACGTGGAATGCTTCGCGCCGTCGGCATGGGCGACGACGACTGGGTGAAGCCGCAGGTTGCGATCGCGACCTCGTGGAACGAGATCACCCCCTGCAACATGTCGCTGCAGCGTCTCGGTTCGGCCGCCAAGGAAGGCGTCCACGAGGCCGGTGGCTTCCCGCTCGAATTCGGCACCATCTCCGTCTCGGACGGAATCTCGATGGGCCACGAGGGAATGCACTACTCGCTGGTCTCACGTGAGGTCATCACCGACTCCGTCGAGACCGTGATGAGCGCCGAACGACTCGACGGCTCCGTGCTCATGGCCGGCTGTGACAAGTCGATCCCCGGAATGCTCATGGCATCCGCCCGCCTGGGACTGTCGAGCGTCTTCCTCTACAACGGTTCGATCATGCCCGGAACCGCGAAGATGGAGGACGGCTCGGAGCGGGAGGTCACCCTCATCGACGCCTTCGAAGCAGTCGGCGCCTGCCGCGCCGGCACCATGTCCCAGAAGGACGTCGACGCCATCGAACGCGCCGTCTGCCCCGGCGAGGGCGCATGCGGCGGAATGTACACCGCGAACACGATGGCCTCGGCTGCCGAGGCCATGGGCATGTCACTGCCGGGTTCGGCCGCTCCGCCGGCCATCCACCGCAACCGCACGATGTTCGCCCGCAAGTCCGGCGAGGCAGTCGTCAACATGCTGCGCCAGGGCATCACCACGAAGGCCATCATCACCCGCGAATCGCTCCACAATGCGATCGCCGTGGTCATGGCCTTCGGCGGTTCCACGAACGCGGTTCTCCACCTGCTGGCCATCGCGCACGAGGCCGGAGTGACGCTGGAGCTCGACGACTTCAACCGCATCGGCGACAAGGTCCCGCACCTGGGCAACGTCAAGCCCTTCGGCCAGTACGTGATGAATGACGTCTTCAAGATCGGCGGCGTTCCCGTGATCATGAAGGCCCTCCTCGACGCCGGTCTGCTCAACGGCGACTGCCTGACCGTGACCGGCAAGACCGTGGCCGAGAACCTCGAGTCGATCAACCCGCCGGACCCCGACGGGAAGATCCTGCGTGCGCTCAGCAACCCGATCCACGCCACCGGCGGCCTCACCGTGCTGCAGGGATCGCTGGCTCCCGAAGGTGCCGTCGTGAAGTCCGCGGGCTTCGACGCCGACGTCTTCGAAGGCACCGCTCGCGTCTTCGACCAGGAGCAGCCGGCAATGGACGCCGTGCTCAACGGAGAGCTGAAGAAGGGCGACGTCGTTGTCATCCGCTACGAAGGGCCCAAGGGCGGACCCGGAATGCGCGAGATGCTCGCGATCACCGGCGCCATCAAGGGCGCGGGCATCGGCAAGGACGTCCTGCTGCTCACCGACGGTCGCTTCTCCGGCGGTTCGACCGGTCTGTGCATCGGCCACATCGCCCCCGAGGCGGTCGACGGCGGTCCGATCGCGCTCGTCGAGGACGGGGACAAGATCACCGTCGACATCGCGGCACGCTCGATCGAACTCCACGTCGACGAGGAGGTGCTGGCCGAGCGTCGCAAGTCCTGGACGCTGCCCGAGAACCACCGCCTGACCGGTGTGCTCGGCAAGTACGCGAAGCTCGTGCAGTCGGCGTCGAAGGGCGCGGTCTGCTTCTGATCCAGGTCAAGGCCTCTTGCTGACGCAGTCCGCTTCCGGGTGACGCTCGGCGGCACGGGCCGGATCCACCATCGCCGAGGCGGTGCAGACGTGAAGTCTGCACCGCCTCGGCGATTCCGTTGGGGAACGCCGCCGATCACAGCATGAGCCGACGTGACCGTGCGACACGGAACGACGGTTACCGAAAAGTTACTTCGGCGTGTCGCGCGGATTTCCGGGGGACACGCGGCCTTGTCGCAATCGGAACTGCAGGAGACGTTTGTGCGGTGGGTCACATGGGGATACAGTGCGAAATATGCTCAGTCGTTTATGAGGAGCCATTGAGGCTCCTCACATCTCGACTGGCCTACGCACCGAATACCCCAAAGGACCCTTGAACGTTGATGACTGTCACCACCTTCCCGATTCGCCACGAGATCTATTCCCAGCTTCCCGGCCCGATGCACCATTCCGCGGACCACAGTGAGGACAGCCTGATCGCGGTGTCGTAGTCGGCGCCATGGGAAAATACGTTCTGCGGCGGTTCATCAACTACTTCATCCTCGCGTTCATCGCGACGGTCACCGCATACATCACCTCCAGCTCTTTCATGGACCCGGCCTCCCGGTACCGCGGTCAGAATCCGCCGCTGTCGGAGGCATCGATCCAGGCCATCCTCAACAGCCACGGCACGAATCCCGACGTCCCGGTCCTCGAGAGAACATGGGACTGGCTGACGAACATCTTCCTCCACGGTGACTTCGGCACCACGGTGCACAACTCTCCGGTGCTGCAGGAGATCCTCGTCCGCGCCGGTGTCAGCCTCAAACTCCTGCTCATCGGTTCGATCATCGGAGCCCTGCTCGGTGTGATCCTCGGCGTGTGGGGAGCCGTCAGGCAATACAAGGCGTCTGATCAGACAGTGACCTACGCGTCCTATCTCATCATCGCCACTCCGACGTTCGTCATCGGTGTGCTCCTCATGATCATCGCGACCGGTTTCAACAATATGATCGGCACGACGCTCATCCGATTCTCGGGGGACTATTCGGCGAATATCGACCCCGGGTTCCTCCCCTGGTTCACCGACCAGGTGTCACATATGCTGCTGCCCACGTTGGCACTCGTGCTCATGGGTGCCGCGACGTACTCGCGCTACCAGCGTTCGGTCATGCTCGACGTGCTCGCCTCGGACTTCATCAGAACCGCACGCGCCAAGGGTCGCACTCGCAAGACCGCGCTCGTCAAGCATGGAGTGCGCGTCGCGCTCATTCCGATGTCGACCTACTTCGCCTACGCCTTCGGCACGCTGGTCGCGGGCTCCTCGATGCTCGAGGTCGTCTTCTCCTGGAACGGTATGGGCCAGTTCACCATCAACTCCATCCTGCAGTCCGATATCAATGCGGCAGCAGGCTCCGTCCTCTTCGTCGCAGTGCTCACGCTGCTGGCCTCGACCCTGTCGGAGGTCCTCTACGCCGCACTCGACCCGAGAGTGAGGATCTGAAATGGCAACAGACATCCCGATCTCCACGCAATCCGACGCCGAGGTGGTGCCGAAGCGTGCGAAGCCGACCTCCCGGGCGATGCTCATCTGGCGGCGGCTGCGCTCGACCCCGCGTTTCTGGGTCGGTGGAATCCTGCTCGCGTTCTTCGTTCTCTTCGCCCTGTTCGGCAACACCATCAACATCTACTCGCCGACGGACCAGGACGTCTTCGCCCTCAACGAAGGCCCGAGTGCCCAGCACTGGTTCGGCACCAACACGATCGGTCAGGACATCTACGCCCAGACCGTGGTCGGACTGCAGAAATCCCTGCTCATCGGCATCATCGCCGGTCCGGCCGCGAGCATCCTGGCAGCGATCATCGGCTCAGCGGCCGGGTACTTCGGCGGCCGCGTCGAAGCGGTCATCGTGTGGTTCATCAACCTTCTGCTCGTGCTGCCCTCGTTCTTCATCCTCGTGCTCATGGCACCTCTGCTGCGGCAGCTGTCCTGGATGGCCATCGTCGTCTTCCTCGTACTCTTCGGATGGATGATCATGGCTCAGGTCGTGCGCAACCAGACCAAGGCGATCAAGGACCGCGACTTCGTCCGAGCCGCTCGATACATGGGGGTGTCGACGCCGAAGATCCTCAGCCGCCACATCATCCCGAACGTGGCCTCGATCCTCATCGTCGATGCGACCCTCGGCGTCGTCTCCGCGATCATCGCCGAGACCTCGTTGAGCTATTTCAACTTAGGGATCCAGAAGCCCGACGTTTCGATCGGCACGCTGCTGGCCGATGGTTCAGGGGCCGCTGCCACCCGCCCCTGGCTGTTCGTCTTCCCCGCAGGCGTCCTCGTGCTCATGCTCTTCGCCATCAGCCTGATGGCCGATGCCCTGCGCGATGCGATCGATCCGACCTCAGGAGTCAACCGTGACTGAAACACTTGACATCGATCTCAACTCCGTCAACGCGGCTGAACCGATCCTCGAGGTCAGGGATCTGACCGTGACCTTCCCCAACACCAAGGGCGACGTCCACGCCGTCCGCGGGGTCGACTACGAGGTCAGACCGGGCGAATTCCTCGGCATCGTCGGCGAATCCGGTTCCGGCAAATCCGTGTCCTCGATGGCAGTGATGGGGCTTCTTCCCTCGACCGCACAGATCGCCGGCTCCATCCGGTACCGCGGGCAGTCGCTGCTGGATATGAGCGACCATCAGATGTCGCAGCTGCGCGGCCGCGAGATCGCGATGGTCTTCCAGGACCCGCTGTCGGCTCTGACCCCCGTCTATACGATCGGCGAACAGATCTGTGAGGGGCTGCTCATCCACGACCCGGGCCTGTCGAAGGAAGCGGCGAACGAACGAGCGATCGAACTGCTGGAGATCGTCGGCATCCCCGGAGCGCAGCGGCGGGTGAAATCGTACCCGCACGAGTTCTCCGGAGGCATGCGTCAGCGCGCGATGATCGCCATTGCGATCGCCAATGACCCTGACCTCATCATCGCCGATGAGCCGACGACCGCCTTGGACGTGACGATCCAGGCTCAGATCCTCGACGTGCTGCAGAAGGCGCGCGAGATCACCGGTGCCGCGATCGTGCTCATCACCCATGACCTCGGTGTGGTAGCCGGAAATGCGGATCGGATCGCAGTCATGTACGCCGGTCGGCTCGTCGAGACCGGGGGAGTGGAGCAGGTCTTCCACCGCCCGCAGATGCCCTACACGACAGGACTGCTGCGGTCTGTGCCGAACCTCGCGACCGCTGGCACCCAGCGACTCGTTCCGCTGGAGGGCAAACCGCCGTCGCTGTCGAATCTGGCCCCGGGGTGCCCTTTCGCACCGCGCTGCCCGATCGCGGTCGACAGATGCCGCGAGGTCGAGCCCGATCTCGTCGAACACGGAACCCCCGGGGTGCAGGCCGCCTGCCACCGTGCTGATGAGATCGCCCGGGGCGATCTGGCGGCCACAGACATCTACCCGCGTCCCGATCCGGTGGCGACTCGGGTGAGAGACGATTCGGCGCCGAACATCCTTGAGGTCACCGGTCTGCAGAAGCACTTCCCGCTGCTCAAGGGTGCAGTGTTCAAACGACAGATCGGCACGGTGAAGGCCGTCGACGGAATCGACCTCGAGATCAGGACCGGTCAGACTCTCGGCCTGGTCGGCGAATCCGGCTGTGGGAAGTCGACGACGATCGGCGAGGTTCTGGAGATGGTCGCTCCGCAGAAGGGGAGGCTGGTCATCAACGGCATCGACGTCGCGGACCTGAATAAGCGCGAACGTCTGGCCATGCGCAAAGACGTCCAAGTCGTCTTCCAGGATCCGATGGCCGCGATCGACCCGCGTCTGCCGGTCGGCGAAGTGATCGCCGAACCGCTGACCGTGCATAAGGTGCCGGCCAAGGAGCGCAACGACAAGGTTGCCGAGATGCTCGAACTCGTCGGTCTCGATGCGTCCATGGCCGAGCGCTACCCGCACGAGTTCTCCGGCGGTCAGCGGCAGCGCATCGGGATTGCTCGGGCGCTGGTGACGAATCCGAAGCTGCTCGTCCTCGACGAACCCGTCTCGGCCCTCGACGTCTCCGTCCAGGCCGGTGTGATCAATCTGCTCGAGGACCTTCGAGACACATTGGGACTGTCCTATCTGTTCGTCGCCCACGACCTCGCAGTCGTCCGACAGATCTCGGACTTCGTGGCCGTGATGTATCTCGGTCGGATCGTCGAGTACGGCGAATCCGCTGCTCTCTATCGTCACCCGCAGCACCCCTATACCAGGGCGCTGATGTCGGCGATTCCGGTACCCGACCCCGAGGTCGAACGCTCACGCGAACGGGTGCTGCTCACCGGCGACCTGCCGAGCCCGACCGATGAGATCTCAGGGTGCAACTTCCGCACCCGCTGCCCGCTGTTCACCCTGCTGCCGGAAAGCGACAGACAGCTGTGTCTGAACGACGACCCCAGTCCTCGTCCGCTCGAAGGCGGCCTCGTCGCCTGCCACCACGCGGAACGGAGCCGAGAACTCGAGTCTGCGAACTGATCTCACCCCACCAACCCACCTCGAGGAACACAACACAGGAAATGAGGAACTCATGAGAATGAGGAACAAGGCGACAATGGTCGTCGCCGCGACCGCCGCACTGGGCCTGGCTCTGTCCGGCTGCCAGCAGGCGAACAAGGACTCCGGCGGCGTCGACAGCGAGCAGGCCGACAAGGAGATTTCCGGGCTTCCGACCACCGACTATCAGAAAGCCGCCTACGACGAGGTCAAGGACGGTGGAACGCTGACCTACCCGATGACCGAGATCCCCGCGAGCCTCAACTACTACCACGCCGACGGCGCGCACGTGGACAACAACAACCTCTACGGGACGTCATTGGGCGGACCGGTCAGGATCAAGGACGACGGCACGTGGGAAGTCGACAAGAACTACGCCGAGAGCGTCGAGGTCGCCAGCGAGGATCCGCTGGTCATCGATGTCAAGCTCAACAAGGACGCCGTCTGGGAAGACGGCACCCCGATCGACGTCGATGACTACAAGGCCTTCTGGAAGACTCAGAACGGTTCGGACAAGAAGTACGAGGTCGCTTCGACCAAGGGCTTCGAAGACATCGAGAAGATCGAATCCGGCGAGGACAAGTACGATGTTAAGGTCACGTTCAAGACACCGAACATCGACTGGCCGAACTACATCGGCGCGTTCCTGCCCGATGAGATCTCCGAGGACGTCGACGCGTTCAACAAAGACTATGTGAAGAAGGTCCTGCCCTCGAACGGCCCATTCAAGGCGAAGAAGGTCGACAACAAGTCCGGTGTCATCACCATGGTCAGGAACGACGAATGGTGGGGCCAGGAGCCGAAGCTCGACAAGGTGATCTTCAAGGTCGTGTCCCAGGCGCAGCAGGCTCAGGCCTACGCGAACAAGGAGCTCGACCTCGTCGACGTGGGAACCGACGGCGACTCCTACACGACCGCCGGCAAACGTGACGACGGCGAGATCTACAAGTCGCAGGGTATGCAGTGGACTCACCTGACGATGAATGCCGAGAAGGGGGCGCTCAAGGAGCAGGAGGTCCGCGACGCAATCGGACACGCGATCAACCGCGAAGCCATCGCTCAGGCCGCCATCGGTCCCGTCGAAGCGCCCGTGACTCTGGTCAACAACGTCACCTTCATGCCCGGCCAGGAAGGCTATCAGGACAACACCGACGGCAGCCTCGACTTCGATCAGGAGAAGGCGAAGAAGATCCTCGACGACGCCGGCTGGACCGAAGGCGATGGAGGCGTGCGTGAGAAGGACGGCGAGAAGCTCACGTTCAAGATCGTCGTCCCGGCCGATACCGCCTCGAACGCTCAGCGTGCCGAACAGGTGATGAAGGACCTCAACGAGATCGGCTTCAAGATCGAAATCGAGACCGTGCCGGTGGCCGCCTACTTCGCCGACCACGTGCTCAACGGCAACTTCGAGATGGCCACGTTCACCTGGGAGGGCACGGCCTTCCCGATCTCCTCGGGATCGAACCTGTTCTACCCCGCGGACTCGGAGCAGAACTTCTCGAAGATCTCCAGCGATGACATCGGTGAGAAGTTCAAGGAAGCGACGAAGACTCTCGACCCGGCCGAATCGAAGAAGCTGGCCAATGAGGGAGACGCCGCAGTACTCAAGCTCAAGCCTCTCATTCCGATCTACCCGACACCTTATGTGTGGGGCGTCAGGGATGACGTCGTCAACCTCGGTCCGCGTCAGCTCGAAACGCCGGACTGGACGACGATCGGCTTCACGAAGTGATGCTCTGATCGATTGAAGCCAACCGAGACTGCCGGCCCCGTGGGATCACGTTCCCCACGGGGTCGGTCTTTCTGTGCCCGCCTGACAGCCGAGCGGGATCAGATGAATCCGATCGCCACCAGCAGCACGAGCACCAGAGTCACCCCGATGACGCCGAGGCTCCACCGAGTGCGCACGTCCTCGGCATCGGCGGACAGGCCGTTTCGCACGGCCGTTCCGGGAGCATCCGCGAGGGTCTGCTCCCAGCGGCGCAGCAGCTCGAACGCCGGATGATTGTCCGGAGACTCCGGTCGAGTTCCGCCGGTCAGCCCGGAATCGATCTTCCTTCGCGGCAGTCCGGGGGCGTTCCACGGGCGAATGGTGCGCGTGGCCCCGTCCGCCGAAGCTGTTTCGATCGTCACGACAGACCCCAGCCGAATATCACGGATTCGGGTATAGGGCACCGATGTCGTGCGCAGGAGCTCTCTGACCTCGACTTCGTCGGTTCCGACGACGAGTGCCGGCCGCCAGAGCACGGCGAATGCGACCCAGCCGATGAGCACAAGGCCGGGCCCGAAACGCCCGACGGTCTCCCACGCTCCGCGCAGGAGAGCGTCACCGAGGAGGAAGGCGAGGAACGCCCACACGATGACCGTGATGATAGGGCCGCTGCGTTGTCTCAGGATGATCGGTGCACTCACCAGACCAGCCTATCGGCTCTAGGATGTAGGTCACACGAGTTCAGGAGAGGAACACCATGCGCATCGTCGTTCTCGATGATTTTCAAGAGGTGGCAGCCACATTCGCGGACTGGAGCGGTCTCGACGCCGAGGTCGAGTTCATCTCGCGCCCCATCGTCGACGACGATGACCTGGTGCAGGTCCTCACCGGCGCCGAGGTGGTCGTGGCGATGCGGGAGCGAACCGCCTTCACCGCCGGTCGGCTGCAACGTCTGCCGGATCTGCGTCTGCTCGTGACCACGGGGCGGGTCAACGCCTCCATCGACGTGCAGGCGGCGCGTGCGCTGGGGATCGTGGTCTGCGGAACCGAGTCGACCACCTCGGCGACACCGGAGCTGACCTGGGGACTCATCCTCTCCGTCCTGCGCAGCATCCCGGCCGAGGATGCCGCCGTCCGAGGCGGCGGCTGGCAGTCGAGCGTCGGGGGAGACCTCGACGGGCACCGCCTCGGCGTGGTCGGTCTGGGACGACTGGGAACGAAGGTCGCGCGGGTCGGTGCTGCCTTCGGCATGGACGTCGTGGCGTGGAGCCAGAACCTCGATGCCGAACGGGCCGACGGCCTGGGCGTGCGCTCCGTGAGCAAGGACGAACTGTTCTCCACCGCCGACGTGGTCACGATCCACTACAAACTCAGCGACCGCAGCCGAGGACTCGTCAGCGCCGCCGAACTCGAGACGATGAAGCCGGGCAGCATCCTCGTCAACACCTCACGTGCCGGTCTCATCGACACCGACGCACTCATCGCCGTGTTGGAAACAGGCGGCATCCGGGGCGCCGGACTCGACGTCCATGACGAAGAGCCGCTGCCGGTCGATCACCGCCTGCGCGGCACCCCGCGGACCGTGCTCACCCCGCACCTGGGATACGTCACGGAGGACACGTATCGGATCTTCTTCACGCAAGCCGTCGAGGACATCGCCGCCTGGATCTCAGGAGAGCCGATCCGCGTGCTCGGCTGATGCGCCGACGGCTATGGTGAGCAGAGAGGGACGCCACACAACTCGGCCCCTCCGCGCGAGAACTATGAACGAAAGCAGAGGCACAATGGCCGATCAATCCGACAGCGGCGCCGGTGAAAAGACAGTCCTCGACGCGAGTCTGGAGGTCTTCCGTGCCCACGGGATGACGACGATCTTCGGCAACCCGGGCTCGAACGAGCTGCCGTTCCTCGCCGGACTCGGCGACGACTTCCGATTCGTCCTCGGTCTGCATGAACAGGCCGTCGTCGGCATGGCCGAAGGATACGCACGCGCCACGGGAGCCCCGGCGTTGGTGAATCTGCACGCCGCCTCGGGGTCGGGCAACGGTATGGGCGCCTTGACGAACGCCCACTACGGGCACGTTCCGCTGGTCGTCCTCGCCGGTCAGCAGGTGCGCCGCACCGTCGGACAGGAGACGATGCTCGCCAGCGTCGATGCCTCGAGGCTGCCCGCCCCGCTGGTGAAGTACGCGCACGAGCCGCTGTCGGCGCTCGACGTGCCGCGCACACTGTCGCAGGCGGTCTTCGAGGCAACCACACAGCCGAGTGGTCCCGTCTACGTGTCCGTCCCGCTCGACGACTGGGACCAGTCGGCGCTTCCCGACGACGAACTCTTGGCGCAGCGGTCGGTGACGACGGCGGGCACCATGCCGGAGTCGCTGCGCCGCGAACTCACCGACGTCCTCGACGAGGCACGGAACCCTGCCCTCGTCCTCGGGCCGCAGGTCGATGCCGCCGCCGTCGCTGATCCGACGGTCTATGAGGATGCCATGGTTCTGGCCGAGCGCCTGAACGCCTCGGTCTTCGTCGCACCCTCACCGACTCGCTGCCCGTTCCCGACAACGCACCCGAACTTCGAAGGCGTCCTCGTCCCAGGTATCAAGTCAGTGCGTGACCGGCTTGCCGGCCACGACGTCGTCCTTGTCATCGGAGCCGCCACGTTCCGATACCACCGCTGGGAGCCGGCGAGCTATCTGGAGCCGGGCACCGAGGTCATCCAGATCACCCAGGACCCGCGGGAGGCGACACGCGCACCGTTCGGGCGCGCCGTCGTCGCGGATACCGCAACCGCGCTCGCCGACCTCGCGGCAGCGACGACGGACCGAGGACTTCGCCGAGGCGACCGCGTGTCCCGAGTCGTCACCGCCCCACCGCGGTCAGAGTTGGGAATGTCCGGCACCGAGGTGCTCGCCGTGCTCAACGATCACGTTGACGACAGCGTCGTCTACGTCAATGAGACGACCACCCTCGACCTCGACTACCTCGAGCGGATCGTCATCGACCGGCCAGGCATGTACCACTTCCCGGCCTCGGGAGGGCTCGGCTTCGGGCTGCCGGTCGCCGTGGGTTTGGCGATCGGCGACCCGGAGAAGACCATTGTCGCCACCGTCGGTGACGGGTCGGCGAACTACGGGCTCACCGCTCTGTACACGGCGGCTCAGTTGGGGACGAAGACGATCTTCGTCATCGTCAACAACTCCGGCTACGGTGCGCTCTCCGGATTCGCCGAACGGATGGGGGTCCCAGACACCCCGGGGCTGACTCTGGGCACGATCGACTTCGTCTCGCTGGCGCAGGGCTACGGTGTCCCGGCCAGCCGGACCACGACCCGAGAGGAGTTCGAGACCGCCTACCGTGAAGCGCTGCAGGCCGACGGACCGGTGCTCATCGACGCCGTCGTCCTCGGCGCCGACGGCAAGCCGGCGGAGTGACAGAATGACGAAGCCGCCGGAGAGTCGGAACTCTCCGGCGGCTTTCGCTTTGCTCAACCGGGCTCGTCGGGCACGACCGAGGGTCGGGGAGGGCCGCCTCGGCGAGGTATCGGTCGAACCCGACTGGGTCAGTTCACCTCGGCAGGATCGCCGGAGACGCGGCCGCCGTTTTCGAGCGCGTCGATGGCTGCC
The DNA here is from genome assembly GCF_050920635.1 of Brevibacterium sp. K11IcPPYGO002. Taxonomy (NCBI): domain Bacteria; kingdom Bacillati; phylum Actinomycetota; class Actinomycetes; order Micrococcales; family Brevibacteriaceae; genus Brevibacterium; species Brevibacterium sp. K11IcPPYGO002. The sequence goes on along the minus strand of NZ_CP131929.1, from coordinate 2,737,786 downwards.
ACCTCGGCGTCGGTGAGTTCGAAGTCGAAGACGTCGAAGTTCTCATGCATGCGGTCGCGGTTGTTCGACTTCGGGAAGACGACGTGGCCCTTCTGCAGGTGCCAGCGGATGATCGCCTGGGCCCAGGACTTCTCATGGGCGGCGGCGATCTCACCGATGACGGTGTTCGCGTAGTCGACCTTGCCCTGGCCCAGCGGACCCCAGGCTTCGATCTTGATGTCGTGCTCGGCCAGCAGCGGACGGGTCTCGACCTGCTGGAACTGCGGGTGGACCTCGATCTGGTCGACGGCCGGGATGATGCCCGTGTCGAGGATCTCCGGCAGGAAGCGGTGGTCGAAGTTCGAGACGCCGATCGAGGTGGTCAGACCCTGATCCCGGTAGCCGGGGAAGGCCTCCCAGGTCTCGACGGAGTTCTTGTTCGCCGGGGTCGGCCAATGGATGAGGTAGAGGTCGACGTGGTCGAGGCCGAGCTTCTCCAGGGATTCTCCGAGGGCCCGCTTCGATTCTTCCGCGCCGTGGCGGTCGTTCCACAGCTTGGTCGTGATGAAGAGTTCGTCACGGGCGATTCCGGACTTCGCGATGGCCCGGCCCACGCCTTCCTCGTTGCCGTAGACGGCGGCGGTGTCGATGTGGCGGTAGCCGACCTCGAGAGCGTCGGTGACGATGCGTTCGGTCTCGTCGGGGTCGACCTTGAAGACGCCGAAGCCCAGCTGCGGGATCGTCTTGCCGTCGTTGAGAGTGAGTGTGGGAACCGTCAAGGTGTCCGCCTTTCGTCACGTGTGCACTGGTCAGGACGGATCCGAAGCTGATCGGGTCCGCCGGTTCGGCACCCGGTGAGAGCGCCGAACCGAGACTATAACGTCACCGGGACCCGGAGCATTCCATGGACGGTCAGCTTCGGCCCTCGTCCTGTGCACGCTTCTTGCCCGTGGACTCCTCGGCGGCGATCTGAGCCTCGTCGAAGACCGACGCGGCCGCGGTGCCGGACTCGGATTCATCCTCGCGACCGGGGGTATGCAGATTGAATTTGATGATCGCCCACCGGAAGAGGAAGTAGTAGATGACGGCGTAGCCCAGACCGATGACCAGCAGGAGCAGGACGGGGCCGATGCCGCCGGACAGTTCCGACGCCCGGCCGAGATTGAGCAGATAGTCCAACGCACCGGCGGAGAACCCGAACCCGGATTTGATGCCGAGCGCATTCACCAGCGCCAGTGATGTGCCGGTGAGCACGGCGTGGACCGCGTAGAGCGGGAATGCGACATAGGCGAAGGCGTATTCGAGCGGCTCCGTGATTCCGGTGATGAAGGCCGTCAGCGCCACCGAGAGCATGATGCCGCCGACGACCTTGCGGCGCTTCGGGTGCGCGGTACGGTAGATCGCCAGAGCCGCAGCGGGAAGCGCGAACATCATGATCGGGAAGAAGCCGGTCATGAACGACCCCGTCCAGTCTGCCGTGCCGTCCACACCGGAGAAGAAGCAGGTGATGTCGCCGTGCGCGGTGTCCCCCGAGGAAGTCGTGCACGAACCCAGCTGGAACCAGGGCAGATTGTTCAGCAGGTGATGCAGCCCGAACGGGATGAGGAGTCGGTTGATCGTGCCGAAGACGAACCCGGTGCCCGGATTGGCTCCGTGCTCCATGAGGAAGCCGCCCACGCCCTTGTTGATGAGGGCGTCGAAGACGGGATAGATGAGCGCCATGATCACGGCGATGACCATCGACGCTACCGCAGTGACGATCGGGACGAAGCGGCGACCGCCGAAGAAGCCGAGGTAGGTCGGCAGTTTGATCCGGTGATAGCGCTGATAGAGCAGGGCGGTGATGATGCCGACGACGATTCCGCCGAGCACTCCGAAGTTGATGACGTTCTCACCCTCACCGTTGTCCGAGCCGAAACTCGGAGCCATGGCCGTGAAGACTCCGGTGAGGACCATATAGCCGACGACGGCGGCCAGTGCCGTGGAGCCGTCGGCCTTCTTCGCGAAGCCGATGGCCACACCGACGGCGAAGATCAGCGGCAGGTTGTCGAACAGAGCCGAACCGGCGGCCGCGAAGACCGTCGCCACCGGCAGCAGCCAGTCGGCGAACTGGCCGAGCCCGTCGGCGCCGAGCATGTCCGGCTGGCCGAAGCGCATCAGCAGAGCCGCGGCGGGCAGCACGGCGATCGGGAGCATGAGGGAGCGGCCGACGCGTTGGAGCTGGGCGAACCCTGGTATCGCCTTCCTGCGCTTCTTCGGTGCCTCAGCGGATGCGGTGGTCATCGGGTTCCTCCTCGGAAGTGGGGTCGTCGGGCACGAGTCGACGTAGACTTGTGACGCAGATCGCAGAACGTGAAATCGACGCCGGCGCATGGGTGCCGGAGATGAAGGTGACAGACATGGACAAAGCAGCGCAGATCCTCGCCGGACTGGGCGGTGCCGACAACATCGACGACATCGAAGCGTGCATCACTCGCCTGCGCGTCGAGGTCGACGATGACTCTCTCGTCAACGAACAGGCGCTCACGGCTGCCGGCGCCTTCGGCGTGGTGGTGCAGGGAAGCGCGGTCCAGGTCGTCGTCGGTCCGGAGGCGGACAACCTCGTCGATGACATCGAAGACCTCATGGGCTGAGTCACGTCTTCGTCTCCTCTGCTCGCCGGTGAGCATCTGCTGGTCGACAGTGATCCTTGTCTGTAGTCTGAGGTCAGTCTAGGCGAAGTACAACTGATTTTGGAGAAAGGCGGCCTGCTGACTATGGCAGTCACGATCGCTGCACCCATCACCGGCACGGTGATCCCATTGACGGAGGTTCCCGACCCCGTCTTCGCGAAAGCGCTCGTCGGCCCCGGAACGGCCATCGACCCCGGCGAGGCCACGACCCTGACGGTCACGGCTCCTGTCGCGGGAAAGCTGACGAGCCTCAAGCCCCACGCCTTCGTCATCTCCCCCCGGCCCGATCAGGGTGTGCTCGTCCACCTGGGCATCGACACCGTTCACCTCAAGGGCGCTGGTTTCACGCTCCGTGCCGAGGCCGGGCACCAGGTCGAGGCCGGCGAAGAGATCATCGTCTGGGACTTGGCAGCCGCACGGGAGGCGGAGAAGTCCGTGATCGTTCCGGTCGTCGTCCTCGAAGCCGACGCCGAGAACCTGACCCTCACCGAGGCGGGGCCGATCTCGACCGGAGACACCCTCATCCGAATCGGCTGAGGATGTCCGAGTCAGCTGCGCCGTATCTACGACACCGGCCGCTGACTGTGCTCTCCTCACTCGACGAAGAGGGTGTGAACCTCGCCCGTATGCTCGCGCCCGCCGAGCGCAGTGAGCTCAAGGACGACGGCTGATCCGATGACTTCGGCGCCGAGATCGGCGACCAGTGACTGAGCAGCTGTGAGCGTCCCGCCGGTGGCGAGGATGTCATCGATGAGGAGGACGCGCTCGCCCTTCTCCAGGACATCGGGCCCTTCGATTGTGGCGGTGCCGTATTCGAGGGTGTACGACACGGCAGCCGCCGGGCGGGGGAGCTTTCCGGCCTTGCGGATCGGCAGGATTCCGACTCCTGTCATCGCGGAGATGGCACCGGCGAAGAGGAAGCCGCGGGCCTCGAGCCCGCCGACGATATCGAACTGACCTGCGAACGGTTCGATGAGCGCCTCGGTGACGGCCCTCATCGCCGGACCATCGGCGAGCAGCGGAGAGATGTCGCGGAAGTCCACTCCCGGTTCGGGATAGTCAGGAATCGAGGTGATGAGGCTCTGGGCGCGGGAGAGATCAGATTGGGTCACGGCACAACGATACTCGGTGGCCATTGTGCCCTCAGCGCAGATCGGCACAATGGGAGGTACCGAAGACGGTGGTGGATCGGAGGAGCAATGACATCGGATGCGACGTACGACCGAATCGCCGAGGCGTTCGCCCGGGTTCCGCGCGAACCCTTCCTGCCGGTGACGGAACGACAGAACGCCTCCGGCAACGTGCCCCTGCCGATCGGGCACGGACAGACGAACTCGCAGCCGAGCACCGTCGCGGACATGCTCCGGCTGCTTGATCCGCAGCCGGGTGAGACCGTCCTCGACCTCGGATCAGGCTCCGGGTGGACCTCGATGCTGCTCGCCGTCCTCGTCGGGCCGGCCGGGCAGGTGCTCGGGGTCGAACGGCATCCCGAGCTCGTCGACTCCTCGCAGGCGGCCATCGACGCCGTCACCGCTGAAGCCCCAGACCAGGAGACCCTCGCCGAGGTGGCCATCCACGCAGCCATTCCGGGTGCCCTCGGTCTCCCGGCTGAGGCCCCGTTCGACCGGATCCTCGTCTCCGCCGGGACAGAGACACTGCCCGACCAGCTCGTCGATCAGCTGGCCCTCGGCGCCACGATGGTCATTCCCGTCGCAGGGGAGATGCTCCGAGTCGTCCGTGACGGGCCCGGTGCCGACGAGCTGACGATCACTCGTCACGGGTGGTATCGATTCGTGCCGCTGATCAGCGAGTGACCTCACACGAGGGAGTCTCGCCAGGCCTGGTGCAGCTGCGCGAACTTCCCGGTGCCGGAGATGAGTTCGTCGGGTGTCCCGTCCTCGATGATCCGACCGGATTCCATGACGAGCACGCGGTCGGCGATCTCGACGGTGGACAGGCGGTGGGCGATGATGATCGCGGTCCTGCCCTCGAGCACCGTGGCCAGAGCGTTCTGCACCAGCCGCTCGGACGGGATGTCGAGGTGAGCGGTCGCCTCATCGAGGACGACGACATCCGGATCGGCGAGGAACACCCGGGCGAACGACACGAGCTGACGCTGTCCCGAACTCAGTCGGCCGCCGCGCTTCTTCACATCCGTGGCATAGCCGTCGGGCAGTCGGCGGATGTACGCATCCAAACCGACGGCGGTCGCCGCCGCCACGACTGCCTCGTCGCTGGCACCAGGATCGCCGATGCGGATGTTGTCGGCGATCGTGCCGGCGAAGAGGAACGACTCCTGAGTGACCATGACGACCGACGACCGCAGCTGTCCGTCATCGAGGTCACGCAGATCCACCTCGTCGAGGGTGATCCGTCCAACGCTGGGGTCATAGAACCGGGTGACGAGCTTGACCAGGGTCGACTTGCCCGCGCCGGTGGCGCCGACGAGCGCGACGATCTGCCCGGCGGGGATGTGCAGATCGAAGCGGGGGAGGACATCGGGTCCGTCGGCGTAGGCGAAGCGGACGCCGTCGAGATCGAGGGAACGACCAGTGGCGGGACGCGTGGGTGCGGCGTCATTGTCCGCAGACGGTGAGTCACCGTTCGCGTGCGTAGGCAGAGCCTGCGGCTGGGTCGGCTCGACCACCTCGGGGTCGGTGTCGAGGACCGCCGCGATCTTCTCTAACGCCGCCGAGGCGGACTGGTAGAGATTGAACGCCTGGACGAGTTCGTCGAGCGGGCCGTAGAAACGGCGCAGGTAGAGGATGAACGCGGCGAGCACGCCGATCTGCGTCCACCCCTCGATGACGAGCCACGCACCGATGACGATGATCACCGTCTGGGTGATGTTGCCGATCAGCCGCGTCCATCCGGCGAACCAGGCCACCCCACGCAGGGCATCGGTGTTCGCATCCCGATACCGCGCATCCTGATCGCTCAGCGTCCCGCGCCGCTCGGGCTGACGGCGGTACGCCTGCACGGCGCGGATGCCGCCCATCGTCTCGACGAAGTGGACGATGACCTTCGCGATCGACGTCCGCGTCCGCCGGTAGGCGCTGCGCTGAGTCGAATGTGCGGCCTTCGTGATGAAGAACAGCGGCACGAAACCGGCGAAGACGACGATCGCCAACGGCACATCGAGGACGACGAGTGTGACGGCGATGAACAGCATCTGCAGCACCGCCAGCGCCGTCTCGAACAGAGAATACGACAGGAACTGCTGCACCGATTCCATGTCCGAGGTCTGCCGGGACACGAGCCGACCCGAGGTCGACTTCTCGTGATAGCCCAGGTCCAGACGCTGCACATGAGTGAACATCCGCTCGCGCAGGGTGAAGAGGATCTTCTGTGCTGTGATCCCGACGAGCCTGGTCGAGGTGAACGCCAGAATCGCCGAGGCGACCGCGGAGACCACGAAGAACGTGACCGCCCGAATCAGCGGACCCATGTCTCCGTCGATGGCGGCGGGCACGCCCTGATCAAGGGCATCGGCGATGAACACCGGCCCGATGACCATGAGGGCCGCGGTGAGGACGACGATGACCGCGAGGAAGATGATCATCGCCGAATGCGGCCTGACCAGCGACATCAGCAGGGCGCGGGCCTTCTTCGCGATATCGGGCGGAAGAGACTCGATCTCGTCGTCGCTGTCGAGACGGGGCATGCTCATGGTGTCCCTCCTTCCGTCGCCGAGGCGGCCGCCCCCGGATGCGTGTGCGCCTCGGTGTGCGCGCTCGCCCCCATGAGTTCGCGATAGAGCTTCGAGGACTCGAGCAGCTGTTCGTGGGTGCCCAGGGCCGCGATCCGGCCCTCATCGAGCACGGCCACCGCATCGGCCAGCGCCGCAGTGGAGGGGCGATGGGCGATGATGAGCGTTGTCGAATCCGGCAGGATCTCCCGCAGGGCTCGCTGCACCCGATCCTCGGTGTCGACGTCGACGGCCGAGAGCGGGTCGTCGAGGACGAGGATGCGCGGACGGCCGATGACAGCGCGAGCCAGGGCGAGGCGCTGACGCTGACCGCCGGACAGTGACAGACCCTGTTCGCCGACCTGCGTATCCAGCCCCTCGGGCAGGCGGGAGACGAAATCCTTCGCCGCCGCGATCTCGAGAGCCTCCCAGATCTCCTCCTCGCTCGCCCCCGGGGCGCCCATCTCGACGTTCTCGGCAACCGAGGTCGAGAACAGGATCGGATCCTCGAAGGACACGGACACGAGGTGGCGCAGCTCGTTGACCGGCATGTCCCGGATGTCGACGTCGTCGATGCTCACCGTGCCGGCGGAGACGTCCTGGAGCCGGGGCACCAGCGACGCCAATGTCGTCTTGCCCGAGCCCGTCGCCCCGACGAGGGCGAGGGTCTGACCGGGTTCGATGGTGAGATCGAGGCCCCGCAGAGTCAGTCGCTTCGTATCGGCGAAATGGAAATCGACATCGGCGAAGCGCAGCCTCCCGCGGTAGTGGCCGACTTCGGGGGCGTCATCGACACCGCCGTCGGTGTCTGTGATGTCGTGGCGGATGTCGATGACCTCCCAATACCGACCGGCGGCGGTCAGCGCCATGAGTGCATCGGCGAGCAGGAAGCCGAGCATCTCGATGGGCATCCGCAGCACCATCGAGATCGTCACCGCCGCCACGACCGTGCCGATCGTCGTCCAGCCTTCGATGACACCCCAGGTGCCCACGGCGACGATCGCGGCCTGAGCCAGAGTCGGCAGCAGCAGGAGCACGCTCCACAGCCAGGAGTCGAGCTTCGCTTTGCGGACCTCCAGGGACTTCAGCCGGGTCGAGATCTCGGCGAAGCGCTCGGCGGCCCAGGGGGAGCGGCCGAAGGACTTGAGGATGCGGATGCCCTGGATGGACTCCTCGACGTCCGTGGTCAGTTCGCCCATGGTGTCCTGCGACCGGCGGGAGGTCTCCCGATAGTGCTTCTCGAAGACGGCGACCGCGATGATCGCCGGCACCGCCATGAGGATCATGATCAGACCGAACACCGGCTGCATGATCACGAGCATCACCGTGCCGACGGCGAGCACGATCGGTGTGGACAGGAGGAAGGGCAGCCCGAATGCGAAGAAACGTCGCAGCTGGGACAGATCATTCACCGCGCGCGAGAGGAGCTGGCCGGACTCCCAGGAATCATGGATCGCCACCGAGGTGTACTGGAGACGATCGAACAGGCGCGAACGCCACGTCACCTCCCAGCGGGAGACGACGGGAGCGACGACCATGCGTCGGGCCCACATGCCGACCGCCTCGGCGATGCCGATGAGCAGCACCCCGAGGACCGGCAGCCACAGGGCGGACAGATCTCGATGGGCGATGGGGCCGTCGACGATGTGGCCGGTGATCACCGGGACGACGAGCTGGATTCCGTTGGCCAGGAGAGTGAGGACGAGCACGAGGACGTACACGCCGATGCGGGAGCGGAGATCAGGCCAGAAACGGAGGAGGGGGCGCACGAGAATCCAGCCTAGTCGCAGACTGTGACCTATTCCACGAATCCGGCAAACGGACTTCCCGTTTCTCTGTGCGCTGAATATCACCGGGTGCGCTGAACATCGCTGGCCGACCGACGGCCGGTGGGAAGGTGTCGACGCAGCGCCGCCTCGGCGAATCTCGCATGTCAACCATTTTCAGTCTTGAATGTTGGGACGAACGATGACGAGGTTTGACACCCTCGAGTGCTGCGGGGAACTATTGAGGCATGACTCACCTTCTTGTCGTCGTTATTCACCAGCGCGCGGATCTTCCGTAGCCTGTCGAGACGACACGTTCCGCGCGCCCCTACCGAATCCGGAGGGGCTTTTTTCATGCGGAGATGAGAAGGAAACCTAGGAAGGATAGGAATCGATGGCAGCCAAGCCCTCGACCGCGAAGGACACGGGCACTCAAGCCGCGTCCGCGCCGGTCACAGCCACACCGTCCAGTATTCGCCGCAACACCGGCCCGGAGGTCCTGACCGGCGCGCAGGCGATCGTCCGCAGCCTCGAGAAGCTCGAGGTCGACACGGTATTCGGGCTTCCCGGCGGCACCATCCTTCCCACCTATGACCCGCTGTTCGAGACGGAGAAGATCCGGCACATCCTCGTCCGCCATGAGCAGGGCGCCGGCCATGCGGCCGAAGGCTATGCGGCGGCATCGGGCAAGCTCGGCGTGTGCATCGCCACCTCCGGCCCCGGCGCGACGAACCTCATCACGGCCCTGGCCGATGCGCACATGGACTCCGTGCCGATGCTCGCGATCACCGGTCAGCAGGCTTCGTCGCTGCTCGGCACCGACGCCTTCCAGGAAGCCGACATCGTCGGCATGACGATGCCGGTGACCAAGCACAGCTTCCTCGTCACTCGCGCCGAGGACATTCCGGCGGCGCTCGTCAACGCCCACCACATCGCGACCACCGGCCGTCCCGGCCCCGTGCTCGTCGACATCACCAAGGATGCGCAGACCGGCACGGCTCCGTTCGTCTGGCCCGAGGAGCCGGTGCTGCCGGGATACCGTCCGATCCTCAAGCCGCACGCCAAGCAGATCCGCGAGGCCGCGCGCCTGATGTCCGAGGCTCAGCGCCCCGTGTTCTACATCGGCGGCGGAGTCATCCGCTCGGAGGCGGAGAAGGAGCTGCTGCGCCTGGCCGAGGCCACGAACATCCCCGTGGTCACCACGCTCATGGCGCGCGGCGCCTTCCCTGACTCGCATCAGCTGCACCTGGGCATGCCCGGAATGCACGGCAGCGTGCCGGCCGTCACCGCCTTCCAGAAGGCCGATCTGCTCATCGCGATCGGCGCCCGCTTCGACGACCGCGTGACCGGCAAGCTCGACTCGTTCGCCCCGAACGCCCAGGTCATCCACGCCGATATCGACCCGGCCGAGATCGGCAAGAACCGCGAGGTCGATGTGGCCATCGTCGGCGATGCCCGCGAGGTGCTCTCCGAGATGCTCGCAGAGATGCGCAGCAAGTTCCCCAAGGCCCTGGAGCGTCAGCGCGAACCGTGGTGGCGCTTCCTCAACCGTCTCAAGCAGACCTACCCGCTCGGCTACGAGACGCACGGCGAACTGTGCGATCCGCAGTACGTCATCTCCCGGATCTCCGCGCTCACCGGCCCCGAGGCGGTCTATGCCGCAGGAGTGGGACAGCACCAGATGTGGGCGGCTCAGTTCGTCGAATTCGAGCGCCCCAAGTCCTGGCTGAACTCCGGCGGACTCGGCACCATGGGCTATTCCGTGCCCGCGGCCATGGGTGCGAAGGTCAGCCAGCCCGACCGTGTGGTGTGGGCGATCGACGGAGACGGCTGCTTCCAGATGACGAATCAGGAACTGGCCACCTGCGCGCTCAACAACATCCCGATCAAGGTTGCGATCATCAACAACTCGTCGCTGGGCATGGTTCGCCAGTGGCAGACCCTGTTCTACGACGGCCGCTACTCGAACACCGACCTCAACACCGGCCACGAGACGATCCGCATCCCCGACTTCGCCAAACTGGCCGAAGCCTACGGCTGTGAGGCGATCCGCGTGGACCGCAACGAGGATGTCGATGCCGCGATCGAGAAGGCGCTGTCGATCAACGACCGACCGGTCGTCCTCGACTTCACGGTCCCACCGGATGCGATGGTGTGGCCGATGGTCGCGGCAGGCGTGTCGAACGATGAGATCGAGTACGCCCGCGGCATCCGTCCCGAGTTCGACGGAGAGGGCGAAGAGGAAGCCGAGGCCGCGATCGCCGAGGCCGCAGCGAACGAAGACGGCACGGTGCGTTCCGTGGCTCAGATCGAAGGAGGCCTGGAATGAACAACAGCCGACACACACTCTCTGTCCTGGTCGAGAACAAGCCCGGCGTGCTCACCCGGTTCACCGGACTCATCGCCCGCCGCGGCTTCAACATCCACAGCCTCGCCGTCGGCGTCACCGAGCACGAAGAGCTCTCGCGGATCACCGTGGTCGTCGACGTCAACGATGTTCCCCTGGAGCAGGTGACGAAGCAGCTGAACAAGCTCGTCAACGTCATCAAGATCGTCGAGCTCGAACCCGAATCCTCGGTGCGTCGTGCGCACATCATCTACAAGGTCAAGGCGAATGCGGCGACACGGCCGCAGGTCGCCTCGGCGGTGGAGATGTTCCGAGCGAAGATCGTCGACGTCGGACCCGATTCCGTGAGCATCGAAGCCACCGGTGAGCTCGGCAAGGTCGAAGCGCTGCGCGAGGTCCTCGAGCCCTTCGGGATCAAGGAGATCGTGCAGTCGGGAACCGTGGCCATCGGCCGCGGGGCGAAGTCGATCACCGACCGTGCCCTGCGCAGCTGACGAACACCGCGCAGCTGATTTCGCGTTCCAACTTGTGGAACCCCTCTCATCTCAAAACGTGAGCAGCAATACCGAACTGTGAAACAATGGGGACATCACCCCGTAATCCGAAGGAGCTAGAACTATGGCAGCAGAACGCTATTACGACGACAATGCAGACCTGTCGATCATCCAGGGCAAGAAGGTCGCCGTCATCGGCTACGGCAGCCAGGGCCACGCCCACTCGCTGAGCCTGCGCGACTCCGGCGCTGAAGTCCGCATCGGTCTCAAGGAAGGCTCGCCCAGCCGCGACAAGGCCACGGCCGAAGGCCTCGAGGTCGGAACCCCCGCCGAGGTGGCCGCATGGGCCGACGTCATCACCATCGCCGCACCCGACCAGGTTCAGGCCGAGATCTTCAACAACGAGATCAAGGATCAGCTGGCTCCCGGCAAGACCCTCGTGTTCATCCACGGCTTCAACATCCGCTACGACTACATCAAGGCTCCCGAGGGCGTCGACGTCATCATGGTCGCCCCGAAGGGCCCGGGCCACGTGGTCCGTCGTGAGTTCGTCGATGGCCGTGGTGTGCCCGTGCTCGTCGCCGTCGAGGTCGACGCCTCCGGCAAGGCCTGGGACACCGTCCTGTCCTACGCCAAAGGCATCGGCGGCCTGCGCGCCGGCGGCATCAAGACCACCTTCACCGAGGAGACCGAGACCGACCTGTTCGGTGAGCAGACCGTGCTCTGCGGCGGCGTCTCGCACCTCGTCCAGTACGGCTTCGAGACGCTGACCGAGGCCGGCTACCAGCCCGAGATCGCCTACTTCGAGGTCCTCCACGAGCTCAAGCTCATCGTCGACCTCATGGTCGAAGGCGGCATCGCCAAGCAGCGTTGGTCCTGCTCCGACACCGCTGAGTACGGCGACTACGTCTCCGGCCCGCGGGTCATCACGCCCGAGGTGAAGGAGAACATGAAGGGCGTCCTCGACGACATCCAGAACGGAAAGTTCGCCGAGCGCTTCATGAACGACCAGAAGAACGGTGCACCGGAGTTCAAGGAGCTGCGCGCCAAGGAAGAGCAGCACCCGGTCGAGTCCACCGGCCGCGAGCTGCGCAAGATGTTCGCATGGCTCAAGGACTCCGATGACGACTACACCGAGGGCACTGCCGCACGCTGATCGGACCTCCCGATTCCTCCGCCGCAGGCTCCGCACAGGGCAGAGGTGCGAAGAAGGAGCCCCGGGCACCACGCGGTGTCCGGGGCTCCTTCCCATCCATGCCGGCAGATACCGGGAGGTGGGCCCGATCGCTGTCGTCCGACCTCGCCGAGGCGGCCGTGCCCTATGCGGCCGTGCCCTATGCGGCCAGTCTGGCCGCACGTCTGGCGGCCTGGATCTCCGGGTCGGGGGCCGGTGCGGAGTCGATGAGTTCGCGAGTGTAGCTCTGCTGGGGGCGCGTGAGCACCTGAGAGGCAGAGCCCTGTTCGACGATCGTGCCGTCCCGGAGCACGACGACAGTGGAGGCGAGCTGTTCGATGACCGCGAGGTCGTGGCTGATGAACAGGCACGCGAACTCGTGGGTGTCGTGGAGTTCGGCAAGCAGCCGCAGCACGCCTCTTTGGACGGAGACGTCGAGAGCCGAGGTCGGTTCATCGGCGATGAGCAGCTTCGGCTCCAAGGACAGGGCACGGGCGATGGCCACGCGCTGTCGCTGTCCGCCGGAGAGTTCGTGCGGATAGCGGGAGGCGAAGTCCGCCGGCAGCTGGACGTCATCGAGGAGTCCGGCCACTCGTGACCTGATCTGCGCGTGGTCGAGGCTGCGGTGGACGCGCAGCGGTTCGGCGATCTGCGCACCGACCGTCCGCCGCGGGTTGAGCGAGCCCCGCGGATCTTGGAAGACCACGCCGATATCGGCTCGACGCCGGCGCTGCCGTCGGTTCGGGCGAGTGCTCACCCGTTGACCGTCGACGAAGGCCCGACCGGTCGTCAGCTTCTGCCCGCCGGTGAGGACGGTGGCGATCGTCGACTTGCCCGACCCGGATTCGCCGACGAGCCCCGTGATCGAACCCGCCGGGATCTGCAGGTCGATGTCATCGACAGCAGTGAACGGTCCGGCCGAGGTCCGGTGCACGACGCTCGCGGACCGGAGTTCCGCGGCAAGCGGGACAGTCACTGTCACGGACGGCGTCTGTCCGCTCGGTGCCGACTCACGATCGGTCAGAGCACCGGCGCCGAGGCGGGGGACAGCGGCGAGGAGCTGCTTCGTGTACTCCTCCCGTGGGGCGGAGAAGAGTCTGCGCACCTCACCGGTCTCGACGATGCGACCGTCCTTCATCACGGCCACTTCGTCGGCGATGTCGGCGACGACGCCCATATCGTGGGTGATGAGCAGGACGGCCTGCCCTTCCTCGCTGGCCTGCCGGCGCAGCAGGTCGAGGATGCCCGTCTGCACTGTGACGTCGAGGGCCGTGGTCGGTTCGTCGGCGATGAGCACGCGCGGTGCATTGATCGTGGCCAGGGCGATCATCGCTCGCTGCAGCTGACCGCCGGAGAGTTCGTGCGGATAGGCCCTCATGACCCGCTCCGGGTCGTCGAGTCCGACCTTGGCCAGTTGGGCGCGCACGCGGTCGGTGACGGAATCTCCCGCAGCGGGCGTCGCTCCACCCGTCGAGGAGCCCGCGTGGGGACGGTGAGCGCGGACCGCCTCGGCGATCTGATGGCCGAGGCGGAACATCGGATTGAACGCGCTCATCGGCTCCTGGAACACGACCCCGATCTCCGCACCGCGCACGGAGCGCAGCCGATCCGCATCGATTCCCACCAGGTCGATCCCCTTCGACCCGGTCCTGGCAAGTCGTACGGAACCGGTCTGTTCGGCCGCCCCGGCCAGCCCGAGCGCGGCCAGCGCGGTCACGGACTTGCCGGATCCGGACTCGCCGACGAGGGCGAGGATCCGTCCCGGCACGAGGTCGAAGGACACATCCCGGGTGATCACACGGTCGCCGAAGGATACGGAGTGCCCACGGTAGGACAGGGCCGCCTCGGCGGGGGAGAGTTGCGGATCGGCAGCCATGGATCAGCCCTTCAGCGAGGCCTTGAAGTAGACCGGGTAGGCAGGGAAGTCGCCGATGACGAAATTCTCCACATTTGATCCGTGCAGGTAGGAGTTCTTGTTGTAGGTCAGCGGCACGATCGGAGCGTCCTCCATGATCGTCTTGTCGGCCTCGGCCCAGATCTTCTGCGCCTTTGTCGGATCGACGGTCTCGGTGGCCTGCTCGATGAGGGCATCGACCTTGTCGTTGTCGTAGTGCGAGATGTTGTAGTTGCCGTTGCCGATCTGCGAGGAGTCGAACAGCGGGGCGATATTGCCGTTGGCCGAGGGGAAGTCCGGCTGCCACGAGCTCAGCGCGAGGTCGAAATCGCCCTTCGCATCAGTGGCGTCGGCGGAGAACGTATTCGAGTCGACGGACTTGATCGTCACCGTGATGTCGACACGGGCCAGAGCCTCCTGGATCGCCTGAGCCTCGGAGACCGAGGTGGCGTCATTGGCGACGAGCAGCTTGAGCGTGCCGAGCTTCGCACCCGATTCCTTGAGCAGCGACTTCGCCTTGGCCACATCGCCCTTCGGGTCGGCCTTGTACAGGTCGTACTCCTCACGTCCGGGAATGCCCGGAGTGATGAGTGTTGTGGCGAAATCGCCGGAGATCTCACCGCCGGCGGCGATGCGGAAGGTGTCCTTATTCACCGCGTAGTTGATCGCCTGGCGGACCTTGACGTCGTCGAGGCCCTTGGCGTCGTTGTTCATCGCGAGGTAGGACAGGGCTCCGGGACCGGAGGTGACGAGGCGGGACTTCGCGCTCGGGTCATTCTGCACCTGCGCGAGCTGGGCGGCGGGCACGAAGCTGGCGGAGAAGCCGTCCTTCGCATCCCCGGAATCGGAGATGAGCGCCTGCGCGGTCACCGAAGCATCCTGGCCGAGCTTGAACACGACCTCATCGGGACCGGCGGTGCGCACCGGGTCGGTCTTCTCGTCCCAATTGTCGTTGCGGGTCAGCACCGCCTCGGCGCCGGACTTGTTCGATTCGACCTTGTACGGTCCGGAGGCGATCGGGTCGAGCCCGTACTTGCCGGGATCGTCCTTGTCCTCGGGCACGGGAGAGAAGGCCGGCATCGAAGCGATCCACGGGAAGTCGCCGAAGGCCGAATCGAGGTGGAAGACGATGGTCTTGACATCCGGGGTTTCGACCGAGTCGAGTTCCTTGCCCTTGAACGGGCCCGTGTAGTCATCTCCGCCCTGCAGCAAGGTCTTGTGGTAGCTGAGACCGCCGGAGAGCTCGGTGGAGAAGGAGCGTTCGATGCCGTACTTGATATCGGCCGAGGTGATGTCCGAGCCGTCCTCGTATTTCAGTCCGTCCTTGAGAGTGAAGGTCCAGGTCTTTCCGTCGTCGCTGGACTCTCCGGTGTCGGTGGCGAGGTCCGGCACGACTTTCGCCTGCTTCCCGGGCTGGATGTCCCAGGTGGTCAGACGCCGGTGGACGAACGACAGCGAGGTGATCGCCAGGCCCTGGCTCTTGCCCGGATCGAAGTCCATGTCAGGGGCGTCGGAGAAGATGTTGAGAGTCCCGCCCTTGGTCGTGTCGCCGAGGGTATTGGACTCTCCGCCGTCTTCGTTGAGCTCGGGGTTGGCGTTGCACCCGGTGAGGATGAGCCCGAGGGAGAGGGTCGCGGCGATGAGTGCCGAGCGTTTCATGATGTGCCTTTCGATGGTGTGCGAAGCGCGATGAGTGATGATGGTGCGGCGATGGTCGGGTGGTGCGGACATCGGCGCCGAGGCGGCCCTGTCCGCATGTGCACACGTGACCCGATCATCGGCTCGCCTTGATCCGTGGGTCGAGGACCGAGTAGCTGAGGTCGGCGATCAGGTTGGCGATGATGACGACGGCCGCGGCGAAGAGGGTGACGCCGACGATGACCTGGATGTCGAGGTTCGTCACCGCCTCGAGCAGGAGGGTGCCGACCCCGCCGAGACCGAAGACCTTCTCCGTGATCACGGCCCCGCCGAGCAGGCCGCCGATGTCGATGGCGAAGAGCGTCGTCAGCGGCAGCACGAGGTTGCGCAGACCGTGCTTGCCGATCACCGTCGACTCGCGCAGACCCTTCGCCCGGGCGGTGCGGATGAAGTCCTGGCTCATCACCTCGAGCATCTGCCCGCGGGTGAGCCTCGCGTAGATCGCGCCGTTGGCGATCGCGAGGACGATCCAGGGCAGGATGAGGTGGAACGCCCACATTCCCGGATTCTCCGTGAACGGCACGTAGCCGCCGATCGGCAGCACGTTGAGGGTGAAGCCGAAGAGGAGGATGCCGAGCAGCCCGAGCAGGTAGGTCGGCGCGGAGATGCCCGTGATGGCCGCACCCATGACGGTGCTGTCGATGAGCGTGCCGCGCTTGAGGGCGGCGATGAGACCCGCGGCGATGCCGCCGAGACCCCACAGGACGGCAGCGCCGAGGGTGAGAGAGAAGGTGATCGGCAGCCGCTCGAGGATGAGGTGTGTGACCGAATCACGAAGACGGAAGGAGTAGCCGAAGCACGGGGCGTTGCAGTGGATCGCTGCCTGGCCCTCACCATACGTGCGGCCGCCGACGATGCCGCCGAGGAAGTCGACGAGCTGCTTCCACCAGGCCTGGTCGACCCCGAGGTAGCGTTCGACCTCGGCCAGACGCTCGGGTGAGCAGGGCTTGCCGCACGAATACTGTGCCGGGTTCGCGGGCATGAGGTAGAAGATCGCGAAGCACGCGGCCGCGATGATGAGCAGGACGAGGATGGCGCCGAGGAGGCGGGAGCCGATGAATTTCGCGCGGATCATGCCTGCCCTCCCGCGCTCAGGGGATCGGTCGATACCGGCGCAGCGGTGGGGGCCGCCTCGGTGCCGGTGGTCGTGGAGGTCTCCGCCTCGGACGGGTCGAGGGCATCGCGGAGCCCGTCGCCGAACATGTTGAAGCCGAGTGTGACGAGGAAGAGCGCCATGCCGGGGAAGATGAGGTACATGGGATCGACCTGGACCCAGCTGATGGCATCGGAGATCGATCGCCCCCAGGACGGGGTCGGCGGATTGACGCCGACGCCGAGGAAGGACAGAGCCGCCTCGGCGCCGATCTTGCCCGGGATCGACACGGTCGTGAAGACGATGACGGTGGCGAGGATGTTCGGAGCGATCTCGCGGACGATGATGCGGATCGTGCCGGTGCCCTGTGCGTCTGCGGCGCGGACGAATCCGCGTTCGCGCAGGGACAGGGTCTCGCTGCGCACGACGCGGGCGACCTGCGGCCAGCCGAAGAAGCCGATGACGAGGATGAGCAGGAGAGGGCGGGGCACGCTGGCGGGCACGGTCGCCGACAGGGCGATGGCGAAGATGAGGAACGGGAAGCCGAAGATGATGTCGGTCAGCCGCGAGAGCAGCCGGTCGGCGATGCCGCCGTAGAAGCCGGCGGCGAGTCCGACGATGACGCCGATGACGATGGACACCGCGGTGGCGGCGAGCCCGATGAGCAGAGACACCTGCGCGCCGTAGCTGACGATGGCGAAGAGGTCGCGGCCGGTGCGGGGTTCGACACCGAACCAGTGTTGAGCACTTATGCCGCCCAGCGGCCCTACGGGGGCGGTGTCGGGGCCGAGGGCGTCAGGGTGGTAGGCGTACGGGCTGTTGCCGGTGATGGCGGAGAAGAGAGGCGCGAGGAGCGCGAGGGCGACGAAGACGATGACGAGCACGAGGCCGATGACGGCGGGGCGTGATCGCCTCAGGCGCGTCCATACTGAGCTGCGTCGAGCGCGCGGCGGTGTTGCCTGGGGCATATCCTTCTTCCTGCTGGATGAGCTCGTACCCTCGTGGGACCGAGAGGTCCGAATGATCGGAGGGTGCCCTCAAGCGAACGGAGTGGTAATTTAACTGCTCAACAATTATGGCCCCTGAATCATTCCTGGGCAAAGTCAGAGGTCAGGCTCAACGGATAGGGCTCTGCGGTGGGCCGGGACGCATGGTGCACCGCAGTCGGTGCTGTGGCGGGTGCGGGGGAGTTTCAGCGTTGGAGCGTGGCCGCGGACTCCAGGGCGGCGACCACCGCGGGCAACGGGTGCGCCGCGAGACGGACGAACGCCAGCGGCATCGTCACCGACGGTGACGTGAGCGGGAGCGACAGGATGGGAGAGTCCGAATCGACCGAGTCGAGCACCGACCTCAGCGCGGTCGTTTCGGGGACGACCGCAGCCCAACGGCCGGTGGCGACGAGCGCCAGAAGCGCCTCGATCGAGTCGGCTTCGACGGTGGGCTGAGGTTCGACTCCGCGGCCGAAGAGCGCGGAGTCGAGGATCTGGCGTGCCCGCATCGCAGGAGTGAGCAGGCACAGCGGCACATCGGCGAGCATCGCTCCGGTGACGATGCGAGTGTCGACGGGGAAGAGTCCGGGGGAGGTGATGATCACGCTGGCCACCTCGGGCAGCGGGGTGGAGACGATATCGTCCCCGTCGGCGGCGGAAGGGTGGATGATTCCGCCGTCGATGTCGAAGGCACGCAGCTTCGCCACGACCTCGGCACTCGACATCCCGGTCTGCAGGCGCGTGTGCACGAACGGATGGTTCGCCCCCAGCGTGGAGACGAGCTGCGCCGAGGCGGCCGTGCCCGAAGGGATGGAGGCGATCGTCGCCTGCCCCGTCAGACGTCCGCGAGCTGCGGTGAGCTCAGCTGCGAGAGCGTCCCGGTCGGCGACGAGGCGCTGTGCCCAGGGTAGGGCGAGTTCGCCCTCGGGAGTGAGGCCCTCGTAGTTGTGGCCGCGACGCACGAGCGGGACCCCGAGCTCACGTTCGAGTTTGCGCACTGCATCGGACAGCGTCGACGGCGAGACATAGCAAGTCGCCGCCGCTCGCCCGAAGTGCTCTTCCCGGGCGAGGGCGACGAAGTACTCGAGTTGGCTCAGCAGCATGGCGCAAGCCTAAGTGATCTCACCGCTCTCAGACGGCGGCAACCTCCTGCTGGGCGTAGGAATGCGCGCCGGTGCCGGCATAGTGCCCGCCTTCGACGATGAGGTACTCGGGGCGGATCGGACGGTCGGCGAACCAGTCCTCGAGGATCTCGCGGGTGCCTGCTGCGTATTTCGCTTGCGACGGCAGAGATGCCCCCGAGGTGTGAGTCGTCATCGCATTGTGCGCCATCGACCGCCACGGATGGTCGGCCGGGGCCGGCTGCGGATCCCACACGTCACCGGCATAGCCGGCGAGCTGTCCCGAATCGAGGGCGCGGACGACAGCGTCCTGATCGGCGATCGCGCCGCGGGCCGGATTGACGATGTAGGAGCCGCGGCGCATCGTCGCCAGCAGCTCATCGTTGAGCAGACCGCGGGTCTGCTCGGTGAGCGGAGCATGGACGGTGAGGACGTCGATGTGTCTGACGAGGTCCTCGATGCTCTCGTGGAAAGTCAGTCCGTACTGCTCCTCGTACTCGGCCGGCAGACGGTGACGGTCCGTGTAGTGGAGGCGGACGCCGAACGGAGCGAGCCGCTCGGCGACCGCCCGACCGATGCGCCCGGCGGCGAAGATGCCGACGTCGAGGCCTTCGACGTCGTAGGAGCGTTCGACGGCATCGGCGATGTTCCAGCCGCCGTCGACCGAGATCTCGTGCTGCCGGACGAAGTCGCGGACGAGGACGAGGATCTGCATGACGGCATGTTCGGCCACGGCGATCGAGTTCGAGTAGGTCACCTCGGCGACGGTGATGCCGAGCGCGTTCGCCGTATCGAGATCGACGTGATCGCTGCCGATGCCGGCCGTGACGGCGAGTTTGAGGTTCTTTGCCTTCGCCAGTCGCTCCGGGGTGAGGTAAGCGGGCCAGAAGGGCTGGGAGATGATGACATCGGCGTCGACGAGTTCACGGTCGAACACGGAACCCTCACCCTCCTTGTCGCTGGTGACGACGAGTTCTCGGCCGGCACCTTCGAGATACGCGCGCAGGCCCAGTTCGCCGGAGACGGAGCCGAGCAGCTGACCGGGCACGAAGTCCGTGCCCTCGGGGCTCGGCAGCGTATGGCCGTTGGGATAGTCGGGAAGGGCGGGAATGGTGTCCCTGGCATCGTCCCGAGGAAACTGCGGGTACCCGTCGACCGGGTCTGGGAAAAGGACGAGCAGCACTTTGGCCATGATTCTTCTTTCGCATATCGGCGTGACTCTCACGTCGCATTGTCACGCTAAGTCCGTCGGCTGCGGATGTTCCAGCGGTTATCTCCGGTCGATCATTCGGTGCCGCCGGATGAGGGCATGGCTGGTCGGGTCACATCGGAACTGTCGAGCGAGGGCGGCGCGGTCGAGGCGCGGCGGATGCGCGGCGGATCGCAGATGCCGAGCGGCAGAGGAGCCAATCACTGTGATGTGAACTACTGTGGACACGTGACGAACTACAGATTCGAAGACTTCAAGCCGACCATCGACGCGTCCACCGGCGAACCGGACGAGCGCACGAAGGGCTATTTCGCCTCGACGAGCGTGGGCTTCCATGACCCCAGGTCGACCGATGCGGCCCTGCTCAACCGGGTCGAGCGGGCGATCGCCGATGGGCGCAACCTCACCGCCGTCTACGCGGATCAGGAGTTCGAGCACGGCCTCGACGCCTCGATCCCGGTGGCGACGTTCGCGTGGTTCGAGAAGCTCGTCAACGTCGGCGGGGGACGGCTGGTGCTCGGGCACCTCATCACCTGGATCACGGTGCGCCCGACCCATCGCCGGCGCGGTCTGCTGCGGTCGCTGATGACCACGGACCTCGCCGAGGCGAAGGCGAACGGCTACCCGTTCGCCGCACTGACCGCCACCGAAGGCGGAATCTATTCGCGCTTCGGCTTCGGTGTGGCGACCTGGCTGCGTTCGATCGAGGTCGACACCTCGCCCGGCTTCAAGATGGTCCGCGAACCCGATCGCCGCGTCGAGATGTGCCTGCCCAGCGAGCTGCGCGAACTGGCTCCGAAGATCTACGGCGAGTTCATGCGGACCTCACCCGGTGCCATGGAGCGTCAGCAGACCTACATCGAACGCGCCACCGGTGCCCTCAATACTGAGACCGGCGAACAGGACCGGGGTGTGCGCGCGGCCCTGCACTTCGACGAACAGGGCGAGCCCGACGGCTATGTGTCCTACAAGTTCGCGGGCTGGTCGAAGACCCCTCCGACCGTCGACATCATCGACTTCGTGGCCGTCACCGATGCGGCCTACGCCTCGCTGTGGTCATTCCTCGCCGCCATCGACCTGTCGACCCGCGTGACCTTCGGTGAGTCCGCCGAATACTCGCCGCTGCCGTGGCTGCTCACCGATTCCAGGCGTGTGAAGACCGTCGCGAGCGAGGACAACATCTGGATCCGCATCCTCGACGTCAAGGCTGCGCTCGAGGCCCGGCCCTGGTATGTGCCCGGGACGCTGACGATCGACGTCGACGATTCCCTCGATCTCGCCGGTGGACGCTTCACGATCACCTCGGACGGTGAGAACGCCGAGGTGACCCCTGCCTCCGATTCGACTCCGGCTGACCTGGGACTCGGCATCGCCGAGCTCGGGTCCCTCTACCTCGGCGGCGCCGATCCCGTCATCCTCGCCCGGGCCGGGCGCATCGACGAGCAGACGCCGGGGTCCGCTGTACTGGCCAGCGCCATGTTCAGTTTGGGCCGGGCACCGTATTCGCCGAACGGCTTCTGAGCGCGCCACGGATTCTGAGCCTGCAGCACTGTCTGTTGAGCGATTGTTCCCAGAATCTGAGACCTTGTGAAGGATTCCTGAAAGTCTCATAAGGTGGACACGTCCCGGACGCAACAGGAGGAAATCAGTGCCCAAGCCCGTCGTGCTCATCGCCGAAGAACTGTCACCGGCCACCATCGAAGCTCTCGGAGGAGACTTCGAGATCCGTCACACCGAGGGCGCCGACCGATCCCAGCTCCTGCCCGCCATCGCCGACGCCGATGCGATCCTCGTCCGGTCGGCCACGCAGGTCGACGCCGAAGCCATCAACGCTGCGAACAACCTCAAGGTCATCGCCCGCGCCGGAGTCGGACTCGACAATGTTGATGTGCCCGCAGCCACCTCGGCGGGTGTCATGGTCGTCAACGCTCCCACCTCGAACATCATTTCCGCAGCCGAGCTGACAATGGCCCACATTCTGGGATCCGCGCGGTACTTCGGTGCCGGCAACACCTCGCTGAAGGCGGGGGAGTGGAACCGGAAGAAGTACACCGGCGTCGAACTCTACGAGAAGACTCTGGGCATCGTCGGCCTCGGCCGCATCGGCGGACTCGTCGCCGAACGCGCGAAGGCCTTCGGCATGCGTCTGGTCGGTTACGACCCCTACATCACTCAGGCCCGAGCGGCTCAGATGGGCGTCGAGGTCCTCGACCTGCCCGGCCTGCTCGCCGTGTCCGACTTCGTCACCGTGCACATGCCCAAGACGCCGGAGACGGTCGGCATGATCAGCACCGAGGAGCTCAAAGCCGCCAAGCCCGGCGCCCGGTTCATCAACGTCGCCCGCGGCGGCATCATCGACGAGGCGGCCCTGGCCGAGGCCGTGGCCAACGGCGAGGTCGGCGGCGCCGGAATCGACGTCTGGAACGTCGAACCGCCGGAGCACTCGGCACTCATGGACCTCGACGCCGTCAACGTCACCCCGCATCTGGGCGCCTCGACTCATGAGGCCCAGGAGAAGGCCGGCGTCGCCGTGGCGAAGTCCGTGCGCAAAGCCCTGGCCGGGGAACTCGTCCCCGATGCAGTCAATGTCGCAGGCGGCGCCATCCACGAGGATGTGCGTCCGGGCATTCCCCTGGCCGAGCGTCTGGGCCGGGTCGTCAACGCGCTGGCCGACTCCTCGGTCACGCACTTCAAGGTCGAGGTCAACGGAGAGATCGCCGACAAGGACGTCTCCGTCCTCAAGCTCTCCGCGCTCAAGGGCCTGTTCAAGGACGTCGTGTCCGACCAGGTCTCCTATGTCAACGCTCCGCTGCTGGCCGAAGAGCGCGGAATCGGCGTCGAACTCGTCACGGATCCGTACTGCGAATCGTTCCGCAACATCACCCGCCTGACCGCGACGACGAGCACCGGGCAGCGCATCTCGGTGTCGGGCACCGTGACCGGTCCGAAGCTCGTGCAGAAGCTCACCGAGGTCGACGGCTACTCGCTCGAGATCGAGCTGACGGACAACCTGCTCATCTTCCGCTACGAGGATCGGCCGGGAATCATCGGTCAGCTGGGTCTGGCGCTCGGCGCGAACAACGTCAACATCGCCGGAATGCAGGTCTCGCCCGCATCGACGAGCAATGAGGCGCTGTCCGTCCTGGCCGTGGATTCGGTCGTCTCGGACGAGGTCGTCAACGCTGTCGCCGGTGCTGTGAACGCCTCGGCCTTCACCGGCGTCTCACTCCAGGAGGACTGAGACCCTCACACAGGCGGACCCGTTCACCCCGCAAGCCAGAGAGCGAAGCGGGGTGAGCGGGTCCTCTGTGCTGTCAGGGTCCAGAACTCGTCGACGAGAACGGCGACGGCGATGCCGATGAACGCGCCGGCGATCGTGTCGGTGAGCCAGTGGACCTGGAGCGCGGTCCGCGACCACATCATGGCAAGGATCCAGACTGCGGCGAGGATGAACGACCAGTGGAAGCCCATCCTCGGTGCCCGAGCTGCCGGTGCCTGAGCTTCTGGTGCCTGGGCGGCTGATCCGCGCAGCTGATGGCGACGGCAGGCGATGATCGCCAGGCTCATGGCCAGTGCGGCAGCGCCCATCGAGTGTCCCGAGGGGTAAGAGAAACCCAAGGACTCGTAGAGCTGATCGCCGGGGCGCAGGCGGGTGACGAGGGCCTTGAGGATCTCCGAGGCGGCGATGCCGGCGAGCATCGTCGTGACGAGGACGATCGCCGAGCGCAGGCGTCTGCGCAGGATGAAGAAGCCCGTGAGCAGCGTGGTGCAGATGACCACGCCGGTGCCGCCGCCGACTTCGGCGAGGACGACGGCGATCCAGTACGGCACCGAGCCCTCAGTGAGGCCGACGAGTTCCAACCAGGACTGATCGATCGGGGTGGGTCCGATGTGCTCGAGGTGCAGCCACAGTCCGAAGGCGATGACGAACAGGACGGCGGGCAGTGTCGCCCACAGCAGCCAGGACTGCTGTCGGCTCAAGCGTTCCAGAGGCCGTAGGTATCAGCCAGGGACGCGATCTTCTTCGCACGGGCCAGGCGGGGCAGGTAGGAGCCGTCGGTAATCTCGGATCCGCCTTCGGCGGCTTCGAGCATCTGGCGGGCCCAATCGCGTTCGTCCTCGCTCGGGCTCATCGCCTCGTTGAGGGTGTTGACCTGGTCGACTGTGAGCACGAGCTTTCCGGTCATGCCCATCATGTGAGTGACCTCGGCATCGGCCCAGACCTTCTCATCATCGGCGTCGGCGGCCGATGGTCCGTCGATGGGGCCGGGCAGGCCGCCCATGCGGGAGGCGATCGTCAGGCGCGAACGGGCATAGGCCAGGGCCATCGGGTCGCCGGAGAAACCCGTGTCCTTGCGGAAGTCGTTCGTGCCGAACGCCAGACGGAAGGTGCCGGGCGCCTCGGCGATCTTCGTGGCGTTCTCCACTCCGCGGGCCGATTCGAGGAGTGCGATGACCGGCAGGCCCGCCTTCGCCCGCATCGCGGTATAGGAGACCTGCTCGGGCCGTTCGGTCTCCGGGAGCATGACTCCGCGCAGACCGGGCAGCATGGCGATCGCGGCGAGGTCATCGTCCCAGAATTCGGATTCCATCTTGTTGATGCGCACCCAGGCCGACATTCCGTTCTTCAGTGCGCGCACGACATTGTCACGTGCCGCAAGCTTCTTGTCGTCGGCGACGGACGCTTCGAGGTCGAAGATGACGGAGTCCGCTTCCGACGTCTGCGCGGGAGTGAAGATCTCCTCCTTCGCAGCGTTGACGAGCAGCCAGGACCGGGAGAGTTTGGCGGGCAGGGCTGCGGCACGGGCGTTGCGGATGGTCTCGGTCAATGATCGACTTTCTCTCGGGGCTGTTTCTGCGTGGCCCCCACGGGGTTTGGGGTGCTGTATCCATCTTCGTCCCTGCGGCGCCGGATGTGTAGCCGAAAACAGGGTTTGAGACGTGAAATTGTTCATGACCGCACACGGATCGCGGGGTCTGCGCAGGGGACGGCAGGCTTGGCCCGTTGGAGAGGCGCCGCGTTCGGGTGCCGGAGGTCGCTCCGCCGCCGTGCCCGTGAGCGCCGCTGACGATGGTTCACATTGTAAGACGCCGTAGTTGCATCGTGAGATGGGGTCGTATTCTGTGAGCATGAAGTTCTCAATCGCAGTCATGCCCGGAGACGGAATCGGCAACGAGGTCGTCCCCGAAGGCCTCAAAGTCCTCCGCCGCGCCATCGAGGTGTCAGGCGAGCCCGTCGAGCTCGAGCTCACAGACTACAAGGTCGGCGCCCAGCGCTTCCACGAGACCGGTGAGACGCTCACCGACGGCGAGCTCGAGTCGCTGCGTGGACATGATGCCATCTTCTTCGGCGCCTGCGGAGATCCGTCCGTGCCTTCCGGCGTGCTCGAGCGCGGAGTGATCCTCAAGATGCGCTTCGGGCTGGGGCATGCAGTGAACCTGCGTCCCTCGAAGCTGTTCTCCGGAGTCACCAGCCCGCTGGCCGATCCCGGAAAGATCGACTTCGTCGTCGTCCGCGAGGGCACCGAGGGCTCATACACCGGATCCGGCGGATCGGTGCGCACGGACACCCCGCAGGAGGTCGCGACCGAGGTCTCGGTCAACACCTGGTACGGCGTCGAGCGTGCGGTCCGCGACGCCTTCGCCCGGGCTCAGGCGCGGAACAAGAAGCTCACCTACGTGCACAAGCACAATGTCATGGTCCATGCCGGTCACCTGTGGCGTCGCGTGGTCGAGAAGGTCGGGCAGGAATTCCCCGAAGTGGCCGTCAACTACGAGCACACCGATGCGTGCACGATCTACATGGTCACGAATCCCGAGCGCTACGACGTCATCGTCACCGACAACCTCTTCGGGGACATCCTCACCGACCTCGCAGCTGCGGTCACCGGCGGAATCGGTCTGGCCGCCTCGGGGAATCTCAACGTCGAAGGAACGGCGCCGAGCCTGTTCGAGCCGATCCACGGTTCGGCTCCGGACATCGCCGGCCAGCAGATCGCGGACCCGACCGCGTCGATCCTCTCGGGGGCGCTCATGGCCTCCCACCTGGGACTCGAGACCGTGGCCAAGGCGATCGAGACGGCCGTCGAAGCCGACCTCGCCGAGCGCGACGGAACGAAGCGGTCCACCTCCGAGGTGGGCGACGCGATCGCGGCACGCCTCGGCTGACCGGATCGACCGCCTCGGCGAGCGGCGGATGGGTGACGACGGGGTCACCTCTGCGAGGATGAACCCAATCGAGCGACACCCGTGTTCAGGGTCGACGACATCACCCCGGTGCGGCGAGCGCCGGGGTGATGGACTACCCTGAAAGTGTCACTCATCACAAGTGAGAAGAGAGTTTTCATGACAGATTTCACCGTTCTTAAGAACCTCCAGCCGCAACCCGAGCTGGTGCGCGAGAACATCAAGAAGGATCCCGGCTTCGGCCAGTACTTCACCGACCATATGGCGCACATCCGTTACACGGTCGATGACGGTTGGCAGGGACACGAGGTCCGGCCCTACGGGCCGCTGCTGCTCGACCCGGCAGCCGCCGTTCTCCACTACGCCCAGGAGATCTTCGAAGGGCTCAAGGCCTACCGTCATGCCGACGGTTCGGTATGGACGTTCCGACCCGAGCGCAACGCCGCGCGCATCAACCGCTCCGCCGAGCGTCTCGCGCTGCCGCAGCTGCCCGAAGAGGACTTCATCAACTCGCTCAAGCAGCTGGTCAGCCTCGACCAGGCTTGGGTTCCGACGCCGGAGTCGGACGCCGATGAGTCGAGCCTGTACCTGCGGCCGTTCATGATCGCCACGGAGCGGTTCCTCGGCGTGCGGGCCAGCCACGAAGTCGACTACTACGCCATCGCATCCCCGGCCGGGCCCTACTTCTCCGGCGGCATCAAGCCGGTGTCGATCTGGCTCTCGCCGAAGCTCAAGCGCGCCGGCGCGGGCGGCACCGGCTTCGCCAAGTGCGGCGGCAACTATGCATCGTCGCTGGTGGCGACCAATGAGGCGGCCGCAAAGGGCTGCCAGCAGGTCCTGTTCACCGACTCGGTGGAGAACAAGTACATCGACGAGCTCGGCGGCATGAACCTCATGCTCGTGACGAAGAGCGGCAAGCTGCTCACCCCGGCGCTGAGCGATTCGATCCTCGACGGCGTCACCCGTCGTTCGCTGCTCGAGCTGGCACCGCAGCTCGGACTCGAGGCCGAAGAGCGTCAGATCTCCATCGAGGAGTGGCGCGAGGGGGCGGCCAGCGGCGAGATCGTCGAAGCATTCGCCTGCGGCACCGCTGCCGTCATCACGCCGATCAGCAAGCTCGTCAGCGAGGACTTCACCATCGACCACGGTGAAGAGGCCGGTGAGAAGACCATGGAGCTGCGCAGGACGCTGCTCGGCATCCAGTACGGACGTGTCGAGGACACGAACAACTGGCTGGTGCGTCTAGCCTGATCAGACGGGCGTCAGCCGGGCACGCTCTTGCGGCGGGCCGCTGCGAAGAGATTCGCGGCGGCCCGCCTTCTGCTTTCCGCTCGTCGCTCACCCGCTGACCCCCGTCGCTCACCCGCTGTCCACTGCGCCGCGGATGTTTTACTCAGTTGTGCGTAAATTGCGGTACTGTGGCCTCGTGCACACGACCACCTCGGCGTCGGTTCCGACAGCCTCCGAAGTCATCGCCCACCTGCCATGGAAGTGGCGCACCCAGGGTGCCATCTTCATCATCGGCGGGCTCGGTTTCATGTTCGACGCATGGGACGTCGCTCTCAACGGATTCCTCATTCCGCTGCTCAGCGACTATTGGAGTCTCAGCCTCGGCCAGGCCGCATGGATTGCGACCGCGAACCTCATCGGCATGGCACTGGGTGCCTTCATCTGGGGCGGCATCGCCGATGTCATCGGGCGAAAGAAGGCGTTCACTCTCACTCTGCTCGTCTTCTCGATCTTCACGGTCGCCGGAGCATTCGCGCCCGCATATGGTTGGTTCATCCTCTTCCGCTTCCTCGCGGGATTCGGTCTGGGCGGATGCATCCCAGTCGACTACGCCCTGGTCGGGGAGTTCACGCCCAGCCGACATCGCGGACGCGTGCTCACCGCAATGGACGGCTGGTGGCCGATCGGCGCCTCGCTCTGCGCGTTCGTGTCCGCCTATCTGCTCGGTTTCGGGGACTGGCGGCTGATCATGCTCGTCATGATCGTTCCCGCCCTGCTCACCGTCGCCGTGCGTTTCGGGATTCCGGAATCACCTCTCTATCTCGCCTCGGTCGGCCGGTACGCCGAAGCCGACGCGATCATCAAGCGACTGGTCGAGCGCACCGGCGCCGACGTCACCGAGTGGACCCATGAACCGGTCGGCGAGGCTGCCGCAACGCCGGCGGCCGGTGACGATGCAGCCCCGGCGACGGCTGAGCCCGACGCGGACCGGAGCACGGCGAGCCCCGCCGCGGCGCAGACGACGCCGACCTCGGACGCGGGGCCCAAGGTCAGCGGGCAGCTGCGAGCAGCCAGCGGTCAGCTCGTGCAGCTGTGGCAGCACTCAGCCAAGACGACCCTCGTCGCGTGGTCGCTCTTCGTCTCCGTCCTCCTTGTCTACTACGCGGCACTGACATGGCTTCCCGGAATCCTGAAGAAGCAGGGGCTGGCCGATCAGGCGGCGTTCCTCGTCACCGGGTCGATGACTGCTGTCGGCATCCTCGGTGTGATCGTCTCCGCGCTCATCGTAGAACGATTCGGTCGCAAATGGGTGCTCGGAGTCTCGGCGATCGTGGCCGCGATCCTCCTGATCGGATCTGCCGTATTCATCGAAGCCTCCGGCGCCGAACTCACCTGGACGGCGAAGGCCGTGATCATCGGCTTCGGCTTCGTCATCCAGATCGCGATCCCGACCCTGTACACCTATGTCTCCGAGCTCTACCCGACCCGACTGCGCGGTTCTGGATTCGGCTGGGCTTCTGCGGCATCGCGTCTGGCCACGGGAATCGCCCCGATCGTATTCGGAGCGTTCATGTGGCCGGTGCTCGGCCTGACCCTGACGTTCGTCCTCACCGGAGCTCTAGTCGTCGTCGCCGTGGTTCTGATGAGCTTCATGGCACGAGAGACGACCGGCGAAGAATTGAGCTGACTAGTGGTCTGACCAGTGTAGA
The DNA here is from genome assembly GCF_050920635.1 of Brevibacterium sp. K11IcPPYGO002. Classification (NCBI taxonomy): domain Bacteria; kingdom Bacillati; phylum Actinomycetota; class Actinomycetes; order Micrococcales; family Brevibacteriaceae; genus Brevibacterium; species Brevibacterium sp. K11IcPPYGO002. Next base: position 2,708,536 of record NZ_CP131929.1, on the reverse strand, counting down.
TGCGTTCGGCAAATGTCGTGTCAGTGCCGACAGGTAGTGTTCTGGACATGGAGGCAAAGCAGGTTCCAGACGCACTCACCGAGATCCTTCGGTGGCGCGACTGCCTGTCCGAAATGCCTCCGGCCGCGACCGAGGAAGAAGCGATCGATCGCATCACGGCTCTTGAGGAACTGACCTCCGCATGCGCCGCCGCACAGGCCCGCGAAACCCTGACGTTCGATATGCACCGAAAGAATCGGGAGGCCGAAGACGGTGTCCCGAGCAAGAAGCAAGGACTCGGGGTCGGCGCGGAGATCGGCTTGGCCAGAAAGGTCTCCCGACACCGCGGCAACGCGTTGCTCAAATTCTCACGGACCCTGCTCCTGGATCTGCCCAATGTCTACTCGGCAATGAAGGGCGGAGACATCTCGGAGGAGAAGGCACGCACTGTCGCAAAGGAGTCCGACTGGCTTCCACGTGAGAAGAAGCACGAGCTCGACGAGCGGATGGCCGAACGCCTGGCCGAGGTGGGAGTCAGACGACTGGGCAACGAGGTGAGGGCCCTGGCACAGAAGCTCGACCAGCAGGCGGCGGTCGACCACCTCGAACGCTGTGTTGGAGAGCGCTCGGTCAGCGTGCGTCCGGCACCGGGAAACATGGCTTATCTGACCGCTCTGCTGCCGATGTCGCAGGCCGTTGCCGCATTCGCCAATCTCAAGAAGTCGGCTCAGACCGTGACCGCCACCGGCAAAGCCGACGGCCGTGGTCAGAATCAGATTGCTGCGGATCTCTTGGTCGAGCGACTGACCGGGCAGGCTGCCGCTGCGGCCGTGCCCACAGAAGTCCACCTCATCATGCAGGACAGCAGTCTGTTCGGGCCCAGAGAAGAATCGGCATGGTTCCCCGGGGTCGGCCCGATCCCGGCCCAAGCCGCCAGGAACGTCGTTGCCGAGAACGAGGCCGCCACCTTCATCCGCAGGCTGTACACGCGGCCGGAAGACGGTCAGCTCGTGCGGATGGACTCCCGCCGCAGGGAATTCTCCGGGCTGCTTCGACGCATGGTCGTCTTCCGCGACGACGTCTGCCGTTCGCCCTGGTGCGAGGCACCCATCCAGCACGCCGATCATGTCGACGCGGCCGCTGCCGGCGGGGAAACAGACTGGGACAACTCTTCTGGATTGTGCGCCGCCTGCAACTATCTCAAGGAACTCAGCGGGTGGCGCCATAAGGCGACAGCCGAGGCCCTCGAGGTCGTCACACCGACCGGTCACCACTACAGGACCCGAACCAAACCGCTCAGCGGTCCCGATCCCGGGTGCGCCTCTGGTCAGGACGAAGGTCGTGGTGCGAGGCATGGCCCCGGCGAACAGGATCCTCCTGATCAGCAGCATGATCGGGAACGGCAGCAACTTCCCGGCCGACAACATGGCCCCGAACCGGGACGAGATACCGGGGAAGCAGCGGCAGAGAGGACGGCGACACCGGGCGACGGGGCTCGCGCCGTACCGCCGCGTGCCGATCCCGAATTTTCGGTGATGATCCCATGGCGATACATTCGCCGGACCTCGCAGCCGACAACCATCGATATCGGTGGGTCGAGTGTCGGAATCGACATCGTCGATGCCGATGAACGGCCGATGAGCCCAACCGAAGAACTTCTCCGCGCCGCAATCGTCGAACACAGACGCAGGCTGTGAACCGAGTCTGCCGCGGCGACGGCAAGTGGTCACCGAAAGTTCAACTGCCCGCTCCATGACGAGACTATGGTGATAGTCATGAACGACCTCACCGGGCAGCCGTCGCCCGCCGGCCATTGCGCGCGGTCGGGCCAGGTGGACGACCCCGCGGTCGAAATCGTGTGGGGGATGCCGGCGGGGATGGGTCCACAGTGGCAGGGCGTGCCCTCGGGGCCGGGAATCCGCGGTGTCCTGCCACCCCGCAGCGAGGTCGAAGCGCTCTATGGGGCCGCTGCCGCCGAGCCGCCGCTGAACGAGGACCCGAGGTTTGCGGCACTGTTCGCCGACGTCTACGACGTCTCCGTCCGCAAGGGACAGGTCCTCATGACGTTGACCCGGACCCAGCCCGACGGGCGGCTGAGCTCATTCGCCTACGGCCACCATTGGAGGTGGGAGGAGCAAAAGTATCCGTGGGCATTCGAACTGCAGAGCCGCCTCGGCGAGGCTTCGACCGAACTCGAAGCGACCTTCGCACTCAACCTGCTCGCCCGTGATCCGAAGCGGCGCGATCAAGGTCTGGGACGGCGCACCCTGCAAACCTGGATCGGAGAGGTCGGTCACTACGGCTGCTGGCTGCAGACCGACGATATCGACAGTCCGGCACGCCGCCTCTACGAAGAACTCGGCTTCTCAGAACTCGGTCACGGCCCCGAAGCCCCCAACGGTCAGCCCGGCCTGGTCATGTTCCGCAGCCCGCGGTGAGAACTGCACGTGAGAAGAATTCCTCGTCAGCGGCACCACGTGGCTGTGTCAGCAGCGGTCACTAGGATGGGACCATGCGCGAAGAAGACTCACCGACAGCGGCCCCGACGACGAGTGCCGAACTGCCCGACGACGAAAACCTCTGGCTCGAAGACATCTCCGGCGAGCAGCAGATCGCCTGGGTGAAGAACCAGAACACGAAGACCCTTGACCGATTCCACGACGATCTCTTCGACACCATCTCCGGCGAACTGCGCACCGCGCTGGACTCCGATGATCGCATTCCGATGGTCACCAAACGCGGCGACCACTTCTTCAACTTCTGGCGCGATAAGACCAACCCGAAAGGTCTGTGGCGACGCACCACATGGGAGAGCTACCGCACGGACGCACCCGCCTGGGATGTGCTGCTCGACCTCGACGAACTGGCGGCACAGGAAGACACCGCCTGGGTCTGGTCAGGAGCGATGGTCCGGCGCAGCGACAATCGGCGCGCCCTCGTCCTCTTGTCCCCGGACGGAGGCGACTCCCACCGAGTCCGCGAATTCGACCTCGACGATCGCACCTTCGTCGACGGCGGCTTCGACATCCCCGCTGCCAAGACACGACTGGCCTGGCTCGACGATGACACCGTCCTCGTCGCCACCGAGACCGACGCCGACTCACTGACGACCTCGTCGTATCCTCGCCAAGCCAGAGCGCTCCGCCGCGGTCAGACCATCGACGAGGCCCCGATCGTCGCTGAAGTGCCACGTGATCATGTGGCGATCTTCGTCGGCAGCGACATCCGCCCCGACACCGAGGCCACTGACCGCGCCGTCATCATCGACGCCATCGACTTCTTCAACTCGACGATGAGCTTCCTCGACCTCGCCGACATCACCGGCGCAGACGGGGCGCTGTCGGTCGAACCGACGACATGGGCCGACGCGCTCAACCGAGTCGACGTTCCCACCGACGTCGAAGTCGGCTTCGACCGCGACCTCGTGCTCTTCCGTCCGCAGTCGACGTGGAAATCCACCACCACCGAGGTGGCCGCCGGCGGCCTTGCCATCGCCGATATCGATGCGGTCAAGGCAGGCGAGATCACTCCGCGCGTGATCTTCACCCCGGACGCCCGCACCTCGCTGCAGTCCTTCACCTTCACCCGCGACTACCTCGTCCTCGAGCTGCTCGCCGACGTGCAGTCGAAACTCACGGTCCTCGACCTGAACAACGACTTCGTCGAGTCCACCCTGCCCGGGGTGCCGGCCAACCATATGGTCGGACTCGGCGCGGTCGACAAATACGATCCGGCCACCGCCAACGACTTCTGGATGGTCAGCACCGGCTTCCTCACGCCCTCGACGCTGTCGTACGGAACTCTGGGCCCCTCGGACGAAGCTGCGGGAACGAACTCCGAGAAGTCCACCGCCGAGGTGATCAAATCGGCGCCGGCGATGTTCGATGCCGAAGGGCTCAGCGTCGAGCAGCACTTCGCCACCAGCGCCGACGGAACGACGATCCCGTACTTCCAGATCGGATCCGACGACCTCGTGCTCGACGGCGACAATCCCACACTGCTCGACGGCTACGGCGGATTCGAAGTCAGCCGCACACCCGGATACTCACCCGTCGTCGGCATCGGCTGGCTCAGCCGCAGCACCACCGGAAATGCCATCCCGACAGGCCGCCGAGGCGTCTATGTCCTCGCGAACATCCGCGGCGGAGGGGAATACGGACCTGAGTGGCACACCTCCGCGATGCGAGAGAACCGCATGCGCTGCTATGAAGACCATTCTGCCGTGGCACGCGATCTCATCGCCCGCGGAGTGACGAGCCCGAAGAGGCTCGGCTGTGCCGGCGGATCCAATGGGGGTCTGCTGGTCGGCAATATGCTCACCCAGTATCCCGAGCTCTTCGGCGCAGTCTCCTGCGGAGTTCCGCTGCTGGACATGGCCCGGTACACGAAGCTCAGCGCCGGCTATTCATGGAAGGCCGAGTACGGCGATCCGGATGTGGCCGAGGACTGGGCGTTCATCAGACAGTTCTCGCCCTACCACCTCCTCGAGGTCGGACAGGACTATCCGCCGGTGCTGTTCTGGACGGCGACGTCGGATGACCGGGTGGGACCGGTGCAGGCGCGGAAGATGGCCGCCCGGATGCAGGCGCAGGGAATCGAGAACGTGTGGTTCTTCGAAGACACCGAAGGCGGTCATTCCGCAGCTTCGGACAATGAGCAGACCGCATTCACCCGGGCGCTGAGCTACCGGTTCATGTGGAACGCACTGACAGGGGAGTAGGTTGGCAGATATGACGAACGAGACGCAGCACTTCCACGGCGAATACAAGGTCATCGGCGGCAAACTCGTCGTCGCCGATGTCACCACCGACGGTAAGACGATCACCGAGGTGAAGATCTCCGGTGACTTCTTCCTCGAACCCGAGGAAGCCTATTTCGACCTTGCCCCGGCCCTCGTCGGCGCCAGCGTCACCGCCGACAATGCGGCCCTGCGCGGCCGCCTCGACGAGGCTCTGGCCGGATACGGAACGGATCTGGCAATGCACGGCTTCTCCACCGCCGATATCGCCACGGTCGTGCGCCGAGCTCTCGGCTCGGCCGCGAACTTCACCGACTTCGACTGGCAGGTCATCCGCGGAGAGGTGCTGCCCACTCAGCTCAATGTGGCGCTCGACCAGGTGCTGCTCGAAGAAGTCGCGGCAGGTCGTCGGCAGCCGACCCTGCGGTTCTGGGAATGGGAGGACACCGCCACCGTCATCGGGGCCTTCCAGTCCTACGTCAACGAACTGCGCCCCGAAGGTGTGGACAGGCACGACGTGCAGGTCGTCCGCAGGATCTCCGGAGGCGGAGCAATGTTCATGGAAGGCGGCAACTGCATCACCTACTCGATGTTCGTCCCGCCTGCCCTCGTCGCCGGTCTCGACTACGAAGAGTCGTATGTGTTCCTCGACCAGTGGGTGCTCGCGGCGCTGAAGACTCTCGGAGTGGAGGCGTTCTACAAGCCGATCAACGACATCTCCTCGACCGGAGGCAAGATCGGCGGAGCCGCACAGAAGCGCAATCGCGACGGCACACTGCTCCACCACGCGACGATGAGCTATGACATCGATGCGGACAAAATGGTCGAGGTGCTGCGCATCGGCGAAGCGAAGATCTCGGACAAGGGAGTGGCGAGTGCGAAGAAGCGCGTCGATCCGCTGCGGAGTCAGACCGGTGAGGCACGCAAGGACATCATCGATGTCATGGCCGACACCTTCGCCACACGCTATGGGGCCACCTACGGCACCTACACCGAGGAGGAGCTCAAGCGGGCCCAGGAACTCGTCGATGAGAAGTTCGGGACCGAGAAGTGGACGCACCGGGTGCCGTGACAGCGAGCCCCGGCCCGATCGCCGAGGCGGTCGAACCGTTCCGCGGCACGATCGTCGCCCTCGGCGGCGGTGGGTTCTCGATGTCCGAGACCGGGGAATCGGCCATTGATGACGAACTTCTGCAGATGGCGAGTCGGCGAAGCACCGCATCCGATCTCCCAAATGTCTGCTTCGTCCCGACGGCATCCGGCGACAGCCGCGACTACATCGAACGGTTCGAAGCGGCTTTCGGAGGACGAGCCCAGACGCATGTCCTCTCCCTGTTCGGGCAGAGTCCGTGGGACTACCAAGATCCGGGGATGCTGCTCGACATGGACCTCATCTACGTCGGCGGCGGCTCCACGGCGAACCTGCTCAGCCTCTGGCGGCGGCACGGCGTCGACCAACGGATGAGAGAGGCGGCTGCCGGCGGCACGATCCTCGCCGGCATCAGCGCCGGAGCGAACTGCTGGTTCGAGGCATCCTCGACGGACTCGTTCGGTCCGCTGGCCCCGTTGGACGATGGGCTCGGATTTCTGCAGGGGAGCGCCTGCCCGCATCTCCACGGCGAACCCGGCCGGGAAGCCTCCTTCCGGAAATGGATCGCCGACGGCATCCTGCCGGGCCCGGGAACCGCCATCGACGACCATGCCGCGGTCGTCTACGAAGACGGCAGAGCCACCTCGGTGATGGTGGAATCCGACGGCGCAGCCGCGTATTCGGTCGACGAACACGGCCGACTCCGGACCCTGGACGACCACGCACGGCCGCGGGCCGCCGAGGAATGAACGGCGAGAGCTCCCGGGCTGCCATCGCTGACTGACGAATCGAGAAGCGTTTCGGGACGGACGGGTGCGGAATCAGCGGCGGTGGTCTGTAGGATTGGGAACCAATCACGTCCCCTGCACAAGGAGAGCCATGCGCCAGGTCGAACCGTCCGTTGAACTGCTCGCCAAGCCCGATATCGATTGGGAAGCGATGAGGACTTACCTCGATGAGGTGGGCGGAACTTCCTGGGCCGATCGCGTCGAGGATGCGGAATCTCCCGACGCCGAGGATCTCCTCGAGTTCTCCGGACGCATGTGCTACCGCTCGTGGGAGCCGGGCCTCAACCCGAACGTCTCTCGCGTGCGCACCGATTCCGCGCAGTACCTCGGCAATGTCGTGAAGTCCCAGCACGGATCCGTTCTCGAACACGCGAACTTCACCTTCGTCCTCCACAACGTCTCCCGCGTGCTCACCCACGAGCTCATCCGCCACCGCGCGGGGTCGGCGTTCTCGCAGGAATCGCTGCGTTACGTCCGCCTCACCGACATCCCGTTCTGGTTCCCCGAGTGGGCACGCGAAGACCCCGAACTCATGGAACGCAGCCTCCAGGTCCTCGACACCCTCGAGGAGCACCAGAAGTGGATGGCCGAGCACTTCGAGCTCGACGAGGAGGGCACGAAGTTCTCGCACAAGAAGCACATGACTTCGTTCATGCGCCGCTTCGCCCCCGAGGGACTGGCTACCGGCATCGTCTACACCGCGAACCTGCGTTCTCTGCGCCACGTCATCGAGATGCGAACTGCGAAGGGCGCCGAAGAGGAGATCCGCCTCATCTTCAACAAGATCGGTGAAGTCATGCGCGAGGAGGCTCCGGCGGTCTTCGCCGACTACGAAGTCGTCGACGGAGAATGGATCCCCGGCACCCGCAAGGCCTGAGGCTCGCCACCACCAGCCGCACCTGACGCCGACGTCAGACAGATTCCAGGAGGACATGCCATGGCAGATATCTACGCAGCTCAGCTCAACCCCGGCAAGCTCGACGTCGTCAGCGACTGGGTGGCCAAGCAGGATTGGGCCGCTGAGCTCGATCTCGAGGCGAATCCACTCAAGGCCGTCACGGCGTACCGTTTCGACGACCCCATCGGAGAGGTGGGCATCGAGGTGCACATCGTGCGCAGCGGCGATCAGCTGCTGCAGGTGCCGCTGACCTACCGTGGGGCACCCCTCGACGGCGCCGACGAAGCATTCGTGGCGAACATGGAGCATTCGGTGCTCGGCAAGCGGTGGGTCTACGCCGGCATGGGCGACCCGCTGTTCCGGCAGCGCCTCGACCACACCATCGCCACCGCGTCGACCGCGGCGAAGCAGTACCGCGTCGACGCTGAGGGCAATCGGGGAGAGGAGATCACCGATGTGGCCCACGCCTTCGGCACCGGACCGTTGCCGGGTGCCGGCGACGTCGAGATCCTCTACCGCCTGTCGCCCGAATCGCCGGCGGAGAAGTCCGACGCCGGTCTGCTGCTCGGTCGGTGGGAGGGCCAGGACACGAACGTCGTCCTCGCCATCATGGTCTGACGGGGATCGGCACTGCCTGATACGGCCCAATCAACTCACCGCGGGGGAGGAACCGGAACTCATGAGCAGCGACTGCATCTTCTGTCAGATCGTCGCAGGTGACGCACCGAGTGCGCCGATCGCCGAGACCGAAGCGACGTTGGCGTTCATGGACATCCAGCCCGGGTCGGACGGGCATCTGCTCGTCGTGCCGAAACGTCACAGCACTGATCTGCGGGACATCCCGGCAGACGACCTGGCGGCGGTTGCGCTCGAGTCTCAGCGCATCGCCAAGCACGCCTATACGGCCTGGGATGCGGACGGAGTCAATCTCCTCAACTGCTGCGGTGCCGATGCCTGGCAGTCGGTCTTCCACTTCCACATGCATGTCATTCCGCGCTACCGGGACAAGGGCAAGGACCGCCTGCGGCTGCCGTTCGAACCCGGCGTCCGCGGGGATCAAGAGCTCATCGGCTCCATGGCCGCGAGCATGCGGGAGTCGCTCGACGCGGAGTGAGTCATTGCCGTGATCGCCGGCGGTGTGCTCGACCTCGCCGAGGCGACGCACAGTGTCCGAGTCCCCGGCCGTTCTCACCGCGCCAGGTCGATGATCGTCATCCCCGCCGCAGCGGCGGGGGAGCCCATCGCCTCCATCGCCGCCGGTGCCTCGTCGAGTCCGATGACAGTGGTGACGAGATCCTGCGGGCGCAGCCGTCCCTGCACGACGAGGTCGACGAGCTCCGGGTACTCTGCCGCGGCCATTCCGTGCGATCCGAGCACGCTGAGTTCGAGCGCGATCACCCGCGGCAGGTCGACGACCGGTTGGTCGGGCAGCAGACCGATCTGCACGTGCCGGCCCAAGGGTGCCAGAGCTCCGATCGCCGCCCGGATCGTGTCCTCCCGGCCCAGTGCATCGACGGTCACGGCCACCCCGTCAGGATCGGTCGACGCGAACTGCGCGACCACCTCGGCGCTCAGCTCCTCGGGACTGAGATCGCGAGCGTTGACGGTCCGCGCGGCACCGAACTCACGGGCGGACTCCAAGGCCGCATCGCTGACGTCGACGGCCACGACCGTCGCACCGAGGGCACGGGCGATCATGATCGCAGACAGTCCCACCCCGCCGCAGCCGAACACGGCGACCGTCTCGTCCGCGGCAAGCCGAGCCCGCACGCGCAGACCATGGAAGGCCGTGGCGAATCGGCACCCGAGACCGACGACGGCCGCGGCCGGCAGACCCTCGGGCACGGCCACGAGGTTCGCATCGGCATTGTGGATGACGACCCGATCCGCCCACGACCCGAAATGCGTGAATCCCGGCTGCGTCTGATCCGGGCACACCTGCGCATTGCCGGAAACGCACCACCGGCAGCTCCCACACCCGCATACGAACGGCACTGTCACCCGCTGGCCGGGGCGGAACTGCTCCACACCGACCCCCACCCATGCGACCCGACCCACCAGCTCATGCCCGGGTACATGGGGGAGAGTGATCGTCGAATCGTGGCCGGACCACGCGTGATGATCGCTGCGGCACACTCCGGTGGCTTCGACGTCGATGACGACGCCGGCATCGGGGGCAGTGGGCGCGGGAATCTCCTGCAGCCGAGGGCGGACGGAGAACTGATCGAAGACGATGGCGCGCATAACGCCGATCGTAGGCCGCGTGCCCTGCGCAGGCTGAGCCTGTCCGCTCTGTGGCGGGCGGAGTGACGAGGCGCCTCCGACTCAGCGCTGATGGCTTCCGGCAGCCGCCGACTTCTCAGCGCGGATGAACTCCGGCGACTGCCAAAGCATCGAGCAGTCGAGCCCGCAGCGCCTGCGCCCTGGCCGAAAACGCGCGTTGCCGCTCCATGTACTCGGCCTTGCCCGCCGCGGTCTCGACGGCGACGACCCCGTAGCCCCATCCGCGCAGGTCATAGGGAGAGGCCTCCATGTCCAGAGTGCGGATATCGAGGGCCAGATCGAAGCAGTCGACGACGAGGTCCGAATCGGCGACCGGTGAGATCTTCATCGCCCACTTGTACAGATCCATCCCCGCATGCAGACACCCGGGCTGCTCGTTGCCGACCATGCCCTCACGGCTCGGCTGCAGGGTGTTGAGCGGCCGGGCCGGTGCGGTGAAGAAGCGGAACGCATCATGATGCGAGCACTGGATGCGGTGGCCTTCGACCACGGCATCGGTCTCGGCGGGGCTCAGACGCAGCGGCACCTGCTGATGACGGCGCTGCTCCTCGGTGAGTCGGTAGACCATCGCCCACTCGTGAATGCCGAAACACCCGAAATTCGCCTCCCGATTCAGCGTCGACGACAGCAGGGAGGCGATGAACTTCGCCCCGTCCCCACGGTCGGTCCGCCAGGACTCGAGGTCCACCTCGGCGAGGTTCCGGTCCTCGTCGATGAGGTACCAACGCCGGTCGAAATATCGGTGATCGGCCGCCTCGGCGAGTTCGACGCGCACCCCCGGCCCGGGATGCCATTTCTTCAGCTGCCCGACCTTGAACGGGTAGTAGGTGAAGAGGAAATCCTCGACCGGATGGGACTCCTGCCGCATCCGCCGTTCGATATGGGCATCCGTGCGTTCGGCGATCCGATCTTCGTGCTCATCACGCAGCCCGCGCCAGTGAGAGGCGGCAATGACACCGTCACCGAGGCGGCCGGCCGGTTCGTCGGTGCGCTTGTTCGCCGCAGCGATCGGGGCCACCGCCGACGAGGCGGTCGCCGCAGCGATCGGGTCGGCAGTCGTGGTCGATGGCGCGGAAGTCACCGCACCATTGTCCCAGACGACGGCCGGGCCCGCATGCGCGCCGGGCCCGGCGATGAGTCGGTCAGCGGCCCGAGCGCTTTGTGCCCTTCGCCGCTGGAGCGTTGAACGGGTCCTCCGGCCACGGGTGCTTCGGGTAGCGACCCCGGTTCTCGGCTCTGACATGGGCATACGCGTTCGCCCAGAACGATGCGAGGTCGGTCGTCACGGCCAAGGGCCTGCGCGCCGGGGAGAGCAGATACATGGTGACCGGCACCCTTCCGTCGCAGATGCGCGGCACTTCGGTCCAGCCGAAGCATTCCTGGAGTTTGACCGCGAGGATCGGGCTCGGGATCTCGGCGCGCTGGGGTGAGGTCGGAGACTCATCGTCGGCTCGGGAGTCGTCGTCCGCTCCGGACGCGGCCTGCGGCTCGATGAGATCGGGGTCTGAGTACTCGAGGCGGATCGCGGATCCGCTGGGCACTGTGATGTGGGTCGGGGCCAACTCGTCGAGCCGGGCCGCTTCGGGCCACGGCAGCAGGCCGCGCAGGGCGGAGACAAGATCGACCCGGGCAGGGTCGGAGCCCTTCGCGATGCGGTCGAGCACATCCGGGCACCACTGATCGAGCGTGGCGGACAGGTGCTCCCACGTCACCTCCGGCCAGGGCTCCCCGACGACCGCGCGGAGCAGACCGAGCCTGGCCCGCAGGTTCTCGAATGCCTCGGACGGCAGCAGAACCTCGCGGGCACCTCGTTCACGCACTGATGCGGCGATGGCGCGGCGTGCGAGCTCGGGCCCGGCCTGGATCGGGGTGGACGTCAGTTCGATCCCGCCGAGGCGGCTGCGCCGAACCGCGCGGACCTTCCCGGACTCGAACGTCGCCGACTCCTCCGTGTGCAGCAGCCCGGCACCGGCGAGTTCCGCGGTATCGACGTCGATGGGCACGGCAGATCGGATGATCGCACGCGAACCGGCCAGACCCACCTCGGCGATGGCCAGCCACCGACTGCCCTGCAGAGAGGAGTCACGCGGCAGGCTCGCCGCAGTGCCCGAAGCCAGCAGATAGTCGGAGTCCGAAGCACTGCGCAGCCGTGCGATCTGCAGGGGATACGACAGTGCCGTGACGAGTCCGAGATCCTCGGGTGTCAAAGATGTGGCGGAATTGCCGCCGCAGTCTCCCGAGCCTCCGCCATCGCCGTCCGAGGCGAATTCGCGGGCGATCGACGCGAACCGTCTGCGGTCCTGAGCGAATCGGGCATCTCTGCTGCGCCGCAGTTGACGCATCAGAGCGGAGAGATCGGCGCCGGGAGCCCGCTGATCGGACTCGATGACGGCGATCGCCTCGGCCGCACGAACGGGGTCGAGCAGCGCTGCCCCGTCGAGGAGGCCGCGTGCCGCCCACACCGAGGCGGGAATCGCCGCGATCGCCCGCCCGGTCTCGGTGACGTGATCTGCCTCCACGGCACCCAAAGCCACAAGATTGTCGACCGCCTGCCGCTTGGGGCCGGCCGGCAGCGGATCGAGCAGGAGGGCCTCGTCGCCGCCCCACGTGGCTAGGGCCAACACCGCGGAGGTGAGATCGGAGGTCGCGATTTCGGGTGGAGTGTGCTCGGGCAGGCTCGCCCAATCGGACTCTGACATGCAGCGATACGCGACGCCCGGTCCCTGCCGAGCGGCACGGCCGGAACGCTGCGTGCCCGAAGTCTTCGACTCGCGCATCGTCACCAGCCCGGACATGCGCCGCCGCGTATCCAAGCGCGGCCCCCGGGAGAGCCCGGAATCGACGACGATGCGGACACCGTCGATCGTCAGCGCCGATTCGGCCACCGATGTCGAGACGATGACCCGCCGGTTCCGTCCCGTGCCGGACGAGCCCGGATCGACCGGACGCAGGATCGCATCCTGCTCCTTCGCCGGAGTTCGGCCTGTCAGCGTGTGCACCTCGACCGCGGCGGAATCCGAACCACCACCTGCGCTCGCCTCCAGACCTGTGCCCGCCTCGGCACCTGTGCTCGAGCCCACACGACGCCGCACTCGGGACGCCACTTCGTCGACCTCACGAGTCCCGGGAGCGAAGACGAGCACGTCCCCGGCGGCGTTCTCCTCGAGCGCGCGCACCGTCGTAGCCGCCAGATGATCAAGGAAATCCCAGGTCACACCTCGCGCATCGAGCGGCCGTTCCTTCGCCGGTGTCCACCGGACTTCCAAGGGATGAGTCTCGGCGGCCACCGACAGCAGAGTCGCCGGTGCCTGCGGCCCGTCCCCGAGGCGCGCGGCCCACTGCCGCGCATCCAAGGTCGCAGACATGATGACCACAGCGAGGTCCTCACGCAGATCTGCCAACTCCCGGCACATCGCGAATGCGAGATCCGTATCCAACTGTCGCTCGTGCACCTCATCGAGGATCACTGCCGCGACGCCGGTCAGCTCCGGATCGCGCAGCAGCCGTGACAGGAGCACACCCGTGGTGACGAATTCGATGCGCGTCGCAGTCGTCATCCGCGACTCACCGCGGACGGTGAAACCCACCACCTCGCCGAGGCGGGTCCCCGTCAACGATGCGAGCCGCCTGGCCGCGGCGCGGGCAGCCATCCGCCGCGGTTGGGTGACGATGATGCGGCCCGGGAGTTCGGCACCAGCCGAACCTCCGGAGAACCATGCCACGTGCTCGGCGATCATCGGCGGCACCACGGTCGTCTTACCGGTTCCGGGAGGAGCCTCCACGACCACTCGCGGGAAGGGGGCCGCCTCGGCGAGGCTCAGCTCTTCGATGAGCGCGGCGGCGGGCAATCCGGCCCCGATGCGGGCGAGATCGAAGGTGTGCGGGACGTGCGGATCGGGCATGACACCAGTCTCTCAGCAGGGCGGTCACGCCCGCACATGGGACGCCACCTGAGGATCTGCGGGGACCCGATCACGGTTCGAGGTGCACCGACGCGCGGAAGGCACCAGGCACTGACTAGACTGGGGCACATGCGTATCGCCAGATTTGTCCATCAGGACGAGCCCAAATACGGAGTCGTCGAAGGTGAAGTCCCGCCGATCACCGACGGCAGCTGGGACACGTCGGGTCTCGAACTCGCCGTTCTCGACTCCGACCCATTCTTCTCTCCGGCCCAATCGACAGGGGAGAGGCTGAAGATCGAGGATGTGCGTCTGGTCAGCCCCATCCTGCCGCGTTCGAAGGTCATCGGCGTCGGCCGCAACTTCGCCGACCATGCCACCGAGCTCGGCAATGAGGTGCCGGTGTCCCCCCTGACCTTCTTCAAACCCAACACCGCCGTCATCGGCCCCGGCGACCCCATCCGTCTGCCCGCCATCAGCGAATACGTGAGCTATGAGGCCGAACTCGCCGTCATCATCGGCCGGGTGGCCAAAGGTGTGAAGGCCGAGAACGCCAACGACCACGTCCTCGGCTATACCGCCGGAAACGATGTCACCCTGCGCGACATCCAGAAGGCCGACAAGCAGTGGTCACGGGCGAAGGGCTTCGACACCTCCTGCCCGCTGGGCCCGTGGATCGAAACCGAACTCGACGTCGACGACCTGAATATCCGCTCCTGGGTCGACGGAGACATCAAGCAGGACGGGACCACCGCCGACTTCATCTTCGACATCCCGACCCTCATCGAGCACCTGTCCGAGACGATCACCCTGCTGCCCGGCGATGTCATCCTCACCGGAACCCCGGCCGGCGTCGGCCAGATCGTGTCCGGCAACCGCATCGACATCGCCATCGACGGGCTCGGCGTCCTGTCGAACCCGGTCATGGACGCGTAAGCCCCGCACCAGCAGCGCCACCGCGCACACCACAGACTCACACCCGAGAAGATCACGCAAAGGACAATCGTGAGCGTCACAGTTCGTTTCTGCCCATCACCCACCGGCACCCCGCACGTCGGCATGGTCCGCACAGCCCTATTCAACTGGGCCTACGCCAAGCACACCGGCGGCAAGTTCGTCTTCCGCATCGAAGACACCGACGCGGCACGTGACTCCGAAGAGAGCTTCGGACAGGTCGTCGAGGCCCTCAAATGGCTGGGCCTGGACTGGGACGAAGGCATCGAGGTCGGCGGCGTCAATGGACCCTACCGCCAGTCGCAGCGCGGCGAGATCTACGCCGAGGTCATCGAGAAGCTCAAGGCCGGCGGCCATATCTACGAGTCGTATTCGACGAACGAAGAAGTCGAAGCCCGTCACAAGGCGGCAGGCCGTGACCCGAAGCTCGGCTACGACGGCTACGACCGCGACCTCACCGACGAGCAGAAGGCCGCCTTCCGCGCCGAGGGCCGCGAACCCGTGTGGCGCGTGCGCATGCCCGATGAGGACATCACCTTCACCGACCTCGTCCGCGGCGACATCACCTTCAAGGCCGGCACCGTTCCCGACTTCGTCGTCGTCCGCGCGAACGGCCAGCCCCTGTACACCCTGGTCAACCCCGTCGACGACGCACTCATGGGCATCACCCACGTGCTCCGCGGCGAAGACATCCTGTCCTCGACCCCGCGTCAGATCGCTCTCTACGAACACCTCAAGGCCATCGGCATCGCCGAGGCGACCCCCGAATTCGGCCACCTGCCCTACGTCATGGGCGAGGGCAACAAGAAGCTGTCGAAGCGGGACCCCGAATCGAACCTGTTCCTCCACCGCGAGAACGGCTTCATCCCCGAGGGACTCATCAACTACCTCGCGCTGCTCGGCTGGTCCATCGGACCCGACCGCGACGTGTTCAGCGTCAAGGAATTCACCGAGGCCTTCGACATCCACGATGTCCTGCCCAACCCGGCCCGCTTCGACGTGAAGAAGGCCACCGCCATCAACGCCGACCACATCCGCCTCCTCGAGCCGGATGACTTCCGTGATCGTCTGGTGCCCTACCTCCAGGCCGCCGAGGTGCTCCCGAAGGCCCCGACGGATGCTCAGCTGCAGATCCTCGACGAGGCGGCACCGCTCGTGCAGACCCGCATGAAGCTGCTCGGCGAAGCTCCCGATCTGCTCGCGTTCCTCTTCACCTCGGACACCGACCTGACCATGGCCGAAAACGGACTGAAGACGCTCAAGGACTCCGCCCCCGAGGTGCTCGCCGCCTCCATCGAGGTCCTCGACGGCCTCGACGAGTGGACGACTGCCAAGCTCGAAGAGGTGCTCTCAGCCAAGCTCGTCGACGAGATGGAGATCAAACCGCGCCTGGCCTACGGACCCCTGCGTGTGGCCGTGTCCGGCCGCAAGGTCTCACCACCGCTGTTCGAGTCGATGGAGATCCTCGGCAAGGACTCCTCGCTGACCCGCCTCAAGGCACTCGCGGCGCAGCTGTGACCATGGTCGAACAGAAGAACTGGACCCGCGGGGGACTGCACTTCCGTGACGTGTCGGTCACCGTGCCCTTCGACCATTTCGGACGGGCCGGGGACGCCGCCTCGGCGGGGGAGAACGCCGCGTCAGCCGCCTCGGGGACGGTGAATCTGCCGGACACGATGGACGTGTTCGCCCGGATCATCGCCACCGAGGCGGACAGCCGGAAACCCTACCTCGTGTACCTGCAGGGCGGGCCCGGCGTGGAAGCCCCGCGCCCGGGCATCGCCGGCGGATCCAGCGGTTGGGTGAAGCGGGCGCTCGAGGAGTTCCAGGTCGTCATGCTCGACCAGCGCGGAACCGGACGATCGAACCCGATCGGCTCTGTCGATGGGGCCATCACCGGCCTGGAGACGGTGGGGGAGGACCCGACCGCGATCGCCGAGGCGCTGTCGTTCTTCCGCGCCGATTCGATCGTCGAAGACGCGGAGATCCTGCGCGGCCACCTCGGGGCGGACACCTGGTCCCTGCTCGGGCAGTCCTTCGGCGGCTTCACGACTCTGCGCTATATCTCCGCGCATTCGAATGCCCTTCACGAGGTGTACTTCACCGGCGGTGTGCCGGCGATCGGCCTCGACCCGGCGACCGTCTACGGACGGACGTGGGAGGGCATGATCCGCAAGTCCGAGCAGCACTATGCGGCGTTCCCCGGTGACCGTGAGAAGATGCGCAGTCTCGTCGAGCTCGCATCCGTCGGGGACGGGCTCGCCCTGCCCGGGGGTGCGCGTGCGACTCCGGAGCGGATCCGTCTGCTCGGGCACTTCCTCGGTGCCTCCGATGGCCCGGAGAAGCTGCACTATCTGCTCGACCTCGATTTCTCTTCGGCAGCATTCCGGCACGACCTCGCCGCGTCTCTGCCGTTCTCGGGGCGCAATCCGCTCTACGCTGTCATCCATGAGTCCTGCTGGGCCGACGGCACGGTGACGAATTGGGCGGCCAGGCGGGCGATGCCCGATGCCGTGGTCAAGGATCCGACGCTGCTGGCCGGCGAACATGCCGGGCCGGAGTCGATGCACGAAGACCCGGAGCTTGCCCCCTTCGCCGAGGTGGCCGAGCTCGTCGCTGCACGTCAGTGGCCTCGTCTCTACGATATCGACGCTCTGCGGGCCGCCTCGGTGCGCGGCGCTGCGGCAGTCTACTTCGACGACGCCTACGTGCCGGTGGAGTATTCGCTGGCCACGGCCGAGCACCTGTCCGGAGTGCAGCCGTGGGTGACGAACGAGTACGAACACAACGGCCTGCGCGCCGACGGATACCGAGTCCTCGACCGGCTCATCAGACTCGCCCGCGGGTGAGGCTGGGGCCCGTCGGGGCAAGTAGACCGAGCCTGCGCGCGGGACTACTGGGCCCGTCGGCGGGCTGGGTGCGGTGAGCCTGTTGTGTTAAGAAGGTCACATTGAAAATGGCCCTCTGAGATTTGTCCGGAGGCGGGGTGCTTGTGTAGAGTTATATCTCGTTGCTCAGGGAAATCTCCTCGGGGATGACCTTGAAAAACATTGGGCTATGGTGTAATTGGCAGCACGAGTGATTCTGGTTCATTTAGTCTAGGTTCAAGTCCTGGTAGCCCAGCGGACACAGTCTGGATCAGTCCAGGAGTGTTGTTCTGGCCCCCGTCGTCTAGTGGCCTAGGACGCCGCCCTCTCAAGGCGGTAACGGCAGTTCGAATCTGCTCGGGGGTACGGTTGAGCCCCGCATCGAATTTCGGTGCGGGGCTCACTCTAATTCACGGGCTTTCCTGCACCGTGTCAGCATCCGCGGGTTCAAGATTCATATGCACTGAATGAGATCACCACTTCTGCACATTGAAGCCGCTCCTGCGCCAGAAATACAGGGCGCAGCGAGTCAGCGGGAGACCGAGTCGGCGATGCGCTTCGTGTGCTCGGCCGTCTTGATGTTGGAGACGATGAGCTCGAGCACGAGACGGACGCCGATGACCCACAGCGCCGGAATGATCCAGCCGAAGATGATGGCGATCAGCAGCGGCCAGATGCTGAAGCTCGGGCCGCCTGTCATATATGCCGAGGCCGTACCTGCTGCGATTCCCGTGGTGATGCCGGCGATGATGGTACCCAGGTAGGACAGGACCGCGACCACGATCGCGATGATGTAGATGAAGCCCGCCCACTTCACCGCGATGAAGTTGTCGAAGCGGATGTCGAACAGCGACTTGAAGAACCCGGCCTGCTGGGGTGTCGACTGCGGAGCCTGACCATACGCCGGCTGACCGTAGGCGGGCTCACCGTAGGCCTGCTGCTGTGCCGCTCCCTGCGAGTAGGCGCCCTGCTGGTAGGGATCCTGCTGATAAGCGCCGGGCTGCGAATACCCGCCCTGCTGGTACTGCTGCCCCTGTGCCTGATAGGCATTGGGATCGTAGGTGCCCTGCTGATAGGTGGGCTGGTCGGGCTGGAACTGTGCGTTCTGACCCTGTTGCGCTGCCTGATCGTCCTGGCCCGGCTGGTCGGGCTGGGCGTTCTCAGGCTGGTCTCCCGCGCCGGGGTTCTGGCCGTTGAGGTTCTGCTCAGCCGAGCTGCTGTTCGGGTCGTTCGGGTTCTGCGGTGTCGACATGGTGTCCCTCTCGAGAATGGAACGCACCCAGGGCAGGGCACGCTCGCCTGATATCTGCCTGTCATCGCAACCTATCAGGATGCGCCGATCCGCGGCAGGGTGACTGTCATTCTGGGAGGAACAGCGAAGTATTGACTCGGTCCGCAGCCACAGGCTGAGGTGGGAGGTGCTAGGCGTCGGAGTCGGCAGAAGCACCGTCAGGAGCGGCCGAACCGCTGCCTGAGATAGGCGAGCCCGATTCGGCAATCCCGTCGTCGACCCCGGTCAAAGCGATGCTCCACTCGACGGCAAGCTCGTCACCGGGGGCGACGACGTCGAAGTCCTCGCCGGCCGCGCCGGCGGCGAACGCATTCGGAGGGCACGTCATCGGCTCGATCGCAATCGCCCGACGAGCCAGATCCTCATTCAGGCCGTCGCCCGTGCACGCCTGCCAGGTGCGGAACCCTGGCCCCATCCCGACGACGACCTCGCGCAGATCGGCACCCTTCAGTCGTGCCCGAGACCACCCGTCGTCCCCGCGCCGAGGTGAGTCGTACGCATCATCGAGGATCGTTCCGCCGATCAGGCGCAGCGCCCGGAAGTCCTTGCACACCATGCACGCGGAATCATCGGAGGCATGATCGGCCGGAACCGCGGTACCGTCATCGAAGGGGCGCACGGCGGTGGGGATGAGCCGCTCATCGGTCTCATACCAGTGGGCAGCGGGAATGACGAGCTGAGCCTCGTCGACGAGTTCACCGTCCCCGGGCGAGAGCCACGGGTGAAATCCGAAACCGAACGGCGCGGGAGCCGACCCCGTGTTGCGGGCACGTGCGCGCATGCGCAGCTCCGCCTCGGCGAGTTCGGCATCCACCCGCAGGTCGAACGCGAAGGGATACCCCTCTGTCGGCTCCAGCGAGTATTCGAGACTGACCGTCGACTCGGTGCGCTCGACCACGGACCATTCGACGTCGGCGACGAGACCGTGCAGAGCAGTATCCCGCTCGGGCTCGGTGATCGGCAGTCGGTGGCTGTCGCCGGCGAAGTCGAAACGGCCGGCATCGATCCGATTCGGCCAGGGCGCGAGCACGGCCCCGTCGAAGGCATTCATCGGCACCACGATCGGCCGATCGCCGACGCTGAAGCGAACCAGGCTCGCGCCGATGGGGGAGATGACCGCCGTTGACTCGCCACAGGCGAGTTCGATGGTGGCGGTCATGGGTCTCCAAAGGGGTTCGAGTGCGGGAGGTGCGGTTGCAGGTATTGTACGCCGACCGCGCCCAATCGAGCCGCCAGGTGTTAGCATTATGATCGAAAATGATAACTTTTGGGAGGTCTGATGCCGGCGTCGCATCAAAGGGCGAACCTGTCCGATGGTCGTGAGATCCTGTTCTTCCAGGACCCCGACTCACATGTACCGACGGTCGTCGCTGACCCCCGGCCGAAGGATTCGCGACCCGACAGCGGCACCCTGCGCTTCGACCTCCTCACCGGAGAATGGGTCGCCGTGGCCACGCACCGGCAGACCCGCACCCACCTGCCCGCCGCCGCCGAATGTCCGCTGTGCCCGTCGACGCCGGACCGTCCGACGGAGATCCCGGCCGCGGAATTCGACGTCGCCGTCTTCGAGAATCGCTTCCCCTCCCTCGGCCCCGGCCTCGGTGATGTTCCGTCCCATCAGGAGGTCGACACCGCTTTCGCCGAGGCGGCCGCCGACTCCGCCGAAACCGTGATCTCTGCGCTGGCGGGACCGGGATACGGCCGCTGCGAAGTCGTCGTCTTCTCCGCGGAGCACACCGGCTCCTTCGCAGGACTCGGCACCGCACGCGCCCGCACCGTCATCGACGCCTGGGCCAACCGGACCGCAGAACTCTCTGCCATGCCGGGCATCGAACAGGTCTTCATGTTCGAGAACCGCGGGGAGGAGATCGGGGTGACGATGAACCATCCGCACGGACAGATCTATGCTTACCCCTATGTCACCCCGCACACCGCGATCACCTCGGCCCGGGCGCATGACCACCTGCGCCGGACCGGACGACCGCTGCTCGGCGATGTGCTCGCCTTCGAACGCGAGGCGGGGGAGCGGATGATTCTTGAGACCGATCACTTCTCCGCTTTCGTGCCCTTCGCGGCCCGCTGGCCGATCGAAGTCCACCTCGTTCCGCACCGCCAGGTGGGAAGCGTCGACGAGCTCGACGACACCGAACGCGACGACCTGGCGCGCGTCTATCCGGAGGTGCTGCGACGCATCGACGGACTCTACCCGAGCCCCACGCCGTATATCGCGGCCTGGCACCAGGCGCCGGTCAACAGTGCCGACCGCCTGGCCGAATGGCTCCGCCTCGAGATCACGAGCCCGCGGAGGGCGGAGAACAAGCTGAAGTTCCTCGCCGGTTCGGAGGCAGCGATGGGCGCCTTCGTCGGCGACGTCTCCGCCGAGGAGACCGCAGCCAGGCTGCGTGCGGTGACCCCGGAACCCCTCGCCGGACCCGCGGATTCCCTCGCCGAGGCGGAGGCCGGTCGATGAACGCCGAGACGTCGACGACTGTGGCCGCACCGACCCCCGACCACCTCGCCGAGGAGTTCGAGGCCCTGTTCGGGTACCGGCCGCTCGGATCCTTCCGTGCGCCCGGGCGGGTGAACGTCATCGGCGAACACACCGACTACAACTTGGGCTTCGTCCTGCCCATCGCCATCGACCGGGCCGTGTACGTCGCCATCGGTCGGCGACCCGACAACTTCGCTGACGGGCGAGACGTGGACGTGGCGGGTCGCCGGGGCGAGCACAACGCAGAGGACACGGGAACCATGGAGCCGCCTCGGCGCGGGGAGAGCATCCGCATCGTCTCCGACCATCGCGATGACACCGGCCAGCGTCTGTCCGGCCAGTTCGCGGCCGCTGACCTCGCGCCCGGTGCCCTGCCCGGCTGGCTGAGCCACCCCGCGGGCGTCGTCGACGAGATCGCGAAGACCACGGGCACGATCGTCGGCGGAGTCGACCTCTATATCGAATCCACCGTGCCCGTCGGTGCCGGACTGTCGTCATCGCACGCACTCGAAGTTGCGGTGCTCATCGCCCTCGACGAGGTGTTCGGCCTCGGCCTCGACGACCGAGAGAAAGTCCTGCTGACACAGCGAGCCGAAAACGACTTCGTCGGTGCGCCGACGGGGATCGTCGACCAAGCTGCGTCGATCATGACCGAGGCCGGGCATGCGCTCTTCCTCGACTGCCGTGACCTCAGCGCTCGCCAGATTCCCTTCGACCTCGACGCCGAGGGGCTGCGACTCCTCGTCATCGACTCGAAGGTCTCGCACTCGCACAGCGAAAGCGGGTACGGCGCCCGGCGGAGGACCTGTGAGGAGTCCGCCGCGATCTTCGGCGTCGACAGCCTGCGGGAACTCGCCGACGATGTCGACCTGAGCGAACTGACCGAGGAGCAGCGCAAGCGCGTGCGACACGTCATCGCCGAAAACGCTCGGGTCCGCGCCACCGTCGAACTGCTCGAGGACAACGAGCGATCAACCGGCGACGAACATGACGCGCGCATCCGTGCCCTCGGCGATCTGCTGGTGGCCTCCCACGAATCCCTGGCACAGGACTATGAGGTCTCCTGTGTCGAACTCGATGTGGCGGTGGCGGCCGCGATGGGAGCGGGGGCGCTCGGGGCGCGGATGATCGGCGGCGGCTTCGGCGGTTCGGCGATCGCGCTCATCCACGCGGACCGGGTCGACGCAGTCGGCGACGCCGTCACCGCGGCATTCGCCGAACACGGCTACCGGACGCCGGACATCTTCGCCGTCAGCGCGGGGCGGGGCGCGGCACGGTTCGACTGAGCGATGATCCTTCGGGGTCGCTGGCTGTCGTGGTCCGGGCAGGCGTTGACCACCAGAACCTCCACGGTTCATGCTGGAACCTCAGGTGAGGATGAACTCGGAGGGGCGGGGGAGCGGCATGGATAACTGCGACGTCAATGGGGTGAGCCTCGGCGTCGAGGAGTTCGGCGAGGCTGATGCGCCGCTGGTTCTCTGCCTCGGCGCACCGACGATGCTGTCCTGGCCCGATGCCCTGTGCGTGCAGCTGGCTGCGCAGGGACGCCACGTCGTGCGCTGCGACCTTCGCGATGCCGGATCTTCGAGCCATGGTGACCTCGAATCACCGGACTACACTCTGCGAGACCTCGCCGCCGATGCCGCCGAACTCGCTCGGGCCTTCGACGGCCGACCCGCTCATTTGGCGGGAATCGGCATCAGCGGAATGGTTGCGCAGGTCGCGGCTCTCGACCATCCGGAGGCGTTCTCGGCACTCACTCTCATCGGCACCCGACCGGTAGCACCCGGGCCCGTCGACGACGATCTGCCTGATCATGATGAGGTCACGATGGGCCCGCTCTTCGCCCGACCGCCGCCGGACTGGACGGACGTCGACTCGGTGGCGGACTTCATGGCCGAAGGTGCGAAGATCCTCGGCGACGACCCCGCGGAGGCCCGCGACGTCGCAGCCCGGATCTGGGGACGGACGCAAGGCGATGACCCGGAGTCTCACCGGGCCGATCAGCTGGGAATGGTGTTCTCCCGCCTCGACTGCCGGCCACGCTGGCGAGAACGACTGCCGCAGCTGGGGGTGCCGACGTTGGTCGTGCACGGTCGACTCGATCCGTTCTTTCCTGTCGGCAATGGAGAGGCGCTCGCACGGGAGATTCCCGGGGCCCGACTGCTGACCCTCGAGAATGCCTCGCGGGCCGTTCCGGCCGCGGACGTCCCTGAGGTCGTCGGCGGGATAGCCGCGCTCTGAGCGGATCGACTCAGACGGGCTTGGGCCGCCTCGGCGACGGTGTCAGTCTGGTCCGCTCTCCGAATGCGAGGGCGGGTGTCAGTCGGTGCCAGGCGCGCCTGCGGCGTCGTCGGGTGTCTCGACGATGCGGAGCGGACGCAGCCGCGCCCAGATGAGGAAGACGGCCGCGGCGATGACGAGACCGATCCCGGTCCACAGGTTCGCATCGACCCCGCCGGTGCGCTCGGCTTCGTCGGGAGTGAAGCCGACGATTCCGGCGATCGTGAGGATGATGCCGAAGATCGCCAACAGCGCTCCGATGAAGTTGCGGACGTCGAAGGCGCCTGCGGTCTTGGTCTGTTCGTTGGAATTGCTCATGGGAATCACGGGCTCCTTCAGCCGAATGTCACGTTGAGGATGATGACGAGCACCAGGGCGACACCCGCGACGGGCACGGGGCGCTTCCAGAACGGCGCCTTCGGTTCGCCGAGGTCCTCGAAGTCGGACTTCGGGGTCTCCGAGTAGACGAGTCCGCGCAGCTCCGCAGCCGGCTTCGGCGTGGTGAACAGGGTGACGATCACCGACAGGACGATGTCGACGACGAACGCCGTGCTGGCCGCGAGGAATGCGGCACCCTGACCGGGCAGGTCGAGGACTCCGGTCTCGGCGAGGATGAACACGAACACGGCAGACAGCGTGCCGCCGACGAGGCCGACCCAACCGGCGGTCGCCGACATCCGCTTCCAGAACATACCGAGGATGAACGTGGCGAACAGCGGGGCGTTGAAGAAGCCGAACAGCGTCTGCAGGTAGTCCATGAGGTTGGAGAAGTTGCCCGCGATGAGAGCGGTGAAGATCGCCACGACGCAGGCGCCGATCGTCGCCCACCGGCCGATCTTGAGGTAGTAGTCGTCCTCGCGGTCCTTGACCACGTACTGCTGCCACAGGTCGTAGCTGAAGACCGTGTTGAACGCGGAGATGTTCGCGGCCATGCCGGCCATGAACGCGGCGAGCAGGCCGGCGATCGCCACACCGAGGAGACCGTTGGGCAGGACCTCGCGCATGAGCAGCAGGAGCGCATCGTTGTACGTCACGCCCGTCTGTTCGAGCGCGGTCGCCTCGTCGATGGAGGCCGAGATCTCCTTGAACTGCGTCATCTGCGGCACGAGCACCGCGGCGATCATGCCGGGGACGACGACGATGAAGGGGATGAGCATCTTCGGGAACGCGCCGATGATCGGCGTCAGGCGCGCTGCGTTGATCGACTTCGAGGCCATGGCGCGCTGGACTTCGACGAAGTTCGTCGTCCAGTAGCCGAAGGACAGCACGAAGCCGAGGCCGAAGACGATGCCGACGACCGAGAGCACGGGGTTCGAGAAGCCGGAGAGCTGCTCGCCCGGCCAGCTGCTCAGCTGTTCGGCACCGAGCATTCCGTCATTGCTCACCTTGTCGACGAGTCCGTCCCAGCCGCCGACGCGGTTGAGGCCGATGAGGGTGAGCGGGAGGAGAGCTGCGACGATGACGAAGAACTGCAGCACCTCGTTGTAGATGGCCGCGCTCAGCCCGCCGAGGGTGATGTAGGACAGGACGATGGCGGCGGCGACGATGAGGGTGATCCACAGGGGCCAGCCGAGCAGGCGGTTGACGATCGTGCCCAGCAGGAACAGGTTGACGCCGGCGATGAGCAGCTGTGCGACGGCGAAGGACAGGGCGTTGACGAGGTGGGCGCCCGTGCCGAAGCGTCTGCGCATGAACTCCGGAACCGACCGGACCTTCGAGCCGTAGTAGAAGGGCATCATCACGACACCGAGGAACAGCATCGCCGGGACCGCGCCGATCCAGAAGTAGTGCATCGTCGGCATGCCGTATTGGGCGCCCGTGGCGGACATGCCCATGATCTCCACGGCGCCGAGGTTGGCCGACACGAACGCGAGAGCCGTGACCCAGGCCGGAAGGCTCCGTCCGGAGAGGAGGAACTCGATGCTCGAGGAGATCCCGCGTTTGGCGAACCACCCGATGCCGAGGACGAAGATGAAGTAGATCGCTATCAGCAGATAGTCGATCCACTGTGCGTCCAAGCGGATTGCTTCCAAGGTTCCTCCATATGCGTCAGTGCACGGCTTCAAAATGCGTCAATGCATGGATGCGTGTGGTGTGCGACACCCGAGTGGACACTTTAGAGGATTGTGAGCCTGATCGCTAGTGATCGAACTTGAACAGTTCTGATCGTTTGCCCGGCTGGTCAGACGACCTCGACCTCGACGCCTGCCTCGCGCAGGGCCGTGAGCTCGGATTCAGAGCTCTTCGAATCGGTGATGAGCTGCTGGATCTGTTCGGTCGGGACGGTGAGCACCGACGACCGGAGCCCGACCTTCGTGTGATCGACGAGCGCGGTGACGCGACCCGCCCCGGCGGCCATCGCCCGATCCGTGTCCGCGACGGGGAACGCCGGCGTCGACAGACCGAAGTCCGCGGCCAGACCGTTGCCGGAGAGGAATACGGTGTCGGCGCGCAGCCCGAGCAGCTGAGACACCGTGCCGCCGCCGACGAAGGCGCGAATGGAATGGCGCAGCAGACCGCCGACGACGATGACCTCGTTGTCGGGGGAGGAGACCATGGCCTCGGCGACGAGCAGTGAATTCGTCACCACGCGTAGACCTGACCGCGTCACGAGCTCCTTGGCCAACAGCTCGGTCGTCGTTCCCGGCCCGAGCGCCACGACATCGCCGTTGCGCACCTGCGCCGCCGCGGCGCGCGCGATCGCCGTCTTCTCGGCCAGCGCCTGCTCGAGCTTCTCCGCATAGCTCGACTCCCGCGCGCTCGAGGCAAGCACGGCACCGCCATGGGTGCGAATGAGCCTGCCCTCCTCGGCGAGCTGATCGAGGTCACGGCGGATGGTCACGGCCGAGGTGTCGAGCTTCTCCGACAGGGAGGTGATGGAGACGGCGCCGTCTCGCTCGATCGTGTCGACGATGATATTGCGCCTCTGGGCGGCGATCATGGGCCGCTCAGCCGCGCACGAGTGCTTCGGTCAGCGCACGCGCGGCGTCGATGACCGACTTCGCGTGCAGCCGACCCGGCTGGCGGGTGAGCCGGTCGACCGGTCCGGAGATCGAGACCGCGGCGACCACGCGGTTGCTCGGCCCGCGCACGGGGGCCGACACCGAGGCGACGCCGCGCTCGCGTTCGGCGATCGACTGAGCCCAGCCTCGGCGACGGACCCCGGAGAGCATGGTCGCGGAGAACCGGGCACCGCGCAGGCCCGTGTGCAGACGGTCCGGCTCCTCCCAGGCCAGCAGCACCTGAGCGGCAGAGCCGGCGCGCATCGACAGGGTCGCACCGATCGGCACGGAGTCGCGCAGACCCACGGGGCGCTCGGCCGCGGCCACGCACAGACGCAGATCGCCCTGGCGGCGGAAGAGCTGAGCGGACTCACCCGTCTGATCGCGCAGCTGACCCAGAACGGGCCCGGCCGCGGCCAGCAAACGGTCCTCGCCGGCGGCCGAGGACAGCTCGGCCAGGCGCGGCCCGAGGACGAAGCGTCCCTGCAGGTCGCGGCCGACGATGCGGTGGAATTCAAGGGCAACAGTCAGGCGGTGGGCAGTGGGGCGTGCCAGTCCGGTCAGCGTCACCAACTCGGCGAGAGAGGCGGGGCCGGCCTCAAGTGCGGAGAGAACCATTGCGGCCTTGTCGAT
Organism: Brevibacterium sp. K11IcPPYGO002; assembly: GCF_050920635.1. Taxonomy (NCBI): domain Bacteria; kingdom Bacillati; phylum Actinomycetota; class Actinomycetes; order Micrococcales; family Brevibacteriaceae; genus Brevibacterium; species Brevibacterium sp. K11IcPPYGO002. Next base: position 2,681,337 of record NZ_CP131929.1, on the reverse strand, counting down.
GACCCCGACGCCGCTACCATTGCTTGTCATAGGCACCATTGTGCGCGTCTCAGTGGGCGAGATGCAAGTTCGCATTGCGATACGGGCGAGTAGATTTCGAATACGCACTCACTCCAGTGCGCACATCGCAATTCATCGACGCGCCGTACCTCGGTCCGTCAGGTCTACATCGGGTGCAGAGATCCCTGCACCGGCGGGAGGAACCATGCCACGCACATTGGCCGAGAAGGTCTGGGCCGATCACGTCGTCTCACGAGGTGTTGACGGTGCGCCGGACCTTATCTACATCGACCTCCACCTCGTCCACGAGGTGACCAGCCCGCAGGCCTTCGACGGACTCCGACTCGCCGGGCGCCCCGTGCGCCGCCCCGACCTCACCATCGCCACCGAGGACCACAACACCCCAACGTGGGACATCGACAAGCCGATCGCCGAACCCACCTCGGCCACGCAGATCAATACGCTGCGCAAGAACGCTGAGGAATTCGGCATCCGCCTGCACAGCCTCGGCGATGCCGACCAGGGCATCGTCCACGTCGTGGGACCGCAGCTGGGCCTGACCCAGCCGGGCACCACCGTCGTCTGCGGCGACTCGCACACCTCCACCCACGGCGCCTTCGGTGCGCTCGCCTTCGGCATCGGCACCTCCGAGGTCGAACACGTGCTCGCCACCCAGACGCTGAGTATCAAGCCCTTCAAGACGATGTCGATCACCGTCGACGGCGATCTGCCCGAGGGCTCGAGCGCCAAGGACATCATCCTCGCGATCATCGCGAAGATCGGCACCGGCGGGGGACAGGGCTACGTGCTCGAATACCGCGGTTCGGCCATCCGCCAGCTGTCGATGGAAGCCCGGATGACGATCTGCAACATGTCGATCGAAGCCGGCGCCCGCGCCGGAATGGTCGCCCCCGATGAGACGACCTTCGACTACGTCAAGGGCCGTCCACACGCCCCCGAGGGCGAAGACTGGGACGCGGCCGTCGAGTACTGGAAGACCCTGTACACCGACGAAGGCGCGGAATTCGACGCCGAGGTGGTCCTCAAGGCCGAAGACATCGAACCGTTCGTCACGTGGGGCACGAACCCCGGCCAGGGCCTGCCGCTGTCGGCTTCCGTGCCCAGCCCCGATGACTTCACCGACGAGAACGACAAGGCGGCCGCCGCCAATGCGCTGGCCTATATGGGGCTGACCCCGGGCACGCCGCTGCGCGAGATCGAAGTCGACACCGTCTTCCTCGGCTCCTGCACGAACTCCCGGATCGAAGATCTCCGGGCCGCCGCCGAGGTGGTCCGCGGACGCAAGAAGGCCGAGAACGTCCGCTTCATGGTCGTCCCCGGCTCCGCGAAGGTCCGCCTCCAGGCCGAAGACGAGGGCCTCGACGTCATCTTCAAGGACTTCGGCGGCGAATGGCGCTTCGCCGGCTGCTCGATGTGTCTGGGCATGAACCCCGACCAGCTGGCCGACGGCGAACGCTGCGCCTCGACCTCGAACCGCAACTTCGAGGGCCGCCAGGGCAAGGGCGGACGCACCCACCTGGTCTCCCCGCTCGTGGCCGCGGCCACCGCAGTGCGCGGCACCCTGTCCTCACCGGGCGACGTCGCCGACCTCCCGCGGGACGCCGAACCCGTGGAATGGGCCGACGACCGCCTGTCCCTGACCCTGACGCCCGTCTCGGCGAACGACTGAAGTAGGAGGAGACCGCCATGGAAGCGTTCACCACCCACACCGGCATCGGCGTTCCACTGCGCCGATCCAATATCGACACCGACCAGATCATCCCCGCGAAGTTCCTCAAACGCGTCACCCGCACGGGATTCGAAGACGCCCTGTTCTACCGCTGGCGGACCAGTGACGACTTCGTCCTCAACGACCCGAACTTCGCGTCCGGCTCCGTCCTCGCCGCCGGCCCCGATTTCGGCACCGGATCCTCCCGTGAACACGCCGTCTGGGCGCTCAAGGACTACGGCTTCCGCGTCGTCCTGTCCTCTCGCTTCGGCGACATCTTCCGGGGCAACTCCGGCAAGGAGGGCCTGCTGGCCGCCCAGCTGGAACAGGCCGATATCGAACTGATCTGGAAGATCCTCGAGAACCATCCCGGCACCCCGATCACCGTGGATCTGAACGAGAAGACCGTGACATGCGACACCGTCACCGTGTCCTTCCAGATCGACGACTACACGCGCTGGCGCCTGCTCGAAGGTCACGACGACATCAGCCTCACCCTGGCCAGGGAAGACGAGATCGTCGCCTACGAATCCTCCCGCTTCGCCTTCAAACCCACGACTCTGCCCGCCAAGGTCTGACCCTCGCCGAGGTGGCCCACCGCCGCCATCGGGCCCCCCCCCACCGAGACGGCCCGCCGCCATGGTCGGACGCGACCTCGGCGCCGGCTCAAGCGAATCGGTGGGATACCGTCGGCTGGGTTAGTCTAGGACGGTGCCCGCCGCAATCAGCGGGCACCGTCTCCGGGTGGAAGCCCGCCCGGATCCGATCATCGGAATCAGGGAGGAACATGCTCGAAGTACGTGGGGGAAACCCGCTGGACGGCACCGTCCGCGTCCGCGGCGCCAAGAACCTGGTGCCCAAGGCGATGGTGGCCTCTCTGCTCGGCGAGACCCCGTCCGTGCTGCGCGGCGTGCCCCAGATCCGCGACGTCGAGATCGTCACCGGACTCCTCGAACTCCACGGAGTCCGCGTCACCTCCGGCCCCGACGGAGACCAGCCCGACGGCGAACTCCATCTCGACCCGGCCGAAGTGGCTCAGGGCTCGATCGTCGACATCGACGCCCACGCCGGATCCTCACGTATCCCGATCCTCTTCTGCGGACCTCTCCTGCACAGCCTCGGCCAGGCATTCATCCCCGACCTCGGCGGCTGCCATATCGGCGACCGCCCCATCAACTTCCACCTCGATGTGCTCCGCAAGTTCGGAGCCGAGGTCGACAAGACCCCCGGCGGCATCATGCTCAAGGCGCACAGCCGCCTGCAGGGAACCAAGGTCGAACTGCCCTATCCCTCCGTCGGAGCCACCGAACAGGTGCTGCTGACGGCGGTGCGCGCCGAAGGCGTGACCGAGCTGCGGGGTGCGGCCATCGAACCGGAGATCATGGATCTCATCGCGCTGCTGCAGAAGATGGGCGCGATCATCACCGTCGACACCGAGCGTGTGGTGCGCATCGAAGGCGTCGACACCCTCCGTGGGTTCATCCACCGCGCCCTGCCCGACCGCAACGAGACCGCGTCCTGGGCCTCGGCGGCACTCGCCACCGGCGGAGACATCTTCGTCGCAGGCGCCAGCCAGCCGGAGCTCATCACCTTCCTCAACGTCTTCCGCAAGATCGGCGGCGAATTCGAGGTGCAGGAGAACGGCATCCGCTTCCGCCATCCCGGCGGCAAACTCCGATCCTTCGCGCTGGAGACCGACGTCCACCCCGGCTTCATGACCGACTGGCAGCAGCCGCTGGTCGTCGCGATGACTCAGGCCGAGGGGCTGTCGATCATCCATGAGACCGTGTACGAGAACCGGTTCGGCTTCACCGACGCCCTGCGTGATATGGGTGCGCAGATCCAGCTCTACCGCGAATGCCTCGGCGGCACCCCCTGCCGCTTCGGGAGGCGGAACTACCAGCACTCGGCCGTGATCTCGGGGCCCACCGGCCTCACGGGCACCCGCATCGACGTCCCCGATCTGCGCGGCGGCTTCAGCCACCTCATCGCCGCGCTGGCCGCCCGGGGCACGAGCGAAGTCCACGGCATCGAACTCATCAACCGCGGCTACGAGAACTTCCTCGACAAGCTCATCGGACTCGGCGCCGAGGTGTCCGCATGAGGGCTGAACCCTCGCCCCGGGCCGCCCACGAGCCGAAGCCCCTCGTCGCGTTCGACCCCGCCTCGGTGCGCTCGCAGAACCGGGCGGGCACCGTCGCCGCCACGGCGGCCTTCGGACTCATGCGCACGGCCACGAGGATGAGCGTGCGGGGGACCGAGCACCTGCCGCCGGCCGGGACGGGCATCATCGCCGCCGCGTACCACGCCAACCATCTCGACCCGATCCTCGTGGGACTGGCGCTCAAGCGCCACGGACGGATGCCGCACTTCCTCGCGAAGTCGACACTGTTCACAGGTGCCCTGGGCGTCATCCTCAAGCGCATCGGGCAGATCCCGGTGCTGCGCGCCTCGGCGCAGGCCGGGGACTCCCTGGCATATGCGAAACAGGCCCTGGCCAACGGGCAGACCGTCGTCATCTATCCCGAGGGCACCTTGACGAAGGACCCGCAGCTGTGGCCGCAGCATTTCAAGACCGGCACCGCCCGGCTGGCGCTCGAGACCGGAGCCCCGATCATCCCCGTCGCCCATTGGGGACTGGACACGGTCTACCCGCGCGGGCAGAAGAAGGTCCGCTTCCGTCCCTTCAGCCACGACTCAGTCGTCGCCTTCGGTCCCGCCATCGACTATTCGGATCTGTGGGATCGCCGGGATGAGAAGAAGACGATGGGCGACCTCTCCCAACGAGTGAAGAACACCGTGGCGGCGATGGTGGCCGAACTGTCCGAACGCGAACTGCCGCAGCGTTTCACAGCTAAGGAGTCTGGCGAATGAGCGTCGACAAGATCACCGTCCTCGGAGCCGGATCGTGGGGAACCACCTACGCCGCGGTCATCGCCGACGCCGGTTTCCCCGTCACCCTGTGGGCTCGCCGCCCCGAGGTCGCCGCGGAGATCAACTCCACGCACACCAATGAGCGCTATCTGGGCGAACGGGTGCTGCCCGAGGGGCTGAGCGCCACCGCCGACGACATCGCCGCCGTCACCGATGCCGAGGTCATCGTCCTCGCCGTCCCCGCTCAGACCCTGCGGGAGAACCTCACCCGCTGGAAGCCGAACCTGCGTGAGGGTGTGAAGCTCGTGAGCCTGATGAAGGGCATCGAGGTCGACACCGGAAAGCGCATGTCCGAGGTCATCGCCGAGGTCGCCGAGGTCGCCGAATCCCAGATCGCCGTCGTCTCGGGTCCGAACCTCGCCCGTGAGATCGCCGACCGGCAGCCCACCGCCACCGTCGTCGCCTCGTCCGACATCACCACCGCCGAGGTGGTCGCGGAGATCAGCGCGAACGCGTACTTCCGGCCGTATACGAACACCGATGTCGTCGGCGTCGAGATCGGCGGTGCGATCAAGAACATCATCGCCCTGTCCGTGGGCATTGCCGACGGGCAGAAGCTCGGCGACAACTCGAAGGCCTCGATCATCACCCGCGGTCTCGCCGAAACCTCTCGCCTGGCCGCGGCCATGGGCGCCGAGGCGCACACTCTGTCCGGGCTCGCCGGACTCGGCGACCTCGTGGCCACCTGCGCCTCGCCCCTGTCACGCAACCGCACCTTCGGGCGCCACCTCGGTGAGGGGATGAGCCTCGAGGACGTCATCGCCCACACCTCACAGACAGCCGAGGGTGTGAAATCCGCCCCCGCCGTCCTCTCCCTGGGCCGACGCAACGGCGTCGACCTGCCCATCACCGAGGCGGTCTGCGCAGTGCTGAACGGACAGCTGCAGGTTGACGAACTCGCCGGATTGCTGTTGTCTCGGAAACGTAAGCACGAAGGACCGCCAGCCTGAGGCGAAGCCCGTCTCAGGCCGATCGCTGGACAATAAGGAGCACCCATGAGCGCCAACTCACCGTTCTTCAACCTTCCCGAACTTCCGACCTTCACGCTGACCAGCACCGACATCGACGACGGTGGAGTGCTCAGCGGCCCCCAGCTCTCCGGCGCCATGGGCGTGCCCGGCGGTGAGGACGTCTCCCCGCAGCTGTCGTGGTCCGGTTTCCCAGCAGAGACCAAGGCCTTCGCCGTGACCTGCTATGACCCCGACGCTCCGACGGGGTCGGGCTTCTGGCACTGGGTCGTCACGGACCTCGACGCCTCGGTGACGAGCCTGGAGGCCAATGCCGGCGATCCGGCCGCCGACCTCCTGCCCGGCGGAGCCGTGACCCTGCGCAACGATGCCGGCGAACCCCGCTTCGTCGGTGCCGCCCCGCCGCAGGGCCACGGACCGCACCGTTACTTCTTCATCGTCACCGCTCTGGCCGAACCGCTGGGCATCGACGAATCCGCGTCACCTGCCTTCGCCGGCTTCAACATGTTCTTCAAGGGCATCGGCCGCGCGTGGCTGGAATGCACGTTCGAGGTCAAGTGAGCTAGAGTCTTTCAGTCCGCGCACACCTGACCTTCTGTGCGCACCCCGTGTCCGGTCCCAGTGCGCGGGAGTACCAGTTCAAAGGAAACTCATGGCAGACAACGATCACCGGCCCCGTGTCGCAGTCCTCTTCGGAGGCCGTTCGAGTGAGCACTCCGTCAGCTGCGTCACCGCGGCCGGAGTGATCGGTGCCATCGACTCCCAGGCCTTCGACGTCCTGCCGATCGGCATCACGAAGACCGGCGTGTGGCGAGTCGTCGACGACTGGGCGAGCATGCGCTTCGATCCCGAAGCCATGCCCGAAGTCACGGACAACGGCACCGAGGTGATTCCTCCGGTCTCCGCCGACGGGGCTCCTTTGCTGCACCGGGATGCCGAGGGCACCTACACCGAACTGGGTGCGGTCGACGTGTTCTTCCCTCTCCTGCACGGACGCTTCGGTGAGGACGGAACCCTGCAGGGACTGCTCGAACTCAGCGACACGGCGTTCGTCGGCTCCGGAGTGTTCTCCTCCGCTGCGAGCATGGACAAACACTTCACGAAGTCGCTCATGGCTCAGGCCGGCATCCCCACCTGCCCGTGGGAGCTTGTGACCGAGACGATGTGGGCCGCAGACCGCGCCGAGGCGGAGAACCGTGTGGCTGGGCTCGGCCTGCCCGTCTTCGTCAAACCCGCCCGCGCCGGATCGTCCATGGGAGTCAGCCGGGTCGCCGAGGCCGCCGACCTCGAAGCCGCCCTGCTCGGTGCCTTCGAACACGACTCCAAAGTCATCGTCGAACCCGAAGTCAGCGGCCGTGAGGTCGAATGCGCCGTGCTCGGTTCCGTCTATGACACGGAGCTGCGCGTGTCCGCACCGGGGGAGATCCGCGTGAGCGGAGATCATTCCTTCTACGATTTCGATGCCAAGTACCTCGACCTCGCCGCCGCTGAGGTCACGTGTCCGGCCGACCTCGACGAGACGGTGACGGCCCGGGTTCGGGAGCTGGCCGCCTCGGTGTTCCGCCTCTTCGACTGCACCGGACTCGCCCGCGTCGACACCTTCGTCACGGACACCGGAGACGTCGTCATCAACGAACTCAACACCCTGCCCGGGTTCACCCCCACCTCGGCGTACCCGTTCATGTGGGCGCAGTCGGGACTCGACTACTCCGAACTCATCGGCGAACTCATCTCGATCGCCCTGATCGACCACTCCCGCGCGAAGTGAGGCGCCCGCCGCGGCGCAATCGCGTCCGCGGCGGGCAGGCTCTAGTCGGTGATGTCCTCCGCGCCGACGCATTCGTGCTCCGGCGGGATCTTCGACAGTGTCGGTGAGATCGCGGCGAGCACATCGTTGCCGGACTCGGCCTTGCGGTTGACGAGCACCTCGACGGCCGGTGTGCGACCGTAGCTGGTGAACCTCCACGTCGAATCGTCGTCGTCCACCGGCTTCGAGATCCAGTCGACCCCGGACACGCTCACGCACTGATCGGTCGTCGGGCCGGGAGGAGTGACTCCGCAGCGCAGCACCGCGACATTGGGATCTCCCCAGGCCTTCGTGCCCTGCGAAGAGGTCGTGCGAGCCTTCTGACCAGAGATCTCATCGGGCAGGGTGAGCATGATGTCGGCACACTTCGGATTCGCCGCGTCCTCGGCCGGTTCGACGATGACGGTGCGCGAACACCCGGTGACTGCGAGTCCGGTGAGCACCGTGGCCAATGCGACGACGGTGAGAGAACGACGACGGTGCGCGGGTTGGGCGTTACGGCGCGTCGAAGCAGAGCGAGATCTCATAGGACTACCGTATCGCCCGATAACCTGGAGCCATGACCCGACTGTCCGAACTTGGCGAATCACACATCATCTCCCGCGTGCTCACCCGCAATCCCAGCAGCACGCACGTGATCGTCGGACCCGGAGACGATGCGGCCGTGACCGCACCGGACGGTCGGCTCGTCTCGACGGCGGACATGCTCGTGGAGAACGAGGACTTCACTCGTGAGTGGTTGGACTGGGGGCGGCTCGGAGTCAAGGCAGCGGCCCAGAACCTCGCCGACGTCTGCGCCATGGGTGCGACCCCGCACGGACTGCTCGTCTCCCTGGCCGTTCCCGATGACACGGACATCGCCTGCCTCGAGGCCCTGTACGCCGGTCTCATCGACGAAGCGGCACGAGCGGGGACGGCTTTGGACTGCACCGTGCCGATCATCGGCGGGGATCTGTCCTCGTCGAGCCTGATCGTCATCGCCATCACCGCGCTCGGGACGGTGGACGAGGACCACGAGATCCTGCGCTCCGGTGCCCAACCCGGAGACGCGCTCTACCTGGCCGGGACGGTCGGGCGAGCGGCCGCCGGGCTCGACCTGCTCTTCGCCGGAGCGCGACGCGACGCCGTCGGACCTGAGCTCCGCTCCCTCATCGAGACCCAACTGGCGCCACGGCCCGACTACGGGGCACTGCGCACGATCGGAGCCTCGGCGATGATCGATGTCTCCGACGGGCTCAGCCTCGATCTCGCCCGGGTGGCGACCGCCTCGGGGGTGGGAATCGACCTCGAGTCGGCCCTGCTCCGCGACCTCATCGACCCGCTGCTGCCGGCGGCCGAATTCGTGCTCGACGCCCGAGCGGCGAGTGGGCCAGGCGATGCGAACGGTACGGCCGGTACGGCCACGACGACGGAGGATCTGGCACTGACCTGGGTCCTCGACGGGGGAGAAGACCACGGCTTCGCCGCGTCGGCGCCGTCGCGTCAGGACCCTGGAGTAGGCTGGCGGAGAATCGGAGCGATCCGCACCGGAGACGATGTCAGCCTCGACGGCACCCCCGTGCCGGCGAGCGGTTTCAGCCATTTCGGGATGTGACATGAGCAACGCCATCAGCCTCAACGGTCGTCTGGCCGCGCGTTGGGCCCGCCGCGCGGTCGACCGGCTGCGCAAGGAGCGCACCGAGATCGACGAGCTCAACGTCTTCCCCGTCCCCGACGGCGACACGGGCACGAATATGTACCACACCCTGCGCGCCGCCTACCTCGCCGTCGAAGAGCTCACCGGACCCGTCACCCTCCCCCAGGTCGTCGCCGCACTCGCCGCCGGAGCCGGACGCGGCGCCCGCGGCAACTCCGGACTCATCCTCGCCGTCGCCCTGCAGGGAGTCGCCGATGCCCTGGCCGGGGTCACCGTGGCCACCGCCGACGCCATGGCCACCGCCCTGGAGACCGCCTCCGACCGGGCCCGGGCCGCCGTCGCCCGCCCCGTCGACGGCACCATGCTCACCGTGCTCGACGCCATGGCCACCGAGGCCCGCGAGCGCGCCGACGACGGAGCCGAGCTGATCGACGTCATCGCGGCCGTGCGCGAACGCTCCCGGTCGGCCCTGCGGGAGACCACCGGACAGCTCACCGTGCTGCGCGAGGCCGAGGTCGTCGACGCCGGATCGACGGGAATCGTCGAACTCTTCGACCTCCTCTACGCCACCGTCACCGGCCGCACCCCGCAGGATTCGATGCTCGCCGAGGTGGCCCGCGCACCGAAGATCATCCACGAAGCCACCGCGGACGAACTCGAGATCGTCGCCATCCTCGCTGATACCCCCGCGGACTCGCTCGCCGAGGATCTCGACCGCCTCGGCGGGACCTCGATCGTCATCAACGCGGCCAAGGTCCACGTCCACGTCGCCGACGAGACGACCGCCGCGACCGTCATCGACCGCCTCGGCGAATATGGGATCGCCCGGCTCGATATGGAAGACCTGCGGATGCACGAGCAGGAAGGGGAGACGAAGCTCATCGCCCTGGTCAAGGGCACGGGGCTGCTCATGCACACTGCGCTCAACGGAGCCACGGCGCTGACTCCGGAGGTGGGGGACCTGTTCGAGACGATGTCCGAACTCATCGCCGCCGAGGACCGGGAGGTCATCGTCATCCCCGGCTCCACCTCGGCGCTGAAGTCCCTGACCGGGCTGGGCGCGCATGTCGTGCGCTCCCGCAACGTCGGCACCCTGCTCTCGGCACTGGCCGTCTACGATCCCTTCGCTCCGGCGGCGGAGATCTTCGCGGACATGACCGAAGCCGCCGCGGGCACGAGAGTGGGCACGATCTATTCGGCCGATCAGCTCGCCTCCGACCCGCCGACCGGCATGCTGCCGGTCGTTGCCGAGGAGAGCGCGGGCGCGGTTCCGGGCACGGGTGCTGGCCCGAGCGGGGGCACGGCGGTGGCGGCTCATCCGGCGCAGTTCTACCGGGTCTTCATCGAAGGCCGCGCGAAGACCCAGAGCACGGAGCTGCGGACCTTGGTCGAGAAGCTCGCCGATCGGCTGCTCGGGGCCGGGGGAGAGCTGCTCACCGTCGTTTACGGACCCGACTGCGCACCCGAAGTGCTCGACCATCTGCGGGACTGGATCCAGAAGTCACATGAGACCGTCCACTTCCAGGACATCGCTGCCCGAGACTCCGGGGTGCTCGTGATCATGGGGGTCGAATGAGGACCCGGCTCGAAGACAACTTCCGGCCGGCCGATCGGAAGAACCTGGCCCAGCGTGGGGTCCATTCGGTCACCGACCTCTTCCGCTTCTTTCCCCGTCGCTACCTCGTGCCGGGGGAGCACACGGAGCTCGGAGATCTGCCGCTGGGTGAGACCGCGATCATCCAGGCCGAAGTCATCAAGGTCGAGACGCGGCGGATGAAGCAGCGGAAAGGCACGATCACCGAAGTCATCGTCCATGACGGAACACAGTCGATGAAGATCGCTTTCTTCAACCAGCATTGGTTGGGGAAGGCGCTGAAGCCGGGACTGACCGTCGTCTTCGGCGGCAAGGTGGAATCGTTCCGTGGGCAGCTGACCCTGGCGTCTCCGGTGTGGCTCAACCGCACCGAGGATGACCATGAGTGGACTCCCGAGGACCTCAACTCGCCGTTCCCCATCTACCCGGCCGTGAAGAAGATCGCGCAGTCCCGGCTGTGGAGTTCGATCAAGACCCTGCTCACCGTCGCCGGTCCCGAGGAGTTCGAGGATCCGCTGCCGAAGGGGCTGCGGGACGCTCATGAGCTGCCGGATCTGCGCACCGCGCTGGAGGACATGCATCGGCCGCGGACGATCGATGACGTCGAGCGGGCCCGGCTGCGGTGGAAGTGGGAAGAAGCGCTCGCCCTGCAGACCGAGTTCGCCGCCCGAAAGGCGAAGCTGGCTGACGAGAAGGCGACACCGCTGCTGACCCAAGGCGCGAAGAGTCGCCGCTTCGATGCAGACCTGCCCTTCACTCTCACCGCATCCCAGATCAGAGTGGGTGAGGAGATCGCTGAGGACATGGCCGCGGACCGGCCGATGCACCGGCTCCTCCACGGTGATGTCGGCTCCGGTAAGACCCTCGTGGCGCTGCGGGCCATGCTCACCGCGGTCGATTCCGGCGCCCAAGCCGCCATGCTCGCACCCACCGAGGTGCTCGCCACTCAGCATTTCCATTCGATCCAGACTTTCCTCGACGAGCAGATGGCGCTGTCTCCGCTGCTGTCCGATGATGATCAGGTGACAGTGGCGCTGATGACCGGGTCGATGCCGGCGAAGGAGCGTCGCGAACTCGCCCTCGACCTCGTCGCCGGCAACATCGACCTCGTCGTCGGCACGCATGCGCTGCTGTCGGAGTCGACGATGTTCTCCGACCTCGGCCTCATCGTCGTCGACGAACAGCACCGGTTCGGTGTCGAACAGCGGGAAGCGCTGCGGGCCAAGGGCGGGGACACGACCCCGCATACGCTCGTGATGTCGGCGACGCCGATCCCGCGCACCGTGGCGATGACGGTCTTCGCCGACCTCGACATCTCGACTTTGAAGGAGATGCCGGCCGGTCCGAAGGACATCGCCACTCATGTGGTGCCGATCGTCGACCATCCTGCATGGTACGTCCGGGTGCGGGAGCGCATGCGGCAGACCGTCGAGGCGGGGAAGGGAGTCTTCGTCGTCTTCCCGCGAATCGAACCGACGGACATCGAGGATCCGGAATCCGGGGACGTCGTCGGACAGAAGCAGGGCATCGAGGACATCACGCGGAAGCTGTCTGAGACCCCGGAATTGGCTGGTCTGACGTTCGGTCTGCTGCACGGGCGGATGTCGACGGCGGAGAAGGACCGGGTGCTTGCGGACTTCGTCGGAGGCGACATCGAGATCCTCGTCTCGACGACGGTCATCGAGGTCGGCGTCGACGTGGCGCGGGCGACGATGATGGTCATCATCGAAGCCGAGAACTTCGGTGTCGCACAGCTGCACCAGCTGCGCGGACGCGTCGGCCGTGACGGCAGCTCCGCCATGTGCTTCCTGCTCACCGAGATGAGCGCTGAGGACGAGAGCTATGGACGGCTGCAGGCCGTGGCCGAGACGCTCGACGGTTTCGCCCTGGCCGAATACGACCTCGACTCCCGCGGCGAAGGCGATGTGCTCAGCGGCTCCCAATGGGGCGGATCCTCGCTGCGGCATCTGTCCATCCTCCGCGACTCCGAGATGGTCGCCGAAGCGAAGACGATCGCCGAGCAGATCGTCGCCGTCGACCCCACCCTCGAGGCGGTGCCCGCGCTCAAGGCCTTCATCAGGCGCGTCCTGCCCGAGGACGACGCGCACTTCATCGAGGCAGGCTGAGGAGGCAGACATGAGAATCATCGCCGGAGCACACAAGGGCGCCAGACTGTCGTCACCGTCGGGGGCGAACACCCGACCGACGTCCGACCGGGTCAAGGAGTCCCTGTTCTCCATGCTCGACGGCTACGGGGTCGTGCCGGCCGCGAACGTCCTCGACCTCTTCGCCGGTTCCGGAGGGCTGGGCTTCGAAGCGATGTCGCGGGGAGCCGCACAGGTCGACTTCGTCGATTCCTCGCTCGCTTCGATCCGCTCGCTGCAGGCCAATGCGGACAAGCTCGGCCTCGACCACTCCGCGACAGTCCACGCCGGGGATGTGCTCCACTTCCTCGCCGGGCTGCCCGGACCGGAGAATCCGGAGTCGCGGGTCTTCGACCTCGTGTTCATGGACCCGCCCTACCCGTTGGGGGAAGACGCTGTCACGCAGATCCTCAGGCGTCTGCGCACGCACTTGGACATGGAGTCCATCGTCGTCGTCGAACGTGCCGCGCGCTCGCCGGAGCCGACGATGCCCGACGGACTCGAAGTCTTCCGCGCGAAGACCTTCGGCGAGACCGCGATCCACTTCGTCCAGCTCGCCGGCGAGGCGGACTGATCTATCAGCTTGGTGAACCTGCAGCAGCTCGGCGCAGGGACCAAGCTGCTGCAGGTTCACCAAGCTGGCACTGAAGTTTCAGGGCTCAGAGCACGCTCGAGAGGAACTTGCGGGTGCGTTCGTGCTGCGGGTTGTTGAAGATCTGATCCGGCGGACCCTCCTCGAGCACCTGACCGCCGTCGAACATCATCACCCGGTGTGAGACGTCGCGGGCGAACTGCATCTCGTGGGTGACCAGCAGCATCGTGATGTCCGTGGTCTCGGCGATATCGCGCAGCACTTCGAGCACGTCGCCGACGAGTTCCGGGTCGAGCGCCGAGGTGACCTCGTCGAGGAGGAGGATCTCCGGGTTCATCGCCAGGGCCCGGGCGATCGCCACACGCTGCTGCTGACCGCCGGAGAGGCGAGTCGGGTGCGCCTCGGCCTTGTCGGCCAGGCCCACGCGTTCGAGCAGCTCCTTGGCTTCTTTGGTCGCGTCGGCCTTGGACTTGCCGAGCACGTGGACGGGGGCTTCGATGATGTTCTCGAGCACGGTCATGTTCGGGAACAGGTTGAACTGCTGGAAGACCATGCCGATGCGCGTGGTCATCTCACGGGTGCGCTTCTTCGGCAGCTCGACCCGCTTGCCGTCGCGCTCTTCGAACGTCAGCGGCTGACCGTCGACGAAGATGTATCCGCCGGTGAGTTCTTCAAGTGTCATCACCAGGCGCAGGATCGTCGTCTTGCCCGAACCGCTGGGTCCGATGAGGGTGACGCGTTCGCCGGGAGCGACCGTGAAGTTGAGATTCTTGAGCACGGTGGTCGGACCGAAGCTCTTCTCCACGTCGGTGAACTCGATCGCCGGTGTGCCGGGGTTGGGCGATGTGGCTGGGGTGTTCTCAGTAGGTGGCAAGGCGTCGATCCAATCTCTGAATGAGCAGTGAGGTCGGGTAGCTGGCGGCGAGGAAGATGATTCCGGCCAGCGTGAAGGCTTCCGTGTAGGCGAAGGTCGAACCGCCGAACTCCTTCGCAGCCGTGACGAGCTCGACGACGGAGATCGCGAACAGGAACGGTGTGTCCTTGAACATCGCGACCGCGTAGTTGCCCAGCGACGGGATCGTCGCTCGCAGCGCCTGCGGGAGCACGATCGCGGTGAACGTGCGCACCGGCGGCAGCGACAGGGCGGTGGCCGCCTCGAACTGTCCCGGCGGCACCGCATCGATTCCGGCTCGGTAGCTTTCGGACATGTAGGTCGAATAGTGGATGCCGATGACGATGAAGCCGACGACGAGAGCCGGGATATCTACGAGCCCCGGGATGTCCGAGAACGCGTAGTAGACGAACAGCAGCTGGACGACCAGCGGGGTGTTGCGGATGAACGCGACGATGAGACGGACGAGCCAGTTGATCCACCGCGGCAGTCCGCGGATGGCTACGGCGAGGATGAGGCCGAGGATCGCGGCGATGACGGTGCCGACGACGGTGGCGATGAGCGTGTTGACGAACCCGCGCAGCAGGATCGGCAGCGCTTCGGCGGCGAATTCCCAGTTCCAGATCACAGGTTGCCTCCCTGACCGGAGAAGGGTCCCTTGGTGGGATCCGTGCCGGTGCCGTGGTTGGCACCCTCATTCGCTGCAGCGTGCGAGGCGAGCCGGTCGCGGCGCACGGCATCGGCGCGAGCCGCACGCCTGGCGTCGCGACGTTCGGTGCGCGAGTTCGGGCGCCTGCGACCCAGCGCAGCTGTGGCCCTGCGTTCGAGGAAGTTCATGAATTCCTGGAGCAGCCAGGCCAGCACGAAGTAGATGAGGAGACCGATCGAGAACGCGAACATCGTGTCACCGGTCGACTGGCGCAGCTGGCCGACCTTGTCGGTGAGGTCGGAGAGAGTGATGAAGGAGACGACCGCCGTGCCCTTGAGGAGTTGGATGAGCAGGGTTGCGATCGAAGGGATCATGAGCGCCCAGGCCTGCGGGAAGATCACACGGATCATCCGGCGGGTGGGGGAGAGGCTGAGTGCGATCGCGGCTTCCCACTGCCCGGGGGCCACGGTCTTGATGGAGGACCGGACCACCTCGGCGGAATAGGCTCCGTAGTTGAGCGCCAGCGCGCCGATGCCACAGGCCATGGGGTCGAGGTCGGCGCCGAGGAGCGGCAGCACGTAGAACAGCCAGAACAGCTGGACGAGCAATGAGGTGCCGCGGAAGAATTCGACGATGATGCGCGCCGGGATGCGCAGCCAGGCACTCGGCGAGGTCATCGTCAGACCGAGGATGAGGGCGATGAGCACGGCCCCGATGCTGCCGAGAACCGTGAGGATGATGGTTGTCTGAACTCCCTCCCACAGCTGTGGGAGGAAGTTCAGCAACGTCGTGATGTTGTCGTTCATGGTGCTGGAGGAGGTGCCGACTCAGGAGTCAGCGGTGGGAAGTTCGCCCTTGCACAGCTGATCGGTCGTGATCGAACCGTCGGGGCGCTCCTCGGCCGTGAACCCGTAGTCGCCGACAGCGTCGAGGTAGGCGTCCTCGTCGGAGATGATCTTGTCCAGCCCCTTGTTCCACTCGTCGCGGAGTTCGTCGTCATCGGTGCGGAAGACTGTGGCGCCGGCACCGACCTGCGGGACCCCGTCGATCTCCTGGACGAAGGATTCGCTGACTTCGACACCGGCATCGGCGTTGTTCTTCGCCATCCAGTTGAGCGAGATGGCGGTCAGCGCAAAGACGTCGGCGCGACCGGTGGTCACTGCGTCCATGCCGTCCTGCGGGGTGCCGACCTGCTGGGTCTTGATGCCGAGGTCTTTCGCATAGTCGGACTCGATGGCGCCGGTCATGGTGGCGAGCTTGACGCCTTTGTCCTTGACGTCGTCGAGGTTCTTCATGCCGTCGAGCTTGCCCTCCTTGGTCATGAGGGCGGTGGTGTACATGAACTCGGGATCGCCGAAGGCGGCCTGCTCGCAGCGGTCGGGCAGGATCGACATACCGGCCGAGATCGCGTCGAAGCGATCGGCGTTGAGACCGGGGATGAGGGATCCGAATTCGGTGTTGACGCCTTCGACGTCGTCGACGCCGAGCTCCTTGAACACGGCCTTCGCCAGGGAGACGGAGGCGCCCTGGAGCTCACCGCCCTCTTCGAAGCTGTATGGGGCCTCACCGGCGAAGCCGACCGTGATCTTTCCGTCGTCGATGGCCTTCTGCAGAGTCGACTTGTCCGAGTCGCTTCCGCCGCAGGCACCCAGTGTGAGCGTCAGCGCGAGGATCGAAGTCGCGGCGGCCAGTCCTTTGAGTTTCATATGCTGTTCCTTCCTTGAACGTCGACACATCAACGTGACGTGCGTCTCTGGAACAGTATTCAATACTCATGTTGTCCGAATGTCACACTGTCTGACAACGTTATATGATCGTGACCGTGACGAATTCTCCTACTTCCGAGCTGCCGGTGCTGCGCAAAGTGGTCCGGGCCTCGACGATCGACCTCATCGTCGACCAGATCCGCAACGCCATCTACTCCGGGTCGCTCGAGCCCGGTCAGTCGATCAACGAAGTGCGCACGGCCGAGCTGCTCGAGGTGTCACGGCCGTCTCTGCGGGAGGCCCTGCAGCGACTCATCAGCGAAGGCGTGATGACCCATGCTCCGGGGCGAGGTGTACATGTGAGGCGGATGCGCACCGCCGATATCGACGATGTCTATGCCGTGCGCGAGGCCATCGAATCGCAGGCGGTCAAGCTCGTCATCAGGCAGGGTCGGTCCACGTCACGGATCGGTACGGCGCTGCGAGAGCTCGAGCACGCCATCGAGGACAACGTCGCGCGCACGATCGGCGACGCCGACCTCAACTTCCACCATTCGATCGTCGCGTGCTCCGGATCGGCGCGGCTGACCGACCTCATGAAGGTCTCGATGGTGCACACCCGGCTGCTGTCGCTGTCCGATAAGCGCGGCTACGAGGTCCGGTGCGATCTCGTCGACAGCCACCGCAAACTCGCCGAGGCGGTCGCCGCCGGTGACGAGCCCCGTTCCCTGGCCATCGTCGCGCGGATCATGGCCGAGGCCGCCTCCCGACTGCACGGGCCCGGTGACGGTTTCGACGCTCGGCTCGTCAGAGGCCACGACGATGAGTCGCCCGCCGACGACCAGTGGCTGCGACTGCGCAAGCGGACGCAGTAGGCCATCACTTCCGCAGGCGGCTCCGGGGTTCTGCGCGAAGGCGGCTGAGTCCTCACGTCCGGATATGGCGTACCGTAGAAACAGGCAACGTTGCTTCATTCCGGACGGAGGTGCCCGTGACTGTGCGAACGAGTTCGAGTTACTGGTCCTTTGCCACAAGGGCCTGGCTCTTCACCGTCGCAGGCATTGTGATCGGACTCCTGGGCGCGTGTTTCGTCATGGTCGCGTGGGCGGTGATCATGGTCTGGTTCGGCATCATCTACATCATCGCCTTCACCCTGGCGCTGGCCATCGTGCTGCTTGTGCCGACGAAGACCCGCGACGAGTCGCGGGCGGCGCGACAGTTCTGGTGGTTCGTGGCAGTCAGTGCGATCGCAGTGGTCCTGACTCTGATCTACTCTGCAGTCAACGGTGCGCTCTTCAGCGGCACTCCGACCGGTACGGTAGTCGCGATCCAGTTGGCTCACTCGGGGATCTTCTTCGTCGCCTCGGTCCTCGTCGCAGTGGTCTGCACTGTGGTGCGGGCGCGCAGGGCCGTTCGGCTCGAGCGCTCACACCCCGAGACCACACGCGCCTGATCGGGGCAGACGATACGATGAGGGCATGAAGGTCGTCTGCCCCGGTTCCTATGACCCGATCACCATGGGTCATCTCGATATCATCGCCCGCAGCTCTCGGATGTTCGAAGAGGTCGTCGTTGCGGTCGTCCACAATCCTTCGAAGTCCGGTCGCTTCGACCCGGAGGTCCGCGCGGACCTCATCCGTCGATCCCTGACCGAGGACGAACGCACTCAGGGCGCACAGAACATCACGATCGATCTCGTCTCCGGAGGCCTCCTCGTCGACTACTGCACGAGAATCGGCGCCCCCGCCGTCGTCAAAGGCCTGCGCTCGGGCACCGACTTCGCCTACGAACTGCCGATGGCGCTGATGAACAAACACCTGTCCGAGCTCGAGACGATCTTCGTCCCCGGCGACCCGAAGTTCGAACACGTCTCCTCCTCACTCATCAAGGAAGTCCACGGAGGCGGCGGGGACATCGAAGGCCTCGTCCCCACCTCGGTGCTCGACGCCCTGCGGGGAGACATTCCCGGCGACGGCGCTCGCTGAGGGATGGGCGCGGCGACTCCAGCCAACCGGGCGTGGTTTCCCGGCCTCGTCATCCATACCGTGCTCGCGCACGCCACCTACAACGGCGTCCGCGTCCTCATCTCCTACCGCACCCTCGAACTCGGCGGAACGGGGTTCGTCCTCGGTCTGATGACGGCCGTGTACTCGCTCGTCCCACTGCTCACCGCCCTCTTCATCGGCCGCCTCGTCGATCGGGGCTACGCCACCGCGGTGCTGTGGACGGGAACCGTGCTGTCCGTCCTGCCCGTCGCGCTCGCGGCCATGGCCCCCAACCTCGGCGTGCTGCTGGTCGCCACGATGAGCCTCGGCGTCGGACAGCTGCTGACCACGGTCGCCTCCCAAGCGCTCATCCCGCAGAGTTTCCCGGCGGCCCAGATGACATCGAAGTTCGGCCACCTCACCCTCGGCGTCTCGATCGGGCAGACCATCGGACTGCCCCTGGCGGGAATGGTCGCCGACGCGACCTCCGGGCAGGCACACATCACGAACGCCCTGTGGTTCATGACCGCGGTCTCCGCGCTCACCCTCATCGCCGCCGTCATCGTCATGCTCCGCGGCAGGACTCCGCACGTCTCCCGGGCCGAGGCGGCCGAAGGGGCGCAGACGCCGTGGGCGCTCCTGTCGATCCGGGGGATGAAACCGGCGATCTTCGCGTCCATGGCCACGCTCGCCGCCGTCGATCTGATGACCGCCTACCTGCCGCTCATCGGGCAGCAGAACGGACTGTCCGTGACCACGGTGACCTGGCTGCTCGCCCTGCGCACCCTGGCCTCGGTGGTCTCACGGCTCTTCATCGGAAGCCTCACGGCCAGGTGGCGGGACCTGTCTCTGCTGTGGACCGCCTCGGCGATAGCCGGCATCAGCGTCGTCCTCATCCCCGTGTTCAGCCAACCGTGGACGCTCGGGGTGCTGCTCGCGGTCGCGGGATTCTGCTTCGGGCTCACCCAGCCGCTGACCATGTCGTGGGTGTCCGCGCTGGCCGATGCGAAGAATCGGGCCGCGGTGCTCTCGATCCGCCTGGCGGGCAACCGACTCAGCCAGGTCGCGATCCCCTCGGCCGCCTCGGCGCTGACGATCGTCGCCGGCTCCGGGATCGTATTCACGATGTCCGGAGCGCTGCTCCTCATCGCCGGGGCAGTGACCTGGCGCAATCATCACGAACGATGGTGACGAGGAACACCTGCACGGCCGATGAGGACCGATTGGTAATGACCGCTGACAATGATTAGAATGGTGAGTCGCGTGTGAACGCAGGAGCGACATCCTCAAACGCACCAGGAGGACAGGGCATGAAGGACAGATCTGAATTCGTCTATGATCTCAGATCCATGGGATTGCTCGGTCATCCGGGTGAGTGGGAACGGGTGAACACCACCTTGTCGGCTCCAGCGGATCTCAAGATCGAAGTGATCGGGGTTGCGGAAGGTTCACCACTGACGCTCGAGCTGATGTTCGAGAGTGTGTCGGAGGGAATCTACGTGTCGGGCACAGTCTCGGCGACGGCCCGCGGCGAAGACGCGAGGACGCTCGAACCCATCGAGCTGCCTATAGATGTGGACATCCAGGAGATGTACGTCTATGAGCAGGCCGAAGGGGACGAGGACTCCTACGTCATCGACCGGGATCAGCTCGACCTCGAGCCCGCGATCAGAGACGCCGTCGTGATGGCTCTGCCGTTCAATCCCTCGCGGGATGAGAGCGAGGAGTTCAGCTACACCCTGGGGGAAGACCTCGAGGTGGACGAGGACGAATCCGAATCGCCGTTCGCATCATTGAAGAATCTGTTGGAAGAGAAGAAAGAGAGCTAGACGTGGCTGTTCCGAAGCGTAAATTGTCGCGCAGCAACACCCGCCACCGTCGTTCGCAGTGGAAGGCCAAGGCTCCGAACCTGGTCAAGACTGTGGAGAACGGTCGCGTTGTGTACTCGCGCCCCCACCAGGCCAAGGTCGTCGAAGACGCAGCCGGCACCCCGCTGTACCTCGAGTACAAGGGCCGCAAGGTCGCTGACGTCTGAGACTGTGGACACTGACACCACAGCAGCACTGAAGAAGAGTCTCGGGATCGATATTGATCCCGAGACTTTTCGTCTCGCGCTCACGCACCGCTCCTTCGCCTTCGAGGCCGGTGGCATCCCCACCAACGAGCGCCTCGAGTTCCTCGGCGACTCCGTTCTGGGCCTCGTCGCCACCGAGTCGCTGTTCTACGACAACCCGGACCTGCCCGAAGGCCAGCTGGCCAAGATGCGTTCGGCCGTCGTCAACACGCGCGCCCTGGCATCGATCGCCCGCCGACACGGCATCGGCGAGCACATTCTTTTGGGCAAGGGTGAGGAGCTGACCGGAGGCCGGAACAAGGACTCGATCCTCGCCGACACGGTCGAGGCCCTCATCGGCGCGACCTTCGTCTCCCGCGGACGCGAAGAGGCCTTCGCCTTCGTCCACCGCCTCATCGACGGAATGCTCGACGACGCGGTCAACCTCGGTGCCGGGATGGACTTCAAGACCACCCTGCAGGAAGCGGCTGCCGACCTCGATCTCGGTGCGGTGAGCTACGAGATCACCTCGGCCGGGCCCGACCATGCGATGGTCTTCACCGCCACCGCAATGCTCGGGGCGAACAACTGGGGCGCCGGCGACGGATCCTCGAAGAAGGCCGCCGAAGCCGCGGCCGCCGAGGTGGCCGTCAAAGCCATCCGCACCATCTACCCGGACTACCGGCGCTGAGACTCACCGTGTACGTGAGGTCTTTCTCGGGTCTTCGCGCTCTGCTGGGGCACCCATCTGATGCCTGAGCTTCCCGAGGTCGAAAGCGTCCGTCGCGGCGTCGACGAATGGACGGCCGGAACCACGATCACCGGCGCCGAGGTGGCCGACCCCCGAATTCTGGGCACGACGTCCCAGCGGCGCATCGATCCGTCCGCGGTCTCCGGGTTCGTTTCGGCCGTGACCGGGGCGCACATCCTCAAGGCCGAACGGCGCGGGAAGTTCATGTGGCTGAGCCTGGGGGAGGGGACTGTGCTTGCCTCTGAGCCGGGCTCGGGGGCCTGCTCGCCGCCGAGGCCCGAGCTCGGCATCCTCGTGCATCTGGGCATGAGCGGCCAGCTGCGCGTCCATTCGCCCGGCGAGGAGCTCCACCGGCACACGCGCGCGGTTCTGCACCTCGACAGCGACCGCGAACTGCGCTTCGTCGACCAACGGATCTTCGGCCATATCGGCGTCCAACCTCTCGTCCACGGGTACGGGCGCCTCGTTCCCGCCTCGGCGATCCATATCGCCCCCGATCCGCTCGAACCCGCGTTCGATCCGGAACGGGTCGTGGCGGAGCTTAAGAAGAAGCGCACGGCGATCAAGGCCGCGCTGCTCGACCAGACGCTGGTCAGCGGGATCGGAAACATCTACGCCGACGAGGCGCTGTTCCGGGCGGGGGTCCACCCCTTGGCGGTGCCGACACGGACACGGAAGAGCCGCCTGACCGCGGTCCTCGAATCCGCAACGAAAGTGATGAGCGACGCCCTGGCCGTGGGCGGGACGAGCTTCGACGCTCTCTACGTCAACGTCAACGGGGAATCCGGGTATTTCGATCGGGCTCTGCTCGTCTACGGGCGCGGGGGACAGGAATGTGTGCGCTGCGGGACCGAGATCGTCAAGATCACCGTCGGCGGGCGCGGAACCCACTACTGCCCCGTGTGCCAGAAGGCCCCACGGTACCGGTAGGAATGAGGTCGCTGTGGTGGCCTGGTTTCCGTATCTCCGGCGCGCTGCACCCCAGCTGCCGAGAGCATCCCGCACCGTTGCTCGCAGTCCCTCGCCTTCGCCGCAAGTCCTACAGGCAACGGTCCATCGGTCACCGGCAGGGGCATTATGCACCGCTGCAGCGCGGAGCAATGAAACTCAGGGTGATGGATGCCGGGCAGGAGAGGCTGTCGAGACCTCCGGCTTCAACGCAGTGAAGCGTAGACTCGGGCGAGAAGTCGCCACCTCGGTGCTCAGGCGGAGAGGAATGCTCATGTTCACGGTTCCAACGATCGTTGCAGGGATCGTACTCCTGCTCGTCAGGGCGGTTCTGACCGTGGCTTTCGTCCGCGAGTTCATGGTCAAGGCCAAGGATATTCCGCGGTTCGCCGAGGCGGATGGGCTCAACGTTCCGACCGCATGGTTCGTCGCCATCGCCGAGCTCGCCGCCGCAGTCTCATTCGCCACCGGCGTCCTCGCTCAATGGGCCGGTCTCGGCGTGGTCGTGCTCATGCTCATCACGACGAGCCTGCACGTCTTCAAATGGCACTCGAAGTACTGGGCCTCGGCGGGTGGTCCCGAATACGACCTGCTCCTGTTGGTGCTGGCTGCCGTCATCACTGCATTCGGTGCCGGACCGATCGCCATTCCGGCACTGTTGGGGATGTGACAGCGACGGGATTCGGCCGGCTCAGGACGAATGTGTCAGCAGTTCGGATACGACGGAGTCATGTTCGTTGAGGATGTCGCCGAGCATCGCATTGAGACGCGCAGCGCCCGGACTGTGCTTCGAGTTCTTGGCACCGATCATCGATCTCGTCGAGTGCCTCTCCGCGGCAGCGCGCCACGAAGAGGATGAACTCGACGAACACCGACCAGGTATCGTCGGCTTCGGCAGGACGCTGTCCCGCTATGGAGCCCAGGGCGTCCTCGCGAGATACGCTTTGTGGCCGTCGATGAGGGCTCTCTGCGCCTCGCCGTGGTCGGGCGGGGTGAGTATGTTCGCAGGGTTCGTCGGAGACAACCACAGCGAGTCGACCTCGACGATCCGACCGTTTCTGAGCCGCGCGGCCGCTGCCAGCCGAGGGCGAGACCCTGGCGCGGGGATGAGAATGCGGTCGAGATCCCGCCAGGCAATCCGGCGGGGCCTGCCGGTGAATCCGCACCAGATGAACTCCTCAGGTGTGATCTCGAGTCGGGCACGAGCACCCATGTGGAAGTTCACCCAGGCGCCGATGAGCAGGATGACCGGGCCGAAGAGGAAGAGGAGAAGTGCCGGTTCGGCGAAGATCGCCAGGATGATCACCGTGATGAACGCGAGAATGGCCATCACGACGAGCATCCAGCCGATGAACTTCGAGATGTTGCCCTCGCGTCTGATGACAACGTTCATCTGATCAGGCTCCGCCCTTCGCTCGGGTCATTGTGGGCAATCTGCAGCGTCGATGTCGTCACGATTCGTCATCCTATCCGGCTGGGGTGCGAATCTGTCGACCAGGAGGCGTTTGTCTTCCCGGAAGCATCGGGCACCGACGGTCTCATGTCCTACAGCTGCGAGCGCATCCGTCACCGTTCGCGGCAAATCGCACCGATGCAACGCGGTGATTGGGCGCGAACGGTGACGGATGCCTCTGGCCGGCCGCGGAGATGGCGGTGCGTACCCGGCGCGCACCTCGGCGACGAGAATACGGCAACTTCCTCCCCTCCAAACTACCTGACGGCGCCCCAGCAACCTGGCGCCAGGTTGCTGGGGCGCCGTCAGGTAGCAATTGGGGGTGTCAGCTCTTGGTGGTGGACTTGTCCGCCGACTCGGTGCTGGAGTCAACACGCGAATCGCCGGCGGCATCCTCATCCTCGTCCTCGACCTGGAGTTCCGAGGTCTCGAGTCCGAAGATCTCGCCGTCGTACGCGTCGACCGCGGTGGCCACAGAGGTCTCGAGCACGTGCGCGGCCAGCTGCTCCTGGATGATGAGCGGATCCTTCGACAGGTCCTTCCAGACCGCCACGCACAAAAGCAGCATGACGATGACGAACGGCAGGGCGGAGACGATCGTGATGTTCTTCAGTCCGTCGAGTGCCTCGGCGGGATCGTTGCCGCCCGCCAAGAGCATGACCGCAGCGACGGCACCGGTCGCGGTGCCCCAGAAGATGACGAGGCCCTTGCCCGGCTCCTGCATGCCGTTGGCCGACAGGGTGCCCATGACGATCGACGCGGAGTCCGCGCCGGTGACGAAGAAGATCGCAATGAGGACGACCGTGACGATCATGAGGATGATCGCGATGAGGTTCGGCAGCGGCAGAGCGCCGAGGAGGTCGAACAGGATCGTGTCCATGTTGATGTCCGGTTCGCCGTCGACGACCGTCGCCAGCGCCTTGACCGTGCTTTCGCCGCGCTCGGCGCGTTCCTGGATGCCGATGGCGCCCCCACCGAAGATCGCGAACCAGATGGTCGAGACGACCGAGGGAACGATGAGCACACCGGTGACGAACTGACGAACGGTGCGTCCGCGGGAGATGCGGGCGATGAACAGGCCGACGAAGGGCGACCATGACACCCACCAGGCCCAGTAGAAGACCGTCCACGACGACAGCCACTCGTTGACACCCTGACCTTCGGCGGCGGTCCGGGACGCCAACTGGGGCAGATCCTGGATGAACGAACCCACCGAGGAGGGGACGACGTTGAGGATGAACAGCGTCGGTCCGCCGATGAAGACGATGAGGGCGACGATGACCGCGAGCACCATGTTGATGTTCGACAGCCACTGGATGCCCTTCTCCACACCCGAGACCGCGGAGACGACGAATGCAGCGGTGAGAATCGCGATGATGATGACGAGCACCGGGGAGGAGACCTCGGACATGACGCCCGCCGACTCGATGCCGCCGCCGATCTGGATGGCGCCCAGACCCAGCGAGCAGGCCGAGCCGAACAGAGTCGCGAGGATCGCAAGGATGTTGATGACCTTGCCGCCGATTCCGTTGACTGCGCGTTCGCCGAACAGCGGGGTGAACATCGAAGAGAACAGCTGTGAGCGTCCCAGACGGAACGAACCGTAGGCCACGCCGAGACCGACGATGGCATACATCGCCCACGGGTAGAGGGTCCAGTGGAACAGCGTCGTGCCCATGGACGTGCCCATCGCCTCAGGAGTGGAGCCGTCGACAGTGTTCGGGGGAGGGGACATGTAGAAGAACAGGGGTTCGCCGACCGCGGAGAACACGAGGCCGATGCCCATGCCCGTGGCGAACATCATCGCTATCCACGAGGAGGTCTTGAACTCCGGCTTCTCATCGTCACGGCCCAACGGGATCCGGCCGAAGCGCTTGAGCGCGACGACGATGACGAAGATCGTGAAGATCGTGGCGGCGATGACGAAGAGCCATCCGAAGTTGTCCATCACGCCCGTCAGCAGCGTGCCCGCCACATTGCCGAGGCTTTCGGGGGAGACGAAGCCCCAGATGACGAATGCGACCGCGAGGATGCCGGCCGCGAAGAAGACCACCCTGTCCAGGCCCTCACGTTTGAAAGGGCGGAGCGCGGTCGTCGGATTCTTCAGATGCTCGATGAGCTCTTGAGTCTTTGAGTGTTCACTGCTCATAGTGATGAGCCGATCGGAGCAGGCCCTCGGTGGAGCAGTGGAGGACGGGCCACCGCCTCGGCGTTCCTTCCTTGACGGGACTGCATCGGACAAGTGGTACAAGCAAAGGCCCTGTCGGTCACGACAGGGCCTTTCCCAGCTCCCCCGGCTGGGCTCGAACCAGCGACCCTTCGATTAACAGTCGAATGCTCTGCCAACTGAGCTACGGAGGAAAAATGCGCAGTCGTCCACGCACGAGGAGAAACTCTACCAAAAGATTCGGGATCTCGCCGCCGCCTGCGGATATGCTGGGTGCCAATATGCATCTCAAAAGCCTGACACTGCGGGGATTCAAGTCCTTCGCCTCGGCGACGACCCTCCGATTCGAGCCGGGGATCACCTGCGTCGTCGGACCCAACGGCTCGGGCAAATCCAACGTCGTCGACGCCCTGTCCTGGGTGATGGGCGAGCAGGGTGCGAAGAATCTGCGCGGCGGAAAGATGGACGACGTCATCTTCGCCGGAACCTCGAAACGCCAGGCACTGGGACGCGCCGAGGTGACTCTGACCATCGACAACACCGACGGAGCCATCCCCGTCGACTACACCGAGGTGACGATCTCGCGGACCCTCTTCCGCACCGGCGGATCCGAATACGCCGTCAACGGTGCCCCGGCCAGGCTGCTCGACATCCAAGAGCTGCTCAACGACTCCGGCCTGGGTAAGGAGATGCACGTCATCGTCGGTCAGGGCCGACTCGATGCGATCCTCCATGCCGACCCGCTCGAGCGCCGCAGCTTCATCGAAGAGGCCGCCGGGGTGCTCAAGCACCGCCGCCGCAAGGACAAAGCGGTCCGCAAACTCACCGGACTGCAGACGAACCTCGACCGGCTCACCGATCTGCGCACCGAACTCAACCGGCAGTTGGGACCCCTGGGGCGGCAGGCCGAAGCCGCCGCGAAGGCCGCGACCGTCCAGGCGACCCTGCGTGACGCCACGGCCAGGCTGCTCGCCGACGATGCCGTGCGGATGCAGTCCTCCCTGGCCTCGACGAGCGAGGGCGAAGACCACAGCGACCGCATCACCGAACTCGACCACCGCCGCACCCGCACCGAGGCGCGGCTGTCGGAGATCGAAGCCCGTCTGTCCGAACTCGACTCCGAACTCGACGTCCAACGCACCGCCGAATCGCGGACACAGACACAAGTCGTGCGCGCTCAAGGACTGAGCCGACGGGCCGAGGACAAACGCTCCCACCTGCTCTCGGAAGTCACGAGCTTGGGGCAGAGGGAAGCGAAGTCACCCGAAGAGCTGCGCGCCCAGGCCGAACGCAACCGTTCCGAACTCACAGAGGCCGAAGAGGCCGTGACCGAGAGGACGACTGCGCTCGAGGCCAGCCAGCAGCGGAAGGACGAGCTCACCCAGGCGCTGCGCAGCGCCGAAGACGAGGTCAAGGCCGCACAGATCGCCATCACCGAAGCGGTGAAGAACCGCTCGGCCCTGCAGTCCAAGCAGACCCAGGCGGCCGAGCGGATCACCGACCTCAGGACCCGGATCGAAGCCAACCGCGCGGAGATCGACACCGTCACCGCCCGCATCGCCGAGCGCAGCAGGGACCTCGAAACCGCGGAGACCGGAGTCGAGGACGTCGAAGCCGGTGAGACCGAACTCGACTCCGCGTACGTGGCGGCGCAGGAGAGCCTCGAGAAGCTGGAGACCGAACGCACCGGCCTGCAGGAGCAGCGGGCACAGGTCGCGTCCGAACTGTCCTCGGCGAAGGCTCGTGCGGAGGCCCTGGCCCTGGGCACCGCCTTGGAAGCCGACCTCGACGACATCGTCAACGCCGAACTGCCGGGGGTGCGCACCGCGGTGACCGAACGGCTGAGCGTCGACCACGGCTTCGAAATGGCCGCGGCCGCCGCGCTGTCGACCACGGTCTCCGGCGTCATCGTCGATGACAGCGACGTGGCGCTGGCAGTGCTCGACCACCTCGGCGAGGACACGAACGTGTCACTGACGATCCCCGCTGGGGTCGAATCAGCGACCGGGAAGGGCGGTGGAAGTGCCCTCGAGGCGCTGCCGGAGCTGCCTGCCCTGGGCGACCTGCGCTGGCTCTCCGAGGTCGTCGACAGCGACGTCCCCGAACTGCGGAATCTGGTAGCCCGGGCCCTGCACGGAGTCGTCTGCGTCCCCGACGCGCGCACCGGAATCGAGCTGACCGAATCCCGACCGGAACTCACCGCCGTCACCGTCGCCGGGGAAGTGCTCACCGCGACCCGCATCAGCCGGGCCCGCACCGCCTCGGGCACACGCCTAGCCTCACAGACCGCGCTCGAGGACACCCGGTCCCAGATCACCGACCTCGAGGACCGGGCAGGCAAGCTCGACGCGTCCCTGCAGGAACTCGAACCGCGCTTGAGCGCAGCGCGAGAGGAATCGGCCGCGGCGCTCGACGCTCTCCACTCCTCCGATGCGAAGATCATGGCCGCCGCCGAGGAGGTCTCTCGCATCACCGGTGAGATCGGCGTGGCCCGCACTCGACTGCAGCGCGCGCAGGAGAACGCCACCGAACTCGACGCCCGCCTGACCGCCGCAGAACGCGACTCCCAATCGGCCGCGGCGGCACTGGCGTCCGCCGCCGAGGTCGACGAAGTCGTCGACACCGCTGCCCGGGACGAACTCAGCGCCCAGGTCGCCCGGGCCTCGGACGATCTCGTCGAAGCCCGCATCAGCCACCGGTCGGCTGCCGACCGGGCCCGGTTCCTCAGCGACCGGGTCGACTCCCTCCTGCGAGCGGCGAAGGCCGAAGAAGCGGCGCGGGAGCAGACGCAGCGCGCGATCGCGAAGAAGAAGCGCGCGGCCGCCTCGGTGCAGCTCATCGCCGAGACGGCGGCCGACGCCGCCGAGCTGGCCACCTCCACGGTGGCCGAACTCGGTGAGGCGATCCAGGTCCTCGTCGACGAACGCGGCGGTCTGCGTGAAGAGAAGGGCCGCCTCGGCGAGGAATTGGGGTCGACGCGAACCCAGCTGCAGAAGCTCAAGGACGCCGCCGCCGAGGCGGAACTGGCGAAGGAGCGATTCAGGCTGAGACTCGAGGAGATCGCACACCGGTCCGAAGAGGAGACGGGCTTGGGCATCGACCGCCTCATCGACGAATTCGGGCCGCATCTGCCCGTCCCGTCATTCGATGAGGACGTCGAGGATCGTCCGTATGTGCGCGCCGAGGTGGAGAAACGGCAGAAGCAGGCGGCCTCCCAGCTCAAACGCATCGGCACGGTCAATCCGCTCGCGCTCGAGGAGTACGAGGCGCTGAAGGAACGGCATCAGTTCCTCGAGAAGCAGATCGCGGACATCGAATCCTCGCGCAAGGACCTCATGCAGCTCGTCGAGGAGGTCGACCGGCACGTCGAACGCGTCTTCGCCGACGCCTATGCGGACACGGCGCGGGAGTTCGAGGACATCTTCTCCCGTCTCTTCCCCGGTGGTGAGGGCGCACTGAGCCTGACCGATCCGAACGATATGCTCACCACCGGCGTCGACGTCCACGCCCGCCCGGCCGGCAAGAAGGTCAAACGCCTGTCTCTGCTCTCCGGCGGCGAGCGGTCGCTGGTCGCCGTGGCCATGCTGGTCGCGATCTTCAAGGCCCGGCCGAGCCCGTTCTACGTCATGGACGAAGTCGAAGCGGCCCTCGACGATCTCAACCTCTCGCGGCTGCTCACGGTGTTCAAGGAGCTCCAGGACTCCTCGCAGCTCATCGTCATCACCCACCAGAAGCGGACCATGGAGATCGCCGACGCCCTCTACGGCGTGACGATGCACGGCGACGGAGTGTCGAAGGTCATATCGCAGCGGATTCCGTGAACCACTGCACCCGGTCTGCCCGCCGCGCCCGAGGTGACGGGCCCGCCGTGAGGACACAAGGCCGTTTGACGGTGACGTCCAGGACAGTCCCAGCGAATTTTGCAACAGCGCTCCGGCGGGCGAGCACAATTGTCGTCGCCGGGGACTATAGACTTGGGCCGAGACACAGGTAATCGAAGAACGTGAGGAGCGAGACGTCCATGGCCGAGGCTGCTGTGCTGCGAGGTGGCTCGAGGGCATGAATTCGGTACTTGTCGTCATCGTCGGACTGGCGATCTCCTTCGCTCTGGCACTCGTCGTCGTCCTCCTCGTGGCTCTGCCCGGCCTGCGCGCCGAAGGACGCCTGCGGTACTCCTCCGACGTGCAGCGTTTCCGCCTGCCGCCCGAGTGGACCGGCTACGACGACGAAGTCCACGAGTTCTTCGGCCACGACGACGGCACCTCGCACCTGGCGACGAGGGAGCAGGCGGCGGTGACCGCGATCCGCGACCACTCCTATGTGCTGCGCCCCCAACCCCGACGCCATGCCGCACCCTCACTCATCACGGTGCGCCCGCGTACCCGCCATTGGAAGATCCCCGAATCGGGAACCGGGTGGAAGACCACCGCCGGGCTGCTCTTCGGCAGCCGCGGGTCCTGACCTTCGCACCCACGGTCTCGAGCGGTCGAGGCCGACGACAACGGAGACCGCGCCGACTGATTCCGGCGCGCTCAACAACACACAGACACCACCGGAAGAATCCGGGAACTCGAGTGCCGGCGGACTTGACGGCGGCGCTCAAAGGAGGACGGAAGAACCATGGATCAGCCGATCATCTTGCTCATCGTCGCGGCGATCGTGTTCGCTCTCGTCGTCGCGCTGGGCATCTCGCTGCGCGTCAACGCCCGGAAGAAAGGGCTGGATGAGCGGCGCGGCATCGATGCGGAGGTCACCGGTGAGCTGAGCATCGATGACGTCGCCGAGGCGGTCGAGAAGGACAGAGCCGAAACGCGCGGATCCGAGGTTCCCACCGAACCTGCCAGCCGCCTCGTCCGACTGCGCGAGCGCCTGGCGAAGTCGAACTCCGGTCTCGGCCGCGGGCTGCTCAACCTCCTCTCACGCGACAACCTCGATGAGTCCGCCTGGGAGGAGATCGAGGACACGCTCATCCTCGCCGACGTCGGCGTCGAACCGACGACCGAACTCGTCGACCGCCTGCGCGAGCGCGTCAAGGTGCTCGGCACCAGGGACCCCGAAGAGGTTCGCGGACTGCTGCGCGAAGAGCTCATCACACTCGTCGACCCGACGATGGACCGGTCGCTGGCCGACACCGGCAAGGGCGACGACCCCTCCGTCATCCTCGTCGTCGGCGTCAACGGCGCGGGGAAGACGACGACGGTGGGCAAGATCGCCCGCGTGCTCGTCGCCGAGGACAAGTCCGTGCTGCTCGGAGCCGCGGACACCTTCCGTGCCGCCGCAGCCGAACAGCTGGCCACATGGGGCGAACGCGTCGGCGTCGAAACCGTCCGCAGGGACGAAGGGGCCGACCCCGCCTCGGTGGCGTACTCAGCCGTCGAGAAGGGGCAGGCCGACGGCACCGACGTAGTCCTCATCGACACCGCCGGGCGTCTGCAGAACAAACGCGGACTCATGGATGAGCTCGGCAAGGTCAAGAGAGTGGCCACCCGCCCGCTGGGGGAGGGCCACGAGATCGACGAAGTGCTCCTCGTCCTCGACGCGACCACCGGGCAGAACGGCATGCAGCAGGCGAAGGTCTTCGCCGAGGCGGTCGACATCACCGGAATCGTGCTCACCAAGCTCGACGGCACCGCGAAGGGCGGAATCGTCGTCGCCGTCCAGCGTGAGCTCGGCGTGCCGGTCAAGCTCATCGGCCTCGGCGAAGGCGCCGACGACCTCGCACCATTCACCGCCGAAGGATTCGTCGACGCGTTGCTCGACTGATTCCGTCGTCATTTCTCGGCCGGGTCTCGCCCTTGTATCTGCTGGGTGAGACCCGGCTTGTCACATATCGGAAACATGAACGACTCACCTCTGTGACATCCGTCATGGAGACTGTGTCTGCCCGGTTCGACCCGGAACCGGCATAGACAGATAAGAGACGACATGGAACTCGATGCAGTGAATGTATGGATGATGGTCGCCGCGGGTCTGGTTCTGCTCATGACCCCCGGTGTGGCCTTCTTCTACGGAGGAATGACGCGAATCACCTCCGCCATCAACATGATGATGATGGTCTTCTCCGCGATGGCCGTCGGCGGCCTCGTCTGGGTCCTCTTCGGATACGGGCTCAGCTCCGGGGGCTCCATCGCCGGGATCGTCGGCGATCCGCTGTCCCAACTGGGACTGGCCGATGCCGTGGCCAATGAGCCCGAATCGCTCATCTCGATCGGCTACGGTTCGACCTTCGCGATGATCGCCATCGCCCTCATCGCCGGAGCCGTCGCCGACCGCGCGAAATTCTCGACCTGGCTGGTCTTCTCCGCCGCCTGGGTGACCCTCGTGTACTGCCCGCTGGCCTTCATGGTCTGGGGCGACGGACTGCTCACCGAATCCGGTGCCATCGGCAGCCTGTTCGGCCCCGCCATCGACTTCGCCGGAGGCACGGTCGTGCACATCAACGCCGGCATCTCGGCGCTGGTCCTGGTCGTGGTGATGGGCCGCCGGGCCCGGTTCTCGACCCCGCACAAGCCGCACAACATCCCGATCACCGTGCTCGGAGCCGCCCTGCTGTGGTTCGGCTGGTTCGGCTTCAACGGCGGTGCCGCCTCGACGATCGAACAGGGCGGCCTGATCTGGATCAACACGCTGGCCGCACCGGCCGCCGGCATGATCACCTGGATCATGATCGAACGGATGCGGGCCTCGCGGCCCTCGAGCATCGGCAGCGTCTCCGGTGCCATCGCCGGACTCGTCGCGATCACCCCGGCATGTGCGAATGTCGACCCCTACGCGGCCGTCCTCATCGGCGTCGCCGCCGGCGCGGGAGCGATCTTCGCCGTCGAAGCGAAGAACCGTCTGCGCTACGACGATGCACTCGACGTCGTGGCCGTCCACCTCGTCGCCGGAGTCATCGGCACCGTGATGATCGGCTTCTTCGCCTTCCCACACGAGGACGGGCCGGCCGGCCTCTTCTACGGCGGCGGTCTCGAACTCCTCATCGCACAGGTGCTCGCCTGCCTTGTCGCGGTCGTCTTCGCCGGAGTCGTCACCCTGGCCATCTCGCTGGTCCTGCGATCGACGATGGGTCTGCGGATCGACCCCCGCGAGGAACTCGAGGGAATCGACGCCTTCGAACATGCCGAACAGGCCTATTCGTTCCGCTGAACACCCCAGACGCCCGTCAGGGGGCCGGTCGGTCTCGCCGGCCGCCTCGGCGGGGGAGAGTGCGAAGTCGTGCTCAGCGAATGCCTCGGCACAGGTGGAAGCAGACCGCCTGAGCCGAGGCATTCGGCCGTCCACACACCCGCGGACGGCAGGGCCGGCTCGGGGTCGGCATCTGTCACCGGTAGTGGCACCTCATACAGGTGCTGCGGCATCTGTCACCGTTGGCACCACAACACCCCGATGCAATGGGGCGATTCAGCGGGAACGGTGAGGAATGGCCGCAAGCGGGGCCGGTTCGGGGAATTGTCAGCGGCCGCGGTTTCAGCCGGACCCGGGTGACTTGCTAGTCTAGAGAGTCGACCAAACCATCGTGAAGAAGGCTTGTACGTGTTTAACTCTCTGTCCGACAGGCTCACCGCGACTTTCAAGAATCTGCGCGGGAAGGGCCGGCTGTCCGAAGCCGACGTCGATGCCACCATCCGTGAGATCAGACGTGCCCTGCTCGACGCCGACGTCGCCCTGCCTGTCGTGCGTGCCTTCACCGGCCGGATCCGCGAACGCGCCCTGTCCGAGGAGGTCTCGGCCGCGCTCAACCCCGGCCAACAGGTCGTCAAGATCGTCAACGACGAACTCGTCGGCATCCTCGGCGGGCAGACCCGTCGCCTCAACTTCGCCAAGCGTCCGCCGACGGTCATCATGCTCGCCGGCCTCCAGGGTGCCGGTAAGACCACCCTGGCCGGCAAGCTCGCCCACTGGCTGAAGTCCGAGGGCCACCGTCCCATGCTCGTCGCCGCCGACCTGCAGCGGCCCAACGCCGTCAACCAGCTCCAGATCGTCGGCGAACGTGCCGGTGCCGTGGTCTATGCCCCGGAGCCGGGCAACGGCGTGGGCGATCCGATCCAGGTCGCCACCGACTCGATCGAGGTCGCGAAGTCCAAACTCCACGACGTCGTCATCGTCGATACGGCCGGCCGCCTCGGCATCGACGAGGAGCTCATGGCCCAGGCCGCGGACATCCGCAGCGCGGTCAACCCCGACGAGGTCCTCTTCGTCATCGACGCGATGATCGGTCAGGACGCGGTGAAGACCGCCGAGGCGTTCCTCGACGGCGTCGACTTCACCGGCGTCGTGCTCTCGAAGCTCGACGGTGACTCCCGCGGTGGTGCCGCGCTGTCCGTCGCCGAGGTGACCGGGAAGCCGATCATGTTCGCCTCGACCGGCGAATCGATGAAGGACTTCGAACAGTTCCATCCGGACCGGATGGCCGACCGGATCCTCGACATGGGCGACATCATGACGCTCATCGAGCAGGCCGAGAAGAATTTCGACGAAAGAGAGACCGAGAAGCTCAAGAAGAAGGTCGAATCCGGCGAGGACTTCGACCTCAACGACTTCCTCACGCAGATGGCGGGCCTGAAGAAGATGGGCTCGATGAAGAAGATGCTGGGCATGATGCCCGGCATGAGCCAGTACAAGGATCAGCTGGCGAACTTCGACGAGCGTGAGGTCGACCGGGTCGAAGCGATTGTGAGATCGATGACACCGCAGGAGCGCTCCAACCCGAAGATCCTCAACGGCTCCCGTCGTGCCCGCATCGCCAAGGGCGCCGGCACCACGGTCACCGCGGTCAACCAGCTCATGGAGCGCTTCACTCAGGCGCAGAAGATGATGCGGTCGATGACTCGTGGGGGCGGCGGAATGCCCGGAATGCCCGGTGGCGGCGGTATGCCGCAGATGCCCGGAATGAGCGGAATGCCTGGTGCCGCGGGTGGAAAGAAGAAGAAACCCGCGGGGAAGAAGAAGGGCCGCAAGGGCGGTCAGTCGGGCAACCCGGCCAAGCGTGCGCAGGAGGCGCAGGCGCTGGCCGATAAGAAGGCGGGCAAGACCCAGGACCCGGTCGGTTCGGCCTTCGGCGGAGTCGACCTCGGCGCCGATGAGGAATTCGACCCGGCGAACCTGCCCAAGGGTTTCGGGGGAATCTTCCCAGGTGGCAAGAAGTAGAGGCTTCTGGCACAATTGACTCTTGTACTTTTGCTCTCGGTCCGGGCCCTCTCATCCGCGCCGAAGTGATAGTCCGAGCCGCGGCTTCCAGCAGATCAACCCCACGATTCTTCTGGTACAGCTGTGCACACAGAACACAAAAGGAGACACCACTAAAGTGGCAGTCAAAATTCGTCTGACCCGCATGGGCAAGATCCGTGCACCCTTCTACCGCGTCGTCGTCGCTGATTCGAAGACTCGTCGTGACGGTAAGGCCATCGAGCAGATCGGCATCTACCACCCGACCCGTGAGCCTTCGGTCATCGAGATCGATTCCGAGCGCGCACAGTACTGGCTGTCGGTCGGCGCACAGCCGAGCGACCAGGTCAAGGCTCTGCTCAAGCTCACCGGTGACTGGCAGAAGTTCAAGGGCGAGGGTGAAGCGGTCAACACCGTCAAACCGCAGCCGGAGAAGGAAGCCTACGTGGCCCCCAACGCCGAATCGGTGATCAAGGAAGCCATCACGCAAAAGGGCGGCAAGTCCGCTGACGCTGCCGAGGCTCCGGCCGAGGAAACAGCTGAGGCCGCTGAAGAAAGCGCTGAAGCCTGAGATGTTGCCTGATTCGCTCGAGCATCTGGTCCGCGGAATCGTCGATCATCCCGACGACGTCTCCGTTCGTTCGCGTTCGTCGCAGCGCGGTACGACCCTCGAGGTCCGGGTTCACCCCGAAGACCTCGGCCGGGTCATCGGCCGTGCAGGCAGGACCGCCAAGGCCCTGCGCACCGTGATGAACTCGCTGGCCGGCCGTGAGTCGGTGCGAGTGGACCTCATCGAGGCGTAATTCCGACATCCGAGAGGGGATGCAGTGCCGATGCGCTGCATCCCCTCTCGTGCATTCATCCGCCGGTCGCCGACTACACTGGTGCCAGAACACGGCGGTCCGCCGGCCGACCGCAAGAGAAGTCATCCAGGCGCATGATCGGCCGGACAGACAGTGACAGCACACTTCGAGGAGCAGTATGGACACGGTGATCGCCCGGCTGGGCAAGCCGCACGGAATCAAAGGCGAATTCACCGTCGAGGTGCGCACCGACCGACCCGAGGAACGGCTCAACCCCGGTGAGACCTTCGCCACCGATCCCGATATCGGAGTGCTGACGCTGAAGTCGGCGAGGTGGCACCGCGACCGCCTGCTCTTGGCCTTCGACGAGGTCCCCGATCGCAATCGTGCCGAGGAGATCCGCAACACCCTCATCCTCGCCGAGGCGGACGACGTCGAGGACGAAGCCGATGCCTGGTACCTCGATGACCTCGTCGGGCTCAAGGTCTATGAGAACGACGCCCTCGTCGGCGAGATCGTCGACGTCACCAACGGCACCGCCCAGGATCTGCTCCATATGAAGCACGCGGACGGACACGTTGTGCTCATCCCCTTCGTCACCGAGATCGTGCCCGACGTCGACATCGACTCCGGCCGCATCAGCGTCACCCCGCCCGCCGGCCTCTTCGACGCCGAATGAGCGAACTGTCCCCGATGACCGACGACGACACCCCCGCCGAGGCGGTCGGACCGGACCCTGTGACCCAGGGTGCGGCCCCCGCCGAAGCGGTCCGACCTCAGATGTCGATCGACGTCGTCTCGATCTTCCCCGAATACCTCGCCGGTCTGCAGCTCTCGCTCATCGGCAAGGCCGTCGACCGCGGCCAGCTGAGCCTGGACGTCCACGACCTGCGGGACTTCACCTTCGACCGGCACAACACCGTCGATGACTCGCCCTACGGCGGCGGAGCGGGAATGGTCATGAAGGCCGAACCCTGGGCCCTGGCTCTCGAGCACATCCTGGCAGGTCGCGGCAGCGCTGCGGAGGGCGAAGGCCCGGAAAGTGCTCAGACTGCGGGTCCTCCAGCCGGCGGCAAGCCGACGCTCATCGTGCCCAGCCCTGCCGGTCAGGTGTTCGATCAGCGCATCGCCGAGGATCTCGCCGCCCGCGACCACCTCGTCTTCGCCTGCGGACGCTACGAAGGCATCGACCAGCGCGTCATCGATTGGGCTGGGGAGCACTTCGATCTGCTGCCCATGAGCATCGGCGACTATGTGCTCAACGGCGGCGAAGTCGCTTCGATGGTGATGATCGAAGCCGTCAGCCGCCTCATCCCCGGCGTCATCGGCAACCCCGAGTCGCTGACCGAGGAGAGCCATGAAGACGGACTGCTCGAATACCCGATCTACACGAAGCCGGCGAACTGGCGCGGACGTGACGTGCCCGAGATCCTGCTCAGCGGCAACCATGCCGCGATCGCCCGGTGGCGACGTGACCGACGTCTCGAACGCACCGCAGAAGTCAGACCGGATCTGCTCGAGAGACTCGATGACCTGAGCAAGGACGACCTTGCGGCGCTTCAGCGGTTTGAGTCTGAGCGCTCAACCGTGACAGAATAGAGCGTCGCGTTTGTTGGCACTCACCTGCTTCAGGGGGATGAGTGCCCACGGTGGCCCGCCGCGTCGTTTCGGCGGGTCGACGGGGAGAGATCCCGACAGACGATCCAGCTACCGGTTCACCGGTCCGATATGCGTGTCCTCGACCTGAAGCAGGGGCCACAGGAGAAACCACAATGCAGAAGCTCGATGTTGTAGATGCAGCCTCGCTGAAGTCTGACGTTCCCGAATTCCGCCCGGGCGACACCCTCAACGTTCACGTCAAGGTGATCGAAGGTTCGCGCTCGCGTATCCAGGTCTTCAAGGGAATCGTCATCCGTCGCCAGGGCGACGGCGTTCGCGAGACCTTCACCGTTCGTAAGATCAGCTTCGGCGTCGGTGTGGAGCGTACCTTCCCGGTGCACTCGCCCAACGTCGACAAGATCGAGGTCCTCACCCGCGGCGCAGTGCGCCGTGCGAAGCTGTACTACCTGCGCGAACTGCGCGGCAAGGCTGCTCGCATCCGCGAAAAGGCCTGATTTGCCCGGCACTGTGGGAGATGATCACACGGTGCCGAACAGACATGAAGACGCGACCTTCGGGTCGCGTCTTCTGTCTTCGGCACGGTTCTGGAAGACGATTGCTGCGATCGCCGTCGTCATCATCGTCCTCGGCGGATCGATCCGCGGGTTCGTCATCCAGCGCTTCACCATTCCGAGTGCCTCGATGGAGCCGACGCTCAAGGTCGACGACTCGATCACGGTGTGGCGTCCGGATGCCCTGCGGGGTGACCTCCAACGCGGAGACATCGTCGTCTTCGACGGTCGCGGATCGTTCGTCGACGATGCGCTGCCCACACCTCTGCAGAAGATCGGCTCGTGGGTCGGACTCGGCCCCCGGGACGTCTACTACGTCAAACGCGTCATCGCCGTCGGCGGTGACAGCCTCGAATGCTGCGACGCGAAGGGGCGTCTGCTGCTCAACGGCAAACCTCTGCGCGAAGACTATGCCCCCACCCCCGCCTCGGCGGTGGAATTCTCCATCGAAGTCCCCGACGGCACCATGTGGGTGATGGGCGACAACCGCAATGAATCCGCCGACTCCCGGTCGCTGCTGGGACGGCCCGGTGGGGGATTCATCCCCACCGATCGGGTCATCGGCCCCGTGATCGGACACGGCTCCTCGATCGACTGAGCGCCGCCTCGGTGAGGGCGGGTCCAAAGTGCAAATGCGGTGATTTCGATCGGTGCGTATGATCTTCGAACCCGCGGGAGCTGACACGCGGTGCTCATACTCCCGTCCCGACCTGTCACACGCGAGGTCGGGAGCCCGCCTCGGTGAGGGAATTCGACGGCAGCCGGACACGCTCAGGGACTGCCTGAGCGTTCGCACTCAACTGCACTGCGGCTGAGCGTGAGGCTCCGGTCGTGCTGATACGCTCGGTTCAGTCCACAGCCGCAGTGCTGATCCGAACAGCCGCAGTCCTGGTCCGATGTGAAAGCGAACGAATGACAAGCGAATCCGAAGCTTCCCCGCCACCCGCCTCGAAACGGTTCGCGCGCGGGCTGCTGGAGACCCTGGCGATCATCGTCATCGCCCTGCTCATCTCGACGGCGCTGAAGACGTGGGTCGTCCGCGCGTTCTACATCCCGTCCGAATCGATGATGACCACCCTCCAGGTCGATGACCGGGTCCTCGTCAACCAGCTGGCTCACCGCTTCGGACCCGCCGACCGCGGCGACATCATCGTCTTCGACGACCCCGATCATTGGCTCTCGGCGGCCGAGACCGCCGAATACACGCCCAACCCGGTCCTCGAATTCATCGGATTGGCCCCCGCGGACTCGGGCAATCAGCTGATCAAACGCGTCATCGGCGTCGGCGGTGACACGATCAAGTGCTGCGACGCCGAAGGTCGCCTGCTGGTCAACGGCGAACCGATCGACGAAACCTACCTCGATGAGGGCACCGCCCCCTCGGAGGTCGAATTCGAAGTCACCGTGCCCGAGGGCCACTACTGGGTGATGGGCGACAACCGCAGCAACTCCGCCGATTCCCGCTACCACATGGACACCGACCCCTATGTGGCCGAAGACGACGTGGTCGGCACCGTGTTCCTCATCAACTGGCCGTTCAAACACTTCAGCTGGGTCTCGACCCCCGACGAGGTCTTCGCGGACGTGCCGGACACCGCCGAGGGAATCACCGGGAACTGATGGCCGCACTTGGACTGACCGACCTCAGCGTCGAACGCGGACTGCTCAGCGAGGGATTCGATTTCGTCATCGGCGTAGACGAGGTGGGCCGCGGCGCTTTGGCCGGGCCCGTCGGTGTCGGTGTCGCCCTGTTCGATCTGCGCGCCCTCACCGCCGCCGAGGTACCCGCCGGCATCCATGACTCGAAGCAGCTGAGCGCGCAGTCGAGGCAGGAGGCCACCGAGCGAGTGCGATCGTGGGCGACCGCCGCGGCGGTGGGGTCGACGACTCCTGCCGAACTCGACGAGGTGGGGATGACGATGGCTCTCAACCTCGCCGGACGCCGCGCCATGATGTCGATGCTCAGCGATTGGGCGGACCCGCGTTCCGAGGGTCATTGTTCGATCGGTTCCGAACAGAACGGTTCGGGCGGTGTCGATGTCGATGGCAGAGCCGCCTCGGTGGGCGAATTCCCTGACCGTACGATGGTGCTCCTCGACGGGCGCCACGATTGGCTCTCGGCCCCACTCACCCTCGATTGCCTGGGGATATTCGGAGACTGTGCCGACCTCGAACTGCCGCCGGTGCGCACCGTGATCAAGGGCGACGGCTCGGTTCCGGCGATTGCGGCGGCAAGCATCGTGGCGAAAGTGGCACGCGACGAGACGATGATCGCCCTCGCCGAGGCTCATCCGCACTATGGTTGGGAATCGAACGTGGGATACGGGACGGTGAAGCACCGACAGGGCATCGCCGAACTCGGCCCCAGCATCCACCACCGGAGAAGCTTCCGCCTGAGCGCGGACTCAAGAGCGAAGGAGGGCCTGTCATGAGTGCCGATGATCTTGACGACTACGAAGCGCAACTCGAACTTGCGCTGTACAAGGAATACCGGGACGTCGTCGGTCTCTTCGCCTATGTCGTCGAGACCGAGCGTCGGTTCTACCTCGCCAACCATGTCGACCTCAAGGCCCACAACGACGCCGGCGACGTGTACTTCGAACTCACCCTGCGCGACGCCTGGGTGTGGGACAGCTACCGATCGGCGCGGTTCATCAAGACCGTGCACGTGCTGACGTTCAAGGACGTCAACATCGAAGAGATCGCGAAGTCCGATCTCGAACCGCCCACGGCGATCCGCGGCTGAGGCGGCTTCCTCGCATCATCGGCGGAGCCCCAGCTCAACCACTCGCGCACCGATCGCTGTGGACGCCGCTCTGACTTGACCGTCGTGGGCCTGTGGACGGTCGGGCGCCGTCCACAGGCCCATTTTCTGCTCTTCCGCACAGCCACGGCGTCGTGGTCATCTGACCGACATGGGACGGATACGAACACCCGGTCGGACACGAGCGTCGAAGAGCACGCGGACCGTGAAGGGCCTGCGTAAGCAGGCGCTCGGCAGCAGGGGAGAGGACCTCGCGGTCGCGTTCTTGGAGGACGCTGGTCTGGTCGTTCTCGAACGCAACTTCCGGTGCGCACGAGGAGAGCTCGACATCATCGCCCGCGACGGTGACACCGCGGTCTTCGTCGAGGTCAAGACACGGCGCACCGCACTGCTGGGATCACCGCTGGAAGCCGTGACCCGAACCAAACTCGCCCGCATCCGCACACTGGCCGGGATCTGGCTGAGCGGGCAGGACGAATACTTTCCGGCCACGCGCATCGATGCGCTCGGAATCATCATGGAACCGCGCGTCCAGTACTTCCACTGCCCGAACATCCAGGTCGACTCATGAGCGAGGGGGTCCCGGGACAGGAGGAACCGCCGTTCGAGCAGGCCGAGCCGGACGAACCGCGCGAGCCGGACGAACAGGCCGGGGCCGACGATGTCGAACCCGCCTCCTCGGCGCACACCATCGGACGGGCCTCCGCCGTGGCACTGTGGGGGCTGACCGGGAAGATCGTGTCGATCGAAGCCAGCGTCAGCGCGGGACTGCCCGGAATCGACATAGTCGGACTGCCGGATGCCTCGGTGAGCGAATCGCGCAAGCGACTTCGGGCAGCCCTGGCCTACCTCGGAGAACCCGTCGCCACAGAACACCTGACAATCAATCTCACCCCTGGAACAGTGCCGAAGATCGGCACCGGATTCGACCTCGGCATCGCCGTCGCCGTGCTCAGAGCACTGTCCCTGATCACCACCGAGGACACCGGCGGCGTCATCCACTGCGGTGAGATCGGGCTCGACGGCAGAATCCGTCCCGTCACCGGAGTGCTCCCGTCCCTGCACACAGCGCTGCAGGCCGGTTTCGACCGGTTCGTCGTCCCCATCGGCACTGCCGACGAGGCACGGCTCATCGGACGCGCCAGAGTCCTCCCGGTCGCCTCTCTGGCCGAGGTGGTCAATGCCTATGGCGGATCGATGGCCGTACCTGCACTGCCGGCGGTCCTCGACATGGACCGACCCGTCCCCGTGGCCCCGGAACTCCACGATCTCTGCGAAGTCCAAGGACAGGCCGAAGGGCGATTCGGCCTCGAGGTCGCCGCCGCGGGCGGCCACAACCTGCTCATGCGCGGCACACCTGGAGCGGGCAAGACCCTGCTCGCCCAGTGCCTGCCCGGAATCCTGCCGCCGCTGAACGACGATGAAGCCGTCGAGGTCGCCGCCGTCCGCTCGCTGCGCGGGGAACTCGACGGCAGCGACGGACTCGACCACCGGCCCCCGTTCGAAGCACCCCACCACCGCAGCACCGCCTCGGCGCTCATCGGCGGACGCCGACCCGGAACTGTCGGAGTGCTGAGCCGCGCCCACCGCGGGGTGCTGTTCATGGACGAAGCTCCCGAATTCTCCCGCGACGTCCTCGAAGCCCTGCGGCAGCCGATGGAATCCCGTCGCGTCCACATCCACCGTGCGTGGGGATCGATGGTGCTTCCGGCCTCGTTCCAACTCATCATGGCTGCGAACCCCTGCCCCTGCGGGGTGGGGATGGCCGGGGTCGGTGCAGACTGTCGATGCACCCCTCTGGACAAACGCCGCTATCGCAATCGGCTGTCGGGGCCGCTGCTCGACCGGGTCGACCTGCAGCTCGAACTCTTTCCCGTCTCCCCGGCCGACCTCCGCCTCGGCGGGGACCAGGAGACGAGCGCCACAGTGGCGGCCCGCGTACTCGACGCGCGGAACCGGCAGGCCGAACGCTTCGCCGACTGCGACTGGAGGCTCAACGCCGAAGCGCCCGGAGCCTGGCTGCGCGACCACTTCGCACTCACACCGGCAGACCTGTCCGATCTCGACCGGGCGCTCGACACGGGCCGGATCACCATGCGCGGCTATGACAGGGTGCTGCGTGTCGCCACCACTCTGGCTGATCTGGCCGGGAAACCCGGTCCCGACCCCGACACGATGAGAACGGCGCTCGCCCTGAGGACGCAGGAGTCATGACCATGAACACTGATGAGGACGTCCGCGCAGCCATCGCCTCACTGCTGCGCATCGGTGAGCCCGGCGACGGTCTGCTCAAACGGCTCGTCGACGGAATCGGTCCGGTCGCCGCCCAAGGGATCATCATGGCCGTCGGCCGCGGTGAGACCACCGCTCACGAAGCCGTCCACGGTCTGACAGTCACCGGCACCGAGGCGGCCGAACACGGGCAGATGCCCGAGGCCATCGACCGGTGGGCGGTGCGAGCCGGGGACGTCGAGACGAGAGGGGATGATCTGGACAAGATTGCGAGAATCGGCGGCCGACTGGTCATTCCCGATGATGACGAGTGGCCCCGAATGCTCGACGACCTCGGTCCCGCAGCACCCTTGGGTCTGTGGGTGCGGGGAGCTGCCTCCCTCAGCACCGTCCTGGCTCGAGCCGTCGCCGTCGTCGGGGCCAGAGCGGCCAGCAGCTACGGAACCAAATGCGCCTCTGACCTTGCATGGGACCTGGCGGCTCGCGGAATCACCGTCGTGTCCGGAGGCGCATTCGGCATCGACGCAGCCGCCCACCGAGCCGCCATCGCC
Organism: Brevibacterium sp. K11IcPPYGO002; assembly: GCF_050920635.1. Taxonomy (NCBI): domain Bacteria; kingdom Bacillati; phylum Actinomycetota; class Actinomycetes; order Micrococcales; family Brevibacteriaceae; genus Brevibacterium; species Brevibacterium sp. K11IcPPYGO002. The sequence goes on along the minus strand of NZ_CP131929.1, from coordinate 2,637,643 downwards.
AGGGAAGCGCCGACGGTGGCATTCATGGCAGGGGGAGTCGATCGCTTCTATCCGGCGGCGAACGCCGACCTGTTCGAACAGATCCTCTCCACCGGCGCCATCGTGTCCGAGACGGCACCGGGAATGACGCCGATGCGCCACCGGTTCCTGCTGCGCAACCGACTCATCGCCGCCTCGGCGCAGGTCAGCGTCATCGTCGAAGCCGGTTGGCGCAGCGGAGCACTCAACACCGCGCGGCATGCCCTCGAACTCTCCAGGCAGGTCGCGGCCTTCCCCGGGTCCGTGTACTCGGCGTCGTCGACCGGGGCCCACAAGCTCGTGCGCGAGCACGAAGCAGAACTCGTCACCTGCAGCGACGATGTCATCGCACTCATGGACGACGAGACTCCGGCGCTCTTCGACGCGACCGCGGCGGGCGCCGCCGCAGAGAACGGAGAACGTCCGCCGCCTCCCGACCCCCGTGAAGCGCTTGATGAGCGGGAGAAGATCTGCCTGAATGCGCTGACCGTATCGAAGCCGCTCGACGTCGGGACCATCGCCTCTCGGGCAGGACTGACGATCGCAGATGCGCTCAATTCGCTGACTACTCTCGACCTGGCCGGAATGGCCGAACGCCGCGACACCGGATGGGTGAAACTGCGCACGTCCCGCGGCTGAGCCCGACCGTCCACGTATCCTGGGGACGTGAGCACATCTTCGACCGTCGCCGAGGTGGTGACAGGCTATGCCGACCACCTGCGGTCTCGTGACGTCTCCGAGCACACCGCTCGCGCCTACGTCGCCGACGTCTCCGATTTCCTCGACCACGCCGTGCACTCGACGAAGCTCCGACGCGGGACCGAGGGAGGACACCCGTCGACGACGTCCGGCGCACGCATCGATCTCGCCTCAGTCGAACTCGATGATCTGCGTTCCTGGCTCATCACCCTCGACGATGCCGGCGCAGCGAAATCGACGGTGGCTCGCAAGATTGCCGCTGTTCGCTCCTTCTTCGCCTACGGCGTGAGCAACCTGGGGCTGTCGAACAACCCGGCGGCACGTCTGCGGACTCCGAAGAAGGACTCCCGGCTGCCCACAGTGCTCAAACCGCAGCAGGCCGCCGACCTCATCTCCGCTGCCGAAGGCCCGCGAACCGGAGACACCGACGCGAGCGATTCGGCGGCTGGCGGCGCCACGACGGGCGACACGACGGGCCCCACGACGGGCGACACGGCACAGGGCGACACGGCACAGGGCGACCCGCTCGACGCGGCCAAACGCATTCGCGATGCCGCGATCCTCGAAATGCTCTACGCCACCGCGATCCGCGTCTCCGAACTGACCGGACTCGACCACAGCGACATCGACGACCGCGCATCGATGATCACCGTGCTCGGCAAAGGCGACAAAGAACGTCGCGTCCCATTCGGCGCCCCGGCACGCAGAGCCCTCGACGACTGGCTCGCCACCCGCGACCTGTTCGCCGGTCCCCACAGCGGCGACGCACTGTTCCTCGGCGTCCGTGGAGGGCGCATCGGTGCGCGGCAGGTGCGCGAACTCGTTCACCGCTACGGCTCCGACGACCCCAGTGCTCCCGACATCGGACCGCACGGTCTGCGGCATTCGGCGGCCACGCATATGCTCGATCGCGGGGCCGACCTGCGACAGATCCAAGAGCTGCTCGGCCACTCCACGATGAGCAGCACGCAGATCTACACCCAGGTGTCCATGCAGCGGCTGCAGGACACCTACCGGCGCGCTCACCCGCGAGCCTGAGACCCACCGTGACGCACTTGGCCGGCAGAGCCATGGCGGAAGCGTCGGCCTGACCGAGGCGCTCTACTTCCGGAATTCCCAATGCCACGGCTCGGGCAGCGACCCCGTCTGCCGCGCCCAACCGGGATGGATCCACCCGAACCTCGGCGCATTCGCCCGCATCCACTGATGTTGCGCGGTGCCGAAGGAATTGATCCCGCTGCCGAGGTCGACCGCCAGCGCCCACCCATGATTCGACGTTCCCGGTGTCGCCGCCATCCGCCCTTTCCGCCGTTTGAGGATCACCTGCGTGGCGTAGTCCCGGTAGGCGTCGGTGACCGAGATCGGGGCACCGAACCGAGCCTCGAACGCTGTCGAGAGCCGATCGAAGGCCGCTTGAGCATCGCAGCGCAGCATCTGCCCGGGAGCCGACTCCAACGCACACATCGCCGAGGCGGGAATCCGCCCATTGCGGTGACCGCCCCACGCTCCGGCACCGGAGGCGGTCGAATCCCCGCCTCCTCTCGGTTCTTTCGCAGGCTTCCGCGACAGAGGCAGCAGCGCAGACTTCTCCTGACCGAAGAACTTGCCCGGATCGACGTACCTCTTATCGCTCGCGGCCGGCCATGCTCCGATGTGCAGGCACGAACGCCGACAGTGGCCACCGTTGCCCACCGTGCCGATCTTCTCGCCGGCGGCAAATCCCTGACCCTTCTCCAACGACGTCGCGGCCGGCTGGAACGTGAGCACATGACCGGACTCGGTGAGAATGCTGACGGTCGCAGTCCCCGCCACCGTGCCGGCAAAGCGGATCGTCCCTCCCGTCGGTGCCCGCAGCAGTTCGCCAACGACTGCGAGCACGTCGATTCCGCGATGGCCGGTCAGCCACGGCTTGTCCGGAGGATCGAATGCTTCGATGATCTCCATCGCCGGCACCGGTGTGACCCAATTCGTCGGAGCACTCCTCGGCATACCGCCCTGCTGCATTGTCGACGTAGGGGCCGCGGCGCTCGCCGTCGGGGGAGTGCCCGTGAGCACAAGTGCCGTTGCGATGATCGCGGCAAGAAGCAGTGACTGCGGTGAGCCCAGGCTTGAGCGTCTCGCTCGAAGGCGGAACAGCAGGCGGAGGCGGTCGAGCGCGAAGTGAGTCATGGGAGCATGCAAACCCGTCGCGCAAGGTCGTGTCATCCGCGAGTATCACCCCTGTGGACGATCCGCCTCCCTCCACAAGGCGCCGACGTTCGAGTCGCACGCCAGTCCACAGGAAGCGATGGTCGAGTGCACCGAATCGACGGCGATTCAGGTCCCCACGACCGACGGGACCGGTCGCCGCGGCTCCCACTCCACCGAACGATCCACAGCTGCCGACGCACGAGTCGATGCGTTGATCCGCATCGGTGGGCCGCCTCGGCGGGGGATCGACCGTGATTGGAAATGACTTGCCCAACCGGGATAGACTAAGTCCAGCAGAAGCGTGTCTTCTGACTACGCGTATCCGAATTCTTCTCCTTCCCGTGGTGCAGGCAGCCGTCAGGTGTGCCTGTGGGGCGGACGAACCGGGTACCAGGAATCAACCGAAAATGTCATCGACGCATCCCGTCGATCGAATCGACGCGGACCATTAGGGGTTCGCTGTGAGCACGATCGACGCGCGCGTGACGTAAAAGCACCCCGAGGGTGCACAGAAAGGAGGGCGTCGGCATGGCCGTCGTCACCATCCGCCAGCTGCTCGACAGCGGCGTTCACTTTGGACACCAGACCCGTCGTTGGAACCCGAAGATGAAGCGCTTCATCTTCACCGAACGCAACGGCATCTACATCATCGACCTGCAGAAGTCGCTGGGCTACATCGACAACGCCTTCGAATTCGTCAAGGAGACCGTGGCCCACGGCGGCTCGATCCTCTTCGTCGGCACCAAGAAGCAGGCCCAGGAATCCATCGCTGAGCAGGCTCAGCGCGTGGGCCAGCCCTACGTCAACCAGCGTTGGCTCGGCGGTATGCTCACGAACTTCCAGACCATCTCGATGCGTCTGCGCCGGCTGAAGGAACTCGAAGAGATCGACTTCGACGACGTTGCAGGTTCCTCGCACACCAAGAAGGAACTGCTCATCCTGCGTCGCGAGAAGGACAAGCTCGAGAAGACCCTCGGCGGCATCCGCGACATGCAGCGCACCCCGTCGGCCGTCTGGATCGTCGACACCAAGAAGGAACACCTCGCGGTCGACGAAGCCAAGAAGCTGGGCATCCCGGTCATCGGCATCCTCGACACCAACTGCGACCCGGACGACGTCAACTACCCGATCCCGGGCAACGACGACGCCATTCGCTCGGTCTCGCTGCTGACCCGCGTGGTCGCCGACGCCGTGGCCGAGGGCCTCATCGCCCGCCACTCCTCGGACGACGCCAGCGGAGAGAAGAACGTCTCCGCCGTCGAGCCCATGCCCGAATGGGAGCGCGAGCTCCTCGAAGGCAAGACCGAAGAGGAGCCCGCCGAGGCTGCCGCTCCGGCTGCCGACGCCGCTGAAGCCGCTCCTGCCGCTGAAGCCGAGAACGCTGAAGCTGCTCCTGCCGCTGAAGCCGCCGACTCCACCGAGTCGACCGAGTCCTGATTTCGTTTAACTCCACCATCCTGAGGAGAAAGAATGGCAAACTACACTGCCGCTGATATCAAGGCACTGCGCGAGAAGACCGGCGCCGGAATGATGGACGTCAAGAAGGCTCTCGACGAGGCCGACGGCGACCAGACGAAGGCCATGGAGGCCCTGCGCATCAAGGGCCTCAAGGGCGCCACCAAGCGCGAAGGCCGCTCGACCTCCGACGGTCTGGTCGCGACCTCCGTCGAAGGCGGAGTCGGCACCATGATCGAGCTCAACTCGGAGACCGACTTCGTGGCGAAGTCCGAACCGTTCGTCAAGCTCTCCGAAGAGGTCCTCGAACTGGCCGTGGCGAACAAGGCCGATTCGGCCGAAGCGCTGCTCGCCGCCGAGACCGACGGCAAGCCCGTCTCCCAGTTCATCACCGAATCCGGTGCCTCGCTGGGCGAGAAGGTCGAACTGCGTCGCGTGGGCCGCGTCGAAGGCTCCAAGGTCGCCTCCTACCTGCACCGCACCAACAAGGACCTGCCCCCGCAGGTCGGCGTGCTGCTGGCATTCGAGGGTGACGACGAGACCGTGGCACACGATGTTGCCGTGCACATCGCCGCCATGGCCCCGAAGTACTTCTCCCGCGAAGACGTTCCCTCCGATCTCGTCGAGAACGAACGTCGCATCGCCGAAGACACCGCGAAGAACGAAGGCAAGCCCGAACAGGCTCTGCCGAAGATCATCGAGGGTCGCGTCAACGGCTTCTTCAAGGAGAACTGCCTGCTCGACCAGGGATTCGCCAAGGATCCCAAGCAGTCCGTGGCCAAGGTGCTCGAGGCTGCGGGCGTCAAGGCCACCGGCTTCCTGCGCTTCCGCGTCGGAGCCTGATGCACCACTGACCGTGAAGCAGACTGATCTCTGCTTCCCAGGTTCACCGAGTGAGTGAGAACTCACCGGCGAAGCGGGGTCGGACCAATCGGTCCGACCCCGTTTTTCGCTAGACTGACCCAGACGCCCGATCACAGGCACCCGAACACCGAGGCCCGAACACAGTGACGATCCCACCGGGTACAGACCTGCCCGCACGGAAGAAGGACTTTATGACAAGCACCCCTGTTCACGAATCCAGCTACGCCAGCCGCGCGGTGCGCACTCATCGCCGCCGTGTTCTGCTCAAGCTCTCCGGCGAGGTCTTCGGCGGCGGCAAGATCGGCGTCGATCCCGACGTCGTGGCCGCAGTCGCCCGCGAGGTCGCTCCCACCACCGAGGATGTCGAGGTCAGCATCGTCGTCGGCGGCGGCAACTTCTTCCGCGGAGCCGAACTCTCCCAGCGCGGCATGGACCGCACCCGCGCCGACTACATGGGCATGCTCGGCACCGTGATGAACTGTCTGGCCCTGCAGGACTTCCTCGAACAGGCGGGTGTCGACACCCGCGTGCAGACCGCGATCCCGATGTCGCAGGTCGCCGAATCCTATATTCCCCGCCGCGCCATGCGGCACATGGAGAAGAACCGCGTCGTCATCTTCGGCGCCGGCGCCGGACTCCCGTACTTCTCCACCGACACCGTCGCCGCCCAGCGCGCACTCGAGGTGCACGCTGATGAGGTCCTCATCGCCAAGAACGGTGTCGACGGCGTCTACACCGCCGACCCCAAGGTCGACCCGAACGCCGAGAAGATCGCCGAGATCAGCTACCAGGACGCCCTGCAGCGCGGTCTCAAGGTCGTCGATGCGACCGCCTTCAGCCTGTGCATGGACAACAAGCTGCCGATGCACGTCTTCGGGATGGAAGGCGACGGCAACCTGCGCAAGGCCATCATCGGTGAGAAGATCGGCACGGTCGTCCACTGAGACACGGACCACCGAGGCGGACATCTCCGCCGAGGTGGCCCGACACCGAACGCAGGCGGGTCCTCACAGCGTGGAACCGTCGCCATCGTGGCGGCCGGCCGCCTGGCATCCACGCAGGTGAGAACATTCCTGTGATGTTTCGGTGCGGCATTTTTCAGTGATGACCCATAGAATGAACCCAAAGCTTTAAGAGATGGAAAGAGGCAACCGTGATTGAAGAGACACTGGCCGAAGCCAGAGAGAAGATGGACAAGGCCGTCGAATTCACGCAGGAGGACTTCGCGTCGATCCGCACCGGACGCGCCAATCCCGCACTGTTCGCCGATATCGAGATCGACTACTACGGTGCTCCGACGCCGCTGCAGCAGCTCGCCTCGTTCCAGACGCCCGAGGCTCGCACGATCCTCGTGACCCCCTACGACAAGGGCACGCTGACCGATATCGAGACCGCTCTGCGCAACTCCGACATCGGCGCGAACCCTGCCAACGACGGCAACGTCATCCGCGTCGTCCTCCCGGACCTCACCGAGGAACGCCGTAAGGAGTACGTCAAGATCGTCAAGGGCAAGGCCGAAGACGGCAAGGTCTCCATCCGCAACATCCGCCGTCACGCCAAGGAGACGCTCGAACGCATCAAGAAGGACGGCGAGGCCGGTGAGGACGAGGTCACTCGCAGCATCTCCGAGCTCGACGATCTGACGAAGAGCAAGGTCGACAACGTCGACAAGCTGCTTGCGCAGAAGGAAGCTGAGCTGCTCGAGGTCTGATGATCGCCGTGACTGGGTCCGACAGCCCCGCGACTGATCCGGCTCCCCTCGGGGAGCCGGATCAGTCGGGCGAGGCCGCGCGGGTTGAGACCCCTTTCCCCAAACGTCGAGACCTGCGCAATTCGGACAAGCCGTATTCGCCCGACGATCCGGAGTCGAACCCCACCGCCGAGGCGGCTGCCGCCGACGCCGATCCGGAACCGAAGGACTACGGACGGGCCGGACGGAACCTGCCGGCCGCGATCGGCATGGGACTGCTCATCGGCGGCGTAGTGCTCGCGTCCCTGATCTTCCTGCCGATCTCCTTCCTCTTCATCGTCCTCGTCGGCATCGTCGCCGCCATGTGGGAGCTGGCGAACGCGCTGTCACGGTCCGGCTCCCTGGTCTCCCGTGTGCCGACTATGGTGTCGGCCGCCTGCATGGTCGTGGCCACCTTCATCGGCGGCCGTGAAGCACTCTGGGTCACCTTCGCCGCCAGCGCCGGAGCAGTCATGCTCTTCACGATGGTCGAGCGTCGGAAGAACGCAGTCAAAGACGTCTCGCTCTCCCTCTTCGCTCTCACCTACGTCGGCCTCATGGCGTGCTTCATCGTCTACATCCTCACCCAGCCGGACGGCAACTTCTACGTCATCATCTTCCTCGCCGCCGTCGTCGCCTCCGACACCGGCGGCTACGTCTTCGGCGTGCTGTGGGGCAAGCACCCCATCGCACCGCGGATCTCTCCGAAGAAGTCCTGGGAGGGCTACCTCGGCTCCACCGTCTTCGCCGCAGCGGTCGCAACGGTCCTGGCGATCACGGTCGTCGGCGCCCCGTTCTGGACCGGGCTCGTCATCGGCGCGGTGATTCCCGCTTTCGCCACCCTCGGCGACTTCAGCGAATCGATGATCAAGCGCGACCTCGAACTCAAGGACATGGGCACCCTGCTGCCCGGCCACGGCGGTGTGATGGACCGACTCGACTCGATCCTGCCGACCGCCCCCGTCGCGCTCGTCCTCTTCTCGGTGCTGCCGGGCTACCTCTGACCGGCCCGCGGCGCAGATCGTGCAGGCGTCCTCTGACCCGCTGGGTTCGGGCCCGCCCGACGTGGCGGCTCGCACACGACAGGCGCGCGCCGAACATGAGACAATGGCCGTGTGAGTTCTCAAGCAGGCAGAAGGCAGACCAGGCCCGTCGTCGAACATGCCGACGGCACGACATCGAAGACCCCGATGCGCGATGGCCGTCCCCTTCTCAACTTCAAGTCCGCACGGGTCAAGCAGCCGCCTCAGCATCTGGCCGATATGACGATGGACGAACGCATCGCCGCGGTCACAGAGATGGGACTGCCCGCCTTCCGGGCCAAGCAGATCTCCACCCATTACTTCAGCCACTACGTCACCGACACCGAGGCGATGACGGACCTGCCCAAGGACAAGCGGGCAGAGATCCAGGAACGGTTCTTCCCGCACCTGCTCACCGAGGTGCGCCGCCTGCGCACCGAGAACGGCGACACCATCAAATTCCTGTGGCGCCTCTTCGACGGGGCCCTCGTCGAATCCGTGCTCATGCGCTATCGCAACCGTGTCACCCTGTGTGTGTCCAGCCAGTGCGGCTGCGGAATGAACTGCCCGTTCTGCGCCACCGGCCAGCAGGGCCTGACCAGGAACATGTCCACGGCCGAGATCGTCGAACAGGTCGTCCGGGCCAACCAGGTCATCGCCGCCGGCGAACTCTCCGAGGCTCCGACGTCGGATATGCCCGGTGCCGGCGAGACCGCGCTCGGTGCGGAAGCCGACGATGACGATGCGGCGGGGGAGTCCGCGTTCGACCCGGAGGCGACGGCCGCCTCGGCGAACGGACCCGAACGGGTCTCGAACATCGTCTTCATGGGCATGGGCGAACCCCTGGCCAATTACAAGCGCGTGATGAACGCGGTGCGCCGGTTCGTCGGACCGAGCCCCGAAGGGCTGGGCATGTCGGCCAGGCGGATCACGATCTCCACGGTCGGGCTCGTGCCCGGCATCAACAAACTCGCCGCCGAGGACATCCCCGTCACCTTCGCACTCAGCCTGCACGCCCCCGATGACGAGCTGCGCGATGAGATGATCCCGGTCAACACACGGTGGAAGGCCGACGAGGCCATCGACGCTGCCTATAACTACTACCAGGTGACCGGACGGCGGGTGAGCATCGAATACGCGCTCATCAAGGACATGAACGATCACGCCTGGCGTGCCGAACTGCTGGCGAAGAAACTCAACGCCCGCGGACGCGGCTGGGTCCACGTCAACCCGATCCCGCTCAACCCGACCCCGGGGTCGGTGTGGACGGCCTCCGAACCGGACGTCGCCGACGAATTCGTCCACCGCCTCATCGATCAGGGCATTCCGACGACGATCCGCGATACCCGCGGCTCCGATATCGACGGCGCCTGCGGACAGCTCGCCGCAGCCGACTGATCGATGCTCGGATCGGCACCCGCCGACCGCGGCCACGCAATTTCTGCGGCTTCCATCTATCATGGTGGAAACACCACAGCCACTCGCTTCTGGAGGAGACATGGCGGACACGACTTTCCCTCGAATGTCCGGATGGAAGAACGGATACGACCCCAAGCAGGTCGACAGCTTCTTCAAACGTGCACGTGAGTCCTTCGAACGGCCGACGCCGCAGCCCGGCGACCTCGACTCCCGGGCGGTGCGCACGGTCGGCTTCGACCTCGTCCGCAAGGGCTATCACGTCGCCGTCGTCGATGCCGCGCTCGATCGTCTCGAAGACGCATTCGCCAAGCAGGCCCGCGACCGCCTCATCGCGCAGTCCGGTCAGGACGCCTGGGTCTCCGAACTCACCCGTGTGGCCGCGTCCCTGCGGGGACGCCTGGTCCGTGAGCCCGGGGAGCGCTTCGACAACCCGCCTCCCGGAGTCATCGGCTACGACATCACCCAGGTCGACGACATGTGCGACAAGGTCAATTCGTACTTCACGCAGGGCGTGGCGATGAGCGTCGACCAGGTCCGCCGCGTGCTGTTCAAGACCGCGAAAGGCAAGAAGGCGTACAACGAGGACCAGGTCGATGCGTTCATCGACCGCGTCGTCGAAGTGATGGCCTCCGTTGACTGATTTCCACTACTTCGCGGTTCCGACCGCGACCGATCCCGGCACGCTCAACCCGGTGTACGAACTCCTCGACTTCCCGATCGCCATGGGCCGGGCCGAGGACGTCGTGCTGACCGGTCCGGCACCGGAGAAACCGCTCGTCGACGGTCGTGAAGTCACCGATCCCCGCCTGATCAAGGCCCTGTCCGTTCCGGTCGAGCTCGACCGCGCCGAGGTGCTCGACCGCAGTTCGAAGCTCGCCGGAGTGCTGCGCGCCATGGGTGTCGTTCCCGAATCCGGAGCCCGGCTCACCTTCGCCGAGGATGTCCCGCCGCTGGCGCGGGCGCTCGGTGTTCTTGCCGCCGCCCGGATCGGGCTCGTCGTGGATCTGCGGGCAGGGGCTGCGTCTGACTCTGCTTCAGACCTGGTGGTTCTCCACGCCATCGAAGACACACCGATCGAACCGGGGCGTGCCTCCGTACGGGTCACCCGGTCGCGCTTCGAAGGCGTCGGAGTCACGATCGGGTCTGAAACCGCGAACCTCGACCAGGCGATGCGCGACTCCCGCGTCGAATTCGCCGCCGTGGTGCCGCTCGACCCGCAGCGCACGCTGGTGCTCACCGACGACGGTGATCTTGAGGCGAGTTCGAGCCTCGACTGGTACCGCACCGAGGTCCTCTCTGCTTCCTGAGCCCCGGACGTCTGGGGGCTTCGACACCGATGATGGTGTCGACGATCCGGCCTCTGCGGACCCGCGGCCTGCGGACCCGCGGTCTGCTGATCTGCGTTCGGCTGAGACGGTGGCTGCCCTGCGCGCGGCCGGCTGTGTCTTCGCCGAAGACGAAGCGGCGATCCTCCTCGAGGCAGCGACCGCGTCTGCTGTCGACTCGCCCACGGTCGACGGGCCCGCTGTCGACGGGTCTGCTGTCGACGGGTCTGCTGTCGACGGGTCTGCTGGCGCTCATGCTGCGCCGAGACTCGGTGAGCTGGTGGCTCGTCGCGTTGTCGGCGAACCCCTCGAGCAGATCGTCGGTTGGGTCGATTTTGCGGGCTTGCGATTGAACGTTGAGCCCGGAGTGTTCGTGCCGCGGCAGCGGACCGCTCTGCTCGCGACGGACGCGGTGTCCGCGGTTCAGCGGATGGTGGACTCACGAGGGAACAGGCCGGAGACCAACTCACGAGTGAACGGGGCAGAAGCAGAAGCCGGCGTCGCGGCAATGCGACCTGTTGTGCTCGAAGCGTTCTGCGGTGTCGGTCCGGTCGCCTCGGCGGTGGCCGCGTCGGTGCCGGGGGTCGATATTCACCTCGGTGATGCGCAGGCGGAGGCTGTGGGTTGTGCGGTGGGGAATGCCGAAAGCTGTGTTCACACGGGGGAGTTCGGCCGGGCAGGCGAATCAGTGCCGGCACTTGAGTCCGGCACCACCGTGACGGGCCATCTCCTCGACTGCCTGCACGGACTGCCCGACTCACTGCACCAGTCGATTTCGGTGATCGTGGCCGTCCCGCCCTACGTTCCTGAAACTGCGGCCGATTTTCTGCCCCATGAGGCCCTCGACTTCGAGCCGCGCACCGCTCTATTCGGCGGACACGACGGACTCGACCTCGTGCGCCGGCTCATCACGGAGTCACTCGACTGGCTGGCCCCTTACGGAGTGCTGCTCATCGAACTCGGGCAGGATCAGGCTGCCGAGGCCACCGGCCTCGCTGCCGAGCGGGGGCTGGAAGCCCAGAGCCACCTCGGCGAGGACGACCACACGGCCGTCCTCGAACTGCGCCGGGGCCACTGGAACTGACAACGGCCGGTTGCGTTCCGACTGGCTCAAAGTGTCCGTGCAGTGCATTAGGGCTGTGCGCGCGCACTTTGAGCCAGTCGGTGGGTGGGTGCCGCCGGCGCCCCGGCCCACCCCTGGAATTGAGGTTCAGTTCGCGAAGGCGTTGATCCCGGTCATCGTCCGACCCAGGGTCAGCTGGTGCACCTCATGGGTGCCTTCGTAGGTGAGCACGGTCTCGAGGTTGACCGCGTGACGCAGCGGCGGGTATTCGCTCGTGATGCCCGACCCGCCGAACAGGGCGCGCAGGTCACGGCAGACATTCATCGCGGTATCGACGTTGACCATCTTGCCCAGGCTGATCTGCTCCGGGCGCACACCCTTCTCGGAGTCCTTGAGCTTGCCCAGATGCGCAGCGAGCAGAGTGATCTGCGAATACTGGCCGAAGGCCTTCGCCAACTTCTGCTGAGTGATCTGGAAGGAGGCCAGAGGACGATCGAACTGCACACGGGTGCCGGTGTACTCCAGTGCGGAGAGCAGGGCATCACGGGCCGCGCCGGTGACACCGAAGACGATTCCGTAGCGAGCCTCGGACAGGCAGGACAGGGGTCCCTTGAGTCCTTTGGCCTTCGGCAGCATCGCATCCTCGGGCAGACGGACGTTGTCGAGGACGATCTCACCGGTGATGGATGCGCGCAGCGAGATCTTGCGGTGGATCTCCGGGGTCTGCACACCCTCGGTGGTCGAGGGGACGACGAAGCCGCGGACGACGTTCTTGCCCTTGTCGTCGACCTCCTCGGTCTTGGCCCAGACGACCATGACGTCGGAGACCGGGGAGTTCGTGATCCACATCTTCGCGCCGTTGAGGATCCAGTCGGATCCGTCCTTCTTCGCGGTCGTCTTCATCCCCGACGGGTCGGAGCCGACATCGGGCTCGGTCAGGCCGAAGCAGCCGATGGCTTTGCCGGCGGCCATCTTCGGCAGCCATTCTTCCTTCTGTGCTTCCGATCCCCAGTGGTGGATGGCGAACATCGCCAGCGACCCCTGCACGGACACCAGCGACCGCAGACCGGAGTCGACGGCTTCGAGCTCCCGGCAGGCGAGTCCGTACTGAGTCGCCGTCGATCCGCCGCAGCCGTAGCCGTCGAGGTGCATGCCCAACAGACCGAGCTCGCCGAGCCCTTCGGCCAGTTCGCGAGCGGGGATGGTGGCGTCGAGGAAGTAGTCGCCGATCTTCTCCCGGACGTTCTCGTCCAGCCACTTCTTCACGATCGACGCGAATTCGAGGTCATCGGATTCGAAGACCGAATCCAATCCAAGAATGTCGTCAGGGCTCAGCGTCTTGCTCATATCCATCTCTTTCGCCATTGATTCTTCTCACTCACTGTTTCACCGGAGCGCGGTGGACAACCGGCGCATCCGAACCACAAGATTTCCGCGGCTCCCTGGGTGGAGATCGAAGCGACACACGAGAACGTGTCGAGTCATTTCCCAGAGAACTTTGGCATCATCGGTTGGCGTGAGTAAACGTGGTTTCATTGTAGTCGGCTCAACCGGTTCGGTCGGCACCCAGGCCCTTGACGTCCTTGCCGAACACCGGGACGAGCACGCGATCGTCGGCTTGGCCGCCGGTTCCCAGCTCGACCTTCTGATCGAGCAGGCCCTCGATTTCCACGTTCCCGTCATCGGGCTCACCACGCCTCCCGCCGGAGGAGAGACCGAGGTGCGTGCGCGACTGACCGAGTTGGCTGCCGATCGGGGGATCGCCGATCCCGTCGACGCCATCCACCTCGGTGACGACGCCGCCGAGGCGGTCGCAAGCTTGACCGCGGACATGGTCCTCAACGCGATCACCGGTGCCGCCGGTCTCGGCGCGACCCTGGCCGCTCTCGAGCGTGGCACGGATGTGGCCCTGGCGAACAAGGAATCCCTCATCATCGGCGGGTCCATCGTCCTCGACGCCGCTCGTGCCTCCGGGGCCCGGCTGGTGCCGGTCGACAGTGAGCACTCCGCCATCGCCCAGGCGCTGCGCGCCGGCACGCATGGGGAAGTCAGCAAGCTCATCATCACCGCGTCGGGCGGACCGTTCCGCGGAATGACCCGCGATGCCCTGCGTCGGGTCACTCCCGCCCAGGCGCTCAACCATCCCACATGGTCGATGGGGTCGATGATCACCATCAACTCGGCGACCCTGGTCAACAAAGGCCTCGAAGTCATCGAAGCCCACCTGCTCTTCGACATCGACTTCGACCACATCGAAGTCGTCGTGCATCCGCAGTCGCAGATCCATTCGATGGTCGAGTTCAGCGACGCCTCGACGATCGCGCAGATCTCCCCACCGGATATGCGCCTGCCGATCTCCTATGCTCTGGGCACCCAGGACGACGGAACGACGAAGCGATTGACCTCGGGCGCCGTGCCGCACAATTGGGGTCAGCCCATGCACTGGTCGTTCGAACCGGTCAACCATCTCGCCTTTCCCGCGCTCGGCCTGGCCATCGACGCCGGTAAGAAGGGACGCAGCTACCCGGCGGTGCTCAACGCCGCCAATGAGGAACTCGTCGCCGCGTTCATCGCCGGTGACATCGCCTTCACCGGAATCGACAAAGGTCTGGCCCGGGCTCTGGCCGCTCACGAACCGGCGGCCGAACACACGGTGGAGACCGTGCTGGCCGCCGACGCCTGGGCCAGGGACTTCGCTCGCGCTGATGTCGCCGAACAGAAGGGGGGCCGCCGATGACCGTTGTGCTCTACATCGTCGGGATCATCCTGTTCCTCATCGGCATCTCGATCTCGATTGCGCTGCACGAACTCGGCCACCTCACTCCGGCGAAGAAGTTCGGAGTCAAAGTCACGCACTATATGGTCGGCTTCGGACCTACCCTGTTCTCCTTCCGCCGCGGTGAGACCGAATACGGCATCAAAGCGTTCCCCCTCGGCGGGTTCATCGCGATGCCGGGAATGTACCCGCCGGAAGAAGCCACGAAGTCCCGCCATGAGACAGCCGCCGCTGGACAGAGAGGCGGTGCCGCCGGCATCGTCGTCGACGGCGGGGTCGACGGAACGGCGGGCCGCCTCGGCGAACCGGACGGGGCGCTTGACTCAACGGACAACGAAACGGCGGGCCGCCTCGGCGAAGGGACGGATGACGGTGATGTTGCACCGCTGCGTCGGGACCGGAAGAAACGGAAGGGGCGGCTGTTCGAGGACACGATGGCCGATGCCCGGGAGTTCTCGAATCAGGAGATCGAGCCGGGGGAGGAGCACCGGACGTTCTATGCGCTCAGCGTGCCCAAACGCCTCGTCGTCATGTTCTCGGGCCCCTTGGTCAACCTCGTCCTGGGCATCCTCATCATGGCGATCTCGCTGCTGGGCATCGGTGTGATCACTCCGACGACGACCGTCCAGACCGTCGTCGAATGTGCGGTGCCCGCCTCAGAAGCGCAGCAGCGTCCCGCCTCGGAGCAGAACACCTGCCGTGACGACGATCAGCTCACCCCCGCGTGGGAGGCCGGGATCAGACCGGGTGACGAGATCACCGCGATCGCCGGCGTCGAGACGAAGGACTGGGACCAGCTGTCCTCGGTCATCAAGGACCATGCCGGCGAACGTGTCGACGTCGACTTCATCCGCGACGGTCAGGCCCAGACGGTGACGGTGCCGATCATCGCCACCGAACGGCCGAAGGTCGACGACGCGGGCAAGACCATGCTCAACCCGGACGGGACTCCACAGACCGAGACCCAAGGATTCTTCGGCGTCGGACCGGTGCAGGAACGCCAGTCCCTGCCGCTCGCTGAGTTCCCCGGCGCCGTGTGGGACCAGGTCTCGGGAGTCTTCCATGCGATCCTGACGCTGCCGGTCAAACTCGTCGATATCGGCGAGGTGGCCGTCGGGACGAAGGACCGCGATGCCGAGGGACTCGTCGGCATGGTGGGCGTCGGCCGCATCGCCGGTGAGATCGTGTCCACCGACCAGATCGACGTCGTCGACAAGGCGCAGATGGGGCTGGGCATGCTCGGCTCGCTCAACATCTTCCTCTTCGCGTTCAACATGATCCCGTTGCTGCCCCTCGACGGCGGACACATCGCCGTGGGCCTCTACGAAGGTGCGCGCCGCCGAATCAACCGGTGGCGCGGACGCGGGCTGGTCGGTCCCTTCGACACGGCCAAACTGCTGCCGCTGACGTATGTTTGCATCGGACTGATGCTGTGCATGACGGCGCTGCTCGTCTACGTCGACCTCGTCAAACCCATCACCCTCGACGCGATCTTCAACTCCGGCGGGTAGGTCGGGCCGCTCCGGCGGGTAGGCCGGACTGCGCCGGCAGGTAATCCGGTCCGGGCTGGCAGAGTGGGCTCATGGGACGCTCGGGCGAGTGGATTCACGGGCCGGCGCGGGCTGTCGAACTCAGGAACTGAGGGTGATCGCCTGCACCTCGCCGAGGTGATTGAGCCCGACCGTGATCGTCGCGTTCTCATCTGCTGTGCCCGGCACCGTGACCACTCCGCGCAGCGGGGAGACCATCTCGAGGTCCGCCTCGGCGAGGGGACGGTCGAGCTGCTTCTCCGCCCGCCACCGGGCGAAGCGCTCCCGCCGCTCGTCACGGGGCTCGTCGAGGTCCATGTTCACCCCGAAGATCGCCTCGGCGACGGTGTCGTCGAAGTCGTTGACGAGGTTCGCTGCGGCCATCACGGTGTCGATCTGGGCTCGGCCTGCGGGGCAGCGGGGCACCGGCCCCGAGGTGGCCCGCCGTTCCAGCCTTATGCCGTGGTGTCCTGTGGCTGCCGCCCAGCCGAGGTCGAGCGCGTCTTGGACGACCCGCTGCGCCGGATAGTACGTGGTGTTGCCGAGGACGACCAGGCTCAGCCCCAGGTCGGGGAACCAGCGCATATGTGAGCCGTACCCGGGGTAGCCTCCGGAGTGACAGACGACGCGGCCCAAGCGCGTGTCCAAGCGAGTTTCGAGTCCATACCCGTAGCTGAGAGTCTCCGCGTGATAGTCGCTCGTCTGGATCTCCATGGTCCGTCGTGGCTGCTGGTCGTCGGTCAGTATCCGCGACAGGGACCCGGGAGCGTAGGAGTCCACGCGGTCAAGGGCGTCGAGATGCGCGCCCATCCATGTGCCGATGTCGTTCACGGTGGAGATGATCCCGCCGATGGGGGAGAAGACCCCGGGCCCGGTGAGTTCGGCCGGGTGGAGGCCACCGCCCAGATCGACTCGGTGACCGGGCGCCAGGTCCGGGAAGTCGGTGTGGTCGAAACCGGTGCGAGTGAGTTTCAGGGGATCGACGATCTCCGCGGACACGAGTTCGGTGAACGCCCTGCCTGTGACCGCCTCGGCGACCATGCCGAGAAGCGCATAGCCGAGGTTCGAATACTCATAGCCGGTGTCGGCTGGGGCGCAGGCGATGGCGCCTCTGTGCAGCCATTCGGTGAGCTCGGCCGGAGTCATCGCCTCCATCCGGTCGGCCCACGGGTCGTCCTTCGTGAAACCGGTGCTCATCGTCAGGGCCTGCCGGCAGGTGCGGTCGGCGATGGCCGTGTCGGCCAACTCGGGGAGCAGGACAGAGAAGGGAGCGTCGAGATCGAGTCCGTCGGCGGCGAGGACCCCGATGGCCGCGGCCGTGAAGGACTTCGTCATCGAAGCGATCCGGTACGGAACGTCGGCGTTGACGGTTCGGGCAGGGCCGCCTCGGCGAAAGATTCCCCACGCCAGGGATCCACCCTGGTCGTCGAGCTGCTGTGCTTCGGCATCGAGAGCCGCAGACATCGCCTCGACATCGGGTTCGACGAATCCGGGTGTGCTCACAGGGCTGCTCCTTCGTGCCGATGTCAGGTCACCTTCACACTACCGTCAGCCGGTGACACAAGTGCGGGGCAGTCGGACGCGGAAGCGGTGCGGCCGAAGTCGTGTGTCACTGGGTGCGCCCCGCGGACAGGCACGGGTCGCGCCCTGCGGACAGGCACGGGGTGCGCCGCGCGGACGGACAGCTCTGTGTCAGTGCGAGGTCCTACAATGGTGATGGTTCGCACAATCCGGGTCCCGCATCGGCGCCGGCTCGGACATTGTGGCTGGTCACCAGCCTGACTGAAGGGATCCTTCGTGACATCGGTCAATCTCGGAATGCCCGCACCGCCGCCTCCCGTGCTCGCTCCGCGGAGGAAGACGAGGCAGATCAACGTCGGAAAAGTGGGCGTCGGGTCCGAATCCCCGGTGAGCGTGCAGTCGATGACGACGACGCAGACGACGGACATCAACGGCACCCTGCAGCAGATCGCCGAACTCACTGCCGCCGGCTGCGATATCGTGCGCGTGGCCTGTCCCACCGCCGACGACGCCGCGGCCCTGCCGATCATCGCCGGCAAATCCCAGATCCCCGTCATCGCCGACATCCACTTCCAACCCAAATACGTCTTCGCTGCCATCGACGCCGGCTGTGCGGGAGTGCGCGTCAACCCCGGAAACATCCGCAAGTTCGACGACCAGGTCAGAGAGATCTCGAAGGCCGCCGCCGAGGCGGGCGTGTCCATCCGCATCGGCGTCAACGCCGGCTCCCTCGACAGACGGCTGATGGACAAATACGGCAGAGCCACGCCCGAAGCGCTCGTCGAATCCGCCCTGTGGGAGGCGTCCCTGTTCGAAGAACACGGATTCTATGACTTCAAGATCTCCGTCAAACACCATGACCCGGTGATCATGGTCCGCGCCTACGAGCTGCTGGCCGAGCGCGGCGATTGGCCGTTGCATCTCGGCGTCACCGAGGCGGGGCCCGCCTTCCAGGGCACGATCAAATCCGCCACCGCCTTCGGACACCTGCTGGCCGAAGGCATCGGGGACACCATCCGCGTCTCCTTGTCAGCTCCTCCGGCCGAGGAGGTCAAGGTCGGCAACCAGATCCTCGAATCCCTCAACCTGCGGCCCCGGAAGCTCGAGATCGTCTCCTGCCCGTCCTGCGGGCGTGCGCAGGTCGACGTGTACACGCTCGCCGAACGCGTCACCGCCGGACTCGAAGGCATGGAGGTGCCGCTGCGGGTGGCCGTCATGGGGTGTGTGGTCAACGGCCCCGGTGAGGCCCGAGACGCCGATCTCGGTGTGGCCAGCGGCAACGGCAAGGGGCAGATCTTCGTCAAGGGCGAGGTCATCCGAACCGTGCCCGAATCCGAGATCGTCGAGACCCTCATCCACGAGGCCAACCGGATCGCCGAGGAGGCTGCGGGGCAGTCCTCCGGTGCTGCGTCGGGGCCGCCTGAAGTCACCGTCGGGTAGGTGCGATACCTTGTGAGGACGAACAGATACATGGTCCACCCATTGGCCCATGCTGATGGCTGAGAAAGAGTTCAGGGGCACATGGCGCTGAGGATCGCACGACTGGAACATCAGCACACCCGGTGGCTGACGGACCTGCTTGCGCGCAACCCCTGCGAGAACGTCTACCTCATCTCCCTGCTCGAAGTTACAGGTACGGCCCGCTTGGGCTCCCCGGCCGGCACGCTGTACGGAATCTTCGACGGTGACCGTCCCGTCGCCGCCTACTGGGTGGGCGGCAACATCATCCCGGTTGCGGCGACTCCGGCGACGAACGAGGTGCTTGCCCGCAAGCTCAATGCCGACGGGCGCGTGTCCTGCTCACTCATCGGCAACCGGTCGGTCATCCTCGACCTCCAGCAGCGACTCAATTGGGGGCGTCCGCGGGGAGTGCGCGAACGGCAGCCTCTGCTGGCCATCAGCTCCGACCCTCAGGTCACCCCCGACGAGCACGTGCATCGGGTGACCCTCGACGACCTGGGTGCGGTGTTTCCCGCCAGCGTCGACATGTTCACCAAAGAGGTCGGATTCTCACCGATTGAGGACGGCACCGCCGGATACCTCTCGCGGGTGCGCGGGATCATCCGAGGCAAGAACTGCTATGCCCGGATCTCTGCGACCCTGCCCCAAGGAGGCGCGGTGCCGAGGTGGCCGGCCGAAGAGCAGGACGAACAGGTGCTGTTCAAGGCCGATATCGGCATCCGTGCCCGCCGCATCGTCCAGGTCCAAGGGGTATGGGTCCATCCCGCGGTGCGCAATCAGGGGCTCGGGGCCGCGGGCATGGCCGCAGTCGTCCAGCGCACCCGTGACAAAGGCCATTCCACGGTGAGCCTGTATGCCAATGACTACAACGAGACGGCGCTGCGCATGTACGCCCGTGTCGGCTTCGAACAGGTCGGCACCTTCGCCACCATCATGTACTGACCTTTCGGGTGATGTCACCGACCGCTCGAGTTACCGTCGCTGTATCACGTTATGCGGTGAGCGGTCGGCGGTAACTTGAGCTCTCGGCGGGTGGGGACGACGCCGCGGTGAGCTGTCGGCGGATCAGTCGCGGCGGTTGCGCGACCGGGGCTTGGCCAGATCGCCGAGGAACTTCTCCATCTCCCGGCGGTCCTTCTTCGTCGGACGCCCCAGCCCTTTGTCGCGTCGGGGCACGAAGCCGCGCAGCGCGGGATCGGGCGGGGGAGTGAGGTCCTCATAGCACTGTACGGCGATGGAGGCCTGCATCCGGGTGGGGATGAACCCGGTGATCTTCCAGATGAACTCGGACCCGGCCTTGCGCACCCGCACCTCTTGGCCGATCGTTACTTTCTGCGCGGCCTTGACCCGCTGACCGTCGACCTGCACATGTCCGCCACGACACGCCTGAGTGGCGAGGTTGCGGGTCTTGAACATCCGCGTCGTCCACAGCCATACGTCGACGCGCATGTGCTTGACCGCATTTCGGTTGATCTCGGTCATCAGCGAAGACCGTCCGGAGAATTCGGGCCGGCAGGGCGGGTATCGGCAGTGTGCGTGACCGATGAGTGCACGCCGGCAGAGGCATCGTCGGGGGACTGGATCCGGGTGTCGGCACGCAGCGCCAGAGCCGACCGTCGGGTGAATGTCTGCGCCGGACGTCCTCGCCCCTGGCTGACGGCCTCCCCGGTGGGATCGAGCAGAGGCAGCATGGTGCGACGGAACGTATCGGCCTGCAGGCTCTCCCCGGCGACGATCTCATGGAGTTCGCGCAGCTGCCGCAGCGAGAACTCCTTCTCCAACAGCCCGAAAGGATCCGGGGTGCGCTCGTGAAAGGCCCGCAGGCGGTGCACGGCCACGCGCACGATCTCCTGATGTTCGGCACTGAGCTCATGAACGTCGTGGACGGGCACGAGCTTCCTGCTGTGGACGGGGGAGTCCGGGTGATCGGAATCCGACTCCGCAGACTCAGGGTCGGCGGCCTCGGGGAGGGCTGCCTCGGTGGGGGACGTCTGGGCTCCCTCGGTCGCAGCATCCGGCACGGCCGCCTCGGTGGGGGTGTCATCCTCGGCGAGCCCGACGTCGGCGGCGGAGAGCACATCGAGATGGGCCACGGAGATCACCCAGCCGCGATCATCACGGTCGGGCTGGTCGAACACGTGCAGCTGTACGGGGGCGCGGTCGACCAGCCGGGCCTTCTCACGCAGACAGCGGGCGACGGCCTCGGCGAGGCGTTCCTGCGGACGCAGAATCGACCCGGGCAGCTGCCACACCCCGTCGCCGGGATGGGTCATGAGAACATGCAGGCCGCGGCCGGGCACGGGGCAGAGGACCGCGGTGTCGACCGCGACCGAGGGCCGCGGGAACTGCGTGAGTTGGCTGGGATCAGGCATGCTCTTCGTATCGTTCGGACTCGTCATTTCAGCGGGGACCGGGCGGGGCACCGGACGGCCCCGACCAGTGCTGGACTTCGGTGCTGCAGCCCCCAGTCTAATTCTCTTCCCCCAGGTGACGAATCCGCGCCCGTACCGATTCCCTCTGCTTCGCCCGCGTGCGATAGTGTTCGATCTGAGTCTTGACAAGTTGAGGAGATTTACCCATGGCCCTGCGCATGTCGTCCCTGTTCGTGCGAACCCAGAAGGAGGACCCGGTCGGCGCCGAGGTGGCCAGCCACAAACTGCTGCACCGTGCCGGATACATCCGCAGGTCGGCGCCGGGAATCTACACGTGGCTGCCGTTGGGCCTGGCCGTGCTGGGCAAGATCGAAGCGATCGTGCGCGAAGAGATGGCGCTCGCCGGCTCCCAGGAAGTCCACTTCCCGGGGCTGCTGCCCGCCGATCCGTACAAGAAGTCCGGCCGGTGGGAGGCCTTCGGCCCTGATCTCTTCCATCTCAAGGATCGCCGCGAGAACGACTACATCCTCGCGCCCACCCATGAGGAGGTCTTCACCCTCCTGGTCAAGGACCTCTACTCCTCGTACAAAGACCTGCCGCTGTCGATCTACCAGATCCAGACGAAATACCGCGACGAGGCCCGCCCCCGCGCCGGCCTGCTGCGCGGACGCGAATTCATCATGAAGGACGCCTACTCCTTCGACATCGACGACGCCGGACTCGACGCCTCCTACGAGGCCATGCGCGTGGCCTACCTGCGGGCCTTCGCCCGCCTCGGCCTGCCGTGCCTGCCGGTCAAGGCGACCCCGGGCGCCATGGGCGGCTCCGGAACCGAAGAATTCATCTACCCCTCCGAGGTCGGCGAGGACACGTTCGTGAAGTCGCCTGGCGGATACGCCGCGAACGTCGAGGCCGTGACCTCGATTGTGCCCGAGGCGATTCCCTACTCGCAGTCGCCGGCCGCGCATGTCGAGGACACCCCGGACACCCCGACGATCGAGACCCTCGTGGCCGCGGCGAACGCATCGCACCCGCGCTCCGATCGCGAATGGACGGCCGCAGACACGCTGAAGAACGTCGTCTGCGCCGTCACCCACCCCGACGGCACCCGCGAGATCATCGTCATCGGCCTGCCCGGTGACCGTGAAGTCGACCTCGACCGGGCCGCCGGCACCGGAATGCTCGGCGACGGTGAGGTCGACCTCGAGGCCGCGACCGCCGAGGATCTCGCCGCCCATCCGGAGCTCGTCAAGGGCTACATCGGACCCGGCAACTCCCTCGATGCGCCGGTGCTCGGCCTCGAATCTGCCTCGAAGATCCGCTACCTCCTCGACCCCCGCGTCGTCGACGGCACCCGCTGGATCACCGGCGCCAATGAGCCCGGCCGCCACGTCTTCGACCTCGTCGCCGGGCGCGACTTCACCGCCGACGGCACCATCGAAGCCGCCCAGGTCGTCCTCGGCGATCCGGCGCCGGACGGCTCCGGTCCGCTGGAGCTGGCCCGCGGTGTCGAGATCGGTCAGATCTTCAAGCTCGGCCGCAAGTACGCCGAATCCCTCGACCTCAAGGTGCTCGACCAGAACGGCAAGGCGACCACCGTGACCATGGGCTCCTACGGCCTCGGCGTCACCCGCGTCATGGCCTGTATCGCCGAGGAGTACCATTCCGAGGACGGACTCCTGTGGCCGCAGCACCTGGCCCCGGCCGATGTGCACATCATCGTCGCCGGCAAGGGCGAGGAGATCGCCGCAGCCGCCGAGAAGATGACGACCGAACTCGAAGCCGAAGGTGTCAGCGTCCTGCTCGACGACCGCAACAAGGTCTCGCCCGGGTTCAAGTTCGCCGATGCCGAGCTCATCGGCATTCCCACCGTCATCGTCGCCGGTCGCGGTCTGGCCGACGGCGTCGTCGAGGTCCGCGACCGTCTGGCCGGGGAGAAGTCCGACCAGCCCGTCGCCGAGGTGGTCCCCGCCACCGTGGCACGGGTGCGTGAGGCGTACGCGAAGGCCGCAGCCGCAGCCGACGCGGCGGTCAGCGCCGACCAGAACGCCTGAGCCGCCTCGGTGTTCGACGCCCTCGCCGGAGGCATCGACGTCACCTGGACGATGCTCCTGTGGCTGCTCGCCGCGGGAGTTCTGGCCGGGTGGATCGATGCCGTCGTCGGCGGGGGCGGGCTGATCCAGCTGCCCGCGCTGCTGCTCGTGCCGGGGATGAGCCCCGTCCAGGCGGTCGCGACGAACAAGATCGGGTCGATTGCGGGCACGACCGCCTCGGCGATCACCTATCTGCGCACGATCACACCGGACCGGTCCGCGACGATCCCGGCCGCAGCCTCGGCGTTCGTGGGCGCCGTGCTCGGGGCGAAGCTCGCGACCTTGGTGCCGGCTGAGGCGTTCACCCCGATCATCCTGGTCGCGCTCATCGGGGTCGGGATCTTCACCGTGCTCAACCCGAGCCTCGGGGCCGACGCCACCCTGCGGTTCGGGGAAACGTCGAAACGCCACCATGCCCTGTCGTGGCTGATCGGGTTGGTCATCGGCATCTACGACGGGGTGCTCGGACCGGGCACGGGATCGTTCCTCGTCATCGCCTTCGTCTCGATCATCGGATTCTCGTTCCTGCAGGCCTCGGCGACGGCGAAGGTCATCAACTGGGCGACGAACTTCGGAGCGCTCGTCTACTTCATCCCCGACGGTCAGGTCGTCTGGCTGCTGGGCGTGGTCGTGGCCATCGGCAATGTCACCGGCGGAATCTTCGGCGCCCGCACCGCGCTAGCGAGGGGCTCCGGGTTCGTCCGTGTCATCTTCGTCATCGTCGTCTCCGTGCTGATCCTCAAGCTCGGCTTCGACGTCATCGCCACCCTCATCCACTAATTGCTACCTGACGGCGGCTCAGCAACCTCGCGCGAGGTTGCTGAGCCGCCGTCAGGTAGCAAGTGGGGTCAGCCGATGGGTTTGAGGGCGTGGGCGTTGACTCCGGCGACATCGGCGCCGGACAGGGCGCGGGCCACCCACAGGGAACGAGCCGCATCGGCCAGGCTCGAATTCGACCCGCCGGAGGCTGCGCGCAGGTACCAGAACATGTTCGTGACCTCACGAGCCACGGTCGCACCCATCCCGTACTGCGGATCGACGCCGGCACACAGCGCCAGGTCCGTGGCGAAGCCGCGCAGCCACGCCGCCTGCGCCTGCGGATGATCCGAGGGGATCTCGGCCAGGCGGTTCCACAGGATCGGGGCCAAGGTGTACGCCGTCGGACCGGCCAAGGGCTGCGGATCGATGGCCTTCCATGTGGAGATGCCCGTCGGATCGGGATTGCCGGCGAGGATGTTGTAGTAGTGCAGATCGGCATGGATGAGCCAGCTCTCATCCGACGAGGCCAGGGTCTGCATCCAATTGCGGGCGAACGACAGCAGCAGGGAATCGTGCGGACCCGCCTCCGACCACCCGGTCAGCAGCGCGGCATCGGCATCGAACGAGTTCAGCCACCCGGCCACGACATCCTGGACGCGCAGGAACTCCGAAGTCGCCGGAATCTCCAGGGACCGCTGCAGGGCACCCCAGACCGGTGGCACATCGGCTAAGGGAAGCACCGAGAGATTGTCCTTCGTACGCAGCCGCTCCTGCAGAGTGACCCGGAAGCTGCGATCATCCCGGATGACCCGCACCGCCCCGTGCCCGTTCCACATCTTCAACGCCCGCAGCACCTGCGCATGCGCTGCCGTATGCGCCGAGGTGGGAGCCGCGAACCGCAGCACCCCCTGATAGTTCTCCTGCGTGAGCACCGGAATCACCAAGGACTCGCACCCGGCCCATGGGGCGCCGGGCACGTCGTCGAAGCGCAGCTTCCACCGGTCGAGGAGCTCATTGGCCATATAGTCGAGCGCCGCAACCCACGAATCGGTGCGGTATTCGCCGATGATCTCGCGCGTCGCACGGTAGAGAACCGGTGGAACCTTCACTTGTGCACCTCCGCCTGCCCGGGTTCGTCGTAGGTGAAACGCAGCGGCTGCGGATCGGCGAATGCCATCCGTGTCCGGGCCGATTCCCACAGCCGCAGAATCGCCGAGGCGTCCGCCTCCAACCAGGGCAGAAGTGCCGACGCGATGCCGTCCTCGAGGGAGAGTGCGAGGTCCTTCGCGGAGTCCGCGTCCGTCGGGGTGGGGTCGAGCTTCCACGCCGAGGCGGCCGGATCGGCCGTGTGCTCACCGAGGCGTTCGAGCATCTCCCCGGACAGAGCCCCCAGGGATTCGAGCCGAGCCAGCGCAGCTGTGCGTTCGTGTGACTTCGAGTCGAAGTTCACGGCGAGCCGCTCATAGCCGTACGCGGCCGCCCGCGACTGGTTGAGGATCGCGTTGTACATGTCTGCCTGCCCCGCGGGCACTTCGCTTTCGGAATCGTTCGTCCCAGCATCCGCGTCGGCCTTGCCGGTGGCGCTGGGCGACGCCGTCGACTCATCGCCGCGGTCCGAGCCGTCGAGCTGCTCACGCCCGGCACGGATGAGTTCGGCGGCGGTGGTGATGATCTCCGGCTTCTTGGCCCCGGCGACCAGGGCCAGACCCGTGGCCACATCGGCCAGGGCCGGAATGAGACCCGATCCCAAGGACGCCGAGGCCTCGAAGACGGCGCGGGAGGCCACCTCGGCGGCTTGGACGAAGGTCCGTTCATCCTCGGTCGGGGGTGCTTCGGTGGCGAATTCTGTCGGCGGATTCCATTCGGGACCGATCGCCGCAGCGAATGCGGCGAGGTCCTCACCAGCGGTTTCGGGATCCCCTGCGCCGGGGGAGGCGGAGTCGAAGATGCGGGCGAGACGATCGCGCAGCTGCTGGGTGGCATCCAGCGTGGGGATCTCCGGATCCTGATCGAGTCGCAAGCCGCAGGCGGTGAGCAGGCCCAGGCTCAACCCGCCGACGCCGGCAGTCAGCAGGCCGCGGCGACTGACGGGAAAACGCATACGGCAATCCTATCGGATGCCCCGTCAACGCCGCGGGACGCCCGAACCAGGTCGAAGGCTTAACCTCGACGGCGCCTGTCGCTTAGGGTGGGTGAGAACACGGCGGTCGCACACGTGCACGGTGCGCCGGCCCCGCGCCCCACCTCGGCGAGGGGAGAGGCCAGAGAAATGGAGGAGACATGGACGAAGACGTCGAGCGGATCAAGGGCCTGCTCGCCCCGCCCCTGCAGGATGCGGGATTCCACCTCGAGACCGTCAAAGCCGTCGCTGCCGGACCACGGCGCACGCTCACCGTCGTCGTCGACCTCGACGAATCGAGCACCGATCCGATGTCGATGGAGAAGATCGCCGAATCGACGAAGATCGTCGGCGACGCCCTCGATGAGGTCGAGATCTTCCGGGACAAGCCCTATCAGCTCGAGGTCACGAGCCCCGGTGCCACCCGGAAGCTCGAGACCCCCCGCCACTTCCGACGCGTCATCGGCCGGCGCCTGGAGATCACGACGAAGAAGGACACCTTCAAGCTCGACCTCGCCGAGGTGGGGGAGAGTTCGATCACGGGCACGGACCCCCAGCGCAAGGAGTCGAAGACGGTCGACCTCGGCGAGATCCGCAAGGCCCAGGTGGAACTGAAGTTCCGCTGAGGCGAACCTCACGCTCCGCCGGCGGCGAGGTCGCCCCAGCACGGACAGAGTGCGGGCGCGGACTGGGATAGACTGTTACGCCTGCATAAGTGAACACAGACAATTCAATGCTCGGTTGAGCGAGAGAGGACTTAGACATGGACATCGACCTCAATGTTCTGCGCGTGATCGAACGAGAGCGTGAGATCCCGCTGGAAACCCTCATCGAGCTCATCGAACAGGCGCTCTTCCTCGCCTACCAGAAGACCGAAGGAGCCTGGCCCGACGCCCGTGCCGAACTCGACAAGTCCACCGGTGAGGTGCGCATCCTCGCCGTGGAGTTCGACAACGACGACAACCCGATCGGCGAGTTCGACGACACTCCCACCGGCTTCGGCCGCATCGCCGCCCAGACCGCCCGACAGGTCATTCACCAGCGGCTGCGCGATGTCGAGGACGAGACCCTGCTCGGCACGTTCAAGGGCCGCGAGGGCGAGATCGTCTCGGGCATCATCCAGCAGGGCCGGGACCCGCAGATGGTCCAGGTCGACATCGGCGACGTCGAGGCGGTGCTGCCCCCGCACGAACAGGTCCCCGGCGAGACCTACGCCCACGGCACCAGACTGCGCGTCTACATCGCCGATGTGCACAAGGGCACGAAGGGCACCTCGGTCACCGTCTCCCGCACCCACCCGAACCTCGTGCGCCGACTCTTCGCCCATGAGGCCCCTGAGATCGCCGACGGCACCGTCGAGATCGTGTCCCTGGCCCGCGAGGCCGGCCACCGGACGAAGCTCGCCGTGCGCGCCACGAAGCCGGGAGTCAACGCGAAGGGATCGTGCATCGGCGAGCTCGGCTCACGTGTGCGCGCGGTGATGAACGAACTCGGCCAGGAGAAGATCGACATCGTCGACTACTCCGACGACCCGGCGAAGTTCATCGCCCACGCGCTGTCCCCGGCCAAGGCCAAGAGCGTCGAGATCCTCGACGCCGCCGCGCAGGAATCCCGTGCCGTCGTCCCCATCGACCAGCTGTCCCTGGCCATCGGCAAGGAAGGGCAGAACGCCCGCCTGGCGGCCAAGCTCACCGGGTGGAAGATCGACATCGTCGCAGGCGAGTAGCCTTTCGCAGTGATCGGCACCACTGGCCCCCCTTGGCGCGAGCGGGGGTGCCGGTGCTGTAGAATCATTCATTGTGAATGTTGGTGATGGACCCGTAAGGACGTGCATCGCCTGTAGGCAGAGGGCCGGTCGGGACGAGCTGACACGCTTCGTGTTCCGCCCCGATCAGCATCCCGCCGTCGTCCACGACGTGTCAGCGACACTGCCGGGACGTGGTGCGTGGGTGCACCCCGATGAGAAGTGCCTGAACAGGGCCCTGACCACTGCCGCCTTCGCTCGATCCTTTCGAACGAAGATCACCGCCTCGGACCTCCCGAGGCCGGACACCGAACCCAACGAGAACGGGTAGCCGAATGGATGACAAGTTGTGAGTGTCGCACGATGACACCCAGACGGAATTCGAGAGAGCAGTGAAATGAGTACTGCTCTTCATTGATGAGGTTCTTTCCTGACCGGGAAAGAACCCGGACAGGAGAACTGTGGCAAAGCCCCGTGTCCATGAGCTCGCGAAAGAGCTCGGCACAACAAGTAAGAACGTCCTCGAAAAGCTCCAGGACATGGGCGAATTCGTTCGCTCCGCCTCTTCGACGCTCGAAGCGCCCGTCGTGCGCCGCGTGAAGGAGGCATTCGCCGATTCCGCTTCCGCCGACGGTGGGAAGTCGACCGGCGCGAAGAAGGCCGCCAAGCCGGCCGCGAAGCCCGGAGCCCCGAAGCCCGGTGCGAAACCCGCACCCAAGCCCACCGCGAAGTCGGCTGCCAAGCCGGATGCTGCGAAGTCTGCCGGCTCGGCGAAATCGGCCCCCGCCGAGGATGCCGCCCCCGCTGCGAAGTCCGCACCGAAGCCCGGCGCCAAGCCGGCCGCTCCGAAGGCCGCCGAGCCGACCGAGGCTCCCGCGGCTAAGCCGGCTGCCTCCTCGGCGCCGAAGCCCGGCGCCCCGAAGCCGTCTGCCGCGCCCAAGCCCGGCGCCCCGAAGCCCGGAGCACCCAAGCCGGGTGCGGCGAAGCCCGGCGGCCGCGGTGCCGGACGTCCCGGCAACAACCCCTTCGCCTCCTCGCAGGGAATGCCGAAGCCCGGCCGCGGACCCAAGTCCGGCGGTCGCTCCGGCGGTCAGGGAGGCCAGGGCGGCCAGGGCGGACGCCCCGGCAACAACCCGTTCGCCCCCTCGCAGGGAATGCCGAAGCCCGGTCAGAAGCAGCGCTCCGGCGGTGACGAGACCTCCGGCGGCCCGCGTCCGGCACCACGCCCGGGCGCACCTCGCCCGAACCCGTCGATGCTGAAGAACTCGGCGCTGAACAAGCCCGCTCCCGGCCGCGGTCGCGGCGGCGGACGCGGAAATGCGCCCGGCGGTGCACCCGGTGCACCGGGCGGCGCTCCCGGCGGTCCTCGTCGCGGACCCGGCGGCGGTCCAGGTGGTCGTGGTTCAGGTCGCGGTCGCGGAAGCACACAGGGTGCATTCGGCCGCGGCGGCGGTCCCCGTCAGAAGGGACGCAAGTCGAAGCGGGCGAAGCGCGCAGAGCTCGAGCAGATGCAGGCTCCGTCGGTCGGTGGCGTCACCGTTCCGCGCGGAGACGGCAACACTCCGCTGCGTCTGCGTCGCGGCTCCTCGCTGGCCGACTTCGCCGAGAAGATCAACACCGATCCGACGAACCTCGTGACCGTGCTCTTCCACCTCGGTGAGATGGCCACGATCACCCAGTCCCTCGACGAGGCGACCTTCGAGGTCCTCGGCGAAGAGCTCGGCTACAAGATCGAGATAGTCTCGCCCGAAGACGAAGACCGTGAGCTGCTGGAGACCTTCGACATCGACCTCGACGCCGAAGCCGCAGAAGAAGACGATGAAGACCTGCAGGCACGTCCGCCGGTCATCACCGTCATGGGTCACGTCGACCACGGTAAGACCAAGCTGCTCGATGCGATCCGCTCGGCCAATGTCGCTTCCCGCGAGGCCGGCGGAATCACCCAGCACATCGGTGCCTACCAGGTCGAGGTCGACCACGAGGGCCAGGAGCGCAAGCTCACCTTCCTCGACACCCCCGGTCACGAGGCGTTCACCGCCATGCGTGCCCGTGGTGCGAAGTCGACGGACCTCGCGATCCTCGTGGTCGCCGCCGACGACGGCGTGATGCCGCAGACGATCGAAGCTCTCAACCACGCTCAGGCGGCCGACGTGCCGATCGTCGTGGCCGTGAACAAGGTCGACAAGGACGGCGCCAACCCCGCCAAGGTCATGCAGCAGCTGACCGAGTACAACCTCGTGGCCGAGGAATACGGCGGCGAGACCATGTTCGTGCCGATCTCCGCGCTCAAGCGCGAGGGCATCGACCAGCTGCTCGAGTCCGTGCTGCTGACGACCGATGCTGCGCTGGACCTGCGGGCGAACCCCGACAAGTCCGCTCGCGGCATCGCGATCGAAGCCAAGCTGGACAAGGGCCGCGGTGCGGTTGCCACCGTCCTCGTCGAGTCGGGCACCCTGCGTCAGGGCGACGCCATCGTCTGCGGCACCGCCTACGGACGTGTACGTGCGATGTTCGATGAGAACGGCAACGTCGTCGAGGAGGCCGGACCCTCCCGCCCCGTGCAGGTGCTCGGTCTGTCGTCCGTCCCGCGTGCCGGTGATTCGTTCATCTCCACCGACGACGATCGCACGGCCCGTCAGATCGCTGAGAAGCGTGACGCCATCGAGCGCAACGCCGCTCAGGCTCGCGGTCGCAAGCGCATCAGCCTCGAAGACTTCACGAAGGCTCTGGCCGAGGGCAAGGTCGACATGCTCAACCTCATCCTCAAGGGTGACGTCTCCGGTGCCGTCGAAGCACTCGAGGATTCGCTGCTCAAGATCGATGTGGGCGACGACGTCGACCTGCGGATCATCCACCGCGGCGTCGGTGCGATCACGGAGAACGACATCAACCTGGCCACGGTCGACAACGCGATCGTCCTCGGCTTCAACGTCCGTCCGGAAGCGAAGGCTCGCGACCTGGCCGACCGCGAAGGCGTCGACGTCCGCTACTACTCGGTCATCTACCAGGCGATCGACGACATCGAGTCCTCGCTCAAGGGCATGCTCAAGCCCGAGTACGAAGAGGTCCAGACCGGTACTGCGGAGATCCGCGAGGTCTTCCGCTCGTCGAAGTTCGGCAACATCGCCGGTTCGATCGTCCGCGACGGCCTCATCAAGCGGAACTCGACCGCTCGCGTCACCCGCGACGGAATCGTCATCGGCGACAACGTCCACATCGAATCGCTGCGCCGGTTCAAGGACGATGCGACCGAGGTCCGCGAGGGCTACGAGTGCGGTATCGGACTCGGCAAGTTCAACGACCTGCGCGTCGGCGATATCATCGAGACCTTCGAGATGCAGGAGAAGCCGCGCGACTGATCGGTCGCCGCGCGAGTCACATCCGCCTGATCGGAGCGCAGCAGCGCACCCGAGGAGACGGATGGGACTGACACCGTGAGTCGACGGCTCCGGTCGGCCCCCGAACGGGGGACCGGCCGGAGCCGGTTCGATTCCACCGCTAATATAGGGCCGGAAGAGTTGTTCCGGCCCCGAACAGAAGGACACGTACCATGGCAGACTCGACACGGGCCCGCAAGATCGCCGACCAGATCAAGGTCATCGTCGCCAGCACCATCGAGCGCAAGCTCAAGGACCCCCGCCTCGGCTTCGTCACCGTCACCGATGTGCGCGTGACCGGCGATCTGCAGCACGCCACCATCTTCTACACCGTCTACGGCGACGACCAGGACCTCGTCGGCACCGGTCATGCCCTCGAGTCCGCCAAGGGGTTCATCCGCTCCGAGGTCGGCAAGGGACTGACGATCCGTCTGACCCCGAGTCTCGAATTCATCGCCGATGCCGTCCCCGAGGCGGCCGCCCGTCTCGACGGACTGCTCGCTCAGGCCGCCGCCGACGATGCCCGCGTGGCCGGGCTGGCCAAGAACGCGCAGCATGCAGGTGAATCCGACCCGTACAAGAAGACCGACGACGCCGACGAGGAGTGATCGCTGCATCCGGCTGGCCAGATCATCGCTCCTGGTCATCGGGGGGAGCGGCAGAACGTCGGCCGAGGGTCGGATTTGAGCTTCGTCACGTCGCGAAAAAAAGTTCTCGTAACAGTTTTGTTATCTTTCCGAGATGTCGTAGACTTTTTGCGGTAACGAAATGATTACGACTCTGTTAAGGGAATTCTGCATTGGGTAAGCACTCCTCACCGAAGCCGTCGTTCGCGAAGCAGCTGATCCGGGACCTGGCTCCCGGCAAGCGCCCCGCCGGCCGACGCGCAGCGAATGCGCCGTCCTCGGCGACTTCCGTGCTGGCGACTGTCAAGCAGCGTCCCGTCGTCGCCGCGATCGCCGTCCCGGCAGCCGCGACCGCCGCCGTCGTCGGTTCGACCGTCGTCATGGGACCGCCCGAGTCCGGCAACGTCACCACCGAGGCAGCATCGACGACTCCGGAGGAGTCGACCACTGCCTCGACTCCGAGCCAGAAGGAGCTCGACGCCGAACGCAAGAAGGCCGGCGAAGAGTACCTGGAGAAGGTCAAGGACGACCCGAAGTACAAGAACAAGACCTCGAAGACCGACCTCGAGGTCAAGGCTCCGCCGAAGCCGGAGCCGACCGCCGAATCCTCGGCCGCTGAGAAGAAGAGCGACGATTCGTCCTCCGATGAGAAGTCGGGCGATGAGAAGTCCTCCGGCGGCGGCACCTCCTCGGACACCTCGGCTCCGCCCTGCAGTGTGTCGTCGTCGATCGAGTCCGGTCTGCTGCCGAACGCCGTCAACGGCTACCGTGCCGTCTGCGCGAAGTTCCCCGAGGTCAAGACCTACGGCGGACGTCGACCCGGCACCGGTTCGGACCACAACACCGGAGAAGCCGTCGACATCATGATCACCGGCTCCACCGGCGACCGCATCGCCGACTACCTCATCCAGAACCAGGGCGCCCTCAACGTCAAGTACGTCATCTGGAAGCAGCGCATCTGGATGCCCGGACAGGGCTGGAAGGGCATGGAGGACCGCGGAGACGCGACCGCCAACCACTTCGACCACGTGCACGCGTCCTTCAACTGATCGTCGGACCCAGTGAGCGATTCTTCCCCACAGGGCGTCCTCGTCTGCGACAAGCCGCAGGGGCTGAGCTCCCACGGTGTGGTCTCCCGTATCCGCCGCTGGTTCGGGACGAAGAAGGTCGGCCACGCCGGCACTCTCGACCCGATGGCCACGGGCGTGCTCGTCCTCGGCCTCGGCCGCGGCACCAAGCTGCTCACCTATATCACCGGGGTCTCGAAGACCTATTTCGCCACCATCCGTCTGGGGTCGTCGACCCCCACCGATGATGCGGACTCCGACCCCGATCGCTTCGCCGACCCGGCCGACCTCGCCCGTGTCGACACCGCGGCCATCGAAGCCGCCGTGGCCAAGCTGCGCGGTCCCATCGATCAGGTGCCCAGTGCCGTCTCGGCGATCAAGGTCGACGGCAAGCGCTCCTACGCTCGCGTCCGTGCCGGCGAGGACGTCGAACTCAAGGCCCGTCGTGTCGAAGTCTCGGAGTTTCAGATCATCGACCTCCGCTTCGCCGCTGAAGAAGGGCACATCGACGTCGATGTCGAAGTCGACTGTTCCTCCGGGACGTATGTGCGCGCCCTGGCCCGCGATATCGGCACCGACCTCGGCGTCTTCGGCCACCTCACCGCGCTCAGGCGGACGCGCGTCGGCGATTTCCACATCGACCAGGCCGTGACCCTGCCCGAGGACCTCGACGTTCCCGCGCCTGCTCTCATCTCCCTCGCCGGGGCGGCCCGCACCCTGCTGCCGGTCGTCACCGTCGACGCCGGTCGGGCCAGGGCGCTCATGCAGGGTAAGACTGTTCCGGCTGGCGACTGGCATGCCGACCCCGACGCCGACGACTCGGGAAGCCGGGAGGTTGCCGTCGTCTGCGACGATGCGCTCGTCTCCGTGGCCGAAGTGCGTCGCAGCGGCGGTCTGAAGTCACTGACCGCCTTCGCCATCGACCTCGCCTGAACGGGACCCGGCTGATCCACTGAAACAACGAACAATGTTGTATTGGATGAATACAATCAAAATGCTTGTATCTCTCGGTGTCATCTGATCTACTTGTCCTATGTTCGTCTTGACCATCGACCAGCAGGACTCGCGCTCACACGCCGACGCGGTGCCCCGAATCCTCGAGGTGCTCTCGCCGATCGAGGCGATCGTCCCCTTCGCCCGCACCATCGGTGACGAGGTCCAAGGGGTTCTCGACGACCCTGATGCCGTCGCCGAGGCGGTCCGCCGCATCGGCATCGACGCCGGCTGGCATATCGGGATCGGAATCGGCGAGGTCGAGCGGCCCCTGCCCGAGACCACCGCCGAGGGCAGGGGAGCGGCGTTCTATGCCGCCCGTCAAGCGGTCGAGGCGGCGAAGTCCGCACCTGCCCACCTCGTCGTGAGTGCCGACCCGGACAGTGACCATCGCGGCCTGGCGGAGGCGGCCCTGCGCCTTCTCATCAGCACGCTGAC
This sequence comes from Brevibacterium sp. K11IcPPYGO002, assembly GCF_050920635.1. NCBI lineage: Bacteria > Bacillati > Actinomycetota > Actinomycetes > Micrococcales > Brevibacteriaceae > Brevibacterium > Brevibacterium sp. K11IcPPYGO002. The sequence continues at coordinate 2,602,984 of NZ_CP131929.1, read as the reverse complement.
CGAGCTGCGCAGCCACTCCCGCGGCTACGTCGGATACCGCCTCGACCACCCCGACGCGACTCAGGCCGAGATCGCCGCGGAGTTCGACGTCTCCCAGCAGGCCGTCTCCCGCGTGCTGTCGGCCGGTCCCGCCGACATCGTCTCCGGCGCCGAGCACCTGGCTCGGTATCACCTCGACCGCCTCCAACGAGGCCTGTCGGAAGGGGCCGCACATGTGGACTGAGGTGCTCGTCGCCATCGCCGCCGCCTTCGTCGCGGCGCTCATCGGCTGGCCGCTCGTGCCGCTCCTCCTTCGCCTGACCCATTCGGGTCCGGGAACCAAGCACGAACGGACCGGGGCCGAGGATGTCGAAGTCCTGCGCGGCGGACTGTGGATCGGCATCGTCGAGCGTGCACTCATCGCCGGAGCCATCGTGCTCGGACGGCCCGAACTCATGGCCGTGGTCATCGCGGTCAAAGGACTCGGTCGCTTCGCGGAGATCAAATCCTCGGCGGCAGCGGGGGAGCGGTTCATCATCGGCACCTTCGTCTCCATCGCCCTGGCCTCCCTCCTCGGCGTCATCGGCTGGGCGATCGTGGCCTGACCGGGGTCTCCCGGGTCTTCCCCGCCTCGGCGAGGTCCGGGTTAGGAGGCGGAAGATGTCTGCGATAATCTGAATCGGTGCACGGAAGGAGCGAATGTCTGGTGGAGCTGTATCACGGACTCGGTGAGGTCGAGGTCGACACTGTCGGCACCGTCGTCACCCTCGGCAACTTCGACGGCGTGCACCGCGGACACCAGACGGTCCTTGCCGCCGTCGCCGCCCTGGCCAGGCAGGAGGGCCTGCGCTCGATCGCGATGACCTTCGACCCGCACCCGCGCACGGTCCACCGCCCCGATGACCCGACCGTGATGATCACCTCGACCCGGCAGCGCGCCGAGCTCATCGCCGCCACCGGAATCGACGGCCTCCTCATCCAGCCCTACGACCTCGACTTCGCCGCCCAGTCGGCCGAGGAGTTCGTGCGCAGATATTTCGTCGAAGCCCTGCACGCGAAGATCGTCGTCGTCGGCGACGACGTCCGCTTCGGGCGTGACAACGAAGGCACGATCGAGACCCTGCGCAGCCTCGGCGAGAAATTCGGCTTCCGAACCGAGACGATCGACGAGGTCGGGCGCGGGGGCCGGTATTCGTCCTCCCGGATCCGGGAACAGCTCACCGCCGGTGATGTCGCCGAGGTGGCCGATCAGCTCGGCCGCTACCATGCACTTCACGGCACCGTCGTCCACGGTGATGCCCGCGGACGCGACCTGGGATTCCCGACGGCGAACCTCTCCGAGAATCCCGACGGGCTCGTCCCCGCCGACGGCGTCTATGCCGGATGGGCGACGTTTAACGGTGAGGACCAAGCGTACCCGGCAGCGATCTCCGTGGGCACGAACCCGACCTTCCAGGGGCAGGTCCGACGGGTCGAGGCGTACGTGCTCGACAAGGAATTCGGCGAATTCGACGTCTACGACCGTGAGATGACTCTCGAATTCGTCTCCCGCATCCGCGGGCAGGTCGCGTTCACCGGGATGGACGACCTCGTCGTGCAGATGCATGAGGACATCGCCGATGTGCGCGAAGTCCTGCATACCTGATAAGCTGATCTCTGCCGTTTTCACCGGCCGCGGTCCCATAGTGCAGTGACTTCAGGTCCCTGCGCCGCGCAACGACACGAAGGAGAACTCCATGGCTCTCGATACCGCTGTGAAGCAAGAGATCATCAAGGAATATGCAACTCATGAGGGCGACACCGGTTCTCCCGAGGTCCAGGTTGCACTGCTGACCCGCCGGATCACCGACCTGACCGAGCACTTCAAGGATCACAAGCACGACCACCACTCGCGTCGTGGCCTGCTGCTGCTCGTCGGCCAGCGTCGCCGCATGCTCAAGTACCTGCAGAACGTCGACATCGAGCGTTACCGTTCGCTCATCAAGCGCCTCGGCCTGCGCCGCTGATTCGACTCTGCTGATCAGCCCCGTCTGATCGGATCGTGTCGAACAGTTCGGAAGCGTCCCACCTCTCGGTGGGGCGCTTTCGTGCTTCTGCGGTAGACTCATGCGTGGACGCACATGCCATGGACGTTTCGGTCTTCGGTAGTGGCCTCCGGAGGAATGCGCGCCGACACCGACTTGCAGATGCAAGCGGCTGCCGACACCGGTTCCGTGGGCCCCGATCGATGACCGGCGTGGATCCATGCATCGTCCACTGCCAATATCCCGCCGGAAGGGCGCGGGGTCTCGCACTGCGCAACGCAGTGCGCTGCCTCGTGGCGTCGAGGGACCACCCTCGAGCGCTGCAGATCGTGCGATGACCGCCGCGCACCGGCACAAACTAGGAGACTACGTGGGACTCAACCCTGAATCCGCCGTTGCCCATATCGACAACGGCAGCTTCGGCAAACACACCATTCGCTTCGAAACCGGTCGGCTGGCCCAGCAGGCCGCCGGCTCCGCCGTCGCCTACCTCGACGACGACACCATGCTGTTCTCGGCCACCTCGGCCGGAAAGAACCCCCGTGAGGGCTTCGACTTCTTCCCCCTGACCGTCGACGTCGAAGAGCGCATGTACGCCGCCGGCCGCATCCCCGGCTCGTTCTTCCGTCGCGAGGGACGCCCCTCGACCGACGCGATCCTCACCTGCCGCCTCATCGACCGCCCGCTGCGCCCGTCCTTCGTCAAGGGCCTGCGCAACGAGGTCCAGGTCGTCGTCACCGTGATGTCGGTCAACCCCGACCACATCTACGACGCCCTGGCCATCAACGCCGCTTCGATGTCGACCCAGCTGTCCGGTCTGCCGTTCTCCGGCCCCATCGGCGGTGTGCGCATCGCGCTCATCGACGGCCAGTGGGTCGCGTTCCCGAACCATTCGCAACTTCAGGACGCCGTGTTCAACATGGTCGTCGCCGGTCGCGTGGTCGGTGACGACGTCGCCATCATGATGGTCGAGGCCGAAGCCACCGACAACGCCATCGACAAGATCAAGACCGGCGCTCAGGCCCCCACCGAGGAGGTCGTGTCCGAAGGTCTCGAAGCCGCGAAGCCGTTCATCGCCGAGCTCTGCCGCGCGCAGTCCGAACTCGCCGATCGTGCCGCGAAGCCGACCGTCGAATTCCCCGTCTTCCGCGACTACGAGGACGACGTCTACGAGGCCGTGAAGGAACTCGCCGAGGCGAAGCAGACCGAGAACTTCACAATCGCCGACAAGCAGGAGCGCGAAGCCGCCGGCGCCGTCCTCCTCGACGAGCTCTTCGAGAAGCTCGGCGAGCGCTTCGAAGGTCGTGAGAAGGAGATCGCGAACGCGCTCAACGCACTGACCAAGCAGGTCGTGCGCAAGCGCATCCTCACCGAGCAGGTCCGCATCGACGGTCGTGGACTCAAGGACATCCGTCCGCTCACCGCCGAGACCAACGTCATCCCGCGCGTGCACGGTTCGGCCATCTTCGAACGCGGCGAGACCCAGATCCTGGGTATCACCACGCTCAACATGCTCAAACTCGAGCAGACGATCGACTCGCTCTCACCCGAGACTTCGAAGCGCTACATGCACCACTACAACTTCCCGCCCTATTCGGTCGGTGAGACCGGTCGTGTGGGCAGCCCGAAGCGCCGCGAGATCGGCCACGGAGCACTGGCCGAGCGTGCCCTCGTGCCCGTTCTGCCCAAGCGTGAGGACTTCCCGTACGCGATCCGCGAGGTCTCCGAGGCCCTCGGTTCGAACGGTTCGACCTCGATGGGTTCGGTCTGCGCCTCGACGCTGGCCATGCTCTCGGCCGGTGTGCCGCTGCAGGCGCCCGTCGCCGGCATCGCCATGGGACTCGTCTCCGATGTCATCTCCACCGACCAGGGTGAACAGACCGCGTACGCGGCTCTGACCGACATCCTCGGTGCCGAAGATGCCTTCGGCGATATGGACTTCAAGGTCGCCGGTACGCGTGACTTCGTCACCGCGATCCAGCTCGACACCAAGCTCGACGGCCTTCCCGCCTCGGTGCTCGGTGCCGCACTCAAGCAGGCCCGCGAAGCACGCATGGTCATCCTCGACGTCATCGCTGAGGCCATCGACGCCCCGGCCGAGATGGCACCGACGGCACCGCGGATCATCTCCGTGAACATCCCCGTCGACAAGATCGGTGAGGTCATCGGGCCCAAGGGCAAGATGATCAACCAGATCCAGGAGGACACCGGCGCGGACATCAGCATCGAAGACGACGGAACCGTCCTCATCGGTGCCACGGACGGACCGGCCGCCGAGGCCGCCCGCTCGATGATCAACGCGATCGCGAACCCGCAGGTTCCCGAGGTCGGCGAACGCTACCTGGGCACCGTGGTCAAGACGATGAGCTTCGGCGCATTCGTCTCACTGACCCCGGGCAAGGACGGCCTGCTGCACATCTCCGAGCTGCGTAAGCTCAACGACGGCAAGCGCGTCGAGGATGTCGAGGACGTCGTCGGCGTGGGCCAGAAGGTCCAGGTCGAGATCACGAAGATCGATGACCGCGGCAAGCTCTCGCTGGCTCCGGTCACCGACGAAGACGAGAAGTCGGACGAAGAGGGATCAGACAACTGATACTGAAGAGTTCGCACACCGGGGAGGGCAGCCGAATCGATCGGTCTGTCCTCCCCGGTGGTTTGACGCTGACCACCGAACACATGCCGGGCCTGGCCTCGGAGACGATCGGGATCTGGGTCGCCGCCGGGTCCCGCGACGAATCCGCCGAGACCGCCGGCTCGACGCATTTCCTCGAACACATGCTGTTCAAGGGCACCGGGTCGAGGGATGCGAAGTCCATCGCCGCGGCCTTCGACCGCACCGGCGGGGATTCGAATGCGATCACCGCCAAGGAGCTCACCTGCTACTACTCCCGGTGCCTGGTCACGGACCTGCCGAACATCACCGGGCTGCTCGTCGACATGGTCTCGAACTCCCAGCTCGATACCGAGGAGTTCGAACGCGAGCGCGGAGTCATCATCGAAGAGCTCGCCATGTCCGCCGATGATCCCGGGGACGTCCTCTTCGACGACTTCGATTCCCTGGTCTTCGGCACGCATCCGCTGGCCCGGCCCGTGGGGGCGACGAAGGATCAGATCCGCGTGCTCGGCCACCACACGGTCATCGACCACTATCAGTCGACGTACATTCCGCCTCGCCTGGTCATCGCCGCCGCAGGTGGTGCGACCCATGAAGAGGTCCTCGCGATGGTTGAGGATGCCCTCGCCGAGGCGGGGCTCGGGTCCCGTGCCGATGTCTGGTCGGGTGCGGGGAACGGCATTCACGGTGGGGACTCGGTGGGCACCGGCGACGCGGACGGCGGGGCCGCCTCGGTGGCGAAAGGCTCGCACCTCGGTGGGGCCGCCCGGGTGCGTCCTGAGTTCCACTCCGGGAAGTCGCATACGGTCAAGGACATCGAACAGCTGGGCATCATGCTCGGCTGCGAAGGTCTGGAAGAAGGCCATGACGACCGGTTCATCTACTCGGTCATGCTGACCATGCTCGGCGGCGGGATGTCGTCGCGGCTGTTCCAGAGCGTGCGCGAGGAGCGTGGACTGGCCTATGCCGTGAACTGTGTGGCCAGTCAGTTCACGGATACCGGCACCTTCGGCATCTACGCCGGCTGTACGGCCGAGAACGCTCAGGCCGTCGTCGACCTGGCCATGAGCGAATGGGACCGGTTGGCGCAGGAGACGCCGAGCCAGTTCGAGCTCGACGAGATCGTGTCCCAGCTCTCAGGCTCGATGGTGCTCGGTCTCGAGTCCTCTGCGGCGCGGATGAACCGTCTCGCGCGGTCGGAGATCTTCGGGCTGCCGCTCGAATCGCCGATGGACCTCATCGAACGTGTCCGCTCGGTCACGGCCGAGGACGTCAGCGAGATGGCCGGTCGGCTGCTGTCGCGGCCCAAGGCTCTGGCTCTGGTCGGACCGGCTGCCGAGGTCGAACTGCCCTGAGCGCGTTGCCGTGTCCAGGGCTTCGGCCGTCGGACGCGGGACGCCCGTCAGCAGGAACGTAGAGGGGACAGGCGAGATGGCGAGGAAGAACGCAGCGGTCCGTCGGGAGGAGATCCTGGCGGCCACGGTCGAGGAGATCGAGGCGACGGGTCTGCGCGGGCTGCGCGTCTCCGACGTCGCTGCCCGTCTGGGTTTGAGCGCCAGCCTCGTCATCTACCACTTCGAGACGAAGGAAGCCCTCGTGGCCGAGGCCTTCGACTTCGCCGGGCGCCAGGACATCGACCACGCCAGGGAACTGGCAGCCGGGGCTGCCTCGGCGAGGGGGAGTGCTTCGGCTCTCCAGCGATTGCGGGACGTCGTCGGCTGGTACCTGCCCCGCGGGTCCTCGCGCAGCTGGAAGATCTGGATCGACGGCTGGTCGGCCGGACTCGTCGACGACGCTCTGCGGTCGACATTCGCCGCTCTCGACCAGGAGTGGAAGTCGATCCTCGTGGGCCTCATGGACGAGGCCATCGCGGCAGGCGAATGCTCGGCCCCGGACGGTGGCACTGAGGCGTGTGCGACCCGGGTACTGGCCTTCCTCGACGGTCTGGCGATCCAGGTGATGGTCAATTCGCAGGCCGTCGATTCCGGGCAACCGGGTGCCTGGGTCGACGACTTCCTCCGCCGCGAACTCGGGTGAGCACGCCCCTTGACGTGGTGGGCATCGCGCCGTCAGAATTGAGTCGTACACGTTACTGAATAGCGATTCAGTAAGGCTTGGACGTCATCTGCTCCCGACTCTCGTGGAGGTCCCATGTTCATGGACATCACCTGGCAGGACTCTGTCACCGGCGCGGCAGGCTATGTCGTCATCGACACCCTCGTGCGCGGCACCGCGTCCGGCGGACTGCGCATGCGCAAGGGCTGCTCGCTCGACGAAGTGCGCGGACTCGCCCAGGGGATGACCCGCAAGGAAGCCATCCACCTCCGCGAGGGACGACACTATGTGCCCGTCGGCGGTGCCAAGGGTGGCATCGACTTCGACCCCCGCGCACCCGGAGCCAAGGACGTCCTCGAACGCTTCCTCGTCGACATCAATCCGATCATGCACGCCTACTGGGCTCTCGGCGAAGACCTCGGTGTCCGCCAGGACGACATCGACGAGATCCTCGACCGCCGCGCACTCGGCTCAGGACTGTCCGCCGTCGACAAGCTCGTCGACGATCCGGCCGCCGTCGAAGCCCGCGCGGACAAGGCGTTCTCCACCATCGTCGACGGCCTCGCCCAGGACGAACTCGTCGGCGGCCTCGGCGTGGCCACCTCGGTGCTCACCGCCCTGCACGACGCCGGCCGCGACCCCGGCGAATCCACAGCCGTCATCCAGGGATTCGGCTCCATGGGCGGAGCCACCGCCCGCTACCTCGCCGAGGCGGGACTGCGCATCGTCGGCATCGCCGATGCCGACGGATTCGTCACCAACCCCGCGGGACTCGACGTCGAAGCGCTGCTGACCACCCGCGACCAGTTCGGCGGCATCGATCGCGCAGCACTGCGCCCCGAGGACCACGTCGGCGATCGTGACGACTGGCTCGCCGCCGACGCCGACGTCCTGATCCCTGCTGCGGTGAGCTACTCGATCACGCCGGACAACTGCGACCGCATCACCGCCTCACTCATCGTCGAGGCCGCGAACATGCCCGTCCTGCCCGCAGCCGAAGAGACGCTGCTGGCCCGCGGCGTCACCATCATCCCGGACTTCCTCGCGAACTCGGCGACGAACGCCTGGTGGTGGTGGGTGACCTTCGGCGACGTCGACGGCAGTTGGGACGACAGTCGCACCATCGTCACCACCACCCTGCGCGACCTCACCGCCGAAGTCCTCATCGCCGCCCGCGACCAGGGCATCAGCCCCCGGGCGGCAGCCCAGGCGAAGGTCGATGCGAACCTCGCCGCGCTCCACGCGGCCTCTGCCGAAAACACCGCCGCCCCCGCCTCGGCGCTGGAAAGCTAGCGACATGGACGCGTTCTTCGATCCCGGCAGCGTCGCCGTCCTCGGGGCCTCGAACGATTCCAGCAAATGGGGTTTCTGGCTCGCCGCCGGAGCCCTGCGCGGATCCGAGCGCCGCCGCGTCTACCTCATCAACGCCACAGCCGCCTCGATCCAGGGTCGGCCGACATTCGCCCGCCTCAGCGACCTGCCGGAGACCCCGGAGCTGCTCGTCATCTCCGTGCCCGGCCCGACCGTCGCGGGAGTCGTCGCCGAAGCACTCGAGAACGGAGTGCGCGCCTTCCTCATCATCTCTGCCCGCGTCCCCGACGCCGACGCATTGGCTGCCACGATCCGTGAAGCCGGCGGCCGCCTCATCGGCCCGAACTCCTTAGGGCTCGTCGACTCACACGCTGATCTGCTCCTGGCCTGGGGCAATTTCACCCCCGGAAGTCTCGCCGTGGTCACCCAGAGCGGACAGCTCGGCACGGAGATCGCCACCCTCGCGGCCCGCAGCGGACTCGGCATCTCCCGGTTCGCGTCGATCGGCGGCCAATCCGACGTCCGCGCCGCCGAGGTGCTCACCACCCTCGTCGACGACCCCGCCACCGCTCAGGTCGCGCTCTACCTCGAATCCTTCACCGGCGGCGGCACCCTCGTCTCGGCCCTCAAAGCCCTGCGCGCCGCCGGGAAGCCGACGATGATCCTGACCACCGGAGCCTCCAGTGCAGGAGCGCGACTGGCACGATCCCACACCGGGTCGATGACCACGGCCATGGACACCATCGACGCCGCCTGCCGGGCCGCCGGCTCCATTCGCCTGACCACCCCCGGCCAGCTCGTCGAACTCGCCGGATTCTTCGCCTCGGCCTGGTTGCCGAACGGCCCGCGCATCGGTGTGCTCTCCGACTCCGGCGGGCAGGGAGCGATCGCCGCCGACACGGCCGAGAGCTGGGGTCTCAATGTCACCGAGCTGACCCCGACCACGCGACAACGTGCCGCCGGAATCCTCACCGACGCCGACCACATCGACAACCCCATCGACCTCGACGGCGCAGGGGAGAAGAACCTCGACGTCTACGCGGACCTCGCCGAGGTGCTGCTGGCCGACGCGGACATCGACGCCGTCGTCCTGTCCGGATACTTCGGCTGCTACGGCGAGGACGTCCCCGACCTCATCGACCGGGAACTGGCCGTCGTCGACCGGTTGGGTGACCTCGTCGCCGAGGCGAAGAAACCCGTCATCGTCCACTCGATGAGCGCATCCTCGCCGGCCGTCACCCGACTCTGGGAGCTCGGCGTCCCCGTCTGCACCTCCATCGAAGCGGCCATGCGCGTGCTCGCCCGCGCCGGCTTCTACGCCGCCCATTCGGGCCGGCTCACCGAATCACTCGAACTCACCGGCCCCGTCACCCCGTGGGGCGCCGGATACGCCGCTGCCCGAGCGGTGATCGAGGACGCGGGGATTCCCGTCCCTGCCGCTGTGACCGTGGGCAGCGTGGGCCCGGGGGAGACCCGTGCACCCGCCGAGGCGGTCCCGGATTCCGGACTCAATCCACCGTTCGCGCTCAAGGCCGGATGGCCTGCCCACAAGACCGAGGTCGGGGGCATCGCGCTGGGGCTGAACGACCTCCACGCGGTCGAAACGGCGTATGCGGACATGGTGGGCCGCCTCGGCGAGGGTGAGTACATCCTCGAGGAGATGGACACACGTGACCATGTCGTCGAGATCCTCGTCGGGGGTCGGCAGGACGAGAACTTCGGGCCGCTCGTCATCGTCGCCGCCGGCGGGACGGAGACCGAACTCTTCGCCGATACGTGGCTCGAACTCGCCCCCGTCACCCACACCGAAGCCGTCGACATGATCGCGCGGCTGAGCTGCTCGCGGCTGCTCACCGGATGGCGGGGCAGGCCCGCCGCGGACATCGACGCCCTGGCCGAGGTCATCGTCGCGGTGTCCCGACTGGTGGCCGGGAACAACGCCATCGCCGAAATCGAGATCAACCCAGTGCGAGTCGCCCCGGACGGCGCCCTGGCTGTCGACGCACTCGTCGTGACGACGGACAACCCGCCAGCGGAGAACGTGTCAGCAGCCTACGTGTCAGCAGAGAACCCGAACAGCGAGGACTGAGAATGGACCAGACGACCATCACCGGCGGGGCGCATCTGGCTCGCGCACTCCAGGCCGAAGGGATCACCCGTGTCTTCGGTATCCCCGGCACCCACAACCTCGAGATCTTCGCGCAGCTGAGTGCCGCCGGAATCGACATCGTCTCACCCCGCCACGAACAGGGCGCGGGCTATATGGCCGACGGCGCCGCCCGCGTCACCGGCGAGGTGCAGGTCGTCGTCACGACCACCGGACCGGCCGCGCTCAATGCGCTCACCGCACTGCTGCAGTCCTTCACCGACTCCGTACCCGTCCTCCTCATCACGCCGGGCATGCCGCTGACCCACCCCGGCCGCGGCAACGGGCTCCTCCATGAGGTCCGCGATCAGTCCGCGGCCCTGTCAGCCGTCCTCACCGAGGTCATGCGGGTCACGAGCCCCGGCGAGGTGTCGCTGGCGGTGGGGCAGACACTGTCGGCGATGCGTTCGGGGCGGACCCGTCCGGCCGCAATCGAGATCCCGCTCGATCTCATCGAAGCCGCCGGCCCCGGAACACGCCACCCGTCCGTGACCCGGGCACTGCCGGCTCCCGTGCCCTCAGCGATCGATGCCGCCGCCGAGGCGATCGCCGGTTCGACGCGACCGCTCATCATCGCCGGCGCCGGAGCTCACGGAGCAGGAGAGGAGGTCGCAGCGTTGGCGGAGACGCTCGGAGCGGGAATCGTCCTGTCGTCGAATGCGAAGGGACTCGTCGATGACCGCGCCGAGACCACCATCGGCGCCATCGGGGTCCTCGAACTGCTCCCCGAGCTCACGGGCGATGCCGATGCGGTCATCGCGATCGGCACCGAACTGGCCCCCAGCGACTTCTGGCCGGAACCGCTGCCGCTGCCCGACACCGTTGTGCGCATCGACATCGACGAGGTGCAGATGCTCACGAACGCTGACGTCAGCCATCCGATCCTCGCCGCCGCGAAGGACGCGACTGCGGCATTGAACGAGCGGATGTCCGTGCTGCGGACGGAGTCCGCGACCTTCGCCGCACGGGACTGGAGGGCCGGCTGGAAAGCAAGGGCCGCCTCGGCGATGGAATCCGACGGCCGCCCCTGGGCCGATCTCTCGACGGCGCTCACCGCGTTCGCGGAGACCGACGACTCTCCGCTCATCGTCGCGGCGGACTCGACGATGGCCTGCTACTACGGGGTGCAGACCGGATGGAAAGCTCGCCCCGGTGACCGGTTCCTCTACCCGGCAGGGGCGGGCACGCTCGGCTTCGGTCTGCCCGCCGGAATCGGTGCGAAACTCGCTGCTCCACGGGCCAGAGTGGTCGCGGTCGAAGGCGACGGGGGATCGATGTTCACGATCGCCGAACTCGCCGCAGCCGTCCAGGCAGGCGTGCGGATGAGCCTCATCATCGTCGACAACGGCGGGTACGGGGAGATCCGCAACGAGATGGACGACCGCGGGGACACCCCGTCCGGGGTGAGGCTGACCGGACCGGACTTCCCGGCGCTGGCGCAGGCGATGGGGGCGCGCGGGGTCCATGTCGACGGGGCAGATGCGCTGCTGGCCGCTCTCACCGAGGCGGAAGCAGCAAATGGTCCGACACTCATCCACATCACCGAGGATTCCCGGGCCGGAGCGGACATGCTCGACTGATAGGGGACGAGGGACGTCAGTCGGGCGCAATGGGGCGCCCGACCTCCACTGACAATGCGAAGGAGAACCGATGAACTACACACCGTGGCCGCTGACCGATGAACAGCACGACATCCTCGACCTCGTGCGCGGATTCGCTCACGACACGATCCGACCGGCCGGTCGCCGCGTCGACGAAGCCGACACCGAATCGCCCGTCGACATCTTCACCGCCGCCGCGAAGCTCGGGATCACCGACTTCATGATCCCCGAGGAATTCGGCGGCGGCGGATTCACCGATGTCTTCACCCAATGCCTCGTCCAGGAGCAGCTGTGCTTCGGGGATCCGGGCATCGGGAACTTCGTGTGCTCGAACGGCTTCTTCGCCGACCCGATCCTCGCATTGGGCACGCCGGAGCAGAAGGAGGAGTGGCTGCGACCGCTCACGGGGCCGGAGCCGAAGATCACGGCGCTGGCGACGACGGAACCCGGCTCCGGATCGGATTCGGCGTCGATCATCACCCGGGCGGATGCCGTCGACGGCGGGTACATGCTCAACGGGCAGAAGGCCTGGATCTCGAACGCGGGGCTCGCCGACTTCTACGTCGTTTTCGCCAAAACCGACTCCTCGCAGCGTTCGCGCGGGATCAGCGCATTCCTGCTGCCGCGGGAGACCGAGGGGATGGAGTTCGGGGCGCCGATGAAGAAGATGGGACAGCGGGCCATCGTGTGTCGGGAGATCTTCCTCTCCGACGCATTCGTGCCCACATCGGGCCGCCTCGGCGAGGAAGGGCAGGGCTTCTACGGACTCATGCGCACCTTCGACATCTCACGGGTGGTGCTCGGGGCTGCGGCGCTCGGCACGGCACGGGCGGCCTTCGAATATGCGCGTGACTATGCGCGAGAGCGCACACAGTTCGGGACGAGAATCATCGACCATCAGGCCGTGGCGTTCCGGCTGGCGGATATGTCCTCGCGGATCGATGCGGCGTGGCTGCAGGTGCTCAATGCGGCGCGGATGCTCGACGCCGGTGACGCCGTGGATCGGCAGCAGATGACGGCCGCGGCGGCCATGGCGAAGCTGAACGCCTCGGAAACGGCGATGTTCTGCACGTGGGCGGCCGTGCAGACCCTCGGCGGATGGGGGTATTCGCGAGAGCATCCCGTTGAGCAGTGGATGCGCGATGCCAAGCTCGAGGAGATCGAGGAGGGCACCTCGGACATCATGCGGCTGCTCATCTCACGCAACCTCGGGTGAAACCGTCACCGGCACGCAGGTGACGGTGGCAGCCTGACGTCGGGGCCGCCTCGGTGAGGGTGTCAGTCTTTCCGGACGGGTGTCGAGGTGTCACCTCGCGTCATATGGAATAGGTTGTCGGATCCCCTTGTTGTCCGAGATGAGACCCTGGGATAGGGTCGAAATGAAGCCACCGATGTGGTGGTCATCAAATCTGATCAGGAGGAATCTCATGGCTGAGCAGTACACACTTCCGGAACTGCCCTACGACTACTCCGCTCTTGAGCCGCACATCTCGGCTCGCATCATGGAGCTGCACCACGACAAGCACCACGCCACCTACGTCAAGGGCGCCAACACCGCCGCCCAGCAACTGGCCGAAGCTCGCGAATCCGGCAACCTCGCGAATGTGCCGAAGCTGACCCGCGACCTCGCGTTCAACCTGGGCGGTCACGTCAACCACTCGATCTTCTGGAACAACATGTCCCCGGACGGTGGAGACAAGCCGGTCGGTGAACTCGCCGCAGCCATCGACGACCAGTTCGGTTCGTTCGACAAGTTCCGCGAGCACTTCACCACCGCGGCCACCACGATCCAGGGCTCCGGCTGGGCCGTCCTCGTCTACGACCAGCTCGGCGGGAACCTCTTCATCGAGCAGCTCAAGGACCAGCAGTCCGACATCCAGCTCGGCGGCACCCCGGTTCTGCAGCTCGACATGTGGGAGCACGCCTTCTACCTCGACTACCAGAACGTCAAGCCCGACTACGTCAAGGCGTGGTGGAACATCGTCAACTGGGCCGACGCCGGCGCACGTTTCGACCGCGCAGTCGCTCAGACCAAGGGCCTCCTCCTCGGCTGAGACCCCAATTGCTACCTGACGGCGGCCCAGCAACCTCGCGCGAGGTTGCTGGGCCGCCGTCACGTTGTTTGGGGAGCGAAACCGGCGCCGGTGGAGGTGCCGTCGGACTGGCCATTGCGGATAGGGTGACCGAATGAGTGCAACCCTCCGACCGAGCTAGAACTACCCGACGGGGGCCCAGCAACCTCGCGCGAGGTTGCTGGGCCCCCGTCAGGTAGTAACAAGAGTGTTCGGAGGGTCACTGGATGTGAAGAGACCTGCCGAGGGTCGCTAGACTGGCTGGCGGAGATCTTACCGGTCGTCTCGCCTCGTCCCGACCGGCACTTCTCACAGGGATCATCGCACAAGGAGTCACAGCATATGAGCATTCGCGTAGCCGTCATCGGAGCCAAGGGTCGGATGGGATCCCACGCCGTCGATGCGATCAACGACGCCGAAGGACTCGAACTCGTCGCAGCCCTGGGCAGCAGCGACTCGCTGGAGACCCTGCTTGAGCAGAACATCGACGTCGCCGTCGAACTCACCGTGCCCAAATCCACCGAAGACAATGTCCGCTTCCTCGTCGAGAACGGCATCGATACGGTCGTCGGCACCACCGGCTGGGACAACGACCGTCTGGCCCGTCTCGAGGACACACTGAACGACCACCCCAAGACCGCGGTGCTCATCGCCCCGAACTTCTCGATCGGTGCCGTCCTGGCCATGCGCTTCGCCGAACTTGCGGCCCCCTACTTCGACTCGGCCGAGGTCGTCGAGATCCACCACACCCGCAAACTCGACGCCCCGTCCGGCACGGCGAACCACACGGCCCAGCGCATCGCCGCCGCCCGCAACGCCGCCGGCCTGCCGGCCGTTCCCGACTCCACCGAATCCGATCCGCAGGGAGCCCGCGGCGCCGTCATCGACGGAATCCACGTCCACGCCATCCGTCAGCAGGGCATGAACGCCCACGAAGAGATCCTCTTCGGCTCCGACGGCGAAGCCCTGACCATCCGCACGGACTCGCATTCCACCTCGGCGTTCATGCCCGGCATCGTCACCGCCGTGCGGTCCATCGCCGATTACACGGGGCTCATCCACGGCCTCGAGAACATGCTCGACCTCTGATGTCGAAGGCCAAGATCGGGGCGATCATCGTCTCCGTCGTCCTCGTCTTCTACTTCGTCCTCATGGGCCAGCGGGCGTGGATCCTCGTGCGCGAACCCGCGATGATCCCCACGATCATGGGCATCGCCCTGTTCGTCCTGCCCGTCATCGGCGCATGGACGCTCATCGTCGAACTCGTCTTCGGTGCCCGTACGGAGAAGCTCGCGCGCATCCTCGGGGAGGAAGGCGGACTGCCCGTCGACGACCTGCCCAGGACGCCGGGCGGGAAGATCATCCGCGAGGCCGCCGACAGGGAATTCGTGAAGTACCAGGCCGAAGCCGAGGCAGCCCCCGAGGACTGGCGGTCCTGGTTCCGGCTCTCGTGCGCCTACGACGCCAGCGGCGACCGCAAACGTGCACGCGCCACGATGCGCAAGTCGATCAGTCTCTTCCGGGACGGTCAGAAGCAGGGGGCGTAGGCCCCGGCGACGCCGCCCGAATGACCGCTGCGATCCCGCCCTCGAGCGGGCCGCGTGAGCTGACGGCCAGCTTCCACACCAGCGGCAGCAGCACGAACGTGAGCGCGTGGATGACAAACTCGAGCGTCTGCTCGCCCGTCGTCGCGGCCTCCTCCATCGGATTGCCGACGATCTGCGACCGCGTGATCTCCAACAGCACCACGTGTGCCGAATAGACACTCAACGGCATCGACCCCGGCGCCGACAACGGTGCAAGCACCCACGACCGACGACCCAACAGCATCGCCGCAGCTTGGCAGGCGGCGATCGTCATCATCGCGGTGCCGCCTGTGGAGAGCAGATCGAACGGCGTGCCCGAATGCGGACCGGCGATCGCCAACCACCACCATGACGTCGCCGGAGTCACCCCGTAGCTGCCGGTGAACAGGGCCGCCGTGAGGTCCGTGCCCCACATCTGCGACACCTCCACGAGCGCGGCATCGCCGCCGAAGACATTGAGCAGAATCCACGAGGCACCGCGACCGGCGACGTAGAGTCCGAGTCCGGCCGTGAACAGCGCGCGCAGGTGCCGGCCGATGTCGAGCTTCGCCACGGCCATGCCGAGCAGAATGTATGACAGCCACTGCAGCACCGGGTAATAGCCGGTGAGGAACAGGTCGGTGAGCATCGTCCCTGGTGTTGCCAGGTCGAAGAATCCCATCGGCAGGTAGCTCGGTTCGAGGAGGAATGTCGAGCGCACCCACATCGACACGATCGGGGAGACGACCATCCAGACTCCGGCGATCGCGAACAGCGCACCGGCCCGCAGACGCAGGAAGAACAGCGCAAGCGCGAACATGATCCCGTAGTTGACGAGGATGACCGCGAGCAGTCCGGAGATCGACCCGAGGCACAGCCCGATGAGGACGATGGCCGCCGCCCGGATGAGCACGCTCGGCGCCGCATCGCGCAAGCGGCCCGATTCCGCCATCCGTGACCGGGTCGAGAGCACCAGAGAGCAGCCGGCGAGGACTGCGAACAGCGCCGAGGCGCGCCCGGCGAAGATCGCTGCCCAGGTCGGCATCCCCGTCTCGTCGCCGAGCGCGAAGATGTGCGTGACCATCATCGCCAAGAGAGCGATCCCGCGGGCGACATCGAGTCCGATGAGGCGACCGTCGGGGCTGAGCCGACGGGCAACCCTCGCCGAGGTGGCCGTGGAGTCTGCGTCGTGCGCTCGGTGAGGTTCCGCCGGGTGAGAGCTCATGGAACGATTCTCACACGACTTCACATCTGCTCGCCTGCCCTTGTCCGCTCCCGGGGTATCTTTATGCCATGACCTTCAACCCGAACGCCGATATCAGCGGCAACAGGACGAGCAGACGCGGTCGCAACACCGCGATCGTCGGGGGCGGCGGCGTGGGCATCGTCGGCCTGCTCGTCTTCCTCATCGGACCGCTGCTCGGCGTTGATGTCACCGGGCTGATGGGTGGAATCACTCCGGACGACGGCGGCAGTCAGAATCAGTCGAGCGGGGCGAGCATGTCCCAATGCGATACGGGTGAGGACGCGAATACGAACATCGACTGCCGAATGGCCGGAGCGCAGGTCGTTCTCGACGACTATTGGGCTCAGCAAGTGGACGGCTACGAACCGCCGGCGATGACACTGGTCGACGGTCAGACCTCGACGGCCTGCGGAACCGCTTCGAACCAGGTCGGGCCGTTCTACTGTCCGGCCGATCAGGGCGTCTACATCGATCCGAGCTTCTTCGACATACTGCGTCAGCAGTTCGGTGCCTCGGCCGATGAGCTCGCCCAGCTCTACATCGTCGGTCACGAATGGGGTCACCACATCCAGAACATCACCGGCGTGATGAGCGAGCACCCGAACAACGGCACCGGACCTGAGAGCAAGGGCGTGCGCACCG
Source organism: Brevibacterium sp. K11IcPPYGO002 (assembly GCF_050920635.1). Lineage (NCBI taxonomy): Bacteria > Bacillati > Actinomycetota > Actinomycetes > Micrococcales > Brevibacteriaceae > Brevibacterium > Brevibacterium sp. K11IcPPYGO002. Next base: position 2,585,729 of record NZ_CP131929.1, on the reverse strand, counting down.
AACTCCAAGCCGACTGCTACGCCGGTGCCTGGCTCGGCAAGGTCACCACACCCACCGACGACAACGGCACTGCGTACCTCGAAGAGCCCACGAAGGAACAGCTCGACGATGCCCTCAACGCGGCCTTCGTCGTCGGCGACGATCACATCCAAGAGCAGTCCGGTTTCGTCAACCCGGAATCGTTCACCCACGGCTCGAGCAAGCAGCGCCAGAACTGGTTCACCACCGGATACAACCAGGGGCTGAACAGCTGCGACACCTTCGCCGTCTCAGGCGATCAGTTGTGATGCGCAACTTCGCGAAGTGTGACGATCCGACTGCTGCTGTCGGCATCATCAGGAACCGGCAGTGGCGATGAACAGCCATCCGCGGCCGGGAGCGTAGGGGAGATCGTGTACCTCGACCCCGGTGAATCCTGTTTCCGATAAAGTCTGTTCGAGCACAGATCTTGGTCTGAACCGCAATGTGGACGTCGAATCGATGCGTTCCCCGTCAAGGTGGAAAATCGTTGGTGAAACGAAGGTGACGAACTCACCTTCCACATTCGTCGTCTCGATCCATTCCTCGACCACGCCTAACTCCGCGAGTTCGACTGCGCGGTGAGTGGCTTCTTTGGTCCACCGCTCCCAAGCTCGGTCCGCTGGATCACGTGTTTCGAACACCAGCCTTCCCCCGGTACGAAGGCACAATCGGATTGCGCGCAGTGTGGAAAGCCACTCTTCGTTGTCGAGGAAGACCTGTGCGACATTCGCGGTCATCGTCGCCATATCGAAGGAGTGCCTCCGGGCGTTGTCGTCGGCCACGTCGGAAGCTGTACCGATGACAAGCTCGGCTGAACCGGGTTTCAGTTTTGGCTGTGCGACCTGCAAGGATGCTGCAGCCGGATCGACGCCGAGAGCACTGACATCCATGTCGACGAGCCGAGCGATGAACTCCCCGGTGCCGCACCCCACGTCGATCACAGTTTCCGCTCCGAATTCGGTTGCCAGGTTCACATACGTTTCCAGGTCCGATCGGTCAGGATCAAGAGGGTCATAGACCTGGGCTAGCCGGGGATGTGAAAAGCAGGCGTCAGGCATAGCTTCAGGGTAACTGCAGGAAGCAAGTGAAGCACTCGATTTACGTGAGCCAGCCCTTGCCCACGTTCGTCATACGGTGATATGAATAACTGAGTCGACCCCATCGAGGGGCAGTCACCCGGCCCCACCCGCAAGTGATCAAGGATGATCATGTCTCAGCTGTTCCCGCACCTCTTCGAACCCATCACCATCGGCTCCACGACGATCCGCAACCGCATCGTCTCCTCCGGCCATGACACCGTCCTCGACGATCACGGCCACATCGGCGACGACCTCGTCGCCTACCATGAGGCCCGCGCGAAAGGCGGAGCCGGACTCATCGTCCTCCAGGTCTCCGGCGTCCACGAAACCGCCCGCTACACCAGCCACGTGCTCATGGCCACCGACGAATCCTCCGTCCCCGGATACCGGGCCGTCGCCGAGGCGGTCCACCGCCACGGGGCCACGATCGTCGCCCAGCTCTTCCACCCCGGCCGCGAAGTCATGGACGGCGAGCGCGGAATGGCACCGCGCGCCAAGGCCCCGAGCGACGAACCGCAGGAACGCTTCAAGGTCGTCCCCGAAGCGCTGACCACCGCTGAGGTCAGAGGCATCATCGCCGGCTACGGGCATGCCGCGAAGCGCATCGTCGAGTCCGGAATCGACGGCGTCGAGATCGTCGCCAGCCACGGCTACCTGCCCATCCAGTTCTTCAACCCCGCCGTCAACACCCGCACCGACGAGTACGGCGGCAGCCCGGAGAACCGCCGCCGGTTCCTCGCCGAGGTGGCCCAGACCGTCCGCGCCGCCGTCGGACCCGACATCGTGGTGGGCGTGCGGATCTCCGGTGAGGAGAAGACCGAGGACGGGCTCGTCGCCGCTGAGATCCTCGACCTCATCGACCACCTCGACTCCCTGACCGCCGACGCCGCCGATGCCGCCGACGGCGTCGACTGCCTCGACTACTTCTCCATCACCGCCGGCGATTCCTCCACCCTGCAGGGCGCCGTCCACATCGTTCCCTCGATGCAGATCGACCCCGGATACGCGACGAACCTGTCCGAACAGGTCAAGAAGATCACCGACAAGACCGTCATGGTCGCCGGCCGCATCAACCAACCCCACGAAGCCGAAACCGCTATCGCCGAAGGCCGCACCGACATGGCGATCATGACCCGCGCGATGATCTGCGACCCGGAGATCGCGAACAAATCCGCAGCCGATGAGGTCGACGAGATCCGCGCCTGCATCGGCTGCAACCAGGCCTGCATCGGCCACTTCCAACAGGGTGTGCCGATCTCGTGCATCCAATACCCCGAATCAGGTCGGGAGCTGACCTTCCTGCCCCGACCGACGGTGCGCACCAGACGCAAGGTCCTCGTCATCGGCGGGGGACCGGCCGGGCTCAAAGCCGCCGCGGTCGCCGCCGAACAGGGCGACGCCGTCGTGTTGTGCGAGAAGGAGCCCCACCTCGGCGGGGCGGTTCTATTGGCGCAGGAACTGCCGTACCGGTCCGAATTCGGGGGAGCGGCGACGAACCTGACCGCCGAGGCGGCCCGCGCCGGCGTCGACATCCGCACCTCCACACCGGCCACCCAGAACCTCATCACCGAGGTCGCCCCCGACCACGTCATCATCGCCACCGGTGCCGAACAGCGCATGCCCGCCCTCGAGATCGCCGACGACGCATTCGTCATCGGGGCTCGCGACTATCTGCGCGACGACCCGGACCTGCCGGCCGGGCGCGTGCTCGTCACAGACTGGAAGGGCGACTGGATCGGACTCGGCATCGCCCTGCGCCTGGCCGAAGCCGGACGCCAGGTGACTCTGGCGACCGCGGCGAACTTCGCCGGTGCCGCGATCCAGCAGTACACCCGCACCCTGCTCGTGTCCCAAGCACTGCGGACCGGTCGGGTGCAATTCGTCAACGACGCTCGCCTCGTCGGCGTCGATGCCGATACCGGCTACCTGCAGTCGACGCTGTGCGAGGTCGTCCACGAGGTCGACGGCGTCGCCGCGACGATCGTCTCTGGAGCACCGCGATCGGTGCCGGTCGACCTCGACTTCGGGACCGCCTCGGTGACGGTGATCGGCGACGCCCTGGCCCCGCGCACGGTCGAGGAAGCCGTGTACGAAGGTCTGACCGCGGCGACCGATCTGGCCGAACGACGAGAACCGGTCACGGCATGAGCCCCCGTCCGGCTCAGCCTCCCGAGCAGGCCGAGGCGAAGAAGTTCGCGATCATCCAGGCGACCCTCGACGCCATCGTCGCCAAAGGTCCCGCCGCGGTCCGGCTCGGGGACGTGGCGAAAGCAGTCGGCATGTCCATCGGCACCGTGCAGTACTACTTCGAGTCCCGGGACGACCTGCTCGCCCAGGCGTTCTCCTTCCATACCGCGACGGTGCTGCTGCACCTCGAGGAGATGGCGAAGCCAGGCGATGACCCTCGCGGTCGACTGGCTCGCTATCGCCTGCACGATGCGTTCGCGGCAGTCCATGGGGTGGGAATGCACGAGCAGCGGTCGCGGATCTGGCTCGAACTCGTCACCGCCGCGCGCACGGACGAAGGCCTGCAGAACTGTGTCGATGCCGTGTTCGACGGATGGCGGAAGCTGTTCCGGAAGATCGTCGATGATGGGCTGAAGAGGCACGAATTCGGGCTCTTCCAGCTCTCCGTCGCCGAGGTGGTCGACACGTTCGTCGCCATCATCGACGGATTCGACCTGGCCACCGTCGCCGGTCACGGTCCCGATCCGTCCACGATGACGCGGATCCTCATCGAGACCGCGGACCGCCTGCTCGAAGGGTAGGGGGCACCGCGCCCGCGCGACGGGTGGGCGCGGCCGTCTCACAGCCGCGCGATCGTCTCCACGTCTTCGCCGAACTCCCGGGCAGTCTCCTCGGACACCGTCACCCGCGTCGCACGCAGCGCCTCGAGATAGTCATCGGTCGAAAGCACATCCGACCGAGAGGAGATATCGACCTGCTGCTGTCGCAGCGACGACGCCAGAGCTTCCTGCGAAGCACGCCGGGCAGCGTATTCGATATCGGCCGGGGTCAGACCGTCACTGGCATTGACGAGCACGTCGAGATCGACACCGGCGATCGTGTGCTCGGGAATGTAGCGCGACCAGATCGCCTCCCTGGCGGTGGCATCGGGCAACCCGATGGGAATGACGTAGTCGAAGCGTCCATGCCGCAGGAACGCCGCATCGAGGGCACGGACGAAGTTCGTCGCACAGATGAGCAGCCGGCCCTCCCGATCCCGGAACTCCGCAACCTGCTTGAGCAGCTCATTCGTCACCCCCTGCGTCGGCGACGGCGGCTCGCCCCCGCGCTTCGACGCGATCTCCTCGACCTCATCGATGAACACGACAGCATGCTCGAGCTCATTGATCTGCTCGAACGTTGTCCGCAGACCCGCGGCCACACCACCGGGCTCACCGGACAGACGCGACGGGAACACCTCGACGAACGGCCAGTCCAACCGCGACGCCACCGCCTTCGCAAATGTCGTCTTCCCCGTCCCCGGCGGACCGAAGAGCATCACCGCCCGAGGCGGGACCACCCCGAAATGATCGGCGAGATCCGGTTCGGCCAAGGGCACGACGAGGCGGTCCTCGAGCATGTCCTTCTCCTCCTGCATCCCGCTGACCCCGTCCCAGAGGTGGCGCGGCAGGATGCGTCCGCCCACCGTTTTGAGACGGTCGAGCTCACGACGTTGGACGGGCAGGTGACGCTCGACGTACTTCAGCCCGGAACGGGTCTCGAAACCGTTGGCCACCAGACCATCGCAGGCCGACGTCCCCGCGGGAATGAGCATCGACAGCTTCCCCAAGCCCAGCGGCATGAGACGGCGTTCGAGCGCATCGAGCAGCCCCGCCTCGGCGCGGGTGCCCTGCTCCGGATCCGCACGGACCGCCTCGAGGACATGGAAGAACACGAGAACCCCCTGCCCGTGGGCGGCGCGGCCGACGGCGGCACCGACGATCTCCTCATCGCGGACGGCCACGACGGCCTGATTGCGCTGGCAGGCGGCCAACACCTCGGAGAGCGGATAGAGCGGGGGAGCGGCCGAGGATTCCGGGACGGCGGCTTCGAAGAGACGGATGATTCCGTCGAGATCATCATCATGGAAATCGCGGATGCGGGTGCGGGTCATCGAAAACTCCTGTGTTTCGGTGGCGGGCAGGGCACAAGCGTAGACGATCAGACGGACACAGGTGTGATCCGTCTCTCACCGTGACCGCATGAGCGCCGCAGACGAGGCGAACGACACCCGCAACGCGGGTGGACCACTGCACTGATGAGACGACGTGGGCGGTATCCTTGGGTCTATGGCGATTCTCGGTGATCAGGCAGCAGCGACTGCCATTGACGCGTTCGGTTCCGTCGGCACGGCAATGGTGACCCCATTCAAGCGCGACGGCAGCATCGACTATGCGTCCGTGGAGAAGGTGGCGAACCACCTCGTCGAGCTCGGCAACGACATGCTCGTCGTCTCCGGCACCACCGGCGAATCACCGACGACGACCGACGACGAGAAGGTCGAACTCATCCGCGTCGTCCGCGGAGTCATCGGCAAGCGGGCGAAGATCGTCGCCGGCACCGGCAACAACGTCACCGCACACACCATCGACCTCTCCCGCCGCTCGGCCGATGCCGGAGCCGACGGGATCCTGCTCGTCACCCCGTACTACTCGAAGCCGACCCAGCCGGCGATCGAAGCCCATATGCGCGCGGCCGCCGACTCCACCGACCTGCCGGTCATGCTCTACGACATTCCCGGCCGCGCCGGTGCTCCGATCATCACGGACACCCTGCTGCGACTCTCGGACCACCCGAACATCCTCGCGGTCAAGGACGCCAAGGGCGACCTCTTCGCCTCCTCGTTCGTCATGAACAACTCCTCGCTCGTGTACTACTCCGGCGAGGACGCCCTCAACCTGCCGCTGCTGTCCCTCGGCGCGCTCGGACTCGTGTCCGTGGCCGGGCACGTCTGCTCGGACCGGTTCGCCGCGATGGTCTCCGCAGTGGCGAACAACGACCTCAACACCGCACGCACCCTCTCCCGCGACACCGCGGACGTGGTGGATGCGCTCATGAACCATATGCCGGGAGTGATCTCGGCGAAGGCCGCTCTGCAGGCCCAAGGAATACTCGACAACCGCGACGTGCGTATGCCGCTGCTCCCAGCTGATGAGGATCAGATGGCGTTCGTCGCCGCCCAATTGACCAGGAGTGGTTACCTCAGTGAATAATGCATTGACCCAAGAACTGTCCCTCCCGCCGAAGATGGACAGAGAAGCCGTCCGCATCGTCGCGCTCGGCGGACTCGGCGAAGTCGGCCGCAACATGACCGTCTTCGAATACCACGGCAAACTCCTCATCGTCGACTGCGGTGTGCTCTTCCCTGAAGAGGACCAGCCCGGCGTCGACCTCATCCTCCCCGATTTCTCCTACCTCGATGACCGCCTCGATGACATCATCGGTCTCGTACTGACTCACGGCCACGAAGACCACATCGGTGCCGTTCCCTACCTGCTGCGCCGCAAGGGCGACATCCCGATCCTCGGTTCGCAGCTGACGATCGCGCTCATCGAAGCCAAGCTCAAAGAGCACCGCATCAAGCCCATCACCCGTGTGGTGGCCGAAGACGATGTTGACCAGCTCGGTCCCTTCGACCTCGAGTTCGTCGCCGTCAACCACTCGATCCCCGACGCCCTGGCCGTGTTCATCCGCACCGGCGCCGGCAACATCCTGCACACCGGTGACTTCAAGATGGATCAGCTGCCGCTCGACGGCCGCATCACCGACCTGCGCGCCTTCGCCCGCCTCGGCGAAGAGGGTGTCGACCTGTTCATGACGGACTCGACGAACGCCGAGGTCCCCGGCTTCACTGCGCTGGAGAAGGACATCGGGCCCGTGCTCGAGAACCTCTTCGGCACCGCCGAGCGCCGCATCATCGTCGCCTCGTTCTCCTCCCACGTCCACCGTGTGCAGCAGGTGCTCAACGCCGCCACCGCCCATGGCCGCAAGGTGGCCCTCGTCGGCCGCTCCATGGTGCGCAATATGAAGATCGCCGAAGACCTCGGCTACCTCAACGTGCCGGCCGGAACGCTCATCGACATCAAGAAGGTCGACGACTACCCCGAGGACCAGATCGTCCTCATGTGCACCGGTTCCCAGGGCGAGCCGATGGCCGCCCTGTCGCGGATGGCCAACCGCAACCACCGCGTCGACGTCGGCGACGGCGACACCGTCATCCTCGCCTCCTCGCTCATCCCCGGCAACGAGAACTCCGTGTTCAAGGTCATCAACGGCCTGATGAAGCTCGGCGCTCGTGTCATCTCGAAGGCCGACGCGAAGATCCACGTGTCCGGCCACGCCTCCGGCGGCGAGCTGCTCTACTGCTACAACATCGTCAAACCCCGCGGCGTCATGCCCGTCCACGGCGAATGGCGTCACCTGCTGGCCAACGCCCGCCACGCCGAGGCGACCGGAGTCGACCCGAACAACATCGTCCTGGCCGATGACGGCTGGGTCGTCGACCTCAAGGACGGCCACGCCGAGGTCGTCGGCGCTGTCGACTGCAACTACGTTTTCGTCGACGGTTCGTCGGTCGGTGAGATCACCGAGGCGGACCTCAAGGATCGCTTGGTCCTGTCCGGCGAGGGCTTCGTGACGATCTTCATGGCCGTGAACTCGCAGACGAAGTCGCTCATCGCCGGACCCGAGATCCACGCCCGCGGTGTAGCCGAGTCCGATGACGTCTTCGACTCGATCGTTCCGAAGGTGCAGAAGGCCGTCGAGGATGCCCTGCGTGACGGCACCACCGATCAGTACCAGCTCCAGCAGGTGGTGCGCCGCACCATCGGCCGCTGGGTGTCGTCGAAGCTGCGCCGCAAGCCGATGATCGTCCCCATGGTCGTCATCGTCTGAGACTCCGTCGGCGGTCGGCTCGACTGTCGGTCTGCTGCGCCGACGAACCCACGAACGCCCGCAGGTGCCTGAAGGCCCTGCGGGCGTTGTCGCGTTCCGGACGAATCGCCTTTTGATCGGCACATCGCGTTTGAACCCGATGACTGGATCAGAAGGCGATGACTCCTGTGCCAAAAGGCGATGACACCCGGTGCGGGAACGATTCGCGCGGACGGCAGCGTCAGGCGCGGGAACGATACGCGCGGACGGCAGCGTCAGGCGCGGGAACGATACGCGCGGCCGGCACAGTCAAGCGCGGACGGCAGTCAGGTGCGCGTGGTGGGCTCCGGATCGTCGTCGGCCGTGCCTTCGCTGCCACCGGCCGCCGCCCCGACGCCGACCCCGGGAAGCGGCTTGCCCGGCGACCGGCGGAGCATCACCACGACGACGGCGAGGCCGACGATGATCGCGGTGAGGACGACGGTGCCCGCATTGAAGCCCAGGCCGTTGAGGCCGATGAACGCCAGAGCGCCCGCAGTCAGCGAATAGACGAGCATCGGGATCGACGTCCGCCGGATGAGCTCGCCTTCCCGACCGATGAGTCCCACCGTCGCCGAGGCGGCCACGACGTTATGGACGGCCACCATGTTCCCAGCGGCGCCGCCGACCGCCTGAGCCGCGACCACGGTCTCGGGACTCGCCGCACCGATCGCGGTGCCGGTGGAGAACTGGAACTGGGAGAACATGACGTTCGAGACGGTGTTCGAGCCCGCGACGAACGCACCCAGAGCACCGACGAAGGGGGCGACCAGCGGCCAGGCGTCGCCCACGGAACTGGCGGCCGCCTCGGCGAGGGTGACCGGCATCGAATCCAGGCCTGCACCGTTGTAATCGGCACCGGAGTTGATGAACACGCGCACCAGCGGCAGGGAACACAGGAGAGCAACGGCAGCGCCGGCGATCTGCGAACCGGCGATCTGCCACGAGCCTGCGATCTGCTTCCTCGACATCCGGTGGATGAAGTACGTCAGCCCGCACGCGAGGACGAAGATCGCCCCCGGCGACCACAGCAGATCCATGTTCTGACTGATCGGGGTGCCGAAGATGTTATCGATCTTGATCACGGCCGGACCGGTGAGGAACTCCTTGATCGCGGGGACATTGCGCGTGATGAGCAGCAGAGCGACGACGATGAGATAGGGCGACCAGGCGCGGGCCAGCGACATCTTCTTCGTCAGCTGCGCCTTCTCCTTGTTCGGGTCGACGGTGCCCATCCAGATCGCCGGCCACGTCTCACGCGGAGCGAAGTCCCAGGTCTTCTTCGGCATGAGGAAGCCCATCCGCGAGGTCGTCACGACGATGGCCAAACCGATGAGTCCGCCGAGCAGCGACGGGAACTCGGGTCCGAGCACATTGGCCACGATGAGATAGGGGACGATCATCGCCACGGCTGCATAGATCGCGAACGGGGCGATGGCCAGACCGTCGGCGAAGCGCCGATTGGCACCGAAGAACCCGGTCATCAGGCACGAGAGCAGCAGCGGGATGAGAATGCCGCAGCAGGCGTGGATGAGCGCGACCTGGGTGGCGGTGTGAGCGACGAACTCGGCCTGGCCGAGGCCGAGCTGACCGGCGCGTTCGGCGACATCGGCCGACATCGAGCCGTCCTCCTGAGACAGTCCGGTGCCGATGCCCACGACCATCGGGGTGCCCACGGCACCGAAGCTGACCGGAGTCGACTGAATGATGAGACCGGCGAGGACCGCGGCGATCGCAGGGAAGCCGAGGGCCAGCAAGAGCGGGGCGACCACGGCCGCCGGAGTGCCGAAGCCGGCGGCACCCTCGATGAAGGAGCCGAAGAGCCACGCGACGATGATGACCTGCACGCGCCGGTCCGGGGAGATCGCGATGAAACCGGAGCGGATCGTCTCGATCGCCCCGGACCGGGTGACCGTAGCCAGCAGCAGAAGCGCGCCGAAGACGATCCACAGCAGTCCGATCGCGACGAGGAGGCCCTGGACGACCGATGCGCCGATCGTCACCCACTCGATCTGCCAGGCGAAGTTCGCCACGAGCGCGGCAGCGATCAGTCCGATCGGCATGGCGTATTTCGCAGGCCAGCGGAAACCGATGAGAAGGATTCCGGCCAAGAGAATGGGGGAGAGGGCCAAGAGAGCTGCAACAGCGAGGTTGTCCACTTTTCAGTCCGATCCGCGGCGTCGTTGCCGCATCGGCGAGTCCATGAGCGATGTCCCCCTTATCCTCTCCAGCCGCCTGGGCAGAGTCAATGAACACACGGTCTCGAATGCAGGATAGGGTTTGACGAGACGTGCATCACCTCATATTCTTTCGTGGTGTGAACAAACATTTTCACAATGTGAAAGTTTCGCAGTCAAAACCCCGTTGACCAGCGAACATATCGCATCACCAGATGTGGATAAGGACGCAGCACCGATGTGCTGACTAAGGAGAACCATCGATGACCGCTCATATCGAAAACCTGGACATCCCGGCCGGGATGGAGATCACCGGTGAGCTGCCGGACGGGGCTGAGAAGGTCCTCACGCCCAAGGCGCTTGAGCTCATCGTCGATCTGCACCGGAAGTTCAACGGCGACCGTCTCGAGCGCCTCGAGGCTCGCAAGGTACGCCAGGCCGAGATCGCTGCAGGCAAGGACCTCGACTTCCTCGAAGAGACCGCCGAGATCCGCAACGATCCGTCCTGGCAGGTCGCACCCCCGGCACCCGGCCTCGAAGACCGCCGCGTCGAGGTCACCGGCCCCACCTACAAGAAGATGACGATCAACGCGCTCAATTCCGGCGCGAAGGTGTGGCTGGCCGACCAGGAAGACGCGAACACCCCGCAGTGGGATTCGGTGATCCAGGGTCAGATCAACCTGCTCGACTCGCTCAACCGCGAAATCGACTTCACCTCTCCCGAGGGCAAGGAATACACGCTCGCCCCCGATGAGGAGCTGCCGACCATCGTCGTGCGCCCCCGCGGCTGGCACATGCCCGAGAAGCACATCCTCATCGACGGGGAGGAGACCTCCGGTTCGCTCGTCGACTTTGCCCTGTACTTCGCGACCGCCGGTCAGATCCAGATCGAGAAGGGCCGCGGCCCCTACTTCTACCTCGCGAAGATGGAGAGCCACCTCGAGGCCCGCCTGTGGAACCAGGTCTTCGAACACGCCGAGGATGCCTTCGGCCTGGCCCGCGGCACCATCCGCGCCACCGTGCTCATCGAGACCTACACCGCGGCCTTCGAGATGGAGGAGATCCTCTTTGAGCTGCGTGAGCACTCCGCCGGACTCAACGCCGGCCGTTGGGACTACATCTTCTCCGTGATCAAGAACTTCCGCTCCCGCGGCTCCGACTTCCTGCTGCCGGATCGTTCGGACGTGACGATGACGGTGCCGTTCATGCGCGCCTACACCGAACTGCTCGTGCGCACCTGCCACAAGCGCGGGGCGCACGCCATCGGCGGAATGTCGGCGTTCGTCCCCTCGAAGGACGAAGCCGCGAACAAGGCTGCCTTCGACAAGGTCCGCGAGGACAAGTCGCGTGAGGCCTCCAACGGCTTCGACGGCTCCTGGGTCGCCCACCCCGGAATGGTTGCGCTCTGCAAGGAGGTCTTCACCGAGACCCTCGGCGACAAGCCCAACCAGATCGACAACAAGCGCGAAGACGTCGACGTCTCCGCCGCCGATCTGCTCGACGTGAAGTCGACCCCGGGTGCGATGACCGAGGCGGGCCTGCGCACCAACGTGTCCGTCGGCATCCAGTACCTGCGCGCCTGGCTCGAAGGCAACGGCGCGGTCGCCATCAACGGACTCATGGAGGACGCCGCGACCGCCGAGATCTCCCGCTCTCAGGTGTGGCAGTGGCTGGACGCCGGAATCACCCTCGACTCCGGTGAGAAGGTGACCAACGAGCTCGTCGAGCGCATCGTCGCCGAGGAGGTCGCCAAGCTGCCCGGTGACGACGCAGGCTGGAAGGACGCCACCGACACCTTCGTCTCGGTCGCCCTCGACCCCGAGTACGTCGACTTCCTCACCCTGCCGGCTTACGCCCGCATGCCGTGACCTGGCGCCGCTGACGACACCGAACGCCCTCGAAATCTGTGCCCCGAGCACCGATTTCGAGGGCGTTCTTCGCTAAGCTCGACATACACACGCAAGCGACGGTTCCGGATCGACCCGCAGGTGGGAGGTGCCGATGACGGATGGATTGACGGAGGCGGGGATGAGCCTGAGCGCAGACGCACTGCCCCGTCTGGCCAGTCCCAGGGGCATCGCGGAACTCTCCGAACTCATGGCCCGCGCCCACGCCGAGCAACGCACCGTCGCGGTGTTCGGCGGCGGCACCGCCTTCGATGACCATCCGCCTGTCTCCACTCCCGGGCTGCTCATCGACCTGACATCGATCGCCGAGGTGGGCGACCATTCCGGCGACACGATCCGGGCCGGAGCCGGAACCCGGATCAGCGCCCTGACCAGGTTCGCCGCCCAATCGGGACAGGAGATCCTCGCTGATCTTCCCCGCGACCGCATCGACGCCGGCGCCACGCTGGGCGGAATGATCGCCACCGCGGCCACCGGGCCCCGCAGTCTGCGCCGCCCCCGGCTGGTAGAGACCGTGGAATCCGTGACGGTCGTCGCCGCCGACGGGACCATCGCTCGCACCGCCGAAGGGCTCCACCCGGATCTTGGCCGTCGCGCTCTGCCGCGCCTGGTCACCGGATCCTGGGGGACCCGGGCGATCATCGCCGAAGCCGAGATCCGTCTGACAGGGCGGCCCGAAACGCAAGGTTTCGTGTGGATTCCCGGCACCGAGGCGGCCTGCGACCTTCTGACCGCCCGTCGCGTTCCCGACGCGGTCGTCATCGAACGCCCACCAGGTTCACCTGCGGCAACAGTGGTTCTCATCGAAGGGGAGACCGACGACGTCGTCGGCGAAATCGACCACCTCGCAGACAGAGTTCCCGGAGCGACTCCGTGCGCGGAACCGGAATGGTGGGGTCGCAGAGCGCGCCTGGCCGCGACCATCGAGCTGTCGGTGGCACCGAGCTTCATTCCGACTCTCATCGATGCCGTGACCCGCCTGGAGACGACGATCGGCTATCCGCTGCAGTTGCGCGGCAGCGCGACCGGCGTATTCGAACTGGGCATCGGCGCCCCGGAATCCGAACCGGGAGTGGCCACACACGTGGCCCTCGAGCATCTGCGCAGCTTCGGCCTGCACTGCATCGCCGCCCGGCTGACCCACGCCCCCGCGCCGGTCTGGGACGAGGTCGACGCGTGGGGTCCGCAGCCGGGACAGGCAGGTCTGCGCGAGATCAAGACTCTGATCGACCCGCACGGAATCCTTGCCCCGGGCCGCGGAATCGCCGGGATCTAGCCTTATTTCACCAACAGCACCGGGCACTCGGCTTCGAGGATGACCTGCTGTGCGCTGGAGCCGAGCAGCAGCTTGACCACCGGCGAGCGTCGCTTCGTGCTCATGACGATCAGCGCCGCATCGTGGTCGGCGGCGAGACCGAGGATCTGCTCGGCCGGGTCGGGACCGGCACGGTGGACGGCATAGTCGAGCTCCGCCTCGGCGAGGGCGGCACCCAAATTCGTGCACTCGGCCAGGGGAGAGGTCGACGGGGCGGTCGTCGTATCCGTGCCGAGCACGACGGCCTGCACCGCCGCGTGCTCGCGGCGTGCCGCGGCGATCGCCTGCTCGAGCACTGCGTCAGAGGAATCGGGACGCAGCGCCAGGACCACGGTGCGAGACGCCGAACCGATGCCCGGTGACGCGGTGACCTGCCGAGACGGAACGGGGAAGCGGGGCTGTGAGGTCGAGTAGAGATCAGTCATCTGGGGCCTCCGCTCAGCCGATTCCGATGACGCCGACGGCCACGCCGACTGCGAGCATGACGAGAGCGACGATGAGCGCCCGCCACAGCACCTTCTTATGGTGATCGCCGAGCTCGACGCCGGACAGCGACACGAGCAGCAGGATCGCGGGCACGAGCGGTGACTGCATGTGCACGGGCTGGCCGGTGATCGAGGCGCGGGCCATATCGGCTGCGGAGATGCCGAAGTGGGAGGCGGTCTCGGCGAGCACGGGCAGGATGCCGAAGTAGAAGGCGTCGTTGCTCATGAAGAACGTCATCGGGATCGACAGCAGACCGGTGATGACGGCCATGTAGGGTCCCATCGAGTTCGGGATGACCTCGACGAGCCATTCGGCCATCGCGTCGACCATCCCGGTGCCGGACATGACGCCGGTGAGCACGCCTGCGGCCATGACCATGGCCACGACGGAGATGATCGCAGTGGCGTGGGAGGCGAGCTCCTCCTGCTGGTCCTTCATCTTCGGGAAGTTGACGATGAGGGCGATGACGGTGCCGATCATGAACAGGTACGGCAGCGGCAGGATGTCGATGATGAGCAGGACCATCACGGCCACGGTCAGGGCCAGGTTGAACCAGAACAGCTTCGGCCGCAGGGTTGCGCGGTTGGGATCGAGTGCGGTGTTCGTCAGGCCCGAACCAGTTCCGGCGGATGCGCCTGTGTCGTTCGCGGAGGCGGGTCCCGCCTCGGTGGTGGTGTCATCGTGCGCCGAGGCGGCCGACCCGAATCCGTGTCCGTGTCCAACCGTGGTCGCACCGTTCCCGGTGCCCGCGGACGAACCCGCGGTCGTGCTGGCTCCGGCCACGGCGCCGACGAGGTCCCTGCGACGGTTCGATCCGCGGTCGGAGGCCCAGGCGACTCCGTTCTTGGCCAGGCGGCGGCGTTCGGAGATGCCGAGCACGTAAGCGAAGACGAAGCAGACGAGCAGGCCGGCCACCAGGGAGGGGACCATGGGGACGAAGATCTCGTTGGCGTCGATCTGCAGCGCCGAGGAGGCTCGGGCCGTCGGTCCGCCCCACGGGACGATGTTGAGGGTGCCGTTGATGAGACCGGCCACGCAGGTGAGCACCACCGGCGACATCTCGAGGCGCTGGTAGATCGGCAGCATGGCCGCGGTGACGACGATGAACGTCGTCGATCCGTCGCCGTCGAGCGACACGGCACCGGTGAGCAGCGCAGTGCCGAGGACGACCTTGACAGGGTCGTTGCCGGCAACCTTGAGGATGAACTCGACGAGCTTGTCGAAGAGGCCGACGTCGATCATGATGCCGAAGTAGATGATGGCGAAGAGCAGCAGCGCTGCCGTCGACGACATCGAGGCGATCGCGTCCATGACCATCTCTCCGATGCCCAGACCGGCCCCGGCGAAGAGGCCGAAGATCGTGGGCACGAGGATGAGCGCGAGGATCGGCGAGAGTCGTTTGGTCATGATCAGTGTCATGAAGACTGCGATCATGGCGAAACCGAGAATGACAAGCACGAGCTTCTCCTTCGAAGGCGAATGTGAGGCTCGAAACACCGTAGGGCCCAGATCACGGGCCGCGCGCGCTTGTGTGCACTGATGGCGTTTAGATCGTTGACCGCCTTTTGCGCATTTCGCTCAAACGCGGCTACGCTGAACGCGTGTCCCGGCCCCACCGTTCGTTCTCCCGACGTGTGCTGATCTCTCAGCTCGCGCTCGTCATCGTGATCCTCACCCTGGTCACCGGGGTGTTCGCGTGGATGGGGGCGCGCACCGTCACCGAGGTGACCGAGACGAAGGCGCTGGCCACTGCCCGCACGCTGGCGATCGATCCGGACGTCCGAGCCGCCGCCACGCAGGCCTCGGCCGATCACGCCGATGAGCCCGATGAGCAGATCGTGGAATCGATGTTGGCGATCACCGGTGATCTGCGCGACCGGTCGGGGATCAGCTTCGCCGTCATCACCGACGACCGCGGCATCCGACTCACCCACCCCGACAGGTCGAAGATCGGGCACAAGGTCTCGACGTCGCCGGATGAGGCGCTGGCCGGTCGCGAGAACGTCTCCCACGAATCCGGAACTCTGGGCGAGACGGTGCGGGCGAAGGTCCCGATCTATTCGACCGAGGACGGAGAAACTGTCGTCGGTGAGGTCTCGGTGGGCATCTTCGCCTCCGTGCTCGATGCCGATGTCCGCCGCGAACTCATCCTGCTCGGCACTGTGGCCGTGCTCGCTTTGGCGCTCGGCGGAGTCGTGTCGGTCATGCTCGGGCGCCGGCTGCGCAGGGAGACGCTCGGCGTCGGACCCGAAGAGCTCGCCGAGATGGCCCGCGACCAAGGAGCCGTGCTCCACGGTCTCGACGACGGAGTGCTCGGATTCGACACGAACGGGAAACTCACCCTGAGCAATTCGAATGCGAAGGAGCTGCTCGGCGCCGCCTCGGTGAGGGAGAACATTGCGGCCGAGGCGATCGACGTCCCCGACGAGATCACCGCGCTCATGGCCGAAGCCCCGGCGGACGGGGCGCTGCGGCGGCGGATCACGATCGGCGACCGGATCCTGCTGGCCACAGCCGTGCGGGTCCAGCGCGACGGGGTCTCCGTCGGCGGGGTCGTGACCGTCCGCGACGAGACCCAGATGCTGACGATGGCGCGCCAGCTCGAATCCGTCACCGCCATGGCCCGGGCACTGCGCACTCAGCGTCACGAGTTCGCCAACCGGCTGCACACCGTGCTCGGCCTCGTCGACACGGGCGCGACCGATGAGGCCCACACCTATCTGTCCTCCCTTTTGGGCACCGGACCGATCACGACCCCCGTCGAGGACATCGACCTCATCTCCGATCCTTACCTGCGGGCCGTCCTCGAAGCGAAGGGGACGACCGCCGCGGAGGCGGGAGTGACCCTGGCCGTGACACCGGACTCCCTTGCCGTGGGCGCGGTCCGCGACCCGGAAGCGGTCACGCTCATCCTCGGCAACCTCATCGACAACGCCGTGCGCGCGGCCGTGGCGGGGCAGCGATACGCCGGGGACGGGGGCCGGGTCGAAGTGGAGGTGCTCAGCTCCGGGACGGAACTCCACGCGGTCGTCACGGACACCGGCGACGGGATCGACGACGAGGTTGCGGGACGGATCTTCGACGAGGGTTTCACGACCTCGCCGGCCGCCTCGGCGCCGGACTTCGGGATCGGACTGACCACGGGAACCGGCACCGGGGACGGTCACGGGCTCGGCATAGGACTTGCGCTCTGCCGCCGGGTCGCGCAGAAGGGCGGGGGAGAGGTGTGGCTCATCGACGGACACGATCCGGGCCTCGGAGGGGCGAGCTTCGGCGTACGCCTGCCCGATGCGCTCGACGACCCAGCCGACGTCGGCGACGCGGGCGATGTGACGGCCGCCGACGATGATTTCCCAACTGATGAGGAGAGATGATGGTCAACGTTCTCGTGCTCGATGACGACTTCTTCGTCGGGCAGATCCATGCCCGCTATGTCGACGAGGTGCCCGGCTTCACGGCGCTCGAACCCGTCCGCGACCTGAAGACAGCGCGCGAGATCATCGCCGAGCATGACGTCGACCTGCTTCTCGTCGACTATGTGCTGCCCGAGGGTACCGGTGTCGACCTCATCCGCGAGACCGATATCGATGCGATCGTGCTCTCGGCGGTCACGGATCCGCAGGTGGTCCGCTCGTCGCTGCGGGCGGGAGCGATGACGTACATCGTCAAGCCCTTCGCGGCCGAGGTGCTGCAGAACTTCCTGCGCCGGTACGCGAGGTTCCTCCGCTATTGGGAGCGGGAGAAGGTCGGTCAGGCCGACCTCGAGCGGCAGCTTCGCAACCTCCATGATGCTGCGGCCGTCGGCGGAACCGGGGCGAGCCCGGCGGGATCGTCGACGACGACGCGGATCCTCGCCGCACTCGAGGAGGCGAGCGGTCCGATGACGGCACTCGAGGTCGCCGAGGCGGTCGGTGCCTCCCGGGCGACCGCGCAGCGGCATCTGGCGAAGCTTGCCGAAGCCCGCACGATCACGGTGTCCCTGCAGTACGGGTCGACGGGTCGGCCCGAGCACCTCTACTCGACCCGCTGAGGTGGGGCGAGCTCGTCTCGGTCACTCTCGATCATCGGCTTCGGCGCTGCCTGGCCGGAGTGCTTCTGCCGCGAACGGACTGATTCTTCCCCCGAACGGCTTGATTCTTCCCCGAACGACAGGTTAGGTGTGCGCAGATTGCCAAAAATGCGCGGAAAACGTGCAATCTGAGCCCACTTATCTCGCTCAACGCCAGGAGCGTTTCGCTCTCAGGGAGATTCGACCCCGTCAGACGTGCCTCTTCTCACTGTCGTGCGGTTGTTTCGTCGCTGTTGAGCAGATCGAGTTCGCGGGGAAGTTCGCGCATCCGCAGCAGGCGGGAGGCGAGCACCGGAAGTGAGCCGAGCAGCGCACAGGCCGCCAAAATCCACATCGTCGTCGTCACCCCGAGCCAGTCACCGAGGATGCCTGCGAGGAAAGCGCCGAGCGGCATCGGCCCCCACACGAGGAAGCGGACGGAAGCGTTCATCCGGCCCAGCAGCGGTTTCGGGCACAGCCGCTGGCGGAAGCTCACCTGCGCAATGTTGTAAACAACGACCGCCCAGGTCACAAGGAACCAGCTGATCAGCAGGGTCGGCAGTGCGGGCAGAACGGTCGCGAGCGGGACACCGAGGAAGCAGAGGCCGCCGATCAGCGCGGACAGGGCGATGCTCGTTCCTTCGCCGAGGATCTTCTGCACCCATGCGGCAGAGAGCGCACCGAGGATGCCGCCGGCCGAGGCGACGGACATGATGATGCCGAGCTCGACCTGGTGGAGTCCCAGCGTGGTGAGGGCGAACAGCACGAAGAGAGCGAAGATGCCCGACGACGCGAAGTTCGTCAGCCCTGTGCACGCGGTGATCCGGCGCAGCAGCGGGTGGCCGATGACGAAACCGAGTCCCTCGCGGATCTCGGCGACGAAGCCGGCCCGCCCCTCGGCCGGCCGTGGGGTTTCGCGGTGTCGGATGAGTCCGACGAGGATGCTGGACAGTCCCATGCAGATGCTCGTCAGTCCCACGGTGAGCGGGGCCCCGATCGCGGTGACCAGTCCGGAGGCCAACGTCGGTCCCGCGACTCCGGCAGTCTGCTGGCTGGCTTGGAGCTTGCCGTTGCCGTCGGAGATCGCATCGCTGTCGACGAGCTCGGGCAGATAGGACTGATTGGCGATGTCGAAGAAGACCCTGACGATTCCGACTCCGGCCGCGACGAGGTAGAGCTGGACCATGCTCAGGGCGCCGACCATCCAGGTCAGCGGGATGGTCAGGAGGATGGCGGCGCGGATGATGTCGCCGGAGACGATGACAAGTCGCTTCGGCAGACGGTCGACCCAGGCACCGGCGGGCAGGCTGATGAGCAGGAACGCCCCTGATTCCAGGGTCGCGAGTACTCCCATTTCGAAGGCACCGGCGTGCAGGATCTGCACGGCGATGAGGGGCAGGGCGAAGAGAACGAGCTCGGATCCGAACACAGAGACCGTGTCGCCTGCCCACAGCTTCATGAAATCGCGGTGTCTCCACAGCGAGACGTGCTTCGGCCGTAGTGGTGAAGCGGGACCGTGCTGCTGTTGTGGTTCGCTCGACGGCGGTTGGTCGGATGTGGCCATGGCTCTTCCTCGAGACGGCGGGCGGAGGATCAATGATTGAGCGTCAGTGATTGAGGGTT
Organism: Brevibacterium sp. K11IcPPYGO002; assembly: GCF_050920635.1. Classification (NCBI taxonomy): domain Bacteria; kingdom Bacillati; phylum Actinomycetota; class Actinomycetes; order Micrococcales; family Brevibacteriaceae; genus Brevibacterium; species Brevibacterium sp. K11IcPPYGO002. The sequence continues at coordinate 2,566,155 of NZ_CP131929.1, read as the reverse complement.
GCCAATCAGTAATGCTCCATGATCGATTGGGAAAAGTCAATCACTTTAGGGGATTGATTGACTTCTCCCGATCACTCGCTAGCGTTGAGGCATGAACGATGACACTCCTGCGGCCGGGCAATCGCCCGACCCGAGTTCGACAGGGCAGACACCCGCCGCGGCCTCCCTCGCCCGAGCAGTCGAGCGCCGGGACGCCACCGAGGCCGAGGCCAAAACGCTGGCCTCGAGTATTCGCATCCGAATCCTGCGGCTGTGCCTGGACGAAGCCCTGAGCAATCGTGAGATCGCCGAGGCGACCGGCCTCAATCCCGCGACCTCGCTCCATCATGTGCGGATGCTCGCCGACACCGGATTCCTCGAACCTCAGGAGGCGCGGCGCGGCAAGCGCGGGTCCAGGGAGATCCCGTACCTCGCCACGGGCAAAAGCTGGTTCCTCAACACCGGCGATATGACGACCGAAATGCTCGAGGCCTTCACCGCCGAATTCACCGCCGCACCGTATGAGGAGCGGACGATGGGGCGGATGGCCGCGATGCTCACCGAGGATGAGGTTGAGGAATTCCGGTCTCGGATCGATGAGCTGTTCGAAGAGTTCCGCAGTCGGCGCAAGAAGGACGGCGCCACTCAGTGGGGTCTGTTCATCGCCATGCATCCGAGTGATCCGCATGCCCGCTGACGGCGCTCGGAATCCCGCTGATGACGCCGGGGACAGCTATGTCGACGCGCGATGCGCTGCCGTCTATGACATCTTCGAAGGACCCGAACGGGACGACCTCGACGTCTACGCGGCGATGGTCGAGGAGTTCGGGGCCGCCTCGGTGGTGGATGTGGGATGCGGAACGGGCACGTTCGCCACGATGCTCGCCGGTCGGGGAGTGGAGGTCGTGGGCGTCGATCCCTCGGCGTTGGCGTTGGACGTGGCGCAGTCGAAACCCCATGCCGGCAAGGTGACGTGGGTCCACGGGATCGCAGCGGACTTGCCTCCGCTGCAGGCCGACATGGCTTTCATGACAGCCAACGTGGCGCAGGCGATTCTCGGAGATGAAGCCTGGGCGGAGACGTTGACGGCGATCCGCCGGAAACTGTCGCCGGGCGGACTCCTCGTCTTCGAATCACGCGACCCCGAGAGGCAGGCGTGGCGGGAATGGACGAAAGAGTACACCTATTCGACGGCCGAGGTCGGCGGTGAGGGTACGGTCGAGTCGTGGGTGGAATTCGAAGACTCACACGGCGGGTTCGTCGATTTCGTTGGAATGTTGGTCTTCGAACGGGACGGCCGTCGCGTCGAGCAGAGGAGCCGCCTGCAGTTTCGTGACCGCGCCGAGCTGACGAAGTCACTGGAGGACACCGGATTCGTTGTCATTGAGATCCGTGACGCGCCGGACCGGCCGGGCCGCGAGTTCGTCTTCATCGCTCGGGTTCCCCTACAGGCGGGTACCGACCTGGACCAGCCGCGCTGATTCTTCGCCGAACGGCAAGTTAAGTGTGCGCAGATTGCCAAAAATGCGCCGAAAACGGGCAATCTGAGCACACTTATCTCGCCCAGCGGCGTGAAATAGCACTAGGCGAGCCGTCTCGGCCACGTCGGCCCGCTGGTGGCGGAGACGATCGAACCATCGAAGGAGCGAGCTCTCGCAGGCGTGGAGCCGGGTTTGGGCAGTGACACGCGGGGCCGAACATTGCCCCTGGTGGCACGCCGAAACCTGCGGATTTGCTGGGCAGGAGCGCAATATCGTCCTAAGATGAGAGACATGGCGACCAGAACGACTTCCCCCGCTTCTGGTTCCGGGAAACGCACAGCGCGCAAAAACGCTGGTCGGTCCGGTCAAGCGGGGACCGAAGAACCCGGGACAAACGTTGTCACCGGTGCATGGAGGGGAGTGGCCCACATGGCCGGAAACCGTGCGCGAAAGACTCTCAGCGACGAACCGACCGATCAATCACCGACGAAGCGGGACGGCACCGCGTTCTTCCTCATCGGACTCTCGATCATCATCGCCGCCTTCGAATGGTGGAACATCCCCGGCGCGATGAGCGACGCCGTCCGCGGAATCGTCGAAGGCACCTTCGGCCGAGTGGCACTCGCCCTGCCGGTGGTCTTCACCTGCTATGCGATCCGCCTGTTCCTGCGCGGCGACGACAACCGCGGCAACAACCGCATCCTCATCGGGATGATCTTCGGTCTGCTCGCCGCCTCGGGGCTGGCCCATATCGCCGCCGGCAACCCGACCTTCACGAACTCCCGCGAAGCCATGGCCAACGGGGGAGGCGCCCTCGGATTCGTCGTGTCCTCGCCGCTGGTCATCGCGACCACCGTCTACGTCGCCGTGCCGCTGCTCGTCCTCCTCGGGCTGTTCTCCCTGCTCGTGGTCACCGCAACCCCGGTGCGCGCGATTCCCCGCCGACTCACAGACCTGTACTACCGACTCACCGGCGGTGCCCGATCCGCAGCCGACGCCGAGGCGGCCGAGACCAAACAGTCCGACCTCGTTGCCGAGAACGGCCGCACCTCCGACCTCAAACCCGTGATGGGCGCCAAGCGCCGCAGTCGGAAGAAGAAGACCGAGATCCCCGATGCCGACTCGGATGCCGCCGACGACGACACCGCTACGAAGGCCTACGACAAGGCCTACATCCACGAGAACGACGTCAGCGACGAAGAGGCCGACACCACCCGGATCGAGACCAGCCCGGAGCCGAAGCTCAAGCCCGGCCAGCGCCGCCCCACCAAGGCCGAACGCGAGATGGCCGAGCTGAAGAAGACCATCGGGATGGACGACGACGCCGCGAACCAGGCGAAGAAGTCCGAGCCCGCTGCCGCCTCGGCGCCGGTGCCGATCACGAACGCACCTGCACCTCCACCCACGGAGCAGCTGCCCGAACGCGTCGAGCAGCTCACCCTGGCCGGCGATGTCACCTACACCCTGCCCGCCTCCGACAACCTCCAGCCCGGACCTCCCGCCAAGGAACGCTCCGAGGCCAACGACCGTGTCGTCGAAGCCCTGCGCGATGTCCTCGAGCAGTTCAAGATCGACGCCGAGGTCACCGGGTTCTCCCGCGGACCGACGGTCACCCGCTACGAGGTGGAGCTCGGCGCGGGCACGAAGGTCGAGAAGGTCACGGCGCTGTCGAAGAACATCGCCTACGCCGTGGCCAGCGCCGATGTGCGCATCCTCTCGCCGATCCCCGGCAAGAAGGCCATCGGCATCGAGATCCCGAACACCGACCGCGAGAACGTCGCCCTCGGCGACGTGCTGCGTTCGAAAGCCGCCCGCAAGACCGACCACCCCATGGTCATGGGCGTGGGCAAGGACGTCGAAGGCGGATTCGTCGTCGCCGATCTGTCGAAGATGCCCCACCTGCTCGTCGCCGGTGCCACCGGTGCCGGTAAGTCCAGCTTCGTCAACTCCATGATCACCTCGATCATGATGCGCGCTACCCCCGACGAGGTCCGCATGATCCTCGTCGACCCCAAGCGCGTCGAGCTGACGATCTACGAAGGCATCCCGCACCTGATCACCCCGATCATCACGAACCCGAAGAAGGCCGCCGAGGCGCTCGAATGGGTCGTGCGCGAAATGGACGCCCGCTACGACGACCTCGCGAACTACGGCTTCAAGCACGTCAAGGAGTTCAACAAGGCCGTCCGCGAGGGCCGCATCCAGCCGCCCGCCGGGTCCGAACGCGTCCTCCAGCCCTACCCGTACCTGCTGGTCGTCGTCGACGAGCTCGCCGACCTCATGATGGTCGCCCCGCGCGACGTCGAAGCCTCGATCCAGCGCATCACTCAGCTGGCCCGTGCCGCCGGCATCCACCTGATCCTCGCCACGCAGCGACCCAGCGTCGACGTCGTCACCGGTCTCATCAAGGCCAATGTGCCCTCGCGTCTGGCGTTCGCAACCTCATCGCTGGCCGACTCGCGAGTCGTGCTCGACCAGCCCGGCGCGGAGAAGCTCATCGGTCAGGGTGACGCCCTGTTCCTGCCGATGGGCGCGGCCAAACCGATGCGCGTCCAGGGAGCCTGGGTCAACGAGTCCGAGATCGAGAAGGTCGTCGAACACGTCAAGAGCCAGCTGACCCCGAACTACCGCGAAGACGTGGCCGTCGAAGCACCGAAGAAGCAGATCGACGAGGACATCGGAGACGACCTCGAACTGCTGCTCCAGGCGATCGAACAGGTCGTGACCACGCAGTTCGGATCGACCTCGATGCTCCAGCGCAAGCTGCGCGTCGGCTTCGCCAAGGCCGGTCGCCTCATGGACCTCATGGAGTCCCGCGGCATCGTCGGACCGTCCGAGGGATCGAAGGCCCGCGATGTGCTCGTGCGCCCCGACGATCTGCCCGGCACCCTGGCCATCATCAAGGGCGAGACCCCGCCCGACGGTGATTCGTCCGGCGCGGCGGCCGACGCCCCGACCGACGGGGGCCAGAGCCACGGCCAGACCGGGGAGCCCGGCTCCGGGCACGCCTCGGCGGCCGGGGACTACGACGAGGAGTTCGACGACGACTACGGGGACACCTCCCACGGCTCGGCGTCGTACAGCTCAGCATCGTCCGACCGATACGCGAACGGAGTCGGCCATGCCGGCGACCTCACCGTCGGCGACGTCGACCCGGAGACCGGGCTCGAGGTCGTCGAAGCCGCAGGAGAGGACGCCTGGCAGCTCACCGGCCGCTGATCTCATCCGAACCTCACCCCTCGCCGAGGCGGCGCACCGTTGCGACGGTGCGCCGCCTCGGCGATTATCGTCGTGAATCCCATGGTTGGAATGATCTGCTCAGCTCACTCCGATAGGCTGGATGTGTGAACGATCGAGTCGAGGCCGGAGCCTCCCAGCAGCCCGCAGCAGAACCGAGTCCGTGGAACATTCCGAACGCACTCACGGTGCTGCGCCTCCTCATGGTGCCCCTGTTCCTCGTGCTCCTGCTGACCGACGGCGGCAACGATGTGACCCTGCGCTGGTGGGCGCTCGTCGTGTTCCTGCTGGCCATGTTCACCGACTTCGTCGACGGCTACCTGGCCAGACGGAACAACCTCATCACGAACTTCGGCAAGATCGCCGATCCCATCGCTGACAAATCGCTCATGGCAGCCGCACTCATCGGTCTGGCGATCATCGCCGAACTGCCCTGGTGGGTGCCCGTGATCATCCTCGTGCGCGAGTTCGGCATCACCGTGCTGCGGTTCTTCATGATCCGCATTGCTGTCATGCCCGCCTCGCGCGGCGGCAAGATCAAGACCGTGCTGCAGACGGCGGCGATCGGGCTGTTCCTGGTGGTCTTCCCGCTCTCGGACGTGCTGCCCTCCGTCGTCTCCGTCATCCTCCTCGTCGTCGCCTGGATCATCATGGCCGCGGCCATCGTCGTCACCATCGTCACCGGCGTCGACTACTGCGTGCAGGCGGCCAAGCTGTACAAGGACGCGAAGAACGGCAACGGCGGGGATGCGCCGAGCGCCGGGGGCACGCAGCGTGGCTGAGTCCGAGCTCATGGCGACCGCGCGTCGCATCATCTCCACCTGTTCTCAGCTGGGGATCTCGCTGGCGTCGGCGGAATCGCTGACCGGCGGACGCTTCGTCGCCTCGCTCGTCGACGTGCCGGGCGCTTCGGCAGTGGTGCGCGGGGGACTGGTCACCTACGCCACCGACCTCAAGGCGAGCCTGGCCGGAGTGAATGCCGACCACCTCGAGGAGACCGGACCGATCGACCCGGTCGTCGCCGCACAGATGGCTGTCGGCACGGCCGTGCAGTGCGTCGCCGATATCGGGATCTCCTGCACCGGTGTCGCCGGTCCCGATCCGCAGGACGACAAGCCCGTCGGACTCGTCTACACCGCGATCGCCTTCGGCGGGAAGGCGAAGGTCTTCGAACACGAGTTCACCGGTGACCGCGACGCCATCCGACGCCAGACGGTGGAGGCGATGGCGGTCAACCTCGACGAATTCGTGCGCGAACTCGCCTTCGGACCGGAAGCCGGGCAGGCGTCGAATGCTGGCGAGGACGCCGCGGAATAAGTTCGTCTGCTGTGGGGTTGACCGGGTGATGACCATCGGACGAAAATTCTCCAAAGTCTTCGAATGGACTGGCAATACCATCCGCTCGGGGCCCCAGGTTGGTGCTGTGTCACGGCCAGGTTGTAAGGTTGTTGGAACTACATTGACGGGACGCGCTGACAAAGGGAGGGCCGCGTTATGTTACTGAGAGTCGAAATCGGCGACGCACTACGTTCCGCCCGCCGTCGTCAAGGACGCACCCTTCGCGATGTCTCGACCGGGGCCAGCGTTTCGCTGGGCTACCTCAGCGAGATCGAGCGCGGACAGAAGGAAGCCTCTTCGGAGCTGCTGTCGGCGATCTGTGAAGCACTCGATCTGCCGCTGTCGGCACTGCTGTCGTCCGTGTCCGATCGCTTCGCACTCGAAGAGGGCGTGCAGATCCCCGATACCATTCCGCAGGAGCTCTCGGACAAGATTCTCGGTCACCCCGAGGGATACTCGTCTCCGCGCCTGGCTGCCAAGCCCTGATGCGGCATACGCTCTACTGGATCCTCATGAACGAGGAGTTCGGTGAGGCTCGTGCCGCCTCCCTGCACACCGACCTCACGCTGAGCTCATTGGGTTCACGAACCGCGGCGCAGGCATTCGAAGCCGGTGTCGAACCCCGCGATATCTGGATCGCCGTGTGCGACTCCATGGGCGTTCCCGAATCCCGCCGCCTGGGCAAGGAGAAGCCGCGCTCGACTCCGTTCTGATTTCTCGCAGCTGCGCGAAACCTTCCCTGTCGGCGCGGTGTCGGCCGAGTGTAGACTGACCGCATGAATCAGGCCGTCCCGTTCATCACCTTCCAGCCCAGCCGCGGCCAGAGCGCCGCCGAAGCCATGGACACCTATGTCGAGCTCTTCGCCGACGGGCGAGTGATCCTCGACAATCGCTACGGTCCGGAGGGGCCGGGTGCCGAGGGCACGGTCATCATGTCCGAGATCGAGATCGCAGGCCAGAGACTACGGTTGAGCGACAGCTTCGCCGCTCACGAGTGGGACATCACCCCTGGTGTCTCGCTCATGGTCGACTGCGAATCGGCCGAGGAGCTCGAACGCCTCTTCACCGCACTGAGCGCGCAGGGGACTGTGTTCATGCCGCTCGACGACTACGGATTCGGACCGTTCGGATGGGTGGGCGACCGCTTCGGTCTCACCTGGCAGCTGGGCCTGGCGTCGGCCTAGATTCCGCAGAGACACGCGACACACCCGAATATATAGAACACCTGTTCCCATGTGGGTTATCCTGGTGAGGAATCACGGGACCTGTGACCATGAGTGGCTGGTTATCCACGGGGGAATCGCTTCCTCTGTCGTTATGTCAGTGCCATCTTCTAGCCTTGGTCTCAAAGGAAAAGCAACGAAGAGGAGACGTCATGGCACGTACACCCAAGAACCTTCAGGTTCCCACCGGCGGCGACAAGTCGAAGGCACTCGAAGCCGCAATGGGCCAGATCGATCGCAACTACGGCAAGGGTGCGATCATGCGCCTCGGCGACGGTGTGCGTGAACCCATCGCCTCCATCCCGACCGGTTCGGTCGCTCTCGACATCGCTCTGGGCATCGGCGGTCTGCCGCGCGGTCGTGTCGTCGAGATCTACGGTCCGGAATCCTCCGGTAAGACGACCGTGGCTCTCCACGCGGTGGCGAATGCTCAGAAGGCCGGCGGAATCGCCGGGTTCATCGATGCTGAGCACGCACTGGACCCCGAGTATGCGAAGAAGCTCGGCGTCGACACCGATCAGCTCCTCGTCTCCCAGCCGGATACCGGCGAGCAGGCTCTCGAGATCGCCGATATGCTCATCCGCTCCGGAGCGCTGGACATCATCGTCATCGACTCCGTTGCAGCCCTCGTGCCCAAGGCCGAGATCGAAGGCGAGATGGGCGACAGCCATGTCGGTCTGCAGGCTCGCCTGATGTCGCAGGCGCTGCGTAAGATCACCGGTGCCCTGGCTCAGTCGAAGACCACCGCGATCTTCATCAACCAGCTGCGTGAGAAGGTCGGCGTCTTCTTCGGTTCCCCGGAGACCACCTCGGGCGGTAAGGCACTGAAGTTCTACGCCTCCGTGCGCATCGACGTCCGCCGCATCGAGACCCTCAAGGAAGGTCAGGACGCGGTCGGCAACCGGACTCGTGCGAAGATCGTGAAGAACAAGGTCGCTCCGCCGTTCAAGCAGGCCGAGTTCGACATCCTCTACGGCCACGGCATCTCCCGCGAAGGCAGCCTCATCGATATGGGCGTCGACAACGGCATCGTGCGCAAGTCCGGTTCCTGGTTCACCTATGACGGCGATCAGCTGGGTCAGGGCAAGGAGAACGTCCGCAACTTCCTCCGCGACAACCCGGGCCTGGCCGAAGAGATCGAGCTGAAGATCAAGCACAAGCTCGGTCTCATCCAGGTCGACGAACCCGAGGACGGCGCCGAGGCGGCCGGAGAAGCTCAGACGGATGACGTCGAAGTCTCCTGACGTCTCGTCGACTGACGACGAGTACACCGGTCACGAACCCACCGCAGCGACCGATACGGTCGGTGCGGGGGACTTCGGCCGGAACGACTCGTCTCAGACCGAGACGCTCTCGCAGCTGCGCAGCGCGATCTCGGAGATCGACCAGCGTCATGCCGAAGGAGAGGCCGGATTCTTCGCCGGTCTCTCCGGCCTCGACGATGGTGATGTCACCGGCGGCAACGGTCGATCCGGCAGCCGAAAGAGCTCGGGGTCGCGTTCCGAAGGGGGCTCGGGAAAACGGTCGGGGAAGTCTGCACGATCGGCGTCGAAGGCCGGCTCGACAGCCGGTTCGAAGCGGAAGAAGAACTCCAGCGGCTGGAAGCGACAGCAGCAGGAACCGGACAACGGGTGGGTCGAAGGCGGTACCGACTCGACTCCGGACTTCATCGACGTTCCTGATTTCCTTGCGGCCGAGAATGATGGTCCAGATCTCCTCGCGAGCGATGGCAATGCCGCGCCCGACTTTCTGGATGACAGCGACGGCCCACCCGACTTCGCTTCCGGTTCCGGGCTGAGCTTCGATGACGACGAGGATGAGGCACCCGACTTCGACGCAGACTACGCCCAGGCGAAGAAGACGGCCATGAACATGCTCGCCATGCGCGATCACTCCAGCGATGAACTGCGCAAGAAGCTCCTCAAACGCGACCTCATGCCCGAAGCGATCGATGTCCTCATCGAAAAACTGCAGAACTCGCGGCTGCTCAACGACGAAGAGTTCGCCCACCGCTTCGCACGGGCACAGCGCGAGAACCGGAAACTCTCCCGATCCGTGCTCAAACGCGAACTGAGCAAGAAGGGCATCAGCCCCGAACTGGCCTCCGAGGCCGTGGCCGACATCGACGGCGAGGAAGAGCTCGCTCGCGAAGTCGCCGAGAAGAAGGCCGCCTCCACCCGGCGCCTCGACTATGCGGTGCGGGAGCGCCGGATCCTCGGCATGCTCGCCCGCCGCGGCTTCCCCTCGGCGATCTGCATCAAGGTCACACGAGACGTGCTCGCCGACGACTGAAACGGCCCCCGGGGAACGGCTAGAATAGGTGCGCCATGACTGAACTGATTGAATCCCCGACGACATCCGGTACCACCCCTCGCAGCTACGAGGTCAAGACCTACGGATGTCAGATGAACGTGCACGACTCCGAGCGTCTGTCCGGGCTGCTCGACGACGCCGGCTACGTTCAGGCGAACACCGACGACCAGGCCGACGTCGTCGTCTTCAACACCTGCGCCGTGCGCGAAAACGCCGACAACCGCCTCTACGGCAACCTCGGCCAGCTCGCGAAGGTCAAGGAGAACCATCCCGGTCTCCAGATCGCCGTCGGCGGATGCATGGCGCAGAAGGACCGCGACACGATCGTGAAGAAGGCCCCCTGGGTCGACGTGGTCTTCGGCACCCACAATATGGGCTCCCTGCCCGCGCTGCTCGAACGCGCCCGCCACAACGAGGAAGCGCAAGTCGAGATCCTCGAAAGCCTCGACGTCTTCCCCTCCACGCTGCCCAGTCGGCGCGAATCCCAACATTCCGGGTGGGTGTCGATCTCGGTCGGCTGCAACAACACCTGCACCTTCTGCATCGTGCCCAGCCTGCGCGGCAAAGAGAAGGATCGTCGTCCCGGCGACATCCTCGCCGAAGTCGAAGCACTCGTCGCCGACGGAGTCGTCGAAGTCACTCTGCTCGGCCAGAACGTCAACTCCTACGGTGCCGAATTCCGCGACAAGGGCGCGTTCGCGAAACTGCTGCGCGCCGTCGGCAACGTCGACGGGATCGAGCGGGTCCGCTTCACCAGCCCGCATCCGGCTGCCTTCTCCGACGACGTCATCGACGCAATGGCAGAGACCCCGACCGTCATGCCGCAGCTGCACATGCCGCTGCAGTCCGGTTCGGACACGATCCTCAAATCCATGCGGCGGTCCTACCGGACCAAGCGGTTCATGAACATCCTCGACACCGTGCGCGAGCGCATCCCGCACGCGGCCATCACCACCGATATCATCGTCGGCTTCCCCGGAGAGACCGAAGAAGACTTTCAAGGCACGATGGACATCGTCCGCCGTGCCCGGTTCTCCCAGGCTTTCACCTTCCAGTACTCCATCCGCCCCGGCACACCCGCGGCGACGATGGACAACCAGGTGCCGAAGGACGTCGTTCAGGAGCGGTTCAAACGCCTCACCGCACTCCAGGACGAAATCGCCTGGGACGAGAACAAAGCCCAGATCGGCCGTGAGGTCGAGGTGCTCGTGACCAAACTGCCCCACGCCGATTCCCCCAGGCTGAGCGGTCGTGCCGAAGACAATCGACTCGTCCATGTCGGAATCCCCGACGGCGCCCAGATGCCTCGGCCCGGCGACTTCGTCACCGCGACCGTCACCGAAGCGAAGCCCTACTTCCTCCTCGCCGATTCCGGGTTCTCCGTGCGCCCTTCCCGCGCCGGTGATGCCTACGACCGGGCACAGGCCGACAGCTGCGGTGCACCGAGCCCCGGCCAGAGTGCTGCCGGCACGACGAATCTCGGCATGCCGACCATCCGCGCCCGCGGCTGAGATGGGCGCCTTCGCCGTCATCCCGGCAGCTCCTGTGCTGCTCGAGAACATCGACCGCAGCGAAACCACTCGTATGGTCGAACTGCGGACCGCGCTCCACAACACCGTGAGGTCGCAGTCCGACTGGGCGCTGCCCATCGAGACCCTGCCGCCCGTGGCCGGGCTCGGCGGTTGGGGGATCGACCGTGGAGTCGATACTCGCACAGGTCGGTTTCTGGCCGGAGCCGACTGGGTCGACACCGTTGACGCCCTGACGGGGGAAGAACGCAGACTCGCCGAGGCGGCCGACCCGGCCATCATCGTCGCGATCCTTCACGCTCACGCCGCCGGCGTCGGCACCGGCCCACTCGGATCGAGCGAGAATCTTCTGCTGCCCATCGACCTGTCGGGAGCCGCAGCTGAGGACGCACCCCTGGCCCCGATCGACGGCGCCGCAGACTTCGATGACGCAGTCGTGGAGACACTCACCTCCGGGCCCACGCTCGACACCGCAAGACTGGTCGAACTCAGTGAGCGCGCGGAGACCATGGCCGCGAATCTCAGCGTGCTTGCCGCAGGAATCCGCCACGTCGTCGACCACGGTGCTCGGGTGTCGACGCTGGAACCGGTTGTCGACGAACCCGTTCACGACGTGCGGACACTCTGCGGCACCGGAATCTGGGCATGATCGCCGATGGCTGAAGATAACGCGCCGATCATCACCGTCGTCGGAGCCACCGCCACCGGGAAATCGGACCTTGCGCTGGATCTGGCCGGCCGCCTCGGCGGGGAGATCATCAACACGGATTCGATGCAGTTCTACCGAGGGATGGACATCGGCACAGCGAAGCTGCCGGTCGATGAGCGGCGGGGGATTGCGCACCATCTCATCGACATCCTCGACATCACCGAAGAGGCGAACGTCCAGGACTTTCAGACGCGTGCGCGGGCGGCGATCGCGGACATCCGGGGGCGCGGACTGCGCCCGATCCTCGTCGGCGGGTCCGGGCTCTACGTGCGTGCTGCGGTCGACCATATGGAGTTCCCGGGCACCGACCCTCAGCTGCGGGCCCGCCTTGAGGCCGAGGTCGCCGTCGACCGGTGGGCGCTGCATCAGAAGCTGCGCGAACTCGACCCGAAAGCGGCCGAGAAGATCACCGTCAACGACCAACGACGCATTGCGCGAGCCCTCGAAGTCATCGAACTCACGGGGCGTCCGTTCAGCGCTCAGCTGCCGGACTACCAGGAGATCGAACCGACCCTGCACCTGGGTTTGAACATGGACCGAGCCGTGCTTCACGAGCGCATCGCCACTCGCGTCGACCTCATGTGGGATCACGGGTGGGTCGACGAAGTGATTCGGCTCCTCGACGCCGGACTGGCCGAAGGCAAGACGGCGTCGCGCGCCATCGGGTACGCACAGATCCAACGCCACCTGTCCGGAGAGCTCACCGCCGCCGCGGCGAAGGACGAGACGACGATCCGCACCCGGCAGTTCGCACGTCGACAGGACACCTGGTTCCGTCGTGATCTGCGCATCCACTGGATCGACGGCAGCGCCGCCGACGCCGAGCAGAACCTGGCGGCCGCCCTCGACGTCCTGGGCGGGCACTGACGACATAGCGGCCGAGCTCGACATAGCGGCCGAGCTCGACGTGCTGGGCAGGCGCTGACAACATGTCGGCCGAGCTCGACGTGCTGAACGGGCACTGAAGACCTGACTGGACCGTCACCGATAGGATGGAGTCATGAGCACTCCGGATACCCCGTTCGCCGCCTGGTCCGATGTCACCTTCGTCAAGGGACACGGCACCCAGAACGACTTCGTTCTGCTCTCCGACGACGACAGCAGGCTGGAGATGCATCCGGAAGCCGTCGCCACGCTCGCCGACCGGCGGGCCGGACTCGGCGCCGACGGCATCATCCGCATCGTCCGCTCCGCCGCCAGCGGCATCCCGGGGGCCGCCGAACAGGCTGACGCCGGTGCCGAATGGTTCATGGACTACTACAACAGCGACGGCAGCCTCTCCGAGATGTGCGGCAACGGCGTTCGCGTCTTCGCCCACGCGCTCGTGGCCAGCGGCCGCGTCTCCGCCGAGGCCCGCGACATCCTCGTCGGCACCCGCGACGGAATCAAGACCGTGCGCACCACCCTCAACCCGGCTCTCGGCGTCCAGACCGGAGACGACGTCGTCGACACCGGCACGCCCGGACCCGGATCCGCCAGCGACGCCTGGTACACGATCGACATGGGCGAATGGTCACTCGACCCGTCAAGCAGCGTGCTCGTGACCACCGGAGGCATCGAGGTCGCCCGACCCGGATTGCGCGTGTCCACCGGCAATCCCCACACCGTCGTCGCCCTGGCCGAAAATTCCGAACTCGCCGCCGCCGACCTGCGTGATGCCCCCGTCCTCGACCCCGTGCCCGCACAGGGCTCGAATGTCGAATACATCGTCATGGAGCCCGCCCGATCCGATGTGGCCGGGGGAGAAGGCGCCCTGCGCATGCGCGTGTTCGAACGCGGCGTCGGCGAGACCCGCTCCTGCGGAACCGGAGCCTGCGCGGCAGCGATCGCAGCCCACCACTGGGCCGGCGAGAAATCACCCCTGCAGTGGAGAGTCGACGTGCCCGGCGGTCAGCTGCGCATCGAAATCGAACCCGATGCCGAAGGAACGAGCGGACGCGTCAGCCTCGCCGGACCCGCGGTCCTCGTCGCCAGCGGCACGATCAGCTGAGCTCAGCCGCGCTCGACCGTGAGCACGCGGAAGCCCTTCGACGATCCCGCGCGCACGACCTCGAAGCTGTCACCGAGCATCCCGGCGATCCACTTCTGCAGGGAATCGGCACCGAGGTTCTTCGACACGACGAGATCGGCGCGCCCACCCGGAGCCAGACGCGGCAGCCACGTCTCCAAGAGCTCATGCAGCGCCTCCTTGCCGATGCGGATCGGGGGATTCGACCGGATCGCGGCGAACTGCAGGTCGGCGGGAACATCGGCGGCGGTGACGGTGTTGATCGAATCGAGACCCAGCCTGCGCGCATTCGCCGCGGTGGTCTCCAGGGACCGGGAGTTGACGTCGAGTGCCCACACTCGCACATCCACCTCGGCGTCCTGGGCATCCAAGGCCGTGTGCAGGGCGATCGGCCCCCACCCGCAGCCGAGGTCGAGGATATCGCCGGCCGGCGGCTGCGGCAGATGCCGCAGCAGCACAGCCGTGCCGAGGTCGAGGCGGGTGGGTGAGAACGTGCCGGATACGGTTTCGACGGTGACGGCGCGGCCGGCCAGATCGAGGTTGAGTTCCCGCGACTTGGCCTCGCTGCTCGGCGATTCGGTGAAATAGTGCTCTGACACCGTTTCAGTGTAGACGGCTGTGGGAGAATTGATGGACACCACCGTCGGTGCGCACCGGTGCGAGACCGGTGCGAGGCATGACGACGTCGGCACGAGAAGTCCCGTGCGGACGGCAGAGAACAAAGGAATGAATGACGTCTGAAGACAAAGAGCGTCGCAATGCGATGCTCGACCGTGTGCTCTCCCGAGGCGCCCAAGCCCTCGACGATCACGACACCACACCCGAGGACGACCAGTTCGACCTCGCCGAGCGCGCCGCGCTCACCCGCGTGGCCGGGCTGTCCACCGAACTCGAAGACATCACCGAGGTCGAATACCGTCAGGTCCGCCTCGAACGCGTCGTCCTCGCCGGGATCTGGAACACCACCCAGGCCGAAGCCGAGAACTCGATCCGCGAACTTGCCGCGCTGGCCGAAACCGCCGGTTCCGACGTCCTCGACGCGCTCATCCAGCGCCGCGACAAGCCGGATCCCGGCACCTTCCTCGGCAAGGGCAAGGCCGCCGAGCTCGCCGAGGTCGTCGCCTCCGTCGGCGCCGACACCGTGATCATCGACTCCGAACTCGCTCCCAGCCAGCGGCGTGGACTCGAGGACGTCATCAAGGTCAAGGTCGTCGACCGCGTCGCGCTCATCCTCGACATCTTCGCCCAGCATGCGAAATCCCGCGAAGGCAAGGCCCAGGTCGAACTCGCCCAACTCGAATACCTCCTGCCGCGTCTGCGCGGTTGGGGTGAGTCGCTGTCCCGGCAGGCCGGCGGTCGTGTCGCCGGCGGTGCCGGAATCGGCTCTCGCGGGCCCGGTGAGACGAAGATCGAACTCGACCGTCGCCGCATCCGTGCGCGCATGTCGAAGCTACGCCGGGAGATCAACGCGATGGCGCCGTCTCGAGAGACGAAGCGGAAGAACCGCGCCCGCCATCATGTGCCGTCCGTCGCGATCGTCGGGTACACGAACGCGGGCAAGTCCTCCCTGCTCAACCTGCTCACCGACGCCGAGGTGATGGTGCAGAACGCCTTGTTCGCCACCCTCGATCCGACCGTCCGGCAGGCCAAGACTGCCGACGGCATCGTCTTCACCTACACCGACACCGTCGGGTTCGTCCGCAACCTGCCCCACCAGCTGGTCGAAGCCTTCCGTTCGACCCTGGAGGAGGCCGCCGGTTCGGATCTGCTCCTCCACGTCGTCGATGCCTCCCACCCGGATCCGCACGGTCAGATCCAGGCCGTGCGCAATGTGCTGGGGGACGTGGAGACCGGGGACATCCCCGAACTCCTCGTGTTCAACAAGGCCGATATCGCCGAGGAGGCTGTGATCACCGGCCTGCGCGCGGAGTACCCCGACGCCCAGTTCGTCTCCGCCGTCTCGAAGGAAGGGATCGACGACCTCATCGAGGCCATCGAGAACCGCCTTCCCGTCCCGGATATCGACATGACCGTGCTCATTCCCTATGAACGCGGTGACCTCGTGTCGAAGATCTACGCCCTCGGCACGGTCGAACACGAATCGCACGGCACGGAGGGCACCAGCCTGCAGGCGAAGGTGCCGACCGAACTCGTCGACGAACTGCGCGAATTCCAACGTCCGGACCTGGTCATCGACGAGTGAAAGCAGTCGAGAACCTCCTCGAATCCGCTGTCGGCGCCATCGGCGGATCGCCACGCGAGGGTCAGCAGGAGATGGCGCAGGCGGTCGCCTCGTCGCTGGACAAGGGAATCCATCTGCTCGTGCAGGCGGGAACGGGCACCGGCAAATCGCTGGCGTACCTCGTCCCGGCGGCCGAATACGTCACCCGCACCGGCGGGAAGGTCGTCGTGTCCACTGCGACCCTGGCCCTGCAGACTCAGATCATCCACCGCGACCTGCCCCGGCTGTTCAAGGCCGTGAAGAAGGACCTCGACCCGCTGCCCCGAGCGGCACTGCTCAAGGGGCGGCGGAACTATGTGTGCAAGCACAAGCTCGCCGGCGGATACCCCGACGAGGGTGAGGGCATGCTCTTCGACCTCGGGGCCGACGCCGAGGCGGGACGCAAACCCACCGAACGTTCGGGTCTGGGGGAGGAGATCCAGCGGATCCGCACCTGGGAGAAGACCACCGACACCGGCGACCGTGACGACCTCCTGCCCGGTGTCAGCGATCGCGCCTGGTCACAGGTGTCCGTCAACGCCTTCGACTGCCTCGGATCGAACTGCCCGCTGTTCACCGAATGCTTCGCCGAAATCGCCCGGAACAAAGCCGCCGAAGCCGATATCGTCGTGACGAACCATGCCCTGTTGGCCATCGACGCCTTCGGGGAATCGAACGTGCTGCCCGAACACGATGTCATCATCATCGACGAGGCCCACGAGCTCAAGGACCGGGTGACCAGCGCCCTGTCCGGGCAGATCAACACGAGCATGCTCTCGGCGGCGACGAGCTCCGTGCGCAAACACACCACGGTCCAGGACGGGGTCGTCTCGCTGCTCGATTCCGCCGCGGCGGCACTCGAACGCGCCCAGACCTCGGTGCCCGAGGGACTCATCCTGCATATGAGCGAGGCGCTCGGACTGGCCCTGGCGCAGATCCGCGACTCCGCCCGCCAGATCATCAACGACATCGGCGGCAAGACCGACGACGCCGATGCCGGACGGCAGATGGCCAAGGCTCGCTGTCAGGAGATCTTCGAACTCGCCGAACGCTTCTGCGACCCGGGCAAAAACGACGTCATCTGGCTCTCCCGGTCGACGTTCAGAGAGAAGGAGACGACGAACCTCGTCGTCGCACCCTTGAGCGTGGCCGGCACCATGCGCAACGGGATCTTCGAGGAATCGACGGTCGTGGCCACCTCGGCGACCCTGTCCCTGGGCGGGAACTTCGACGCGGTGGCGGCCTCGTTGGGACTCTTCGGGCCGGACGCCCCGAAGTGGGACAGCCTCGATGTCGGATCACCCTTCGACTACGGCAAGCAGGGCATCCTCTATGTCGCTTCCCACCTGCCCAAGCCCGGACGCAGCGGACTGAGCGAGGAAGCGCTGACCGAACTCGAAGAACTCGTCGAATCCTCGAACGGCGGGGCACTGGGGCTGTTCTCCTCCCGGGCGGCGGCCAACGCGGCAGCCGAACACCTGCGGACGAAGTTCGACTTCCCGATCCTGCTCCAAGGCGACGACGGCCTGCCGGCGCTGGTCTCCCAGTTCACGGCCGATGATCAGACCTGCCTGTTCGGGACGATGTCCCTGTGGCAGGGAGTCGACGTGCCGGGACGGACGAACCGCCTGGTCATCATCGATCGTCTGCCGTTCCCACGCCCCGACGACCCGCTCATGCAGGCACGGGCACGCGATGCCGACCAGCGTGGAGTCAACGGATTCATGGCAGTATCGGCCACGCATGCCGCCCTGCGGCTGGCACAGGGTGCCGGTCGCCTCATCCGGTCGACCAAGGACAGGGGAGTGGTGGCCGTGCTCGACTCGCGGCTGCGCTCGGCCCGGTATGCCGGGTTCCTCGTCAATTCGATGCCGAGGATGTGGCCGACGACGAACTCCGGCCTCGTCCGCACAAGCCTGGCCAGACTGGCCGAAGCTGACGAGAAGTGAGGCAGACGGTTCTGAGTCCCGCCGGATGACGCAGAAGCGCCCGCGACCAACCGTGGTCGCGGGCGCTTCTCAGTTCGAAGGCGGGGCGGAGGATCAGAGGCGGCGGATGACGGCGACGACGAGGCCCATGATCTGTGCGTAGGTGCCGTCGATGGGTTCGTAGTTCTCGTTCTGCGGCATCAGCCACTGCTGACCGGCCTTGCGCTTGAGCGTCTTCACCGTGGCCTCGCCGTCGAGGAGGGCTGCAACGATCTGACCGTTGTCGGCGGTGTGCTGCTTGCGCACGACCACCCAGTCGTCGTGGCAGATGGCGGCTTCGATCATCGAATCGCCGACGACCTTGAGCAGGAACATCTCTCCGGAGCCGACGACCTGCGTCGGCAGGGAGAAGACATCGTCGACCTCCTGCTCGGCCAGGATCGGGCCGCCGGCGGCGATGCGTCCGACGACCGGGACCTGCACGGTGTTGTTGGCCAGCTCCTCGTACTTCGCGCGCTCGGCCTCTTCCTCTTCGAACGGATTGACCACTTCGATGGCACGCGGGCGCTTCGGGTCGCGGCGGACATAGCCGAGGCGTTCGAGCTGGGAGAGCTGGTGGGCGACGCTGGAGAGGGACGCCAGTCCGGCGGCTTTGCCGATCTCGCGCATGCTCGGCGGGTAGCCGTTGGCCACGACGGCGCGTTCGATGGTCTCGAGGACGAGACGCTGGCGGGGAGTGAGGCGGAAGTCGCCCTCACCGGATGACCCCTCAGGGATCTGGACCACGTCGTCATCGCTGCGAGCGGCAGCGATCTCGGTGGCAACATCTTCGTTGCGAGGCCTGCCTCTGCCTCGTTTGTTCTGAACCACTGCTCGTTCCCCTTCGTTCTATTCCCTGCCGCTGAACGCCGTGATCTCCGCTTCGAAGATTCTCGTGTCAGTGCCGACTGAGATGGTTCTGACAGATCAATCAACAACGCTGGTTCCCTCTCATTGTCGCATAGATGTTCGAGTTGGACTGGACATTTGTTCGATTGGCATGTTGAATAGAACAGACGTTCTACCGATTACTGGTGGAATCGTACGAATGAAAGAGGTAATGCGATGTCTGCACAGAACACCGAGCTGCGCCTGACCACTCGTGGACGCCAGGCTGTGCGCCTTCTCCGGACCCTGCTCGTCGCTCTCGTCGTCATCGGCGGAGCGGTCCTCCTCGCCACCCAGTCGTTCTCGGCCGCTGCCGTCGCCGAATCGGAGACGGAGAGCATCGGCATCGACGCCGAGGCGGTCGTCGTCGGTGAAGGCGAATCGCTGTGGACCGTGGCGACGAGTCTCGGCATCGACCGCGACACCCGTGATGTCGTGGCCGACATCGTCGAGATCAACCACCTGGACACCCCGACCGTTCACCCCGGCCAGACCCTCGACGTCCCCGTCCGCTGAGGTCGAGGCCGGCTCGGCCGGCAGGGCGCCGGCCACGGGCCGACCCGTCCGATTGGGTGAGCCGACCGGCGCACCTCGATGCCCGACCCGCCGCCCGGGCGGCGGGGGCCTCTCGGTAGAATGGTCGCCGTGGGAAACATCGAATCTCTGCCAGTGCGCTCCGACCTCGTCGGCCAAAAGCCCTACGGGGCTCCGCACCTCAATGTGCCGGTCCAGCTCAACGTCAACGAGAACGCCTATCCGCTGCCGGACGTCGTTATCGACAGCATGCGTTCCGCCATCGACGACCATTTCGCGGGACTCAACCGTTATCCCGATCGCGAATTCACCGCACTGCGCGAACATCTCGTCACCTATTTGGACGGTGTGAACGAACGTGCGGGGGACACCGTCGACCTCGACCCCTCCATGATCTGGGCCGCCAACGGTTCGAATGAAGTGCTCAGCCATATCGTCCAGGCCTTCGGTGGACCGGGCCGCACGGTCCTCGGGTTCACCCCCTCCTATTCGATGCACCCGCTCATCACCACGGGCACGGGTGCCGAATGGCAGCACGTCGAACGCAAGGACGATTTCACTCTCGATGCCGAGACGGTCGCCGCCGAGGTGGCGCGGGCGAATCCGGACATCGTCTTCCTGTGCACTCCGAACAATCCGACCGGCACCTCGATCGGCCTCGACGTCATCGAAGCCGCCTACGACAATTGCGCAGGGATAGTCATCGTCGATGAGGCGTACGCGGAATTCTCCCGCCCCGCCAAGTCCTCGGCGATGACTCTGCTTGACGGCCGGCCCCGCCTCGTCGTCTCCCGCACCATGAGCAAGGCCTTCGCCTGTGCCGGACTGCGTTTGGGCTACGCCATCGCCGCCCCCGAGCTCATCGATGTCCTCCGCCTCGTCCGCCTGCCGTACCACCTGTCCGAGGTCACTCAGGTGCTCGCCTGCACGGCACTCGAACACGCGGAGCTGCTGCTGGGCAACGTCGACCGACTCATCGACTCGCGCAACCGCATGTCGAGCCACCTCGCCGAGGCGGGCTTCACCGTCCACGACAGCGATTCGAACTTCGTCCTCTTCGGCAACATCGCCTCACCGGCCGAGCTGTGGCAGAAGCTCCTCGACCGCGGAATCCTCATCCGCGATATCGGCATCACCGGCCACGCCCGCGTCAACGCCGGCACCGAGGACGAGACCGAAGCGTTTCTGACCGCCATCGACGAGATCCTCGCCGACGACCCTGACCTCCTCGCGGACCGTCCGCAGTCTCCGACCCCGTCATCAGCCGCCCCGACGAAAGGCACTCCATGAGGCAGGCCCAGAACTCACGCACCACCTCCGAGTCAACGGTGTCCGTGTCCGTCAACCTCGACGGCACCGGCACCTCGAACATCTCGACTTCCGTGCCGTTCTTCGACCATATGCTCACCGCCCTGTCGAAGCACTCGATGATCGACCTCGACATCACCGCCACCGGCGATACGCACATCGACGTCCACCACACCGTCGAGGACACCTCGATCGTCCTCGGCCAGACCATTCGCGAAGCACTCGGCGACAAGGTCGGCATCCGCCGCTACGGCTTCGCCGCCGTACCGCTGGACGAAGCACTGGC
Organism: Brevibacterium sp. K11IcPPYGO002; assembly: GCF_050920635.1. Lineage (NCBI taxonomy): Bacteria > Bacillati > Actinomycetota > Actinomycetes > Micrococcales > Brevibacteriaceae > Brevibacterium > Brevibacterium sp. K11IcPPYGO002. Next base: position 2,545,134 of record NZ_CP131929.1, on the reverse strand, counting down.
CCAGTGCGTCGTCGACGTCTCCGGTCGACCCTACTTCGTCCACGAAGGTGAACCCGAAGGCCAGCAGTACCACCTCATCGGCGGTCACTTCACCGGTTCGATGACCTCCCACTCACTGGAATCCATCGCCTTCAACGGCGGACTGACCGTCCACCTCGACCTGGTTCGCGGCCGCGACCCGCACCACATCGTCGAAGCCGAATTCAAGGCCTTCGCCCGCGCGCTGCGGCAGGCCGTCGAGACCGACCCACGGAGCAACTCCGTTCCCAGCACCAAGGGAGTCCTGTGAGCACGACCGTCATCGTGACCCCATTCGGGGTCGCCCAGCAGCTGGCCGCCGCCTGCGTGCTGTCGAACATCTCCGGCACCATCGTGCCGATCGGCGAGTTCAGCGGCATCGTCCTCGCCGACACCGATGTCAAAGCCGGCAACGAGGCGGCCGCCGCGATCTCGAAGCTCGCCGGCAAACATGAGGTCCTCCTCCTCGTGCGCAGCGAAGAGCAGATCGACGCCGGCCACTTCCGCCACGGCGCCCGAGAATCCGATGTGCCGGCCGGACTGGCACTGAAGAACCTCCCCGATGTCCTCGAAGGGCTGCTGCTCGAAACCGTTGCCGCAGACGACGTCGAAGGCAGCATCAGAACCGATTCGATGACGAAGCTGCAGGCCAGTGCGGCCACGATGAGTCCGGGCCGGGCGGCCATGGCGCGCACGGCGCTGCTGTGGATCATCGCTGCCGTCCTCGCCGGACTCGTCACCGCCTTCGGCATTGCGTTGGCAGTGGGCGGGAACACCATCGCCTGGGTCGTCGCCGCGCTCGGCGTCATCGTCCTCGGGTTCTCCCTATGGAGGATCTGGTCGGTGCTGAGCAAGGGGGCGAAGCGATGACGACGGTCGCCGTCCTCGACTACGGAGCCGGCAATGTCCGCTCCGCCGTGCGTGCGGTCGCCGCGGCCGGTGCCGAGGTCACGCTCACGGCCGATCACGATGTCATCAACGACTCCGACGGACTGCTGGTCCCCGGCGTCGGCGCGTTTTCGGCAGTCATGGCCGGACTGGAGAACGTCGGGGGAGTCGACCTCATCCGGGACCGCCACGAACAGGGGCGACCGCTCCTCGGCATCTGCGTCGGCCTCCAGGTGTTCTTCGCCCGCGGCGTCGAACACGGAGTCAGGACCGAGGGCATCGGTCTGTGGCCCGGTGCCGTCACCGGCCTCGAAGCTCCGGTCATCCCGCATATGGGATGGTCGAAGGTCAACGCTCCCGCAGACTCGGCCATGTTCGCCGGCATCGGAGACGAACGCTTCTACTTCGTCCACTCCTACGCCGCGACCGAGCCCCCGGCGAACGCGACGGTGACGACCGCCCGCCACGGCAACGACTTCATCGCCGCTGTCGAAGACGGAACCACCTGGGCAGCACAGTTCCATCCCGAGAAATCCGCCGAGGCGGGCGCCAGGCTGCTGCGAAACTGGCTCGCCTCGTTCGCCGCCGACAGCAGCACCGGTGGTGGTTCCGGCAGCACCAGCGATTCCGGCAGCAACCCCACAGACCCACTCAGCTCCTGACCGAGCACACCGACTATGGTTGCCTCAAACCCCGTGGCACCCTGGCAGAAAGGTCACAATGACAGACAGTTCGAACAAGCTGGTCCTCCTCCCCGCCGTCGACGTCGCCGACGGCAAGGCCGTCCGCCTCGTCCAGGGCGAAGCCGGAACCGAAACCGACTACGGCTCACCCATCGACGCCGCCCAGGACTTCGAGAGCCGTGGCGCCGAATGGATCCACCTCGTCGACCTCGACGCCGCCTTCGGACGCGGATCGAACTCGGATCTGCTCAACCAGGTCGTCAAGGCTGTGGGGATCAAGGTCGAACTCTCCGGTGGAATCCGTGACACCGAAAGCCTCGAACGCGCACTCGACACCGGAGCCGAGCGCGTCAACATCGGCACTGCCGCCCTGGAGAACCCCGAGTGGACCGCGGAGATGATCTCGCGCTTCGGCGATCAGGTCGCCATCGGCCTCGACGTGCGCGGAACCACCCTGGCCGCCCGCGGCTGGACGAAGAAAGGCGGAGACCTCTACGAAGTCCTGAACACCCTCGAAGCCGCCGGCTGCTCCCGCTACGTCGTCACCGATGTGCGCAAGGACGGCACCCTGCAGGGTCCCAACGTCGACCTGCTCAAGGACCTGGCGCAGAAGACGGACTCTCCGATCGTCGCCTCCGGCGGAGTCTCGAGCCTCGATGACCTGCGTGCCCTCCGCGAACTCGTGCCCTTCGGCGTCGACTCCGCGATCGTGGGCAAGGCACTCTACGCCGGCAAGTTCACCCTGGAAGAAGCCCTCGACGTCGCAGGACGGTGAGCCGGTGAGCACGCACTCGCACGAGCCGCGCCGGCCGGACGAGCCGGGCCACTCGCCCGAGCCGCACGAGCCCCGGTCCGCCGCATCTGCCGACCAGGCAGGCGACGCCCACGCCCCGACGGATTCCGCCGGTCAGGCGTGGGCGGGCCGGGACCTCAAACCCAACCCGTTCTCCGGTGACACCGGGCTGGCGGATGCGGCCCTGCTGGAGGCCCTGACCCAGGTCGCTCAGGCGCCCCTGGATCCCGCCGCACACCAGCAGGTCGTCCGGGCTCTGGCCGGGGCCAGGCTCTACGCCCCGATCGTGCCGATGGCTCTCGACCAGGAGATCGGGGAGAACGGGCTGATGGCCGACAATTCCTCGGAGATGGCGATGGTCCGTCTGCAGGCCGAGGACGGACGCGAGTGCACCCCGGGATTCTCCGGAATCCCACCTCTGACGGCCTGGCATTCGGACGCCCGTCCCGTGCCGATCGAATCCGAACGGCTCGTCCTCGGGGCGATCGAGGCCGAATCCCAGCTCGTCGTCCTCGACCCCGGGGCCGAGTCCTCATTCCTGCTGCGCCGTCCGGCGATGTTCGCGTTCGTGCAGTCCCAGCCCTGGACTCCGTCCTGGGCCGACGCCGAGGTGGCCGAGCGTCTGCGTGCCATCGCCGAGTCCTTCCCCTGGCTGGTCAGGATCGGTGTGAGCCCCGGCAGCAACAGCGTTCACCTCGGTGGGCCGGAGCTCGGCATCACGCTCGGCGTCGAGTCCGAGGTCGCCCCAGTTGAAGTGCGCCGGTTCCAGGAGGCCGTCGCCGGTGACGAGGACCTCGTCGCGAAGATCGATTCCCTGGCCATCCGCCTCGTCGAAGTCTGACTGTTTCGGGCGTGTCAGATCGGCAGGGCACCTATGCTTATGACCCATGAGCGAAATCCGTGACCTCAGCCACTCGACCGCGCCGGACGACAGCTACCTCGACGAGATGTCCAGGCAGACCCGGGCTCGGGCCGAGCAGGCCGCCGAGTGGACCTCGGACTTCACCGGCGCCCCGGAGACGAGCCGGTCCGGCATCGCCGAGGGCCTCAACGCAGCCGAGGGCGACCTCACGGACCTGCTCCACACCATCCACGGCCTCGCCGAGACCGCCTTCGAAGAATTCGATTCGGTCGCCGCGATCGCCTCGGTGCTGGGCAATCACGGAGTCGACGTCGAGACCGGCCTCTACGGTGTGACGACGACCCTGCGCGCCACCACCGGTTCGGGTAACGGGCGCACGATCGCGATCCTCGCCGAATACGACGCCCTGCCCGAGATCGGGCACGCCTGCGGGCACAACATCATCGCCACTGCCGGAGTCGGTGCCTTCCTCGCCCTCCACGCCCTGTACGAGAAAGACCCTGCAGCCGTGCCGGGCACCGTCGTGCTGCTGGGCACCCCGGCCGAGGAGGGGCATTCGGGCAAGGAGGTCATGGCCCGGGCCGGTGCCTTCGACGGCATCGACGCGGCCATCATGGTCCACGGCTACGGGTACGACTGCGCCGACCAGGTGTGGCTGGGACGTCGCCTGCTCAAGGTCACGTACTCAGGAGTCGCCGCTCACGCCTCGGCGCAGCCCTTCATGGGGCGCAACGCCCTCGACGCGGCGAACCTGTTCTACCAGGGACTCGGTCTGCTGCGGCAGCAGATGCCGCCGATCTCCCGCCTGCACGCGGTCATCACCGACGGCGGAACGAGACCGTCGATCATCACCGAATCCGCGACCGTGCAGTGCTACGTCCGCTCGAAGTTCCCCGAGACGCTCAAAGAGCTCTCCGACCGGGTCGAGGACGCGGCGAAAGGTGCCGCACTCATGACCGGAACCGGCGTCACGGTCGACTGGGACGACCACCCGCCCTCGCTGCCCGTGCGCACGAACCAGGCGCTGACCGCCCGTTGGTCCGAACACGAACAGACCCGCGGGCGCCAGCCGCTGCCCGCCGGCGTCCTCGACGAATCGATCGCCGCGTCCACGGACTTCGGCAACGTGTCCTATCGGATTCCCGGCATCCATCCGCTCATCAAGACCGCCGACGCCGAGGTGGCCCTGCACACCCGTGAATTCGCCGAGGCAGCGAGGACCCCGGCCGCCGAATCCGCGGCACTCGACGGGGCGTACGGACTTGCGTGCACCGCCCTGGACTTCCTCGCCGACGATGCCCTCGCCGCCGAGGTGACCGCAGAGTTCGACCGCGAGGGCGGAGCGATCGATGTCGAGCACTTCTTCGACTGAACTCGCCGCGTCACCGCGCGCAGCACCCCACCGAGGCCTTTCCAACGAGAAGAAGGACTGATCATGTCAACGACGACAAACGGCAGAGTCGGCTTCGGCCAGAGAACGCTCGACTGGATCGAACGCATCGGCAACAAGCTGCCCGAACCGTTCACTCTGTTCCTCGGGCTGTTCATCCTCACCGGGCTCGTCTCCACCGCCATGGCCCTGGCCGGAGTCTCGGTGTCCATCCCCGGCACCGAGGACACCGTGGCGATCAAGGGTCTGTTCACCGGTGAGGGTCTGGCATGGCTGACGACGACGATGGGGGACAACTACATCGGGTTCCCGCCGCTGGCGACGGTGCTGCCGATCCTTCTGGCCGTCGGCGTCGCCGAGAAGTCGGGGATGCTGGCCGCCGCCGTGCGCATCGCGTTCGGCAAGAGCCCGAAGTGGCTGCTGCCCTATGTCGTCGGTTTCGTCGGCGTCGTCGGCTCGATCATGGCCGATTCCGCGTTCGTCATCATCCCGCCCCTCGCCGCGCTCGTGTTCAAGGCCGCGGGACGGCACCCGATGGCCGGCCTCATCGGCGGGTTCGCCGCCACCGGAGCCGGCTATTCGACGTCGATCGTGCCCACCAGCCTCGACGCACTGTTCGCGGGCATCACCACCTCGGTGATGGATACGCTGCCGAACACCGACTACACCGCGGTCAACCCGGTGTCGAACTACTACTTCAACATCGCCTCGTCGATCGTGCTGGCAATCATCGCCGGCTTCATCATCGACCGGCTCATCGAACCGAACATGGTGCGCAAGGGCGTGCCGCGTGAGTATGCGAGCGCCTCGGGGAGCGGCTTGGCGCGGGAATACCGGGCGCCCGACAGCCCCTACGGGGACACCTCGGCGACATCAGAGGATCAGTCCTCGGGCGATTCCCATGAGTCCGAGACCACCGAGATCAAAGCGGAACTCGAGCCGGAGGAGAAGAGGGGGCTGATCTGGGCGGTCGTCGCGGCGCTCGTCCTCACCGCGGTCTTCCTCGTCGCGTTCCTCCTCCCGGCCTCGCCATGGCGCAATGAGGACGGCGGCTTTCTGCCGAAGTCACCGCTGCTGTCGTCGATCGTCTTCATCGTCTTCGCCTACTTCATGCTCATGGGCGTCGTCTACGGGTTCGTCGTGCGCACCGTGCGGTCGATGAACGACCTGGTGAGGATGATGAGCCAGTCGATCATCGACATGATGTCCTTCCTCATCCTCGCGTTCATCCTCGGCCAGTTCATCGCCCTGTTCAATTGGACGGGGATCGGTTCGTGGATCGCCGTCGCCGGAGCCTCGGGGCTCGAGGCGATCGGCCTGACCGGGCTCGCGGCAGTCATCGGGTTCATGCTCCTGGCCAGTGTGCTCAACCTGTTCATCGTCTCCGGGTCGTCGATGTGGACGCTCATGGCCGCGGTGTTCGTCCCGCTCTTCGCCCTGCTCGGCTACGAACCGGCGTTCATCCAGGCCGGATTCCGCGTCGGCGACTCGGCCACCCAGGTCATCACCCCGCTCAACCCGTACATGATCGTCCTCCTCGGCCTCGTCCGCCGCTACGAACCCAATGCCGGACTGGGCACGGTGATCTCACGGATGTTCCCGTTCGTCATCCCGTTCTGGCTGGCCTGGGCCGTGCTGCTGACGATCTGGTTTGTCTTCGACCTGCCGCTGGGTCCGGGCAACGGGATCCGGCTGTGAGGCCTCGTTCGCTCACCGAGGCTGCCGTGCAGGAGTCTCAGACGTTTCCGCGTCGAGCATCTGCCGCACGCCCTCCCGCCAGTCGGTCGTGCCGACCTTCTCTGCCAACTCGCTGGAGGAGATGACACAGGGTTCGTACCAGATCGGGGCCAGAGCGTTGAGCTCGTAGAAGGAGCGTTCGATCACTCCTGCCGCACGGGTCGCCCAGCGCGGCACCGTGGTCGGGCGCTTGTGCTTCTGCCCGAGGGCATCCGCGGTGAAATCGGCGATCTCGGCCAGAGTCGGGTTCGACGCCGGGGCGATCCGCAGCTGATGCGTCCCCGCGGGGACGTCCTTCAGATCCTCTGCCGCTTGGATCATGGCGGCCGCGTGGTCGGCGATGACGGTGATGCCATGCGGCACGTCCGTGCGTGCCGGCACATAGACCCGTCGACCCTGACCGATCGGGTCCGTGATGCACATGCGCACCACTGACGACCACTTCTCTGCAGTTCTGCCGAGCAGGTCCCCGGCGATGACGCTTGCACAGGTCGCCGGATGGGTTTCCCGTGCTTCGATCAACCGCTGCCGAATCCGTCCCTTGTCGTCGACCGGGGCGAAAGGGGAGTCTTCGGTGATTGGGGAGTCGAGGCCGGCGAAGGCATAGACCGACTCCGGGAAGACCACAGGAATGTCGAGTTCGGCCGCAGTGTCAAGGACCGCCGCATCGAGGCGGGGGAGTACCTGCTCCCATTTGCGGCTGTCGTACGCGGCGTGGGCACAGGCGAAGATCGCATCGACTCCGGCAGCGGCCTCGGCCAGCTGGGCGCGATCACTCGCATCGGCCTTGAGATGGGTCGGAGTGATCACCGTCGTCGTGCCAGCCGTTGAGGACGTTTCCGATAGGGCAGTGGTGTTGGTCGCTCCGGCCGAGGTGCTGGATGGACCGCCGCCTGAGCGGGTGGCGATGCGGACATCTGTGCCTGACGCGATGAGCTGCGCCGCGATCTCCGAACCGATCTGACCATTGCCGATGACGAGTGCTGTTTTCATGACGGATCCCTTCTCGATCTCTCCAAGCGGTAAACGAGAGCGGTGCTCTCGGAATTCAGCGTAGGCCGCACGCATCGACAATGCAAGAGCAGTGCTCACTATTGTTAACTTTGCTCTCGGATCGTAGGGTGAAGTCATGACAGAGACGACTCCACGACAGCGAGCCCGAATCGAGACGGAAGCCCAGATCACCGCGATCGGCAACCGGATGGTCGACGACGACGGAGTCGACGGGCTGTCGCTGCGGGCGATCGCGCGAGAGCTCGGGGTCGTCTCCAGCGCGGTCTACCGCTATGTGAAGAGCCGTGATGAGCTGCTGACGATCCTCATCCGCGATGCCTTCACGCAGATCGCCGATGCCGTCGATGAAGCGTTGGCGGGTCGTCGAAGTGTTGAGACCCTTGCGCTGACCATGCTCGACTGGTCGAGGAACCATCCGAATCGGTGGGCGCTCATCTACGGCACCCCGATCGCTGACTACAAGGCTCCGCGAGAGGAGACCGTGGTGCCGGGGACGCGCATCATGGTCGCGCTCGCGCAGCTGGTGGCAGAGACCGGGTGTGCTGCCTCCGCCTCGGACCCGGCGCAGCGGCGCCGAGGAGGGCCGTCTGGGTCGAATCCTGACATGCTGAAGCCGCTTCGTGACGGCCTCGAGGAGCTCGGCCTCGATCACTCCGACGGGACCATCTTGAGAACAGTGACCATCTGGGTCGCTGTCATCGGTCTGATCAACGGTCTTCGGTTCGGCCAATTCGGTCCGGGGTTCGACGAAATCGAAGGTGAACTCATGCGCGGAGTCATCGGCAGCCTCGGTGAATGAACCGCGGGGCGGGGTGGGAATCGGCGGCCGATCGATGAATGAGGGTGCAACTGAATGGTTGCACTTTGGCGGGGTGCGAGATAGAGTCGTCGCCAACGGGGCCCAGCGCCGATCTCACCGACGAGAGGAACCATCGTGACCGAGGACGACGTACCCATCACTGCGGATGATGTGCCTGACGAGATCGTCCGCAGCATCCACATCGACGCCGACGCGCGAACTGTGTGGGACATCATCAGCGAACCCGGCTGGTTCATCAATGACGGCAGCTACACCGAGCATGACATCAGTTCTGAGGGCGGTGTCTCTCGGGTGGTTGACCCGAACGTCGGCGAATTCGCCATCGGCACGGAGGAGCTCGACCCGCCTCGTCGTGCCGTCTTCCGCTGGCTCGGCGGGACGCCCGGATCGTTGGACGACTTTCCCAGCACCACGATCGTTTTCACCATCGAGCCAGAGGGCCAGGGCGTCCTGCTCACCGTCCGCGAGAGTGGGTTCGCCCGGCTCAGCGACGATGCCGCCGAGCGGCGCCGGCGATTTGAGGAGAATGCCGAAGGCTGGGTCGAAGAGCTCGCGGTGGCGAGGGGACTCGCCGTGTCGGCGAGATGAGTTCTGCAGACGATTCCGTTCAGCACAGATTGCTGTCGGACGAGGCGGATCTCGTCTTCAAGGCGCTGGCCGACCACACGAGACGCCGCATCCTGGTTCGGCTGTCCCAGTCGCCCGATGACGCCGGCGCCGTGGCACGTGATCTCGGACTGAGCCGACAGGCCGTGGCCAAGCAGCTGCGGATTCTCGAGAGCGGAGGAATCGTGAGTTCGGCGACCCGATCAGCCCGCCGCGTACACTCGGTGAGCCCGTCGCAGATCCGCGAAGTATCCGATCTGCTCGGTATCGTCGCCCACGGCTGGGATCGTCGCCTCCGCGGCATCAAGGCGCAGGCGGAGCGAGCAGGTGAGGATTCCTGATCCGTCACCAATGCTTCGCCTTCGGAGCCACCTCTCAGCCGAGGCGCTGTGCCGGGGGTTCGGCGGACCCGGTGGGCCATCCTCCCCGGCGAACGGCTGGACCATAGACGAAGGCGGCCCCCGACGAATGGTCGGGGGCCGCCTCGGTGATGGATGTGTCAGCGGACGGGGCCGGTGAACTTCTCTCCGGGACCTTCGCCGGGGGCGTCGGGAATCTCCGAGGCCTCGCGGAAGGCCAGCTGCAGGCTGCGCAGCCCATCGCGCAGCGGGCGGGCGTGGTGGTCGCCGATCACGGTGGCGGCACCGGTGACGAAGCCGGCCAACGCGGTGATCAGCTTGCGGGCCTCATCGAGGTCCTGGAGGTCGGCGCCGTGACCTTCGGCGGTGTCCTCGGCCAGGCCGCACTTGACGGCGGCGGCGGACATGAGGTGGACGGCACTGGACGTGATGACCTCGACAGCGGGGACCTCGGCGATGTCGCGCGTAACGTCGGCGATCGCCTCGGCGGGAACAGATTCTTCAGAACTCATGCCATAAGCTTGACATATAAATCAACGCGGCGATCACACCAGGGCCTCGATGTGCGAAGAGTCATGAAGCGTAGTACACTGGTAGCTGGTGCGAAGCGGAGTCTGTCTCCCACCTTGATCGCGAAGAGCGATCGGGTCCAAAGATCTATCCTTCGGGCATTGTCCGAATGGGTGCAGATCGAGGTGTATTCACTGAACGTACGTCTACCGTACTGCTCGTGTGTGCAGGCTCCCTTGGCATGTGTCAACGGGAGCCTTTTTCGTTGCCACGACCACATTTGAGCAAAAAGGAGTGAACACATCAGCGAGACGCGCATCAATGACCGGATTCGGGTTCCCGAGGTCCGGTTGGTCGGACCCAATGGTGAACAGGTCGGTATCGTTGCCATTCGCAAGGCACTCGATCTCGCCGCTGAGGCAGGTCTCGACCTCGTCGAGGTAGCCCCACAGGCGAAGCCACCCGTAGCCAAGCTCATGGACTACGGAAAATTCAAATATGAATCTGCCCAGAAGGCCAGAGAAGCTCGGAAGAACCAGGCGAACACTGCGCTGAAGGAGATCCGCTTCCGTCTCAAGATCGACGAACACGATTACGAGACGAAGAAGGGCCACGTCACCCGCTTCCTCGAAGGCGGCGACAAGGTCAAGGTCATGATCATGTTCCGCGGACGTGAGCAGTCCCGCCCCGAGATGGGCATCAAGCTGCTCAACCGCTTGGCCGAAGATGTGTCCGACCTCGGCTCCGTCGAGTCCTCACCGCGAGTCGACGGACGCAACATGGTGATGGTCATCGCCCCGCACAAGTCAAAGTCTGACGCCAAGGCGGAGGCCCGGAAGGCATCGGCTGGTGCCAAGGGCAAGTCCGCTGAGGTGAAGTCCCGTCGCGATCGGGTCGCTGCCGAGAAGAACTCAGCTCGCCCGGACGCGTGAGAAATTAAGTACGTCGCGTTCCAGGCCCGTCCTGGACTGTGCGTGTGAAGTAGTTGCAGGCGGTCGACGTCGGCAACGAATTGCAAAGGAGAACGGCACTATGCCGAAGCAGAAGACGAACAGCAGCGCCAAGAAGCGCATGCGCGTGACTGGCAGTGGCAAGATCATGCGTGAAGGCGTGAACAACCAGCACAAGTTCGAGGGCAAGACCTCGGCTCGTAAGCGCCGCGTGTCCACCGACCAGGTCATCACCGGTGGCGACCGCGCCAAGGCCCGCAAGCTTCTGGGCAAGCTCAAGGGCAGGTGAGACCCCTTTCGGGTCTTCGCTTTCCGGCAGCAGCCGGGAACTCCCACGGGCAGTCGACATCGGCTGTCTCAGCTTGAACCAGAGTCCGGCACCGCCGGCAGATACGAACTTTTCAAAGGAGTAACACGTGGCACGTGTGAAGAGAGCGGTCAACGCTCACAAGAAGCGCCGGGTCATCCTCGACCGGGCAAGCGGCTACCGCGGACAGCGCTCGCGCCTGTACCGCAAAGCCAAAGAACAGGTCATCCACTCGCTGGTCTACAGCTACCGTGACCGTCGCAAGCGCAAGGGCGACTTCCGTCGTCTCTGGATCCAGCGCATCAACGCCGGCGCCCGCGCCAACGGCATGACCTACAACCGTTTCATCCAGGGCCTCAAGGCCGCTGGAGTCGAGGTCGACCGTCGCATGCTCGCCGAGCTCGCCGTGAACGACTCGGCCACCTTCGCGCACCTGGTCAAGGTCGCCAAGGATGCTCTTCCTGCTGACGTCAACGCAGCGAAGACCGACGCCGCCTGAGCAGCGTCGACTCAAGACTCCGGTCACACAGTGACTGACCGATCGCCTCGGTGATCGACGACGGCCCCGAACTGCAGGTTCGGGGCCGTCGGTCGTTCTGTCGGGGCCCGCCTGGTCCCCAGATCGGCTCCTGTCTCCTCAGCCACCACTTCTTCCACTTCAGCACTCAACGGATCGAGAACACGGTTTCATGAAACTCCCTGACGTCATCTCCTCGCCTCAGTCGAAGCGGATCAAGAACGCCGCGAAGCTGCTCAAGCGTCGCGACCGCAAGGCCACGGGGCAGTTCCTCGTCGAGGGTCCGCAGGCCGTGCGGGAGGCACTGGCGCGCAAGGGCTCTGTCGTTGAGCTCTTCATCACCGAGGAGGCCGCCGCGGAGCATCCCTCGTTCGTCTCCGCGGCGAAGCACGGCCGCATGCAGTGCAGCATCGTCACCCCCGAGGTACTCACCGAGCTCGCATCGACCGTGAACTCCCAAGGTGTCGTGGCCGTGTGCAAGACCCTGGACGTGGAGCTGACCTCGGTGCTCGACAAGGAAGCTCAGCTTGTCGTCGTCCTGTCGCAGGTGCGTGATCCGGGCAATGCCGGTACGATCATCCGACTGGCCGATGCCGCGGGAGCCGATGCCGTGGTGCTGACGTCATCGTCGGTGGATGTCTACAACGACAAGGTCGTGCGCTCGACTGCCGGCTCGCTCTTCCACATTCCCGTCGTCACCGGAGTCGGCCTGTCCGAGGTCACCGAACTGGCCCGTGCCCGCGGCCTGCAGGTGCTCGCCGCCGACGCCAACGACGAAGCCCACGATCTTCACCACCCGTGGGATACAGGCCTGGATCTCACCGCACGGACCGCCTGGGTCTTCGGCAATGAAGCGTGGGGGATGAGCGCAGAGGAACTGGAGCTGTGCGATTCGTCCGTGGCTGTTCCGATCTACGGCTCGGCCGAAAGCCTCAACCTCGGCACCGCTGCCGGTGTGTGCATTTACGAGAGTGCCCGCAACCAGCGGATGTGAGGGGCTATTTGGTTCCGGCGGCCTTGGCGGTCTGCTCGTTGGCGACGAGTTCCCAGATGTAGCCGTCGAGGTCAGCGAAGTACCCCATGTACGAGCCATCGACATCTTGACCAGGATCGGCTGATCCACCGGCGGCGACAGCACGGTCGAGTACCTCGTCGATCTCAGCACGCGTGGCGAATGCACACGAGATGATGCTGGCGCCGGGAACCGGATTCTTCGAACCGGGCTGACCTGAGAGCTCGAGGTACTGACCGTATTCGTCGGCGGTGATGAAGAAGATGGAGAGGTTCGGCAGCTCGAAGGCGACGATACCGTCCTCCACTCCGTCGGTTTCGAGGCCGAGCCCATCGGCGTAGAAGTTCGCGGTGGCCTGTGGGTCGGCAACGGGCAATGACAGGATCGTTGTCAGTGGCTTCATGACTGGAGTCTAGCGGGGGAGTGCCGCCGAGGCGGATTCCACCTCTTACTGCAGTACACGATCATTACTCGTGGCCCAACGGATGCCTTGTCAGACGGACTTCGCGAGTTAGGAAGCAGAGGCCAAGAGCTGGCTGGCTCTTTGGTAGGAAACACCCAGAGTCTCACCGATGTCCCGCACAGTCATTCCCAATTTGCGCAGCTCCTCGGCGGCCTGACGTGACTCGGACGCTGCCTGACTATTCGCGGTGGCAACGATTTCCCTCAGTCTGGCTGCCTCTTGCAGATGCTCTTGGGCGGCGCTGGGAACGATTGGAACAACTGTGACTTCAACTGCCGTTTCGGGAACATCGGCAACGAAAGCGATAGCTTCCGGCATGATCTTCTTGGCTTCCGCGAGTGATCTAGATTGTGACAGTGCTCCGGGGACTTCGCGGCACTGCAATGACCACCACGATCCGTTGCGGGTTGCTTCGACTGTGTAGATCACTTCCGCCACCATCCTTTCCCGAGTTCCTTCGCGTACTGATCAAAGAATTTTCGTGCGGTGACATCGTCGATTTCACGGTGCCGACCGAGCGTGGATCGGGTCTGTCCGACCGTGACACCTGTGTGGTTGGTGAGTTCGGTCAACGAAAAATCTTTCCCGGCTGCTTTGGCTGCTTGTTTGAGCTTCTTGAGAACAGCCGTCCGCTTCATTACTCAAGTCTAGTGCAGGATAGACGGGGCCGTCTAGAGCGATCTAGACAATTGGCTCGTTGAAATGAAACTGCACCGGTGGGGTCTTGTCTGCGTCCATGATGCGACGCACTGTCTCGTTCACAGGGAACCGTTAGGGTGGCACTATGGCCACCGAATCTCCGCGCCCACCGAAGCTCAGCCTCGACGATCTGGTTCAGGGCTTCTTCGGCGATATCGGTCCCGAGGAATTCCTCGAAGGGATGGAGTTCAGCGACCTCAACCTCGCCGAGGCGGACGCCACCCAAGCGACGTTCCTCGACTGTCGAATGACGAACGTGAACTTCGGCGACGCCGAGGCTCCGATCGACCTCAGCGGAGTCAGGATCTCCGGAACGGAGATCACGGACTGCCGCGCCGACACCTGGACCATGCCCCGTGGAAACCTGCTGCACACTGACGTTTCCGGTACGCGGATCGGTGCCGGCGTTGTCTATGACAGCGTGTGGGAGAAGGTGCGGTTCACGAACTGCCGCATCTCCTACCTCAACCTGCGGGAATCGAAGCTCACCGACGTCGAGTTCCGGGACTGCAAGATCGACGAAATCGACCTCGACCGAGCGAAGGTCAGCCGGGTCGCATTCCCGGGAAGCAGCGTCGGCGTCTTCCAGTGCGAAGGCGCCACCCTCGGCAACGTCGACATCCGGGGACTGGAACCGCACAAGATCTCCGGAGTCCACTCCTTGCGCGGAGCGACCATCGACGACACCCAGCTCATGCTCTTCGCCGAACTCTTCGCTTCTGAACTCGGCATCACCGTGGAGTGAGCGCCCACAGGCCGGCGAGCACTACGAACCGCCGGGCGCCGAGCCGCGGCGAGCGGTCTCGCGCCGGTCGATGGCGACACGTACCTCGTCGATCGCAGTGCGGATCATTCGTCCGTAGCCGTCATCGGGCAAAGATTCGCTGTGTTGCTCGGCGGCGCAGATGTGCTCCGCCGCGGCATCGAATGCACTCAGGCGACGGAGGTTGTCGGCGATATTGAGGTGGAGGCTGGGGTAGAAGCCGGCGACCTGGAGCGACTGGTGGTGGACCTGTGCACGTTCATCACTGAGCGAAGCTGCGGCGTCGAGAGCACGAATGTCCCAGATGAGTGCCTCAGCAGGATGATCGAAGAGATCAGCGAGATAGTGCGCAAGCGTGCAGCGATGGAACGGATCGCCGGAGGCCCCGACCTCCGTCCAGAGGTCGACCAGCTGATGCCGAGCGGTGTCGACGTCTCCTGCTCTCCCGAGTTCGACGGCTCGTCCTATCGCCTCCATCGTCGGATCGGGTGCGGCTGGTGTGGAGTTCATGGTGATTTGTTCCTGTCTGTGTCAGTGGGCGGGGGCCTGGCACGGCATGAGGACGGTGGTGAAGTCTCCGTCATCAGCTGAGCGCAGGATGACGGGTTGATCCGACGCAGTGACGTCGAGGATGAGATCGTTTCCGAGCGCATTGGTCACCGCCGGATGCAATGTCGTGAGTTCGAACCACAGAGTGAGTTCGGAGCTGTCTCCGGTGCCGTCGATGTCAACGGAGTCAGCGGGGTGCAGAACCTGCACCCCGCTCGCAGAGAGTCGCAGACTGACCTTATCCGGGGCCTGCTGTTCCATTGTTTGCAACAGCTGCCGGCGGTCGATCATGTAGTGGTGGACAGCTGTCGGCAGGGACGAAAAGAAGTCGCGAGCATCGGGGAACGGCTCTTCGATCAACGTGCACTGGCACACGGTGCCATCTTCGTGCACGATGCGCAGGAAGCCGTCGCCTGCCTCGAGAGTCACTGTCGGGCTTCTGCGGATCGCCGAAACGGTGTTCCGCAGGGCATGGCCCGATACGGTGCCTGCCCATGTCGTGCCCGCCGACCGGCTCGGCACCAGGGTGCGACTGGTGAAGCGGTAGCGATCCGTCGCCGCCAGTATGAGCGCGTCCGGTTCGACGCAGAGACGAACACCGTTGAGGACGGGGAAGTCGGGGTCGTCGGCAGTCGTCGCCAGAAGTTGGTCGACAGCCGCGGCGAAGACGGGCCCGGAAAGAGTACACAGTGATGTCGAAGCCTCCGACTGCAAAAACTCGGAGAGGCGCGCAGCCACAAGCTGTAACCGCGCAGTCTCGTCCGACACCCTGCGCATATGGTCATTCAGGAGCCGCAGCGATTCCGCGGAATCGGACGCAGTTTCGGCCGCGAAGAACCGAGAGACATCGGACAGCGGCATTCCGAGCTCACGAAGCTCCCGCAGTCGCTGCGCCGTGTCTATCTGTTCCTCACTGTAGAAGCGATATCCGGTCTGGGAGTCGACATGGTCAGGGCGGAGGACGCCGGCATCGTCGTAGAAGCGCAGCGCGCTCGCCGTCAGCCCCACTATTCGGGCGAACGTCCCGATCGGCATCAAGTCAGAATCAGTCACCCGAACATTGTCCGGTCTCAACCGACTTGAAGGTCAACCCCTGTCACTCGTCGTCTAACCCCTCCAGGCTGTCCGGGGGAGTGAAGTAGGCCTTACGCAGGTAGAGCATCGCACCACCGCAGACCAAAGTGATGACGACCGCGGTGACTGCCACCTCGATGACATCTGCTCCGCCGACCAACAGCGACGGCAGAACGAACCCGCCCACCAGCGAGCACAGCAGCACAACTCCTAACGGAACGCTGCCGATGAAGCTCCTGACCTCGAGGCCAACACCACTTGCCCGAAACACAGACCAGACCACGATCGCCGAGGCGGTCGCCGCCCCGAACATGACCCAGAGCAGTGAATCGATCGGCCGATCCCGCAGGAGTGCCTTGACGATCTCGCCGAGGGATCCCCACGCGCACAGCGTGGAGACCCCCAGCAGAATCGTGAAGATACGTGACCGTATCAATTGGCCAGTTGCCGGATCAGGGTCGGAAGCACCAAAAAACAGTGCCTCACCGCTGTCCCAACTCGTCGATGAGCACGCGTTTGTTCTCCGAATAGTCGATGGGCACGACGACAACGTGCACACCACCCGCCGCGAACGCATTCTCCAGGGCGTCGCTGATGCTGTCGACATCCTCGACGCGGGTGCCGGTGGCCCCATACGACTCCGCGTACTTCACGAAATCAGGGTTGCCGTAAGTCAGACCGTAATCGGGGAATCCGTCCGCAGCCTGCTTCCAGCGGATCATGCCGTAGGCGTTGTCCTCGAGGATGACGACAACAAGATCGAGACCCAAACGCACGGCGGTCTCCAGCTCCTGGCTGTTCATCATGAACCCGCCGTCGCCGACCACGGCCATGACACGACGCTCCGAGTAGGTCAGCTTCGCCCCGATCGCCGAGGGCAGCCCGGCGCCCATCGTCGCGAGAGCATTGTCGAGCAGCAGGGTGTTCGCCCGGGTCGTGCGGTAGTTGCGGGCGAACCAGATCTTGTACATTCCGTTGTCGAGGGCCACGATCCCATCGGTCGGGACCACGTCACGGACCTCCTGGACGATCCGCTGGGGGATGAACCGATCCTCATCGGCTCCCTCGTGGATCTTGATGAGGATCTCATCACGCATCGGCAGGAGCGCCTCTGCGGTGGGCACGGGGCCGCCGAGCACCTCGGCGAGCTTGTCCAAGGACGGACCCAGGTCACCGATGACCTCGAACTGCGGGAAATACACCTGCTCGACGATGGCGGGACGGTACCCGATGTGCACGACCGTCGGCCCGTTCTCGTCCATCGTGAACGGCGGCTTCTCCGTCGTGTCGTGACCGATGGTGACGATGACATCGGCGGCATCGATCGCGTCGTGGACGTAGTCCCCGGACGTCAGTGCCGCCGTACCCATGTACAGATCCGACGCGCCCGTCACCGACCCCTTGCCCATCTGCGTGGTCACGTAGGGGATGCGCATCTCAGCGACGAAACGCGACAGAGCCTCGCTGCACGAGGCCCGGGAGGCATCCGCACCGAGCATGAGCAGCGGGTGCTTCGCCTCCTTGATGACGTTCGCGGCGTTCGCGATCGCCGTGTCTCCGGCGACGGGCCGACTGTTCGTATGCGGTTCGATGAGCTCGAATCCGTCGACCGGCATCCCCGCGATGTCCTCGGGCAGTTCGAGGTGCACCGGTCCGGGACGCTCGGCCTGGGCGGCGCGGAACGCTTCGCGGACCATCGTCGGAATCATCGCCGCCGAGCTGATCTGCTTGCTCACCTTCGTCAGCGGTTCCATCGTCGCCACCGTGTTGACCATCTGGAACGCCGCCTGCTCGGCCGTGCGGATGCCCTTCTGACCGGTGATCATGATGACCGGCATTCCGCCGAGGTGGGCGTACGCAGCCCCGGTCGCCAGGTTGAGTGCCCCCGGGCCCAAGGTCGTGAGCACGACCCCGGGCTTGCCCGTCAGCCGACCGTAGGTGGCGGCCATGAACGCGGCCGCCTGTTCGTGGCGGGTGAGGATGAGTTCGATCGATGAGTTCCGCAGGGAGTCGACGAAGTCGAGGTTCTCCTCGCCGGGAATGCCGAAGATCCGCTCGACGCCTTCGTTCTCCAGGGCTCTGACCATGACATCTGATGCACGTTGTGTCGTCATGTGCCCGACCTTACGCTTGTGTCGGCGCGAACCCTATGACCAGCCCCACACCACCGACACCGAGGCGGCCCACCCACCCAGCTGACGTACAGAACCGCGGGGCCGCCTCGGCGAAAGGATCACCTACCGAGGTGGACCACCCACCCAGCGGACCAGACCAGGGCCCTGCCGGGGGAGACGATAGACTGGCACGCGAAGAAGAATGACGTCCCCACAGCTGCGGGCAAGTACGGACAAAAGGACATTGATGACAGACCAACTCGACCCCTTGGACGAGTCGGCCGTGAAGCAGGCCGTCGACGCGGCACTTAGGGCTTTCGCGGATGCGACGACTCTCGACGAGCTCAAGCAGGCGAAGATCGACCACACCGGCGACAAAGCCCCGCTGGCGCTCGCCAACCGAGCCATCGGCTCGCTGGAGAAGGCCGATAAGGCCGCCGCCGGCAAGATCGTCGGCAAGTCCAGGGGACAGGTCAAGCAAGCCCATGACGCACGCCTGGCCGAACTCGAAGCCGAACGCGATGCGGCCGTGCTCATCGAAGAGGCCATCGACGTCACCCTGCCCACCGATCGTCGCCGCCTCGGCGCTCGCCACCCGCTGAGCCTCATCCAGGAACAGGCCGCGGACTACTTCGTCGGCCTCGGCTGGGAGGTCGCCGAAGGCCCGGAGATCGAATCCGAATGGCTGAACTTCGACGCGCTTAACTTCGGACCTGACCATCCGGCCCGCCAGATGCAGGACACGTTCTTCGTCGACCCACCCGAGGCCGGTCTCGTCCTGCGCACCCACACCTCACCGGTGCAGTCGCGGTCCCTGCTCGAACGCGGTGTCCCGCTCTACGTCGTGTGCCCGGGCAAGACCTTCCGCACCGATGAGCTCGATGCCACGCACACCCCGGTCTTCCACCAGATCGAAGGCATCGCCATCGACAAGGGCCTGACCATGGCTAACCTGCAGGGCACCCTCGACGGCTTCGCCCGCGAGATGTTCGGCCCGGAGTCGAAGACCCGACTGCGCCCGAGCTTCTTCCCGTTCACCGAACCGAGCGCGGAGATGGATTTCTGGTTCCCCAACAAGGTCGGCGGACCCGGCTGGATCGAATGGGGCGGCTGCGGAATGGTCCACCCCAACGTGCTGCGCGCCGCCGGCATCGACCCCGACGTCTACCAGGGCTTCGCCTTCGGCATGGGCATCGAACGCACCCTGATGCTGCGCGAGGGAATCAACGATATGCACGACATGGTCGAAGGCGATGTGCGCTTCTCGGCCCGTTTCGGAATGAAGGCTTGATATGCGCGTCCCACTGAACTGGCTGGCCGACTATGTCGATCTCCCAGCCGAGACCGACCCCCATGCCCTCGCCGCCGAATTCGCGGCCATCGGACTCGAGGAAGAGGACTTCTTCGGCCCCGAGATCACCGGGCCCCTCGTCGTCGGTCGCGTACTCGAACTGGTCAAGGAAGAGCACTCGAACGGCAAGACCGTCAACTGGTGCCGCGTCGACGTCGGCCCCGACCACAACGAGGATCTCGACGATCCGAAGGACCCGCAGCCCGGCCCCGAGGTGCCCAGCCGCGGCATCATCTGCGGTGCCCACAACTTCGTGCCCGGCGACCTCATCGTCGCCTGCCTGCCCGGAGCAGTCCTGCCCGGTGACTTCGCCATCGCTGCTCGCAAGACCTACGGTCACAAGTCCGACGGCATGATCTGCTCGGCCAAGGAGCTCGGCCTCGGCGAGGATCACTCCGGCATCATCGTGCTGTCGGATTTGGGATTGTCCGGTGAGCCCGGTGACGACGCGATCGCGCTGCTCGGCCTCGACCAGGTCACCCTCGACGTCAACGTCACCCCCGATCGCGGCTACCAGCTGTCGATGCGCGGCATCGGACGCGAATACGCACAGATGAAGGGTCAGACCTTCACCGATATCGGATCCGCCGAGGTGGCCCCCACCAACGCTGCCACCGACGATGGATTCCCTGTGTCGGTTGAGGATGCGAACCCCATCAACGAGGTGGCCGGCTGTGACCAGTTCACCGCTCTTCAGATCACCGGGCTGGATCCGGCCGCGAAAACTCCGTTCTGGATGCAGCGTCGCCTGCAGCAGGCGGGAATGCGTCCGATCAGCCTGACCGTGGATGTCACGAACTACGTCATGCTCGAACTCGGTCAGCCGTTGCACGCCTACGACACTTCGCTGCTCGGCGACGAGATCGTCGTCCGCCGTGCGACTGCGGGGGAGAAGTTCACGACTCTCGACGATGTGGAGCGCAAACTCGATCCCGAGGACCTGCTCATCACCGACCGCGGGGACGGCCCCAGCGGAAAGGGCGGGAAGATCATCGGCCTTGCCGGTGTCATGGGCGGAGCCGACGTCGAGGTCAACGACCAGACGACCGACGTCGTCATCGAGGCCGCACACTTCGACCCGATCTCGATTGCCCGCACCTCGCGTCGCCACAAGCTGTCCTCGGAGGCCTCGCGTCGCTTCGAGCGCGGAGTCGACCCGAAGCTCGCTCCAGTAGCCGCCCGTCGCTGCGCGGACCTGCTCGTCGAACTCGGCGGCGGTACCCTCAGCCCCGCCACCACGCAGGTCGGTCAGGCTCCCGAGCCGATGGTGCTCGACCTCAAGGTCGCCCGCGTCGCGTCGCTGGTCGGCATCGACTACACCGTCGCCGAGGTGACCACACTTCTTGAGGGCATCGGCGCGATTGTGACCGCCAAAGACGAGGAGACGGTGTCGGTGACCGTGCCCAGCTGGCGCACGGACATCACCGACGACGTCGACCTCATCGAGGAAGTCGCCCGCACCGGAGGCTATGACCGGATTCCGTCCGTTCAGCCCGCCGCTCGGGCCGGCAACGGACTGACGGTCGCGCAGAAGACGCGTCGCCGTATCTCGAACCTGTTGGCTGCCGACGGGTTCACCGAGGTGCTGTCGTACCCGTTCACGAACGACAAGCGCGATGACCAGCTGCGGCTCGAGGCCGATGATGTGCGTCGCAAGCATGTGCGTCTGGCCAACCCGATGTCCGAAGACCTGCCGCTCATGCGCACCAACCTGCTCTCGACACTCGTCGACCTCGTGGTTCGCAACCAGGGCCGCGGGGCGAAAGACGTCGCACTGTTCGAGGCGGGACTCGTGTCCACCTCGGCGGGCCTGCCTGAGGGGCCCGGACCGCGTCACCTGCCCGGA
This sequence comes from Brevibacterium sp. K11IcPPYGO002, assembly GCF_050920635.1. Lineage (NCBI taxonomy): Bacteria > Bacillati > Actinomycetota > Actinomycetes > Micrococcales > Brevibacteriaceae > Brevibacterium > Brevibacterium sp. K11IcPPYGO002. The sequence continues at coordinate 2,523,809 of NZ_CP131929.1, read as the reverse complement.
TATCACCCGAGCGATGACGAGCTGTCGGAAATCTACGCTTCGGTGCCGCACCAGCCCTACCACTACGCGGGCATCATCTCCGGCAATGCGGAGATGCCCGGCGTCTGGGGCAAGGGCCGTAAGGCCGAGGCCACCGACGTCATCGACACCGTCCGTCGGATCGCTGAGACAAACGGCCTCGAGGTCACCGTCGAGGCCGACCAGATCGCTCCGTGGCATCCGGGACGGGCTGCGAAGTTTGTCCTTGCCGACGGTCAGGTGCTTGGCCATGCAGGTGAGCTGCACCCGAAGGTGTGCGAAAACCTCGGCCTGCCGGCGCGGACCGTCGCCTTCGAGATCGACCTCGACGCACTGCTGGCCCAAGACGACCTGCGAGCCTGGGACGGCGCTCTGTCGACCTACCCAGTCTCCCGCCAGGACGTCGCGCTCATCGTCGATGCCGAGCTGCCGACGCAGACTCTGGCCGCGACGCTGCGTGAAGGTGCCGGGGAGGAGCTCGAACTGCTAGAGACCTTCGACCTCTACACCGGTGACCAGCTGCCCGAGGGCAAGAAGTCGCTGGCGTTCCGCCTGACCTTCCGGGCCCCGGATCGTACGCTCAAGGCCGATGAGGCCTCGGCGATGCGTGAAGCGGCGACGAAGCTGGCCGCCGAGCGTCACGGCGCTGAAGTCCGCAGCTGAGAACAGTGCGTCACAGAGCCCGGTCGACCGTTACAGTGGTTCGACCGGGTTCTGTCGTATCCGCGCCGCGCGCCGCGGCATCGAGCCCGAGAGCGACCGACCACGCGGCGGTGTGAATCCGCATCGCGCGCCACGACAACTGACCACCCGCAGTCGACCAAGAAAGTGGAGTCCCGACCATGTCCGAGAAGCTGCCTTACGGAACAAACATGCCGACCACCGACGGAACCTCTGAAGCGACCGCGGTTCCGTCCGAGACGATCGCGCTCATCACCGGCGGCGCCCGCGGAATCGGGCGTCATCTGTCCGAGGCGTTTGCGAAGGCTGGCTATGACGTGATCGTCACGGCCACCTCGGCGGAGAAGGCGGAAGCTGCTGCTGATGAGATCGCTGAGGCGACCGGGGGAACGGTGACCGGTGTCGGTCTGCGCACTGATGACATCACCGCGGTGAACCAGCTGCGTGACTCTGTCGCCGAGCTCGAGAAATCGACGGGGAAGCGTCTGCAGGTGCTCATCAACAATGCCGGGCGCATCGAGTCGACCGAGGGGCCGTTGTGGGACGCCGATCCGGAGAGCCTCAAGGACGTCGTCGACGCGAACGTGCTCGGCGTCGCGCTCATGATCAACGTCTTTGCACCCGTATTGATGGCGGGCGCCCAGGCGACCGGCCGTCTCAGCCGCATCATCGACCTCAACTCGGGATCGGGGGCGAAGGGCACGCCGGCGTATGCAGTGTACTCGGCGTCGAAGGCAGCACTGTTCCGCATCGCCGACTCGGTCGTTCACTTCGGGCATGACAAGGGACTGCGTATCTTCGAGATGGCGCCGGGCGTCGTCGAGACAGCCATGACGAAGTCGATGCCCGTCCACGATTTCCGCCAGGGTGACGACTGGACCTCAACCGAGCAGGTCACCGGACTCGCGCTGGCTCTCGCATCGGGAACCTTGGACGCGTTCACTGGGCGATACGTCCGTGCCGGTGCGGATACGGAGGAGTCACTCCTCGTCGAGGCAGCCGATGGCCTGTCGGACACGACTCGACGGCTTGTGCTCGGCTGAGGCACTCATAGCTACGTCGTCGATTGCCGGTAATGAACGGACCGGGAATCCTCAGACAACTACACATTCTGCGCTCAAATATGGTTAGTCTTGAGCCAAGGTGAGGCCAGGACTGAAGACAACTCAAAGGAGAGTCGAGTTTATGATTATTGGGGCGTACGGACTGTTCTGGGAACAAGGGTTAGTTGAATGGGACGCTCGACCTTGGCGACTTCTAGGACGGCGAGGTCTGAACTCGGGAAGTCTCCGGATTGTTGATTTCAGGAGAGCGCGAGGTGTCTACATTCTTTATAACGACGTCAATGTCTACTATGTGGGGCTCGCAGTTGGAGCCAACGGTATTGGAAGTCGAATCCGCGACCATCTCGATGATGAGCATTCTCAATTGTGGAACCGGTTCTCCTGGTTTACCTTTGATTCTCCTGATGGCGAAGGAGCTATCGGTGACGACGGCGTAGAAACTGTGACTCAAACCTACAACGGAGTGGAGAATCTTGATACCAAAGATTTGATTCGCGATCTGGAGGCACTGCTACAGCAGGCGATGCAACCCCTGGCGAACAAAGCGATGACCAAGTTTGCTGATGGCGAAGAATGGTATCAAGTCGCCAGCCGTGTTCCTGAAGTCCTGTTGTTCGAACACTTGGCTCCACGGCTTCGACCGCGTCTCTGAAGAAAGCGAGTGTCTCATGGTCGACATTGACAGCGCCTTCCCCGAAGTCAGTTCCGACACGATAGATTTCGCTAAGAGTAAGTGTCTACTAGTTCTCCGGGACGATTTGACCCCTGGACGAGTCCGTCGGTATTACGACGCTAATACAAATTACGCTGGTTCCACCTTTGCTGGTCTTGAGCCAAATGTCTCGGACACAATCACTGCGACCGATCTGTTGGCGGTAACCACGCTGTCAGTTGACATTCCGGTACTAGCAGTGCGGCGAATTCTTGAAGACGAAGCCACCCAGAACGAACTCCGTGTTGCACTTGGGTCTCTCCCCACCTGTTCGCTTGAGGACACAGTTGAGCACGACTTTCCAGCAATGCAAGTATTTTACGACTTGGTCAAGTCGCTGCTGGCAAGAGCGGATACCAAAAGTTCGAATGCATGGGTGACAGCTAGCAAGATCACTGCACGAAAACGGCCAGGCTTGTTTCCGGTGCGAGATAACGTCGCGTGCAAGTTGCTGGGAATCGATCGTCTTGGTGATCGTGCGAAGGACTGGATTGTATTCCGTGAGTTGATGCGGGATAAGGAAGTACGTGCGGCTCTGACTGCCACAGTGTCAAAGGCAGAAGCTTTGAAGGACGAGCGGGTAGTTAGGTTTGACGTTCAACCGCTGAGGCAATTGGACGTAGCCCTCTGGACAGCCGAATCAAAATAGTCGGCTCGGGCTTCGCCGGTGAAGCGGGTAGAGCCCTCGTCGTGAAGGCTTAAATACCGACTATTTCAATGGTGGCTCTTGCCAAAGTGACCTATTGTGGCTTCCGTCGGCGGTTGCGGAGAATCGGAATCATCAGAACGAGTGCGCCGATGATGGGCAGCAGTGCCCAAAGCGGGTACCGGCCGCTGTTCGGGTCGGCCAGGAAAGCCACGTTCACGATCAGCCCGATGCCGAGAAGAATCCACCCAGTCAATTTCAAAGCTGTGAACACCGACGTCCTCCTGTCTCATTGGGTGTGATCGTGAGCGACGCTACCAGCTGCGCTTGTCTGTGGAATACGATTATTCCTGCCTCACATCCACGACGCACGGACGTCTGGATTCGATGAGGTGCCAGAGCTGCGTATGAGGAGGCAGGCGTGATCCGGACTCTGCTCATCGACAATGCCGATTCGTTCACGCTCAATCTTTTTCACCTCCTCGCCGAGGTGAACGAATGTGCGCCGACGCTTGTGCCCAATGATTGGACCGAGTTCGAACTGAGCGTCCTCGACGAATTCGACAATGTTGTCATCTCGCCTGGGCCAGGAACACCAGAAAGATCGGCAGACTTCGGCATTTGCGCCGAGGTGATCGAGCATTCCACGATCCCGGTACTTGGCGTATGCCTCGGCCATCAAGGCATCGCTCATGTGCACGGGGGAGCCGTGGTGCACTCTCCGGAGCCTAGACACGGTCGGGTCTCGGCGATCCGGCATACCGAGACCGAGTTGTTCGCCGGGATCCCCTCGCCGTTTTCGGCGGTGCGGTACCACTCCCTCGCAGTGACCGACTTGCCCGATTGTTTGGAGGCAACAGCGTGGTCCGAAGACGGAGTCATCCAAGCGCTCCGGCATCGGTCCAGGCCACAATGGGGAGTCCAGTTCCATCCGGAATCGATCGCCTCCGATGAGGCTCGGACCCTGCTGCGGAAATTCGCCGAGCTTACTGCGGCATGGAACCGGGGGACTGAGCATCAGGATGACGGTTCGGTCAATGAGGCGTGGGATGGCGAGGAGATTGTCTCGAAATCTGACCTCCTTGCAGGGACGTGCGCAGCGCTCAATCGGTCCGAAGCGACTCCCCACCCTGCTGACGATCGGCACCACTACATTCTCGACACCGATGTTCTCCCTCAGACATTCACCGACGAACGTCTCTTCGCCGAGCTCTTCGGTGACGAACCTGAGGCAGTTTGGCTCGACGGAAATTTACCTGGCAATGACTCGTCCCGGTTCTCGATCATGGGTGCGCCGTCCGGTCCGCTGAGCAAAGTAGCGACTGCCTCTGTGTCGGAAGGGACTGTCGAAGTCCGATCGGCCAGTGGCGAATCAAAGAGCTTCATTCAGTCGTCCGGATTCTTCGACTGGCTCGATATCGAGCTCGCTAGCACGACCGTCTCAGTGTCAGGCACAGAGGATGAACCGCCCAGCGCAGGATCCGAAACCCCCGACATACGTGCGGACAACCACGATCTGCCGTTCGATTTCCATCTTGGGTGGGTCGGCTATCTCGGCTACGAGCTCAAGACCGAGGTCGGCTCGCCGAACCAGCGCGAATCCGACCTGCCTGACGCCGTCATGATGTTCCTCGACCGCGCCCTCATCATCGACCACGAGACCGAGCGCATTCACCTTTTAGTGCTGCGTCGTGACGACGACCCCGCAGGCCGCGCGACAAACCAGGAATGGCTCGACTACACACGCACGCGGATCGCATCGATCCCCACCGATGAGGTCACTGGCGCTCATCAGCCGAGCACCGCCTCGGCGAAGGCGGACATCACAAACCCGGCGAAACGCCGCGATCCAAACCTCGTGGCACGGAACAGTCGGCACGAGTACCTCGACCTCATCGACCAAGTGCAAGAGAAGATCACCGATGGCGAGACTTACGAAGTCTGTCTGACGAACATGCTCGAGGGCACCGTCGATCCGCATGCGTCACCACTGGAGATGTATCTGCGGCTGCGTGAGGACAATCCGACGTCGTTTGGGGCGTTCATCCGCACGCGAGAGGCGGTGATTCTCAGCACCTCACCTGAGCGGTTTCTGCGGATTGGCGCAGACGGCCGGGTGGAGTCGAAGCCGATCAAGGGCACTCGTCCCAGGGGAGCGACACCGGCCGAGGATGAAGCGATCAAGGCTGAGCTGGCCGCTTCGGTGAAGGATCGGTCGGAAAATCTCATGATCGTCGATCTCGTGCGGCACGACCTCGGACGCACGGCCGAGCTGGGATCGGTGCAGGTGGACACGTTGTTCGGGATCGAGTCGTATGCGACGGTGCATCAGATGGTCTCGACGGTGAGTTCACGCTTGGCCGAGGATGCTAGCCCGGTGGCGTGTGTGCGGGCGGCGTTCCCACCAGGGTCGATGACTGGGGCGCCGAAGCTGCGGACGATGACGACCATCGAAGAGCTCGAGGCCGGCCCGCGTGGGGTGTACAGCGGAGCAGTCGGGTATTTCTCGCTCGGCGGTGCCGTCGATCTCGGCGGTGCCGTCGATCTCAGCGTCGTCATCCGCACGCTCGTCGTTCAGGGTGAGACTCTGAGTTACGGGGTCGGCGGAGCGATCGTCGCACTCTCGGATTCCGAGGAGGAGTACGAGGAGACAGTGGTGAAGGCGGCTCCGGTGCTGAGGTTGCTCGGTGGAGTGGAGTTCCCCGGCGAGGTTGTCGTTCATGCGAACGCCCCGTCCGAACTGAGGACACATATCCATTCGACTGAGCAGATAGGCGATGCTGACGTCCACACCATGATCCCCGCCGAGGAGGCCGGACCGACCGATACCGCTGTGGCCGAATACTCGGGTGGAGCTGAGCGATGAACGTGTGGCTGTGGAATCAACAGGATCACCGTTTCGAGGAGCCTACGACGGATATCAGCTCATCGAAGCTGATGGCCGCCGATTCGTGGCTTGTTGAAGACGGGCGGGTACGAGCGTTCGACCTCCATCGGACACGGTTCGGTGATGCTGCTGCGCAGGTGGGGATGGGTGATGCGATCACCGACGAATTTTGGGCGGCAGTGGTCGAGAAGATCTCGGCGAAGGGGGAGTGGTTTCCGCGCGTAGATGTCCTCGACGTTTCTCCTGACGCCGAACGTGAGTTGGCATTCCGGTTGCGACCAGCACCGACTCGGACGCAGGAGTTGAAGGTTCTCATCCCGCCATATTCCGACCCGCGAATCACTCCGAATCGGAAAGGCCCGGACATCGCTTTGCTTGAGCGTGTGCGGGAGGAAGCCGGTGAGCAGTACAGCTGTGACGAGGTATTGCTCATCAACGGGGACGGGTACGTCATCGAGGGAGCGACGACGAGCCTGCTGTGGTGGGATGAAGAGACGCTCTGTGCACAGGACCCGGAGTTAGGCGCACTGCCGGGAGTCACCTCGGCGGTGATCCTCGAGGAGGCCCGCGCTCGGTCGGTTCCGATCGAGTTGCGGCGAGTGCGGCCCGAGGAGCTTATGGAGCACGAAGCATGGCTCGTCAACGCGCTCCACGGGATTCGGCGAGTGAGCGAACTCGTTGACGGGCGTGACCTTCACGACAGCGTGCAGCGCGGCGATGAGCCGAATCAGATTTGGGCTGGGCATAGAGGCGGGCCCCATGCGGATGCGGTCCGGCTCGGCCGTTGGCGTGAATGGTTGGAAACGATTAGGGTCGCTCCGGGCATGTGAAGGCTCCGGGCGATGTAGTTGGTCAGCTTGCGGAACCCGAGTGCGGAGCCGCGCAGGTGTTCGAGCCGTCCGTTGAGCGCCTCGGTCGGCCCGTTGCTGGTGCCGGGTCGTTCGAAGTAGGCGAGCTGGTAGACGCCCCAGGCCGCCTCGACCTCGACGTGAGCGTCATCAACGAACAGCGCGCGTAGCCTGTCGCTCTGCTTGTCGGTGAGCAGGTCCGCGCCGGTGTGCAGCGTGCGCCGCGACTTGTAGAGCGGGTCGTCCCTGAACCCACGGTGCCCGTGGATCGCGAGTTGGACCCGGCGCCGGCACCTGTCGAGGGCGTCACCGGCCAGGCGCACGACGTGGAAGGGATCCATCACCGTGACCGCGTCCGGGATCTCCTCTGCAGCGGCGGTCTTGAACCCGGTGAAGCCGTCCATCGCGACCACCTCGACCGCGTCACGGAAGGCGTCGTCGCGGTCGGCGAGCCAAATCTTGAACGCCGCCTTCGACCGGCCCTCGACCATGTCCAGCAGCCTTGCTGGGCCGGCGCCATCGCGGACCGGGTGAGGTCGATGATCACGGTGACGTACTTGTCGCCACGCCTGGTGTGGCGCCAGACGTGCTCATCGACGCCAATGACCTTCACGCCCTCAAACCGCGTGGGGTCGTTGATCAGCAGCCGCTTGCCTTCAGCCAGGACCGCGTTGGTGGCGGTGTCCCACGCGACCCCGAGTCCCTCGGCGACACGGGCGACGGTGAGGTGTGCGACCACGATCCCTTCCAGCGCCCACCGCAGCCCGGTGCGCGAGAGCTTCGCGCGTGGCTCCGCCGCGGCGATGGTGTCTTGGCGCCACACGTGTCCGCAGTCGGCACAGCGGTAGCGGCGCACTACAACTGCCAGCACGGTCGGTCGCCAGACCAGCGGCTCATGGGCCAACCGCCGGATCACGGTGTCACGAGCAGCGCCTTCGCTGCCGTACCGCCGGCACCACTGATCTGGTTCCACCACGCGGCACGCGAGGACCGCACGATCCGGTTCAAGTCGTTGTCCGGTCACGCTCAGACCGAGGCCGTCGAGTCGAACGAAGGCGGTCAGGTCAAGGCGGCCGAAGCCGGCCGACGGGGTAGCGTCGGACACGTCGAGGTCTTTCGGATGGATGGCGTAGGAACCTCCGTCGTCGGGAGACCTCGACGTCTATCTGCGGACCGACGCGCCCGGCCGACCTACACCGTCATCTGAGAAGACCCCTGAAACGTCTTCGACGACGGGACCGGCGAGGAGGAAGGACGCGGTGAGCTAAAGGAATGGAGCTTGCTCGGCTTCGACGCCGCCGCAAGCTCCGGTGAAACGATCGGTACTGGTCGGTCGTCGTCGGTCACCACCGGATGGCGGCGTCCCCCACACTCGGCGTTTGCGCAGGTCAGCGGCTCGTTCGCCCAGTGGGCGCATCGAGCGATAGACGCAAAGCCGACGTGATTAGGTCGTCGGTTCGATTCCGACAGGCGGCTCCGGCGAAAAGCCCCTGACCTGCGGAAACGCAGGGCAGGGGCGGTTCGGTTCTGGTGGTCGCGCGATGCGCTGGCCTCACGGCTCTGCCCGGCACCGACGTCGCTTTCCTCTGCGATGGACCCCTCGCCGGCTGAGCGCTCGCGGCCGGCATCCTGTCCGTGGGCCGATAGGCCGCGCACCGCTCGGCAACGCAGCATGGCGTTGGGTCGCGACCTGGCGACGGCTCGGCGGGGCGCGATCGCCTCGTGCGTTGGCGGACTACGGGAGCTTGGACGCGAGGACGTCGGCCGCCAGGATCTCGGGTGCTGCGCTGAGGAGGTGCTGGTTGGCCGTCAGGGCTGCGACGATGGCGCCGTTGGCGTGGGCGTCGCGAGCGGCTTCGTCGGGGAATGCATCGAAGATCCAGAAGGTGTCGGCGTGGGTCCTGACCGCGAACCAGACAATCGTTCCTACTTCTTCGTTGGCGAGTTCGACAGCGCCGGCGAGCAGATCGGCGAGCGCGTCGTGCTGTCCATCGGCCGCGACGATCTTGGCGACGAAGGCATACGGAAGTGATGCGGGTGTTGACATGAGGGACTCTCCTTGAGGTCGTGGTTCTTTGTGGGACGAGTTCAGCTTATGACGAGCGAGGGCCGGTGGGTAGTGGCGTATACGGCAGTATCGCTATTGTTTACGTCATGCGTATTGGACTGATCGCGATTGACGGCTGCTTCGGTTCGGCTATCGCGTCGATCATCGACATCGTGCGGGTGGCCGACGGAGCCCGCGGCGATGTCGACCCGCGGATCGACCCGATCGAACTCGCCATCCTCGGGCCGAAACGGCGAGTGACCACGACGGCATCGATGACCCTGTCGGTGGACCACCCGCTGTCGGAGTCCGCAGAGTTCGACGTGGTCGTCGTCCCTGCGCTTGGAACCCTTACGGCCGCCGCTACCAACGACGTCCTCCAGAGCCGAGATGCTCGTTCGGTCATCGCCTCGCTCGGGCGCCTCGACGAGGCGACCACCCGGATCGCCGCGGCGTGCACCGGCGTGTTCGCTGTCGCCGAGACCGGACGGATGCATCATCGGCGGGCGACGACCAGCTGGTTCCTGGGGCCGGAGTTCCTGAAGCGCTATCCGACCGTCGCCCTCGATCTCGACACCATGGTCGTGGTCGACGGGAACCTCGTCACCGCCGGCGCCGCGTTCGCCCACATCGACCTCGCGCTCTCACTCGTGCGATCGATCAGCCCCGACCTGGCCCAACACGTCGCCAAGCTCCTCATCATCGACGAGCGCCCGTCGCAGGCGGCCTTCGTCGCCTACGAACATCTCCGGCACGAGGACCCGATCGTCGTCGAGTTCGAACGCTTCGTGCGCGCCCGCCTGGACGAACCGTTCAACGTCGCCTTCGTCGCGCAGTCGCTCGGCACCAGCCGGCGCACCCTCGAACGACGAGTTCGTGCGGCGCTCAACCTCACTCCGCTCGGCTTCGTCCAACGGCTTCGCATCGAACGAGCTCGGCACCTCTCAGCAACCACGGACCTCACCTCCGCCGAGATCGCGCTACGGGTCGGCTACGCGAACGCCGAGACTCTGCGCTCCCTCCTGCGTAGGGAGCGACGCCGTTCCTGACCTATCGCCATGCCTGTAGCCGGTGTGCTAGTGCTCGACTGGAACCACCTCTCAGCACGTCGCGTCGACGCTCCTGCGTCACCCCTGGACGGCCCACTCGACACGCCCGCAGCACAGGCCATGTGACGTGTCCCGGCTTCCCGAACGGTCGGGGTCGGGTGGCTGTGATGTCGCTGCGTTCTCGTCGAGAGGATGAGCGGACCCGATCAGAGTCGATTGGGATAAGACGCGAAGGCGGTCAGGTCAGGGCGGCCGAAGCCGGCCGGCGGGGTAGCGTCGGACACTCCATTTGAAGGCGCACCGTTCTTGACCGATGCGTTTTGGCTCGTGGCGATCACCGTTCCGATCGTCGCAGTCTCCGATGTTCAATGCCGAATGGTTACAGGCTCGTCCGCCATTATCCACTCGACGATTGCGGCAACATGAGCATCGACCGAGTCGAGGGCCGGTAGGGGAGCGGTCTCCGGTGGGACTAGCAGGCCGATCTCCGTGCACGACAGGGCCACAGCGTCAGCGCCACGAGCCTTGAGGTCGTTCATGATTTCGACGTAGCGGGCTCGGGAGGCATCGGTGAACTTCCCTTGGGTGAGTTCATCCCAGATGATCTGATCGACCTCGAGGCACGTTGCCTCATCCGGTACCAGAGTCTTGATGCCCTGTGCTTCGAGCCGGCCGGTGTAGAAATCCTCGAGCATCGTCCATCGGGTGCCCAGAACCGCCAGCGTCGAAAAGCCCTGGCGCTTCGCCATAGTCGCGATCGAATCGACCATGTGAATGAGAGGCGCATCGACCTGCGCCTCGATCGCCGGAGCGCACTTGTGCATGAGATTGGTGGCAATCGCAACAGCCTCGGCACCGCCATCGACCAAACGCTGCGCCGTCGAGGCCAGCGACGCATCACTGCCTGCCCAATCGTTGGCCTCCTGCAGCTCCCGGATATCTGCGAAGTCGCACGAGTCGAGCAGGATCTGCGCGGAATGGTGACCACCGAGCTGCTTAGCCACTGCATCATTGATCTTCGTGTAGTACTCGATGCTCGAATGCCAGCTCATTCCACCCAGCAGACCGATCCTGCGCATACTCCAACTCCTCGACTTGGCAATGACTTCAACGCGACTTCTTCCAGTGTGGTGCGCATCATCTGCCTTCGGTAGGCCCAGTTCCCACTGCTGTGTCATAAGCTGGACTTATGGCTAATGTCTTCGAGCAGGCTCTCGACCTCGGCGAGCCCAAACGCCTCCTGATCTTCGGCGCCATCGCCGAGGCAGGCAGCATCGGTGCCGCAGCCCGCGAACTCGGCTGGTCCCAACCAGCGCTGTCCCAGCACATGACTGCGCTGGAGAAGGACCTCGGGGTCACCCTCTTCGACCGCACCCCGCGAGGCATCCGCCTCACCACCGCCGGCCAACTCGCTCGCATCCGCTCAGGCGAGGTGGCCGCCTCGGTGACGGGGTTGCGCAGTGACCTGGCGAAAGCCTTCGGACTCGGTGGACGCAATGTCCGCCTTGCAGGCTTTCCCAGCTTCGTCATCGGTCCACTGGCCGCGGCGCTCGGCAGGCTCGAAGCCAATGCGGGCACAAGTACGGACTCACCGCTTCACCATTCGTACGAAGTCTCCGAGGCCGAACCGCCCGAAGCACTGCGGATGCTCGACGACGGTGACATCGATATCGCTTTCCTCTTCCATCACGAAGACGAAGCCCCGCCTGAGCTGGCCGGACATATGACTGTCGACCTCGGGGCCGACCACCTCGACCTGCTCGTTCCCGAACGGTGGAACCGAGCCGGGCAGATCCAACACCTCAACGATGTTGCCGAACTGCCGTGGATCATGGGATGCGTGCGCTGCCGGTCGACCGCCGAACGCCTCTGCCGCACCGCCGGCTTCGAACCCCGTACCCGGCACATCACTGACAATCCCGGCGCCATCCAATCACTCGTCTCCAACGGACTCGGCGTCGCGTTGCTGCCTCGGAGCGCCCGCCGGTATTCCCAAATCCCCGGCATCGATCCCATCGCCCTTGCTGAGGCCGGCGCGCGTCGAGTCACCGCGATGATCCCCGACGGGCTGGCAGACGCCTCCGAAGTCGTCGACCTGATCGATGCGTTGCGAGCTTCCGACGTCACCGGCGGTGGGGCAGGCGCGGATGGCATCGTCCCAGCCGTAAACAGTGCAGGCGCCACCGGCACCTTGACCGACGGCTACAGTGACTCTTGATGAGCACGTTCACCAAAGTCCTCGATAGGTGGCTGACGGTCACCACGGCCGCGGCGATCATCGTGATGATGCTCCACATCGTCACTCACGCCCTGGCCCGGTCGATCTTCCACGCCCCGATCTACGGCACCAACGAGATCGTCGAATACTGGTATCTGCCGATCGTGGCACTGCTCGGCATTCCGGCGGCTCAGCTACAGAAGGAACACATCACCGTGACCATGGCCATCGAGAGGGCGAAACCCGCGACCGCCGCTCTCTTCACCGTGTTCGCGTGCATCCTCGGTGCCCTCGTGTCCGCGGCCTTCGCCTGGTTCGGGCTGATGAAAGCCCTGGAGAACACGGCGATCGGATCAACCGCCGACGTCTCCGCGGTCATCACCTGGCCCGTGTACTACCTCGTGCCGATCGTATTCGTCCTTCTCGTCGTGCTCTATATTCTCGATGCCGTCGCCATCCTCCGCCGCCGGCGCACCGAAACAGGGGAGGAGTAGTGAACGCCAACACCGACCTCACCGGTGCACCCCTGCCGCCAGAAGACGCGAACACCGCGAACATCATCGGCACGACCACCCAGAAACCCACCACCGCGCTCTTCCCGTCAGGCTCCCGCCGCGAACGCCCCGGCACACTCTCCCTGACCATCGGGTTCGGACTCATCGTCGTCTGCCTCGCCGGCCTCTTCACCAGCCCATCCGCGGCCATCGGAGGCGCCTGGTGCATCGGCATGATGCTCGTCCTCCTCTTCCTCTCCGTCCCTGTAGCCATCGCTTTGTCCGTGCCGTCGATCATCGGCGTCTACGCCGTGTCCGGCATCCCGGCGACGATGAACATCCTGGCCACCGCCCCATTCAGCGCAGTCTCTGACTGGTCGATGAGCGTGCTGCCCATGTTCATCTTCATGGGCATGCTGCTCACCCAATCTGGACTCTCCGGCAAGGTCTACCGCGTCGCCGACCACTGGTTCTCCTGGCTGCCCGGCGGAATCGGCATCGGCACCACCTTCGCCGGTGCGGGACTGTCGGCTGTGACCGGCTCGACCATCGGCATGACCTACGCCCTGGGCCGGGCCGGCATCCCCGAAATGCTCAAAGCCGGCTACGACCGCCGCATGGCCGTCGGCACGATCATGGTCTCCGGAATGACCGGCAACCTCATCCCACCCTCGATCCTCATGGTCGTCTACGCCGGCATCGCCTCCGTCCCCGTCGGCCCCGCCCTCATGGCCGGAGCCGTCCCCGGAATCCTGCTCGCCGTCTGCTTCGCCGCCTTCATCTTCGCCATCGGCGTCATCGCCCCGAATCTAGTCGGCCGCGGCCCGGACGCCCAGAATCCAACGAACAACAGGGACACCACCCGCCCCACGACCACCTGGCGCGACCGCTTCACCTCCCTGACCGGCGTGTGGGGGTTCGCAGTCATCCTCGTCGTCCTCTTCGGCGGTATGTTCTCCGGCATCTTCACCCCCACCGAGGCCGGAGCCGCCGCCGCGCTCTGCTCACTGCTCCTCTGCCTGTGGGAAAAACGGGGCGAACAACCGTGGCGGAAGGTCGCGGATTCGGCCATGGATACGGTGGCGGCCACCTCGGCGATCTTCTTCATCATGATCGGCGCGACCATGCTCACCAGCCTGCTCGCCATCACCGGACTCGCCCCCATCCTCACCGGCCTCATCACGGACCTCGGGCTGTCGCGGATCGGATTCCTGCTCGTCCTCATCGTCCTCTACATCGTCATGGGCATGTTCTTCGACACCCTGTCAATGATGCTGCTGACCATCCCTATCCTCCTGCCCACCCTCGAGACGATGGGCGTGAGCCCGCTGTGGTTCGGAGTCTTCGTCGTCCTCCTCGGCGAGTTCGCCATGGTCACCCCGCCGGTCGGCATCATCCCCTACATCGTCCACTCGATCGCGAAGAACCCCGAGGTCAACCTCGGTGCCACGGTCACGCTGCGCGACATCTTCACCTCCCTGCTGTGGTTCTTGCCCGTGGCCGTGGTCTTCCTCATCCTCATGATCACCGTGCCCGGAATGACCGAATGGCTGCCCGACCTCATCAGCCGCACCAGCGGCGGAATGGCCGGATAACCCTCGCCGAGGCGGCCGTGCCCATCCGTGCCATGTGTCGTCTGTGTGGCTGCCGCAGGGTGTGAGCGGACTCATGGTTAGGGTGACCTCATTCAGGCATATGATTGGAGGGAATTCTCAGCTCTCGTTCAAAGGAGTCCCATGAAGCGCATCCGCACGGCAGCACGCCCCGCCAAGGCCATCGCGGCGGTCGCATCCCTGGCACTGTTGGCCGGGTGCGCCGGTTCCGTCGGCGGCGACGGCTCGGGTTCAGGAGACTCCGCGGGGGAGGGCTTCGCCTATGACGCCTCCCAGGATGAGATCGATGAGGCTCTGGCCGATCTTGACCCGGTGACGATCAAGTTCCAGCCTTCGGCGATGTCGGAGAAGTCGATCCTCGCGCCGAACGGACTCGACGTGAAGAAGGCGATCGAGGAACGCTCGGGCGGAAAGATCACCGTCGACATCGTATGGGGCCAGGCGATCGCCAGCTACGCCGACGTCGATGACGCTCTGGCTGATGGGCGAGTCGATCTCGCGTTCACTCTGCCGTCGTACACCCCGGCCGAGTACCCGGCCTTCGACGCGATCGGCACGGCCATGTCGACGTTGCCGTCCTCGCCGGTGGCCAGCGATCTGGCGGCGAACGCGGCTGGCGTGCAGGCTGCGTGGGAGACGCCCGAAGTGCTCGAGGAGTTCGAGAAGAAGAACCTCGTTCCGCTCATCCCGATGCTCGCCGCGGGTGGGTACTCGACGATGTGCTCGAAGCCGATGACCTCGCTTGATGATTGGAAGGGCAAGCAGGTGCGTGTCGGTTCGGCTGCAGCGGGCAAGCAGGTGACCGATCTGGGCGCGACTCCGGTGTCGCTGTCATTCCCCGAGACCTATGAGGCGCTGCAGCGCGGAACCGTTGACTGCGATCTCGGTCAGTTGGCTCCGAACGTCGAGGCCGGCACCTTCGAGGTGGCCCCGAACATCGGTGTCGCCTCGGATGCGGGCATTGCTCGCTCGGCCGGAGCGATCACGGCGGGAAAGAAGTATTCGGACCTGCCGGTGGCTTACCAGCAGGTCATCTTCGACTCGATGTCGACGACGCTTAGCACGATGATGGAGGTCGTCATCGGAGCGAAGGCGCAGGCCGTCGAGCAGGCGAAGGACAACGACGGTTCGGTCGAGCCCTTCGACGATGACGTGCAGAAGCAGATGGCGAAGTACGCGAAGACCCTGTCGGATAAGACGGCGGAGAAGGCAGGCGTCGCCGACGCGCCGAAGACGCTGGGCACCGCTGGTTCGGAGTGGGCGAAGTCCGTGTCCGAGCTCGGCTACGACGACAAGGGCGACTTCGCCTCACTCGATGAGTGGTATCCGGAGGACGCGAACTACGACAAGTTCGGCGACGAGCTGTTCGAGAAAGTCATGGCCGAGCATCGGCCGGGGTAATTAGCCGAGTCTAGAGTTCGGCGACCCGCGCCTCGAGTTTGAGCTGGGCCCGTTCGAATTCGGTCCCTTTGTTCGCGGAGTGTGCAGTTGAGATGAGACTTGGGAATCATGGTCGGCCATCCACGGACAAAAGCGGAATCATTCAGACCTGTCTTTGCAGTCAAATTTTCGCAAGACAAAGCGGATGTGTCGGTTCCTATGGAAACGATGAATGCTGTCGGCGCCCACCAGGGGGGAGAACTCGAATTTGCCACAGTTTCTTCACGATAGCGGAACGTATGACCTATCAGGCGAATAGTTCGGCATTGCTCGGAGCTTGAGTCATCTTGTGGACCCCATGGCCGGGTCTCAACTAAATTTTCGAGTTTGATTCGATCTGTTGATGACTGGTCATAGTTGAAACCAACCTATTTTGGGGCCGTAGAAAGCTACCAGCAGCAGCGCCAAAGCTTCCACGATGGCCACAAGTATTGGAATTACCCAGCCCGCAATGTGCAATCCTCCCGAACGGTCAGAGGAGTACTTTCGATGCCAAGTAGCACTTGCGGACAGAAATAAAGCTACGAACGGTATGGGACTGAATAGGATTGCCGATCCTGCCAGAATTCTCCAGGTCTCGCTATCCGAGCGATGGTGCTCCTTCTCCCGCTCATATCGTTCTCTGAGAAGTCTAATTTGGGTACGTGCGAAGTCCAACATGGCTGCGGGGTAGTCTCTTTTGATTCGCAGCGTGCAGAGAAGTGTCACTGTGGCAAATGACGGAACTGCAACCAGCATTCCGTAGGCGATAGGCGGTATGTAATCCTCTGGTCCAGCGGACGATCTTACAAAGGGCAAAGCAAGGATTATGGACTGTATGGAGACGAGCGTAATTGCAAGCACCGGGAGGAGGACCTGGAAGATTGCTTCCATGACCCTGCCCCGAAGGATTGTCGGTATTGCCTGAGTACTGACAATGATTAGACCTGTTGTGCATAGGCTCGACAACACTGCAAATGCGAACGTAAGCAATCGTTGCTCAATGAGCATCCAGGCAACCCCAGTGCCAACCGCGACAAGTAATGAACCGAAAATTATACTGTTCAAGATCAGTGCTGCACGCGGCCTGTTCCGAGCCATTCCGTGAATTTTCACTTCTGTGGCCCTCAGGGAATCGATTCTTGCCTGTCTAAGTTTCTGAGCGAGTCGTTCCTTGCGGGCTTCTTCTGAAACTATGGTTACTGCATCAGAAGCAAAGATCAGTGCAAGTACCGCCACAAGTGGAATCCCGATGGCTGAGGCAAGGTTCAGGGTCCCCGAGGACGTCGACGATACAATGCTGTCAATTAGCACGTAGGGGACAAGGAATGCCGAGCCGACTGCGATTAAGGTAGCGACGGGTCCCCAGAATTGGCGTTGTGAGACGGCGTCGTCCTTTGTGAATCTCTCAGGGTCGCGAGGAAGTCGTAGGAAGACTTGGACCGCAACGGCGGCAGTGATTAAGAGAGTAACAGCAACCCCTGCGGCTTCAAGATTTGCTGAAGGGTACGGGATTGTGGGCGTCGATGTGCTCGCACTTGTCTTGTTTGAAATCAATGCAAGAAACCACTGGATGGCATATAGCGTTCCAGCTGCCACGCCAACAAATCGGAACGTTGAATACATCGACCGCGAGTACTGATCAATCTCGCTGTCTGGCAATTGAGACTCCACCCGGCTGGGGTTGGTCGATCGCTTTGCTCTACGGCGTCTTTTCAAGATGTATCGCTGTCCCCCTGTCATCCAACCAGTATATACAATGTGACTTGTGCTCTTGCTCGTCCGAGCGTCGAATACCATCAGCTCTGTGAAGTTCTATGAGGCGGACGCTACAGGTTCGACAGCTGCGCGGCTGTCTGCAAAAGTCGAGCGAAAGGTCCGATCCGCGAATGAGCATATGAGAGGAAATGCGGCTAGCGCGCGAGCTCCCGGCGCGGACAACAATCAGCATCACGAGATCTGGAGACGTTGGATTGCCACTTGGCATTAGCGATGTTCACGTCTACTGGTCAGCATGCTCCAATGCAAATTTCCGTTGGGTTGTTCCGGCATCTATTAGGCTGGTCACTGTGTCCAGCTTCGGCCCGCCTCCCGTGGACGGCGGCGCGGACCACACACGACGGAAGGGCTGACGGGTGACGATCCTCTACACCATCGGACTGGGCGTCCTCAGCGCGCTCATCGTCGGATTCCTCGTCCGGCGGATGATGATCACCGGCACCGGGGCCGCCCGCAACACCATCGTCTCTCTCATCATGGGCCTCTCGATCTGGCCGATCACCCTCCAGGCGTACAAACTCCTCGGCATCTCCGAGTCCGATCAGTACCCGAACCTGTCGATGAGCTTCCCGGCGATCATGGTGTTCCTGCTGCTCTTCGCGTGGTTCATCGTCATCCAGATGTTCGTCCTCCTGGCGATCGAACTCATCATGCCCTCGGGTACCCTGAGCTCACTCATCCGCAACGCGCCGAAGATCCCCACCTGGTACCGCCGCGTCAACCGCCTGGCCCAGATCCAGTCGATCCTCATCAAATTCGGCCTCTCCCGCTACCTTCGACCCAGAATCCCCACCCTCCGTGTCTCCCTCCGCGAGATCGCCGCCACCACTCGCGACGCCCTGGCCGCCTCGGGGGTCACGTTCATCAAGCTTGGCCAGTTCATCGCCACCCGCGGTGACATGATCCCGCACGAATTCGTCGAGGAGTTCTCCACCCTCCAGGCCGGGGTGAAGCCCGTTCCCTTCGCCGAGGTGAAGGACCAACTCGAGGCCGAATGGGGCCGTCCCGTCGCCGAGGTGTTCGCCGAGTTCGACGAGAAACCCTTCGCAGGTGCCTCCGTCGCCCAGGTCCACCGCGCCGTTACCTGGGAAGGTCGTGTGGTCGCGGTGAAAGTGCAGCGACCGAAGATCCGCAAACAGGTCCGAGCCGACTGCGATATCGTCCTCACCCTGGCCGACCGGCTCGACCGCACCACCGACTGGGCGAAGAAGATCGGCATCGCGAAGCTCGCACGCAGCTTCGTCGATTCCCTGCAGGGTGAGCTCGACTACCGCGGCGAACTCGCCCACATCGAAGCCCTCCGCCTCGCCGATGAGACCGGTCGGTCGACGACGAAGACCGAGTCAGTCGTTCAAATCCCTCACGTGTACAAGGAGCTCTCCGGCCAGTTCGTCATCGTCATGGACCTTGTCGAAGGTTCCCCTCTGTCCCACGGCGCCGAGGTGGTCGACCACCTCTCCGAAATCGCGCGCAGAGAGATCGCCCAGGACCTCTTCCTCATGGTCGTCCGCCAGGTGCTCGGCAAGGGCATCTTCCACGCCGACCTCCATGCCGGAAACATCGTCGTCTCGAGCGCGGGCCGTGCTGGCCTCGTCGATTTCGGTGCCGTCGGACGCATCGACAAACGCGATCGCAGGGCAATCGCACTGCTGCTCATGGCCTTCGATTCTCAGAACTCACAGGCGGCGACCGCTGCAATCCTCGAACTACTCGGCACGCCGAGTGAGGTGAACCTGCGCGAGCTGCAACGTGAGATCGGACAGATCATGCTCAAGTATGGCGATGGTGCCCCTGGCTCGACCTCAGCGGCGCTGTTCGGCGAGCTCATCGATTTCGTCGTCGACTTCGGATTCCCGATGCCGGCCTCCGTGGCGACGGCGTTCCGTGCCATCAGCACCCTCGAAGGGTCAATCACTCGCCTCGTGCCGGAGCTCAACCTGCTGGCGCTGGTGACTCAGAACGGTAAGACGTTGCTGCGCGAGGTCGGGGGACTGGGAGTCGACCGACACGAGATGACGCTCTACGCTGCTGCGACCGCACCGCAGATCGCCGAGCTGCCCGGCCAGATCTCGCGCATCGCCGGGCATCTGCAGGACGGTACTCTCGACGTCGGCACGAGCGGACTAAACATTTCAACGATCAAGAATCTGCTGGTCTCGACCGTCGAGCAGTTCATTCAAGTGATCGTCTCGACCGCTCTCATCCTCGGCGGAGTGATCCTCATGGCCGCCAACTTCGGGCCGGCGTTGGCACCAGAACTCAAACTATTCACGTACTTTGGCGCCTGGATGCTCCTTGCCGGCAGCGTCATCGCGGCGCTGGTTCTCGCGCCGGCGCTTAGACAGCGCATGACGTGGGAAGGGCTGGGGTAGCCGCCACCGGCTGAGGACTCCCCACCAGTCCTCCGCGTCGATGGCACTTGGGCACCTATTCGGTTGCCACGAAGTGGCCGCCTCCCAGATCCTGAAGTGTCACCTTTTCAGGTCCTTGATCCTCGGGCCAGACAGGGCTGGGAATTTCGCCGGCGATGAGGGCGCGCTCTCGTCGTTGTCCCGGGTCTGCGATCGGGGCGGCATCCATGAGGCGCTGAGTGTACGAATGCTGAGGGTTCTCGAATACCTGTCGCCGCGGGCCCATCTCGACGATCTGCCCGAGGTACATGACGGCAACGCGATGAGCGATACGTTCGACGACTGCCAGATCGTGGCTGACGAAGAGATATGACAGGTCGAGATTCTGCTGCAGTTCGATCATCAGGTTGAGCACCGTAGCTCGCACAGACACGTCGAGCGCGGAAACCGCTTCATCGGCGACGATGAGGCTCGGATTGAGTGTGAGCGCACGAGCGATGCAGATGCGCTGCCGCTGCCCGCCGGAGAACTGGTGCGGGTACTTTCGCATGTCGTCGGCACTGAGCCCGACGAGTTCGAACAGCTCGGCGACACGGTCATCGGGATGGCTGTTCGACGAGGCCCGGTTCAGTCGCAGCGGATCGCCGACGATCTTGCCCACGGTCTTGCGCGGATTCAGACTGGCGAAGGGATCTTGGAAGATCATCTGGAGATGACGACGGTGCGGCCGCAGACCCTTCGTTCCAAGGTCGGTGATATCAGTGTCGAGCAGTCTGATCGTTCCGCTGTCGGGTTTCTGCAGTCGCATTGCCAGATTCGCCAATGTGGTTTTGCCGCACCCGCTCTCACCCACGAGGGCGAAGGTCTCTGCTTTGCCGACATGGAAGCTGACATCCTCGACGGCGTGGACGCGCATACCGCCAGAAATCGAGAAGCCCTTGATCAGATTTTCGACTTCGAGAATTCTCGCCATCAGGAAACCTCTTCCTTATCAAGATGAAACAGCGCGGGGGAGTCGGTGCCGTTCATCGAGCCCAGTTTCGGAACAGCGCTCAAAAGCTTCTTCGTATATGGGTGCTGAGGATTGTGGAAGATGTTCTGCACGCTGTCGGTCTCGATCTCATGTGACTTCCGCATGACCAGGACCCGGTCGGCGATCTCTGCCACGACACCCATATCGTGGGTGATGAAGATGATCCCAGCGTCGAGGTCGTCCTTGAGCTCGCGCAGCAGAGCGAGGATCTGTGCTTGGATCGTTACATCCAAAGCGGTCGTCGGCTCATCTGCGATGAGGATTCGTGGTTGGCATGCGAGAGCCATGGCAATGACCACTCGTTGCCTCATTCCGCCTGACATCTGATGGGGATACTGGCGAGCGCGTCGCTTCGGTTCAGGGATGCGCACTTTTTCCATGATTTCGATGACGCCCGTCTTGGCTTCACGGCGAGACATTCCCTTGTGGACCCGGAGAACCTCGGCGAGCTGATTGCCCACCGAATAGACCGGATTCAGCGAAGTCAACGGCTCCTGGAAGATCATCGAGATGTCATTGCCGCGGATAGTGCGCATCGTCCTTTCCGCCGCAGTGCGCAGATCGACGGTGTCACCGTTTGCTCGAGAGAACCTCATCTGGCCGTCGGTGACCTTTCCCGATGACGACAGCTCGACGAGACGCATGATGGCAAGGGACGTGACCGACTTACCCGATCCTGATTCACCGACGATGGCTAGGACCTCTCCAGCACTGACGTCGAAGGATATGTCATCGACGGCAATGTTGTCCTGGAACTTCACGGACAAGTTCTTCACGGACAGAATCGGTGTATCACCCCCGCCGTGTTCGTGTGTGGCTCCGATGGAATCAGCAGTGAGCGTTGCGGTGTTCATCGTTCACGTCCTTTGGGGTTGAGGGCGTCGTTGAGGCCGTCGCCGGAGAGGCTGACACTGAGGACAGCAAGGAAGATTGCCAAACCGGGGAACGCCACCGGCCACCACGCAGTGAGCATCTGTTCACGGTTGTTGCCGAGGATCAGTCCCCAACTCATCGTGTTCGGATCACCGAGACCAAGGAAGCTCAGCCCTGCCTCAAAGAGCATTGCCTGACCGATGACGAGGGTGGACATGACGACGATCGGCGGCAGAGCGTTGGGCAGGATCGTCTTCATGATGATCCAGAAGTCCCCGGCACCTGCAGCACGATCATTCCTGACATAATCGAGTTCGCGAATCCGCAGGAACTCCGCTCGAGTAATGCGCATCGTCGCGGGCCAACTGACGACTCCGATAGCGATAGTGATGGTCAAGAGGCTCGGACTGAACAGAGTGACGAGGACCATGGCGAGCAGCAGCGGCGGCAGGACCTGGAAGAACTCGGTGATGCGCACAGCGACAGAGTCTGCCCAACCGCGATGGTAACCGGCGAATCCCCCGAGGATGATTCCAATGGTCGTCGATAGGATGGCGGCCACCACACCGACGAGCATGGTGGCTCGTCCGCCGTAGAGGAGTTCAGCGAAGAGATCACGTCCCAAGGCGTCAGTTCCCAGCAGCAGATCGGACTCTCCGGGCGCTTCCATCGGGATGCCGACGATTTCGAACGGATTGTTCGGATAGATCATCGGCCCGAAAGTAATGGCGAGCAGGATAATAGCGAGGAGTGAAAGGCCGACGAGGGCCACCCGGTTGCGCCGGAACAATGTCCACGCCGTCGTCGGACGTTTCCTCTTCTGCGTCGCCGCGGTGGGCGGCTCTTCGGGCTGGTCTTGACCGGTGCCCGGCAATGACATGATGTCGGTCATTGTGGCCCTCCTGAGATAGCGATTCTGGGATCGATGATGCGGTAGGCCACATCTGTGACCAGATTGGCGATGATGACGAGCACGGAGCTGGCCAGGAGGATCCCGAGAATCACGGGCGTGTCTCTGCGGAGGATCGATTCGAGCAGGAGTGAACCGAGTCCCGGCCAATTGAATACGACCTCGATGAGTACCACGCTCGAAAGCAGCGCACCGACATGGAGTCCGAGCAGAGTGACGACTGGCAGCACAGCATTACGCAGCGCATGCTTGAAGATGACGACTTTGCCTCCCAATCCTTTTGCCCAGGCCGTGCGGATGTAGTCGGAGTCGAGGACCTCGAGCATGCTCGTGCGTGCCGTGCGGCTGTAGAGCGCCACATAGATGAGTGCCAAAGCAGTGGCCGGGAGGACAAGATGCATCGTCGTATCCCACATCTGCGGAAGGGTATGCGGGGAGACAATGATCGAGTTCATTCCCTGGATCGGGAAGATGGGAATGGCGATCGACAATGCCAGGAGCAGGAGCACTGACGTCCAGAACACCGGAGCGGCAAAGCCGACGAGGGCGATGACCGTGACGAAGTAACTGAGAATCCCTTGTGGTTTGATCGCGGCGACGACTCCGAGCAGCGTGCCGATGATGAGTCCAGCGAGCATTCCGGTTCCGGCGAGGAGAACCGTGGGGTACAGCCGCTCACCGATGAGAGCCGTGACGTCCTGGCCGAAGTAGAACGAATAGCCGAGGTCGAAATGGGCGATCTGGACCAGGTAGTGCCAGAGCTGAACGATGAGCGGATCGTTGAGCCCGTAGGCTTCTCTGATCGATTCGAGCTGTTCGGGAGTCGTGCCGCCGGATTCGCCGGCGATGACGGTGGCAGGATCGCCCGGAGCGAGGTGAATGAGGATGAAGTTGAAGATGATGACTGCGAGCAGGAGGAGGACAGCCTGGGCGATACGGGAGGCAATCGAGCAGCCTCTGGCCAGCGCCATGCTCCTGCGTCCCTTGAGCTTGATCTTCGGTGGGGCGGTCAATGACATGGTCAACCTTCTATCAAGGTGTCGAGCAGCGGCGACATGATGCCGAACGGGCCATTGGGTGGATTCTTCACAGCGTTCGAATAGATGTTGCGGTACGTCTGATTCTCAAGTGGAAGCACGGGAAGTTCATCGGTGAGAATCTTCTGGACCTTCGAATAGTCGTCTTTGCGTGTCTTTTCGTCAGGCGCGGCGGCGGCCTTCTTGAAGAGCCGGTCGACGTCCTTATTGCAGTACTGGGACATGTTCGCCCACAGAACACCCTTCTTGATGTTGCTGCACACGTAAGTGCGTTCGACTCCGACTGCCGGGTCGCCCCAGTTCCAGACATTGTCGAGCGTCATATCGTAGTCGTAGTTGGACACACGACTGCCCCACGTCGGTTCGTCTGCGGAACTGCGGATTCTGACGATGACTCCGACTTCTTTGAGATTTGCTTTGATGGTCTCGGCCACACTCGACGCCATCTCGGCGCTTCCAGGAAGGTAATCGAGCTGGATGGTGAATCGCTTGTCGTTTTTGTCGAGCGGGTATCCGGCGTCGTCGAGTAGGTCCGCTGCTTTGTCGAGATCGCGGTCATAGCGCGGCATCGATTCATCGAAGTAGGGGCTGCCGCTGGCGATCGGACTCGTTGCAGGCTCGAACTGTCCGCGGTGGAGTTTGTTGGTGAGATAGTCACGATCGATCGCGTAGGCGATCGCCTGCCTCACCCGCTTGTCGGAGACATACGTGCTCTTCACATTGAACCCGAGCCAGGAGATCGAGCCGATGCCCTCGTACCCCTTGTCCGCGACCGTGATGTCATCGACGTTCCCCAGGCGGGAGAGAACAGATGGGGTGTTCGTGACCATCATGTCGACCTCGCCCTTCTCCGTAGCCAGGGCAAGAGTGTTCTCATCGCCGATGATCTCGAAGAGCACCTGTCTGGGTGCATCGTCGTTGGGCAGGAAGAAGTTATCGACCTTGTCGAGCACGATGCGTTTGCCTTCGATATTGCTGGACAACCGGTAGGGGCCTGAGCCGACCACATCGTGCGCATTCTGCGGATGGTCGGCCACCGTGTCATCGCTGCCGTAGACGTGCTTGGGGATGATGGGAAGGAATGGCGGGCTCATCGCCATCATCAGCGCGGGATGCCGTCGGGACATCTTGATCACCACGGTGTGTTCATCGGGGGTCTCGACCTTTGTGACTGGTCCGAAGAGGTTGGCGCCGAACGGGTGTTCCTTCTTCACCACACCGAGCGAAAACGCCACATCCTCGGAAGTGATGGGCTGTCCATCGTGGAATTTCGCATTCTCGACCAGATGGAGGGTCATCGTCTTCCCATCAGCTGATTCCTTCCAGGACTTCGCGAGATACGGCTCGGGTTCGAGCTTGTCGTTGAGTCGAATCGGGCTGGCGAACAGCTGCGTACCAGGGGTGGCTGTCGCCAGCCCGGATTGGACAGCAGGATTGAGGACACGTGGTGCCGACCGGGTGCCGAAGATGAAGGTGTCATCGCTGGTGCCGACCAGTGCTGACGGCGCGGCGCAGCCGCTCGCCGTGAGTGTCAGCGCTGCGGCGATCGCCAAGGCCGGCGTGATCCTGCGGGCCGTCGGACGCCGTCGCGGTCTGTCCGCGTGGTTCCTTCTCCGGATGAACTTCATTGTTCCCTTTCTCACGGTTGTCAGCGGCTATTCGCCGACCTGTCCGTGAAGTGCTCGTGCCAATTCGTTCACTGGTGCGGGAGTTTCGGTATGGCTGCCGACGGCTATGAGGACGAGGTGCCCGGGTTCCGTCGAGTCGGCGCCGCCAGAGGCGACCTCATCGGTCGCGCATCGCGTACCGTCGTATTGGATGAGGAATCGGCGTCCTGTGTGCCGGCTGTCGGGAAAGATTCCCTTGGCGCGGACGAAAGTCTCCGGAAGTCTCTGCACCAGTGCACAGAGTCCGTCCGGATCGATTGCCGAAGCGGTCGTGATCGTCCACGAACTGTGGTCCTGTCCGGCATGGTCAGAGGCAGACGCATGCTTGGAAACCGTTGGATCCTCCGCTGGGCCTTTCCGCTGCTGCGTCGGCTCTCCAGGCAGGAGTTCACTGCGGTCGATGACTGCGGCATCGATTCCAGGCTGAGAGGTCAGCCATTCCGTGACTTCTTGCACCCTCTGGTCGTCGACGAGGTCGGTCTTCGTCAGCAGCAGCCTGTCGGCGCCACGCAATTGTGAAAGCACTGTTTCGCCCACCCATTTGCGGTTGACGTCCCGGCGAATCGACGTGACATCCGCACAGACGACGACGCCGCCCCTGGAGAAACCTGGATGATCTCCCCAGCGTGCTACGACATCAGGTTGGCCTACTCCACTGACTTCGACGAATACAGATGTCGCCGGGGGAGTCGCGGACTTGATTGCCTCGATAGCTGCAGCCATTCCATCTGAGAGATCGCAGCAGATGCAACCGTTGGAGATCTCCACCATTCGGCCGTCTCTGGAACCGACGATCTGGGCGTCGATATTGACGGTGCCGAAGTCATTGACGATGACGGCTGTGCGCTCGCCGTCACGCCGATCAAGGATCTCGTTGAGGAGGGTCGTCTTCCCCGCACCGAGGTAGCCTCCGATCACTGTCAACTCGGTCACGGGTTCACCTGACCGCCGAGAAATGTCGACCGGCAACGACGGTGCCGCGGACCGTGATCTCACGCAGTTCTGATGGTGAGCATTCGTATGGATCTCGATCGAGGATTGCGAAGTCCGCGAACTTACCTGATTCCAACGTGCCGACGAGGTGGTCGAGCTTGAGCATGTAGGCTGCACCGATCGTCACAGCGTCAAGAGCATCGGGCACGCTGATTCGTTCGTGTTCGCCGAGGATCCTGCCGCTGGGCGTGGCACGTTCGGCTGCGTAGGACGCCGTCGCCAAGGGATCAAGTGGAGTGATAGGTGTATCGCAGTGGAACGAGATCGGCACTCCGACGCGCAGCGCGGTGGCCGCGGCATCCATCCGCTCGGCACGGTCGGGTCCGAGGATGAGATCGCGGTGCTGGTCGCCCCAGTACCAGATGTGGTTCGAGAAGATGTTCGCACACATGCCCAGTGCCTTCATCCGGCGATACTGCGCAGGTGTGGACAACTGGCTGTGTGTGACCGTGTGGCGGTGGTCCCAACGTGGAACCTCCCGCAGTACTTGTTCGACGGTGTCGAGGTAGAGCTCGGTCGCCTCGTCGCCATTGCAGTGGACATGCACGAGTGCACCGGCCGCGTGATAAGCGCGGAACGCTGTGTAGAACTGTTCGGGGGAGGACAGCCAGATGCCGTTGTCGTCACCGGAGATGTAGCCGGGATCTTGGAGTCGCGCGGTGAAGCCCTGGATGGATCCATCGAGGAAGAGCTTGACCCCGCCGAGGCGGACCTTGTCGGTGCTCGTCGTCGCCAACTCCGCGACTCGCTCGGCTTCGTCGGCGGCGTCTCCGTTGCCGCCCATCCCACCCCCGCGGTGGAACAGGGACAGCCGAACTGGATATGACTCATCATCGATGATGTCGCGATGTGCCTCGAGATCTCTTGTGAGCACGAACGGATTTCCGAGGTCGGCAGCTGTTGTGACGCCGTGGTTGCAGGCGTCGGCTCCGAAATTCCGTAATGCGGACGCGCTGAATTCTCCACCCAGAACTGACGTGGCGCTCTTAACGAGAGCGATCGCCGGCGGCTCCTGCAGCTCACCTGTGGGCTCACCGGCTGAATCTTTGACAACGCCCTCGACAGGGCAGTCTCGGTCGATGCCTTCCTGCCTGAGCATTTCGGAGTTGACGGTGGCGAGGTGACCGCTTTGATGCATGATGAAGATCGGACGCGTATTCGACACGGCGTCGAGGTGTCGGCGGTCGAGTCGATCGCCAGGCAAGAAGATCGGATCGAGGCCCCAGGCGCGCAGAACCTCGCCCTCGTCGAGTTTCGAATCGGCTTCCCATAGCCTCTCTTGGACTTCTTCGATGCTCGTGCAGCCGGTCCAGATCTTTCCGTCAGGTCCCTTCCGCGTGTAAAAGCCGATGTAGGTCTGCTCCCACATTCCGCCGCTTTTCGCATGCGCGTGGGCTTCGACCATTCCGGGGAAGATCACCGAGTCCGCGTAGCGATCGTCGATGCGTGACGGTCCATGGGCCTCGAGTTCGTCCAGCGAGCCGATGGCTCGGATACGGGAACCGCGAACCATGATCGCTTCGGCGCTCGGACGCGCGGGGTCAAGCGTCCGCACCAGTTTTGCGGGATAGATGACTTGCTCGGACGAATCCATCTTTGTGGCCAGCCTTCTGCGGACTCGTCGTCGTCGACGAACCGCGGTTTGGAATTAGAGAGGTTAAGCATTCGTTTCGGCAGTGACGCCAGACCTGGGGTCATGAGTCGACGTCACCAGGGGTGATGGTGTTCGGGCACCGAAATGTAGGCGGCGCCCGAACACCACCGGCCAACAACGGCCATGGCGACTACACGATCACACGTAGTCCTTGTACTTATCGAGGGTGCGAACCGGCTTGCGCAGAGCATCGCGGCGGAAGGGATCGCCGAGCTCCTTCGTGCACATGATCTCGATGACCGTGGTCTTGCCTTCGTTCATCTGAGCGTCCACGGCCTTCTGCAGGGCCGGGCCCACCTCGGCGAGATCGTCGACGACGATGCCGTCGGCTCCCATCGACTCGGCCATGGCTGCGAAGCTCTCACCATTGTCGAGCTCACCGGCGATGAAACGATGACCGTAGAACTCCACCTGATTCTTCTTCTCCGCACCCCACTGCCGATTGCGGAAGACCACTGCGGTGACCGGAATGTCGTGGCGGACTGCGGTGAGCACCTCGACCATGCTCATCGCCCAGGCGCCGTCACCGGCGTAGGCGATGGCCGGACGTTCGGGGGCGGCGCGCTTGGCACCGATGATCGTCGGCAGCGCGTAGCCGCAGTTGCCGAAGCTCATCGGAGCGAAGAAGCTGCGGGGGCGTTCGAAACGCAGGTAGCTGTGGGCGACCGAGTTGATGTTGCCGATGTCGGTGGAGACCATGACGTCGGCGGGCATCGCCTTCTCGAGCTCGCGCAGCACCTGACGTGGATGCAGCCAGTTGCCCTCCTCTTTCTCCGCCTCACCGATGGCGTCGAGAGAGAACTCGTCCTTCTCATGAGTCCAGGAATCGAGCTCGGCCTCCCAGGCATCTTTCTCCGCCTTGATGAGGCCGGCACGCTGGTCCTTCGTGGCGTCGCAGGCGACCTCGCGGGCGTTGAGACGGGCGAGGAGATCCTCGGCGACGGCCTTGGCGTCACCGCAGATGCCGACATCGATCTTCTT
This sequence comes from Brevibacterium sp. K11IcPPYGO002, assembly GCF_050920635.1. Taxonomy (NCBI): domain Bacteria; kingdom Bacillati; phylum Actinomycetota; class Actinomycetes; order Micrococcales; family Brevibacteriaceae; genus Brevibacterium; species Brevibacterium sp. K11IcPPYGO002. Next base: position 2,494,835 of record NZ_CP131929.1, on the reverse strand, counting down.
AACCAAACCGAGCATCTTCTGATCGGCATCGACCTGGATGATCTTCGCATTGGTGGGCCAGTAGTCGAATTCGTACTGGGGCAGTGTGCCGAACGGTCCCAGACGGGTGCCCAGCGCGAGGACGACATCGGCCTGGTTGATCAGCGTCATCCCGGCCTTCGAGCCTTGGTACCCCAACGGTCCGGCCCACAGCGGGTGGCTGGCGGGGAACGAGTCGTTGTGCTGGTAGCTGTTGACCACGGGCGATCCGAGGCGCTGGGCCAAGGCGATGCACTCATCGACGCCGTCGGCCATGACGACACCGCCGCCGGAGACGATGACGGGATTCTTCGCCGAGGCGAGCAGTGCTGCTGCCTCTTCGAGGGACTCCGTACCACCGGGTCCGCGGTCGATCTTCTGCGGCTGGGGAATCTGCGGATCGCATTCCCCGTAGAAGAAGTCACGGGGGATGTTGAGTTGGGTCGGACCCATCTCCGACTTCGCGCGGTCGAAGCAGCGGGCGGTGAATTCGGACATGCGGGACGCGTTGGACACATGTCCCTGGTACTTCGTGAACTCCTGGAACATCGGCAGCTGATTCGCCTCTTGGAATCCACCGAGCCCGATCGAGTTCGTGCCCGCCTCCGGGGTGACGATGACGACCGGCGAATGTGCCCAGAAGGCAGCGGCGATCGCTGTCACGCAGTTCGAGATGCCCGGCCCGTTCTGACCGGTGACCACCCCGTGACGTCCCGATGCGCGGGCGTAGCCATCGGCCATGTGCGCGGCGCCCTGTTCATGGACCACGGGAATGAAGTCGATTCCGGCTGGGGCGAAGATGTCCATTGCGTCCATGAACGCCGAGCCCATGATGCCGAAGATATCGGTGACACCGTTGGCCACCATCGTTTCGACGAAGGCCTCTGAAGAGGTGATCTTCTGAGTGGTGACCGCGTCGCTCAGCGCCGCACTCTCGGTTCGATCGGCCAGTTCCGTCATCGCAACGTCTCCTGTTCATCCTAGGACCACTACCTTGTGGTCTCGGTTTTGTGTTCATTTCACTTCGAAAAGCGGAACACCTCGAATCTACGAGTCGAGCTCCTCGGGTGTCAATAGAGTTCCGGAAAAGATTTCGTTTGGTACTATAATTCGAGACGGAATGATTTTCGGGACGAGGCCGACAGCGGGCCGGAGAGGCAGGAGACCATGGATGATCTGGCTGAGCCTGGGTTCGACGAAGGCGTGTCACTCGCCGGGGAGACTCCGGCGCTGAGGCTGGTGTCGCTGTTGGAGTTCATCTCCACCCGCGACCAGATCTTCACGCTTCAGTCTCTCGTCGTGCAGACGGGGCTGCCCAAACCCACCCTCCACAGGATGCTCCAGCAGCTCGAGGGTGCGGGACTGCTCACCCGGCACAGCGACGGCCGCCATTACGGCACCGGAGCGAGACTGCGGAGAATGGCTGAGGACGTTCTGCTCAATGACTCGAGACAGGGAGCGCGGCGGATGATCCTCTCCCAGCTGTCCGAGGAAGTCGGTGAGAGCTGCAACCTCACCGCAGTCTCCGGCGATGAGGTCATCTACCTCGACCGGGTCGAGACCTCACACCCGCTGCGCGTGCATCTTGAAGCCGGCAGCCGCGTGCCGATCCATGCCTCGGCCAGTGGGAAGATGATCGCCTCCCAGTATGGGGAGACGCCGCGCTGCAGACTGCTGAGCAGTTCGCTCTTGAGAAGGTTCACGCCGCACACTCTCACCGATCCGGCAGAGATCGAGGCCGAGCTCGACGCGGCTCGACGCTCCGGGTATGCCCTTGACCGGCAGGAATACCTCGAAGGTCTCGTCTGCCTTGCCGTGCTCATCCCCACCGACATCGGTCGGTCCAACCAGGCACTGGCAGTTCAGGCCCCCGTGATCCGAAAGTCGATCGACGATCTCGTCGAACTCCTGCCGGTGGTCCGAGAAGCCGCGCAGCGCATGGCTGTGCTCGATGAGATCGATCGCGCCGACGAGAACTCGGCCTGAACCGCGGCCGGCCGACCGGCTGCCACAGTCAGGCTGAACCACGACCACGAAAGGACGGCGCTCATGGCCGACGTTTCAACACTGCGAGAACTGTTCGGCATCGATGCCGACATGCCCGTGCCGATGCTCGAGGACGACAGCGATCTGATCCCGCGCATCGATGAGAACTACCGCTTCGACCCTGAGGTGACCCGAGCGATCCTCGCCGGATTCTCCCACGGATCCCGTGTGCTCGTGCAGGGACTGCACGGGACAGGGAAGTCCACGCACATCGAACAGATCGCCGCCCGCCTCAACTGGCCGCTCATGCGCGTCAACCTCGACGGGCAGATCTCGCGGTCCGACCTCGTGGGCAAAGACCAAGTCGTCATCGAGGACGGCCAGCCCCGCACTGCCTTCGAAGAAGGTGTGATCCCCTATGCGCTGACGAGGCCGATGGCGCTGGTCTTCGACGAATACGACGCCGGCCGCCCAGAGGTCATGTTCATCATCCAGCGACTGCTCGAACGCGACGGCCTGTTCACCCTCACCGAGCAGAACCGGGTCATTCGGCCGCATCCGCACTTCCGGCTCTTCGCTACGGCGAACACGGTCGGCCTCGGCAATGTCAACGGCCTCTATTACGGAGTCAATCGGCTCAACCAGGCTCAACTCGACCGGTGGAACATCATCGCCTCGCTCGACTATCTCGACCCCGCCGAAGAACTCCTCGTCGTCACCGGACAGGTGCCGGAGGCAGCGACCAAGCTCGGCGAGGCGACGGTGGCGACGATGATCGAGGTGGCGCAGCTGACACGCAGCGGTTTCGCCGCCGGCGACGTCTCCGCCCTCATGTCACCGCGCACAGTCATCTCCTGGGCGGAGAACTCGGTGATCTTCGGCGATGTCGAGTTGGCGTTCCGGTTCTCCTTCCTCAACCGCTGCGACTCGACCGAGCATCCGCTCGTCGCGGAATACTACCAACGCTGCTTCGGCGGTGAGCTCGACCTCGACCACGCGGCGACGGCAAGCTGATGACAGACCTCGGTCAACAGTCGGCGACGCCGCGTTCGGCCCGAGAGGAGCACGACCTCGAACGGCGGCTGGCCTCGGTGTTCAGGGCGCTGAGCCAGGACGCTGACGTCGACCTGTGGGCGCACCGACCGGCCGATGCGAACGGTCTGCTGCCGATGAACGCGCCCCATCTCTACCCTGACCCTGCCCGATCCGAGCTGCCCTCCCTGCGCGGAGCCACGGACGCCATGGCCATGCGTCGAAAGTGGAGTGATCCCGAACTTCACCGACAGATGCTCCCCGCGGCGCGGGAAGAACGCCTCATCGTCGAGATCCTCGAACAGTTCCGGTGCGAATCCCTGGCTCGACAGGCAGGCGTCTGCAGCAACCTGTCTCAGCGACATGCGCACTGGCGCAGCGAGTATCTGCGCAGCCGTCTGCACGAAACCCACCTCGGCATGCTTCTGTACACGGTCATCCTCGTCACCCGGTCGGTCGTGAATCGCGAGCCGATCGGTCGGGAGGACTCCGACCTGGTCGAAGAGTCCCGGTTCGAACTCTCACCCGATCTCGGGCCCTTCCTCCTTCCCCTGCGCAATAGCCGACACGATCAGCGGGCCTTCGCCGAGGTGGCCCGCGACCTCGCGCACACGCTCGCCGGCCGGATAGCCGCCGTCGAAGAGCGAGAACGCACGCGGTCCGGGGCGCGCGAGCGTCATGCCGCCCCGAGCCTGCCGTTGGTATTCGACATCGCCGAGGACCTGTTCGCTCCCGTCCCGGAGGGAGCCGGTGGGCAGCTCCACCTCGCCCGCGGCTACCGGGCGTGGACGACGCGGTTCGATCGGGAATCGACCATCGCCGAGGTGGTCCGGACGGAGAGTCTGCGCAGCGGCCGGACCGCCATCGCCGCCGAAACGGCACGTCGGTCGGTGCCGTTGGCGCCGGTCATTTCCCGCCTGCACGGTGTCGTCGAGGCAGCCAAGGAGGCTCATGAACTTGTCGACTCCGAGGACGGGGTCCTCGACCCCTCTCGGCTGACACGGCTGATCACCTCTCCTGGCGACCCGCGCGTCTTCCGCGGACGTTCGCAGCGGGCCGAGACCGATTGCGCCGTAACTTTCCTGCTCGATCTCTCGGGGTCGATGAAGCCTCATGCGCTCGGACTCGGCGTGCTTCTCGATGTCCTCGTCACGGCCCTCGACCGGTTGGATGTGACCACGGAGATCCTCGGGTTCACCACCAACGCGTGGAACGGCGGACGCGTGAGAAGCGAGTGGAAGAAGGCCGGCTCGCCCGAGCGGCCGGGGCGGCTCAACGAACTCCATCACCTCGTGATCAAGTCCGGAGCGTCCTCGTGGCGGCGGACGCGCACCCACCTCGGCGGGCTTCTCAAGACCTCGCTGTATCGGGAGGGCATCGACGCCGAAGCCCTGCGCTGGGCGGTCGACAGACTCCGCAGTCAGCAGGCGGCGAAATCGGCCGTGGTCGTCATCAGCGATGGGCTGCCCGCAGACTCTGCCACCGCCGTCGCCAACGATGACGACTACCTCGCCCGGGACCTCGAGACGACGGTGGCCGGTCTGCGGTGTGCCGGCGACCTCGGCATCCTCGGCGTCGGCATCGGCACGGACCCCGGTCTCATCTACCCCGCCAGCGTCGAACTCGATGCCGAATCTCTGGGGGATCGGGCCTCGGTGCGGGCGATCGTCGACGGGCTCCGCTCCGTCCTCGGTCGCTGAACGACATACCAGTACGAGGGGCGCGAAGGCCCAAGCTCGTCTGAACACCGACCTCGGTGGTCGAACCGACGACAGCGGTCGGCCCACTGCCAGTGATTCCTGGCAGCGGGCCGACCGCTGTGCTGTCCGGGGCTGTCCGGAATCGTCTCAGCCGTCCGCGGACAGGCGTCCTTCGCGGCGCAGCTGAGCGCGTTCGCTGAACCGGGTGACGGCTGGGCGATCATCACCGAAGACGAGGCGATCGACCTGATGATCGGTGAGTTTCCTGTTGTGCCGGATCCGGGAGAGGAAGAACACGACTCCGATGACGATCCAGACGGCCAGGGCGATGAGCGACTGCGGTCCCAACGCACCGGGAGACCCCGGGATGAGCAGGAGCAGCATGAAGACGACCGCGATGACCGCGCCGACACCGGAGAGCACCTTCTTCGTCGTCGAGTACATTCCCGGCAGAGCCTTGGGATCCCGCGCCTCATGGGTGGGGCGGAAGATCCGGAATGCGCACAGACAGGTGTAGAGGTAGGCGATCGTCACGCCGATCGAGGACATGTCGACGACCCACGTCAGCGCCGCGCGTCCGAACCAAGGGCTGATGAGGCAGACGATGAGGACCGCGATGATGCCGACGTAGGGGGTCTTGTGCTTCGAATGCAGGCGGGCGAAGATCGGCGGGATCATCTGTGCGCGTCCCATGGCCATGAGCACTCGGCTGGCCGAGACATAGAAGCCGTTGAGTCCGGTGCTCACTCCCATGGTGATGGCGATTGCGAGAAGCAGCAGCCCGGAGCCGCCGATGACGCCGGTTACCGCGTCGGCGGTGCCCCAGGCCGATCCCGAATTGGCCAGGGCCTGCCACGGTTCGGCCATCGACACGGACACGATCATCGCCATATAGAGAGCCGCAGCGGTGACGATGGCCAGGACGATGAGGCGCAGCGCCTTGGACGGTGAGAAGTCGAACTCCTCGGCCGCCTGCGGAACATTGTCGAAGCCGATGAAGGCCCAGGGAGCGATGGCGACGATCGCGATGATCGCAGCGACTGGGCTGACGCCGTCGGGCAGCGCGGGAGACATATTGCCGAAATGGGTCGTCGGGCTGGCGATCACGGAGATGATGATCGCAGCGACCGCGATGATCATCAGCACGCAGGCCCAGTACTGGACGCGACCCGACAGGGCCGTGCCGCGGATGTTGAGGACGGCGAAGACGATCAGTGCTGTCACGGAGATGATGATCTCCGGCAGATACACGTCCCAGCCGGCGACCGTGTAGAGATAGCCCTGCTCGATGACCGAGGGCATGATCTTGCGGAACAGCAGTGCCAGGGCGGAGGCATTGAGTGCGACGATGCAGACGTAGCCGAGTGTGAGGAACCACCCGGCGAAGAAGGCATGCACGCGTCCGTAGCCGATGAGTGCATAGGCCAGCTCACCGCCGGAGACGGGGAAGGTGCGGATGAGGAAACCGTAGCTGACGGCGATGACGAGCATGAGCCCGGCGCCGATGGTGAATCCGGCGAGTGTGCCCAGGGGACCGCCCATGGCCAGCCAGTCGGTGGGGAGGATGAATGCTCCCCAGCCGACTGCCGAGCCCAGGGCGATGGCGAAGACCCAGCGAGGCTTGAGCGTCTTCGCCATCCTCTCCGGCTGCTGACCGTCCCCGGCCCCCGGCGGTGAGGAGGCGACGTTCTGGGGTGGGTTCTCTATTGATTTCGACATGGCACCTTACTTTCGTCACTTCGTTGTGAAGGTATGGGCAGTGGATGTGGTTCGCTGTTGGGCGTCTGCCGCAGGAGTGAGCGCCTGCAGGCAGGTGATGAGACCGACGTTGACGATGTCGGAGACGCTTGCCCCGCGAGACAAGTCATTGATCGGTGCGGCGAGGCCCTGCAGGAGGGGGCCGAAGGCGGCAGCTCCGCCGAGGCGCTCGGCGATCTTGTAGCCGATGTTTCCGGCTGCGAGGTTGGGGAAGACGAGCACGTTCGCGTGGCCGGCGACTGCGGATTCGGGGCACTTCGACTTCGCCACGGATTCGACGATGGCTGCGTCGAACTGCAGTTCGCCGTCGACTTCGAGTTCGGGGCAGCGGCTGCGAATGTGCTCGATGGCCAGTCTGACTCGATCGATGTCGGAGTGTTGGGCCGAACCGGCCGTGGAGAACGAGAGCATCGCCACGGACGGATGCTGATCGGTGATGGCAGCGAAGGTTCTCGCCGTGGCGATGGCGATCGCCGAGAGCTGCTCGTCGTCGGGGACCGGGATGACCGCGCAGTCCCCGAAGCCCAGATATCGTCCGTCGCGCAGGCGCATGAGGAACGAGGAGCTGAGCAGAGACGAGTCCGGAGCGAGCCCGACAATCGACAGCCCTGCCCGAATGACATCGGCGGTGGGCCGGTCCGCGCCCGCGACCGCTGCATCGGCCAGTCCTTCCTTGACGGCCGCGGCAGCGAGGAAGACGGGATCGGTCAGCCACTGCTCGGCGAGTTCGGGACGCTTCCTCTCTGCGCTGCTGCGGATTCTCTCCCCGGTCCGGCCGGCGGCGAGCCTTGCCGGATCGTCGACTGACCAGCCGGGGTCGGCATCGGTGATGCCCAATTGCCTAGCGCGGTTCCGGACCTCGTTCCCGTCGCCGATCAGGATCGGCTGGACGCCCACCTCGGCGAGGGCGCCGGCAGCGCGGAGGACACGCTCATCGTGGGACTCGGCGAGGATGATCCTCGGTCGAGACCCGCGACCGCGCAGCCCGAGCATCCGATCGCGAAGCATCGGGTCGATCGTCACGGGCTCGAGTTCGCGCGCTGCCGGCGTCTTCAACATGGTGCATCCCTCAGACCGCAGCCGACAGGGCAGATACGCCGAGGTGCTTGTCGACGGCCCCCATGACGTGGTCGACCTTGTCGAGTAGGTCGTCGAGGACGGTCTGGTCGGCGACCAGCGGCGGCGAGAGGACGAGCATCGTGGCCCCGCGGTTGTCCGGGCGGGTGATGAGTCCGACTTCCTTCATCGACGTCGGAATCACTTCGGTGAGCACCTGCTTCGAGGCTTCGGGAGTCAGCTCGGCCCCGGTGTCGCGGTCGGCCATCATCTCGATGGCGTAGAAGAATCCGGTGCCGCGGTATTCCCTGATGCACCGGTAGGAATCGGCGATCCGGTCCAGACCGTTCTGAAAATACGGCTCGAGGCTGCGGACGTTGCCCGGAATGTTCTCCGTCTCCAGCGCCGTGAGATTCGCGCTGGCGACAGCAGTGGCGACCGGATGACCGCCCCACGTGGCACCGTGGGTGAAGACCCCGGCACCGGGGGAGTCGAGCAGCGCCTCGGCCAGGGGCTTGCGGATGATGACTCCGCCGAGGGGGAGGTAGCCCGAGGTCGAACCCTTGGCGAAGGTGATGAGGTCGGGGACGACGTCGAACTTGATCGAGCCGAACCATTCGCCCAGACGTCCGAATCCGGTGATGACCTCGTCGGCGACGAGGAGGATCCCGTGTTCGTCGCAGATCTTGCGCAGCTCCTGCCAGTAGCCTTCGGGCGGGACGAGGGCTCCGCGTGAGTTCTGGACGGGCTCGGCGAAGAGGGCGGCGAAGGTGTCTCCGCCTTCCCTGTCGATGAGTTCTCTGATGGCCTGGATCGAGGGCAGGTCAGTTGCGGTGCCGCCTGCCGGAACCTTTTCGCCGAGGGTGTTGGGCACGTGGAAGACGCCGGGCATGAGTTCGCCGAAGGGCTCCTTGTACGCGGGGATGCCTGTGACGGCGAGAGCTCCGAGGGTGGTGCCGTGGTACGCCATGTCTCGGGCGATGATCTTCGTGCGTTCGGGCTGTCCCTGCGACCGGTGGTATTGGCGCGCGAACTTGACGGCGGATTCGACTGCTTCGGAACCCGAGTTCACGAAGAAGACGGTGTCGAGGTCGCCGGGGGCATGGCCGGCGATGCGGGTCGCCGCATCCACTGCGGCAGGGTGGGCTGAGCCCCAGTTGGTCCAGTAGGACAGACGGCTCATCTGCTCGAAGGCGGCAGTGGGGATGTCCTGGCGACCATGCCCGATGTTCACGCAGAACAGTCCGGCCAGACCGTCAAGGTACTTGTCGCCCCGCTCATCGGTGAGGTAGCTGCCGTGGCCTTCGACGATGATCGGGAGATCAGCGTCGTTCCACACCTTGCCGGTGGTGAAGTGGGGAAAAAGGTGCTGCTGGGCACGATTTGCATAATCCGAGATCGTCACGCGAACCCTCCATTCGAACTGTCTGGGTCGGTACGTCGAGGCGTCCCGACTCCGGCACTCCTTCGTTGGTGTGCTTGACATCACTCTCGCGATTATCTGGTTCCGAATGAAGTCCCAGTCCGTTGCGAGTTATTTGGTGCCAGTTGGCAGGGGAGGGTCAGTAGTCGGTGAGGGTTGCGTCGATCGCCTCGGCGAGGAGTCGTACACCGGGTTCGATGGACCGGAGATCGATGGCCGCGAAGCCGAGTCTGAAGTTGTTCCGGTGGCATTCGGGGGAGAGGAAGAACGGATCGCCTCTCTCGATCACGACGCCTCGGCGCAGGCATTCGTCGGCGAGGATCTTCGCGTCGAGGCGGTCAGGCGCTTGGATCCAGACGCTGACACCTCCGGCAGGAAAGGGCACTTTCCACGGCAGATGCTCATCGAGCGCGGATGTGAGCGTTTCCCATTTGGTGCGCAGTTGGGTGCGGCGGCGCGAGATGGTCCGGTGGTACTGGCCGGAGTCGATGAGCAGCGCCATTGCGCGTTGAGTGTGCCCGGGGACGTGGCGGATGGAATAGCGTCGGTGGGTGCGCATACGGTCGATGAGCTCAGGCTCTGCAACGATGTAGCCGAGGCGCAGGCCGGGGGCGAGGAATTTGGAGAATGAGCCCAGGTAGATCACGTGCTCGGAATTGGGCAGGGCCCTGAGCGCTGGCGTGGGTTTGCCGCGGTAGCGGAATTCCGAATCGTAGTCGTCTTCGATGATGAGCGAGTCGGTCTCGCGCATGGTCGTCAGCAGCTGGGTGCGGCGCGAAGAATCGAGGGTGACGTTTGTGGGGCTGTGATGGCTGGGGGTGACATAGACGAGGTCGAGTCTGTTCGGGGGCGGGATCATTCCACGATCGTCCACTTGCAGCGGGAACAGCTGCCCGCCGACGCGGGCGAAGGCGTGTTTGGCATCGACGTAGCCGGGGTCTTCGACGCCGACGGTGGTATTCGGTCCGACGAGCAGCTGTGCCAGGAGGTCAAGTCCCTGTTGTGAGCCTGCCGTGATGAGGACATTGTCGGGATCGACGTGGATGCCGCGACTGGGCAACACTCGTTGACACAGCAGCCTGACCAGCAGCGGATCATCCTCGTCGATGGCATCGCGGACCGAGAACTGCAGATGTTCGGGTTCCATGGCGGTGCGCAGGGCTCTGGCCCAGGCGAGTCGTGGGAATTCCTCCGCATCCACCTGTCCGGCGACGAATGGGTAGGGGCAGGTCTGCCAGTTCTTCGTCTTCGTGATCTCCGGTAGGTGGATATCTCGGACGGGGCGAATCTTCTTCTCCCAATCGATGGGCGCATTCGTCCGGCGGATGCCGTCGCCGTCAGTGATGGCATCGTCGAGCAACTTGCTGTTGATGAAGTGCCCGCTGCGGGGCCGTGCTTCGATGAGCCCCGTCGCCACGAGTTCCTGGACGGCTGCGTTGACGGTGTTGCGTGAGAGCCCGAGCTCATGTGCCAGGTCTCGGGATGACGGGAGCGCCACATCGGGGCTGTAGGCGCCGGAGAGGATCTGGTGTTCGAGCGCTCTGCGCAGCTGCCGGTAGAGCGGCTCCTTCGACCGATGTGAGATCTCGATGGGGGCTCTGAGCGGCGCTTGGTCGTGGCTGCGGGCGTTGTCGGAAGGTGGTGTCATTGCTCGGAGGGTCTACAGTGCCAAGGTGTTCGTGTTCTCGCCGTACCCGACCGGGTAGCGAGGAATCACGACCATGGGAACGGGAATGCTGCGCAGCATCTTGTTGGCGGTGGCGCCGAGGAACAGCGACTTCGGTTGTGCGAGTCGGCTCGAACCGATGATGACGATCTCGCTGTCGTCCCAGCTCAATCTCTCGACCGCGGAGTCGACGGATCGCCCGTGGGCGACATCGACCATGACTTCGACCGCATCGTCGACCTGCTGGGACGCGCTCAGCAGCAGCCCTCGGGCATGGTCGGACGGTGAACGTCCGTCCGGTGAATGAGGCGGTGCGTCCAAGCCGATGAGCGAGACGAGTCGGAGCGGAACGTCGTGACGGACCGACGAGCTGACGGACACGTCGAGGACTGCCTCGGCGCCGACTCGCGTCCCCATCGCACATGTGAGCCGTGTCAGTCTGCTCGGAGGGAGATAACCCGACGGAGCGAGCGCGACGGGGACCGACGCGGAATGCAGCAGGGCATTGGCCACGGACCCGACCGTGAACCTTCTGAGCGGGCCGCGGCTGGCTGCCCCGACGATGATGAGGTCGCACGGTCCGGCGGATGCGATGTCGAGCAGGCCTTCTGCCATCGAATCGGCGAAGTGGATGGTGGCTGTGGACGTGATCGTCTTGGGGATGAGGTCGATGACCTTCGACAGACCCTCCTGCGCTGTGTCCTTGCGCAGCTGTTGGAACTCTCGCTCCTGAGCTGTCTGCGCGTGTTCAGGCTGTGGCCCCCGGATCACGTGGACGAGTTCGATTGCGACTCTGTGCGGAGCGACGACTGAGCGTGCCAGAGTGAGGGCCAAAGAGACGGCGTCTCTGTCGCGTCTGTCCAGAGTGATTCCGACGACGTAGCGCATTGAGTCTCCTTTGACCTGGTGCTCTGTATCTGTGTGGGGCGCGTCTTCCGCGTCCCGATTCGACTATAGGTGAGACCACTGGCCGCCGACAAAGCGCAGGTCAGAGACTTGAAGAGTGGCTCTCACATCGACAGCGGATGGTCGACGGGCACGAACCGGGAGACCTCTTGAGCGGCTCGGACTGCATCGGCTCCGAGCTGATGGAGGCGGTCGTCGTCCATTCTCACCGTCGGGCCCTGGATGACGATGGCGGCCTGCGCCTGGCCCTTTGCGTCGAGGACCGGGGCGCCGACGCAGCGGACGCCGTCGACGTTCTCCTGGTCGTCGATGCTGAAGCCGCGTGTTCGGGTGGAGCGGATCTCGGATCGCAGATCCTCGCGTGTGCTCAGCGTCCGGGATGTGACCGGTTCGAGCGCCTCGGGCAGGGCGTCCAGATAGTCGTCTGCATTGTCGGAGAATGCAAGGATAACCTTGCCCGAAGCGGTGGCGTACAGAGGAAAGCGGGCACCGACGCGTTGAACGAAGCGCAGGGGAAGGGTGGATTGGACGCGCGTCATGACAACGGATTCGACACCGTCACGGATGGCGAGGTTGATGGACTCCTCAGTCATCTCGTTGAGCCGTTCGAGGAACGGGATCATCTTGTCGATTCCGAAGCTTCGCTGCGCCGCTTGACCGAGAAGCACCGCACCGCTGCCCAGGTAGTAGGCGTCATTCCACGGATTCTGAGCGATGAGACCTTCGGCCAGCAGCGCTCTCGCGATGCGATAGACGGTGCCGGAGGACAGCCCCAGCTCCTCGGCGATGGAGGAGAGGGGCAGATCCGCCTCGGTGTCGGCGAGGAGCTTGAGAATGTTCAGCGCACGTCCGACAGCCTGAGTGCCTGCTGGATGCCCATTCACCATGCTCGTGAGCCTATCAGGGGCCGATCGACTCCTGGCGGCTGCGCTCAACGTGTCTGTCGTCTTCCCCATCGTCGGTGAACATGTCTCTGCGTCGGATCAGTATGGCCGAGACCGCGCTGATGACGGTGACGGCAAGGACGTAGACCATGATCGAGCCGAGATGACCGTCACTTTCTCGGAGGAGGAAGGAGAGGATGAGCGGTGTCATCCCCGAGGCGACGATGCCGGAGATCTGATAGACGACCGAGATTCCGCTGTAGCGGATCCAGGTGGGAAACAGTTCGGCGAAGAGCGAGGCTTCCGGCGCATAGACGACCGGATAGACGACGCCGAGCACGATGCCGATGGTGGCGAAGATGAGCACCGGGTTACCGGTGCCGATGAGCAAGAGGGCCGGGTAGGTGAGGACGCCCAGTGCGATGACACCGAGTGCGTACATGCGCCGTCGGTCGAAGCGATCGGAGAGTCTGCCCATGAGCGGGATGACCCCGACCATGATGACCGCACCGACCATCACGGCCGTCAGGATCGTTCCTTGTCTGACGGCCAGGCTCGTCGTGGCGTAGGTGATGATGAAGACCGCCCAGAGGTTGAAGGCGACGCCTTCGGCCCACCGTGCGCCCATTCCCAGCAGGATGTTTCGCCGGCTCTGCCTGTCTTTGACCAACTCCATGGCGGGAATCACCGCGCGTGCCTCTGCTTTCTCGAGCTTGGCAAATGCAGGTGTCTCCATGACTTTCAGCCGGATGAAGAGTCCGACGCCGACGAGGACGGCGCTGAGCATGAAGGCGACTCGCCATCCCCAGGTGAGGAATGAGTCATCGGACATCACTGCACCGAGAAGGGCGAACACACCTGTACCGAGGACCAGACCAACCGCGAGGCCGATCTGCGGGAAGCTGCCGTAGAGACCGCGTTTGCCTTTCGACGCGTATTCGACCGCCATCAGCACAGCTCCGCCCCACTCGCCTCCGACGGCGACGCCTTGGGCGATTCGACAGGTGACGAGGAGCAGGGGAGCGGCGAAGCCGATCGTTGCGTGGGTGGGAATGACGCCGATGAGGAAGGTGGCGATGCCCATGATCATCATGGTGGTCACCAGAGTCTTCTTCCGCCCGACCCGATCGCCGATGTGGCCGAAGACCAGTCCGCCGATGGGTCGTGCGACGAATCCGACGGCGAAACTGGCGAAGGCGAGAATGGTGCCGATGAGAGGATCGTCGTTGGGGAAGTAGAGCTTGTTGAAGACGAGTCCGGCGGCCATTCCGTAGAGGAAGAAGTCGTACCATTCGACGGTGGTTCCGACGATGCAGGACATCATGACGACGCGGATGTCCTTCTTCGTGAATGAATTGACGTCAGTTGGTCGGGGACCTGTACTCATAGTGACTCCCGGAAGATTCCTGTCAGCGCTTCGCGAGTGACCGGACGGGGCACGACGGCCATCTGTCGAGTCTGTTTGAGCGTGCCGTCGACGAGTTCGTCGATGTTGTCTTCTGTGTATCCGAACGTGCGCAGTCCGCTCGGCATGTCGATGTCACGCATGAGTTCGGAGAGAACGTGGGCAAGAGCATCTGCTCCATCAGTGCGTGTGAAGGTCTGACCGCTCAGCAGCTCTGCGGCACGAAGGTGCCGGTCGGGGTCGGCCGGGTAAGTCCAGCGGAAGACGGCGGGGGCGGTTGCCGAGACGGCTTGGCCGTGGGGGACCATGACCATCTCGGGATACCCTTCGGCCTGATAGTTCTCGACGGCCCCGGCGATGGGGTAGGCGTTGGCGTGGGGGAGATGGGTGCCTGCGTTTCCGAATCCGGTTCCGGCGGATGCCGAGGCCATGGCCATCTGGCTTCTCGCGTTGATGTCGCGGCCGTTCATCACGGCTTTGCGCAGGTTGCGTCCGACGAGTCTGAGTGCCTGTTCGCACCAGATGTCGCTGATGGGGTTCGAGCCGCAGAATGCCGGTCGTTTCGTCGGGTCGTTCGGGGCCGGTTTCGCGTCGAAGGCAACGCTTGTGTAGCTTTCGAGCGCATGAGACAGGACGTCCATTCCGCTGGCCGCAGTGACTTGGGCGGGAAGGGAGACCGTGGTCAGGGGATCGACAATTGCCATCGATGGGCGTAGCCGAGCATGGCTGATCGCTGCCTTGAGGTGCATGTCCAGAAAGTCGATGACGCAGATCGTCGTCGATTCTGAGCCCGTGCCTGCCGTGGTCGGTACGGCGATGAGTGGTTTCAGCGGCAGCCATGGGGCGGTGCCTTCTCCGATGGGCGGGGTCACGTAGTCGAGGAGTTCGCCGGGGTGTGTTGTGAGCAGATTGACGGCTTTCGCTGTATCGATCACCGACCCGCCGCCGATCGCAACGTAGCAGTCCCATTCCTTCTGCCGCGCCCAGCGGACCGCGTAGTCGATGCTCTCGTTGGTCGGTTCGATGCCGACCTCGTCGAAGATGTCTGCCGAAATGTCTTCGTCTTCCAGCTGCTGGACGACGTCATCGGGTATGCCGGTGGCGCGGACGTGAGCGTCAGTGATGATCAGGCATGACTGTGCGCCGAATGTCTTGATGTCTGAGTACAGCTCGTTGAGAGAGCCATTTCCGAACTTCAGGGGTGGGGCAGCCCACGTAAATACAGATTCGTTCTGCTGAGATGTGCCCATGCTGATGCTCCTTTGCATTCAGATGTGGGAAGGTTCCCCACATTGTGTCTCGACCCTAAAAGCTGAGAGCGCAAATGTGAAGCACTTCACAGGAGAAATTGGGCTGTTGGGCTGCGAACGTGGCAGACAGAACGTTGGTGGTAGCCGTCTGACCAGCTGATTTCTCAGTCAGCGGAAATAGGGGAGGACCCGAGAAATATCGGTGGCGACCGCTTGGCTTGGCATGCTGGCGAATGAACTCGATCGGATGATCATCGTTAAGATAGTTGGCATGACGGAAGCTTCGACCTCGACGCGAATCAGCGATACCGCTCTCATTTTCGAAGGTGGAGGCATGCGAGCTTCGCTGACCAGTGCCATGGTCGTCACACTGCTCAAAGCAGGACTGTCCTTCGACTGGGTCGCCGGAATCAGCGCCGGAGCATCGAACACGGTGAACTATCTGTCTGGCGATGCGTGGCGGGCCCGCCGGTCTTTCGTCGAGTTCGCTGCCGACGAGCAGTTCGGAGGCTTCCGGTACTTCGCGCGTGGCCAGGGCATGTTCAATGCTGAGTACATCTACCAGCAAGCTGGTGGGCCGAACGAGGCATTGCCGTTCGACTGGGAGGCGTTCCAGGCGAGCACAGGGGATATGCGGATCGTCGCGTTCGATGCAGAGTCCGGCGAGGACGTGGTGTGGTCGAAGGAGGACACACCGCACATCGATGACCTCATGGTTCGAGTCCGTGCTTCGTCAACGATGCCGGGTCTCATGCCTCCGGTGCACCTCGATGGGCACGTGTACGTCGACGGCGCGATGGGCGAGGACGGCGGAATCGCGTTGAGCCAGGCTCAGCGCGAGGGTTTCGAGAAGTTCGTCATTGTGCTGACCCAGGAACGTGGTTACCGGAAGGAGCCGCAGCGGTTCCCCGCAGTCTTTCGCGGCATCTTCCGAAAGTATCCGGCCTTGGCTGATGCGCTGCTGACGAGGTGGAAGCGCTACAACGAAACCCGCGAACGCATCTTCGAGCTCGAAGCGGAGGGCAAGGCACACGTCTTCGTCCCCGACCGCATGCCGGTCGACAACAGTACGCGTGACCTCTCGCGGCTAGCTGCTGCTCATCGGATGGGGCTATCGCAGGCGCGAGGGGAGTTGTCGGCGATGTTGGAGTTCATTGGGGTGACACTTCCGGCAGCCGAAACCGGCAGATGAGCCGACCCGTCACCGGGCAGTGCCGCCGACGGGCCGATTCGGTCTGAGACGTCCTCAGAACCGAGTGCTCATCCAGAGACGTCAGTCGCTCGGAACGTGACTGAGCAGTCCCATAATGTCGAAGACGACAGTGGCAGCAGCCAACGATGTAGTGTCGGCGTGGTCGTAGGCGGGGGAGACTTCGACCACGTCTGCGCCTACGATATTCAGCCCCTTGAGCGACCGAAGCATTCTCAGCAGCTCGCGAGAATGCAGACCGCCCATCTCCGGTGTCCCGGTACCAGGGGCGAAAGCGGGATCGAGCACATCGATGTCGATCGACAAGTAGACAGGGGTATCGCCGATTCGCTCTTGGACTCGACGGACCGCCTCGGGGACTCCGATGTCGTCGATGTCCGAACAGCGGATGATTTGGAAGCCGAATTCGTGGTCGCGGACGAAGTCTTCCTGGTCATAGACCGGACCGCGAATGCCGACATGCATCGACCGGTCCTCGATGAGGAGGCCCTCTTCGAATGCACGGCGGAACATCGTGCCGTGGGTAATCGGCTCGTCGAAATAGGTGTCCCACGTGTCCAGGTGGGCGTCGAAATGCAGCAGTGCGACAGGGCCATGCACCTTCGTCGTGGCCCGAAGCAGGGGAAGCGCCACGGTGTGATCGCCGCCGAGGGTGATCACCGTCTTGTCCTTGCCGACAAATCGGTCTGCCGCTCTTTCGATCTGCGCCACGGCCTTCTCATTGTCATAGGGGGTGCAGGCGATGTCCCCGGCGTCGACGAACTGCGCGGTCTCGACGGGAGTGCAGTCGAGTTCGACATGGTAGCCCGGACGAAGGAGTCGGGATGCCTCCCTGATAGCAGACGGGCCGAAGCGAGCGCCCGGTCGAAATGATGTTCCGCCGTCGAACGGGACTCCGACGATGGCGACGTCGTAGTCGGGCACCGCTTCGAGCTGGGGGAGGCGGGCGAACGTGCCGAGACCGGCGTAGCGCGGAACTTCGGTTGCCTCGACTGGGCCGATTGGGGTATGTGTGACCATGAGTGTCTCCTTTTTTGGGTGTGCTTCGATGGGTTCTGGGGTGTTCGTTCTACGCTGCGGACTCGTGGGTTGCCGTCGAGGACAATGAGCGATTCGCAGTCTCGGGAGCGAGGATGATCGTCGCGATAAGTCCGATGAGGCTGATGCCCGCCCCGATTGCCAGCGACCCCGACGCTCCGAAGTTGATGATGGCCAAGGGCATGAGATACGTGCTGACGGCGCTGCCGATCCGGCTGACAGACGTGCCTATGCCAACGGCCGTCGCTCGGACCTCGGTGGGGAACAGCTCATTGGGGTAGACGATCTGGAGGAAGTTCGCCGATCCGGAGGCGATTGCGAAAATCGCGAGCATCACGAACAGAGTCACCGAACCTGCTGCCGGGATGAAGATCGGGATGGCCAAGACCACTGTGGCGAGGAGGAACGAGTAGAGCAGCAGCTTTCTGCGCCCGATCTTCTCCACCAGCCACAATCCTGGAATGCCTCCCACGACGAAGAGGGCAGAGATGATCAGCGAACCGCCGTAGAGATTGGCGTCTCCGGTCATTCCGAATGATGCCAGAAGTTCCGGGGCGAATGTGTAGACGGCGAACATGGGGATGACCTGCATCGTCCAGAAGACAGCGACGAATACCGTGCGTTTGAGATATGGGTGGCGGAAGACGGTGAGGAAGTTCGCCCTCGGGGCATCGTCTTCGACGGTCTCTCCCAAGTCTTCCAGCTCGTACTGCTCACCGTAGACCTTCTTGACCACGGCGCGTGCTTCGTCGTTTCTCCCCTGAGACAAGAGCCATCGGGCCGATTCCGGTGAGCCGAGGCGGAAGAGGAGTGTGATGATGGCGAAGAGCGCAGGAGAAATCAGGAGGTACCTCCAGGCATCTGGACCGATGTCCCGGAGGAGGAAGGCGACGAAGAATGCGAAGGCGGCGCCGATCGCCCACATCACGAAAGTGAATCCCAGGAAGCGGCCCCGATGCCGGCGGGGAAGGTATTCGGCCAGCAGTGAGGTCGCTATCGGATAATCGGCGCCGATCGCCGCGCCCAGCAGGAATCTCCACAGCACAATCTGCCACACTTCCGTCGACAGCCCCGACAGCAATGAGAAGACGGCCAGTGCGAGAAGATCGATGACGTACATCTTCTTCCGCCCGATCTTGTCGGTCACCCAGCCGAAGACGGCCCCGCCGGCGAAGATGCCAATGAGGCTCGCCGCTCCGAGCAGCCCTACTTCGGCGGGGGACATGTTCAGTCCCGGCTGCAGGGTGATGAGAGCGATCCCGACAATGGAGAGGGCGTAGCCGTCGAGGAAGGGTCCACCCGACGAGAAAAGCGTGAGCTTGTAGTGGAATGCCGTCAATGGCGCGTCGTCAACCGACCGAGCTGTCATGGACATGTGATTTCTCTCTCTTCGGGGTGTGTCTTAGTCCAAGGATGTCGAGTGTGGCGGCAACACGAAAGAATCGCGAGTATACAAATTAGACTGTCTTGTAGACATATGTATAGTGCTTTCATGGCTATCACTGTCGGCGAGCTCATCGCACTGCCCGAACTCCAATTGACCCTGCTTGCGGGCAAGGGAGGAACCGAGCGCACGGTCGAATGGGCTCACACCAGCGACCTCCCCAACCCGTGGCGATGGGTGGGTGCACGCCAGGCTCTGCTGACCAATGGCGGCGCGATACCGACCGCCGCCGACGACCAGATAGCGTGGGCACGGAGTCTCGCCGAGCGTGAGGTCTCGGGAGTCGGCATCGGAGCCGAGATGGGCGGTTCTGATCTCACCGATGAGCTGCTCGAGGTCTGCGACGACCTCGACCTGCCCCTCTTCTCCATCCCTTACCCATTGCCGTTCGTCGCTGTCGCCCAGGCAGTGGCCGAATCGGCGACGCTGGCCCAGACCCACCGTCTGCGGATCATCTCGCGACTCTACGATTTCATGAGCCGTGACCAGACGGAGTCTCTGACCGGTGCCGAGGCGGTGTCCACCGTCGCGGACATCATCGGTCACGAGATCGCGATCATCGATGACCATTGCTGGGACTCCTGGATTGCCAGCGAAGCATTGCCCGAGTGGGTTCCGCAGCTTGTCGAGCAGCGCGGGAGGTCAAAGCGGATCAATGTGCCTACGGTGTGGGAATCCCCATCGGCTGAGGTCGCTCATCTCGTGCCGCTGGGCACACTTCCGGGAGCCTTGGCGGTTTTCAGACGAAGCCACACCTCGAGTTCGGATCAATCGACGCTCTTGCACGCCGCCTCTGTGCTGGGGACGGCGCTGTCGCGCCGGGAACTGCAGGCGATGCACGTCAATCGTGTGCACAGCGAATACCTCAGCCGCATCCTCATCGATCAGAACCGGTTCGGCTTCGAGAGCTCCGGCTGGATGCATCAGCTCGGCTATTCGGGGCAGGTGGAGGCGGTCACTCTGTTGGGTCCTCCGTCTCGACGTGAGTCCACGGTGTCGCGACTTCAGCGGCACGGTGTCCGCTTGGAGGTGACCTTGCAGAACGAGCGGCATCTGCTCGTAGTTCAGCACAACGATTTGGCCACGACTCTCGAACATTGTTTGGAACCGCAGGTTCGCGCCGGGATCGGGCTCGCGGTCGACACCGGCGTAGTACATGAGTCGCTCAAGCAGTCGCTGTGGGCAGTCAAAACTGCTCCCGCCGACGCGTCCGCGTCGATCGTTCACTATGATCCGGCAACGCCGTGGATGGGATTCCACGACCCGCAGGCGGGAGAGGACTTCGTCAATCGGATCCTCGGACCTCTGCTCGACGACACACCGTCCCACGCCATGCTCATCGAGACCTTGGACGTATATCTAAAAGGGAACCGTTCACCGCAGAAAGCGGCGCAGCACCTCGTCGTTCACCGGCAAACCGTCATCCAGCGGATGAAGAAGGTCGAGGCGGCACTCTCGGTCGACCTCGCTGACACGGCAGTCATCGCTCAGTTGTGGGTGGCGATGACGGTCTACCGTGCTCTTGGAGACTCGAGGGCCTCGGGTCAGTTTCATAGAAGTAGGCGGTGAGCGTCTCGGTGGCGGACCCGGTCGATCGCACGATTCGTGTCGGTGACCTGCGTGATCTCTTGTTCGTCGACGGTGTGAATTTCTGAGGACTGCGATATTTGACTGTCAGGGGTCATCGCTATCGACTTTGCTTCTGGTGTTGAAGTGATGTGGTTGGACGGGCAGGTGTACGTGGCTGGTCATTTGGGGGAGTACCGGGAGTTCCTGGAGGACGGGCGCAACGCGAAGGCCTCGAGAGACTTGCGATTGCTCTGATCCTGGTGTCCAAGTATCGGAGTTCCTGCGCCGATATTTCGGGGCCAATCGAGAAATTTTCCAATACCGCTACCTGTACCCCAACTTCACCGAAATCTCCCTGGCCGCAGCCTTCATTACCGGCACCAGCGCCTGCATCCGATCTTTCGGCA
The DNA here is from genome assembly GCF_050920635.1 of Brevibacterium sp. K11IcPPYGO002. Taxonomy (NCBI): domain Bacteria; kingdom Bacillati; phylum Actinomycetota; class Actinomycetes; order Micrococcales; family Brevibacteriaceae; genus Brevibacterium; species Brevibacterium sp. K11IcPPYGO002. The sequence continues at coordinate 2,474,083 of NZ_CP131929.1, read as the reverse complement.
TAAATGGACGTGTGGCTGACAGCGAGATTCCAGCGACGATCTCCCCGCTGCCGTCTCGAATTGGAGCGGCCACACACCGGATGCCTGGTTCATTCTCTTCCAGATCGAACGAAGCCCCATCGCGCGTATAGCCGTGCATTCGTTGGATGAACGACTCCACCGCAGACGAATCTGCCTCAGGATTCTCCGCAACAAAGAGCCGCTCCCATCGATCTTCCTGTCCTAGCAACAGCGCTTTCCCGACGCCAGTCCGAGTCAATGGCATCCGGTGGCCGATGCGCGATCGCATCTCCGCCCCACGCGTGCCCGGAATCTTGTGGAGATAGAGCACCGACTCCCCATCCTCGACCGAGAGATGAATGGTGTCCTGCGTCCGTTCGGCCAGTGCCTCGAGGCTCTCTCTGGCGACCACTGGCAGTGGGTCCTGGTTGAGCGCGGTGAAACCAAACTCGATGAGCGTGGGCCCAAGCCGGAACTCCCCAGGCGACCCATGACGCAGATAGCCCATCTGTACCAACAGCTGAATCATGCGGTGCGCGCTCGACCTGCCAAGCCCCGTTGTCTCGACCACGGCTTTCAATGTCGTCGAGCCGTGCGCCACTGCACTGATGATCTGAAGGCCCCTGGCCAGGGTCTGTGTGCCCTGCGGAATGGTGTCACTCGAACGTGTCCCAAAGTTCTCGGTCATTCCACCAGTATGTCATCTATCCCACATATAGGGACAACGGTGGCGCATGATGGAACACCACCCCATAGTGACTTCTATGGCAAACCTGGCACCACCCGAGGCCCCGCAGATGATCGGCCTCGACTGGGGGACAAGCTCACTGCGAGCGTTCCTCATCGGCAACGGCGGAGAAATCCTCGCCGAACGTAACGGACCGGACGGGATCATGGCCGTCGGTCCCGATTCCACCGACCCGCGCGGCGACTTCTCCCACATCGCGCAATCCGCGATCGGTGACTGGCTCGCAAACTACGGTCAACTCCCGGTCCTGGCCAGCGGCATGATCGGTTCAACCCAAGGTATCGCCGAGGCGGGCTACCTCGACCTGCCAACCGATCTGGGAGATCTCGGCAAGCACCTCACAACAATTGAACTCGACACCGTCGACCTCAGCATCGTCCCCGGCCTGCAGAAGACCGCGAGCGAGACCGACGCTCCCGATGTCATCCGAGGTGAAGAGACCCAGCTGCTCGGACTGCTCACTCCCGAACTTTCAGAACAGCGCACGGTGGTCCTTCCCGGTACCCACTCAAAATGGGTGACCAGCGAAGGAACTCGCATCACCGACTTCTCCACCTCGATGAGCGGCGAAATCTTCGGTCTGCTGAGCACTTCGTCGATCCTCGCCCGCCTGGCCGAACCCACCGTCGACTTCCACCTCGAAGCCTTCGACTGGGGAGTAAGCATCGGAGCCGATGACCCCGCTGTTCTCACCTCGTCGCTCTTCTCCGCCCGCACCTGGGCCCTCGACGGGCGCCTGCTCGCCGAAGAGGTCAACGACTACCTGTCAGGAATGCTCATCGGCTCAGAGACCGCCAGCCAGCTGACACCGAATACCGAATCTTCCGCACCGGTCATCATCTGCGGTTCGACGAACCTCACCCAACGCTACTCACGCGCACTCAACCGACTGGGCCGGGAAACAGTCGTCGCGGATCCGCGCGCGGCCGCGACCGGACTCTTCCGCATCGCTGAACACTCCGGCCTCGTGCCGACTAAGGAGAACGCACATGACTGACTCAGTTCCCGCCGGCCTCATCGCGATCCTCCGCGGGGTCCGCTCCGACGAAGTCCTCGACATCGCCGAAGGCATCGTCGACGCCGGCTTCTCCGCGATCGAGGTTCCACTCAACTCGCCCGACCCACTCGCCTCGATTACCGCACTGGTTGAGCAATTCGGAGACACAGTGGAGATCGGCGCCGGCACGGTGCTCACCGCCAGCCAGGTCCGCGAGTGCCACCAGGCCGGTGCCCGCATCATCGTCGCCCCCGACACCGACCGCGATGTCATCACGACCGCACTCGAGCTCGGGCTCACCCCATACCCGGGTGCTGCGACCCCGACCGAAGCGTTCGCCGCAGTCAAAGCCGGCGCCACCAACGTCAAGCTCTTCCCATCCTCGGCGGTGGGGATCAGCGGAATGAAAGCCTGGCGCGAAGTTCTTCCCAGCGGCACCGAACTCTTCCCCGTCGGGGGAGTCGGCGCCGACAATGCAGCCGAATGGCGAAAGGCTGGCGCAGCCGGCCTCGGCCTCGGCTCATCCCTCTATCGCCGAGGCGACCGCCCCGACGACGTCCGCACCCGGGCCCAGGCGATCGCCTCGGCGTGGGCTCAATCCTTCTGACATCAACGACGATCACCGAACGAAAGGTAAGAACAATGAAGATCACGTCGATGACGACGTTTACCGTGCCGCCGAGGTGGCTCTTCCTCAAGATCGAAACCGACGAGGGGATCGTCGGTTGGGGAGAGCCGATCATCGAGGGCAAGGCCGCCACCGTGGCCGCCGCCGTCGACGAGCTCTCCGACCTGCTCATCGGCAAGGACCCTGCGAACATCGAAGACCTGTGGACGATCATGTATCGCGGCGGCTTCTATCGTGGCGGGCCGATTCTCATGAGTGCGATCTCCGGTATCGATCAGGCGCTGTGGGACATCAAGGGCAAGGCGCTCGGCCAGCCGGTTCATCAGCTGCTCGGCGGGAAGGTCCGCGACCGGGTCCGCACCTATTCGTGGATCGGCGGTGACCGTCCCGGTGATACGGCGGCGGCTGCGCTGGAGACGAAGAACCGCGGCTTCACTGCGGTGAAGATGAACGCGACCGAGGAGCTGCAGTTCATCGATTCCTACACCAAGGTCGACCGGGTCATCGAAAACGTCCAGGCAGTCCGTGAGGCCACGGGTGATGACTTCGGCATCGGTGTCGACTTCCACGGTCGCGTGCACAAGCCGATGGCCAAGGTCCTCATCAAGGAACTCGAACCCTACCGGCTGCTCTTCATCGAAGAACCGGTGCTCTCCGAACACTTCGGCTCACTGCGCGACGTCATGGCGAACACCCCGACGCCGATCGCGTTGGGGGAGAGGCTGTTCTCTCGGTGGGACTTCCGCGAAGTGGTCGCTTCCGGTGCCGTGGACATCATCCAGCCGGACGTCTCTCACGCCGGCGGCATCACCGAGACGCGGAAGATCGCGATGATGGCCGAAGCCTACGATGTGGCACTCGCGCTGCACTGTCCCTTGGGACCGATCGCGCTCGCCGCCTGTCTGCAGGTCGACGCCGGCAGCTACAACGCCTTCATCCAGGAACAGAGCCTGGGCATCCACTACAACGCGAGCAATGATCTGCTCGATTATGTCACCGATTCGTCGGTGTTCGACTACGACGACGGCATGATCACGATCCCGACCGGCCCCGGTCTAGGCATTGAGGTCAACGAGGAATACGTCATCGAGCGCTCGGCCGAGGGCCACCGGTGGCGGAATCCGATCTGGCGGCACGCCGACGGCTCGTTTGCGGAATGGTGAGGAGAGAGATCAATGACGAAACTCGACAACCTCACGGTCACCAAACCGACCCGAATCCGCTATATCATCGCGGTTCTCCTCTTCATCACCGTCGTCATCAACTACATGGACCGGGCCAACCTGTCCATCGCGATGCCGGCACTGTCTCAGGAATTCGATCTGACGACCGGGCAGCAGGGCATCCTGCTCTCGGCATTCGGGTGGACTTACGCTGCGATGCAGTTGCCCGGCGGGTGGCTTGTCGATCGAGTCCGTCCTCGAGTCCTTTATGCGTCGTGTCTAGTGCTGTGGTCACTGGCTACGTTGTTCATGGGAATGTCCGGCGGCTTCATCGCTCTCATCATTCTGCGGCTCATGGTCGGCGGATTCGAGGCTCCCGCGTATCCGATCAACAACAAGGTCGCGACCGCGTGGTTCCCGGAGCGTGAACGCGGGCGAGTCATCGCTTTCTATACCTCGGGGCAGTTCATCGGCCTGGCACTGCTCACACCGGTGCTGTCGTGGCTGCAAACGGTGCTCACCTGGCACTGGGTGTTCATCCTCACTGGTGTTGTCGGCATCTTCTGGGCTGGTGTCTGGTGGTTCGTCTATCGTGAGCCGCGCGACAAGGCCGGCGTCAACCAGGCCGAGATCGACCTCATCGCCTCAGGCGGGGGACTCGTCGACGTCGAAAGCGGCGCGAAGAAGGAGGCCAAGCCGAAGCTGAAGTGGTCCGACGTCAAGGTCGTGCTGACCCGGCGGAAACTGTGGGGCATTTACCTCGGCCAGTTCTGTCTGACGTCGACTCTGTGGTTCTTCCTCACCTGGTTCCCGACCTACCTCGTCGACTACCGGGGCATGGACTACATCGAGTCGGGCTTTATGGCATCGTTGCCGTTCATAGCCGCTCTCGTCGGTGTGCTGCTCTCCGGCACGGTCTCGGACCTCATGGTCAAGCGGGGCCTATCTCTGGGAATGGCGCGGAAGCTGCCGATCATCATCGGTCTGGCAATGACCGTGTTCATGCTTGGCGCGAACTACACGGATTCCTCGGCGTGGGTCATCGTGTTCATGTCAATCGCCTTCTTCGGCAACGGTTTCGCTTCGATCACCTGGTCACTGGTATCTGCGCTGGCACCTGAACGACTGCTGGGTCTGACGGGCGGCATGTTCAACTTCATCGGCAACCTGTCATCGATCGCGACCCCGATCGTCATTGGCTTCCTCGTCACCGATGTCGACTTTGCGCCGGCGTTCGTCTACATGGCCGCGATCACCATTGTCGGTGTGCTCTCGTACGTGTTCCTCGTCGGGAAGGTCGAGCGGGTGGAGGGGTAACGGTCAGCAATCTTCCGTCGGCGACTCAGAGTTGATTCTAGTATCAGTTTTGCGGGAGCATATCAGGCCGGAGACTCATAGAAAGATCATCGACTTTGGCATCCCGATACGGGTGATTGCGAGTGTCTCACAACTATCGACGAGTACCTCTGATCGTCGTCCGGGTTACGAGACATGGTATTGAGAATCGTCCATCGCATGAACACACCGGATAGCTCCCGAAAATTCAACTGAGACGAACAAATGCGTGTTTGAGTACGTGAGACTTCTCGTATGGCTAGGGATATAAGACGCTGAACCGTTTCTGGGGCGTTACTCAGGAAGAAGGGATTCCGGTAACCTGAGAAAAACTAGAGGAGAGCGCATGCGGCTTGTTGAAGTGATGGTCCGGAACTACAGGTCGATCGGTTCGCAGACAAAGTTCGACGTCGAGGACTTGACTACTCTTGTCGGTCCAAATAATGAAGGTAAGACCAATCTGCTCAGGGCTTTGGGGTTGGGGATGTACCTCATCGAGCGATGGAGCACACTTCCTGCCGGTCTGTCTAAAGACGGGGAATTGACTGGCTCCGCAGCTTCACACGTTCTTCGATCATCTCGATTCTCTCCTGGCTCGAGAAGACAGGAACGTCTGGGGTATAGCTGGTCCGATGACTACCCGCTGTCAAAGCAGGAAAAGCGGGGATCGCGACCGACGATCATCCGCTTGAAATTTCAGCTGACCGATGAGGAGGTGGATGAATATACCCGTTCGATTGGTATTGCAAACAACGGTGAGCTGCCGATTGAAATCAGTTTATCGCGGGGGTCAGCCTCGTTTGGAGTGGTCAAGCCCGGACGGGGCGCTGCTAGTCACAAGACGAAGGCAAGCGAGATTGCTGCCTTTATCGCATCAAAGCTTACGTTTGTGCTTATCCCAGCGGTTCGCACCGTCGAGCAGGCTCGTAGTTTACTGAGCGACCTAACGAGGCTCAGAATGCGCGAGATCACTAAATCGGACGAATATGTCCGGCTGACTAAACGTCTCAATGAGTTGCGGCAGGCTGCCGTCTCCGAAGTGGGGTCCGAACTGACGTCATCAGTTAGTCGATATCTTCCTTCGGTTGTGGACGTGAAGCTCATGACCACTGACTTCGAGCGGTCAGACACAGTAGACGACGTTCTGATCGACGATGGCTCGATTACGTCCATCGCAAACAAAGGCGACGGAGTGAAGAGTCTCGTCACCCTCGCATTGATTCAGGAGCTCGCTAAGGAGAAAGCGCAGAGCCACAGTTTCATCTTGCTAGTTGATGAACCGGAGGCGCACCTGCACTCTTCGGCAGTTCATGAGCTGCAAATGCTCTTCCAAGAGCTCTCTTCCACGCAGCAGGTCATTCTGGCGACCCACAACCCTGTATTCGTTAACCGAGACCGAATCGGCTCGAACGTTTTAGTGCAGACGAATGAAGCAAGGCCTGAAAAAACCATTGGTCAAATCCGTCAGGCACTCGGAGTTCAACTCCACGACAATTTAGATTCGGCCGAAACCGTGATTCTGGTTGAGGGTCTCACAGATGCAAAGGCACTGCCGCACCTTTTGGCCAATGATGCGCCGCTGCTTCGCGCAGATATTCGGAACGGACGAGTCGTCTTTAAAGCTACCAAAGGCAGCGGTAAGTTACGTGCTCTCATTTCGCGCGAGAAGTCGTCTGTCTCGCGAATCATCGCTGTTTTGGACGGGGACGAGGCTGGTCAGGCCGAGGCTAGTCGACTCCGTGAGGAACGATTGCTATCTCCAGAGAATATCTTTGTGGTGCGGGATTCGACGCGTAAGTACTCGGAACTCGAGGACCTGCTGGAACCGAGTGAATATGTTTCTGCGTTGTCAGATCTCTTCGGTCGCCCCTTCGCTTCTAAACACTTTGCCAAGCGTTCGCTCAAATGGTCGCAAAATCTCGCAGCCGCAGCGGCGTCTTTGGGCCTCGCAGACAGCTACGAGGACCTCGAAACCAAAGCGAAACGATGCGTCGCTCAACGGGTGACTGAAGTTGACAGTGCGGTGCTCAAGGAGAGTGCAAAGGAAAACATTGATGCTCTTCGCCTGCTGATCTGGCCTGGCAGCAAGGACCCTACTGTCTAACACTGGTGTACTTACCTCCCGCGGTCGACTTCTGTTCGACAATGCCACCCTGCTCCTCGCAAGCGCAGTTCGCGATCGTACGGAGGTTGTCTAGACCGGGGTTGGCCAAGGCTGTCGTGGCTAGTGAAAGCTCCCGATTAGCCTCGTTCCAAGGCAAATTCCGATACCAAGGCGTCTCATAACTTTCGTGTCTTCAAACCCATAGGTTGTGAGACAGCTCAGCTGTGCAGTGCCATCGTCTGCGTTAGAGCAAAGGTTGAAGACGTTCTCGCAGAGCAGGGTCGCAGATGTATACATATGTGCCCCGAATTCCTCGTGTGAGCAGCACGCTGTAGATGTTGCGAACATACTCGAGCAGGTCTTCGTCGGTGTATCTGATTCCGAGTTTGGGGTTGTTCTCGCGGCCCTTCTTGTCGTGATAATTGTCGCGGTCAAAGATGAGCATTCCTGCGACGGGATCGTAGCGGAGGTCGTTGCCGATGATGACGCCGACATAGTTGAGATCGTAGCCCTGGACTGTATGGATCGAGCCGACTTCTTCGACTGATTTGGGTGAGTTGATCCAGTCAGTGGTGGCCGTGTTCCACCTCATTTGCTCGCCGTCGAGATCGATGTCGTAAGCGGTCTTATCGTTCTTGCTCTTCCACGGCCATGCATAGCCAGCTACCAATCGCGACAGCCCGTGATCTTCTTCTCGCTTATGAAGCTCCCGTCGCATCTCGCCTAGGTCAGTGAATAGCCGAAGATCGTAGTCGCCGAAGTCCTCACGGGCCTTGGGAGGCTTGTTGCTGAGCACTTTGCGGATGTAGCTGACATAGTCCTTTTCGGCTGAGATGCGCATCTGGGTTCGAAGCGGATAGTGCCGTTCCGCCGCTTTTGCTCGTGACACGAGACCCTGTGTGGCGGTTGATGGCAAATCCGCCGGTCGAACGGTCTGGCCGACATCGAGCATGAGGATGGAGTGGTGGCTCTGCTTCTGTACCCAATCCAGCTGAGTTTTCTGCGGATCGTCCCAACCAAAAAGCTTTTCGTTGATCTCAATGAACTTCTTGTTGAGTGGTCCTGATGCCTGATTTGCCCTCTGATTGAGGCGGTGAGCTTCATCGACAACAAGTAGGTCGAACTGTTCAGCGTTCTCACCGACTTGGAACGGCGTCAGCACCATGCCCTTGCTCAGTCCGGGAGTCAGCTTGAACACTTTGGCGATTGAGTCTCGCAGTGATTGCTGAGGGACGACTATTCCGAATTTAAGGGACCTGAGCAGCTCGGCGTGTTCAGGCGTGAAATAGTCACTGAAAATGGAATCGATGTCGAGCGGCTCTTCCGAGTCGTGTCGCCTGATGTCTTCCAGCAACTTGAGCAGGTAGATTGCGACAACCGTTTTGCCTGTTCCTGGAATGCCTTCGACAACGACGGTGTTATTAACGCCCCTCTCTAAGTCGTCAAAGAATCCCTCTAGAATGTCATCGACAGCGATGGCCTGATCATGGTTGAGTGACTTGAATGGCGATAGCTTGAAGAGATCGCTGTTGATGATCTGAGGGATGGTTCGTTTGAAGAGCTTTTCCTGAGACCGTAGCTCTTCGAAGATCTGATGGAACGTTTTGTTGTAGGTCTCGCGGTCGAAGTAGTCGGCATCGGTGATCCCCGCGTTGAGGTTGAGCACCTGGCGGCTACCATCGCCATGGAACATGCGGATGAGGAACGACTCCAGATCCAGGCACGCCGACTTATTGAAAGTGTCATCTAGTACAACTCTGACTGACTGCAGCCGTTGCTTAGTATCAGATTTCAAATGCTGCCGCATTCGTCCCTCGACGTTGAGAGACTCACCGATGTACACCTCATTGTGATTATTCATTACATAAACAACTGGCCAGTTTCTATGCCGTGGATGGGCGGCGCCCCACACTTCGACCTGCTCTGATTTAAATGGAAACCGTTCGATTTTAAAGCTGGTCATATTTAACGCTCGTGCCTCGAGCCTTTTCCGCTGGGTACTTCTCGCGAGTCTTGGCCAGCTTGTCCAAAATGATGGTGTCGGGATCCAGGTCCAGTTTGTCCGCGAGCAACATGCAATAGGTCAGCACATCAGCCAACTCGTCCTTTGCGGACTCGAGGTCGGCATCTCCCCATTGGAAACATTCGAGTAGTTCTCCCGCTTCGATGGAAACGCTCTTCGCGAGATTCTCGGGGGAGTGGAACTGCTGCCAATCGCGTTCTGCCATGAACTGACGGATTGTGTCGCGAACAGAATCTTCGTACATGACTTCAAGGTATCAGCGACGTGCGACAAGTGGGCGAAGCCAAACGCAAATTGGATCTCATGTATCAACCAAACGGGATTGGAGTGCGTTCAGTCATACGCCTTTATCCCGACGAATGGGGCCCGGAGTTCCTGTTCATTTTCAGCAACTCCGGGCCCAATCTCATGTAGCTGAGTCAGGCAATCAACACAACTTTGCCGGTCGTCTTCCGCCCCTCAAGCGCCCGGTGCGCATCAGCGGCATCGGCCAAAGCGAACGTCGCACCGACGCGGAAGTTGAGCCAGCCGTGTTCGATGCCGTTGAAGAGCATTGCCGAACGCTTTGCAAGTTCCTCCGAATTGCGAACAAACCATGCCAGCGACGGACGCGACAGGAAGATTCCGCCCGAGGAGTTCAAGCGCTGGATGTCGAACGGCGGCACCTGACCTGATGCTCCACCGAAGAGAACCATTGACCCCAGCGGCTTGATCGACGCCAACGATGCATCGAACGTGTCCTTGCCGACACCGTCGTACGCGACATCGACGCCCTCACCATCGGTGAGCTCCTTGACCTTCGCCGTGATGTCAACGCCCTCGCCGTAGAGGAACACGTCATCCGCGCCAGCCTTGCGCGACAGCTCCGCCTTCTCGTCCGTGCTCACCGTCGAGATGACATTGCCACCCAAATGCTTGATGATCTGTGTGAGCAGCAGACCCACACCACCGGCACCCGCGTGAACGAGCGCCGTCTGTCCCGGCTTGATCTCATGCGAACTCGTCGCCAGGTACTGCGCCGTCAGACCCTGCAGCGGCATCGCCGCAGCCACCTCGGCGGATACACCCTCCGGCACGCGCAGAAGAAAGTCCGACTTCACGACGACCTGCGTCGCATACGAACCCGGGCCCTCGTGCCATGCCACACGGTCACCGACCTGCCAGCTCTCAATGCCCTCGCCCACCTCGGCGATGTATCCCGTGCCCTCGACGCCGACGACATGCGGGTACTCCATCGGATACACACCCGAACGACGGTACGTGTCGATGAAATTCACGCCCGCAGCCTCGACGTTGACGAGCACCTCACCGGGACCGGGCTTCGGAGTCTCGATCTCACCGAACTCCAGGACCTCCGGTCCACCAGCCTGCATCGCACGAACTGCCTGGGTCATGACGCCTCCTGCATATAAATTAATTGCCTGGTATGGTTATACATATGAACGATCTTACGGTTGCCGTCTCCGGTGCCACCGGATACGCCGGGGGAGAGGTCCTCCGGCTGCTGAGCACTCACCCCCACTTGAACGTCACCACGGTGTGCGGACATTCCACCGCGGGTGAGAAGCTCGGCCGACATCAACCCCATCTTCCCCGATTGTCTGACCTCGTGGTCCAGGAGTCCACCGCCGAGGTGCTCGCCGGCCACGATGTCGTCATCCTCGCGCTCCCGCACGGACAGTCCGGACAGATCGCCGCCGAACTCGAATCCACGAGCCCGGACACCCTCATCATCGACCTCGCAGCCGACCACCGGCTCATCAGCGCGGCTGCTTGGGAGAAGTTCTACGGCTCCGCGCACCAGGGCACCTGGACCTACGGTCTGCCCGAGCTGCTCACCGCCGGCGGCACCAAACAGCGCGAGGCGCTCAAGTCCACGAAGCGCATCGCCGTGCCCGGCTGTAACGTCACCGCCGTGAGCCTCGGACTCGCACCGCTCATCCAGGCCGGACTAGCGGCGCCCGCCGGACTCAACGCGGTGCTGGCCAATGGTGTCTCCGGTGCAGGCAAGGCGCTCAAGCCGCATCTCACCGCCGCCGAGGTCCTCGGCAATGCCTCGCCCTATGGCACGGGTGGCACGCACCGGCACGTTCCCGAGATCGAACAGAACCTCAACGGCGTCCTCGGCGTCGACGCCGCCGACGGCCCCACCCGCATCTCATTCACCCCGACACTCGTGCCCATGGCCCGAGGCATCCTCGCGACCATCACCGCCGACGCTGGCGAAGCCGCACCACGCAACGCCGAAGGCCTCCTCGACGCTGCGGCACTCAAGGAGCAGCTGAACGCTGCCTTCGACCAGGCCTACGCCGGCGAAGCCTTCGTCCGCGTCCTGCCCGACGGCCAGTGGCCACAGACCGCTGCCACCACCGGATCGAACGTTGCGCAGATCCAGTTCACCGTCGACGAACGCGCGGAGAAGCTCCTCGTCGTTGTCGCACTGGACAACCTTGTGCGCGGCACGGCCGGACAAGCCATCCAATCCATCCACCTGGCCCTCGGTCTCAACGAGACCACCGCCCTTCCCCTCGAAGGAGTCGCCCCATGAGCGTGACCGCCCCACTCGGCTTCACCGCCGCCGGACTCACCGCCGGACTCAAACCCTCCGGCACCAAAGACCTCTCCCTGGTCGTCAACAACGGACCCGACACCGTCGTCGCCGCCGTCTACACCTCCAACCGGTGCAAGGCCAACCCCATCCTGTGGTCCCAGAAGGCCTCCGCTAACGGGCAGGCACGCGCCGTCGTCCTGAACTCCGGGGGAGCGAACTGCTACACCGGCGACTTCGGCTACGGGACGACGACCCTGACCGCGCAGACCACCGCCGAACTCCTCACCGAATCCGGCATCACCACCCCAGCTGAAGACGTGCTCGTCTGCTCCACCGGACTTATCGGCGTCGGTGGTCAAGACTTCCGCGACTCCATCGTGAATCACCTCGCCCCACTAGTCGCGGCCGCCGACACGAGCGTCGAAGCCGGTCAGTCCGCTGCCGAAGCGATAATGACCACCGACACCGTCGCAAAAGTTGCCACCCGCACCGGTTCCAGCGGGTACACGATCGGCGGCATGGCCAAGGGCGCGGGCATGCTCGCACCGGGGCTGGCGACCATGCTCGTCGTCATCACCACCGACGCCAAGCTCGACCAAGCGACTCTCGACCAAGCGCTGCGGGCTTCGACGAGCCAGTCCTTCGACCGACTCGACACCGACGGCTGCATGTCGACGAACGATACCGTCATCCTCATGTCGTCGGGCGCCCACGAAGCCGCCGTCGATACGGACGAGTTCACCACCCTGCTGCGCGAACTCTGCCTCGACCTCATGCACCAACTCCACGTCGACGCCGAAGGCGCCCACCACGACATCGCCATCACCACCAAAGGTGCTGCCAGCGAAAAAGACGCCGTCGAAGTCTCCCGGTCCGTGGCCCGCTCGGCCCTGTTCAAGGCCGCGATCTTCGGGGAGGACCCGAACTGGGGTCGCGTCGTCGCTCAGGTGGGAACCACCTCGGCGGATTTCGATCCCACACAGATCGACGTGATCATCAACGGCGTCCAGGTGTGCACGGCATCTGGCCCCGACGAAGACCCCGCGAACGTCACGTTCGAGCGCACCGTCGACGTCGTCATCGACCTCCACGCCGGCGACGACACCGCCACCGTGTGGACCTCGGACCTCACCCACGACTACGTCGAAGAGAACAGCGCCTACTCCTCATGAACACCCCCGTCGACATGTCCACGAAATCCACGGCCGCCCGGCTCGCCGCCGCCCAGGTCAAGGCCGAGGCCCTGACCGAGGCACTGCCCTGGATCAAGACCTTCGCCGGTGCCACGATCGTCATCAAATACGGCGGCAACGCCATGGTCTCCCCGGAGCTGCAGCAGTCGTTCGCCGATGACATCGCGTTCCTCCGCTTCGCCGGCATCCGCCCCGTCGTCGTCCACGGAGGCGGCCCCCAGATCTCTGCCATGCTGAAACGCCTGGGCATCGAATCCGAGTTCAAGGCCGGACAGCGCGTGACCACCGAGGAGGCCGCCGAAGTCATCCGCATGGTCCTGTCCGGCCAGGTCAACCGCGACATCGTGTCCCGGATCAACCAGAACGGTGACGCCGCGATCGGCCTGTCCGGCGAAGACGCCGACCTGCTGCTGGCGAACAAGGCCACCGCCGAGGTGGACGGGGAGACCATCGACCTCGGCCGGGTGGGCGAGATCGCCCAGGTGAATACGACAGTGCTCACCGAACTCCTCGATGCCGGACGGGTGCCCGTCATCTGCTCGATCGCCTCGGAAATCGGGGGAGAGGCGGGGAAGCCGCTGAACATCAATGCGGACCTGGCCGCCTCGGCGGTGGCGAAGGCGCTCAAGGCACACAAACTCATCATGCTCACCGATGTGCCCGGCCTCTACGCGAACTGGCCGGACACGTCCTCGCTCATCTCCCGCATCGACCCGGACAAGCTACGCGAACTCCTGCCCTCGCTCGACTCGGGCATGATCCCGAAGATGACCGCGGCGCTCGAGGCGATCGAGCACGGGGTCAAGCAGGCCCACATCATCGACGGCCGGATGGCGCATTCCCTCCTCCTCGAGGTCTTCACCTCGGAGGGAATCGGCACCATGGTCGAGGACACCATCGTCGAACCCGCACCGCTGGGCGACGGGCACCAGGCGAACCTCGCCGAGGCGGCCCCGACGGACGGGACGACCGCAAGCGACAACAGCAACGGAGGACGTTCATGACCGAGACGACCGACCAGGCGCAGGCTTCCGATCAGGCCCAGACGTGGCGGGACGATTTCTCCCGTGTGCTGTCCCCGGTATTTGGGTCCCCGCAGCTCGACATCGTCCGCGGCGAAGGCTCCTATGTGTGGGATGCCTCGGGCAAGCAGTACCTCGACCTGCTCGCCGGCATCGCCGTCAACGCCCTCGGCCACTGCCATCCCGCGTGGGTCAGCGCCATCACCGAACAGGCCTCGACGCTCGGCCACATCTCGAACTTCTTCACCTCCCCGGCCCAGATCGGCCTGGCCGAGAAACTCCACGAGATCCTCGACCTGCCCGCCGGATCTGCCGTGTTCTTCTCGAACTCGGGGACCGAAGCCAACGAGGCGGCCTTCAAGATGGCCCGCCGCGCCGCCGGCGGGGGACGGCCCTTCATCATCGCCGTCGAAGGCGCCTTCCACGGCCGCACCATGGGCGCCCTCGCGCTGACCGCGAAGGAAGCGTACCGCGCTCCCTTCGCTCCCGGTGTCCCCGGCGTCGTGCACGTGCCCTACGGCGATGTCGAAGCACTCGAAGCGGCGATCAATGAGAACACCGCCGCTGTGTTCGTCGAACCAGTCCAGGGTGAGGTCGGCGTGCGGATGCATCCGGCCGGCTACCTCACCGCGGTGCGCGAACTGACGACGAAGGTCGGGGCGCTCATGGTCCTCGACGAGGTGCAGTCGGGCATCGGCCGCACCGGTTCGTGGTTCGCCCACCAGGATCCCGAGATCGGCGAGGGCGTCACCCCGGACATCATCACCTCGGCGAAGGGGCTCGGCGGCGGCATGCCGATCGGCGCGACCATCACCGTCGGCGACGCGAATACTGGTCTGCTCGAAGCCGGACAGCACGGCACGACCTTCGGCGGCAACCCTCTGTCGTGCGCCGCCGGACTCGCCGTGCTCGAGACCATCGAGAAAGACAACCTCCTCGACCACGTCACCGAGATCAGCGACTGGCTCAAGCCTCAGCTGGCGAAGGTCGACGGGATCGGTGAGATCGCCGGTAAGGGACTGCTCCTCGGGCTCGAACTGACACCTGGCGAGGACGGCCAAGTTCCGGATTCGAAAGCCGTGGCTGCCAGGGCACTCGAGGCCGGGTTCATCATCAACCCCGTCGCCCCCGGTCGCTTGCGCCTCGCCCCGCCGCTGACCATCACCACGGACGAGCTCACTCCGTTCGTCGACGCCCTGCCCGGGCTCATCGCCGGCTGAGACCCACCCAGACTTTCGAAGGACACCTCATGACACGCCACTTCCTCAAGGACACGGACCTCAGTCCGGCCGAACAGGCCGAGGTCCTCGACCTCGCCGTCGAACTCAAGGCCGCCCCCTACTCGCGGACCCCGCTGGCCGGCCCGCAGACCGCCGCCGTCATCTTCGACAAGACCTCGACTCGCACCCGGGTCTCGTTCGCCGCCGGCATCGCCGCGCTCGGCGGACAGCCGCTCATCATCAACCCCGGTGAGGCGCAGCTCGGGCACAAGGAATCCATCGCCGACACCGCCCAGGTGATGTCCCGGATGGTATCGACGATCATCTGGCGCACCTACGCCCAGGCTGGGCTCGAAGAGATGGCCGAATACTCCTCGGTGCCCGTCATCAACTCCCTGTCCGATGACTTCCACCCCTGCCAGATCCTGGCCGACCTGCTCACCATCCGCGAACACCGCGGCGACGTCAAGGGCCAGACCATGACGTACTACGGCGACGGGGCGAACAATATGGCCAACTCCTACGCCCTCGGCGGAGTCAACGCCGGAATGCACGTGCGCATCGCCGCCCCCGCTGACTACCAGCCCGACGCAGCGATCGTCGCCGAGGCCGAGGCACTCGCCGCCCAGACCGGCGGATCGCTCACCGTCACCGACGACCCCGTGGCCGCCGCCACCGGTGCCGACGTCCTCGTCACCGACACCTGGGTGTCCATGGGGCAGGACTCCGCCGGACGTGACGACGAGGCCTCTCCGTTCACAAAGTTCCAGGTCAACCAGGAACTCATGAACCATGGCAACGACGCGATCTTCCTCCACTGCCTGCCCGCCTACCGCGGCAAAGAGGTCACGGCCGAAGTCATCGACGGCCCCGCCTCGGTGGTCTTCGATGAGGCCGAGAACCGCCTCCACGCGCAGAAGGCACTCATGACCTACCTCCTGGAGCGATGATGGCCGAGCCGAACAACAGCGCCCCGCTGACGAAGACCGCCCGCCAGCAGAAGATCATCGATCTCATCACCCGCCAATCCGTGCGGTCCCAGATTGAACTCGCCGAGGCGCTCGCGACGCAGGGCATCACCGTCACCCAGGCGACCCTGTCGCGCGACCTCGCCGAGGTGGGGGCCGTGAAGATCCGATCCACCGCGGGATCCGTGTACGCCGTTCCCGGTGAGGGCGGGGACCGGTCCCTGCAGCAGTCGACGGGGGAGACCCTCGATGCGAAGCTGCCGCGGATCCTCGAGGAGCTGCTCGTCTCCGCGGTCTCCCAGGACAACACGGTCGTGCTGCGCACCCCGCCCGGGGCCGCACAGTATCTGGCCTCGGCGATCGACCGGTCGTCGATGGTCGGCATCTTCGGCACCCTGGCCGGCGACGACACGGTCCTCGTCATCGCCGATGCTGCGGTCGGGGGAGCGGCCGTGGCCGAGACCTTCCTCGAATACGCGGCCGGCGGGCTGACCGAGGGCTGAGCCTCGGCCAGTGCGGCCGGGAACCAAGCCGGCCGCCTCGGCGAGGCAAAACTGGAACAATGACAACTGAGTTTCTTCATTTCAATGAACGGGCCGGCGCATCCGTGCTGGTGGGAAAGGACGATCTGTGAGCGAACGACTGAGCCTGTGGGGCGGACGATTCTCCGACGGTCCGGCCGATGCGCTGGCCGCGCTGAGCAAGTCCACGGACTTCGACTGGCGCCTGGCGAAGTACGACATCGCCGGTTCCAAAGCCCACGCGAAGGTCCTCCACCATGCGGGACTACTCACCGATGACGAGCTGTCGGGGATGCATTCGGCTCTCGACGAGCTGCTGCGTCAGGTTGAAGCCGGCGAATACGTGGCGGCCGAATCCGACGAGGACGTGCACTCGTCGCTCGAGCGCGGACTCATCGAGATCGCCGGTCCCGAGCTCGGCGGGAAGCTGCGTGCCGGACGGTCCCGCAATGACCAGATCGCGACGATGGGGCGGATGTACCTGCGTGACCACGCCCGTGAGGTCGCCGGTCTCGTGCTCGACACCGTCGAGGTGCTCATCGCTCAGGCTGAAGAGCATCCCGAGGCACCGATGCCCGGGCGCACCCATCTCCAGCATGCTCAGCCGGTGCTGCTCGGTCACCATCTGCTCGCCCATGCGTGGCCGCTGCTGCGCGACGTCGCACGGTTCGCCGACTTCGATGCCCGCGCCGGGGTGTCTGCCTATGGTTCGGGTGCTCTGGCCGGATCGTCGCTGGGCCTCGACCCGCAGGCTGTGGCCGCGGACCTCGGGTTCACCGATTCGGTGGAGAACTCCATCGACGGCACCGCCTCGCGCGATGTCTTCGCCGAGTACCTGTTCATCACGACGATGATCGGCATCGACCTCTCCCGCCTGTCCGAGGAGGTCATCGCGTGGGCGACGAAGGAGTTCTCGTTCGTCACCCTCCACGATGCGTACTCGACGGGGTCGTCGATTATGCCGCAGAAGAAGAACCCCGACGTTGCTGAGCTCACCCGTGGCAAGTCCGGTCGCCTCATCGGTGATCTCACCGGTCTGCTCTCGACGCTCAAGGCGCTGCCGTTGGCGTACAATCGGGATCTGCAGGAGGACAAGGAACCGGTCTTCGACGCCACCGACACCCTCGAGCTGCTGCTGCCAGCATTCACCGGGATGGTGGCGACGTTGACGTTCGACACCGAGCGGATGGCGTATCTGGCTCCGCGCGGATTCGCCCTGGCTACGGACATCGCCGAATGGCTCGTCCGTGAGGGCGTGCCGTTCCGTGTCGCGCACGAACTCTCGGGGGCGTGCGTGCAGCTGGCCGAGTCGCGGGAAGTCGAGCTGTGGGATCTGACCGATGAGGACTTCGCGGGGATCTCTGAGCACCTCACCCCGGCTGTTCGCGAGGTGCTCACGACGCTCGGGTCGATCGATTCGCGGTCGGCTAAGGGCGGGACGGCTCGCTCGGCCGTCGAGGCGCAGATCGCCAACGCGAAAGCCGAAGTTGCTCGCCTGCGTGAGTTCGCGGGGTCGGCTCGCAGCGTGTGAGTTTGCGGCTCGACGTGCACCGGGCGGTGCATCGGATCTGAGTGCCGCCCGGCCGGACCGTCGGCCGGGAGACTCCGCGAGTCCGAATGGTGTTCAGCCCTCTACGCGGGTCGGTTTATTCGGGTCGTTCCACCGGTGGGGGTCGGTCTCGGACGCGGTCCTGCGCAGGATGTCCAGGGCCGCAGTGAGCTTCTTCGACAACCTCGCTCCGGCCATCGTCACTCCGACGATCGTGTTGGCGAATTCCGGGTTCGTCACCGGCAGATAGCGCACCGGCATGCCCTGAAATGTCCGGGTGTCAGGGTGAGGAACGGCATTGGCCAGGGAGAAACCGAGACCCCAGCCCACCATCGACCGGATCGTCTCCGCGTTGGGGATCAGCCAGCGCACGGTCGGCTCGTAGCCGACCCCACGGATCTGACTGACCAGCAGGTCGGCCGTCGGCGGAGAATCGAGCAGGATGAGCGGGTCGTCGATGAGTTCGGCGATATCGACTCCATCCTTGCTCGCTGCAGGATGATCGGCGGAGACGAGGGCATGCAGCTGCACATCGGCGAGGTCGTGTCGGGTGATCCCCTCGATCTGAATCTGCTTGCGATACATGACAGCGACATCGACCTCCCCATTGAGGACCATCTGCTGCATGGTCATGGGATGAGCCTCGACGAAGCTGAGATCGATCTGCGGATGCCGCCTGACGAAATGAGAGGCAGCGCCCGGCAGCATCCGAGGCGCGGCCGTCGGAATGCAGCCGATGCGCAGAGGCCCCTGCAGAAGAGACGACTCGTCATTGAGCGATTCGACGGCATCCGAGACGGTCGACAGGATCTCCCTGGCATGCATACCGAACTCCCGGCCGGCACTCGTCGGGCGGGCACGCCGCGCGGGGCCGCGTGCGATGAGCGTGACTTTGAGCTTCTTCTCCAACTGCGCGAGTGCCGCAGAGACCGTCGCCTGAGACACGCGGCACTCCTTTGCCGCTTCGCTCACCGAACCACGGTCGAGAACGGCGAGAAAGTACTCGAGCTGGCGAAGCGTGATGTCAGTCATAGCTGGAGTCTATATTGAAGCCAGCAAAAATTTGCTTTTCTTTTTGATTCCGACGGAGAAGACTGAAGAGGTCAAAGACGCAACAAGTCGAAAGTGCCAGCTCATGAACGATTCGAAGATGAAGATAGTCACCCTCGGTACCGCCGGTGGCCCACGCTGGTGGAAAGGCGACGCCAAAGATCGAGCAGGGATCTCGACCGCGATCGTCGTCGAAGACCGCTTCTACCTCGTCGATGCCGGCCACGGCGTCGGACGTCGCACACGTCAGGCCGGTCTCGAACTCGGCGACCTCGGCGGAGTCTTCATCACCCATCTGCATTCGGACCACACCATTGATCTTCCGTCGCTGGTGGTGTTCGGAATGCACGAGCTCCAGCACCGAGTCGACACCCCGGTTCCCCTCTTCGGGCCCGGCGACCGCGGCGCGCTGCCTCCGACCTCGCCGCGCGCAATCGTCCCGCCCACGCCTGTCGCGCCGGCGAACCCCACCCCAGGCATCACGGACATGTTCACCAACATCGTCGCGGCCTTCGCCACCGACCTCAACGATCGCGTGCTCGACTCCCTGCGACCATCGCCGGAGAGCCTCTTCGACCCCCGCGATATCGCGATCCCACAGGACATCGGGTACCACCCCAATACGGCTCCGACCCCGGAGATGGAACCCTTCGTCATCTTCCAGGACGATCTCGTCACGGTGACTGCGATCCTCGTCGAACATCCGCCCGTGGCACCCGCCTTCGCCTTCAGGTTCGACAGCGAGCACGGGTCGGCGACCATTTCGGGCGATACCTGCGAAACCGCCAACCTCGTCAGACTTGCACAAGGAACGGACCTGCTGCTCCACGAAGCAATCGACTTCGACTGGGTCGACCAGATGTATGCGCACCGTGACGACGACGAAGGCAGAGCCTCCAGAGACCACCACTACAAGTCCCACACCTCTGTCGCCGGAGCGATTCGAGTCGCCAACGCGGCACAGGCGCGAACGCTCGCTCTCCACCATCTGGTGCCCGGTTCTGCCGATGACTCCGTCTGGCACAAGGGGCAGACAGAATTCGCCGGAACCTTCCTGGTCCCCGAAGACCTCGACACCATCAATATCGCCACTGTGGCCCAACCAGCACTGAGGAGCTGACTGAAATATGCACGACAACAAAGATGTTGTTGACAGAGACGGCCTCCAGACCTCGTTGAGGACGCCCGAGATGAGACGAATTCTCACCTCGAGCTTCGTCGGCTCTGCCATCGAGTTCTACGACTTCATCCTCTACGCCACCGCCTCCTCGATCGTCTTCGCTCAGCTGTTCTTTGCGGGTCTCGGTCCCGGACTGTCGCTCTTCGCCTCGTTCAGCACTCTCGCGGCCGGCTACCTGGCACGCCCGCTCGGCGGAGTGATCTTCGGGCACTTCGGCGACCGGGTGGGGCGAAAGAAGGCCCTGATCGTCTCCATGGTGATGATGGGGGCGGTCACCGTGGTCATCGGACTCATGCCGCCGACCGCATCGATCGGAATGATCGCTCCGGTATCGCTGTTCACACTGCGCATCATCCAGGGAATCGCCGTCGGCGGCGAGTGGGGCGGCGCGGCGCTGATGGCACTCGAGCATGCGCCGAAGAAACGGCGCGGTCTGGCCGCGGCGTTCGCCAATGCCGGTGGTCCGGCGGGTGCGATCCTGGCGACGCTCGTTCTGTCGCTGACAGCGACACTGACCGGGGAGAACTTCGTGACATGGGGCTGGCGTCTGCCGTTCCTGCTCTCGGCCGTGCTCATCGTCGTCGGTCTCGTCATCCGTCTCAAGGTCAGCGAAACGCCCGCCTTCCAGCAGCTCGAACACGAGAGTGAGGAGAGAAAGGTCCCGCTGCTCACAGTGTTCAAGGACTACAAGCGGCAGGTTCTCATCGCTCTCTTCGCGACGATGACCATCTATGTCACCCAGGGCCTGACGACCGTCTGGGGCGTATCGGTCGCGGTCGCCGCAGGAGAGGACAAATCCGACGTTCTCAATTGGAAGGCCGTCGGAGCGCTGACCACTCTGATCGTGACGTTCGTGGTCGCACGACTGAGCGACAGGATCGGACGAAAGCGTTCTCTCATCGGCGCCCACATCGTGGCTGCGGTCCTCGCCGTGCCGATCGTGATGCTCATCGTCAGCGGTGAGCTCCACCAGTACGCTGCTGCAATCATCCTCGGCAACGGGATTGTCCAGGGCTTGTGCTACGGGCCGATTGCGGCCTATGTCTCCGAACTCTTCCCGCCTGCCGTACGGTACACCGGCGCATCCGTCGGCTATCAGCTCGCCGCAGCGCTCGGAGCGGGACTGTCACCGATGATCGCCTCGGCCCTCATCATGGTTCCGGGAGCCGGGCCCTACCTCATCGGTGGGGTCTGGGCACTCTTCGCCGTGGTCGGAGCAGCAGCCGTTCTGGTCAGCCGTCCCTTTCCGGAAAGTGACCCGAACCCCGGGCCGCCGGTCGGAGAATCCGACGTCGAACCGGTGCTCGGCCGGACCGCACACAGCTGAGTCAGGGCAGTGAGGATGTGGGGCACGAGTGCGTGAGTGGGCAGGTGGGCGGAGGTTCTCGGCCCGGGTGCCAGATGCGGCAGCAGTGTTCCCATACGGGAACACGGCGACTAAAATCGGGGTATGGAGACTCGTCCGTTCATCGACACCCCGGAACGACTCGCGACAGTCGTTCATCGGGCGCGGACCGAACTGGGGTGGACTCAAGCAGAGTTGTCCCAGCGCGCCGGTGTCGGTCGACGTTTCATCGTCGATCTGGAGGGCGGTCACCCCCGGGCCGAGATCGGTTTGGTGATGACCGTACTGAAGACCCTCGGCCTGTCGCCTCGAGCAGTGCCTGCTATTCCGCAGTGGGCGTTCCATGACGACGGCACGCTTAAGGATGAATACCGGAGATTCAGCGAAGATTCCGGGGGACAGCACTTACACCATCAAGAGCACGATGATTCCAACGTCTCTGAGTTGACGCGTGCACTGGGAGCCAGCCATCGCTGAGACTGCGCTGGAAGTGTTCAAGGATGGTCGCCATCTGGGGCAATTCCGGCGCGGTGCTTCGGGGCCCGTCAGCTTCGCCTACGATCGAGACTACGAGGGTCCGCCGATTTCGCTGTCCCTGCCGCTCGACGGCGGAGCGACCAGGAACGCTGCCGAGCGGTTTCTCGACAACCTTCTTCCAGACAATGTTCGGGTTCGCGGCCGCTGGGCCCGATAACTGGGAACGACCGAAGAGCCATTCGAGTTGCTGGCTCATATGGGCGAGGATCTTGCGGGTGCTCTTTTCCTCAACCCTGAAGGTCAAGCGCCTGACTCAGGATCCGCAGGCGCCGTCATCGCAACTGACGACCAGATCGCCGATCGCATCGCATCGATCATTCACGACCCTGACGCCTGGCTTGCCGCGGAACAAGTTGGGTCGACACGTCTGTCCCTGGCCGGAGCGCAGGGAAAATTCACACTGGCTCGTATCGGCGACGATTGGTTCTGGCCTTCTGCCGCCGTGCCGTCTACCCACATTCTCAAACCGGCGATGCAGCGACTTGTACAGGTGCCCGAGGCAGAAACTGGTGCGCTCACTCTGGCTATTGAACTCGGCCTGGATGCGCCGGTCGCCAACGCAGTGAAAATTCGTGGGCAGTCGACATTCATCGTCAAACGTTTCGACAGAGATACGGCGCAATCGGTCGCTCGTCGCATTCACACAGAGGACTTCGCCCAAGCCGTCGGGCGCTCACCCGATCAGAAATACGGAATGTCACCGGAACAGATCATCGAGGTGCTCGGACGGCATGCGGCAGAATCCGAGAAGTATCGTTTCATCCGGTTGTTGGCATTCAACGTCTACCTCGGCAACGCCGATGCGCATGCCAAGAACTATTCGGTGTTCCTCGACGATGAGATTCGTCTGACTCCGCTTTACGACGCGGTGCCGACACTCGTATGGCCGACCTTGACCGACGATCGACTGGCGATGAAGGTCGGCGGCGCGTTGCGCAGCTCTGAAGTGCAGTTCGCCCACTGGCGGAAGCTCGCGAACAGAACTGACCTCGACGAGGACACGGTTGTCGGCATCGCCGAGGAGATCGGGCGAGGAATCAGGGACCGTTCCTCCGCAGTCTTCGAAGGTGCTGGCATGTCGGCGGAGATGCTGCACCGATTGGAGTCAGTGGTACGCAGCACAACCCGCCACCTTCCCAGAGGATGACGAACATCGCGGAGATCTCTTCGCAGATCAGCCCGACGAGTGGGGTCCGGGCTGAAGGGCCGCTTGGTGATTCAAGGAGGACGCGGGAACAGCCGCCTCGGCGAACACGTAGAATTGACCCCGTCGGCTCCGCGCCGGCACAGACCACAGATTCGAAAGGACCGAAGTGACCGACATCTTCAGTGAACTCAAGGCCCGCGGGCTCGTCGCAGTTTCCACCGACGAGACCGCCCTGCAGAAAGCCCTGGCCGAGGAGTCGCTGACCTATTATGTCGGTTTCGATCCGACGGCCCCGAGCCTGCACATGGGCAACCTCGTCCAGCTGCTCACCGCCGCTCGCCTCCAGCAGGCCGGACACAACCCGCTCGCCCTCGTCGGCGGCGCCACTGGCCTCATCGGCGACCCCCGCATGTCGGGGGAGCGGACGCTCAACCCGCGTGAAGTCGTCGAGGAATGGGTCGCGAAGATCCGCACCCAGGTCGAGAAGTTCCTCGACTTCGACGGACCCAATGCCGCCCAGATCGTCAACAACCTCGACTGGACCTCGCAGCTGTCGGCCATCGACTTCCTCCGCGATATCGGCAAGCACTTCCCGGTCAACCGGATGCTTGCGAAGGAGTCCGTCTCCGCCCGCCTCAACAGTGAAGCCGGCATCTCCTTCACCGAGTTCTCGTACCAGATCCTCCAGGGCAACGACTACCTCGAGCTCAACCGCCGCTACGGCTGCTCCCTGCAGACCGGCGGCTCCGATCAGTGGGGCAACCTCACCTCGGGCGTCGACCTCATCCGCCGCGTCGAGCAGAAGTCCGTCCATGCCCTGGCCACCCCGCTGATCACGAAGGCCGACGGCACGAAGTTCGGCAAGACCGAATCCGGCACCGTGTGGCTCGATTCGTCGCTGACCAGCCCGTACGCGTTCAGCCAGTTCTGGCTCAACGCCGACGACCGCGACGTGGTGAAGTACCTCAAGGTGTTCTCGCTGCGCCCGATCGACGAGATCGAAGCCATCGAAGCCGAGTTCACCGCCGCCCCCCACACCCGTGTGGCGCAGAAGGCCCTCGCCGAGGATGTCACCACCCTTGTCCACGGACGCCAAGCATACGAGCAGGCCATCGCCGCCGCCTCCGCCCTCTTCGGCGGAGGAGAGTTGGCCGGCCTCGACGCCTCGACGCTGGGTGCCGCAACCTCCGAGCTGCCCCGCGGTGAGGTGTCCGCGACTCAGCTGGCCGAAGGGCTGCCGATCGCCGATGCCTTCGTCACCGCCGGCATCGTCAAGTCCAAGGGCGAGGCCCGCCGTGCCATCAAGGACGGCGGCGCCTACATCAACAACGTCAAGGTCGCCGACCAGGAGCAGACCCTGACCTCGGCCGATGTGCTCTCCACGGAAGCCGGGGGAGTCGTCCTCCTGCGCCGCGGCAAGAAGACCCTCGGCGCCGTCGATATCGTCGGCTGAGCAAACCGCAGACCCTGACAATGCCGCGTCCTCCTCTTTCGAAGGGCGCGGCATTGTCATATTCACGACGATTGGATCCGTCCGACAACGGGAAACCTTGTCATCGGCGAATACAAACTAGCGGGTTGTAGAGGCAACGTCGGCTACGGCATTGCGGCTAGGGGAATGCAGTCAGTCAGCGTGCGCTCTGGCAGCCTGCGGTCAACCGGACCGGCGATGTGGGGCCATCACCATGGAAAAGCATGCGGTCATCGAGCAGACTGGCAGATGACGGACAACCGCACGAATACCGACTGACAAACGCACGAGGAGATCATGCGCACCCTGCTCAACATCATCTGGTTCATCTTCTCCGGCCTCTGGCTCGCCCTCGGGTACTGGGCCGCCGGCATCATCGCCTGCATCTTCATCGTCACCATCCCCTGGGGCATCGCGTCCTTCCGCATCGGCAACTATGCACTGTGGCCCTTCGGCCGCGAAGTCATCGAGACCCGCCCGGCGGGAGTGGCGACGACCCTGGGCAACATCATCTGGCTCATCGTCGCCGGAGTCTGGCTGGCCATCGGCCACGTCATCACCTCGATCCCTCTGTTCATCTCGATCATCGGCATCCCCCTCGGCTGGGCGAACATCAAACTCATCCCCGTCTCGCTCATGCCCTTGGGCAAGCAGATCGTCGACAGTGATCGGCTCATGCCTGGCTACCGGGGCGTGTGAGCCAAGCGCTTAAGAACTCTGCTCCTCGAGTTCCTCGAGAGAGATGCTGCCTTTGCGGACTGCCCACAGCACGCGACGAGTGCGCACAATCCGGGGCAGGGTGATGATCAGCAGACCTCCGAGCATGTTGAGCGGGATCACGATTGCGAACCACTGCAGGAAGTCGAAGATCGAAATATCCGCGCCCGCCATCATGGCGGCGAAGATGACGATCGCGTTGATGGCTCCGTGCAACATGCTGACTCCGATCACCAACAGGCCGGTGATCATACAGACGATCGCCTTGACGACATCATTCGACGTTCCCTGCTGCATACGGGTCGACAAAGTGATCGTCGCGCCGGCGAGAAGTGAGAGAGCGAGCATGACGATGAGCGAAGACTGGTTGATATAGCCGAGCGCCATATCCGCGATCGTCTTGTGATAGTCCGGGAGGGCGATGACGATCAGCCAGGCGAAGACCGCGCCGCCAATCAGGTTTGTCACGAGGGTGGTCAACCAGAGGCGGAATACCTGTACCCAATTCGCCTGACCGGCGATGACGGCGTTGATCGGGAGGAGGAACTCTTCGGTGAATAGCTCGGAATGCGCGAGCTTCAAAGCCAATAGGCCGATGCCGAACGCCATCCCTGCCAGAATCTCCGACCCGGTTGCTTGCTTGACGAGCACCATGGCCAATATGCCGAGACCGACATCGATGCCGCCGAAGAGCCCGGTGACTATGAGTTCCGGCCACTTCCGGTTGAGCCGCTTGGCACCCTCCGTGACTGTATTTGCCGCCTCGTCGATGAGGGCGTCTTCAAGATCGAGGTCGTTTCGGCCAAGTCGTTCTCGCTGCTCTTTCTGAGTCATCCCGTCAGTGTAGGGGCTGGGACGACCCGAAACGCTGGGAATCACCTGCACGGCGAGGGCCAGGGACTGCCGTCGGCGAGAACCTGGCGGGGCTCGGGAGTCGTGCTGCTGTGCCTGTGGAAGTAGGTGTGAAACCGGGTGTATACCCCTGGTGACGGGTGTCACAGCAAGATTTCCGTTCTCGAGTTGCACGTCGCCTCTGGGGTGGTCTAGAGTTATATCTCGTTGCCCGCCGGAAACGAGGTTCACGGAACACCGTTTCTACCGGGTCTGACCAGGACAAACACAGTTTGATCCAAGTGTTCAGGCGATCGGGTGGGTAACATCCCGGTAGCTAAGCCCATTCGCGCTGATGGTACTGCAACTTGGTGGTTGTGGGAGAGTAAGTGACTGCCGCAATATTTTTTGGGGTGATGGCCTCGTTCGATCCTTCGTGGGTTGGGCGGGGCCATCACTGTATTCACGGATGGACACGATTTCGATGACAATTGACGCGCTCAAGGCCGAACTTGCTCACACCGGCGAGGTCGCGATCGGCTTCAATCGCACGAAGCAGTTTCTGCGCAATCCAGCTGGTTTCCTACGATTGCGTCGGTCCGGCCTTCCCACACCTCAAGTGATCGTCAATGACTTCGGGCTGTGGGCTGCTGTCGACGACTTTCCCGATGGAGGCGTGCCATGGAGTCGGATTCTCGAAGTCCACATCTCCAAGGTGAACGTCAGCGCCTACATCGACGTGAGCATCAGGACACCGGATACTCCCGACCGGCGACGGACGCTGCGGCTGCCGCATATGCTCACGATTGACCCGGAAACCCTCGCCAAATGGATTGTCATGGAACTGATGGAGCGCGGAAACCCGATCTGAGGGCCGGGCGTCGAGTCCACGCTGGATCCACTGAACCAGTGTCCGTGTACTGCTGAACTTCCGCGTACTGCTGAACGGGCAGTGCCGGAATGTTGAACGTGTTCCGCTCCAGAACGTGCGAAGTGTTCTTCTCCCGAGTTGCAGGTGCTTGTCGACGGGCGTGTGTCGTGTCACGATGAAGCTGTCCGCTGGGCCGGATGCAAGTGAATAGCGACATCCGAATAGACAGCAAGGGAGACACCGCATGAACGCAACAACCATGATCTGGATTGTCGTCGCGATCGTCGTGGTTCTGATCATCGTCGGGATCATCATCGCAGTCAGCCGCAAGGCGGCAGCGAAGAAGCGCGAACACCAGCGGGAACAGGCCGCGCAGATTCGGCAGGAGGCTGCCGAGTCCGAACACGATGTTCGTGCCCGAGAGGCCGAGGTCGAGAAGCAGAGAGCTGAGGCCAAACGCGCGAAGGCTGACGCCGACGCACGGGCGGCTGAGGCTGATCGTCAGGCTGCACAAGCCGAACAGCTCGACTCGGAAGCGGCTAAGCGGGAAGAAGCTGTGAGAGCAGAGCGTCTCGAGCATGAACGCCGACTGCAACGTGCCGACGAGCTGGATCCGGATGCACCAGAGGCCACAGCCGACTCCCGCCGGTCGGATGACCCTGTCCAACAGCACGACGTCCGTGCCGACGGCTATCCGCCGGAACATGGTGTTCACCCACGGGCCGAAGACTCGGTGGCCGACGAGCACGGACCTCGCGCCGACCGTCATAGCGCGCGAGACCCCTACGTTGGGAACGACCGACGACTGGATCCTCCCGAGGGCCATGGAGATACCAACACGCCGAAACACTGACACACCTGCCTGCAGAGCAGACAAGCCATCTTGAGTCAGACAAGCCATCTGAGGCAAATATGTTATCTGAGGCAGGCCAGTCATCTCAGGCACACGAACAACAGGAGACAGAGCAGACGGTGCCCGAACCCCATACGGTTCGAGCACCGTCTCGTCGTTCTCGGACTGCGGGGCGCACCAGGCGATGGGGACGCATATAGGGTGGGCCGCCTCGGCGAGGGAATGCGCCCGAGCGCAACGACACGGATTTGTGACAACCGATTTTGTTGATACGGTGCGACGCTTCTGTAGTGTGGGCGGCAACAACTCTACGGAAGGTACGCCATGCTCGACAAACTGCACGATGCATTGAGACTTCGCACCAACCCGGCCATCTTCTTCTCCTCAGCGGCCGTGATCATCATCTTCGTCCTCGGGACGATCTTCTTCACCGATCAGATCGACGCCGGCGTCTCGGTCGCCTCCGACTGGCTGCTGACGAACCTCGGCTGGTTCTACATCCTCGGCGTCACCGTCTTCGTCGTCTTTCTCATCTACATCGCCGCTTCCCGATACGGGCGGGCGAAGCTCGGCCCCGACGACGAACCTCCGGAGCACTCCAACGGCGCCTGGTTCGCCATGCTCTTCGCCGCCGGAATCGGTTCGATCCTCATGTTCTGGGGCGTGGCCGAACCCGTCAGCCACTTCGGCGACCCACCCCGTGCCTCCCTCGGAATCGAACCCGGCACGCCGGCCGCAGCGGTCGATGCCATGAATTTCACGTACTACCACTTCACCCTGCACACCTGGGCGATCTTCACTCTGCCCGCACTGTGCTTCGCCTACTTCATCCACAAGCGGAACCTGCCGCCGCGCGTGAGCTCGATCTTCCAGCCCATCCTCGGTGAGCGCATCCACGGACCCATCGGCAAGACGATCGACGTCGTCGCCATCATCGGCACCGTCTTCGGCATCGCCGTCTCGATCGGCCTGGGCACACTGCAGATCAACGGCGGGCTCGCCCAGGTCATCGGCATCCCCGAGAACGCCCTGTGGCAGCTGATCATCATCGGTGTCGTCTGCGGGCTGGCCACGATTTCGGTCTCACTCGGCCTCGACAGGGGCATCAAGATCCTGTCGAACCTCAACATCGTCGTGGCGGTGCTGCTGCTCGTCTTCATCATCGCCTTCGGACCGACCCTGTTCATGGCCAAAGGCGTCTTCGAATCCCTCGGCACCTACATCCACCAGCTGCCCGAACTCGCACTGTGGAACGACACGTTCGCGAACACCGGATGGCAGAACACCTGGACGGTCTTCTACTGGGCGTGGACGATCACCTGGTCGCCGTTCGTCGGCATCTTCATCGCCCGCATCTCCCGCGGACGCACCATCCGCCAGTTCGTCATCGGCGTCCTCGCCATTCCCTCGGCGTTCTCGATCCTGTGGTTCGGCATCTTCGGCTACGCGTCCTTCGACATCGAGCTCAACCAGGGTGGGGGACTGGTCGACCGAGTCGTCGATCAGGGAGACATCCCGGGTGCGCTGTTCGCGTTCCTCGACCACTATCCGTTGGCCGGTCCCATATCGGTGGTTGCGATCGTCCTCGTGATCATCTTCTTCGTCACCTCGGTCGACTCCGCAGCGCTCGTCGTCGACACCATGAACAACGGCCACGAGGACTTCAACCCGCTGCCGCAGCGGATCTTCTGGGCCCTTGCCGTCGCCGTCGTCACCGCGGCCCTGCTGGTGTTCTCCGGCACCGGCGGACTCGAAGCCCTGCAGTCGACGATCATCCTCGTCGGTCTGCCGTTCTTCATCATCGCCTATTTCCAGATCTACGCTCTCATGCGCGCCCTGCGTGAAGACGCCGGCATCCTGCCGCGCGTGCGCATGCGCCGCTGGAAGAGGGTCCTGCCGCCCGAAGAGGTCGAACGCCGACAGGGCGACGACGAACAGTTCGGGCACGAATATGACGACGATGAGGAAGTCGTCACCGAACCCGAAGCGGTCGAACCGGCACCGAAGTTCCGGGACCCCTACGTCGAAATCGGTCGAGAGAAGAAGGGCCGGCGCGAGGGAACGCTGGCCAGTCGCACAGGCAGCCGCTCGAGCAGTCGCGGACAGGGAAAGGGCGATGACGCGGACTGAGGCTGACCGGTCCGAACGCGACTCTGATCGTCGCGGCCGGACATGACGAAGGGGGCGCTGCACTGGCAGCGCCCCCTTCTCATGCCTTGAGGTCAGATGAAATGGTCAACCGACCGGCTCAGATCACTGACCGTTCTTGATCATCTCTGCGCACTTCTCACCCATCATCATCACGGTGATGTTCGGGTTGACCGTGGTGATCTCCGGCATCGCCGAGGCGTCGACGACGCGCAGACGGTTCACACCCTTGACCCGAAGCTGCGGATCCAGCGGCGACATCTCGTCATCAGGTGCTCCCATGCGCACCGTGCCGACCGGGTGGTAGACGGTGTTGTGGGTGCGGGTGATGTAGTCGGCGATCTGCTCGTCGGTCTGGACGTCCTTGCCGGGGAACAGCTCCTCGCCGGCCCATTCGGACATGGCGTCCTGGGCGACGATCTCGCGGGCCTTCTTGATGCCGGCGACCATGACGCGCATGTCGTGACCCTCCGGATCGGTGAAGTAGCGGGGATCGACCTTCGGCTTGTCACGGAAGTCCTTCGAGCGCAGACGCACGGTGCCGCGCGACTTCGCATGCGTGACGTTCGGGGTCAGGCAGAAGGAGTTCTCCGAGGTGTTGTAGCCCTGGCGCAGGGTGTGCATGTCGAAGGGCACCGAACCGTAGTGCATCATCAGGTCCGGACGGTCGAGCCCCTCCTCGGTGGGCGAGAAGATGCCGATCTCCCACCACTGGGTGGAGTCCTCGACCATCGGCTTCTTGGCCTCCCACGAGATGACACCCTCCGGGTGATCGCCCAGGTGCTCGCCGACTCCCGGCGAGTCGACGCGGGTCTCGATGCCGACCTCGGCGAGGTGGTCCTTCGGGCCGATGCCCGAGAGCATGAGCAGCTGCGGGGTGTTGATGGCGCCGGAGGAGACGATGACTTCCTTCTTCGCCTCGATCCGGTTGGTCTTGCCGAAGGCGTTGTTGACCACGAGCACGGCCGTGCAGTTGTCGTTCTCGTCGAACTCGAGCTCCTTGGCCTGAGTGCCGGTGAGGATCGTGAGGTTCTCACGGTCGAGGATCGGGTGGAGGTAGGACACCGAGGACGACGACCGGGTGCCGTCGTCCTTGCGGTTGACCTGGAAGAAGTTCGCACCGTTGATGACGGTCTGCCCCTCGTTGAACTGCACGCGGGGGATGCCGGCCTGCTCGCAGGCGTCGAGGAGAGCGATGCCGCAGGGGTCGACCGGGGGCACATTCATCAGGCTGACCGGTCCGTCATGGCCGTGGTGGTCGCCGGGCAGCTCATTGTTCTCGAGCTTCTTGTACAGGCCGAAGGTGTCCTTCGAACCCCACCCGGCTGCGCCGTGCTTCTCTTCCCACTCGTCGAGATCCTCGCGCGGAGCCCAGAAGGCGATGCACGAGTTGTGGGAGGAGCAGCCGCCGAGCACTTTGGCGCGGGCGTGGCGCATATGCGAGTTGCCGTTCTCCTGCTCTTCGATCGGGTAGTCCCAGTCGTAGCCGGATTCGAGGAGCTCCATCCAGCGGTTGAGCTGAAGGACGACGTCCTTGTCCGTGTCGGTGGGGCCGGCTTCGAGGAGTCCGACGGTGACCTCGGGGTCCTCGCTCAGCCGGGCTGCGACCGCGGCTCCCGCGGAGCCGCCGCCGACGACGACGTAGTCAAAGCTATGAGTAGTCTTCACTGTTCATCTCTCCTTGTAGAGGTAGGCGTCTGCAGGCTGCGACTGATCACTTGGTGTGGTTGGGGAACCAGCCGGTGACTGCCGGTTCGAGGTTCTGGTAGATGTGCTTGGCTTCCTGGTACTCGGCGAGACCCGTGGGTCCGAGTTCGCGACCGAAGCCGGACTGCTTGTACCCGCCCCATTCGGCCTGCGGCAGGTAGGGGTGGAAGTCGTTGATCCAGATGGTGCCGTGGCGCAGACGCTGAGCGACCAGCTGGGTCTTGCCCGCATCCTGGCTCCACACGGCTCCGGCGAGACCGTAGTAGGTGTCGTTGGCGATCTCGACGGCCTCGTCGACGGTGGAGAAGGTCTCGACGGTGACGACGGGACCGAAGGCCTCATCGGAGACGACGGACATTCCGCGCTTGACCTGGTCGAGCACGGTCGGCAGGTAGTAGAAGCCGTCGGCCAGATCGCCTTCACCGAACTTGCCGCCGCAGCGCAGACGGGCACCTTCGGCCACACCCTTCTCGACATAGGCATGCACCTTGTCGCGGTGTGCCGCAGAGATCAGGGGACCGGTCTCGGCGTTCTCATCGAAGGGACCGCCGAGGCGGATCTGCTCGGCACGTTCGACGAGGCGGTTGACGAATTCCTCGGCGATGGATTCCTCGACGATGAGTCGGGCACCGGCCGAGCACACCTGACCGGAGTGGACGAACGCGGCGTTGAGCGCATTGTCCAGGGCCGCCTCGAAGTCGGCGTCGGCGAAGACGACGTTCGGGTTCTTGCCGCCGAGTTCGAGGGCGATCTTCTTGATCGTGTCCGCGGCGTTGCGTGCCAGCAGGCGACCGGTGACGAGTCCGCCGGTGAACGAGACCATGTCGATGTCTTCGTGAGTCGACAGCGGGGCACCGGCATCGGCGCCCGCACCGAGGATGAGGTTGCCGACTCCGGCCGGCAGACCGAGCTCCTCGAACACCTGCATGGTGAGGATCGCGGTGTGCGGGGTCAGCTCGGCCGGCTTGAGGACGAAGGCGTTGCCGGCGGCGATGGCCGGAGCGATCTTCCACGCGGCCTGCAGCAGCGGGTAGTTCCATGGGGTGATGAGTGCGCAGACGCCGAGGGGTTCGTGCACGATCTTCGAAGCCACGGTGTCGGTTCCGGCGTCGACGACGCGACCGGCATCGTTTGCGGCGAGCTTGCCGAAGTAGTCGAAGCAGTTCGCGATGTCGTCCATGTCGATCTGCGATTCGACGAAGCGCTTGCCGGTGTCGAGGGACTCAGCACGCGCGAATTCGTCCTTGCGCTCACGCAGCACGGCGGCGAACTTCAGCAGCAGGTCGCCGCGTTCGCTGGCAGGAACCGATGACCAGACGCCGGAGTCGAAGGCACGGCGGGCGGCCTTGATCGCCAGCTCGGTGTCCTCAGGGCTGGCTTCGTCCACCTCGGCGACGAAGCTGCCGTCGGCTGGATTGTGGATCTTCCGGGTTCCACCGTTGACGGCTGAAACCCACTGTCCGTCGATGAAGAGTGTGTTCGGCACGATTTCTCCTTTTCCTAGCGGGTGAACGAGTAGCAGTTCTGTTGAGTCGAGCGGTCTGTGCCGTCCGAAGTCACGGCGGTGCGTCCCAGCCTGGTTCGGCTCCGAGGATTCGGAGCGGCGGTTCCAGGCCGTGCGGGTGCAGGCCGTGCGGGTGCGGGCCCCGTGAGTCCGGGCCGTGCGGATGCAGGCCGTGCAGACAAAGACACAGCAGCGGCCGCAGAGCCGACTGCCGGCGTGTGCCGGCAGTCTGACCTGCGCGGCGACTGGTTCTGGGGTGCCGACTCGCATGCTTCCGGAAATCACAATAGGCGAAGACCGGGGCCGAACGCGCAATCCGATGATGCTGGTCACACAGGCCGGTGAGATTGGTCATCGCCACATGGGAGATTGCGGGGGACAGCTGAGCATCCAGGCCGAAAATTCTGATCGTGGAATCGCGGAGACATCTGTCATCCGCACAATGAGCTTCCACGTCAGGTGTCATTCATCCCCTGGTGTCGAGGCGGCGCGGGCACCCGCTGCCGCCGGACGTCTTCGATTGCCGTCGGCCGTTCCACTGGAGTCGCCTTGATTCTAACAGAGCGCTGAGGCGGTGACCTGGGCCTCGACGTGCACAGCAGCGGGCACGACGATGAGCGTGAACGGACCGCCGACGTGTCCCCGCCCACACGGCGACGAAGCAGTAAGTGGACTAGAATAGAGCGGAACACCGAAAAGACTTCATAGGGAGAATCGTGGCCCAAGGGGATTCGCGAGACAGGCAGGACAACCGCCGCGCAGATGGCGGTCGCCGCTCAGATCGCGACAACAATCGCAACCGTCGACCGGACAACCGGGACGGTCGCGGGCCACGCCAGTCCGACCGCCGAGGCGGCTACCAGGGCAACCGTCGCAACGACGATGACCGCCGTGGTGGGTTCAACCGTGACCGCCGTGACGACGATCGTCGGGGCGGATTCAATCGAGACCGCCGGGATGATGATCGCCGTGGCGGCTACCAGGGCAATCGCCGCAATGACGACGATCGACGCGGTGGCTTCAATCGCGATCGTCGCGACGGGGACGACCGTCGTGGCGGATACCAGGGCAACCGTCGGAACAATGATGATCGCCGCGGCGGCTACCAAGGGAACCGTCGCAACGACGACGATCGACGGGGCGGCTTCAATCGCGACCGTCGGAACGACGATGACCGTCGGGGTGGCTACCAGGGCAACCGCCGGAACGACGATGACCGTCGGGGCGGCTTCAACCGGGACCGCCGTGACGGTGACGACCGTCGAGGCGGCTACCGCGGAAATCGACGGGACGACAACCGTGGAGGACGCGGCGGCCACGGCCGAGGCGACAATGATCGTCGTGCCTCTCGCAAGACCGACACCGGCGACTACGCACGCGAACAGCGCGCCCGCCGCCCGCGGATCCAGGAACCCGAGATTCCCGATGGCGTCACCGGTCGCGAACTCGACAAAGAGATCTCGTCACAGCTGCGCACCCTCGACAAAGAGAACGCCGACATGGTCGCCAAACACCTCGTCGCCGCCGGCGGGCTGCTCGACCTCGACCCGGAACGCGCCCACGAGCACGCGAAGGCCGCCATGGCCCGCGCCGGCCGTGTCGCCGTCGTCCGCGAAGCACTCGGCATCGCCGCGTACTACGTGGAGAACTACGACGAAGCCGTCCGCGAACTGCGCACCCACCGTCGCATCTCCGGCTCGAACGACAACATCGCGCTGATCGCCGACGCCGAACGCGGCCGCGGCAAGCCCGAGAAGGCCCTCGAGCTGCTGAAGACCTCCGAGGAGCTCGACCTCGACGCCGACACCCGCACCGAACTCGTCATCGTCGCGGCCGGCGCCAAATCCGACCTCGATGACATCGCCGGAGCGCGCCGACTCATCGAAGCCGAGGACTTCACTCAGAAGCCCTGCGGCGGACTCGTCCGACTCATGGCCGCCTACGCCGAGGTGCTGCGCATCGACGGCGAAGGCGAACTCGCCGACAAGTACGAGGAGCTCTCCCGCCGGACCGCCAAGGCGACCGGCACTCTGTTCGGCGACGAGGTGCCGGACCTCAACGCCGGCGTCGAGATCGAAACCGTCGACGAGGTCGAAGACGAGCCCGCAGCTGCCGAAGCCGGGGCCTCCGAAGGCGCCGACGGTGACGCGGCCGCCTCCGAGGAAGCCGCCGAAGAGGCAGCAGAGGCTGAGACCGCTGAAGCTGCGACCGACTCGGCGCCCGAAGCTGATGTTGCCGACTCGGCATCCGAATTCGATTTTGCCGAGGACGCCGAGCCAGAGACCGAAGCTCCGCCAGCAGCACCGAAGTCGAAGACGCATGTCTCGGCGAAGGAATTGAAGTCGGTCACAGTCACCGACGATGAGATCGAAGCCGAACTCGACGAGATCCTCGCCGACGCCGGTTCCGACGCCGACGCAGACGCCGAGTCTGGGACGACAGCAGCCGAGGCCGACGGAGACCAGTGACACTGACCGCCGAACAGGACAGCACAGCAGATGGGCGCCCGCCCGAGTCCCCGGGTACGCCCATCGACTGCGTCCTGTTCGACCTCGACGGAGTCGTCTACCACGGCACCCACGCCATCGACGGAGCCGCCGACGGCATCAACTGGCTCCACTCCCAGTCGATCCCGGTCAGCTACGTCACGAACAACGCCACCCGCACCGCCGTCGCCACCGCCGAGAAGATCACCGGAATGGGTGTCGATGCCTCCGCAGACGAGGTGACCACCTCGGCGCAGGTGCTCGCCGAACGCCTGGCCGAACGCTTCGGACCCGGTGCGCGCGTCCACCTCCTCGGCACGACCGGACTGCGCATCGCACTCGACGATGCCGGCCTCGACATCACGGACTCACCGGACGCGGAACCCGTCGCCGTCGCCCAAGGACTCGACCCGGAGATCGACTACGCGAAGATCGTCCGCACCTGCGAGATCATCCGCTCCGGCGCCGAATGGTGGGCGAGCAACCCCGACTTCTCCCTCCTCACGGAGACCGGGAAAGTCCCCGGCAACGGTGCCTTCGTCGAACTCATCGCCCGACTCACCGACTCCACCCCCGTCATCGTCGGCAAACCCGCCCCGCACATGATGGACTTCGCGGCCGGCCGCCTCGGTGCGCACCGCCCGCTCATGGTCGGCGACCGCCTCAACACCGACATCGAAGGCGGCTGTGCCGCCGGAATCGACACGGCCCTCGTCCTCACCGGAATCCACGACATCCACGATGCCCTGCGCACAGGACCCGAGAGCCGACCGACCTTCATCCTGCCGAATCTGCGCGGACTCGAAGCCCTCATCACCGGAACCGACCGCGGTGAGTCCGCCCGGATCGAAGCCGAACTCCGGCGTGCATGGGCAGCCATCGATGCAGGGGAGACCGACGCCGAGGCGGTCCTGGCCGACGGTCGCCTGCCCCGCCGGATCGGTCAGGACTCATGAGCGAAACCCCGCGACCGACCCCGACACCCGGCCCGAATCCCGGCCCGAACTCCGCGCCGACCCCGGCCTCGGTGAGTGGGGACGTGCCGGTGGAGACATGGCGGGCCGGCCTCGCCGCAGCCAGAGAGGCACCGGCAGCCGAGCGCCACGGACAGCTGAACTCCCTGCTCGACGACCTCGACGCCCAGGTGGGCTCCTTGTGAGCAGACTCGACCGGGCACTCGTCGACCGCGGGCTGCTGAACTCCCGCTCCCGCGCCGCCCGCGAAATCGCCGCCGGCCGCGTGACCGTCAACGGCCGCTCCGCGACCAAAGCCTCCCAGGACGTGAGAGACGTCGACGACATCACCGTCACCGAACCCGACCCCTGGGTCGCCCGCAGCGCCCACAAACTCCTCGGCGCCCTCGACGCCTTCGACCTCACCGACCGACTCAAGGGTCTGACCGCCCTCGACGCGGGAGCCTCCACCGGCGGCTTCACCCAAGTCCTCCTCACGCACGGAGTTGCGCACGTCTGGGCCGTCGACGTCGGCCACGACCAACTCGCGCCCATCCTCCGCGACGACCCGCGCGTCCACGTCCGCGAAGGACTCAATCTGCGCGAACTGGCCGACTCCGACGTGCCCACCGTCGACCTCGTCGTCGCCGACGTCTCCTTCATCTCCCTGCGCCTGCTCATCGGCCCGCTGCTGGCCGCCACCGCTGCGAGCGGGGAACTCCTCCTCATGGTCAAACCCCAATTCGAACTGGCCCGTGCGTCCCTGGACAAACACGGCGTCGTCACCAGCCGGGACAGACGCCGCCGCGCCATCGACTCCGTCCTCGAGGCGGTGACTGACGACGGCGCCCGCGTCACCGACATCGCCCCCTCACCCCTGCCGGGCCCGAGCGGGAATCGAGAGTACTTCCTGCGTGTTCGCCCAGGCCGAACACACCACCAGTCCGATAGGCTCGACCAAGCAGACATCCCCGCCCACCTGGACGACATGATGAGAGGAGAGTCGTGACCAGACACATCATGGTGCTGCTGCACCCCCAACGTGATGAGTCGGCCGTGGCCGCCGTCAGCGTGTTCAAGGCCCTCCTCGACGACGGCGTCACCCCCGTCGTCCTCTCCGACGAGATCGTCGGCATCCGCGCCCGCCAGGCCGAAGCCGTCGACGACGAACCCATCCTCAACCACTGCACGATCATCGACCCCTCCGAACTGGGGGAGTGGAAGAACGCCTGCGAACTCGTCATCGTCCTGGGCGGCGACGGCACGATCCTGCGCGCCGCCGAACGCTTCCACGGTTCCGGCGCCCCGCTCATGGGCATCAACCTGGGCCACGTCGGATTCCTCGCCGAAAGCGAGAAGGAAGACCTCGCCGAGGCGGTCCACCGTGCCTCCCAACGCGACTACTCCGTCGAGGAGCGGCTCGCCCTCGACGTCTCCGTGTGGCACGAAGGCGAGAACATCTTCAACGCCTGGGCGCTCAACGAGGCGACCATCGAGAAGACCTCGAAGTCCCGGATGATCGACGTCGTCCTCGGCGTCGACGCCCGCCCCGTGTCCTCCTTCGGCTGCGACGGCGTCATCCTCGCCACCCCCACCGGCTCGACCGCGTACTCGTTCTCCGCCGGCGGACCCATCGTCTGGCCCGAGGTCGAAGCGCTCATCCTCGTGCCGATCTCCGCCCACGCCCTGTTCTCCAAACCACTCGTCGTCAACCCGACCTCCCGCCTCGGTGTGGAGATCTCCCAGATGAACCCCGAATTCTCCGCCGTGCTGTGGTGCGACGGCCGCCGCGCCCTCGAACTGCCGTCCGGGGCCCGCGTGGAAGCCACCCGGTCGAAGTCGCCGATCCGGCTCGCCCGCCTCCACACCGGCCCGTTCACCGACCGACTCGTCGCGAAGTTCCGCCTGCCCGTCTCCGGCTGGCGAGGACCGATCAAGGAGGCCTGAATGATCTCCGAACTGCGCATCTCCCACCTCGGCGTCATCGCCGAAGCCGCCGTCGAACTCGACACCGGCTTCACCGTCGTCACCGGTGAGACCGGTGCGGGCAAGACCATGTTCGTCTCCGCCCTGTCCCTGCTCATGGGCCGCAAGGTCGGCTCCGGAGTCGTGCGCAAAGGCGCGGAGAAGGCGGAGGTCGAAGGCATCTTCACCGGAGTCTCCGAACCCGTGCGCGAGCGCATCGAGGAAGCCGGCGGCAGCGCCGATGACGAGGCGATCATCTCCCGCACCGTGGCGCTGAAAGGCCGCGCCCGGGCGACGGCGGGCGGACGCACCGTGCCGATCTCCGTGCTCACCGACATCTCCTCGGACCTCATCACCCTCCACGGCCAGTCCGAACAGCTGCGCCTCAAGGGCGCCGCCCAACAGCGGCAGCTGCTCGACGCCGCCGGTGGTGCTGCTCTCGCCGAGGTGGCCGAGCGCTACCGTGCCGCCTTCGAGACCTGGCGCGAGACCGAGGCCCGCGTCAGCCGCATCAAGGACTCCACGGCCGCCCGCCGCGAACGCATCCTGTGGCTGCGCGGCTGCCTCGAGGCCATCGACAAGGTCCGCCCCGAACCCGGTGAAGACGAGACCCTGGCCGCACAGTCGGCGAAGCTCGGCGCCGCCGCCGAGATCACCCGGGCCGTCGGCGCCGCCCACGACCTGCTGCTCGGTTCGGAGATCGACGATGCCGGAGCCGCCGTCGACCTCGTTCACCAGGCCATCAGCACGATCACCGATGTCGAAGGCTCCGACAAGGATCTCGTCACCATCCGCGAAGCCCTGGGCGACGCCGTGCTGCGGCTGTCCGACTCCGCCGCGGAACTGTCGAACTACCTCTCCGGATTCGACGAACTCGGCGAGACCTCGCTGGAGGAGACCGAGGCCAGGCGCGCGGAACTCGGGACTCTGGCCCCCTACGGTCAGGACGTCGCCGAGGTCCTCGACTTCGAAACCCGATCGGCCGCGGAACTCGCCGAACTCGAAGCCGAAGACCGTGATCTCGACGGACTCGACGCCGAACTCGCTGAGGCCCGCGAGACCATGGAGGCGGCCGCCTCGGCGCTCACCGAGATCCGCAAGGCCACCGCAGACGAATTCTCCGCCGCCGTCAGCGAAGAACTCGCCGCCCTGTCGATGCCGAAGGCCTCGGTCGACTTCGAGATCTCCGAACGCGAACCCACCACCCACGGGGCCGACGAGGTGCGGCTGACCTTCGCCGCCCACGAATCCTCCCTCCCCGACGACATCGCGAAGATCGCCAGCGGGGGTGAGCTCTCCCGCGTCATGCTCGCCATCGAAGTCGTCCGCGCCGCCAGCGAATTCATCCCCACCTACGTCTTCGACGAAGTCGACGCCGGAGTCGGCGGCAAGGCGGCCGTGGAGATCGGCCGCCGCCTGGCCAAGCTCGCCCGCAATGCCCAGGTCATCGTCGTCACCCACCTGCCCCAGGTCGCCGCGTGGGCCGACACCCATGTGACCATCGTCAAGGACGATGACGCCGAGACCGTGCGCTCGGGTGTGGCGGAACTGACCGATTCCGAACGCGTCGTCGAACTCTCCCGGATGCTGGCAGGCATGGACGACTCCGCCTCGGCGAAGGCCCACGCGGCCGAACTGCTCGACAATGCACGGCAGGTCAAGGAGGCCGGCGTTGGCAGCAGATGAGAGAATGAGCGGACCATGAAAGTGCGCAGACACCGTGAGAACCTCACCGCACCGACCCGGTCCGGTCCCGCCCCTGCCCGTCTGGACCGACGCACAAAGGATCTGACGAAGCGCCTGCAGGCCGGCGACATCGCCGTCATCAAACACTCCGATATCGACCGCATCTCCGCCGAAGCTCTCGTCGCGTGCCGCCCGGCAGCGGTGATCAACGCCGACAAATCGATCTCCGGCCGCTACCCGAATCTGGGCCCGAGCATCATCGTCGACGCCGGCATCCCCCTCATCGACGCCGCCGGAGCCGAGATCTTCGACACGGTCGACGAGAACGCCGAGATCTCCATCGACGGGGCCACCGTGTACGCGGGCGAGACCGAGGTGGCCACGGGCGTCCTGCAGACGGCCGAGACGATCGCCGAGGATATGCACGCCGCCGAGGCGGGAATGAACTCCGTGCTCGTGGACTTCATCGACAACACGGTCGAATACATCCGCAAGGACTCCGACCTACTCTCGGCCGAACTCGTCGTGCCCGAGGTGAAGACGAGGTTCACCGACCGGCATGTGCTCATCGTCGTCCGCGGATACCACTACAAGGAGGATCTGGCGATGCTGGCCTCCTATATCCGCGAATACCGGCCGCTGCTCATCGGCGTCGACGGCGGAGCCGACGCCATCATCGAAGCCGGCCACCGGCCGGACATGATCGTCGGAGACATGGACTCCGTGTCCGACACCGCCCTGACCTCGGGCGCCGAGATCGTCGTCCACGCCTACCGTGACGGCACGGCACCGGGCACCGAACGGGTCGAAGCCCTCGGAGTCGACTGCGTAGCCTTCGCGGCCTCGGGCACGAGCGAAGACATCGCCATGCTGCTTGCCGATGACAAAGGGGCCGAACTCATCGTCGCCGTCGGCACCCACGACACCGTCATGGAGTTCCTCGACAAGGGCCGCAAGGGCATGGCCTCGACCTTCATCACCCGCCTGCGCGTGGGATCGAAGCTCATCGACGCCAAGGGCGTGTCCCTGCTCTATCGGCAGCGCATCTCCAGCCTGCAGCTGGCCGTGCTCGTCGTCGCCGGGCTCGTCGCCCTCGGAGTGGCGATGACCGCGACCTCGGCCGGACAGACCTTCCTCGGCCTCATCGGCGCCCAACTCGACGGCCTCTTCGGCTGGATCGGCTCCCTCTTCGGCGGCGACCCCGCAGCATCGACCGACTCCGCCGGCCTCATCCAAGGAATAGACCCGTGATTGATTTCCGCTACCACCTCGTCTCCCTCGTCTCGGTGTTCCTGGCGCTGGCCGTCGGCATCGTCCTCGGCGCGGGACCGCTGAAGGAACCGATCGGGGAGTCCCTGCAGAGCCAGGTCGACGCCCTGCGCACCGACCGCGACAACCTGCGCTCGGATCTCGACGCTGCCAAGGGCAATATCGACAAGCAGAACGAGTTCGTCACGGCCGCGGCCCCGGAACTCATCGGCGGCATCCTCGACGGGCAGGAAGTGAGCATCATCGCCGCCCCCGACGCGGACTCCGAACAGGTCGAAGAGGTCAGCAACAGGGTCAAGGAAGCCGACGGCACCATCGCCGGTGACGTCTCGTTCGTACCGAACACGCTCAGCCTCGCCGATTCCACACAGTTCCTCAAGACGCTGCGGACCCTCGTCCCCAGCCTGCCGAAGGACGACTCGACCGCGATCCGCGCCGCCCTCGTCATCGCCCTGACCGGTGACGCCTCGATGCTCGAGGACGAGGACAACCAGGCGGATGCCGAAAAGCAGGCGGCGAAGCTCTACGACGCCTTCGTCGAAGCCGACCGTCTGCGCACCGACACGGACCACAAGACGACCTCGCTGTTCATCGTCATCGACGATGAGAACTCGACCCTGGCCGAGGACACCGAGCCCAGCCCGCAGAACTCCGACGACAAGGGCACCCGCACCCTCGTCACCGACTTCATCACCGCACTCACCGCCGAAGCCACCTCGGTGGTCGTCGCCGGCGACGCCGGATCGGCACAGAACGGACTCGTCAACGTGCTGCGGACGGAGAAGTCCCGCGCCAGCACGGTCGACGGACTCGGCCTCGGTGCCGGCCCCGTCATCACCGTCCGGGCCCTGGCCTCCGGAGAGGCCGGAACCCACGGACACTTCGGATTCGCCGAGGACGCCGAAGGCATCCTGCCGGGCAAGACCGAAGAGACGTCGTCCGCGGACACGCAGAAGGGAGACGAGAAATGATCCGCTCCATCGTCAGCACCGCCGTTGCCGGACTCGTCGGCTTCACCGCGACGAAGGCCGTGCTCGGTTCGCGGCTGCGCACCCACGACTCCGTGGTGCGCACCAACCACGCCGGACGCGACGTCTCACTCGCTGAAGGACCCGCCGTCGCGACGGGACTGCTGGCCGGCAGCCTGCTCATCGAAGACTCCCGCCAGAAGGCGGCGACCCTGCTGGCCACGGCCGCGGCCGGCGGTCTCGGCGCGGTCGACGACTTCTGCGAATCCGGGTCCTCGAAGGGACTGCGCGGTCATCTGTCCGCACTGGCCCGTGGTCAGATCACGACCGGGACGATCAAGATCACCGGCATCCCACTCGCCTCGATCGCTGCCGCCGCGATCCTGCGCAGCCGCACTCGCCCGACCGGGCTCTTCGGCTCCACGCACTCGACAACCGACCGCACCTGGTACGCAGCCGCCGCGGATGTCATCGTCACCGGGGGAGTGATCGCCGGATCTGCGAACCTGTTCAACCTCCTCGATCTGCGTCCCGGTCGGGCACTCAAAGCCGGAGCGCTGACCCTGGCGTTGACCGAGCACGACCGTCGCGTGTCCTGGGCACCTGCCGGGGCGATCGCCGGAGCCACAGCCGCCGCCTGGCCCGACGACCTCGCCGGTGACGCGATGCTCGGCGACACCGGCGCCAACGCCCTGGGCGCGACGATCGGCGTGATCCTCGCCGAAACCGCCACCCCGGCACAGCGACGCCTCATCCTCGCCGTCCTCGCCGGACTCACCCTGGCCAGCGAGAAAGTGTCCTTCACTTCCGTCATCGAATCGACCCCGGGTCTGCGGGAGATCGACTCGTTCGGCCGCGAGGTTCAGTGAACAAGCTCGTTCGAGTCCTCGCCGCCACGGCGCTGCTCGTCTCGATCATCACCCTGCTGACCCGTTTGGTCGGCTTCCTCCGCTGGCTGGTGTTCTCGGCAACCGTCGGCGCCGGCACCGTCGGCACCGCCTACCAGAGCGCGAACCAGGTCCCGAACATCCTCTTCGAGGTCGTCGCCGGCGGGGCCCTGGCCGGGGCGGTCATCCCGCTGCTCGCGGTTCCCCTGGCCAGATCGGATCGGGAGACCGCCGGACGCATCGCCTCCGGCCTGCTGACCTGGGCGATCAGCGTCACCCTGCCGCTGTCGATCCTGCTGGCCGCCTTCGCCCCGCAGATCGCGAGGATCCTCGTCGATGAGAAGACGAGCGCCGCGGGAGTGCAGGCGACCGTCGAGCTGCTGCTCATGTTCTCCCCGCAGCTCGTCCTCTACGGAATCGGCGCCGTGCTCACCGGAGTGCTGCAGGCCCACCGCAAGTTCCTGTGGCCGGCGTTCGCTCCGCTGCTGTCCAGCCTCGTCGTCATCGGCAGCTATATCGCCTACAGTGCCGCCGGTGGCAGCGACGACACCTGGCAGACCCACCTCGGCTGGCTCGGCTGGGGCACCACCGTCGGCGTCGCCGCCCTCGCCCTGCCGCTGGCACTGCCGATGGCCTCGACCGGGCTGAAACTGCGCCCCACCTTCTCCTTCCCACCCGGCGTCGCCCACCGTGCGCTGCGCCTGGCCGGAGCCGGAATGTCGGCCCTGCTCGCCCAGCAGGCTGCCGTGCTCGCGACCCTGAGCCTGGCGAACCATTCGGGCGGGGACGGCACCCTCGTGCTCTTCAGCTACATCAACGCCGTCTACCTCCTGCCCTACGCCGTGCTCGCCGTGACCGTGGCGACCGTGATCTTCCCGACCCTGTCGACCTGGGTGGGTCGATCCACCGACCCCGAGGCGACCGCTGAGCGACGTGGACAAGCCGGAGTGCGCCTGCGCTCGGTGACCTCGACGACGACGGCTCTCATCATCGCCATCGGCGGACTCGGCGCGGTCATCCTGCTCTCGGCAGCAGGCCCCCTGCAGACCTTCTTCATCGCCATCGACGCCGAAAGCGAATCCGCCGCCCCCTTCGACTCGATGGCCACGGCGATCATGGTCATGGCCCTGGCCGTGCCGGGCTGGTCCTTCGTCGCCTGGGGCACTCGCGTC
Organism: Brevibacterium sp. K11IcPPYGO002; assembly: GCF_050920635.1. Lineage (NCBI taxonomy): Bacteria > Bacillati > Actinomycetota > Actinomycetes > Micrococcales > Brevibacteriaceae > Brevibacterium > Brevibacterium sp. K11IcPPYGO002. The sequence goes on along the minus strand of NZ_CP131929.1, from coordinate 2,429,314 downwards.
TTCTACGCCCTCGAACGCTCCCGCCACTCGGCCGCCGCCACGACGACGGGGTGGATCCTCGTCATCGTCGGCATGATCGGAGCCATCCTGGTCGCGGGTGCGAACGGGAACCCCGGTCTGACCCTCATCTGCATCTGCAGCGGCTATGTGCTGGGCATGACCGTGGCCGGAGTGTTCCTGCTCGTGAACATGCGCCGCGTCCTCGGTCCCACCGGACTCGCCCTCGTCGGGCGTCGGTCGCTGCTCGCGCTCGGGGCCGCCGTCGTCGCCGGCACCGCCGGAGTCGTGACCTCGCAGTGGCTCGGGGGACTCTTCGACAACTCCGCGAGCTCGGCCGTCATCGCCGGAATCATCGCCGCCCTCCTCGGCTGCGTGGTCTTCGGACTCATCGTGCTCGTCATCGACCGTGGATTCCTCGGCGAAGTCCGCCGCCTGCTGGCCGACCGCAACCGGGCCGACGTCAACGACGAGACGACCGCGCATGCGACCGGCGCGCACAACAGCGACCACGGATCCAGCGGAGGTGACCCTGGAAGCAGCAGCGACCGTGGACCCAACGACACCGACAGGGAGGAAGACTCATGAGGATCGTCTTCGTCATCGGCACCTCGACCGGGGGAGTCGGCACCCACGTGCACGCACTCGCCCGAGACCTCTCCGCCGCCGGCCACGAGATCGGCGTCATCGGACCGGCCGCCACCGACGAACACTTCGGCTTCTCCCTGCTGCCCGGAGTCCGGTTCGGCGTCCTCGAACTCGGCACCGGAATCGGCGCCTCCGACGCCGCCCTCGTCCGCCGACAGCGCACACTCCTGCGCAGCTTCGCCCCGCAGATCGTCCACGCCCACGGTTTCCGGGCCGGGCTCATCACCCTGCTGACCCTGCGCACGCTGAAGACCCGGCCGACATTCGTCCTCAGCCTCCACAACCAGGCCAGCGGACAGGGACTGCGCGGTCGGGTCGAAACCCGGGTCGAGACGATGCTCGCCCGCGGAGCCGACCTCGTCCTCGGAGCCAGCACCGACCTCGTCGACCGCGCCCGCGAACTCGGCGCGCAGACCGCCCGCTTCCTCCCAGCCGCCGCTCCCGAGGTGACTCAGGTGTCCGCCGAGGCGGCAGCCGCCACCCGTGCGGGACTGGCCGAGGAATTCGACTTCGATCCCGGGGCACTCATCGTCCTCGCCGTCGGTCGCGTCGCCAGACAGAAGAACTACCCGATGCTCGTGCGTGCACTCGCCCGCCTCGGGGCGGGGGACCGGCAGGGCGGGATCGTCGCCCTCATCGCCGGTGCCGCCGACGATGAGGTGCTCGCCGACGTCCGCGCCCAGTACGCCGACGCGGCAGCCGCCTCGGCGATTCCGGCCCTGCATTTCCTCGGACCCCGCGACGATGTCGCCGAACTCGCGGCCGCCGCGGACATCTACGCGCTCACCAGCGTCTGGGAGGCCCGGGCACTGGTCCTCCAGGAAGCACTGATGACCGGCAAGGCGATCGTGGCCACCGCCACCGGCGGCACCGCCGAACTCGTCGGCGACGCGGGGATGCTCATCGACCATGATGACGATGCCGCCTTCGCCGCAGCCGTGGCCGAACTCGCCGTCGATCCCGCCCGCCGCGCCGAACTCGGGACGAGAGCCCGGGCACGCGGAGCGGAGCTTCCCGATGAGAGGGAAGTCGCCGAAGAACTCGCAGGTCTTTACACGGAACTCGTGTCGGCCCAGGTAGGCTAGAACCAGCGTCGAACGAAAGAAGAGGATGAGGAAATGAGCGAATCCGGCGAGGTCAACCCACTGAGCGCAGACACCAGGATTCTGCACGTGCTCGCCGATACCACCGGTCCCGTCGTCGAAGTGGCGAAGCTCGCCGTGCTCGGTCACCTCCGGGCCGGTTTCAAGGTCGCCGTCGCCGCGCACCGGTCTCTGCTGGGGACCTTCGGAGTCCCGGAGGAGCTGGCCGGCGAATTCCGCGAGATCGAGCTCACCGCCCGTCGTCGACTCACGACCGCTGACCCCGGTTCCGCCTTCACCCTTCACAAGTACTACCAGCACGTCGACATCGTCCACGCACACGGACTGCACGCGGCGACGCTCGCCGGGCTGGCCTTCACCGGTCTGCCCGCCCGCCTGCACCCGAAGGTCGTCGCCACCATCGAATCCTTCGACTCCGCGAACGTCATCGAGAAGACCGGAGCCGAGATCGTCGGCCGCACGGCCACCGCGGTCCTCGGCACGACCGAACCCGTCGTCGACTACTACGGCGGCCGCGTCCCGGTCGTCGAACGCGCCGAACTCGTCCACCCGGACATCGACGTCGACCTCACCGTGCGCACACCGCGCGCCGAGGTCCGCCGCGAACTCGGGCTCGCGCAAGGCACCTGGATGGTCGCCAGCCCCATCGCGCTGCGCGACCACACGGCCCTGGCGACCGTCCTCGACGCCGCCGACCAGATCAACCAGCGCCGCCGTGACCGCAAGGTCGTCTTCGTCCTCACCGGCACCGGCAAGGACCGCTCGACGATCTCCCGCGAATTCGCCGACCGCGGCGTCCTCGTGGCACCGGCCGGAGACCTCGTCGATGTCGCGGCCGCCGCCGATGTCGTCATCGCCAGCGAGACGATGACGGGACTGTCCCACGAAGACCTCATGCAGCTGTCGAAACCGGCGGTCTTCATCGGCAGCGAACGCCGCGCCGGAATCTGGGGAGAGGCCGCGCAGGCCGTTCCCGCCGACGACACGGAAGCGCTGCTGCGTGAGATCAATCATCTTCTCGACGACCCGGCCGGACGCGGAACCTCCGCCGTGGCGGCGAAGAAGCGGGTCATCGACGTGAGCAACGGTGCGGCGATCTCCGAGACGCTGCTTGATCTGTACGCCGAGGTCGACGCAGTCTCGGATTCGTGAGCCGGACTTTGATAGAATCAAATCCCGTGGTGAATCGAACTGGCCCTGGCGGCACACATACGGCAAAGCACATCTTCGTCACGGGAGGCGTCGCCTCCTCGTTGGGCAAGGGTCTGACGGCATCGAGCCTCGGCCATCTGCTCACACAGCGCGGCCTCACCGTGGCCATGCAGAAGCTGGATCCCTACCTCAACGTCGATCCCGGCACCATGAACCCCTTCCAGCACGGTGAAGTCTTCGTCACCGAGGACGGCGCCGAGACCGACCTCGACATCGGCCACTACGAGCGCTTCCTCGACAATGACCTTGACGGTGCGGCGAATGTCACCACCGGGCAGATCTACTCCTCGGTCATCGCGAAGGAACGCCGCGGCGCGTACCTCGGCGACACCGTCCAGGTCATCCCGCACATCACCGACGAGATCAAGGCGCGGATGCGCGCCCAGGCCGAACGCCCCGAGGCGGACCGTCCCGATGTCATCATCACCGAGATCGGCGGCACCGTCGGCGATATCGAATCCCAGCCCTTCCTCGAGGCGGCCCGCCAGGTCCGTCACGACATCGGCCGGGACAACGTGTTCTTCATCCACGTCTCCCTCGTGCCCTACCTCGGGCCCTCCGGAGAGCTGAAGACGAAGCCGACCCAGCATTCGGTGGCCACCCTGCGCTCCATCGGCATCCAGCCCGATGCGATCGTGCTCCGCTCCGACCGTGAGCTGCCGGATTCGATCCGGGCGAAGATCGCCGGCGCCTGCGACGTCGAGACCGACGCGGTCGTGTCCTGCGTCGACGCTCCGAGCATCTACGACATCCCGAAGGTCCTCCACGACGGCGGCCTCGACGTGTTCGTCATCCGCAGCCTCAACCTGCCCTTCCGCGACGTCGACTGGACGAAGTGGGACTGGGTGCTCGAACGCGTGCACAACCCGTCCCGGGACGTGACCATCGGCATCGTCGGCAAGTACATCGACCTGCCCGACGCCTACCTCTCCGTCACCGAGGCGCTGCGCCACGGCGGCTTCGCCAACGATGCGAAGGTCAGGATCAAGTGGATCCAGTCCGATGACTGCTCCACCGAGGCCGGCGCTGCGGCAGCCCTGTCCGGCCTCGACGCGATCTGCGTGCCCGGCGGCTTCGGCATCCGCGGCATCGAAGGCAAGCTCGGCGCACTCGAGTACACCCGCACCCACGGCATTCCGACCCTGGGCCTGTGCCTGGGTCTGCAGTGCATGGTCATCGAATACGCACGCAATGTCGCCGGGCTCGAAGCCGCGTCGTCGTCCGAGTTCGACCCCGAGACCACGGTTCCGGTCATCGCGACCATGGCCGAGCAGCTCTCGATCGTCGAAGGCGAAGGCGACCTGGGCGGCACCATGCGCCTGGGCACCTACGAGGCGAAGCTCACCGAAGGCAGCGTCGTGGCCGGCGTGTACGGGGCGACGACGATCAGCGAACGGCACCGTCACCGCTACGAGGTCAACAACACCTACCGCGAGCAGATCGCCGAGGCGGGGCTCGAGTTCTCCGGAACCTCACCGAACGGTGAGCTCGTCGAATTCGTCGAGCTCCCGCATGATAAGCACCCGTTCTACGTCTCCACCCAGGCGCACCCCGAGCTGAAGTCGCGGCCGACCTCACCGCACCCGCTGTTCGCGGGTCTGGTCGCCGCCGCACTCGAGCGTCAGTGACCCTTGTCCATCCTCACAGCGAATGCCGTCGGCGCCAGCGCCGGCGGCATTCGCCGTTCCACCACCGTCGAGTTCAGCACCGTCGAGTTCAGCCACGTCGATTTCAGGGAGAGCGCCGATGAGCACAGACCATGAGATGAGCACCGACCATGAACAGCCCCTCGCCGACGAACCGGTGATCCCGCCGATCACCTCCTCCGCGGTCGTCTACGAAGGCGCGGTGTGGGACATCCGCAAGGAGACCTTCGACCTGCCCGAGGCCTCCGGGCTCGTCCGTGATCTCATGGCGCACACCGGGGCTGTCGGCATCGCCGTCGTCGACGACCACCAGCGGATCCTGCTGGCCCAGCAGTACCGGCACCCCGTCCGCGCCCGACTGTGGGAGGTTCCGGCCGGTCTGCTCGACATCCCCGGCGAGGACCCGCTCGACGCCGCGAAGAGGGAACTCATCGAGGAGGCCGACCTCACGGCCGCACACTGGGACGTGCTCAGCGACTCGTGCCTGACCCCGGGCGGCAGCTCCGAGACGATGCGCCTCTACCTGGCACGTGGGCTGTCCTACGTGCCCGAGGCCGACCGTCACGAACGCGGCGAGGAAGAGGCAGGGTTCCGCTTCGCCTGGGTCGGCATCGACGACGCACTCGAGGCCGTGGCCGACGGGCGGATCACCAACGCGATCGCTCAGCTGGCGATCTTCCAGGTCGACCGGGTCCTGCGCGCCGAAGCAGCGGGAGCACCGGTCAAGCTGCGTGCCGTCGATGCGCCGAGGCGACTCGTCGACGGCCGCCCCGACTTCGGCCGCGGTGCCACCGTCGAGACGACCGGTTCGGCAATGGCCGAGACGACCGGTTCGGCCACGGCGGAGACGACCGGTGCCGGTGGCGGGAACTCACCGTCGACACAGACCGGCGCGGGCGAGGACTGAGACCCTATGGCTCGGCACGGCGCCGAACTCCTGCCCGACGACCTTCCCGAGGACCTGCGGCGCGCATTCGGGTCCTATCTCGCCTCCCTGCGCTTCGAACGGGGACTGTCGATGAACTCGATCGACGCCTATGCTCGTGACCTCGCCCGGTACGGAACCTGGCTGACCGACGACGGGGTGGGCCGCCTCGGCGAAGTCGATCGACAGAAGGTGGAGAACTTCGCTCTTCACCTGCTCGATTCGGGACTGGCACCGCGGACTCGGGCACGCGCGCTGGTCGCGGTGCGCCGATTCCACACCTTCGCACTGGGGGAGAACCTCGCGCCGACGGATCCGGCCTCCGAGGTCAGTCCACCGCAGGAAGGACTGCGGCTGCCCAAGGCTCTGGCGCTCGACGAGATCGAAGCGATGATCGCCACCACCGACGGTGAGGAACCGGTCCAGATCCGGGCCGCGGCCCTTCTCGAACTCCTCTACGCCACGGGGGCGCGCATCTCCGAAGCCGTGGGCGTCGACCTCGACGATCTCGACCTCGACTCCGGGCTCGTCCGGCTCTACGGAAAAGGCGGGAAGGAGAGGATCGTGCCCTTCGGATCCCACGCCGCCCGAGCCCTGGGTGCCTGGGTGTCGCGGGTGCGACCGTCGATGGCGGCGAAGGCGAGATCCTCGGCTCCCGCCGGGGCTCTGTTCCTCAACGCCCGCGGCACCCGACTCTCCCGGGTCTCGGCATGGCAGATCGTCAAGGACGCCGGTGAGGCGGCGGCCATCGGGGCCGAGGTGTCTCCGCATACGTTCCGGCACTCGTTCGCCACGCATCTGCTCGAAGGCGGAGCGGACATCCGCGTCGTCCAGGAGCTGCTCGGCCATGCCTCGGTGACGACGACGCAGATCTATACGAAAGTCTCCGAGGAGACACTGCGGGAAGTGTACGCGACCTCGCACCCTCGGGCGCGGTAGGGTTGGACGTAGAGCAACGAAAGGTGGCCATCCGAGAGATGAATACGCAAGAGGCGTTGGATATCCCCCAGCAGAAGTCGGCAGCAGGCGAGCCCCAGGACTTCCCGGAGCCGGCACCCCTGGCGTCGCACGGACCCGCCCGCATCATCGCGATGGTCAACCAGAAGGGCGGGGTCGGCAAGACCACCTCGTCGATCAACCTCGGTGCGGCCCTGGCCGCGTACGGCCGCAAGATGCTGCTCGTCGACTTCGACCCGCAGGGCGCACTGTCCGTCGGACTGGGACTCAACCCCTATGAACTCGACATCAGCATCTACAACCTGCTGATGAACCCGCGACTGGACCCGCACGAAGTCATCGTCGGAACGGACTTCGACAACATCGACATCCTGCCGGCCAATATCGACCTCTCCGCCGCCGAAGTCCAGCTCGTCGGCGAGGTCGCCCGCGAGCAGGTGCTCGCCCGCGCCCTGTCGAAGGTCGCCGACGAATACGATGTCATCCTCATCGACTGCCAGCCCTCGCTGGGGCTGCTCACCGTCAACGCCCTGACCGCCGCCCACGGCGTCGTCATCCCGCTCGAGACCGAGTTCTTCGCCCTGCGCGGTGTCGCCCTGCTCGTCGAGACCATCGAGAAGGTCCAGGACCGACTCAACCCCTCACTCGAGGTAGACGGAATCCTGGCCACGATGTTCGACTCGCGGACCCTGCACTCGAAGGAAGTCATGTCGCGCGTCACCGAAGCCTTCGGTGACAAGGTCTTCGAGACCGTCATCAACCGCACCGTGAAGTTCCCCGACGCCTCCGTGGCCGCCGAACCGATCACGAGCTTCGCCCCGAAGCACGCCGGGTCCGAAGCCTACCGTCGACTGGCCCGGGAGCTCATCGCCCGCGGAGGCGCACCCTGAGCGACTCCGCAGTCCACGAGGAGGAGGCGGCCCCCGTTCCGACCGACGCCGACTCCGGCGAGGTGGTCGACGCAGGCGATGGGTCCACAGGCGCCGACTCCGGCGATGACGTCGTGCAGGGCTTCCAGGTGCGGTTGGAGAACTTCACCGGCCCTTTCGATCTGCTGCTCGGTCTGATCTCGAAACGTCGCCTCGACGTCACGGAGATCGCGCTGGCCGAGGTGACCGATGAGTTCATCGCCTACACCACCGAGCTCAAGGATCAGGCGAACCTCGCCGAGATCTCCCAGTTCCTCCTCGTCGCCGCGACCCTGCTCGACCTCAAGACGGCCCGGCTGCTGCCGCACGAAGACGGTGAAGAGGTCCTCGACCTCGAGCTGCTCGAGGCCCGAGACCTCCTCTTCGCCCGGCTGCTGCAGTACAAGGCGTACAAGTCCGTGTCCGGTTATCTGGCCGACGCGATGGCCGCCGGTTCCATCCGCGCCCCACGCGATGTCGACCTCGAGCCTGCGTTCCAAGACGTGCTACCGCCGCTGGAGCTGAACATCGGACCCGGTGAACTGGCCGGAATCTTCGCCACCGTGCTCCAACGCGATCACACCCCGCCCAGCGTCGCCGTCGACCATATCCACTTACCGCTCGTGAGCGTCTCCGAGCAGCGCGGGCACATCCTGTCCCTGCTGCGCGTCGGAGACGTCGACTTCCAGGACCTGCTCGAAACGGCCGAGAACACCCTGGTCGTCGTCGCGAGATTCCTCGCCCTGCTCGAACTGTTCAAGGTCGGCCTCTGCGACTTCGACCAGCCCGAACCCCTGGGTCGGCTGCTCATCCACCGGACCGAGATGAACGAAGACGGAGTCGACCTGCGCACCGAAGGCGACTGGAGCGGCGACGAAGCCGCAGATCGCGACCAGGATGCGAACGACGACCTGGATACGGACGACGACCTGGCCGCGACCAACACTGGGGGGAGCGCAGAATGATCGATGACGAGATCCTCGCCGGCATCGAGGCCGTGCTCATGATCACCGATTCGGCCGTGACCGCCGCCGACCTCGCAGGCTCCCTCGGCCTCGACGAAGACACCGTCCTCGAAGCCATCCGCATCCTCAAGGCCGACTACGACGGGGATGAGGACCACCGCCAGCGCGGGTTCGAGATCCGTCACGTCGCCGGCGGTTTCCGCATCTTCTCCCGCGGCGACTACCACGAAGTCGTCAAGGACTTCCTCACCGCCGGGCAGAGTGCGAAACTCTCCCAAGCCGCACTCGAGACCCTTGCGGTCATCGCCTACCGGCAGCCGATCTCCCGGCCCCGCATCGCCGCCATCCGCGGAGTCAGCGTCGACGGCGTCATCCGCACCCTGCTGCTGCGCGGACTCATCGTCGAAGCCGGCAAGGAGGCGACCACCTCGGCGCTGCTCTATGCCACCACGCCGCAGTTCCTCGACACGATGGGCATGAACGCGATCGTCGATCTGCCGGACATCGCCCCTTACCTGCCCGAAGACGCCGACGTCGCCGAACTCGGCTCGCAGGACACCGAAGTGCTCGCCGAGATCGACGGCGCCCTCGAGGACGATCTCGACGACGATTCCGATTCGACCGCCGAGATGTCACGAGTCGCTGATTGATTTGAGAGAATGGATGTATGAGTCCCTACCGTGATCACCGCGCCCCCGGCGGGCGCCAGAACCGACCCAGCCGAAAACAGCGCGCAGCGACGGCCAATCACGCCTCCAGCAGCGGCGGGTCGGGTGCCGGTCAGACATCGGACGCCCACGTCAGCGGGGGGGTGCGGCTGCAGAAAGTGCTCGCCGAGGCGGGCCTGGGATCACGTCGTGCCTGTGAGCAGCTCATCGTCGACGGCCGCGTCGAGGTCGATGGCCGCATCGTCACCGAGCTGGGCACCCGGATCGACCCGGAAACGCAGTCCGTGTACGTGGACACAGTGAGAATTTCGACACAGACCAAGAAGGTCTACCTCGTGCTCAACAAGCCCGCGGGAGTCGTGTCGACCATGAGCGACCCCGAGGGCCGCCCCTGCCTGGCCGACTATGTGCGCAACAACAACGAGCGCCTCTTCCATGTCGGCCGCCTCGACACGGAGACCGAAGGCATCATCCTGCTCACCAATGACGGGGAGCTGAGCAACCGGCTGGCCCACCCGCGCTACGAGATCCCGAAGACCTACCTCGCGAAGGTCAAGGGCCAGCTGGCGAAGGACGCCGGAGCCATCCTCAAGGCCGGAATCGACCTCGAGGACGGCTTCGTCAAGGTCGATGATTTCAAGCTCGTCGATTCGACCCCGGGCAAGTCCGTCGTCGAACTCACCCTCCACTCCGGCCGCAACCGCATCGTGCGCCGCCTGCTCGCCGAGATCGGCCACCCGGTGGAGCGCCTCGTGCGGCTGAAATTCGGGCCGATCGTCCTCGACGAGCAGAAGCAGGGCAAGATCCGCCCGCTGCGCTCCGACGAGGTCGGCGCACTGTTCGAGGCCGTCGGTCTGTGAGAGTCCATATCATCGGCACCGGCCTGCTCGGTGCCAGCCTGGGGTTGGCGCTGAGCGCCGAAGGCCATCAGGTGACCCTCGAAGACACCTCGCCGACCGCGCAGCAGCTCGCCGCGGACCTCGGTGCCGGTCAGGTCGGTGCACCCGAACACCCGGACATCGTCGTCGTGGCCACCCCGCCCGACGTCGCCGCACGGGTCATCGCCGCAGCACTCGAGGACTACCCGAACGCCACGGTCACCGATGTCGCCAGCGTCAAGACCCGCCTGCTCGAAGCGGTGCGCGAACTGGTCACGGGCACTCAGCTCGATCGCTACATCGGCTGCCATCCGATGGCCGGACGCGAGAAGTCCGGGGCGATCGCCGCCCAATCGGACCTGTTCACGGCCCGACCCTGGGTGATCTGCTCGGATGAGGACACCCCGGCCGACCGCCTCGGCGAGGTCATCGCCATGGCCGAGGACACCGGTGCCTCCGTGCTCCACCTGGACCCGCGCATCCACGATGCCGCGGTCGCGAAGGTCTCGCACGTGCCGCAGATCATCTCCTCCCTCGTCGCCTCTCAGCTGCGGCATGCGCCCTTGGAGGAGATCTCGCTGGCCGGACAGGGACTGCGCGATGTCACGCGCATCGCCGCCTCGGACCCGGGACTGTGGACGCAGATCCTGACCGGGAACGCCGAGGAGGTCCGTTCCGTACTGGTCGATCTGCGTACCGAACTCGACGAGGTCATCGGCGCTCTCGAACTCGGACCCGGGTCGACGGGACTGCTCGCCAAGGCGATCGCTTTGGGCAACGAAGGACACGACCGGATTCCCGGCAAGCACGGGCAGCCGCCGACCACCTATGCTGTTGTCACGATCCTGGTTCCGGATACGCCCGGAATGCTGGCCCGGCTGTTCAAGGACATCGGCGACCTCGGCGTCAATGTCGAGGATTTCCGGATGGATCACGCCTCCGGTCGGAAACTGGGCATGGTCGACGTGTCCGTGGTCCCGGCCATCCAGCAGGAGCTGGAGATCGGATTGCTGTCGAAGGGATGGCAGATCCCCGAATCCGCCATCGAGAAAGAAGGAACTGCATGAGCGTCGTAGCCATTGACGGACCGTCCGGAGTGGGCAAGTCGAGCACCGCCAAGGAGGTGGCGCGGCGACTGGGCTGCCAGTACCTGGACACCGGTGCGATGTACCGGGCGATGGCGTGGCTGTGCCTCAACCGCGGGGTCACCGACCCCGTCGACGTGCTCGAGCAGGTGCGCGGTGCGGATCTGGAGATCTCGCTCAGCCCGGACGAATTCTTCGTCTCCGTCGACGACATCGACGTCACCGAGGACATCCGCGGTGCGGACGTGTCCGCGAACGTGCAGACGGTCTCCGGCGTCATCGACGCCCGCGAGGAGCTCATCGACATGCAGCGGGCCTATATCGCCGCCGCACCCGAGGGCATCGTCGTCGAAGGCCGGGACATCACGACCGTGGTGGCCCCCGACGCTGATGTGCGCATCCTCATGACCGCCCGCGACGAGGTCCGTGTGGCCCGCCGGGCGAAGGAAGTGCACGGCAATGCCGACGCCGAGGCGATCGCCGCCACCCAAGACCTCGTCACGGGCCGTGACGCCAAGGACTCCGCCACGACGAGCTTCCTCGAGGCCGCCGACGGAGTGTACACACTCGATACCAGCGACATCGACTTCGACCAGGTGGTCGAGACGGTGCTGCAGCTGGTGAAGGACTCACAATGAGCGAATCCGAATTCCATGAGACACCCGACGACGACCTCGTCGACCGTGTCGAGAGCATCAGCGACGAGGAGGCCGAGCAGCGGGCGACCGCGCTCGAGGCCGGACTCGAAAGCTATGAGCTCGAAGACGAGGACCGTGCGCTGCTGCGCGCCTACGGCTTCGACGAGGACGAAGACGAGGCGCTCGGCGCCGCACCGGTGCTGGCCGTCGTCGGTCGCCCCAACGTCGGCAAGTCGACGCTGGTCAACCGCATCCTCGGCCGCCGCGAAGCCGTCGTCGAGGACGTTCCGGGCGTCACCCGTGACCGGGTGAGCTACCGGGCGGAATGGAACACGAAGGAGTTCACCCTCGTCGACACCGGCGGGTGGGATCAGGACTCGAAGGGCATGGCCTCGCGGATTGCGATCCAGTCCGAGATCGCCGTGGACATGGCCGATGCCGTCCTCCTCGTCGTCGATGCCACGACCGGTCCGACCTCGACCGATGAGATGGTCGTGAAGATGCTGCGCCGGAAGAAGAAGCCGGTCCTGCTGGCCGCGAACAAGGTCGACGACGAACGCGGCGAACTCATGGCCGCAGAACTCTGGGGCTTGGGCCTCGGCCAGCCGTGGACCGTCTCGGCTCTGCACGGTCGGGGTGTCGCCGACCTGCTCGACGAAGTGCTGACGATCCTGCCCGAGGTCTCGGCCGTCGACACCCGTGTCGAAGAGGGCGGACCGCGTCGGGTGGCCCTCGTCGGTCGTCCGAATGTCGGCAAGTCCTCCCTGCTCAACCAGCTCATCGGCAGCGACCGGGTGCTCGTCGACAATGTCGCCGGCACCACGCGTGATCCCGTCGACGAACTCATCGAGCTCGGTGGGAAGCAGTGGCGCTTCGTCGACACCGCCGGTATCCGTCGTCGCGCCCATCAGGCCAGCGGCGCCGACTTCTATGCCGCGCTGCGCACACAGACCGCACTGGAACGCGCCGAGGTGGCCCTCGTCCTCATGGAGGTCCAGGATCCCCTGAGCGAGCAGGACGTCCGCATCGTCACGACCGCCGTCGAGGCGGGACGCGCCGTGGTGCTGGCCTTCAACAAGTGGGATCTGCTCGATGACGAACGTCGCTTCTACCTCGAGCGGGAGATCGAACGGGACCTCGGCCATGTGGCGTGGGCACCGCGCGTGAACATCTCGGCGAAGACCGGACGTCATGCGGAGAAGCTCGTACCGGCGATGGAGACCGCTCTCGACGGCTGGGACACCCGCATTCCGACGGGACGACTCAACGCGTTCCTCGGTGAGCTCGTCGCAGCCAACCCGCACCCGGTGCGCGGCGGAAAGCAGCCGCGCATCCTCTTCGGCACTCAGGCGCAGTCGCGTCCGCCGAAGTTCGTGCTCTTCACCACCGGCTTCCTCGACCCCGGCTACCGTCGGTTCATCATCCGTCGTCTGCGCGAGACCTTCGGCTTCAAGGGCACCCCCATCGAGGTGTCGATGCGCATCCGTGAGAAGCGTCGGGGACGCTGAATGAACGAGGACGAGCAGACGAGTGCATCGGGCTCCGCAGACACTGCACCCGGATCGCCCGGCGAAGCCGCACGCCCGGCCGAGTCTGCGCCGTCCTCACGACCGGTGACCGGCTCGAATTCCGAGCCCACGGGCCCTGCGGCGACCTCTGCGTCGGACTCGGAGTCCGCAGGCGCGACCTCTGCGTCGGGGACGGCCGCACCGGCCGCCTCGGTGGGGAACGCTCCCGGTTCGGCCGCCTCGGTGACGGTGGGATCTTCCTCCTCCGAAACCGAATCGAGCGCGGCACTCACCACAGCGCCCGGAGTCGCACCCGGCTCCGAGCCTGGCACGGCAGGCGAGGCACGACCCTGGCATGCGCGGCCGCCGGCGCGAGCGCTGATGATCGCGGTGACGCTGGCGGGGCTGGCCTATGCGCTGATGTTCTTCCGCGGACTCCAGGACATCGTGGCTCCGGTGTTCCTCGCCCTGAACTTCTACATCGTCGTCTACCCGGTGCAGCGGCTGCTCACCAGGATCAAAGTGCCGCGAGCGATCGGGGCGTGCATCTCGGTCGTGCTCGTGCTGTGCATGATCTTCGCGTTCTTCGGCCTCACCGCGTGGTCGGTCGCCGAACTCGTCATCCTCATCCCCAGCTACAGCTACGAACTCGCCGCCACGTACCAGAATGCGCTGGCGCTGCTGTCGGACATCGGAGTGACATCCTCGGTGATCCAGCAGCAGCTCTCAGGTTTCGACGTCCGCTCCGTGCTCGACGCCATCTACCCGCTGCTGACGAATCTGTCGTCGGTTGCGGGCCTGCTGACCACCGTGATCATGGCCGTGTTCTTCGTGGCGATGGATTCGATGGGCATCGACAAGCGGATGGCGATGCTGCTCGACGTCAAGCCGTCGCTGTCGGCGTCGATCGGCGACTTCGCCAGCGGTGTCCGCCGCTACTGGGTGGTGGCGACGGTCTTCGGCCTCATCGTCGCATTCCTCGACGTCATCGCCCTGGCGATCATCGACGTCCCGCTCATCTGGGTGTGGGGCGTGCTCGCATTTCTGACGAACTACATTCCGAACATCGGTTTCGTCATCGGTCTCGTCCCGCCCGCTCTGCTGGCGCTGGTCGACAGCGGTTGGCAGTCGGCGCTGTGGGTGGTCATCGCCTACAGTGTGCTCAACTTCGTCATCCAGGCGATCATCCAACCGAAGTTCACCGGCGAGTCGGTGGGTGTGACCCCGCTGATCTCGTTCCTGTCCCTGCTGTTCTGGGTGTGGATCCTCGGCTGGCTCGGCGCCCTGCTGGCGCTGCCGGCGACCCTGCTGATCAAGGCTCTGCTGGTCGACGCGGACCCGAAGGCCAGATGGGTCAATATCCTTCTCGCCTCCGATCCGGACACCGGACGCGCCGAACTGGTCAAGGGCCGGAGGAAGCATCAGGCTGCGCACTGACGAGCCAGCGGGGGCGACAGAAGCGTTCGGCAGATGCGGTCTGAGACTGCCCGCGGTCCGGCGAATCCCACATTCTCGCTTTTCCCGTCCCTAGTCGCCTCGACCCCTCGCACTGTGGCGGCAGAGTGGTTAGCATGAAGTATGGCGACACTACTGAATATCCATCCGGAGAACCCGCAGGACCGACTGATCGAGAAGGCCGCTGAGTCACTCAGGAACGGTGGCCTGATCGCCTATCCCACGGATTCCTGTTATGCCCTCGGCTGTGCCTTGGACAACAAGGACGGCATCGAGCGGATCACTCGCATCCGACAACTCGGTTCGAAGCACCATTTCACACTCATGTGCCACGACTTCGCCCAGCTGGGTCAGTTCGTCATCGTCGACAATTCCGACTTCCGTGCCATCAAGTCGATGACGCCGGGACCGTACACGTTCATCATGAAGGCGACGAAGGAAGTTCCGCGCCGGATGATGCACCCGAAGAAGCATTCGGTGGGAGCTCGGATCCCGCAGAACGTCACGGCACTCGCACTCGTCGAGGCGATGGGGGAGCCGATCCTGTCCTCGACGCTGCTGCTGCCCGACGATGAGGATCCGCTGACCCACGCCGAGGATGTCATGGACCAGCTCGGCAATGACCTCGACATCGTCATCGAGTCCGGAGTCCCCGGAGTCGTGCCGACCTCGGTCATCGACTTCACCGGCAAGTACCCCGAGGTGGCTCGCGTCGGAGCCGGGGACGTCTCGCGGTTCCTCGACGAGTGAGCCGCCAAGGTCGGTCGCACTGACCTCACCGGAGTGCCGATTCGCGGCTGATCACACGCCGGATCGACAGACCGGAACGATCCGGCAGACGAACTCAGCGAGATCTCGCCGAGGTGGCCGAGCCGCCTCGGCGAGATCTCATCCGCACCGGTGTCCTTCTCAACGGGTGGGACCCGTGCGCCGTCAGAGTCCGAGGTAGGCCGCCTGCACGTCAGGATTGTCGAGCAGCCGGGAGGCATCATCGGCGAGGACGATCCGCCCCTCAGCGAGAACGTATCCCCTGTGGGCGATTGCCAACGATGCCTTCGCGTTCTGCTCACTGAGCAGAACTCCGATGCCGTTGCGATTGATCTGGGCGACCGACTCGAGGACCTGCTCGACGACGATGGGAGCCAGGCCCATCGACGGCTCATCCAGGATCAGCAGGCTCGGATCCGACATCAGTGCCCGACCGATCGCGACCATCTGCTGCTGTCCGCCGGACAGTGAGCCTGCCGGCTGTTTGGCTTTCTCCTTGAGGATCGGAAACATATCGAGCACGTCAGCGTAGATCTCTTCGGTACGAGAACCGTTCCGGTGAGGATATGACCCCAGACGCAGATTCTTCTCCACCGACATCTTCCCGAACAGGTGACGGCCCTCGGGGCAGTGCGCGATACCGGCCTTGACGATGGCATTCGCGCGAGCTCGATGCAGCGGCCGCCCCTCATAGGCGATCGAGCCGGTACGGACCCGCATCAGTCCGCTGATGGTCTTGAAGAGAGTCGTCTTGCCTGATCCGTTCGCTCCGAGGACCACGGTGAGCTCTCCGGGCTGCGCAGTGATGCTCACGCCGTGGAGCACATCGGCGGCATCGTATCCGGTGCTGACATTGTCGAGCGTGAGCATCAGTTCTCCTCCTGTGCTGTCGAACCGAGATAGGCGCGGATGACATCCGGATTCGACTGGATCTCCGCCGGTGCACCGAGCGCCAGCTTCTGGCCGTGATCGAGAACGAGGATCGTGTCCGCGAGGTCCATGATCATCGTCATCTTGTGTTCGACGAGCAGGACGGAGACCCCTCGCTGCGGCAGGGAGCGGATGAGGTTGCCGAAGTCGACGGTCTCCTCTTCGGGGATGCCGCCGGCCGGTTCGTCGAGCAGCAGCAGCTCAGGCTCCGTGGCCAGGGCCATGGCCACTGCAGTGCGCTTCTGCACCTCCTGCGGAACATTGGACGCCAGATCGTGCCGATACTCCGCGACCCCGCAGAACTCGAGAGCTTCCATCGCCTTGTCCTCGTTGATGCGCGATTCACGACGGTGGCGAGGAGTGTGGAAGACAGCGTCGAAGACATTGGACTTCGAACGGACGATCCGACCGGCCAGGACGTTCTCCAACAGGGTGCTGTCATCGAACAGATTCGTCGTCTGGAATGTGCGCGCGATACCGCCGGCGACCGTACGGTGCGGGGACGAATGAGTGATGTCCTCACCCTTGAAAGTGATCGTCCCCGCGGTGGGCCGATAGAAGCCGTGGACGAGGTTGAACAGCGTTGACTTGCCTGCTCCGTTGGGACCGATGACAGCGGTGATCTGGCCCTCCTCGACGTCCAGGTCGACGTCCTTGACCGCATCGAGTCCGCCGAAGCGCTTACCGAGGTCTCGTATTTCAAGCATTGTCATTTCGTCTCCTCGGAAGAGGGGGAGCCTCCGGTCCGGCCGACACCCGAGTCGACCCCGTCGGCGACGGTCCGTGCGCGGTGGTCGCCTGTTCCGCCGGGGGCCGAACCACCTGTCGAATCGGGACCGTCGTCGGCGCCGCGGGCAACTTCGGCCCTGCGTCGTCGATTTCGTCTGTCGACGAACCCGCCGAGGTAACCGACGATTCCCCGCGGTGCGAAGATCACGAGGGCGACGATGATGGGGCCCAGAACGATGAATCGATAGGCTTGGAAATCCTGGAACAGTTCGAACAGGAATGTCACGATCATGCTCCCGAGCAGGGGACCTGCGACAGTGCCCATTCCTCCGACGAGGATGAACATGAGGAATTCGAAGGTCTTGTCGATCGATGCCGAATCGGGTCCGATGAAGCCGACCACGGATGCGTAGAGACCTCCGCCCATTCCGCCGAAGACAGCGGATGCCGCGAAGGCGAGCTGTTTGCTGAAACCGACACGCACACCGATCGCATCCGCGAGGTCTTCGCTGGTTCTGATGGTCAGCAGCGTGCGGCCCACGCTCGAGCGCCGAATCGCGTACGTTGTGTAGACGCAGACGAGCAGAACGGCGAAGACGAGGTAGAACATCGCAGTGGGCGATTCGAAGTCGATGAGTCCTCCGCCTTCGGGGAACTTCACATTGTTGACTCCGGAATGTGCATGAGTGACGGACTCCCAGCGGCTGATGACGAGGAAGATGATGAAGCCGATGGCCATGGTGAAGATGGCGAAGTATTCGTCCTTGGTCCGCAGCGCAATCAGCCCGCAGAGGTAGCCGATGACCGCGGTCCCGATCACGGACACGCAGAAGGCAGCCCAGAAGGACCAATCGTAATCGGTGGTGAGCAGCCCCACCCCGTAGGCGCCGATGCCGAAGAATCCGCCTTGAGCCAGATTCAGCTGACCGGTGAAGCCGAGGATGATGTTGAGACCATAGACGGCGATCGCCGCACACATGCCTACGGTGATCACCCGCATCGTGTAGTTCTCCTGCCCGAACGCCAAGGGTGTGAGGCCGAGCAGGATGATGACGGCGATGGTGCCGATGATTCGAAAATTCTTCACTGAGTTCATCGCTGCACCGCCTTCGTGAACAGTCCGTTGGGCTTGATGGCCAGCACGGCCACGAGAACGACGAATGCCACGGCCTCGCCGACCGCGGAGGAGATGTAGGTCGCTGTCATCGTCTCGGCGATCGCGAGTGCGAAACCGCCGACGATGGCCCCCGGAAGAGATCCGAGTCCGCCGAGGATGATGATGGCGAACACCTTGAGGTTGAGGGCGTCTCCCATCGTCAGTGACAGGAGGTTGATCGGTGCGACGAGTCCCGCCGCGATGGTTGCGAGCACGGCGGACAGACCCAGCGTCAGCATCGCGACCATCGACGGGTTGATGCCGACGAGCGACGCACCGACGCGATCCTGTTCGATCGCTTCGATCGTCTGACCGTGGATGGATCGTTTGATGAACCACGCCAACAGCGCCAACACGATCACAGCGGTGACGATGATGACGATGCGCTGGGCAGAGATCTCGGCGCCGAGTATCCGCAGCTCGCCGGTGATCGGAGTGTCCATACGGCGGAAGTCGGCGCCCCAGATCGCTTGAGCCAGAGCCTGGAAGAAGAACATCGCACCGACTGCCGCAATCATGTGGTGAGTATGCGGGGAGTTGCGCAAGGGGTGGAATACGAGACGCTCGAGCCCGACGCCGACGATGAAGAGCACGAGCGCCGCGATGCCGATCGCCGCGATATAGGGAACACCGACGGTTGTGAGGAAGAAGTAGGTGATGTAGGCGCCGAGCATATACAGCGCACCGTGAGCCAGATTGGGAATGCGCAGCACTCCGAATACCAAGGTCAGACCGATCGCGGCCAGGCAGTAGACGCCGCCCAGCGCAAGGCCGTTGAAGAGCTGTTGGATGAAGAGGGTCATGATGATTCGGGTCCTCTGCAGGCATGAGTGCGGCCCGGGTGAGGCGCACGGACGCGCCTCACCCCTGAGAGATGCCGCTGGCGGAGATTACTTGTCGTCGGATGCCTGTTCGATCGGCACCTTCGTGTATTCGCCGTCCTCATCGAGGAAAGTTGCCTCCAAGTCGGGGTTGAGGAGGTGACCCTGCTCCGTGATCTCATCGGGGAAGCCATTGACTTTGTACTTGTCATCGACATCCGGCAGTGCTTCTCCGATGGCTTCCCTGATCTTCTCGGGGTCGTCCGTCGTGCCTGCAACCTCCATCGCCTTGGCGATGATCGCAATCCCTTGGTAGTTCAGCGCCGTTTCGCTGGTCGGGACCTTCTTCTCTCCGGCCTTCTCGGCGAACTTCTTCAGGAAGTCTTCGGTGCCCGGATCCTGATACTCGGAGACGGGCAGAACACCGACCGAGTTCTTGAGATTGTCGAGCTCCGTCACCGTCGCCATCTCATCCAGTTTCGCCTGGTCCATGACGAGGAAGCTGCCTTCAAAGCCCTGCTTGCGAGCTTCTTCCATGATCAGAGCGGTCGGCTGGGATGGTCCGCCGACGAAGATCGCGTCGGGCTTCTCGGCCAGGGCTTTCGAGACGGGCCCCGCGAAATCGGACACGGTGGCATAGTCGATGCTGTTGTCTCCGCCGACCTTTCCGCCGGCGTCGCTCCACGCGCCTGTGATCGACTTGGTCCACTGCTGCCCGTATTCACTCTGAGTTCCGAGCAGAGCGAGCTTCTTGCCTCCGTGTTCCATGGCGGTTTCGGAGAACTCCGTCGCGTAGGATTCGAAATTCGGGGGAATCATCATCGTCAGAGGATTGTCCGCCTGCACGATCGCCGGATCCGAGGTGTACGCGGAGATGAGGAAGTTCGATCTGCCGCTGTTGATCTGCTGAATCGCCTTGATCGCTCCGGCATTCGGGGAGACGACCACCGGAGCCTTGTCCTGGTCGGCCAGTCGTTGAGCATTGCTGGCAGCAGTGGACGGTGCATATTTGTCGTCGAGGGACTTCAGCTCCAGAGTCACGGGCTCGCCATCGACCTCGACACCGTCCGCATTGAGATCGGCGATGGCCATTTCGAGACCGATCTTCACGTTCTCACCGTACGCGGCGCCTCCACCGCTGAGCGGTCCGGTGTAGCCGATGACGACTGAGTCGCCCTCACCCGAGCCGCCACCGCCTCCGCACGCTGTGGCGGTCAATGCGATGGCACCCATGATTGCGGCCGCCGAAAGTCTGCGGCGGCGACTTCGCGAGACAGAGTTCATCTTTTCTCCTTTGAAAAGCTCTTGGAACACGTTTGCTCCACACGTTGCCCGAGCCGTCGTCGGTGACGGTGCTCGGAGTCGTCGTCAATCCGTAATGGACTTCGACTGATGTGAACACTTCCAAATCACTCTGGTGAAGTCAATGGTTTTGAGCTAGATTTTTGAACGTTCGATAATCTTCGGGACCCGGCCTGGTCTGGAGGGTATAAGGCGAGGTCGGGCGACATGTGCGCAGAAACGTCGGGAGATGTTTCGAGTCGCTGACGCGTTCGAGGCGGCTCTCTGTCTGAAAGGTGAGCAAACAATCGTTCAGTGGCGAATCTGGTCTACAGTGGGCATAACTGCATGCGAGATCTGTGTCACATCAGGTCTGATGCGGACGCGAACCGCAGTTGATGACTCGGTTCCCCTCGGCAATGACGCAACATCATCTTTAGGAGCGTGTTCATGACTCGTACAGCAATCGTCACCGGTGGAGGCCGCGGCATCGGAGCCGCCATCGCCAAGCGGCTCGGAGCCGACGGACTCAAGGTCGCCGTCCTCGATATGGGTCCGACCGACGAGACCGTCGCTGCCATCAAGGGCGCCGGCGGCGAAGCTCTCGGCCTCGAGGCCGATGTCTCCGACGAAGATTCGGTCGATGCTGCGGTCAAGCAGGTCGCCGAGACCCTCGGTGCGCCGACCGTGCTGGTCAACAACGCCGGCATCCTGCGCGACAACCTCCTGTTCAAGATGACGCACGAGGATTTCAACAAGGTCCTCTCCGTCCACCTCGGCGGAGCATTCCTCATGGCGCGGGCCGTGCAGTCCTACATGGTCGACGAGAAGTTCGGCCGCATCATCTCGATGTCGTCGACCTCGGCTCAGGGCAACCGCGGACAGACGAACTACTCCGCCGCCAAGGCCGGTATTCAGGGCATCACGAAGACCTGGGCGATCGAGCTCGGCAAGTTCGGCATCACCGCGAACGCCATTGCCCCCGGCTTCATCGAAACCGACATGACCAAGGCCACCGCCGAGCGCGTGGGGATGGGCTTCGAGGACTTCGTCGAAGCTTCGGTCAAGCAGATCCCCGTGGCCCGTTCCGGAAAGCCCGAGGACATCGCTCACACGGCATCGTTCCTCGCCTCCGAAGGCGCCGGATTCGTCTCCGGTCAGGTCATCTACGTTGCCGGCGGTCCGAAGGACTGATCGCCGCCGTCCTCGCGACGGGTTCACGAACATCTTCGAAAGGTGAGAACTATGAGAGAAGCAGTCATTGTGTCGACGGCCCGCACGCCGATCGGCAAGGCCTACCGTGGTGCCTTCAATGACACCCAGGCTCAGGAGCTGGCCGGCCACGCGATCAAACACGCCGTGGAGCGGGCCGGTCTCGAAGGAGGCGAGGTCGAAGACGTCGTCTTCGGTGCCGCTCTGCAACAGGGCAGCCAAGGAACGAATGTCGCTCGGCAGGCGGCACTGCGAGCCGGCCTTCCTGTCACGGTTCCCGGAATGTCGATCGACCGGCAGTGCTCATCCGGGCTGATGGGCATCACGACCGCGGCGAAGCAGGTCCTCTTCGACGGCCAGGAGATCGCCGTCGGCGGTGGCGTGGAGTCGGTGTCGCTGGTCCAGAACGACAAGATGAACATGTTCCGGGCCAAGGATCCGTGGCTCGAACAGCGCATCCCGGGCATCTACTACCCGATGCTGGCGACCGCCGAGGTCGTCGCAGAACGCTACGGTGTCAGCCGTGAGGCGCAGGACGAGTACTCCCTGTCCTCGCAGCAGCGCACCGCCGCTGCTCAGGAAGCCGGTCGGTTCGATGACGAGATCGTGCCCCTGCCGACGACAAAGGTCGTCGTCGACAAGGAGACGAAGGAGACCTCCCGTCAGGATGTGCTTCTCGAAGCCGACGAGGGCAACCGGCCGTCGACGACGCTCGACAGCCTTGCCGGACTCAACCCGGTTCTCGAGCCCGGTGTGGCGTCGAAGGTTCCGAGCATCACCGCCGGCAACGCCTCTCAGCTCTCTGACGGAGCCTCCGCTTCGGTGGTCATGTCGAGCGATGAAGCCAGCCGTCGCGGGCTCGAACCGTTGGGCATCTATCGCGGCATGGCCGTGGCCGGCTGCGAGCCGGACGAGATGGGCATCGGTCCTGTGTTCGCCATTCCGAAGCTGCTGAAGACCCATGGTCTGTCGATCGATGACATCGGGCTGTGGGAGCTCAACGAGGCGTTCGCTGTCCAGGCACTGTACTGCCGTGACCGGCTCGGCATCGACCCGGAGAAGTACAACGTCGACGGCGGCGGCATCTCTGTGGGGCACCCCTACGGAATGACCGGTGCCCGGCTTGTCGGACACGCCCTCATCGAGGGACGTCGTCGCGGAGTGAAGTACGTCGTCGTCACGATGTGCATCGGCGGGGGACAGGGAGCTGCCGGACTGTTCGAAGTCTGCTGAGGCATTCCCTCGGCAGCTGCGCAAGAGCGAAGGGCCGACGATATTCGAGTCGATTCTGACCGGATGTCGTCGGCCCTTTCTGCGTCGACGAGCGGTGTGAAGTCCGACTTCCCGCCGGTGGTCTGCCGACAGTGAGCCGGTGGTCTGCCGACAGTGAGCCGTCAGCGGTGATGAAGTCGTCGTAGTCGGACGTCAACGGAGGCTCGTTGCGCAGGACACCTTTCAGAACGGTGGAGGTTCGCCGGAGTCCCAGAACCAATCGCGCAGCTCCGGGCCGTCCTCATCGTCTGGCAGGGCGCCGGACGTTTCGCCGGTTCTGCTCGGCGCAGACACCGGTGTGAATGCGCAGAGATCCCCGGCAACGAGTTCCCTCCAGCCGGGGGTGCCTTCGGCTGCCGCTGGTACAGGGCATTCCCGCGCCCGTTTCCGATCGCCGGGAGCCGGGTGCTTCGCATCTGCTCCGCCGCTCTGGGCCGTCGATGGCTTGGTGCCAGATCCCCGCTCAATTTCAGAGTCACGCTCAGCGCCAGTATCACTTTCGGGCGCTGTCGCATGGTCGTGGGCAGATGGATCCTCTGTGCTCGACTGCTCCACTGTGACCGCTCGGCACTGTCGTGCGAGGCCACTGCCGAATCGTTCGAGGAACAACCGGGCATGCTCGACGCTGATGGGGTTGTCCGGTGAGACGACCTCCACGGTGACACCCTTGCGGAAGACATACTCAAGGTGGCCGGGCTCGGTCATCCGCACGTCGAAACTGCCGTTGGTCTTCTGCTGGTGATGCGCCTTGCAGAGACAGTGGAGGTTGCCGAACCGGGTGAGACCGCCCTGGGTAGGGTCGGAGTGATTGAACGGGTCAATGTGGTCGACCTCTGTCATCTCAGCTGGTTGAGTGCAGCCGGGGAATGTGCACGTCACGAACTGGGCGACGAGCGTCTTGCGCACGCTGTTGGGAATCGCGTAGGACGTTGCCTTCGCATCGACAGGTGTCCCGGTCGCCGGGTCGGTGAGCAGCCTGGTCCATGTGGTGGAGTAGCCGGCGACTCGTCGTGCCATGTCGGCAGGGATCGGCGACCCGTTTGGAAGCATGCCCGCCAGATCGCACACCTCACCTGAGGTCAGCGGTACGTCAGAGCCTGTGGGCTGTGCTGTTGGGGTGATCGGGGGCGCCGGTGACTCGGTGGGCAGCGGCGGAGCTGAGGCGTCCGTCGTCGGTGGCGGTACCTCGACGGCTGGTGGCGGATCTGAGGATTCCCCGGTCAGTAGTGGTGCACCTGGGGAATCGCTGCTCGGCGGCGGTGCACCCGGGGGATCCGTGGGCGGCAGCGGAGGACTGCCGTCTTCCGACTGGAATTGGCTGAGCAGCGTCAGCAGAGGAACGGTGATGAATGTGCTGGCCTGATTCGCGAGCCAATACTCGCTGGTCGGCATGTCCAGGAGGAATTCGAAGCTGATGCGGCGCTCGCCGGCATCGAGGACGGGATTGCCGAATGCGTCGACAGCGCCGGCTGCTGCAGCAGCGGTGCCCTCGGCGGCGGGGCGGGCTCCGTCGGCACGCGAGCCGATGAGAGCCGAGAGCGATTCGGCCGCGTCGTGATCCGTGGTGCTGTTGCAGCTGAGGATGGCCTCGAGCAGTTGGGACTCGAAAGTGCGTCCTGCCGGAGTGATAGGCGCATTGGGGCTGGATTCGCTCTGTGCTGTGGCTGCCGAATCGGCTGACGCAGCTCGCGTCGGTGCTTCGTAACCGTTCTTGTCCATGTCGTCGAATACCCGCTCGATGTAGTCGAGCAGGGCCTCGCCTTCGTGCATCGGGGTGCCGTCGGGGCCGGCGAAGAGGCCATCGAGGGAGAAATCGGAACTCGTCGACGAGCCGTCTGCGTCATTGGTGCTGATGATGCGCAGCTTCAGCTGAGGACGCGTGCGCGTGAGGATGTCGAACATCAGGGCAGAGATCGACCGTTCCTCATCAAAGCAGTCGCCTGCTTTGAGCTGGCTCGAGAACGCACTCGTATTGTTCTTATGGACTGCGCGGCAGAATGCGTCGAGCCTACGGAAACACGCTTGAAGCTCCGGAGCGGGACCGGTCAGAGTGAGGTAGGCAGTTCCGTCGTCGCCGGTGCTGAAGTCGACCCGACGCCGCAGCGATACGCTCTTCAACGTATCCTCGGCCGGCTGAAGCGCGGCTATCTTCAGCGCGACCGAACGTTTGAACGTCTCGATCGTGATGTCGGCGCGCCTGTGAGCCAGATAGTCGTCGAGCGCAGGCAGATGCTCGAAGTGCAGGTCACGGCACGCGCGAGTCACACAATCGACATGCTCGATCGTGAAGTCCCCATCCAGGCAGCGTTTGAGGAATCGCGGAAGCCCGTGCGCCAGCGTCATCGACGACGTCATGTGCTGGAGCGATCTGCTCGTGGTTGCGCCGAGCAGGCTCGAGTTCACGCCAGCCTCAGTCGGCTCGATATTGCTGCGCAGCCATGCGAAGAAGGTCATTTCCGGGTCAAAGCCTGGAAAGTCAGGCAACAGAGCAGGATCGGACAGGAACTCCTCGGCCAACTTCCGGACTCGACGGAGACGGCGACCGGCTGCACGGTCCTTCTTCGGCCCGGCGCTGATGCCGATCTTCGTTCCCGATTCGGCTTCGACCTGAGCCACAGCTTGTGTCCACGCCAGATTCTCTCGGTTGGTCCAGGTCCTGCGCGGGGAGAAGAGGTCGTCGGAAGGGAGGTCGACTGCGCAGATCTTCTGGTCGATGGCGTCGCATTCGCGGCTTCGGTGCGAGCCGACGGCACCGTCGGGTGCTTGGGTCTGAGCCTTCTTCTCGCCGAGGGCGGCAGATGTTCTGCCGGTTTCAGGCGAGGAGTAACGGGTACAGGTCTCGGTGAATGATGCGAACTCATAGACTGCGTCGGGATGGCATCCCAGGAGCCCGAGAGCATAGGCAACATCCTGTGCAACGGCACGACTGGTGGCGACCATGGAGTGGATCTGCGCGAGGCTGCTCTGCGTATAGGCATCCAGCAGGTCGACGAGGTCACTGTCTTCGGCCTCTTCCATGCGACGCCCGTGCGCACGACGGAACTGGGACAGGGTCCGGCTGTCTGCCTCTGATGAGGGAGAGGCAGGCAGGAGCGACGTCCGTCCGTCGTTGTCTCCGATGTTCTTCATCGGTTTCTCACCTCTCCACGCCTCTGTGGAAGTCGCTCGTCGGGAAATCGCCTATCTCAATTATATGATCTGCAGCCACATATTGATGTCACAATACGATTACAAATAGAACAAAAAGCGATTAGCAATCGACCATGACCTATTCAATCTCATCCTCGGCGATGCTGCTCTGTTTGTCCTCCGACTCTACAGTTCGGCACTGACACGACAGTGCGATCGGGGTGAGCCCGCCTTCGCGCGGGGCGCTCCTCGGAACGTGTAGGTCCGCCTTCGCAGGGGCGATCCTCGGCACTCGGGCCCAGCGGGACCGGTTCGCTAGAATCGGGGACGTGGCAGCGATCGACAAAGACATTCTCCGTTTGGCTCTTCCCGCACTCGGAGCCCTGATCGCCGAACCCATCTTCCTGCTCACGGACACGGCCATGGTCGGCCACCTCGGTGCCGGTGCATTGGGATCGCTGGCGATCGCCTCCACAATCCTGCAGACGGTGCTCGGTCTGATGATCTTCCTCGCCTATGCCACCACGCCGCGTGTGGCCAAACGGATGGGATCGGGGGACCGGCCAGGCGCGATCACGGCCGGTTTCGACGGAATCTGGCTGGCACTGGGCACGTCCATCCTGCTCATCATCGTTGGGCTGCCCCTGCTGAGAACTGCGATCGAGGCGTTCGACCCGGATCCGGCGATCACGGAGGGCGCACACTCCTACCTCGCGATCTCATGGTGGGGTCTGCCATTCATGCTCATGGTCATCGCGGCCACCGGACTGCTGCGCGGACTCCAGGACACGAAGACTCCGCTGGTCGTCGCCGCTGCCGGGTGCATCGCCAATATCGGCCTCAACGCCTTCTTCATCTACGGGCTCGACATGGGGGTCGCGGGATCGGCGATGGGCACGGTCCTCGCGCAGGCCGCAATGTGCGCGGTCTACCTCACCATCTCCGTCCGCGCGGCCCGCCGCCTCCACGCCGGCATCCGCCCCGACTGGACCGGCGTGTTCACTTCGGCGAAGACATCCGGGTGGCTGCTGGTGCGCAATGCCTCGCTGCGTGCCGCACTCATCCTGCTCGTCTTCCTGGCCACGGCGATGGGCACCACGGACCTCGCCGCGATCCAGGTCGCTCAGAGCATCTTCTTCGCGCTCGCGCTCGCCCTCGACTCGTTGGCCATCGCCGGCCAGGCGATGATCGGCCTCGAGCTGGGCGCGAAGAACACCGCGGCGGTCGCCGCGATCAACCGCCGCCTGTGCCTGTGGGGGATCGTCTTCGGCATCGTCGTCGGCGTCGTCCTGTTCGCCGGCTCCGGAATCATCCCCCGTGCCTTCGCCTCCGACCCTGCCGTGGTCTCGGCGCTGGCCGCCCTCCTGCCGGTGCTCGCCTTGAGCATGCCGATCGCAGGCTTTGTCTTCGTCCTCGACGGCGTGCTCATGGGAGCCGAGGACGCGAGATACCTGGCTCTGGCACAATTGGTCGCTGTGATCGGATATGCGATTCTGCTCATCCCGATCATCAGCATCTGGCCGGGAGCACCCGGGCTCTGGGCCGGATTCTGCATCGGATTCGTCGGTTTCCGCGCCCTGACCCTGGGCTGGCGAGTACGCAACCGGGCGTGGATCGAACGCGCCGTCGAGAAAGGAATCTCATGAACGCTGCCCACACTGACGCTCATGATTCGCAGAACACCTCCGCCGACTCCCAGAACACTTCCGCTGATTCGCAGAACACCTCCGCCGAGGCGGCCGGCGCCTCCCTGCGCGGACGGATCCGTCCGCTTCCCGCCGAGACCGATGACGAGACCTTCCTGCCGTTCCTCGATCTGTGCTTCAACTGGTCGATGGACAAGCCCCGAATCGAACTCGAGGACCTCCGATACCGCAGCGATGCCGTCTTCTACTACCGCGGCTGGGGCCGCGAGGGAGATATCGCCGTCGCCGCACACGCCGAAGCCGATGCGCAGTCGCCGATCGTCGGACTTGCGTGGGTGCGTCTGGCCGATATCGACGACGTCGTCGGCAAAGCCGATGAGCGGGTGGGCGGCGACTTCGCTGCCGCCCTGGACAAGACCGGCACCGAGGTGGTCCGCAGCGAAGTCGTGCCCGACGGCGATGCCGGGGCGACGGCTGAGGACCAGCGCGATGCAGAGGCCCAGAGCAATGCAGAGGACCAGAACGATGCGGAGGTCGGGGCCGGCCCCGAAACCGGTCAGGGCGGTCAGGCCGACGACTCAACTGCCGAGCCGACTGGCTCCGAGCCGGCAGCCGCCGATCTGACGCCGTCGGATGAGCAGACGCCCTTCACCGGCTACGGCTGGGTGGCGGCGGACATCCCCGAACTCTCGATGGCAGTGCTGCCCGACCACCAGGGGCAGGGCATCGGCGGAGCCCTTCTCGACACGGTCTGCGCGCTGGCCCGGATGAGCGGCTTCCCTGCGGTCAGTCTGTCCGTCGAAGACGGCAATGGGGCGGCGAAGCTCTACGCCGACCACGGATTCGTGTCCGTCGGACGCAACGGCGACTCGGACGTGCTCGTCCGTAAGCTCGGCTGAGGCGCAGCCAGCTCCTCAGCCACTGACCCCTTTACGGAAGCTCGGGAAGTTCGAGCTCGTCGAGCCAAGGACGGACCACCTCGGCGATGTCACGCTCTGTCGACTCGGAGAAGCAGCGGATGAACTCCTCGGTGCTCACCGAGGAATGACGGTACCGCTTCGTCCACTCGCCGACGGCGGCGAAGAAGTCCGTATCGCCGAGCTCACGGCGCAGAGCATGCAGGCACAGAGCGCCGCGCTTGTACACGCGGTCGTCGAACATGTCCGGCCCGCCCGGGTCGCCGAGCAGAATATCCTGCGGCTGAGCGGACAGCTCCTCCCACCACTGTCTGGCACGTTCATCGGCACTCGCCCGCCCGGACTCCTCCGACCACAGCCACTCCGCGTAGCAGGCAAAGCCCTCGTTGAGCCAGATGTCGCGCCAGCGTGATGGGGTGAGCGAGTTTCCGAACCACTGGTGCGCCATCTCGTGGGCGACGAGGCGTTCGGCCTCCCACTCGGGACCCAGATGATTGGGCCCGAGCACGGACAGGGGCTGCGACTCGAGCGGGATCTCGAGCACATCATCGGTCACGACCACGTCGTAGACGTCGAACGGGTAGGGGCCGAAGCGTTCGATGAACAGGTTCATCATTCCGTGCTGGACACCGAGGCGCGCGACGGCCACATCCCAATGATCGTCTGCGTAGACGCCGAGGGGAACGGGGGACTCGGTCCGGCTGTGCGCCGAGCGCCCGCCTGAAGAATCGTGAACAGGCACGTCCTTGCCGGCAGCGCCGGCGACTCCGTCGGCGGCACCGGCGACTCCTCGGGCGGCGCTCGTCAGGGCATCTCCGGCCGAGCCCGCGACGGCGTCCTTCGCAGCGCCGAGGATTGCGGCGCCGACCCCGATGGTTCCGGAGCTCAGCGGGATCTGACCGTACCGGTACCGACCGATCTGCACCGTCGCCAGGTAGGTCGCCAGGGGAGTCGTCGACTCATACGTCCACCGTGTCCGCCCGGCCTTGCGGGTCTTCTTCGTCAAGGACCCATTGGACACCACCGTGTACTCGGACTCGACGAGCACCGAGATGCGGTACTGGGATTTGTTCGAGGGATGGTCATTGCACGGGAACCAGGTCGAGGCGCCGACGGGCTGTCCGGCCACGAGCACTCCGTCTTCGAGCTCCTCCCAGCCGACGTCACCCCAGGTGCCGATCGCCGGTTCCGGATTGCCCGCATAGCTGATGTCGATGACCACCGGCTGGTCGCTGACCAGCGCCGGGATCGTCAGCCGCAGCTTCTTCCCCCGGGCGGAGAAGCGGACCTTCTTGCCGTTGACGATGGCCTTCGTCACCCGCAGTCCCGTGAGATCGAGGACGATCGATGAGGTGTCCGTGAGCACCCGGCCCTTGAGCACCGCCCTGGCCGCCAGCCGGTTCGGGCCGATGCGGTAGTCGAGGTCGAGATCGTAGTGGTCGATACGAAGGTCAGCGTTGCCGACGCCCTGGGTATAGGAATCAAGCATGCGATCGGCCTGCTTCTTCGAGTGAGGGAAGTTCTGGGGCATCCACCCAGGGTATGACAGGATTGCCGCTGAAATAGGCATGGGCCGGCACGAACTCCCCGCGCATGACCAGAGACGTCGCTCCCACCGTGGCGTTCTCACCCAGCGTGGATGCCGGGAGGATGACGCTGTTGGGCCCTAAGGTGGCGCCGGGATCGAACCGAACGGAATCGAGGCTCATCACCCGATCATGGAACAGGTGAGTCTGGACCACACATCCGCGGTTGACCGTCGAGTTGTCCCCGAGTTCGACGAGGTCGGCCTCCGGCAGCCAGTAGCTCTCGCACCACACACCGTGACCGATCCTCGCGCCCATCGCCCGCAGGTACCACACGATCGCCGGCGTCCCCACGGCATTCCGAGTGAACCATGGGGCGGCCACGAGTTCGACGAAGCAGTCGGCGACCTCGTTGCGCCAGATGAATGACGACCACAGCGGATGCTCCCCGGGACGGATGGGGCCGACGAGGATCCATTTCGCTGCCACGGCCAGTCCCGCCGCCACAGCACCTGCGGCCATCATCACGATGCCCGAGGTGAGCAGGGCCAGCAGCACCGAGGCGAGGAATGTCGTCGACTCTGCGGCCACCCCGCCCGGCAGTCCGAGGAAGAACCAGATGGTGAGGACGACCCCGGTGATGAGCACACCGCCGGCGATGATCGAAGAGATCCGCAGCGTCTCCCAGAAGGCACGCGCGGCCTTGACCCCGAAGGTCGGGGAATAGGTGAGCGACTCGTCGGATTCCACGGTCGCGCGGCGCAGCTGCACCGGGGGAGAACCGAGCCACGACGACCCCTTCTTCGCCTTCGCCGGCGCAGCCGAGAGCACCGCGACCAGGGAGTTCTTCGGCACCCTGCGGCCGGGGGAGGCGATCCCCGAGTTGCCGAGGAAGGCGCGCTTGCCGACCTTCGCCCGCCCGGCGCGCATCCAGCCGTGGCCGAGTTCGTAGCTGGCGACCATGGTGTCATCGGCAAGGAAGGCGCCGGCGGCGATCGTCGTCATCTTCGGAACGAAGACGACCGTCGAGATCTCAGTGCCCGGCCCGACCTTCGCACCGAGGAGGCGCAGCCACCACGGGGTGAGCATCGACGCGTAGAGGGGGAACAGGAGGTCCCGGGCCATGTCGAGCAGACGCTCGGTCGCCCACACCCGATAACCTCTGGCCGAACGGACGGGGAACTCGCCTTCGTCCATGCCGATCGCCAGAATCCGCACCGCGATGAGGACCAACAGGGCCGTGGTGACGAACCACAGACAGGCGACCACGGGCGACCACGCCGCGAGCAGCCAGGGCGACTCGACGACCTCGATCCCGGAGACCCCGAGCATGAGGGCGATTCCCGGCACCACAGCCAGGTACGGCAGGAGCGCATTGATCTGGGAGCCGACGGCATAGAACAGGAACGGCAGACGTCGCCTCGGCGGGGGAGCCGGCCAGGACTTCTTCGCCTTCCCGACGCGCACGGCCGGTGAACCCGAGTAGATCTGGTTCTTCCGCACCCGCCCGGTCACCGCCGATCCGGCTTCGACTAGGGCCCCGACACCCACCTCGGCGCCGGGCATGAGCGTCGATCGGGCACCGATCGTGGCATTGCGACTGATGTCGATGCGTCCGATGCGCAGCAGATCCCCGTCGACCCACCAGCCCTTGAGATCGACCTCGGGTTCGACGGCAGCGCCTTCGCCGAAGGTGAGGAAACCGGTCACCGGCGGCACCGAATGCAGATCGGCATCGGGCCCGATTCGGTTGCCCAGCAGCTTCGCGTACCAGGTCACCCAGGGTGCGCTCGCCACCGAGACCGCCGCAGCGAGATCCGCGATGTGTTCGGCCAGCCACAGTCGCTTGTGCACCCAACCCGAGCGCGGATAGACACCGGGTCGGATCCCGATCATGAGCAGCCGTGCCGCTCCTGCCGAGATGAGCATCCGCCCCCATGCGGTGACGAAGACGAGGAAGAGGACGGCGACGACCGGCCACGGAGTCAGCGGCAGATCCGCGCCCAGACTCACGCCGAGGTTGGCGAGCACCATCGCCAGCACCACCCACCGGACCCCGCCGAGGATGTGCACCGGAATGCCGAGCAGCACCTGGAAGGCCTGCATCCCCCGGGAGGTCCGGTTGATCGTGCGCTTGGGACCCGTCGGTCCGATCCCGGAGCCCTCCTCACCGAGGCAGAGCCCGGCCAGGGCACCGAAGCGCGGATGGGCGTAGACATCGCCGACGGTGACGCTGGGATGGCGAGTGCGCAGACGGGACACGAGCTGGGCCGCACCCAGGGAACCGCCGCCGGCGGTGAAGAAGTCCGTATCGCTGCCCGGACGGGCACCGAGGACCGCGGCCCACTGCTGCCCGACCCACTCCGTGTCCTGGTCGAAGACCTCATCGGATCCGGCCGCCTCGGCGCCGGCATCGAGCGGCCAGGGCAGGGCATTGCGGTCGACCTTGCCGGAGGTCTTCGTGGGCAGGTCCGCGACGAGAGCCAGACGGGGAACGAGCGCGGCAGGCAGTTCGTCGCGCAGCCGCGCCTCCCAGGAGGGAAGATCGGCTTCACCGGCACCGGCGCCGGGGGCGAGATAGCCGATGAGGACGTCCGTGCCGGCAGCGGTCTTCTTCACCGCGGCTGCGGCACCTTCGACACCGGGCAGGGCCTGCAGGGCGGCATCGATCTCGCCGAGTTCGATGCGCCTGCCGCCGAGCTTGATCTGCTCATCGGCACGGCCGACGAAGATGAGCCCGGCCGGATCGTTGACGACGAGGTCGCCGGACCGGTACGCCCGGTCCCAACCGAGACTCGGCATGGGGGCGAACTTCTCGGCGTCCTTCGCCGGATCGAGGTAGCGGGCCAGTCCGACCCCGCCGATGATGAGTTCGCCGGTCTCGCCAGCGGCGACGGGCACTCCCTCGGCATCGACGACGGCGAGGTCCCACCCTTTGAGCGGCAGGCCGATGCGCACCGGCTCGGACCCGTCGAGCATGGCCGCGCAGGCGACGACGGTCGCCTCGGTGGGACCATAGGTGTTCCACACCTCGCGGTCGTCGTCGCGCAGCCGGCGGCCGAGCTCGGGCGGACAGGCCTCTCCGCCGAAGATGAGGAGGCGGACATTGTCGAGACTCTCCGCCGGCCACAGTGCGGCCAGGGTCGGCACCGTGGAGACGACGGTGATCTGCCGAGACGACAGCCACGGGCCCAGATCCATCCCGGACTTCACCAGTGCACGCGGGGCCGGGACCAAGCACGCGCCGTGCCTCCACGCCAGCCACATCTCCTCACAGCTGGCGTCGAAGGCCACGGACAGTCCGGCCAGCACGCGATCGCCGGGACCCAGCGGCTCCGCGATACAGAACAGGGCCGCCTCGGCGTCGACGAAGGCCGCCGCCGAACGGTGAGTGACGGCGACGCCCTTCGGGGTGCCCGTCGATCCGGAGGTGAAGATCACCCAGCAGTCGTCATCGGGGGTGGGGGAACGCAGCTCCGAGCGATCACGGGGCCCTCGACCGGTGCGGGATTCGATGTGTGGTCCGGCGGTGATCACTCCGGTCACGGCCGCCTCGGCGAACACGGTGCGCGCGCGTTCATCCGGGTCGTCGACGTCGACGGGAACGTAGGCCGCGCCGAGCATGAGCGTGGCCAGGATCGCCAGATACAGGTCCACGGACCCCGAGGGGACACGGATGCCGACCTTGTCCCCGGGCCCGATTCCGGCTGCGGCCATCTCCAGTGCGAGATCGCGGATCGCGGTGATGAGCTCGGAGTAGCTGAGCACGCGAGCGCCGTCGTCGAGGGCAGGCTGATCGGGATGAGCAGCGGCCGACTCGAGGAGGACGTCGATGAGGGTGCGGTCCTCACGGGGCCGTACGGGGGACGGGAACTGCGGTGCGTATTCTCTCACGTGTCTTCCGGGTCGATCGGGAGCTGACTGGTGCCGGGCCGACCGGCATCGCCGGTGACCGTAGCCGACGAAGGTGTCGCGGACGTGAATTCGGGTCGGGACGCGAATGGTGCGCATTCCGGTCCAACTGTCCGATCCTATCGTCAGCGTTCTCGTGATCAGCGCGCAGATCGTCACGGAGCGGGCGTCCGTGATAGATGTGAGTAGACGACCGTCCACGGTCGACCAGCTGACTTTCAATGATGAGGAGCACGCCCATGGTCACAGTTCTCACCCACGCCACAGTCTTCGACGGAACCCGCTTCCTGCCCGGCACTCGGGACGTCGTCATCGACGGAGGACGGATCGCCTCGGTGACCGAAGGAGGGCAGGGCTCGCACAACGCCGGAGACGAGCACATCGACTGCACGGGACAGACGATCATTCCCGGAGTCATCGACTGCCACGTCCATCTCACGAGCAGTGGTGCGGCAGCCACCTCGAACTTCCACGACCCTTTCTCGCTGCAGTTCTATAACTCCGTGAAGAATATGGAAGCCACCCTCAAGGGCGGAGTGACGACCGTGCGCGATGCCGGAGGCACCGACCTCGGCGCGAAGGTGGCCGTGGAGACCGGTGTGGTGCGCGGTCCGCGACTGACGATCGCCGTGAACATCATGTCCCAGACCGGCGGGCACGGGGACTTCCACCTCGTCTCCGGAGCCGAATCCCCGTTCCTGGCCCCGCACCCGGGCCGTCCGTCGGGAGTCGCCGACGGACTCGAAGAGGTGCAGAAGAAGGCCCGGGAGCTGCTGCGGGCCGGGGCCGACCACATCAAGATCTGTTCGACCGGGGGAGTGCTGTCCCCGCGGGACGACCCGCGGCACTCGCAGTTCACAGAAGCCGAGATCTCCGTCATCGTCGCCGAGGCGGCCGCCCAAGGTGCCCATGTGATGTCCCACGCGCAGGGTGCACCGGGAATCAAGAACGCCGTGCGCGCCGGGGTGCGCTCGATCGAACACGGCATCTACCTCGACGGCGAAGCCATCGACCTCATGCGTGAGCACGGCACCTTCCTCGTCCCCACCCTGCAGGCTCCGCAGGCCGTCATCAAGGCCGCCGATGCCGGGGCTGGTCTGCCTGCCTCCGTCGTGGACAAGGCCCGGCGCGTCGTCGACGCCCACCAGGAGTCGATCGCCCGGGCCCACGAAGCAGGAATCCCGATCGCCCTGGGCACCGATGCCGGAGTCGGCCCGCACGGGAAGAACCTCGAAGAGATCAGCCTGCTGGCCGAGGTGGGACTGTCCACAACGGAGGCGCTCGCCGCCGGAACCTCCGTGGCCGCCCGGCTGCTCGACGACGATCGGGTTGGGCGGATCGGTGAGGGCGGGCTGGCCGACCTCGTCGTCGTGGACGGTGACCTGCGCACAGCCGACGTCCGCGGAATCGAGGACCGGGTCAACGCCGTCTACCTCGACGGTGCGCTCGTCTGAGCGGTTGACCGCCGAGCAACGCCGCCGAGCATCGTCGCCGAGGCGGTACGCCCGGTTCGTCCGACTGCGTGGGCACAGCCGCCTCGGCGAGTGAGACCGGTCTCGACCGAATGCTCGGTGAGGCAAACCTAACCTAATGAGGTTATGATGGGAGCGACCGATCCATCAGTCCGCAGCACGTCACTGCGGCGGGAACGCCCAGAGGGAGGAGTGCCGCGCACCGATGAATCCGCTCGACTGGTCGTTCCCGATCGCCGTGACCTGGCTGATCATGTTCGGCATCATCATCTGCCGCGCCGGCGGCACCTTCCTGCTCGGTCGCTTCGCACGCAGGGGAATCCGCAGATTCGCCCGGGTCGAGAGGATCATGGCCGGACCCAAATACCGCCGTGCCGAGGACACGATCGACCGCTTCGGGGCTCCCGTCGTGGCACTGAGCTTCCTCACCGTCGGACTGCAGACGGTGGTCAACCTCGCTGCCGGAACCACGGGGATGCGTTACCGCCGCTACATACCGGCGCTCGTTGTGGGCGGATCACTGTGGGCGCTCATCTACTCGACCGTCGGGTTCCTCGGCTTCACAGCGGTGGCCCGGGCCTACCAGGCCGAACCGGGACTGACCGTCGGGCTGGGGCTCGTGTTCGTCATCGCGATCATCGGTCTGCTCATCGGACTGCGCAGGGACCGAGACCCCGCCGAGGAGTCGACCTCCGCCTCGGCGAACTGAACGGCACCCCTGCTGACTTGCCGACCGCTTCGGCGAACTGAACGATCTTCGTCCGAGGCTCTCTGCGTCCGTGCGACAAGCAGCGTCCGTGCGGCAGACCGTGATCCGAAGCGGTGTGCGAATTCAGTAGAGTGAGACTGCGTCAAGGTCGACGGGACGAGGCTGCTCGTCGACAGTGAGTAAAGGAGTCCTCGGATGGTCGTGGCCTGGTGGAGCATCATTCCGTTCGTTCTGCTTCTCGGATGCATCGCGGTGCTCCCGCTCATCCCCGCCACGGAGAAGATCTGGGACCGCAACCTCGTCAAGCTCCTCGTCGCCCTCATCCTCGGCGTGCCGATCGCCGTGTGGTTCCTGCTCAGCGGGGAGACGACGACCGTCATCCACGCGCTGCTCGAGTACTTCCAATTCATCATGCTCATCGGCAGCCTCTTCGTCGCCTCGGGCGGGATCTTCCTCGTCGGCGACATCAAGGCGACACCGCGGAACAACACGATCTTCCTCGCCGTCGGCGGTGTGCTCGCCTCATTCATCGGCACCACCGGTGCGGCGATGCTGCTCATCCGCCCAATCCTCAACACGAACCAGGACCGCAGGCACCGCACTCACACGGTCATCTACACGATCTTCATCGTCGCGAACTGCGGTGGTCTGCTCACCCCACTGGGCGATCCGCCGCTGTTCCTCGGCATGCTGCGTGGAGTCCCCTTCGAATGGACATTCGGGCTGTGGCCGTACTGGCTGTTCGTCAACGCTCTGCTGCTCATCAGCTACTTCGCCCTCGATACGAAGATGTATGCGAAGGAACCGGTCGAGGCCCTGGCCAAGGACGCCGAGCATGCGACGAAACTCGGCCTGCGCGGTGCCAGCGGTCTGCTGTTCCTGGCGATCATCATCGTCGCCGTCGCGTTCGTCCCCTCGGTCGACCTGCACGCGATCGACATGGGACATGCGAGTGCTTCGGACTTCGTGCCGTGGCGCGAACTCGTCATGCTCGTCTCCGCGGCGACGTCGTTCCTCGTCGGTGATCGCGGTGCCCGGTTCAACCTCAACAAGTTCACGTGGACGCCGATCCTCGAGGTCGGAGCGCTCTTCATCGGCATCTTCCTCACGATGATGCCGGCCCTGGCCTACCTCGGCCAGGTCGCCCACAAGATCCCGCTGGGCGAGATCTCCCTATTCGTCTTCACCGGCGGTCTCTCCTCCGTCCTCGACAACGCCCCGACCTATGTCACCTTCTTCGAGATGGCCGCTCAGGTGCCCGGCGAACCGAGAGTGGCGGGAGTGTCCGAGACCCTGCTCATCGCGGTCTCGCTCGGAGCCGTCATGGGCGGGGCCATCACCTACATCGGCAACGGACCGAACTTCATGGTCAAATCCGTCGCGGATTCGGCGCACGTGGCGATGCCGAGCTTCGGCGGCTATGTGTGGTGGTCGCTGCGCCGCCTCGCGCCGATCCTCGCCTCGATGGTGCTCGTCTTCATGGCCGACTCGCTGTGGTGGAGTCTGCTCGGAGTCCTACTCGCGCTCGTGATCCTCGGACTGGCCGGGCGAGACCTGCGCGCAGCGAAAGCCGCGAAGGCCGCGTGAGGGCCGCGGCCGGAGTCGGCCTCTACTTCACCGGCAACGGGGCCGTCTTCGCGGCTCTCCTGCCGTGGTATCCGCTGCTGGTCGACCGACTCGGGCTGAGTTCCTGGCAGTTCGGCCTCGTCGTCGCCTGCTTCGCCGCCGGATCGCTGCTGTCCTCGGCCCTGCCTGCCGCGCTCATCGCCCGATTCGGAGCCCACCGAGTCGTCATCGGAGGGACTGTGATGCTCGGTGCGGCCGCCGCGGCGACGGTCTGGTCGGTCAATGGTGTGACGATGGCGAGCTGCCTCCTCCTGCTGGGCTGCTGCGATGCGATCGTCGACGTCGCGCAGAACGTCGTCGGCATCTCCGTCCAGGAGAGATCAGGTCGCACGATCCTGTCATCGATGCATGCGCTGTGGAGCCTCGGGGGACTGCTCAGCGGAGCCGCTGCGACCGCAGCCGCCAGCTCCGGCGCCGACATGCGGGTGTGGCTGGCGCTCATCGGCGTCGCGACCGTGCTCATCACCATCGTGGGACGTTGCCTCATCGGCGGCTCTGCCTCACCGAGACGGATCGCCGGCTCCGACGCCGACGATGGGAGAGGCGGCGGAGATGGGGCGGCGGCCCGCCCGAAGCGAGCGATCATGGTGGCGGCGCTGCCGTTGGCGATCGTAGCGATCTGCGGTGCCTCGGTCGAAGACATTGCGAACAACTGGGCCGGGCTGGCCGCGGTCGAACTCGCGGACGTTCCGGCCGCCTCGGCGGGGATCGCCTTCAGCATCGTCATCGGCAGCCAATGCCTCGGACGGTTCAGCGGGGACGTGCTCGTGGCGAAGTTCGGGGCCGGCCGGATCGCGCGCCTCGGGGGCGGACTCATCGCTCTGGGCGGGGTCGGCGTCATCGCGGCCCAGGAGCCGATTCTGCTGCTCGTCTCGATGGGGGCGCTCGGATTCGGCTCGGCGACGCTCGTGCCCGGTGCACTCGGCGCGGCCGGTCGACTGCCCGGCGTCGGCCGGGCCGGGGGAGTGACGCTGGTGAACTGGCTGATGCGAGTCGGCTACCTCGGCACGAGTCCGCTGGTCGGGGTCGTCGCCACAGGAGCCGGACTGAGATGGGGTCTGGGCATCCTCATGCTCATCGGCATCCTGACGATGGTCTTCGCGCGCCGCTTGGACGTCCGAAGCGATGAGCGATGATCTTCTCAGGCAACGAAAAATGTGCCGCTCCTTCGTATGAACGAAGTGGCGACACATTCTCTCAGAAGCGGGTGGTGACCCTGGTGGTCGGGCTAGCGGGATTTGAACCCACGACCTCTTCACCCCCAGTGAAGCGCGCTACCAAGCTGCGCCATAGCCCGTTACCGTACTCCCTCGTGGGCAACGAGAACTAGCTTATACCGATCGGGGGTCAACTGCCAAAACCGCGTTCCGTGACCTTCGAAAAACAGGTATCATCCCAGGTAGATACCGAAGAAGCGGGACGTGCAGAGGCCTGTCAGGGTGACTCAGTAACATTTCCGTTTCGTGATTGTTATGAACGTGGCCCAGGCGGCTATGCTTGGTACACCGACAAACTAGAGGAGTCGACATGGCAGATCTGGATTATCCAGTATCTTTGCGGTACTCGCGCGACCACGAGTGGGTTGCGACCACGGAAGACAATGCAGTAGTCCGTGTGGGTATCACTGATTTCGCCCAGGAACAGCTGGGTGACGTCGTCTATGTCGACCTGCCTGAAGCCGGGGACTCGGTCACCGCAGGGGAGTCCTGTGGCGAAGTCGAGAGCACGAAGAGCGTCTCGGACCTGATCGCACCTGTGTCGGGGACCATCACCGAGGTCAACGACTCACTCGACGATTCACCTGAGACCGTGAACTCGTCGCCTTTCGAGGACGGGTGGATGTATCTCGTCGAACTCAGTGACCCCGCACAGCTCGAATCGCTGATGGACAGCGAAGCGTACAAAGAGCTCATTCAGAGCGAGGAGGCGTAATGTCGCAGAATCACGATCAGAATCGTCCGACCCCCTCGCAGCCCTGGTATGACAACGGACAGGTCCCGCAGTCGAAGAAGTTCCCATTCGGAGCCGGAAACGGCAACGGCGGTGACGAGTCGGCAACTCGGATGAACCCTCAGGTCGACCAGAACGGCCAGGGGAACACCCCGCCCGTCACGCAGCAGCCGGCCGACGGAGCCCCGCAGGCGCCGCAGTACGGCAACGGTCAGAACTACGGCGGCACCCCGCAGGGCGGACAGAACTACGGCGGCACGCCCCAGGGCGGACCACAGTACGGTAACGGTCAGCAGTTCGGCGGCACCCCGCAGGGCGGACAGAACTATGGTGCGTCCCAGCCGGCCAACCAGCCCTATGCCGGACAGGGTCGGGGCAGCCAGGGCCAGCCCCAATATCAGCCTCAGCAGAATCAGTATCCGCCGCAGAACTTCGGCCAGCCGCAAGGCAGCCAAGGTCAGCCGCAGTACGGAAACCAGCCGCAGCAGGGTGGCCAGCCGCAGCAGGGCGGCCAGCCGCAGTACGGCTCGAACGGCGCCGGCCAGTACGGTCAGTTCGATCCCAACCAGCAGCAGGGAGGCCAGCCCGGCCCCGGCCAGTACGGTCAGCCACAGTCCGGTCAGCCCCAGGGTGCGCCGACGGGCGG
Organism: Brevibacterium sp. K11IcPPYGO002; assembly: GCF_050920635.1. NCBI lineage: Bacteria > Bacillati > Actinomycetota > Actinomycetes > Micrococcales > Brevibacteriaceae > Brevibacterium > Brevibacterium sp. K11IcPPYGO002. Next base: position 2,389,019 of record NZ_CP131929.1, on the reverse strand, counting down.
CGGTCAGGATCCGATGAATGATTCGGGCAGCCAGCAGTTCCAGGGAATCCTGGATCCGCATACCGGTGAGATCCACCCGGTGCCCGACCTCGAAGGTCTGCAGGACGCCGATGCTCTGCTCGTCGTCGTCTCCGGGCCGGACTCCGGTTCGCAGATTCTGCTCGACACCGATGTGGTCACCGTGGGCCGCAGCCCGAACGCCGACATCTTCCTCGATGACGTCACCGTCTCGCGCAAGCATGCCGAGTTCATCCGTACGCCCAGCGGTTTCACGCTGCGCGACACGGGCTCGCTCAACGGCACCTATGTGGGGCGTCAGCTCATCGACTCCATCGAACTGCAGAACGGAGCCGATGTGCAGATCGGCAAGTTCCGAATGATCTTCCAGCAGCGTCCGCGCTCCTGACCGGGGGATAATGTCAAAAGTCGAAGTCGAGGTTGTCGGCGTCCGCATCGAAATGCCCGCCAACCAGCCGATTCTGCTGCTCAAGGCCAGCGAACCTGCCTACTACCTGCCGATCTGGGTCGGAGCGATCGAGGCCAATGCGCTGTCGATCGCACAGCGGGGGCTGACCCCGCCCCGCCCCATGTCGCATGCTCTGCTGCTCGACGTCCTCGAGAAGTACGACGCCGAGCTGCAGGATGTGACGATCACCGGCAAGGACGGTCAGATCTTCCTGGCCGAGCTGCACACGAACGACGGGAAATCGATCTCCGCGCGCCCCTCGGACGCGGTGACTCTGGCGCTGACAGCGCACTGCCCCGTCTTCGTCGAAACACAACTGCTTGAAGAATCCGGAATCGAAGCCCCCGAGGCCGATGAAGAGGAAGTCGCACAGTTCAGAGACTTCCTCGACAACGTCTCGGCCGAGGACTTCGAGACCGGTACCGAAAATCCATGAAAGTGAAACAGTGAGTCTCCACACCGATCCGGTCCTGTCCAACAGAGAAATCGCCGCTGCCGGCCACGACAATCTCCGCGGTCTCGACGACTGGCGAGAAATGGATCCGAAGCAGCAGCCGACGTATCTCGACAGCGCCGCCCTCGACGAGGTGCTCACCGATCTGCGCAGCTCTCCTCCGCTGGTCTTCGCCGGAGAAGCCGATGTGCTCAAGCAGCGGATCGGCGCCGCCTCACGCGGTGAGGCCTTCGTCCTGGCCGGAGGAGACTGCGCCGAATCCTTCGACGGAGCCCAGGCGGACAAGATCCGGGCTCGAGTCCAGACGGTTCTGCAGATGGCGGCCGTGCTCACCTACGGCGGTTCGATGCCCGTGGTCAAGATCGGCCGCATGGCCGGTCAGTTCGCGAAGCCGCGGTCGGCCGATATGGAGACGCGTGATGGGGTCACCCTGCCGTCGTTCCGCGGCGATATCGTCAACGGCTACGAGTTCACGGAGGACTCCCGCCGTCACGATCCGGAACGTCTGCTCAAGGCGTACCACATCTCCGCCTCCACGCTGAATCTCATCCGTGCGTTCACCCAGGGAGGCTTCGCCGATCTGCGGTTCGTCCACGATTGGAACCGCGGTTTCCTCGCCTCGAACCCCGGCTACCAGCGCTACGAACAGACCGCTGCCGAGATCGACCGTGCCATCCGCTTCATGGATGCCTGCGGAGCCGACTTCGACGCGCTCAAGACCACCGAATTCTATGCCGCCCACGAGGCGCTGCTGCTCGAATACGAACGGGCACTGACCCGCATCGACTCGCGCACCGGTGACGCCTACGACGTCTCCGGCCACTTCCTGTGGATCGGTGAACGCACGCGCGAGATCGACGGTGCCCACGTCGACTTCCTGTCGAAGGTGCGCAACCCCATCGGCGTCAAGCTCGGACCGACGGCCACGGCGGACGACGCTCTGGCGCTGGCCGAGAAGCTCGATCCGGACGCCGAGCCGGGCCGCCTGACCTTCGTCACCCGTATGGGTGCCGGTCAGATCGGCGAATCGCTGCCGGCCCTGCTGTCGGGAATCGGCGACCGCCTGCCGCACGTGACCTGGGTCTGCGACCCGATGCACGGCAACACGATCACCTCGAACACCGGGTATAAGACCCGCCGCTTCGAAGACGTCATGGCGGAGGTCGAGGGATTCTTCACCGCCCATGCCGACGCGGGCACGATCCCCGGCGGACTGCACATCGAACTCACCGGTGATGACGTCACCGAGATCATGGGCGGAGCCACCGAGATCGACGACGAAGGTCTGCGTCGCCGCTATGAGACCCTGGTCGATCCGCGCCTCAACCACGATCAGTCGCTGGAGATGGCGTTCCAGGTCGCCGAATACCTGACTCGCCGGAAGTAACAGCCACAGCTGACGATGCCGGGGGCTCCGCAGAAACTCTGCGGGCCCCCGGCATTGTCGTCGGACCGACGGGAATCTTCGTCCGACCGACGGGAATCTTCGTCCGACCGACGGGAATCTTCGTCCGACCGACCGTCGTGCCTGACCGACGAGTCCTATGTGTCCGAGTCGTCCTTCTTCTCGTCGTCGGACTTCTTGTCCTTGGATTCGTCCTTCTTATCATCCTTCGAGTCGGAGTCGTCCGTCTTCTCCTTGCCCTTGGACACGCGGACGATGATGAGCGAATTCGCCGGCTTCGCCTCGGTGCTCTTCGGGAACTGCGAGACGACTTTGCCCTTGGGCACGTCGTCGGAGAACACCTCGTCCTTGCCGACGCGGAATCCGCGCTTGGCCAGGGTCGCATAGGCAGCGTCGAAGGTCAGTCCTTCGACGTTGGGAACCGGGATCGGAGCGACACCCTTGGACACGACCAGATCGATCTTCTCGCCCTTCGACAGCTTCGTCCCGGCTTTCTGCGATGCCGAGATGACGGTGTCCTCGGCGACCGTGTCGCTGTACTCCTCCTCGACCTTGCCGACGGAGAGGCTGACCTTCTTCAGCGCGTCCTCTGCTTCGTCGCGGCTCTTGCCTGCGAGCTTCGGCACAGCGAATTTCTCCTCACCCTTGGACACGACGACCGTGACGGACGAGTCGGGGGCGAGTTCCGCTCCGCTGACGGGTTCGGTGCCGATGACCGTGCCGGCGGGCACCTTGTCGTCGAAGACCTCCTTGGGCTCGGCCCTGAGGTCGTTGTCCTCCAACTGCAACGTGACCTCGTCGACGGGTTTGCCGGCGAGTTCGCCGGGGACGATGGATGTCGGTGCCGGCAGGTTCGCGATGACGAACCAGGCGACCAGAGCGAGAACCGCGACCACGGCGACGAGTCCCGTCAGCATGCGGCGTCGGCGGCGTCGGACAGCGGAGGGACTCGCCGAGGCGGCCGCGGAGCCGGCGACGATCATGGCCGGGCCGCGGCGATCGGATTCCGAATCCTTCGATTCCTGTTCGTCCTCGGTGTCCTCTCGATCACCGGAATCGTCCGAGTCTGCAGGCTCGTCGGAAGCGGCGGAGTCCGCAGCATCGGCGTCGGGGGAGTCAGCGGTGGCGCTGACTCCGGCCGCGGCCGCTGCGGCACCGCCACCGAGGACTCCGGCTCCGGGCGCAGCCGTGGCGGCCGCACCGGCGGCATTGTCCGGGTCGTCGTCTTCATCGTCGGGGTCAGCTGCACCGGTGTCCGCCTCGGCGTCATCCTCTTCGCCTTCGAGATACGGGATCTCGTCGGTGCGGGAGCGCTTCTCCTTCGGCGCTTCCTCGCCGAGATCGATGCTCGCAGTGAGCATGGGGGAATGCTCGCCGGCCGCGATCTGCGGATCTCCGAGGTCGAGCTCGGCCTCGGTCATCTCCGCACGTGCTTCGGCCAACGCCAGTCGGAACTCGGCGGCATCGGCAGGGCGGTCCTCGGGATCCTTCGACGTCGCCCACAGCACGAGTGCGTCCAGGCGCGGGCTCAGCCGGGCGACGACCTCCGACGGCGGCGGAACCGTGTCGTGGACGTGCCGGTAGGCGACCTGGATCGGCACATCGTCGGTGTAGGGCTGTGCGCCGGTGAGCATCTCGTAGAACATGATGCCGACCGTGTACAGATCGGTGCGGGCATCGGCCCCGGCCCGGGTGACGAGTTCGGGAGCAACATAGCCGACGGTGCCGATGAGGGTCTTCGTCGTCGTCGCCGTGGTCACGGCGCGCGCCAGACCGAAGTCGGCGAGCTTGACCTGACCGTCGGTGCCCAGCAGCACATTGTCGGGTTTGAGGTCACGGTGGATGATGCCCGTCGAGTGCACGGCCTCCAGTGCGGCGAGGATCGCGTCGAGGACGACGATCGCCTGTCTGGGGGTGAAGGTGCCGCGGTGCTTGAGCTCACGGCGCAGCGTCACCGACGGCAGGTACTCCATGACGAGGTAGACGATATCGCCGTCGCGGGCCTGATCATGGATGGCCACGAGGTTCGGGTGGGTGAGGCGACCGGCGTTGATGGCCTCTCGGCGGAAGCGTTCGACGAAGGTGTCATCGGAGATGAGGTGTTCGTGCATGACCTTGATCGCGATCTCACGGTCGAGACGCAGGTCGGTGCCGCGGTAGACCATGGCCATGCCGCCGCGGGCGATCTTGGCATCGATGCGGTACCGGTCGTTGAGCACCGTGCCGATGAGGGGATCTCGGCGGGCGGTCACAGGGCCTCCTGCAGACGTACACGCTGCAGCTGGACACCGCGGACGAAGGCCTTCGTCTCCGGCAGCAGTCCGTCGGCGCGAACCGAGCGCAGGTCCTGGTAATAGCCGGCGATGGCTTCGTTCTCCGATTCGGCGGTTTCCATCAGCCAGCCGAGGATGACGGTGCCGGCGACGATATTGTCGTCGATATCGAGCAGATCGAGTCCGCGGCCGACGATATCGGACGCCCAGCGACCGGATCGGGGAGTGATCTGCATGATGCCGATCGCATTGCCGGCCGAGACCGTCGTGTGCTGGAAACCTGATTCCTGTGCGGCAACGGCCTGCATGAGGGCAGGATCGGCTCCGAGTTCGACGGCCAGTGAAGCGACGAGCAGCTTCGCCTGCGCCGGTGCCGGATGGCGGCGGTGCAGCAGGGTGTATTTGTTCAGCCGTGCCGCGTGGAGCACCGCGGGGCGGATGCCTTCGACCTGCGCGCTGGCGGCGACGCGGGGGATGTCACGAGGCGCTTCGGGTGCGGTGCGACGCGGGCGGGCCGTCGACGGGCGAAGCAGGAGGAGCTCGCCGACCGTGATGAACGAGTCATCGCCCATGGCGTTGGCCCGCCGCAGGGTCGCCGGTGAGATTCCGTGGCGTGCGGCGATTCCCTGCAGGGTCTCACCGGGGGCGACGACGTGTGAGGGATCATCATCGGGCAGATCGTTCTTCTCCGGCAGAGACAGGACCTGCCCTTGATGAAGGTTCTGACGCGGCGAGATCCGGTTGAGTTCGGCCAGTGCAGGCACGGAGACGCCGTGTTTGCTGGCCACAGCGTAGAGGGTGTCGCCCTGCTTGACCTTGTAGGTGCGGCCGCCGTGGGTGACGGGCACGGTCGCACCCGCGGTGCCCGAGATCCACTGTGGGCCGGTGCTCGCGGCCGCCGTGTCCGCGTCATCGGAGTCGTGGTCGGATGCGGTGGTGGGGGCCACCTCGGTGGGGGATTCGTTTTCGGGGTCGACTCGTTCGGCTCCTGGGATCGGACCGGTCGAATTCACCTTCGATGCGGCGCGGATGTCAGGAGCGGCGGTGACGGGCCTGTGCCGTCGCGGTCGTGTCATCTGTCACCTGTTGACTTCATGTCGAGTGGGGATACGATCCCCAGCCTAACGAGTGGGCGGGCTCGACCCGAGCATTCGGCACCGCATGGCGGGGTGTTTCTGCCGAATATTGCTACGCTTGAGGGTGTGAATACCGAAGAACTCGTCCAGGACTGGGCCCCGCTGCCCGACATCGCAGAACTCACCGGGCTCGGCATCTCCCAGGTGCGGAGGCTGCTCGAAGACGGCGCCATCTGCGGAATCAAGACCGGCGATCCGAAGGTTCTGCGGGTCCCGTTGGCCTTCTTCGTCGACGGTGAGGTCGTCAAACCGCTCAAGGGCACCCTGCATACCCTCTACGACGCCGGATTCGATTACGAAGAAGCCATCGTGTGGCTCTTCACCCACGACGAATCCCTGCCCGGCCGGCCCATCGACCTGCTTCGCGCCGGCAACAAGAAGGAAGTGCGCCGCCGCGCTCAGGCCCTCGCGTTCTGATCTGCGCCGCACACTCGAGGTGCGCAGGACCGTTCGTCGGGTTCAGCTGGAGCGGTAGCTCAGCGCCCTCGCGAATCCCTTGAGTCGCTGCTGCGCGGCCGGACCGATGCGCACTCGCGCCGAGGCGGCCGCCTCGGACGGTGAACCGGTCGCTGCGCCGACTCCTGCCCACGTATCGACGATCGTCGCTGCGTGGGCATGTTTGTCCGCGATGAAGGATTCGACGGCGGCGAGACCGCCCGAGTCCGAGATCATGCCAACGCATTCGGCCACCTCGGCGTCGGTGAGATCCGGATCGCCCAACCGTGCGGCGAGGACCTCGAGCCGGTCCGCTGGGATCCGGGAGGCCGTCTCGGCGATGAGCACGGTCCGCTTGCCCTCGCGGATGTCGTCGCCGGCGGGTTTGCCCGTGGCCTCTGGGTCGCCGGCGATGCCGAGGACGTCATCGCGCAGCTGGAATGCCTGACCGAGGGGAAGACCGAAAGCGGAGATCTCCTTCAGCTGCTCGCTGTCCGCACCTGCCAGGGCCGCTCCGAGCAGGAGCGGCTGCTCGACCGAGTACTTCGCGGACTTGAAGCTGAGCACCTCCCACGCACGATCGGCGATCCGGGCGTCGCCGAGGGGGATGACCTCGGCGAGCACATCGAGGTACTGGCCGACCATGACGTCGCGGCGAACGACCCCGCGCAGTTCGCGAGCCGATCGGCTGTCGCCCAGGGTCTCCTGCGAACGTTCGAAGAGCTCCTCGCTCAGTGCCAGACAGATATCGCCGATGACGATGGAGGCGGAGACACCGAAGGAGGCGCCGTCGCCGTGGAAGCCGGAGCGCTGGTGGCGGGCCTCGAACTGACGGTGCAGGGCGGGCCGGCCGCGCCGGGTGTCCGAATTGTCGATGACATCATCATGGATGAGCGCGGCGGCGTGGAGTAGTTCGAGTGAACCTGCCGCCTGGGCCAGACCCGCGATGACGTCGGCGGAAGGGCCCGTGTCCGTGCAGGCACGGACGTCTCCGCCGGCGAGCTGGAAGCCCCACCACAGCAGGACGGGACGGATCCTCTTGCCGCCGCGGGTGAACTCGATGAGAGCGTCGCCGATCGCCGTCGCATCGGGTGAGATCGCCTCGAACTCTGCGGCCTTCTCGGCGAGGAAGGCCTCCAGCTGGATAGACACCTCGGCGGCGATGGATTCGGGAGAGTCGAGAGCCTCGACGAGGGCAGGAGGGGCAGGCGTCGCGGCGGATGACGAGGGCACGGCCGCCGGCGAGGGCGCGGCGGGGTCGGCGTTGTTGCCGGGCGTCGCAGAATGATGTGAGGTCATGAACCGATGTTTCCGCCGACGGTGACGATCGAATTCGCTTTGTCCTCGGAATCCTCGGCGACCGTGACGACGAGGACGCTGTCATTGTCTTCGTGCTTGAAGTTGACCACACGGGCGCTCTTCGTCTTCACCTCATCTCCGAGGCGTTCGAAGTCGGCCTTGCCGAGCTCCTTCTCGTAGAACGCGAAGACGTCCTTGGCATCGGCCTCGGCGCGCAAGGTGAGGCTGACCTGTTCGGGCAGCTTCTTGTCCTTGTCGTTGTGGGCCTTGACGATCGACGCGGAGAGCACCTCGGAGTCCGGATACGGCTTGATGTACTCGGGCAGATCCTTCACATCGTTCGAAGTATCGGGGTCCGAGCCTGTGGCCTCGGTCGATGCTTCGGCCGAAGCAGCCTCGGACTCGGCAGAAGCGGCCTCGGACTCGACCGAGGCTGCGGAGGTCGAGGTCTCCTGGGAGGCCGAAGGGCTCGATTCGGCCGTGTCTCCACCGGTTCCCGAACAGCCCGCAAGTGCGAGAGCGGCGACGATGGGCAGTGTCATGACAGCGGTGCGCGATACCATGCTTCAAGAGTACCTGGACTGTTCGGCGGAGCCGAAAGGAACGAGCGCGAGGAGCAGGCGATGAGTCGGAAGCAGCTGGCACGATCCGGAGGTGATCTGAGCCGACTGGGCACGGACGACGCCGGTGCCACCATGCTCCACCTCGACATGGACTCGTTCTTCGTCTCCGTCGAGCTGCTCAGCCGTCCGCACCTCGTCGGCCGTCCCGTCATCGTCGGCGGGCGCAGCGGCCGCGGAGTCGTCGTCTCGGCCAGCTATGAAGCGCGAGAGTTCGGGGTGCACGCGGCGATGCCGATGTCGCGGGCCATGAATCTGTGCCCCGTCGCCGAGGTGATTCCGCCCTCCCATGGCCAGTATTCCTCCTACTCCCGCCAGGTCTTCGATCTCGTCGCCGAGGTCACCCCCGATGTGCGTCAAGTCAGTGTCGACGAAGCCTATATCGACGTTGCCGGAGCCGTGCGACGGCTCGGCTCTCCGGTGGAGATCACCACGCAGCTGCGTGCCCGGATCCGGGAGCGGACGGGTCTGAGCGCCTCGGTCGGCATCGCCGTCAGCCGGGTCGTGGCCAAACTCGCCTCGACCAGGGCGAAGCCGAACGGTCAGCTGCTCGTGCCCGTGGCTGCGACCCAGGAATTCCTCGATCCGATGCCGATCGAAGCTCTGCCGGGAGTGGGGGAGAAGACCCAGGCAGGATTCTCCCGCTACGGAATCCGTCTCATCGGCGACCTCGCCGCCGTGGACGAGGACTGGGCCGCACGCGTCTTCGGCGCCCACGGCCATCAGCTGTGGCGGGCCGCCCACGGACGGGACTCCTCCGGTTTCGACCAGCAGGCCAGAGAGCACTCGATCAGCGCGGAGAACACCTTCGGCGAGGACATCTGGGACATCGCTGTGCTCGAACACGAACTGCTGCGCCTGGCCGACAAGGTCGCCTACCGGGTCCGTGCGGAGGGAAAGGTGGCCACGAGCCTCGGACTGAAGTACCGCCTCGGCGATTTCACCACCCTGTCGAGATCGGTGACCCTGGCGGCTCCGACGGATCTGGCCAGGGAGATGTACGAAGCTCTGCGCCCCGCCCTGCGCACGTTGCGCGAACAGCGCTCTCAGGGAGTCAGACTGCTCGGAGTCAGGGCTGCCGGACTCAGCGATTTCGCCGTCACGGGACGACAGGCCACCTTGGACGAACCAGTTCATTCCGGACGCGACGCCGAGGTCGCCCTCGACGAGGTGAGACGCCGATTCGGCAGCGAAGCGATCTCGCAGGCCTCGCTTCTGCGCAAGCGTCCCGACGGCTGAGAGCGGGTGAGCGGGAGCACAGTCTGAAGACCCCGTGGGAATCCGGCCCCTGACGGCCCCCGGAGATGTTTTTTCGAGCCTCAGAGACTATGATTGAGTGAAAGACTTGAGTAGCGAAACGGGGGTTCGAGATGCCACTCTCCGATCACGAACAGCAGCTGTTGGACCAACTGGAGAAGCAGCTGCGCAGTGAAGACCCTCGTTTTGCCCGGAATATCTCGGAAACCCAGGCCGCAGCCACGGGGCCCGGGTTCTCCGCCAAGCGCTTCGTCCTCGGGATTCTCGTCGCTCTCGCCGGACTGGCCGCGACGATCCTCGCGATCTCGCTCGTCTCCAGTTCCGTCTGGTGGATCGCACTCGGCGTCGTCGGGTTCGGCCTCATGGTCGCCGGAATGTACTGGGCGTTCAGCCGTCCCGGTCATGTGCACACGACTCAGACGGACTCTCGGAATTCCGGAGGCAAGAGCGGCGCCAAGGGCAACTCCGGGTTCATGGGCCGGATGGAAGACCGGTGGGAGAAGCGCCAGCGCGGCGAATGATCCCGGTCTCGGCGATCAAGGCACTCTCGATATGAGGGTGCCTTTTCCAATGCCGATCCGCTTGCTCGTGAGTGCCGGTTCAGTCCTTGCCGTCAGTGCCGGTGTCTTCGTCTTCGCCGAGGCGGCCCACTGGCGATCGAGTCACCGCCGACTGGGAGACTACGACGTCGCCGGTCCCCGCAGGCGCCGCAGCGGCCGGCGCGCGAGTCGTCACACAGAGACCATGCGGACGGCGGGCAGCGACCAGATCATCGTGGTCCTCGGTTATGCCAACCGCGGGCAGCGGCCGAACGGAATCAACCGATTCCGGGCTCGGGCCGGTCTGCGATCGATCGATCCGAGGGCACAGTCGACCCTCCTCATCTTCTGCGGGGGAGCCGTCGCGGGCAGAACGTCGGAGGCGCACCTCGTGGAGAGCTTCGCCCGTGAGGAACTCGGCTTCACCGGCAGATCGGTTCTGGAAGCGCAGAGCACAACCACGTGGGAGAACATCGCCAACGCGCTCCCGATCATCGATCGGGAACTCACCCCTGCCACGACGATCAGCATCGTCTCGAACTCCCACCATGCCGAGAAGGCGCGCGACCACCTGTGGCAGATGCGTCCGGACCTGGCACGACGACTGGTCCGCGGCGGAGACTACCGATTCGGAGAACATCCGCTGGTGAAGCCCATCGCCGCCGTGCGCGGCCTGCTCGCCCTACGTGCGCACGATCGAGAGAACGCGAAACACGCGGCAGGGCACTGAGGTCCCACGCTCTCGCACTGAGCTCCCAGGCTCTTGGAGTCTGCGACGAGCCGCCTCGCGGGGACGAGAGAGCGGCGAGCCTGTCGTGGAGGATGAGGAAGCGCAGAGGCGGCCCCGCAGGACCGCCTCTGCGCTCACCGGCCAGGATCGTCAGGTATCGGCCAGGATCGTCAGCTCATCGTCATTTGGGACGATTGAACAGGCTGGCCGGCCAGATCTTCGCCGAGATCCGACTGCCCGGCGTGGCCCGCTCCGACAGGTCCGTACTGACCTCGCCGACGAGCGCGCGTACCTCCGAGTCATCGAGGGACTCGGTCGCGGCACCGTAGCGCTGGGCTTCGAGAGCATCGACGAACGCTCCCAGGGCCGAATCATCACGGCCCGTCTCGGTCGGTGATGACGGAGCCGGACTGCTCAACCGTCGCAGCCGTTCATCCGAACGATCAAACGTCGAGGAGCCGGCGCCTTCTGCGCTCTGAGCGGCGGCACCGGAACCGGCACCCGCCTCGGCGGCGGACTTGCGCACGGGTTCGCCGGTGTCCGGATCGATCTCCGGCGCCGTGGAGCCGGCATCCGTACCGGCCGAGCTCGAAGCATCGGCGCCCCCGCCGCCGGCGCCACCGGCAGCTCCGGCCGCTGGGACGGCACCGGCGAGCACGAGCTCGTTGAAGCGCAGAGTCCGACTCGAATCCAAGCTCTGCCCGTAGTCGGTGGCCAGAGCACGGACCTCTGTCCACACCGCTTCGAGGTTCTGCGGATCCTTCGTCCGGCGTGAGCGCAGGATCGAACGCCAGATCGCGGGCAGTGCGGCGAGCAGCAACAGGACGAGCACGATCACTGCGCTGCCGATGACAGTGCCCAGGTTCGAACCTGCCGGCTCCGCGGCCTGAGTGCTCGTCTCCTCCTCGGTGGGCTCGTCGGAGCCACCGGTCGGCGAGGCGGACTCGGTCGGCTCCTCGCTCGGGCTCGCCGACTCCGATTCCTCGCTGTCCTCCTGCTGGCCGGCTCCATCGGCGAGAGTCCACTTCGGCGGATCGCCGGCCGGCCCGCCTGGAGTGGGTTCGAAACGCACCCAGCCGGCGCCTTCGAAGTACAGTTCCGGCCAGGCATGCGAATCCTGCATGCTCACATCAGTGCCGTTCTCGGACTCGTCCCCGCCGGCGTATCCGACGCCGATGCGGGCCGGAATCCCCATCGTCCTGGCCATGATGGTCATGGCCGAGGAGAACTGGACGCAGTAGCCCTGCTTCTCGGCCAGGAAGTCCGAGATCGCATCGCCGCTGGCCCGTTCGGGAGCATCGAGCGAATACTCGAAATCGCCGCCGCGGAAGTACGCCTGCAGCAGGACCGCGGCCTCCCACTGGTTCTCGGCATCGGCGGTGACCCGCTCTGCCGTCTCCTTCACGCTCGGCGGCAGGGAATCGGGGACGGCGAGTTCGGTCTCGAAATCGCTCTCGGACACCGGAGTCGCCGACTGCAGATCCTCGACATCGGGATTCGGGGACAGATAGTCCATCGAATACTGCAGACCACCGGTCTTCTCACCGTTGCCCACGATCGTCAGGGTCTTCTCGTCGAAGATCCACCGACGGCCCAGATCCTTCGGCTGCTGCGGGGCATACGGAGACGGCAGGTACTGCTGGTCGTAGTTGTCGCCGACGGCGACGTTGATCGTCTCTTCCGTGAAGTTCGTGTCCCTGGGCATCCCCGCCGGCCACGGCATGCCGTCACTCGCGATCGCGAAGGGGTCGAGGCTGAATGGACTCGGTGCCCAATTCTCTCCGTCGAAGTCGTCGATCGAAGTCAATCGAATCGGATCGGCGTCCTCGTCCGTCGTCTGATAGCTGAAGAGGGTCGCATCATCACGATCACCGAGGTTCTGGCGCAGGTTGAGGAACGGGTTCGTCACCGTCAGATCGCCCTGGCCCTTCGACGCCCGATCGGGCAGGGTCGGCACCGGCGGCAGCAGAACGGGCAGGCCGATGCCGATGGCCAGAGCCACAGCACCGGCGAGGATCGCCGTCATCCCTCCCCGCCACCGGGTCGCGGGCAGATAGGGGCTGAGCATGAGCAGCAGGAACGCCGCCAGGATGGCGACCACATGCCACCATTTCACTTCCTGCGCGGCGAAGTAGACGGGGATCATCCACAGCACGAGCAGCAGCACGCCACCGACCTTCGGCGCCCGCAGATCCGAGACGAGACCGTCGATGAGGATCGTGATGAGGGTGAAGGCGATCGTGAGCATCGCGATGAATCCCGGAGTGCTCGCGGCCGGGGGAGCGGTGGCATAGAGGTCGCTGACCCCTTCGGAGAGCAGATCGATCACCGCCCCGAAGGACCCACCGGTCGGGATGAACCCGAGCAGCAGCGAATCCCCGGCGCAGACGACGAAGACCGCAATGAGGCCGGCCACGCACTGGGCGATGACCGCGGTGCCGGTCGAACGCAGTGCCGGGACGGTGCGGAACACGGCGCCGACGATGACGACGACGGCGACGGCGACCAGCACTGGCGGCAGCCAGGCGAGGTCCCTGAACACCGCCGACACGGCGAGTGCGGTCAGAGCCATGGCGACGAAGACGACGATCGCTTCGAGCCAACCGGTGCTCGGCCGCTCATCGCTGGTCGACACCGGCGCCGAACGATCCTGCGCCGGGGGGCCGGAATCGGCTCCGTACGGACGGGTGTCAGGAGTGTCGAGGCTCATCGGCGCACCCCCTGCGGTGTCGCGCGCGCACCACTGGGAGTCGCAGCTGCGCCTCCCGGCGTCGAGGAGGCGCCGCCGGCACCGGTTGTGCCCGGTCCGGGGTCGGCCGAGGTCCGTCCGGTGCCGCTGCGAGAGCGCTTGGTCTCGAAGGTCGTCCACGACTCCGGCAGATCTTCGCTGAGACCGAGCATCGTCAGATCGTCGATCTCGCTGAGCGTGCGCAGAGTCACCGGCACACGACGGGAGAAGTGGGAGGCGAGTTCCTGTCCGCGCTGATCACCGACGGAGCAGATGACGATGTGATTCGGGTTGTCGTGCGACGGCAGTTCGACCCTGCCCGGGCGCACAAGGGCGGTCAGAAGACGCAGCTTGTCGATCTCGCGGGCTCCTTTGAATCTGATCTGGTGTCCGGGAGCGACGACATTGACCTCGTAATCGGACTTGAGGAACGCGGTTCCGGCTGCGGTGGCCGCGGCCAGCAGGAACTCGATCTCGAGATCGCTCGGCTCCTCGGCACCCTCATCGGCGACGAGGTCGATGAGGATGAGCGCATGGAGCGTCTCCTCATCGGCTTCGTGTCGGACCATGAGCTCGCCGGACTTCGCCGTCGAGGGCCAATGCACATGCCGCAGGTCATCGCCGGGCACGTACTCACGCGTGTGGAAGTCCCGGGTGGTGTGTCCGGTGCGGACCTTGCCGTCATCGAGGCGGGCGGGCCGGATCGACGAATCCTGCGGAATGCGTGCGGGCAGGATCGGCACGGACACGGCCACGGGGAAGGCCCCGTGGACCTTCTTCTTCATCTTCACCAGGCCGAAAGGCCCGAACACGGTGATGAGGACCGCATCGATCCCGGTCACGCCGCGGCGGTTGGGGGTGAAGGACGTCAGCACCGTCTGCGAAGCCCCATGAGCCAGAGCCGGAACATCACCGGAGGTGGAGTCGCCGAAGCCCTCGGCCGGAACGAAGTCGATCGTCGCGGCCGGCATCGCGAGCTGACCGATGTTGGTCACGCGCGCCTGCACTTCGACTTCTTTGCCCTCGGCGGCCAACGGGTAGCGGTTGTGCGAGGGCGACAGCGCCACCTCGTGGAGGTTCGTGCTCATCGTGATCGACACCCGCCGGGTGCCCCACAGGATGAGCAGCGCCGAGAGCAGGACCAGGCCGAGCAGCAGCAGACCGGCCGGAAGCAGACCGGGCAGCGCGAAGCGGTAGGCCGTGATGATGAGGGCCGCCCCGGCCAGGACGAAGATGATTCCCGAAGTGCTCAGTCGCATGCGGTCACTGGTTCGTCGAGACGGGCACGCGGGACAGCACCCGACCGATGAGGTCGGCAGCCAGCTCCGCGTCGTCTCCGTCGCGGGGGATGATGCGGTGGGCGAGGATGTACGGGGCCAGAGCCTGCACATCGTCGGGGGTGACGAAGGTGCGTCCCGACAGGGCCGCGCGAGCCTTCGCCGCGCGCAGCAGGTGGACACCGCCGCGCGGGGAGCTGCCGAGCAGGATCGCCTGATCGCCGCGGGTGGCATGGAGGATCGCCACGATGTATTCGCGCAGCGCCCGGCTCGCCGAGACGTGGCGGACGATCGTGCGCGCCTGGGTGATCTGCTCGAGGTTCGTCACCGCGGCGGCGGTCTCGAGGGGATCGTTCTGGATCTGGTTGTCCAACAGGTCGACCTCATCGGACGTCGCCGGGTATCCCAGGGAGATGCGGGTGAGGAAGCGGTCGCGCTGCGCCTCGGGCAGAGCGTAGGTGCCCTCCATGTCGATCGGGTTCTGAGTGGCGACGACGATGAACGGAGTGGGCATCGGATAGGTCTGCCCGTCGATCGTCGCCTGGCCCTCGGCCATGCACTCGAGCATCGCCGACTGCGTCTTCGGGGACGCGCGGTTGATCTCATCGGCGATGACGATGTTCGCGAACACCGGGCCCTGCCGGAACTCGAAGTGGCGAGTCTCCTGGTTGAACAGGTTCACGCCCACGACGTCGGTGGGCAGCAGGTCCGGCGTGAACTGGATGCGGCGCACGGAGCCGTCGACGACCTTGCCCATGGCACGGGCCAACAGGGTCTTGCCGACGCCGGGGACGTCTTCGAGGAGGACGTGTCCGCCGGCGAGCAGCGCGATGAGCGAGAGCCCGACGGCCTCATCCTTGCCTTCGAGGACCGCGTTCATCGCTGTGCGTGCCCGCGAGGTCAGATTCTGCACCCACTCGATGTGTTCGGCGCCGATCACGGAATTGGTCTGTGTACCTTCTTGGCTGGTCGACATACCCTCTATTGTCCCTGAAAGCCGGCACCCCAGCCACACGAGATTCTTTCAGCTTCGTCACCCCCGTCTCCGGCCTCTCCCAGCTGCTCCCCGAGGCGACCCCCACTCCACTCCCCACCCACCTCCCCACTTTCCTCCACGCGGACCCTCCACTTTCCTCCCCGTTCGCCTCCACCTCGGTGCGGGGGATCATCCGCGATCCGCGGATTCTCGCGGATCCCTGCCGTTCTCGCTGCTCTCGCCGAGGCGGACCACCCCTTGTGTGAACGCACTGAATCCCGCCCGTCCGACACTCTCGCGACGCGCCTTCGGGAAATTTTCCCCACTTTCCTCCACCTATCTGAACTGGGAAAACGTTCGTTTCGTCGTATCGTTCGGATCAGAAGCTGGAATCCGTGGAGGGAAGTGGAGTACTGTGGTTGCTATCGGAGCCGATGGGTTTCGAAAGGGGTGAGACGACATGTTCTTGGGCACTCATATGCAGAAGCTCGACGACAAAGGTCGCCTCATCCTGCCCGCAAAGTTCCGCGAGGAGCTGTCGCCCGGACTCGTTCTGACCCGTGGCCAGGAGAACTGCCTCACCCTGTTCCCCACCACGGAGTTCGAAGCCGAGCACGCGCGAATCCAGAACGCGCCGAAGACGAATAAGGAAGCCCGCGATTACCAGCGTGTGTTCCTGTCGGCGGCATTTGCGGATCAACCGGACAAACAGGGACGCATCACGGTCCCGAACATATTGCGGCAGTACGCATCACTGACCAGGGAAGTCGCAGTGATCGGCATGGGAAACCGAGTCGAGATCTGGGATGCACCGACCTGGGAGGACTACCTCGTCGGCGCTCAGCAGGCCTTCGCCGAACGCGAAGAGGAGGTGATCCCCGGAGTGATCTGATTCTGCTCGGGCTTGATCCTTGCCCGCCGTGCTCGAGTTTCGGGGAACTTCCCCGTTTCCGAAGCTCGGACGTCCTGACACACTTCCCCGGTGGCAGGGCCACGGCGGTCAAGGTTCTGGCTCCAGCAGCGCACACGCAACACACGCCCCGAAACACACACCCACACGAAGGACCCACGCATGACAGCTCAGCAGCACGTACCGGTGCTCCTCGAGCGCGTGGTCGAACTCATCGGCGTCGGCGTCGAAGCCGCTCGCAGAGCCGGGCTCGCCCCGGTCGTCGTCGACGGCACCCTGGGAATGGGCGGGCACGCAGAAGCCGTGCTCACGGCCTTCGACGATGTCCACCTCGTCGGCATCGACCGGGACCTGCAGGCCATCGACATCGCCACCGAACGTCTGGCCCCCTTCGCCGATCGCACCGACATCGTCCACGCCGTCGACGATGAGCTGCCCGACGTCCTCGCCGACCTCGGCATCGAATCGATCAGCGCGATCCTGCTCGACCTGGGAGTCTCCTCCCTGCAGCTCGACGAAGACGAACGCGGTTTCTCCTATTCCCGACCGGCGCCCTTGGACATGCGCATGGACCGCACCCAGGACCTCACCGCCGCGACAGTGCTGGCGACCTACTCCGAAGCCGAGCTGCGCCGCATCCTGCGCGAATACGGCGAGGAGAAGCTGGCCGGCAGGATCGCGAAGATCCTCGTCACCGACCGGACCCACACTCCATGGGAGACCTCGGACCAGCTCGCGGCCATGCTCTCGCGGGTGATCCCGCAGACGAAGAAGCGCTCCCACCCCGCCAAACGCACGTTCCAAGCCCTGCGCATCGAGGTCAACGACGAACTCGGAGTGCTGCGCACCGCGCTGCCTGCGGCCCTGGAAGCGCTGCACCTCGGGGGAGTGGCCGTCATCGAGTCCTACCAGTCGCTGGAGGACACGATCGTGAAGAAGACCTTCCGGACGGCCACGACCTCCTCGGCACCGCCGGACCTGCCGGTCGTCCCCGAAGAGCACCAGCCCTGGCTGGCGGAGATCATCAGAGGCGCCGAAATGGCCGATGAGCACGAAGCAGAGACCAACCCGCGGGCGGCGAGCGTCCGACTGCGGGCAGTGCAGAAGATCAGGGAGGCACGATCGTGAGGAATTCTCAGGCGACCGCGGGTCAGCCCCACTTCACCGAACGCTCCCGCCGGCTCGAAGAAGCCGGTGGTCAGCAGGGCGGAGCGAAGCTGCGGCTGCTCAAGTTCGAACTGCCGAAGTCCCGTCTGCCCTTCTCGATGCTGTGCGTGGGGATCCTGTTGGCCGCCCTGGTGGCCGTGCTGCTGCTCAACATCTTCGTGGCCAACACCTCCTACAAGGTCGACCAGCTGACGAGTCAGAAGGAAGCCCTGGCCGAACAGAAGGACCGCCTCGTCGAGGACAACTCGTATCGCGAGTCCCCGCAGAACATCGCCCTGGCCGCCGAGGAGCTCGGCCTCGTCAGGGATTCCTCGCCGGAGTTCCTCGATGCGAAGACCGGGAAGATCATCGACGCACCCGGCATCGACGTCAGCGGTGAGAAAGAGCCCACAGTCGTGCCCGGCCCGCGCGCCGATACACGCGATGACATCCGACCCAATCTACGATCGGATGAGAAGCTCCCGGTCGTCGGGGGCAGCCCGAGCCAGGACGTGGCGGCTCCGAGCCAGGAGGCACCGAAGTAGTCCGAGCTCACCGGGACCGGGGAACGGCCTGACCGAATCATTCGCCGACCACACCAAGGACCGAGGACTCAAGCAATGGGCTCACGCACAACCCGACTGAAGAGGAAGCGCAAGGGCGATGGCCCCAATCTGCGCCTGCGGATGGGCTTCATCGCCGCAGTCTCGATCCTCGTCCTCCTCATCACCTCCGTCCGGCTTGTGTCGATCCAGGGCATGGACTCGATGAAGCTGGCAGAGAAGGCACTGTCGAACCGGCTGGTCACCCGGACGCTGCCGGCCGATCGCGGACAGATCCTGGCCGCCGACGGCACCGTGCTCGCCGACAGCGTGTCCCGCTACCAGCTCGTCGTCGACCAGCAGAACGTCGCCCAGTACGAAGTCGACGGCGAACTCGTCGGGGCGTGGGGAGCAGCCGAAGCCCTGTCGAAGCCGCTGAACACCGACCCCGGTCTGCTCTACCCCAAACTCGTCGGCGACAAACGCTGGAACCCCGTCGCAAAGGGGCTGACCGCGGAGACCTGGCGTGAGGTGAAGAAGCTCGAAGTCCTCGGAATCTCCGCCGAGGAGTACTCGGTGCGTTCGTACCCCGCCGGCGGAGTCGCCGGCAACCTCGTCGGCTTCCTCAGCTCCGACGGCACGGCCCAGGCCGGACTCGAGATGGCCTACGACGAACAGCTGTCGGGCACGGACGGCCAGCAGCAGTACGAGCGCGGTGCACGCGGAGAGATCATCCCGCTCGGCGACAACAACATGAAGGACGCCGTCGACGGCCAAGGTCTGCAGACGACCATCGATCCCGCGATGCAGTACTACGCCCAGCAGGCCATCGAGGAGCAGCGGAAGAAGCACAAAGCCGAATCTGCATCCATCGTCATCAAAGAGGTCAAGACGGGACGCATCATCACCGCCGCAGACGCTCCCACGGTCGACCCGAACTCGCCGGGCAAGGTCGACGGCGACGACCGCGGTTCGCGCATCTTCACCGATGTGTTCGAACCGGGTTCGACCGCGAAGATGGTCACCGCCGCGGCGCTGCTCGATCAGGGGCTCGTCACGCCCGAACAGGAATTCACCGTCCCGGACAAGTGGAAAGCGCCGAATGACGAAGAGTTCCGCGACTCCCACGAACACCCCGATGAGAAGCTCACCTTCGCCGGGATCCTCGCCGAATCCTCGAACACCGGCACCATCCTGGCCGGAAAAGAGCTCACCGAAGCCCAGCGCTACGCATACATGAAGAAGTTCGGCTTCGGTTCCGGTTCGGGCATCGGCTTCCCGGCCGAGACCTCGGGCATCCTCCACCCGTACGAAGAATGGGACGGACGCACGAAGTACACCGTGATGTTCGGTCAGGGAGTGGCCGCGAACGCACTGCAGACCACCGACGTCATCTCCACCATCGCCAACGGGGGAGTCCACGTCCCCTCTCGACTCGTCGACGGAATGATCACCCCCAACGGCCGCACCATCTCCACCCCCGCCGGAGAGAAGGAACGGGTCGTGAGCAAGAAGGCCGCCGACGAGACCCTGCGGATGCTCGAAGGCGTCGTCGCCGAAGGCACGGGCAAGTCCGCTCAGGTCTCGGGCTACCGCGTCGCCGGAAAGACCGGTACCGCGCAGGCACCGGCAGCAGAAGGCGGAGGCTATGACGGCTACACCGCCTCGTTCGTCGGCGTCCTGCCCGCCGAAGATCCCGAACTGGCGATCTCCGTGACTTTGCAGCGGCCTCGGAACGGCTACTACGGTGGACAGGCCGCCGCTCCCGTCTTCTCCGATGTCGCGGGCTTCGCGATGCGGCATCTCAAGATCCCACCGTCGACGCAGAAACCAGATCTGCCCGCTCGAGAATGGAAATGATGCGCTTCTCACAGCTGCTGCCGATCGCACCCGGCACCCTCCACGGTGACCCCGAGACAGAGGTCACCGGAGTCTCCCATGATTCCCGAGCGGTCTCACCCGGTCAGCTCTACGCCGCCCTGCCGGGCGCGAACGTCCACGGTGCGAAATTCGCTCCCGAACTCATCCGCGGCGGGGTCGACGCCATCCTCACCGACGACGCGGGCTGGCAGCTCATCACCGATGCACTGAGCGCGGACGAGGCCGGCCGGCAGCTGCTCGAAGGCGTCACCGCTCTCATCGTCGAAGCCCCCCGCGCCGTGCTCGGGTTCGTCTCCGCCGCCGTCTACGGGACCACCTCGGTGCCGGAGGTCATCGGTGTCACCGGAACGAATGGAAAGACCACGACGACCTATCTGGCCGACGGGATGCTCGAGGCACTGGGGCATCGCACCGCCGTCATCGGCACGGTCGCCATCCTCATCGCCGGGGACACCGTGCCGAGCGTGCGCACGACCCCCGAAGCCCCTGAACTGCACGCTCTGTTCGCGAAGATGCGCGCGGCCGAGGTCGACACCTGTTCGATGGAGGTCTCCTCCCACGCGCTCAGCCAGCATCGCGTCGACGGGGCGCACTTCCGCGTCGCCGGGTTCACGAATCTGTCCCAGGACCATCTCGACTTCCACAACACGATGGAGGAGTACTTCGAGGCGAAGGCACAGCTGTTCACCCGTACCTTCTCCGATCAGGCCGTCATCGTCGTCGAGGACGAATGGGGTGAGCGGATGGTCGAGGCCGCGCAGGTGCCCGTGCGCACCTTAGGACGCGACGACCGCAGCCGATGGCGCATCGAACACACCCCGGGCGTCTCCGACTTCGTGCTCCATCTCGACGACGGACGAAGCATCCGTCTGCGTTCACCGCTGCCCGGTGACTTCAACGTCACGAACACGGCCCTGGCCGCTTCGATGCTCATCGAAGCCGGTATCAGTGCCGCGGACATCGATGCGATCGGCCGCAGCTTCGCGGTCACGGTGCCGGGACGGATGGAGATCATCGACGTCTCCGGACCGCGGGCCCTCGGCGAATCCCACCCCGAGCTCCTGCCGCGGGCCATCGTCGACTATTCCCATACCCCTGATGCGATCGCGAAGGCGCTTGCGACCCTGCACGCCGACTCCGACGAACTCATCATCGTCTTCGGCGCCGGAGGCGACCGGGACCGCGGCAAACGCTTCGGCATGGGGCAGGCGGCGGCACGCGAGGCCGATGTGATCGTTCTCACCGACGACAATCCGCGCACCGAGGATCCCGACACGATCCGCGCCGCCATCAGGCAGGGAATCGACGCCGAGGTGGATGCGGGCCGGGCCCGTGTGAAAAAGATCATCGAGGTTGCCGACCGCGGTGCCGCCATCGATGAGGCGATCGCGAAAGCAGACCCCCGCGCCACCGTGCTCATCGCGGGAAAGGGGCATGAGACAGGCCAGACCGTGGGCACCACGGTCACCGATTTCGACGACCGGGCCAGGACACGCTCAGCGCTGTCCATGCGACTGGGCGACGCACAACCAGGTAAAGTTCACAGATGATATGAAGCGACTGACTGCAGCCGAGATCGCAACCGCCCTGAGCGGCGAGTTGTACGGCATCGACCCCGAGACCCCATTGACCGCCGGTGTGGTGACCGACTCGAGAGAAGTCGGACCCGGCGATATCTACGTCGCCCGCCGAGGCGAGAGCTTCGACGGCATCGAATTCGCCGCCGCCGCCGTCGAGGCGGGAGCGGCCCTGATCATCGGCGAATCCGTCCCCACCATCGACGATGAGCCGCTGCCGGTCGTCGTCGTCGCCGATGCCACCGAAGCGCTCGGCCAGCTGGCCAAGCACAGCATCGAAGGCCTGCGCGCAGACGGCGAGATCACCGTCATCGCGATCACCGGCTCCGTCGGCAAGACCACCGTGAAGGACCTCGCCGCCGACCTCCTCGCAGGTGCTGCCGAGACCGTGTGGCCGCCGAACTCCTACAACAACGAGGTCGGCGTCCCGCTGACGGCCCTGCGGGCGGTCGAGTCCACCCGTTTCCTCGTCCTCGAGATGGGGGCCCGGTCGATCGGCAACCTCGCCTATCTGACCAGCCTCATCCGGCCCGATATCGCCGTCGAACTCGCCGTGGGCACCGCCCACTCCGGAGTCTTCGGGTCGATCGAGAACACCGCTCGGGCCAAGGCCGAGCTGGTCGAGTCGCTGACGGCCGGATCCACCGCCGTGCTCAACGCCGACGACACCCGCGTGTCCGCAATGCGCGAGGTCCTCGCTCCCGACGTGTCCACCCTGTGGTTCTCACAGCGTGAGTCCCTGCCCGAATGGGTCGGGGCCGACGACCGGGTCGTGCGCGGCACCTCTGTGTCCACGGATTCCTCCGGTCACCCGACGTTCACCCTCACCCTGCCCGGTGAAGAGCCGCGGGATGTGCGACTGGCGCTCATCGGCGAACACCACGTCGGCAACGCTCTGGCGGCAGCCGCCATCGCCCACGCCTGCGCAGTGTCGACGAAGTCGATCGTCACGACCCTGTCGACCTCCTCGGCGGCCAGCCGCTGGCGGATGGAGCTCATCGACTCGCCGACGGGCGTGACCGTGCTCAACGACGCCTACAATGCGAACCCCGAATCCATGCGAGCCTCCCTGAAGACCCTGGCCTCGATGGGCCGCGGTGACGAGGAGACGAGCCCGCGTCGCACCTTCGCCGTGCTCGGCGAGATGCTCGAACTCGGTGATGAGTCGGTGTCCGCACACTCGGACATCGGCGAACTCGTCGTGCGCCTCAACATCACTCGCACCATCGTCGTCGGCGACGGCGCCAAGCCGATCTTCAACGCTGCGAACCTCGAGGGCTCCTGGGGCAACGAGGCGGCCTGGGTA
The DNA here is from genome assembly GCF_050920635.1 of Brevibacterium sp. K11IcPPYGO002. Taxonomy (NCBI): domain Bacteria; kingdom Bacillati; phylum Actinomycetota; class Actinomycetes; order Micrococcales; family Brevibacteriaceae; genus Brevibacterium; species Brevibacterium sp. K11IcPPYGO002. The sequence continues at coordinate 2,366,062 of NZ_CP131929.1, read as the reverse complement.
CCCACCGCGGCCGAGGCGAGGGATCTTCTCAATTCCGAACTCGCACCCGGCGACATCGTCCTGTTCAAATCCTCCCGCGACGCCGGTCTGCGCTACCTGGGAGACGAAATCGCCGGAGTATCGGGGGCCTGATGATTGCCGTACTGCTCGCAGCCTGCCTGGCTCTCATCTTCGCCCTCGTCGGCACCCCGCTGTTCATCCGGGTGCTCGTCAGGAAGGGGTACGGCCAGTTCGTCCGTGACGACGGTCCGACCTCGCATGCGACGAAGCGCGGGACCCCGACCATGGGCGGCGTCGTCATCATCGGCGCCGCGGTGCTCGCCTACCTGCTCGGACATCTGTTCACCGGTTCCGTGCCCACGGCATCGGGTCTGCTCGTGCTGTGGCTGGCTGCGGGACTGGCGGTCGTCGGGTTCCTCGACGACTTCATCAAGATCAAGAAGCAGCGGTCGCTGGGCCTGCGCCCGACACCGAAGCTCATCGGCCAGGCCTTCGTCGGAATCTCCTTCGCCGTCCTCGCCCTGCAGTTCCCGAACTCCTTCGGCGAGACCCCGGCGTCGACGAAGGTCTCGTTCATCCGCGACACGAACCTCGACCTCGCCTTCGGCTCAGCGATCCTCGGACTCATCCTGTTCGTCATCTGGGCGAACCTGATCGTCACCGCCGTCTCGAACGCGGTCAACCTCACCGACGGGCTCGACGGTCTGGCCGCCGGTGCCTCGGTGGTCGTCTTCGCCGCCTATGTCGTCATCGGCACCTGGCAGTCGACGCAGAACTGCAACCTCATGTCCGAGGCCACGAATGCCTGCTACTACATGCGCGACCCCCGTGACCTCGCGATGGTCGCCGGGGCCATGGCCGCCGCCTGCTTCGGCTTCCTGTGGTTCAACACCTCCCCGGCGAAGATCTTCATGGGCGACACCGGTTCGCTGGCCATCGGCGGTGCCTTCGCCGGACTGGCGATCATGTCGCGCACCGAGCTGCTGCTCATCGTCCTCGGCGGACTCTTCGTCATCATCACCCTGTCGGTGATCATCCAGGTCGCTTCCTTCAAAACCACCGGCAAGCGCGTGTTCCGAATGGCGCCGCTCCAGCACCACTTCGAGCTCAAGGGCTGGGCGGAAGTGACGATCGTGGTGAGATTCTGGATCATCGCCGCCCTCTTCGTCATCGCCGGAATCTGCCTGTTCTACGCCGACTGGGTGGCCCGCGTTGGCTGATGACCCCACCACCCCCAAGGAGATCCCGGCCGCGCTCAGCGGCCCGAGCTCATCCTTGGCCGGACTGCGCATCCTCGTCACCGGCCTCGGCGTGACGGGATTCCCCGCCGCCGTCCACCTCGGCGAACGCGGCGCCGACGTCATCGTCATCGACGGCGACGACACGGCCGATGTCAGCGAGAAGGCGCATATCCTCGAGGTCTTCGACGTCGACATCCGCCGGGGTCCCGACCACGTCGAGGCTCTGCCCGAGGGCGAGCTCGACCTCGTCGTCACCTCGCCCGGGTGGCGCCCCGACCAACCCGTGCTCGCGGCCGCAGCAGAGGCCGGCATCCCCGTCATCGGTGAAGTCGAACTCGCCTGGCGGATCCGCGGGACGAACGATGCCAAATGGCTGGCCATCACCGGCACGAACGGCAAGACGACGACCACGACGATGCTCGAGTCGATGCTGCTGGCCGCCGGGCTCAAGGCCAAGGCCTGCGGCAACATCGGCACCCCGCTGCTCGAGGCGGTGCTCGAACCCGGGCTCGAGGTTCTCGCGATCGAACTCTCGAGCTTCCAGCTGCACTGGCAGGAGTCGATGAGCGCCGACGCCGCGGCCGTGCTCAACATCGCCCCCGACCACCTCGACTGGCACGGCAGCGCCGAGGCCTATGCGGCAGACAAAGCGAAGATCTTCCACAATGCGAAGCTCGCCTGCGTCTACAACTGCGCCGACGAGGTGACACTGCACATGGTCGAGGACGCCGACGTGATCGAAGGAGCCAAGGCCATCGGCTTCACCACCGGTGTGCCCCGCCCCGGCGAACTCGGCGTCGTCGACGACCTGCTCGTCGACCGGGCCTTCATCCCGCAGCGCTACTCCTCGGCCGCCGAACTCGCCTCCCTCGACGATGTGGCGGCCGCCACCGGCGTCGCGGGGTCGCAGCCGGCCCCGCACCAGGTCGCCAACGCTCTGGCCGCCGCCTGCCTGGCACGCGCGATCGACGTGCCCGGTCAGGCGATCGCTGCGGGACTGCAGAACCATTCGCTCGGAGCGCACCGCATGGTCACCGTCGCCGACGCGGACGGCATCCGCTGGGTCGACGATTCGAAGGCGACGAACACTCACGCCGCGAATGCCTCACTGGCCGCGTTCGACTCGATCATCTGGATCGCCGGGGGACTGCCCAAAGGCGCGGACTTCACTTCTCTGTTCGCCGACCACCGCGACCGGCTCAAGGCGCTCGTGCTCATCGGCTCCGACGACTCGGCCTATCGCGAGGCCATCGCCGCGACCATCCCCGACCTCGACGTCGTCCGCATCGAACCGGCCCTGGCCGTGGATTCGGGAGTCCCGAAGCGCCGCGGCGAGGCGGTCGCCGCGGCCGCCGTCGACGCTGCCGCGGCCTTGGCCGAACCCGGCGACACCGTTCTGTTGGCACCGGCGGCCGCGAGCATGGACCAGTTCCTCAACTACAACACTCGCGGCGAACTGTTCACCGAGGCCGTCAACACGCACCTGGAGCGCTGAGATGGGACGGCAGGCCACCGCGAAGGCGGTTGAACGTCGCCGCCGCAAGCGTGCGAAGGCGACTGTCTCCGCAGCGACTCCGTCGACGTCGAAGAGCCTCGGAGCGACCGCGACGAAGCCTGCGGACGTGAAGTCCGCCACACGGGCCCGTGCGGGGAAGTCCGCCGCCACGGAATCTGCCACGAAGACCGCTACGAGGAAAGCCGCCGGCGGGAAGAATCCGGCGAAGGCAACCGGGAAGAAACCTGCGAGGAAGCCTGCGAAGGTCGTCGGGAAGAACACGACCGCCTCGGCGATCCGGAACGCATGGGATCATGTGCGCGGCGACATCTCCGGACTCTCCGCTCATCCGCTGACGACCTACTTCCTCATTCTCGTCTCCGTCGTGCTGCTCACGGGGCTGGGCCTGGTCATGGTGCTCTCCGCCTCATCGATCACCTCCTACGACGGGGGAGCAGGCTCATCGTTCGCCTATTTCAACAAACAGGCGATGTTCGCCGGCGTCGGCCTCGTCCTCATGTACATCGCGAGCCGGATGTCGCTGCAGTTCTGGAAGCGGACCGCCTGGTTCGCGATCATCGGCGGCCTCGCCATGCAGGCAGCGGTCTTCATCCCGGGCCTCGGCAAGGAGACGAAGGGCAACGCGAACTGGATCGGCGTCGGCGGATTCCAGATCCAGCCCTCGGAGTTCCTCAAGGTCGCCCTCGCCCTGTGGCTCGGCTTAATCCTGGCCCAGAAGGCCGGGAAGATGACCACCTTCGGCCACGCCATGATCCCCGTCGTTCCCGGAGTCCTCGCCGCCGCCGGACTCGTCGTCGCCGGCAACGACCTCGGCACCGGCCTGGTCATCATGGCCATGGCGATCGTCTGCCTGTGGGTCGGTGGGTTCCCGATGAAGTACTTCCTGCTCCTGGGCAGCGTGCTCGCTGCGGCGGTCACCTTCTTCGTCCTCAGCTCCCAGAACCGTCTCGACCGCATCCAGGCGATGCTCACCGGACATGCCGATCAGTCCGCCGCGGACACCATGGGGCAGGCGTGGCAGTCCAACCACGGACTGTTCTCCCTGGCCTCGGGCGGATGGCTGGGAGTCGGACTCGGCGCCAGCCGTGAGAAATGGTCCTGGCTGCCCGAAGCCCACAACGACTTCATCTTCGCCATCATCGGAGAGGAGCTGGGCCTCGTCGGCACCCTCGTCGTCATCCTCATCTTCGCCGTCCTCGGCTTCGGGATGGTCCGGGTGGTGATGCGCTCGAACAGCCTCATGGTCCAGGTCGCCACCGCCGGCTTCTTCGCCCTCATCATCGGCCAGGCCGGAATCAACATCGGCGTCGTCACCGGAATGCTGCCGGTCATCGGTCTGCCTCTGCCGTTCGTGTCCTACGGCGGCTCCTCGATCATCGCCTCGCTGCTCGCCGTCGGTGTGGTGCTGTCGTTCGCTCGCACCGAGCCGGGCGCCGAGGCGGCCATCGCCGCCAACAGGGATCGCCTGCGATCCTCGCTCGCCGTGCTTGCCCGCAAGAAAAGGAAATGAGATGACGAACATCCTCCTCGCCGGTGGAGGCACCACCGGCCATATCTCGCCGATGCTGGCGATCGGCCGTGAGCTGGCCCGGCAGCACCCCGATTGGGATGTCGTGGCGCTGGGCACTCCCGACGGGCTCGAGGCCGAAATCGTTCCCCGCGCCGGATTCGAGCTGCTCACCATCGACAAGGTGCCCATGCCTCGGTCGCTCAGTCCCGCCCTGCTGAGATTCCCGTTTCGCTTCCGCGGCAATATCTCCGCCGTCAAGCAGATCATCTCCACTCGCGGCATCGACGCCGTCGTCGGCGTCGGGGGCTACGTGTGCCCACCGGCGTTCCTCGCCGCCAAACAGGCGAGGATCCCGCTGATCGTCCACGAGGCCAATGCGAAGCCGGGAATGGCCAACCGCCTCGGCGCCCGACTGACCACAGCGGGGCGCGTCGGCATCACGTTCCCGGACACGCAGCTGCCGGGTTCGACTCTCGTCGGCATGCCCATGCCCACCGAGATCACCGATCTCGACCGCAGCGACGAAGGACGGCGTGCAGGATTCCGTGCCGATCTCGGTCTGCGCGATGACCGCCCTGTCCTCGTCGTCACAGGGGGCTCCTCCGGGGCACAGAAGATCAACGAGGCCTTCCTCGCCACCGCGACCGCATGCCAGGAGGCCGGCATCCAGGTCCTCCACATCACGGGAGCCGGAAAGGGCGAAGCGCTGCGCGAGGTCGCAGCCGAACTGAGCGACTACCACGTCGTCGACTATGTCGACGGAATGCACCGGGCCTACGCGGTCGCCGATCTGCTCGTCGCCCGCTCCGGAGCAGCCACGGTCTCCGAAGCCACGGTCGCCGGCGTCCCCGCGCTCTACGTGCCCCTGGCCATCGGCAACGGCGAACAGCGCCTCAACGCCTCCGGCAGCGTGAGCGCCGGTGCCTCGCTCATGGTCGACAATGCCGACTTCTCACCGTCGACGGTCGTCGAGACCATCCTGCCGCTGCTCGCAGACGCATCGCGACTCGCGCAGATGAGCCGAGCGGCACTGAACCTCAACTACCCCACCGATGCCGCGGCCCGCATGGCCGCCATCGTCAATCGTGCATTGGAAGGCTGACCATGACCTCTGCGAACACGAGTCCTGCGAACATCGTTCCCGTCGGCGAACTCGGAGCCGTCCACTTCATCGGCATCGGCGGTTCGGGAATGTCCGGAATCGCCCGGATCATGGTCATGAACGGAGTCGACGTCTCCGGCTCCGACGCGAAGGAATCCAACGTCGTCGATGTTCTCCGGACCTTGGGCGCCACGGTCACGATCGGACATTCGGCCGAGAACCTCGGGGCAGCCGACACCCTCGTCATCTCCTCGGCCATCCGCAAGGACAACCCCGAACTCGTCGAAGCACAGCGACGTGGGCTGCGCATCCTCCACCGCTCCGGGGCTCTCGCCTCTCTCATGGTCGACCGGCGAGCCGTGGCCGTGGCCGGCACCCACGGGAAGACCACGACCACGTCGATGACCACCGTGGCACTGCAGGCCTGCGGAGTCGACCCGTCCTTCGTCATCGGGGGAGTGCTGTCGACGACGGGCACGAATGCCCACCTGGGCACCGGAGACGTCTTCGTGGCCGAGGCCGACGAATCCGACGGGTCGTTCCTCCTGTACGAACCGGCGATCGGCATCCTCACGAACGTCGAAGCCGACCACCTCGACCACTACGGGACTCCGGAGAAGGTGCGCGAAGCCTTCATCGAATTCTGCGACGGCATCCAAACCCGGGGTGGGACGATCATCGCCTGCGCCGACGACCCGGGATCCCACGACGTCGCCCTGCACTCCCGCAGCCAGGGCGCCGATGTCGTCCTCTACGGCACCTCCGTCGACGCCGATCTCGTGCTGCGCGACCTCGACTCCGGAATCGGCTCGACCTTCGTCCTCGACCTGCCCGGCCGCGACGACGAGCTGCGGGTCGAACTGCGGCAGCCGGGCATGCACAACGCGCTCAACGCCACCGCCGCGATCGCCGTGGCCCACAGCCTCGGCGCCGATGTCGAACGCGCGGCCGCCGGGCTCGCCGGCTACGGGGGCACGCGCCGGCGCTTCGAAGAACGCGGCATCGCGGCCGGAGTGCGCGTCATCGACGACTACGCCCACCACCCGACCGAGGTCCGTGCGGTGCTCAGCGCCGCCCGCGGAGTCGTCACCGACGGCGGACGGGTCTGGGCGATCTTCCAACCGCACCTGTATTCGCGGACGATGGAATTCCGGGAGGAGTTCGGACAGGCCCTCGGCTTGGCCGATGAGGTCGTCGTCCTCGACGTCTTCCCCGCCCGCGAAGATCCCGTGCCGGGAGTCACCGGAGCGCTCATCGCCGACAGGGTCCCGCACGGGAACGTGGCCTTCTTGGAGTCCTTCGCCGAGGCGGTCCCGTTCGTCGCGGCACGGGTGAAGCCCGGTGATCTCGTGCTCACAGTCGGAGCCGGCGACGTGACGATCCTCGGACCCGAGCTGCTGAGCGCACTGGAGGGCTGAGGCCCATGGTGCCGCTTCCCCCGGCCCGGTCCGGAGACAACTCCACCGCCGACCTCACCGGAGTCATCAGGGCTCGCCGCCGGCAGACCTGGCGTCGACGCCTCATCGCCATCGGCATCGTGGCCGCGCTGATCGCCCTCGTCGCCGTCGCCTGGTTCTCACCCCTGCTGTCCCTGCAGAAGGTGCAGGTGAGCGGCAGCGAGCTGATCGACACCGACACGGTCAGCGATTTCGTGCTCGACGGTCAAGGCGGCAGACCCCTGCCGCAGGTGCGCCCGGGTGCGGTCGAGGACTCCGTGCTGGGGGAGTTCCCGAAAGCCGAAGCCGCCTCCGTCCACTATGCAGGCCCCCGGGCCCTGAAGATCGACATCACGGACCGCACCCCCGTCATCGCGATCGAAGGCGCATCCGGCTACCGTCTCTACGACTCAGAGGCCGTCGATCTCGGGACGGTCGACACAGCGCCCAAGAAGCTCACCGTGCTCAGCGGCGGCGGACACCAGCCGGACCGAGAGACCGTCGCCGCGGTGATCCGCTTCATGGGCGATCTGCGACCGGAGCTGCGCCGACAGCTGGTGACGATCGAGGCCGAGGACTCCATGAGCCTCAAGGGGCGACTCGACACCGGCAAGCAGAAGGCCACGGTCGTCTTCGGCGATTCGACCGACTCCAGCCTCAAGGTGCGCACCGCCGCCCAACTCGCTGCCGAAGGCCGTACCGAGATCGACGTCTCCGTGCCCTCGGTACCCGTGACCGACTGATCCTCGGTGGGCACGAGCAGCGGTCCGGGACGCCGCTCGTTCGCACCGCACGGGGCAGCCACTGCGATTGCCGCCGTTTGGCCCCGACACACCGGGTGTGAAGTTTGGCCGAACCCCGACACTCCGGCGAGAATGGTTGCAGTGAGATTGCCCCGCCCAATAGCCTCAGGGCAGAGAACACAGACCGAATGCGCACGCAGACCCTGCGGAGCGCAAGCGCTTGAGACGAGGAACCGACTTGGCTGAATTCCCACAATCCGGAGCGGACATCAAAGTTGCCGGAACCGGCGGCGGCGGTGTCAACGCTGTACAGAGGATGATCGACGTCGGCCTGCGCGGCGTGGAGTTCATCGCAATCAACACCGACGCCCAGGCTCTCGTCCTGTCCGACGCCGATGTCAAGCTCGAGATCGGCCGTGACCAGACTCGCGGACTCGGCGCCGGCGCGGACCCGGAGATCGGCAAGAAGGCAGCCGAATCCTCCGAAGACGCCATCCGCGACGCGCTCGAAGGTGCGGACATGGTCTTCGTCACCGCCGGCGAAGGCGGCGGCACGGGAACCGGCGCTGCCCCCGTCGTGGCCCGCGTGGCCCGCTCGCTCGGCGCACTGACCATCGGCGTCGTGACCCGCCCCTTCACCTTCGAGGGACGCCGTCGTTCCGCGCAGGCAGAAGCCGGAATCGCGGCGCTGCGCGAAGAGGTCGACACCCTCATCGTCATCCCCAACGACCGTCTGCTCTCGATCTCCGATCGCAGCGTCTCCGTCGTCGAAGCATTCCGCTCCGCCGATGAGGTCCTGCGCTCCGGTGTCCAGGGCATCACCGACCTCATCTCGGTCCCGGGACTGATCAACCTCGACTTCGCCGACGTCAAGTCGGTCATGCAGGATGCCGGCACTGCGCTCATGGGCATCGGTGCGGCAACCGGCGACGACCGTGCCGTGCAGGCCGCCGAATCCGCCATCGCCTCCCCGCTGCTGGAAGCCAGCATCGACGGCGCCCACGGAGTGCTGTTCTGCATCACCGGCGGCGGCGACCTCGGACTCTTCGAGGTCAACGAGGCTGCACGCCTGGTCCAGGAGGCCGCGCACCCCGAAGCGAACATCATCTTCGGCGCGGTCATCGACGACAACATCGGCGACGAATGCCGAGTGACCGTCATCGCCGCCGGGTTCGACAACACCTCCCCGAATGCGGAGGTCGCCGGATCCGATCAGATCCCCGCGCCGATCCCGGCCGCCGCTCCGGCCGAGCCCGAGTCGCCCGTCGTCGCCGAACCCGAGACCGAAGCGCCTGAGGCCGATGAGCCGGCACCTGCCCCCCGACGCAGCGAGGAGCACCAGATTCCTGCCTCCCTGCCGGGCGAACGGAGCAGTTCGAACTTCGACTCCGATCTCGATATCCCGGATTTCCTCAAGTAATATGCTGCGCTCGAGGTTCGTCATCCCGGGCAGACGCACCGCCCACGTCGCCTTCACCGATCGGCACGGCGGCTATTCGAGCGGGGACTTCTCCTCGTTCAACCTCGCCCGCCACGTCGGAGACGATGACGAACTCGTCGCAGCCAACCGAGCCGCTCTCGCTCAGGTCATCGGCCTGAGCGGCGAGCGGCTCTCGTTCGTCTCCCAAGTGCACGGAACCGATGTGCACATCATCAGCGACGAAGCACAGCTGCGGCAGGAACCGGTCGAGGCCGATGCCCAGCTGACGACCGTGTTCGGAGTGGGCCTGGCGATCATGGTCGCCGACTGCACCCCGGTGATGCTCGCCGACGCCGAGGCGGGCGTCATCGCCGCCGTCCATGCGGGACGCCCGGGAATGGCCGCGGGTGTGATCGGCTCGACGATCGCCGCAATGCGCGACGCGGGCGCTCGGGACATCCATGCAGTCATCGGACCGTCCGTCTGCCCTCGCTGCTACGAAGTCCCACCGGAGCTGAGGAGCGAGGTCGCGGCGATCGAGCCGACAGCCGCCTCGGTGTCGGTCACCGGCACACCGGCCCTCGACGTCGCCGGAGCGGTGGCCGAACAGCTGCGCCGGGCCGATGTGGCCATCGATCACTTCTCACGCACCTGCACGAAGGAATCCGAGGACCTCTTCTCCTACCGCCGGCAGAAGCGCACGGGGAGGTTCGCCGGGATCATCTGGCTGCAGGAAGAAAAGACCGCGACACACCCATAGGACTCACCGGACCGGATGCCCGGGTGCGATAGTTTGGGCGACAGGTGAGCAAGTGCCGAAGTCCGAGGAGCTTTAGACATGTCAGCAATCAAGAAGACGCTGGAATACCTGGGTTTCGTCGAAGAAGAGGACGAGACCACCACCCAGCACACCGACCGTCGTGAATCGGCGCGCCGCGACCGTGAGGTCGTCGAGACCTTCGACGACGTCGACGACTCCGACGCCCCGGCGGCAGCGGAAGAACGGACCCCGGCTCCGGTGACGCCGATCCATCCGTCACCGATCCGTCCCGTAGACACCCCGGCGCCAGGAACCTCAATGAATCGCATCAGGACCATCCACCCCCGCAGCTACAACGACGCCATGGTCATCGGCGCCGCCTTCCGCGAGGGCACCCCGGTGATCATGAATCTCTCGGAGATGGACGAGAACAACTCCAAGCGTCTCGTCGACTTCTCCGCCGGCCTGATCTTCGGTCTGCACGGCTCGATCGAACGGGTCACGAACAAGGTCTTCCTGCTCACCCCCGAGAACATCGAGGTCGCCGGCGAGAACGAAGCGGATTCGGACACGCAGGCCAGCTTCTTCAACCAGAGCTGAACGGCGCCTGGACACTCTCAACTCGTCCTCAGCTGGAGCCGATAGGCTGAAGCCTCAGAACTCTCAAGCAACAACGAAAGGCGCGGGGGACCCACGTGGCCATCATCTTCTACATCCTCGGTACAGCGCTGAGCCTCTATGTGTACGTGCTCCTGGCGCGCGTGGTGCTCGACCTGGTCCAGGTGTTCTCCCGCGACTGGCGGCCCACCGGCTTCCTCCTCGTCCTCGCCGAGATCGTGTACACACTCACCGATCCGCCGCTGAAGCTGCTGCGCAGGATCATTCCGCCGCTGCGTCTGGGGCAGGTCTCGCTCGACCTGGGATTCATCGTCCTGCTCATCGGCATCCAGATCATCGCGTCGGTGTTCTTCAACCTCTCGCACACCTCCGCCTGATGCCCTCGCCGCGGTGACCTCGGCTGACGAATCACTGTGAATGGGCACCGGGAATCGCCTCCGGATCTCTTCGGTCGGCTATCGTGAATCGTCTGCGTGATGACCGGATGGATGGTGAATATACTCACCATAATTGGCTGTCCGCGTGCTCGGCTTGTTAGCCTCGGATGCGGAAAACTTCGTCATTGAATGCGAGACACGCCATTACTGCGGGACAAAACTGCAGGTGTTACGCTAATGTGACGTTGAAGCCGTCCTTCGGGGCGGCAGCGTAATGAATGTAGATCGACTGAAGGTGACCTCATGGCGCTCACGCCTGAAGACGTAGTAAACAAGCGGTTCCAGCATGTGAAGTTCCGCGACGGGTACGACCAGGACGAAGTCGACGATTTCCTTGATGAGGTCGTCGTTGAGATTCGCCGTCTCTACCAGGAGAACGACGAGCTGCGTCAGAAGCTCTCCACCGCCGAACAGCGTGTGAAGGAACTCGAAGCCGGCGGCGCCTCCGCGGCACCGGCAGAGGACATCGACGCCACTCAGGCGATGCCCGCAGCCGTTCCCGCACCCGAAGAGAAGGAAGAGGCTCCGGCTCCGGCCGAGGCATCTGCCGCTCCGGCACCGGTCGAAGAGACCCCGGCCCCGGCCGTCAAGGAAGCCGCTCCGGCCCCCAAGGACAGCTCTGCTGCACCTGCTATGGCAGCCGGTGCCGCCGGTGGAGCCGCGGGTGCCGGCCTCGGCGCTGCCGCAGCGGGCGACGGAGACGCTCATGGTCTCATCGCTCTGGCTCAGCGCGTCCACGACGAGCATGTCGCCGAAGGTGAGCGCAAGCGCGACGAGCTCATCAAGGGCGCTGAGAAGGAAGCAGCCGACATCGTCGGCAAGGCCGAATCCAAGCGCGACGAGACGCTGTCGACCCTCGAATCGCAGAAATCGACGCTCGAGCGTTCGATCGACCAGCTCTCGAACTTCGAGCGCCAGTACCGCACTCGCCTCAAGAGCTACCTCAACGATCAGCTGCGTGACCTCGAGAACTCCACGAGCCTGGCTCCGGAGACCCTCGACGGAAACGGCCCGCTGGGCGGTTCCTCGAACCACAAGCTCTGATCCCAGCGCACCAGCGACCGAGGTCCGGGAACTCTGCGGAGTGCCCGGGCCTCCGTCGTGTCCGCACACTCCGCCGCCACACGCCTGCATCCGGCACCGTCGGCAGTGGTCTAGAATGAACCAAATGAACGATCCTGCCTCACGGGTGAAACGACCTCGCGCCGCCATGATGGTCCTGCTGTTCACAATCGCAGCATCAGTGCTCGTGATCGATCAGTTCACCAAGTTCCTCGCCGTCACCTTCCTCGAAGACAAGCCTCCGGTTCCGGTGATCGGCTCCCTGGCCGGATTCACCTTCTACCGCAACCCCGGAGCCGCGCTCGGCCTCGGGTCGAATGTGACGTGGATCTTCCCGATCATCGCCGTCGGCGTCTTCATGGCCATCCTCGTGATCTCTCGCAAGCTCGGGTCGCGGGCCTGGGCGATCGGCCTCGGTCTGCTCTTAGGCGGTCTCTTCGGCAACCTCGTCGACAGGCTCTTCCGCGAACCGTCGTTCCTGCACGGCGCCGTCGTCGACTTCATCGATCTGTCTCTGTTCATCTGCAATGTCGCGGACATCGCGATCTCCGCCGCCGCAGTGACCCTCGTCATCGTCAGCCTCAGGGGCATCGACATCGACGGATCGGACTCCACCCGCGTGAAAGAGGACTCTTATGACTGAACGATCCATCCTCGTCCCCGAGGGACTCGACGGCCAGCGCGTGGATGCTGCGATGTCGAAGCTGCTCGGTCTCTCCCGCACTGCGGCCGCCGATATCTGCGCCGACGGGGGAGTGGAGATGTCCGGGCGCCCGGTCATCAAGTCCGATCGCGTCATCGCCGGTGAACGACTCGACATCATGATGCCCGAGCCGAAGAAGCCGCTCGAGGTCGTGCCCGATCCCGTGCCGGGAATGCGCATCGTCCACGACGAAGATGCATTCGTCGTCGTCGACAAGCCCGTCGGCGTGGCAGCACACCCGGCCCTCGGCTGGACCGGACGCACCGTCGTCGGCGGTCTCGCCGCAGCAGGATTCCGCATCGCCACCTCCGGCGCGCCCGAACGTCAGGGCATCGTGCAGCGACTCGATGTCGGCACGTCGGGACTCATGGTCGTGGCGAAGAGCGAATACGCCTACAGCGTGCTCAAACGCGCCTTCAAGGAACGCACGGTGGAAAAGACCTACCATGCGGTCGTGCAGGGACTGCCCGACCCTGTGCTCGGCACCATCGATGCCCCGATCGCCCGGCATCCCAAACACGACGGACTCTACGCGGTGCGCACCGAAGGCAAGAACGCGATCACCCACTACGAAGTGATCGAAGCCCACCGCCGTGCCGCACTCGTCGAGGTCCACCTGGAGACCGGACGCACTCACCAGATCCGCGTCCATTTCTCCGCCACCAAACATCCCTGCGTCGGCGATCTGCCCTACGGCGCCGATCCGGTGCTGGCGAAGGAACTCGGACTGGAACGCCAATGGCTGCATGCCGTCAAGCTCGGTTTCCACCACCCCGATACGCAGAAGTGGGTCGAATTCGAAAGCGGGTATCCCGAGGACCTGCAGACCGCGCTCGACCGCATCCGGCCGAGCTGACACCGGTGGCCGGCCGCGCCGCCCACTGCTGGTGCCGGAACCCGGCTGCTGAGCGACACGCCGCGCTGAACTGCGCGTGCAGGGTCCCCGGAGCCACGTGCCGGGAGCAACACTTCCGGGAGCCGTCTTCCGAACGGTCGATGGACTAAGCTGGAACGGCAACACCGGCAACTTCAGGAAGGCGGCGCCCAGTGCCGAACGAGGACTTCGTCCACCTCCACGTCCACACCGAATACTCCATGTTGGACGGTGCGGCACGCCTCGCCGATCTGATGGCGGCGACGAAGGCATCGGGGATGTCCGCGATCGCCACGACCGACCACGGATACCTGTTCGGTGCCTTCGACTTCTGGTCTCAGGCGACTGCCGCCGGAATCAAACCCATCATCGGCGTCGAAGCCTATGTCACCCCCGGCACCGACCGCCGGGACAAGACGCGCGTGAAGTGGCGCACCGACGAATCGCAGAAGAGCGATGATCTCTCCGGCGGTGGTCTCTACACGCACATGACTCTGCTGTCTCGGAACAATACGGGCATGCGCAACCTGTTCAAGGCATCATCGTATGCCTCCCTCGACTCGGTGACCGCGAAATGGCCCCGACTGGACCAGGATCTGCTCGAGAGCTATTCCGACGGACTCATCGCCACCACCGGCTGTCCCTCGGGCGAGGTGCAGGTGCGGCTGCGGCTGGGGCAATACGAAGAAGCCAAAGCGGCGGCCGGGAAGTACCGTGAGATCTTCGGCAGGGACAACTACTACGTCGAACTCATGGACCACGGCCTGTCCATCGAGAAGAGGGTGACGAAGGACCTCATCCGACTGTCGAAAGAACTCGACATTCCGCTGGTCGCCACCAACGACCTCCACTACACGCACGAATCCGATGCGAAGGCGCACGAGGCCCTGCTGGCCATCCAATCAGGTTCGAAACTCATCGAACCCACCTACGATCAGGGCGGATCGCGCTTCGCCTTCTCCGGCTCCGGCTACTACCTCAAGACTCCCGCAGAGATGCGGTCACTGTTCAGGGAATTCCCCGAGGCCTGCGACAACACCCTCGAGATCGCCGAGAAGTGCGAAGTCTCCTTCGACACCTCGGCGAACTACATGCCGAAGTTCCCGTGCCCTCCCGGCGAGGACGAGACCTCGTGGCTGATCAAGGAGGTCGCGAAGGGACTCGACTACCGGTACCCCGACGGTGTTCCCGACGACGTCCGCAGGCAGGCCGACTACGAACTCGACATCATCATCTCGATGGGCTTCCCCGGCTACTTCCTCGTCGTCGCCGACTTCATCAACTGGTCGAAGGACAACGGCATCCGCGTCGGGCCCGGCCGTGGTTCGGGTGCCGGCTCCATGGTCGCCTACGCGATGCGCATCACCGATCTCGATCCGCTCCAGCACGGACTGTTCTTCGAGCGCTTCCTCAACCCGGACCGTGTGTCCATGCCCGACTTCGACGTCGACTTCGATGATCGTCGCCGCAGCGAGGTCATCGACTATGTGACCGAGAAATACGGCGACGAGCGTGTGGCGATGATCGTCACCTACGGCACGATCAAGACGAAGATGGCACTGAAGGACTCCGCTCGAGTCCTCGGCAAACCCTTCTCCATGGGCGAGCGGCTGACGAAGGCTCTGCCGCCTGCGGAGATGGCCAAGGACATTCCGCTCAAGGACATCGAGGACCCGGAGTCCAAGCGCTATAAGGAAGCCGGGGAGTTCCGCGAACTCGTCGACGCCGATCCGGAGGCCCGGGAGACCTTCGAGACCGCCAAGGGCCTGGAAGGGCTGAAGCGACAATGGGGTGTCCACGCCGCCGGTGTCATCATGTCCTCGGACCCGATCATCGACGTCATTCCGATCATGCGGCGGTTCCAGGACGGACAGGTCATCACCCAGTTCGACTATCCGACCTCTGAGGGCCTCGGGCTCATCAAGATGGACTTCCTGGGGCTGCGGAACCTCACGATCATCTCCGACGCAGTGGAGAACATCAAAGCCAACCGGGACTACGAACTCGACCTCGAGCACCTTGCCCTCGACGATCCTGCCGCGTACGAGCTGCTGACCCGGGGTGACACCCTCGGCGTGTTCCAGCTCGACGGCGGCGGCCTGCGTGCCCTGCTGCGGATGATGAAGCCGGACAACTTCGAGGATATCTCCGCGACCCTGGCGCTCTACCGCCCCGGGCCGATGGGCGCCGACTCGCATACGAACTATGCCCTGCGCAAGAACGGTCTGCAGGAGGTCACCCCGATCCACCCGGAGCTCGAGGAGCCGCTCAAGGAGATCCTCGACACCACCTACGGTCTCATCATCTACCAGGAGCAGGTGATGGCGATCGCACAGAAGGTCGCCGGCTACTCGCTGGGACAGGCAGACATCCTCCGCCGCGCGATGGGCAAGAAGAAGAAGTCCGAGCTTGACAAGCAGCAGGTCGGATTCTTCGGCGGCATGAAGGAACGCGGCTATTCCGAAGCCGCTGCCCAAGCCCTGTGGGACATCCTGCTGCCGTTCTCGGACTACGCGTTCAACAAGGCGCACTCGGCCGCCTACGGCGTCGTGTCCTACTGGACCGCCTATCTCAAAGCTCACTACACCGCCGAATACATGGCGGCCCTGCTGACCTCGGTCGGTGACAACAAGGACAAGCTCGCGATCTACCTCAACGAGTGCCGCCGTCTGGGCATCACCGTGCTGCCTCCGGACGTCAACGAATCCGCGCTCCACTTCACCCCGGTCGGCACCGATATCCGCTTCGGCATGGGCGCGGTCCGCAACGTCGGCGCGCACGTCGTCGAGGGCATCGTCGAGGCCCGCGACGAGAAGGGCGCCTACACCTCGTTCACGGACTTCCTCGACAAGGTGCCCAGCCACGTGTGCAACAAGCGCACGATCGAATCGCTCATCAAGGCCGGCGGCTTCGACTCGCTCGGCCACAGCCGTCGCTCACTCGTCGAAGTCCACGAGGAGGCCGTGGACTCGGTCATCGGCGTCAAGAGGCAGGAAGCCAACGGACAGTTCGATCTCTTCGCCGGGCTCGGCGGGGGAGACGACTCACCGGGCTTCTCCGTGACCATCCCGGACCGTCCGGAGTGGGAGAAGAAGGAGAAGCTGTCCTTCGAGCGTGACATGATCGGTCTCTACGTCTCCGACCACCCGCTCAACGGGCTCGAAGGTGTGCTGGCTGCCGAATCCGATGCCTCCATCGCCGAGGTGGTCGATCCGGAGTCGCACCGCCATGACGGATCCCAGATCAAGGTCTGCGGAATGATCACCCAGGTCACCCGCAAGGTGTCGAAGAACTCCGGGCGTCCCTATGCGATCGTGACCGTGGAGGATCTCGAAGCCGAGATCGAGGTGATGTTCTTCGGCGACACCTACGAGCCGGTGGCGAGCCTGTTGGCGACCGACCTCGTGATCTCCCTGACCGGTCGCATCCGCACCTCAGATGACCGACCGACCTCGCTGATGGCGATGTCGATGACGATTCCCGATGTCACCGACCCCAACGATCGGCCGCTCAACCTCATCATGCCGATGGAGAAGGCAACCGAGGAGATGGCGTCGAAACTCAAACGGATCCTCGAATCCAACAAGGGGCAGACGGACGTCCACATCACCCTGTCTCAGCCGGGACGGCAGACGATCATGCGCCTGGATCGGTCGATCCGAGTCGATCCGAACCCCAGCCTCTACGGCGACCTCAAGGCTCTGCTGGGCTCCCGCTGCTTCAGCGTCTGAGGCGCGACCGCCGAGACCGCCCTCGTCCGCACTGCGGGCCGGGGGCCTGCAGTGCTGCTGCGGAGACTAGAATGATGCGGGTGAACATTCTGGACTTCCGTGGTGAGACCCTCAACAAGCGATTCCTGGCGCAGAAGCTGCCTCGGGCCGCCGAGACCCATGCCGATATCGAACGACGAGTCGCCGACCTGCTCGACACCGTCGCCGGCGGGGGAGCGGCCGCGGTGAAGGACTTCACCGAACGCTTCGACGGGGTCCGTCCCGAGGCTCTGCGCGTGCCGGCCTCGGCGCTGGCCGAGGCCGCAGCCGAACTCGATCCCGCGGTCAAGGCCGCACTCGTCGAATCCATCGCCCGGGCCCGGACGGTCGCGGCCGATCAGCGTCCCGACGACGTCCGCACCGAACTGGCCTCCGGCGCCTTCGTCACCACCCGCCACCTTCCGGTCGAACGAGTCGGACTCTACGTTCCCGGCGGACTGGCCGTGTACCCGTCGACGGTGATCATGAACGTCGTGCCGGCACAGACCGCCGGTGCACACTCATTGGCGATCGCGAGCCCGCCCCAGAGCAACGGCCTGCCGCACCCCACCGTGCTCGCCACCGCACACATCCTCGGCGTCGACGAAGTGTGGGCGATGGGCGGAGCACAGGCGATCGGCGCCCTGGCCTACGGCTTCGACGACGGTGAGGAACTCGAACCCGTCGACCTCATCACCGGTCCCGGGAACGCCTATGTGGCTGCGGCGAAGTCCCTGGTCCGTTCCCGGGTGGGCATCGACGCGGTCGCCGGACCCACGGAGATCATCATCCTCGCCGACGACCAGGCCGACCCGCGCTTCGTCGCCGCCGACCTCATCAGCCAGGCCGAACACGACGAACTGGCCGCCTCGGTGCTGGTCACCGACTCCGTCGATCTCGCCGAGGCGGTGCAGAAGGAGCTGGACGTGCAGGTGCCGCAGGCGATGCACACCGAACGGATCGGGACGGCTCTGGCCGGTCGACAGTCGGCGATCGTCCTCGTCGACGATCTCGACGCCGGGATCACCGTGGTCAACGGCTACGCCGGAGAGCACGTCGAGGTCCACACGGCCGATGCGGAAGCGGTCGGGGCACGGATCACGAACGGCGGAGCGGTCTTCCTCGGCGATTGGGCACCGGTGTCGCTCGGTGACTACTGCGCCGGGTCGAATCACGTGCTGCCCACGATGGGCACCGCCGCTCACGGTTCGGGGCTGGGTGTGCACTCATTCATCAAGGTCAGCCAGGTCATCGACTATGATCGACAGGCACTGTCCGAGGTGGCCGGGCACATCGGTGTTCTCGCCGCCAGCGAACAGCTGCCGGCCCACGGGCGGGCTGTCGACATCAGGTTCGAGGAGTAGAGATGCGCTGTCCGTTCTGCCGTGAGTCCGATTCGCGGGTCGTCGATTCGAGGACCAGCGAAGACGGCGCGGCGATCCGTCGGCGTCGGCAGTGCCGTCACTGCGGTCGTCGTTTCACCACGATGGAAGCCACGAGCCTGTCGGTGATCAAACGCTCCGGAGTCACCGAGGAGTTCTCCCGGCAGAAGATCATGTCCGGTGTGCGCAAGGCCTGCCAGGGACGCCCGGTCAGCGACGATGATCTCGCGAAGCTCGCACAGCGGGTGGAGGAGAACATCCGGTCGCGCGGAATCGCGGAGATCGACGCCGATGAGGTGGGGCTGTCGATCCTCGAACCGCTGCGGGAGCTCGATCAGGTCGCCTACCTGCGCTTCGCCAGCGTCTACCAGGGATTCGATTCGCTCGAAGACTTCGAGGCCGCGATCGATTCGCTGCGTGCCGATGCGCTGCTGCAGTCCGGGCAGACCCGCGAACCCACTCCCGACGACTTCGCGGACTGAGCGTCTGAGGTCTGCGCGCGACCGGATCCTGAGACAGCTGAGATTTCTGTCGGAAATCTCCGTTTCGAGTACCGCGGTACAGAAATAGTTGTGTAGTATTGAACGTGCGCGCTACGGCGCGCGGCCGCTTGCGGTTCGGAGGGGAAGCCGAACCCAAGCGGCCTTTCACATTCACCCCAATTGCTACCTGACGGCGGCCCAGCAACCTCGCGCGAGGTTGCTGGGCCGCCGTCAGGTAGCAATAGGGGTGGTCAGCCGGCTCGGCGGATCGCCTCGGCGGAGAAGAGCTCGGTCAGTTCCGTGGACACGGACGCCAGCACACGCAGACGTTCCGTCGTTCGGGTCAGCGCCACATAGAGGCCGCCGACGCCTTCCTCACCGCCGACCGGGGAGATGCGGCCGGGCTCGACGATGATCACCGCATCGAACTCGAGGCCTTTGGCCTGCTGCGGGGTGATGAGGGCGATCTGATGGTCCAAGCCCGTGACCGACCGTCCGAAATCGAAGTCCGCGATCGCCTCGGCGATGGGATCGATGAGCGCCTCATCAGCGATGACGGCGATCTTCCCACCTTCGGCGGCGGACACCTCGGCCGCGACCGCGCCGGGGAGGGCGGCCAGCAGCTCGGATTCGTCGGCGAAGGAGTCCAGCTGCGGATCCGAACCGCCCTGACGCACCGACTCGACGAGCTCGAGCTGCGGGAAATGCCGATGCAGGTAGCGGTTGGCCAGATCCATCACCGACTGCGGAGTGCGGTAGGAGACCGTGAGCACCTGGAGAGCGAAACGGTCGCCGACGAACTCGGTGAGGATCGATGACCAGGTGCGGGCGTTGTCGACCTGCGAGGACTGTGCGAGGTCGCCGACGACGGTGGCCGACTTCGACGGCACGCGGCGGAAGAGGACCCGCCACTGCATCGGGGACAGCTCCTGCGCCTCATCGACGACGAGGTGGCCGTACGTCCACTCCCGGTCCTCGAGGGCGCGTTCGGCCAGGGTCATCGCCGGGCCCTGCTCCTCCCAGCGGGACGCGAGCGTCTCGGCGGAGACCATTCCGCCGGTCTCGGTCATATCGACGACGGCTTCGGCGTATTCGCGAGCCGAGTCATCCCGCGCCTGAGTCTGCTGAGGCGCGGAACCGAGAAGCTCGGCAAGCTCGTCGAGCAGGGGCACATCGTCGACCGTGAACTCATCCCGACGCTGCTCGAGCAGAATCGACTGTTCGGCGGGTGTGAGGAGTTTGCGAGCCGCGGCCTGGAGTTTGTGCGGTCTGCCCAGCAGAGAACGCAGAGCAGCCGCGGGACCGATGGGGAACCACGCGAGGTTGAGGGCGCGCCGGACGTCGACGGACGACCGCAGGTCCTCAAGCAGTTCGGGCAGCCGCTCGCCGGCCGCATCCATCCCCATCTCACGGGCGAGATCCTCGGCGAGGATCTTCAGCAGCCCGGTGACGAAACCGGTGCGGGCAGCATTGTGCGGATCTCCGCTGCGACGAGCCCGATCGCGCGCGGACTGCACATCCTTGCGACGCAGCACGATCGTATGCGAACGCACCCGCATCTCGACGTCGTTGTCGGGGATGCGCTGATAGTTCGCAATATGGTTCTTCAGCACCCGAGCCATGACGGAGCGGCCCTTGATCTCGGCTGCTGCCGGTGCATCAGCGGCATCCGTGTCGAGTCCCGGATACAGCTGCCCCGGGGTGAGCAGGACGGCCCCTGTCTCGCCGAGGCTGGGCAGAACCTTCTCGATGTACTTGAGAAACACCGTCGACGGGCCGACGAGGAGGACACCGGACTTCGCGATGCGCTCCCGATGACGGTAGAGCAGGAACGCGGCACGGTGGAGAGCGACGGCGGTCTTGCCGGTGCCCGGACCGCCCTGGACGACGAGGACGCCGGAGAGCGGACGGCGGATGATCGCGTCCTGTTCGGCCTGGATGGTCGCGACGATATCGCCCATCCGACCGGTTCGGTGGGTGGTCAGTGCTGCGAGCAGAGCACCTTCACCCTGCAGGTTCGACCGCTGAGTGTCATCGAGTGCGTCGATGTCGAGCACATCGTCTTCGATGCCGGTGACCAACCGGTTGGCGGTGACGAGGTGACGGCGGCGGGCGATGCCGTCGGGATTGGCGGCCGTCGACTGGTAGAAGCGTTCGGCGGCCGGAGCCCTCCAGTCGATGAGGATCTGCTGACGCTGATCGTCGGTGAGTCCGATGCGGCCGATATAGGTGGGGTCGTCCTCATCGACGATGTCGAGGCGACCGAAGCACAGTCCCTCCTCGGCGCCGTCGAGACGGATGAGCTGATCTTCGTACAGCGTCGCGAAGGCATCGCGTTCGGTGCGGTGCTGGTGATTGCCTCCGACCTCGGAGATCCTCACCGTCCCCAGGCGGGCTGTCGTCTCCTCCCGGAGCTCATCGAGGCGGGCATAGAGCTCGTCGAGCTTGGTCTGCTCGACTCGAATTTCTGAAGTTTCGGTCATCTCACCTTCTTGGGTCGGCATTCAATTATGCCGAACTTTGCGCGGTGTCTGTAGTCGCAGCGTCATTTCGGACCGGGGCGTACCTCACAATCGGGCCGTGGGCACGCGCGCGGCGTCAGAGACGCAGGCGGGAGCGCAGGCAGTCGAACGAGTCAGAGCCCCGAGGGAGAACGCCGGCGTGTGTGAGGTCATAGGCCCAGGCGGGAGCGCAGGTCGGTTCCGGCCAGGAAGGTCGCGGAGGAGGCGGCGGTGCGCAGACTCCGGTCGAGGCCGGCCGTGTCGAGTTCGGAGTGGGAGGCGAGGACGACGACATTTCCGCGCCGACGTCCCTTGAGGATCGCCGGTTCCGTGGCGGCGGCAAGATGCGCGAAGTGCTCGCCGAGGCCGCGGAGTTCGTCCCTGAGGAGATGGTGGTCGCCGGGGTCGGGCACATTGGCGACGTAGATGCCGGAGTCCTTGACCGCCTCGGCGCAGGAGGCGAAGAACTCGGATGTCTGCTGGGTTGTGGGAACCGAGTCGTGGTCGAAGGCATCTCGGACGAGGACGTCGAGGGTGTCGGCTCTGAACTTCCCGATCTCCACTGCTCCGTCGCCGGCGCGCAGGGCCAGGGCGGGGGAACGGGGCAGGTCGAACCAGTCGCGGGCGAAGTCGAGCAGCTTGGCGTCGATGTCGATCGCCGTCTGCTTCGACCCCGGTCGTGCCGAGTTCAGCGCCCGGGCCAGAGCGCAGCCGGCGGCACCGATATGTGCGGCCCGGAGAGTGCGGTGAGGGAGCTCGACGTCGATGATGCGTCGCATCCAGTCCAGGTACTCGAAATCCAGACGCTGCGGATCGGACAGAGTGATCGACGACGACGGGACTCCGTTGACATGGAGCACATAGGAATCGGCCTCGCCGTCGAGCTTCTCCAGCCGGGCCTGACCCGTCGAGATGTCGACCACTTGAGAACCAGGTGCTGTGTATATCCGTCTCTTCGCCACCCCTCACTTGTATGCCAGTGAGGCGATTGAGGCAATTCGGCGCAGATTCTCGTGGGGACGGCGGTCGTGACTCATCCATCTGCGCCCTGTGGACGGGATCGGTCCGTCCACAGGCGCAGGACGGGGCCTGGAAGAACGGTCTCGGGATCGGCTGGAGTGGGGGTCAGACAGGAGGCCCTCTCATGGGCCTCATCGCAGGCACGGGAACCGCCGCAGCCGGCAGGTTCCATCCCGATCAAGGAGGACGCAGTGAAGACACCGGCTCGCACGCCCGAGGACATCATCGGAATCATCCCCCACACCCTCGGCTACACCCCGCAGCGCAGTCTCGTCGCCGTCATCGTCGGCACCGAGAACAACGGGTCCCAGACCAGCTCGACGACGCTGCGCATCGACTTCGACCGGGAGAGCGCGGCACAGACGCTGTCCGAAGGCGGCAGCTGGTACGCCGATCTCATCATGCGCGCCGGCACTGTCAGCGGTGTCTTCCTCGTTCTCTACGATGACGACTACCAGCCGGTCAGCGCCTTCGGCCTCGGTGCCGACGCCGAATACGCCGAGGTCCACCGTGGTCTCATCCGGGCGGCGATCGACGAGTTGGCCATGACCTTCGCCGCCAGAGGCGTCGACACTCTCAGCGCCTGGTGGGTCAACCAGGAGCACTTCGGACGCATCGACGAGGACGGCTTTGACTGCACGCCGCTGATCGACGCAACCACCTCGGCGTGTGCCACGGAGCTCGTCGCCGGCGGATCCAACCCCGTCGCCGATCCGGTGGATCTCGTCATCTCACCCATGCCCGCCGAGGCCTTCGCCGACAGCCGCCGCGGACACGCCGAGGAGTGGATGGGCACGGACGAGGCCTTCGTGGTCCTTGCCGAGGTCTATCCGCGCTTGGATGTGATGCGGTGCGAGGAGGAGGCGATCGACGAGGCGCGCATCCACGATCTGATGGACCTGCCGACCGTCATGGCGCTCGATACTCTGCTCGTCGAGATCTGGTCACGGGACGCCCTGGAGATGATCCTGAGCTTCGACCACCCGGATTTCCCGCCGTCGGTGGTCAACGGTCTCGACGGGGAGGAGCTGTGCACGATGAGTCGGCGCATCGTCTCCCAGGCGCAGGCTGCGCAGCAGCTCGTCGGCCTCTCCTCGCGTGCGCCGCGGCCGCGAGACATCATGCTCACCATCGCCTTCCTCAAGGACTACCTGCAGGCCGGGCACCCGCAGGCGAGGGCCAACGCCTATGCCGTCAT
This sequence comes from Brevibacterium sp. K11IcPPYGO002, assembly GCF_050920635.1. Lineage (NCBI taxonomy): Bacteria > Bacillati > Actinomycetota > Actinomycetes > Micrococcales > Brevibacteriaceae > Brevibacterium > Brevibacterium sp. K11IcPPYGO002. Next base: position 2,342,308 of record NZ_CP131929.1, on the reverse strand, counting down.
CGCCTGGTTCGAATGGGCGCTGGGCGGATCGACGATGGCGCTGAACTATGCTCGTGCCGCGATCGAGCTCGAACCCGAACACGGACTGGCCGAACTCATCGTCGGCGCGGTCGACATGGGGTGCCTGCCTCGTTGGCTGACGGAGACACAGCGCACGACCATCTGAACGATGCTGTGTGATCGCCGCGGTCACCGAGTGAACGGCCCGGACGGATCGCCGCGGAGCCTTCGAGGTCCGATTCGCAAAGCAGGGAATAACGTGAGAAAATTAAGCGTTGACCCAGTCATTGCATGATGGGCGAGCTATGCGTGCTCGCCCCGGACCGTACGCGGACCACTTGACTTGGGTCTTAGTACTGTCCGAATGCATGGGGAAGTTTCAACGCTCGCGAAAGGTGAACACGTGCCCAGAGTCGACAAGGAATCCACAACGGTGACGGAGAAGTCGGAGGGAACGGCCGGCACGACCTCGACCGGTGGATCCAAGACCACTGCGGCGTCGAAGTCCACTGCGAAGAAGACGACCGCTGCCGGAACCAAGAAGTCCGCGACCGCGAAGTCGACGACCGCGAAGTCGGCTGCCGCAAAGACCGAGGCAGCTGCGTCGAAGAAGACGACTGCTGCGAAGAAGACGACCGCAGCGAAATCGACGGCTGCGGCGAAGACGACCACGACGGAGTCCACCGCCGCCAAGGAAGCCACGAAGGCGACCAAGGCGAAGAAGGCCGACGACGTCATCGACACCACCGAGGAAGTCGAACCGGCCGCGGACGCTCTGGCTACAGAGGAGAGCCCCGCCGAGGCGACCGAGACGAAGAACTCGGAAGAGAAGGAGAAGAACGCCGCCGTGGCCGAGGCCGGAGGCTTCATCGTCTCCGACGCCGACGAAGAGGATGCGCCTGCCCAGCAGGTCGTCTCCGCCGGTGCGACCGCGGACCCGGTCAAGGACTACCTCAAGCAGATCGGCAAGGTGGCACTGCTCAACGCCGCCGAGGAGGTCGACCTCGCCAAGCGCATCGAGGCCGGAATGTACGCCGAGCACCTGCTCGACGGCGGAGAGGTGACCGACCCTCGCGAGACGATGGACTACAAGTGGATCATCCATGACGGTCGCATCGCGAAGAACCACCTGTTGGAAGCCAACCTCCGCCTCGTCGTGTCCCTGGCCAAGCGCTACACCGGTCGCGGAATGCTCTTCCTCGACCTCATCCAGGAAGGCAACCTCGGCCTCATCCGCGCCGTGGAGAAGTTCGACTACACGAAGGGCTTCAAGTTCTCGACCTACGCCACGTGGTGGATCCGTCAGGCGATCACCCGTGCGATGGCGGACCAAGCGCGGACGATCCGCATCCCGGTGCACATGGTCGAGGTCATCAACAAACTCGCCCGTGTGCAGCGTCAGATGCTGCAGGACCTCGGTCGCGAACCGACCCCGGAAGAGCTCGCGAAGGAACTTGACATGACGCCCGAGCGTGTCGTCGAGGTGCAGAAGTACGGCCGCGAGCCCATCTCTCTGCACACCCCGCTGGGTGAAGACGGCGACTCGGAGTTCGGCGACCTCATCGAGGACTCCGAAGCTGTTGTGCCTTCGGACTCGGTGAGCTTCACCCTCCTCCAGGAGCAGCTGCACTCCGTGCTCGACACGCTCTCGGAGCGTGAAGCCGGAGTGGTGTCCATGCGCTTCGGACTCAACGACGGTCAGCCGAAGACCCTCGACGAGATCGGCAAGGTCTACGGCGTCACCCGTGAGCGCATCCGCCAGATAGAGTCGAAGACGATGGCCAAGCTGCGCCACCCGTCCCGCTCGCAGGTGCTGCGCGACTACCTGGACTGAGGCTCGTCTCGAGGTCCGCTCGAGGTGAGAAGAGCGGAACGCCCCTGGGAACTTCCCAGGGGCGTTTCCCGTATCCGAATCAGAACCAGTCGACGACGCCGTCGAACAGGGCGTCGGCGTACTTCTCCTGCCCGGACTTCGACTCCATGAGCTTCGCCTCAGACGGGTTGCGCATCTCTCCGCATTCGACGATGACGGCGGGCACCGAAGCATTGTTCAGACCGGCCAGGTCCGGCCTCCGGCTGATCGCGTCCTGTCCATAGGCCCTGTTCGGGGTGAACTCCTCACTCATCGACCTCCCCACCGATTTCGCCAGATCCACGGAAGCCCTCTCTGTCCTCTCGTTCTCACCGGGATCGGCGACGATGATGTGGAAGCCCTTCACCGCACTGGACTCGCTGCCGTTGGCGTGAATGCTCACGAGCAGATCCGCATCGTCGGCGAATGTCCCGCGCTCGTCCACACACGGTCCGACTCCTGTGTTGTCCTCGCGGCTGAGAACGACTTCGGCCCCGGCATCCGTCAGCGACTTCTCCAGCTTCCTCGCCACGGCCCATGTGAAATCGGCTTCCGGATAGTCGGAGCTCGTCGACGTGCCCGTGGTGTTGCACGCCTTCGTGCCTCCGCGACCGTCGGGCACCTGCCGATTGATCGTCTCCGGATGGTCCGCATTGCCGCCGTTGTGCCCGGGATCGACCGCGATGACCTTCCCTGTCAGGTCCGCATCGTCGGCCCGCGCCGAGGCGGTCTCCGACTCTGGACTGTCGTCGCCGTCTGCGGCGTCGTCGGCTGATGCGGACTCACCGCTGGTCTCGGCTGCCTGAGTGGTCCGTCCGGGAGCGGCCGAATCCTGGGAGCAAGCCGACAGGCCGGGCAGACAGAGAGCGGCAGAGGCGAGGAGGCTCGGCACGAGGAGACGATGGCGCATGGCTCCATTCTTCCAGCTGCGGGGCGCCCATGGTCGAGCTCGTCCGGATGGATTCCCGACACGAGCCGCAGAGAATAGGGTCCTGCGCGCGCAGCGATTAGAATTTAATCGAACGAGAGGAATTGTGTGGAAGACGAAAGCTACGGCGCCAGGCACCTGTCCGTCCTGTCCGGTCTTGAAGCGGTACGCAAGCGACCCGGCATGTACATCGGCACGACCGACTCCCGCGGTCTCATGCACTGCCTGTGGGAGGTCATCGACAATTCCGTCGACGAGGCCCTCGGCGGATACGGATCCGAGATCCTCATCGAGCTCGCCGCCGACGGCTCGGTGGCGGTCACCGACAAGGGCCGCGGCATCCCCGTCGACATCGAACCGAAGACCGGGCTGACCGGCGTCGAGGTCGTCATGACCAAACTCCACGCCGGCGGCAAGTTCGGCGGCACGTCCTACGCCGCTTCGGGCGGACTGCACGGAGTCGGCGCCTCGGTCGTCAACGCCCTGTCCGCTCGCCTCGACGTCGAGGTCACCCGCGGATCGAAGGTGCACAAGATGTCCTTCCGCCGAGGCGTGCCCGGACGCTTCGACGACTCCTCCGGCACCCCGAGCCCGGACAACCCCTTCGAGGCCTTCCAGGAACCGACCGGCCTCGACATCGTCGGCAAGGCCAAGCGCGGAGCCACCGGCACCCGTGTCCAGTATTGGGCGGATCCGCAGATCTTCCTGTCCAAGGCCCAGTTCGACTACCCGCATCTGGTCGAACGTGCTCGTCAGACCGCCTTCCTCGTTCCCGGACTCGAACTGCGCATCGTCGACCGGCGTGGTGTCGTCCGTGACGAGACCGGCGCCGTTATCGCCGAGCGCGAAGAGGTCTTCAAGTTCGACGGCGGAATCACCGAATTCGTCGACCATCTCTCCATCGACCCTCCGATCACCGACACCTGGCGTCTGCAGAACACCGGCACCTTCAAGGAGACCGTCCCGGTCCTCAACTCCTCGGGGCACCTCGAATCCAAGGAAGTCGAACGGGAGGTCGGCGTCGATATCGCTCTGCGCTGGGGGACCGGTTACGACACGAAGCTGAAGTCCTTCGTCAACGTGGTCGCCACCCCGCAGGGCGGCACCCACCTCGCCGGGTTCGAGCAGGCCTGCCTGAAGGCGATGCGCAAGGCCGTCGACGCCAACGCGCGCAAACTCAAGGTCGGCAAGGACAAACTCGAGAAGGACGATGTGCTCGCCGGCATCACCGCCGTCGTCACCGTGCAGCTGGCCGAACCCCAGTTCGAGGGGCAGACGAAGGAGGTCCTCGGCACCGCCGCGGTGCGCCAGATCGTGGCCAAGACCGTCGAGACCCAGCTCGGCGAGGTGCTCGCGTCGACCAAGCGCGCGGAGAAGCAGCAGGCAGCTGTGCTCATGGAGAAGGTCGTGGCCGAGATGAAATCGCGCATCTCTGCCCGCACCCACAAGGAGAACCAGCGACGCAAGACCGCGTTGGAAGCCTCCTCGCTGCCGGCGAAGCTCTACGACTGCCGCGACAACGGAGTGGAGAACACGGAGCTGTTCATCGTCGAGGGCGACTCGGCGATGGGCACGGCGAAGGCCGCTCGCAACTCCGATCATCAGGCCCTGTTCCCCATTCGCGGGAAGATCCTCAACGTCCAGAAGGCGACCTTGGCCGACATGCTCGCCAACGTCGAATGTTCGGCGCTCATCCAGGTCATCGGCGCCGGTTCGGGACGCAGCTTCGATATCGACGCCGCCCGCTACGGGCGCGTCGTCATCATGACCGACGCCGATGTCGACGGCGCGCATATCCGCACCCTGCTGCTGACTCTGTTCTTCCGGTACATGAAGCCGCTGGTCGAGGCCGGTCGCGTCTTCGCCGCCGTGCCGCCGCTGCACCGAGTCGAGGTCGTGACGAAGCGCGGAACGCCCAATGACATCGTCTACACCTACACCGAAGCCGAGCTCCATGCTCTGCTGAAGAAGCTCGAGAAGCAGAAGAAGGCCTACAAGGAACCGATCCAGCGGTACAAGGGTCTCGGCGAGATGGACGCCGACCAGCTGGCCGAGACGACCATGGACCCGAGCATGCGCACCCTGCGTCGGGTGACGATGGCCGATGCCGAGATGGCGGAGAACACCTTCGAACTCCTCATGGGATCATCGGTCGGACCGCGCAAGGAGTTCATCGTCTCCGGCGCCGCCGTCCTCGATGCCGAACGCATCGACAGCTGAGAGTAACGACCGAGTCAGCACCGATGCTGAGTCGGCACCGACTCATCTGAGCCCGGGCCGAACGCCGGTCCGGGCTCAGATGCCGAATGCCGAGGGCGTGACGATGAGCAGGGTCGGCAGGAGCAGAAGCAGAACTGCCAGCCCGATCGACATCAGGCGCACGGGGATCCGCGCCGGATCCAAGGGGCGTGACAGGCGCAGGATGCGCTGAGCGGACAGGTCGCTGCGATGCTCGGGACTGATCGCTGCGGCTGAGCTGACCGCCCGGGCCAGGATCTGCGGATCGACATGGTCACGCGCCTGATCATCGGCCATGAGCTCGATGAGTCGATTCACCGAATTCAGCCCGATGGCCGTGGCCGAGAAGTACGGCAGGGCCCGATGCCATGCGGCAAAGGGGATGACGAGCACATCGTGCCGGAAATCCAGATGGGCCCGCTCATGGGCGATGACGGCGGTGCGTTCGTCCTCGTCGAGGGCCTTGAGCAGACCGGTGGACAGGACCGCGGTGCCCTTCCGCGGCCCTTTGGGCAGACAGTAGGCGACGGCTTCATCGGTGGTGATGATGCGGGTGTCAGGGTAGGCGATCGACGGTTCGCTGAGCAGATGGAGGATCTCGTCGTGGCGCAGGCGGGTCTTCCGCGCCGAATAGAACGTGAGGACCAGGCAGCCGAGCAGCCGAGCGATGAGGACTACGGCGATGACGAGGAAGATCCACGCCAGGAGCGACAGCTGGGTGTGGTCCTTGCCCCGCATGAGATCGAAGAGTCCCTGGGGGAGACTCGTCGTGCCCGGGGCGACGGCGAAAGCGAGAGCGGCGCCGATGAGCGACAGGCCACCCGAGAGTCCGACGGCCTGCCACAGGACGACCTCGGAGATCGGGTCACCGCGGAAACGAGCGAGTGCCGCAGGAACAGGCCATGCCAGCAGAAAAGCCAGCACGGCCAGAATGATTCCCACGATGGTCATTGAGGTGACCGGCCTGGGTCAGGACTGCGTCGAGTGATTGCGCCCGAGCAGATTGCGCAGCGCCTTGGTGTCGGCCTCCGAGACGGTGCCGAGGAAGCGGGCGAGCACAGCCTGACGATCCGGTGCCTGAGACAGCATCTCGGTCATCAGCTCCGCCACGTGATCCTCACGGGTCGAGACCGCGATGTAGCGGTGCGGACGGATGCTGCGATCGCGAGTGACGAATCCCTTCTTCTCGAGCCGAGACAGAACCGTATGTACCGTCGTCAGCGCGAGCTCGCGGTCCGAGAGGACTTCGCGGAGCTCGGCGGCACTCAGCCCGTCATCGTGGACCCAGATGGCGTCCATGACGCTGCGTTCGAGTTCACCCAGTGTTCCCACAGTTCTTTCGCCCTCAATTTCTTTGTCGGTCTGATCGCTCCAGTATATCTCTACAGTCTGTCGAATTCCACACAGACACCTGATCTTCGGCCCAGTCGCGGCCTTGGCCAGGTGAACGCGCCCCAGCGCATAATTGGAACCGGGAGTCTTGAATGATGAAACCGTGACAGCGGCGTTTCTACGAACTGTAGAATTCTACGTGACGTAGAAACACTGCTCGCGTGAAACCTGAATGGAGCACCCATGGAGCTGGACCCGGTCCTCATCGGACGGTGGCAATTCGGAATCACAACGGTCTACCACTTCTGGATGGTGCCGTTGACCCTGGGGCTGGGCATGCTCGTGGCGATCCTGCAGACGATCTACCACCGCACCGGCAACGAGGTGTATCTGCGGAGCACGAAGTTCTTCGGCAAGCTCTTCCTCATCAACTTCATCATGGGAGTGGCCACCGGCCTGGTCCAGGAATTCCAGTTCGGCATGGCGTGGAGCGAATACTCCCGCTTCGTCGGCGACGTCTTCGGTGCGCCCCTGGCGTTGGAGGCCCTGCTGGCCTTCTTCCTCGAATCGACGTTCCTCGGCTTGTGGATCTTCGGCTGGGGCAGACTGCCGCGGGCGGTCCACCTCGGTTCGCTGTGGCTGGCCGTCATCGGCACGTGGGTCTCGGCCTACTTCATCATCGTCGCGAACTCCTGGATGCAGCATCCCGTCGGCGTCGAGATGGTCGACGGCCGGCCCGTGATGACCGACGTCTGGGCGGTGCTCGGCAACAACACCGCCATCGCCGCCTTCACGCACACGATCTTCGGCGCCCTGGCCGTCGGCGGTTCCTTCCTCCTCGGCATCTCGTGGTACCACCTCTACCACCGGCGCAAGGACGGAATCGACACCGTCGGAGCCGACGGCAAGGTCATCGTCGGTTCCTCGAAGAAGATTCCCGGACGGGACAAGACAGACCATGCGGTGTGGATCAAGTCCCTGCGCATCGGTGCGATCGTCGGTGTCCTCGCCTTCGCCGGCGTCTCGATCACCGGTGACGTCCAAGCCAAGCTGATGTTCGAGCAGCAGCCCATGAAGATGGCCTCCGCCGAGGCGGCCTGCCACGACGGCACCCAATTCTCCGTTCTCACGATCGCCGACCCCTCGTCGAATGACTGCGACGGCGTGGAGAACATCTTCGAGATCCCCGGTCTGCTGTCGTTCCTGGCCAATGGGGACTTCGACACCCCCGTCCACGGTGTGACGACGCTGCTGCCCGAATACCAGGAGCGCTATGGCACCCACATCCCCGACGACCCGCGCTACGGCGAACACGCCGGCGAACCGATCGACTACCAGCCGATCATGATCGTCACCTACTGGGGCTTCCGGATGATGATCGGCTTCGGCGCCCTGGCCGCCGGGGTCTGCGTCATCGGACTGTGGCTGGCCCGCAAGGGCACGGTGCCCGAGTCCAAGTGGCTCAGCCGCGGCTTCGTCCTGGCCATCACGACACCGTTCCTCGCGAACTCGGCCGGATGGATCTTCACCGAGATGGGCCGTCAGCCCTTCGTCGTGGCCCCGAACCCGGCCCAGCTCGACGGGGTGTATATGTACACCCAAGCGGCGCTGTCACCCGAGGTGACACCGGCAATGCTGCTGTTCTCACTGATCAGCCTGGCCACCGTCTACGGAATTCTGATGGTCGTCGAACTGCGACTGATCACGAAGTACGTCAAGGGCGGAGTCGCCTCGGCGATGCCCGAACTCGACCAGACGAATACGAAGCCCACGATCACCGACAACGGCGACGACGTCCTGTCGTTCGCGTACTGAGGGAAGGTCACGATGGAAATCCTCGCCACAATCTGGTTCGTCCTCATCGTCGTGCTCTGGATGGGATACCTCTTCCTCGACGGCTTCGACCTCGGTGTGGGCATGATGATGCCCTTCCTCAGTCGCAGCGAACGCAGCAAACGAGTTCTGCTCAACTCGATCGGCCCGGTCTGGGAGGGCAACGAAGTCTGGCTGATCACCGCGGCCGGAGCGATGTTCGCCGCCTTCCCGCACTGGTACGCCTCACTGTTCTCCGCGCTCTACATTCCCCTGACGATCTGCCTGCTCGCACTGATCTTCCGCGCCGTGGCCATCGAATACCGCGGCAAGGGGCACTCGCAGCGGTGGAAGTCCTTCTGGACCTGGGCCGTGGCCGTGGGCTCGGCCGGAACTGCCGTCTGCATCGGAGCGATGCTGGCGCTGACGACCATCGGGCTGCCGCTCAATGATCACGGCGATATGGTCGGCGGCCCCTTCGCCTGGATGTCGTGGCCGGCGCTCGTCGGCGGCCTCGGCGGACTCGGCTTCTCCCTGGCCCACGGGCTCATCTTCCTCGGACTCAAGACCCAGGGCGAAGTCCGGGCACGGTCGCGGCGCTGGGCCGGGAGGATCATGCTGCCGGCGGCGATCCCGTTCCTCATCTGGTTCGCCTCCTCGATCACTCAGCGGACCTGGCTCGTCGTTCCGGTGCTCATTGCGATTGCCGCGCTCATCGCCGCGTACTTCGCGGTGCGCGCCGGAGCCGAGAAGAGAGCGTTCATTCTGCACGGGATCTATCTCATCGCAGGACTGGCAGCGGTCTTCTCCGGTGCCTTCCCGAACGTTCTGCCCTCGACGCTCGACCCGTCGAACTCGCTGACGATCGGTGCAGCCTCGTCGTCGGACTACACCCTGAACGTCATGCTCATCGTGACGATCGTGATCCTGCCGATCATCATCGCCTACCAGATCTTCAGCTACCGGATGTTCCTCGGCCGCATCGCCGAGACCCACATCCCCGAAGCGCACAAGCTGCCGGTGGCGATCCGATCGTGAGCTCGCCCCCGTCGATCCTGCTCGAACTGCCGACCGGTCGGCGGGGGCTGGCACTCTCGGTGTTCTCCGCCCTGTGTCGGGCGGTGGGGATCGTCCTCATCGCCGAAGCGCTGGTGCGCGCCATCATCGGCCACAGCGTACCCGGGGTGTGGGTGTTCCTCGGCGCCCTCGGTGCACTGCTGCGCGGCGGCGGTCTCTGGCTCGACCGCAGTTTGGGCACCTCCTTGGCCGCTGAATCGAAACAGGGTCTGCGTCGCTCGATCCTTTCGGGTCTGCTTCGCGGGCGGGGACGCCCGCGGACGAATGCGGCGGTCACGGTCACCCGCGGAATCGACGATCTCGATGACTACTTCACCACGGTGGTGCCGGCCCTGACCGCGGCCGCCGTGGTGCCCATCGTCCTGCTGGTGCGCATCGTCTTCAGCGACGTCCTCTCCGCGGTCATCATCGCGGTATGTCTGCCGCTGGTTCCGGTGTTCATGGTGCTCATCGGCCGTTATACGGCGGAGTCGACCTCGGCGACGCTGGCGGCTCTGGAGCGGCTGTCGGATCATCTGGCCGAACTCGCCGAAGGGCTTCCCGTGCTCATCGGCCTCGGGCGTTCACGTGATCATGCGGCTCGGCTGCGGGAACTGGGGCAGCGCTACCATGCGGCGAACCTGTCGACGCTGCGCATCGCGTTCCTCTCGAGTCTGGCGCTCGAGCTCATCGCCACGATCTCGGTGGCACTCGTCGCCGTGGTCATCGGTCTGCGCCTGGTCAACGGGACGATGGACCTGGGCGACGGCCTGCTGGTCCTGCTCATCGCGCCCGAATGCTTCATTCCTCTGCGGGAGCTCGGCGCCGGCTACCACGCGAGCGAGAACGGTCGCGAAGCGCGGGGGAGAGCCCAGGCGCTGATATCAGAGACTCAGACGGCAGCCAGCCGACCGACGACGGCCGCTGCCACCGAGGCGACGGCTGCCGCTGAGGCGACGGCCGACCGGGGACATGCGCTCAACACCACCGGTCGACCGGGTGAGCAGCGCGTTCTCTATGCCGACGGCACGCTCATCACCTGGTCGGGCGCCATTGACGCTCGGCCGGGCGTGACGACGATCAGCGGCCGGTCGGGGACAGGCAAGACCACTGTGCTCGGTGCGCTGGTCGGCAGCCTGCCGGCCGATGCGCACTCCACTGTCGCTCCCGTTGCTGCAGCCTATGTGCCGCAGGCTCCACGGATGTTCGCCGAGACCATCGGTGCCGAACTCGCCCTCTTCGGACTCGACGAGGACAGAGCGCGGTCGGCCCTGTTCGCCGCTGGACTGCCCACCGATCTGCGGGTGCAGACCGCGGCGCTGAGCCCCGGCCAGCAGCGCCGGCTGGCGCTGGTGCGTGTGCGGCACCGCCTCGGTGATGGGGGCGGGCTGCTCGTCCTCGACGAACCCACCGCCCACCTCGATGCCGACAATGCCGACATCGTCATCGCCATGATCGCCGAGGCGGCCGCCACCAACCGGGTGGTCCTCGCCAGCCATGACGTGCGGGTTCGCGCCCTGGCCGACACCGAGATCCGCCCGGAGAAATCACGAATCGACGGGGCCGAGACTGCGGAGTCGGCGACTGCGGCGGAGTCGGCGGCTGCGGCGGAGACCGCAGCCGCAGGTCAGCGGTGGAGCTCCGCTGCGGAGGCTCCCGCTACACAGACCAGGGACGACTCCGGTCCGAAGAGTCTGCTGGGTTCGGGCAGCGGGCAGCGAGATCGGACGCGTGCGAAGCCGCAGTCGCGAGACCGAACCGATGCCGAGCGGCAGTCGGGCACACAAGCACGGACGGGAACCGAAGCCCGGACAGCGGCACTGCGCCGGCGGTGGTCTGTTCTGAACTCGAGTCTTCCGCTCTTCACCCCGACCATGCTGGTGGCCGCCCTGACCGCGTGCGCGTCCAGTCTCGCGGCCATCGCCTTGACCGCGGTCTCTGCATGGCTCATCGTCGAAGCCTCCTACCAGCCGCCCATCATGCTGCTCATGGTCGCCATCGTCGGCGTGCGCTTCTTCGGGCTCAGCCGGTCCGTGCTCCTCTATGCCAGCCGACTGAAGCTGCATTCGGCGATCTTCGCCGCCCTCACGCGACTGCGCACCCGACTGTGGGAGCACTTCGAGCGTGTGGGCATGAGTGATCGGCGTCTGCTCACCTCGGACTCGGCGCTGCGCGCCATGGTCGCTGACGCCGATGACGTCCGCGACTTGGTGCCCCGGACTCTGTTCCCGCCTCTCGTCTCCGTCCTGGTCGTCATGGGTGTGAGCATCACGGCGGCACTTCTCCACGTGGAGTCTCTGGTCTGGCTCGTCCTGCTGGGCGCCGTCAACCTCATCATCGTCCCGATCATCGTGATACGGGCAGAGAGCCGCTTGGCGCACGGAATCCGGGAGGGGCGCAATCAGATCCTGTCCGCACTCACGCGCGCTCTCAACGCGAAGGACGATCTGCGTACGAACCGGGTCGACACTGAGGTGATCGGCCAGTTGGCGGAGCTCGAACACGATCTCGCAGCGAAGCAGAAGGCGTCCGCCCGCAATTTCGGCCTTGCCCAACTGTGGCTGCAGCTGAGCACCTTCGCCACCGCAGTCATCCTGGCGGTGTCCACGGACGCTCCGACCGAGATCGTCGCCGTGCTCTCGCTCATGGCGCTGGGACTGGGCGAAGTGTTCGCCTCGGCGCTCGAGGCATTCCGCCAACTTCCCGCCCTGGGATCGGCACTGGACTGTCTGCCCGATTCAGACAATGCGGAGGCCCGCGAAGCGGAGGTGTCGGGACCCGACGCCGAGAGAACAGCTCCTGCCGCCGGAACGACGGCCGAAGAGATCGACGATTCGTCCCGCCACTGTGACCCCGCGGCCGAGCTCGTCGGTGTCGACGCCCTCGAATTCGATGAGATCACCGTCGGATGGGACGACCGGGCGGTCGTCGCAGGGCTCGGCCTGCGAGCCGAACGCGGACGGTGGACCGTGCTGTGCGGCGACAGCGGAACCGGAAAGACGACGAGCCTGAGCGTGCTCCTGCGGTTCCTCGACCCCTGGTCCGGAAGCTACCGTGCCTGTGACCGGACCGGGGTCGGCCACGATATGCTCACACGCTCACCAGCGGACCTGGTCGGCCGCATCGCCTGGTGCCCGCAGGAAGCACATGTCTTCCGATCCACCGTGCGCGGCAATCTCGCCCTGGCGAGGCAGACGGTGCCCGGAGACGACGAGATGGCCATCGCGCTGAGAGCGGCAGGGTTGGGCGACTGGGCCGACGCCGCGGGGCTTGACCGGTGGGTCGGCGATCACGGTACGGAGATCTCCGGTGGTCAGCGCCAGCGATTGGCGGTGGCCAGAACCCTGCTGACCGGTGCCGACGTGATCGTCCTCGACGAGCCGACGGCACACTTGGACGATGAGACGGCACGGCTGCTCATCGACGACCTGCGCGAGAACCTCCGCGATCGCACGGTCGTCATGGTCACTCACGACAGGCGACTGATCGCGGATGGCGATGAGGTCGTCGACCTCGGCACAGTCGAACCGGGTGCAGCGGACCTCGGCTCACGCGATCCCGAGGGCGAACACTCGAGAGTCTGAGGTCAGTCCCGCTTCGACCCGAACATGATCTCGTCCCAGCTCGGGATCGAGGCTCGCGAATTCTTCTTCGACTTCGGCTTCGAGTCCTTCGCCGACGCAGAGTCCTTGAAATCATCGGAGTGATCGCTCACCCCGGGCTCATTGAGCAGCGAGAGCTGATTCTCATCATCGAAGACACCGACCTTCTCAGTCGGCTCCTGCGGTTCCTCGGCAGAGGCAGCCGCATCCTCGAAGGCGAAGACCTCGTCATCGGCGGCGGCTTCGGGCTGACCGGGAGCGGTGTGCGCCCCCTGCGGGTGAGTCTCGGGATCCTCGGTGACCGCACGCAGACGGGTCCGCGGCTCCTCCTCGGTGTGGCGACGCTTGCGCAGGTTCTCCAGAATCCGGCCGGTCTCAGCTTGGTGATCGCGGGCCTGCTGCGACGGAGCCGAACCGGCGGTGGGGCGGACCGGTCCGTCCGCGGCGATCGACGCGGACGACTGATCGGTGCGCGGGAGGACATCGACCTCCTCGGTGCTCCTCTGACGCTCCGCACCGCTGCCGTAGTTCGGGATCGGTCCGGTGTCGGTGGGGCCGGAATCGGCGAGCCACTTCGCCTCGTCGTCGATCGGGGTCAGCGATCGGCGGTAGTAGTGCCAGCTGGCGGTGCGGACTCGATCAGCGGCAGTGAAGCTGAGCTGGATGTACCAGTTGCCGTCCTGCTGCTTCCAGGAATCCCATTCCATCGTCTCGATATCGACATCACGCATCGCCAGACGTTCCTGGCACAGCTCGATGAGCGGAGTCGGCTCACCGTTGGGATCGTGGTCGGAATAGATGGGATGACGGCTGGCGAGGTAGGCGGTGCGTTCGCGTTCGGCCATCGCCGGACCTACGTAGGTGCGCACATATTCGAGATCGGCTCCGGTGGTGGCCACGACCTCTTCGGCGTCCATGCCGCCGCGGATCATGGCCTGGATCTCCTTCGGGCGCACGGGAGCCTCGGGCTTGGACTGGGAGCGGTCCCTGCGGACCGCGGCGATGAGAGCCTCATCGAGGACGACTCGGTACTGAAGCCCGTTCTCGTCGTTCAACAGCAGATGAGTGCCGTCTGCGTTGACTCCGTTCAAGATCAGTTCACGCATTGCCTTAAGCTCCTTTGTCGCGTCTCTTGAAGATCGTGTCACGTTCGGCGCGTCGCGCCGGGCAGATTTCCGCGCGAGTCGCGAAATCACAGGCCGGATCGACCGCCGGCAGAGGGAGACTGTGAGACCGGCCACGGTTGAGTCGGGCGTGAACCCGGGGCCTGAACAGTTGACAGCGGCACGGCAGGCGTGGTCCGACCCGATCCGGTCTGCACCGTGAGTGGGCACGGCTCACTCTGCGGACAGCGGGCCGAGTTGAGGTGCAGTCTGTAAGATCGAAACCGTGAAAACGACTGCACCCATCGACGCCCTGGTCCTCATGTCATTCGGCGGACCGGAGGCCCCAGAAGAAGTGGTTCCATTCCTTCGCAACGTCACCGCCGGCCGCGGGATTCCCGAGGAGCGGCTCGAGGAGGTGGGGGAGCACTATTTCGGCTTCGGAGGGAAGTCTCCGATCAATGATCAGAACAAGGCGCTGCTGGCCGCGCTGCGCGACGAACTCGATCGTCGCGGGATCGAGACTCCGCTGATCTGGGGAAACCGCAACTGGGACCCCTACCTCACCGATGAGGTCCGCACCCTGGCGAAGGACGGTGCCACACGGTTCCTCTCGATCGACACCTCCGCCTACTCGTCCTACTCGTCGTGCCGACAGTACCGTGAGGACTTCGCGAAGACGATCGACACGCTCAAGGACGAAGGCCTCACCGTCTCGATCGACAAGATCCGTCAGTTCTACAACCACCCCGGCTACGCCGACGCCTGCGCGGACTGTCTGAACGAAGGGCTCACCGACTTCCGGAGCAAGGTCGGACAGATGGACTCGGCCAAGCACCGGATCCTCTTCGTCACCCACTCGATCCCCAACGTCATGCAGGACGCCTCCGAGGTGACGACCAACGGCTACCGTGCCCAGCACGAAGAGCTCATCGACCATCTCGTGGGGCGCATCGATCAGGCCGATCGTGTTCCGGCCGAACTCGTCTACTGTTCGCGTTCGGGCTCGCCCGAGGTGCCGTGGCTCGAACCCGATGTCAACGACCGGATGACCGAACTCGCCGAGGAGGGGGTGACCGGTGTCGTGCTCGTGCCCATCGGCTTCATCTCCGATCATATGGAGGTCGCCTTCGACCTCGACACCGAGGCGAAGGAGACCGCCGCAGAGCTCGGGCTCGACTTCACCCGAGTGGCGACTGTGGGCACCCACGACGCCTTCGTCAAGGGCCTCGTCGATCTCGTGGAGGAGCGCATCGCTCAGCTGCGCGGAGATGACATCGACGCTCCGGCCCTGCCCGGGACGAAGGCCCTGGTGCCCGGCAGCGGAGCCTGCAGCATCGACTGCTGCCGCGGTCGCATCGAACGCGCGACCTATCCGAACTGGGCCATGGCGAACTGAGGCCCGGAGCCGAAAGAGCCCTCCCTCACCGAATCGGTGAGGCAGGGCTCTTTCTCTCGATGTTCTCTCAGCTATCCTCGGGGGCCGGGATGACCGGCAGGGCACCTGTCTCGGCCTGGATCACCTCGGCGATGGGACCGGTGTCGACATCGTTGCGACCGGCCAGTTCCATGAGGTTCTGCAGGTCGTCGATGAGGTTTTCGACGAGGAAGTCGTCACCGGCAGACCGGGCCTCGTGAATGCGATGACGGACATCATCGATTCGGGTGTCGAGCTGATCAGCGAATTCACTCATTGTGGATCCGTCCTTCCTCGGGCCGCCTCCACAGGGGACGAACCCGGTAATCTACCGACAGGCAGTGCTGTCGGTGCTGTCCATCACAAGCATTCTTGCAGAGCTCTTCGTGAACTCTATGTGTGCTCTGTCCATGCAGACAAGCTGGTGACGAGAATCACCGCATCCGGTGTTCATTCCATCTTGCCAACGGCAAGCATACAGTGCACAATGCTGGGGACACATCTCGGAAGAGGAGAATAGTTCCTCTTCGGCACCCCCTCCGGACAGAGAGCGATGAGGCCATATGGCAACAGACTACGACGCACCTCGCAAGCAAGACGATGAGATCAAAAGCGATTCGATCGAGCAGCTCAAGGCCCAGCGTTCCCAGGCTCAGGCGAGCAAGATCGACGAAGACGAGACTGCAGTAGCCGAAGGCTTCGAACTTCCGGGTGCGGACCTGTCGAACGAAGAGCTCTCCGTTCGGGTCCTGCCCAAGCAGAACGATGAGTTCACCTGCATGGAGTGCTTCTTGGTCCGCCATCGTTCGCAGCTTGCGACGGAAGAGGGCGGGATCCCCATCTGCACGGACTGTGCAGGCTGAATCGCTTCTCTTCTCGAAAACGGACCGCGCCCTCGATTGGGTCGCGGTCCGTTCTTCTTCTCCAATTGCTACCTGACGGCGGCGCAGCAACCTCGCGCGAGGTTGCTGCGCCGCCGTCAGGTAGCAATAAGGGGTGGGGTTAGGGGGTGAGGGCGGCTGCGAGTTCGTGGGGGCGCCGTGATGAGACGAGCCAGTACGGGGTGGGGTCCGTATCATCGTCGAGATCGATGCGGACGACGGACTTCGCCCACGGGCGGATCTTGAGGAAAGCGCGCGCATCGAGATCGACACCGCGGGCCCGGCGGGCCTCCTCGCCGTCGAAGGCGACCGCGCGAGGGACGAACCGGCGGTCGATATGCGCTTCGCCCACGAACAGCTGACGTTCGGTGACGATGATCGACAGCGTCAGCGAGTTGAGCCACCAGGCGAAGAGGATGAAGCTGATGACGGGAAGGATGACGGTGCCGAGCTGCCAGACGGGCATGACCATGAGCGCCGTCGACAATGCGGCCACCACGACGAGGGTCCACATGCCGATCGAGGGACGGACCTTCTCCTGAAAGACCACATGGGTTCCGGATTGAGTTGCTGCCATGGGGCCATTGTCCCATAGCGAGAAGTTTGGCCACGCTCAGGCTGGAGCGTTAGAGTGCTTCTTTGTGACGGAAACCGTGAAGATCAACCTCCAGCTCCTCGACGTGGGCATGAGCGCACCCGCCTACGCGCATGCGGGCGACGCCGGGGCGGACCTGCGTTCGACGATCGATTTCGTCCTCGAACCCTTCGAACGCCGTGTCGTGCCGACCGGAATCGCGATCGCCCTGCCGGAGGGCTATGCGGCCTTCGTCCACCCGCGTTCGGGACTGTCGAGCAAGCACGGGGTCACCGTCGTCAACGCTCCTGGCACCATCGACGCCGGGTACCGCGGCGAGATCAAGGTGCCGCTGATCAACCTCGATGCGAAGACCCCGCTGCGCGTCGTCCGCGGCGACCGCATCGCCCAACTCGTGATCCAAGCGATCGCCCACGCCGACTTCGACATCGTCGAATCCCTTGATGACAGCGCCCGCGGCGCCGGGGGATTCGGATCCACCGGCGGAATCGACGCCGGCCTCAGCGAAAAGGAGAAGTGAGGACTCATGGGACTGTTCTCCCGGTTCAAGAAATCCACACCGACGACCGATGACGACGTCCGCACCGACGACGAACTCACCGACGACGATGAGCTCGACGCCCAGGACGCCGACACTGACACCGAGGCTGTCGACAGCGCAGACGACGACGCCGATATCGACGCGGCCGAGTCCGACGACGACGCGGCCGAGTCCGACGACATCGACGAGGAAGAGGCGCTGCTGGAGAAGTCAGCACCCTTCGACCGGTCCGACAACGGCCCGTTCGACATCTCCGAGGAGTATCCGGAACATGACCGCCTCGACCTCGGCGCACTCAAGGTGCCCGTCGTCGACGGAATGCAGGTGCGTCTGGACACGGACGATGATTCTCAGCGCGTGCTGGCAGTGACCCTCATCCACGACGGCGGAGGCATCCAGCTGCAGGCGTTCGCGACACCACGGTCCGAGGGCCTGTGGAACACGGTGCGCAGTCAGCTCGCCGAGTCCGTGACCAAACAGGGCGGGGAATCGACCGAGCTGCACACCTCGCTCGGCAGGGAACTGGCCATCGAAGTTCCGGCGAAGACGGAATCCGGCCGTCCCGGCAAACGCGCCATGCGCTTCGCCGGCATCGACGGACCACGCTGGTTCGTCCGCGCCGTGTTCTCCGGCAAGGCCGTGACCGATGACGAGGTGCGAGCCGAACTCTCCGCACTCTTCCGCGGAGTCGTCGTCGACCGCGGTCAGGAGGCCATGGCTCCCCGCGAGCTCATCGCCCTGACCGCCCCGCAGGTCGACCAGGGCGAGACGGAGGAGAAGCACGAAGACGAGCTCAACCCCTTCGAACGCGGGCCTGAGATCACAGAGGTCCGCTGAGCGGCGATGCGGAACCTCATTCCCCGCCTCGTGCGCGAGTTCGGATCCCGTGAGGCCGAGGCTCGGGCCGATCTGCGCCTGGTCAGTCAGATTCCCGGCGTCATCCCGGTCGAAGAGTTAGAGGCGCGAAAGACCTCACGCATCGCCGGAGTCGTCTCGGCGACGACCCAGTCATGCAGCGCCGACAGTCCCAGGCTCGATGTCACCGTGGCCGACGGCACCGGCGAAGCCCGCGCCCAATTCCTCGGACGTCGCGAGATCAGCGGCATCCGTCCCGGATCCCTGATCGTCTTGGAAGGACGATTCTGCGGAAAGGACGGAGTGCTCACCGCACACAATCCCGTCTACGAACTCGTGCAGACGCGCGACGACTCCGAGGACTGACCGGTCTGCAGCCACCAGACGGTCTCCACCGCCGAGTCGTCGCGGACGCTCGCGGATGACTGAGCCGCCTCAGCCCTCGGTGTTCTCGTCGGCTGTCGCGGTCTCCTGCAGCAGCGCGAGCAGCGCCGGCTCCTGATCGGGGGAGGAGAGGAAGAACAGTTCGTCTCCGGCTTCGATGACGTCATCGGCACTCGGGGCGAACGCCCGCGAATTGCGGATGATCGCCACCAGCACGGTATCGAGCGGGAAGGTGATCCCGCCGACGCGCTCGGCCACGAGCTCGGCGTTCTCGTGCACGGTGAACTCGAGCAGCCCTGCCTGACCGCGTTCGAAGCTCATGAGGTGGACCAGTCCGCCGACCTCCACTGCTTCCTCCACGAGTGCGGTCATCAGGCGCGGAGTCGACACGGCGACATCGACGCCCCAGTTGTCGTCGAAGAGCCATTCGTTCTTCGGGTTGTTCACGCGCGAGACGGTCCGCGGCACCCCGAACTCGGTCTTCGCCAGCAGGGAGAGCACGAGGTTGGTCTTGTCATCTCCTGTCGCGGCCACGACGACATCGGCCTCCTCCAGCCCCGCCTCGGCGAGACCGGCGAGCTCGCACGCATCGGAGAGCAGCCATTCGGCGCCCGGAATGCGCTCATGCCCCAGCGCCTCCTTGCTCTGATCGATGAGGAGGACCGTATGGTCCTTGTCCAGCAGCTCCCTGGCCACCGAGCGTCCGACGGAACCGGCACCGGCGATGATGACTCTCATTCTTCTTCCTCCACGGTTCGCACGGGCTGATCGAGGATCCGTTCGATCTCGCCGAGGCGGTCGACCGGAGCCATGAGATGAACGAGATCTCCGTCCTGGAGGAGCAGATCATCATGGGCGACGATGCCCTCGGACAGACGGGTGACATAGGCGACCCGCGCCTTGGTCCGTGTTTCGATCTCCTTGATCGGACGCGCCACCCAGCCAGGATCCAGATGCACCTCCGCCAGGACGAGTCTGCCCGAGGGGTCACGGTATTCGGTGATCGACCCCTGCGGGACGAGCTTGCGCATCACCTGCTCGGCCGTCCACCGCACGGTGGGCACGGTGGGGATGCCGAGCCGTTCGAAGACCTGCGCCCTGTTCGGGTCGTAGATGCGGGCGGCGACATTGCTCACGCCGAAGGTTTCGCGAGCGACACGCGCGGCGAGGATATTCGAATTGTCACCGCTCGAGACGGCGGCGAAGGCGAAGGCTTCGGCGGTCTTCGCCTGGGACAGGGTCTCACGGTCGAATCCGACCCCCGTGATCGTCGAGCCGCTGAAATCCCGACCGAGCTTGAGGAACGCGTCGGGATTCCGGTCGACGACTGCGACGGAGTGCCCATTCGCATCGAGGGCTTTGGCCAGGGACGCCCCGACTCGGCCGCAGCCCATAATCACGAAGTGCATGGGTAATCCTTCCCGCAGTGATCTACCATTGGTTGCCGTGGCCAGCAGTTTTTCTGATGCCGTCAAAAGACTACTCGTTGGACGGCCCTTCCGCAGTGAGGACAGGCGTGCGCCTGCGCTGAAGAAGCGCATCGCGATGCCCGTCTTCGCCTCTGACATGCTCTCATCGGTGGCCTACGCCCCCGATGAGATCCTGCTGGCACTGTCACTGACCTCACTCGTGGCCCTGACCGTGGCCCCCTGGATCGGTGTGGCCGTCGGCATCGTCATCCTCGTGATCGTCGCCTGCTACCGCATCAACGTGCGTGCTTACCCCTCCGGTGGGGGCGACTACGAGGTGGCCTCGAAGAATCTCGGCTCCGGGGCCGGTCTCGTCGTGGCCGCGGCTCTCCTCGTCGACTACGTGCTCACCCTGGCCGTGTCGATGACGGTCTTCGCCGCCTATATCACCACGGCCTTCCCGATGCTCGCGCCCTACCGTGTGCCCGTGGCCATCGTCGGCATCCTGCTCATCTGCTTCGCCGGTCTGCGCGGCTCACGAGCCACTCCGATGCTGCTGGCCGTGCCGACCTACCTGTTCCTCGGTGCCGTGTTCCTGACGATGTCGGTCGGTCTCATCCGGGTCGGGCTCGGCGACACTCCGCACGCTCAGACCGCGGACTACACCGTCGTGCACAGCAACATCGGCGACCAGGCGACTCTCGGCCTGGCCACCGTCCTCATCGTCCTCCGTGCGTTCTCCTCCGGAGCCGTCGCTTTGGCCGGAGTGCAGACCGTGGCCACAGCGGTACCGGCCTTCAAGAAGCCGCGCGGCAAGAACGCCGGCAACACCCTGCTGCTGTCGGGGCTGCTCGCGGCCCTCATGCTCACGGGGCTGACCTATCTGGCATCGGTCACCGGCATCAAATACGTCGACGACCCGCATATCTACCTCGTCCGTGCAGACGGCAGCCCGGTCAGCGCCGAATACGAACAGGAACCCGTCCTCGCGCAGCTCGCACACGCGATCTTCGACAACGCGCCGGCGATGTTCTTCATCGTCGTGCTCATCACCGCGCTCGTGCTCATCGCCGCGGCGAACACCGCGGTCGAGGGCTTCCCCGGACTGGCCTCTCGACTGGCCCGCGATGAATTCCTGCCGCGGCAGCTGGCGACGAAGGGCGACCGCCTCACCTTCTCCAACGGCATCCTGCTGCTGGCCGCGGCCGCGATCGTCCTCGTCATCGCCACTTCCGCCTCGGCGACGGTGCTCATCCAGCTCTACCTCGTCGGGGTCTTCGCCAGCTTCGTCCTCGGCCAAGCGGGGATGGTCCTGCACTGGCGCAAACGCCTGCGCCTGGTCATCGACTCGAAGACCCGGATGCGGATGCACCTCAACCGGGTCGTCAACGCCGTCGGCTGTGTGCTCGCCGCCGGTGTCCTCATCGTCGTCATCGTCTCGAAGTTCCTCGCCGGAGCCTGGCTGGCCGTCGCCGCCATGGCCGGGCTCTACCTCGTCATGGGGGCCATCCACCGTCACTATTCGCGAGTGGCCCGCGAGCTCGCCCCCGACGCTGATGTGAACTCGCGGACGATTCCGTCGAACACCCACGCCATCGTCGTCGTCAGCGAAATCGACAAACCGACGATGCGGGCGCTGTCCTACGCTCGGGTGACCCGGTCGAGCCAGCTCGAAGCCGTCACCGTGGCCGTGGACGAAGAGGCCGCGGCCGGTCTGCAGAAGAGGTGGAACGAGATGGAGCTGCCGGTGCCGCTGACGGTGCTCGGCTCGCCTTACCGCGAACTCGTCCGCCCGATGCTCGCCCATATCCTCGCCATCCGCCGCAGATCGCCCAGGGACCTCGTCATCGTCTACATCCCGCAGTTCGTCGTCGGTCGGTGGTGGGAGCACATCCTGCACAACCAGGTGGCTCTCAAGCTGCGCACCCGACTGCTGCTGGTGCCCAACGTCGTCGTGGTCTCCGTACCCTGGCGACTGAAATCCTTCTCCCGACAGTACGGCGGAGACGGCCCCGATGCCGACACCTCGCTGTACAGACAGGCATAGAACACGCATGAGCGACACCTCGTCTCACGCCCGGGAACTCACCCTCGACATCGAGGCACCGGCGGCCGGCGGCACCACCATCGCCCGCCACGACGGCCAGGTCGTCTTCGTCACCGGTGCCCTGCCCGGTGAGAAGGTCCGAGTCCGCACCGAGGCGGGACCGCCCGCCCGATTCCTCCGCGCGACCGTCACCGAGGTGATCGAGTCCTCTGCCCATCGCGTGCCCGACCGTCGTCTCGACTACGTCCCCGGCGATTCGGCCGACGTCTTCGGTGCCGGATCCGCTGCGGGCAACGGTGGACGGCCCGTGCCGGGGTCGGCCGGATTCGGCGGCATGGAATTCGCCCATGTCGACCTCGCCCACTCCCGCACGCTCAAAGCCGAGGTGCTGCACGACCAGCTCAAGCGCATCGGCCACATCGACGCCGACCCCGAGGTGCTTGCCGCACCGGGTGAGACCGACGGCACGGACTGGCGCACACGCGTGCAGCTGGCCGTCGACGATACCGGCCGCGCAGGAATGGTCGCCCCCCGATCTCACGAGGTCATCCCCGTGACCGCGCCGCCCCTGGCCGCCGGACCCCTGCACGAGCTCGACATCGCGGGGCTGCATGCGCCTGGGGCGCGCCGGCTCGAATTCGCGTGGGCCGGTGACCGCGGTGCGCTCATCGTCCGCGGGCAGTCCACCGCGCAGGTCCTCGACGCAATCGGATCCTGGCTGCCGACCTCCTTCTCACTCCTCGCCGAGGCGGCTGAACCCGAGAGCGGCCATGGCCGTGGCCGCGGTGGTCGTCACCGTGGGCGCAGGCGCGCCCAAGCGCCTGCTCGTCCGCTGCGAGTGATCCGCGGTGAGGCCACCCTGACCGAAACGGTCGACGGTCATGACTTCGCCGTCGGCGCAGACGGCTTCTGGCAGGTCCACCGGAACGCGGCCGCACTGCTCAGCTCGGAGGTCGTCACAGCACTGCCTGCCGATGTCGAGGCGATCACCGACCTCTACTGCGGGGTCGGACTTCTCGGCATCACTGCCGCCCGAGCCACCGGTGCACCCCTGTTCGGGGTCGAAGGGGTGGAGGCGGCCATCGTGCATGCGCGCGAGAACGCCGCCGATCTCGAGTCCCGCTTCCTCGCGCTCAGCGTCGATCGGGCCCGTCTGCCCGATTCGGACATCATCATCCTCGACCCGCCACGGGCGGGCGCGGGGAGGAAGGCCACCTCGGCGATCATCGAATCAGCGGCACGCACCCTGGTCTACGTGTCCTGTGACCCGGCCACGCTGGCCCGGGACCTCGCAGCCCTCACGGATGGGGGATTCGCGATCGAGAGCCTCACCGGATTCGACCTCTTCCCGCTGACCGCGCACCTGGAGACCGTCACAGTCCTCAGGCGGTGACCGGGCGGCGGGGGAGGAGGACGAGCGCGATGAGGGCGATGAACGTCGTGAGGAAGCCCCACAGCCCCCACCAGCCGCCCGACCGGCCCTTCTCCTTCGCGAACGAGCTGCAGACGACGGCGAAGATGATGCCGACGAGCAGTGCGCCGAAACCGAATCCGGCGCCTAGGGTGAACGGGTCCATGGGAACTCCTCGGTGGTGACACGCTGGTGCGATGCCTCGTGTGACTGTGCTTCCCACGCTAGGCAGTCAGGCCCGGCCGCGGCCCTGGTGATGCCCGCACGAGGACGTGCGGAAAACCCGATCGACGGGCGCCGTTCGTCCGTGTGCCATGGTGGTCAAAGCCCCTCAAATGCGATAGAATTTATCTTGACGTCAAGATACTTTTGGAAACATATGTGTCGCGTAAATCGGTGCGTGATGCAAGGGTCCGACCGCCGAGTCGGACGGACCCGGTTTCGTGGATGAGTGTCGGATGAAACAGGAGAATCACGATGAGCAACGTCGATACGTTCAAATCGAAGAGCACCCTGACCGTAGGCGATAAGGATTATGAGATCTATCGCCTGGACCAGGTCAAAGGGTCGGAGAAGCTTCCCTTCAGCCTCAAGGTGCTGTTGGAGAACCTGCTGCGCACGGAAGACGGCGCCAACATCACTTCGGAACATATTCAAGCCCTCGGCAGCTGGGATCCCAATGCCGAACCCGATACGGAGATCCAGTTCACCCCCGCCCGCGTGGTGATGCAGGACTTCACCGGTGTGCCCTGCATCGTCGACCTCGCCACCATGCGCGAGAAGGTCGTCGAGCTCGGCGGCAGCCCGGACCAGGTCAACCCGCTGGCTCCGGCCGAACTGGTCATCGACCACTCGGTGCAGATCGACCGCTTCGGCACCGCTGACGCCGTCGAACTCAACATGGACATCGAATACCAGCGCAACGGTGAGCGCTACCAGTTCCTGCGCTGGGGCCAGACCGCATTCGAAGACTTCAAGGTCGTGCCTCCGGGCATGGGCATCGTCCACCAGGTCAACATCGAGCACCTGGCTCGCGTGGTCATGCCGCGCGAGGTCGACGGAGTCCTCCGGGCCTACCCGGACACCCTCGTCGGCACCGACTCGCACACCACGATGGTCAACGGCCTCGGTGTGCTCGGTTGGGGCGTCGGCGGCATCGAGGCAGAGGCCGCCATGCTCGGCCAGCCGGTCTCCATGCTCATCCCGCGCGTCGTCGGCTTCAAGCTCACCGGTGAGATTCCCTCCGGTGTCACCGCGACCGACGTTGTCCTCACGATCACCGATATGCTCCGTCAGCACGGTGCCGTCGGCAAGTTCGTCGAGTTCTACGGCAAGGGCGTCGCCGAGGTGCCGCTGGCCAACCGTGCGACCATCGGCAACATGAGCCCCGAGTTCGGTTCGACCGCCGCGATCTTCCCGATCGACGAAGTCACCATCGACTACCTCAAGCTCACCGGCCGCTCGGATGAGCAGATCCAGCTCGTCGAGGACTACGCCAAGACGCAGGGACTCTGGCACGATCCGGACAACGAAGTCGAGTACTCCGAGTACCTCGAACTCGACCTGTCCACCGTGGTGCCCTCGATCTCCGGACCGAAGCGCCCGCAGGACCGCATCGAGCTCTCCGACGCCAAGAACCAGTTCGCCAAGGACATCCACAACTACGCCGCTCCCGGCGAGGAGTCGAAGTCCGTGGCCGTCAGCACCGCCGACGGACGCAACTTCGAGCTGGCCAACGGTGCCGTGGCGATCGCTTCGATCACCTCCTGCACCAACACCTCGAACCCCTCGGTGATGATGGCCGCCGGCCTGCTGGCACGCAATGCCCGCAAGCGCGGACTCAACTCGAAGCCGTGGGTCAAGACCTCGATCGCACCGGGTTCGAAGGTCGTCACCGAGTACTACAACAAGGCCGGCCTCATCGAGGACCTCGAAGCGCTGAACTTCTACATCGTCGGCTACGGCTGCACCACCTGCATCGGCAACTCCGGTCCGCTGGACGCGGAGATCTCCGACAGCATCCAGGACAACGACCTCTCGGTCACCGCAGTCCTGTCGGGCAACCGCAACTTCGAGGGCCGCATCAGCCCGGACGTGAAGATGAACTACCTCGCTTCGCCTCCGCTGGTCATCGCCTACGCACTGGCCGGCACCATGGACTTCGACTTCGAGAACCAGCCCCTGGGCAAGGACTCGGACGGCGTCGACGTCTACCTGGCCGACCTGTGGCCCTCGCCTGACGAGGTTGAGTCGGTCATCGCCGATTCGATCTCGACCGATATGTTCGACAACGAATACGGTCGCATCTTCGACGGTGACGAGCGCTGGCAGCAGCTCGACACCCCCGAGGGCAAGGTCTTCGAGTGGGATGACGAGTCGACCTACGTGCGCAAGCCCACCTTCTTCGACGGCATGGGTCTCAAGCCCGAAGCCGTCAAGGACATCAAGGGCGCCCGCGTGCTCGCGAAGCTCGGCGACTCGGTGACCACCGACCACATCTCGCCCGCAGGTTCCTTCAAAGCCGACACCCCGGCCGGCAAGTACCTCGTCGAGCACGGCGTCGAGCGCAAGGACTTCAACTCCTACGGCTCGCGTCGCGGCAACCACGAAGTCATGATCCGCGGAACGTTTGCGAACATCCGTCTGCAGAACCAGCTCCTCGACGGAGTCCAGGGTGGCTTCACCCGCGACTTCTCGCAGGAAGGCGGACCGCAGACGACGATCTACGACGCGTCCGTGAACTACCAGGCCGCCGGCACCCCGCTCGTCGTCCTCGGTGGCAAGGAATACGGCTCGGGATCCTCGCGTGACTGGGCCGCCAAGGGCACGAAGCTGCTCGGCGTCGAGGCCGTCATCACCGAGAGCTTCGAGCGCATCCACCGCTCGAACCTCATCGGCATGGGCGTTCTGCCGCTGCAGTTCCCCGCCGGCGAATCCGCTGATTCGCTCGGACTCGACGGCACCGAGACCTTCTCCATCGAAGGCGTCACGGAGCTCAACGAGGGCACGACTCCGGCGACCGTCAAGGTCACCGCCGAGAAGGAAGACGGCACCAAGGTCGAATTCGACGCCGTCGTCCGCATCGACACCCCGGGTGAAGCCGACTACTACCGCAACGGCGGCATCCTGCAGTACGTGCTGCGTCAGCTCGCAGAAGCCTGATCGCAGGAGACGAGGCCTGAGCGGCGACTTCGCCGCACCAGGCTGAGCCGTGAGTCTGCGACTCGCGGCAGCCGGTTCGCGCTGAAGCGCTGAGCCGAAACTGATCGAAGGCCGGTGGGATTCTTCCCACCGGCCTTCGTCGTCCCCGGATGCGTGCGGCGGTGCCGTTGACAGAGCATCCCTCACCGTTCGCGTTACGTCCTCCACACAGTTCGGCATCCCTCACCGTTCGTGACAAACCACACCGCTGCCAAGGAATCCGTCACCGTTCGTGACAAATCGCCCCGTTGCAGCGGGGTGGTGTGCGGCGAAGGGTGAGGGACGGTCGCTGTCGTGCGGGATTGTCAGGGAGCGTGAGCGCGCCCGCGGGAATCCTTGCGCTGGTGGTCGGCCGCCTCGGCGTGGGTGGGGGTGGGCGCGAATGCGACCATCACTCATCGGCAGTCTCTCAACACCGTGCAGCAACGGGGTGGTGTGCCACGAACGGTGAGGGGTGCTTTCGCAATGGTGTGAATTGCCAGCGCCGAGGCGGTGTGACGGGAAGGATGAGGGGCACTGCAGCGCGGAGAAATGCAGCGAAGGGTGAGCGACGCATCTGTGAGCGATAGGATGGGGCGAATGGAATCTGTCCGCCAACGATGACGTCAGAACTGAGGCCGCATGACCTTTCTCGAATCCCTCGGCTCGCCGGCCGACCTGCGTCGACTCGACGCGTCGGAATGCGACGTGCTGGCCAAAGAGATCCGCGACTACCTCATCACGACCGTGTCCGGCACGGGCGGACATCTGGGCCCCAACCTCGGCGTCGTCGAACTGACCATGGGCATCCACCGCACCTTCGACTCGCCACGCGACACCATCATCTTCGACGTCGGCCACCAGACGTATGTGCACAAGCTGCTCACCGGCCGCCGCGAGGAGTTCTCCACCCTCCGGCAGCGCGACGGGCTCTCCGGCTATCCGAGCCGGTCCGAGAGCGATCATGACGTCGTCGAGAACTCCCACGCCTCGGCCTCGCTGTCCTGGGCCGACGGCATCGCCAAGGCCCGCCAGCTGAAAGGCGAGGACGACCGCCACGTCGTCGTCGTCATCGGCGACGGGGCCCTGACCGGGGGAATGACCTGGGAAGCGCTCAACACCATCGCCGCCGACACCTCCACCCCGCCGCGGCGGCTGGTCATCATCGTCAACGACAACGGCCGCTCCTACGCCCCGACCGTCGGCGGATTCGCCGCCCACCTCGACGAACTGCGCACCACCTCGAGCTACGAGAGGCTCCTGAGCTGGGGCAAAGAGACACTCCGCCAATCCGGCCGACCCGGCCGCGCCGCCTACAGCGCCATCCACGGCGTCAAACGCGGACTCAAGGACATGGTCAGCCCACCCGAGACCGGAATGTTCGACGAACTCGGCATCAAATACCTGGGCCCCGTCGACGGACACGATCAGTCCTCGGTCGACAAGGCCCTCCAGCTGGCCAAGCAGTTCGACGGCGGTCCTGTCATCGTCCACATGATCACGCAGAAGGGCCACGGATTCGACCCGGCCGTCAACGATGACGCCGACCAATTCCACTCCGTCGGCGTCATCGACCCCGTGACGGGCAAGTCGACACCGTCGAAATCGACATCATGGACCTCCGTGTTCGGCACCGAGATCTGCGAACTCGCCGAAGAGCGCGAGGACATCGTCGCCATCACCGCGGCCATGCTCCTGCCCGTGGGACTGGCGAAATTCGCCGCGGAGTTCCCCGACCGCGTCTTCGACGTCGGCATCGCCGAACAGCATGCGGTCGCCTCCGCCGCGGGGCTGTCCTACGGCGGCCTCCACCCCGTCGTGTGCATCTACTCGACGTTCCTCTCCCGGGCCTTCGACCAAGTGCTCATGGACGTCGCTCTCCACCGTCAGGGCGTGACCTTCGTCCTCGACCGCGCCGGAATCACCGGCCCGGACGGAGCCAGCCACCACGGAATCTGGGACATCGCGATGCTGCGCGTCGTCCCCGGACTGCGCCTGGCCGCACCCCGCGATGCCGCCCGGCTGACCGAAGAGCTGCGCGAAGCCGTCACCGTCTCCAACGCCCCGACCGTGGTGAGATTTCCCCGCGGCAGCGTCGGGGCCGACATCCCGGCGCTGAGGCGGCTCGACGACGGCGTCGACATCCTCCGTGAGGGGCCGGCCGGGTCGAAGCCCCATGTGCTCATCGTCTCCGTCGGGCCCTTCGCCACGTTGGCCGGGGACGTCGCCGACCGTCTGGGCGAGCAGGGGCTGAGAGCCACGATCGTCGATCCCAGATGGGTGCTGCCCGTGCCCGGATCCGTCGTCGACCTCGCCGCCGACCACAGCCTCGTGGCCGTCATCGAAGACGGGGTGAAGATCGGCGGTGTGGGTTCGCAGATCCGCTCCGACCTGCGCGAAGCCGATTCGCGGATCGGGGTGCTCGAGCTCGGCGTGCCCGATGAGTTCCTGCCGCAGGGAACACGCGAAGAGATCCTCGCCGAGGTGGGCCTCGACGTCGACACGATCGTGGCCGATATTCTCAAGGCCCTGCCCGCCGAGGTGGCCGATCGAGCCGATCAGAGTTCCCGCCGCGCGGTGTGAGGTCCGGGGCTGAGCGTGACGGTCAGGGTAGGGGGAGCCCGGCCAGGGTCTTCTTCAGTACAGGGGCACTGAGCTCGATCTGCCACGGTCGGGCTCCCGCCTCGGCGAGGTGGTCCTCGACATCGACGCCCGACTCCGCGGCCAGCGACTTCACGATTGCCGGCTGGAGGAGAATATCGTGGGGGATCGTCAGCTCCTCGGAGAGCTGTGACATCGCGGACTTGAGCGCGGCCACCCGCTCCTTGAGTTCCGCCGGATTGAACTCGCTGCGCTTCGACCGTCCGCGCTCGGACCGTCCCGGCAGCTCGTCGGCACCCAACCGGGAGGCCTTGCGGTAGGCACGGAAGAGTCGGGCCGCCTCGGCGCGGGAGAGCCTGCGCCACTGAGCCAGGATGTCGTCGCTGGACTTCACACCGGATTGAGCGAGGGCGACGAGCTCACGATCGCGCAGGATCTTCGTGGGAGCCAGATCGGCCTCACGCGCCATGGAATCCCGGGCCTGCCAGAGCTCGCGGACCCGGGCGATGTCGCGGCGGGACCTGATCTTCGACAGTCCATGCGTGCGTCGCCACGGCTCATCGAAATGCTTCGGCGTGAAATCGAGCAGGTGGGTGAACTCCTGCTGCGCAAACTCCCACCGGTCGGAGTCGAGAAGCTGCTGGTGGAGGATATCGCGGATCGGCAAGAGCACTTCGACGTCGAGGGCGGCATAGTTCAGCCACTCCTTCGGCAGCGGACGCGTTGACCAATCGGCGGCCGAATGCTCCTTCGCCAGCCGCACACCCAGGGTGCGTTCGGCGACCGCGGCCAGACCGAACTTCTCCCACCCGAGCAGTCTCGCCGCCAGTTCGGTGTCGAACAGAGCGGCCGGGCGCATCCCGCGCTCCTGCAGACACGGCAGGTCCTGCGTCACCGAATGGATGACCCACTCATCGGTTCCGAGGGCCGGGTTGAGGTCGCTGAGATCCCCGAGCGTCTCGGAATCGAGGAGGAATGTGCCTGCACCCTCACGGCGCAGCTGCACGAGGAAGGCGCGCTGACCATATCTGATTCCGGAAGCACGTTCGGCATCGATGGCGATCGGACCCTGGGCGGCGGCCAGACCGGCGATCGAGGAGGAGAGGTCCTCTGGGGTGTCGACGACGTCGGGGATGCCGTTCGCGGGTGTTTCCAAAAGCGGTAGTTCAGTTGTCATCGACGGCGCCCGGGCAGGGCTGTGACTCCTTCAGGAAGTGGTGGCAGTCCGGCGACTGTGCTGAGCAGATCGATCCAGGCTTCGAAGTGATTGCCGATCAGATCCGGCTCGTCAATCACGGGTGTCCACGAAGCGCGCAGCTCCAAGTCTATCGTGGCCGGGCGATCGGCCAGGGTGCCGAAGCTCTCGGACAGCACCCGAGTGGTCGTCCCACCGGCGGCGAGGACCTGGCAGTCGTTGGAGTCGAGGGCATCTTCGAGCCAGCTCCACGCGACGTGCCCGAGCATCGTCTCATTGCCGAGTTCGTGTTCGAGCTCGGCACGGATGTAGGAGACCACCCGGAACGATCCTTCCCATTCCTCCGGGGCGGCGGGATCGTAGAGGACGACGATGCGGCCGGTCGCGAGTTCGTCGATGGTTTCGCCGCTGGCCCGCAGGAACGTCTCATCGGCGCTGACCTCGGCTCCGAGAGCATAGGAGTAGGGGGCCAGTCTGGCCGGGGCGGGGATCTCGGAAATCGACACGTTGTTCGTGCTGCGCGCCTGACGCAGCACCGACGTCACGGCGGAGAACTCCGCCGGAATGCGATTGAGAGGTGAGGTGTTGACCACAGTTGCCACGATAGATCAGCCATGCGGACAGGGGAATCATCCACGCCGAGGCGGCCCCGGACATTCCTGCGGCCCGTGTCCTCGGCCGCATGCTGAGACGGCAAGACGAGCCGTCTTGAAACCGCTGCCGAGTGGGCATGAGCGATCGAAGAATGGGAAGATGGCCCCATGACATCACCCCTGTTGGCTGCCCTGCGTTCGGAGCCGGTTCCGCACACTCCCGTCTGGTTCATGCGGCAGGCCGGCCGCTCCCTGCCCGAGTACCGCACGCTGCGCGAAGGCACGCAGATGCTCGATGCCTGCCGCGACCCCGAGATGGTCTCCGAGATCACCCTCCAACCGGTC
This sequence comes from Brevibacterium sp. K11IcPPYGO002, assembly GCF_050920635.1. Lineage (NCBI taxonomy): Bacteria > Bacillati > Actinomycetota > Actinomycetes > Micrococcales > Brevibacteriaceae > Brevibacterium > Brevibacterium sp. K11IcPPYGO002. The sequence continues at coordinate 2,310,931 of NZ_CP131929.1, read as the reverse complement.
CGCCGCCACGGCGTCGACGCGGCCATCTTCTTCTCCGATATCGTCGTCCCGCTCCAGGCCGCCGGTGTCGATGTGGAGATCGTTCCCGGCGTCGGCCCGGTCATCGCCTCTCCGGTGCGCTCCCGCGCCGATATCGATGCCCTGCCCGACCTCGACGCCGCCGATATCCCCGATATCGCCGAATCGATCCAGCGGGTGACCGCCGAACTCGGCGAGGCCACCCCGCTCATCGGCTTCGCCGGCGCTCCGTTCACGCTGGCCAGCTACCTCATCGAAGGCGGGCCGAGCAAGAACCATGAGAAGACGAAATCACTCATGGTCTCCGACCCCGAGGCGTTCTCGACCCTGCTGAGCAAGCTTGCGCAGATGTCGGCGACGTTCATCGACGTGCAGCTGAACGCCGGCGCCAAGGCCTTCCAGCTCTTCGACTCCTGGGCCGGCTACCTCGCTCGAGAGGACTACGAGAACCACGTCCTCGAACACTCGACCGCGGTCTTCGACGCACTGTCCGGACACGATGTGCCCAGCATCCACTTCGGAGTGCAGACCGGTGAGCTGCTCGGCTCCATGGCACAGGCCGGATCGACGACCGTCGGCGTCGACTTCCGCGTCGACCTCGCCGATGCCGCCACTCGCGTCAACCCCGGTCAGGCGCTCCAGGGCAACTTGGACCCGGCCCTGCTCTTCGCCCCGTGGGAGGCACTGTCCGCCCGCGTCGAGGCGATCGTGCGCAAGGGGCTCGAACTCGACCGCGGATTCGTCTTCAACCTCGGCCACGGTGTCCTGCCCGACACCGACCCCGAGGTGCCCGGACGCGTCGTCGACCTCGTCCACCGCGTCTCGGCAGAGATCCTCGGCGGTCGCGGCTGATCCGATGAGTGAGATCACCGTCGTCGGGGGAGGGATCTCCGGCCTCGTCGCCGCCTACCGGCTCTCCGCCGACCACCGAGTCACCGTGCTGGAAGCCGGTGACCGCCTCGGCGGCTGTCTGAAAGCAGCCACGCTTGATGGTGCCGTGCCGGTGGGCATCGACACCGGGGCCGAAGCGAGCCTCAACCGTCGTCCGGAGACCAAGGGCCTGGCCGCCCAACTCGGCCTCAACCCCGTGTTCCCCTCGACTCAGCACAGTTCGCAGGTGCTCAGCCGGGGAAGCCTGCACGCGATCCCCAAACGGACGATCATGGGGGTGCCCGCCGAGGCGTCCGAGGTCGAAGCCCTCATCGGCGCCGAGGCGGCCGCCCGCTTGGCGGCCGAACGGATCACCCCGCCGATCGAGGGTGATGACGTCTCGCTCGGGGACTTCCTGTCCGCGCGCCTCGGCGGCACCATCGTCGACGCACTCGTCGATCCTCTGCTCGGTGGGGTGTACGCGGGCCGCTGCCGGGACCTGTCCCTGGCCGAAACGGTGCCCGCACTGCTGCCCGCCGCCGTCGAGGGCACCTCGGTGCTCGACCTCGTCGCGCAGCTCCTCGCCGCCCGCGACGCCCAGACCGCGTCGGCAGGGAACCCGGAACCGGTGTTCATGAGCTTCGAAGGCGGAATCAACCGCCTCATCCCGGCCCTGCACGAGGCGATCGTGCTGGGCGGCGGGACGGTCCGCCTCGGCGCCGGTGTCACCGGGATCGACCGCGACGGTGAGAGGTGGATCGTCCGTGGCGAGGGGGGCGACATCGAATCCGATGGGCTCGTCCTCGCCACGCCCGCGCATGTGACCGCCGGGCTGCTGAGGCCGGTGGCCCCGGAATCGGCGGGTCGCCTCGGCGAGATTCCCTCTGCCTCCACTGCACTGGTTGCCGCCCTCGTCGACCTCGGGGGAGTCGAGCTGGAGGGGTCGGGGTTCCTCGTCCCCGCGACCGAGGGCACATTCATCAAGGCCTCGACATTCGTGTCGAACAAATGGCCGTGGACGGCTGACCACATCCCCGCGGGGACGGCCCTGGTGCGGATGAGCATCGGACGCTTCGGCGACGGGCCCGAGGTGTGGAGCAGTCTGTCCGATGAGGAGATCATCGGACGCGCCTTCGCCGATTGGCAGACGATCACCTCCCGCCCGGAGTCGCAGCTGCTCGGCTCGGAAGTCCAGCGCTGGGACTCCGCACTGCCGCAGTACCTGCCCGGCCATGCCGGACGCATCGCCGCCATCGACTCGGAGATCGCGGGCCTGCCCGGCCTCGAACTCGCCGGATCCGCCTATGGGGGAGTCGGCATTCCCGCCTGCATCGCCCGCGCGGACGCAGCTGCCCAGAGACTGAACCGACCCGCCGATGACGACCGTGACACGTCAGAATGAAGAGAAGACAGAAGGAGCAGATATGAGCGAATACACTCAGCCCACCGACGCCCAGATCGAAGAAGCGAACGAGCAGACGCGGTATATCGCCTACTCCGTCTTCGCCTCAGCCGGAGAGCTCGGCGATGCCGACCGCAGGGAACTCGCCGATGAGCTGCATGCGGCTCTCGAGCCCCTGAAGGAACGCGGCCTCATCGTGCGCGGAATCTATGACGTCTCCGCTCTGCGCGCCGATGCCGATGTCATGTTCTGGTACCACGCCCCCGAGATCGAGGTCGTCCAGGCCGCGTACTCGGCGATCCGCCGCAGCCTCATCGGCGGAGTGCTCGAACCCGTCTGGTCCGTCGTCGGAATCCACCGCCCGGCCGAGTTCAACAAGGCGCACCTGCCGGCTCTGCTGACCGATCCGGAACCCGGCGATTACATCTGCGTGTACCCGTTCGTGCGGTCCTACGACTGGTACCTCCTCGACCCCGCCGAACGGGCGACGATGCTGCGCGACCACGGGATGGCCGCCGCCGGGTACAAGGACATCAAAGCGAACACGATCGCGTCCTTCGCACTCGGCGACTACGAATGGCTGCTGGCCTTCGAGGCCGCCGAACTGCATCGCATCGTCGACCTCATGCGCGACCTGCGCAACACCGAGGCACGCCTGCACGTGCGCGAAGAGGTTCCGTTCTACACCGGACCGCGTCGCGAACTCGTCGACATCATCTCCGACTGGCGCTGACTGAGCGTCGTTCGCCCCGCCGGGTCCGAGAACGGGCCTGAGGCCGGCAGAACCTGTGGCAGAGAAAGGGCCGCCGCACCGATCCGGTGCGGCGGCCCTTCGCGTGGTCGGGGAGTGACCCGCGGCTATCTGCTGCCCTTCTTGACCACATAGGAGTGGCCGCTGGCGTCGGTGCGCATCTCCAGGCCCATGGCATCGAGCTGCTGATGCCGCAGAGTCTCGTCCTCGTAATAGCCGCCCGGACGAGTGTTGTCGACCTGGGCCGGGCCGACGATCTTGCGGAAGAAGTTGTTGAGCCAGCCCACCCCACGCTGAGACCCCGGATACTCATCGCCCTTCCGCGCCGAACGTGCAGGCTTCCGGTCCTGCTTGCGTTCGGAACCATCGGCGGAAGGCTGCGAGGAGGACGACATAGAGGGGATCCTATCGACGTGGTGCCGCATGGGCTCGGACGGTCAGACTTCACCAACAGTGTACACTAATCATTAGTGCACTAAGTAATTCCTGAGGAGGGTGCACGCCCTGATTGCCGAGGCGGAGGATCGACGACGCACGATGCTGGAATCTCAACGTTCGACAGAGCAGCTGGACAATCCGCTGGCGCTCGAGAGCCAGATCTGCTTCGCACTGGCGGTGGCCTCCCGCGGGGTGATCGGTGCCTATCGGACCGTGCTCGAACCGCTCGGCCTGACCCATCCGCAGTATCTGGTCATGCTCGCGCTGTGGCAGCACGAGAGGCTGCCTGTGCGTGAGATCGCCCGGCTGCTGCGTCTCGAACCCGCCACAGTGTCCCCGCTGGTCAAACGCCTCGACGCGCTGGACTATGTGACGAAGACGCGCAGCGGCAGCGACGAGCGGATCGTCGAGGTCACGCTCACCGACACCGGCCGTGAGCTGCGCAAGACCGCCGAGGCGATCCCCGGGACGATGATGGCCAAGCTCGGCATGGACGTCGACGGAGTGCGCGAACTGCACGCGGTGATGCAGAAGATCATCGCCTCCGTCGACGCCGCCGCCGAGGCCGACGACTGAACGATCAGCCGGCCGGGCGCTCCATCGGGGTGTGCTCGATCCCGTCCTCGTCGAAGCGGGGACCATTCGGGACGAAGCCGAAGGACGAGTACAGCCGGCCGAGGTGGGACTGCGCATTGAGCGTCAGCGGTGTGGCCGACCAGGCGTCGACGATGTCGCCGAGCAGTCGCCGGCTCCAACCCTGACCGCGGGCGTCGGGGTGGGTCGCCACACGACTGATGCTGCGCGCTCCGGGGCGGGCGGCCGGTCCGTCGGGAATGTCAGCCGGGAGCAGCCTGGCGTAGGCCCATGGTGAGAGATCGCGTCCGTGCTCGGCACCATGAGTGTCCGACATCACCGCCTCCGGACGCGGGTAGAAGAAGTGCAGCGTCTCCGGCAGGGTATCGACTCCATCGGCGTCGAGGAAGACGCATTCCTGTTCGACGACGAAGGCGAGGGAGCGCAGCTGGAGGATTCCGTAGAGCTCTGCCGGCAGGAGCTGGTCGAAGGTCTTCACGACCGGTTCGGTCGCATCGCTGATGCGAGGTTCAGCTGTCACCTCAGCTGTCCGCAGCGTCGGTGTTGAGCTTCAGAGAGATCGAGTTGATGCAGTAGCGCTGGTCGGTCGGAGTGCCATAGCCCTCGCCCGAGAAGACATGGCCCATGTGCGAATCGCAGTTCGCGCAGCGGACCTCGACCCGTTCCATACCCAGCGAGTTGTCGCGGATGTAGCGGACCCGGTCTTCGGCCAGAGGCGCGTAGAACGACGGCCAGCCGCAGTGTGAGGCGAACTTCGTCTCCGACGGGAACAGGTCGGCTCCGCAGGCCCGACACTGGTACATCCCCGAAGTCGTCTCATCGTTGTACTCACCGGTGAATGGGCGTTCGGTTCCGCCCTGGCGCAGCACTGCGAACTCCTCGGGCGTGAGCACGTCCTGCCAGCGGATCTCCTCGGCCGCTGCCCCCTTTTTCGTCGACGTTCCAGCGTTGATATCGGATGACTGAGTCATCGTGACCTCCGGTCTCTGTCCTTCACGGTGATTGCGGTGCGGGGGAGATGGTCTCCGCCCCTGGTGAGTGCGACTGCGAGCGGCACTCGCCCATTCCGCACAACAGCGTTTGGTGCCTGATCATTCCGTAGGCAACAATGAACACAGGAGGTTTTCATGGTCCGCGACACGAAGTTCCCCGCCCGCCTGCTCGCCGCCGGTATCGGCGTCGGCGCCGGACTCGGTGCCCTGATCTCTGTGGCGTCGTCGGGCTTGGCCGCCTACTTCGCCCGGAAGATCATCGTTCCGGAGAATGCGCCCGAAGAACTCGACATCCTGCACATCGACGGTTTTCCGCCGAATATGCGCATCCACCTGCCCGCCGATGAGGAGACCACGGTGCCCGGCACCTATGGGCTCTACTTCAATCAGGGGTCGGGGCACGCGGTGATCGGCGACATCGTCGAATACGATCCGCGCTCACGCACCGTCTCCCGGGAGATCCTGTCCGTCACCCGCGGTGATATCCGCCGGGCCTGGCGGGGACGCTGGACCGGCGTCGTCTATCCCGATCCGATCGCGGCCGGCGTGAACTTCGAGGACATCGAGATCCGCTCCGATGCCGGGAGCCTGCCCGCATGGCTGCTGCCGACCGATCATCCCGAGCCTCAGGACACCTGGGCGATCCTCATCCACGGTCGTGCGAGCACCCGCGCCGAAGGTCTGCGTGCCGCCCCCGTGCTCAACACCCTCGGTGTGCCCGCGATCGCCATGTCCTACCGCAACGACGCCGAGGTGCGGGTGGAGACCACATCACGCTACGGACTCGGCGACACCGAATGGATCGACGTCGACGCGGCCATCGACTTCGCCGTCTCACACGGGGCGAAGAACATCGTGCTCTTCGGCTGGTCGATGGGCGGGGCCATCGCCCTGCAGGCGGCCTCCCGCGGACGCAATCGCAGATTCGTGACCTCACTGGTCCTCGACGGACCGGTCGTCGACTGGGTGAATGTGCTCGACGGGCAGGCGAAGAAGAACCTGCTGCCGACGCCGATCGCCAAACTCACGCTCGAGATGATCACGCAGCCGTGGGCACGTCCGATCACCGGCCTGGAGACCCCGCTCGACCTCGATCGCATGGACTGGGTGACCCGTGCCGCCGAACTCGACGTGCCCGTGCTGCTCATCCACTCCGACGACGACGAATTCGTCCCCTCCGGACCGTCTCACGCTCTGGCCGGGGTCAGGCGGGACCTGGTGACGATGCCCTCATACAGCAAGGCCCATCACACGAAGGAATGGAACATCGACCCGGTGCGCTGGGAAGACGATGTCGCGAACTTCCTCGAGGCGAAGATCCTGCCCAAGGACTGAAACCCCGCCCTCACGGTTCGAGCGTGAGCGTGTCCTCAGCCGCCGCGGCCACCGCCTGCTTCGAATACGGCCAAGGGCGATTGACATTGGCCGCCCAATCATTCGTCTGATCGTCGTAATGCGGGTGGAAGGCATGCCCGGATGCTCCCGTGAGGTTGATCCAGTTCGACGCGTCGAAGTTCGACAGATCGACCGTCTGCCGCATCGACGGCACCCAGTTCGTCTCATATCCGACCGAGGCGTCCCAGCCGGTGGCATGGACGACTCCCGAGCCGCCCGAGACCTCGTAGGGGCCGCGGTTGAACAGCTTCTCCACCGGCGTGATCCCGGATTCGCCGAGGCTGGCGTTGCGGATCGTCAGTCGGTGCAGGATTCCCCACCGCCAGGTCACGGGCTCCGGTCCCAGCAGGTCCTCCGTCTCCGCCCACGCCGTCTTCATGGCCTTGCGCAGAGCCTCGTCCCGACCTTCGACGCCCTGACTCGACCACCACCTCGAATCCGGGTCCTCGAGGAGGTCCGCGAGCACGAGGTACCACCGCGATCCGCCGCCGGGGGACACCCCATCGGGCAGCTTCGAACTGATCGTCTGTTCGAGCAGCGTCTTCGTGAGCACGTTGAAGTAGGCGGCTCCGGCACTGCTGGCGGCATCAAAGCCGTTCCACGCCTTGAGCAGCTTCTTGGCTTCGAGGATGTCCTCATCACCGTGGGAGTGGATCTTGACGGCTTCGGGCACGAGTTTCGCGGCGAACGGATTCTGGTCGTCGTTCTGGATCTCCGCCATGTCCGTCGGCCGCAGCTTCCGGCCCTCGGCGACGGCATCCTTGATGCGTTTCGTGATGCGGCGGGCACGATCTCCGTAGTCGAAGTCCTCACCCAGCTGCACGGTCTCGCCGGGGGAGGCGACCGGGTTGTTCGCGGTGACGATCCACCCGCGCTCCGGGTTGTACAGGCTCGGCAGGTCGTCGAAGTCGACCCAGCCCTGCCAGTCCTCGTCGGACTTCCAGCCGCGACGGGGCACGGTGCCGTCGGCCTGTCCTCGACGCGGGATCATCCCGGGGGCCTGATAGCCGATATTGCCGGCGACATCGGCGTAGACGAGGTTCTGGGAGGGCACGTCGAACAGGGACGCCGCATGCCGGAACTCCTGCCAGTTCGTGGCCTTGTTGATGGCGAACACCGCCGAGGCGGTCGTGCCCGGGCGCAGAGCCGTCCAATCGAGGGCGAGACCGTAGTGCTCCTCGGCCGGTCCCGATTTCGGATCCTGCGAATCCGCCCCGGTCGTCGCATCGAGGACCTTGCGGTAGGTGCCCTCGAGCTTCGATACGAGAGGGCCGTTGCGGGTGGAGCGGATGGTGATCTCGCGCGGGTCCTCGCCCGCGACCTCGATCGTCTCCTTGCGGACCTGCAGCGGTTCGTCACCGTCGTCGTGGATGACCTTCCCGTCGCGGATCTTCTCCACCACGAGGTCGGTGACATCGGCGCCGAGATTCGTCAGCCCCCAGGCGATCGACTGGTTGTGGCCGATGACGACGCCGGGCAGTCCGGAGAAGGAGAACCCGGTGACATCGAAGGGGCACTCGTCGGTGACCTTCTTGCATCGCAGGCCCACCTGGTACCAGACCGAGGGCATCGCCGGGGCGAGGTGCGGGTCGTTCGACAGCAGCGGACGACCGGTGCTCGTGTGCTCCCCGGAGATCACCCACGAATTCGACCCGATATCGTCGCTGTTCTGTCCCAGCATCGGCGGCAGCGAATCGAGCGTGTTCCGCAGGTCGAGAAGACCATCGGTCGGGGCGGCAGCCTCGGTGACAGTGCCTCCGGCCCGTGCCTCATCGTCCTCCCGTGCACGGTCGTCGACATGGGACTCGTCGTCGGCGTCATCGCCGCTGCGGTTCTTCGGGGCCTTCTGGCCGGCCTTGCCGCCGAGGATCGTCGGACGGGTGTCGTACGGATAGTCCGGATAGAGATCGGCCATCTGCTCGTCGGTCAGCTCAGAGCCGAGAATCGACCGGTCGATCTCGTCTTCGAGATTCGATCGCAGGTCCCAGGCCATGGCCTTGAGCCAGGCGACACTGTCGACCGGGGTCCATTCCTCGACCTCGGTGCTGCCGGACTCGATTCCGAGGACGGCGTATTCGAGGGACAGCTCTGTGGGGGACTTGTCCTTGAGATAGGCGTTGACTCCGTCCGCATAGGCCTCGTAGTAGCCCAGGCTCGTCTTATCGAGCTTCCTCACCTCCTGCTCGGCGACCTTCCGCCAGCCGAGAGTGCGGATGAAGGTGTCGGTGCTCAGCTGGGATCTGCCGAAGAGCTCGGAGAGCCGTCCCGAGGTGACATGCCGGCGGAAATCCATCTCCCAGAACCTGTCCTGAGCGTGGACGAATCCTTGGGCCAGGAACAGGTCGTGCGCGGTTTCGGCCTCGATGGTCGGCACACCCGATTCGTCACGGTGGACGGTGACCGGTGCGTCGAGCCCCGGCAGCGAGATCTCACCATCGGTGGTCGGGAAGGACCGACGGACGAGGAACAGTCCGACGAGGGCGAGGATGAGGGCGAGAACGAGAACTCCGGCGATGACGCGCAGCAGCACACGCGCGCTGACCGACAGGGTGGAACCGCTGGATGGGCGGAGCACCTTGAGCAATGCGCTCGATTCTATCTCATTCTGCGCATCGGGTGCCGCCATGAGTCTCCTTCGGCCGTCCTGAATGTTTCGGTCTCAGCAAGTATAGGTGTCAGGTGGCTTGGGTCTGTGGACGAAGGTCACGAGAACGACGGAGATCATCATGAGCAGGAACCACGCCACCAGCTTCGTCAGCGGCACCAGGTGCCAGCCGTCGTCCTGACTCGGGTACAGCCAGGCACCGGCCGCGGTCCCGATGTTCTCGGCGACCCAGATGAAGAAGGCGACGAGGACGAAGGCCAACAGCACCGGCATGGTCAGTGTTCTGCGGTGGACGTGGAAGTACATGCGGCAGCGGAAGAAGACGATGACGGTGGCCACGACGAGGACCCAGCGGACATCGAGGATGAAATGGTGGGTGAAGAAGTTGACGTAGATGGCGGCGGCGATGATCACGGTCAGCCACCTCGGCGGGTAATGGCAGAAGCGCAAGTCGAAGAGACGGTACACGCGGGCGATATAGGAGCCGACCGCTGCGTACATGAACCCGGTGAACAGGGGCACGGCACCGATGTGCAGGACCCCGCCGGGGGCGTAGTTCCATGAGCCCACGGCGGTTTTGAAGACCTCCATGCCGGTGCCGACGACGTGGAAGACGATGATGACGATGAGCTCGCGACCGGTCTCGAGCCGAGCGACGAGCATCCCGATCTGAACCAGCACGGCGAGAATGACGAGGAAGTCGTTGGCGGCGATGGCCGCGTCATCGGGATAGAACAGTGAAGTGGCGATGATGGCGGCGAGCATGAGGGCGCCGAAGAGGCAGGCCCACGCCTGTTTGACTCCGAAGGCGAGGAACTCCCGAATGCCGGCGGGAACCCGGGGGAGCAGCCTGTCGGCAAAGGCGTCGAGGACCGCCTCGAGTGTGGTGAGTTCGCCGCGATCAGCCATCTGCTGAAGTACCCACTTCCGAAAAACTGAGAATGACCTTACGATATTCCTGCGGTCACACTGGGTGCCCGTAATCCGGCCCCCATCCAGTGAGAAGAACGCTCACTTGGTCATGGACGACCTCAAGGACCTCACCTGATGAAACCGCTGCCATTCCTCGCCTCGGCACTCACCGGAATTCTCCTCACTGCGACCCTATCGGGACCGGCGCTCGCGGCCGCACCGGACACACTCACGAACACGAACGGTGCCTCTGCGGCGAACGTGCCGACAACGGCACCCGGCCTCGGCGACTCAGAATCCGGGGAGGGCGACAGCGGGTCCTCGCGCACCGACGAGGACTCGGCCCAGGACGCCGCCGCCGGCGCAGACACCGAAGGCGCTCCTGCGGAGACGACCGTCGACGCCCAGACCGATGAGGTCACAGCGTTGCCGCTGGATTCCTCGGACGTGACAATCGTCGGCGCCACCTGGGAAGGCGACGATCCCGAGCTGGAGATCCGCACCCGCGATGGGAACGGCTGGTCGGCGTGGGAGACCCTGCCCACGGACGACGAAGGCGGACCTGACCTCTCTTCCGCAGAAGCAGCGCAGATCCCTGCTGCCTCACACCAGTCGCAGTCCGTGGCTGTGCCGGTGCTCGACTCCGATGCCGTCGAAGTCCGCGCCGCCGACCCACAGGCCGCTACCGATGATCTGCGGATCACCCGGGTGTCCACTGCGGTCACCAAGGCTGATGCACAGGTCGCGAAGTCCGCCGGCGGCCTGACCACACAGGCAGCCACGGGATCGGGCGTCGACGCGCAGATCTCGGCCGCGGACCTGCGCGCGAAGATCGTCACGCGCAAACAGTGGGGTGCCGATGAGAAGCTCGTCCGCTGTGCCACGGACACGACGCCATCGGCCACAGGCGTGTTCATCCATCACACAGCGGGTTCGAACTCGTACTCGAAGGCACAGGCACCGGCAATCATCCGCGGCTACCTCACCTATCACACTCAGAACCGCGGATGGTGCGACCTCGGGTACAACTTCCTCGTCGACAGATACGGCACCATGTACGAAGGTCGTGCCGGCAGCCTCGACAAGGCAGTGACCGGAGCTCACGCGTCCGGGTTCAATTCCTGGACCATCGGCATCAGCGTGCTCGGCACCTACTCCTCGGCGGCCCCGAGCGCGGCAGCACAGACCTCGGTCAAACGCCTCGTCGCGTGGAAAGCCGGACAGTACGGCTTCAACCCGACCGGGAAGATGACTCTGACTTCAGGCGGGGGTGGGACGAGCAAGTACGCCCTGGGCAAGAAGGTCAGCCTCAACGTCGTCGCCGGACACCGGGACACCAGCTACACCGAATGCCCGGGACTCGCGTTCTACAACAAGCTCGGCAGCATTCGCACAGGAGCCAAGTCACTGGTGCCCGAGCTGACCCCGCCGCCGACCACAAGTCCGGCCCCGAAGCCCGCGCCCAAACCCGCGCCGAAACCGAAGTCGTATCCGACGAAGGGCGCAATCGGTTCGTACTATCAGAAGAACGCGGCGAAGACCGGCAAACCGGTCGGCTCGGAGAAGAAGCTGACGAACCCGAACGGTGCTTACCAGTCCTTCGCCAAGGGCACCGTGTATTGGTCGAAATCAACCGGTGCTCACTTCCTCACCAAGGGCCAGATCCGTGTCGCCTACAAACGAGTGAAGTATGAGAAGGGCGTCCTCGGGTTCCCCAGCAGCGATAAGCAGACCTTCAAGCACCGGAAGAGCGCTCGATACCAGAGATTCCACTCCGGAATGATCACCTGGTCACCGCAGACCGGCAGCGATGTCATCTACGGCGGCTTCCTCACGAAGTGGAAGAAGATGGGCTATGAACGCAGCACGCTCGGACTGCCCACCGCTGACCGGACAGTGAAGAACGGCGTCAAACGCCAGAACTTCGAACGCGGCTATATGACGTACACGAAGAAGACCGGAATCAGGGTCCATATCCGCAGATAGCGCTGTCCTCCACTGAGGAGGTGGGTCGCCGACGCGGACGGGACATAGACTGCCGTCATGCACATCCTCCTCTTCGGCGCCTCCGGCCACGTCGGAACCGGACTCGCCCAGCTGCTCGGTCCGCACCACACAGTCACCGGGATCGTCCGCCGCCCTCCGGATACGAAGACGGCCTACACACCTGTGACCGTGCCGGACTGGGTGGACGAACCGGAGGCGGTCACCGCGGCGCTCGCCACCGCCGGCCTGCCGCCGGTCGATGCCGTCATCGCCGCCATCGGCGGGTGGTACATCGACGAACCGGTGCTCGACCGAGGTCTGGCGAAGTTCGATGCGGACTATGACTCCTACCTGCGCGGGCACTTCACCGCCTGTGCGCTCTCGCAGTCCCTGGCGTCGGGCCGGAAGAGCGGAGACCAGGGTTTCGTCCACCTGGCCCTCAACGGCGTCGCCAGCGTCGAGGCTCTCGCCGGGTCCGGGGCGATCAGCGTCTTCGGTGCCGCGCAGAAGATGCTCATCGAGGTCGCCGCGGCGGAATCGACGGGCGTGGCCTTCCGCGAACTGCGGATCATGGCCCCCATCGGCGGCGATGATCGCAATGACCTGGCCGGGGGAGTCGACACCGTCCCCCTCGCCGAGGTGGCCGATGCCCTCACCGCGATCCTCGACTCACCCGATCGCTTCGACGTGAGCACGGAGATCCGCGCGAACGAGGGAACCTCGGCCGGCTGAGCGTCCGGCTCAGGCGCGATCATAGCGGAGGAAGACCTGGCCGTCCTCCGCGCGGACATCGATGAGGTGCAGGTCGATCTCGGCCTCGAGCCCGGAGAAATGGCTGCCGGGAGTGCGGAGATAGCGCGGACTCACGCTCAGATGCAGTTCCGCGCCCGGATAGTGCTCGAGCAGCCGGAAAGCGAGATTCGGGCCCGATTCGCACAGCAGCACCGCCTCGTCGGTCGGTGCCGCCTCGTCGGTCGGTGCCGATTCGGGGGACGGTGCCGTGCTCAGGGAGGCGGCCACCTCGGTGATGGTGTCCGGACTGAAATGCTGAGCATGATAGTCGAGACCGCGGGCATCGAGCTCGGCCTGCAGGGACGTCGGATCGGACTCGGTGAGCACATACACGGGTGTGTGCTCCAGGGTTTTGCCGGCGGCGTTGATGACAGGCAGCTGCGGATTGAGCGCGGTGCGCCGGTCGATGATGATCGCGTTCGCGCTGCGGCGCAGGGCGAGGAAGCGCCGGAAGTCAGCGTCCGTGGACACCCCGGTCGACCAGCCGTCCTCGGCGAACGAGCCGTTGATCGACTGGACGAGGGAGATGATGAGACGGCGCACGGGATCCTGCTCTCCTGCTTCTTCGGCTCGGCTATTTCTTCAGCTCGGGTGCCGGCCCCATGGCGATGCGCGGATGGGCCTCGGGATCGAGGGTGCGCATGATCCACTTGAGGTCCGCCTCGTCGAGGGTCACGCAGCCGTTCGTGCCCGAATCGTGGTCGAGGTGCAGCCAGATTCCGCCGCCCTTGTCCCAGCCCATCGGTCGCGTCTTGTCCGTCGGCGGGGTGCCGGGCTTGCGGTTGTAGTCGATGGCGATGATGTAGTCGAAGACCGACGCATAGTCCGCCCCATAGGCCACCGTCGCCGAGGAGGGCAGCCGATCGTCCTGGGTGTAGGGGAGGTCGGTGCCCGGGTCGGCTTTGAACCCGCCCGCGTCGCTGAGCGAGAACACACCGATCGGAGTGGTCTTGTCGCCCTCATGGCGGTCCTTCAGCCACCCCTTCGAGCCGTTGTGGGTGTCGAAGGTCCTGAGCTTCTTCCACTTCGTGTCAGTGAACTCATAGAAGCTCAGACTCGACTTCTCCGAATCGGCCGTCGGCGAGGTCGCGACGAGGACCTGCGAGGTCTCTGCCGGGATCTGGTCGGTGTACTCCTTCGCCAGACCCGGGACAGGAACGGGATTCACCGGGCCGGTCGCCTCGGCGCCGGACGCGTCGGATGCGGGCGATGCGGGCCCGGTTCCGCTGGGAGAATCCTGGGCCGGGGCCGCGAAATCACCGACGTTCGTCTGCTGCGCGGGCGCGGCGAATCCTGGGGATCCGACAGTCGCGGAATCGTCCGTGCCGTCGTCGGAATCGGCGCCGCAGGCGGTCACGAGCAGAGCGCAGGCGAGCAGCGCGGGAACTCCCGCGCGCCTGAGGACTCCATCGGACATACGGCCATCCTCTCACGAGGGATGGGAACTCGCCGGTAGCGACTATGCGAAAATGACCTCATGAGCATTCCACCTGTGCCGAACCATCCTCCGCGCCCCGGGCGTCGGAAGCCGGCCGAGGAATCTCCCGAGTCGATCACAACCCAGTTGTTCATCGGCGAGGATGATTCCGCGGCCGATGGCTCCACCCAAGCGCTGACCTCCGCAGAACTTCAGAGGCTGCGGTCGATGGTCGAATCCGATGGCACCGATGCCACCGAGGTTCTCAGCCTCGAAGAGCTGCGCGGGCTCGCCGCCGCCGAAGGATATGAGACCGGCGGACTGCCGGCCGCGCCGCGCAAAGTGAACTCCGACGACATCGCCGCTGCTGAGGCGCCCTCGGCTCCGAAGCAGTGGAACCCGCAGCCCGCACCCCACCCCCATCAGGGACAGTGGGGCGGCGAATTCGGTGCCGCAGGTCAGGCCCCGGCACCGCAGCCGCAGTCCGCCGGGCCGGTGCAGTCGCCGGGGGTGCCCGATCACGCTCAGCCCGGCACCGGTCGCCCCGGTGGCCCCGGTTACGGGCAGGCCGGCCGCGGTCCCGCGTACGCCGCCCCCGCAGGCTATGCCGCCGGCTATGGGCCGGGCGGACCTGCCGGTTCCGGGGGGCCCGGGGGATCTGGCGGGCCCGGCGGGCCTGGTGGGCCTGGTGGGCCCGGCGGTCCGGGGAATCCGGGCGGCCCGCACGATCCCTATGGTCGGCGCGGAGACACGAAGAAGGTCCCCGCGTGGCTCTGGGTGCTTGCGGCCATCGCGCTCATCCTCGCCCTCGGCATCGTCGGCTATATCGTCTGGGACTCCACTCAGGGGGAGGACACCACCACGGTCGGGCCCACGGACGAACCCTCGATCGGTCAGACCGATGATCCCGAGCCGTCCGATTCCGGCAGCTCGACGGCTCCCGTCGCCGAGGAGAGCTTCGCCTCTCCGTCGGGCAACATCGCCTGCACCATCGACTCCGAACGGGCGCGCTGCGTGATCAAGGACTACGAGTTCTCACCACCGGAGAAGCCCGACGACTGCCGACTCGACGACTGGGGCTCCATCGTCGTGGCGAACCGGGACGGCGCGGGATTCTCCTGCCTCGACGCTCCCGAGAGCAACGGCCCGGCACGCGTCCTCGGCTACGGGGACTCGATCTCCGCTGAGGGCATGACCTGCACCTCCAGCAGGGAGGGCATGACCTGCAAGTCCGACGACACCGGAGTCGGCTTCAACGTCCGCCGCGCCTCGGTCGACTTCCTCAAATAGGGCCGCCTCAGACAGGGCGGCGGAGGATCGGGCGGTGTCGCCTCGGCGTTCTCAGGATGTGGACCGGATTCGGACGCAACGAGGGAGGGGGACTACGGTGGCCGTGTGGCTCACAGGATCCTCCTCCTTCCTTGCCGCGACGAGTCCTGAACGGACAGCACGCTCGTCGCGGAGTCCTCGTATGCTGGTCAAGCGCTGAGAAACTTAAGTTAGAGGAACAATGAAACTGCAGAAGCCAACTCCGATGCCGTTCGGCAAGTACAAGTCGTTCCAGGACCGCATCGCGCTGGATATGCGCGATCGCACCTGGCCGGATCAGATCATCAGCAAGGCGCCTCGCTGGCTGAGCACCGACCTGCGCGACGGCAATCAGGCGCTCATCGACCCGATGACGCCCGACCGCAAACGCAAGATGTTCGATCTGCTCGTGCGGCTCGGGTTCAAGGAGATCGAGGTCGGATTCCCCGCGGCCAGCCAGGTCGACTTCGACTTCGTCCGCGAGATCATCGAACAGGATGCGATCCCCGATGACGTCCGCATCTCCGTGCTCACGCAGGCTCGAGAGGACCTCATCGAACGCACCGTCGAATCCCTCGTCGGCGCGAAGATGCCCACCGTGCACCTCTACAATGCGACGGCTCCGGTCTTCCGCAAGGTCGTCTTCGGCTTCGACGGTGACGGCTTCGATCAGACCCGCGATATCGCTCTGCAGGGCACTCAGGCCGTGATGAAGCACGCCGAGACGCTGCTGTCCGATGCGGACTTCGGCTACCAGTACTCGCCGGAGATCTTCGTCGACACCGAACCCGAGTTCGCCCTCGACATCGTCGGCAGCGTCCTCGACATGTGGCAGCCCGCCGACGGTCGCGAAACCGTCGTCAACCTGCCTGCCACCGTCGAACGCGGAACCCCGAACACGTATGCGGACCAGATCGAATGGTTCTGCCGCAATATGCCCTACCGCGACGAGGTGGCCGTGTCCCTCCACCCGCACAACGACCGGGGCACCGGCGTGGCTGCGGCGGAGATGGGGATGATGGCCGGCGCCGACCGGATCGAAGGCTGCCTGTTCGGCAACGGTGAGCGCACCGGAAACCTCGACCTCGTCACCGTCGCCCTCAACCTGTACACCCAGGGCATCGATCCGGAGCTCGACTTCTCCGACATCGACGAAGTCATCCACACCGTCACCGAATGCAACCAGATCGGCGTCCACGAACGCCACCCCTACGGCGGCGACCTCGTCTTCACCTCGTTCTCGGGCTCGCACCAGGACGCGATCAACAAGGCCTTCGCCGATCGGGAGAAGAAGGCGAACGCTCAGGGCACCCCGGTCGACCTCATGGAATGGGACATGCCCTACCTGCCGGTCGACCCGAAGGACCTGGGCCGGTCCTACGAGGCGATCATCCGTGTGAACTCGCAGTCCGGCAAGGGCGGAGTGACCTACCTGCTCAAGAGCGAGCACGGACTCGACCTGCCGCGTCGCATGCAGGTCGAATTCTCCCGCGCCGTGCAGCAGCACACCGAGGCCGGCGGTGAGGTCACCGCCGAGGAGATCCGCCGCATCTTCAACTACGAATACCTGCCCGCCGACGACCCCGAGAAGGCGTGGGGCCGCTTCCAGATCGTCGGTCTGCGCACCGAGTCGGGCAACGTCGACGGCGCCGGCTCGTCGGCCGAGCGCATCGAGGTCGACCTCATCGTCGACGGTCAGGAACGCACCTACGAAGGACGCGGCAACGGACCGATCGACGCGCTCGTGAAGATCCTCATCGACCAGTTCGACGTCGACGTCCGTCTCCAGGACTACTCCGAGCACGCCATCGGCTCCGGCGCCGACACCAACGCCGCTGCCTATGTCGAACTCGCTGTCGAAGACCGCGTCGTGTGGGGCGCCGGACTGCACCCGAACATCACAAAGGCCTCGCTCAAGGCCGTCGTCTCGGCCGTCAACCGGGCCGCCCGTGACCGTGACCGGGATCGTCAGGCCTGAGCACCATCGCCTCGGCGGCCGATCTCACAGCAGTCGCCTAAGCGCGGCGGGATGATTCCCCGCCGCGCTTGAGCGATAATGGGCCAGTGCACAACTATCGTGATGAAGGCATCGTGCTCGGCGGGCACAAGCTCGGCGAAGCCGACCGGATCGTCACCGTGCTCACTCGCAGCCACGGCCTCATCCGCGCGGTCGCGAAGGGGGTGCGACGGACGAAATCACGGTTCGGCTCCCGCCTCGAACCCTTTATGCTCGTCGATCTGCAATGCCATGTCGGCCGCAGCCTCGACATCGTCACCCAGGTCGAACTCATCGAACCCTTCGCCCGCGGAATCGCCACAGACTTCGATGTCTATTCGGCCGCCTCGGTGATGGCCGAGACGGCACGCAGCATCACCGAAGCCGAACCCCAGTCGCGCACACATTTCCTCCTCCTCGTGTCCGCGATCCGCTCGCTGTGCAATCGCGAACACCCGCCGAGGCTGTCGCTGGATGCGTACCTGCTGCGCGCGATGTCCGTGGCCGGGTGGGCACCGAGCCTGCTCGACTGCGCCCAGTGCGGGAGCCCCGGACCTCACCGGGCGTTCTCCGCAGCACTGGGCGGGGCCGTGTGCACGAACTGCCGTCCCTCGGGGGCGGCGCTGCCCGACACCGATGCGCTCGAACATATGGCCGCGCTTCTGTCCGGTGACTGGGAGCGGGCCGAGGCCTCAGACCTGCACGATCAGATCGACGGGTCGAAGATGGTCTCGGACTGGGTGTCGTGGCACCTCGAACGCAATATCCGATCCTTAAGAGTACTGGAGAGCACATGAGCTACCCCGCACCACCGGCCCACCCCAGCGGAGCGACACCTCCGCGCATCGACGCGAAGTTCGTGCCCAGGCACGTCGCGATCGTCATGGACGGCAACGGTCGGTGGGCGAATCAGCGGGGGCTGGCGCGTACAGAAGGGCACAAGGCCGGTGAGGCGTCGCTGCTCGACGTCATCCACGGCGCGATCGAGATCGGCGTGGACTATCTGTCGGCGTATGCGTTCTCGACCGAGAACTGGAAGCGCTCACCCGAAGAGGTGCGATTCCTCATGGGCTTCAATCGCGACGTCATCCGTCGCCGACGCGATGAGCTCAACGCACTGGGCGTGCGGATCGTGTGGTCCGGGCGGCGCGGTCGCCTGTGGCGTTCGGTCATCGACGAGCTCGAGACCGCCGCCGAGATGACGAAGCACAACACGGGACTGGTGCTCCAGTTCTGCGTCAACTACGGCGGACGGTCCGAGATCGTCGACGCGATCAATGAGATCACCGCCGAGGTGGCCGCCGGGAAGCTCAAGCCCGGCAAGGTCTCGGAGAAGACCGTCCGCTCCCGCCTCTACGCACCCCTCGTGCCCGACGTCGACCTGTTCATGCGGTCATCGGGGGAGCAGCGGACCTCGAACTTCCTGCTCTGGCAGTCCGCCTATGCCGAAATGGTCTTCCAGGACGTGCTGTGGCCCGATGTCGACCGGCGCACCCTATGGGCGGCGATCGAGGAGTACGCCCGCCGCGACCGTCGCTTCGGCGGCGCAGTCGACACGCCTTCGGCTGCAGCTCGGTGAAAGCGCGCAGGGCCCCGCAACATCATGCTGCGGGGCCCTTGCTCTGCCTGTGGTCGGATCAGTAGCGGTCGCGGGGACGGTCGCCCCGCCCGCCGAACTTCTTGCCGCCTCGGCGATCACCGCGGAAGTTGCGTCCGTCACCGGGCTGCTTGTCGAAGTTGCGCTTCTTGAACGGGCGTCCCGGGCGACCCGAATCCGGACGGATGTCGATGGGACGGCCCTGGATCTCGGTGTGGGAGAGCTTGCGCAGCACCGACGGATCGAGGTCCTTGGGCAGGTCGACGAGCGTATGGTTCGAACGGATGTCGATATGGCCGATCTGCTTCGAGGTGATTCCGCCTTCGTTCGCGATCGCTCCGACCACGGCGCCCGGTTGGAGACGCTCGTTGCGCCCCAGGGCCAGACGGTAGGTCGTCATGTTCTCATCGCGGGCGCGTCCGCCGCGGCCCGGACGGCCGCCGTCACGACCACCATCGCGGTCGCGGTCACGGCCCTGACGGCGCGCCGGCTCGGGCATCGGCTCGGCCTTGAGCGTATTCGACTCGAGGACGAGGGAGGCGAGAGCGGCTGCGATGTTCGAGGCCGGCACGTCGCGGGAGAGCGAGTACGCCTCGATGACCTCGGTGAGTTCGGACAGTTCGGTGGTAGCGAGCACATCGTCGATGCGCTTCGTGAACTTCTCGACCCGAGTGTTCGTCAGCTCCTCGACGCTGGGCAGGGTCAGCGGTTCGACCTTCTGCTTCGTGGCGCGCTCGATCGAGCCGAGCATGCGCTGTTCCCGCGGGGTGACGAAGAGGATCGCCTCACCGGAACGTCCGGCACGACCGGTGCGACCGATGCGGTGGACGTAGGACTCGGTGTCGTGCGGGATGTCGTAGTTGACGACCAAGGTGATGCGTTCGACGTCGAGACCGCGGGCGGCGACGTCGGTGGCGACGAGGATGTCGATCTTGCCTTCGCGCAGCATGTCGATCGTGCGCTCACGTGCCTGCTGGGGGATGTCGCCGTTGATCGCGGCGGTCTTGAATCCGCGGGCGCGCAGCTTCTCGGCCAGTTCCTCGGTGGCCTGCTTCGTGCGCACGAACATAATGATGCCCTCGTACTCCTCGACCTCGAGGATGCGGGTCAGAGCGTCGAGCTTGTGCGAATGCTGGACCATGAAGTAGCGCTGGCGGATATTCGCGCCGGTCTGCGACTTCGCAGCGACCCGAACTTCCTGCGGGTCGTCCAGGTACTTGCCGGTGATCCGGTGGATCGAGGTCGGCATGGTGGCCGAGAACAGAGCGACCTGACGGTCCTCACCGACCTGGCTGAAGATCTCTTCGATGTCTTCGGCGAAGCCCATCTTGAGCATCTCGTCGGCCTCGTCGAGGATGAGGTGACGCAGGCTGCCGAGCTTGAGCGAACCCTTCTTCAGGTGGTCGATGACACGACCCGGAGTGCCCACGACGACCTGCGCACCACGGCGCAGACCCGCCAGCTGCGGGCCGTAGGCCTGTCCGCCGTAGATCGGGAGCACGGAGAAGTCGGGAAGTTCCGTGGCATAGGAGGTGAACGCCTCGGCGACCTGGATCGCGAGTTCGCGAGTGGGGGTGAGGACGAGAGCGAACGGGCCGTCCTCAGCGCGCCCCGCCTCGGCGAGGTCGGACAGAGCCGGCAGGGCGAAGGCCGCGGTCTTTCCGGTTCCGGTCTGGGCGAGACCGATGACGTCACGGCCCGACAGGAGGGTCGGGATGGTCTCGGCCTGGATGGGTGTGGGGATCTCGTAGCCCTGTGCCTCTACGGCCTTGAGCACGAGCGGGTGGAGTCCCAGTTCGGAGAATCTCGGAGTGGTTTCGTCGTTTGCGGACACATCGGTCATGAGTGATCTCTCTCACGTCGGCACACACTTGATCGCAGATGACTGTAGTGGCGATCTACCCTGCGGCCGCTTGTGCAATCATCGTGAGCAATCCGGGCCGAAACCGTAGTGATCCAAGAACTCGCTTGGACAGACGTGAAGACGTCGGTACGGAGAAAGGTTTGGGTGTACCCCAAGTCTACATGCCGTGCCCTCGCCGAGGCGGCTCCGAAATGGGAAACCGAGTGTGAGATCAGTCGCCTCCCATGGTGTCCATCGCGGTGTCTTTCCGTCGTCGAGGACGGGCATCCGGGCAGGTCGGGTCGGTGTTGAGGAAGCGGCGGCGTGACCGGTTAGGCTGGTACCTGCGAGCCACGGCAGCCGGCCGTCGGCGAACTGAAACAAGGAGAGAACTAGTGGCACAGTCCAAGTTGGATGCCGTCATCGCCCTGGCCAAGCGCAGAGGATTCGTCTTCCAAGCAGGAGAGATCTACGGCGGTTCCCGCTCGGCATGGGACTACGGGCCCTTGGGCGTGGAGCTCAAAGACAACATCAAGACCCAGTGGTGGCAGCAGTTCGTGCGCGGACGCGAAGACGTCGTCGGCCTCGACTCCTCCATCATCCTGCCCAAGCGCGTCTGGGAAGCCTCCGGCCACGTCGCCACCTTCGTCGATCCTCTCGTCGAGTGCCTCAACTGCCACAAGCGCCACCGCGAAGACCACCTCGTCGAGGCGTATGAGGCGAAGAACAAGAAGGCCCCGGAGAACGGAATGGCCGATATCGTCTGCCCCGACTGCGGCACTCGTGGTCAGTGGACCGAGCCGCAGGAGTTCTCCGGTCTGGTCAAGACCTTCCTGGGCCCTGTCGACTCCGAAGCCGGACTCCACTACCTGCGTCCGGAGACCGCGCAGGGCATCTTCGTCAACTTCAACAATGTGCTCACCGCTGCCCGAAAGAAGCCGCCGTTCGGCATCGGCCAGATCGGCAAGGCCTTCCGCAACGAGATCACTCCCGGCAACTTCATCTTCCGCACCCGCGAGTTCGAGCAGATGGAGATCGAGTACTTCGTCCACCCGGACGAGGCCGACGACTACTACAAGCAGTGGGTCGAAGACTGCTGGTCCTGGTTCCTCGATCTCGGCATCTCTGCCGACAACGTCCGCCGCCTCGACGTCCCCGCCGAGGACCGTGCGCACTACTCGGCCGGCACCATCGACATCGAATACCGCTTCGGCTTCCAAGGATCCGAGTGGGGCGAGCTGATGGGTGTGGCCAACCGCACCGACTACGACCTCGGCACTCACACCGAGGTCTCGGGAGCGAAGCTGCAGTACTTCGACCAGGCCAGCGGCGACCGCTACACCCCGTATGTCATCGAACCCTCCTTCGGCCTGACCCGGTCGATGATGGCATTCCTCGTCGAGGCCTATCGCGAGGACGAGGCGCCGAACACGAAGGGCGGAGTCGACAAGCGCGTCGTACTGGGGCTCGATCCGCGACTGGCTCCGGTCAAGGCCGCGGTGCTGCCGCTGAGCCGCAATGAGAAACTCACCCCTGCGGCCAAGGATCTGGCTGCCCGCCTGCGCCGACGCTGGAACATCGACTTCGACGATGCCGGCGCCATCGGACGCCGCTACCGTCGCCAGGACGAGATCGGCACCCCGCTGTGCATCACCGTCGACTTCGACACCCTCGATGATCAGGCCGTGACGATCCGCAAGCGTGACGACATGAGCCAGGAACGCGTGAGCATCGACCAGGTGGAGAAGTACCTGGCCGACCACCTCGCCGGCGCCTGACCCCAATTACTACCTGACGGCGGCCCAGCAACCTCGCGCCAGGTTGCTGGGCCGCCGTCAGGTAGTTCTGATCACGGCTGGCCGCCAACGCGAGCATCAGCCGCCAATCCCGCCTGGTTCACCGCCCCGCATCTCTGCGATCAGCCACCTCCCGAAGGACCGCCATGCATATGACGTCCCACCACGAACCGAAGGCCTCGCCGAGGGTTCGCCTGATCATGCTCGCCTGCCTCATCCCGCTCATCGTGGTCACGATCGCCGGGCTCTTCGTGCTGTGGCCATCAGGACCGGACAAGGACCTGCCCGGCGGCGGGCCGACGACGAACTCGGCCGAGGGGACCACCGATACGAAGGTCACCGTCACCGCTGTCGACGCCTCGGACTGCGAGCCCGGCGAGACGGACCCGATGGTCCGCGCCGACTGCACGACCTACACCGTCGAGGCGGACGGGCACGAAGGCAACCTGTACGTCACCCCCGACGCGGTCAAGGCCGGCGTCGACGTCGGCGACACGATCAAGGTCCTCGACTTCACGCAGTCGCCGGACCGGGCGGAGATGGGCACCGATTACGTGTTCATCGATTTCGACCGCAACGTTCCGATGCTGGCCCTGGCGATCATCTACGCGATCGTCGTCCTCCTCGTCGCCGGTCTGCGGGGCCTGCGCGCGCTGATCGGACTCGGGTTCGCCGGTGCTGTGCTGTTCGTCTTCATGCTCCCGGCCATGCTCGACGGCAAACCTCCGGTGCTGGTGGCGATGGTCTCGGCGAGCCTGATCATGGTCATCGCGCTCTACCTGGCGCACGGAATCTCGACGCGGACGTCGACGGCGCTGTTCGGAACGGTGCTCGGCATCGTCATCACGGGCATCCTCGGTGCGTGGATGACGTCCTGGGCGAATCTGGGCATCGCCTATTCTGAGGACGGGTACCTGCTGGTCGATACGACGGATCTGGGGATGACCGACATCATCGTGTGTGCGATCCTCATCACCGGGCTCGGGGTGCTCAACGATGTCACGATCACTCAGGCTTCGGCGGTGTGGGAGCTGGCAGCCGCTGCCCCGGAGATGAAGCCCGGTCAGCTGTTCTCTCGGGCGATGCGCATCGGGCGTGACCATATTGCCTCGACCGTCTATACGATCACGTTCGCGTATGTGGGCTCGGCGCTGATGACGCTCATCATCGTCTCCGCGCACGATCAGCCGCTGTTCGACACGTTCACGCTCGGGGACATGTCGGTGGAGGTGGTGAGCATCCTCGTGTGCTCGATCGGTCTGGTCGTCGCGATTCCGCTGACGACCGGACTCGGCGTCCTCGTGGTGAAATCGGGAGTGCGCCCGCCGAGGCGGCCGACCGGATCCGTTGCCGCGCCCGGCGCGATCACGGTTGCCGACCCTGCAGGGGAACGGCCCCCGCTGACGCGTCGCGAGGCCCGTGAGCGCGACCAGAGCCGCTGAATGTCGCCCCAGAACTACCTGACGGCGGCTGAGCAACCTCGCGCGAGGTTGCTCAGCCGCCGTCAGGTAGCAATTGGGGTCAGAACATTGTCCAGGCTTCCTGGAGGACGCCGCGGATGATCTGCTCCATCTCGTCGAACTCGTTCTGACCGACGGTCAGCGGAGGCGAGAGCTGGATGACCGGGTCGCCGCGGTCGTCGGCGCGGCAGTACAGGCCGCTGTCGTACATCTTCGCCGACACGAAGTTCTTGAGAATCCGCTCGGACTCCTCTTCGGTGAACGACTCCTTCGTGTCCTTGTCCTTGACGAGTTCGATTCCGTAGAAGAACCCCTCACCGCGGACATCACCGACGATCGGCAGGTCCTTGAGCTTCTCGAGCGTGAACTTGAACGCCGCAGCGTTCTCGTGCACGTGGTCGTTGAGCTTCTCCTCTTCGAAGACGTCGAAGTTCGCCATCGCGGCGGCACAGGCGACGGGGTGACCGCCGAAGGTGTAGCCGTGGTAGAAGGTCTCATCGCCGCCGGGGCCGAAGGGCTCGAAGAGCCGATCGGAGGCGATCATCGCACCCAGCGGCGCATAGCCGGAGGTGATGCCCTTGGCCGAGGTGATGATGTCGGGAACATAGCCGAAGTCGTTGCAGGCGAACATGTCGCCGATGCGACCGTAGGCGCAGATCGTCTCGTCCGAGACCAGCAGCACATCGTATTCGTCGCAGATCTCGCGCACCCGCTCGAAGTATCCGGGAGGCGGCGGGAAGCAGCCGCCGGAGTTCTGCACGGGTTCGAGGAAGACGGCGGCCACGGAGTCGGCACCTTCGAACTCGATGGCCTCACCGATGCGGTCGGCGGCCCAGCGGCCGAAGGCCTTCTCATCATGGGCGAGGTGCTCCGGTGCCCGGTAGAAGTTCGTGTTCGGCACCTTGTGAGCACCGGGGACCAGCGGAGCGAACTGCTCCCGCAGACCCGGCAGCGAGGTCACCGACAGCGCACCGTGCGGCGTGCCGTGGTAGGCGGTGGCCCGCGAGATGATCTTGTGCTTGCCGGGTTTGCCGACGAGCTTGAAGTAGTTCTTCGCCAGCTTCATCGCCGACTCGACCGAGTCGCCGCCGCCGGAGGTGAGGAAGACCCGGTTGAGATCGCCCGGCGCATAGCTGGCCAAACGCTCCGAGACCTCGATCGCCTGCGGGTGGGCGTACGACCACAGCGGCATGAACGGCAGCTTCAGCGTCTGGTCGTACATCGCCTTCGCGATCTGCTCACGACCGTGACCCACCTGGACGGTGAACAGGCCGGCGAGACCGTCGAGGTACTTCTTGCCCTTGTCGTCGAAGATGTGGTGGCCCTCACCGCGGACGATGACCGGCGCCTCACCACCGTTGAACAGTGCTTGGTGTGGTGACATGTGCATCCACACGTTGTTGCGGATGGCATCCTGATAAGGAGTGCCGGCCCTGGTGACATTGTCTGTCATCGCGTCCCCCAGTTGTATTTCTGCTTTTCGAGTGAGAGGTACATGAAGAGCTCCGTATCCACGACGACATCGATCGAGCGGAGCTCCTCATTGACGAACTCGATCAGATGCCGATCCGATTCACACACGATCTCGACCAGCAGGTCGAACGAACCGGCGGTGACGACGAGGTAGTCGATCTCGTCGTAGTCGTGCAGCTTCTCGGCGACCGCGGAAATGTCTCCGCGGACCTTCAGCCCCACCATCGCCTGCCGCGCGAATCCCAGACTCAGCGGGTCGGTCACGGCGACGATCTCCATGACACCCGACTCGATGAGCCGCGACACCCGCTGGCGCACGGCGGCCTCGGACAGGCCGACGGACTTGCCGATGGCCGAATAGGATTTCCGTCCGTCGTGCTGCAGTTCGACGATGATCGCCTTGGACTTCTCGTCGAGATTCCCCAGTCGGGAACCGCTGCCGTTCGGCAGGAGCGGGTCCATTCTTCACCTCCGTGATGTGCGTCTCAGGACAATCTATCACCGAATCTGCTGAAATGCGCTGTTTCGTTTGCGAATTCCGTCGAAACTGAAATTGTTTGGTTCTGGATTCGTCAGAAATCGCCGAGGCGGCCGACGAGTATCCGTGCCGAGCGCCGTTTCCGCGACGCCAGGATCCGCCGGTGGTGACCATTCGAATCGGCTGTCCGCCGACCGCCCGAAACCGCCGTTCGCGGACCGGCCGGGTCGGCCGTTCGGGGATCGCTGAGGGCCGCTGTCGGCAGCCGTCCGAATCCCTGTTGAGAAGCGCTGCGAATCGCCGCTGCGAAAGCCCGCGGATTCCCGCTGCCGCGCGGATCGGCGGACCCGCGGCAACACGCGCGGTGACAGTGATTGACAGTATGTGAGCGGGGTCACCACACTGGGATCATGAATGAGGGGGAGCTGTTCTACGGCGGCGAGGATAATCGCCCGGATGTGTACGGGATGCGTCCCGGAGCCGAGCAGGGGCAGGCCGGCAAAGAGGTCAAGGCGCGCCCGCAGCCGGTTCCCGGCGAGGTCGATACGATCGGCGCGAACGAACTGTCGTTCAGCGCCGAGGAGTACCTCGGTCGGATCGCCTCGGTGCGCAACCGCATGCTCGACCAGGGCCTGGCCGCGCTCATCGTCACCGACCCGGCGAACATCTACTACCTCACCGGCTACAACGCGTGGTCCTTCTACACCCCGCAGCTGCTGTTCGTGCCCTCGTCGGGACCGATGACGCTGTTCATGCGCGATATGGACGCCCGCGGAGCCTCGCACACCTCATGGCTGCCGCCCGAGGACATCGTCGGCTATCCCGAACGCTATGTGCAGCGCCCCCATATCCACCCTTTCGACTGGGTCGCCTTCGCCCTGCGCCAGCGGTGGGAGGTCGCCCGAGCATCGACCATGCCGGTCGGAGTCGAGATGGATTCGCATTTCTTCTCCCCGCGAGCCTTCCGCGCACTCGTCAATGGTGTGCCCGAATGGCGCCTCGTCGACTCCTTCGAGCTCGTCAACTGGATCCGTGCGGTCAAATCTCCGGCTGAGGTCGCGCTCATGCGCAAGGCTGCGAAGGTGACCACCGCGGCCATGGACGCGGCACTGGGCACGATCGGCGTCGGAGTCGGTCAGAACGAGGTGGCGGCCGCGATCTCCGAAGCTCAGACCCGCGGCGGCGACGGGGTCTGGGGCGACTACCCCTCGATCGTCCCGCTCATGCCCACCGGCGAAAGCGCGGACACCCCGCACCTGAGCTGGACCGATCGGAAGTTCGAACGCGACGAATCGGTGAGCATCGAACTCGCCGGTGTTCACCGCCGCTATCATGTTCCGCTGGCCCGTACGGCGGTGACCGGGCGGCCGAAGCAGGAGCTCGTCCGCCTCGAGGGGGTCGTCGCCGAGGCGCTGTCGGCAGTCCTCGACGTCGCCGCTCCCGAGGTGCCCACCGCGGAGCTCGCCCGCACCTGGAATCGGGTGCTGGCTCTGTCGGGACTCGAAAAACCCAGTCGCCTGGGGTACTCGATCGGGATCGGCTACCCGCCGGACTGGGGCGAGCGGACGATCTCGATCCGCACCGAGGACGACCAGATCCTCGAAGCGGGAATGACCTTCCACCTCATCGGCGGCATGTGGATGAACGGCTATGGAATCGAGCTGTCGGAACCGGTGCTCATCACCGACACCGGCTGCGAACCGTTCACGAACTTCCCCCGTGAGATCATCCGCGTCTGAGGCGAGGAACGTCGGCCCCTCAGGCGAAGAACTGGATCCACAGACCGAGGGCCAGGGCGTTGATCCCGGCCACCGCGAGTGCTCGGCCCTGCACCCAGGAGATGTCCTTCGCCGAGGCGGCCACCGAGGAATCCGCGATCTGCACGGCCATCGCCACCCGTGGGGGAGCGGCGAGAGCGGCCAGCGAGCCGGCCGCATTTCCGGCCGCGACGACCGGCAGCGCCGAGACATGCGATGATGCCGCGGCCGCGGTCAGCGTGCCGGTGAACATCGAGTTCGCTCCCGTGTTCGAACCGGTGAGCACCGCGCCGATGGAGTTCAGCCATGGAGTGAGCAGGATGAGCCCGGCCGGCAGCAGTGAGCCGATCGTCTCGCTCATCCCCGTCGTCGTCATGATCCAGCCCATGAGCATGAATGCGGCGGTGCCCACCCCGATGGGAATCCAGGAACGCACTGCCGCGACCGTGACGTCGCGTCTGCCGGCGACGGCGGTGGCGGCGATGAGGCAGGCGGCGGCCAGCCAGAACGGGGGAGAAGCGACGATCTGCGTGATGATCGACGGCAGCGCGGCGTGCAGAGCCCGGGCCAACAGCAGACCGACCGTGAGCGCCCCGTAGGGCAGAACGGCCACGCCGAGGCGGCGCGTCAGGCCCGTGGTCTTCTTGCCGACCATGAACAGCGCACCGAGGACAACGATGACGATGAGCGAACCGATGATCCCCGACGGGGCCATGCCGATGACGGAGCTGGAGGCGAGGATCCCCGCCCACATGAGGGCGCCGGCACCGATGATCCCCAGCGCCGAGGCGGGAGACGGGCGCATGATCGCGACCACCGCGATCGCGACGATGATGACGGGGATCGCATTCACCCACGCCGTGGCCAGACCGAGTTCGTCGACGCCGAGTCCGGCCAGCGCCGCTGCGACGGTGGTGCCCGGACCCAGGGCGCCCCATGGAACGGCGATGAGGCCGAGGAGACCGAGGATCGCCGACTGCCGCAGAGTGCAGCCGAGGTGGGTGAGGATCGGCACCCCGACGGTGACGCCGATGCCGAAGCCGGTGACCGATTCCGCGAAGGGCACGATCCCGAACACGACGAGCGCGACCCCAAGCGGGCGACTCGGTGACAGTGCTTCGACCCAGGCCGAGATCTGCGACATCGACCCGGCGGATTCGAGCAGCCGGGCGAGCAGCATGCCGAAGAGCAGGATGAGCGCGACCTCGAGGATGAGCGGAAAGTAGTCGATCCCCGATTCGACCAGCACCGAGACGGGGGTGGGGAAGGCGACGGCGACGAGACCGGCCGCGAGCACCGCTCCGGCCAGTGCCGCGACCCAGGAGCTCTGCTTGAACAGGAGCAGGAGGATGGCAATGAGGATCGGGGTGAGAGCCAGCACTGCCGCCATGGAGATGCGTTTCCTTTGTGAGAGAGGATTCTACGATCCAAGAATAGTTTATGATGCTCCAATGGTGAAAGAAGAGGATCTCGGCGCTCGTGTCTTCGGCGCCCGCATCAGAGCACGGCGCAAATTCAACAACCTCACCCTCAATGAGCTCGCGGTCCGGGCAGGACTGTCCCGCGCGGCTCTGTCGAAGATCGAACGCGGTGAGCAGGATACCTCCGTCTCGAACGCCATGGGCCTCTCCCGCGCCCTCGGCGTCGACGTCGGCGAGCTCCTGGCCGCCCCGGAAGTGACGATCACCCGCAGCGAGGCGATCCCTGCGACCTCGACCTTCGGGAAAGGGGTCTGGCGTCGGGACCTGCCGTCGGCGATCGAGAACATGGACGTCGTCCACTACCGTCTCGACCCGCGCAGCGAGACCTCGGCCTTCGCCGCGCACCGCAGCGGATCGCGTGAGAGCTTCTTCGTCCTCAAGGGCAGCATCGAAATCGTCACCATCGACCGCCGCACCACTCTGCACTCCGGCGACTGTGCCCAGGCTCCCGGCGACGTACCGCATCAGTTGGCCAATCCCCACGACGAACCCGCCGAACTCATGCTCATCATCGTCTGAACCCGCCCCACCCCTTGTTACTACCTGACGGCGGCCCATCAACCTCGCGCGAGGTTGCTGGGCCGCCGTCAGGTAGCAATAGGGGTGGTCTTGACCGGGCGAGGCGCCTCGGCGAACATTGTTATGTTCCATTTCCGTTCAAGGACGTCTGTGCTGTGAAGTGAATCCTCATGCCGTGACTAGCGGGTGCCACGGGCCCGCAGCGCTTCCGCGTACACGAAATGAGGATCCTTATGTCCACAGCCATCACTGTGTCCGAACTGGACTACCGCCTCGGCGACGATACCGAGATCTTCGCCGGACTCACCGCCGCCATCCCTGCCGACCTCGTCGGACTCGTCGGCGACAACGGGATCGGCAAAACCACCTTCGCCCGCATCCTCGCCGGTCGGCTGCGCGCCTCGGCGGGAACCGTCACCGGTGCAGACGGCGCCGTCTACATCGACCAGCTGCTGCCGCATTCGACGCAGCGGGTCGACGCCGCACTGGGCATCGCCCCCGTCCGACTGGCGCTGGGCCGCGCCCTGGCCGGAGAGGCGACCGGGGCCGACTTCGACCTCATCGGCGACGATTGGGACATCGAAGAGCGGGCCCTGGCCGCGCTGTCCGAACTCGGTCTGCACCTGAGCGTCAGCGACCTCGACCGGAGTCTGCGCAGCTTCTCCGGCGGACAGGCGACACGCATCGGGCTGGCCCGAGCGGCGCTGGTCGGCGACGCCTGGCTGATCCTCGATGAGCCCAGCAACAATCTCGATGAGGACGGACGGGCTCTGCTGACGACGCTGCTCACCGACCGACGCGGTCTGACCCTCGTCATCTCCCACGACCGGACTCTGCTCGAACAGATGACCTCGATCATCGAGATGACCGACCAACTGCGCGTCTACGGAGGGAACTTCGACGACTTCGAAGCCATGGTCGCCGCGGAAGAAGAAGCGAAGCAGCAGAAGGTCACCGACGCGAAGAAGTCCCATCGGATCGAGAAGCGACAGCGGATCGAACTGGAGACGAAGCTCGCCCGCAGCGAACAGAAAGGGGCGAAGGACAAACTCAACAGACGGCGTCCCCGGATCGCAGCCAACGCCATGGCCCATTTCGCCGAGAAGTCCGCGGCGAAGCGACGCGGCGACAAAGCCGCCGACGAAGCAGCCGCCTGGGACGACCTCACCGCCGCCAAGGATGCGCTGCGCCGGACCTCGAGCGTCCGCCTCGACCTGCCGGACACCCAGGTCCACGCGAGCAAACGGGTCCTCGAGATCTCCACGGCCGCCTCGGCGAGGTCCGAGCGAAACCAGACGATCGTCGGCCCGGAACGGATCCGACTGACCGGACCCAACGGGGCAGGGAAGTCGACCCTGCTGGCGGCGATCCTGGCGGCCGCGAACGAACGGGGCCCGCACGGCGAGGACAAGGGCGACACGTGCGGTGGACACGCGGGGACCGAAACCGGCCCGCCGATCGTCGAACTCTTCGGCGACCTCGACATCACCGTCGCAGCAGCCGCGGCCCACCTCGACCAGCAGTACCGACTGCCGGGGGAGCTGACGGTGATGGAAGCGGTGCGATCGGGCAATCCGCAGCTCGACCCGCACCGCGTCCACGAAGTGCTCGCGGCCATGGGACTGCGTGCCGGACGCACCGACCAGATCTGCCGGACCCTGTCCGGAGGGGAGCGGTTCCGCGTCGCCTTGGCCTCAGGACTCCTCCAGGATCCGGCGCCGCAGCTGCTCATCCTCGACGAACCGGGCAACAATCTCGACCTGTCATCGCTCGAAGCGCTGGTGACCGCTCTCGAAGGATTCGGCGGTGCGATGGTGATCGTCACCCACGACGACCGACTCGCCTCCGAACTCTCCGTCGACACCGAATGGGACGTGCGGGAATTTCTGCGCACGGCAGCCGTTGATTGAGTCGAGACGAAAGGGACGAGCCGAGGCGGCGAAGCAGGCGGGAGAAACAGACGAATGTGCGATTTTGACTTTACTGGGATAATGGTTGCGTGAGTGTCATCAGCCCTGCCCCAGAAACCGCATCCCCGACGCCCGAAACAGCCCTGCGCATCGGGCCCATCGAGCTGTCCTCGCCCGTCGTGCTCGCGCCCATGGCCGGGATCACGAACACCGCCTTCCGCCGCCTGTGCCGCGAATACGGGGCAGGACTGTATGTGACCGAGATGGTCACCACCCGGGCGCTGGTCGAGCGGAGCCCGAAGACGATGCGGATCATCCACCACGAACCCTATGAGACCCCGCGTTCCGTCCAGCTCTACGGAGTCGACCCGGTGACCATGGGGCAGGCGGTGCGGATGCTCGTCGAGGAAGATCGGGCCGACCACATCGACCTCAACTTCGGCTGCCCCGTCCCCAAGGTCACGCGCAAGGGCGGCGGATCCGCGCTGCCGTGGAAGCAGGACCTGTTCACGTCCATCGTGACAACGGCCGTCACCGAGGCGGCCCGCCGGGACGTGCCCGTGACCGTGAAGATGCGCAAGGGCATCGACGCCGACCACACGACCTTCCTCGACGCCGCCGAAACCGCTCGCAACGCCGGCGTCGCCGCCGTCGCCCTGCACGGGCGCACTGCCGCGGACCTCTACTCGGGGACCGCGGACTGGGATGCGATCGCCCGGCTCAAGGACCACCTCGGCGATACCGTTCCGGTGCTCGGCAACGGGGATATCTTCGCCGCCGAGGATGCTCTGGACATGATGGCCAAGACCGGCTGCGACGGCGTCGTCATCGGTCGCGGCTGTCAGGGACGGCCGTGGCTGTTCGGTGACCTCGCGAACGCTCTGAACGGCAGCGACGAACGCCATCGTCCCGGTCTCGCCGAGGTGGCTCGCGCGGTGTACAAACACAGCGAGTACCTCGTCGATCATTTCGAGGACGAATTCCTCGGCGTCCGTGACCTGCGCAAACACATCGCCTGGTACTTCAAGGGCTACCCCGTCGGAGGAGAGCTGCGCAGTCAGCTGGCCATGGTCTCCTCCCTCGAGGAACTTGCCGGACTGCTCGATCAGCTCGACAAGGACGCCCCCTATCCGGGAGCAGCCGCCGAAGGGTCCCGCGGCCGCACCACCCGGCCGAAGAAGCCGCACCTGCCCGAAGGCTGGCTGGACTCCCGCATCTTCGATCCCAGTGGGAAGTCGCTGCTGTCGGAGGCCGAACTCGACATCTCAGGAGGATGAGAATGCCCTTCGACACTCACCCGCACACCTCGGTGCGGACGGGTACCGTGGCGGTCTACTCGCCCTGGGACGAGGAACGGTGGGTGAGCGAACCGGCGAAGAATCCACGACGTTCGGCCTTCCAGCGTGACCGTGCCCGCGTCCTCCATTCCTCGGGCCTGCGCCGTCTCGGTGCGAAGACCCAGGTCGTGTCCCCGGGCACGGACGATTTCGTCCGCACCCGCCTCACCCACTCCCTCGAGGTGGCCCAGGTCGGACGCGAACTCGCCCGCTACCTCGGCTGCGATCCCGATATCGTCGACACCGCCTGCCTGTCCCACGACCTCGGACACCCGCCCTTCGGCCACCACGGAGAGACGATTCTCGATGCCCTGTGCGCCGACATCGGCGGCTTCGAGGGCAACGCCCAGACCCTGCGCCTGGTCACCCGCATCGAACCGAAGGTCATCGCCGACGACGGCCGTCCGGCCGGTCTCAACCTGTCCCGCGCCAGCCTCGACGCACTGACGAAGTACCCGTGGCCGCGAGCCGAAGCCACGGCCGGTCGCCGCGACTCCGGGGTGCGCAAATTCGGTGTCTACGATGACGACCGAGCTGTCTTCGACTTCTACCGCGACGGCATCGACAACGGCCAGAGATGCATCGAAGCCCAGGTCATGGACTTAGCCGACGACATCTCGTACTCCGTCCACGACGTCGAGGATGCCATCGTCGCGGGCCACCTCGACCTCGCCGACTTCGCCGCCGATGACCGTCGGACCGAACTCTTCGACATCACCCGTCAGTGGTATCTGCCGGAGACCACCGATGCGGAGATGGACAAGGCGCTCGGCCGACTGCAGGCCGCCGCCTACTGGCCCAAGGAGGCCTTCGACGGATCCCGTCGGGCTCAGGCCGGTCTCAAGCACATGACCAGTCAGCTCATCGGCCGGTTCGTCGGTGCCGCGGAATCCGCGACCCGTGAGGAATTCGGGTGGGAACCACTCGCCCGATACTCCGCCTCACTCGTCGTGCCCGAGACGACCACCGTCGAGATCGCCGTGCTCAAGGGCATGGCCACGCTGAC
The DNA here is from genome assembly GCF_050920635.1 of Brevibacterium sp. K11IcPPYGO002. Taxonomy (NCBI): domain Bacteria; kingdom Bacillati; phylum Actinomycetota; class Actinomycetes; order Micrococcales; family Brevibacteriaceae; genus Brevibacterium; species Brevibacterium sp. K11IcPPYGO002. The sequence goes on along the minus strand of NZ_CP131929.1, from coordinate 2,276,798 downwards.
GGTGATGGTCGCCGAGGATCGACTGCGACTCCATGACATCCAGGCAGCGGTCATCAACGAACTCGCCGAATGGTATTCGCAGTCACCGGACACACTCGATCCGATGTTCCGCGCCGACCACGCCGAGGCCGCCGACGACTCCGCACGCCGGCGCGTCATCGTCGACCAGATCGCCTCCCTGACCGACCATTCCGCCTGGGCTCTGTACCACCACCTCAACGCCGGAGCGGAGGATCGGCTCTAGACCATGGCCGGACTCATCAAGCGCGAGGACATCGACGAACTGCGCAGCCGCACCCGCATCGACGAGGTGATCGGGGAATTCGTCACCCTCAAGACCGCAGGCATCGGATCGCTCAAGGGCCTGTGCCCGTTCCACGACGAGAAGACTCCCTCGTTCACGGTGCGCCCTCAGGTCGGGATGTACCACTGCTTCGGCTGCGGTGAGTCCGGAGACGTATTCACCTTCCTGCAGAAGGTCGAACAGCTCAGCTTCGTCGAAGCCGTCGAGACCCTGGCCGGCAAGGCCGGAATGCATCTGCGCTACGAGGACGGGAAGGGACCCGACCGGGAACAGGCCAGCCGCAGGCAGCGGCTGCTGGAGATGCACGAAGTCGCCGGGCGCTTCTTCGCCCAGGCTCTGGAATCCGAAGCCGGGCAGATCGGTCGCGAATTCCTGTCCGGCCGCGGCTTCCCCGCGGAGTCGAGCCGAGAGTTCGGCATCGGGTTCGCCCCGAAATCCTGGGATGCCCTGACGACCCATCTGCGCCGGGCCGGCTTCACCGATGAGGAGATCCTCGCCGGCGGCCTGGCCAGCGAAGGCGGACGCGGAATCTACGACCGGTTCCGCGGTCGGGTGATCTGGCCGATCAAGGACATGACGGCCCGGACCATCGGCTTCGGCGCCCGCCGACTCTATGACGACGACAAGGGACCGAAGTACCTCAATACTCCGGAGACCGCGCTCTACCACAAGAACCAGGTCCTCTACGGGCTCGATCTGGCGAAGAAGTCGATCGCGAAGACCAAGCGCGTCGTCGTCGTCGAGGGCTACACCGACGTCATGGCCGCCCACCTCGCCGGAGTCGACCAGGCCGTGGCCACCTGCGGCACGGCCTTCGGCGCCGAACACGTGAAGATCATCCGACGCCTCCTCGGCGACGACCCGACCGGACAGGTGATCTTCACCTTCGACGGAGACGCCGCCGGTCAGAAGGCTGCGCTCAAGGCCTTCGAATTCGAGAGCCTGTTCAGCGCCCAGACCTTCGTCGCCGTCGAACCCGACGGCCTCGATCCCTGTGACCTGCGCATGCGGAAAGGTGACGCGGCCCTGCGCGAACTCATCGACGGGTGCAAGCCGCTCTTCGAGTTCGTCATCACCACCGCGATCTCCCGCTTCGACCTCGACACCGTCGAGGGTCGGATCTCCGCGGTCCGCGCCGCCGCCGAGGTGCTCACCGACATCCGCGACCGTAACAGCCTTTCGCATTACTACCGGTTCGTCGCCGGCCGCATCGGCGTCGACATCGATGAGGTGGAGGCCGCGGTCCGCACCGCAGCCCGCCAACCGAAGCAGAACAGACGGCCCGCCGAGGCGCCCGCCCGCCAGTCGTCCTACCGCGACGGCCCACCGCCGGCACCGAGCGCACCCGCACCCTCGACGTCAGCCGTACCCGGTTCTGGATCAGGGTCCGGTGCCGGGACCGGACCGGGGCACGCCCCGGTCGAGGACGCACGCGATCCCGGTCCCGCCTCGGCGCCGGAGGTCTCCGACGAACGCAGCCTGGAATACGTCTACGAGGAGCGCCCCGACGTCTCGAACCTCTCGGCTCCGATCAGCCCTGCACGGCTGAAGACGGAGAAGGGCGCCCTCATGGTCGCCCTCCAACATCCGGAGGTGGTCAATGCCAAGCTCTTCGACTCGCTGTCCGCGAAGGCCTTCGAACACCCCGGGTATCGGCGGATCCAGGACGCGATCAGACAAGCCGGGGGACTGGGTGCCGCTGGCCCCGCCCAGTCGAAATGGGCCGAGCGCGTCCTCGACGCCGCTGCCGAGGACCTCAAACCCTATGTGGCTCAGCTGCTCGTGACCCCGTTGCCGGTGATCGAAGGGGACGGGATCGACCGGTTCGCCCGCGGCATCGTCGCCCGCCTCTTCGACTACGACCTCGAACGCATCGCCAAGGAACTCCACTCCCGCCTGCAGCGTCAGGACACCGCCGACGGAGCAGGCCAGGCCGCACTGCTCGGCCAGCTGCAGACCCTCGAACAGCACCGGGCACGGCTGAAGACGCTGATGTAGAACACTGCACACAGTGAAATAGTGCACAATTGCAGATTTGCAGTTGGTGAAAGTTTGCATATGGTGCAAACTGTACCTATGCCCGTTGAAGAATCCCTGCGCTCGAAAAAGGCGCGGCTGACCCGCAGCGCCCTCCACGAGGCGGCGATCACCCGCGTCCTCGAAGACGGCCTGGCCTGCGCCACCGTGGCGACGATCGCCGCCGACGCCGGTGTGTCCACACGCACCTTCTTCAACTACTTCGAGACGAAAGAGGACGCGATCGTCGGCCTCGGATCCGAGGTCAGCGTCGATGAGGGCCTTGCCTTCGACTACGTCCACAGCCCCGCCGGGCTCGACACGCTGGCCGAGGACACGGCGCGCTTCGTCCGCGAAGCGCTGCTCGTCGGCTCCGTCGATCCCAAACTTCCGGCTCGGCGCCGCCGCCTCTTCGCTCTCTACCCGGAACTCGTGAGCAAGAGCTTCGACCGGGCAGAAGAGCTCGAAGAGATCGTCACCGGTCACGTGCTTGAGCGACTGCGCCACCTCGGCCAGGAGTTCTCCTCCGAGGAGTCCGCCTGGCGCAGCGCGCGGATGCTCACCCAGCTCTGCCGCGTCCCGCTCAACCATGCGGGACAGACGATCAAAGCCGATCCCGAAGCGGTCGAGGGCAAAGGCGGAACCCAAGCGATCTTCGAAGACTCCCTTAGCCTGTTCCGCAAGGTATTGGACCGACTGCAATGACGAAAGCTGTGATGAGAAGCAACCACGAAACCGATGAGAAGACGATGACGGCAACCACCTCGAAGAACTCCGCACCCACGGGACCCGACGCACAGACCGAGCCGATGGCCACCTCGGCGATCATTCTGCTCTTCGTGGGCCTGATGATCGCGATGTTCATGTTCTCCCTCAACCAGACGGTGCTGGCGACCGCGTTGCCGACCATCGTCGGCGAACTCGACGGCGTCGACCAGATGCTGTGGGTCTCCACCGCGTTCATGCTCGCCTCGACGATCATGATGCCCGTCTACGGCAAGGTCGGTGACCTGTTCGGACGCAAACCGCTGTTCATGTTCGCCATCTGCTGCTTCCTGCTGGGATCGGTCTTCGCCCTCATCGCGAACGAGATGTCGACGCTGATCCTCGGCCGCGTGCTCCAGGGCATCGGCGGCGGCGGAATGATGATCCTCTCACAGTCGATCATCGCCTCCGTCGTCCCCGCCCGCGAACGCGGCAAGTACATGGGCATCATGGGCTCGGCCTTCGCCGTGTCGTCCGTGGCCGGACCGCTCATCGGCGGCTGGCTGACCGAAGGACCCGGCTGGCGCTGGGCGTTCGCCATCAACTTCCCGCTGGGCATCATCGCCCTCATCGCCGCCGCCGTGTTCCTCAAGGTGCCCAAGCATGACAAGGGCGCGGGCCAGCGTCCGAAGATCGATGTCATCGGCATGGCGCTCGTCTCCATCGTGACCTCCTGCATCGTGCTCACCTCCGCTTGGGGCGGACATGACTACGAATGGGGATCATGGCAGATCAACGGGCTCATCGTCACCGGAATCATCGCCGCAGTCGCCTTCGTCTTCGTCGAACTCAAGGTCAGCGAGCCGGTCATCCCGATGCACCTGTTCACCAACCGCGACTTCCTGCTGTGCACGATCGCCGGTCTCTTCGTCGGCATCGGCATGTTCGGTGTGCTCTCCTACATGCCCACCTACCTGCAGATGGTCCACGGCATCGATGCCACCGTCGCGGGACTGATGATGGTGCCGATGATGGGCACCATGCTCGTGTCCTCGACGCTCGTCGGATTCATCGTCTCCCGCACCGGCAAGTACAAGAAGTACCCGCTGACCGGCATCCTCATCATGGCCGCCTCCCTCGTCCTGCTCTCCCAGCTCAAGGCCGAGAGCTCGGCCTGGGAGACCATCGGCTGCCTGGCGCTGCTCGGACTCGGACTGGGCTTGAGCATGCAGACTCTCGTCCTCGTCGTCCAGAACGCCTTCCCGGTGTCCATGGTCGGCACCGCGACCGCCTCGAACAACTACTTCCGCCAGGTCGGCGCCACCCTCGGCATGGCCTTCATCGGATCCGTGTTCACCCAGCGGCTGATGGACAACATCAAGTCCGGAATCACGGAGATCGCCAAGGCCTCCCCGCAGGGTCACATGCCCCAGGTCTCCTCGACCGGGCTGACCCCGGAGATCGTGTCGAAGCTGCCGGAGCCGATGCATTCGCTCATCATCACCTCCTACAACGATGCCCTCGTGCCCCTGTTCCTGTGGGTGGCTCCGCTGGCCGTCCTCGGATTCGTCTTCCTCTGCTTCCTGCCCAACACTCCGCTGGCGCAGACGCTGAAGAACGAACCGGCGAAGCGGGAGAACCTCGACGTCGCAGCAGAGAATGCGGGGGCCGTGTCCGCGTCGGTTTCCACCCCGGTCGAGGCTTCATCGGTTAGTGTGGCAGAAAGCCCTCTGTCCAAGGAGCCGAGGAATGACGGTACTGACCATACTCAACTCACCCGGGACCGAGATCCCCGAACTGATCACTGATCTGGGGGAGCGGGACGGGATCGAACTTCGCATCGCCGAGGCGTCGACCCTGTCCCAGGCGCTGCCCGGCACCGATGTGCTGCTGATGTGGGATTTCTTCTCCACCGCACTCAAGGATGCCTATGCACATGCCGACCGGCTCGACTGGGTCCATGCCGCCGCGGCGGGCGTCGATTCGCTCCTCTTCGATGAGCTCGTCGACTCGCCGGTGACGGTGACGAACGCCCGGGGGATCTTCGATCGACCGATCGCCGAATTCGTCCTCAGCTACATCCTCATGCACGCGAAGAGCTCGATCGGCTCGCTCCACGACCAAGCGGAGGGGAAGTGGAACCGCCGGTCGACCCGCGATATCGCCGGCACCAAGGCGCTCATCGTCGGCACCGGTGCGATCGGCCGGGGCATCGCCCGCCTGCTGAAGGCCGTCGACATCGAGGTCACCGGAGCCGGGTCGCGCGCCCGCAGCGGCGACGCCGACTTCGGTGAGGTCATCGACTCCGCCGCCCTGCCTAAGCATGTGGCCGGATTCGACTGGGTCATCGACATCGCACCGCTGACGGAGAAGACCGAGAGGCTCATCGGCGCCGAGGCATTCGCCGCCATGGATGACACCGCCGTGTTCATCAATGTCGGACGCGGAGACACCGTCGACACCGACGCGCTCGTCACTGCGCTGCGCGACGGGCAGATCGCCGGAGCCGGTCTCGACGTCTTCGACGAAGAGCCGCTGCCCGCCGACCATCCCCTGTGGGCGATGGACGATGTCATCATCACCCCGCATATGAGCGGTGATACCGACGGCTGGAGAATGCGGCTGGCCGAGCAGTTCCATCGCCTGTTCGAACAGTATCTGGCCGGAGAGCGGTTCCCGCACACCGTGGACAAGAAGCTCGGGTACGTGCGGTGAGCCTGGCCGACGACCCCACGGCGCAGCGGGCGTTCCTGGCCAGGGTGATCGCCGAACTCATCGCTGTGCGCCGTGCCCGTCTGCTGAGCATGCTGGTGCTCGCCCTGGCGATGCTCGTCGCCGGTCTCGGGGCCGCCGGCCAGGCTCAAGGCGATCACATCGATGCGGTGCTGCTGTTCTCGGCATTCAGCCTCATCATGATCGGCATCGTCTGTGCGCTGGGCGCGATCATCGCCTGGACGCGGATCAACCGGGACGTGCTCGATTCGATCGCGGCCACCCGTCCGGCTCGGGCCAAGGCACCGCGGACGCGCAACGCCGGATTCGCCGTGGCCCTCGGCTTCGCTGTCGTCGGGATCCTGTTCGGCATCCTGCTGTGGGCCGAGGCTCCGATCCTGGCCGGCGCCGTCGTCATCGCCTGCCTGCTGCTGGCCTGTCTGGGGCCCATCTGGGCGAATGAGCTGGCCAACGCCGATGATCGACTCGCCGTCATCCTCGACAGCGACGACGAACTGGCTGACCGATTCGCCAGTTTCACGCCGATCTGGCTGCATGAAGCCATGGAGTCCGATGCCGCGGAGTGACTGATTCCTCCCGCTGCTGATTAAACATCCCGAAACCGGCAGAACCTCCCGTTCCTGCGGGAGGTTCTGTCGTTCCCACGGGGTTGCGGCACGAAGCGGAGGGCATGCGGCCCAGGGTGCGGGATGGCGCCGAGGATGTGCTGAACCACTGGCGCAAGGCCCGGCGGGGACGGCGACGGACGTGATAGACGAAGGCGCCCGGAGTCGTGAGACTCCGGGCGCCTGTCTCAGCCGGTCATCGAACGCTCATCCGAGCGTTGCGGTGGGCCGCCTCGGCGATATCGATATCAGGGAAAGGCCGGGACGTCGACGTCGGCCATCTTGGCCACGCAGCGCACGACCTGGCAGGAGTAGCCGAATTCGTTGTCGTACCAGACGTAGACGACGACGCGGTCCTCATCGACGATCGTGGCCAGACCATCGACGACACCGGCGCGCTTGGAGCCGACGAGGTCGGTGGACACGAGCTCGGGAGAAGTGACGTAGTCGACCTGGTTGCGCAGCGGCGAATGCATCGACACCTCACGCAGGAACGTGTTGAGCTCGTCGACCGTGGTGGCGGTGTCCAAGTTGAGGTTGAGGATCGCCATGGACACATTCGGGGTGGGTACGCGGATCGCGTTGCCCGAGAGCTTCCCCGCCAGTTCCGGCAGAGCCTTGGCCACGGCCTTGGCGGCGCCGGTCTCGGTCAGCACCATGTTCAGCCCGGCCGCACGGCCGCGGCGGGAGCCCTTGTGGAAGTTGTCGATGAGGTTCTGATCGTTGGTGAACGAATGGACCGTCTCGACGTGGCCGTTGCGGACACCGAACTTGTCGTTGATGGCCTTGAGCACCGGAGTGATCGCGTTCGTCGTGCACGAAGCCGCCGAGACGATGGTGTCCGAGTCGAGGATCGCATCGTCGTTGACTCCGAAGACGATGTTCTTGACATCGCCCTTGCCGGGAGCCGTGAGCAGGACCTTCGACGCACCGGGGCAGGCGAGGTGCTTGGACAGGCCCTCGTCGTCGCGCCACTTTCCGGTGTTGTCGACGATGATGGCATCGTTGATTCCGTAGGCGGTGTAGTCGACCTCGGAGGGGTCATTGGAGTAGATGACCTGGATGAGGGTGCCGTTGGCCTGGATGGTGCTGTTCTCTTCGTCGATGACGATGCTGCCGTCGAAGGCTCCGTGGACCGAGTCGCGGCGCAGCAGGGAGGCGCGCTTGACGATGTCGTTCTCCCCATTGCGGCGCACGACGATGGCGCGCAGACGCATACCGGTGCCGCCGGCACGATCGATGAGGATGCGGGCGAGAAGACGGCCGATGCGACCGAAGCCGTAGAGGACGATATCGCGGACCTCGCCCTTGCCGGACTGTGATTCGACGACATCGGCGAGCTCGGAGGCGAGGAAGGCGTCGACATCGGCGGTCGGATCATCGAGCTTCTCGATGAGGCGGCCCAGATCGATGCGGGCCGGTGCCAGGTTGAGCCCGGACAGCGCCTTGACGATGCGGTGGGTGATCTGGATGTCGAGCTCTTCGCCGAGGAAGTGGCGAGCATAGCGGTGGGCCTTGATCATGCCGGTCACCGACTTATTCAGCAGCGACCGCCCGAACAGGGTCAGCAGCACGTCGTTCTCACGGTACAGGCGTCCGACTAGCGGAATGAGTTCTTCGGCGGCGGTCTGCTTCTTCGCCCAGTCGTCCAGGCGAGCAGTCGTAGCGTCAGTCAAAGGTCGTGTCCCCTCGGTCAGTTATAACGGATGCGCCCACAGTCTACCGTCTCGCCTATTCGCGATCGGACCGGCGTTCCTCGAACCGTTTGAAGCCCAGCAGGGTCAGTGCCACGATTCCGGCACCGGTGATGAGCGCGCCGAGGCTCTGCGCCTGCACCTTCGGTTCGACGAACCGGTATTCCTGCTCCTCTTCGCGCGGCCGAGGTGGTTTCGCCGTGCCGATCCACGCGGCGATGAACAGGACGATGCGGGCGAAGACGTTGAGGGTGAGCATGATCGCGATGATCGATCCGAACACACCGGCGGCCTTGTTTCCGGAGAAGAGATTGACGAGCACCGTGGAGAAGTTGATGAGGATGAGGAACGCGGTCGCGCCGATGAGCGAGCCGCGGTTCTTCGCCTGTTTGTCGACCGGCCTCTCCGGCAGCATCGTGAATAGGAACCAGAAGATCATCCAGGCGGCGCCGAAGGTGAGGATGACCGGAACGATGAACAGCAGGCTCGCGGCGATGCCGGAGAGTCCGAGCAGATCGACGATCATCGACCGCAGACCGGTGCCGACGACGGTGAGTGCCACAGCCAGGAGGAGTCCGATGATGAGGCCGATGAGAGTGATCACGTTATTGATGACCTTGCTGACGAAGGACTTCTCCGGCACGGCATCGTCGAAGTCGTCGTGCAGCTGGGCTCGCACTGCGGCACCGAGGTTGCCGATGAATCCCTGCCCCGTGTAGAGACCGGTGAGAATACCGATGATTCCGACTGCCTGCCACTGCAGCAGATAGCTCTCGAGCTGTTCGGTCAGGGATTCGTTGCCTGCGGTGAACGTCTCGATCTGCTGCGTGACCTCGGGCAGGAGCTCGGGGCGGGCGACGTCGAGGACGAAGCCGATGCTCGCGAGGCTGACCATGGCGATGGGCATGACCGCGAGAACGAGGAAGTAGGTGATCGCGGCACCGAACTGATTGCCCAGACGCTGTCCGAAACGCTGGACCGCGCGCATGAGGTGGGCAGGTCCGGGTCGGTTGACGGCATTGTGGCCGACCTCAGCGACGGTGTTGCGCGAGGCCAGTACTTTGGCAGGTGCCACGTGTGTGCTCCTTCGATGCGTATCCGCAAGGTGCGTTCGTATTCCGGTCTGAGGTGTTCGTTTCCACACTAGCCGCTGTGAGCGCACTGTGAGGGGCGGGCCGCGCCCGTATCTAGACTTTTGACCATGCCGATCCCTGATTCGCACTCCCTCGCCGCCGCTTTCGCGACCGCGGTCACAGGCGGACTCTCAGGCAGTCTGCCTTCCGGCGCGGCTTCTGCGGAGGTGGTCTCAACCGGCGGCAGCGCCGCGGACGACCTCAGCGGGTTCTCGGCCTGGACGGTGACGATCATGGAGACCCTGGGACCGGCCGGTGTCGGCTTCATGGTCTTCCTCGACAACATCTTCCCGCCGATCCCCAGCGAGCTCGTCCTTCCGCTGGCCGGATTCACCTCCAGCCAAGGGCAGATGAACATCGTGGCCGCGATCGTCTTCGCCACGATCGGCTCGGTTCTCGGCGCAGTTCTGCTGTGGGCTCTGGGCAAGTGGATCGGCATCGAACGCATCGCCCGAATCGCGGTGACGATGCCGTTGGTCGACGTCGATGACGTGCACAAGACCGTCGATTGGTTCGACAGGCACGGGGACAAGGCCGTGTTCTTCGGGCGGATGATCCCGATCTTCCGGTCGCTCATCTCCATCCCCGCAGGCATGCGGGACATGCGGCTGGGCACGTTCCTGCTGCTGACCACGGCCGGCAGCGCGATCTGGAACACGATTCTCATCGTCGCAGGCTTCACCCTCGGTGAGAACTGGTCGGTCGTAGAGACCTACGCCGGCTACTTCCAGAACCTCGTCATCGTCGCCGTCGTCGTCTTCGTCATCGTGTGGATCGTGTTCAAGATCCGCAGACAGCGGCGGAAGACGGCCGCCGGGCTCGACACGACCGAAGACGATCATATCGAGCCCGGACAGTCCTGAGGTCGAGTCCTCGGCTCAGCTTACCCAAGCCGCCGCGGTATGTGCGGGGGTGACCTCTTCGCCGGGCTTGACGGGTCCGGGAGCCGTCCCGTCGCCGAAAGGCGACCCGCCGAACTTCCGGTCGCGACCGTGATCGCTGAGCCACCCCGAGAGGTCAGGGCCCTTGGGCACGATCTGCGTCGGATTCACATCCTGGTGGACGATGTAGTAGTGCTGTTTGATCTGCTCGAAGTCGACCGTGTCCCCGAAGCCCGGCGTCTGGTACAGGTCGCGGGCGTAGCCCCAGAGGTTCTCGAAGGCAGTGAGCGGCTGACGGTTGCACTTGAAGTGACCGAAGTAGACGGGATCGAAGCGCACGAGCGTGGTGAACAGTCGCACATCCGCCTCGGTGATGGTCTCTCCCATGAGGAACCGTGACCGGCCGAGCCGATCCTCGACGATATCGAGCGCGTTGAATAGGCGATCGAAAGCGGCATCGTAGGCGTCCTGGGAACCGGCGAATCCGCAGCGGTAGACGCCGTTGTTGATCTCCGTATAGATATGACGCATCACCTTCTCCATCTCCTCCCGGGATTCTTCGGGCCAGAGATTCGGGGCACCCGCACGGTGGTAGTCGGTCCACTGAGTGGAGAAGTCCTCCGTGATCTGCGGGAAGTCGTTGGTCACGACGACGCCGGTGGGCACGTCGACAACGGCAGGCACGGTGATTCCGCGCGGATAGTCCGGAAAGCGGGCGAAGAATGCCTGCTGCAGCCGTTCGATGCCGAGCACCGGATCCACCCCGCCCGGGTCGAGGTCGAACGTCCACGACCTGGCATCGTGGGTGGGGCCGGGCAGGCCGAGGGAGATGACGTCCTCGAGCCCGAGGAGGCGACGGACGATGATCGTCCGGTTCGCCCACGGGCAGGCGCGGGCGGCGACGAGGCGATATCGGCCCGGTTCGACGGGCCATTGAGCGTTCGGATCGTTGAGGATGCGATCGTCGATGTAGTTCGTATCGCGGTTGAACGCCGCGCCTTCGGTCACGTAGCTGGGAGTGTGATCGGTGGACTCGGACATGACGCTGCCTCCAATGAGATCGATGAGTGCGACTTCTGTCCTCAGCTTACGACGCGGTGGCAAGCCCTCGCCGAGGCGGCCCGCCGTCACCGTCGCCCGTCCTCCCGGAATGGGGAGGGGCCCATCCGCCACCGAGGCGGGACGACGACGGCCCGGGACGGACCGTTCGAGTCCGTGCCCGGGCCGTACCCCGCAGGCTGAGTTCGGCGACTGTGCCTCAGCCGGCAGCGACTGTGCCTCAGCCGGCGTAGAGCGCGTCGATCTCGGCGGCGAAGTCCTTGTTGATGAGGTGACGCTTGACCGACTGCTTGGCCGAGAGGTAGCCGTTGTCCTCGCTGAGTTCGATCGGCAGGATCGTGAACTTCTTGACCCCCTCGGCACGCGAGACTGTCTTGTTCATCTGTTCGACGGCCTTGGCCACTTCGGCCTGGATCGCATCGTCCTCGGCGGCCTCGGGCAGATCCATCTGCGGCAGATCGTGGTTCTTCAGCCAACCCGGCAGCATCTCCGAATCGAGGAAGATCAGCGCCGAGACGAACTTGCGGTTCTCCCCGACGAGCACCGGCTGGCCGATGATCGGGTGGCGCCGCAGCACGTCCTCGAGGGGAGCCGGGGCGATGTTCTTGCCGCTGGAGGTCACGATGATCTCCTTCTTGCGGCCGTTGATCGTCAGATACCCGTCGTCGTCGAGGGATCCGAGGTCACCGGTGCCGAACCAGCCGTCGTGGAACTCCTTGGCCGTGGCCTCGGGGTTGTTCCAGTATTCGCGGAAGACCGGCACGCCCTTGGCCAGGATCTCACCGTCGGGAGCGATCGCCACCGAGACTCCCGGCAGCGGCACACCGACGGTTCCGATCTTCGACTTCTCCGGAATGTTGACGGTGATCGGCGCCGTGGTCTCGGTGAGCCCGTAGCCCTCGAGGACGATGATGCCCAGTCCGCGGAAGAAATGGCCGAGGTGAGAGCCGAGTGCGCCGCCGCCGGAGACCGCGTGAGTGACGTTGTCGCCCATGACCGCACGCAGCTTCGAATAGACGAGCTTGTCGAACAGAGCGTGCTGGAGCTTGAGGCCGGTCGGCACCTTGCCGGTGTCGAGCGCCTTCGAATACGCGACGGCAACCTGCTCGGCGCGGCGGAAGATCTTCTCCTTGCCGCCTGCCTGAGCAGTTGCCAGTGCGGAATTGAAGACCTTCTCGAAGACGCGGGGCACACCGAGGATGAACGACGGGCGGAAGCTGCCCATGGCGTCGGTGAGCTTCGTCAGATCCGATTGGTGGGCGAGCAGAGCGCCGTTGCTGATGGCCAGAACCTCGATGAACCGGGCGAAGACATGGGCCTGCGGCAGGAACAGCAGGCAGCGCATGTTCGTGTCCAGGACGCTGGGGATCTGGTGGCGCGCGGCCTGGGAGGTCTGCACGAAGTTCGCATGGGTGAGCACGCAGCCCTTTGGCTTGCCGGTGGTCCCGGAGGTGTAGATGATCGTGGCAACGGAATCGGCGTCGACCTGCGAGCGGGCGGCTTCGAGCTCATCGTCGCTGATGCCCTCGCCCGCCTCGGTGAGATCGGCGAAAGCGCCGTCGTCCCAGACCCGCAGCGCCGGCTCGTCGCGTCCGGCGGCCTTGGCCGCGGCACGCACCCGATCGGCATGGTCGCGCGAGGAGACGAGCCCACGGGTGACGTCGGCATCGGTGAGCATCCAGCTCAGCTGTGCCTCCGAAGAGGTGTCGTAGAACGGCACGGAGATCCCGCCGGCATACCAGATGGCGTAGTCGCTGAGCGTCCACTCATAGGAGGTGGGGCCGAAGATCGCGATCCGGTCACCGACTCCCACACCCAAGGCGATGAGTCCCTTCGCGGCCGCCTTGACCTCTGCGAGGAATTCGGCCGCGGTCAGTTCGTCCCAACCGTCCCCGTCGGGTTTGGCGACCAGAGGGCGAGAGGGGTTCTCAGCGACTGTGCTGAGGAAGATATCGGTGGTCGACGAGGCGGTATCGACCTCGAAACCGACGACGGGTGTTGACGACTGCGGCATGGTCGTTGAGCTCATGAGTCTCCTTCGAGGACGTAAGTTACTGCTCGGTTATCCTACAGTTCGGCCGGGTCTCAGTGAAATCGATCACGTTTGCCGAGATAACCGGCGTCCGCTGACCTGTGAGCAGTCTAACCAAGTCGAATCAGGGGGCGTTCAGAGTACGATGGTCAGAACCCGCTCACGTCTGTTCAGCGAAGGAAGGTAATGACGACGAACCCTGAGGAGACCGGTTTCCGCTATGACGCGGCGCTGGCCGAAAAGATCGAGAAGTCTTGGCAGCGCACGTGGGAGGAATCGGGCACGTTCCACACCCCGAACCCCACCGGAGACCTCGGCGAGCTCGACTCCCAGGACGCTTCGTCGCCCTACGGTCCGCCTGCCGACCTCAGCCGACGCGAGTCCCTCTACATCATGGACATGTTCCCGTACCCCTCCGGTGCGGGACTGCACGTCGGCCACCCGCTGGGCTACCTGGGCACCGACGTCTACGGCCGCTACCAGCGGATGCGCGGACACAACGTCATGCACGCCCTGTCCTATGACGCTTTCGGGCTGCCCGCCGATCTCTACGCGGTGCAGACCGGTCAGCACCCGCGCATCACCACCGACGCCAATATCGCGAACATGACCGAGCAGCTGCGTCGCCTGGGGCTGGCCCACGATGTGCGTCGCCGCTTCGCCACGACCGATGACGACTTCGTCAAATGGACGCAGTGGATCTTCCTGCAGATCTTCAACTCCTGGTACGACCCCGAGGCGACCACTCCCGACGGCGAGGCCACGGGGGCTGCTCGTCCGATCGACACGCTCATCGAGCAGTTCGCCTCCGGTGCACGGCCCACCCCCGACGGTCGCGCCTGGTCGGATCTGAGCCCGGCGGAGCGCGAGAACGTCCTGCAGGGCTTCCGCCTCGCCTACGTCTCCGAATCCCCGGTCAACTGGTGCCCGGGACTCGGCACAGTGCTGGCCAACGAAGAGGTCACCGCCGAAGGTCTGTCCGAACGCGGAAACTACCCGGTCTTCACCCGCCGGTTGCGTCAGTGGAACATGCGGATCACCGCCTACGCCGACCGCCTCATCGATGACCTCGACGTGCTGGACTGGCCGCATGCGATCCACGCGATGCAGGTCAACTGGATCGGCCGGTCGAAGGGCGCCCTGCTGCGCCTGCCCGTCGCCGGTGATGAGTCCTGCGACATCGAGGTCTACACCACCCGCCCGGACACCCTCTTCGGCGCCACGTACCTCGTGCTCAGCCCCGAACATCCGCAGGTCGCCGACCTGACCGCAGGCGCTTGGGACGAGTCCACGCCTGAGTCCTGGCGCGGGGGAGAGGCCACTCCCGCCGAGGCGATCGCCGCCTACCAGAGAGCCGCCGCGGCCAAGACCGACGCCGACCGGCAGCAGAGCCGTGAGAAGACAGGCATCTTCACCGGCTCCTACGCGCTCAATCCGGCCACCGGGGCGCAGGTTCCGATCTTCATCGCCGACTATGTGCTCATGGGCTACGGCACCGGAGCGATCATGGCCGTACCCGCCGAAGACGCCCGCGACTGGGACTTCGCGAAGACCTTCGGGCTGCCCTATATCCGCACCGTGCAGCCGCCGGCCGACCACGATGAGGACGCTCCGTTCACGGGCGCCGGCGTGATGATCAACTCGGCCAATGCCGAGATCGACATCAACGGCCTCGAGATCGACCAGGCGAAGGCCTCGGTCACCGCATGGCTGAAGGACAAGGGCCTGGCCACCGAGTCCACTCAGTACCGTCTGCGCGACTGGCTGTTCTCCCGCCAGCGCTACTGGGGCGAACCGTTCCCCATCGTCTACGACGAGAACGGCACCCCCATCGCCCTGCCCGACGAGATGCTGCCCGTCCAGCTGCCCGAGGTCGACGATTTCGCGCCGCGGACCTACGCGCCCGACGATGCCGACAGCCGTCCCGAACCGGCTTTGAGCCGGAACCAGGAATGGACGAGCATCGAACTCGACCTCGGTGACGGTCCGAAGACCTACCAGCGGGAGACGAACACGATGCCCAACTGGGCCGGATCGTCGTGGTACCAGCTGCGTTACGCGGACCCGCACAACGACGACCGCCTCGTCGATCCCGCCAACGAGAAGTACTGGCTGGGACCGCGGGCCTCGAAGCCGCGCGGCGGGGCCGACCTCTACGTCGGCGGGCAGGAGCACGCTGTGCTCCACCTGCTCTATGCCCGCTTCTGGCACAAGATCCTCTTCGACCTCGGGCACATCTCGTCGTCCGAACCGTTCCACCGCCTGGTCAACCAGGGATACATCCAGGCTTACGCCTACACCGATTCCCGTGGCGTCTACGTTCCCGCCGCCGAGGTGGAGGAGAGGACCGAATCGAACGGTGAGCTGACGTTCTGGTTCGGCGGCGAACAGGTCAACCGGGAGTACGGAAAGATCGGCAAATCGCTGAAGAACTCCGTCATGCCCGACGAGATGTACGACGCCTTCGGTGCCGACACTTTCCGCGTCTATGAGATGTCGATGGGCCCGCTGGAGCAGGACCGTCCCTGGGACACCCGCGCCGTCGTCGGTGCGCAGCGGTTCCTGCAGCGTGTGTGGCGGCTCTTCGTCGACGAGGCCACCGGCGAGTCCGTGGTCGCAGACGGCGCAGCCGACGCCGAATCGCTCAAGGTCCTCCACCAGGTCATCGACGGTGTGCGCGAGGACATGGACCATCTGCGGTTCAACACCGCGATCTCCAAACTCATCGTGCTCACCAATCACGCCACCAAACAGGGTGGAGCGACCCGGGACGTCCTCGAGCCGCTGACGATCATGCTCGCGCCCTTCGCCCCGCACCTGGCCGAAGAGCTGTGGTCGCGGCTCGGTCACGAGTCGACGGTCACCTACGCGGCCTTCCCCGAGGCGGATCCGAACCATCTCGTCGCCGAGACCGTGACCTGTGTCGTCCAGGTCAAGGGCAAGGTGCGTGCACGGCTCGAAGTCGCCCCCGACATCTCCGCCGACGAGTTGGAGACGCTGGCTCTGCAATCTCCGAACGCCGTCAAGGCCCTCGGCGGTGCCGGAGTGCGCAAGGTGATCGTGCGCGCCCCCAAGCTCGTCAACATCGTCCCCGACGCCTGAGCCCCCCGGCCGATACTTCGCCGTAACACAGCATCTGGGAGACTGCATGGGTACGGGCGCCGGACGGCGGCGCCCCTTCTTCGACTACGACTGGTGAGAGCATGACGAACGACAGAGTCCAGGACGAGATCCGACACGCCCTCGGCGTGCGACCGCAGATCGACCCGGCGACGGAGATCGCCCGCCGTGTCGAATTCCTCGTCGACTATGTGCTCACCACCGGTGTCAGAGGCCTCGTGCTCGGCATCAGCGGCGGACAGGACTCCACCCTGGCCGGCAGGCTCTGCCAGCTGGCAGTGGAGGATCTGCGCCGCCGCGGGGCCGACGCCGAGTTCTGGGCCGTGCGCCTGCCCCATCATGTGCAGACCGATGAGTCAGACGCCCAGGATGCTCTGTCGTTCATCGCCGCCGATCATGAGCTGGCGATCAACATCGGCGCCGCCACGGATGCGGCTGCCGAGGAGTACGAGAAGGCCACGGGAGAGCCGATCACCGACTTCGGCAAGGGCAACGTCAAGGCCCGGATGCGGATGATCGCCCAGTTCGAGCTGGCGGGGGAGAAGAAGGCCCTCGTCGTCGGCACCGATCACGCCGCCGAGGCGGTCACCGGGTTCTTCACGAAGTTCGGTGACGGTGCGGCCGACGTCATCCCTCTGGCGGGCCTGAACAAACGACAGGGACGGGAACTGATGCGCCACCTCGGCGCTCCCGAACATCTCATCGTCAAGGCTCCCACTGCGGATCTGCTCGATGACGAACCCGGACAGACGGACGAATCGTCGCTGGGACTGACCTACGACCAGATCGATGACTTCCTCGAAGGGAAGGAGATCGAGCCGGCTGCCGCCTCGGCGCTCATCGAGAAATACCGCCGCTCAGAGCACAAGCGACGGACCCCGGTGGCTCCGTTGGACACGTGGTGGATCCGGCACTGAGCCTCAGTCGTTGAACGGCGGGGTGCCCGAGACGAGTCCGAGTTCGAGTGCTGTCTGGTTGAACTCCCACCGGGAGGAGACGAAGTCGTCGCTGAGGCGTTCGCCGCGGCTCTGGGCTTCGGTGTAGCCGCGCCAGCCGTCCCTGCGGGCATCACCGGGACGGATCTCACGGGTGCCGGAATCATCGGGAGAGACCTGGGTCTCCTCCTTCACCCAGATCGACAGCCCCTCGGCGGCCCGATAGAGGTTCATGAACGCCGCGTGCGAACGCGGGTTGTCGAAGCTGGCCTTCTTGAACTCGGCACAGAAAGTGGTCAGCGGTTCGAGTTCGTCGACGGCGACGGTCGCGAAGGTCGCATCGAGTCGCAGGGACTGGACGAGGCCCGACGAATCCGGGATGAGCTCGAGAATGCGGCGGGCGCGACGCTCATCGGGAAGCAGCTCGACCGTGTTCTCCACCGGGGTCAGCCCGAGGGTGTCCATCCGACCGCGTTCGACGCTGAGCTGCTGGCGCAGCGCGTCGATCTGCTGCTGAGCACGGCGCCATTCGCCGTGGAACATCAGCAGCGCGGCGATCACGCCGAGGCACAGCACGAGTCCGATGATCCAGGCGGCAGGGTGCAGCCCGGGGACGGCGAAGGCCACGATGCCGAGCACGGTGAGCACCGCAAACGTCACGGCTGCCGGTGAGTTGGTGAGGAAATCAAGGAAACGCTTCACAATTCCAAGCCTACTGTTTCAACCTCCACATCTCGTGCAACCGGGTGGCATATAGTGTGGTGCGAAAACGCATGCCAATTCCCAGGAGAGCTCGGTTTGAAGATTTCAGTCATCGGTTGCGGATATCTGGGTGCGGTCCATGCGGCGGCCATGGCGTCCCTGGGACATGAGGTCACGGGAGTCGACGTCGACACCGCGAAGGTCGAGGCACTGACCTCCGGCCGTCCGCCCTTCTACGAACCGGGACTGAGTGAACTCCTCGTGAAGGCTCAGGAGCGGGGAAAACTCGAATTCACCACCGACGTTTCCCGCGCCGCCGAGGCGGCCGTGCACTTCGTGTGTGTGGGCACTCCGCAGAAGCCCGGCGAGTTCGCCGCCGATGTCACCTATGTCGATGCGGCCGTGGAATCGCTGCACCCGCACCTGACTGCAACGTCGGTGGTTGTGGGTAAGTCGACCGTTCCCGTGGGCACCGCCGAGCGTCTGGCCGGGATCATCGCCGGCACCGGAGCGGCGATGATGTGGAATCCGGAGTTCCTGCGTGAAGGGCATGCCGTCGAGGACACCCTCCACCCGAACCGTCTGGTCTACGGCGTCGCCGACGGAGAGGCCGGGCAGGCCGCGGCCGCGGCCCTCGACGAGGTCTACGCTTCGATCCTGACCGACGGCACTCCCCGGATGATCACGGACTTCGCGACCGCCGAGCTCGTCAAGACTGCGGCGAACTCGTTCCTCGCCACGAAGATCTCCTTCATCAACGCGATGGCCGAACTCTGCGAGGCCTCGGGCGCCGATGTCACCCAGCTCGCCGATGCGATCGGCATGGACGACCGGATCGGCCGCAAATTCCTCAATGCCGGACTCGGCTTCGGCGGCGGCTGCCTGCCCAAGGACATTCGCGCCTTCATGGCCAGGGCCGGAGAGCTCGGCGCCGATCAGGCGGTGGCCTTCCTCAAGGAGATCGATTCGATCAATATGCGCCGTCGAGTGCGGATGGTCGACATCGCCCGGGACGCCCTGGGCGGGTCGTTCATCGGCAAGAAGATCACCATCCTCGGTGCCGCCTTCAAACCCGACAGCGACGACGTCCGTGACTCCCCGGCCCTGGCCGTGGCCAGGCTCATCGCCACCCAGGGCGGGCTGGTCACCGTCACCGATCCGCAGGCGATCGGCAATGCGCAGAAGTCGTTCCCCGAACTCGACTACGTCGCCGACACGACCGAGGCGATCACCGGGGCGCAGGCCGTGCTGCTGCTGACCGAATGGCGCGAATACCGCGACCTCGACCCGGCGGCGACCGCTGAACTCGTCAGCGCGAAGGTGCTCGTCGACGGCCGCAATGTGCTCACCCCCGAACTGTGGCGGGCAGCGGGCTGGACCTACCGGGCGCTGGGCCGTCCATGAGGATCGGGCTGGTCACCGACTCCACGGCACAGCTCTCCGCTGACGAACGCGACGCGCTCAGCGAGGCCACCGGCGGCCTCTTCGCCGTGGTGCCGCTGACCGTGCTCATCGGCGGAGTCGCCTTCGCCGACGGTGAGGTCGATGCCGGGCACCTGTGCGCGAAGATGACCGACGGCACCGAGGTGACCACGTCCATGGCCACCCCGGCCCAGTTCTCCGACGCCTATGCGCGGCTGCGCGAGGACGGGGCCGAAGCCATCATCGTCGTGACCATGTCCGCGGAGCTCTCGGGCACCCGCGATTCTGCGGTCACCGCCGCCGAAGCCGAGGACATCCTCGTCGACGTCGTCGACTCGAGGACCACCTCGGCGGGACTGGCCGGGGCGCTGTCCGTGGCCGTGGCCGGGATCCGGCAGGGACTCGACGTCGAATCGATCGCCGGGACCATCGCCGACTGGTGCGCGGCCGAGACCCGTTCCGTGTTCGCCCCCGGCAGCCTCGAACACCTGCGCCGAGGCGGCCGGATCGGTGCCGCATCATCCCTGCTGGGCAGGGCCCTGCAGATCGTTCCCGTGCTCGGCCTCAACGCCGGAATCGTCGTTCCGCTCGCCCGGGTGCGCACTCGCTCCAAAGCACTGGAGAAGATCGTCACTCTGGCCGCGCAGGCCGCCGCCGAGGTGGCTGACCCCGAGGACACCGTGCAGGTCGAGGTGCAGAACGCCGAAGGGGAGATGGACGCAGCCGATGCCGAACTGCTGAGCTCACGGCTGCGTGAGCTCGGATTCGATCCCTCGTTCAGGACGCTGTCGACGATCATCACCGCCCATGTCGGGCCCGGCACGGTCGGCGTGACCGTGCAGACCCAGCCCTGACTCACACACCCTGGCCTGGGGACGCTCGTGTGACTTGACCACCTCAGCCCTGTGGACGCAGAACCCTTGTCCACAGGCAGGGGCGCTGTCATGGCCGTCGTGTGTCAGCAGAGCTTACCGTCGGGTCATGGCTGTGTCTCCGGATGATCGTTTCGCGGGCCTCCTGGGTGCCAGTGCCGAACGCGGCGGTTGGGTGCCGGGCGACATCTATACCGCCGACACCGCCGGTGACGAAGAACCCGTCGAGCCCCGACGGGTGCGGCTGCCCGTTGTGGTGGCCCTGGGCATCGCCACGGTCGGCATCCTCTGCCTCGCCTTCTTCCTCTTCCGGCCCGCGCCGCAGCATTCGCCTGTGGGCAGCGGTGACGACCCCGGCTACGGTGCAGAAGCCGGCCAGTCGCCTGCCGCGACCGGCGAGCGAGGTGAAACAGGTGAAACCGGTGAGGGAACGGCGGGAGCAGCCGCAGGACAGGAAGGAGGCGCCTCGGGGAAGGCCGGCGAGGCGAACGGGAAGGTGATCGTCCACATCACCGGGGCAGTGAACGATCCCTCCGTGGTCACCCTGAAGGCGGGCGCCCGGGTCCAGGACGCGGTCGAAGCCGCCGGAGGACTGAGCGCCGGAGCCGACGGCGAAGCGGTGAATCTGGCGCGCGTGCTCGCCGACGGTGAGCAGATCCATATCCCGGCAGAGGGCGAAGAACCAGCAGCCGGCGTCGATGGTGCGGGCGCAGATGGCACCGGTCAGGACGGAACCGGTTCGTCTGGAACTGGGGGAGCGGGCGCGGGAGGAGGCAGCGGTTCGTCGGGAACCGCCGACGGATCAGCCGGGGACAACGGCGCTGCATCCGGGGCAGGGAAGGTCGATCTCAACACCGCCGATGCCACGACCCTCGAGACCCTGCCCGGGGTCGGGCCCGTCACAGCCGAGGCGATCATCAGCCACCGCAGCCAGCAGCCGTTCGCCGGCGTCGAGGATCTGCTGCTCGTCAAAGGCATCGGGCCGAAGACCTTCGAGAGCCTCAAAGACCTTGTCACCGTCGGCTGACCCGGACCGTCCGGGCTCGCGGCCGCAAGCGCGACGGTCTGGGACGCGGCCGTGGGAGCTCAGGGGCTTCGGCCTGGCGCGGGCATCCGGGGCCGTGGTCGCCTTGATGCGGGAACACGCGGCACTGTGGCCGGGCTCCGTCCGGCTCCTCTGCTGTGCCGCGGGCCTCTGGGCCAGCGCACTCCTGGTACCGGGGCCGTGGGCGCTGTACGGCATTCCCGTGCTCGGGCTCGCCGGGATCGTGATCCTGCGACGGCACCACCACCTCGGTGTCGGGATCCTCGTCTTCACCTGTCTGCTGACCATCCAGATCACCGCCCTGGCTGCCGCTCACGGTCCGGATGAGGCCGCCGAGACCACGGGCCTCGTCGTCGGCCACAGCGAACCCGGAGCCTCCGGCTGGACGCGACTGACGCTGGTCACCCCCACCGGGTTCACCCACGTGCTCAGCCCCGACGCCGTTGCGGACGGGGCGACGGTGCGGATGCGCACGACGCGCCTCGATGACATCCGCGCCACCGATGCAGAACCACACGCGCTGACAGAACCGAACGCACTGTGGCAGTGGCGAGAGACGCTTCGCACCGAACTGCGCAAGCATTCGGTGGCCGCCGGCAATGACGGCGGACGGCTGCTGCCCGGACTCGTCGTCGGCGACACCTCACCGCAGGATGACCGGATGGTCGACGACATGCGCGTCGTCTCCCTCACCCACGTCTCGGCCGTATCGGGCAGCAACGTCACGATCGTCAGCCTCGGTGCCGGACTGCTCGCCGGAGCCTGCCGAGCCGGACCGCGGCTGCGTGTGAGCATCGGGGTGCTGACCTGCCTCGGCTACGTCTTCGTCGTCGGCTTCGAACCCAGCGCGATCCGCGCCGCCGGAATGGCGATCGCGGCGGCACTCGTGTTCCTGCGCGGCGGCGGGATCTCCCCGGTCGCGGTCATGTGCTCGACAGCGAGCCTGCTTCTGGCCTTCGTCCCCGTGCTGGCCACCTCGGTGGGGTTCGTCCTGTCCGTGGTCTCCACGGCCGCGATCATGTTCGTCGTCCCGGTCCTGCTGCGCCGCCTCGCCGTGCACCTGCCTCTGCTGCCCACGGTGCTCGTGACCGCACTCATCGTGCCCTTCGTCGCCCAACTCGCGTGCACCCCGGTGCTCGTAGCGATCGATCCGCGCATCGGACTCTGGTCGGTCGCCGCCAACGCCCTGGCCGCACCCGCGGTCATGCCGGCGACGGTGGCAGGATTCCTCAGCCTCGTGACCACCGGCATCGCGACGACTGGACTGCCCGGAGGCGATTTCGCCTCGACCCTGCTGGCCTGGATCGGATCGTTTCCGGCCTGGTGGATCGTCCTCGTCGCCCGAGTCTGCGCCGCCCTGCCCGGTGCGGCGCTCGACTGGCCGATGCCGCCGGTCGGAACGCTGCTGGCACTCGGGCTGCTCGGCCTGGCCGTGGTCGGAACCGGGATGCTCGTGCGTCGCAGGCTCTGGGGTCTGCCCGTGCTCGTTCTGTGCTGCCTGCTCACCGCCGTCGTCATCGTCACGGTGAGGACGAAGCCGCCGGCCGCGGACTGGCTGGTGCTCGTCTGCGACGTCGGTCAGGGGTCGGCTGCGGTGGTCAACCTCGGTGACGGTCGCGGTGTCGTCGTCGATACCGGGCGCGAGCCGAAACCCATCGACACGTGCCTCGACGCATCCGGGATCGAGGAATTCGACCTGTTCATCTCCCACTTCGATGCCGACCACTTCGCGGGATACGCGGGCACGACGTGGGGGCGCACGATCGACCGGCTGTTCGTCTCCGCGAATGTGGTGACCTCGCCCGACGCACAGCGCGTGATCGCTGACACCGGTGCGCAGGCGGTCCCCACCCACCGCGGCCAGACGCTGACCTTCGACACGGCGAGACTCGAGGTGCTGTGGCCGCCGCTGCGTTCGGTTCCCGCCGCGGACGACGAAGAGCTGCGCAACGAGGACTCCCTGGTGGTGCGGGTCGACCAGGAGGGACTGAGCACGCTGCTGCCCGGCGATGTCGGAGCCGAGGAGCAGTATGTGCTCGCCCAACAGGTGCAGCCGGTCGATGTGCTCGTCGCACCTCACCACGGCTCCTCCGATCTGGCTCCAGAGTTCTTCGCCGCCGCGGCGCCGGGCCTGGGCGTCATCTCTGTGGGGGAGAACAGCTACGGGCACCCGAGTGAGAAGTCGCTGCGATCCTTCGGTCCTGTGCCCGTGCTGCGCACCGATCACTGCGGTCCGGTTGCCCTCTATGCGCAGAGTCGATTCAGCACCGGGCAGGGCTGTGCCGAAGGCCAGAGGTGAGATCGCGGATGCCGGTCCGCCGTATCGGTCATGTCGGACGGCCGCGATAGGCTGGGGTCCATGGCAGTGAAGAAGACCCTGATCCCCTGGAGTTCGGCGAAACCCGCCCCTGTCGTCATGATCTCCGGCGGTGAATCGGTGCTTGTGCGGATGGCCAAGGATCGCATCGTGTCGGCCGCACGGAAGCAGGATCCCGAAGAGATCGAGTTCGATGCTGCCGGATACCAGGCCGGTGAGTTGGCGATGGCGGCTTCACCGTCCCTGTTCTCTTCGTCGAAGCTCATCGTCGTCGATGCCGTCGAGAAGTGTTCGGAGGATTTCCTCAACGACGCGCTCGACTATCTGGATGCCCCGAACGATGACGCCGTGGTGGTGTTGCTGCACGCCGGCGGCAATCGGGGAGCGAAGCTCATCAAGAAGCTCGACTCCGCCGGGTTCCCGCGCATCGATGCGGCGGTGCTGAAGAACGAAAGCGATCGGGCGAAGTTCGCTCAGACCCGGTTCAAGACCGCGAAGCGACGAATCGACGAAGCGGGAATGGCCGCGCTCATGTCGGCGCTGGGCTCCGATCTGGCCGAACTCAATGCCGGAGTCGACCAGCTCATCGAAGACACCGAAGGCACGATCACCGCCGAGGTCGTCGACCAGTACTACGGCGGGCGGGTCGAGGCCACCGGCTTCAAGGTCGCCGATGCGGCCGTGGCCGGTGATGCGAAGAACGCGCTGAGTCTGCTCAGGCATGCGCTGTCGACCGGGTCCGATCCGGTCCCGCTCGTGGCGGCAGTGGCGATGAAGCTGCGCGGCATGGCGAAGGTGCAGGGATTCTCCGGCACCAGCGGGGAGCTGGCCTCGGAGCTGAAGATGGCGCCGTGGCAGGTCGACCGTGCCCGCCGGGAGGTGAGGCGGTGGAACGAGGTGGCACTGGGCCAGTCGCTCATCGCCGCGGCCGAGGCCGACGCGGCCGTCAAGGGCGGAGGGCGCGACCCCGTCTACGCTGTCGAATGGTTCGTCTCAGAAGTCGCCCGCCTCGCCCGCCTCCGCTAATTGCTACCTGACGGCTGCCCAGCAACCTCGCGCGAGGTTGCTGGGCCGCCGTCAGGTAGCAATTGGGGACGAGAACGGGGTCCGAACCGTGTGGTTCGGACCCCGTGAAGCTATAGCCTCAGTCGTGCGCTCAGAGAGCGTTGATCTGCGTGGACAGGCGCGACTTGCGGTTCGCAGCGTTGTTCTTGTGCAGAACACCCTTCGAAACAGCCTTGTCGAGCTTGCGGGCAGCCACAGCATAAGCCTGCTGTGCCTCTTCCTTGTTGCCGGCAGCAATGTTCTCGCGAACGACGCGGACGTAGGACCGAACCTCGGACCGGACAGCCTTGTTGCGCTGACGAGCCTTCTCGTTGGTCTTGATCCGCTTGATCTGGGACTTGATATTAGCCAATTTCAACACTCTTTCGTGTTAGTGGTACATGGTCGTGAGGGCGCATCGAACCGACAGGATCATCTCCGCGGGGAAACACATCGACGACATCGAATCCGACGGCATCTTCACCCGACCTCGGCGAGACACACGCCTTGATGAAGACACAATTACCTATGATACAGCCTCGAGTCCCGGGCCGGAAATCCCTTTGCCGCCCGCCCGCTCAGGCAACACCGGGCCTCGGCCCGGCAGGTGTGCCGGGTCTCAGCCGGAGATGTGCTCGGCCACCCGGTCGAACACGTCACGGGGCATGATCGCGCCCTCTCTGCGGATCGAATCGGGGTCGAGCCGAATGATCCGATCGAGACGGAGCTCAGAGGGCCGGCCCTGTGAATCCCAGTCCCCGGTACCGATGTTCATCCATGTGGCGTGCCGGTCCTGACGAACCTCGCCGACGCCGCCGGGGATGTGATCTTTGCTGGTGAGCATGAGTGCGAGCACCCATCGGCCGTCACGGCCGACGATCAGCGAGGGCCGATCCTTGCCCTGCGTATGGTCCTCTTCGAACGGCACCCATCCCCAGACGACTTCTCCCGGATCGGCATCGCCGTCGAGATCGGGGGAGTAGCTGACCGTGATCGAGCCCGTGTAATCGCCGGGGTACGAACCCGATCCGCCCTGGCCGCTCGAGGCGGAACGATCGGCAGTACCCGCCGAGGCGGCACCTCCGCCGCCCGACCGTGCAGTATCCGGCCGGCGGGCATCCGTGGGCTGCGATGCGCCTTTTGAGTTCTTCTTCGACTGTGACTGCCGCAGGTAGCGCAGCCCCTCCCGGACTCCGATTCTCGCGGCCCGATTGACCAGTGATTTCCAGTTCATGTCTCCAGCCTAAACGAGCAGGCTGTCACAGGCTGCAAGAACTGTGTGCCGACCCGGTCAAGCGAACGAGCCGTAATGGGCGGGCGATCGAGCCGCCACGGTCACGAGAATTCGAGGACCGCCTCGACGGGGAAGTGGTCGGAGGGGTACTTCCCGTCGATGTCGAACGTGTCGATGCGAGTGGACACCGTGCGCAGGCCCGGGGTGGTCAGGATCCAGTCGATGCGCGGCTCACCGGCTTTCGGGCCTGTGTAGCGATGGAAGGTGCCGATATCCTCCCCGGGCACTTCCGCGGCGGTGTCGGTGAGGCCGAGTTCGGTGCAGAAGAAGTCGTAGACCGGGGAACCGGTGGCGACATTGAAGTCACCGGTGACCACGCAGGGATGGGCCGCCTCGGCGATGGACTCGGCCATGATCCGACCGGACTCGAGACGCGCGCGCTCGGACTTGTGATCGAGGTGGGTGTTGAGCACACGCAGCCGTCGTTCGGAGTCGAGGTCGCGGACTTCGACCGTCGTCAGGGTGCGCGCGTGGGAGACTCCCCATGACTCCGAGGCGACCGTGTCGGGCTGTTCGGACAGCCAGCTGATGTCGACGGCTTCGACGTCGAAGCGCTTCGAATCGAGGATCACGGCTGTGAACTCGCCGGAGTTGCCGCCGGAGTGGCCCTCTCCGAGCCAGATGTACTCCTCGGGCAGCAGGCTGATGAGCGTCTCGAGCTGGTCGAGTTCGCCCTCCTGGGTGCCGATGAGGTGCGGACGTGCGCGCCGGATGAGCTCGGCGGCGATCGGCAGCCGCTCGGCCACCGGATGTCCGTCCATGGCGGGATAGCGGAGGTTGAAGCTCATGACCCGGAATTCGCTCATGCCACCATCTTCCCCGATCGGCACGGTCCGGCACATGCATCGGCACGCCTCAGCGGAGGCGAATCGCGAAAGACCCGGGCGATCAGGGCGTGCCCGCCCGTGGATTCCAGGTCCGTGCACAAGTCATGAAACAATAGGAGATCGGGTCTGTCCGGGGACTCGGTCTGTCGAAGGAAGGGCGTTCATGTCACCTCAGGTGAATCAGGAAGCTGCACAGCGGATCTCACCGTCTGCCACCTCACCCGAGCTGATTCGCAATTTCTGCATCATCGCTCATATCGATCACGGCAAATCGACCCTGGCCGATCGCATGCTCCAGATGACCGGCGTCGTCGAGA
The DNA here is from genome assembly GCF_050920635.1 of Brevibacterium sp. K11IcPPYGO002. Classification (NCBI taxonomy): domain Bacteria; kingdom Bacillati; phylum Actinomycetota; class Actinomycetes; order Micrococcales; family Brevibacteriaceae; genus Brevibacterium; species Brevibacterium sp. K11IcPPYGO002. Next base: position 2,249,741 of record NZ_CP131929.1, on the reverse strand, counting down.
ACCGCGATATGCGTGCCCAGTACCTCGACCGGATGGACATCGAACGCGAACGCGGAATCACCATCAAGTCCCAGGCCGTGCGCATGCCGTGGGAACACGCGGAGACCCCGTACGCGCTCAACATGATCGACACTCCCGGCCACGTCGACTTCAGCTACGAGGTCTCGCGATCACTGGCCGCCTGCGAAGGCGCACTGCTGCTCGTCGACTCCGCTCAGGGCATCGAAGCCCAGACGCTGGCCAACCTGTACCTGGCCATGGAGAACGATCTGACGATCATTCCCGTGCTCAACAAGATCGACCTGCCGGCCGCACAGCCGGAGAAATACGCGGAAGAGCTCGCCAACCTCATCGGCTGCGAACCCGAGGACTGCCTGCTCGTGTCCGGCAAGACCGGTGAAGGCGTCGAGGAGGTCCTCGACCGCATCATCACCGATATCCCCGCACCCGTCGGCGACGCCGACGCCCCGGCCCGCGCCATGATCTTCGACTCCGTCTACGACACCTACCGCGGTGTGGTCACCTACGTTCGGCTCGTCGACGGTTCCCTCAAGCCGCGCGAGAAGATCGAGATGATGTCGACCGGCAGCACTCACGAACTGCTCGAGATCGGCGTCTCCTCACCAGAGCCGAAGGCGACGAAAGGCCTCGGCGTCGGTGAGGTCGGCTACCTCATCACCGGCGTCAAAGACGTCCGGCTGTCGAAGGTCGGCGATACCGTCACGCTGGCCGCGTCTCCCGCACCGGAACCGCTCGAGGGCTACAAGGAGCCGCAGCCGATGGTGTATTCGGGTCTGTTCCCGATCGACGGCTCCGACTACCCGGTGCTGCGTGACGCGCTGGACAAGATCAAACTCAACGATGCCTCCCTGGCCTACGAGCCCGAGACATCCACTGCGCTGGGCTTCGGCTTCCGCTGCGGCTTCCTCGGCCTACTGCACCTCGAAGTCCTCCGCGATCGGCTCGAGCGCGAATACAACCTCGACCTCATCTCGACGGCACCGAGCGTGATATACGACGTGACCATGGAGGACGGGACCGAGACGACGGTGACGAACCCGAGCGAATTCCCCACGGGTAAGGTCAAGGAAGTCAGAGAGCCCATGGTCCGGGCGACGATCCTCACTCCGAGCGACTACATCGGTGCGGTGATGGAGCTGTGCCAGACCCGTCGGGGCAACCTGCAGGGCATGGACTACCTGTCCTCGGACCGCGTGGAGATCCGCTACCGCCTGCCGTTGGCCGAGATCGTCTTCGACTTCTTCGACCAGCTCAAATCACGGACCAAGGGCTATGCGACGCTCGACTACTCCGATGACGGGGAGGATCCGTCGGATCTCGTCAAGGTCGACATCCTGCTGCACGGCGACCAGGTCGATGCGTTCTCCGCGATCGTCCACCGCGACAACGCCTACTCCTACGGTGTGGCGATGGCCGGGAAGCTGCGCAAGCTCATCCCGCGCCAGCAGTTCGAGGTGCCCATCCAGGCGGCCATCGGCTCTCGCATCATCGCCCGTGAGACCATCCGCGCCATCCGCAAGGACGTGCTGTCGAAGTGCTACGGCGGCGACATCAGCCGTAAGCGCAAACTGCTCGAGAAGCAGAAGGAAGGCAAGAAGCGGATGAAGGTGGTCGGCACCGTTGAGGTTCCGCAGGAGGCGTTCATCGCGGCCCTGTCCTCCGACGAGCCGGAGACGAAGGACAGCAAGAAGTAAGTGCCCGCACAACCGACCGGTGAGGTCCCTCCGCGCGACGGTTCGCTGCCGACATCGGTGGGGATCGGGGCCGCCGAGCGGGGGCTGAGCCTCTACATCCACGTCCCGTACTGCCGGGTCCGCTGCGGCTACTGCGACTTCAACACCTACACCGCCGACGACCTCGGTCCAGGCGCGTCCCGCGAGGATTACCGCAGCAATCTCGCCCGTGAGCTCGATCTGTCCGTGTCCACCCTCGCCGAGGCGGGGGCGGGCAATCGTGAGGTCTCGACGATCTTCTTCGGCGGGGGCACCCCGACCTTGCTCGCAGCCGACGTGCTCGCCGGGGTGATGGACGATGTCCGCGCCCGCTTCCGCTTGGCCGGGAATGTCGAAGTCACCACCGAAGCCAACCCCGACACCTTGGACCCCGCCTACATCGCGACCCTCGCCGGAGCCGGTTTCAACCGCATCTCCATGGGGATGCAGTCGGCCGTGCCGCACGTGCTCGCGACCTTGGACCGCACCCACGATCCGGAGAAGATCCCCGAGGTGGCCCGCTGGGTCAAGGATGTCGGCTTGGAGCTCAGCCTCGACCTCATCTACGGCACCCCGGGGGAGTCGATCGACGATTGGCGTCGCTCTCTCGACGTGGCCCTGTCCAACGAGGTCGATCACATCTCGGCGTATTCCCTCATCGTCGAGCCGGGAACGAAGATGGGCGCGATGGTTCGTCGCGGCGAACTGCCGATGCCCGATGACGACGACTTAGCCGATAAGTACGAGATCGCCGACGCCGCGATCTCCGCTGCCGGTCTGCAGTGGTACGAAGTGAGCAATTGGTCGACCGGTCCCGATACTCGTTGTGAGCACAATCTGGCCTATTGGCGCAATGCCGACTGGTGGGGCTTCGGACCCGGAGCCCACTCACACGTCGGGGGAGTCCGGTTCTGGAACGCCAAACATCCGCGTGCTTGGGCTGATCGGTTGGTGGCGGGGGAGTCCCCGTCGATCGGGCGGGAGGTCCTCGATGACCAGACCCGGGAGATCGAACGGATCATGCTCGCAGCCAGGATCGACCGGGAGCTGCGCCTGGACTCTCTGGCACCGGGCAGCCAGCAGGCGATCAGGACGTTCATCAAGCAGGGACTGCTCGACGCGGATGGCGCCGCGGCCGGCTGGTTCCAGCCGACTCTGCAGGGGCGTCTCATGGCCGACTATATGGTGCGCATCCTCACCGAATACGTGTGAATGAGTCTCGCCCCGCCGTCCGGATCGGGTGGCGAGGCGAGCTGCTCAGCGAATCTGCGCCGGTGGGACCATCGGGCAGCGCCAGATCACTTGATCCAGTTCGGCGTCATCGGAATGCGGTAGCCCTCGCCGCGGTTGGCTGCCATTCCGGCGATGATCTCGATGACGATCATGTAGATCGAGAGCACCGGCAGGAGCAGCAGGATGAGGAAGCCGATGCCGACGATCGTGAGGATTCCGCCGATCAGGCCGATGCCGAATCCGGCGATGACACCGATGATCAGCAGATTCAGCGACTGCGCGCCATGATGGCGGAGGAACGGCGACTTGTCCTTGTTGATGATGAAGAGGATGAGGGTGACGATCCAGCCGACGCCGACGACGTAGGTGGCGGCGTGCGCGAGGTGTGACCACAGTGCAGTGGTGCGTTCGCTCTGATCGGCGTTCCAGAATCCGAGTGTGTTCGGACCGTAGGCGGCATCCGGAAGTTCTGCTCCCATGGGAACACCGGCGGCAGCCGACTGCGCCGAGGATGCTCCTTGGAAACCGTATCCCGCCTGCGGCTGTCCCTGGGGAGCGCCGTAGGGCTGCTGCGAGCCGTATCCGGGCTGAGATCCCTGCTGAGGGTTCGGCGGCTGAGAGCCGTACTGGGCCGGACCACTCTGCTGCGGCTGCGAACCCTGCGGTGGCTGCTGGGTATACGGCTGCTGCGAGCCCGACTGCGGGGAATAGTTCGGAGGCATCGGCTGTGACTGTCCGTTGCTCGGCTGCTGCGGGTTGTCCGACATGAGAGTCCCTTCAGAGTGTGCGATCACTCCACATTAACCCAGGGAGAGCGGGCTGTCCCAGAGTGCGCGGGATGACGGGGGATGGTCACTTCACGAAGTTGAAGGTGAGCGGAAACTTATACCCCTCGCCCCTGTTCGCTGCGACGGCCGCAATGATGTAGAGGACGCAGTAGACCAGTGGGACGATGAACGCTGCGTACATGATGATGATGCCGATCCCGAAGGTCACCAATGCCAGGATGAAACCGAGGATGCCGAAGACGAAGAGGGCACCGACGGTGACGATCGTGTTCGTGATCAGCGCATTGAGCCCCTGACGCGAATGCTCGCGGACGAACGGCGACTCGTCCTTCTTCACGAGGAACATGATGAGCGGCATGAAGCCGAAGAGAAGCGCGCCGAGGTGTGTCCACAGAGCCGTGGTCCGATCGGGTTCGGGGGCCATCCAGAACTGTTCGGAGCCGGGTCCGTACGCCTGCTCGGGCAGAGAGCGGGAGTCGAACATCGCCGGGTTGTGCATCTGCGGCATGCCGAAACCAGGCTGCGCGCCATATCCAGGCTGTGCGCCGAACGAATGTTGTGAGCCGTACCCCGGCTGCCCACCATATCCCGGCTGCCCACTGTGCGTCTGCGGCTGAGAATACTGCCGGCCCTGCGACGCGTAAGGCTGCTGCGGGCCGGAGGCCTGTGAGTAGTTCGGCGGCATCGGCCGGCTGCCCGGCTGCTCGGGGTGGTGCGACATGGGGATCCTTTCGAAGAACGTCTGCCATTCACACTATCCGAGCCGGGTGTCCCGAGGATGTCGGGGAAGCCTCACTCCTGTGACAGTTTCGGCACACGTCGACAGATCCGCGTGACCACCGCGGGCCACCGCGCGGCACCACCGAAGTCACTCAGCCGACGGTGACGAAATCGATGAGTTCCTCGACCCGACCCGACAGCGTCGGTTCGACATCGGCGATGGTGCTGACCTTCCCGAGGATGCGCACCCAGCCGCGAGCGACGTCCCGATGATCGGCGTGCGGCCATCCGATGCGACGGAGGATTCCCGTCTTCCAATCCTCACCGCGGGGGACGACCGGCCATTGCCGGATGCCGACGACATGGGGCTTCACCGCCTGCCAGATATCGACGTAGGGGTGGCCGATGATATGGACGACATCGCGGTAGCGCGGATCGGCACGGATCGCCTCGGCGATCTTCGATTCCTTCGTCCCGGTCACCAGATGGTCGGCGAGGACACCGACCCGATGGTCGCGATCCGGACCGAAGGCTGCGAGCTTGTCGGCGACGTCGTCGAGACCGCCCAGGGGTTCGACGACGACGCCTTCGATGCGCAGATCATCGCCCCAGATCTTCTCGACGAGCTCGGCATCGTGCTTGCCCTCCACCCAGATCCGCGATCCACGAGCCACCCGGGCCTTCGCCCCGACCACGGCGCGAGACCCGGAAGCCGTCCGCCCGGGCTGCTGCGCCTTCTTCTTCGGCAGCTGCACATCGACGGGCTGACCTTCGAGGAGGAAACCCGGTCCCAAGGGGAAGGCCCGGACTTTGCCGACGCGGTCCTCGAGCTTGACGACGACACCGGCCGTGGTCTTCTCCGCACCGACGACCGCACCGACATAGCCGCTCATCGCATCCTCGAGAACCATGCCCAGGCCGAGCTCGACCTGGCGGGACTTCTTCGGACGGTGCGACGACGGCGAGGAACCGGAGAGCACATCGGGGCCATAGCGATCAAAAGCATTCACGGGCACCCACCATAATCAAGGACGGTCCCGCAGGCGCGCAGACCCGCAGGTCACCCCAGAAATGAATTCCGGGGACGAGAAGCGTAGAATTGGCACTCAGGCTCAAGGAGTGCCAAGTATCGGCACGGGACCGCGATCGGCTGAAGAGACGGAGAGGAGAACCGCGATGAACGACAGCAGACGTGCACAGGTGCTGCGCGCCATCGTCGAGGACTTCGTCGCCACCAACGAACCCGTGGGATCGAAGGCGATCGTCCAGCGCCACACCCTCGGCGTCTCCCCGGCCACGATCCGCAACGATATGGCCCAGCTCGAGCAAGAAGGCTATATCGCCCAACCCCACACCTCGGCCGGTCGGATCCCCACCGATCTCGGCTACCGGATGTTCGTCGACCGCATCGACGAGTTCAAACCGCTGACCACGGCTGAACGCCGCGCGATCTTCCAACTCATCGACGGCGATGTCGATCTCGACGAGATGCTCGACCGCACCGTCCGTGTGCTCTCCGGCCTCACCCGCCAGGTGGCGCTCATCCAATACCCGACGGTGTCGCGGGCGCGCATCAAACACGTCGAGATCGTCGGCCTCGGCCCCGGCCGGATCCTCGTCGTCCTCATCACCGACGCCGGTCAGGTCGAGCAGAAGTCAGTGATCACCCCGACCCCGCTCGACGAGGACGCCGTTCGCGGGCTGCGCGACCAGATCAATGCCGAATTCGCCGGGCGCACGCTTGCGCAGGTATTCGGTTCGGCTCCCACCGCCGAGGCGGTCGCCGCCGAATCGAGTGAGGCGGCTGGGCGTGACGAGTCCGGACTCACACAGATCAGGGCCGCCGTGGTCGACCTCGTCGCCGCGACCCGCGAAGAACGCATCATCATGGCCGGAACTGCGAACCTCGCCCGTTCCGGCAGCGAATTCGGAGAGAAGATGGCCCCGATCCTCGAGGCCTTCGAGGAGCAGGTGGTCCTGCTCCGGCTGCTCACCTCGATGGCCGAAGACCATGAGGGGATCAGCGTGCGCATCGGGCGTGAGAATACTCACGAATCATTCAGCTCGACTTCCGTCGTCGCCGCCGAATATGGTCATGACGCGGGTTCGTCGGCCAGACTGGCGGTGCTCGGCCCGACCCGGATGGACTATCCGACGACGATCTCGGCAGTCCGTGCCGTCGCGAAGTACGTGTCCTCGATCCTCGACCGAGGGTAGGGCCGGTGCAGTGACGACGACCAGGGGTGCCCGCAGTCGGGCAGCACACAACCGGTGAGCACCGCGCAGCAGCGCAGCCACCACCACGAACAGAGAAGACCACTACGTCAGGGAGAGAGAAGTTTCTGTGGCCGATCACTATGAAACACTCGGAGTGTCCAAAGACGCTTCCGCGGCTGAGATCAAGTCGTCGTACCGGAAGCTGGCACGCAAGTACCACCCGGACGTCAATCCCGGTCACGAAGACGAATTCAAAGCCATCTCACTGGCCTACGATGTGCTCTCCGATCCGGAGAAGCGCCGCAACTACGATATGGGCGGCGGCGAGAACGGTCAGGGCTTCCCCGCCGGCGGCGGCTTCGGCGGATTCGGAGACATCTTCGAGACCTTCTTCGGCGGTGGCGGCGGACAGGCCGGAGGCCCGATCCCGCGCACGCAGCGCGGCAAGGACGCCCTCGTCGGCGTCAACATCGACTTGAAGACTGCGGCCTTCGGCGGCACCGTCGATCTCGACGTGACCACTGCGGTCGTCTGCGACACCTGTTCGGGTGCCGGCACGCAGGAGGGCACGAAGATCGAGACCTGCTCGCTGTGCCACGGCGCCGGCAGCGTCCAGCGCATGACGCGGACCCTGCTGGGCCAGATGGTCACGAACCAGACCTGCAACTCCTGCCACGGCTTCGGCACCGTCATCCCCAACCCCTGCCTCAACTGCCAGGGCGACGGACGCGTGCGCAAGCAGCGGACCATGAAGATCCGCATCCCCGCCGGAGTCTCCGACGGCACCCGCATCCAGCTCGGCAGCCAGGGTGAGGTCGGTCCCGGAGGCGGACCCGCCGGTGATCTCTTCGTCGAGGTCATGGTCACCCGCCACGACGTGTTCCAACGCGACGGCGACAACCTCCGGGCTGCGGTCTCGGTGCCGATGACCGCAGCGACCCTGGGCGCGACCATCCCGTTCGAGACCTTCGACGGCACTCAGGACCTCACCATCGCCGCCGGCACCCAGTCCGGCACCGTCGTCAAACTTCCCGGACTCGGCGCCTCCCGCCTGCGCTCGGAGACTCGCGGCGACCTGCTCATCACCGTCGACGTCCTCACCCCGGACTCGCTCGACGACGAACAGCGCGAACTGCTCGAGAAGCTCGCCGAACTGCGCGGAGAAGAGGCGCCGCGGGCCCAGATCTCGACGGAGAACCGCGGAATGTTCTCCCGTATGCGTGAGAGGTTCGCCGGTCGGTGAGTCTTCCCGTCTTCCGCTCCGCCACCGCCGCCGAGGCGGTCGTCGGATCCGCTCTCACCTTCGGTGAGGACGTGGCCGGGCACGCGGTGCGGGTGCGTCGGATCGGTCCCGGCGAAGGCATCGACATCGTCGATGGAGACGGCACACGTGTGCGCGGAACCGTCACGGCCGCCTCGGCGAATGAGCTGACGATCGACGTCACCGCGGTGACGAACGAGGACAGCACCGGCCCACGCCTCGTACTCGTCCAGGCCCTGGCGAAGGGCGACCGAGACCTGCAGGCCATCGAAACGGCCACGGAGATCGGCGTCGACGACGTCATCCCCTGGGCCGCCGAACGTTCGATCGCCGACTGGCCGGCGAAGAAGCGGGAGAAGATGGCCGCGAAATGGGAGAACCTGCTGAACGCGGCCTCCCTGCAGGCCAGACGCTCCCGGTTTCCGGTGCTGCGCCAACTCGTCCGCGGGGCCTCCCTGGCCGCAGCATTCGACGAGTCCGATGCGGTCTTCGTCCTCCACGAGACCGCTCAGCGCAGACTCTCCGCAGCGCTGGCCGATCTGATCGCGGACGGTTCCTCGCCGCTGCCGAAGCGCATCGTCTTCGTCGTCGGCCCCGAAGGCGGCATCAGCGACGGCGAACTCGAAGCCCTGACCGGCCGTGGAGCGAGACCGGTGCTGCTGGGACCGACGATCCTGCGCTCGTCATCGGCGGGACCCGCCGGTCTCGTCCTGGCCCAGAATTCATTGGGCCGTTGGTGAGGCATCGGACTAGGATGGAAGCACACTCAGGCGCTGCCGGTGACGGTGCGCTCGCTTGCAAAGGAACATTCTGGACATCACCCCACCGAACTCGAATCCCATGAACCCCACCGACTCGGACACCGGCGCAACCGGCGACGGTGCCGCAGCCGGTGATGCCGTGACGGACACCCAGGGTGCCGATCGTGACACCGTGCGACTGGTCATTCCCGACTCCATCGACCTCGTCGCCTTCTTCGGCCCCGGAGAGTCGAACCTGCGCGCCCTGGAGAAGACCTTCGACGACCTCGACATCCACGTCCGGGCCAATCAGGTCCAGGTCACCGGAGATCCCCAGCGCGTCGAAGCCTTCGTCAGCGTCATCGGGGAACTCAAGAAGCTCCACGCGGCCGGCCATCGCATCAACGAAGAGACGATCGAGAGGGTCACGACGTTCTCCTCCGAGGGCGCGGCCGCCTCGGCGGTGCTCGGCACGAACATCCTCTCCACCAGGGGAAAGTCGATCCGTCCGAAGACGATGGGCCAGCACGACTACGTCAGGGCCATCCGCAACCACACGATCACCTTCGGCATCGGTCCGGCCGGAACCGGCAAGACCTACCTGGCGATGGCGATGGCCGTCAACGCCCTCCAGCACAAAGAGGTCTCGCGGATCATCCTCACCCGACCTGCCGTCGAAGCCGGCGAATCCCTGGGCTATCTGCCCGGCACGCTCAATGACAAGATCGACCCGTATGTGCGTCCGCTCTATGACGCCCTCCACGACATGGTCGACCCCGAGTCGATCCCGCTGCTCATCGAGACCGGCACGATCGAGGTCGCTCCCTTGGCCTATATGCGCGGGCGCACCCTCAACGACGCCTTCATCATCCTCGACGAAGCCCAGAACACGACGGCCGAGCAGATGAAGATGTTCCTCACCCGCCTCGGCTTCGGATCGCGCATGGTCGTCACCGGCGACATCTCTCAGATCGACCTGCCGGGCAAGACCCGCAGCGGACTCAAGGTCGTCCGCGACATCCTCGACGGGATCGATGACCTGCAGTTCTGCGAACTGGGCAGCAAGGACGTCGTCCGGCATTCGCTGGTGACGAAGATCGTCGAAGCCTACGACCTGTGGGGGAGTGCCGAATGAACACCGAGATCCTCAATGAGACCGACGCCGAGGTGGACCTCGACGAAGTCGTGGCCCTGACCGAATACTTAGGCGGTGCCCTGCACATGCATCCCGGGGCAGAGTTGGCGGTGACGATGGTCGATTCGTCGGCGATGTCCGAACTCCACGTCACCTGGATGGATCTCGAGGGTCCGACCGACGTCATGTCCTTTCCCATGGATCAGCTCCACCGCGGTGAGCCGGGGACGCCGACCGAAGGCCAGATGGGCGATATCATCATCTGCCCCGAGGTCGCCGAAGCCCAGGCCCGGGCGGCCGGTCATTCGACGATGGACGAGATCCTGCTGCTCACCGTCCACGGTTTCCTCCACCTGCTCGGCTACGACCATGGTGAGCCCGAGGAGCGCGAGGAGATGTTCGCCCTCCAGCGGCATCTGCTGCTGACCTTCTTCGCGGCCCGCTACGACGGTCGCACCGACATCCCCACCCCCACCGAGGTCTGATCGTGTTCATGTTCTTCCTCGGTGCGGCACTGTGCCTCATCATCGCGGCCACCCTGTCTGCCGTGGATGCCGCTCTGCTCAACGTCTCCCACCATGCGGTCGAGGAGGCGAAGGAGGACGGCAAACGCTCAGCTGTGCGCGTGGAGCGGATCCTCGCGGACCTGCCGACGAACATCAACGTCATCATCTTCGTCCGCAACTTCCTCGAAGCACTCGCCACGGTCTTCATCGCACTGGCCTATGACTCCTACTACTCCGTGGGTCCGCTCATGGTCTTCCTCACGGTGATCACCGCCTCGGTGGCGGTCTTCATCATCGCCGGAGTCTCCCCGCGCACGATCGGCAAACGCCGGTCCCTGGCCGTGAGCCTCAACCTCAGCTGGGTCGTGCGCATCGTCCTCGTCGCGCTCAAACCTCTGGCCCGCATCCTCGTCGTGCTCGGCAATCTGCTCACCCCGGACAAGGTGTACAAGGACGGTCCGTTCGTGACCTCCGAACAGCTGCGCGACCTCGTCGAGCGTGCCAGCGAATCCGACATCATCGAAGACGGCGAACGCGAGATGATCCAGTCCGTGTTCAACCTCTCGGACACCTCGGCGAACGAGGTCATGGTGCCGCGCACCGACCTCATCACCGTCGACGCCGACGTCAGCCTGCAGAAGACGATGAACCTGTTCTTCCGCTCCGGCTTCTCCCGCATCCCCGTCTGCGGGGATGATCTCGACGACGTCCGCGGAGTCGCCTACCTCAAGGACGTCGCCCGCCGTCTCCACCTCCATCCCGAGGAAGCCGAACGGCCCGTGGGCAACCTGGCCCGCACCGTCCTGTTCGTTCCGGAGACGAAGCCGGCCGATGACCTGCTGCGGCAGATGCAGCTGGACTCGACGCATCTGGCGATCCTCATCGACGAATACGGCGGCACCGCCGGGCTCGTGACCATCGAAGACATCGTCGAGGAGATCGTCGGCGAGATCGAAGACGAATACGACAACGGCGATGACGAACTCGTCGCCGGCGACGACGGATCATTCATCATCAGCACCCGCATGTCGATCTCCGACTTCGCCGACTATTTCGATGTGCGCATCGACGAGGATGACGTCAACAGCGTCGGCGGACTGCTCTCGAAGCTCATCGACCGGGTGCCCATCGACGGCTCGCACGCGTCGATCGCAGGCCTCGAGATCGAAGCCATGGAGGGTCAGGGCCGCCGCCACCGGATCACCCACGTGCGGGTGACCCGCACTCACGAGGACAGCAGAGACGACGCACAGACCGCCGCAGCCGGTGGTTCGGGGACGAAGGAAGAGGACTGAGATGGAATTTCGCACCGACTACCCCGAGGACTACCGGGCGGGCTTCGCCTGCTTCGTGGGACGGCCCAATACGGGCAAATCGACGCTGACGAACGCTCTGGTGGGGGAGAAGGTCGCAATCACCTCGGCCAAACCTCAGACGACCCGTCACACGATCCGCGGGGTCGTTCACAAGGACGACCACCAGCTCATCCTCATCGACACCCCCGGACTGCACAAACCGCGCACCCTCCTCGGTTCTCGACTCAATGATCTTGTGGCGTCCACGCTGGGTGAGGTCGACGTCATCGGCTTCTGCCTGCCCGCCGATGAGCCGATCGGACCCGGTGACCGCTATATCGCCTCCCAGCTGGCTCTGCTGGACGGGCGGACCCCGATCGTGGCGCTCGTGACGAAGGTCGACCGGGTGCCCAAGGACAAGATCGCCGAGGCGCTGCTGGCCGTCGGCGAGCTCGCCGACTTCGCCGACGTCGTCCCCGTCTCCGCAGTCGAGGACTTCCAGGTCGACACCGTCGATTCGGTGCTCGCGGCACACCTGCCGAAATCTCCTCCGCTCTATCCCGACGGCGACCTCACGGATGAGCCGGAGGAGAAGATGATCGCCGAGCTCGTCCGCGAGGCGGCCCTCGAAGGTGTGCGGGACGAACTGCCGCATTCCCTGGCTGTGCAGGTCGAGGAGATGTATCCGCGGGAAGGCCGCAGCGAGGACAATCCGCTGTGGAACGTCCACGTCAACCTCTATGTCGAACGTCCCAGCCAGAAGGCCATCATCATCGGCAAGGGCGGCAGCCGGCTCAAGGCGATCGGCTCGGAATCCCGCCAGGGCATCGAACGGCTGCTCGGTACCAAGGTCTACCTCGACCTGCACGTCAAGGTGGCCAAGGACTGGCAGCGCGATCCCAAGCAGCTCGGTCGACTCGGCTTCGACTTCAACAGCTGACCGCCCGGTTCGTCCGCCGCCGATGGTGCGAACAGTACGCCGGCGGACGTCGGAGACGGTGCGGTTGCGCCCTCTGTGACGGGCGCCACCTCATGAGTGCCGAGTTGAACCGGGCACTCGGGCCTGCCTTAGACTAGGCCGAGTGAATGCCGAGCAGACTCTGGTCGCACTGAGCGACCGATCCCCACAGGTTGCCCCCGAAGAGCTCATCGCAGGTCTCGTGCCGCCGCCGCAGTTCGAGGACGTGTCCTTCGACAGCTACCGCACCGACCCCGCCGAGCCGTCGCAGGAAGAGGCGCGGAACAGACTGCGGGAATTCACCGAGCGTTCGACCGGCCAGGGATTCTTCGGCAAGCTGTTCTCGAAGGGCAAGTCCGGTGCCAAGGGCGTCTACCTCGACGGCGGCTACGGTGTCGGCAAGACACATCTGCTGGCTTCGGCCTGGCACGCCAATGAGAAGCCTGCGACCTTCGGCACGTTCGTCGAATACACGAACCTCGTCGGAGCCTTGGGTTTCGCCCGGGCCCGCGACGACCTGTCGACGATGAAGCTCGTCTGCGTCGACGAATTCGAACTCGACGATCCCGGCGACACCGTGCTCATGTCGCGGCTGATGCGCGAACTCACCGACGCCGGGGTGAAGATCATCGCGACGTCGAACACTCTGCCCGGGTCTCTGGGGGAGGGGCGCTTCGCCGCTCAGGATTTCCTGCGCGAGATCCAGGCGCTGGCCGATCAGTTCGAGGTCTATCGCATCGACGGCAAGGACTACCGTGCCCGTGAGCTCACCGCTCCGGCCGATCCGCTGCCGGAGTCCGAACTCGATGCGGCTGCGAGCCGGCTCGACGGAGTCGTCGCCCGCGACGACTTCTCTCAGCTGCTCAGCCACCTGTCCACCGTCCACCCTTCGCGCTACGGGCGGATGGTCGACGGCATCGACGCGGCTGTGTGGGAGAACGTGCGCACCATCGACAACGAGAGCGTGGCGCTGCGATTCGTCGCGCTCGTCGACCGGCTCTACGATCGCAATGTGCCGATCATCAACTCCGGTGCGGCCCTCGACAAGGTCTTCACCGACGAGTCGCTGGCCGGCGGGTACAAGAAGAAGTACATGCGCTGTCTCTCACGCCTGACAGCACTGTCGTCCTGAGCCCGGATCGGGGCCCGACCCGACGATCGACGCCCGTGAGACCTCCGAACGAGGTCTCACGGGCGTCGGTCTTTTCAGCTCAGGCCGATCACATCGAAGATGCGCAGGTCCGGGACCCAATCGGGCAGGCCGGTGAGTCGGAGGGTCAACCACACGATGGCGGTCACGAACGCCGCCGTCACCGCGCCGACGGTCCATCGCACCCACAGCCTCTGCGCCATGATCCAGTGGGTCCACCGTTCGACGTTCACGCGCACGAAGCGCAGCAGCCGCCGAGCCCAGTGGAATTCGCTGGAGATGATGAACAGGCCGATGATGACGATGAGCCAGCCCGGGCCGGGCAGCGGAACGAGAACGAGTCCGATGAGCACGATGAGTGTGCCGAGGCCGCCGACGATGCTGCGATACAGCCGTGCCGTGTGCGGATTGGCCAGCACTGTTCGGCGCCACCGGAGGAAGCCCAAACGCAGCTTGCGCCACGGTCGGGGACCTTGCCGGTGGTGGCGTGACAACCAGCCTTTGGGGCGGGTCTGCGGACTCTCTGCGTTCACCCCACCACTATAGGATGGTGACCCTGAAAGCTTGATCGACGGGTGTGACCACGATCACCCGATTCTGATTTTGCGTAAGCCGCCACCTGCGTATAGAGTTATATCTCGTTGCCAGGGAAACCGGGCAGCGAGAAATGCGGATGTGGCTCAGTTGGTAGAGCATCACCTTGCCAAGGTGAGGGTCGCGGGTTCGAGTCCCGTCATCCGCTCGGAGGCGTCATGGCACTGCCTTGGCGGTGGCGTGGCCGAGAGGCGAGGCAGCGGCCTGCAAAGCCGTATACACGGGTTCGAATCCCGTCGCCACCTCGGATGACCGGCAGGAATGTCGGTTGACCAGCGCGATTGGCGCAGCGGTAGCGCGCTTCCTTCACACGGAAGAGGTCACTGGTTCGATCCCAGTATCGCGCACAGGGACCCTCGGGTTCCGGTGCAACAAATGAATAGAGCGCGATTGGCGCAGCGGTAGCGCGCTTCCCTGACACGGAAGAGGTCACTGGTTCGATCCCAGTATCGCGCACAGAAGGAGCCCCGAGTGATCCGCTCGGGGCTTCGTGCATTCACGCTCGCGCAGGCGTCTGTCTATGAGGCGCTTTTTTCGCAATAGCTCACTTTTGGGTGAATAGCCCATGTTTGAAACAGGGCTGTTCACTCTAAGCTGGGCGGAACCCGCGAAGTATGGCTGCGGCCGCCAGCGGCGGGGAAGCGCGATGGTGGGCGCGGCGAGGCAGTGGCTCCCGAGGTTCATGGTGCTGATGTGGATGGTGTGCGTTTCGTTCACTATGTTCCAGGACTGAAACGCGGTCAGCATGCGGTAACAAAGGGGTTTGCTAGTACGCTAGGTGTTGTACTAAACGACGATGACTTCGGAGCACCTATGTCTACTCCTCAGAACCCGTACGGTTCGGGTGACGGTTCGCCCAACGACCCCAACGGGCAGAACCCGAACAACCAGCCGCCGAATGCCCCCAACTACGGCAATGATCAGAATTCCGGCCAGCAGCCGGGCCAGTCCGGCTCGGAGCAGTCCGGTCAGCAGTACGGCTCGGCGGGCAACCAGCCCTACGGTTCGCAGCCGAACTACGGCCAGGGCGGCAACGACGGCTCGCAGCAATACGGACAGCAGGCTCCCCAGTACGGTTCGCAGCCCAACTACGGTGCGTCGAACGACCAGAACCAGTACGGTCAGAACCAGTACGGTCAGGACCCGAACAACCAGTACGGCCAGGGTCAGGGCGACCAGAACCCGTATGGCGGCAACCAGTACGGGCAGAACCCCTATGACGCCAACGCGCAGTACGATGCCAACCAGTACGGTCAGCAGCCGGCCTACGCAGGTGCAGACGGTTCCTCCGATCAGTTCATCCCGGCCAACCCGAACGCCGCCTACGGTCAGTACCCGTCTGGCAGCGGCGGGAACACGTCGAAGAACATCTGGGGCATCCTCGCCCTCATCGGCGGCATCGTCGGCGTCCTCGGATCGTTCTTCTTCGGTATCGGCGCGATCTTCGGCATCGCAGCGATCATCTTCGGCTTCGTCGGGCTCTCTGCGGTCAAGAAGAGCTTGGCCAGCAACAAAGGTCTCAACATCACCGGCATCATCCTCGGTTTTCTTTCGGTCGTCATCGCGATCGTCGCGATCGTCGCGACCGTCATGTTCGGAGCCTTCATCTTCAACGCGGCCGAAGAAGCTGCCAGCTCCTCCGCGTCACCGGATTCGAGCCAGGGGGCCGGACAGGATCCCAGCCAGGGCTCCGATGGCTCCGACGGAGCAGGCGCCGCACCTGCTCAGGCCGGCGAGGTCGAGATCGGCACCGACGTCACTGCACAGATCAACGTCCGCGAGGGCACCGCAGGAGAGTACGCTTCAGGCGCTGAATCGACCAATGGTGAGATCGCCATCGTGACGATGACCGTGAAGAACAACTCGAGTTCCGACCTGGAGATGACTCTCACGAACCTGTCCGCCAACAACGGCGGCAGCACGGAATACGACGACGTCTTCGACGGCGGAAACTACAAGGGCTCCCTGGCCTTCACCGATCCGGTTCCCGCCGGCGGCGAAACGACCTATGAATTCGCCTTCGCTGTCCCCAAGGCCGAAATCGATGGGATGCACCTCAAGCTCGAACTCGTCGACGACCTCGGCAAGGGCAAGGACTTCGAGTTCTACAAGCAGTGACACTCTGTTTCCCGAGGTGACAGGGCCCATACGGTCCTGACACCTCGGGTACAGGCTTCGGCAGACTCAGTGTGGGTGGCAGTCTTCGGACTGTCACCCAACTGATTTGTCGCAACCGAATTGGTACTAGAATCTGAGGGTGAGTCGCCCACCGAACGGGCTGCTCGAATGAACACGGAACGAACGGAGAAATCAGTGGCAGACAGCATTGACTGCGCGGGCGAAAGCATTCCTTTCACAGAGGGGCTGACCGGAACGGAGATCTTCTCCACCGACCGCACGGTCGTTGCCATGTGGCTGAACGGCGAACCCGCCGACCTCAGCCGCGAGCTGCAGTCAGGGGATCGGATCGCCCCGATCACCATCGACTCCGATGCCGGACTCGATATCCTGCGCCACTCGACGGGTCACGTCACCGCTCAGGCCGTCCAGGAGCTCTTCCCCGGGACCAAGCTCGGCATCGGTCCCTACATCACCGACGGCTACTACTTCGACTTCGACGCCGCCGAGCCCTTCACTCCTGAGGACCTCAAGGCGATTCAGAAGAAGGCGGCCCAGATCGTCAAGTCCGGCCAGACCTTCAACCGCGTCGTCGTCACCGAGGACGAGGCACGGGAGCGGATGGCGAACGAGCCGTTCAAGCTCGAACTCATCGACGACAAAGGCAAAGGCGGCGACGAAGAGACCTCCGTGGAGGTCGGCGGCGGTGAACTCACCGTCTACGAGAACGTCGACCGCAAGGGTGAAGTCGTGTGGCAGGACCTGTGCCGCGGTCCCCATCTGCCCAACACCAAGCTCATCGGCAACGGCTTCGCCATCACCCGCTCCTCGGCCGCCTACTGGCGCGGCGACCAGGCGAATGCGAGCCTGCAGCGCGTCTACGGCACCGCCTGGGCTTCGAAGGACGACCTCAAGGCCTATCAGGACCGCAGTGCCGAAGCCGAACGTCGCGACCATCGCAAGCTCGGCGCCGAAATGGACCTGTTCTCCTTCCCCGAGGAGCTCGGCTCCGGTCTGCCCGTCTTCCACCCCAAGGGCGGGGTCATCAAACGGGAGATGGAGGACTACGTCCGCGCCCGTCACATCGCTGAGGGCTTCGAATACGTCGGCACCCCGCACATCTCGAAAGAGACCCTCTACTACACGTCAGGACACCTGCCTTACTACGGCGAGAACATGTTCCCGGCGATGTCGGTCGACGAGATCCGCGACGAGTCCGGCCAGGTCGTCAAGGAGGGCACACCCTACCGGCTCAAGGCCATGAACTGCCCGATGCACAACCTCATCTACCGGTCCCGCGGTCGGTCCTATCGAGACCTGCCGCTGCGCCTGTTCGAGTTCGGCACCGTCTACCGCGATGAGGCCTCCGGTGTCATCCACGGCCTCACCCGCGTCCGCGCCCTGACCCAGGACGATTCGCACTCATACGTCGCCCAGGAAGATGCAGGGAAGGAGATCCGCCATCTGCTGAACTTCGTGCTCAGCCTCCTGCGCGACTTCGGCCTCGACGACTTCTACCTCGAGCTCTCCACCCGTGACGAGGACGGGAAGAAGGCGGATAAGTTCATCGGCTCCGACGAACAGTGGGCCGAAGCCACCAGCGTGCTCGAGGAGGTCGCCCAGGAGACGGGACTCGAACTCGTTCCCGACCCGGGCGGCGCGGCCTTCTACGGCCCGAAGATCTCCGTCCAGGCCCGTGACGCCATCGGCCGCACCTGGCAGATGTCGACCGTCCAGCTCGACTTCAATCAGCCCGAGCGCTTCGGACTCGAATACGTCGCCGCCGACGGCTCCCGCAAACAGCCGGTGATGATCCACTCCGCGAAGTTCGGTTCCATCGAACGCTTCCTCGGCGTGCTCACCGAGCATTACGCCGGCGCCTTCCCCGTGTGGCTGGCGCCCGTGCAGGTGACCTGCATCCCCGTGGCCGAGGAATTCAACGACTACCTCGCCGAGGTGGCCGACCAGCTGCGCAGATCCGGAGTCCGGGTGGAGCTCGACGACAGCGACGATCGGTTCCCGAAGAAGATCCGCAATGCGTCGAAGTCGAAGGTGCCCTTCACCCTCATCGCCGGAGGAGAGGACCGCGACGCCGGGGCCGTGTCCTTCCGCTTCCGCAGCGGTGAACAGGAGAACGGCGTGCCCGTCGCCGAGGCGGTGCGACAGATCCTCGACACGATCGAGACCAAGGCTCAGGTATGAGCGGAGGCGACGACGACCGAACCGCTCAGGAGAACTCGGGCGGCCGCCTCGGTGAAGGGATTGCCTACCCCGAGGCTGCCGCGGGGTTCCCCGGGGAACCCGACGGATTCCAACGACTGTGGACCCCGCACCGGATGGTCTACATCGACGGTCAGGACAAACCCAAGGACGACCGCGCCGACGAATGCCCGTTCTGCACGGCACCGTCGAAGACCGACGCGGACGGTCTCATCGTCGCCCGCGGTCAGCACGTGTACGCGGTGCTCAACCTCTACCCGTACAACCCGGGCCATCTGCTCATCTGCCCCTACCGTCACGTCGCCGACTACACGGACCTGAGCCACGACGAGACCGTCGAACTCGCCGGTTTCACACAGAAGGCGATGCGCGTCATCCGGGCCGTGTCCGGACCCCACGGTTTCAACCTGGGCATGAACCAGGGACCGGTGGCCGGCGCGGGAATCGCCGCCCACCTGCACCAGCACGTCGTCCCGCGCTGGGGCGGAGACGCGAACTTCCTGCCCGTGATCGCTCAGACCAAGGCCCTGCCGCAGGTGCACGCCGATGTGCAGGCACGGCTCAAAAAGGAATGGAACAGATGAATCCTGAAGACCTCGGCACTCTCGCCGAGTACTCCTCGCCCATGCTGCGCGGCAGCGACACCGTCATCACGATCCGGCGACCCGACCTCGAGACCAACAGCTACCTCGCCCAGCTGTTCTCCCTGAATGCCGACCGCTCCAGACGGCTGACACACTCCTGGTCGGATTCGAACCCGCAGTGCGGCCCGAACTGGTCGGGATATCTGAGCGCGGAGAAGAAGGCCGCCCCGCAGCTCTTCGCCGGCGACAGCCTGGAGACGGCACACCAGATCACGGACAACCACCTCGGGGTGGCCGAATTCGCTCTCGACGACTCCCGCGCCAGGGCGCTCTACGTCGCCCGTGTCGCCGAACCAGGCCGCTACGGACTCGACGAAGCCGTTCCGGCGGCCGAAGAGGCACCACGTCGAATCACCACGGCGTCCTACCTGGCCAACGGACTCGGCTACACGAACGACCGTCCGGCCCGTGCCTTCCTCGTCGACCTCGCCGAACCCGGGATCGGCACCGTCGGCCTGCGCGGAGCCTCCGAAGTCCCGCTGTCGACGCTGCTGACCACCCCGGACACCGACGTCCACGATCCGCGATTCTCCCCGGGCGGGCACTGGGCGAGCGTGATCGCCGCGGCCGAACCCGATCGCGGGCGACCCGACCTGCGCAGCACCGTGTGGCTGCTCGGCCGCGAGGAGTCGCACCCGCTCGACCTGCCGCCGATGAGCCTGAGTCTGCATGTGTGGATCGACACCGAACGGGTGCTGCTGCTCGGCAACGCGCTGAGCCGGGACGAACTCGACTTCGTCGGGCAGATGCCCGGTCTCTTCCTCCACGACATGACGACCGGCTCCACGACGCGGCTGACCGACCCGGAGACCGTGGCCCTGGCGCCGATCCGGCCACAGATCCACGGGGGAGCGGTCGTCGCCGCCGTCGACACCGACGGAGCCACCCGAATCGTCCGCATCGGCCTCGACGCCGCACAGGTCGCTCTCGACGACCTCGAATTCCTCACCGACGACACCACCGCCGTCAACGGCTTCGACCTCGACGAGGAGACCCTCGTCTTCACCGGATCGACTCCACGCTCTCCGGCCGTCCTCGGCCGGATCAGTCTCGACGCTCGCGCGGACTCCTGGGCCGCCTCGGTGATGGGTGAGACGGTCATCGTCAAGGAGCATCCGGCACCGGCGAACTCCGTCGAACCCCAGGTGCTGCGGGTGCCAGGCGTTTCCGGGACGATCACCGGCTGGCTGGCCAAACCGCACGGGGAGGGACCCTTCCCCGTCATCCTCAACATCCACGGCGGGCCCTTCGCCCAGTACACCCATTCGTGGTTCGACGAGACCCAGGTGCTCACCTCCGCAGGATATGCCGTCGTGTATTCGAACCCGCGCGGATCCGGCGGCCGCACCCGCAGCTGGGGGACCGCCGTCCAAGGCGATATGGCGGCACCGGCGATGGCCGATGTGCTCGCCGTCCTCGACCACGCCCTCGAATCCGATCCCACCCTCGACCGCAGCAGGCTGGGCATCCAGGGCGGATCGTATGGGGGATATCTCACAGCCATGACGATCGCCGCGGACCATCGCTTCCGCGCAGCCATCGTCGAACGCGGCTACCTCGATCCCGACAGCTTCGTCGGGACCTCCGACATCGGGCGCTTCTTCACCGAGGAGTACACAGGCCGCAGCCGAGAGGCCATCGCCGCCCAATCACCCCTGGCTCACGCCCCGCAGGTCGGCACACCGACCCTGGTGATGCACTCGGAACTCGATCTGCGCTGCCCGCTGGAACAGGCCCAGCAGTACTACGCTGCCCTGCAGCGGGCCGGAGTCGACACCGAGATGCTCATCTTCCCCGGCGAGAACCACGAACTCTCCCGGACCGGGCAGCCCCGCCACCGCAGGCAGCGCTTCGAAGCCATCCTCGACTGGTGGGATCGGCACTTCAGCGGCGGGAATCGGACCCAGCCGGAGGGCGAGCGACATCGCTCGGACGCGGCTGATCCTGGTGCCGCCTCCGCGGCCGACTCCGCCTCATGAGCGTCGAGTTGGTGGGGAACGCGCAGAGCCGATATCGTTCTCTGAGCCGCTGTCGTGCTCTTGCCGAAATCCCCCAGCGTCATTATTCTGCAAACACTTGCCTCCCTTCGCCGCCGACCACTGGAGAAACATGAAACCTCGTAAAGCCTCACGGGTCGTTTTACTCAATGAGCGCGACGAGGTTCTCCTGATCAGGGCCCAGGACCTGCTGACACCCAGTCACCAATGGTGGATGACCTGCGGCGGAGGTTCCGAACTCGGTGAATCGGCTGCGCAGACGGCGGCCCGGGAACTGGCGGAGGAGACCGGGATCGAATGCGAACCCCACGAACTCATCGGCCCCTTGGCCACCCGTGACGAGGTCTTCGAATTCACGGAGAAGTCACTGCGCCAGGTCGAAACCTATTTCGCCTTCCGCACCACCGAGGACATCGAACTCGAAGACGCGGTATGGACGGACATCGAGAAACGCAGCCTGCTCGAATTCCGCTGGTGGACCCGGGAGGAGCTCCTGGCCACGACGGAGACGATCTATCCGAAGAATCTGCTCGGCCTCATCGACCTGGCCACCGCCGGGTCCGTTCCCGACGTGCCGCTGGTCATCGACTGAACTCGCAACTGCGCACCGAGGCGAGTCCGCACGGAATCGCCTCCGGTCGTCTGCATGGGTCCGGGCGATCAGCGTATAGAATTGAGAGGCTGTAACTACAGGAAGGAACACCAGTGTCAGGTCATTCCAAATGGGCAACGACTAAACACAAGAAGGCTGCCATCGATGCCAAGCGCGGCAAACTCTTTGCCAAGCTGATCAAGAACATCGAGGTTGCCGCTCGCAACGGTGGACCCGACCCCGACGGCAACCCGACGCTGTTCGATGCGATCCAGAAGGCGAAGAAGAACTCGGTGCCCGCCGACAACATCACCCGCGCGGTCAAGCGCGGCGGCGGTCTCGACGGCTCCGGAGTCAACTACGAGACGATCATGTACGAAGGCTACGCCGCCGGCGGTGTGGCACTGCTCATCGAATGTCTCACCGACAACCGCAACCGTGCCGCCTCCGAGGTGCGCGTGGCCGTGACCCGCAACGGCGGGTCGATGGCCGATCCCGGTTCGGTGACGTACAACTTCAACCGCAAGGGCGTCATCACCGTGGGCGCCGAGGAGACCGACGAAGAGGCCATTCTGCTGGCGACCATGGATGCCGGGGCCGAAGAGGTCAAGGAAGTCGGCGAGAAGTTCGAGATCATCTGCGAGGCCACCGACCTCGTGGCCGTGCGCACCGCGCTCGTCGACGCCGGGATCGACTACGACTCGGCCGAAGCCTCCTTCGTGCCCGAGCTCGAGGTCAGCCTCGACGCGGAGACCGCGCAGAAGGTCTTCTCCCTCATCGATGCGCTCGAAGACAGCGACGAGGTGCAGAACGTCTACTCGAACGCCGATGTCAGCGATGAGGTCCTCGCCGAACTCGATGCCTGATGCGCATCCTCGGTGTTGATCCCGGACTGACCCGGTGCGGGCTCGGTGTCATCGACACCCTGCCCGCCCGGAAGGCGACGATGGTCGCCGTCGACGCCCTGCGGACTCCCTCGGCCGATTCCGTCGACCTGCGACTCGGTGCCATCGCCGAGGCGTTCGACACCTGGTTGGACACGTATCGTCCCGATGTCGTCGCCATCGAACGCGTCTTCGCCCGCAATGATGTGTCCACGATCATGGGCACCGCCCAGGCATCGGGACTGACGATGGGGCTGGCCGCCCGCCGCGGACTGCCCGTGGCCATGCACACCCCGTCCGAGGTCAAGGCCGCGATCACCGGTTCGGGACGTGCGGACAAGAAGCAGGTCACCTCGATGGTGACACGGATCCTCGGGCTCGAGGCGCCGCCGAAGCCCGCCGACGCCGCCGACGCCCTGGCGATCGCGATCTGCCATTCCTGGCGCGGGGCGCTGGCGGCCCAATCGACGCCGGGGAAGAACAAGGACCTCACCGAACGCAAGTCCGGCGGTCGGCAGGGCAGCGGACTGACGAAGGCTCAGCAGCAGTGGGCCGAGGCCATGCGGCGCGCCAAGTGAGCATGGGGCAGAGGGCGCCTGCTAACCTGGATTCGTACACGTGTTCCCCTTAAGAAAGGCTGTCCGTGATCAGTTTCCTCAGCGGTACGGTGCATCGGATCGCAGCTGACCACCTCGTCGTTCTCACCTATGGTGTCGGCCGCAAGGTCCATGTCACCCCCGACACCCTGGCCGGCACCCGGCACGGCGCCGAGATCGAACTGGTCACCAGCCTCGTGGTGCGCGAAGACTCGATGACGCTGTTCGGCTTCACCACCGAAGACGAGAACCATACCTTCGAAGTGCTGCTGTCGATCTCCGGAATCGGCCCGCGCCTGGCGATGGCGATCCTGTCGGTGATGGGGCCCGACGAGCTCGCTGCCGCGATCACGAATCAGGACGCCAATGCGCTCACCCGGGTGCCCGGAATCGGGAAGAAGGGCGCCTCACGCATCATCCTCGAACTCGAGAACAAGCTGCCGAAGCTCACCGCTGCCGCTCCCGGACCGACCCTGTCCTTCGGCGGCGGAAACCAGCAGGTCGTCGACGCCCTCGTGGGACTCGGGTGGAAGGAACCGCAGGCCGAGGAGGTCGTCGCCGAGGTCGTCAAGGAGACCGGTGCTGACGCCGGCACCTCCGTGATCCTCAAGGCCGCACTGAAGGTCCTGGGTGCGAAGCGATGACGAGCTCCTTCGACCCTGACTCCTACGAGATGGACTTCGGCGATCAGGACCTGACCGGAGCCGAACAGGAGAGGCTCGTCTCGGGACGCGCCGAGACGGCCGAACGCGACGCCGAGGCAGCGCTGCGACCGAAGGGCCTGGCCGACTTCATCGGCCAGCCGCAGGTACGGGAGCAGCTCTCCCTCGTCCTCGACGCCGCGAAGGCCCGACAGAAGGCTCCCGACCATGTGCTGCTCTCCGGTCCTCCCGGACTCGGCAAGACCACTCTGGCGATGATCATCGCCCATGAGATGAACTCGAGCCTGCGGGTGACCTCCGGCCCTGCCGTCCAGCATGCCGGTGACCTCGCCGCGATCCTGTCCTCCCTCGAGGAGGGCGAAGTCCTCTTCATCGATGAGATCCATCGGATGGCCCGTGCCGCGGAGGAGATGCTGTATGTGGCGATGGAGGACTTCCGAGTCGATGTCATCGTCGGCAAGGGCCCGGGCGCGACCGCTATTCCGCTCGATCTCCCGCAATTCACTCTCGTCGGTGCCACCACCCGGTCGGGTCTGCTTCCGGCGCCGCTGCGCGACCGCTTCGGCTTCACCGCCCTGCTCGACTTCTATTCGAGTGCCGACCTGCTCACGGTTCTTCGGCGTTCGGCCAAGATGCTCGGCATCGAATCCGAACTCGCCGGGCTCGAAGAGATCTCCACACGTTCGCGGGGCACCCCGCGAATCGCGAACCGCCTGCTGCGCCGCGTCCGCGACTGGGCACAGGTGCGGGGGAGCGGAATCATCGACGAGGAGGCCGCCACCAACGCCCTGCGCGTCTACGAGGTCGATGAGCTCGGTCTCGACCGCCTCGACCGATCGGTTCTGCACGTGCTGTGCCAGCGCTTCGGCGGAGGCCCGGTCGGGCTGGGAACCCTCGCTGTCTCCGTGGGCGAAGAAGCCGACACCGTCGAAACCGTGTCCGAGCCCTACCTCGTGCGGGAGGGGCTGATCAGCCGCACCCCACGGGGACGTGTGGCCACCTCGGCCGCCTGGAATCACCTGAAAATGCAGATCCCAGCAAACTATGAGTTCTGAACCCCGCATTTGAGTTCGCTATGAGAGGTGAGGACGAACTAAGCTGGTTCACTGATTCATTCATATGAAAGGCTGATATCTGTGGATTTGCTGATCCCTCTTGCGCTTGCCGCGCTGCTGATCTTTTTCCTGTTCAATTCTCGGCGTAAGCAGAAAGCGCGTGCGGAGCAGATCAAATCGGGTCTCGTGCCCGGCGCAACCGTGATGACGACCTTCGGTGTCTTCGGCACCGTGCTCTCCATCGACGAAGAGAACAACCAGGTGACCATCGAATCGGGACCAGGCACGGTTCTGCGCGTCCACCGCCAGGCCATCGGCCAGATCGAGAACAATCAGGCCGCAGCGCCCGTCGATGCCCCCGGCGCCGACGCCCCCGCCGCCGATGTCGATGCCGCCGCCGACGACGAGAAGCCGGCCATCACCGACGCCGAGCTCGACGCCATGAACGAACGCAAGCGCGCCGAGAAGGACACTGCGGACGACGAGACTGCTGAGGACATCAGCGCCGATGAGTCCGCTGCGAAGACCGAGGACGCCGACGCAGTCGCTGAGGCCGAGGACGTCGACATTGATGCCGCAGAGACCGATGCCGACTCCGCAGCTGCCGATGATGATTCCACGGACTCGACTGATTCGGATTCCGACAAGAAGAACTGATCCGTCCTCGCACTCTTCTCCCGACTGAAAGCTGAAACGTGTCCGATATCGAAGAAAAACCACGCCCTGGTTTGCGCTTCCTGTGGCTGACGATCATCACTGTGGTCCTCGCCGCTATCATCGCCGGCGGGGTTATCTGGTCGAATGCCACGACGACTCCGAAGCTCGCGCTCGACCTCGAGGGCGGAACCTCGATCATCCTGGAGCCGCAGGTGTCCGAGGGCACGGACATCAGCACGGAGCAGCTCGATCAGGCCGTGGCGATCATCCGCCAGCGCGTCGACTCGACCGGTGTCTCCGAAGCCGAGATCACGACGCAGGGCGACCGCAACATCGTCGTCAACCTCCCGGGCAACCCCGACGAGGAGACCCGCAACCTCGTCCGTTCATCTGCTCAGCTGGTGTTCCGCCGCGTGGCGCTGGTCGGTGACCCGCGTTCACAGGAGCAGATCCAGAAGGAACAGGAGAAGAGCGGCGAGGAATCGGGTGCCGATGACGGGCTGAGCGACGAAGAGCGCAAACGCCTCGAGGATCTCACCGGCGCCGACTCCCAGGGCGACGGACAGGGAGAGGATCAGGCTCCGTCCGGCGGCGGCGATGTCGTCGAGGCCGGCGGCTCGGCGACGAAGACGGACGAGTCCACAGAGGAGACGAAGTCCTCGGAGTCGGCGAGCAAGGACGCGGAGAAGTCCGGAGAGGGCAGCGGCTCGAGCGAGGGCTCGAAGGTCACCGACTCGACACCGCGGCCTCTCTTCGATCCCGAGAAGGACGCCTCCGAATGGCAGACCGACGCAATCATCAAGGAATACACGGAGCTCGACTGCACGAACAAGAAGAATCGGACGGGCGGGCAGCAGCAGCCCTCGGACGAACCGGTCGTCTCGTGCTCCGAAGACGGACAGGCCAAGTACATCCTCGGACCCGTCGAACTCTCCGGTGATCACCTCGCCGATGCGAACGCGGGCTATGCCGCGGGAGCCAACGGCGTGCAGACCAACAATCCTGCCGTCAACCTCTCCTTCGATTCGACCGGGCGTGAGATCTTCAAGCAGATCACCTCGGACATCACCGGCAAACAGCAGCCGTACAACCAGTTCGCTATCGAACTCGACGGCCTGGTGCTCTCGGCTCCGTCCTCGAACGCGGTGATCACCGACGGCAACGCTCAGATCACCGGCAATTTCACCCTCGACGAGGCACAGACTCTGGCCAATCAGCTCAAGAACGGTTCGCTGCCTCTGAGCTTCCAGGTCCAGAGCGAGGACCAGATCTCGCCGACCCTGGGATCGAACTACCTCAAGATCGGTCTGCTCACCGGACTCGTCGGACTCCTGCTCGTCGTCGTGTACTCGCTGCTGCAGTACCGAGTGCTCGGCCTCGTCACCGTCTCGAGCCTCGTCGTCGCCGGTGTACTCACCTACCTGCTGCTGTTGCTGGCATCGTGGAGATACGGCTATCGACTGTCACTGGCGGGTGTCGCCGGTATCATCATCGGCATCGGCATGGCCGCGGACTCGTTCATCGTCTACTTCGAACGCGTGCGAGACGAACTGCGCAGCGGGCGCAATCTGCTCTCCGCCGTCGAGGTCGGCTGGGACCGAGCCAAGCGCACGATCTACGCCTCCAAGGCCGTGAACATGCTCGCCGCGGTCATCCTCTACATCCTGGCCGTCGGCTCGGTGCGGGGCTTCGCCTTCACCCTGGGCCTGACCGTGATCATCGACGTGCTCATCGTCTTCCTGTTCACCCACCCGATGCTGCAGTTCCTGGCACGCACGAAGTTCTTCGGCGAGGGCCACCCGATGTCGGGCATGGATCCGCGTCTGCTCGGGGTCAAACCCGCCGCATACCGCGGGGCTCTCAATCTGTCCATCGACGACCAGGACAAGTCGCCCGAAGCCAAACGGCGTGAGAAGGCGCGTCTGCGCAAGGCCGGGATGACAGCCGAGGACGGTTCCGACACCACCGCCGCGGCTGCCGCGTCCGAGTCGGAGAAGACCACGACCAACGAGTCGAAGGCGTCCACGGCCGCGAAGTCGAAGACCGTCGAATCGAAACCGGCGAAGACCGCGACGGGCGGAATGACCATCGCCGAGCGGAAGGCCGCGGCTCGACGCGCCGAGGAAGAGGATGCCGCCGAGGACTCGGCAGCAGCCGATGGCAAGGAGGATGACAAGTGAAACGGTTCTTTGCCTGGGGCAACCGGCTGCACAGCGGCGAATCATCGATCCCCTTCGTCGGCAAGGCGAAGCTGTGGCTGAGCATCGCCGGAGTCCTCGTCCTGCTGTCTCTGCTCGTCCCGCTCATCTTCGGCTTCAACTTCGGAATCGCTTTCAAGGGCGGTTCGCAGTTCCAGGTCGACCACGTCACCGACACCTCGGCGGCCAAGGGCGAAGGGATCATCAACGAGGTGGTCTCCGGATCCGAGCCGCGCCTGACGCCGACCAGTGACACGGCCGTCGAGATCGAGACGAACCAGCTCACCGACCCGCAGATGCAGGACGTCCGCGACGCACTCGTGTCCGGATACGATGTGAAGGTCGAAGACGTCACCTCGACATTCGTCGGTCCTGAATGGGGACAGGACGTGACGTCGAAGATGATCCGTGCGCTCGTCATCTTCGTGGCGATCGCGCTCGTCGTCATGGCACTGTACTTCCGCACCTGGAAGATGTCGGTCGCGGCGATCGTCGGACTTTTCGTCGTGATGATCGTGACGATGGGCATCTACTCAGCCACCGGCTTCGAAGTCACTCCGGAAGCCATCATCGGATTCCTCACCGTGCTCAGCTTCTCGCTCTATGACACGGTGGTCGTCTTCGACAAGATCCGAGAGAACACGACGAGGTTCGAGGAGAAGCGGAAGCTCAAGTTCTCCGAACTCGTCAACCTCGGTGTGAATCAGACGACGGTGCGTTCGATCAACACGTCGGTGGTGTCCGTGCTCCCGATCGCCTCGATCCTCTTCATCGGCGTGTTCCTGCTCGGCGCGGGAACACTGGTCGATATCTCGCTGTCCCTGTTCATCGGTACTATAGTGGCAGCCGCTTCGACGCTGTTCGTCGCGAGCCCCCTCTACGCCGTCCTCCGGGCGAATGAACCGGCGGTCAAGGCACAGGAGGAGGCCGTGCGTGAACTACGCTTGAAGGACGGGGGAGCAGACGTCCCACCGGTGACACACGCCGAAGTCTGAACCCCGAGAGAGGAGATGGTGTGGCATCGTCGGCTGATTCGCGTCGTCCGCGAGGCATCTCCCGCTTAGCCTGGTGGGCGGCCAGGGCACAGAACAACCCTGGCTACCCGCGAGTGCTCGGCCCGATGATCCGGGCCCTGCAGTCGAACCATCCGAAGGCGGACATCGACCTCGTCGTCCGGGCCTACAAGGTCGCCGAGGAGGCCCACCGAGGGCAGACCCGGAAGTCCGGTGACGCCTATATCACCCATCCCATCGCTGTGGCGACGATCCTCGCGGAGATCGGCATGCTGCCGGTCACCCTGGCCGCCGCACTGCTGCACGACACGGTCGAAGACACCTCGTATTCGCTCGACGAACTCACCGAGGAATTCGGTTCCGAGGTCGCAGCCATGGTCGACGGGGTGACGAAACTCGACAAGCTCACCTATGGGCAGGCCGCGCAGTCCGAGACCGTGCGCAAGATGATCGTGGCGATGGCCAAGGACATCCGCGTCCTCGTCATCAAGCTCGCGGACCGCCTGCACAACGCGCGCACCTGGCGATTCGTCCCGGCCTCGTCGAGCACGAAGAAGGCCCGCGAGACCCTCGACATCTTCGCCCCGTTGGCACACCGACTGGGCATGAACACGATCAAATGGGAGCTCGAAGACCTGTCCTTCCAGGTTCTCCATCCCAAGGTCTACGACGAAGTGGTCCGACTCGTCGCCGACAGGGCTCCCGAACGCGAGAAGTATCTGGCCACTGTCTCCGAGGAGCTCCAGAGCGAACTCAAGGAATCCGGGATCGACGCCTCCATCACCGGCCGGCCCAAGCACTACTACTCGATCTATCAGAAGATGGTCGTGCGCGGACACGAGTTCGCCGACATCTACGATCTCGTCGGAGTCCGCGTCCTCGTCGAATCCGTACGCGAATGCTACGCCACTCTCGGCATCGTCCACGCCCGGTGGAACCCGGTTCCCGGACGGTTCAAGGACTATATCGCGATGCCGAAGTACAACATGTACCAGAGCCTGCACACCACGGTGATCGGGCCGGCCGGCAAACCCGTCGAGATCCAGATCCGGACCCACGAGATGGACCGTCGCGCAGAATTCGGCGTCGCCGCTCACTGGAAGTACAAGGATCTGAATAAGTCCTCGAAGGCCGTGACCTCGAACACCGCCCGCTCTGTGAAGGTCTCCGACGCCGGAGAGGTCGACGACGCAGCCTGGCTGCGACAGCTCCTGGACTGGCAGCGCGAGGTCTCCGATCCCGACGAATTCCTCGACAGCCTCCGCTACGAGGTGAACTCGAAGGAAGTCTACGTCTTCACCCCCAAGGGCGAGGTGATGAGCCTGCCGGCGGGAGCCACCCCCATCGACTTCGCGTACGCCGTACACACCGAGGTCGGACACAAGACGATGGGCGCGCGAGTGAACGGTCGCCTCGTCGCCTTGGACACGGAGCTGAAGAACGGGGATTCCGTCGAGGTCTTCACCTCGAAGGATGAGAATGCCGGCCCCAGCCGTGACTGGCTCGGCTTCGTCAAGAGCCCACGTGCCCGCAGCAAGATCCGCCAGTGGTTCTCGAAGGAGCGCCGCGAAGAGGCGATCGAGAACGGTCGCGAACAGCTCGCCCGGGCGATGCGCCGCCATACGATCTCCGCCGCCTCGCTGATGAGCCAGGAGGCCCTCCAGGTCGTCGCCACGGAGATGCGGCTGCCCGATGTCAGCGCCCTCTACGCCGCGATCGGCAACGGCGTCTCCTCGGCTCAGCACGTCGTCGATCTGCTGGCCAAGGAAGTCGGGGAGGACGACGACTCGGTCGTGCTGCCGCCCGAGCCGCGCAACCGGACCGGCCAGTCCTCGGGACATCATTCCTCGTCCGAAGGCGTCATCGTCAAAGGCGTCGACGATGTGCTCGTCAAGCTCGCCCGCTGCTGCACCCCGGTGCCGGGAGACGAGATCCTCGGCTTCGTCACCCGCGGTTCGGGCGTCTCCGTGCATCGCGTCGACTGCCCGAACGTCACCTCACTCAAACGGGAGCCCGAACGTATGGTCGAGGTGTCCTGGGGCGAGAAGACGAGCGGAATCTACCTCGTCCAGATCCAGGTCGAAGCCCTCGACCGTTCCGGTCTGCTCTCCGACATCACGAAGGTGCTCACCGAGACCCATGTGAACATCCTGTCAGCATCGGTCGGCACCTCCCGCGCCCGCGTGGCACAGTCGAAGTTCGTCTTCGAGATGAGCGACGCCAGCCATCTGGACACGGTGCTCTCGGCCGTGCGGAAGGTCGAAGGGGTCTTCGACGTCTATCGCATCTCCGGCGGCTGACCCTCCCGGTCCAAGGCCTCGCGCATCTGGGCGACGAACGGGCGGCGGGCCACCTCGGTGAGGTAGTCCCGGAGGCGATGGCGCAGTCCTGCGGGGATCTCCGCGATGATGCCCTTGAGCGCCCGCGGTGACTCTGCGGACCAGTTCCGGAAGTGCGGGAAGAGCAGATCGTAGAGCGTGCGTTCCTCCGTGGTGATCGGCAGCCCGTCGATGAGGCACCAATCATCTTGCGCCAGATTCGTCTCGTGGACGTCGAAACCGTCATCGGCGATCCACCGGCGCCTGGGCAGCGTGATGAAGTTCAGCGGAGCGGGAGCCCGGCCGAGTCCGCGGTGCACCCACCAAGCGCTGTCGTGGGAGAGCGCGAGTCCGGGTGGGATGAGCGAATGCAGGGCGGCCATCCGCTCAGCGGGGGAGAGGATCGCACCCTTGCGCACCCAGGTCGATTCGGTCAGTCGGATGAGCAGGCCGTCGAGGGTGAGCTCGGTGAGCTGCTCGTACCCGAAGTCCCGCAGATGAAACAACGCCTCCATACCCGAACTATCGTCGGATGTGGAGACGTTGACAAGACTTCGGAGAGCGCCTGTGGACAGGTGCTGACTCGAACGTCAGAAGCTGTGGACGCGCGCCGCGGCCTCAACCGAGCACTGCGGCCTCAGTCGAGTTCTGCGGCTGTCTGGGCGAGCTGATCCCGCCAGGCGCGGCGAGCGTCGAGAGCTTCCTGCGCCTCGGCGACGGACTTCTCATCGCCCCCGGCCTTCGCAGCCTCGAGCTTCTTCTCGAGATCGACGATCGACTCGTCGAGCTGACTCAGCGCACCCGAGGTGCGGGCCTTCGTCTCCGGGTTGCTGCGCTGCCACGCGGCTTCCTCGGCATCGGCGAGCGCGCGTTCGACTTCGCGCAGACCGTTCTCCATCCGCGAGACATCGGCGCGAGGGACCTTGCCGGCTTCCTCCCACTGGTCCTGGATGGTGCGCAGCTCGCGCTTGGCCGCCACCGGGTCGGTGATCGGCAGCAGCGCCTGAGCCTTCTTCAGCAGCTCTTCCTTGACGACGAGGTTTCCCTTGAACTCCTCGTCCAGAGCGGCATTCTCCGCATCACGGGCGGAGAAGAACACGTCCTGTGCTGCACGGAACCGTGCCCACAGCGCATCATCGTCCTTCCGGGAGGCACGCGGGGCGCGCTTCCACTGGCTCATCAGGTCCTTGTACTTCTGCGACACGGTGCGGAAATCGGTCGAGGCCGACAGCGACTCCGCCTCGGCGACGATCTTCTCCTTGATCCTTCTGCCTTCGGCATTGACCTTGTCGAGCTCGGCGAAGAACTCTTTGCGCTTGTGTTCGAAGGTGTTCCGAGCCTGCGAGAACCTGCCCCAGAGCTCCTGATCGACGGCACGCGGCAGACGGGGTCCGCTGCGCTGCATGTCCTTCCACTGGGCGAAGAGCTCACGCAGACGCGCACCCGACTGCTTCCACTGGATCTTCGACGGATCCTGCTTGGCCAGGGTCTCGGCCTCCACGACAAGAGCCTCACGGTCCTCGGCGGCTGCCAGCTTGGCGGCCTGGGCCCGGGCAGCCTGCCGGGACTCCGTGGCCTCGGCATCGGAGATGAGAGTGTCGAGAGTGGCGCTGAGCCCCTTGAGATCACCGACGACGTTGGCTTCCGGCAGCGACTCCTGCAGCGTCTTCGCCGCCGAGACGACCTCACGGCCGGGAGCGCCGGCGGAGAGACGATTGCGCAGCAGGACCGCGCTCTCGGCGAGTTCGACGTACTTCTTCGCGAAGTACTCGAGCGCCTCGTCGGGAGTGGCGTCCGGGTACTGACCGACGGCCCGTTCGCCCTCGGGAGTGGTGACGAACACATTGCCGTCCGCATCGGCACGACCATGAGTCACCGCGCGAGCCACCTCGGCGTCGTGGTCGATATGGCTGGCATTGACCACCTGTGCCGCCTGCGGACGCGGCAGCGACGACGGACGGGGGGTCGGCTTCGGTGTCGGGGTCGACATGGTTCTCACCTTGTTTCCATCGGTCGAACCGGCAGGTCATTCCACCCGCCGATCACTCGATTGTGGGATAGACGTTATCCCAGCATAACCATCGGCGAGCGTGTAGATAGACTTTGCACATGGATGTGTTCTCGACCAACGCCGAATTCCTCGACGTCAACTGCTATGCCGTGCGTGCAGAGGGCTCCAGCGACTGCATTCTCATCGACTCCGGATACGACTGTGCCCCCGGCCTCGAGAAGCTGCTGAGCGAGGAGGGACTGGAGCCGCGGGCGATCTTCCTCACCCACGGCCACCCCGACCATATTCTGGGTCTGACCAACGTGCTTGCGCGCTGGGACGTGCCCGTCCACCTCGGCGCCGCCGACCGGTACCGTCTGGACTCCCCGGCGACGACGCTCAACCCGCAGTTCGCCGCGATGCTGGCCCCGCTCGTTCAGGACTGGAACGCACCGGTCGCGACCGACATCACCGACGGGCACAGCGTCGAGATCGCCGGACTGACCGTCACGGCGGTCGCCGCACCGGGCCACACAGAAGGGTCCATGCTGCTGCGCGTGACCGACGGCTCGGACGAAGTCGTCTTCACCGGTGACGTCGTCTTCGCCGGGGCCATCGGCCGCGTCGACCTGCCCGGGGGAGACCCGCAGGCCATGCAGGAGTCGCTGCGGACATTCGCCGCGCTCCCGGACGTGCCGATCTATCCTGGGCACGGCCCGGCGTCTCGCGTGAGCACGGAACTCGCGACGAACCCGTTCTTCTGACGACTGATGTTCTGAGGATTGAGCGACCGACGCCTCGGATCCTCCTGTCCTTCGCGGGCGCGAAGTCGCAGTCGACACCACCCGATCCACATACCATCCGATTCAGCGGCGCCTCACGGCGCCGCATCCACACCGAAAGCAAGGAGCACCATGGCGAAGTCAGCCCGTCTGTCCGGATTCCCGGAACGACTCCCGGCCGAACGCGTGATCGAGAAGGCCATCATCGACACGCTCGAACACACCTTCGCCCTGCACGGGTTCTCCGCCCTCAACCATCGCGCCGTCGAACCGATCAGCCAGCTGGCCAAGGACGGAGAGATCGACAAGGAGATCTTCGCCGTCTCCCGCCTTCACTCCGAAGGTGCCGAACGCAACCCGCTCGGACTCCACTTCGACCTCACGGTGCCCCTGGCCCGCTACATCGCCGACAATGCGAACGACCTGAGCTTTCCGTTCAAGGCCGCCCGCGTCCAGCCCGTCTGGCGGGGCGAACGTCCGCAGGCCGGTCGGTACCGTGAGTTCATCCAGGCCGATATCGACGTCATCGCCGATGGGGAGCTGCCCGGACACTTCGAGGTCGAGATCCCCTTGGCCGTGGCCGATGCGTTCTCCCGTCTCGCCCCGCTCGGTGTGCCCGGAATCAGGATCGTCGTCAACGACCGCAGGCTGCTCGAAGGCTTCGCCCGCGGAATCGGACTGACGAACATCCAAGCCGTGCTGCGCTGCCTCGACAAATACGACAAGATCGGCCCCGCCGAAGTGGCGAAGCTGCTGGCTGCCGAAGCGGGCGCCGATGAGGAGCAGCAGCGGCTGTGCCTGGAGCTGGCCGCCATCGAATCCGACTCCCCGGACTTCGCCGACGAGGTGCGTGCCCTCGGCGTCGACCACCCCCTGCTGGAGACCGGACTCGAATCGCTGACGACGCTGCTGCGCGCCGCAGCCGTTCGCGCACCCGGAGTCGTCGTCGCCCAGCTCAAGATCGCCCGCGGCCTCGACTACTACACCGGAGCGGTCTATGAGACCCAGCTGATCGGCCACGAAGAGCTCGGCTCCGTATCCTCCGGCGGTCGCTACGATTCGCTCGTGACCGTGGGCAAGAAGAACTATCCCGGGGTGGGCATGTCCATCGGCGTCTCCCGCCTCATGGCGTTCATCCTCGGCGAGGAATCACAGATCCGCGCCACCCGCGGGACCCCCTCGGCCGTCGTTATCGCCGTCACCGAGGAGGCCCGACGGGCTGATGCCGACGCCGTGGCCGCGCAGCTGCGGTCCCGGGACATCCCGTGCGAGGTCTCGCCGAGCGCGGCGAAATTCGGCAAGCAGATCCGCTACGCCGAACGCCGCGAGATTCCGTTCGTCTGGTTCACCGACGGTGAGTCCGGCCACGAGGTCAAGGACATCCGCTCGGGGGAGCAGACCACGGCGGATCCGGACACATGGACTCCGGCGGACGACGACCTCTGGCCCCGCGTGTACCGGAGCTGAGCGCAGGGCGACTATCATTGATCAGGCGCTAGACCACAACATCACAAAGGAGCCCTAGGTGCTGCGAAGCCACGAAGCCGGAAGCCTGCGAGCCGCGAACGCAGGAGAAACCGTCACCCTCACCGGGTGGGTCGATCGTCGTCGCGATCACGGAGGTGTCGCCTTCATCGATCTGCGTGACGCTTCGGGAATCGTGCAGGTCGTCGTCCGTGAGGACGATGCCCACCAGCTGCGCAACGAAACCGTCGTCAAAGCCACCGGAACCGTCTCGGTGCGCCCCGACGGCAATACGAACCCGAACCTGCCCACAGGTGAGATCGAGGTCATCGACACCACCGTCGAGGTGCTCTCCGAAGCAGCGGCCCTGCCGTTCCAGGTCTCCGACCATGCCGAGGACTCCGGTGCCGTGGGCGAAGAGACCCGGCTTCGCTACCGGTACCTCGACCTGCGCCGTTCGGGCCCGGCCAAGACGATCCGTCTGCGCTCCGATGTCAACAAGGCCGCACGATCCGTCCTCGACGCCCACAGCTTCGTCGAGGTCGAGACTCCGACCCTGACGAAGTCGACTCCGGAAGGCGCCCGCGACTTCCTCGTCCCGGCCCGCCTCAAGCCCGGCTCCTGGTACGCCCTGCCGCAGTCCCCGCAGCTGTTCAAGCAGCTGCTTCAGGTCGCCGGCATGGAACGCTATTACCAGATCGCCCGCTGCTACCGCGACGAGGACTTCCGCGCCGACCGTCAGCCCGAGTTCACCCAGCTCGACATCGAAGCCTCCTTCGTCGAGCAGGAGGACATCATCGCGCTGGCCGAAGAGATCCTCACCGCGCTGTGGAAGCTCATCGGCTACGACATCACCACGCCGATCCCGCACATCACCTACCACGAGGCGATGGAGAAGTACGGTTCGGACAAGCCGGACCTGCGCTTCGGCCTCGAACTGCACAACCTCACCGAATTCTTTGCCGACACCCCGTTCCGCGTCTTCCAGTCGCCCTATGTCGGCTCCGTCGTCTACCCCGGCGGCGGCTCGCTGCCCAGGCGTCAGCTCGACGGCTGGCAGGACTGGGCCAAGCAGCGCGGGGCGAAGGGCCTGGCCTATGTGCTCATCGGCGAAGACGGCACCCTGTCCGGTCCGGTGGCCAAGAACATCTCCGATGAGGAGAAGGCGGGACTCGCCGAGGCAGCCGGAGCGCAGCCGGGCGATGCGATCTTCTTCGCCGCCGGTGATCGCAGCATGCGTGCCCTCCTCGGTGCCGCCCGCAACGAGATCGCCGAACGCACGGGTCTGATCAAGGACGGCGACTGGGCCTTCGTGTGGGTCGTCGACGCACCCCTGTTCGAATCGGCCGCCGAGGCTCAGGCTGCCGGAGACGTCGCCGTCGGCGGCGGACAGTGGACCGCCGTCCACCACGCCTTCACCGCTCCGAAGCCCGAATTCCTCGACACGCTCGAAGAGGACCCGGGCGCGGCCCTGGCCTACGCCTACGACATCGTCTGCAACGGCAACGAGATCGGCGGCGGCTCGATCCGCATCCACCGCAAGGACGTCCAGGAACGCGTCTTTTCGATCATGGGCATCTCCGCCGAAGAGGCCGAGGAGAAGTTCGGCTTCCTTCTCGAAGCCTTCAAGTTCGGCGCACCCCCGCACGGCGGCATCGCCTTCGGCTGGGACCGCATCGTGTCCCTGCTGGCCGGCGTCGACTCGATTCGTGAAGTCATCGCCTTCCCGAAGTCCGGCGGAGGATTCGATCCGCTGACCCAGGCACCGGCCCCGATCACCGACGCCCAGCGCGCCGAGGCCGGAGTCGACTTCGAACCGGAAGACGACGACGCCGAGGCCTGATGAGCCAAGAACCCAATCTGTTCACCGACGGCCCGGACCAGGAAACACCGGGTCCGGGCTTCGCCGGTTCCTCCGGGACCTCCTCGGGGCGGGCCCTGGATCCCCTGGCCGTGCGGATGCGTCCCCGGACCCTGGACGAGGTCGTCGGTCAGGAGCACCTGACCTTCCCAGGTTCCCCCCTCAACCAACTCGTCGAAGCCAGCGGGGGAGACCGGGCGGGAGCCTCCTCGGTGATCCTGTGGGGTCCGCCCGGAGTCGGAAAGACCACGCTGGCCCATGTCATCTCGCATGCCCCGGGCCGCACCTTCGTCGAACTCTCCGCGATCACCGCGGGCGTCAAGGACGTGCGCCAGGTGATCGAGAACGCCCGCCGGGAACGGGAGATGTACTCACGGACCACCGTGCTCTTCCTCGACGAGATCCACCGGTTCTCGAAGGCCCAGCAGGATGCCCTGCTGCCGGCGGTGGAGAACCGGCTCGTCGTGCTCGTGGCCGCCACCACGGAGAATCCGTCGTTCTCGGTCATCTCACCCCTGCTGTCGCGGTCGCTCATGCTCACCCTGCGTCCGCTCGACGACGAGGCGGTCGGCAATCTGCTCGATCGTGCCGTCGGATCCGATCGCGGGCTGGCCGGACAGTTCACCCTCACCGAGGAGGCCCGGAACTTCATCGTCCGCATCGCCGGAGCCGACGCCCGCCGATCACTGACCGTCCTCGAAGCCGCCGCCGGAATCGCCGCCGCGCAGTCGGAGGAGTCGAGCGACGAACCGATCGCGATCACCGAATCCGCCTGCGCGGAGGCGAGCAGCGAAACCGTTCTGCGCTACGACAGGAACGGCGACCAGCACTACGACGTGATTTCCGCGTTCATCAAATCCATCCGCGGCTCCGACGTCGACGCGGCCCTGCACTATCTCGCGCGGATGATCGTCGCCGGTGAGGACCCGCGCTTCATCGCCCGTCGCGTCGTCATCTCCGCGGCCGAGGACATCGGCATGGCCGACCCGCAGGCGCTGCCCATCGCCGTGGCCGCCTCGACGGCGGTTGCCAACATCGGCATGCCCGAAGGACGGATCCCGCTGGCCGAAGCGGTCACCTACCTCGCGCTGGCCCCGAAGTCGAACGCGAGCTACCGCGCCCTGGATGCCGCGATCGCCGATGTGAAGAACGGATTCGCCGGGCAGGTGCCGATGCATCTGCGCGACGCCCACTACCCGGGGGCGAAAGAACTCGGCCACGGCGAGGGCTACAAATACTCGCACGACTATCCGCACGGGGTCGCCGATCAGGAGTATCTGCCGGAGACCCTGCGCGGAAAGCGCTACTACACTCCGACGGGCAACGGGATGGAACGATCCATGGCCGACAGGCTGGAGAACCTCCGGAGACTCCTGCGGCCCTGATAACTTAGGTGACAGACCCGGTGGCGGGCTGAGCCGTCGCGGGCGGCGCCGAGCGAGGAGGACGGCATGGCGGACATCGTCATCACCATCGCCGCCGCGCTGGCGCTCGGACTGATCGCCCATGAGCTGCGCATCCCTCCGCTCGTGGGATTCCTCGCCGCCGGATTCGGTCTGCACGTCTTCGGCTTCACCGCCTTCGCGGGACTGCAGCAGGTCTCGGACATCGGAGTGGTTCTGCTCCTGTTCACCATCGGACTGAAGTTCGATCTGCGCTCCCTGCTCCAACCCGAAGCCCACGGCACCGCTGCGCTGCACATGATCACTGTGGTCCTCCTCGGCGCTGGGACGATCGGAGCCGCCGCCGCCATCGGCCTCGTCAGCGTCGGCGGGGGATTCGGCACCTTGGCGCTGCTCGGATTCGCCCTCTCGTTCTCCTCCACGGTGCTCGTGGTCAAAGTGCTCGAAGACCGCTCCGACGACGGGTCCTACTACGGCCAGATCGCCATCGCGATCCTCGTCCTCCAAGACCTCGCGGCGGTCGCCTTCATCTCGATCGCAGGCGAAGAGCCGCCGAGCCTGTGGGCCTTCGCCCTCGTCCTGCTCGTTCCCGCGGTTTGGGTGCTGGGTCGGATCCTCGACCGCGTCGGACGCGGTGAGCTGCTCGTCCTCTTCGGCGTCGTCATGGCCTTGGGTCCCGGCTACGTCGCCTTCGAATCCGTCGGCATCCACGGCGACCTCGGAGCCTTGGTGCTCGGGCTGTTCTTCTCCACCCACCCGCGTGCCGGGGAGTTGTCGAAGTCGCTGTTCAGCGTCAAGGAGCTCTTCCTCGTCGGATTCTTCGTCGTCATCGGGCTCCAGGCGGTGCCCACCTGGTCGGATCTGTTCATGGCGCTGGCCCTGTGCGTCGTCCTGCTGCCGTTCAATTTCGCGAGCTTCTACCTCATGGGACGGCTCTTCGGTCTGCGTAACCGCACGAGCGTGCGCACCAGCCTGGCTCTGAGCAACTTCTCCGAATTCGCACTCATCGTCGTCGCCGTCGGCGTCGACAACGGGCTCTTCGAGGACAACTGGCTGACCATCATCGCCCTCGCCGTGGCCCTGGGGATGATCGGATCCTCCCTGGCCAATGCCTACAGCCTTCCGATCGTGGCGAGGCTCGATGCGATTCTGCCGGATGAGAACGAGAGTCGGCTGCGGGCGAGTGACCGGCCGTTGGACACCGGGGACGCGGAAGTCGTCGTCCTCGGCATGGGCCGCATCGGCCGCGGCGCCTACGAGCGCTTCGTCGAGCGCGGCGACCGGAGCGTCATCGGCGTCGACAACGACCTCACCGTCGTCGAGGCTCTGCGCGCCGACGGGTTCACGGTGCTCGAAGGCGATGCCACCGACCACGAGTTCTGGCACCGCCTCGTCGTCGGCGGCAGCGCCCACACTGTCGTGCTGGCCATGGCGCTGCACGATTCGAACACCTTCGCCCTCGAGCAGCTGCGCATCGCCGGGTTCCCCGGGATCATCGCCGCGGTCGTCCAACGCCCCGATCAGGCCGAACATTTCGTTCGTGCCGGGGTTCACGCGGTGATCAACATCTACGGCGGGTCCGGAGCCGCCGTGGCCGATGCCGCCATCGACAGCCACGAAGACGGCTGCCGGCAATGACCGCAGTGCATGCGGACACGTCGGCCGGCAGGGGCGGACGGTCGGAATCATTCGGGTCGTCGGAAGCAGTCGGGAAGATCACAGATGCGAGCGCGCCGATCCGCTTTGCGACAGTCGCCCCGCACCCGCTAAGATTGACAGCTGTTGTGCCTGCACTCTAAAGGCGGTCGGTGCGAGCGGATCTCGACGCTCAATCCCTCTTTCCCATCCGGGGAAACAACAGTCGCGTTCGGGGCGAGAACCCTGCCGGGGCCCTTCGTGACAGAACACATTGATGAAAGGTAATACAGTGCCAGCACCAGCACGTAATCGCCGCATGACGCGCCTCTCGCGCGCCCTCGGCATTGCTCTGACACCCAAGGCCGAGAAGTACTTCGAGCGTCGTCCGTACCCTCCAGGTGAGCACGGCCGCGCCCGCCGTCGCAACGACAGCGACTACTCGGTCCGCCTCAAGGAGAAGCAGCGTCTGCGCGCGCAGTACGGCATCCGCGAGGCCCAGATGCTCAAGACCTACAAGGAAGCCAACCGTCTGCCCGGTCTGACCGGTGAGACGATGGTCGAGCTCCTCGAATCGCGTCTCGACGCCCTCGTCCTGCGCTCGGGCTTCGCCCGCACCATGGCCCAGGCCCGTCAGTTCGTCGTCCACCGTCACATCACTGTCGACGGACAGCGCGTGGACCGTCCCTCCTTCCGCGTGAAGGAAGGCCAGACCATCCAGGTGCACGAGCGTTCGGCTTCGATGGATCCGTTCCAGGTCGCCGCCGCCGGTGGTCACAAGGACGTCCTGCCCGCAACGCCGGGCTACCTCAACGTGAACCTCGAGGGCCTGCAGGCAACCCTGCTGCGCACCCCGAAGCGCGAAGAGGTGCCGATCACCTGTGACGTGCAGCTCGTCGTCGAGTTCTACTCGCGCTGATCTGCTGACCACAGCGCATCGCGCCGCCGCGACTGCCCGGGACCGCACGGTTCCGGGCAGTCGTGCATTCACGGCGCGCCGCGTCACCTCGCATATTGCGACGGAGCCATTAAACTAGTCCCTGTTAAGTGCGGGTACGCACGAGTAAGTGTCGCGTCAGGCGCAACAGCCGGGCGGAGCACAGGCAATATCTGAAAGGCCTTGGATTGAAGACGGCAGAGATCAAACAACGCTGGTTGGACTACTTCGAAGCGAACGGGCACACCGTGGTCCCCTCGGCGTCGGTGATCAGCTCCGATCCGTCCATCCTGTTCAACATCGCGGGAATGGTCCAGTTCATTCCCTATCTCACCGGTCGTGAGCCGGCGCCGTTCAACCGGGCAACCAGCGTGCAGAAGTGCGTGCGCACCGGAGACATCGAAGAGGTCGGCAAGACGACCCGCCACGGCACTTTCTTCCAGATGAACGGCAACTTCTCCTTCGGCGACTACTTCAAGCGCGATGCCATCAAGTTCGCCTGGGGACTGCTGACGACCCCCGTCGCTGAGGGCGGGCTCGGCTTCGACCCGGAGCTGCTGTGGGCGACCGTGCACGAGGACGATGCAGAGACCATCGACATGTGGCTCGAGGAGACCTCCGTTCCCCGTGAGCGCATCCAGCTGCGCGACAACGAGGACAACTACTGGCACACCGGCCAGCCCGGCCCGGGAGGCTACTGCTCGGAGATCTACTTCGACCGCGGCCCCGCCTACGGCGTCGACGGCGGACCCGTGGCCGACGAAGACCGCTACATCGAGATCTGGAACCTCGTGTTCATGGAGTTCGAACTCTCCG
This sequence comes from Brevibacterium sp. K11IcPPYGO002, assembly GCF_050920635.1. NCBI lineage: Bacteria > Bacillati > Actinomycetota > Actinomycetes > Micrococcales > Brevibacteriaceae > Brevibacterium > Brevibacterium sp. K11IcPPYGO002. The sequence goes on along the minus strand of NZ_CP131929.1, from coordinate 2,207,569 downwards.
AGGTTCGCTCGAAGGTCGACTTCGACGTGGCCGGCGAGCTGCCCGCGAAGAACATCGATACCGGCATGGGACTCGAACGCGTCGCCTTCCTGCTCCAGGGTGTGGAGAACATGTACGAGATCGACGAGGTCTTCCCCGTCATCGAGGCCGCCAGTCGTCTGGCCGGTCGGACCTACGGCGAGGACGAGCACGCCGATGTGCAGCTGCGCGTCGTCGCCGACCATGTCCGTTCGGCACTGATCATCATCGGCGACGGGGTCCGTCCCGGCAACGAAGGCCGCGGCTACATCCTCCGCCGGCTGCTGCGCCGTGCCGTGCGCGCCATGCGCCTGCTCGGAGTCAAGGAAGAAGTCCTGCCCGAGCTGCTGCCCGTGTCCATGCAGGCCATGAAGCTGTCCTACCCGGAACTCGAAACCGACTTCGACCGCATCTCCCGGGTCGCCTACGCCGAGGAGAAGGCGTTCCTGCGCACCCTCGAATCCGGCACCCAGCTGTTCGCCAATGCCGCACAGTCGCTGGGCGGCGGAGACAAGACCATCAGCGGAGACATCGCCTTCGCCCTCCACGACACACACGGGTTCCCCATCGACCTCACTCTCGAGATGGCCTCCGAAGCCGGACTGAGCGTCGACGAGGCCGGGTTCCGCGAGCTGATGAGTGAGCAGCGCACCCGCGCCAAGGCCGATGCCAAGGCGAAGAAGGGCGGCGGCCACACCGATCTGTCCGCCTATTCGGCACTGCTCGACGAAGGCACGAGCGAATTCGTCGGCTACGACCGACTCGAATCCGATTCGCGCGTGCGAGGAATCGTCGTCGACGGGGTCGCCGCCGAGGTGCTCACCGCCGGCCAGAGCGGTGACGTCGTCCTCGACCTGACCCCGTTCTACGCCGAATCCGGCGGTCAGCGCGCCGATGTCGGCCTCATCTCCGGCCACGGCTTCACCGCCCGGGTCAGCGATGTGCAGAATCCGGTCAAGGGACTGCCGGCTCACCGGGTCGAGGTCATCGACGGAGAGCTGCGCGTCGGTGACGAAGTGCTCGCCGCCGTCGACCACGATCACCGCTTCCAAGGTGCCCAGGCCCACACCGCCACTCACCTCGTCCACGCCGCGCTGCGTGAGATCCTCGGCAGCCATGCCGTGCAGGCCGGTTCGCTCAATCAGCCCGGATACATGCGCTTCGACTACTCGTTCCCCGAAGCCCCGAGCACGCAGATGCGGTCCGAGATCGAAGAGGTCGCGAACCTGGCGGTGCGCTCGAACTACGAAGTCGGCACCGAGTACATGTCCTTCGACGACGCGAAGAAGTCCGGTGCCATGGCGCTCTTCGGCGAGAAGTACCCGAACGTCGTGCGCGTCGTCGACATCGGCGGACCCTTCTCGCGCGAGCTCTGCGGCGGCACCCACGTCGGCGCCTCCGCCGAAGTCGGCCCGATCTCCGTGCTCTCCGAAGCCTCCGTCGGCTCGGGAGTCCGACGCATCGAAGCCGCCGTCGGCATGGACGCCTTCCGGTCCCTGGCCGCCGAGCGGACCATCGTGTCCTCCCTGTCGGAGATGCTCAAGGTCCCCGGCACCGATGTCACCTCGCGGGTGTCCGACCTGATGAGCCGGCTCAAGGACGCTGAGAAGGAGATCGCCCGGCTCAACGCCCAACAGCTGCTCTCCTCTTCGGGCAAGTTCCTCGATGAGGCACAGACCGTGGGCCGGACACTCTTCGTCCAGGCCGAACTCGGCGATATCGCCAATGCCGGAGACATCCGCACACTGGTGACCGACCTGCGCAACCGGGTCGCCGACCGTCAGGCCGTGATCGTCGGCATCGGCGTCAGCAGCGGAAAGCCCGTCGTCGTCATCGCCACCACCGAAGAGGCCCGCACCGCCGGACTGCAGGCCGGCAAGCTCGTGTCTCTGGCCTGCGGTGAACTCGGCGGCGGAGGCGGCGGCAAGCCCGACCTCGCCCAGGGCGGCGGCAGCAACCCCGCGGCGATCCCATCGGCCATCGCGGCGGTCAAGGCAGCCATCCAGTGAGTTTCCGCCGAGGTCGCCGACTGGGTCTCGACATCGGTTCCGTGCGGATCGGCGTCGCCTCCAGCGACCCCGACGGGATCCTGGCCACCCCGCTCACCGTCGTCCGACGCAGCGACGAACCGGCGGCCCTGAAGCAGCTGCGCGCCATCGTCGACGAATACGAACCCATCGAACTTCTGGTGGGGGACCCGAAATCCCTCGACGGAGCCGCCCGGGCCGCGGCCACCTCGGCGTTGGAGTTCGCCCGTCGGGTCGCCGCGGCCACCGGCACCCCGGTCAGGCTCGTCGATGAGCGCTTCACCACGGTCGAGGCCCACCACGCCCTCGCCGCGGCCGGGAAGTCATCGCGTCAGCGACGCGAGATCGTCGACGCCCAAGCCGCCGTGATCATCCTCCAGAACGCCCTCGAATACGAACACAACACCGGTGTTCCCGCCGGTCGTGAGATGCCCGACGAGGAGTACGACGTATGAGCCCCATCACCGATGAGTTCTCGTCAGACGACGGACTCACCCGCGCAGAGGTCCGCGCGAAGAAACGGCGCAGAATGCTGCGTCGGCGGCGGACGACTACGATCGTGATCATCTGCATCCTCGTCTTCGGCATCGGAGGATTCTTCGGTGTGCGCGCGGCCGGTGGAGTCTTCGACGACCTGTTCGGCCCCAAAGGCGACTATGAAGGTCAGGGAACGAACGAGGTCTCGATCGAGATCGCTCCCGGCTCCTCCGCCCGCACCGTGGCCAACCAGCTCGTCGAAGCCGGGGTCATCATGAATTCCGAACCCTTCCTCGACGAGATCGAACGCCGTGAGGCGACCATCCAGGCAGGAACCTGGACGATGCGGGAGAAGATGAGCTCGGAGGCCGCGGTCGAAGCGCTCATCAACCCCATCGCCCCGCCGAAGATCACGGTCGCCGAAGGCAAACAGGTCGAAGAGATCAAGGCGATCATGATCGAGTCGGGGATGAACGCCGATGAGGTCGACAAAGCCATCGACGACAAGACCCCGAAGGACTACGGACTCGATATCGAGGCCCCGAGCCTCGAAGGCTACCTGTATCCGGCGACGTATGACCTCAACAAGCAGAAGACCGCAGAGGACATCGTCCAGGAGATGGTCGACAAGACCGAGACCGAACTCGACGAACTGGGAATCGAGAGCAAGGACGCCAACCGCATCCTCACGCTGGCCAGCCTCGTGGAGAAGGAATCCCCGGGGGACCCCGAGGTGCGATCGAAGGTGGCCAGGACCTTCCTCAACCGCATCTCCGAGAAATCGAAGACCGGGGGACTGCTCCAATCGGATGCGACAGTGGCCTATATCCACGGTGCCCGCTCCGACCTGACGACGACGAAGAAGGAGCGCCAGTCGGACTCGCCGTACAACACGTACAAGAAGAAGGGCCTGCCTCCCGGACCCATCAACTCGCCGAGCCGGGGAGCCGTCGAAGCAGCGCTCGAACCCGCCGACGGCGATTGGCAGTTCTTCGTCGCGACGAATCCGGACACGGGGGAGACGAAATTCGCCGACAACTACGAGGATCATAAGAAGAACGTCGAGATCTACCGCAAATGGCTGCGCGAGCACAGGAAGGACAACGGATAGCCGGTGAGGATCCTCGCCGCAGTGCTCGGTTCGCCGATCGCACATTCGAAGTCCCCGCTGCTCCACCGTGCCGCCTTCGCAGCGCTGCACATGGAATCCAGCGAATACTCCCGATTCGAACTCGCCGCCGACGAGCTCGAGGCGTTCCTCGACTCCCACCCCGAGCACATCGGGTTCTCGCTGACGATGCCGTTGAAGGACCGTCTCGTCACACTCGCAGCCGAACGCGGATGGGACGTCGATGAGACGGCCGCGCTGACAGCGGCCGGCAACACCCTCATCCGGCGCAGCGGTCGGGTGCAGGTGGCCAACACCGACGTGCGCGGCATCGTGCAGGCGATCGCCCCACACAGAGAATCGGGACCGGCCGGGGCCGGTGGTGCGGGAGCGGGTCGGGCGACGATCCTCGGCGCCGGAGCCACGGCCGCCTCGGCGCTCGTGGCCTGCCGCGATCTCGGGATCGCACGCGTGGACTTCCGCGTCCGCAACCCTGACCGTGCCCGGCGGGTTCTCGATCTGGCCGAACGGATCGGATTGAGCGCCTCGGTGGGGGATCTGAGACGGATCGGTCCGTCGGCGATCGTCATCTCCACCCTGCCCGCCGAGGCGGCCCCCGACCCGATCTGGGACGAATCCTTCGCCCCCGGTGCCATCGCCCTCGACGTCGCCTACGCCGCCGATTCGACCTTCCTCGCCGCGGCCGCCGCGCACGGTCTGCGCCCCGTCGCCGGAACCGCCATGCTCGTCGAACAGGCCGTCGCCCAGTTCGAGATGTTCCTCGCCGCGGCCAGGGCCGACGACCCAACCACGACGGAGACCCTGCCGACGTCGACGACCCTGCCGGCAGCAGACGACCTGACCGCGCGGGTCGCGTCGGCCATGTACGCAGCACTCGAGGGCCCACCCGCCCGGGTCCACGACTGAACCGGGTATCGAGATGGGCGCCGGAGTGCTGCACGGGATGACCATCGGTGTCACGGTGCTGACCGCTCTGGCCTGCGGCCTCATCCTCGCCGTGACCCCTCGGGTCTGGCTCAACGACTCCGCGCACCTGCAGCGGTGGCAGTCATCCAGATGGGCTCGCGGAATGGGACCGATGCTGCTCGGCCCCATCATCGCCGCGGCAGTCGCCGTCGTCTTCACCCTCACTGTGCTCGCACCACCGGAGACCGGGTGGAGCGCATATGCGCCGCTGAGCGGGACGACGTTCACCCTGGCCGAGCCGAACTCGGCCGATCGCATCGTCTCCGCACTGCTGCTGGGCATCGTCTCCGGCGCCACACCGTTCCTCGCCACCGCGGACGTCAGCGTCCGCAGACTGCCCGATCGGATCGTCATCCCCCTATCGCTGCTGGCCCTGGGACTCATCATCACGGGCTCCGTGCTCGGAGACCTGCCGCTGTGGTTCTCTTCATTCTTCGCGGGACTCCTCGCCCTCGTCTTCTTCACAGCACTGCACCTGGTGGGGCGTGTGCTGCGGGTTCGGTCGATGGGCCTTGGGGACGTCAAGCTCGCGTTCATCGTCTTCGCCGTCGCCGGTCTCTTCGACCCGTGGGCACCTGCGCTCGTGCTGGTCGCCATGATGCTCATCAGCGGGATCTGGGCGCTCATCGCTGCGGTCCGAGCCGGTCGGGTCCGCGGGGTGACCATCGCCTTCGGACCGGCGATGCTTTCCGGCATGTGGCTCGGGTGCCTGTTCGCCCCAATACTTTTGTAGAATCGGTGGAATGTTGAGATGGCTGACTGCAGGCGAATCCCACGGCGAAGCGCTGACCGGGATCATTGAAGGGCTTCCCGCCCATGTACCGATCACCAGGGACGATATTCGTGCGAGCTTGGCTCGCCGCCGACTCGGCTATGGCCGCGGTGCGCGGATGAAGTTCGAAGCCGACGAGGTGCGTCTCCTCGGCGGTGTCCGTCACGGGCAGACCTTGGGCTCACCCGTGGCGATCGAGGTCGGCAACACCGAATGGCCGAAATGGGAGTCCGTGATGAGCCCGGACCCCGTCGACGCCTCCGAGCTCGAGGGACTGGCCCGCAACGCCCCGCTGACCCGACCGCGTCCGGGGCATGCCGATATCGTCGGGATGCAGAAGTACGGCTTCGATGAGGCTCGTCCCGTGTTGGAGCGCGCTTCGGCACGTGAGACCGCGATGCGTGTGGCGCTGGGCACTGTGGCCGCGAAGTTCCTCGGCGAACTGGGCATCACCCTCGTCTCCCATACCGTGGCCATCGGCGGTGCCGAACACTCCGCCGATGCACAGCCCGCACTGCCGACCGCGGCCGATGTCGACGCCCTGGATGCCGATCCTGTCCGCTGCTTCGACGCCGATCTCTCGGCGGCGATGGTCACCGAGATCGACGCGGCGAAGAAGGCCGGGGACACCCTCGGCGGAGTCGTCGAGGTCCTCGCCTACGACCTGCCTCCGGGGCTGGGTTCCCATGTGCATTGGGACCGTCGTCTCGACTCCCGCCTGGCCGGTGCCCTCATGGGCATCCAGGCGATCAAGGGAGTCGAGGTCGGAGACGGGTTCCTCACCACGAAGCGTCCCGGCTCGCGGGCCCACGACGAGCTGGAAGTCGGGCCCGACGGATTCCGCCGCACGAGCAACCGCGCCGGCGGCACCGAGGGAGGCATGTCCACGGGCGGTCCGCTGCGCGTGCGGGCGGGAATGAAGCCGATCGCGACAGTCCCGCGCGCCCTGGCGACGGTCGACGTCGAGTCCGGTGAGGCCGCGAAGGCGAACCATCAGCGCTCCGACGTCTGCGCGGTGCCTGCCTCCGGCGTCGTCGCCGAAGCCATGGTGGCACTCGTGCTCGCCGAGGCGGTCGTCGAGAAGTTCGGCGGAGACTCCGTTGCCGAGACGAAGCGGAACCTGGACGCCTATGTCGCGGCCATTCCGGAGAACCTCCGCATCGGACGATGAACCACCCCCCGCTGCCCAAGCCGGTCCCGCCCCTGGAACCGGTCCCCGCCGCGCTCTCGCGCATCGTGCTCTCCGGTCCGCCGGCGGCAGGGAAGTCGACGATCGGTCGGCTTCTCGCCGACCGGCTCGGCCTGCCGCTGACGGACACGGACGCGAACATCGTCGACAAGTACGGTGTCATCTCGGAGATCTTCGTCGAACGCGGCGAAGATCACTTCCGACGCATCGAACGCGAGGTCGTGCGCAGAGCACTGCGTCGTCTGCTCGACCGTCCGGGCATCGTGTCCCTGGGCGGAGGAGCGATCCTCAACCCCGGCACCCGTGCTCAGCTGCGACACCCGGCGATCAAAGTCGTGCACATCGATATCGATGTCGACACCGTGGCACAGCGACTGACCGCCCCGCACCGACCGCTGCTGCGCGGTGCCGGCAGCCCGGTGGAGAACTGGCTGGCCCTGGTCAGCGAACGTGAACCGCTCTACGAACAGGTCGCGACCTTCCGGGTCCAAGCGTCGAACTCACCGCCGTCGACGGTGGTCAACCGAGTCGTCGACGTCCTCACCGGTCTGCAGCGAGCCGAAGAGTACGCGAAGTACGCCGATCCCGACGACGACGGATCCGGTCAACAGCGGTGAGCACAGCCTCGGCGGTGAGATGTCTGCGACCACATCGGTCACCCGTTTCGCCGCCGGGCACCGGTGAGAGCTAGGCTGGATCCGGCCCACGGAAGCCGTGCCTCGACTCCGAGCACTCACCGGGCGGCCGAGCCTTGAGAGAAGACGATGAACGATCAGGAAGACGGACGAATGAGCCTCACACGCATCAATGTGGACGCCGGCGGGAACTACCCCGTCCTCGTCGGCCAGGGACTGCTCGGCGAACTGCCCGAGCTGCTCGGAAACCGCGTCGAGAAGGTCCTCGTCATCCATCCCCGCGCCCTGCGGACGACTGGTGAGACCGTTCGCGACGACCTCGCCGCGGCCGGCCTCGAAGCTGTGGCCGCGGAGATTCCCGACGCCGAAGAGGCCAAGCACGTCCAGGTCGCCGCCTTCTGCTGGCAGGTCCTCGGCCAGTCCGACTTCACCCGCACCGACGCGATCGTCACCGTCGGCGGGGGAGCGGTGAGCGACCTCGGCGGATTCGTCGCCGCCACCTGGCTGCGCGGAATCACGGTCATCCACATCCCCACCACCGTCCTCGGGATGGTCGATGCCTCCGTCGGCGGCAAGACCGGGATCAACACCGCCGAAGGCAAGAACCTCGTCGGCTCCTTCCACGCACCCGCCGGAGTCCTCGTCGACCTCGACACGCTCGGGACGCTGCCGGAGAACGAACTGTTCACCGGACTCGCCGAAGTGGTCAAGACCGGATTCATCGCCGACCCCGCGATCCTCGACCTCGTGTCGAACCATTCGAAGGACGAGATCGCCGATGTGCACGGACCCGTGCTGCGCGAGCTCATCGAACGCTCCATCCGGGTCAAGGCCGAGGTCGTCTCCGGAGACTTCAAGGAATCCGGACGCCGGGAGATACTCAACTACGGTCACACCCTCGGCCATGCGATCGAACACAAGGAGCGCTACCAGTGGCGCCACGGTGCCGCCGTGTCGGTGGGCATGGTCTTCGCCGCCGAGGTGGCGTCGATGATCAAGAGCCTGCCCTACGAAGTCGTCGACCTCCACCGCGAACTGCTCGGCAAGCTCGGACTGCCCGTGGGGTACCGCTCCGACGTCTGGCCGCAGCTGCTGGACACGATGAAGCGGGACAAGAAAGCCCGCGGAGCGATGCTGCGGATGGTTCTGCTCAGCGACATCGGCGAACCGAGCACCGTCGAGATCCCCGATGCCTCCATCCTCTTCACCGCCTACCAGGAGATCGGTGAGGATTCGCCGACGGTTCCCCTCGGCATCGGACTCGGCCTCGACTGACCCCGCCCAAATGGAAGCGTCCCGCTGAAGCTTGCTAGACTTGCCCAGTGGCGCATTCGTCGACCCCGAACCGCGGGGCTGGGCGGCGCGCCGTGCCGACTGCGATCACCATTCGGTGATCAGGACTGAACCGAAGAAGGACGAATTAGTGGCGACAACGAACGACCTGAAGAACGGCCTTGTGCTCAACCTCGACAACCAGCTGTGGCAGGTGCTCGAATTCCAGCACGTCAAGCCCGGAAAAGGACCGGCCTTCGTCCGCACCAAGCTGAAGAACGTCATCTCCGGCAAGATCATCGACAAGACCTTCAACGCCGGCACCAAGGTCGAGACCGCGAATGTCGACCGCCGCGATATGCAGTACCTCTACCATGACGGCACCGACTACGTGTTCATGGACGCCAAGGACTACGACCAGGTCAACATCTCCGCAGAGCTCGTCGGCGACGCCGCGAACTACATGCTCGAGAACCAGGATCTGCAGATCTCCTTCCACGAAGGCACCCCGCTGTCGGTGGAGCTGCCGCCCTCGGTCGAGCTGACCATCACCCACACCGAACCCGGACTCCAGGGCGACCGTTCGACCGGCGGATCGAAGCCGGCGACTCTCGAGACCGGCTACGAGATCCAGGTGCCCCTGTTCCTCGAAGAGGGCGTGAAGGTCAAGGTCGACACCCGCAGCGGCGACTACCTCGGTCGCGTCAAGTAAGTGGCATCCGCACGTACCCGAGCCCGTCGTCGGGCTCTCGAGCTGCTCTTCGAAGCCGGGCAGCGTCGACTGGCCATGGACGAACTCGTCACCATGCGGTCGAACGATCCCGACTACCCGATGAAGGAATACGCGGTCGAGATCGTCACGGGCATCACCGAGAAGCAGGCGGAGATCGATGAAATCATCTCCACCTACTCAGAAGGCTGGACCCTGGACCGGATGCCGGCCGTCGACCGGTCTCTGCTCGAGATCGGAACCTGGGAGATGCTGTTCAACGACGAGGTCCCCGACAAGGTGGCCATCGACGAAGCCGTGTCACTGGCCAGACAGTTCTCCACAGATGACTCACCCGGTTTCGTCTCGGGACTGCTCTCCCGCATCCTCGACGTCAAACCGACACTCATCTGACGGCGGGTCCGCACTTCGGACCCGCCCGCCGGTGGGCACCTCACCGGGTCTACAATCGAATCGAACCACTCCTTTAACCACCGTCCAGAGAGGCGGAGAAGGGGAAATATGACACAGCGAACAGTGCTGGACGCCCCCGATATCTCGCGGGCGATCACCCGGATCGCCCATGAGATCATCGAATCCAACAAGGGCAGCGACGACCTCGTGCTCCTCGGCATTCCGCGCCGCGGAGTCCCGCTCGCGCACCGACTCGCCGAGGCGATCGCCTCGATCTCCGGGAATCCCGAGACCGCTGCTGAACTCTCCGGCAGCCTCGACATCACGATGTACCGCGACGATCTGCGCGGCGGCTCCTACCGGACACCCGAACCCACCTCCATCCCGAGTGCGGGAATCGATGCGAAGACCGTCGTCCTCGTCGACGATGTGCTCTTCTCCGGGCGCACCATCCGTGCCGCCCTCGATGCCCTCGCCGATGTCGGCCGGCCCGCCAAGGTCCGGCTCGCCGTTCTCGTCGACCGCGGCCACCGGGACCTGCCGATCCGTGCCGACCATGTCGGCAAGAACCTGCCGACATCGAGCAGCGAACGCGTCAACGTCTCCCTGACCGAAATCGACGGAGACGATTCCGTGAGCATCTCGGGGGGCCGCGAATGAAGCATCTGCTCGACACCGCGACGCTCAGCCGAGACGACGCCATCGGCATCCTCGACATCGCTGAGGAGATGACGCTGGTCTCCGAACGCGAAGTCAAGAAGCTGCCCGTGCTGCGCGGACGCACGGTGGTCAACCTCTTCTTCGAGGACTCCACACGCACACGCCTGTCCTTCGAAGCCGCAGCCAAACGGCTCTCGGCCGATGTGCTCAACTTCTCCGCCAAGGGCTCCTCCGTTTCGAAGGGCGAAAGCCTCCAGGACACCATCCAGACGATCTCGGCGATGGGAGCCGATGCCATCGTCGTCCGCCATTCCGGAGCTGGCACCGCCCACCGCCTCGCCCATACCGGGTGGATCGACGTCCCCGTCGTCAACGCAGGCGACGGCACCCACGAACACCCCACCCAGGCGCTCCTCGACGCGTTCACCCTGCGTCGGGCACTGGCCGGAGTCCCCGCCTCGGGGCCGGTGGCCGGGGGACCGCGCGGTCAGGGACTCGACGGAGCGAAGGTCGCCATCGTCGGGGATATCCTGCATTCCCGTGTGGCCCGGTCGAACGTGCACCTGCTCGCCCGCCTCGGCGCGGATGTCCACCTCATCGCCCCGCCCACCCTGCTGCCGTGGGGAGTGGAGGACTGGCCGGTGACCGTCCACTTCGACTTCGATTCGGCCCTGAGCGCGGTGGACTTCGCCGCCGTGATGATGCTGCGGGTCCAGCACGAGCGGATGCACGAATCCTTCTTCCCCAACGAACGCGAATACGCCCGCTTGTGGGGACTGAGCGCGGCCCGGCTGGCCACACTGCCAGCCTCGACCTTCATCATGCACCCGGGTCCCATGAACCGCGGTTTCGAGATCTCCGCTGCCGCAGCGGATTCACCCCGCGCCCTCGTCCTCGACCAGGTCGAGAACGGAGTGAGCGTGCGCATGGCGGTCCTCTACCGTCTGCTGACCGGTCAGGAGGAGACCAATGACTGATTACCTCATCCGCGGAGCCGACGTCCTCGGACGCGGAGTCGCCGATATCGCGATCCGTCACGGACGCATCGTCGATCCCGAGCTTCTGGGCACAGACGATCACGAGACCGTCGAGGCCGCAGGCCTCGTGGCTCTGCCCGGCCTCGTCGACATGCACACCCACCTGCGCGAACCCGGCAAAGAGGACGCCGAGACCGTGCTCACAGGGTCCCGATCGGCGGCGTCGGGCGGCTACACCTGCGTCCACGCCATGGCCAACACCGCGCCCGTGGCCGACACGGCAGGAGTCGTCGAACAGGTCCACCGACTCGGCCGCGCCGCCGGATTCACCGAAGTCGTGCCCGTCGGCGCCGTGACCACCGGCCTCGAGGGCCGTCAGCTCGCCGAATTGGGCGCCATGGCACGTTCGGGTGCCCGCGTGCGCATGTTCTCCGACGACGGCATCTGCGTCTCCGATCCGCTGCTCATGCGCCGCGCCCTCGAATACGTCAAGACCTTCGACGGGATCATCGCCCAGCACGCACAGGAACCGCGCCTGACCGAGGGCGCACAGATGAACGAGGGAACGGTCTCGGCCGAACTCGGACTGCCCGGCTGGCCCGCCGTCGCCGAGGAATCGATCATCGCCCGTGATGTGCTCCTGGCCGAACACGTCGGATCCCGGCTGCACATCTGCCACGTCTCCACCGCCGGCAGCGTCGACCTCATCCGGTGGGCCAAGGCCCGGGGGATCGCCGTGACCGCCGAGGTGACACCGCACCATCTCATGCTCACCGACGAACTCGTACGCACCTTCGACCCCGTGTACAAGGTCAACCCGCCGCTGCGCACCGACCGTGACGTCCAGGCGCTCCGGACTGCTCTGGCAGACGGCACGATCGACGTCGTCGGCACCGACCACGCCCCGCACACCGCCGAACACAAGTGCAGCGAATGGACCGCCGCGGCCATGGGCATGGTCGGCATGGAATCCGCGCTGTCCATCGTCGTCGCCGCCATGGCCGACCACGACTTCGACTTCGGCGATGTGGCCCGTGTGATGTCGTCGGCCCCGGCTCGGATCACCGGAGCCTCCGGGCACGGCAGTCTCGAAATCGGGGCGAGCGCGAACATCGTCCTCGTCGACCCGGCCGCACCGCACCGCATCGAACCCGCCGACCACGCCACGAAGGGACGGAACAACCCCTTCGCCGGCGTCGAAGTGACCACGCAGGTCACCGACACCTTCTTCTACGGCCACCGGGTCTTGGCCGCAGGGGCACTGACCACACCCCACCCGGCAGGAGCAACATGGACACAACAGTAGGCACACTCATCGTCGCCGCAGTCATCGTCATCGTGATCGTCGCGATCGCCTGGGGATGGAGCCGACGCAAACAGGCCCAGGCGGAAGTCGTCACCCCGCCGAAGCCCCATATGGGCATCAAAGCCGTCGCCGAACCCGTCGAAGGCTCCTATGTGTCGACGACGAAAGCCGGCCATCCGCTCGAACGCGTCGCCGTCCACGGCCTGGGCATCCGCACCACCGGGGAACTCGTCGTCACCGACGGGGGAGTGATCATGGACCTGGCCGGACGCGACGACTTCCTCATCCCGCGCCGAGACATCGTCTCCGTGGACACCACGAACGGGATGATCGGCAAATTCGTCGAACGCGGAGGCATCATCCGCATCACGTGGCACCTCGGCGACACCCTCGTCGACACGGGCTTCCGCGCCCGCTACGCCGCATCCACCACCCCCACCGTCGACCGCATCCGCGAAATGATCGAAGAGGCACAATGAGTTTTTCCACCACCCCCGCCGTCCTCGTCCTCGAAGACGGCCGGACCTTCCACGGATCCGCCTACGGACACCTCGGCGAGACCACCGGTGAGGCCGTGTTCGTCACCGCCATGTCCGGATACCAGGAGACGCTGACCGACCCGTCCTACCACCGGCAGATCATCATCCAGGCCGCTCCGCACATCGGCAACACCGGCGTCAACCGCACCGATGACGAATCCGCCAGGATCTGGGCGGCCGGCTACGTCGTCCGCGACGCCTCCCGGATCTCGTCGAACTGGCGATCCGAAGGCGACCTCGTCGACTGGCTGACCGAGTCCGGGATCGTCGGCATCTCCGACGTCGACACCCGAGCCCTGACCCGCCACCTGCGCGACAAGGGAGCCATGCGCGTGGGCATCTTCTCCGGCGCCGCCGCCGAGACGCCCGAGTCCGAACTCCTCGCCCGTGTCCAGGCCTCCCCGCAGATGGCCGGAGCCAACCTCGTCGACGAGGTCTCGATCACCGAACCCACCCTCATCCCCGCCCGCGGGGAGAAGAGGTTCAGCGTCGCCGCCGTCGACCTCGGCATCAAATCGATGACCCCCGAGCGACTGTCCGAACGCGGAATCGACGTCCATGTGCTGCCGTCGACGATCAGCTTCGAAGAGATCCGGGCCCTCGGCGTGGACGGAGTCTTCTTCTCCAACGGCCCCGGCGACCCCGCCACCGCAGACGACCAGGTCGAACTGCTGCGCGCCGTGCTCGATGCCGGCATGCCGTTCTTCGGCATCTGCTTCGGCAACCAGCTGCTCGGGCGGGCACTGGGCTTCGGCACCTATAAGCTGCCCTTCGGCCACCGCGGCATCAACGTGCCCGTGATGGACCGGACCACGGGCAAGGTCGAGATCACCTCGCAGAACCACGGCTTCGCCGTCGACGCTCCGCTGACAGGTGAGACCATCGCCCCGCACAAGGCCGACTACGGCCGGGTGACTGTGTCCCATGTGTGCCTCAACGACGATGTCGTCGAGGGACTCGCCTGCCTCGACATTCCCGCCTTCTCCGTCCAATTCCACCCCGAGGCTGCGGCCGGCCCGCACGATTCGAGCTACCTGTTCGATCGCTTCGTCGACCTCATGTCCGCTTCCCAGGCCGATTCGGCTGCCCAGGCCTAAGGAGAACACCCAATGCCACTGAGACACGACCTCACATCCGTCCTCGTCATCGGCTCCGGCCCCATCGTCATCGGCCAGGCCTGCGAATTCGACTATTCGGGCACCCAAGCCTGCCGCGTGCTGCGCTCCGAGGGCCTGCGCGTCATCCTCATCAACTCGAACCCGGCGACCATCATGACCGACCCGGACATCGCCGACGCCACGTATGTCGAACCGATCGATCCGGACGTCATCGAGACGATCATCGAGAAGGAGCGCCCCGATGCGCTCCTGCCCACCCTGGGCGGACAGACCGCACTCAACGCGGCCATCGCCCTCCACGACGCCGGAGTGCTCGAGAAGTACGGCGTCGAACTCATCGGTGCCGACGTCGACGCCATCCAGCGCGGTGAGGACCGACAGAAGTTCAAGGACATCGCCGAGGCCTGCGGCGCCGAGGTGGCCCGGTCGGCCATCTGCCACACCCTCGACGAAGCCCTGGCCGCGGCCGAAGAACTCAACTACCCGGTCGTCGTGCGCCCCTCATTCACCATGGGCGGCCTCGGCTCGGGCATGGCCTACGACGAAGCCGATCTGCGCCGCATCGCCGGCGCCGGCCTGTCCGACTCCATCACCCACGAGGTGCTGCTCGAGGAATCGATCCTCGGGTGGAAGGAATACGAACTCGAGCTCATGCGCGACAACAAGGACAACGTCGTCGTCGTGTGCTCGATCGAGAACGTCGACCCCGTCGGCGTGCACACCGGCGACTCGATCACCGTGGCCCCGGCGCTGACCCTGACCGACCGGGAATACCAGTCGATGCGCGATATCGGCATCGCCATCATCCGCGCCGTCGGCGTGGACACCGGCGGCTGCAACATCCAGTTCGCAGTCGATCCCAAGACCGGACGCATCATCACCATCGAGATGAACCCGCGCGTGTCCCGGTCCTCGGCGCTGGCGTCGAAGGCCACCGGCTTCCCGATCGCGAAGATGGCCGCGAAGCTCGCCGTCGGCTACTCGCTCGACGAGATCCCCAACGACATCACGAAGGTCACCCCGGCCAGCTTCGAACCGACGCTGGACTATGTGGTCGTGAAGATCCCGCGCTTCACCTTCGAGAAGTTCCCGGCCGCGGATCCGACCCTGACGACGACGATGAAATCCGTCGGCGAAGTCATGGCCCTGGGCCGCAACTTCACCACCGCGCTGCAGAAGGCGATGCGCTCACTCGAGCAGAAGGACTCCTCGTTCAGCTGGACCGACCTGCCCGACGTCTCCGACGACGACGTCCGCGAATCCGTCCTCGAAGCGATCTCGCACGCCACCGCTGACCGCATCCACTCGGTCCAGCGCGGACTCGCCGCCGGGCTGAGCGCGGCAGAGGTCTTCGACGCCTGCGAGATCGACCCCTGGTACCTCGACCAGATCCAACTCATCAACGAGGTGGCCGCCCATATCCGCGACGCCGACGAACTCGACGAGCACGTCCTGCGGGTCGCGAAGAACCACGGCTTCTCCGACGAGCAGATCGCGGGACTGCGCAGCCTCGACACGAGCGTCGTCACCGGCATCCGCCACGCCCTGCGCGTGCGCCCGGTGTTCAAAACAGTCGACACCTGCGCCGGAGAATTCGAAGCGAAGACTCCGTACCACTACTCGAGCTACGACTCCGAGACCGAGGTCATGAGACGCGACCGCCCGGCCGTGATCATCCTCGGCTCGGGACCGAACCGGATCGGCCAGGGCATCGAGTTCGACTATTCCTGCGTCCACGCCACCATGGCGATCGGCTCGGCCGGATACGAGACGATCATGGTCAACTGCAACCCGGAGACCGTGTCGACCGACTACGACACCGCCGATCGCCTGTACTTCGAACCCCTCACGTTCGAAGACGTCATGGAGGTCTACCACGCCGAACTCGCCGCCGGTGAGGTCCTCGGCGTCGTGTGCACCCTCGGCGGGCAGACGCCGTTGGGCCTGGCCGACAAGCTCAAGGCCGCAGGCGTGCCGGTGCTCGGCACCCAACCCGAAGCCATCGACCTGGCCGAGGACCGCGGAGAGTTCGGAACCGTGCTGGAGAGGGCCGGACTCACCGCTCCCAAGCACGGCACCGCGGTGACCTCTGCGGAAGCGGCAGCGATCGCCGAGAACATCGGCTACCCGGTGCTCGTGCGGCCCTCCTACGTCCTCGGCGGACGCGGAATGCAGATCGTCTACGACCGCACTCAGCTGCTCGACTACATGGCCAGCGCCACGGAGATCTCCACCGATCGTCCGGTCCTGGTCGACCGGTTCCTCGAAGACGCCATCGAGATCGACGTCGACGCCCTCTACGACGGCAACGAGGTCTACATCGGCGGAATCATGGAGCACATCGAAGAAGCCGGAATCCACTCCGGCGACTCCGCCTGCGTACTGCCCTCGCTGACGCTGGGTGAGGACGTGCTCGAGCGCGTCCGCCAGGGGACGAAGGCCATCGCCGAAGGGGTGGGCGTGCGCGGACTGCTCAACATCCAGTTCGCCATCGCCGCCGACGTCCTCCACGTCATCGAAGCCAACCCACGGGCCTCGCGGACCGTGCCGTTCGTCTCGAAGGCGACGTCGACCCAGCTGGCCAAGGCCGCGGCGCTCATCGCCGTGGGCCGCACGATCGAGGACCTCCGCGGTGACCTGCTGGCCGCAGAGGGCGATGGCTCGACCCTGCCGCTCGACCATCCGATCGCCGTCAAGGAGGCGGTCCTTCCGTTCCGTCGGTTCACTACCGTCGAAGGAAAGATCGTCGACTCGATCCTCGGCCCCGAGATGCGCTCGACCGGTGAGGTCATGGGCATCGACCACAACTTCCCGACCGCGTTTGCGAAGGGACTGCTCGGGGCATCCGTGAAGTTGCCGACCTCGGGCACCGTGTTCGTGTCGGTGGCCGATCGGGACAAGCGGGCCATGGTGCTGCCGGTCAAAGAACTCGTCGACATGGGCTTCGACGTCGTCGCGACCACCGGCACCGCGGCCGTGCTCTCCCGCTACGGGATCAAGACGACTCAGGTGCACAAGCACTTCGAGGCCGATGCCGAAGACCGCACGGTCATCGACTACCTCACCGCGGGCACCATCGACATGGTCATCAACGTGCCGTCGGGTCGGCAGGAACGCGCCGACGGCTATGAGATCCGAGCCGCGGCGACCGCGAACTCCGTGCCCCTGATCACCACGCTCGCCGAATTCGCCGCCGCAGTGACCTCCCTCGAGGTGATCCGCGACTCGAAGTTCGACGTGCGCAGTCTGCAGGACTGGAGCGCCTGATGTTCGGCACTCGGCTGGCAGCCGCCATGGAACAACACGGGCCGCTCTGCGTGGGCATCGACCCGCACGAGCATCTGCTGGCCTCCTGGGGGCTGCCGGCCAGTGCTGCAGGCGTCCGCGAGTTCGCCCTTCGTACGGTCGGGCAGCTCAAGGGATCGGTGGCAGCCGTGAAACCGCAGTCCGCGTTCTTCGAACAGTACGGTTCCGCCGGAGTCGCCGCTCTCGAAGAGACCCTGGCCGCGGCCAAGGACGCCGGTCTGCTCACCGTCCTCGACATCAAACGCGGTGACATCGGCTCGACCATGGGTGCCTACGCGAGGGCCTACCTCGACCCCGCCTCGGCGCTGGCCGCGGACTCGATCACGGTCTCGCCCTACCTCGGGTTCGGAGCCCTGGAGCCGGCGTTCGAACTCGCGGCCGTTCACGGCAAGGGCGTCTTCGTCCTCGCGCTGACCTCGAACCCGGAAGGGGCGGAGGTCCAGCATGCCGTGCGAGACGGCGAATCGGTGGCCGCAGCGATCGTGTCCCGAGTCCGGCAGCGCAATGCTCAGGCACTGAACTCGGCCGAGGTGCTCGGTTCGTTCGGACTCGTCGTCGGAGCGACAATCGGCACCGCAGCAGCGGACCTGGGATTCGATCCCAGCGATTGCGGGGGACCGATCCTCGCTCCCGGCGTCGGCGCACAGGGCGCAGGTCTGGCTGAACTGCGCGCCGTCTTCGGCGACCGGGCCCTGGAATCGGGACAGGTGCTCGCCACCGCCTCCCGGGCGGTGCTCGGTGCCGGTCCCGACGGATTGGCCGACGCCGCAGCCGCACTCAACCGTGACCTGACGGCAGCGGACTGAGCACCGGTGTTCGGATCGCGAGGGCGGTCCGAACACCGGATTCGGCGTTCCGTCGGTGGGCCGATTCCGGCTCGCCACGCCACAAATTTCTGCTCATATCGCCTCTCGGCAGGGATTGTGTCTTAGACTGAGACAACTTCCCTACCTGCCCGTTCATGGTGACAGAGGAGACAAAGTGGCACTCGAACCGTTGACCCCGCAACAGCGTTCCGCTGCGTTGGACAAAGCGTTCAAGGCACGTCAGGCACGAGCCGAAGTGAAGTCGGCGCTCAAGACCGGCGATACCGATCTCGCGGCCGTGCTCAAGAAGGCAGCAGACGACGAAGCACTGGCGAAGATGCGTGTGCTCGATCTGCTCAGGGCCCTGCCCGGAGTCGGCGACCGGCGAGCCGAAGCCGCCATGGAAGAGGTCGGCATCGCCACCTCCCGGCGGATCAAAGGTCTGGGTGTGCACCAGAAGTCCGCCCTGTTGGAGAAATATTCCTGAGTGTGACAACCTCAGACCTGTGAATAATCGACTCACCGTCCTCGCGGGTCCGACCGCCGTCGGAAAAGGCACCATCAGCACCTATATTCGGCAGAACCACCCCGAGGTCTGGTTCTCCGTGTCGGCCACGACCCGCCCCCGGCGCCCCGGTGAGATCGATGGTGTCCATTATCACTTCCTCACCGACGACGCCTTCGACGCTCTCATCGCCGAGGATCGGCTGCTCGAATATGCCGTCGTCCACGGGCGCCACCGCTACGGCACGCCTTCGGCTCCGGTGGAGGAGAAGCTCGACCAGGGGATTCCCGCACTGCTCGAGATCGACCTGCAGGGCGCCCGTCAGGTCAAAGAGAAGATGCCCGATGCCCGCTTCGTCTTCCTCGCCCCGCCCAGCTGGGAAGAACTCGTCTCCCGACTGACCGGCCGCGGCACCGAAACCGAAGAGGAGCAGGAGCGGCGACTGGCCACCGCGAAACGCGAATTGGCCGCCGAATCGGAGTTCGACGTGACCATCGTCAACGACCACGTTCGCACTGCGGCCGAAGAACTCCTATCATTGATGGGTATAGCCACTTCCGATTAGATGGGAATCTCCTTGCCCGCACAGCCTGAAGGCATCACCAACCCTCCGATCGACGATCTGCTGAGCGTGACCGGTTCGAAGTACGAACTGGTCTCGATCGCGGCAAAGCGCGCCCGTCAGATCAACTCGTACTACGCCCAGCTGCAGGAGGGACTGCTCGAGAACGTCGGTCCGCTCGTCACGCCCGGCACCAACGAGAAGCCCCTGTCGATCGCTCTGCGTGAGGTCAACGAGTCGAAGATCGTCGCTCGCGAGGTCTCCGAAGCCGACTTCATCCAGGCCGCACCCGAGGCCGAAGCCACCGCTCCTGTGAGCAACGACGGCGCGATCGACTTCAGCGACCAGTGAGAATCGTACTCGGCGTCGCCGGTGGGATCGCCGCCTACAAGGCGGCACACATCATCCGGCGACTCCGGGAACTCGACCACAGCGTCAAGGTCGTTCCGACGGCCAACGCACTGAAATTCATCGGTGCCCCCACTCTTGAGGCCCTGTCCGGCCAGACCGTGACCACCGATGT
The DNA here is from genome assembly GCF_050920635.1 of Brevibacterium sp. K11IcPPYGO002. Taxonomy (NCBI): domain Bacteria; kingdom Bacillati; phylum Actinomycetota; class Actinomycetes; order Micrococcales; family Brevibacteriaceae; genus Brevibacterium; species Brevibacterium sp. K11IcPPYGO002. Next base: position 2,187,659 of record NZ_CP131929.1, on the reverse strand, counting down.
CTTCGACGAGATCGACACCGTCAATCATGTGCGCATCGGACAGGAAGCCGAACTCGTCATCATCGCCCCGGCGACCGCCGATCTGATCGCGAAGATCGCCGCCGGCCGAGCCGATGATCTGCTCACCGCCTCCGTGCTCACCACGACCGCCGAGGTCGTCGTGGCTCCGGCCATGCACACGGAGATGTGGCTCAATCCCGCCACAGTCGCCAATATCGCGACCCTGCGCTCGCGCGGCATCCATGTCCTCGATCCTGCTGTCGGGCGCCTCACCGGACCCGACTCCGGTCCCGGACGACTGCCCGAACCCGAAGAGATCGTCGACTTCGCGCTCTCGGTCAAGGACGGCACCGCCGACGACTCGGCAGACGCGCTCAACCGCCCCAGCGGTGCTCTGTCCGGTCGCCGCATCGTCATCAGCGCCGGCGGCACGCGGGAGCCACTCGACCCCGTGCGCTTCCTCGGCAACCGCTCCTCAGGCAAACAGGGCATCGCCCTGGCGAATGCCGCGCATGGCGCGGGCGCATCCGTCGAACTCGTCGCTGCGAACATCGACACCGGTCTGCTGTCGGGACTGCCCGCTGACATCACGGTCACCCCGGTCGAATCCACTCTGGAGCTGCAGGAGGCGATGCATACCGCCCAGGCGAGCGCCGATGCCATCATCATGGCCGCCGCCGTCGCCGACTACCGGCCCGCCGAGACCGCGGACTCGAAGATGAAGAAGTCCGGAGACGACGGTCTGACCCTGCGCCTGACGCAGAACCCGGACATCCTGCGCGGACTCGTCGCCGAGCGCTCTGGGCAGACCGGCCTCCGCCGTCAGATCATCGTCGGATTCGCCGCCGAGACCGGTGACTCCGACACGACCGCGCTCGACTACGCTCGAGCCAAGTTCGAGCGCAAAGGCGTCGACCTGCTCGTGTTCAACGACGTCTCGGACGACCGCGCCTTCGGCCACGATGACACCATGGTCCAGATCATCTCCTCCGATCGCGGCGACATCGTCGTCGGTGAGGAATTCCACGGGTCGAAGGACCATGTTTCACAAAAGGTCATTGCGGCCGTCTCCGACCAAATCACCCACGTAGAATCGACAACGTGACACACACAAATCTGCGTTTCTTCTCATCCGAGTCCGTCACCGAGGGACATCCCGACAAGATCTGCGACCAGATCAGCGATGCGGTGCTCGACGATCTGCTTCGGCAGGACCCCAACGCCAAAGTGGCCGTGGAGACCATGGTCACCACCGGACTCGTCCACGTCGCCGGTGAGGTGAATACGGCCGCCTACGCCGATGTCGCCGGCATCGTGCGCAGCCTCATCACGGGGATCGGCTACGACTCCTCGGACACCGGCTTCGACGGACACTCCTGCGGAGTCTCCGTGTCGATCGGCAGCCAGTCCACGGACATCCACTCCGGTGTGACGAACCCGCTGGACTTCCGCGAAGCCGTCGAATCCTCCGACCACGGCACGAGCCTCGGAGCCGGAGATCAGGGACTGATGTTCGGCTATGCCGACAACTCCACCGATGTCCTCATGCCGCTGCCCATCCACCTGGCCTCCCGGATGGCTGAGCAGCTCTCTCAGGTGCGCAAGTCCGGTCGGCTCGACTATCTGCGTCCCGATGGGAAGACGCAGCTGACGCTGGGCTATGACGGCGACGAGGCAGTGTCGATCGAGAACGTCGTCGTCTCCACCCAACACTCGGCGGAGACCAGCCAGTCCCAGCTGCACACGGAGATCAAGGAACTCGTCATCGATCCGGTGATCGCCGACTCCGGTCTCGACGTCTCTGGCGCGAACATCCACATCAACCCCGCCGGTCCCTTCGTCACGGGCGGGCCGATGGGCGATGCCGGTCTGACCGGTCGGAAGATCATCGTCGACACCTACGGCGGGTTCTCCCGTCACGGAGGCGGCGCGTTCTCCGGCAAGGATCCTTCGAAGGTCGACCGTTCCGCGGCCTACGCGATGCGCTGGGTGGCGAAGAACGTCGTCGCCGCCGGTCTGGCAGACCGGGCCGAAGTGCAGGTGTCCTATGCGATCGGCCGAGTCGACCCGATGGGCCTGTACGTCGAGACATTCGGAACGGAGAAGGTCGATCCGAACGCGATTTCACGGGCCATCCGCGAGGTCTTCGACCTCCGCCCGGCGATGATCATCGCCGAACTCGATCTGCTGCGCCCGATCTACTCGCAGACCTCGACCTACGGCCACTTCGGCCGCGAACTGCCCGACTTCACCTGGGAGGTCACGGACCGCGCCGAGGATCTGCTGCGCGCCGTGTCCTCCAACTAGTCTGCCGTCGGCGTGGACGAACCCCTCCCGATCGACACCGGAACCTCGGCCGAGGGCCAGGTGCCCCTGGCCCCGACCGATCCGGTCGCCCGCGTACTCATCGACCATCCCGTCCCGCACCTGGCGCGGGCCTTCGACTATGCGGTCCCGGACAAGCTCGCCGAGGCGGCCCTGCCCGGTGTGCGCGTGCGCGTGAAGTTCGCCGGGAAGCTGCGTGACGGCTATCTGCTCGAACGCGTCGAATCCTCGGACCACGTCGGGCCGTTGGCGACGATCCAACGGATCAGCGGACCCGTCCGAGTTCTCAGTGAGAACCTGCTCGCGTTGAGCGAAGCGGTCGCCCGTCGCTACGGCGGGACGCTCGCCGATGTGCTGCGCCTGGCCATTCCTCCGCGCCACGCTCGCGGCGAGAGAGCCGTGCTCAAGGACGAGAAGACCGGGACGGCTGCGAATGAGTCCGATGCGGCGACCGACCATCCTGTACTGAGCCCGAACGACGGTTCGGCGGATGATCCGCAGCTGCTCGGCCGCCTCGGCGGGTGGGTTCTTACGGCGGGGGAGGAGCCGAGGGCCGACGATGTCTCCGGGCCGCCTCGGCGCCGGGCCATGGCGTGCACACCCGGGCCGACGCCGGGACTCAGCTGGATCCGTGCCGGACTCGATGCTGCGCGGACGGTGCTCGGGGCCGGCCGGTCCGTGCTCTGGCTCGTGCCCGACTATCGTGAGCTCGCCGTGCTCCATTCGGCGCTGACCCACGCCGGGATCGCGGAGGTCTCGGTACTCAGCGCCGAGACGTCACCGGAGCTGCGCTGGCAGGCCTGGCTGCGCGGACTGCTCGGACACACGCGGATCACGATCGGCACGCGTGCGGCGGCCTTCGCCCCCGTCGCGGACCTGGGGCTCATCATCTGCACCGACGACGCGAACCTCAACTATCTCGATCAGCACGCCCCGTACCCGCACGCCAGGGAGGTCTGCCTGCTGCGGTCGACGATCGAGGACACCGAACTGCTCTTCGTCTCCACCGACCGCAGCGCCGAAGTCCAGCGCCTCGTCGAGATCGGCTGGCTGGCCGACGTCACTCCGGTCGGTCCCGCCAGGCGGCATGCCGCCCCGGTCGTCTTCGTCCCCGACGAGGATCGGGACCCCTTCGCCTGGCAGCGTATTCCCAGCCGCGCCTGGCAGATCATGCGCACGGCGCTGCGTCCGCGTCCCCGGGACGGGGGAGTGCCCGGTCCGGTGCTCGTGCAGGTGCCGCGATCCGGGTACTATCCGGTCTTCGCCTGTGCCCGCTGCCAGGAAGTCGCCCGCTGCCCGCAATGTCAGGCGACGCTGACCACTCAGTCGGAGGTCGGTCCCTTCGCCTGCCGGACCTGCGGCTATCACTCGGAGACCTTCAGGTGCCTGCGCTGCCGCTCGAACCAGGTGAGATCGATCGTCCGCGGCCGGGCCCGCACCGTAGAAGAGCTCGCCCGTGCACTGCCGGATGTCGAGATCGTCGAATCCGGAGGCGATCACATCACCACGGTCCTCGACGAGACCCCGCGCCTCGTGGTGGCCACGACCGGAGCCGAACCCTATGTGCTCGGCGGCTTTGCCGCGGCGATCCTCTTGGATTCGCTGTGGCCGGGTCCCTGGATGCGCTCGATCGACGAAAGTGTGGCACGCCGACTGCGTGCCGCCTCACTCGTGCGCTCCCGTGATGACGGGGGAGCCGTCTATCTCGGCGACGAGGACGAAATCATCCGGCAGACCCTGACCGCCTTCGACCCCACGACCTTCATGTCACGGCAGCTGAGCGACAGAAAGGTCCTCGGCTTCCCGCCCTACCGACGGATCCTCGAGCTCACGGGAGCCGGCGCCGACATCGACGAGGTGCTCAAGCAGATCGGCGAGGTCGAGGAACTCCTGCGTGAGGACGCCGCGGACGCTCAGCGCAGCGTCAGCGCCTACCCGTTCTCCGCCGGAGACCGCGTCGGGACGAAAGTGACCGAGATCATCGCGTCCCGCTCGGCCAAGAAGCAGCCGCTGGTGCGAGTGCGCATCGATGATCCCCGGTCGCTGTGACCGCGCGGCGAACCAGTAGAATCCAAGTCGTGGATATCGTCTTCGCCGGCACCCCTGATGTCGCAGTACCCGCCCTCGAGGCCTTGGCCGTCTCGGACCACAGCATCCGTGCGGTGCTCACCCGACCCGATGCGCCCGTCGGACGGAAGAGAGTCCTCACCCCGTCACCGGTGAAGACCCGCGCTCTCGAACTCGGACTGCCCGTCATCGAAGCCGCTCGTCTGCGCGGAGACGTCATCTCCCAGCTGCGGGCACTCGATGTCGACGCCGTCGCCGTCGTCGCCTTCGGAGCCATCGCCGGACCCGCCGCACTGGACACGGCCCGCCTCGGCTGGTTCAACCTCCACTTCTCCCTGCTGCCGGCCCACCGCGGGGCCGCTCCCGTTCAGCGGGCACTCATCAACGGTGAGACCACCAGCGGAATCAGCGTGTTCCGCATCGATACCGGCATGGACACCGGGCCGGTGCTGCGCCGGTTGGAACTGCCGCTCGACCACGCGGACGTCGCCGAGGCTCTCGACGACTATGCCCACCGCGGGGCCCCCGAACTCGTCGCCGCCTTCGACGATCTCGCCGCCGGCACCGCCGCCCTGACACCGCAGACCGGTGAGTCCAGCCATGCCGAGAAGATCACCGTCACCGACGCCCACCTCGACCTGTCCGCATCCACGACCGAGGTCATCAACCGGGCCCGCGGGACCAGTCCCGCACCGGGACCGTGGGTGGAACTCGACGGCAAGAGGACGAAGCTCTTCGGACTCTCGCCTGCACCCGAGGTGACGGCCTCCGGCGCGATCGGCGAACTGACCACCTGGCAGCAGCAGCCGGTGCTCTGCTGCGGTGACGGGTGGGTCCGGGTCGAGCAGATCCAACCCTTCGGCAAGGCCCGGATGGCCACGGCCGACTTCCTGCGCGGTCGGCAAGACGTGACCTTCGACCCCTATACCGAGAGGCAGGCATAAGAGCCATGGCTGAGTCAGCAGGCAGAGACCGCCGTCGCGGCAGAGGCGATCGCGGCCGCCCACCTCAGAACCGCGGAGCACCGCAGGGCGAACGGATGGGTAAGAACCTGCCGCGGCGCATCGCCTGGGAAGTCCTCCTCGACGTGGCGACGAAGGACGCCTACGCGAACCTGCTGCTGCCGGCCAAGCTCTCCCGCACCCATATGGGCGCTCAGGACGCCGCCTTCACGACCGAACTCACCTACGGTGCCCTGCGCCGACAGAAGTTCTACGATGCGGTCATCGAAATCGCCTCATCCCGGACCGTCGACAAGATCGATCCCGAACCCCTGGCCGCGATGCGCCTCGGCGCCCACCAGCTGCTGTCGATGCGGGTGCCCAACCATGCGGCACTGTCCGAAACCGTGGCCGTGGTCAAACGGACGGCTGTGAAGACCGCCGGATTCGTCAACGCCGTGCTCCGCCGCATCTCGGAAGCCGAAGCCGACGTGTGGCTCGACCGTGTCACTGCCGAGGCTGACGAGACCACCCGACTGGCGATCGAACACTCCCACCCCGAATGGGTCGTCCGGGCACTGAACCAGGCGCTCAAGGGTCACGGCCGCGACGCCTCCGAGCTCGAAGCCCTGCTGGCAGCCGACAACGCGCCCGCAAAGGTCGGTGTGTCCGCCCTGCCCGGGCTCATCGACCGCAGCGAACTGCCGGGAGAGCCCACCCCGCTGTCACCGATCGGCGTCACCCTGGACACCGCGGTGCCCCGGGACGTGGCAGCCGTGGCCGACGGGCGTGCCCGCGTCCAGGACGAAGGATCGGCCCTCGTCGCCCTCGCCCTGGCCGAGGTCGACGCACCCACCGGAACCTGGGCCGACCTGTGCGCCGGACCCGGCGGCAAGGCCGCCGTCCTCGCAGCCAGAGCAGCCGGAGAATCGACAAACCTCGAAGCCTTCGACTCCAGCGAACACCGTGTCGACCTCGTCCGCGACTCCACCAAGGCGCTGACCAACGTCACCGCCGCCGTCCGCGACGGACGCGACGCCCGCGGACCCTACTCGAAGACCCTCGTCGACGTGCCCTGCTCCGGACTCGGTGCCCTGCGCCGCCGCCCCGAAGCCCGCTATCGCAGACGGCCCGAGGACATCACGGCGCTGACCGGGCTGCAGAGAGAACTGCTCGCCGCTGCCCTCGATGCCTGCGCGCCCGGGGGAGTGGTCGCCTACTCGACGTGCTCACCGCACTACGCCGAGACCGTGCTCATCGTCGACGAAGTGCTGCGCCTGCGCGCCAAGGCCGTGAGCGCTGACGTGGAGATCCTCGACACCCCGGCCGTGCTGTCGGCGATCACCGGCACCGAGGCGGAGTCGTTCGCCTCGGTGACCCGGGCGGGCGGGCGATACGCTCAGCTCTGGCCCCACGTCCACAACAGCGACGGAATGTTCCTGGCCCTCCTGCGAAAGGCGAAATGACCCATGTCGATCGACATCAACCCCTCCATCCTGTCCTCGGACTTCTCCGATCTGCGCGGTGAGCTGACGAAGATCAGCACCGCCGATATGGCCCATATCGACGTCATGGACAACCATTTCGTGCCGAACCTCACCTTCGGTCCGCCCGTCGTCGAACGCATCCAGGCGATCTCGCCGATCCCGCTCGACGCCCACCTCATGATCGCCGACGCCGATCGCAACGCTCCCGTGTACGCGGAGATCGGCTGTGCCTCGGTGACCTTCCACGCCGAGGCGGCCGCCGCCCCCGTCCGTCTCGCCCGGGAACTGCGCCGCCTCGGGGCCAAGGCCAGCCTCGCACTCAAACCGGCCACCCCGATCGAACCCTTCATCGACCTCCTCGGCGAATTCGATCAGATCCTCATCATGACCGTCGAACCCGGATTCGGCGGGCAGAAGTTCCTCGATGTGTGCCTGCCGAAGATCAGACGGACTCGTGAAGCGATCTCGGCTGCCGGACTCGAGATCCGGCTGCAGGTCGACGGGGGAGTCTCCGCGGCGACGATCGACCGCGTCGTCGATGCCGGCGCAGACGTCCTCGTGGCCGGCTCCGCCGTCTACGGCGCCGACGATGCCGCAGCGGCGATCAGCGAACTGCGCACCCTCGCCGCCGCACACGCCCACTGACCGATCCGGGCCGAATGCTGCTTGCGGCCCACACCTGAAGAGAGCCTGCGATGGACCTGTTCGACTGGTTGAACACCCCGGCATTCGAACTGCTGGGCAGACCCGTGCCGTACTCCGACCTGTTCGGCAACATCTGCGCGCTGGCCACGGTCGTCTTGGCGCTGCGGCGGAACATCCTGTCCTGGCCGGTGCAGATTCTCGGTTCCATCCTCCTGTTCTCCGCCAGCCTTTCCGCCGGCCTCGGCGGCAATGCCTCTCGGCAGGTCGTCATCATCGTCGCCGCGGTCTGGGGATGGACGCAGTGGAAGAAGTCCAAGGCCGCCGCCGGCGAAGTCCTCGTCCGCTGGGCGACCTGGAAGGAACGGGCGATCCTGATCGCGGCTCTCGTCATCGGCACCGGAGTCTTCGGCTGGGTCCTCGCCGCAGGCGGGTGGTCCTGGAACCCGTACCCCGACGCGTATATCTTCATCGGCTCGATCGTGGCCATGTATGCCCAGGGCCGAGCCATCGTCGAATTCTGGTTCGTCTGGCTCGCCGTCGACCTCGTCGGCATTCCGCTGGCGATCTCCGGCGGGCTCGTCTTCTCCGGAGCTGTGTACCTGTTCTTCCTCGTCATGGTCATCCTCGGACTCGTCGACTGGTCGAAGCGCTCCCGCCAGACGATCTCGGCACCCCATCGTCCGGCCACCGACATCGGCCGCGATCCCGAGGACTGAGCGCAGGCGGCCGCGGGGCACTCGGCTGCCAGCCTGGCGCGTTTTGGAACGTGAGACCCCGAGCGCTGCGGCGAATGCGGATGCATTAGGCTGGAGAAGTGAAGACCTTTGATTCTCTCTACGCCGAACTCCAGCAGAAGTCCCTCGATCGCCCCACCGGTTCGAAGACCGTGGCCGAACTCGACGCCGGAGTCCATGCGATCGGCAAGAAGGTCGTGGAAGAGGCCGCCGAAGTGTGGATGGCCGCCGAATACGAGACCAAGGACGAGCTCGCCGAGGAGATCTCGCAGCTGCTCTACCATGTGCAGGTGATGATGATCGCCAAGGGACTGACCCTCGACGACGTCAACACCCACCTCTGAGACCTTCCCACGAATCCGACCGACCCGACGCCATCGAACTCCAAGGGACCCCATGCTGCGTGTAGCCGTGCCCAACAAGGGCGCACTGTCCGAAGCCGCCTCCGACATGCTCAGCGAGGCCGGATACTCCACTCGACGCGGAACCAAGACACTGGTCCATCAGGACGAGGTCAACGGAGTCGAATTCTTCTACCTGCGTCCCCGCGACATCGCCATCTACGTCGGCTCCGGCATCCTCGACGCCGGAATCACCGGCCGTGACCTGCTGCTCGAGTCACAGGCCGAAGCCGATGAGGTGCTCGGGCTCGGGTTCGGTGCCTCGCGCTTCTTCTACGCCGGCACCACCGGCTCCTTCACCTCGCCCGACCAGCTGGCCGGTGCCCGCATCGCCACGAGCTTCCCGAATCTCGTGGATGCCGATCTGCAGCGACGCGGCATCGCCGCAACGACCGTGCAGCTCGACGGAGCGATCGAGGTCTCCATCCAGCTCGGAGTCGCCGACGCCATCGCCGATGTCGTCGAGACCGGCTCCACACTGCGCGCCGCGGGACTCGAAACCTTCGGCGAGCCGCTCCTCGAATCCGAGGGTGTGCTCATCCAGCGCGACGGCGCCGAATCCCGCATCGGCGTGCTCAAACGCCGCCTCGAATCGGTCATGGTCGCCCGCCAGTACGTGCTCGTCGACTACAACATCGAACAGCGCCTGGTTCCCGAGGCGATCTCGCTGACCCCGGGGCTCGAATCCCCGACCGTGTCTCCGCTGCAGGAGACCGGGTGGGTCGCCGTGCGCGTCATGGTCGAAGCGAAGGAAGTCAACAACGTCATGGACCGACTCTACGGAGTCGGGGCGCGTGCGATTCTGGTGACGAACATTGGCGCCTGCCGAATCTGATCTTGCCGTGTTCCGGCCCCGACAGGTGCGCATCATCAGCATCGTCGGTGCCGTTGCTGTGACCGCGGGGTTCGCGGTCCTGTCCGTGGCGCTGTTCGTCGTGGACTGGGAACCGTGGACAGTGCTCGACATGGTATGGATGAACCTGCTGGGCATTCTCTTCGGAGCTGCCCTGCTGCGCATCTCCGATATTCAGGCTCGGCCCACCGAGGAGGGCCTGGTGGTCAAGAACATGGTGCGCACTCGTCGACTCGACTGGGGACAGATCCTCGGTGTGACGTTCTCACCCGAGGGCGATGACCCGTGGCCCCTGTTGGATCTCACCGACGGCACCACCTGTGCGGTGATGGCGATCCAGCATGCAGACGGTCGCCGCGCCCATGCGGATGTCGCACGATTGCGTATGCTCATCAACAGACGCACCCACTTCAAGGAGGACTAGGAATGGCGAACGAGACACCCGAGACCGCGGCGGGACCCCTGACCGGATATACCGTCGTCGACCTCTCCCGAGCACTCGCCGGCCCTCATGCGGGAATGATGTTCGGCGACCTCGGTGCGCGTGTCATCAAGGTCGAGAACCCCGGCAAGGGCGACGATTCGCGGTCCTGGGGTCCTCCCTTCGTCGGACCTGCGGACAACCCTCAGGCCACCTACTTCTTCTCATGCAACCGCAACAAGGAATCCATCGCCCTCGACCTCAAATCCGAGACAGGCAACGACACCCTGACCGGACTCATCGCACGCGCCGATGTGCTCATCGAGAACTTCCGCTCCGGAGTCCTCGACCGACTCGGCTTCTCCACCGCCCGCTGCATGGAGATCAACCCGCGCCTGGTCATCCTCTCCATCACCGGCTTCGGCCATGACGGCCCCGAAGCCTCCCGTGCCGGCTACGACCAGATCGCCCAGGGCGAAGCGGGCCTGATGTCGCTGACCGGCTCGGGGCCCGATGATATGCAGCGCGTGGGTGTGCCGATCGCCGACCTGCTCGCCGGAATCTACGGCTCGTACGGCGTGCTGGCGGCTCTGCTCGAACGCGAACGCACCGGAAAGGGCAAGGTCGTGCGCACCTCGCTCATCGCCGGAATGGTCGGCGTCCACGCCTTCCAGGGAACCCGTGCCACGGTGGCCGGTCAGGAACCGCAGCCGGGCGGCAACCACCACCCGTCGCTGTCGCCCTACGGACTCTTCACCTGCCGCGACGGCGCCGTGCAGATCTCCGTGGGCAACGAGAACCTGTGGCAGAGGTTCTGTGCGGCCTTCGACATCGATCCCGCCACCGAGGGCATGGCCGTCAACTCCGAGCGCGTGGAGAACCGCCCCGCAGTCATCGAACTCATCGAGGACCGCTTCTCCGCCTACGACGCCGCCGATCTGCTGCACAGACTCACCGAGGCGGGAATCCCGTCCGGCACGGTGCGCACCCTGCCCGAGGTCTACCAGTGGGATCAGGCACTCAGCCAGGGACTCAAGGTCTCCGTCGACCACCCGGTGCTCGGCGACATCGACCTGCCCGGACCGCCGCTGCGCTTCTTCGACGCCGATGCCTCCGGTGAGGTTGAGACCACCCGCACCGCTCACGACGCCCCGCCGCTGCTCGACGAAGACGCGGAATCCATCGTGGCGTGGCTCGCCGACCGAAACTGAGGGGGAGACCTCATGTCGCGTCTCAACGCCTTCGAACTCGTCGACATCGTCCTCGACGAAGGCTCCTTCCTGTCCTGGGACTCCGCCCCCATCCGACCCGCCGGCGGGATCTCGGCCGCTTACTCGGCTGAACTCGATGCCGCTGCGCAGAAGTCGGGCGTCGACGAATCCATCATCTCCGGTGAAGGCACCATCGACGGCCGCCGAGTGGCCGTGATCGCCGGCGAATTCCGGTTCCTCGCCGGCTCGATCGGCGTGGCCGCGGCCGAACGCCTCGTCGACGCGATCGAACGCGCGACCCTCGAAGGGCTGCCGCTGCTGGCCGGCCCCGCCTCGGGCGGCACCCGCATGCAGGAGGGCACGATCGCCTTCCTGTCGATGGTGAAGATCACCAACGCCGTCATCGCCCACCGCAAGGCCGGACTGCCCTACCTCGTCTACCTGCGCCATCCGACCACAGGCGGCGTCTTCGCCTCCTGGGGATCGCTGGGGCATGTCACCGTGGCTGAGCCCGGATCCCTCATCGGATTCCTCGGCCCCCGAGTGTTTGAGGCGATCTACGGGGAGACGTTCCCGGAGAACGTGCAGACCGGGGAGAACCTGCACAAGATGGGCATCGTCGACGCCGTCATCGGTCCCGAACGCATCGCCGGCACCGTCTCCCGCGTCCTCGATGTGCTCATGGGCGCCCAGGAGGTCCCGCGCCAGGTGCCGAATCCGGACACGGCCCCGGCGACCGTCGACCCGAACTCCGATGCCTGGGCCGCGATCACCAGCTCGCGCCGTCCCGAGCGGCCCGGAGTCCGTGACCTGCTGCGGACCGCCGCGAACACCGTGCTGCCGCTCAACGGCACCGGCGAGGGCGAGAAGGATCCCGGACTGCTGCTGGCGCTGGCGAAGTTCGGTTCCGCACCGTGCATCGTCCTCGGCCAGGACCGGTTCCGGCAGGACTCCCGGGCCCCCATGGGACCGGCGGCTCTCCGTGAGGCCAGACGCGGAATGCGTCTGGCAGCGGAACTGCGCCTGCCGCTCGTCACCGTCATCGACACCCCTGGTGCGGCCCTGTCGAAGGAAGCCGAAGAGGGCGGAATCGCCGGTGAGATCGCCCGCAGCCTCGCCGACCTCGCGAACCTCGACGCCCCCTCCGTCTCGCTCATCCTCGGTGAGGGCTCCGGAGGCGGCGCACTGGCACTCATCCCCACCGACCGGGTGCTCAGCGCCGAGAACGGCTGGCTCTCGCCGCTGCCGCCCGAAGGCGCCTCGGCGATCGTGCACCGCACCACCGAGAGAGCCGCCGAAATGGCTCAGAACCAAGGTGTGCACGCCCCCATGCTGCAGGCCAACGGAGTCGTCGACCGGATCATCGCCGAACACCCCGACGCCAGCGACGAGCCGTTGGACTTCGTCGCCCGGGTCGGTGAGACACTCGAATACGAACTTATCTCGCTCATGCGCGAACCATCGGCCAGACGCCTGGCCCGCCGGATGGATCGCTATCGGGGCCTGGGAATCTAGGAGGACTGCGTGGTAGCTGTCAGAGTCATCCCCTGTCTGGACGTCGACGGCGGACGCGTCGTCAAGGGAGTGAAGTTCGCCGACCTCAAGGACGCCGGCGACCCCGTCGAACTCGCCCGCCGCTACGGCGAATCCGGAGCCGACGAACTCACCTTCCTCGACGTCACCGCCAGCAGCGGAGACCGGGAGACCGTCCACGACGTCGTCCGCGCCTGCGCCGAAGAGGTCTTCATCCCGCTGACCGTCGGCGGCGGAATCCGCAGCGTCGCCGACGTCGATCGTCTGCTGCGCGACGGAGCCGACAAGGTCTCGGTCAACACCTCGGCGGTCGAGAACCCGGAGCTCATCAGCGAGATCTCCCGACACTTCGGCAACCAGGTCCTCGTCCTCTCTCTCGACGCGCGCCGCGCACAGGGGGCGAGCACGGAATCCGGGTTCGAAGTCACCACCCGCGGCGGTCGTCAGGGCACGGGCCGCTGCGCGATCGACTGGGTCCGGGAAGCCGCCGACCGCGGGGTCGGCGAGATCCTGCTCAACTCCATCGACGCCGACGGCACACGTGAGGGGTTCGACCTCGAACTCATCAGCGCCGTCCGCGCCGCCGTCGACGTGCCGCTCATCGCCTCGGGCGGAGCCGGCAGGGTCGAACACTTCGCCCCGGCGGTGGAAGCAGGAGCCGATGCGCTGCTGGCCGCCAGCGTCTTCCACTTCGGCACACTGAGCATCGCCGAGGTCAAGGACGCACTGCGTGCGCAGGGAATCGACGTCCGATGAGCAGCGATATCGACGCCACCCCGGGCAACTGGCGGGAGATCATCACGCTCAATGACGACGGGCTCATCCCGGTCATCGTCCAAGAGGCGACGAGCCGAGAGGTGCTCATGCTCGCATGGATGGACATCGAAGCCGTCTGCCGCACACTGGACACGAAGCGGGCCACCTATTGGTCACGCTCCCGTCGAGAATACTGGGTGAAGGGGGAGACCTCGGGCCATGTCCAGCATGTCCGCTCGCTCGGCCTCGACTGCGATGCCGACGCTCTGCTCATGCTCGTCGACCAGACCGGGCCCGCCTGCCATACGAACACCCCGACCTGCTTCACCGGAAGGACCATCAGTGTCGACTGAACCAGCGGCGAACCCGACCGACCTGCCGATCCGCCCCAGCCTCGACCAGTTCCGGGCCCTCGGCGCGGACCATCGGCTGGTGCCGGTCCACACCCAGGTGCTCGCGGACTCGGAGACCCCGCTGAGTCTCTACCGCAAACTCACCGACGGCGGACCGGGAAGCTTCCTGTTCGAATCCGCGGTCGCCGGGTCCTGGGCGAGATACTCCTTCATCGGATCGGCACCCGTGGCCACCCTCATCTCCACCGAGGACGGATTCCACTGGACCGGCACTCCGCCGGTGGGCATCCCCACCGACGGCGACGTCCTCGACGCGGTCACCGCCACCCTCGACCTCCTGGCCGTGGCCGAAGCGGAATCGGAGCTGCCGCCGATGGTCTCGAGCTTCGTCGGCTACTTCGGGTGGGACATCGTGCGCCGCTTCGAGCGGCTCGGCCCGCCGCGACCCAACGAACACCACCTGCCGACCGTGCAGCTGATGATCCCCGGCGATATCGCCGTCTTCGACCACTATTCGGGAATGGTCACCCTCGTGGCCAACGTGTTCAACGTCAACGGCGCCGATACCGGCATCGACGACGCCTACGCCTCCGGAGTCGAACGCATCGCCGAGATGTGCGACCGCCTCCGGCAGCCCAGCCCGGCCGATGTCCTCCGCCCCCGGAAAGCCGATCCCGAGGTGGTCACCCGCACCCAGCCGCAGGTGTACCTTGACGGTGTGGAGACGGCGAAGCAGAAGATCGTCGACGGCGAGATCTTCCAGGTCGTCGTCGGTCAGCGCTTCGACACCCCGTGCGACGCCGACGCGCTGAGCGTCTACCGGATGCTTCGGCATGCGAACCCGAGCCCCTTCATGTACCTGCTCAACCTCCACGACGACGGAGGTGAGCCGGTGAGCATCATCGGCTCCTCACCAGAGGCACTCGTCACCGTCCGGTCCGGAGAGGTCATCACCCACCCGATCGCCGGTTCGCGCCCCCGCGGCACCACTCCGGAAGCCGATGACTCCCTGGCCCGGGAGCTCTTGGCCGATGAGAAGGAGCGAGCCGAGCACCTCATGCTCGTCGACCTCGCCCGCAATGACCTGGCGAAGGTCTGCGCGGCCGGCACCATCGACGTCAGCGAGTTCATGGACATCGTCCGCTACAGCCACATCATGCACATCAGCTCGACCGTGCGGGGCGAACTCGAACCCGGAACCACCGCCATCGACGTCCTGCGGGCGACTTTCCCAGCCGGGACGCTCTCGGGTGCGCCCAAACCCCGGGCGCTGCAGATCATCGACGAACTCGAACCCGTCGGTCGCGGAATCTACGGGGGAGTGGTCGGCTACATGTCCTTCACCGGTGATCTCGACCTCGCCATCGCCATCCGCACGGGAGTGCTCCGCGACGGCACGATGAGCGTCTACGCCGGAGGCGGGCTCGTCGCCGACTCCGTGCCGGAGACCGAATACCAGGAATCGGAGAACAAGGCCGCGGCAGTGCTGCGTGCCGCCGCCGCTGCCGATGCGCTGGATTCGACGGAAGGAAGCCGGAGGTGAGGCCATGACGAAATCACGCGGAGTCCTCATCGTCCTCGTCATCGCCGCCGCCATGTGGGCGCTGACGATCTCCGCCTGGCAGGCCGGCGCCGGCGGCGACACACTCGGACCCACCGGTGTGGCGAAGGTCACCGAGGATGCGAGCTCGCAGTCCTCGCCCGTGGCCAACGCCTGTGTGGCGATCATCGCGGTCTCGGGACTGCTCGCCGCGATGCTCGGGCGGATCGGACGCTTCGTCGTGCTCGGTCTGGCCGGGATCGCCGGCATCGGCTACGGGATCACGGCCCTGAGCGCAGCCTCGGCGCCGGGAGCGACTTCCTGGGCGATCATCGCGGCAGTGGCCGCGGGCATCGGCGTCATCGGCATCATCTGGGTCGCCGTCGCCTCGAACGGGTGGACGAACTCCAACCGGTACGCCCGCACCGCCGAATCCGCCGGAGGGGAGTTCGATTCGGCCGCGACCTGGGACGCCCTGTCCCGCGGGGACGACGTCGAGGACGCCCCCGACGATGAAGAGCCGAACGGTCCCGATGCCGAGCGGGATTCGAAATGACCTTGTGACCGGGTCGGTGTCCGGTCAGCAGACGAAGCGTGACACAATGGAGGAAAGATTCCACACGCGTGTCACGCACTCACACTAAGGAGCGCCATGTCGCAGTCCATCGCCCGCAACGGGGCCGCAGATCTCGACAAATCCACGATCGACTACGCAGCGATCGCCGATCCCGGTCACGGCAACTCGGTGGCGGGATGGACCGGAGTCATCATCATGCTCATCGGCGTGAGCGTCGGCTGTGTGGGCTTCACGATCCACAACCCCACGATCACCTACATCGCCATCGGCATCGTCGCCCTCGGCGTCGTCGTCGGACTGATCCTGCGTGCCGTCGGGCTGGGCAACAAGCCGAAGAAGAAATGACGGTTCTGGGCGACATCATCTCCGGTGTGCGGGACGACCTGCAGGCACGCCGGAGAGCGGTTCCGCTGAGCGAGATCACTGCTCTGGCCGCGGCCGCCGAGCCCGTCCGCCGCTTCGACCTGTCTGCCGACTTCGGCGTCATCGCCGAGGTCAAACGGAAATCGCCCTCCCGTGGGGACCTCGCCCGGATTCCCGACCCGGGCACCCTCGCGGGTCTCTACGCCGCCGGCGGAGCCCGGGCCATCAGCGTGCTCACCGAGGCCCGCCGCTTCAACGGCAGCCTCGCCGACCTCGACTCCGTGCGGGCAGCCGTGGACATCCCGGTCCTGCGCAAGGACTTCATGGTCGACGAATACCAGTTCCACGAGGCCCGTGCCCACGGTGCCGATATCGTGCTGCTCATCGTCGCGGCCCTCGACCCCATCCAGCTGGGCGACTTCCATGCCCTGGCCACGGAGCTGGGGATGACCGCGCTCGTCGAGACCCACAACCGCGAAGAGCTGGAGATCGCTGCCGCGCTCGGTGCCGAACTCATCGGCGTCAACACCCGCAACCTCAAGGATCTCAGCGTCGACACCGACCGGTTCGCGCCTCTGGCCGATCTCGCCCCTGACGGATGCACCCTCGTCGCGGAGTCCGGTGTCGCCGGTGCCGCCGAGGTGACGAAGTACGCGGATGCCGGCGCCGACCTCGTGCTCGTGGGCGAAGCTCTCGTCACCGGCGGTCGCCCGCAGGCCGCGGTCGAGGAGTACACCGCGCTCGGCCGGGAACGCCGCTCCCTGTCCGCATCCTGAACCCGCCCCCGTCGGCTGCCGGAAGTGGCCGACGATGGGCCGATACCGTACCCATCCGGTCGTCGGGCGCAGCGGGGCCCTCCGCCCCGCCCGACGACACCACGAGGAGATCGAGAAGGACCGCAATGACCGATTTGAGCCAGGAGACAGGACCGTACTTCGGCGAGTTCGGAGGCAGGTTCATCGCCGAAGCGCTGATCCCGGCGCTCGACGAGATCGAAGAGACCTGGCGCAAATCCCAGGTGGACCCGGCCTTCACCGACGAACTGCTCACCCTGCAGCGCAACTACATCGGCCGTCCCTCTCTGCTCACCGAGGCCACACGCTTCGCCGAGCACTGCGGTGGGGCACGCGTGTTCCTCAAACGCGAAGACCTCAACCACACGGGCAGCCATAAGATCAACAACGCACTGGCTCAGGCGCTGCTGGCGAAGCGGATGGGCAAGACCCGTCTCATCGCCGAGACCGGAGCCGGTCAGCACGGAGTCGCCACGGCAACAGCGGCGGCCCTGCTCGACATGTCCTGTGTGGTCTACATGGGTGAGGAGGACACTCAGCGTCAGGCCCTCAACGTCGCGCGCATGCGTCTGCTCGGCGCCACGGTCAACGCCGTGACCAACGGCACGCGCACGCTCAAGGACGCGATGAATGAAGCCCTGCGCGACTGGGTGGCCAACGTCGACGACACCCACTACGTCATCGGCACGGTCGCCGGCCCCCACCCGTTCCCGGCGATGGTCCGCTCATTCCAGAAGGTCATCGGCATCGAAGCGCGCGAGCAGATCCAGGAGCTGACCGGCCGTCTGCCCGACGCCGTCTGCGCCTGCGTGGGCGGCGGATCGAACGCGATGGGACTCTTCGCCGCATTCCTCTCCGATGCCGACGTGAGGATCTACGGCTTCGAAGCCGGCGGCGAAGGGGTCGACTCCGGCCATCACGCAGCCCGATTCTCCGGGGGACGCCCGGGCGTCCTCCACGGCTCGGCCACCTACATCCTTCAGGACTCCGATGGACAGACCCAGGCCTCCCATTCGGTCTCCGCCGGCCTCGACTACCCGTCGGTCGGTCCCGAACACTCCCACCTCCATGACACCGGTCGGGTGACATACGAGCCCGTCGTCGACGAAGAGGCGATGGAGGCGATGCGTCTGCTCTCCCGCACCGAAGGCATCATCCCCGCCATCGAATCGGCTCACGCTCTGGCCGGAGCCATCCGCATCGGTCGTGAGCTCGGTCCCGAAGCGGTCCTGCTGGTCAATCTCTCCGGCCGCGGCGACAAGGACATGACGACCGCCGCGAAATGGTTCGACTACATCGACGAAGGAGCGGTGCAGGTATGACGCACTCAGGCCCACGCACAGGAACCACCCTCGACGCCGTCGCCGAGGCGGGCCGCAAGGCCGCGCTCATCGCCTACCTGCCGGTCGGCTTCCCCACGGTGGCGGGATCGACCGAGGCCATGGTCGAACTCGTCCGCAACGGCGTCGACATCATCGAGGTCGGAATGCCCTACTCCGATCCCGGAATGGACGGACCCGTCATTCAGCGTGCCGGTGAGGCTGCCTTGGACAACGGGGTGCGCACCACGGATATCTTCACCGCAGTCGAAGCCATCGCTGAGGCCGGCGGCACCGCCGTCGTCATGAGCTACTGGAACATCGTGCTCCAATACGGCATAGACAGCTTCGCCCGCGATCTCGCCTCGGCCGGCGGGGGCGGCATCGTCACCCCCGACCTCATCCCCGATGAGGCCGGACCGTGGCTGGCAGCCTCGGAGACGCACGGCCTCGACCGCATCTTCCTCGCCGCACCCTCATCGACGCCCGAGCGCCTGGCCCGCATCGTCGAGCACAGCTCCGGTTTCGTCTACGCCGCCTCGACCATGGGCGTCACCGGCGTCCGCTCCGAAGTCGACAACCATGCCCGCGACCTCGTCGCCCGGCTGAAAGAAGCCGGAGCCGAACGCGCCTGCGTCGGCCTCGGCGTGTCGAATCGCGACCAGGCGGCCGAGGTCGCCGAATACGCCGACGGCGTCATCGTCGGTTCCGCCCTCGTCCGGGCACTGGGCTCCGAGGGAGTGGCCGGAGTCGGTCGCCTCGCCGCCGAGCTCGCAGAAGGGTGTGCATGAGCTTCAGCCCGGCATGGGCCGTCTTCACCCTCCTCGGCGTCGGACTCGCCCTGTGGATGACAGCCATCCAATGGCGCACCCGCGGCGGCCACAAGGGAGACCTGTGGGCCATCACGGTCGTCGGTCTGCCTGCGGCGATCATCGGCGGACGCCTCGGACATCTGCTCTCGGCGGCGGACACCTATTTCGGCCCGGCCGGCAGCCCGTTGCGGGCATTGGCCCTCTGGGACGGGGGATTCAGCTTCTGGGGAGCCACCATCCTCGGCTTCGTCTCCGTCTGGGTGCTCACCCGCTTCCAGGGCATCAGGTTCCGACCGCTGCTCGACTCGGTCGCACCGGGACTCATCCTCGGCCACGTCGCCGGTGCCTTCAGCGACTGGTTCGACGGTCGCCTCGAACTGGTCACGGTCCTCACCGAATCGGCGTGGAACCTCATCGCCTGCGTTGTGCTCATCATCGTCTCCAAGCGCCTCCGGCTCGGCTACGGCCAGGTCTTCGCCCTCTACCTGTGCCTGTTCGGCCTCGGCCGCATCCTGCTCGAAGCCCTGCGCGTCGGCAGCCCGGCCGCCGAGGATGCACGGCTCCTCCTGGGACTGCCGTTCAACGTGTGGACGGCCGTCCTCGCCCTGCTCATCGGTCTCTGCTGGCTCGTCGTCTCCCGTCTGCGCCACCGCACCCATGAGACCGGCGTCTACGCGCACGGATCTCGCACCCTGCTGCGTCGCCACCGCCGTGGGAAGCACACCTTCGGGATCAATGCACCCAATATCGCCGAGGCGGCCGAGACCTCCGGAGCTCCGCTGCCATCCGTGGCGCGGGTGGCCGACCCCGATGACCGCGCGAGCGCGGACGTGCCCGTCGCCGCGACTGACACCGAGGCTGACGACTCGGAGATCGAGCGCGAATCAGACATCGATCTCAGCGGTCGCCACAGCTTCGGTTTCTTCGGAGCCGTGACCTCGGCGATCTCGATCGTGCCCGATGTGCGCGGAAAGTCGGCGCCCGCCTCCCACGAAGAGAACCCGCGAACGTCCAACAAATGAGACGAATTGGTTCGCTGTTCGTTCCTTTCTCTGCTTTTTCTGAAATTGCACATGGTGTAAGTTAGGACTCCGGCTGTGAGAGTGATCTCACAGCCGGGTTCGGAAACGCTGTTTTTCGGACTCGTCCACACCGCAAGGGACAGCGCCGTCTTTTCGGGAAGCACTCAACACCGAGAAGGCAGGATATGAACCACAGCGCTCAGTCGACCCCCAAGACCACGGCCCCGCCTGGCCGCATCGGTCTCTACGATCCGGCGCTCGAACACGACAACTGCGGCCTCGCCCTCATCGTCCGCTACCGCGGATCTGCCGACCACGAGGTCGTCGAACAGGCCCTGACCGCTCTGCGCAAGCTCGAGCACCGAGGCGGCATCGGTTCGGACGAGGGCACCGGCGACGGTGCGGGCATCACTCTCCAGGTGCCCCATGACTACTTCGCCGAGGTGCTCGCCGCCGACGGCATCGACCTGCCCGAGCCTGGCGCGTACGCCGTGGGCATCGGATTCTTCGCCCAGGACTACGGGCGCGATCTCAAGGCCGCAACCCCGCCGCTGTCGGAGAACGTGTCCCCGGACTTAGGCGCCGGCGCCGCGGCCGGCGACGAAACCCAGGACAACCTCGTCGCCCGGATCGCCGCCGAGGAGGGCCTGCGCGTGCACGCGGTGCGGGATGTGCCCCACGATGACAGTGTGCTCGGCGACATCGCCCGATCGACCATGCCTCGGATGTGCCAGGTCTTCCTCGCTTGCGACGAGCGCTACCCGGCCCGTGACGACGCGGACCTCACCCGTCGCGCCTACATCGTGCGCAAGCGCCTCGACCACGCGGGCATCTACTTTCCCTCGCTGTCCCCGGCGACCATCACCTATAAGGGGATGCTCTCGACCGGTCAGCTCTCTTCGTTCTACACCGAACTCCGCGACGAGCGGCTGACGTCGCGGATCGCGCTGGTCCACTCGCGCTTCTCGACGAACACCTTCCCGTCGTGGCAGCTCGCCCAGCCATTCGGCACGATCGCTCACAACGGCGAGATCAACACCGTGCGCGGCAACCGCAACTGGATGCAGGCCAGGGAATCGAAGCTCGCCTCCGAACTCCTCGTCTCTCCCGTGCCCGAGACCTCGCGCAGCCTCGACCGGCTGTGCCCGATCGTGCCGCCCGGTGCTTCCGACTCGGCGTCGTTCAATGCCGTCGTCGAGCTCATGGTCGCCTCCGGACGATCGCTGCCGCAGGCGATGCTGATGATGATCCCCGAGGCCTGGGAGAACAATCCGGGCATGGGCGAGGAGCGTCGGGCCTTCTACGAATATCATTCGCTGCTCATGGAGCCCTGGGACGGTCCCGCCTGTGTGGCCTTCACCGACGGCCGGCTCGCCGGCGCCGTCCTCGACCGCAACGGTCTGCGCCCGGCCCGGTACGTGATGACCGAGGACACGGTGGTGCTCGCCAGCGAGGTCGGAGTCGTCGATCTGCCCGAGTCCGAGGTCGTCGCCCGCGGCCGCCTCACCCCGGGCCGCATGTTCCTCGTCGACACCGAGTCCGAGCGCATCATCTCCGACACGGAGATCAAGAACCAGCTCGCCACCGACCACCCCTATTCCGACTGGGTGGACAGCTGCTCGAAGCGATTGAAGGATCTGCCCACCCGCGTCCACGTCACTCACCCGCAGTCCTCGGTCAGGCGCCGCCAGCGCACCTTCGGCTACACCGAGGAGGAGCTGCGAATCCTCATCTCGCCGATGGCCGAGACCGGGGCCGAACCACTGGGTGCGATGGGCACGGACACCGCGATCGCAGCGCTCAGCCAGCGACCTCGCCTGCTCTTCGACTATTTCCACCAGAACTTCGCTCAGGTGACGAATCCGCCGCTCGACTCGATCCGCGAGGACATCGTGACGAGCATGGCTGCCGGGATCGGCCGAGAGGGCAATCTGCTCGAGTTCTCGAAGCCCGACTCCGCGCACATCCTGCTCGACCAGCCGGTCATCGACAACGACGAGCTCACGGCGATCGCGCACGTCAAGGGCAGCCACCTCGGCGTGGAGAACGCACACCCCTCCGTGATCCTCTCCGGCCTCTACTCGGTCAACGGGGGAGACGACGCGATGGCCGAGCGTCTTGAGGCGCTGTGCGCCGAGGCGAGCGCGGCGATCGAGGCCGGCGCCGTGTTCATCATCCTCTCCGACCGGGACTCGACGGCCGATCTCGCTCCGATCCCGTCGCTGCTGCTCACCTCGGCGCTGCACCACCACCTCGTCCGCGAACGCTCGCGGACGAGGGTGAGCATCATCGTCGAGGCCGGCGACGTCCGCGAGGTCCACCACGTCGCGACCCTCGTGTCCTTCGGGGCGTCCGCGGTCAATCCGTACCTCGTCATGGAATCCGCCGAGGCGCTCGTCCGCTCGGACCGGATCCGGGGAATCAGCGAAGAGGCCGCAGTTGCCAACGTGCTCACCGCGCTCAACAAGGGACTGCTCAAGATCATGTCGAAGATGGGCATCTCGACCGTGCAGTCCTACCACGGGGCGCAGACCTTCGAGGCTCTGGGACTGTCCGAGGCATTCATCGACAAGTACTTCACCTCGACTCCGCACCAGCTCGGCGGCAGGGGCATCAGGGAGATCACGGCGGAGACGAGTGCTCGCCACGGGGACTCCTACCGCGATGATCACCCCCGCCCCTCGCACCGGAACCTCAACGTCGGCGGGGAGTACCAGTGGCGTCGCGAAGGGCCGGAGCATCTGTTCAACCCGGAGACGATCTTTAAGCTCCAGCACTCCACCTCCACGGGACGCTTCGACATCTTCGGCCAGTACACGGCACAGATCAACGAACAGTCGCGCGAGCTCATGACGCTGCGCGGTCTCTTCGACCTCGTTCCACGCGAATCGGGCCCGATCGACATCTCCGAGGTCGAACCTGCCGAAGAGATCATGAAGCGGTTCTCGACCGGAGCGATGAGCTACGGTTCGCTGTCCCAGGAGGCCCACGAGACCCTGGCGATCGCGATGAACCGGATCGGCGGCAAGTCGAACACGGGCGAAGGCGGCGAGGACACCGAGCGGCTCATCGACCCCGAGCGCCGTTCGGCGATCAAGCAGATCGCCTCGGGGCGCTTCGGCGTCACGAGCCACTACCTCACCGAGGCCGACGACCTGCAGATCAAGATGGCGCAGGGAGCCAAGCCCGGCGAGGGCGGGCAGCTGCCCGGGACGAAGGTCTACCCGTGGATCGCGAAGACTCGCCACGCGACTCCGGGCGTCGGGCTGATCTCGCCTCCGCCGCACCATGACATCTACTCGATCGAGGACTTGGCCCAGCTCATCCACGACCTCGGCCGCGCCAACGCCAAGGCCCGGGTCCACGTCAAACTCGTGTCCGCGATCGGTGTGGGCACGGTGGCTGCCGGAGTGGCGAAAGCCGGTGCCGACGTGGTCCTCATCTCCGGGCACGACGGCGGAACCGGAGCGAGTCCGCTCAATTCGCTCAAGCACGCGGGCACTCCCTGGGAGCTCGGCCTCGCCGAGGCCCAGCAGACCCTCGTGCTCAACGGTCTGCGCGAGAAGGTCAGCGTGCAGGTCGACGGTCAGCTCAAGACCGGCCGGGATGTCATCATCGCAGCCCTGCTCGGCGCGGAGGAGTTCGGGTTCGCGACCACGGCCCTCGTCGTCTCCGGCTGCATCATGATGCGCGTGTGCCACAAGGACACATGCCCGGTGGGTGTGGCGACCCAGAACCCGAAGCTGCGCGAGCGCTTCCACGGTCAGGCCGATCACGTCGTCAACTTCTTCACCTTCATCGCCGAGGAGGTCCGCGCCTACCTGGCGGCGCTCGGCCTGCGCAGCCTCGATGAGGCCATAGGCGCGGTCGAGCGGCTGAGAATCGACGAGGAGCGGGCGGCCGCAACGGGGCTCGACCTCGATCTCGCCTCGATCCTCAAGGTCCCAGTCGACCTCCACGGCAGCTCCGACGTCGCACGCAAATGCGGTGAACCCGTCGACCGCGACTTCGCCGACGAGCTCGACCTCCGCCTGCTCGAGCAGGCCCGAGACGCCATCTCTCAGGGCACGGAGACGACGATCACCTCGGCGATCGAGAACACCGACCGCTCGGCGGGCACCCTGCTCGGCCATCACGTCACTCTCGCCCACGGGCAAGCGGGCCTGCCGGAGCACACGATCCGGCTCGAGCTGCGCGGAACTGCCGGACAGTCCCTCGGCGCCTACCTGCCGCAGGGGGTCAGCATCGAACTCCACGGTGATGCGAACGACTATGTCGGCAAGGGCCTGTCCGGAGGAATCGTCAGCGTTCGGCCGCATGCTGAGAACCCCACCCGACCCGAACACAACGTCATCGCCGGCAATGTGCTCGGCTACGGGGCGACGGCTGGCAAGCTGTTCGTCTCGGGACAGGTGGGGGAGCGGTTCCTCGTCCGCAACTCCGGCGCCGAGGCGGTCGTCGAGGGCATCGGCGACCACGGCCTCGAGTACATGACTGGAGGTGTGGCCGTCATCCTCGGCGGCATCGGCCGGAACTTCGCCGCAGGCATGTCCGGCGGCACCGCCTATGTGCTCGACTTCAATCCGGCCCGACTCAATCCGAAGGAGCGGGCGGCCGGCGTCTTCCGCTTCACCGGTGTCGGCGTGGACGATATGGAGATCCTCGAGCGGCTGCTGCGTGAGCATGTCGAATGGACTGCCTCACCGCTGGCCGGCGAGCTCCTCGACGGACTGCGCCGAGGACAGGACGTCCTCTCCCGCTTCACGAAGATCATCCCCGTCGCCTACGCGACGGTCAAAGACATCCAGGACGAGTTCGTCGCGGCCGGCAAGGCCGTCGACTCGGACGAGGCCTGGCACACGATTCTGGAGGCCACCAATGGCTGATCCGCACGGATTCCTCACCGTCGAACACCGGGAGCTGCCGAAGCGGCGCCCCGTCCCGATCCGTCTCATGGACTACAAGGAGGTCTACGAGGCGGGTGATCCCGAGCAGCTGCGACGGCAGGCATCACGCTGCATGGACTGTGGCATCCCCTTCTGCCATCAGGGCTGCCCGCTGGGCAACCTCATCCCGGAATTCAACGACGCGATGTACCGCGGCGAGCTCCCGCGCGCCGTCGAACTGCTCCACGCGACGAACAACTTCCCGGAGTTCACCGGGCGTGCCTGTCCGGCCCCGTGCGAGAACGCCTGCGTCCTCGGCATCAACCAGCCGGCAGTGACGATCAAACAGGTCGAGGTCACGATCGTCGATCAGGGCTTCGAGGCCGGTCTCATCCAGCCGATCATCCCCGAGCGGATCACGGGCCACACGGTCGCCGTGATCGGATCCGGTCCCACCGGGCTGGCCGCGGCCCAGCAGCTGACCCGAGCCGGGCATACGGTCGTCGTCTACGAACGCGCCGACCGCCTCGGCGGACTTCTGCGCTACGGCATCCCGGACTTCAAGCTGGAGAAGCACCACATCGATCGTCGACTTGATCAGATGCGTGCGGAGGGCACCCGCTTCAAGACCTCGGTCGAGGTCGGACGCGATGTCACGCTCGAATCCCTGCGTTCGAGCTTCGATGCCGTCATCGTGTGCACGGGTGCGACGGTTCCGCGCGACATGCCGATCCCCGGCCGCGATCTCGACGGGGTCGAATTCGCCATGGACTACCTCGTGCCCTCGAATCGGGATCAGGCGGGCGATCATCGCGGACCCGAGGCCGACTCGTCGGCGTTCATCGATGCCGCGGGCAAACACGTCATCATCATCGGCGGCGGGGACACGGGCGCCGACTGCCTGGGCACGGCCCTGCGCCAGAAGGCGGCCTCTGTGACGACGCTGGCGATCGGCGCCCAGCCGCCCGCCGAACGCAGTGAGAGCGATCCGTGGCCGACCGTTCCTCGCGTCTTCGAAGTCCAGTCCTCGCACGAGGAGGGCGGAACGCGGAAGTACCTCGCCTCGACCACGCGCTTCGTCGGCGACGACACCGGCCGCGTGAGCGGGATCGAGGTCACCGAGACCCAGTTCGTCGACGGCCGCCGGATTCCGACACCGGGCACCGAACACGTCCTCGAGGCCGATCTCGTGCTGCTGGCGCTGGGATTCTCCGGACCGGAGTCGGAATCGTTCGGTCTCGACGTCGCCGAGACCGGAGCCTTCACCCGTGATGACTCCTACGCTTCGGAGACCCCCGGAGTCTTCGTCGCCGGCGATGCCGGACGCGGACAGTCGCTCATCGTGTGGGGCATCGCCGAGGGGCGCGCCGCGGCCGCCGAAGTCGACCGGTTCCTCACCGGGTCGACGAGGCTGCCGGCACCCGTGCAGCCCACCGACGAAGGGTTCAAATGCTAAGATAGTTCATGTCAGACACTGAGAAAGGGTGGTGGGTGCGGCACAGTGAAGTGCCGCACCCGCACCGCCCGTGACCAGCGAAGAGCGGTGGAAACCGCCGGCTGAGACTTTAGGTAGGGTGGAGCGTATGAGGCGTGCAAAGATAGTCGCAACTTTAGGTCCGAACCAGAACTCCTATGAAGAGATCCGCGAGCTCGTAGATGAAGGCGTCGATGTCGCCCGATTCAATCTGAGCCACGGAAAACGAGAAGAGCACGAAGAGAAGTTCGCCTGGGTCCGCCAGGCCGCACTCGACACCGGACGCCCCGTCGCCGTCCTGCTGGACCTCCAGGGTCCGAAGATCCGCGTGGGCACCTTCGCCAACGGGAAGGAAGAGCTCGTCGAAGGGGCTGCCTTCACCATCACCAGCCGTGATGTCCCCGGCACCGCGGATCTCGTATCCACGACCCTGCCGACCCTGGCAGAAGACGTGTCCGTGGGAGATCCGCTGCTCATCGACGACGGGCGCCTGCGCCTGCGCGCCACCGAGGTGACCGCCACCGATGTGGTCACCGAGGTCGAGATCGGCGGAACCATCTCCAACCACAAGGGCATCAACCTGCCCGGAGTCCCGGTCTCCGTTCCCGCTCTGTCGGAGAAGGACGTCGACGACCTCAAGTGGGGGCTGCAGCTCGGCTTCGACTGGGTCGCCCTGTCCTTCGTCCGCAGCCCCGAGGACATGAACGATGTGCGTGCGGTCATGGACGAGGTCGGAATCACCGCTCCGGTCATCGCCAAGCTCGAGAAGCCGCAGGCGGTCGACCAGCTCGATGAGATCATCGACGCCTTCGACGGAATCATGGTCGCCCGCGGCGACCTCGGCGTCGAGCTGCCGCTCGAGCAGGTGCCGATCGTGCAGAAGCGGGCAGTCGAGATCGCCCGTCAACAGGCCAAGCCCGTCATCGTGGCCACACAGATGCTCGAGACGATGATCGACGCTCCGCGGCCCACCCGCGCCGAGGCCAGCGACTGCGCGAATGCCGTCCTCGACGGCGCGGATGCACTCATGCTCTCCGGCGAGACCTCGGTGGGTGCGCACTGGGTCGAAGCGATCCGGACGATGAGCCGGATCATCGGCTCCACCGAGGAGCACGGTCTCGAGCGGATTCCGGCGCTGGGCACCGTCCCGCATACCAAGGGCGGAGCCGTCACCGCGGCGGCCGTGCAGATTGCTCAGCAGCTGGATATCGATCTTCTGTGCACCTTCTCGCAGACCGGCGACTCCGTGCGGCGCATGTCGCGTCTGCGCCCGGCCTGGCCGATCCTCGGCTTCACGCCCGACCCGCAGGTCCGTCACCAGCTGGCGCTGACTTGGGGAGTCCGGCCGTACCTCGTGAAGACCGTGCGCCACACCGACCAGATGGCACGCCAGGTCGACGCCGTTCTGCTCGCCGACGGCACGGCCCGCGAAGGCGATCAGAGCATCCTCGTGGCCGGTTCGCCTCCCGGGATCCCGGGCTCGACGAACGCTCTGCGCATCCACACCATCGGCGACGCCGCCAAGGGTGTGACGGCCGCATACCAGGACGCCTCGGACTCGGAAGAGGATCCGCTGGCCGGATATGGCGTCGTCGCCGAAGCGCCGATAACCCGTGAGGTGCCGATCGTGCGCGAGGGCCATTCGCCCCGCCACTGATCATGCGGTCCGAAGCGCCGGCGGCACCCGCCTCGTTACCACGGGGCAGGTGCCGCCGGCGTCTCTGTGTCCGGTCCGGGTCGCGAACTGGTTCCGGAGTGCGAGGCAGCTCACAGACGATCGAGGAATTTCGCGGATTGCTCAACAGTTGTGCTGTCTGTTGCCCAATCCTCCCTGCGGATCACAGAGGGGAGGACCCGCTAGGAGAGGAATTCAATGAGACTGCCCGCGTGGAGCAAGTCCTTCGGAGTGCAGGTGACCATCGCACTCATCGCCGGTGTCATCCTCGGGCTCATCGCCCGCTCATGGGGGCCGGTCAGCGACAGCGCTGACAACTGGCTCGGCCAGACCCTGGACACCATCGGCTCGTCGTACGTCACCCTGCTCAAGGCCGCCGTCGTGCCGCTGGTGATCACTGCGATCATCGCGAGCATCGGCAACCTGCGCAAGGTCACCAATGCCGCCAGGCTTGCGGTGTCGACCCTGCTGTGGTTCGCCCTCACGGCGCTGATCGCCGTCATCCTCGGACTCATCATCGGCATCGTCATGCAGCCCGGCGCCCATGCCGATGCTGCGTCGCTCAACGCCGGTGCACCGGACTCCCAGGGCAGCTGGCTCGGGTTCCTGACCGGACTGATCCCGGTGAACTTCCTCGGACTCGAGGTGGCCACCTCGGCGGATGAGGCCGGAGCGCTGACCTCCGATGTCAACTTCAACATCCTCCAGCTCATCATCGTCTCCGGCGCCATCGGCATCGCCGCGGTCAAGGTCGGAAAGGCCGCAGAGCCGTTCCTCCAGTTCACCGAGGCGGCTCTGGCCGTGGTTCAGAAGGTCGTCTGGTGGATCGTGCGGATCGCTCCGATCGGTACGCTCGGCCTCATCGGCAACGCCGTGAACTCCTACGGCTGGTCGACGATGGGATCGCTGCTGTGGTTCGTCGTCGCCGTCTATGTCGGCCTTGCGATCGTCTTCTTCGTCGTCTACCCGGCCCTGGCTCGTGCCAACGGCCTGTCCGTGCGCCAGTACTTCTCCGGAGTCTGGCCGGCCACGCAGATGGGCTTCGTCTCCCGGTCCTCGATCGGCACCATGCCCGTGACGCAGAAGGTCGCCACCGACAACTTCGGCGTGCCCCATTCCTACGCCGCCTTCGCCGTGCCCTTCGGCGCAACGACGAAGATGGACGGCTGCGCGGCGATCTACCCGGCGATCGCGGCGGTGTTCGTCGCTCAGTTCTTCGGCATCGATCTCTCCCTCATCCAGTACCTGCTCATCATCTTCGTCGCCGTCATCGGTTCGGCCGCCACAGCCGGCACGACGGGTGCGACCGTGATGCTCACCCTGACGCTGTCGACGCTGGGGCTGCCGCTCGAGGGCGTCGGTCTGCTGCTGGCCATCGAACCGATCGTCGACATGGGCCGCACCGCGCTCAACGTCTCCGGTCAGGCACTCGTGCCCGCCATCGTGGCCAAGCGTCATGAGATCCTGGACGTCGAACGCTTCGATGCCCCGCGCATCAACGGCTACGTTCCGACGGAGGAAGCTGCCGATGTCGACGAGACCCGCACCGAGGATGCCCACAGCCGGAGTTGATCTCCTCTCGGCCGAGGGACCGGCCGAGCCCGATGTCCTGCAGGTGACATCGCTGCTCGGCCGCCTCGTCGAGGGCCGGCCTTCCGCCCCCATGTCGACAGCGAAGAGGTCGCAGTCGCCCCGCAGGCGCAGGGCAGAGGTGTGGGGAAGGGGCTGATGGCAGCGCTCATCCGGGCGGCGCGTGAGAGCGGGACGGAGGTCGTCACCCTCGACCTGCGGCGCTGAATCGGCCGAATGAGCCGAACGGTGTGCACGGGCGGGTTCGAAAATCATAGGTAGTGATCTTGATCAGTGCGTATGCACTTCGAGCCCGCGGGTGCTGACACCCCCGAGGGAATGCAAGAAGGCACTGTCGACAACATGGTCGACAGTGCCTTCGTCTGTACCGGATGCGGGACTCGAACCCGCACGTCTTTCGACAATGCATTTTGAGTGCACCGCGTCTACCGATTCCGCCAATCCGGCTCGTCACGAGCTGTCCTGTCAGGACCGCCTGTGCAACGGGACGATTCTACTGCGCGCGCGGACCGATTGCACATTCGCCGCCCGCCGAGGATGCCCGCCGGTGGCCACCGTCACCGGCCGTGGCCACCCTCACAGAAGAAACTTACCGGTCCGCTGGCCACGACGCTGAGCGCCTGGTCTAGACTGGTGACGTGCTTTCAAACAGCGAAGAATCAACTTCAGATGAGTCCGTGCCGGTCCGCCGCGTAGTCGTGGCCGAAGACGAGGCCGTGATTCGTCTCGATATCGTAGAAATGCTCCGCGAAGTCGGCTATGACGTCGTCGGTGAGGCTGCGGACGGCGAATCCGCCATCCGCCTGGCCGAGGAGCTGCGCCCCGACCTCGTGGTCATGGACATCAAGATGCCCATCCTCGACGGAATCTCCGCGGCCGAGCGCATCGCCCGCGCCCGCATCGCGCCCGTGGTGCTGCTCACCGCCTTCTCGCAGAAGGAGCTCGTGGAGCGTGCCCGCGATGCCGGCGCCATGGCCTATGTCGTCAAGCCGTTCACCTCGGCCGACCTCATCCCGGCATTGGAGATCGCGCTCTCGCGTCACGCCGAGATCAGCTCGCTCGAGTCCGAGATCTCCGATCTCACAGAACGTTTCGAGACCCGCAAGCTCGTCGAACGCGCCAAGAGCCTGCTGCAGACGTCCATGGGGCTGAGCGAACCCGAGGCCTTCCGCTGGATCCAGAAGACCTCGATGGACCGCCGACTGACGATGCGCGAGGTCGCCGAGACCGTGCTCAAGCAGATCGGCAGCAAGAAGTAACCACCTTCCGGACCAGGCAGGTCCGGACCCGGAACTCAAGAAGGCCGGCGAATCCCGAGATGGATTCGCCGGCCTTCTGCGTTCGCTGCGGAAGGTCCTGTCTCGGCCCTTCGCCTCCGCCCTTCGGTTCGGACCTCAGCCCTTCGGCTCGGTCTTCAGGATCATGTTCGTGATCCGCACGATCGAGAGCAGCCGCCCCGCCTCGTCGGTCATCTTCACTTCATGGGAGACGATCGTGCGTCCCTGGTGGAGCACCTCGGCGCGACCGGTGACCACGCCCTCACGCGCAGCACGCAGGTGAGTGGCATTGAGATCGACTCCGACGACGTTCCTACCCCCGGAGAGCAGGTACGAATGCATCGATGCCAGCGACTCGGCGAGGACGACGTGGCCGCCTCCGTGGAAGAGTCCCATCGGCTGCCGATTGCCGACGACCGGGGCCGTGGCCACGACATGGTCATGGGCGAGCTCGACGAATTCGATTCCCATCCTCTCGGCCAGCTCACCACCGGAGCCCGGCCCACGCAGCTGCTCGAGCAGCGTGTCGATCTCCTCAGATGTGGTGTGAGTAGTCAGGGACACGTCGGGACGCAGCATCGGTTCTCCTTCAAGTCAGCTTCGAACGCTAGGCTATGCCATGTGAGTCACTCAAACGAATCCCTCCTGCTCATCGACGGACACTCCCTGGCCTACCGGGCTTTCCATGCCCTGCCGGTCGAGAACTTCTCCACCAGCACCGGACAGACGACGAACGCCATCTACGGCTTCATCTCGATGCTCATCAACGTTCTCCGCGACGAGGAGCCCAGCCATGTGGCCGTGGCCTTCGACCTCGGACGCCAGACCTTCCGCCTCGAGGAGTACCCCGAGTACAAAGCCGGCCGGGCGAAGACTCCGCCCGAGTTCCATCCGCAGATCGACCTCATCAAGGACATCGTCACGGCGATGGGCATCCGGGTCGTGACGAAGGAGGGCTTCGAAGCCGACGACGCCCTGGCGACGATGGCGAAGATGGGCACCGAGGCCGGCTCGTTCGTCGAGGTGATGAGCGGAGACAAGGATTCGTTCCAGCTCGCCTCCGACCGGGTGACGGTCCTCTACCCGAAACGCGGAGTCAGTGATCTCAACCGGATGACTCCTGCCGCGGTCGAGGAGAAGTACGGGGTCAGCCCCGCGAACTATCGGGGGCTGGCCGCGCTCGTCGGTGAGAAGGCCGATAATCTGCCCGGCGTGCCCGGAGTCGGTGACAAGACCGCTGCCAAATGGCTCACCGCCCACGGCGACCTGCCCGGCGTGCTGGACAACGCCGACAAGATCGGCGGCAAGGTCGGGGAGAAGCTGCGCGACCATATCACCGAGGTGGAGCGGAACTACCGACTCAACCGCCTCCTCGACGACGTCGACCTGGGACTGGAGTTCGACGACCTGGCCTGGGGCGAAGGCGACCCGGCCGAACTGTCGAGCCTGTTCGATCAGCTCGAGTTCCAAGCCCTCGGCAAGCGTCTGGCCGCGATCTTCCCGGAGGCCGGAGACGATTCCGAGCCGGCCCCGGCCCGCGAGACCACCATCGAGACCCTCGACATCGACACGCTGCTGTCGAAGATCGCCGACCACGATGTGCTCGCGCTCGATTCGGATGCCTCCTTCGAGCTCGGCCACGGTCAGGCCCGGACCCTTGCGGTCTCCGCCGAACCCGGGCAGGCGTGGGTCGTCGACCTCGCCGAGGCGGGGCAGAAAGCCGTCGGCAAGCTCGGTTCCGCGCTGGGCGGGCATGCGCTCATCCTCCACAGCTCGAAGCTGCAGATCAAGGCGTGGGAGTCGATGGGGCTGTCCGTGACCGATGTCGCCGGGGACACGGCTCTGGCCGCCTACCTCCTCGTTCCCGATGCCCGTTCCTACGAGCTCGGGCAGATCGCCGCCGACCGCGCCGGCATCGACCTCAGCGAACCCGAAGCCGATTCCGGACAGCTCGCCCTCGACCTCGATTCGGATGCCGCGGTGACCACGCACGGTCAACGCGCCGCCGCTCTGCTCGAAGTCCACGAGGTGCTCGCCGCCGCCGTCGACGACGCGAACATGACGCAGGTGTACCGCGAGATCGAGCTGCCGCTCGTGCCCGTGCTCGCGCGGATGGAAGCGACCGGAATCGCCGTCGACGAGGATGGACTGTCGAATCTCATCGACGAATTCACGAAACAGGCCGAAGCCAGCGCGCAGGAAGCCTACGACGCGATCGGCCACGAGGTGAATCTCGGTTCTCCCAAGCAGCTGCAGACCGTGCTCTTCGACGAACTCGATATGCCCAAGACCAAGCGGACGAAGACCGGCTATACGACGGATGCCGAGGCCCTGGCCGAACTGTTCGTCAAGACCGAACATCCCTTCCTCCAGCATCTGCTGGCCTACCGGGATTCGACGAAGCTCAAGCAGACCGTGGTCGGACTGCTGAAGACCGTCGCCGACGACGGCCGCATCCACACCACCTACCAGCAGACCGTGGCTGCCACGGGACGGCTCTCCTCGCTGGATCCGAACCTGCAGAACATTCCGGTGCGGACCGAATCGGGTCGACGCATCCGGGAGATCTTCATCGCCGATCCCGAGGTGTCGGGTGGGACTCTGCTCACCGCCGACTATTCGCAGATCGAAATGCGGATCATGGCTCACCTGTCCGGCGACGGCGCGCTCATCCAGGCGTTCAAGGACGGCGAGGACCTCCACTCCTATGTCGGCTCGAAGGTCTTCGGCGTCGGCATCGACGAAGTCGACTCCGAGATGCGTTCGAAGGTCAAGGCCATGTCCTACGGGCTGGTGTACGGACTCTCCGCCTACGGACTCTCCCGGCAGCTGGCGATCGGGGTCGATGAAGCCAAGGGGCTGATGGACCAGTACTTCGAACGGTTCGGGGCCGTCAAGGACTACCTTGACGACATCGTCGAACAGGCCCGCGCCAAGGGGTTCACAGAGACCATCATGGGCCGCCGCCGCTATCTGCCGGCGCTGCACAGTGACCGCCGACAGCTGCGGGACATGGCCGAACGCGCCGCACTCAACGCACCGATCCAGGGGTCGGCCGCCGACATCATGAAGATCGCCATGCTCAGGGTCGCAGCGCGGCTGCAGGACCTGCACTCGCCGATGCTGCTGCAGGTTCATGACGAGATCATCGTCGACGTCCGGCCTGATGAGATCGGCGAGGTGACGACGATCGTCACGGAGGAGATGGGGTCGGCGTTCGAGCTCGATGTGCCCCTCGACGTCAACGTCGGCACCGGCCGCTCCTGGCACGCCGCCGCCCACTGACCCTGCCGCGTCGGGCCGGCAGCGCGTGTGCTGAAAGGGCGGCACGGTGATAGCGGCACACTCATCGCGATCCGCCTAGGCTGACGACATGACGAGCGAATCCGAACCTGGGCAGTCCCGAGGACTACTTCCGGGAGGTCCTGTCCCAACCGGGAGTCGATGCCGTCGTCCTCGCGCGCGGCGTCGCCTCGGGGGAGGCTCTCGGGCCACGGCCGGCGGACGCGTTCGCATCCCTGTGCGACTCTGCACTGGCCACGATCTCCGCGCTGAGCCCCGCAGCCGCGGATGCGACGATCATGACGATCGGCGGGGGAATGCGGGCCGGAGACTATGTGCGCACGCGGACCTTCGAACTCGTCGTCCACGGAATCGACATCGCCGCCGCACTCGGAGTCGAACCCGCAGTCCCCGCAGCTGCGCTCCGGGACTCGTTGGCGATCGCCGTGGAACTCGCGGTGCAGGGCGGAACCGGAAGCGCCGTCCTGGCAGCGCTGACCGGGCGCGGGGGACTGGTCGGAGACTTCAGCGCGCTCGGCTGAGCGGCACCTCAGTCTTTGGTCAGCGTGGTTGAGAAGATCACGGTGCCGGGCATGAGCGCTCCGCGCAGCGGTGACCAACCGCCCCAGGCGGTCCGATTCTCTTCCGGCCATTCGGGTTCGGTCACCGAATCGATCGTGAAGCCGGCCTCGACGAGCAGTCGGACCCAATCGCTCATCGTGCGGTGATGCTCGGCGTAGACGGGCTGACCGTCGGAGGACAGCTCGACGTACGGTGTGCGGTCGAAATACGAGTACTCGACGGTCAGACCGGCCTCGCCCGGAACATCGGGGAACATCCACCGCATCGGGTGAGTCGTCGAGAAGACCCACTGTCCGCCGGTGCGCAGCACTCGTGCGACCTCGGCGAAGACGACCTCGGCGTCCTTGACGAAGGGCAGGGCGCCGTAGGAGGAGAACGCACCGTCGAAGCTGTTCGAGGCGAACGGCAGCTGCCTGGCATCGGCGAGGAGGAAGGTCGGAGGAGTCGCCTCGGTGCTGAGGGGATGTTCGCGCTGCAGACGCGAGGCCTGCTCGAGCATCCCGGCCGAGACATCGACGCCCGTGGTGATCGCGCCCTGTTCGGCCAGCCACCGGGAGCACTGGCCGGCACCGCAGCCGACCTCGAGCACCTGCTTCCGGTCGACATCGCCGAGGAGGCGCACATCGGATTCGTGAATTCCCTCGGGACACCAGATGAAATCCGAGGCGCCGAGGAACGTGCCGTGCTCGGCCAGATACTCCTCGGCCGAGTTGTCCCAATAGCTGCGATTGGCCCGGACTGAAGCCTCTTCGTCGATCGGGAGATAGCCACCGCTGATGACCTCGGCTCCGTCAGTTCCTTCGCTCATGGTTCCTCCGTGGCCCCAGGTGGTGATGAATCGTCTCTTCGGCGTGCATTCACGCCCAAGAAGGTGCTAGCATTGACAACCGTATGCGCCTGTGCATACAAGTCCAAATTCGCAATCGAGACCGGATTCGGTTCTTGCGGCTACTCACACGACCTGCCGCCAGGGTACCGGATCTGGACCAATATTCCATCGGAGTCCCTACCTATATGACCACCACCACGCCGGAATCGGTGCAGCCGAAGCAGGTCGCTGTCAACGACATCGGAACCGCTGAGGATTTCCTCGCCGCCGTCGATGAGACCATCAAGTACTTCAACGATGGCGACATCGTTGAGGGCGAAGTCGTCAAGGTCGACCGTGACGAAGTCCTCGTCGACATCGGATACAAGACGGAAGGCGTCATCCTCGCGCGTGAGCTTTCCATCAAGCACGATGTCGATCCCGGCGAAGTCGTCGAGGTCGGGGACGAAATCGAAGCCCTCGTTCTTCAGAAGGAAGACAAAGAGGGTCGTCTCATGCTGTCGAAGAAGCGTGCTCAGTACGAGCGTGCCTGGGGCGACATCGAGAAGATCAAGGAAGACGACGGCGTTGTCACCGGCACCGTCATCGAGGTCGTCAAGGGCGGCCTGATCGTCGACATCGGACTGCGCGGCTTCCTGCCCGCGTCCCTGGTCGAGATGCGTCGCGTCCGCGACCTCGCCCCCTACATCGGCCAGCAGGTCGAAGCCAAGATCATCGAACTCGACAAGAACCGCAACAATGTGGTCCTGTCGCGCCGTGCCTGGCTCGAGCAGACCCAGTCGGCCGTCCGTCACGACTTCCTGCAGACCCTGCAGAAGGGCCAGGTCCGTCCTGGTGTCGTGTCCTCCATCGTCAACTTCGGTGCGTTCGTCGACCTCGGTGGTGTCGACGGACTCGTCCACGTCTCCGAACTGTCCTGGAAGCACATCGATCACCCGGGTGAGGTCGTCACCGTGGGTGACGAGGTCACCGTCGAGGTCCTCGACGTCGACATGGACCGTGAGCGCGTCTCGCTGTCGCTCAAGGCCACCCAGGAAGATCCTTGGCAGCACTTCGCTCGTACGCACGTCATCGGACAGATCGTTCCGGGCAAGGTCACCAAGCTCGTTCCGTTCGGTGCATTCGTGCGCGTCGAAGACGGCATCGAAGGCCTCGTCCACATCTCCGAACTGGCCGTGCGCCACGTGGATCTGCCCGAGCAGGTCGTCTCGGTCGACGAGACCATCTACGTCAAGGTCATCGACATCGACCTCGAACGCCGCCGCATCTCGCTGTCGCTGAAGCAGGCGAACGAAGGCGTCGATCCCGAGGCCGAGGAGTTCCTCGACCCCGCTCTCTACGGCATGCCGCAGGAGTACGACGAGGACGGCAACTACAAGTACCCCGAGGGCTTCGACCCCGAGACCAACGAATGGGTCGAGGGCTACGAGGCTCAGCGCGAGACCTGGGAGCAGCAGTACGCCGCCGCTCAGGAACGCTGGGAAGAGCACAAGAAGCAGGTCGCCAAGGCCATCGCAGCGGACGCCGAGGCCTCCGCAGCCGATGCCGTCGGTTCTGCCGAAGCCGCTCCGGCCACCGGATCGTTCTCCTCCGAAGAGGCGAACGACGAAGGCACCCTGGCCAGCGACGAAGCTCTCGCAGCTCTGCGTGAGAAGCTTGCAGGCAGCTGATAGCAGCCATCACTTGGGCTCCCGGTCGGAAGGCCGGGAGCCCTTT
Source organism: Brevibacterium sp. K11IcPPYGO002 (assembly GCF_050920635.1). Taxonomy (NCBI): domain Bacteria; kingdom Bacillati; phylum Actinomycetota; class Actinomycetes; order Micrococcales; family Brevibacteriaceae; genus Brevibacterium; species Brevibacterium sp. K11IcPPYGO002. The sequence continues at coordinate 2,150,194 of NZ_CP131929.1, read as the reverse complement.
GTGTATGCCCCCACGACTCGAGAGCGCCTGCGCCCCTGGCTGTGGTACGCCCTCCTCCTCTGCGTCGGCAGCCTGACCGTCTTCGGCTCCGTCGCCGCGGACCCCGGCGGCAGCGTCGTCGCCTCCAACGACGACACCTCCCTGTTCATCTGGTGGCTCGGCCACGGCGCACACGTGCTCGCCGACGCCCTCGGGTTCGGAGCCGGTGAGACCGGCGGTCTGCTGTACACGGAATCGATGAACACCCTCGGTGGGGGAGTCAACGGGGCGTGGAACACCTCCTTGGTCGGCTTCGCGATCCTGCTCGCCCCCGTCACGTGGGTGGCCGGCCCCATCGTGAGCTACAACCTGCTCGTCCTCGCCTTCCCGGTGCTGGGCAGCCTGGCCACGGCGGTGCTCTTCCGCCGCTTCCTCGACCATCTGCCCGCTTTCCTCGCCGCTGCCGGTGTCGGCTTCTCCAGCTATGTCATCGCCCAGCTCGGCGGACACCCGAACCTCGCCTATATCGTCACCCCGCCGCTGACCGCCTCGGCGCTCCTCGCCCTCCTCGACCTCGGGCGGACCACCGCCGCGCGTGGCCGTTCCCTTCTCCGCGACCGCCGCCTCTGGATGCTCGGCGGAGGCTTCGGGCTCCTCCTCGGCTTCCAGTTCTACGTCTCCACCGAAGTGCTGGCCGGAACATTCCTCGCCGCGCTGTGCTTCCTGGCAAGCCTCGCTGTGTTCGGGCGGGGTCTCCACCGCGGCCGATCGTGGCTGGCTCTCGGACTCGGGTCCGCTGTCGCCGGGATCATCGCCGTGCTGTGTGCGATCCCGCTGCTGGTGACCATGTCCGGCCCGAACGCCCCACACGGCGCCATCCGCCCGCACGGAGTGTGGAACACCGACCTGCTCGATCCGATCCTGCCTGCGGCCCCGGCCTGGCTGAGCTCCGGGGTCTCCCCGCTGCCCCGGATCATGGAGATCGACCCGGCCGAACTCGGCGCCTACGTCGGCGCACCCGCGCTGGTGGCGGCCGTGCTCATCGTCTGCGGCCTCGGCCGCCGCTCCGTGTATGCGGTCCCGGTGCGCATCGCGGCTGCAACCGGTTTCCTCGTCTTCCTGCTGGCGTTGGGTTCCCCGATCCTTCTGGCCGGCCGGGTGCTTGTCGAGACCGGTCCGTTCGCACTCGTCGAAGCCGTCCCCGTGCTCAACAACATCCTGCCCATGCGTCTCGTCCTCCACTCGACGATCGCCCTGTTCGCCGTGCTCGGCATCGGCCTCCAATGGGCGCTGAACCACCACAGACTGCGTCGCGCCCGCGCCCTCCTCATCCTGCTCGTCTTCGCTGCCGTTGTCGTCCTCCCCGCTCCGCAGACCGCCCACGAGGTGACCGTTCCGGCTTTCTACGAGGAATCGATCGCCGAGGTGGTCCCCGCCGGATCCGTGGTCAAGACCTTCCCCCGCCCCCTGGCGTGGGCTGAGCCCCACGCCGACGAAGCCATGGTGTGGCAGTCGGTCAGCGGATTCCGCTACCGGGAGACCGGTGGCTACTTCATCGGTTCGAGCCCGAATTCGCCGGTGATCTACTCCGCCCCCGAGGATGCCCTCGACGAAGTGCTCCACGCCTCCGTCTTCGACGGTGAGCCCATGCCGAACGCGGACAGCCGGGAAGTCGCCTCGGCGATCGCCGAACTGCGGAAGGCCGGGGTCGACTTCATCGTCCTCGCCCCGGACGCCCCGCTCCTGCCGGGCGGTGACGGAGAGTATGCGGAATTCCTCGATGCTGCTGTCGGCGATCCGATCTTCGCCGATGACGGAGTGCGGGTCTACCGCCTGGATCAGTAGGATGAGGCCATGCTGAGAATCGGTCTCACCGGCGGAATCGGCGCCGGAAAGTCAACGGTGTCCGACATGCTCGTCGAGGGCGGGGCAGCGCTCGTCGACGCCGATGCGATCGCCCGCGAGGTCGTCGAACCCGGACAGCCACTGCTCGCTGACCTGGCGGCGGCCTTCGGCCCTGAGGTGCTGGACGCCGATGGCTCGCTCAACCGACCGGCACTGGCATCGGCTGCCTTCGTCGATGCCGAGCACACGGCACAGCTCAACGCACTCATGCATCCGGCGATCCGCGACCGCACCGCCGAACACTTCGCCCGGCATGCCGATGCCGAGATCGTCGTCCACGACGTCCCGCTGCTCGTGGAGAACGCCATGACCCCTGCCTACCACCTCAATCTGCTCGTCGACGTGCCCGCCGAGGTGCGGCTGGGCAGGCTGATGGATTCCCGTGGAATGGACCGCGATGACGCCGCCGCACGGATCTCCCGCCAAGCCGACGACGAGACGCGCCGTGCCGCCTGTGATGTCGTCATCGACAACTCCGGTCGTCTCGAGGCGACGAAGGCCGCGGTCGGCCGACTCATCGACGAACGGATCCGACCCTTCGCCGCCAATCTCGGCGCGGGTCTCCGAGCCCCGAGAACAGCCCTCGAACTCGTCGATCCGGAGCACACGGACCGGACCGGTGACGCGCAGCGAGTGCTCGCAAAGCTGCGACACGGCACAGGCGACGATTTCGCCATCGAGCACATCGGCTCCACCTCGGTACCGGGACTGCCCGCCAAGGACGTCATCGATCTGCAGCTCATCGTCCCCGATCTCACCGCCGCCCGAGAACTGGCGCCCCGTCTGGCCGACCTCGGCTATCCGGGAGAGGAGATGAGCGACCACCTCGGCGAGAGTTCGACCGAGGGGAAATGGTTCCACGCGAACACCGACCCTGGCCGGGCCGTCAATCTGCATGTGCGCACCGCGGACTCCGTCGGTGCCCGCTTCGCCCGCGCGTTCCGGGACCTGCTCATCCAGGACGCGGGGGAGAGAGACCGCTACCTGCGGGTCAAGCGCGAACTCGTCGCCGAGGCGAAGGCGGACGGTGGCACGAACGCACAGATGATCCGGACATATGCGGAGTCGAAGGAACCGTACTTCCTGCAGATGCGTCGCAGGCTCGTCCCCGACAGCTTCGACTGACTCGGTGAGACTCGTCGGCCGACACGTCGCGGGCGGTGTCGAACCGGTGCCGGCCTGCCCAATGTCAGGGGCGGGGGCTAGGGTTGGACCATGAGCTCAGAACGCCCCCTGCCAGCGATCGGCCACCGCCCCGACGTCACCCGCGAGGTGGCGCCCTTCGAGGTCGTCTCCGAATACTCGCCCTCGGGTGACCAGCCGACGGCGATCAATGAGATCTCCGACCGGCTCGACGCGGGGGAGCGGGACATCGTCCTCCTCGGTGCCACCGGCACGGGCAAGTCGGCGACGACGGCATGGCTCATCGAGCAGGTGCAGAGACCGACGCTGATCATGGCGCCGAACAAGACCCTGGCCGCGCAGCTGGCCAACGAATTCCGACAGCTGCTGCCCAACAACGCGGTCGAGTACTTCGTCTCCTACTACGACTACTACCAGCCGGAAGCCTATGTGCCGCAGACGGACACGTTCATCGAGAAGGACTCCTCGATCAACGACGAGGTCGAACGGCTCCGGCACTCGGCCACGAATTCGCTGCTGACAAGGCGTGATGTCGTCGTGGTCTCGACGGTGTCGTGCATCTACGGTCTCGGCACACCCGAGGAGTACGTCGACCGGATGGTCACCTTGCACAAGGGGGACGAATGCGATCGGGACGAGCTGCTCAAACGCTTCGTGTCCATGCAGTACGCCCGCAATGACATGGCCTTCACCCGCGGCACCTTCCGTGTGCGCGGAGACACCGTGGAGATCATCCCGCAGTACGAGGAACTCGCGCTGCGCATCGAGTTCTTCGGCGACGAGATCGAATCGCTGCAGACTCTCCACCCCCTGACGGGTGAGATCGTCCGCGACGAGGAGACCATCCACGTGTTCCCGGCCAGCCACTATGTCGCCGGTGAGAACCGGATGGCGAAGGCCATCAGCGGGATCGAGGACGAGCTGCAGAAGCAGCTGAGCGATTTCGAATCTCAGAACAAGCTGCTCGAAGCACAGCGGCTGAAGATGCGCACGACCTATGACCTCGAGATGATGGAATCGATGGGCTTCACCTCCGGCATCGAGAACTACTCCCGGCATATCGACGGTCGCGCACCCGGCTCGGCACCGAACTGTCTGCTCGACTACTTCCCCGAGGATTTCCTCCTCGTCATCGACGAATCCCACGTCACCGTCCCGCAGATCGGCGGCATGTACGAAGGCGATATGTCGCGCAAGCGCACGCTCGTCGAACACGGATTCCGCCTGCCCAGCGCCATGGACAACCGGCCGCTGAAGTTCGACGAGTTCCGGGAGCGGGTGGGACAGAGCGTGTACCTGTCCGCGACCCCCGGCAACTTCGAACTCGGGAACTCCGACGGCTACGTCCAGCAGATCATCCGCCCCACCGGCCTCGTCGACCCGGAGATCAAAGTCAAACCGACGAAGGGGCAGATCGACGACCTGCTCGACGAGATCAGGACACGCGTCGATGCGAACGAGCGTGTGCTCGTGACCACGCTGACGAAGAAGATGGCCGAAGATCTCACCGACTATCTGCTCGAACACGATATCCGGGTCCAGTACCTCCACTCCGACGTCGACACTCTGCGGCGTGTGGAACTGCTCACAGAGCTGCGCGCCGGTGAGTTCGATGTGCTGGTCGGCATCAACCTGCTGCGGGAGGGTCTCGACCTGCCCGAGGTCTCCCTCGTGGCGATCCTCGACGCCGACAAGGAAGGCTTCCTCCGGTCGTCGACATCGCTCATCCAGACGATCGGTCGTGCCGCTCGCAACCTCAACGGCCAGGTGCACATGTACGCCGATACGATCACGGATTCGATGCGCACGGCCATCGATGAGACCGACCGCAGGCGCGCGATACAGATCGCCTACAACGAAGAGCACGGCATCGATCCCGCCCCGCTGGTCAAGCGGATCGCGGACATCACCGAGCGTCTGCAGCGTGAGGACGAGGACACTCGCGAGCTGCTCACCGAGTTCGACTACGGCAAGGGAAAGCGCGGCTACAACTCGACCCTGACCGACGAACAGAGGGAAGCCGCGGGCAAACCCGGTTCGCTCCGTCCGCCGGCAGCCGACCTCACCGAGCTCATCGAATCGCTGACCTCGCAGATGCATTCGGCTGCCGCGGAACTGCAGTTCGAGCTCGCCGCACGTCTGCGCGATGAGCTCTCCGACCTCAAGCAGGAGCTGCGTCAGATGAAGGAGGCCGGGCACGCCTGAGCCGTGCCGGTGACGCGTGAGCGATGCTCGCGTGTTTATACTGGTGTGCTGGCGAAAGGGAGTATCCCGTCCATCCGCGGTCGTCACCACGACCCCACACCGGGGTCCGGACGCGGAGCGCACGCAGATTCACCGCGTGGGAGAGACTTTCGACCTGGATACATCCTATTCACCACGAAAGGCATCCATGGATATCCTGTCCTCCACGCTGGCCGCCGGCGGCAACGCCGCTGCAGCGAGCGAATCTCCGATTCCCGTCTGGTTCATGATCACCTCGGGAATCATCGTAGTTGCGATCCTCGTCTTCGACCTCCTCCTCGTCGTCAAACGACCACACACCCCGTCGATGCGCGAAGCGAGCATCTGGGTCGCCTTCTACGTCGCCCTGGCTCTTGTCTTCGCCGGTGCGCTGTTCGCCATCGGCGATGCCCAGCACGGCAGCGAATTCCTCACCGGTTGGCTGCTCGAGTACTCGTTGAGCATCGACAACCTGTTCGTCTTCATCATCATCATGGGCAGCTTCTCGGTACCGCGGAAGTACCAGCAGGAAGTGCTCATGGTCGGCATCATCATCGCCATCGTCTTCCGCGGCATCTTCATTCTCGCGGGTGCGGCGATCATCAGCGCCTTCGTCGAAGTCTTCTTCATCTTCGGCATCTTCCTCCTCATCGTCGCCTACCGACAGGCCTTCAGCTCCGAAGACGAAGGAGACGGCGAGAACGGCCTCATCCGGTTCCTGCGGAAGCGGATCAACGTCGTCGACGAATATCACGGCAACAAGCTGCGTGTGACCCTCGACGACAACAAGAAGTACTGGACCCCGATGTTCATCGTGTTCATCGCCATCGGCTCGACCGATGTGATGTTCGCGCTCGACTCGATCCCCGCGATCTTCGGCGTCACCCAGAACGCGTTCCTCGTGTTCACCGCGAACGTGTTCGCCCTCATGGGACTGCGTCAGCTGTACTTCCTGCTCGGAGGGCTCGTCGACAAGCTCGTGTACCTCCACTACGGAATCGCTGCGATCCTCGGCTTCATCGGCGTCAAACTCATCATCCACGCTCTGCACTCGAGCGATTGGGAGTTCCTCTCCTGGGGTCATTCGATCCCCGAGGTGCCGACCTGGCTGTCGCTGACCTTCATCGTCTTCGCCATGGTGGTGGCCACCCTGGCCTCACTGATGAAGATGAAGAAGGACGGCATCTCATTCCGAGACATGAGCTCCGAGGAGTCCGAAGGGGCCTGAGCCGACCGGACCCGGTCATGCGGGAGCGGACTCGGTGTCGGCACAGAACGAGCGGGGTCCGTCTCGATCTCTGGAGACGGACCCCGCTCTTCTCTGCTCTGTCGGGGCAGACCCGGACGGGCGGTGCGGCGCTCAGCCCTGGGCGAAGGGACCGAACACGGGCGTCCATTCGCGGATGTCCGTCGATTCGATGACACTGAGTGACGCATAGGGATCGGCAGCGAGGTGGCCCTCGACCTCTCTGCGGTCGGCGGCGCTGAGGATCAGCAGTCCTCCCGGCTGGGGATCGTTGTCCAGGGGGCCGGATGCCAGGATCGTCCCGGCCTCATTCATCTCCGCCTGCCAGCGGCGGTGCGCAGGGCGGTGCTCCATCCGCGTATCCGTATCGGGACCATAGTGATAGGTGACGGCGAAGACCGGCATATGTGACTCCTCGGTGTCGAGCAATAGGATGGAACCAGTCTAATCGGAAAGGTCTGTGCATCAGCGTGGCCAGATTGCAGGAGATCCCAGCGGAATTCGCGGACGACGACACGATCTATGAGTCCTTCGGCGAATACTGCGCAGAGATCGGAGTCGAGCCGTACCCGGCTCAGGACGAGGCGTTCCTCACGATCCTCGCCGGCGACAATACGATCATGGCGACCCCGACCGGTTCGGGGAAGTCGCTCGTCGCCCTCTTCGCCCTCTATCAGTCCTTCACTCGCGGGATCCGATCGTACTACACGGCTCCGCTCAAGGCCTTGGTGAGCGAGAAGTTCTTCTCGCTCATCGACGCCTTCGGAGCCGAGAACGTCGGCATGATCACCGGCGACTCCACCGTCAACCCGGATGCTCCCGTCATCTGTGCCACGGCGGAGATCCTGGCCAATCAGGCGCTGCGCGAAGGCGGACTGTTCGATGCCGGAATGGTCGTCATGGACGAATTCCACTATGTCGCCGATCCTTCCCGGGGCTGGGCCTGGCAGGTGCCCCTCCTCGAGATGCCGCAGACCCAGTTCGTCCTCATGTCCGCCACCCTGGGCGACACCGCCGACATCCGGCGAACCATGACCGAGACGACCGGACGGGACTCCTCCGTGGTCACCTCGGCGACCAGACCCGTCCCACTCGAGTACGAATATTCGACAGAGACGCTCTCGGACACTCTGCGCGGACTCGTCCGCAACGACAAGGCCCCGGTCTACGTCGTCTCCTACTCTCAGAACGGTGCCATCGACCTCGCCACCAATCTGCTCTCGGTCGATCTTGCCTCCAAGGAGCAGAAGGCCGCGATCGCCGCCGCCATCAAGGGCTTCTCCTTCGGCAAGGGATTCGGGACCAGCCTGCGCAAACTGCTGCTGCACGGCGTCGGCGTCCACCACGCGGGGATGCTGCCGAAGTACCGCCGACTCATCGAACAGCTCGCGCTGAAGGGTCTGCTGCTCGTCATCTCCGGCACCGACACCCTCGGTGTGGGTATCAACGTGCCCATCCGCTCCGTGCTGCTGACCCGACTGACGAAGTTCGACGGGCGGAAGATGCGCAGGCTCAGCGTCCGCGAGTTCCAACAGCTCGCCGGGCGTGCCGGTCGCGCCGGATTCGACACCCGCGGCTACGTCATCGCCCAAGCCCCCGAACACGTCATCGACAACCTCAAGGCCGAAGCGAAGGCCGCGAACGATGAGAAGAAGAAAAAGAAGAAGGTCAAGAAGAAGGCCGCCCCCGTCGGCTTCGTCGGCTGGTCCGAAGAGACCTTCACGAAACTCATCGAGGGCGAATCCGAGACCCTGCGGCCGCGGATGAAGATCGACCATTCGACGATCCTCAACCTCGTCGCCCGCCCCGGCTCCGATGTCTCGACAATCAGTGACTTCATCGACAAGACGCATGAGAGCAGGGACCGCCGACTCGACCTCAAACTCACCGCGATCAGCATCGGACGCTCCCTCATCGACGCCGGTCTCATCGAGGTCCGCGGCAGCGAGCTCGTCGCCACCCAGGACCTCGGACCGCAGTTCGCGCTCAACCAGCCCCTGGCGCCCTTCGTTCTCGCCGCACTCGACCTTCTCGACGAGGACGACGACACCTACGCCCTCGACGTGGTGTCAATCGTCGAGGCGACCACCTCGGTGCCGTTCCAGATACTCAAGGGCCAACTCGACCGGATCAAGGGGGAGACCCTCGCCGAGCTCAAAGCCGAAGGCGTCGAATACGCCGAACGCATGGCGATCCTCGACGAGATCGAAAGCCCCGCACCCCTGGCCGAGTTGCTCGACCCGGCCTTCGACCATTTCGTCGAGACTCATCCCTGGCTCCACCGGGGCGGCTTCGAACCCAAATCCGTCGTCCGCGACATGATCGAGCAGGCCATGGGCTTCACTCAGTTCGTCGGCTACTACAGTCTCGCCCGGGCCGAGGGCAGCCTGCTGCGCTACCTCACCGACGTCTACCGCGCGCTGCTCCACAACGTTCCCGCGGAGAACCGGACCGAGGAACTCGAGACCATCATCGAATGGTGTGGTGAGACCATCGCGCGGACGGATTCGTCGCTGCTCGACGAATGGCGCACCCTGCAGGGTCTCGACCCCACTCAAGCTGCCGACGATCTGCCGGCCCTCGACCGCCGCTTCTCCGAGAACACGAAGGTCTTCACCGCAGAGATCCGCAATGCTCTGTTCCACCGAGTCCTGCTGGCCGAACGTGCGAACTACACGGAGCTCGGCCGTCTCGACGCCGAATCCGGGTTCGACTCACGGGCCTGGGAGGACGCGATCGAGGACTTCTACGACGAATACGGGGAGCTCATCGTCGACCAGAAGGCCCGTGGCCGGGAATATATCGACATCAGCCCCGGTTCAGACACATGGAGCGTCCGACAGATCCTCGCCGACCCCGACGACAACAGGGACTGGGCCATCGACGCCGAGGTGGACGTGGCCGCCAGCGACGAATCCGGAGACATCGTGCTCCGCATCCTCTCCGTCGGAGAGATCGGCGGATGAGTCTTCGAACCGCTGCGAATACAGCAATGTCAGTGCCGAGTAATACAGTGGTCAGGTGATGAAAACCAATAACGGTGAGCAAGTGACAGGCGTTTCCCATCTCGACACCCTGTGGGTCAAGGGAGCCCGAGCGCACAATCTCAAGAACGTCGAGATCGCGCTGCCGCGCGACTCGATGGTCGTGTTCACCGGCTTGTCCGGTTCCGGCAAATCCTCGCTGGCCTTCGACACGATCTTCGCCGAGGGGCAGCGACGCTACGTCGAATCCCTGTCCTCCTATGCCCGGATGTTCCTCGGACAGATGGACAAACCCGACGTCGACTTCATCGAAGGGCTGTCCCCGGCGGTGTCGATCGACCAGAAGTCGACGTCGCGCAATCCGCGTTCGACCGTCGGCACGATCACCGAGGTCTATGACTTCCTCCGCCTGCTGTGGGCACGGATCGGCACCCCGCACTGCCCCGTCTGCGGTGAGGTCATCACGAAGCAGACACCGCAGCAGATCGTCGACCAGCTGCTCGAACTCGAGGAGCGCACGAAGTTCCTCGTCCTCGCTCCTGTCATCCGCTCCCGCAAGGGCGAATTCGTCGACCTCTTCACCGACCTGCAGTCCAAGGGCTTCTCGCGGGCCATCGTCGACGGTGAGCAGATCAGCCTGAGCGAACCGCCCACGCTGGAGAAGCAGTACAAGCACACGATCTCCGTGGTCGTCGACCGCCTCGTTGCGAAATCGGGAATGCGCCCGCGGCTGACCGATTCCGTCGAAACCGCCCTGGGGCTCGCCGACGGACGCATCGACGTCGAACTCGTCGACGCGGGCACGACCCGCACATTCTCCGAGCATATGTCGTGCCCGAACGAGCACCCCCTGACGATCGACGAGATCGAACCCCGCTCGTTCTCCTTCAACTCGCCGTTCGGCGCCTGCCCCACCTGCGACGGCATCGGCACCCGCCTGCAGGTCGACGAAGATCTCGTCGTCCCCGACGAGGACCTCAGCCTCGGCTCCGGGGCCATCGCCCCCTGGTCGGGCGGCAAACAGGTTGCGAAGTACTTCAACCGTCTGCTCAAGGGTCTCGGCGACGAACTCGGCTTCGATATGAAGACGCCGTGGAAGAAGCTGCCGAAGACTGCGAAGACCGCGATACTCACGGGCAAGGACTACAAGGTCCATGTCAAGTACAAGAACCGCTTCGGTCGTGAACGCACGTACTCGACGGGCTTCGAAGGCGTCTACCAATACATTCAGCGCAAACACGAGGAAACCGAATCCGAGTGGTCGCGGGAGCGCTACGAGTCCTATATGCGGGAGATCCCGTGCGCCAGCTGCGACGGTACGCGCCTCAAACCGGAGATCCTCGCCGTCAAGGTCGGGGACAGGTCCATCGCCGAGGTCTCCGAACTCGCCCTCGACGAAGCGGCTTCCTTCCTCCGTTCCCTCGAACTGAGCTCCCGGGACGCCGCGGTGGCGGCGCAGGTGATGAAGGAGATCAACGCCCGTCTCGGCTTCCTCCTCGACGTCGGCCTCGACTACCTCAGCCTCAATCGGGCCGCCGGTACGCTCTCCGGTGGTGAGGCCCAGCGCATCCGTCTGGCCACTCAGATCGGCTCCGGCCTCGTCGGCGTCCTCTACGTCCTCGACGAGCCCTCGATCGGTCTGCACCAGCGTGACAACCGCCGGCTCATCGAAACGCTCAACAAACTCAAGGATCTCGGCAACACCCTCATCGTCGTCGAACACGATGAGGACACCATCGAATCCGCCGACTGGATCGTCGACATCGGACCCGGTGCCGGCGAGCACGGGGGAGAGGTCGTCTACTCCGGTCCTGTCACCGGCCTGAAGGATGCCGACGGATCGATCACCGGAGACTATCTCTCCGGTCGACGAGCGATCCAGATCCCGCCGACCCGCCGTCCCGTCGACAAGGAGCGGATGGTCACCGTCGAGAAGGCCGTGGAGAACAACCTGCGCGACGTCACGGTGTCCTTCCCCCTCGGTGTGCTCACCGCGGTCACCGGAGTGTCCGGGTCGGGCAAATCTACTCTGGTCAACGAGATCCTCTACACGCAGATGGCGAACGTCCTCAACGGTGCCTCCCGGGTGCCGGGACGGCACAAACGCGTGACCGGCCTGGACAACCTCGACAAGGTCGTCCACGTCGACCAGTCGCCGATCGGGCGCACCCCGCGGTCGAACCCCGCAACCTACACCGGCGTCTTCGACCATGTGCGCCGGCTGTTCGCCGAAACCGAATCGGCGAAGGTCCGGGGCTATCTGCCCGGACGATTCTCGTTCAACGTCAAGGGCGGACGCTGCGAGAACTGCAGCGGCGACGGCACGATCAAGATCGAGATGAACTTCCTGCCCGACGTCTACGTGCCCTGCGAAGTCTGCCAGGGCGCCCGGTACAACCGCGAGACCCTGGAGGTCACCTTCAAGGGCAAGAACATCGCCGAAGTCCTCGACATGCCGATCGAAGAGGCCAACGACTTCTTCGCCGCGATTCCCGCGATCTCACGCCACCTCAAGACTCTCGTCGAGGTGGGGCTCGGATATGTGCGACTCGGACAGCCGGCCACGACTCTCTCCGGCGGTGAGGCCCAGCGTGTCAAGCTCGCCGCGGAACTGCAGAAGCGCTCCCGCGGTCGCACCGTCTACGTGCTCGACGAACCGACGACCGGTCTGCACTTCGAGGACATCTCGAAGCTGCTGATGGTCCTCCAGGGACTGGTCGACAAGGGCAATACGGTCATCGTCATCGAACACAACCTCGACGTCATCGGCAACGCCGATCACATCATCGACCTCGGCCCGGAGGGCGGTCGCGGTGGTGGGCAGATCATCGCCCAGGGCACTCCCGAAGAGGTCGCCGAGGTGGCCGAATCCCACACCGGACGGTTCCTCAAACCGATGCTCAAATCCTGATTCGAATGCCTGATCCATCCACCTACCGTCCGGCCACCGGGTCGATCCCCACCTCGGCCGGGGTCTACAAGTTCCGGGATCCCGACCGGCGGGTGATCTATGTCGGAAAGGCGAAGAACCTTCGCAATCGACTCAACTCGTACTTCGCCAATCCCGCCGCGCTGCATCCGCGCACGTCGACGATGGTCCACACCGCGAACTCGGTGGAATGGACCGTCGTCGACACCGAGGTCGAAGCGCTCCAGCTCGAATGGACGTGGATCAACGAGTTCAATCCGCGGTTCAACGTCATGTTCCGCGACGACAAGTCCTATCCGTATCTGGCGATCACGATGAACGACGAGGTGCCTCGCGCCTTCATCACCCGCGGAAAGCGACGCAAGGGCGTGAAGTACTTCGGTCCGTTCGCTCAGGTGTGGGCGATCAAGGACACGCTCGATCTGCTGCTCAGGGCCTTCCCCATGCGGACCTGCACACCGGGGGTCTACCGTCGGGCCGAACGCAGCGGCAGGCCCTGCCTGCTCGGATACATCGACAAATGCGCAGCCCCCTGCGTCGGCCAGATCAGCAAGGGCGATCACAAGGATCTGGCCCGCAGCATCTCTGATTTCATGTCCGGCAACACCGGCCGATTCATCAGCCACCGGCAGAAGGAGATGGCCAGCGCCGCGGCGGAACTCGACTACGAGCGCGCGGCCCGTCTGCGCGACGAGATCTCCGCGCTGCAGAAGGTCCTCGACAAATCGGCTGTGGTCCTGTCCGTGAGCGCCGACTGCGACATCTTCGCCCTCGTCACCGAGGAACTCGAGGCCTCCGTCCAGGTCTTCCACGTGCGTCAGGGCCGTATCCGCGGCCAACGCGGCTGGATCATCGAACGCTCCGATGATCACACTCCCGCCGAGCTGACCACCGACTACCTGCGACAGGCCTACTCGGGACTCGATGCCGATGCCATCCCGAAGGAGATCCTCGTCGACACGCTGCCGGCGGATCTGGATTCGCTGGAGGCCTGGCTGAGCCAGCAGCGCGGTTCCCGAGTGACCGTGCGGGTACCCGAACGCGGTGAGAAGAAGGCCGCCTTGGAGACCGTGGGCAAGAACGCGAAGGAAGCGCTCGTCCAGCACAAGCTCAAACGCTCCTCCGACCTGACGACCCGCAGCCAGGCTCTCAAGGAGATCCAGGAGCACCTCGACCTGGCGGAAGCACCGCTGCGCATCGAATGCATCGACATCTCCCACACTCAGGGATCGAACGTCGTCGCCTCCCTCGTCGTATTCGAGGACGGAATGGCGAAGAAGCGCGACTACCGACACTTCGCCATCCACGGTGACGCCGCGGCCGACGATACGGCTTCGATGTACGACGTCGTCTCCCGTCGGTTCAGCCGCTACCTCGAACAGATGACCTCCGAGGAGCCCGATGAGCGCTTCGGCTACCGACCCAGCCTCCTCGTCGTCGACGGTGCCGGCCCGCAGGTTGCGGCCGCCACGCGGGCACTGACGGATCTCGGCATCGTCGACATCTCCGTCGTCGGTCTGGCCAAACGACTCGAAGAGATCTGGGTTCCCGACGATCCGTTCCCCGTCATCCTCCCGCGCAACTCCGAAGGGCTCTTCCTCATGCAGCGTCTGCGTGACGAGGCCCACCGCTTCGCCATCACCTACCACCGGTCGAAACGCGCGAAGGCGATGACGAGCTCGGTGCTCGACGATATCCCGGGTCTCGGGGAGTCGAAGCGCACCGCTCTGCTACGTCATTTCGGATCCGTGAAGAAGGTCCGCGCCGCCACCGCCGAGGAGATCTGTGAGGTCAGGGGAATCGGTCCCGCCCTCGCTGCGAAGATCGTCGCGGCTCTGGCCGACTGAGCTCTGCGATTCTGCCCTAGAGTAGTGCCGAGGGACAGTGTGCCCACCGACCGAACGGGCACGAGCAGAGGAGGACGCGTGAGCGTGCAGGCCGAATCGAACGGATCCGACCACCCCATCGAGGTGGTGCTCGTCACCGGCATGTCCGGAGCCGGCCGCACCACCGTGGCCAATGTGCTCGAAGACATGGACTGGTACGTCGTCGACAACCTGCCGCCGCAGATGATGCGTCCGCTCGTCGAACTCGTCGCTCGGGCCGACGGTGCCCTGCCGAAGATCGCCATCGTCATCGACGCGAAAGGGCGGACGAAGTACACCGAGCTGCAGGAGACGATCAGCGATTTCGTCGATCAGGGTCTGTCCCTGCGCATCGTCTTCCTCGACGCCTCCGACGAAGTCCTCGTCCGACGGTTCGAATCGACGAGGCGACCCCATCCTCTGCAGGGGGAGGGGACCCTGCTCGACGGCATCGAAGCCGAACGTGCCGAGCTCGAATCCCTCAGACACCGCGCCGATATCATCGTCGACACCTCCGAACTCAACGTGCACCAGCTCTCGGCGGAGGTGCGCAAGCGCTTCAGCGACGACGACACCCCGCCGCTGCGCCTGACGGTGATGAGCTTCGGATTCAAATACGGACTGCCCAAGGACGCCGACCACATTGCCGACGTCCGCTTCCTGCCCAACCCGTACTGGATTCCCCACCTGCGCGGACACAACGGACTCGACTCCGATGTCGCAGACTACGTCCTCGAACAGAACGGCGCCGAGGAATTCATCGAACGCTATGCCGCAACCCTGTCCACCGTCGCCGAGGGGTATCTGCACGAGGGTCGCGGCTACGCGATGATCGGCATCGGCTGCACAGGCGGCAAACACCGTTCCGTGGCGATCAGCGAACGCGTCGGACGACTGCTCTCGGCCCAGACCGGGATCCCAGTGGCCGTGCGTCACCGCGATCTGGGAAGAGAATGACATGGAGACCGAAGATCTGCCCGTCATCTCCACGGGCGCACAGAAAGACGGTCCCAATATCGTCTCCTTCGGCGGAGGCCACGGACTCTATGCGGCGCTGAGGGCGTTCCGCCTGCTCACCGAAGACCTCACCGCGGTCGTCACCGTCGCCGACGACGGCGGCTCTTCCGGTCGACTGCGCGATGAACTCGGCGGACTGCCTCCAGGCGATCTGCGGATGGCACTGGCCGCGCTCTGCGATGACGGGACGTGGGGGCAGACCTGGCGTGATGTCATCCAGCACCGCTTCGAATCGACGGGTGAGCTGGACGGTCACGCGGTGGGCAATCTGCTCATCGCAGCACTGTGGCAGATCCACGGCGACCATGTGGCCGGCCTGGACTGGATGGCCCGGCTGCTGCGTGCTCACGGTCGCGTGCTGCCGATGTCCTCGGTGCCGCTGACGATCGAAGCCGATGTGAAGTTCCCCGGCTCCTTCCAGGTCGTGCGCGGCCAGTCCGTGCTCGCCTCCACGATCGGCCACGTCGAGACCGTGCGCCTCGATCCGGCGGCCCCACCGGCCCGCTACGAGACAGTCGAGGCCGTGGAAGAAGCCGATGTCCTCAACCTCGGCCCCGGCTCCTGGTACACCTCGGTGATGCCGCACCTGCTCGTGCCCTCCCTCGCGGAGGCGATCGTGGCCTCGAACGCGGTGAAATCCCTCACGCTCAACCTCAGCTCCACCGACGGTGAGACGAAGGATCTGAGCCTCGGCGAACACCTCGTCTCCCTCCACCGCCATGCCCGCTCACTGACCTTGGACTACGTCCTCGTCGACGAGGCGGCTACCGAACGCGAACCCGATCTGCCGCAGCGGGCCGAAGACATGTTCGGGGCGAAACTCTGGGAACGTCCCTTGCGCTCACGGCGGCAGGGTCAGCATGACAGTCTCAAACTCGCGGCATGCTACCGTGACATGTTGTTGGACGCCGGGATCGGCGTCGCCGAGCAGTGGTAGAACTTCAGGTGCAGGAGGACGAGCTATGGCACTGACCGCTCAGGTCAAGGACGAGTTGGCGCGTGTGACGATCACACGCACCTCCGCCCGCAAGGCCGAGGTGTCCTCGATCTTCCGCTTCTCGTCGGCACTGCACCTCGTCAACGGCTCGATCGTCCTGGAGGCCGAACTCGACACCGCTCAGGCCGCCAAACGACTGCGTGCGGAGATCAAGGACCTCTACGGTCAGCACGCCGACATCGTCGTCATCAACGCCGCCGGGATCCGCCGCTCCAACCGCTATCTGCTGCGTGTCACCCGTGACGGGGGAGCGCTGGCCCGCCAGACCGGACTCGTCGACAACCGCGGCCGGCCCGTGCGCGGGCTGCCCTCGGCCATCGTCAACGGCTCCGTGGCCGATGCCGAAGCCGCCTGGCGCGGAGCCTTCCTCGCCCACGGCTCACTGACCGAACCGGGACGTTCCTCGGCACTCGAGGTCACGTGCCCGGGCCCCGAGGCGGCTCTTGCCCTCGTCGGTGCCGCTCGCCGCCTCGGACTGAGTGCGAAGGCCCGGGAGGTCCGCGGAGTCGATCGCGTCGTCATCCGCGATGGCGACGATATCGCCGCACTGCTCACCCGCATGGGCTCCCACAGTGCCGTGCTGGTCTGGGAGGAACGGCGGATGCGCAGGGAAGTCCGCGCGACCGCGAACCGTCTGGCGAACTTCGACGATGCGAACCTGCGCCGCTCTGCCCGTGCCGCTGTGGCCGCCGGCGCCCGGGTCGAACGCGCACTGGAGATCCTCGGCGACGAGGTCCCCGAGCACCTGCGCTATGCCGGTCAGCTGCGAGTGACTCACAAACAGGCGTCCCTCGAGGAGCTCGGTCAGCTCGCCGACCCGCCGATGACGAAGGACGCGGTCGCCGGCCGGATCCGCAGGCTGCTGTCGACTGCGGACAAGCATGCGGAAGAACTGGGAATTCCCGGCACCGAAGCCAGTCTGACCCCGGAAATGCTCGAGGATCGCTAAGATCGAGGCATGAGACGAATCGCCATCAACGGCTTCGGCCGCATCGGTCGTGCCCTGTTCCGTCTGTCCCTCGAACCCGATGCCGATTTCGAGGTCGTGGCCATCAACGATCTCACCGATACGACGACCCTGGCCCATCTGCTCTCCCACGATTCCGTCTGGCCGCGGTTCGACCATGACGTCGAGGCCGCCGACGAGGTGATCATCGTCGACGGACGCGAAATCGCCGTGACCAGCCAAGCCGAGCCGGCCGCCATCGACTGGAGCTCGCACAAGGTCGAACTCGTCGTCGAATCCACCGGACGCTTCACGCGTCAGGACCAGGCCGAGGCCCACCTCGGAGGCACTGTGAAGACAGTCGTGCTCTCCGCCCCCGGAAAGGACGTCGACGCCACCCTAGTCATGGGAGTGAACGAAGACACCTTCGACCCGAGCGTGCACTCCGTGGTCTCGAACGCCTCGTGCACGACGAACTGCATGGCCACCGTCGTCAAAGCACTCGACGACGCCCTCGGCGTCGAATCCGGTCTGCTCAACACCGTCCACGCCTACACCGGCGATCAGATGCTTGTCGACGGACCCCACCGGGATCTGCGTCGTGCTCGCGCCGCCGCCGTCAACATCGTGCCCACCACGACCGGAGCTGCTCGCACCGTCGGCCGCGTGATGCCCCACCTCGAGGGCAAGCTCGACGGACTGGCCGTGCGCGTGCCCGTGCCCGTCGGATCGATCATCGATTTCACCTTCACCACCTCCACGAGCGCCGACCGCGACGAGGTCAACGCAATCCTCGCCTCCGCGGCGGATGAATCACCCTATCTCGACTTCTCCACCGACGAACTAGTCTCCAGCGACATCGTCGGCACCACCGCCTCGGCGATCGTCGATTCCAAGCTCACGATGGTTCTGGGAGACCAGATCAAGGTCGTGGCCTGGTACGACAACGAGTGGGGCTACACGAACCGACTCACAGACATGGTCAGCTACATTCTCAGCGAAAGGGACTCATGAGGACATTCGACGATGCGGGCATCTTCGCCGGCCACACGGTGCTCGTCCGCAGCGATCTCAACGTGCCGATGGACGACGGCACCATCACTGACCGGGGGCGCATCCTGGCCTCGGCCGGAACCATCAGGTCCCTCGCCGAGGCGGGAGCCAAGGTCATCGTGATGTCGCATCTGGGTCGGCCCAAGGGAGAACCGGATCCGCAGTTCTCGCTGGCCCCGATCGTCCCCGAACTCGCCGACGCCATCGGCCGCCCGGTCGCCTTCGCCGCCGACACCGTCGGTGAGGATGCGCAGACGAAGGCCGCGGCCCTGTCCGACGGTGAGGTGCTGCTGCTGGAGAACCTCCGCTTCAACCCCGGCGAGACGGCGAAAGACGATGCGCAGCGCCAGGAGTTCGCGTCCCGCCTGGCCGGACTGGCCGACGACTTCGTCTCCGACGGTTTCGGCGTCGTCCACCGCAAGCAGGCCTCGGTCTACGACATCGCCGGACTCCTCCCGCACTATGCCGGTTCGCTGGTGCGCGCGGAAGTCGAAGTCAGCGACCGGCTGCTCAACGATCCCGCCTCACCGTTCACCGTCGTCCTCGGCGGGTCGAAGGTCTCGGACAAACTCGGCGTCATCGACAACCTCATCGACCGTGCCGACAATCTGCTCATCGGCGGGGGAATGGTCTTCACCTTCCTCGCCGCGCTCGGCCACGACATCGGTTCGAGCCTGGTCGAGAAGGACCGCATCGACGATGTCAGGGGCTACCTCGAACGCTCCCGGTCCGGAGGGGCCCGCATCGTCCTGCCCACGGACATCGTCATGGCCGCCTCCTTCGCCGCCGACGCCGAGCACTGGGTCCGGCCCGTCGCCGAACTCGAAGACACTCCGGCCGGAGCCAACGGCCTCGGTCTCGACATCGGACCCGAATCGGCCCGCACCTACGCTGAGATCATCGCGGGCTCGACCACCGTGTTCTGGAACGGGCCGATGGGCGTCTTCGAATTCCCTGCCTTCGCTGCCGGAACCAAGGCCGTCGCCCAGGCACTGACCGATGACGCCAGCGGTCGGGGACAGCGGCTGACCGTGGTCGGCGGCGGCGACTCCGCGGCCGCCGTGCGCAGCCTCGGCTTCGCCGACGATGCTTTCGGCCATATCTCCACCGGCGGAGGTGCCAGCCTCGAATACCTCGAAGGCAAGACCCTGCCCGGACTCGACGCACTCGGATGAGGAAGACACACACCATGAGCGACCGCACCCTGCTGCTGGCAGGCAATTGGAAGATGAACCACGATCACCTGGAGGCGATCTCCGCTGTCCAGAAGCTCGCTTGGGCTCTCGAAGACGCCAAACTCGACGACAGCCATTGTGAAGTCGTCGTCATCCCGCCGTTCACCGACATCCGTTCGGTGCAGACTCTCGTCCAAGGCGACAAACTGTGGCTGAAATACGGCGCCCAGGACGTCTCCCAGCACGCTCCCGGAGCACATACGGGAGAGATCGCCGCTTCGTTCCTCTCCCGCCTCGGCTGCAGCTACGTGGTCATCGGACACAGCGAACGCCGCGCGGACATCCAGGAGACCAACGAGGTCGTGGCCGCGAAGATCAATGCCGCACTGTCGGCCGAACTCACCCCGATCATCTGCGTGGGCGAGTCCCTGGAACAGCGGCAGGAGAAGAGCCACATCGAGTTCACGCTCAGGCAGCTGGATGAATCCCTGGCCGGCTTCGACGCCGCTGATCTCTCCGGCCTCGTCATCGCCTACGAACCCGTGTGGGCGATCGGCACCGGTGAGACCGCAACGGCCGCCGATGCCGCCGAGATGGCGTCGGCGATCCGCGCACGCATCGGTGAGAAGTACGGCGACGCTCTTGCCCAGACCACCCGCATCCTCTACGGCGGATCGGTCAAGGTCGACAATGTGGCAGAGATCGTCGCCTCCGCGGACGTCGACGGCGCGCTGGTGGGCGGTGCGAGCCTGAGCGGCCCGGACTTCGCCGCTTTGTGCAAGGCCGCAGTCGCGAAGTAGACTGACAGACGCATCATTCGACGAAACACTCGACGAAACATAGGTTGAATCCGACGTGGAAATCCTCAACATCATTCTCATCGCTCTGCTCGTGCTCACGAGCATCTTCCTCACCCTGCTGATTCTCATGCACAAGGGCAAGGGCGGTGGCATGTCCGACATGTTCGGCGGCGGAATGTCCTCGTCGCTGGGATCCTCGGGCGTCGCCGAGCGCAACCTCAACCGGTTCACGACGCTCATGGCGATCATCTGGGCGGCCTGCATCATCCTGCTGGGCGTCCTCACCCGCTTCAACGCCTGAGCAGACGAACGAGGAGGACCCCGACCATTCCGGTCGGGGTCCTTCTCTGTGCCGTTCAGGCTGATCTGTCTCGGTCGGAGCCGATCAGTCGTGGCCGAAGTGGTGCCGGGGGCTGATCGATCCGATCGCCTCTCGCAGCTGGGAGAGGCCACGAGAACGATCAAGCAGGTGCAGACGCAGCACGGGCCGACCCTTCTCGGTCAGCACTGCTGCATCTCCGGCGGCCTGGGCGCGCTGCAGCTGTGCGAAGCCGAAGTCGCGTCCCGGCACCAGCAGGTCGGTGCGAGCCTCACCGGTGATCTGAAGGAACACCCCGTTCGGGTGACCGCCCTTGTGGTACTGACCGGTCGAATGCAGGTAGCGGGGTCCGAAGCCGAAGGTCGTCTGCACTCCGGCGTGTGTGGACACGAGCGGTCGCAGATCCTCAGCTTCGGCATCGGCGATCCGATCGAGGTAGGCCTGAATGCCGACATACCCGTACTCGTCGACCCGCGAGAACAGCTCCTCCAGGGCTCCGACGAGATCGGTGGCCTCGCCGACGACCTCGAGGACGTCGATGGCTCCCTCACGGAACTGCGGCTGTCCTGCAGTTGCCGAGTCCGGCCCGTCGAGCAGATGCCTGGCCTGCGCCTTGGCCGCTTCCACATCGGGCTGGTCGAAGGGATTGACCCCGATGCCGTATCCGGCGATGGCCGTGGCGTATTCCCAGAACAGGAACAGCTCGCCCAGTCCACCCGTGATGCTCGCTTCGAATCCGGACGGGGCGCCCAGCTCTGAGCCATCGGCTGCCGGCCCGAGCAGGCACAGGAGAGCGTCCGCGCGGGCATCGGAGAACCCGATGTCGGCGGGGGAGTCGACGACGACGGGAAGGATGCCCTGACCGTCCTTGCCGAGGGATTCGGCGATGAGCTGCTCGACCCAGGCGCCGAGGCCGGCCAGCTGCCCAGAGGTCTCGGCGAGGACGAGCTTCTCCGTCGTTCTCGCGTGCGCGATGCTCAGCCACGCGCCGAACCGCAGTGCCGGGTTGTCCACGCTGTCTGCGGACAGTTCCGCGGTTGCCGCAGCGGCTTCTGCGACGATGCCGCGCACATCGGCACCGGCCAGACCTGCGGGAACGAGCCCGAAGGCCGAAAGCGCACTGAAGCGTCCGCCGACAGTGGGGTCGGCGAGGAAGGTGGCGAGGAAGCCCTGATCGGCGGCCAACGCTTCGAGCTCCGTTCCCGGATCGGTGATCGCGATCATCCGGGACGCGGGATCGACGTCGATCGATTCGAAAGCCGCGGCGAAGCTGCGTCGGATCGAATCCGTCTCCACCGTGGTGCCCGACTTCGACGCGATGACGAGGACAGTGTGCTCGAGGTCGGTGCCGATCGCCTCGGCGACCTGATTCGGATCCGTCGAATCGACGATCTCGAGTCGGACACCCGCGGTCTGAGCCATCACCTCCGGAGCGAGCGAGGATCCGCCCATTCCGGCCAGGCCGATCGTGCGCAGACCCTGCTCCTGGAGTACTGATCGCAGGGACTCGATCTCATCGAGCAGCTCAGCAGCCTGCTGCGGAAGGTCCACCCAGCCCATCCGGTCCGCGGCATCGGCGGCTCCGTCGAACAGCTCCGCATCCTTGTCACTCAGTCGGGAGGCCAGACCGGTGTCGATGAGACGCGCGGCCTCGGCCTCGAATTCCTCGCCGACGGGAACAGAGAGTGAGAGCCTCATGAGCGCTCCAGAGCCGTCCGGATCGTGTCCTGGAGTTCGGTCCAGCTGACATCGAACTTCTCCAGGCCCTGTTCTTCGAGCACGGTCATGACCTCGGCGTAGTCGATGCCCAGTCGAGCCAGGGCGTCGAAGACCTCGTCGGCGGCACGGTAGTGCTCGGAGGTGATCCGGCCGGCAACCTCACCGTGGTCGGCGAAGGCCTCCAGAGTGGGTTCGGGCATCGTGTTCACGGTGTTCGGCGCGACCAGTCCGGTCACATACATCGTGTCGGCATAGTCGGGGTTCTTCACTCCGGTCGAGGCCCACAGCAGACGCTGCGGACGCGCGCCGGCGAGTTCGAGGACCCGGAAGCGTTCGGAGGTGAACAGCTGTGAGTGGATCTCATGGGCGAGCACGCAGTTCGCGATGCCCGCCTTGCCCTTGAGCTCGGCGGCCTTCGGGTCCTCGATCGAGTCGAGACGGGAATCGATCTCCGAGTCCACACGGGAGACGAACACCGAGGCCACCGACCGGATCGTCGAGAGGTCGTGACCGGCGGCGCGGGCCTTCTCCAGACCCTGGAGGAAGGCTTCGACGACATGGCGGTACCGGGTCAGGGAGAACACGAGGGTGACGTTGACGCTGATCCCGGCGGCGATCGTCTCGGAGATCGCGGTCAGCCCCGCCTCGGTGGCGGGGATCTTGATCATCGCATTCGGTTCGCCGACGCGTTCCCACAGGGACTTCGCCGAGGTGACGGTCCCCTGCGAATCGTGGGCCAGCGGGGGAGCGACCTCGATCGACACGCGACCGTCCTGACCATCCGTGGACTCGAAGACCGGACGGAACAGGCGCGCCGCCTCGGCGACATCCGCGGTGGTCAGTGCCTCGATGGCCTCATCCACATCGGCACCGGAGGCGCCCAGATCGGCGACCGCAGAATCGTAAGCGTCGGAACTGGAGATCGCGTTCGCGAAGATCGTCGGATTCGTCGTCACACCCATGACGGAGGAGTCCTCGATGAGGCGCGCGAGATCCCCGGATTCGAGTCGGGTGCGGGAGAGGTCGTCGAGCCAGATCGAGACTCCGGCCGCGCTGAGCTGCTGGAGACGTTCACTCATGCTTCCGCCTTTGCTGCGTTGATGGATTCCTTGGCTGCGTCGACGACGGCCGAAGCCGTGATGCCGAACTTCTCGTACAGGGTCTGGTAGTCCGCGGAGGCGCCGAAGTTCTCGATTGACACGGCACGTCCGGCATCGCCGAGGTACTTGTGCCAGCTCATCGCCGAGGCGGCTTCGATGCTCACGCGGGCCCTCAGCGTACGCGGCAGTACCGTGGCCCGGTAGTCCTCCGGCTGCGCGTCGAACCATTCCTGGCACGGCATGGAGATGACGCGTGCTGCTGTGCCCGATGCCTGCAGAGTCTCGGCTGCTTCGAGGGCGATGGCGACCTCGGAACCGCTGGCGATGATGGCCACCTCGGGCTGGTCGCCGGTATCGGTGAGCACATAGCCGCCGCGTGCGGCTTCGGAGGCGGGAGCGTACTTCTCACGGTCGAGGACCGGCACGGCCTGGCGGGTGAGCACGAGTCCGCTGGGTCCGTCCGTGCGGTCGAGGATCTTCCGCCATGCGACCGCGGTCTCGTTCGCATCGGCCGGTCGGACGACGTCGAGGCCGGGGATGGCGCGCAGTGCGGAGAGGTGCTCGATCGGCTGATGGGTCGGTCCGTCCTCGCCGAGGCCGATCGAATCGTGCGTCCACACGAACAGGTTCGGCAGCTGCTGGAGAGCGGCCAGACGCACGGCCGGACGCTGGTAGTCGCTGAAGACGAGGAACGTGCCGTTGTACGGGCGGGTTCCGCCGTGGAGGGCGATGCCGTTGCCGATGAGACCGGCGGAGAACTCGCGGACGCCGAAGTGGATATTGCGTCCGTACTCATGTCCGGAGAAGGCACCGGTGGACCGGTGAGCGGGCAGGAAGCTCGGCTCACCCTTGACCAGGGTGTTGTTCGAACCCGCGAGGTCGGCGGAGCCGCCCCACAGCTCGGGCATGGTCTCGGCGATCGCATTGAGCACCTGACCGGAGGCGGCACGAGTGGCGATGCCCTTCTCGTTGGCTTCGAAGACCGGGAAGGCCGCATCGAGGTCGGCGGGCAGTTCGCGCTTGGACAGACGGTCGAAGAGCGCGGCGTTGTCCGGGTTGGCGCTGCGCCATTCGGCGAAGGACTTGTCCCATTCGAGGTGGGCGGCGCGACCCCGGTCGAGGGCCTGACGAGTGTGGGCGAGGACCTCGTCGGCGACGGCGAAGGTCGCCTCCGGGTCGAAGCCGAGGATCTCCTTGGTCGCCCGGATCTCGTCCTCGCCGAGGGCCGCGCCGTGGGATCCGCCGGTGTTCTGGGCGTTCGGGGCCGGCCA
The DNA here is from genome assembly GCF_050920635.1 of Brevibacterium sp. K11IcPPYGO002. NCBI lineage: Bacteria > Bacillati > Actinomycetota > Actinomycetes > Micrococcales > Brevibacteriaceae > Brevibacterium > Brevibacterium sp. K11IcPPYGO002. The sequence goes on along the minus strand of NZ_CP131929.1, from coordinate 2,125,523 downwards.
GGCGATGATCGTCGACAGGCGGATGAACGAGGGGCGGGAATCGGCGCGAGCGGCTTCGACGGCGGAGTGGAAGGCTTCGATGTCCTCGTGGTAGTCACCGCCGGCGGTGAAGTCGACGTGCTGGACGTGCCAGCCGTAGGCGGCGTACCGGGCGGCCGTGTCCTCGCCGAAGGCGATCGCGGTGTCGTCTTCGATGGAGATCTTGTTGTCGTCCCAGATCACCAGCAGGTTCGACAGCTCCTGAGTCCCGGCCAGCGAGGAAGCCTCACCGGAGACTCCCTCTTCGAGGTCGCCGTCGGAGGCGAGCACGACGATGTTGTGGTCGAACGGTGAGGTGCCGGGAGCCGCCTCGGGGTCGAAGAGTCCGCGTTCGCGACGCGCGGCCATGGCCATGCCCACGGCCGAGGCCAAGCCGGAGCCGAGCGGCCCCGTGGTGATCTCGACACCGGCGGTGTGGCCGACCTCCGGGTGGCCCGGGGTCAGCGAACCCCATGTGCGCAGGGCCTTCAGATCGTCGAGTTCGAGCCCGAACCCGGCCAGGTAGAGCTGGACGTACTGGGTGAGCGAACTGTGACCGCAGGAGAGGACGAAACGATCTCGGCCGACCCAAGTCGGGTCGGCCGGGTCGTGAGTGAGTCCGTGCTGATACAGGTAGTGGGCGATGGGAGCCAGGCTCATGGCGGTGCCCGGGTGCCCGTTCCCGGTCTTCTGCACCGCATCCGCGGCGAGGAGGCGGGCAGTGTCGACTGCGCGATTGTCGAGTTCAGTCCAGGACAGAGTTGTCATGTCGTCGAGCGATCCTTCGTTCGTCTGAAGAGCGTGCATTCAAACTCTACCCGTCGGACGCCTGAAGCGCCGCCCCTGTTCACCTGCCGTGCCGGCAGGGAGCGAGACTTTTAGGCTACCGACGGGTAAAGTGTGGTCTCGCGCACAGCTGTGGTTCCACATTCAACAACTGCGGTGTGCCGAAGAGACTGAGAATGGGCCGTGCCTGACTGGAGGGATGACAGGGTGAGCAAAGAGGCTGATCCCATGATCGATGCCGCCGTCGCAGACAGCGGAGACCGTCGACCCGGAAGGCTGACGGGAAGGCGACCCGACCTCGCCGAGGTGGCCGAACAGACGAGAGGGCTCCGTCGGCTGATCTCCCGGATCGGCACGGCGTGCCCGGTGTTGTTCGCCGTGGCGACCGTGTCCGTGTCGTCGGCGATCGCACAGCCGCTGCGCGGCAGCGTCGACATCGACGAGCTCGGTCTGTGGACGTTGGGTACTCTCCTTCTGCTCACCCCCTTCGCAGCAGCGCTGGCCGTGATGCTCAACGCGCGGCGCGGCGGACTGGTGTGGACGACCGCCCTCGTCTATACCGTCATCGCCGGAATCATCGGCCTGTGCGTCGATGTGAATCTCCTCCGCACGGATTCGCAGTCGGCCTCGCTGAGCTTCATCTCAATGCTCGTCGTACAGGTCGTCGTGCTTGCTCCCGTGTGTGCCGCAGTGGCCTTCCTCGTTCGCATCGTCAGTGACTCGACTCGCCTGCGCGCGACTGGCAAAAACTTCGACAAAGGGTAGAATCTAGGGCGTGAGCAAACTTCGTCAGAACCGGGAAGAGCAGAGTGAACGACCTCTGCAGAGGGCCATCGACGAGCAGAGCCTCTCCACCCGACCGCGTTCGATCATCAGCGCATATATCGCGCTGACCAAACCGCGCGTCATCGAGCTGCTCCTCGTCACGACCGCGCCCGTGATGTTCCTGGCAGCTCAGGGAATGCCGAACATCTGGCTCGTCATCAACACGCTCATCGGCGGAGCCGCCGCTGCCGCCTCGGCCTCGGTCTTCAACTGCTACGTCGACCGTGACATCGACGCGAAGATGGAGCGGACGAAGGACCGTCCCCTCGTCACCGGAGAGATCAGCCCCCGCTCTGCGCTGGTCTTCGCCTTCGTGCTCGGCATCGGATCGATCTTCTGGCTCGGCGGCTTCACGAATTGGGTCACGGCGGGGCTGACCGCCTCGGCGATCCTGCTCTATGCCGTCTTCTACACCCTCGTCCTCAAGCGTCGCACCTCACAGAACATCGTCTGGGGCGGCGCAGCAGGCTGTATGCCGGTGCTCATCGGCTGGTCAGCCGTGACCGGAGGAATCGCCTGGGAGCCCGTGCTGCTCTTCCTCGTCGTCTTCTTCTGGACCCCGCCGCACTATTGGCCGCTGGCGATCAAGTACAAGGCCGACTACGACGCCGCGGAAGTGCCCATGCTGCCGTCGAAGGTTCCGCCGACATCCGTCGGCCGACAGATGATCCTCTACACGTGGGCGATGATCGCCTGCTCGCTCGCACTCATTCCCATCGCTCCGATGGGCCCGGTCTACACGATCGTGGCCGTGGGCGCCGGCGTCTGGTTCCTGTGGTCGTGCTACTCGCTGGTCTCCCGTGCCAAGCAGGGTAAGGACGGCACGTCGCTCAAGGCGATGAAGGTCTTCCACGGGTCGATCACCTACCTGTCGCTGCTCTTCCTGGCAGTGGCCATCGACCCGTTCGTGTCCACCCTGATCCCCGGGATCTGGTGAAGCCCACGGATTGACCGCCTCAGCTGCCGCAGGGTGCGCATGAGCGGTTGCGAAATTCATACGTGGTGATCTTGATCAGGACGTATGAATTTCCAACCAGCGGCTGCTGACACGGCCGTGCCCATTTACCCCGGTTTCAGCCTCTTCGAGGATGCTCAGCCTGCGTTCACGAGATCGTCGATGACGATCTTCTTCATCTGCATGAGCGCCTGAGTCTGTGCCGGACCGGTCATCAGCTCGCCGAGGTTCGCGGGAACGATCTGCCAGCTGACTCCGTAGCGGTCCTTGAGCCAGCCGCACTGTTCGTGCTCGGGGGAGGCCGACAGATGCGACCAGTAGTGGTCGATCTCGGCCTGGTCCGCGCATTCGACGGTCAGCGAGATCGCCTCGTTGAACGTGAACACCGGTCCGCCGTCAAGGCAGATGAACTCAGTGCCGTCGAGGACGAACCGGCCGCTGATGACCTTCCCGCTCATCCCCTCGAAGTGTTCGTCGAGGGATTCGTCGGGATAGCGTTCGATGGACAGGATGCGCGAATCGGGGAAGACGGAGCAGTAGAACTCCATGGCCTCCTCGGCGCAGTCAGGAAACCACAGACACGGAACGATCGGGACTGACATCGGTGCTCCTCGGGTATGCGCTGTCGAGGACGGCAACGCTTGCCGCAATCGTAGCCGACAGGCCGACCATGTGTAAGGCCACGAGCAGTTCGGGAACACCGAGGAAGTACTGGACGTAGCCGATGACTCCCTGGACGACCTCGACGATGAGCAGGACGGTCAGCGGTGCGACCATCGCCGATTGTGCCTTCTTCCGCGCGACGACGAGCGCAGAGAGCGTGGCGACGACGAGCAGCCACACCGGCGCGGCATGCAAACGGGTGACCCAGATGTTGTCGAGGTTGTTGCGGGTCGAGATCGTCGAACCCGAATGGGGCCCGGCCCCGGTGGTGAGCACGCCGAAGACGACGATGATCGCGGTGAGGCCGAGGATGATCCAGCCCAATGTCGGCAGCGGAGCCGGGGCCTTGGTGCCCAGCCGCACGCCGGTGTCGTAGGTGCGGCGGACGAAGTAGGCGGCGACGCCGACAGCGACGGCCGAGGGGACGAAGTGTCCGGCGACGACCCAGGGGTTGAGCTTCGTCCACACGGTGATTCCGCCGACGACGGCCTGGACGGGCACGATGGCCAGCAGTCCGATATTGAGCCAGAACAGATCCGGGCGCTGCTTCCGAACCCTCCACAGCATGAGCGCAATGCCCGCGCCGAGGATCGCCAGCGCCACAGCCAGCAGGCGGTTGCCGAACTCGATGGCGCCGTGGATGCCCATCTCACTGGTGGCCACCAGCGAATCCGGGGTGCACTTCGGCCAGTCCGAACAGCCGAGCCCCGAGCCGGTGAGCCGGACGATTCCGCCGGTCAGGATGATCCCTGCCTGGGCGATGAGCATGGCCCAAGCGGCGATGCGGATCTTCTTCGTGACCACTTCACTCCTCATTCGAAACGGAACCACCTGCGTGCCGCAAGCGTTCCCACAAGCCCCCATACCAGGAGCACGATGATTGCCTTGATGTCTGTGCCGCCGTCTCCGATGACGGACCGCATGGCGTCGCCGAGCGCACCGGAGGGCAGGTAGCCCACAACCGTTCCCCATTCTCCCGGATGTGCGATGACCAGGCCACCGACGCCGGCCATGAGCACCCAGATGAGGTTCGTGGCCGCCAGGGTCGCCTCGGCGCGGACGGTGCCGGCCATGAGCAGACCGAGCGAGAGCAGCGCTGCGGTGCCCGGCAGTGTGGCCAGGATGAGTCCGAGGACGTCGACGGGACCCCGGAAGCCGAGAATGGCCGCCGCGGCGAAGACGAGTGCGTACTGGATGAGGACGACGACGATGACGGCGCCGAGTTTGCCGAGGATGAGTCCGTTCGTGCCCAGCGGAGTCGTCGCCAGCTGCCGCAGCACTCCGTAGCGACGGTCGAAGGCGGTCGCGATCGCCTGACCGGTGAATGCGCTGGAGGCCAGGCTCAGGCTCAGCGCTCCGGGGACGGCGATCGACAGCGGATCGGCCCCGGCGTCGATGACTCCGAGGCCGGTGAGCAGGGGAGTCTTCGCGAGGAAGACGAGCAGGCCCAGGGGGAAGATGACCGAGAGCAGCAGCTGTTCGCCGTTGCGCAGAACGGACAGGGTCTCGAACTTCGTCTGCGAGATGATGCGTGCGGCTGTCATCGCAGCGGCCTCCCGGTCAGTTCGAAGAAGACGTCGGACAGGGACTGTCTCTGCATGCCGATGTCCGTGATCTGTCTGCCCGCCTCGGCGATGGCCGTGCACGCCGCCGCGATCTGGCTCGCCGTCGGTGCTCCGTCGATGATGATCAGGGAGCCCTGCGCCGAGGCGGGGCCGAGCTCGGTGAGTCGATCGACGAGAGCGGCGGGGACGGGGGAGTCGAGCCGGATCGTCAGCGCCCGCGACCCGGCGGAGGCGCTGCGCAGCTCCTCGGGCGCTCCCTGGGCGATGATCCGTCCGCGATCGATGACGACGACCTCGTCGGAGAGCTCCTCGGCCTCGGTCAGGTCGTGGGTGGTGAGGACGACGGCGACCCCGCGGTCGGCGAGATCTCGGATGAAGCTGTGGACGACCTCACGAGCCTGGGGGTCGAGGCCGGCGCAGGGTTCGTCGAGGAAGACCAGACGGGGCCGACCGATGAGGGCTGCCGCCAGCGCCACCCGCTGCTTCTGTCCGCCCGAGAGTCGGCGCATCGTGCGTCCCGCGAAGTCGTGGAGGCCCAGGGGTTCGGCGAGTTCTTCGACCGGCAGAGGGTTCTCATAGAGGGAGGAGAGGTGGCGAAGCACCTGCAGCGGCTTCGAGCTCATCGGCAGTCCGCCGTCCTGGAGCATCACCCCGGCCAGCTGCGAGGTCGTGGAGTGGGCGGTGACGGGGTCGTGGCCGAAGATCTCCACCGTGCCCGCATCGGGACGGCGGGTGCCCACTGCCAGGGAGATGGTCGTGGATTTGCCCGCGCCATTGGGTCCGAGGACGCCGAGGACGGATCCGGACTCGGCCGTGAGGTCGATTCCGTCGACGACACGGTGGGAGCCGTAGGAGTATTGGAGACCGCGGATGGTCAGGGCCGGAGATGACACCAGACTATTCTACGACGCGTCGAAACTGGTGTCGAAACCGCAGGCGGCGGGCGCCCGATCGGGCGGTGGTTAGGCTCACCTAGTTTTACGAAACAAATTACGCAACAATATTGTTGTGTTAGTCAAGGAGGTGGATTATGGCTGCAAACGACACGGAAGATCGCCGCACCCGGCAGAAGGTCTTCCAGTCGGTGCTCGACGAAGGGCCGATCACTGCTTCGTCTTTGGCCAAAGCCCTCGAGCTGACTCCCGCGGCGATCCGTCGTCACCTGGACGCACTGGAGAGCGAGGGCCTCATCGAGGTCCGTGAACTCGCCGGCAAACAGGCGGGCAGGGGCCGACCGGCCCGGCACTATGTGGTCACGACGGCCGGACACGATTCGGTCAGTCATTCCTACGACGAGTTGGCCGTGAACATCCTGCGCTTCATGGAGGACAAGCACGGCAAGTCGGCTGTGGAGGACTTCACCGAAGACCTCGTCGGCCGTCTGCGGGACCGCCTCGGACCGGAACTCGAGAAGCGCGGCGGCACCACAGTGGCGTCACGCTCACGCGCTCTCGCCGCAGCGCTGACACGGGAGGGGTACGCCGCCTCGGCGACACCGGTTGCGGCCGGGACCCCGTTGGAGGCGATGCAGCTGTGCCAGGGACACTGCCCGATCCAGGCCGTGGCGGCGGAGTACCCGGAGATCTGCGAAGCGGAACTCGCGATGTTCTCCGACTACCTCGGCGTCGACGTACGCCGGCTGTCCTCGTTGGCGCAGGGCGACCATGTGTGCACCACCCACATTCCGACTTCGGAACTGACCAGACCACTCATCCACAGCAATGATCGACCTCAAGGAGGTTCACGATGACTGACACAGGAAATCGGATCATCGATGCGAATCCCGAGCTCAAAGACCTCGGGCAGTACGCATACGGTTGGCACGACGAGAACGACGCCGGCGCGACCGCGCAACGCGGCCTGAGCGAGGAAGTCGTCCGCAACATCTCGAAGCTCAAGGACGAACCCGAGTGGATGCTCAAGCGTCGGCTCAAGGCTCTGCGCCTGTTCGACAAGAAGCCGATGCCGAACTGGGGTGCCGACCTCACCGGAATCGACTTCGCCGACATCAAGTACTTCGTCCGCTCCACCGAAGGTCAGGCGACGTCCTGGGAGGACCTGCCCGAGGACATCCGCAACACCTATGACAAGCTCGGCATCCCCGAGGCGGAGAAGCAGCGCCTCGTCGCCGGCGTCGCCGCACAGTACGAGTCCGAGGTCGTCTACCACCAGATCAACGAAGAGCTCGAGGCTCAGGGCGTCATCTTCATGGACACCGACACCGGTCTGCGCGAGCACCCGGAGATCTTCGAAGAGTACTTCGGCTCGATCATTCCCTCCGGTGACAACAAGTTCGCCGCACTGAACACCGCTGTCTGGTCCGGCGGCTCGTTCGTCTACGTCCCCAAGGGCGTCCACGTCGAGATCCCGCTGCAGGCCTACTTCCGCATCAACACGGAGAACATGGGCCAGTTCGAGCGCACGCTCATCATCGCCGACGAGGGGTCCTCGGTCCACTACGTCGAGGGCTGCACCGCACCGATCTACAAGACCGACTCCCTGCACTCGGCCGTCGTCGAGATCATCGCGAAGAAGGATGCGAAGGTCCGCTACACGACGATCCAGAACTGGTCGAACAACGTGTACAACCTCGTCACCAAGCGCGCCATCGCCGAAGAGGGCGCCTCCATGGAATGGGTCGACGGCAACATCGGCTCGAAGGTGACCATGAAGTACCCGGCCATCTGGCTCACCGGCGAGCACGCCCGCGGTGAGACGCTGTCCGTGGCCTTCGCCGGCGAGGGACAGCACCAGGACACCGGTGCGAAGATGGTCCACGCCGCTCCGCACACCCATTCGTCGATCGTGTCCAAGTCCGTGGCCCGCGGCGGCGGCCGTGCCGGCTATCGCGGACTCGTCCACGTGCACCCGGGTGCCGAAGGCTCGTCGAACAACGTCCTCTGCGACGCTCTGCTCGTCGACAACGTCTCCCGTTCGGACACGTACCCCTACATCGACATCCGCGAAGACGACGTCACACTTGGCCATGAGGCTACCGTGTCCAAGGTCAGTGAGGATCAGCTCTTCTACCTCATGTCCCGCGGCATGGAGGAGACCGAGGCGATGGCGATGATCGTGCGCGGCTTCGTCGAGCCCATCGCGCGCGAGCTCCCGATGGAGTACGCCCTCGAACTCAACCGCCTCATCGAACTGCAGATGGAAGGCGCGGTCGGCTGAGACCCGACCCCGCGCCCACTGCACTCAAAGGAGTAAATCTGTGACTGATACCACCAATCCGCTTGGCCTTTCGGAGCACTCGCACGGTTCCGAGGTCCAGGAGCCCGATTCGAAGCGCGATGCGCGCACGCGCAGCTTCGATGTCGCCGACTTCCCCGTGCCCACCGGCCGGGAGGAGGAATGGCGCTTCTCTCCCGTCCGCAAGTTCAGCGAGTTCTTCGAGGACACCGCCACCGAGGCGACGCTGAAGTTCGAGTCGGATCTGCCCGCGGGCCTGTCCGTCGAGGAGATCTCGCTCGAGTCGGCTCAGGAACTGGGCATCCTCGAACCCGAGGACCGCGCTGCGGCCGTCGCCGCCAACCGCGCCTCGGCGGTGACGCACTACTCGATCCCCGCGGACACCGAGCTCGAGCGGGCCGCGATCATCCACGCCGACGGCACCGGTGAGGCACTCGGCCACGGCCATGTCGTCGTCACGGTCGGAGCGAACTCGAAGGCGACCATCGTCGTCGAACACGAGGGACTGGCCCGGTACTCCGAGCTCGTCTCCCTCGTCATCGGCGATGGTGCGGACGTGACCTTCGTATCTCTGCAGCTGTGGGACGACGGCTCTCAGCACCTCGGTCAGCACGATGCGATCGTGGGCAAGGACGCGAAGTTCAAGCACATCCACATCACCCTCGGCGGCGACGTGGTGCGCCTGAACACGAACGTGCGCTACTCGGCAGCCGGGGGAGAGGCCGAACTGCTCGGACTCTACTTCGCCGATGCCGGTCAGCACCTCGAGCACCGCACCTACATCGACCACAACACACCGAAGGCCCAGTCGAACGTCCACTACAAGGGCGCTCTGCAGGGCAAGGACGCGCGCAGCGTGTGGATCGGCGATGTGCTCATCCGTCCCGAAGCCCTCGACATCGACACCTACGAGCTCAACCGGAACCTCATCCTCACCGACGGCGCCCGCGCCGACTCGGTGCCGAACCTCGAGATCGAGACCGGCGACATCGCCGGTGCCGGCCACGCCTCCTCGGTGGGACGCTTCGATGAGGAGCACCTGTTCTACCTGATGAGCCGCGGCATCCCCGAGGACGTCGCCCGTCAGCTCGTGGTCCGCGGATTCTTCAACGAAGTGATCCAGAAGATCCAGGTGCCCGAGATCGAAGACGTGCTCAACGAACGCATCGAAGACGAACTGTCCCGGAGTGTTCTGTGACCATGATCGACGTGGCAGCCACCGACGAGGTGGCTCCCGGCGGCACCATGCGCATCGAGGTCGGCGAGTACGAGATCTGCATCGCTCGCGACTCCGACGGCACCATCCACGCCATCGACGACCTGTGCACCCACGGTGAGGTGTCGTTGGCCGAAGGAGACGTCGAGGACTGCACCATCGAATGCTGGCTGCACGGCTCGCAGTTCGACCTCACGACGGGCAAACCGGTGAATCCGCCGGCGTTCGAACCCGTCGCGGTCTATGACTGCAAAGAGATCGCCGGCCGCATCCTCGTCGACCCGAACACCACCCTGAACTGACCTCAAGACCGAAGAAGAAGAAGGATCATTATGTCCACTCTCGCAATCGAAGACCTGCACGTCGGTGTCAACACCGATACCGGTCTCAAGCCCATCCTCAACGGCATCAACCTCGTCATCAACACGAACGAGACCCACGCCATCATGGGCCCCAACGGCTCCGGCAAGTCGACCCTGGCCTACGCCCTGGCCGGCCACCCCAAGTACGAAGTGACCTCCGGTTCGGTCACCCTCGACGGCGAGGACGTCCTCGAGATGTCCGTCGACGAGCGCGCCAAGGCCGGACTGTTCCTGGCCATGCAGTATCCCGTCGAGGTTCCCGGCGTGACCGTGACGAACTTCCTCCGTTCGGCCAAGACCGCCATCGACGGTGAAGCTCCGAAGCTGCGCAACTGGACCAAGGACCTCAAGCAGGCGATGGAGAACCTCCGCGTCGATCCCGCCTTCGCTTCGCGCAATGTCAACGAAGGCTTCTCCGGCGGTGAGAAGAAGCGCCACGAGATCCTGCAGCTCGAGATGCTGAAGCCGAAGTTCGCCGTCCTCGACGAGACCGACTCCGGTCTCGACGTCGACGCGCTGCGCATCGTGTCCGAAGGCGTCAACCGCGTCAAGGACGCCACGGACGTCGGCATCATGCTCATCACCCACTACACGCGCATCCTCAACTACATCAAGCCCGATCACGTCCACGTGATCATCGAGGGCAAGGTGGCCGAGGAAGGCGGACCGGAACTGGCCGAACGCCTCGAGAACGAAGGCTACGACCGCTTCTTCCAGAAGGCCTGATGTTCTCACGTCTGAGGGGCGACTTCCCGATCCTCGATGTGAGGGTCGGGGAGTCGCCGCTGTCGTATCTCGACTCGGGCGCGACATCGCAGAAGCCGCAGTGCGTCATCGACACCTTCGTCGAGTACTTCCAGCAGCGCAACGCCGCCGTCCACCGGGGCGCACACTCCCTGGCCGTCGAGGCCACGGACGCCTTCGAGAACGGTCGGATCGCGGCTGCCGGACTCGTCGGCGGGACACCGGAGCAGGTGTGCTGGACGAAGAACGCCACCGAGGCGCTCAACATCGTGGCCCTCGGCATGGATCGGGCCAGCCACGGCTTCGGGGGAGACGACGCGGAGCGCTTCGCCCTCGTCCCCGGTGATTCGATCGTGGTGACCGAGATGGAGCATCACGCGAACCTCGTGCCGTGGCAGCAGCTGGCCGCCTCCACAGGAGCACAGCTGCGCTGGCTGCCGGTCACCGATTCCGGTGAACTCGATCTGACCGACCTCGACACGATCGTCGACGAATCGACGAAGGTGCTCGCGTTCACGCACGTCTCCAACGTCCTCGGCACGATCAACCCGGTCGACCGCCTCGTCGAACGGGCCCGCGCCGTCGGAGCCTACGTCGTGCTCGACGCCTGCCAGTCCGTACCGCATATGCCCGTGGACTTCGTCGACCTCGACGTCGACTTCGCCGCCTTCTCCGCTCACAAGGCTCTCGGCCCCACCGGTCTGGGTGCGCTGTGGGGCAAGGCGGAGCTGCTCGACGCTCTGCCGCCGGTGCTCACGGGCGGATCCATGATCACCACGGTGACCATGGACGAGACCGCGTTCATGCCCGCTCCGCAGCGGTTCGAGGCCGGCACGCAGCCGGTCGCCGAGGTGGCGGCATTCGCGACAGCGATCGGCTACCTCACCGAGGTGGGGCTGGACAATGTTCTCGAACATGAGGAGGAGCTCGCCCGAGTCCTCCTCGACGGGATCGGCCAGATCCCCGGAATCCGCATCCTCGGCGAGGCCGAAGACCGGATCGGGACGGTGGCCTTCGACGTCGACGGCGTGCACGCCCACGACGTCGGACAGTATCTCGACTCGCAGGGCATCGCCGTGCGGGTGGGCCACCACTGCGCTCAGCCGCTGCACCGCCGCTTCGGGGTCACCGCCTCGACGCGGGCGAGCACGTATCTGTACAACAACGTCGAAGACTGCACCCGCTTCCTTTCTACTCTGGCGGAAGTGCGGCCCTTCTTCGGAGTCGCATGAGGAGGGGAGCGAACCGATGAGCACACAGATGCAGCAGCTCTACCAGCAGGTCATCCTCGACCAGTCGCGGGCACGCATCGGCAACACCGAACTGCTCCGTGACGCAGCAGAGTCACCGCACGGACATTCGCATCAGGTGAACCCCACGTGCGGCGATGAGATCGAACTCGAAACCGAACTGCGTGATGACGGCACGATCGCGGTGCGGTGGACCGGAGACGGCTGTTCGATCTCGATGGCCTCGGCCTCAGTGCTGTCCGAACTGGCCGCCGATTCCTCCGTGTCGCAGATGCTCGAGATCGAAGGCGCGTTCCACGAACTCATGCATTCCCGTGGGACAATGGACGCGGATGAGTCGATTCTCGGGGACGCCGCGGCGTTCACCGGAGTGTCGAAGTTCCCGGCCAGGATCAAATGCGCTCTCCTGGCATGGATGGCGTTCAAGGACGCACTCAACCAAGCACAAGCAGCTCGTGAGGAGAAACACAATGCCTGAAGTCATTGACGCACCGCAGAATGCCAGCGTCGACGAAGTGCGCGAGGCGATGATGGACGTCGTCGATCCCGAGCTCGGTGTCAACATCGTCGACCTCGGCCTCGTGTACGGACTCTCGGTCGAAGACGACGGCACCGCCGTGATCGAGATGACCCTGACCTCGGCGGCCTGCCCGCTGACCGACGTCATCGAGGACCAGACCGCACAGTCGCTCGAGGGGATCGTGCCGGCCTACCGGATCAACTGGGTCTGGATGCCGCCATGGGGTCCGGAGAAGATCACCGAGGACGGCCGCGAACAGATGCGCGCCCTCGGATTCAACATCTGATCCAAGACCGAACACCATCGCCGAGGCGGGGCTGACCTTCTCAGGTCGCCCCGCCTCGGCGATCGTCGTCCGATCCGGCCATCGTCTCCGGGCAGGGTCGCGGAGATCACCGCCCCGCGGCCGGAGATCCCGAGTGCGGCGTGAAAGAATGGAATCCGACTTTCCAAGGAGACCCATTGACGATCATCGCTGCCGCCGACGGATCCGCACTCGGCAACCCCGGACCCGCCGGGTGGGCCTGGTACATCGACGACACCTCCTGGCATGCCGGCGGGTGGAAGAACGCGACGAACAACCGCGGTGAGCTCATGGCCGTCCTCGACCTGCTCCGGTCGACCGCGGACAGCGATGACGGACTGAAGATATACTGTGATTCGCAGTACGTCATCAACGCCCTGACCAAATGGATGCCGGGGTGGAAGCGCAAAGGGTGGAAGAAGGCCGATGGAAAAGAAGTCCTCAACAAGGACCTCTTAGCGTCTCTCGATGAGGCATTGAGCGGGCGGACGGTCGAGTTCGAGTGGATCAAGGGCCACAACAACCACGAACTCAATGAGGCTGCGGATGATCGCGCCCGCGCGGCCGCCACCGCCTTCCAGAAGGGCACGCCCGTGCCGGAGGGCCCCGGATACGTCCCCGCGGGCACGTCGACCGCGACGGCAGACGACGAACCGGCAGAGCCGAACACCACCGTCGTATCCTGTCGCGTCCCGTCCTCAGTCGCGGATGAACTCGTCGCCCGGGCACAGGCCCGCGGCATCCACCCCCAAGAATTTCTGGCCGAACTCATCGGCCGCAGTTTGGAGACAGAATGATTCAGGCCTCCGGCCTCGAAGTCGCCGTCGGCGCCCGCACACTCATGTCCGAGGTGTCTTTCCGCGTCGACAAGGGCGACCGTGTCGGTCTCGTCGGCCGCAACGGCGCCGGCAAGACGACCCTGACCAAGGTGATCATGGGCGGACACCCGGCTCAATCCGGATCCGTGTCGATCTCCGGCACCGTCGGCTATCTGCCGCAGGATCCGCGCAGCGGTGACCTCACCGCCACCGGAATGGAACGCATCCTCTCGGTGCGCGACCTCGATGTCCTCGTCAAGCGTCTGCGCAAGGCCGAACGGCAGATGGCCTCTCCGGACGAGAAGGTGGCGACGAAGGCCATCGACCGGTACCCTCGCATCGAAGCCGAGTTCATCGCCGCCGGCGGCTATGCAGCCGAGTCCGAAGCCTTCGCCATCGCCGCGAACCTCGGCCTCGACGAGGCACTGATCAGCCAGGAGATCGGGACGCTGTCCGGCGGTCAGCGCCGGCGTGTGGAACTCGCCCGGATCCTGTTCTCGGCCCCGGACACGATGATCCTCGACGAGCCGACGAACCACCTCGACGCGGAATCCGTGCTGTGGCTGCGCGACCATCTCAAGGCCTACTCCGGTGGTCTGATCATCATCAGCCACGACCTCGACCTCATCGACGAGGTGGTCAACAAGGTCTTCTTCCTCGATGCCACGCGTCAGACCATCGACATCTATTCGATGGGCTACCGGCTCTACCTCAAACAGCGTGAGGACGATGAGCGGCGTCGCCGCCGCGAACGTGCCAATGCCGAGAAGAAGGCTGCGGCGCTCAACGCCCAGGCGAACAAGATGATGGCGAAGGCGACGAAGACGGTCGCCGCCCAGCAGATGGCCAAGCGCGCCGACCGACTGCTCGCCGGGCTCGAGGACGAACGCGCCACGGAGAAGGTTGCGAATCTGCGCTTCCCCGCCCCGGCCGACTGCGGTCGTGTGCCGCTGACGGCCGAGGGACTCTCCCGCAGCTTCGGCTCGACCGAGGTGTTCACCGGTGTCGACCTCGCAATCGACAAGGGCACACGAGTCGTCGTACTCGGCTACAACGGGGCCGGCAAGACGACTCTGCTGCGACTGCTCGCCGGACTCGACGAACCCGATTCCGGAGAGGTCGTGCCGGGACACGGTCTCAAGCTCGGCTACTACGCGCAGGAGCACGAGACTCTCGACCTCGAGCGCACCGTGCTGGAGAACATGTCGCGGAACTCCCCGCATCTCGATGACACCGCGGTGCGCAATGTGCTCGGATCGTTCCTGTTCAGCGGTGACGATGTGCACAAACCCGCCGGGGTGCTCTCCGGTGGAGAGAAGACACGTCTGGCGCTGGCCACTCTTGTCGTCTCGAGCGCGAACGTGCTGCTGCTCGACGAGCCGACGAACAACCTCGATCCCGCCTCCCGTGAGGAGATCCTCTCGGCGATCCGCCGCTACGAAGGTGCGATCGTGCTCGTCACCCACGATGAGGGTGCGGTGTCCGCGCTCGATCCCGACCGCGTGCTCTTGCTGCCCGACGGCGACGAGGATCTGTGGAACGACACGTACCTCGACCTCGTCACGCTCGCCTGAGCCGGCTCAACGCACTCGGCTGAGCCGGTCGGCCTCACTCGGCTGATCGGCTCACTGTGAGCGGAAGCGCTCCTCGAACAGGGCATCCTCGTCGGCTTCTGCCTGCCCGCGCACGGTCGGCGAGGCCCAGCGGTTGCGGCCGTAGCGGCTGCCCGGCTGGCTGATCTTCGCCCCCGCATCGAGCGCGGCTTTGTCGATGACGACCATGTCATTTTCGGCAGCAGCGCCGTGTTCGACCGCCTCGGCGGCGGCCTTGCGTTCACGGCGGGCCGAGATGACCACGGCGATGATGATCATGATTCCGAAGGCGAACCACTGGAGCATATAGGACAGGTGGTTGCCCGGATCGAGCTCGGGCATCGGCAGCGGGGTCAGTGCTTCTTCCGGGGAACCGCCGGTCTCCGCCGGTGAGGCCTCGACATAGACGTGCGAATAGGCGTCATCCATTCCGGGAATGCGCGCGGGATCGATGGCTTTGATGAGGCCCTTCGGGTTCTCATCCTCGGACCCGTCCTGAGCGGGACGCAGATGAGCGACCACGGTCTGCTCACCCTGCGGCGCCGGCGGCACGGAATCCTGTTCGGCGGTGAATCCGCGGACGACGGCGATCGTCGAACCGCCGCTGATCTCGAACGGAGTCACCACATAGAAGCCGGGTTCGTCTCCGACTGTGCGGTTGCGCGCGAGGACGGTGTCGGAGTCGGAGTACTCACCGGTCAGTTCCACCTGGGTCCACTCATCGGTGGTGCCCAGCGTGGAATCCGGTGTCGAGAGCACCGAGGTGATGTCAACGGGGTCGGCGGAGTAGTTCGCGGTGATCGTCGCGATCTCCTGCTCGCGCTGATCGCGGCGGTCCTTCTGCCACAGGGCGAGGAACACGCAGGCGATGATGACGACGATCGCCATGGCGATGTATTTGAGCCAGCGTGCGGAGAAGAGGAAGGAATAGCGGCTCAACCTGCATCCTCTGGAATCTCGTCGACGGAGACGTCGGTGATGAAGAAGTCGCGCAGCGTCAGAAAGTCACGCAGATAGACGAGATGCTCATCACAGGCCAACCACGTCTTCTTCCTCTCAGGGGTGTGGACGCGGGGGTTGTTCCACAGCAGGGCGCGGGTCGCGAACGCCCGGCATTCCTTCGCGGAGCACTGCAGCCGCTCGCTCAAATCTGGTCCCTCCTGTCGTCGTCGTTGTCGTCGACGGTCTCACCTTGGACGGTTTCTCCCGGGATGGTCTCTCCCGGGACCGTCTCGCCCCGGATCGTTTCGTGCTGGTGATCCGCGCCTGGATCGGTCGGGTCCGGGTCGCCGCCTCCGGGATCTGCGTCGTCGACTGTTTCCTCTTCGACGGTCTCCCCGTCGAGGGTGTCGCCGGAGATCGTCTCACCGCGCGCCGGCGGCAGCTCCGCCAGCGGGGCCTGTTCGAGCAGTGCGGAACGATCATCGCTGGTGCGTTCGCGGCCCGCATTGGCGAAGATCACCGCAGGGTAGGGGAGGACGACGGCACCTGCCACGCAGATCCACATGAGGATGTGCAGATCGGCGACGAAAGCGAAATAGGCGGCCACGAAGCAGACCGTCCTGATGCCCATGGTGATCGAATACTTGATGATCCGAGACCGCATATCGTCATCAAGGGCGGTGTCTGCCGTTGTGATCTGCTGAGCGTGCCTGACCATATCCTTCTTCGATCGATGACTGCCAAACATGATACTCGTCCTTTGTGAGAGTCGTATCCATCGGCCGAAGAACAGGATAGGTTTGTCCACGACAGATGTGAAGAACACAGTCGATCAACAGGAGACCCACGTGTCAGAACCACGCACAGTCCTCGTCACCGGCGGCAATCGCGGAATCGGCCGCACCATCGCCGAGGAGTTCCTCGCCCAAGGGGACAAGGTGGCCGTCACCTCCCGCAACGGTCAGGCCCCGGAGGGTGCTCTTGCCGTGGCCGCCGATGTCACCGACAGCGAATCGATCGATCGGGCGTTCACCGAGATCGAGGAGAAGCTCGGCCCCGTCGAGGTCGTCGTGGCCAATGCCGGAATCACCGCCGACAATCTGCTCATGCGGATGAACGATGACGAATTCGAATCCGTCATCGACACGAATCTCACCGGTGCCTTCCGCACCGTCAAGCGCGGAATCACCGGGATGATCCGCGCGAAGAGGGGCCGCATCGTCCTCATCTCGTCGGTGTCGGGACTCTACGGCGTCCCCGGCCAGGCGAACTACTCGGCGTCGAAGGCCGGTCTCGTCGGCTTCGCCCGCTCCATCACCCGCGAGGTCGGCTCCCGCGGAATCACCGCGAATGTCGTCGCCCCCGGCTTCATCCGCACGGATATGACCGATGAGCTCAGCGAGAAGCAGCGATCAGAGTACCTGTCGACGATTCCGGCCAAACGCTTCGCCGAGGCCGACGAGGTCGCCAAGGTCGTCCGCTGGGTGGCCTCCGATGAAGCCGCGTACATCTCCGGTGCCGTCATCCCCGTCGACGGCGGACTGGGAATGGGCCACTGACCCAGACGGTGCTGGGCCGGTCACAACCGGATCCTGGGCCGCAGACGATGCGGCCCCGCCGGGCCACAGCCCGTAGACTTCGATACAGAGACACCGCCCGAAGCGGCGTCATGCACACGCAACCACCTTCCTTTCGAAAGGACCACCATGGGAATTCTTGACGGAAAGCGCATTCTCGTCACCGGCGTGCTCACCGAGGCTTCGATCGCCTTCGCCGCTGCTCGCATCGCACAGGAGCAGGGAGCCGAGGTCATCCTCTCGAGCTTCGGCCGTCAGATGAAGATCACTCAGGTGATCGCCGAACGTCTGCCGCAGACCCCGCAGGTCATCGAACTCGACGCCACGAACGAAGAGGATCTGAACGCCCTGCCCGAGCGCCTCGGCGGCAACATCGACGGAATCGTCCACGCCATCGCCTTCGCACCGAAGGACGCCCTCGGCGGAGTCTTCCTCGACACCCCGTGGGACTCCGTGTCCGCGGCCATCCACGTCTCCGCCTACTCGCTCAAGGCCATCGCCGTGGCCGCGAAGCCCGTGCTCAACAAGGGCGCCGGAATCGTCGGGCTGACCTTCGATGCGACCATCTCCTGGCCTGTCTACGACTGGATGGGTGTGGCCAAGGCCGCCTTCGAATCGACCGCCCGCTACCTCGCCAAGTACGTCGGCGAAGACGGCGTGCGCGTCAACCTCGTCTCGGCCGGACCGCTGAAGACCACCGCCGCCACCTCCATCCCCGGTTTCGGAACGCTCGAAGACATGTGGGGCGACCGCGCACCCCTGGGCTGGGATCAGACGGACACCACCCCTGCCGGCAAGGCCATCGTCGCTCTGCTCTCCGACTGGTTCCCCGCCACCACCGGCGAGATGATCCACGTCGACGGCGGATTCCACTCCACCGGAGCCTGAGACATCCCATGCCTGTGCTCATCCTCGCCCGCCACGCCAAGGCGGAAGCGCATGGTCCCACCGACTTCGAACGGTCCCTGGATGCCAAGGGCCTGGCTCAGGCCGTCGAAGCCGGAGCCGAGATCGCCGAGCGCTGGTCACCCGATGTGGCCATCGCCTCGGCGGCCAGGCGCACCGTGCAGACCGGTCAGGCCGTTGTCGAAGCGGTCAACCGCGCTCATGGAGGTAACCTCGACGAACCGGGTGAGCTGACCCTGAGTGAGGATCCCTCGCTCTACGCCGGGTCCGTCGACGACTGGCTGGATGCGATCAATTCGATCCCCGCGGATGCGCAGTGCGCGTATATCGTGGGCCACCAGCCCACCGTCGCCGAGGTGGTCGGCCACCTCAATCCGGAAGGCGGGGTTCCCGATACGTTCCGTCCCTCCTCGATCGCGGTCTTCGACCTCGAGAGCTGGGACGTGGAGCCGGGGCACTTTCCTGCCCCGCAGATCCGGGTCTTCCACGGAGTCTGAACGCTCCGCCTGAACGACGCGATCTCAGACGCCTGTGGCGCTGACGAAAGATTCGTCAGCGCCACAGGCGTCTTCGGTCAGTCAGCGGCCGATGGCACCGGTGCCACACCCTCGGCGGGATCGTTCACACGTCTGCACGGGCAGCGACAAGGTCGATCACGGCACGCAGGTCACGTGTCTCCACGGACGCGTCCGCTGCGGCGACGAGAGCCGGCTTCGCACAGAAGGCGACTCCGAGACCAGCGGCCTCGATCATGCCGATGTCATTGGCGCCGTCCCCGACCGCCACCGAGGCGGCACGATCGTATCCGCCGGCAGCGAGCAGATCCTCGAAGATCTCGGCCTTGGCGCTCGGGTCGATGACACGGCCGTTGGTCCGCCCGGTCAGCAGCCCGTCATGGATGTCGAGTCCGTTGGCGAAGACGTCGGTGATGCCCAACTGTGCGGCGACGGGAGCGATGATGGCGGTGAAGCCGCCCGACACCAGCGCCACCTGGCCACCTGAGGCGTGCACGGCCGAGACCAGGTCGGCGGCTCCCTCGGTGAGGGTGATCTGCTCCCGCACCTCATCGAGCACGGTCTCCGGCAGCCCGGTGAGCAGGGCGACCCGTTCGGCCAGGGATTCGGCGAAGTCGAGCTCACCGGCCATGGCGCGTTCGGTGATGTCGGCGACCTGGTCTCCGACCCCGGCATGGGCGGCGATGAGGTCGATGACCTCTTCGTTGATGAACGTCGAATCGACGTCCATGACGAGCAGTTGGACGGGGATCTGGGAGGCTGTGGCCTCAGGCGTCTCATTCACCCCTTCATCGTAGCCACCGCCATGATGTAGTCCGCGGCGGCGGGGTGCAGCTGAGACAGCAGTGCACCGAACTCGGGTGGGGCGACCGTCGCAGGGGCGAGCACGCTGCGCATCCGGTGGTGGATGTCGAGGGCGGCGTAGATCGCTCGGGAATCCGCCTCGGTGGGGATGAGTCGGGAGATCGGATGCATCGTCGACAGCTCCTCCTGCCAATCCCGCCACGGTCCCTGCCGCCAGTCCTCGGGGACGTCGATGGTCTCGATGAGGCGCAGGCCCTCCATCACCAGCAGGCGCAGCCGCCGCAGCGCCTCCGGAGCGGTTCCGACCGAGACGGGGCGGAAGACGGTGGGCGCACAGGCGAGGATCTCCACGTTCGCTTCGGCGCCGATGAGGGCGATCGCCGCCTGCTCGTCACCGCGGTGGAGGATGACGGGGGCGGTGTGGCGTCCGACCTTCGTTCGGGCGGCGCGATCGACCGGGGGCGTCGTATGCGGCAGGGATGGGTGGTGGAGCGCCAAGCGCGCATGAGTGATTCCGGCGGCGGCCGCCTCGGCGATGAAGAGCAGAAGCCCGGTGGGCACGGACGAGTCGAAGACCTCATCGGAGACGATGAGAGGAACATCACGATCATCGTCGAGGAAGGCAGAGGTCACCTCGTCAGGGGGCAGGGTCGAGCGCAGTCGGTGGTTGAGTGCCAGGGTCAGCAGCAGTGAGTCGGTCGTCAGGTCCATGTCGAACCAGGATAGACGGCCCGTCTGCGATAGAGTCTGAGGATATGAGTGAAGTCCTGAATCTGGATTCTGTGTCCGTGCGCCGGGGGACCAATTTCCTCCTCGACGATTTCTCGCTGACCGTCGCCGAAGGCGAGCACTGGGCGGTGCTCGGACCCAACGGTGCGGGCAAGACGACCCTGCTCGAACTCGCGGCCGGTCGCATGCATCCGACAAAGGGGACGGTCAGCATCCTCGAGGAGCAGCTGGGGCGCGTCGACGTGTTCGAACTGCGGCCGCGCATCGGCTATGCCTCGACGATTCTGGCCAACCGCATTCCCAGTTCCGAAGCGGTCCTCGACACCGTGCTCACCGCCGCCTACGGCGTCACCGGACGTTGGGTGGAGGAGTACGAGCAGGACGACATCGACCGCGCCCGCGATCTGCTGGCCGCGTTCCACATCACGCACTTGGCTGATCGCACCTTCGGCACGCTGTCCGAGGGCGAGCGCAAGCGTGTGCAGATCGCGCGTGCACTCATGACCGACCCGGAGCTGCTGCTGCTCGACGAGCCGGCGTCCGGACTCGATTTCGGTGGGCGTGAGGAGCTGCTCGGTGCGCTCTCGGAGATTCTGTCGTCGAAGTGGGCGCCGGCCACGATCATGGTCACCCATCATGTCGAGGAGATCCCGGAGGGCATCACGCACGTGCTGCTGCTGTCCGAAGGCACCGATCTGGCCGCCGGTCCGATCGAGGAGACCCTGACGGCGGAGAACCTTGCGGCGACCTTCGGCATCGACGTCAAGCTCACCCGGGACGGTCAGCGCTACCACGCACGTTCCGCCCTCTGAGCATGGAGTTCCTGGCGAACCTGAGCCTCGAACCGTGGCAGATCCTCCTGGTCATCGTCGCCGGAATCGCGGCAGGTGGCATCAACGCCGTCGTCGGCTCCGGAACGCTCATCACCTTCCCGGCGCTCGTCGCCTTCGGAGTGCCGCCGGTGGTGTCGACGATGAGCAACGCAGTCGGGCTCATTCCCGGCAACATCGCTTCGTCGTTCGGATACCGTGAAGAGCTGCGCGGACAGTGGAAGCGGATCCTCGGATTCGTTCCCGCCTCTCTGCTCGGGTCGCTGACCGGGGCGTATCTGCTGCTGCACCTGCCCGAGGATGCTTTCGAGACGATCGTGCCGGTCCTCCTTGTCGTGGCCTTGATCATGGTCGTCGGGCAGCCGTATCTCTCCCGCTACCTGAAGAGCCGGTCCCTGCGCCGTGCCGAGGCCGCCGGGGTCGAACATCGGGCCGCCTCGGCGGGGGATCGCCTGTCCACCGGCCGGTACATCGCCGTGCTCACCGTCGTCTTCCTCACCGCAATCTACGGCGGTTACTTCGCCGCCGCCCAGGGCATCATCCTCATCGCCCTGCTCGGTCTGCTCCTGCCCGACGATCTACAGCGACTCAATGGGCTGAAGAACGTCCTCGTCCTCGTCGTCAATACGGTTTCGGCGAGCACGTACATCATCGTCGGCCACGACCGCATCAACTGGATCGCCGTCATCTGCATCGCCATCGGCTCCCTCGTCGGCGGGTACTTCGGGGCCCGTATCGGGCGGAAGTTCTCACCCGTGCTGCTGCGCACCGTCATCGTGGCCCTCGGCCTCGTGGCGATCTGGAGGATCCTCACACTGTGAACGGAAGTGCGTTGTGAACGGGAGCACGCTGTGAACACTCCGGCCAAGGCACCCATGACCCGCCAGCAGGTCATCGATCGGTCCGCTGAGCTCGGGATCGCCGTCGAGCGTCTGCGCTTCTTCGACGAGGCGGACCTGGCTGCTGAGAGCCAAGGCGATGATTCCAACGCTGCCCTGCACGGGCGTCTCGAGGGCATGCGTGACTACACGCAGCTGACCGATGTCGCCCTGCGCAGCGTGCGTGAACCCGCCGAGGGGCTGTTCATCGCCGAATCCTCGAAGATCATCCGTCGCGGTCATGCTGTCGGAATGTCGCCCCGGTCATTCCTGACCAGCCCGAAATGGCTGTTCGACTTAGCCGACATCATCTCTGAAAGCGATGTGCCGATCTTCATCGGCACGGATTCCGCTGTCGAAACACTGACCGGATTCCACCTCCACCGAGGGGCGCTGGCCGCGATGGCCCGACCTGTCCTTGCCCCGGTCGCCTCACTGATCGCCGACGCCAGGCGCCTCGTCGTCATCGAGGACATCGTCGACCATACGAACGTCGGCGCCATCTTCCGGTCTGCGGCCGCGTTCGGCGCCGATGCCGTGCTCGTGACCCCGCGCTGTGCCGATCCGCTCTACCGCCGGTCGATCCGCGTGTCGATGGGCACGGTCTTCCAAGTCCCGTGGACCCGCGTCGAGTCCTGGCCAGGCGGGATCGCCGAGCTCCAGGACGCCGGATTCCATGTGGCGGCTCTGGCGCTTGATGATGATTCGGTGAGCCTGCGCGAGTTCGCCGCCACCGCACCCGAGCGCACCGCTGTCGTCTTCGGCACCGAAGGCGACGGACTGAAGCGATCGACGATCGCCGCCTGCGACTCGACCGTGATGATCCCCATGAGCGGGGGAGTCGACTCCCTCAACGTAGCGGCCGCCTCGGCGGTCACCTGCTTCGCCCTGCAGGAAGAGTGACGGCTGAGTCAGTGCCTCAGGCTACGGTGTCATCATGAGTGAGTCGGTGGAAATCTTTCGAACTGAAGACGGCGGAGTCCGGTTGGATGTCCGCACTGCAAAGGGCTCTGTGTGGCTGACGCGGAAACAGCTGGCAGAGCTGTTCGGTCGAGACATCAAGACGATCGGCAAGCACATCGTGAATGCCCAGCGCGAAGAACTAGCCGGCCTTCCAGTTGTCGCAAAATTTGCGACAACTGCTTCGGACGGTAAGACCTACCAGATCGAACACTACGACCTCGACCTCGTGCTCTCTGTCGGATATCGGGTGAAGTCGGCCGAGGGAGTGCGCTTTCGGAAATGGGCGAACGACGTACTCCGGCGATATGCGATCGATGGCGCCGCGGTCAATGAACGAAGGCTGTCTGAGATCGGCACGATCGTGTCCGTTCTGGCGCGGTCAGATGACGAACTGGTGTCGGGAGTAGCAGATGTGCTTTCGACCTATTTACCGAGCTTCTCGATCCTGCGCGACTTCGATGAGGGCAGCATCGTTGCTTCGCCCAATACGTCGCCGGACTGGTCGCTGACGTTGGAAGGTGCACGTGACATCATCAGACGTCTGGCCCAGAGGTTTCCTAAAGATCAGTTCTTCGGAATTGAGCGCGGTGACGGACTGGAGGGTGTCATCGGGGCGATCTACCAAGGCTTCGGTGACCACGAACTGTACCCCACCGTTGAGGAAAAGGCCGCGAATCTGCTCTACTTCGTCGTCAAGGACCATCCACTTTCCGATGGCAACAAACGCTGCGCGGCCGCTCTGTTCGTCACCTTCCTCGATCACAACAATGCGCTGATCGGTCACGACGGGCATCAGCTCGTCGCCAACAACGCTCTCGCAGCCATCACGTTGCTGGTCGCAATGAGCGATCCCGCAGAGAAGGATCTGATGATTGCTCTCATCATTCGTATGATCGTCCCGGAGACATATTGACCAGAAGCACAGTCGAAAGCGAGCGAACGCCGATGGACCGCAGCACCCTAGCCCTTGCTCTTGAAGTCGGACGGATCACCGGCGAGGTCGCCACCCCCAGGGAGAACAACCTCTCGCACATCCACCGGTTCCTCGACCAGGAGCGGCAGTTCGACTTCGGTGTCGAACTCACCCGCGAATGGGACTATGACTCGGTGTTCGCGCTCATGGTCGAGCGCTGCGGCCTGCGGCTCGATCCCCAGTTCGTCGAAGGCGTGGACACGATCTCCACCGACGCCTGCATCATCGCTCTGGAGAAGCTCGCCGAGGCTGTCGGTGAGGTCACACGGTCAGGAGGTCGGATCCTCTTCGCCACCGGGCACCCGGCGGGCCTGCTGCCCGTCCATATGGCGATTGCCGACGCGGCGAAGGACGCGGGCGCGGTCATCGACGTCCGTGACCACTTCATTCCGGTCCCGGAGATCGGTGGCGACGTCCGCCAGATCAACAATGTGTGGACTTGGCACCAGCATGGCGGCAGCCCGCACACGCACCTGGCCGAACCGATGCATGCGCTGCTCGATGATTTCGCCGCCCGCGGCGGCATCGCCCCAGACCTCGTCGTTGCCGACCACGGGTGGGCCGGAGCCGCGTCGAGCAGGGGATTGCGGACCATCGGCTACGCCGACTGCAACGATCCGGCGCTCTTCGTCGCCGAGGCGCAGGGTCAGATCGAAGCGACCATCCCGCTCGACGACGACGTCGTCCCGAACCTCTACGCCCCACTCATCGACTACGTCATCGAGCGTGCGGGACTGAGCTGACCGACGGCGCTCGGCAGACGGGGAGCATCGGACCGACAGGCGGTGCTGGACCGACTGTCGATGCCGGACCGAGCGACTCGGTCAGCCGATCTCGGTGGCCAGGTCCTCGATCACCTCGGCGCCGGGCAGAGACGAGAGTGCGGAACCGGAGAGAATCAGCTTGGAACCGCGGATGCCGGAACCGATGATGAGCTCCTCGGCCGCGGCGACGCGGGAATCGATGAGCACTCGGTAGTTCTCCGGCAGGCCGATCGGCCCGATGCCGCCGTACTCCATCCCGGATTCGTCCACGGCCCGCTCGAGCGGAAGGAACGAGGCCTTGCGGACGTCGAGGAGCTTCTTGACCCGCTTGTTGACATCGGCGCGGGTGTTCGCGAGCACCATGCACGCGGCGATGCGCTCCTCACCGCCCCGTGAACCGGCGACGAGGACGCAGTTCGCCGAGGTGGCCGGGGGCAGATCCGTGGCATCGAGGAGAGCCGCGGTGTCTGCGATCTGGGGATCGATGGCGAAGACGTCGACCTCGCCGGAGACCGTCGGCAGGGCGGCGGCCGTCGATTCGGCCATGAGCTCCGGAGCAGTGGCGGCGGGCTGGAGAGTGAACTGAGCGGAGAGGCGCTGTTTCGTGGTCATGGCCACAGTTTAGGAGATCCGTGTCGAATCGCTTTGTCCGGGCCCATCAGTTAGAATCGATTGTCGCTCCGTGTCCGGTTCCTACGGTTCGGAGCGTGTCCAGCAGACGAATTCGGGCACTGGCAGATGAGTTCAACTCATATCAGGCGCCTGAAAGAATTCAGCAGAGGTAAGAAAATGAAGAAGGACATCCACCCGGAATACGCACCGATCGTGTTCAACGATCTGGCTTCCGGCACCAAGTTCCTCACCCGCTCCACCGCTAAGAGCGACAAGACCATCGAGTGGGAAGACGGCAACACCTACCCCGTGATCGACGTCGAGATCTCGTCCGCTTCGCACCCGTTCTACACGGGCAAGCAGCGCATCCTCGACTCCGCCGGCCGCGTGGAGAAGTTCAAGGACCGCTACAAGGGCTTCGGCAAGCGCTGATCTCGGGAGTTTCCAACTGCTTCATACAGATTGCCCCGCACACCGAATCGGTGTGCGGGGCAATCTGCTGTCTGCAGGTCGACTGACTCTGATGCGACGTCCCGACTGTGACTGGGTGCGTCCTCGCGGGGACGCAACCGAAGCACCGGTGATCAGTCGACGGTGACTGAGACCTCGGAGGAGGGGCTCACCCGTGCCGCCGGGTGGTAGAGCGAGGCGACTCCGGTGGCATTGTCGAGGCAGTTCGCGATTCCGTGTGCGACCTTCTCCTTGGCGGAGACGACGGCGTCCTTGATGTCCAGACCGGTGGCGATGCCCGCCGCGATCGAGGAGGCGAACGAGCAGCCTGCCCCGTTGACGAGCTTGTCATTGACCTTGCGCGAGCGCAGAGTCGTCACGGTCTCACCGTCGAAGAGGATGTCGATGGCATCGTCCCCGGCGAGGCGCGCCCCGCCCTTGACGACGACGTTCTTCGCACCCTGCCCATGGATGATCTTCGCTGCCTCGATCATGCCCTCGACGGAGTCGATGGGGTCGACCCCGGCCAGAGTGGCGGCCTCTTCGAGATTCGGGGTGACGACGGTGGCCACGGGCACGAGGTTCTCGACGAAGAGATCCTTGAGATCGACCATGGTGCCTGCGCCCTTGCATACGAGCACAGGATCGAAGACGTACGGCAGATCATTGGTCTTGAGCTCTTCGGCGAGGACCAGTGCCGAGTCGACGGAGCCGAGCATTCCGGACTTGATGGCGGTGAATTCGTGCACAGCCAGCGTCGATTCGAGCTGGCGGTTGACGACCTCGGGTTCGATGAACTCGAGGACGTGGGCGAATCCGTCATTGGGATCGAAAGTGACGATGCAGGTGACAACGGCAGTGCCGAAGGCACCGTATTCGTCGAACATCTTCAGATCGGCTTCGAGTCCGGCTCCTCCGGAGACATCGGATCCGGCGACGGTGAGCACCTTTGCGGTCATAGTGGTCCTTTCAGGTAAAGCGTTCGCGAAGAATTCTACGCGGGTTCAGGCGCCCGTGTAGCCGTGCTGGCGCCAGGCTTCGTAGATGGCGATGGATGCCGAATTCGCCAGGTTGAGCGAACGGCGTGCCGGCAGCATCGGGATCCGCACCGTCATATCGACATGGTCGTCGGTGACGACCTCGTCGGGCAGTCCCGTCGACTCGCGTCCGAAGAGGAGGACGTCTCCGTCTTGGTACTCCACCTCGGCGAAGGAATTGTCCGTATGCGTGCTGAACGCGATCACCCGACGCTCACCGAGGTGGCTCCAGAGCACGTCGATCGATGGATGGACGGTGACATGGGCGAGGTCGTGATAGTCGAGACCGGCTCGGCGCAGCTTCGCGTCGGAGAGGTCGAAGCCGAGGGGCTCGACGAGATGGAGATGGGCTCCGGTGACCGCGGCGAGCCGGATGGCATTTCCGGTGTTGCCGGGGATCTCGGGAGTGTGGAAGACGATGTCGATATTCATATCCCTCTCATCTTCTCACCTCTTTCCAGGGAAGGACCTCATCGGCTGTCCCGGCGGACGAGGAGGTAGCCCTGCCTGGTCGCCTCCGGGAAGCGGCCGGCCCGGTCGGGTTCTCGTTCGAGACGGGCGGCAGGGGTGAAACCATGCGGTTCGAGGGCGGTGAGAACGTCATCGATCGAACGGCGGTGGAAGTCGAGGTCGACGTCGAAGCCGGCGAGATCGGAGAAGTGATCGACCCGGTCGCCGAGCTGAAACGCCAGCTGGAACCAGCCTCCCGGACGCAGGACACGGGCCGCCTCGGCGAAGGCGAGGGCAAGCGCATCCCCGGGGACGTGGATGGTCGAGTACCAGGCGACGAGACCGGAGAAGGACACATCAGCATAGGGCAGAGCGGTCATCGACCCGACGTCGAACTGATGGGTCGGATAGAGGCCCTTCGCGAGTTCGATCATGGCAGGGGAGAGGTCGAGTCCGCGCGGTTCCAGCCCAAGGGCGCCGAGGAACGTAGTGATGCGACCGGGCCCGCAGCCTATATCGAGGACCTCCGCTGAGCCGGTGCCGAGGACGAGCTCGGAGAACGCCCCGAGCACGGCTCGGTCATGAGGTTTCGCAGTGAGCTCGTCGGCGACCCAGTCCGTGTAGGTTCGGGCGATCGCATCATAGGAATCACGCGTGGCCGCTTCGCGGGTGCGGGCTTCGTCAGTCATGACCGTCACCCTACCCGTCGGCGCTGACACGGCAGGCAAGAGCCAGTTCGGCAGTCTTCGGGACACATGTGGTTAGGCTTGGTCACCTGCAGAAACGAAACTCAATCGAATCTCAGCGGTGATTCATTTCTGAAGATTGCCTTCGCTCGAATTCTCGTGTCAGTGCCGAGCCCTAGAGTGGAGGCACGGTTGGTGGTCATGGGGATCGCCGGACCGGAGGGCCGACGGGCCGCGGGAGGGGAGCACCATGAGAGACGATGAGCCGATTGCAGCGGAGGCGGCCGACCTCGCAGGGCTGAGTGTCGATCCGAAGGACTATGGAGGGGCTGACGCCGATGTGGACCCCAGCACCCTCACCTGTGAGCAGATCGTGACGGATATCCGGCGCAACATCTCATGCATCTCCTTCTGCCACGCTCGCGTCATCACCCTCATCGACGAGGTCGAGAGGCGGGGACTGTGGGCGGAATGGGTCGGTGTGAAGACCCTGACCGAGTGGGTGATGCATGTGGCGTCGGTGAGCATGCACACGGCTCGCGAGTATGTGCGCGTGATGAGGGCGCTGCGGGAGATGCCGAAGGTGAAGAAGAGTCTGGCGGGCGGTGATGTCAGCTTCTCAAAGGTGAGGGAAGTGACCCGACTGGGGGAGCGGATCGGCGACGATGAGGCGCTGCGTCTGGCCACCCTTGCCACCGGCAGCCAGATCAGCCGGATCTCGCAGAACTACCAGCAGCTGGCCGACAAGATCGACAACGGCCCGTTCCCGCTGTACCTGGCTGAGGACAGTGTGAACATGCGTCAGGTGGCACCCGGTCGGACCCGGATCACGATCGAACTCGAGGAAGACGATGCCGCAGAGATCGCCGCGATGCTCGACGCCGCCCGCCAGGTTCTCGAGCGTCCCGTCCATGACGGTGGTTCCGATGAGGAGGGGGCTGCGGGCGAAGGCGGCACAGTGGACGAGGCTCCTTATGAGCCGGTCTCCCAGGTCATGTGCCTGATGGAGATCATCCACGCCTTCCCCCGTGCCGAACCCGCGGGTTCGATCGACGCCGATCGTGCCCGACTGCTCGTCCATGCCTCCGCCGAGGTGATCACTCGCAGCGGAGCCACGGTGGAAGCCGCGCCCGCGTTCAAGCCACCTCTGCTCAGTATCCCCGCAAGACCAGCGGCCGACGCAGGCGTCCCCGCGGGGACGAAAGGCGAATCGGACGGTCCGGCGGAAGAGGGGATTGGGTCAGACCGTGCGGGAGGAGCCGAGGGAAGCGTCCCCGCGGGGACGTCGGGCGGACGGGCGGATACGACCTGCCGGATCGAAGGGTTCGGCGGCATCACCGCGGCGACGGCGGAGCGCCTGAGCTGTGAGGCGCTGATCAGCGGGGCGATCAAGGATGCCGGAGGCGACGTCCTCATGCTCGGGCGCTCGAAGCGTCTGGTGAGCAGACGACAGCGAATGGCGCTGAGTGTGCGTGATGTCTGCTGCCAATTCCCCGGCTGCCGAGCCCGCAGGCGATGCGATGCCCACCATATCCGCCCCTGGTCGCAGGGTGGGAGGACCGATATGGACAATCTCATCCTGCTCTGTCGCCGACATCACACCGTGGTGCACAAATACCAGCTGCGCATCGAACGCACCGGAGCGGACTTCGCCGGAGCGATGCGCGGTCCCGCTGCCTTTGCCTTCTACATGCCCGACGGTTCCCAGCTGCTTCCTCTGGAAAGTCGGGTGAGGGGGCGGATGATGTTCAATACCGCGGTTCGCGTCGCCGAGGTCAAGAAGATCACGAAAGCGGCCGATCCCGGCACCGTCGGCGGCGGTTACGGCTTTGACCTCGGCCTCTGTATCGCATGGATGTTCGAAGCCGAATGGCGACACGCCCGGGAGGGCAGAGCTGTTGTCTGAATCTTGCCAATTTAGAACACCAGTTCGATAATGGATGTCATGTCAGCAGCACCGGTCATCGAACAGCTCAGTCGGGAGACGGGGGTCTCCACGGCTGCGGCGCTGTTCGATAAGATCCCACCCCATCCGGTGGATCCTGTGCTCTCTCCGCTGTTCCGGCGCGGCGGTCTGCCGCGCGGCGAACTCGTCACCGTCACCGGTGAGCTGTCGCTGAGCTGCGGCCTGGCGGCGATCGCTGCGGCGACCCGGGAGCAGAAGTGGTGCGCCGGCATCGGGCTCGGCGAACCGGCCGTGTCCTCGATCGCCGACCTCGGCGTCGACCTCGACCATTTCGTCAACCTCGCGACCCCCGGCGAGGACTGGCTGCGAGTGGCTTCGATCCTCATCGAATCCTTCGACATCATCCTCGTCGACCCCGGCTTCGCCCCGAGCGCTTCGGAACGGGCCCGACTCCTGGCGAAGATCCGCGAACGACGGATGAGCCTCATCAGCCTCCGTCCCGTGTCCGGCAGCACAGAGCAGATCGAGATCACCGACACCCGCTGGTCGGGTGCCGAACACGGCCGCGGACGCCTGCAGTCCTGCCTCGTACGTGCCCGGTCGCAGACGGGAAGCCACCGGTTCCTGCTGCCCGGGCCGTCGGGAACTCCCGCCAGCGTCCCCGCAGGGACGCTGGAAGTCGTGACAGGCGGCGTCCCCGCGGGGACTGCGAACGCTGCAGCCGAAGCACGCACTGTCCCGGCCACAAGCCCGGACACAGATCCGGACATGGGCACAGATCCGGGCACGGATACAGCCGACGATCCTCGGTGGTCGACGATCACACAGCTGCGGCAGGTGATCAGCCATGTCGGATGAGTCCGGCCGCACCCTCGTGCTCACCGTGCCCGACTGGCCGGCGGTGGCCGCAGCGGTCGAACACGACATCGCACCGGGCCGTCCTGTCGCGGTCCTCCATGCCGGCAAGGTCATCGCCGCCAATGCTCCGGCCCGTTCCGCCGGCATCACCGCCGGAAACAACAAACGCGCCGTGGGATACCGCTGTCCGGAAGCCCACGTCGCGGTCTGGGACGAAGAGGCGGACAACCGACATTTCAGTGCCGGGGTCGGTGCCCTCGACAACCTCGTCGCCCGGTTCACCCTGCTCAGCCCGGGAACATTGGCTCTCCCTCTTGACTCGCTCAGACACGGCTACACCGACGAAGCCGATGCCGTCGAGACACTGGTCTCGGCTCTCGTCGATGACACCGGGTGGGAGTTCTTCCCCGGAATCGCCGACACCGTCTTCGCCGCGGTCCTCGCCGCCGGGCAGGCGCGCCGGGTCGAACCCGGGCAGACCGAGGACTTCCTCTCCGCCCAGCCGATCACCACCCTGGAATACGCCGGCGCCGAGGCGACCGCGCTGATCGAGGTCTTCTGGCAGCTGGGGCTGCGCACCCTCGGTGACCTCGCCCGCCTGAAGACCACAGACGTGAACGCACGCTTCGGCGCCTTCGGTCGACATCTGCACGACCTGGCCTCCGGGCAGGCAGGAGCCCCGCTCGCCGATCATGTCCGCGGCGAACAGCTCGACGTCGAACTCGATCTCGATGCCCCGACGACCCGCAGTGACACCCTCGGCTTCCTCGCCCGCCAGCTCGGTGCCGATCTGCTGGCCAAGGTGCGCAGACAGGGGCTGGTCTGCACCCAGATCACGATCGAGCTCGATGCCGCGGCCGGCCAGTCCTCGTCCCGGACCTGGCGGATCGAGGACATGCAGGAGAACGCGATCGCCGACCGTCTGCGGTGGCAGGCCGAAGGCTGGCTGGCAGGAGTGGGCCGGGGTTCTCGTCCGGGACAGGATCCCCGCACGCCACAGCCCGACCCGCAGGAACTCGACATCGTCGACGAGCCGGCTCCCGATGCCGAGGACTTCTCCGACGACGGCATCATCGCGCTGCGTCTCATCGCAGCCGAACTGACCACCCCGATCGGTGTCACGCGCAGTCTGTTCGACGAGAACACCGGGCAGATCACCCATACGCTCGAGCGTCTGCAGGGGCTGTTCGGTCCCGATGCCGTCCTGGTTCCGGGCCTCCAGGGCGGGTGGGACCCGGCAGAGACGAACCTGTGGACCCCGTGGCAGCAGGCGGCCGTCCCCGAACGCAGCTCTGCCGCACCCTGGCCCGGGGCCCTGCACGCACCGCGTCCGACGACCGTCGAACATTCCGCCGTCGACGTGCTCGCCGCGGACGGCTCACCGGTGGAGGCGCGCCCCTCGGGGCTGGGGGCGGTGCCGGCGACGATCAGATTCCCCACCGGGCAGACCGAGGCCATCGCCGACTACTCCGGTTCCTGGCCCATCGAATCCGGGTGGTGGGATCCGAACCGAGCCGTCTACCGGACCCGGCTGCAGGTGGTCACCGATGCCGGCCGTGCCCTTCTGCTGAGCAAAGAGCACGGTCAGTGGTACCTCACCGGCCGTTACCGCTGACGGGCAACCTGCTGACCAACGACCCCAACTGAGAGGAGGAGGTCCCGATGGGATTCTCGAACCCGCGCACACCGTGGTCGAAGCTGGCGCGCCGCCTCGAAGGCAAGGACATCCCGTCCTCCCCGGCGGACAAACAGCCTGCTGGCGAGAACCCGGCAGGAAAACAGCCTGTCGACAAGCATGCCGACGGCTCCGATGCCCCGGCGTTCTCCCGCCCCGACCGCTATCAGGTCTCGGTCGGCCCCGGCGGTTCGGACGGACGCGGCCGCTATCAGGAGCCGACAGGCGCCGGCAGCGCTCAGGGGATCGGCAGCGGACCGGGACTGCTGCGTCAGAGCGGCGTGGACTGGGCGGAGCTGCATGTGCATTCCCAGTTCAGCTTCCTCGACGGAGCCTCCGACCCCGAAGAGCTCGTGGCAGCCGGTGCCGCCGCCGGGCTGAGCTCCCTGGCGCTGACCGACCACAACGGACTCTACGGAGCCGTCCGCTTCGCCCATGCCGCCGCCGAGGTGGGGCTGGACACCGTGTTCGGCTCTGAACTGTCCGTGGGGTTGGCCGAGAAGATCCCCGGCCAGACCGACCCCGATGCCACCCACCTGCTCGTCCTCGCCCGCAGCGTCGAGGGCTACCACCAGCTCTCTCAGATCATCACCGAGGCGAACCTGTGCGGTGAGAAGAACCGTCCGCTCTTCGACCTCGACGAACTCGCGGCCGAGGACGGAGACTGGATGATCCTGACCGGCTGCCGCAAGGGACCGCTGCGACGAGCGTTGGGCGACGACGACGGCGGGCTCAGCGCTCTGCGCGAACTCACCGCACTCTTCGGACCCGACCGAGTCGCCGTCGAACTCAGCCGAGACGGAACCCCGGATGACGACGAGAGGCTGCGCCACCTCGGCGATCTGGCCCAGCGGACGGGACTGCCGATCATGGCCAGCAACGCCGTCCACTTCGCCACCCGCGCCCAATGGAAGTCCGCGCAGGTGAGGGCCTCGGTGCGGTCGCGGCTCTCGCTGGATGAACTGGCCGGGTGGCTGCCGGCGACGGCGAGCGCACGCATCCACACCGGGGAGGAGATGCTCGCACGCTTCCCTCGGCAGGCTCTGGACAATGCGGTGCGGATCGGTCGGGACTGCTCCTTCGTCCTCTCCTCGGCCCGCCCCGACCTGCCGAAGGCGCCGATGCCCGATGAGACCGAAGGGGAGACGTATCTGCGCGGCCTCATCGCCGAACGCGGACGGCACCGCTACGGAACGAGAGCCGAGAACCCCCGAGCTTGGGAGCAGCTGGACCGGGAGATGGACATGATCGCGCAGCTGGGGTTCTGCGGATACTTCCTCATCGTCTTCGACATCACCGAATTCTGCCGCCATATGGGCATCTTCTGCCAAGGGCGGGGATCGGCGGCGAACTCCGCGGTCTGCTTCGTTCTGGGCATCACCGCCGTCGACGCCGTCAAACACGGACTGCTCTTCGACCGGTTCCTGTCCCCGGACCGCAAGGGGTACCCGGACATCGACATCGACATCGAATCCGGCCGCCGCGAAGAGGTCATCCAATACGTCTACGACCATTTCGGCCGCGACCGCGCCGCCCAGGTCGCCAATGTCATCACCTACCGGGCGAAATCGGCCATCCGGGACGCCGCCTTCAGCCTCGGCTACGCCCCCGGACAGCAGGACGCGTTCTCGAAGTCGAGCAACCGGTGGTCGAGCCTGCCTGATGCCGAGGACTCCCCGGTGCCCGCCCCGGTGCTCAAGGTCGCCGAGGATCTGCTCGGCTCACCGCGCCATCTGGGCATCCACTCCGGTGGGATGATCCTGGCCGACCGTGCCATCGGCGAAGTCGTACCGATCGAGAAGGCGACGATGGGCCACCGCACCGTCGTCCAATGGGACAAGGACGACTGCGCGGCCATGGACCTGGTCAAGTTCGACCTGCTCGGTCTGGGCATGCTCACCGCCCTGCACGAGATGGTCGGACTCGTCCACCGACACACCGGGGTCCTCATCGACCGAGCGGAGATCGATGACGACGACGCAGCCGTCTACGAGATGCTCTGCCGTGCCGATGCCGTCGGGGTCTTCCAGGTCGAATCCCGCGCCCAGCTGGCGACTCTGCCCCGGCTGCGGCCGGAGACGTTCTACGATCTGGCCGTGCAGGTCGCGCTCATCCGTCCCGGCCCCATCCAGGGCGGCTCCGTCCATCCCTACATCCGTCGCAGGCAGGGCTTCGATGAGGTCGAATACCTCCATCCGCTGTTGGAAAAGTCCCTGGCCAAGACCTGTGGGGTGCCGCTGTTCCAGGAGCAGCTCATGCAGATGGCCATCGACGTCGGCGGGTTCACCGGGGCCGATGCCGACCGGCTGCGGCAGGCCATGGGCTCACGCCGGTCTGAGAAGCGGATGGCCGAACTCGCGGAGAAGTTCCGGACAGGTGCCCTGGCTCGCGGGGTCGCCGAGGACACTGCCGAGGCGATCTTCGCGACCATCGCGGCCTTCGCGAACTACGGGTTCCCCGAATCGCATGCCATCAGCTTCGCGAACCTCGTCTATCAGTCTGCTTGGTTCAAATACCATCACCACGCGGCTTTCACCGCCGGACTGCTGCGCAGCCAGCCGATGGGCTTCTACTCCCCGCAGTCGCTCATCGCCGACGCCCGCCGGCACGGGGTGCCGATCCTGCCCGTCGACATCCGGTGGTCGCAGGCGGCCACAGACCTCGAACGGGTCGCCGAGGCGGGGGAAGGGGGCACCGCCTCGGCGGGGGAGCTGGGGATCCGCTTGGGACTGGACACGGTCGCCCATGTCGGCTCCTTCGCCGAGGTGATCGTGACCGAACGTGAGAACGCACCGTTCACCTCGGTGGCGGATCTGGCCGAACGCACCGGAATCGGCAAGCGGGCCATGGAATCGCTGGCCACGGCCGGAGCCCTGTCCGGATTCGACCTCGACCGACGGCAGGCGCTGTGGCTGGCCGGGGGAGTCGCCGGTGCTCATCCGGGACTGCTGCCGGGAACGGCGAGCGTGGACTCGGCCCCGACCCTGCCGACCATGGACGCCTTCGATGTGACCTTGGCCGAACTCTTCTCCACCGGGATCACCGTCGACGGCTACCCCACACAGATGATGCGCGAGACGCTGAGCGCCCGCGGATACTCATCGACTGCGGATGCGGCGCGTGCGGCGGACGGAACCCGGATGACGGTGGCCGCGATCGTCACTCATCGGCAGCGCCCGGCGACCGCCTCGGGCATCACCTTCATCAACCTCGAAGACGAATTCGGGATGCTCAATGTGGTGGCCACGGCGGGGCTGATGAAACGCTTCCGTACGGTTGCGACCTCCCGCAACGCCCTCGTCGTCACCGGGCTCATCCAGCGCGGGGGAGACGTGGTCAGCCTCTACGCGCACAAACTCATCCCCCTCGAGGTGCAGCTGCCGACGAAGGCGCGTAACTTCCGCTGATCGTCGGCGCTGCACATGTGACAGCTGCACGACACGGTGTGACGAAACATGACACATGATGACGCCAACATGACACACAGGCGGGTGCAAGCCGGCGAAGTCGATGACAGTAGACACATCACATCGACCGGCAACACCGCCACCGCACTCACACAGGAGAGTCACCATGACCCAGGCATTCGAAACCCGCCAGATCCATGCCGGACAGGTACCCGACCCGGTCACCGGTTCCCGCGCCCTGCCGATCCATCAGACGACTTCGTTCGTGTTCAACGATGTCGACCACGCCGCAGCACGCTTTGCGCTGACCGACGTCGGCCCCGTCTACAGCCGCCTGACGAACCCGACGAACGAGGTCGTCGAGAACCGCATCGCCGATCTCGAGGGCGGCGTCCACGCCGTCCTCACCGCCTCGGGCCAGTCTGCGGCCTTCCTCGCGATCACGAACGTCGCCGGAGCCGGTGACCACATCGTGGCCAGCTCCAGCCTCTACGGCGGAACCGTCAACCTCTTCGACGTCACCCTGCGCAAGCTCGGCATCGAGACCACCTTCGTCGACGTCGACGACCACGAGGCGTGGAAGAACGCGATCCAAGACAACACGAAGCTCCTCTTCGGTGAGGTCGTGTCGAACCCGCGCTCGGACATCCTCGACATCGAGGCGATCGCCGGAATCGCTCACGATGCCGGTGTGCCGCTCTTCGTCGACAACACCCTCGCCAGCCCCTACCTCGTGCGTCCGATCGAACACGGTGCCGACGTCGTCCTCCATTCCGCCACGAAGTACCTCGGCGGCCACGGCAACTCCGTCGCCGGAGTCCTCGTCGACAGCGGCAACTTCGACTACGGCGCAGCGCCGGAGAAGTTCCCCGGCTTCAACGAACCCGACGCTTCCTACAACGGACTCGTCTTCGCCCGCGACCTCGGTGCCGAGGGAGCCTTCGGCGTCAACGTGTCCTTCGGCCTCAAGGCCCGCGTGCAGGGACTGCGCGACCTCGGGCCCTCGCTCAGCCCCACGAACGCATTCCTGCTGGCCCAGGGCATCGAGACTCTGAGCCTGCGCATCGAACGCCACGTGGAGAACGCGAACAAGGTCGCCGCCTACCTCGAGGCCCACAGCCAGGTCGACCGCGTCGCCTACGCCGGACTCGAGTCGAGCCCCTGGAACGGTCTGGCGAAGAAATACCTGCCGAACGGCGTGGGTTCGGTGCTCGCCTTCGACATCGCCGGCGGCTACGACGCGGCGGTGGCCTTCGTCGACGCCCTCGAACTGCACTCGCTGGTGGCGAACATCGGCGACGTCCGCTCGCTCGTCATCCACCCGGCCTCGACCACGCACGCGCAGCTCGACGAGGAAGCCCAGAAGGCCGCCGGAGTCAACCCGGCCCTGGTGCGCCTGTCCGTGGGCATCGAAGGCATCGACGACATCATCGGCGACCTCGACAAGGGCTTCGCGGCGGCTGCGGCGAAGGCGCAGACCGCGGCCTGAGATGACCACCCAGAGCACTTCCGTCGAGCGGATCCTGGGCTTCGGCACGGACTCCGGGCATACGTTCGGCACGGTCGAGATCGCCTATGAGACCTTCGGCACTCTCAACGCCGACCGGTCCAATGCGATCCTCATCGAGCATGCTCTGACCGGCGACACCCGCGTCACCGAATGGTGGGCGGGTGTCGTCGGACCCGGGGAGGCCGTCGACACCGACAAGTACTTCGTGGTGTGTGCGAACTCCCTGGGAGGCTGCTCGGGAACGACCGGGCCGCAGTCGTCCTATGATGACGGCCTGGCCTACGGATCCCGATTCCCTCGGGTGACGATCCGCGACATGGCACGCCTGGAGCACAATCTCGCCCAGATCCTCGGCATCGACTCCTGGGTCGCCGTCATCGGCGGATCGATGGGAGGTGCGCGAGCGCTCGAGTTCGCTCTGTTGGACAGTCGGAAGGTCCGCAAATGCGCGGTCATCGCCGCACCGGCCTTCTGCGAAGCCGATCAGATCGCCTGGGCGATGATGCAGGAACGCGCGATCGAACTCGACGCCGACTACTATTCCGGAGACTATTCGGCCGTCGGCAGCTTCCCCAGTCATGGCCTCGGCTTGGCTCGGCAGATCGCGCACCTGACGTATCGCAACGATGTCGACCTCAATGAACGCTTCTCTCGTCGGATGCGTTCGGAGGACTACTACGAGGTGACCTCGTACCTGGACCACCAGGCCAAGAAGCTCACCGCTCGGTTCGACCCGCACAGCTACATCGTGCTCACGCGAGCCCTGCGCGACCATGATGTGCGACGCGGCCGCTCCTCCGACCTCACGGTCGCACTGGCCGATGCCTGCACCGACAACCTCGTGGTCTCCGTGTCCTCGGATCGGCTGTTCCCGCCGGAACAGGTGGGCATCCTCGCCGAGGCGCTGCCCGGAAGAGTCCGACACCACATCGTCGACTCCCCGGTCGGCCACGACGGGTTCCTCACCGAGACCGAGAAGATCTCCGCGGTCCTCGCCGACTTCCTCGCCGACTGAGGCCGACTCGCCGACTGAGGCCGACTCGCCGGCTGAGGCCGAGGGGAACGTCAGACGATCTCAGGCGTCAGACAGGACCACTGACAGCCCGCAGGCACCGTTCACCCCAAGCACCAGAAGACCCCCGCAGACCGTTCGCTGCGGGGGTCTTCTGGTGTGCCCGGATCACGGAACCGCGGTCACCGTGCGGCGGCCTTCGCCTTCTTCTTCGCGGCCTTGCGCAGCTGCTTCTCGTCGACCGGGAAGTCCTGACGGGCACGCGCCCGACGGTAGTAGTCGGCGGCCTCGGCCTGACGCTCGGCTTCGACACCGGAGGCGATGGTGGCCCGACGGTGGACATCCGAGTAGCCGAATGCCTCGACGAGGTCGAGGGCGTTGGCCGCGAGCTTCTGGCACAGACGGTTCAGCGTCTCGTTGATCTGGCGTGCGCGCGACATCGGCAGGCGACCGTACATGAGGTGCCAGGCCATATGCTTCTCGATCAGTCCGAGACCGTAGGTGTCACGCAGACGACGGAAGGCCTTGGCCTGATCGGCGTCGGTCTGCTCCCTCATCTTCTCGTCGAGTGCCTTCCACTTCTCGAGCTCGACATAGGCGCGTGCCATCTCGATGAGCTCGTGCTGGTGGACGTTGAACAGATCGGCCGCCTGCGCGGCCGGCATCTTCGTCGCCGGACGCAGTGCCTGGGCCACTCCGGAGACCATGACCTCCAGACGCGTCTCGAGCAGGGTCCGCTGCAAGCGTCCCGACCGGATCCGTTTGTCACCGAGGTTCGGGGTCAGCGCGTCCGAGATCGCCCGTCCGGCATTGGCCAGACCGGTGCGGTAGAGCGTGTGCTCGGCGGCCTGGGTGCCGATGAACCGGGCGGCACCACCGACGTCGAGATTCGCGAACTCCTTGGCATAGTCACCGAGGAGGCGCTTGGCCACGAGCTGCAGCAGCACCGTGTTGTCGCCTTCGAAGGTGACGTAGACGTCGAGGTCGGCGCGCAGTCCCACGAGGCGGTTCTCCGCCATGAAACCGGCACCGCCGCAGGCTTCACGGCATTCCTGGATGACGTCGAGCGCCATCCAGGTCGAGTCGGCCTTGAACGCTGCTGCCCGGGTCTCGAGCAGAGCCCGGTTCTCCTCGGAGTCGTCGGCTCCGGCGAAGACCTCCTCGAAGGAGGTCAGCAGCTTCTCGTGTGCGAACGCTGAGGCGTAGACGGCGGCGAGGGCAGGCATGAGGCGACGCTGATGCTGGCCGTAGTCGAGCAGGGTTGTCTCGGCGAAGTCGTCGCCGGCCGTGAACTGCTTGCGTTCGAGTCCGTAGCGCACGGCGATGTCGAGGGCGAGCTTCGAGGCGACCACGGAGGCGCCGTCGAGCGAGACGCGGCCCTGGACCAGGGTGCCGAGCATCGTGAAGAAACGGCGTCCCGGTGATTCGATGGGGGAGGAGTATGTGCCGTCGGCGGTGACATGTCCATAGCGGTTGAGCAGATTGGTGCGCGGGATCCGCACCGAGTCGAAGGCGAGGCGACCATTGTCGACGCCCTTGAGCCCGCCCTTGTAGCCGTCGTCTTCGATCGAGACTCCCGGCATCGGCTCACCGGACTCGTCGCGGACGGGCACGAAGAAGGCATGCACCCCGTGCTTGACTCCCTTGGTGATCAGCTGTGCGAAGAGAACGGCGGCCCTGGCATCGCGGGCGGCGTTGCCGATGTATTCCTTCGTTGCGGCCCGGAAGGGAGTCTCGATGACGAACTCTTCGGTCGCCTCGTCGTAGGTGGCGGTGGTCGCCACGTTGGCGACATCGGAGCCGTGTCCGATCTCCGTCATCGCGAACGAACCCAGCAGGCGTCCGGACTGAGCGTCGAGCAGCCACTTGTGATGCTGCTCCTGATCGCCGAGGTGGAGGATCGCTCCGCCGAATAGCCCGAACTGGACGCCTGCCTTGATCTGCAGGCTCGGGTTGGCGGTGACGGTCTCTTCGAACCCGGCGACGTTCGTGGCGTGTTCGTTCTTTCCGCCCATCTCCGGTGACAGCCCGGTCATCGGCAGTCCGGTCTCGGCCATCATCATGACCCCGTCGAGGGTCTTCGCCCGTGCGGTGTCGAGATCATCGGCCGGATCGTCGTGGGTCGACGGTTCTTCGGCCAGGGTTCGCCCGCGTCGGCGAGCGTCTGCCCACTGTCCGTCGAGGACGGTGTTGATGGCTTTCGGATCAAGAGACAGCTTCATTGTTCTACTCCTCGTTGTTCGGGCAGGGTTGCCCAGAGCCAATGGGTGATGGTGGTGGCGAATTCCTCGGGCCGGTCCGGTCGGGACAGCCAGGACTCGGTGGCGGCGCGGACGAATCCGATCGCTCCGGCCGACCACAGCCGAGCCTGGTCCCCGCTCAGGCCGAGGCGTTCGGCCAGCTGCCCGGCAATGGAATTGAAGAAACCGCCGGTCTCCTCGGGCGCGAACCGGTTGACTGCGGTGTCGCAGAAGCGATACACGTTCGGGGAATTCGCGGCGAGCGTGACGAATGCGCGGATCATCGCGGCCAAGGACTCCTTCGCCGCTGGTGAGCCCTCGCCCTTCGCCGAGGTGGCCGCGGCCTCATCGAGAGACCGGATGATGACGCCCATCGCCCATTCGCCCATGGCCGCCTGGAGACCCGCTCGATCGGTGAAATAGCGGTAGAGGACCGACTTCGACGTCCCGGTCGCGTCCGAGATCTGCTCCATCGACATGCCGTCGCCGTGCTCGTCGACGACGAGCCGCACGGAGCGCAGAAGTTCCCGACGACGCTCGTCGCGATGCTTCTGCCATCTCGTCGAGCGGCCGTCTGTGATCGATTTCATGTAACCGACAGTATCAGGTACTGTCGGTATCAGCTAAATCAACCACCCGGAGGTGCACATGTCCGCTCCCAACAACCGCGCCGTCATCCTCGGCGGCAACCGAATTCCCTTCGCCCGCTCGAACAAGCAGTACTCGAAGGCCACGAACCTCGATATGCTCACCTCGGCCATCGACGGGCTCGTCGCCCGCTTCGGACTGGCCGGAGAGAACATCGGCGAAGTCGCCGGAGGTGCAGTCCTCAAGCACTCGAAGGACTTCAACCTCACCCGGGAAGCCGTGCTCGGCTCCGCCCTCGCACCGACGACCCCCGCCTTCGATCTCGGTCAAGCCTGCGCCACGGGGCTCGAAGCCGTGGTCAGCCTCAACAACAAGATCAATGCCGGGCAGATCGAATCCGGAATCGCCTCGGGTGTGGATTCGACATCCGACGCTCCGATCGTCATCAACGATTCGATGCGCGAGATCCTCCTCGAGCTCACCCGTGCGAAGACGATGGTGCAGAAGGCGAAGATCGCTTCCCAGATTCGCCCCGCCTACCTCGCGCCGCAGGCTCCGAGCACGGGTGAACCGCGTACGGGCTTGAGCATGGGCGAGCACCAGGCGATCACCACCGCGGCCTGGGGCATCAGCCGACAGGCTCAGGACGAACTGGCCGTGGCTTCCCATAAGAACCTCGCCGCGGCATGGGATTCGGGCTTCTTCGATGACCTCACCACCCCGTACCTCGGGGTCAGCCGCGATACGAACATGCGTGCCGACTCGACCGTGGAAGCGCTGGCGAAGCTCAACCCCGTCTTCGGCAGGAAACTTGCCGCCGAGGCGACCATGACCGCCGGCAACTCGACTCCGCTGACCGACGGCGCATCCTCGGTGCTGCTGGGCAGTGAGGACTGGGCCGCCGAACACGGCTTCACCCCGCTGGCGCGCCTCGTCGATGCCGAAGCCGCCGCCGTCGATTTCGTCGACGGTGACGAAGGGCTGCTCATGGCCCCCGCCTACGCCGTCCCGCGGCTGCTGGCCCGCAACGGCCTGACCTTCGACGACTTCGATGTCTTCGAGATCCACGAGGCCTTCGCCTCCACTGTGCTCTCGCACCTGGCCGCCTGGGAGTCCGAAGAG
The DNA here is from genome assembly GCF_050920635.1 of Brevibacterium sp. K11IcPPYGO002. Classification (NCBI taxonomy): domain Bacteria; kingdom Bacillati; phylum Actinomycetota; class Actinomycetes; order Micrococcales; family Brevibacteriaceae; genus Brevibacterium; species Brevibacterium sp. K11IcPPYGO002. Next base: position 2,083,276 of record NZ_CP131929.1, on the reverse strand, counting down.
TTCTGCAAGGACAAGGCCGGACTCGATGCGGCACTGGGCACCATCGACCGCGACAAGCTCAACCCCCTGGGGTCGAGCCTGGCCGCCGGCCACCCCTTCGCCGCCACCGGCGGACGGATTATCGCCAGCACCGCCAAGCACCTGAAGACCACCGGCAAGAAGCGCTCCCTGGTCTCGATCTGCGCCGCAGGCGGACAGGGACTCACCGCGATCGTGGAGGCAGCATGAAAGACACCTATCTCTCCCTCGTCAACGGACCGCTGAAGCAAATGGCCAAATCCCTCGGTCTGCCGCAGCCGGTCGAACTCAACCGCTTCGGCTCCACCCCGGCGTCGTATGAGAACAAGCCGGTCCTCGTCCTCGGCACCGGCCCGGGTGCTCAGGGCTTGGCCGATCAGCTGCTGGAGAACGGACTCGAGGTCCGCCGCAACGCTCAGACGGGTGAGAAGCTGCGGGCCGTCATCGCCGTCCTCGACGATGCACAGTCCCCGGCCGACCTGTCACCGGTCGTCCTCGAGATCGGTGCCGCCCTGCGCTCCCTTGCCGTCTGTGGTCGAGTGATCACCATTTCGACGGCACCGGATGCCCGAAACCAGACACCGGAGCAGGCCGCCACCACTCAGGGCATCACCGGCTTCACCCGGTCGGTCGCCCACGAGATGCGCGCCGGCGCCACCGCCAACGGGATCCTGCTCGACGGCGTCGACCTCACCGCACCCTCGGTGACGGCGGCTCTGTGGTTCCTGCTCTCCGGCAAGTCTGCCTATGTCTCCGGCCAGTTCCTCACGGTGTCCTCGGACGCCGGCCCGCGGCTGAGCCTGGACGAGTTCATGTCCACCGGTGAGGCCGGCCCGCTGGCCGGACGCACAGCCGTGGTCACCGGTGCCGCACGCGGGATCGGAGCCGCGATCGCCGAGAACCTCGCCCGCGACGGCGCCTACGTCATCGGCGTGGACATGCCGCAGGCGGGGCAGGCGCTGGCGCAGGTGATGAACCGGATCGGCGGCAAGTCGCTGCAGCTCGACATCACCGCAGCAGACGCCCCGGACAAGATCGTCGAGGCGCTCGGAGCACCCGTGGACATCCTCGTCCACAACGCCGGCATCACTCGAGACAAGATGCTGGCGAACATGGACGCGGCCAAGTGGGATTCGGTCATCGCCGTCAACATCGCCGCGCAGACGATGATCAATTCTCATCTCGCGGAGAAGGGACTCTTCGCCGACGGCGCCCAGGTCGTCTCCCTGGCCTCGACCTCGGGAATCGCGGGCAACCGCGGTCAGACGAACTATGCGACCTCGAAGGCCGGAGTCATCGGGCTCACTGCCGCCTCGGCGGAGGACTTCGCCGCCCGCGGGGGAGCGATCAACGCGGTGGCACCCGGATTCATCGAAACGGATATGACCGCGAAGATGCCCACCCTCACACGGCAGGTCGCACGCCGGCTCTCGAGCCTGCAGCAGGGCGGGCAGCCGGTCGACGTCGCCGAAGCCATCGGCTTCCTCGCCTCCAGCGGCGCCCGCGGCATCAACGGTCAGACGTTGCGTGTCTGCGGTCAGAACATGGTGGGTGCATGATGGCGGATTCGATGCTTCCCATCTATGCCCGTGCCCTGCTCAAGACCCTGCCGGTGGGCCCGCGCACCGGTCCGGAGCTGCCGGAGCATGCGATCGATCGCAGCATTCCGCTCGAACCGGTCGCCTATGCGGGATTCGCCCACGTCGTCGGTCATGGCCTGGACGACATCGTCCACCCCGGCTATCTGCACATCCTCGGCTTCCCGCTGAGCATGCAGCTGCTGGCCGACCCCGAGGTGCCGCTGCCGATGATGGGGATGGTCCACATCCACAATCGCGTCGACATGCATTCGCAGGCCCGCCTCGGCGAGGTTGTCGACTTCCACCTCGAACTCGCCGGTCCGTTCGAGCACACGAAGGGCACGACGATCGAGGTTCGGCTCGAGGCGAAGGTCGACGGACGTCCCGTGATGGACGAGGTGTCCACGTATCTGGCGAAGGGGCGCAAGCTCTCCGGAGCCAAGCCGAAGTCACAGGTTCCGCACCTCGAGTTCACCGCACCGCAGCCCAGCGCGGTGTGGCGTCTGGACCCGATCATCGGCCAGCGCTATGCGAAGGTCTCCGGTGACTACAACCCGATCCACCTCAACGGTCTGGCCGCGAAGGGATTCGGGTTCCCGAAGCAGATCGCGCACGGGATGTACAGCGCCTCCCGGGCGTTCGCGGCGATGGATCCCCGGCTCGAGTCCTACCGCTGGGATGTGTCCTTCGCGAAGCCGATACTGCTGCCCGGCACGGTCGGCTATGCGCTGACCGAGGGACGTCGCCACGAGGCTGCGCAGTCGGCCGTCTTCGATCTGAAGAACGGCAAACCCCACGTCCTATCGCAGGTGGCACACCTCGACTGATGGCCTGATAAGTGCAGTGCGTCACAAAAGCCGATTTCGATTTTGCGACACCGTTTCGCGCATGTAGAGTTATCTCTGTTGCCAGCGCGAGTGGCGGAATTGGTAGACGCGCTAGCTTGAGGTGCTAGTGCCCAACTTATCGGGCGTGGGGGTTCAAGTCCCCCTTCGCGCACAACGAGGAGATGGCCTCCGGATTTCGGTCCGGAGGCCATTTTCGCATTTAGCCGTCGGAGTCGTCTGCGGCACAGGGGCATCCGGCTTCCGCGGGTCGAAAGTGCATACGCCCTGATCGAGATCACCCCGCATGAATTTCGAACCCGCGGGTACGGGGTGCAGGCCGAAATGTGTGTGCTGGCCGATCCGCTGGTTCACACCGTGTGGCCGGTCAGGAACGCCCGCCGGTGGGATACGGTGGTGATTGTCAGACCGATCACAGCACCGCCGCGTGATCGAACCACCACCGAGGGGAGCCCCCGTGTTTGATTTCAGAGCCGCAGAGGACGAAGTCGTCGAACTGTGCCGTCAGCTCATCCGCATCGACACCCAGAACTGGGGCGGGAACACAGCGAACCCGGAGCTGCCTGCGGCCGAACTCATCGCATCCTGGCTCGCCGAGGTGGACCTGAAATCCGAAATCGTCGAATCGTCGCCGGGAAGGGCCAACCTCGTCGCCCGTGTGAAGGGCTCCGACCCGGAGGCTCCGGCACTCGTCGTCCACGGCCACACGGACGTCGTTCCGGCCGCGGCCGAGGACTGGAGCGTCGACCCCTTCGAGGGCGTCATCAAGGACGGGCTTCTGTGGGGCCGCGGCGCGGTGGACATGAAGGACATGGACGCGATGATCGTCGCCTCCGTCCGTGGCATGCTCGCCCAAGGACTCACCCCTCGTCGGGACCTCGTGATCGCCTTCTTCGCCGACGAGGAGGCCGGAGGCAATTACGGCGCCCGCCATATGGTGCGCAACCGTCCCGAGCTGTTCTCCGGAGCCACCGAGGCGATCTCGGAGGTCGGAGGCTACTCCGTGGATGTCCGCGGGCAGCGCGTCTACCTCATCCAGACCGCCGAGAAGGGCTTGGCCTGGCTCAACCTCATCGCCCACGGCACAGCCGGACACGGGTCCCAGCGCAATGACGACAACCCGGTCACGCGTCTTGCTGCAGCCATCACCCGCATCGGCAACCACCCGTGGCCCCAGGAGATCCCGCTGGCCACGCGGAAGCTGCTCGAAGGCGTCTCCGAACTCACGGGAATCGAATTCACGGCAGAGACGATCCCGCAGCTGCTCGCCGAACTCGGTTCGGTCGAGAAGTTCGTGGCACCGACCCTGCAGAACACCTCCAATCCGTCGTTCCTCGACGCCGGTTACAAACACAACGTCATCCCCGGCACCGCGACCGCTTATGTCGACTGCCGCACTCTGCCGGGTCAGCATGAGGACGTCATGCTCACAATCAAGGAACTCGCGGGAGAGGGCATCGACATCTCCGCCGAGGATGAGGGCGAGGCCCTCGAGTCGCCGTTCGACACCCCGCTGGTCGCGCAGATGCGCAAGAGCCTCCTCGCCGATGATCCGAGCGCGAACGTCCTGCCCTACACTCTCTCCGGGGGCACGGACAACAAGTCGATGGCTGAACTCGGCATCACCGGCTACGGTTTCGCCCCGCTCCAACTCACCGGCGACCTCGACTTTCCGGCTATGTTCCACGGCGTCGACGAGAGAGTGCCGATCTCGGCGCTCAAGTTCGGGACGCGGGTCCTCGGCGACTTTCTGATGAAGGCCTGAGCGCTGATGAGAGTCTGACCGCTGATGACGGTCCGACCGGCACCGGCAGCACGGTCACAACGATCCCGACGAGCACTCCGACGGCGCTGAGCACCGTGATCAGCGTGACATCGGAGCCGGGAATCGGCAGCAGCGCATCGAGTGCCAGTGCCCCGACCAAGTTCCCGAAGAGCGCGAACAGGCTGAGCAGCAGCACGCCCAGCCTCGCCACGGTCACCGTGGTCAGAGCGATGAAGACCACCCCGAAGGCTCCGCCGAGGAGGGTCCACCACTGATCCGGTGCGGTCGGGAATCCGCGCCAGGCAACGCCGGTCATGAGCAGGACGACCGTGCCGATGCCGAGTGCTGCGAAACCGACGGTGAAGTTCACCGTGGTCGCGACCACCGCCGATTCGGTGGCGGCACGGATATGGCCGTTGAACGCCTGCTGCACACTGGTCAGTGCCCCGGAGACGAACGGAAGCAGGGGAGTCCACAGAGGTATACCCGACTGCAGGCGGTCACCGGCGGCGAAGGTCAGAGACGCGAGCACGATGAGCACGCCGAGGATGCGCAGCACATTCAGACGCTGTCGCCCTCCCGGCGGCAGTTCGGTGGAATCGACGATGAGTCCGCCGGTTACCTGACCGGAGACGAAGGCCATCGTGAACATGGCCACTCCCAGCAGGGGAATGGTCGTGGCCTGCGCGATGACGACGAGCCCGCCGCTCAAGCCCCCGAAGAGCATCCACCAGGGAAGACTGCGGTCACGCAGCAGTCCGAAGAGCCGGCGGGCGGAGGCTCGAGAGCGGGCCGAGACCGCCAAGGCGATGCCGACGCAGAGGAGTCCGACGAGGAATGAGATGAGTGCGGCGAAGACGGCGTGGCCGAGCACCTGACCGAGCAGCCCGTTCGCCCGACCCTGCAGGGACATCGCCGCCCCCGCTGCGATCGTGACGAGGCCGGCGGTGAGGACCGGGACGAGGGAGGGAGACCTCAACCGATCAGCTGCTGACCGCCAGCGGCATGATCTTGCGGCGCAGCCACACGGTGCGGACTCCGCCGACGGAGATGCGGGTGCGGGCGAGCTCCCACTGTCCGTATTCCGCCTGGTCGTTGAGTTCCTGCAGGCTGACCGACCGCGGCACATCCCGGGAGAACGAGACTTTCCGGAACTCGTAGGTCATACGTGGACGCTGACGTTTCATAGCCTCACCCTAGACGATCTGGGCTAATCTTGACGGTATGCCCGTCATCGTTCTGCTGCGGCACGGTCTCTCCAGCGCCAACGTCTCCGGAATCCTGGCCGGACGCGCGCCCGGCGTGTCCCTCACCGATGAGGGAACACGGGCGCTGCGGGCCAACCTCGAGCTGCTGCCGCACCGGCATTTCGCCCAGCTTCTGCATTCGCCCCTGCAGCGCTGCGAACAGACCGCGACCATCGCGGCGGAGGCAGCCCGATTCGAGCGCATCGACGTCGCCGATGCCGTCATCGAACTCGACTACGGCGAGTGGACGGGCCGATCGCTCACAGAGCTTGGGGAGGAGCCCCTGTGGGCGACCGTGGTGAAGACGGCGTCGCAGGCCAGGTTCCCCGGAGGGGAATCCATCACCGAGGCGGCCGAGCGCTCGACTGCCCGCGTCCGTGACCTCGTGGCTCAGCTGCGCGAACAGGAGCGTGCCGATGCGGAACTCGAGTCCGCCGCGGATTCCGGAACCGACGCGGGGAAGTCGGCGCCGCCTCGGTGGGCGATGATCGTCTCCCACGGAGACATCATCAAGGCGATCATCGCCGATGCGCTGGGAATGCCGCTGGACGATTTCCAACGGCTGAGCGTCGCTCCCGGGTCGTTCACGGTCATCGACTTCTCCGGTGACAAGCCGGTGCTCGCCGCGATGTCGGTGACAGCCGCCGGACTCGCCCAGTCGGCCGCGGTCGGCGGCGGCGGAATGCGCTGATCCCGGCACTCGTGGGCGAATGCCGGGATCAGGGTCTGTCGCAACAGGTCGCGATGTCGACTCAGACTGCGGCGAGGACTCCCGTGCCGAGCAGGATGTAGAGGACGATGCCCAAAGCCACGCGGTACCAGACGAAGATGGCGAACGACTTCGTCTCCACATACTTGAGGAACCAGTGGATGACGACGAGGCCGAGAGCGAAGGAGATGACCGTGGCCAGTATCGTCGGTCCCCAGCCGAGCACCATGGCCTCACTGCGACCGAGCGTCTGCGCCACGCCGTAGAGGCCCGACCCGACGACGGCGGGAATGGCGAGCAGGAACGAGTAGCGGGCCGCGGAGGGACGATCGAAGCCCATGAACCGGCCGGCCATGATCGTACCGCCGGAGCGTGACACGCCGGGGATGACGGCGAGCGCCTGGGCAAAACCGAACAGGATGCCCTGACCCCAGTTCATATCCTCGAGGGTGCGTTCGCGTTTCCCTGCCCAGTCGGCGATGCCGATGATGAGACCGAAGACGATGAGCATCGTCGCCGTGATCCAGAGGCTGCGCAGAGCACCCTCGATGTAGTCCTGGAAGAGCAGGCCGATGATGACGATGGGGATCGAGCCGACGATGATGAGCCAACCCAGGCGCACCTCGGGGTCCTTGCGATCATGCTTGCCGACGAGTGCTTTGCACCATTTCGAGATGATCGTGACGATATCGCGCCAGAAGTAGACGACGACGGCCGCCTCGGTGCCGATCTGGATGATGGCGGTGAAGAACGCACCCGGATCGGACCCCGGAAGCATGAGTTCGCCGACGATGCGCACATGCGCCGACGACGAGATCGGGAGGAACTCGGTGAGCGCCTGAACGATTCCGAGCACGGCGGCGACCAGCCAGTCGTACATACGACTCCTTGAGATTATGAGGTGGGAACGAAACCACGGTAGTCGCAGCATCAGGTAACCTCAAGAAGCATGAAGCACCAACGCCTCGGCACCACCGGTCTGGAAATCAGCGATGTGGGTCTCGGGACCTTCGAGTGGGGGCACCGGGTCGATGACCAGGTCGCCCAGCTCCTCGTCGACAGCTACATCGACGCAGGTGGCAACCTCATCGAGCTGCCGAGCTCGGCCACAGCCTCCGCAGAGGTGCTCGGGCGGCTGAGACTTCCCGAAGAGATTCTGCTGCTGTCCCGAGTGGGCGTGTCCATGAGTGAGCCCGACCACATCGAGGTCGGGCTCGGGCGTTCGAGAATCCTCAGCCAGGTCGACACGCTCCTGCGCACGGTGGGACGCGATCACCTCGATGTACTCGTCCTCGACGTCTTCGACGCCGAAGTCGACCGTGCCGAGACCGCCTCGGCCGTTGAGACGCTGCTCACGCTGGGGAAGGTCCGCTACGTCGGGGTGTCCCACCACACCGGGTGGCAGCTGGCGGAGATGCGCGGAGCCGGAATTCCGGTGGCCTGCGCCGTCGCCGAATACTCGCTGCTCAACCGCGAGGCCGAAGCAGAGCTCATTCCCGCGGCCGACTATGCGGGAGTCTCACTCATCGCCGGAGCGGGACTGGGCCGCGGAGTGCTCACCGACAAATACCGGAACGCGACTCCGCAGGATTCCCGCCTGGCGGGGGAGCTGAGCGACTACGCCGGTGCCTATCTCGACGAGCGCTCGAACCGGGTACTCGCAGGCGTCCGTCGTGCCGCGACCGCGTTGGGTGTGTCGACAGTCGACATCGCCTTGGCCTTCAACCGGCAGCACGGAATCGCGAGCACTCTGGTCTCGCCCCGCACTCCGGCACAGCTGGCCGAGGTCACCGGCAGCGAGGTCGAACTGGCCGCGGAGATCGCCGAGGTGCTCGACCAGATCTCATGGAGTCCGTCCGCCTAGAGACTCGGCTCGGGTCCTGTCGGGTCCTGCGCGAGATTCTCGAGCTTCTCAGTCATCCTCGTCGTCATCGTCGAGAACGAACTCGTCATCGTCCTTGGCATCCTCGACATCATCGAAGAGCTCGAACGGGGTGACTTCGTCGAACGCAGTGTAGATCGCGTCTTCGTAGATTTCGAAGGCATCGGCCAAAGCCATATAAGCGGCTTCGACTCGGGGGTCTTGGTCACCGTTGCGGTGTGCGGATGCAGCGTAGTGCTCTCTCACTGCTTCGAGGAATGCGTCCAGGGCCTCACGAGGATCAGTGCTCATGACTCAAATGTATCCCAGGCCGGACCGACATGTAAGTCTTTGAACTAGGCTGAAGACATGGCAGCTCTGTACGACCACCCCACGCCCGATCGTTTCGTCGTCGGCACAATCGGACTTCCCGGCGAGAGGACGTTCCTCCTCCAAGCGAAGTCCGGCACCGCGCTCACGACGGTGGTCGTCGAGAAGGAACAGGTCGAGATCCTCTCCGACCGGATCACCGAACTGCTCGACATGGTGATGATCAAGGACCCGGCCGCTCGGGTGCCGCAGACGGCGCTCGACGATCTCATCGACAACGCCGGGCTCAACGTTCCCATCGAACCGGAGTTCCGTGTCGGCACGATGAGCCTGGGCTGGGACACCGTCAAACACGAACTCGTGATCGAATGCTTCGAACTCACCGAGGCGGACGCCCAGGCCGGAACCTCTGCCGACCCCGATGACGACGAGGTCGAACGAGAGGTCCTGCGCATCGTCCTCGACGCCGCGGCCGCCCGCGAGTTCGCCCGGCGCGGCGAACAGGTCGTCAGTGCCGGACGCGGAGACTGTCCGTTCTGCTCCCTTCCGCTCGAACCCGACGGCCACCTGTGCCCCCGTGCCAACGGGATCCCGCGCGCCTGATCGGTGATGGACCACGGGTTTGTCCTCGACGCACTGGCTGCGGGGGACTGGACGGAGATGGGAGCGATCCCACGCGCCAGCAATGACACCCGACTGCTCGTGCTCGAACACGAGGGCCGGGCGATCAAGGCCGTCTACAAACCCATCTCCGGCGAACGGCCCCTGATCGACTTCCCGGAGCAGACCCTGGCCCTGCGCGAGGTCGCCGCCTACCGGCTGTCGTCCGCGCTCGATCTGGAAGTGGTCCCGCCGACGGTGCTGCGCGACGACCTGCCGGCCGGTCGCGGATCCCTGCAGGCCTACGTCGAAGCCTCCGACGATGACGAAGCGGTGACCCTGTCGACGGTCAACGCGATCCCCGTCGACCACACCCCGATCTTCGCCCTGCGCACCGAAGACGGCCGCGACCTCGTACTCTCCCACTCCGTCGACGGTGCCCTGCGCACCATCGCCTTCTTCGACCTGCTGGCCAACAACGCCGACCGCAAAGCCGGCCATGTCATCACCGGCAGCACGCTGCCGAGCACCGCCGCGGCCGACATCGGCGTCTTCGGCATCGACAACGGACTGACCTTCCACCAGGAGGAGAAGCTGCGCACCGTGCTGTGGGGTTTCTCTCGCACCTCGTTCTGCGCCGAAGAGATCGATGCTCTGCAGGAAGTCGCCGCCATGGACGAAACGCTGCGGACGCAGCTGAGCGACTGCCTGTCGGCCGACGAGATCCAGGCCCTCAAACACCGGGCGAACCGGCTTCTCGCCGCCGAGTTCTTCCCCGAAGCACCGGATGATCGCACCGTCATTCCCTGGCCGCCGATCTGAAACCGGCATCACGTCAACCCGGAAGTGCCGAACGCCTGCCTCTCGGTTAGGCTGGGTGCCGTGAAGTCATGGCCCGAACCTCAACTGCCCCGTCTGACCAGCACCGGCAAGGTGCCTACGGTGTTCGATACGAGCACCCGCAGCCCGCGCAGGTTGCGCGGATCCGAGCAGACCGCTCGACTCTACGTCTGCGGCATCACCCCCTATGATGCGACGCACCTCGGGCACGCCTCCACCTATGTCGCCTTCGATCTGCTCAACCGGATCTGGCGCGATGCGGGACTCGAGGTCGACTATGCACAGAACACCACTGATGTCGACGACCCGCTGCTGGAGCGCGCCGACGCCACGGGAGTCGACTGGCGCGAACTCGCCGCCTCCCAGATCGAGCTCTTCCGTGAGGATATGGAAGCCCTGCGGGTGCTTCCGCCGGCCAGCTTCATCGGCGTCGTCGAATCCGTCGACGAGATCGCCGCCGGAGTCCGCGATCTCGTGGACAGGGGAGCCGCCTACACCCTCGACAACGGTGACGTCTACTACCGGGTGTCGACGCAGATCACCCCACCGTTCGGCACCGTCAGCCATGATGATGCCGAAACCATGGCCGCGCTGTCGGCCGAACGCGGCGGAGACCCCGAGACTCCGGGCAAAGACAACCCCATCGACCCGCTGCTGTGGCGGGCCGAACGCGAAGGCGAACCGTCCTGGGACGGCGGAGCACTGGGTCGGGGACGACCGGGATGGCATGTCGAATGCACAGTCATCGCCGATCGGTATCTCGGCTTCCCCGTCGATGTGCAGGGAGGCGGCAGCGACCTCATCTTCCCGCACCACGAGATGAGCGCCGCCCATGCAGCTGCCTGGCGGGACACGCCGATGGCGAAGACCTATATGCACACCGGAATGGTGGGCCTCGACGGCGAGAAGATGAGCAAGTCCAAAGGCAACCTCGTCCTCGTCTCGAAGCTGCGCGAGCGTGGAGTCGATCCCATGGCCATCCGCACCGTGATCCTGTCCAACCACTACCGCAGCGACTGGAGCTTCACCGAAGAACAGCTGTCCATCGCCGAGGCACGCCTCCAGTCATGGAGGCACGCGGCCAAATGCGAATCCGAATGTCGCCAGGGTCTGCGCGAGCACATCATCGGTCTGCTGCGGGAAGCACTCACCGATGACCTCGACAGCCCGCGGGCTCTGGGGATCCTCGACGAGTGGGCCGAACACTATGCGGACTCCGAATCCTCGGAGACAGCGGGCATCACCGGCGACCGAGTCGCCGACGCCGTCGACGCCCTCCTGGGCATCCGTCTGCTGGACTGACATCGTTCGGCGTCGACCGCCTGACCACCGAATGACCGTGGTTCACTTATCGCGGCCGCGTTTGCGCAGATAGCGTTCGAACTCGGCCGCGATGGCGTCTCCGCTGGCCTCCGGCAGGTCCGCCGAATCGTTCTGCTTCTCCAGCGCCTTGACGAGCTCTGCCAGCCGCGGGTTGAACGAGACGAGTTCGTCGGCGCCGAGCTCCCAGGCCCGGCTCTCCTCTTCGAGCACATGGATGTCGATCTCGATGCCGACATAGCGCTCGACCGCCTTCGCCAGAGCGAGCTCGGCCTTCGGCGACTGAGACTCTGCGAGATAGTCCGGCACGCCCACCCACAGGTTGATCGCCCTGATTCCGCGCCAGCGGCAGGCGACTCCGAGAAGCCCGAGAATGCCGATGGGTCCCTCATACCCGTTGGCGTCGATGCCGAGACCGGACGCGAGTTCAGCGTCCTCGGTGTTGGCCACCACGGGCAGGGGCCGCGTATGCGGAACCTCGGCATGGAGCCCACCGAGGAGGACGACGGTATCGTCAGCACCGACGTGAGCGAGAATGAGGCTGAGGAACTCCCGCCATTTCAGGCCCGGTTCGTGCCCCTGGATGACCGTGATCGGCAACTCGCCGAGGCGGCCCCGGTGCACCGCGACACCCGGCCAGGCGATCGACGCCGTTCCGGCCTCGTCGCGGATGATCTCGGGTTCGGAGAAGCGGAATTCGTAGAACCCATCGGTGTCGAGGATCTCGGAGTCGTCCAGCTGCCAGACCTCGATGAGATCCTTGGCCAGCGAACTCGCCGCTTCGGAAGCATCGGCATCCTGACCTTCGAAGGCGATGAAGACGAGTGCCCCGGACCCGGATGGAAGAATACTCATGGTTCCAGACTACGCTGGGCCTATGACGAACCACGCATCAGCCGACCCTTCCGCCGTCCTGTGGGACATGGACGGAACCCTCGTCGACACCGAGCCGTATTGGATCCGCGCCGAGACCGAACTCATGAACGCCCACGGGCTGTCCTGGTCGGAAGAGCAGGGGCTCGAATTCGTCGGCAACGAGCTGATCGTCTCGGCCCGAATGATGCGCGAGGCCGGTCTCGACCTGCCCGCCGAGGAGATCGTCGAGACCCTGATGGGCAACGTCATCGGACAGATCCGAGCATCCGTGCCCTTCCGCCCCGGTGCACTGGAGCTGCTGGCCGAGCTCAAGGCCGAGGGCATCCCGAACGTCATGGTCACGATGTCCTACCGACCACTGGCCGAGGCGGTCATCTCCAGCTGTCCGCCGAACAGCTTCGCCGGTCTCGTCTCCGGCGACGAGGTATCCGCCGGCAAACCGAACCCCGAGCCGTATCTGCGCGGAGCCGCTCTGCTCGACCTCGACCCGGCCGACTGTGTGGCCCTGGAGGATTCGAAGCCGGGTCTGGCCAGTGCCGAGGCGGCGGGAACCATTGCCATCGGGATCCCGCATTTCGTCGACCTCGAGCCGCGTCCGGGCCGGATCCTGTGGGACAGCCTCGAAGGCCGCGGAGTCGCCGACCTGCGACGTCTGCGCGCTCAGCAGAGCGCCTGAACCCTAAGCCCCGACGATCTTCGTGATCTCCGGGGGCGGGGGAGCGGTATTGCCCCAGGCCGGGCACAGCGGCTTGAACGTGCACCAATTGCACAGCGGTGACTTCTTCGGCCGCCACCGATCGGACTCGGCCGAGGCGATGATGTCCTTCCAGATGGCATCGATCTCGAACTGCGTCTGTTCGACCTCAGCCATCGTCGGGTGGGATTTCAGCACACTGCGCGAACCCAGGTACATCAGCTGCAGAGTGTGGACGAGTTCGCCGGAGAGGCGGTAGACGACGAGAGCGTAGAAGCCCATCTGGAACTTCGCCTCCCGCCCGTACTGAGGTTTCGGCTGCTTGCCCGTCTTGTAGTCGACCAGCCGCCGCTCGCCGCCCGGGGCGACGTCGACCCGGTCGATGAAACCGCGCAGTTCGAGACCGTTGTCGAGTTTCGTCCGCACGAACTTCTCCGTCTCCTCGGGTTCGAGATGCTCCGGATACTCGAGAACGAAGTAGGAATCGATGAGCCGACGCGCCGATGTGAAGAACGTCTCCTTCTCGGCGTCGTCCCCGAAGATCTCGAGCACCTCCGGATCCTTCTCGACGAGCTCCTCCCACGCCGGCATGAGCATCGTCTGCGCGAGTTCGGCCGTGCGTTCGCCTGCCGGTGCGGTGAACAGCTTCTCGAGCACCGAATGGACCACCGTGCCGCGGAACGCGGCCTGAGAGGGCGGCTCCGGCAGCTTGTCGATGCTGCGGAAACGGAACTTCAGAGGGCATTGGATGAAGTCGTTGGCCCGCGAGGGCGAGAGACTGGTGAGCTCGGCCATAACTCCACTGTAACGACCTGCACGGACACGACGTGGCGACCAGCGGTCGGAGCGTCGTCGCTGTTAGGCTGAGTAACCGACCCTCAGTGGTCCGCTGACCACGACATCGACCGGAGGAACCCCTTCAATGGCCGCGAAAAACCACCACCCCGGTGCGTCATCGGGTCTGCGCTTGGGCACCGTCCTCGGCGCTCCGGTGATTCTGGCGTGGTCGTGGTTCCTCGCCGCCATCGTCATCACCATCCTCTTCACTCCGTGGCTCAACCAGGTCCGACCGGATCTGGGCATCGGGGCCTGGTTCGTCGCCTTCGCCTACGCCGTGCTCCTCTTCGCCTCCGTTTTCCTCCACGAGCTCGCTCACGGCGTCGCCGGTCAGTTCTACGGTCAGAAGGTCGCCGCGATCGAGCTGAACATCTGGGGCGGGTTCACCCGGTTCGAACCGCAGATGGACAACCCGCGTGACAAAGCGGCGATGACGAGCTTCGTCATCTCCATCGTCGGCCCCATCGTCAACATCGTTCTCGCCCTGCTGGGATGGTGGTGCCTCAGTGCCGCCAGCCCCACCTCGGTGCCGTGGCTGCTGCTCATCGCCGTCACCTTCGCCAACGTCGCCCTCGGCGCCATCAACCTGCTGCCGGGCATCCCGCTCGACGGCGGCTGGGCGCTGCAGGCGATCATGTGGCGCATCACCGGGTCACAGTTTCTGGGCACGATCGTGGCCAGCTGGGTCGGCCGCATCATCGCCGTCGGCTTCATCGGCTGGTCGGTGATCACCCCGCTGCTGGCCGGCGATCGACCCGACCCGCTGACCGTCGCCTGGATGTCTCTCATCGCGATCATGCTGTGGTTCTCCGCCGGAGATGCCGCAACCCACGCCAAACGGGCCCGGAAGATGGAGACCTACGACCTCGCCCAGGTCATCCAACCGGCGATCGCCGCCACCTGGGACGCCGACCTGGCCGACACACTCGACTATGCGAACACGCTCGGGAATGCGAAGGAGCGCACACTCATCGTCGTCCTCGATCAGAAGGGTCTGCCGTACGGTCTCGTCGACCGACACGCCGCAGCGGGTCGACTCGCCGAGACCCTGGACGCCGTTCCCGCCGGTGAGGTCGCCCGCCCCCTGGCCGGGTGGATCGGCGTGCCGAAGGACATCACCGCCCCGCACCTGCTCGAATCGCTCACGCACCGACCCAAGGCGCAGTTCAGCCTGGTCATGGACGGCAACACCCTCGTCGGAGTCATCGACCTGCAGGAGTTCTTCGACGAGCTGCTCGCAGCCTGAACCGGTTGTGTGAGGCAATCCTCACCAGCGTAGAGTGGACTCATCATGACTCAGCCACTCCATTCCCGGCCCCCGCGCGTTCTGGGCGCCGGAGAGAAGGTCCAACTCACCGATCCCAAGGGCCGGATGCACACCTTCGTGCTCTCCCCGGGTGAGCACTTCCACACGAACAAGGGCCTCATCAGCCACGATGACATCATCGGGCGCACCGAGGGAATCATCGTCGCGAACTCCGGGGGAATCGACTTCCAGGTCTTCCGCCCGCGCTACGAAGACTTCGTGCTCTCCATGCCCCGTGGCGCCGCAGTCGTCTACCCGAAGGATTCGGGTCTCATCGTCACCCTCGGCGATATCTTTCCCGGCTCAGTCGTCGTCGAAGCCGGCGTCGGATCCGGAGCCCTGTCGATGGCGCTGCTGCGAGCCGTGGGCCCGAACGGATCCGTCCACTCGTTCGAACTGCGTGAGGAGTTCGCGACGATCGCGGCCGGCAACATCGCCGACTTCTTCGACGGCGAACCGGACAATTGGTCGGTCACCGTCGGCGATCTCGCACAGACCCTGCCGCAGACGTTCGGCCCCGGCAGCGTCGACCGCGTCGTCCTCGACATGCTCACCCCCTGGAACACGCTCGAGGCGGTCAGCGAAGCCCTGACACCCGGGGGAATCGTCATCGCCTACGTCGCCACTGTCCCGCAGCTCTCCCGCTTCGTCGAGGCCCTGCGCGCCACCGGCAGGTTCGCCGAGCCCGAATCCATGGAGGCCATGGTCCGCGGCTGGCATGTCGACGGACTCGCCGTCCGCCCCGACCACCGGATGATCGCCCACACCGGGTTCCTCATCATGGCCCGCCGGATGGCCGATGGCACCAGCCCGCTGGAGAAGAAGAAACGTCCCCAGGGAGCCACCGCGGCCGCCGAGGATGTGGCGGCGTGGACGGAACCGGAAGTCACCGAGGCGGCCATCGGCACCCGCACCGCACACGGGAAGAAGCTGCGCCGGGTGATGCGCGAGGCCGGCAGGCGCCTGCGCACCGACCCCGCAGGCTCCGCAGACGCGCAGCCCACAGATGTCACAGACAGCCCGACCGGCAACAGCACAGGGCCGAAGGAGGATCGATGACAGAGACCACGACCGAAGTGAAGAAGCTGCGCGAGGACACCGCGTCCCTGCGCCAGCAGCTCTACACAGCGGGAAAACGCAATGAGGCACTGTCGAAGACTCTGCGCACGGCCCGTGATGAGCTCGGCCGGATCAAGGAGGAGGCCAGGCGCCTGACCGAGCCGCCGAACAACTGGGGCACACTCATCGCCCTCGGCGAGAACGCGGTGACTGCCGATGTCATCGTCGGCGGCCGCCGGATGCGTGTGGCCGTCGCCCCCGAGGTCGAGCCCGAGAGTCTGCGGGCCGGAGCCGATGTGCTGCTGTCCGAAGGTCTCGTCATCATCGGCACCGGCGACTTCCCGCCCGTGGGATCGGTCGTCAACGTCCGCGAATTCGTCGATTCCCAGCGGATCCTCGTCGGAGCCCCCGGCGATGACGAGCAGGTCTTCACCCTCGCCGCCGATCTCGTCGACGCAGGGCTGCGCGTCGGCGATGCCGTAGTCGTCGACACCCGCACCCATTACGCCCTGCAGGTCGTCGAGAAGCCCGAGGTGTCCTCGCTGCTGCTCGAAGAGGTCCCCGACATCACGTACTCGGACATCGGCGGACTGGCCGACCAGATCGAGCAGATCAAAGATGCCGTCGAACTGCCTTTCGAACATCCCGAGCTCTACACCGAGCACGGACTCAAACCGCCCAAGGGGATTCTGCTCTACGGGCCTCCCGGCTGCGGAAAGACGCTCATCGCGAAGGCCGTGGCGAACTCCCTGGCCGATCGCACCGGGACGGTCCGCACGAGCAAGACCTACTTCCTCAACATCAAAGGCCCGGAGCTGCTGGACAAGTACGTCGGCGAGACCGAACGCCAGCTGCGCCTGATCTTCGCCCGGGCGCGGGAGAAGGCCTCAGCCGGGTTCCCGGTCGTGGTGTTCTTCGATGAGATGGAATCACTGTTCCGCACCCGCGGCACCGGCAAGTCCTCGGACGTGGAGACGACGATCGTCCCGCAGCTGCTCACCGAGATCGACGGCGTCGAACAGCTCGACAACGTCATCGTCATCGGCGCCTCGAACCGGGAGGACCTCATCGACCCCGCGATCCTGCGCCCCGGCCGACTCGATGTGAAGATCCGCATCGAACGCCCCGACGCCGAGGCGGCCCGCGACATCTTCGAGAAGTATCTGACCGCCGAGCTGCCGCTGCACTCGAGCGTGCTCGCCGGTCACGATACGCCCGCCGAGGCGGTCTCGTCACTCATCGACAGCTGCGTCGAACGGATGTTCGCCGAAACCCCGGAGAACGAATTCGTCGAGGTCAGCTACGCCGACGGGTCGAAGGAAGTCCTCCACTTCTCTGCGTTCGCCTCCGGGGCGATGATCCACAACATCGTCGACCGGGCGAAGAAGGCGGCGATCAAGTCGCTGCTCGACACCGGCGAACGCGGTCTGCACCCCGGGCATTTCGAGGATGCGATCGCCGAAGAGTTCAGCGAACACGAAGACCTGCCGAACACAACGAATCCCGACGAATGGGCACGGATCTCCGGGCGCAAGGGCGAACGGGTCACTCATCTGCGGATGATGCACCTCGACACGACCAGGGGAGCCCCGACCGTGCCGTACGAGACCGATATCGCCGAGGTGCGACCGAATTCCGATCTCGTCTGAATCGGGGCTCAGCGGCTGCGCTTGCGGCGGCCGGAACCACCGGAGACGGCCGTGGCGATGAGACGCCAGCCGACCAGAGTGATGAGGTTGAGCGAGGTCGCGACGATCATGAAGCTCACCGGCACCGAACCCGGATCGCCGCCGGCTCCGGTGATTCCGCGCAGGACGAGTCCGACGAGGACTGTGACCGCCCAGACCCCGGTGCCCGTGGCCAGCGGAGCGATCGGCCGATCCCAGACGGCCGTGAGCAGCCAGGCGATGACGAGGGCGGCCACGAACGGCCACGCCGTGGTCATCAGCCCCTGCGGATCGAAATTGTGAGAATGTGTGTAATGACCGACGATCGTGAACAGAACCACGAGGATGAGGTCGACGATCAGTGCGATGGGGAGATGAGATTTCTTCGTTGCCACGTCCCCGAGTCTAGACCGTGGAGGAGAATCAGATGCTCAGAGTCAGACGCGTCATGGGAGCCGAGACGGAGTTCGGCCTCAGCCAGCCCGGCAACCCGCGGGCCAACCCGATGCGGGACTCGGCTCGTGTCGTCGACGCCTATGCCGGTCCGCGCGGACTGAAGTCGTCCCAGAACTTCTGGGACTTCGCGACCGAGTCTCCGCTGGCCGACGCTCGCGGCTTCTTCATGAACATCGCCGATGCGGACGTCTCGCAGCTGACCCATCTCCCGCAGGACGATGTCGAAGCCCAGTACCTGGCGAACGTCGTCACGGAGAACGGCGCCCGCTATTACGTCGACCACGCTCATCCCGAATACTCCTCCCCGGAAGTGCTCACCCCTCGCGATATCGTCACCTTCGACCGGGCCGGCGACCTCGTCGCCCTCGAATCGGTGCGGACCCTGGAGAAGAGCGCGGAACCGGTCAATCTGTACAAGAACAACACTGATTCCAAGGGAGCCTCCTACGGCACCCATGAGAACTACCTCGTCGACCGGTCCACCGACTTCGACGACCTCGTGGCCGGCCTCGTTCCCTTCTTCGTCACCCGGCAGATCCTGTGCGGATCGGGACGGGTCGGCATCGGCCGCGAAGGCGAGGGCAAGGGCTTTCAGATCTCATCCCGAGCGGACTTCTTCGAAGCCGAGGTGGGACTCGAGACGACCCTGCGGCGTCCGATCGTCAACACTCGTGACGAACCGCACGCCGATCCCGCGAAGTACCGTCGGCTGCACGTCATCATCGGCGACGCCACCTTGGCGGAGCCCGCCACGTTCGTCCGCTTCGGCTCCACCTCCCTCGTCCTCGGCCTCATCGAAGCGGGGCTGGCACCGCGGATCGAACTCGCCGATGCCCTGCAGTCGCTGTGGGATGTCAGCCACGACCTCAGCCTGACCGCCCCGCTGCCGCTGACCGACGGGACGACGGCAACGGCGATCGAGATCCAAGAGGCCTTCTATTCAGCCTGCCTCGAACACGCGGATCCCGATGATGCCGAGACGAGTCAGGTGCTCGCCGAATGGCGCCGATTCCTCGACGGTCTCTCGACCGACCCGAGGACTCTGGTCGACTCCATCGACTGGGTCGCCAAATGGGTCCTGCTCGAGGGCTACCGCTCCCGTGAGGGAATCGACTGGGACCATCCGAAGCTGGCCCTCATCGACGTCCAGTACCACGATGTGCGCCCGGAGAAAGGGCTCTTCCACAAGCTCGAACGTGCCGGGCGCATCCGGCGGCTGACCACCGACGCCGAGGTCGAAGCCGCCGTGACCAACGCTCCCGACGGGACCCGCGCATTCCTGCGCTCCGTGGCGGTCAGCCGCCTCGGGGAGGATCTGGTGGCCGCGAGCTGGGATTCGCTCGTGGTCAACGCGGAATCCCTCGGGGTGGTGCGTCTGCCCATGCACGAACCTCTCAAAGGCACCCGGGAGCTGCTCGCCGATCGGGTGGAGGGAATCGCGACCGCCGAGGGCCTGCTGAAGGCACTCGGAGTCGATAGACTGAGTTCGCAGAACGACTGAAGGAGTGTGAGATGAGCTCGCAGGAACAGGTCCAGAGAGACAAATCGTCCGGTGGGGGAGATGCTCCCGTCGATCCGCCGGAGGCCGTGCAGGGACAGATCAACACTCAGAACGTCGATTCCATCCTCGACGAGATCGACGGTGTGCTCGAGTCGAACGCGGAGGAGTTCGTCAAGAACTTCGTGCAGAAAGGCGGCCAATGAGATGGCAGGATTCCCTCCTGCATTCTTGAGTTCGACGAGCAACTCCTTCGTCGAACTCGCCCGCTCCCTGGCGCCCGAAGCGCTGCCGCACCCCGGAGCCCGGGATCTGGCCGAACAGTCCCCGGAGGGTACGACCATCATCTGTTTCCGCACGGCCAGCGGAATCCTCATGGCCGGTGACCGGAGAGCGACCATCGGCAACCTCATCGCCTCGCATTCGATGGAGAAGGTCAAAGCAGCCGACGACTACTCCGTCATCGGCATCGCCGGCACCGCCGGGGTCGCACTCGACCTCATCCGGCTCTTCCAACTCGAGCTCGAACACTACGAGAAGATCGAAGGCGCCCGTCTCTCGCTCAACGGCAAAGCCAACCGCTTGGCTGCGATGCTGCGCGGGAACCTCGGCCTGGCGATGCAGGGACTCACCGTCGTCCCGATGTTCGCCGGAGTCGACGATTCCACACCGCAGGGCCAGATCTTCAGCTTCGACGTCACCGGCGGAAAGTACGAAGAGCACCGATTCCATTCCATCGGGTCCGGTTCCGGTTTCGCCCGCGGGGCGCTGAAGAAGCTGTGGAGGGCCGACCTCGACACACCCTCGGCGATCTCCGTGGCCGTCGAGGCTCTCTTCGACGCCTCCGACGACGACTCGGCGACGGGCGGACCGGATTTCGTCCGGCAGATCGCACCGACGATCGTCACCGTCGACCTCGAGAACGGGGTCACCGAGGTCGATTCGGCCACCGTCTTGGACACCGCCACCGAGGTCGTCGACCGCCGCACGGCCAGCGCCCGGTGATGAGTGCGGCACAGTCACCGCGAAAGGATCGTCGATGAGTCAGGCACCGTTCTACGTCTCGCCCGAGCAGCTGATGAAGGACCGGGCCGACTTCGCCCGCAAGGGCATCGCCCGCGGTCGGTCCGTCGTCGTCATGCGCTTCGACGCAGGCATCCTGCTGCTGGCGGAGAACCCGTCACCGACGCTGCACAAGATCGCTGAGATCTACGACCGGATCGGCTTCGCCGCCGTCGGCAAATACAACGAATTCGAGACCCTGCGGCAGGCCGGCGTCCGCTACGCCGACCTGCGTGGATACTCCTACGACCGCACCGACGTCACCGCTCGCGGGCTGACGAATGCGTACGCGCAGACCCTGGCCGGAGTCTTCACCACCGAGTCGAAGCCCTTCGAGGTCGAACTCGTCGTCGCCGAACTCGGACTCGCACCGGAGACCGACCAGCTCTACCGGCTCAGCTACGACGGATCCGTCATCGACGAGACCGAACATGTGGCCATCGGCGGCCAAGCCGATGCGATCACGGCATCCCTGGCCGGGGTGCGCAGCTCGCAGATGACACTGCGCGAGGTGTTCAACCACGGTGTGACCGCGTTGGGTGCCGCGAGTCAGGCGATCGTGGCCACCGACGCACTCGAGGCCGCCGTCCTCGACCGCACGACGACCAAGCAGCGCACGTTCCGCCGCCTCGACGATGCGGCGATGAGCGCACTGCGGGAGGACTGAATGGCACGCATCTACGGGCTCGAAACCGAATACGGACTCGCCCACACCGCCGACCCCGAGGGTCGGCGCATCGGCCCCGAGGAGATCGCCCGCTATCTCTTCCGTCCCGTCGTCGAATGGGGCAGGTCGTCGAACGTGTTCCTGCCCAACGGGTCGCGCCTCTACCTCGACGTCGGCTCCCACCCGGAGTACGCGACCGCCGAATGCGATGACTTGGGCGACCTGCTCGCCCAGGATCGGGCCGGCGAAGGTCTGATGATCGACCTGCTGGACAAGGCGCAGGCCGCCCTCGACGCCGACGGCATCGGCGGACGTGTGCACATGGTCAAGAACAACACGGATGCGGCTGGCAACTCCTACGGGTCGCACGAGAACTTCCTCATCCGCCGCTCCCTGGACTTCAACCGGCTGACCACGGTGCTGCTGCCCTTCCTCGTCACCCGGCAGCTGCTCGTCGGGGCCGGAGCCGTGATTCCGCGCCGTTCGGCATTCACCCCCGACGAGGAAGCCGACCGGTCGGAGATGATGTTCGGCCTCTCCGGCCGATCCGATGTCATGTGGGAGGGACTGTCGTCGGCGACGACACGGTCGCGTCCGATCATCAACGCCCGCGACGAACCGCACGCCGATGCGGAGAAGTACCGGCGGCTGCACGTCATCGTCGGTGATTCCTCGATGTCGACGGCCACCTCGGCGCTCAAGATCGGATCCGCGGTGCTCATGCTCGACCTCATCGAACAGGGGGCGCGGATCCCGGAGAACGGGCTGCGCCACCCGGTGCGCGATATCCGCCTCGTCGCCCGCGATCTCACGGGACGGGTCGTGCTCGAACGCACGGACGGAACCACGACGACGCCGCTGGGACTGCTCGCCGACTACCGGGACCGGGCACAGCGGATCGTGGAATCCGGGGAGCACAGCCTCGGCGACGACGAACTCGCCCGCTACATCATCGACCTGTGGACGCGGATGCTCACCGCCGTCGAAGCGCAGGACTTCTCGACCGTGGACACGGAGATCGACTGGGTGATGAAACGCACCCTCATCGAACGGTCCATGCAGCGCGGAATCACCGATATCGCCGATGCGCGCATCCACCGCCTCGACATCGCCTTCCATGACATCACACCCGCAACGGGGCTGTTTCCCAAGCTCGAAGCCGCCGGAATGGCGAAGAGCCTCGTCCCCGCCGAGGCTGCCGAACGAGCGAAGGACACGCCCCCGGCGAGCACACGGGCGGCGATCCGCGGCGAATTCGTCCGCGCGGCCCATGCCGCCCGACGCGACTACACCGTCGACTGGGTGCACCTGCGTCTCAACGACGAATCCGGTCGAGCAGTCGCACTCAAGGACCCGTTCGCCACGACGCACCCGCAGGCGGAAACACTCATCGCGGGCCTGTAAGATCGCCCTGTGATCCGGTCTGGCCCCTATCCGGGCACGGCCTTCGCGTGACGAAAGGAAACCAGTGCGCACCAAAGTGCTCAGCGCCATCGCGGCGGGCCTGTTGCTGCTCTCGGCCTGCGGGCAGGGTGATGAGTCCGAGGACTCGACCACACCTCCGCCGTCGGTGGCCGCTCAGGACGCGAAGTCGACCAGCCTCGACGACATCACCGTCGACGGCAAGATCGGGAAGAAGCCCGAGGTCAGCTTCGAGACACCGCTGGTCATGGACAAGACCGAGAGGAAAGTGCTCACAAAGGGCACCGGCGACAAGATCGCCGACGGCGAACAGGTCACGGCACAGATGACGCTGGTCTCCGGCACGACCGGCAAGACCGTCGAATCCAGCTACGACTCGGACGCCGCAGCCGGTTTCCCCATGGACAAGTCCCAGATCTCCGAAGACCTCTACAACGCACTCATCGACGTCAAGGTCGGATCACGCGTGATGATGTCGCTCAACGGCAGCGCCCAGCAGGGCGAAGCCTCACAGACGCTCGTCTACGTCATCGACATCGAGGACGCGAAGAAGCCGCTGACCCGGGCGCAGGGCAAGAAGGCCGATCAGTCGGACAACCCCGTCACCGTGAAGTGGGGCGACGACGGTGCACCGTCGATCTCGAAGCCGAAGGGCAAGAAGCCGACCGAACTTGAGACCTACACGACGATCGAAGGCGAAGGCGACGAGGTCAAGAAGGGCCAGAGCGTCGCCGTGAAGTACTCCGGCTGGCTCTGGGACGACACGTCGAAGACCTTCGACTCGAACTGGAAGAAGGGCGGACAGCCCTTCGTCGTGGCCCCGGTCGGCGAGGCTCAGGTCATCGACGGCTGGAACGAGGGACTCGTCGGGCAGAAGGTCGGCGACCAAGTCGTCCTCGTCGTCCCGCCGGACAAGGGGTACGGCGAACAGGGCAATGATTCGATCCCGGGGAACTCGACCCTGATCTTCGTCGTCGACATCCTCTCGGCCCAGGGCTGAGAACCGGTCCGATATCTCACCAGAACCGACACCAGGAGGAACACATGAGCAAGCAGAAGCCCGAAGTCGATTTCCCCGGCGGCGACGCCCCGACCGAGCTCATCATCACCGATGATGTCATCGGCACCGGCGCCGAGGCGGGACCCGGCGACACCGTGAGCGTGCACTACGTCGGAGTCGCCTATTCCACGGGCGAGGAGTTCGACGCCTCGTACAACCGCGGCACCCCGCTGGAGTTCCGTCTCGGATCCGGAATGGTCATCTCCGGCTGGGACCAGGGCATCCAGGGGATGAAGGTCGGCGGACGCCGTACCCTGCAGATCCCGCCGCACCTGGCGTACGGCGACCAGGGCGCCGGCAGAGTCATCCAGCCCGGAGAGTCGCTCATCTTCGTGTGCGACCTCGAGAACGTCCGCTGAGCATCAGCAATGGGATCAGCACGCGCTGACTCTGCGTGAAGCGGCTGTGGCCGGGTTCGTCGGAACCCTGCCACAGCCGTCTTTCCCGACGCGGAGGGGAATTCTGCGAGGACCGGCGGTTGCCTGTGTGTTCGCCGCGCTCAGCTGTGGACGAGCCGGGCGGCGCAGCGTCCAGCGGCGGCCGCGGCGAGGAACGATGCGGCATCGGCCGGCAGCTTCCTGCCCATCGTCGACAGACGTACAGGTGAGGCACGCAGCGCATCCCACAGTCCCGTCAGATCGACGTCGACGAGTTCATGCATCTGGAGTCGAGACAGCTGCTCGGCCACGGTCGCGGTCACGACTTCGGGATCCGGGTCCATCTCGGCTCTCTCCGCCTCGGTGAGGGTGGAGAAGTCGGGCACCGGCACGGTCATCCCCGGTCGAGCGATCTCAGTCAACGGCGTCAGCGAATGATGGGAGATGCCGAAATGACGGCCGCGGGCGTCGGCATTCGACATCCGCAGCAAGCCGATCGGACGCCCACCGAGCAGGGCTGCGGCATTGAGGTGCTCTCCGGTGACCAGGCCCGAATAGCCGTACTTCGTGCCGGTGCCGAGGTTCCCGGGACCCTGTGCGACGATGGCGATGTCGGCGTCCATCACGTGCTTGGCCGCGAGCAGTCCCGTATGGATCGTCACCGCTTCGAGGTCTCCGCCCCAGGCCTGCCCGGTGCTGATCACCCCCGTCAGCCATTTCGCGTCCTTGAGTCCGGCGACGGCCTGCGAGAACGGGGACGGCAGAGCCGCACCATCGCTGAGCACATAAGCCACCGACAGTGATGGGTCGACGACGCGGATACCGGCGATCGCTGCGGGCAGAGCCGAATGCAGATCGGCGACGATCACGGGCATGCCGTCGAGGTGCTCCGCCTCGGCGAGGGTGGCGTGATGCTGCGATTCCTGATCGTCGACGCCGAGGACCATCGTCTGCAACGGTGAATAGCGGTCCTTGACGAGATGGCCCGGACCGTCCGGAGGATCGGTCGGCAGCGCTTCGGGCAGGGCGACGATGAGCCCGAACCCTCCGGTGCCCAGCCTCTTCGCCAGAGCCGAGACATTGACGATGACGGTGTCCTGGTTCTGCGGCTGCCCGACGGCATCGGTGTAGGCGATCGCCCGGATGGATCTCACATCGGTTCCCGGCACAGCCTCGTCCAGGTCGACGTCGAGCTCTGTGTATCCTGGCCGGGTGGAGCGAATCGCTGCGACGATTCCTTTGCGCCAATGAATCATGGTCCCAAGACTATCGCCCGGCCTAGGTTACGGTGGAATCGTGAATACACCCCGCACCAGCAGACAGAGACAGCAGACCGAACGTTTGATGAATCTGCTGATCGCCCTCCGCGCTTCTCGCGGCTGGGTGTCGCGCAAGACGCTGATGAGCGCCATCGACGGCTATTCCGGGCTCGACGAGGTCGCCTTCGACCGCAAGTTCTCCCGCGACAAGGAGCTGCTGCGGCACATGGGCATCACTATCGCAACCCGGGCCGAACACGATGCCTACGGTGATGTGGGGGAGACGGGCTATCGGATCTCCACCGCCGACTATGCGATGGGCGACGTCGACCTCACTCCCGCCGAGGTGGCCGCTGTGACCGTGGCCGCCGCATTCTGGTCCGAGACCGAGCTCGGGGCGTCCTCGTCTCAGGCCCTGACGAAGCTGCGCGCACTCGGCATCGACCTCGACCAGTCCGCCGCCGGCCCGGGAAACGTCGATCCGGGCACCGCCGCACACCGGCTGGCCAGCGCGAACTTCGCCACCGCTCTCCATCACATCAATGCCCGCGAAGCCATCGGCTTCCGGTATCACAAACCCGGTCAGAGCGAGAGGAAAGTGAAGCTGGAACCCTATGCGCTGCTCAGCCGCGGCGACCGTGTCTACCTCTTCGGCTTCGACCTCGACCGCGAGGCCCGACGCACCTTCCGGCTCTCCCGCGTCGAAGGTGGGATCGCGAAGCTCAGCGGCCGTGAACCCGGCGACTATGAGATCCCCGAGGATTTCTCCCCGCAGCTGGCGCTGCAGTCGAGTTCCGAGATGGCCGTCGTCGCCGAGGCGAGGCTGCACATCCGTGCTCACCGGGCCGATCCGCTGCGCCGTCGACAGATCCGCAGCGATGGCGACGAGGTGGTCATCGGCTATTCCGATGCCGATGCCCTCGCCGCCGAGATCGTCGGCTTCGGGGACGCCGTGGACGTGGTCGATCCGCCCGAACTCGTGCGCGCCGTCGACCGCAGACGCGAAACGATTCGCCGATCGCTCGACCGTTTGGGAGGCTCCAGTGTCCTCAGCGCGTGAACGGCTCACCCGACTGCTCAGCCTCGTCCCGTACCTCGATGCGCATCCGGGCGCGGATCTCGAAGAGACCGCTGCCTATTTCGGCATCGACTCCGCCACCCTCATCGACGATCTGCAGCTGCTCTTCGTCACCGGTCGACCCGGACATATGCCCGATGACCTCATCGATGCCTCGTGGGAGGGCGGGCAGATCTTCGTCTCCAACGCCGAAGAGGTCTCCGTGCCCGTGCGGCTCAGCGCCGAGGAGGCCGGAGTCCTCGTGCTCGCTCTCGACATGCTCTCGTCCCTGCCAGGGCTCGATTCCGCAGCGGTGGCCACGGCCGCGTCCAAATTGCGCGCAGCTGCAGGAGAGAACCTGCGCACGGCCGTCGACGTCAGTCCCATCGACGCCGACGAGGAGCTCCTGACCGCTCTGCGCAATGCGGTGGAAGAAGGCACGGCGCTGCGGATCGACTATTACGTGGGCTCCCGTGACGAACTCACCACGCGGACCATCGCCCCGACCCGACTCGTCCCCGGTGCTGACTGGTACGTCGATGCGTGGTGCTATTCGGCCGGAGCGCCCCGGCGGTTCGCACTGGGTCGCATCCGGTCCTGGGAATCGGCCGCGCATCCGCCGATGTCGGTCAGCGAGTCGATGACCACCTCATACGAAGTCACCCTCGGTCTTGCGGCCGGGGGAGCATGGCTGGCAGATGAACTCGACGTGACGAATCGGGAGTACCTCGACGGTGGTGACACGAGCGTGCGCATCCGCCTGCTCGTGCATTCTGTGGATTGGCTCAGCCGGTTCCTGCTCTGTCATGCCGATGTCATCACCGAGATCGACGACACCGAAGCCGTTGCGGGCGCCCTGAACAGGCTCGGCTGAGACGAAGGCCGCGTCCGGAAGTGGATGAAAGGCTCAGCCGCAGCGCGTAGACTCTTCCACAGCATCAACAATCCAAGGAGCTCCCCATGAGACCAAGTTTCGTGCAGATCGCGATCGTGATCCTCATCATCGTGATCATCTTCGGCGCACCCAAACTGCCGCAGCTGGCCCGAAGCCTGGGACAGTCGATGAAGATCTTCAAGTCCGAGGTCAAGGATCTGCGCGGCGATGAGGACGAATCCGGCAAGAGCACCGAGCCGGGAGCGCTCAACCAGAACTCCTCGACCGAATCCTCCACGGCCACCGGTGAGACCACTGGCACCGAGGAGTCGCGGCGAGAGAAGCAGGACCCGCAGTCTCACGAGAAGTGAAAGAGAACAGTCAGCGCAAGCCCTCTCGATCACGGAAGAACAATCCTGAGAAGAAGATGCCCGTCGTCGGGCACCTGGTCGAGTTGCGCAACCGCGTCATCATCTCCGCCATCGCCATTGCTCTGGGTGCGGTGGCAGGCTGGTTCCTCTACGACCCCGTCCTCGATATCCTCCAAGAGCCGATCCGCACTATCCGCGACAACGGCGGACGGATGGCCGAGATCAACTTCGCCGGAGTCGCTTCCCCCTTCGATCTGAAGATCAAGCTCTCGTTCTTCATCGGACTCTTCCTCTCCTGCCCGATCTGGCTCTACGAGGTCTGGGCTTTCATCGTGCCGGGGCTGAAGCGGAAGGAGAAGCTGTACTCTCTGGGATTCCTCGGGGCAGCGATCCCGCTGTTCCTGGCCGGGTCGACGATGGCGTTCTTCGCTCTGCCCAATGCGGTGAAGGCCCTGACCTCGTTCACTCCCGAGGGCGGCACGAACATCATCCCGGCACAGGATTACCTGAGCTTCGTGATGATCATCATCGTGGTCTTCGGTCTCGCCTTCGTCCTGCCGGTGCTCATGGTGGGACTGAACATGCTCGGAATCCTGTCGGCGGAGCGGATCCAGAAGTCATGGCGGATCATCGTCATGCTCGTGTTCCTGTTCGCCGCGATCGCCACCCCGACTCCGGACGCCATGTCCATGTTCTTCCTCGTCATCCCCATGATGACCCTGTTCTGCCTGGCCTGGGTGATCTGTGTATTCAATGATCGCCGACGAAAGAAGCGCCTCATCGCGCAGGGCCTGTGGGTCGACGAGGACGAACTGACCGACGAAGAGAAGAATGACTGACCCCACACCGCTTTCGACCGATACTCCTGCGGAGGAGTCACCGAGCCCCTCCGCCGCCTATGCCGGCTTCAAGGCGCGCGCGGATTTCGCCCGCACCCCCTTGGGACAGTTCATGGAGCGCACTCAGTTCGCCCTCGACGACTTCCAGGTCGAAGCCTGCAGCCACCTGCAGCAAGGGGAGGACGTGCTGGTCACGGCGCCGACCGGCGCAGGCAAGACGCTCATCGCGGAGTTCGCCGTGGAACTGGCCCGGGGCGAGGGCAAACGGGTCTTCTACACGACACCGATCAAGGCGCTGAGCAATCAGAAGTTCAGCGACCTCGCCGAGGTCCATGGGGCTGAGAACGTCGGGCTGCTCACCGGTGACATGTCGATCCGCCGGGATGCGCCGATCATCGTCATGACCACCGAAGTGCTGCGCAATATGCTCTACAACGACGTGGCGGGACTGTCGGATCTCGGCTTCGTCGTCCTCGACGAAGTCCACTACCTCGCCGACCGGTTCCGCGGGCCGGTGTGGGAAGAGGTCATCATCCATCTTCCCGACCGTGTGCAGATGGTGTCGCTGTCGGCGACGGTATCGAATGTCGAGGAGTTCGGTGCCTGGCTGCGTGAGGTCAGAGGACCGACGACGATCGTCTCGACGAGTCACCGTCCGGTGCCGCTGGTCAACCATGTCCTGGTCGGCCACCGGATGTACGACCTGTTCACGCACAGCGATTCCGACCGTATCGATCCGGCTCTCAACCACGCCACCCGCACGCACGGAGGACCACGGTCGAAACGGGCACGCGCCACCCGGGCACGATTCCGCCGCCCCAGCCGCACCCAGGTGGTGGCATCACTCGCCGAGGCGGCCATGCTGCCGGCGATCATGTTCATCTTCTCCCGCAACGGCTGCGATGAAGCCGTCGAACAGTATCTGAGCACGGGCACCGACCTCAACTCCCGGGAGGAGAAGACGATCGTCAATGCCGCTCTCGAAAAGCTGCGCGATGACCTCGCCGACGACGATCTCGGCATCCTCGGCTATCACACCTTCCGTGAGGGTCTGCTGCTGGGAGTGGCCGCGCACCATGCGGGGATGATCCCGCAGTTCAAACAGCTCGTCGAAGAGCTGTTCTCGCAGGGAATCATCAAGGTCGTCTTCGCCACGGAGACGCTGGCACTGGGCATCAACATGCCTGCGCGCACCGTCGTGCTCGAGAAGCTCGTGAAGTTCAACGGCGAAGCACATGTGATGATCACTCCGGGGGAGTACACCCAGCTGACCGGGCGGGCAGGTCGCCGCGGAATCGACCGCATCGGCCATTCCGTCGTGGTGTGGCACCCGACCATCGAGGTCAGCGAGCTGGCGGCCCTGGCCTCGAACCGTTCCTACGCGCTGAACTCGGCGTTCGGACCGACGTACAACATGACTGCGAATCTGCTGTCGCGGATGAGCTCTGAGGAAGCGGCCAAGGTGCTCGAGACCTCGTTCGCCCAGTTCCAGGCCGATAAGGCCGTGGTCGGCCTGGCGCGGAAGGTACGCAAGAACGAAGCCACGATCGAGGCGTATGAGAAGTCCATGCACTGCGATCGCGGTGACTTCTCCGAGTACGCCGGGCTGCGTCGGGCGATCTCGGACACGCAGAAGCAGGAGACCAGGACGAAATCGCGGAACAGGCAGCGCGATATCGTCGAGTCCCTCACCGCGCTCAAGATCGGCGATGTGGTGACGATGCCGGCCAAGCGGGTCGGTGGTCGCGCGGTCATCATCGCTCCGATGAGCAACAAGGACGGTGTGTCCCGACTTCCCACCGTCCTCACCGAGCAGGGCAAGGTGTGGCACCTGCGCCCGCACGAGGTGACCGAGCCCGTCGCCTCGTGCGGGCGAGTCCGGGTGCCGAAGAAATTCAACCATCGGCAGGCAGGCGACCGCAGACAGCTGCTGTCCATCCTCGAGGCCGCCATTCACGACGGCCGAGTGGATTCCGAAGCCCACTGGGAATCGAGCCGACAGCATCAGGGCGAGAGCACCACAGTGGCCGAACTTCAGGCGCAGATGCGGGCACACCCCTGCCACGACTGCCCAGATCGGGAGCTCCACGCCCGCTGGGCCAACCGTGCCGACAAGCTCATCCGGGAGAACGAATCGCTCATCGCCCGCATCGAAGGGCGCACCACCTCGATCGCTCTGGTCTTCGACCGGGTCCAGGACGTGCTGCGGGGCCTCGGGTTCGACCCCGAGCATTCGACGATGCTGCGTCGGATCTACGGCGAACGGGATCTCCTGGTGGCGCTGACGATCCGTGCCGGGCTGTGGGACCGACTCAATGAGCCGGAGCTCGCAGCGTTCGCATCGATCTTCGTCTTCCAATCGCGCAGAGACACCCTGACCGCGCATCGGGCGCCGAGCGCCGACCTCAAGACCGTCTGCGATGAGTCCGAGACGATCTGGCGTCGACTCTTCCACCTGGAAGAGCAGCATGCACTGAATACGACTGACGAACCGGATCGCGGGCTGATCAGACCGATGTACCGGTGGACCGAAGGCAAAACCCTGTCGGAGTCACTGCGGGGCAGCGATATCGCCGCCGGAGACTTCGTCAGATGGGCCAAGCAGAGTCTCGATCTGCTCGGTCAGGTCGCTGAGGTCATCGACCCGCAGACCGCAGTGCGCGTGCGTCGTACGATCGAAGCGATCCGGCGCGGAGTCGTCGCCGACTCCTGAGCGTCGCCGCGTCTGCGCTCTCCGCCGGGGGAGCGCAGACGCAGCGTCATCGTCTCAGCGACGGACCTTCTTGACGATGTTCTCGATATCGGAGCCGAAGGCGTTCTCCGTCGTCAGATAGGTCCACGTCGACGACGGACGCTTCAGGCCGTGCGATTCGAGGTCGATTCCCTCCTCGGTGATCGTCGCCTCCTTGATCGTCGCCGTCGAATCGTCGATGACATCGGACCAGAACGATGAGAACACGCGGATCGATTCGGTGTTGAACGCTTCGTGCGGCTTCTCCCTGGCGAAGGTGCGCAGGTGAATGCCCTCACGCAGGTCGTTGAGGAAGGCGAGGTGATCGACCCACCGTGCGTCGAGGTGGAAGAGCATGACAACGCGGAGCACCGAGTCCAGCAGCTCCTCCGAGTGCTCCTGCGCGATCTCATCGGCACGGTCGCCGAGTTCTTTGCGCAGCTGCTCGACGGGTTCGTCGTCCTTGCGGATCTCGGCGCGGCGGTCGAGGACGAGCTCACGCTGTTTGGCCATGAGCTCATTGAAGCGCCAGGTGTCACGGTGCAGTGCGGTGTTCTGGCCCTCGGCGATGCGCTGAGCGTGTTCGACGAGGCCGAGTGCGCGCTTGGATTCGATGAGCCCGGTCTCATCACCCTCGGAGACGAACCGTTGGATCTCGGGAACCCTGGTGACCAGTTCGTCTTCGAGGCTGGTGAAGAACACAGACGTGCCGGGATCGCCCTGACGACCTGCGCGACCGCGCAGCTGGTCATCGAGTCGGGATGACGGATAGCGACCGGCACCGATGACGAGGAGGCCGCCGGCATCGGCGACGTCGTCATCGGCCAGTCGGATGTCCGTACCGCGACCGGCCATCTGCGTCGACACCGTCACGGCGCCCGGCGCTCCGGCCTTCGCGATGATCTCGGCTTCTCGGGAATCGTCCTTCGCGTTGAGAACGGCGACGTCGATTCCGCGTTCGGTCAGCCGTTCGGCCAGGGACTCGCTCTCGGCTACCGATGAGGTGCCGATGAGCACGGGACGTCTGCGGGCGTGATTGTCGACGACTTCCTCGACGATCGCGCGTTCCTTCGACTCCTGATAGGTGAACAGGCGATCGGGTTCGTCGCTGCGGATCACTGGCAGATGAGTGTCGATGGGCACGATCTCCAGCCCATAGAATTCGCGCAGATCGTCACCGACGGCCAGGGCGGTGCCGGTCATACCGCACACGGTCGCATAGCCGTGGATGAGCTCTTCGACCGTCATCTGGTCGAGGATCTCCCCGCTGTCGGTGGCGTCGAGGCTCTCCTTGGCTTCGACTGCGGCCTGGAGCCCGTCGGGCCAGCGCTGGAGTTCGGCGACGCGGCCCCGGGAGGAGGAGATGAGTTTGACGCGTCCGTCGACGACGAGGTAATCGACATCGCGTTTGACCAGCGCCCGGGCATGAAGAGCGAGATTGACGGCGGCGAGCGTCTCGGAGTCCTCTCCGAAGAGTTCGACGTCGAGCTCGTCCTCGACCCTATCGACTCCGGCATCGGTGAGTGAGACGGCATGGCGGTCGGCACTGACCTCGAAGTCGGTGTCCGGGCTGAGTCGGGACACGAGCGCTGCGATCGCAGCATCGGTGTCCTGGACGCTGGCCGAACCGGCGAGGACCAGCGGCACACGTGCCTCGTCGATGAGCACGGAATCGGCCTCGTCGACGATGACGACATCGCGTTCGGGCACCCGCTGATCGGCATCCTCGGTGAGGAACCGGTCGCGGAGAACATCGAAACCGACCTCGGTCACCGACGCATAGACGACTTCGGCACGGTAGGCCTCACGGCGTTCGTCGTCGGCCTGTGCGCCCGAGATCGCAGCGGACCTCACGCCGAGGAGGTCGAACAGCGGCTTCATCCAATTGCGGTCTCGAACGGCGAGGTAGTCATTGACGCTGACGACATGCACGCGTCGTCCCTGCAGCGCGTAGCCGGCAGCCGCCAGCGCGCCGACGAGAGTCTTGCCCTCACCGGTGGCCATCTGCACGATGCTGCCCTGCAGGAGCCCGACGAGCCCTCGCAGCTGAGTGTCATAAGCACGTTCGTCGAGGACCCGCTCACCGGCTTCGCGTGCCAGAGCACAATAGCGGATGAGGGTCTGCTGCTGGCTGCCCGATGCGAAGACCTCACCGGCGGCCTCCGTGAGTTCGGCATCGCTGAGTTCGGAGAATTCGCGCCCGGCCGCGTCCAGATCGTCGACGGCGCGCTCGAACCAACCTGTCGTCTTCTCCGCATGAGAGCCGGGTCGGTTGAGCAGGCGAGAAAAGAATCCCATTGTCGTCCTTCGTCGTTGGTGCGTCGGTGTCGAGTCTAGCGTTCAGGACATCGGCCACGAACCGTCGACGACGGCCTCGGCGTTGCCCTTCTTCCGCAGCCAGGCCTGCAGTCCTGCCGCCTGTGAGCGCTTCCAATCGGCCTGTGCGGCCATGATCTCATCGTTGCTCAGCGCGGAGATTTCCGTGGACTTTTCGGCCAACGCTCGGGAAATGTCCAGAGCGGCCAGGGCGTCGGCGGCGGCATCGTGGGCGTCGAGGAGTTCGATGCGGTAGGTCTTCGCCGTCTCGATGAGTGTCCGTTTTCCCCTGCGATAAGGGTCGATCTGCTTGTCGACGACGAATGTGTCGACGATCGTCGGAATGATCGAGGCGAAATCGATGTCCGGTCGATGGCGGGCGACTTCCGCTGCCATCACACTGAGGTCGTAGACGACGTTGTGCCCGACGACAACGGCGCCTTCTTCTCGGAGCGCGGCGAATTCTGCACACAGTTCGCTGACGACCTGGACGGCGGCCGCACCATTGGCCCGAGCGAATTCGGTGGTGATGCCGTGGACGGCACGCGCCGATTCCGGGATCTCGATGCCCGGATCCGCCAGCCATGTGCGCACCTGAGCAGGCGAGTCGACGAAGGCGGCGGTGACGATGCGGGCAGTGGCCGGTTCGACTCCGGTGGTCTCGAGGTCGAAGCCGACGAGCCGTGACTGCACCCACGAAGCGGTCCCGGCCGACCGTGGCGCCGACTCGGCAGACTCGGTCGACCTCCTGGGCTGCGCGATCGTGTCGGTCTGTGCGGCCGCATGAGAGGCGGCCTCATGCGAGGCTGCGACAGCGTCGGCTCCTGACACGGATTCGAGCGCACTGATGAGGTTGTCGACGGAACGGCGGATGTTCTGCCCGTCGGCGGCGTCCTCGACTGCGGCGCGGTCAAGGCCGTTCGGGACGCTGTCGAGGTCGATGCCGTGGTCGACGTCGGTCAGGCAGCGCATGACCTCGAGCGTCTTGTGCAGGGTCTCTTCGACCTCAATGATCGTTGCGGCCCGCTTCGGGCTGAGGCCACCGGTCTTCACGCCGGCTTTGGCGGCGTTGATGATCGATTCGAGGGAACCGAAGTTCTGCAGGAGGGTCGCCGCACTCTTCTCCCCGATCCCGGGGGCTCCGGGCAGCCCGTCGGACGGGTCGCCGCGCAGAGCTGCCAGCTCACGGTAGCGGGTGCCGTCGGGCACTCCGTAGGCGTTCGGCAGATCCGTCTGGGTCAGGGCCTCCCACTCGCCGCCCTTGCGGGGGCGCAGAACACTGACGTCAGTGGACGAGTCGAGCAGCGCCAACAGGTCCCGATCGGGGGAGACGATGATCACGGGGGTCGTCGATTGGACGGCCATCGTGGCGATGACGTCATCGGCTTCGGTTCCGGCCACCTCGGCGATGGGGATTCCGGCAGCGGTGAGGACACGGTTCATGATCGGCAGCTGCACTGCCAGCTCGGGAGGGATCTCCGTACCGGCTTCCTCATCTTTGACGCGTGCCGCCTTGTATTCGGGCATGATCGCAGTGCGGAAGTCCGGACGCCAATCGGCGTCCATCGTCGCGATGACACGATCGGTGTCGAAGCGGCGCACCATCTGGGCAACGGTGTCGAGCACCCCGCGCACGGCGTTGACCGGATGACCGTCGGCATTGACGATCGAATCCGGCACCGAATAGAAGGCGCGATAGTACAGAGCTGGCGTATCGAGCAGAACCAAGGGCTTCACAATCGATGACGATACCTGACCCTCCTGACACAGGTGTAGCCGCCACGGCCGACGGTGTAGCCTGTCGGCTGTGACTATGTACTTTGGTGGAGATGTTTACAGCAGTGTCGACCCTTTTGCGACGGCACTGGGGCATGCGGACGGAAAGGTCTCGTTCATCGGTTCGGATGAAGCGGCCAAGGCCCTGGACCCGGAGGCGATCGACCTCGGTGAGGACTTCCTCACACCCGGTTTCGTCCACGCCGGTCTGATCGTCGACGAATCAGTCCCGACGGCGGCCGACCTGTACGCGCAGGGGTTCACCCATGTGCACGCGATCGGCAGCGCCGAGCAGATTGCGCAGTTCGCTGCCGACGCCCCGGACGGACTGTCGATCGTCGACTACCCGCAGCTGGGCTCCGGTTCCGTCGAAGCCGGACGTGCTTCGATCGCCGCAGCGGATCTCCTCGCGCTCGAGGAGCTGCCGGCGCTGAGCCTGTTCATCCTCGTCGATTCGAATGAACTGCTCACCGGCGTGCTCGAGGTCCTCCGTGCCGATGCCGCCCATGCCCAGCGTCACGGTTACCGTCTGCGATTGGACTTCGCCGTTCCGGACGAGCAGGTGCAGTCCCTCGGCCGCAGCGGTATCGCCATCACGCTCGACCCCGCACAGCCGCAGCCGCTGGCACAGCTGCTGGCGGCCGGGGCGCAGGTGTCCTTCAGTCATTCCGAGACCTCACCCTGGGCAGGAGTGCGGGATGCCGTCGTCGGCGACGGAGGCATCGGTGCGCGCGCGGCGTTCAATGCGGCGACCCGCTTCGCTCATCGCGCGGCCGGACACCCGGAAGGGGGAGTCCTCGCGCCCGGAGCCGATGCCGATATCGTGCGGTGGAAGGTCGAACGTCTCGTCGTTCAGGTCGCCGACCCGCGCGTCGCCGCCTGGAGCACCGATCCACGGTCCGGGACTCCAGGACTTCCCGAGCTGTCTCCGGACGTGGCTCTGCCCACCCGGGTCGAACTCTGAACCGGAGCTGCAGATGCGGGAGGGCCCGCTGACTTCAGCCGGGTCGGGCCTGTCCAGCCGACACGCCGATAGCGCGAAATTTTCTTTCCTCTGTCTGAGCCTGTGACCTGCGGTTTCAGTTATCAGCCCAGGTCACGGCGATTTTGCGAAGTCTCGATGGGCCACTAGATTCGACGTGAGCATTCCGCTAGATGCGGGATGGAGTCGGCACTCCCGTCAATAGATAACTCGCTGCCGCAGCAGCGTGGTCCGAAGGCGGGGGTGTCGACTCATTGTCTGGAGCGACTACCGCGTATCGTGGAGTGCGTGCTTTCCAAGATTCTTGTCGTCATCCCCACCTTCAACGAACGTCTCGCCCTCCCCGTGACTCTGGCCGGACTGTTCGAACAGCAGCCCGATGTCGACGTCCTCATCGTCGATGACAGCTCACCGGACGGAACGGGGGAGTGGGCCGACGAGCAGGCTGCGGCAGATCCCCGGATCAACGTCCTCCACCGCACCGAGAAGTCCGGACTCGGCAAGGCCTATATCGCCGGATTCGAATGGGCGCTGGAACGCGACTACGAGATCATCTGCGAGTTCGACGCCGACGGCTCGCACCGCTCCCTCGACCTGGGGCAGCTGCTCGACGCCGCCGCGGAGGGGCGAGGAGACCTCATCATCGGATCCCGATGGGTTCCGGGCGGAGAGATCGTCGACTGGCCCAAATCCCGGTTCTTCCTCTCCCGCGGCGCGAACGTCTATGTCAACGCGGTCATGGGATTGGGAGTCAAGGACGCAACGGCGGGATTCCGTGCCTACAACCGGGCTGTGCTCGAGGCGCTCGATCTCTCCGACGTCCAGTCGCAGGGATACTGCTTCCAGATCGACATGACCTATCGCACCGTCGAGGCCGGGTTCCGGGTCGCCGAGGTGCCCATCGTCTTCGTCGAACGCGAGCTCGGCGAATCGAAGATGAGCGGCTCGATCATCACCGAAGCGTTCACGAAGGTCGCCGGCTGGGGTCTGACCCGCCGTCGCAATCAGCTCCGTCGCCTCCTCACCCGTTCCACCCCCTCAATTGCTACCTGACGGCGGCCCAGCAACCTGGCGCGAGGTTGCTGGGCCGCCGTCAGGTAGCAATAAGGGGTGCGGGTCTGTTGACCTGCACCCCTTATGGGTTCCTGTTGCGGCTGGTTCAGCTCTGGGCCGGAACCTCACCGCGACGGATCGCGAGGCGCTCATCGAGGAGCACCTGGAGTTCGTCGAAGGACCGGCGTTCCAGGAGCATGTCCCAATGGGAGCGCACGTGCTTCACGGGCTCACCATCG
Organism: Brevibacterium sp. K11IcPPYGO002; assembly: GCF_050920635.1. NCBI lineage: Bacteria > Bacillati > Actinomycetota > Actinomycetes > Micrococcales > Brevibacteriaceae > Brevibacterium > Brevibacterium sp. K11IcPPYGO002. The sequence goes on along the minus strand of NZ_CP131929.1, from coordinate 2,045,683 downwards.
GGCTCGTTGACTCCGACGCGGACTCCGATGCCGTGGATACCGGAATCCCAGGCCGAGGGGACCTCGGCCTCGATCGAGAACGGCACCTTGAAGCGGGTTCCGTCTTCGCATTCGAATTCGACCATCTGGCGGGGTGCCGGCTCGACGCCCTCTTCGGTTTCGAGGCTGCGCGAGCCCAACTGTGTTCCGCGGAGACTGCGTTCGCTCATATCTAAGACCTTCCGACTCGACTGCACACCTTGGACGCAATGTAACAGTCTACCGTGCCCGGATATTCCTCGCCGACAGCCCCGGAGCGGCATGCGCGAATCGACGAGGAAGGAGGGGCAGTCAACCGCGCCGATTCCCCAGCACCGCGAGACCGAGCTCGACATCATCGGTGACGATTCCGTCGACTCCGAGGTCGAGCAGCGACTGCATCGTCGGCTCATCATTGATCGTCCAGACGTGAACGAGCAGGCCCGACCGGTGAGCTCGGGCGACGAAGTCGGCAGTGACCACGGGAATCGTCTTGAACGACGCGGGCACCTGCAGTGCGTCGACTCCCGGAGGCAGGGCAGCGGCCCCGTGATCGGGGAAACCCGGCAATCGACCGAGGGCGAACAGGGCAGTCTCCCTGGTGCCTGTCGACGTGCGCACCCCGGGCAGGGCGGTGCGCAGCCGTCGCAGGGTTCCCGAGTCGAATGAGGCGAGGCGGATCCTGTCAGCGGCATGGAAATTATGCGCGAACCGGATCATGGGGCCGATGCTGTGAGCGGCCTTGACATCGATATTCCACTGCACCTCCGGCAGTGCCTCCACCAGCGCTTCGAGGCGGGGGAGTCGACCCCCTGCGAGGAGGTCGACCTCGTCGAGCTCGTCAGCAGGGAGTTCGCGGATGGATCGGGGTATCCCGGCGATGCGGTTGAGGTCGGCATCATGAGCAGCGAAGAGGATGCCGTCTGCGGAGGCGTGGACGTCGGTCTCCATCCACTGCACCCCGGCGTCGGCGGCTGCGGCGAATGCCTCGAGGGTGTTCTCGCTCATCCCGGGCCACAGTCCGCCTCGGTGAGCGATGATCTCTGGGTCTGCGATGACCTCCCGCTGGGAATTCATGATCCAATCCTAATCAGGGTGTTGATTTCACCGAGGCAGTGTTCAAGGATGGAGTCATGAGTTCACACCGCGAACCCCTCGAACCCGACGATGTCCTCGACGCGACCGCGAAGACTCCGACCGAACGCGCACGCCGGGTCGCCGGACGCGCATACAGCGCAGCGAGCACCGGTGTGAGGAATGTGCGTGAGGCGACATCGACCTCGCGCCTCATCGAAGCCGGCGAGAACGGCGTCAACCGCGCTTTGGGAAGCATTTCGCACGCGATCGATGACGCTGTGCGCAGCGGCAAGGTCGAACGTGCCTTCGACCGGGCACAGGAGACCGTGACGACCGGAGCCGACGGTGTCCGGAAACTGGTGACGCGCAAGCCCCGTCGCCCCTGATCAGATCCGGCCGCGAACCGGTTCGCAGGACCTGCGACTCGGCAGTCGACCGATGCCGCCCGTGAGCAGAGTCTCAGCAATGTGGCACACCCAAACGGTGTGCCACATTGCTTTTGTAACAGTTCCTTAACTAGAATCTGTGAAGATAACGATCAGATAACTTGGAGCCAATCCTCGAGCGCACGGCTGCGAGAGGTCTTCCCCCTGCATCTCCGAGTTGCCGAGACACTCCGTGATGACGACGAGGAACACGACTGTGGGCAGACACTCAGCACCGAACACCAAGAAGACCGGTTCGATCTTCTCCGCGCTGACAGCGAAGAAGAAGGCCGGACGTCACGCACCCGCCGACCGGCAGAACACCGCCGGGGGAGTGCTGGCGGCAGTCCGCACCCGCCCGGTGCTCTCCGCGTTCATCGTGCCGACCGCCGCGACGGCAGCCGTCGTCGCCTCGAGCCTCGCAATGGTTCCCAACGACTCTTCCACGAGCGGTCAGGTCGTGGCCGAAGCGCCTGCTGTCGCTGTCTCCGAGCCGACGCAGGCTCCGGATGAGTTCCTCGAAAAAGCGAAGAAGCAGGCCAAGGAGAAGCCTGCAGAGGTCACGATCGACACTCATATCGAGACACCGAGCCCCAAGCCGTCGAAGACCGCTGAGACCAAGGACGAAGGAGCGTCCAGCGGCGGAGAGACGTCCGGTAACGAGGGATCGTCGGCAGGGTCCGCGGATGAGAACGACGGGCCGTCGAACTCCGGCAAGTCGGCAGGAGAATCCGGCAGCTGCCCGATGTCCTACTACGGCGGCGGTGACGGATTCGACGGTAAGCAGACCGCCAACGGTGAGATCTTCGATACCAATAAGCTCACCGCGGCTCACAAGACCCTGCCGTTCGGCTCCAAGGTGAAGATCACGAACACCGCCAACGGCAAGTCCGTGACCGTGCGCGTCAATGACCGCGGTCCCTACCACGGCAACCGCTGCTTCGATCTGTCGAAGGCCGCTATGGAAGCCGTCGGCGGAGTCGGCGCCGGGCAGATCAACGGCAAATACGAGGTCCAGTGACGCCGTCTGTCTCCTGCAGCCGCTGACTGCGGAATCCGCAGGTTCTGCGACGCAAATACGAGTTTCGAACTTTTTGACCATATAGACAAAGGGAATTAGTCGCTCGTTCGAGCCTAGAGATACGGATTGCTCTGTTGCTACGAAATTCGTATTCGTCTTTTCGACCTTGGTTTTCGACTGTGGGGTAGCTAACCTGAAGCCACCATCACACAGTCTGTCGAGGAGTCCGCCATGTCCGCAGAAACCCGTGACGTCGTCATCATCGGAGCAGGCCCATCGGGCCTGAGCGCGGCCCGTCGGCTGCGGAAGTCCGGACGCAGCGTCATCGTCCTCGAAGCTCGTGATCGTGTGGGCGGACGGACCTGGACCGAACACATCGACGGGCAGATGTTCGAACTCGGCGGACAGTGGATCTCTCCGGACCAGACCGCACTGCTGGCTCTCGTCGACGAACTCGGCAAAGAGACCTACCCCCGCTACCGCGACGGCGACAGCGTCTACATCGCACCCGACGGAACCCGCACCGTCTACTCGGGCGAGATGTTCCCCGTGGGGGAGTCGACCCAGACCGAGATGGAACGCCTCATCGGCCTCCTCGACGAACTCGCCGCCCGGATCGGACCGCAGGCTCCCTGGGATGCCGAGGACGCTGCCGAACTCGACTCGATCTCCTTCCACCACTGGCTGCGTGAACAGTCCGAGGACGAACTCGCCTGCGAGAACATCGGACTGTTCGTCGCCGGCGGCATGCTGACCAAGCCCGCCACCACCTTCTCAACGCTCCAGGCCGTCCTCATGGCCGCCTCGGCGGGATCATTCACGAACCTCGTCGATGATCATTTCATCCTCGACCGTCGCGTCGTCGGCGGAATGCAGTCGGTCTCCGTGCAGATGGCCGAGGAACTCGGTGCGGACATCGTCCGCCTGCAGCAGCCGGTGCGTCGGATCGAATGGTCGGAGACCGGAGTCCACGTCTCGACCGACGAACTGAGCGTCAGCGCCCGGTCCGCGATCGTCGCCGTCCCGCCGAACCTCTACTCGCGCATCAGCTATGACCCGCCTCTGCCGCGGCTCCAGCAGATCTTCCACCAACACCAGTCGATGGGGCTCGTCATCAAGGTCCACGCCACCTACGACGCTCCGTTCTGGCGTGAGGACGGTCTGTGCGGAACCGGATTCGGCGCCTCCCGTCTCGTTCAAGAGGTCTACGACAACACGAACCACGGCGAAGAGCAGGGCACCCTCGTCGGGTTCATCTCCGATATCAACGCCGACGCCATGTGGGCCCTGGACGAGGAGACCCGCCGGACGACGATCCTCGAAGCGCTGGCCGATTTCCTCGGCCCGAAGGCTCTCGACCCGCGCGTGTTCTACCTCTCCGACTTCGGTGCGGAGGAATGGACTCGCGGTGCCTATGCGACCAGCTACGACCTCGGCGGTCTGCACCGGTGGGGGCCGTTCCAGAACGACCCGGTCGGACCGATCCACTTCGCCAGCTCCGATATCGCCGCCGAAGGCTACCAGCACGTCGACGGAGCAGTGCGCATCGGCACCGCCACCGCCGAGAGGATCCTCGGCGAGATCTCCTGAGATGAGCAGCACACAGCCGTCACCGTCGACGAACACGAGCGGACTGAGCGCCAAGGGACTCTCCGCCGGCAAGATCGGAGCCATCGGGGGAGCCGTCATCGGCATCTCCTGCATCGCCCCGGCCTATACGCTGACTTCAGGATTGGGTCCGACGATCTCCGAGGTCGGGGTGCACACCCCGGCTGTGCTGCTCATCGGCTTCGTACCGATGCTCCTGGTCGTCTTCGGCTACCGGGAACTGAACACGGCGATGCCCGACTCGGGAACCACCTTCACCTGGGCGACCAGAGCATTCGGGCCCTGGCTCGGATGGATGGGCGGCTGGGGACTCGTCGCCGCCACCGTCCTCGTGCTGTCCAATCTCGCGGCCGTGGCCGTCGACTTCCTCTTCCTCCTCCTGTCACAGGTGTTCTCCGATCCGTCCGTCGCCGAACTCACCCGGGTTCTGTGGATCAACATCCCCGTCACGATAATCCTCACCGCTGCCGCGGCCTGGGTGTCGTATCGGGGAGTCGAAGCCACGGAGAAGCTGCAGGTGTGGCTGGTCGCCTTCCAGGTGCTGGCGCTGGGATGGTTCGTCATCGCCGCGGTCGTGCAGGTGGCGAACGGCACCGCCTTCGACCCGACCCCGGTGTCTCTCGACTGGTTCAACCCGCTGTCGGCCGGCGACTTCTCCACCGTCGCGGCTGCGGTGTCACTGTCGATCTTCCTCTTCTGGGGTTGGGACACGGTGATCACGATGAACGAGGAGGCGAAGGATCCGGAGAAGACCCCGGGTCGGGCCGCCATGCTCACGATCATCGCGATCGTCATCATCTACATCGCCTGCACGATCGCGGTCATCTCGTTCGCCGGCATCGGCACCCAGGGGCTCGGGGCAGGCAATCCGGACAACCAGGAATCGATCTTCGCCTCACTCGCCGGCCCTGTCATGGGTCCCTTCGCGGTTCTCGTATCCATCGCGGTGCTCTCCTCCTCTCTGTCGTCGCTGCAGGCGACGATGGTCTCGCCCTCCCGGACGATCCTGGCGATGGGCCACTACGGAGCACTGCCGGAGAAGTACGGTCGCGTCTCCCCGCGGTACAAATCGCCGTCCGTGGCCACCGTCACCTCGGCGGGAGCAGCGATCATCTTCTACGTCGTCATGCGTCTGCTGTCCGAGAACGCCCTGTGGGACACGATCACCGCTCTGGGCCTCATGGTCTGCTTCTACTACGGCATCACGGGTCTGGCCTGCATCTGGTACTTCCGACGCAGCCTGTTCGCCTCGACCCGCACGTTCTTCTTCCGGTTCCTGTTCCCGCTCATCGGCGGAGTGACCCTGCTGGTCATCTTCGTCACCACCGCGATCGACTCCCTCGATCCCGACTACGGTTCGGGGTCGTCCGTCTTCGGCATCGGACTCGTCTTCGTCCTCGGCATCGGAGTACTGGCCCTGGGCGTGGTCATCATGATCATCCAATCCATCCGCCACCCCGACTTCTTCCGCGGACACACCCTGAAACAGGGAGTCGACGAGGGGTGAATGAGCAACTGGTGGCTCTGCGCCGAGTCCGGGACCGCATCGACCGCGAGTTCGACCAGCCCTTGAGCGTGGAGGCCCTGGCCACAGGCGTGCACATGTCCGCCGGGCACCTCAGCCGTCAGTTCAGAGCGGCCTTCGGCGAATCGCCCTATTCGTATCTCATGACGCGCAGGATCGAACGCGCCATGGCCCTCATCCGCCGCGGCGATCTCACGATCACCGAGATCTGCTTCACCGTCGGATTCTCCTCCCTGGGCACCTTCAGCACCCGCTTCAGCGAACTCGTCGGACTCTCACCGACCCGCTACCGCGACGGAGTCGCCGCAGGCGAGCACCGGCTGCCGACGATCGTGGTGAAGAATGCCCTGCGACCGGTCAGGAATCGAGAAGTCCCACCTGACTGAGCAGTCTACGATTGCTCACATGGACATCTCGATCAACGCCAGCTTCCTGCCGCACACCGATGCGGACGAATCCCTGACCTTCTACCGTGACATCCTCGGCTTCGAGCTGCGCCTCGACGTCGGTGCCGGACGCATGCGCTGGCTGACGGTGGGACCGGTCGGCCAACCCGACACATCGATCGTGCTCACCCCGCCCGTGACCGACCCGACGATCAGCGACACCGAACGGGAGACCATCGAGGCACTCATCGCCAAGGGCAGCTATGCCGCGATCGTGCTCGCGAGCCCGAACGTCGATGAGGCCTTCGCCGAGGTGGAGGCCAAGGGCGCCGATATCGTGCAGGAGCCGATGGACCAGCCCTACGGTCTGCGCGACTGCGCCCTGCGGGATCCCGCCGGAAACATGATCCGCATCCAGCAGAGAGGCTGAGACCTGTGCACACTGCAGACAGCCATGACCTCATCCGCGTCAGCGGAGCCCGGGAGAACAATCTCAAGAACTTAAGGGTCGAGATCCCCAAACGTCGCCTGACGGTCTTCACCGGAGTCTCCGGTTCCGGCAAGAGTTCGCTGGTCTTCCACACCATCGCCGCCGAGTCCCAGCGGATGATCAACGAGACCTATTCCGCGTTCGTCCAAGGCTTCATGCCGGCGATGGCCCGACCCGAAGTCGACGTCCTCGAGGGGCTGACGACGGCCATCCTCGTCGATCAGGAGCGGATCGGAGCGAACCCGCGATCCACCGTGGGCACGGTCTCGGACATCAATGCGAAGCTGCGCACCCTCTTCGCTCGTCTGGCAGAACCGAACCTCGGGTCGACCAACGCCTACTCCTTCAACGTGGCCACCCTGAGCGGGAAAGGCGCGGTGAGTATCGACAAGGGCGAGGGCAAGCAGGTCGAACGCAGGTCCTTCTCCGTCAACGGCGGAATGTGCCCGCACTGTGAGGGAATGGGTACAGCCACGGACATCTCCATCGCCGAGGTGGTCGATGAGTCGAAATCCTTGAACGACGGAGCCATCACGGTCCCCGGGTACAAACCCGGCGGTTGGTCCGTGCGCATGTTCTCCGAATCCGGCTACTTCGACCCGGACAAACCGATCGCCGACTTCGATGAGAAAGAGCGACACTACCTTCTCTACGCCGAAGGCGAGAAGGTCAGGATCAATGGCACGAACATCACCTTCGACGGGCTGATCCCGCGGATCCAGCGGTCGTTCCTGTCCAAGGATCGAGACTCGATGCAGAAGCACATCCGGGAATTCGTCGACCGAGCCGTCGTCTTCACCACCTGTCCCGACTGCGAGGGCACTCGTCTCAATGCGGCCGCGCGGTCCTCCCTGATCGCCGGTCGGTCCATCGCCGATGTCTGTGCCCTGCAGATCTCGGACATCACGGAATGGCTCGACCAGATCACCCCGGGGGCCGCCTCGGTGCTGCTCGAGTCCCTGCGTGCGGATGTGCGCGCCTTCAACGACATCGGCCTCGGATATCTGTCCCTGGACCGATCGGCGGGATCGCTGTCCGGGGGAGAGGCGCAGCGGATCAAACTGGTCCGCCACCTGGGTTCGTCGCTCACGGACGTCACCTATGTCTTCGACGAACCGACGATCGGCCTGCACCCGCACGACATCCGAGCGATGAATAACCTGCTGCTGGCGTTGCGGGACAAGGGCAATACGGTCCTCGTCGTCGAACACAAGCCCGAGACGATCCTCATCGCCGACCACATCGTCGACCTCGGTCCCGGCGCGGGCAGCGACGGGGGAGAGGTCACCTTCACCGGAACCGTCGACGGTCTCCGGGAATCCGATACGCTCACCGGTCGCCACCTCGGATACACCGCCGCGCTCAAGGACACGGTCCGGGAGTCGGCGGGGGCACTGGAGATCCGCGGTGCCGGATCGCACAATCTGCGCGACGTCGATGTCGATGTGCCCCTCGGCGTGCTCACCGTCGTCACCGGAGTCGCCGGTTCGGGCAAGAGCAGCCTCATCGAAGGGTCACTGCGGGGACGCGAGGGCGTCGTGATGATCGACCAGGCACCGATCAAGGGATCCCGGCGCAGCAACCCGGCCACGTATACAGGGATGCTCGAGCCCATTCGGAAGGCGTACGCGAAGGCCAATGGGGTCAAACCCGCCCTGTTCAGCGCGAATTCCGAAGGCGCCTGCCCGGTCTGCAACGGCGCCGGGATCATCTATTCGGATATGGCGCTCATGGGCGGCGTGTCGGCACCCTGCGACGAGTGCGAGGGCAAGGGGTTCCAAACCGAGGTGCTCGAATTCACCTTGGGCGGACTGAATATCCGTGACGTCCTCGACCTGCCGGTGGATTCGGCGATTACGCACTTCAGTGCGGGGGAGTCGCGCATTCCCGCGGTCGTGAAGATCCTGGGTGTACTGGCCGAGGTGGGACTCGGCTATGTCAGTCTCGGCCAGCCGCTGACGACGCTGTCCGGGGGAGAGCGCCAGAGACTGAAACTGGCGGTGCACTTATCGGCGAAGGCCGCCGATGCGGCGCAGGTGATCATCCTCGATGAGCCGACGACCGGACTGCACCTGGCCGATGTCGAGAACCTGCTGCGTCTGCTCGACGGACTTGTCGACTCGGGTCGGACCGTCGTCGTCATCGAACACCATCAGGCCGTGATGGCTCATGCCGATCACATCATCGACCTGGGACCCGGTGCCGGACATGACGGAGGTTCCATCGTGTTCGAAGGCAGCCCGGCCGAACTGGTCGCAGGAGTGAAGACGAACGGTTCGCTGACCGCCGAGCACCTGGCCGCATATGTGAATGCCTGACCGGGGGAGCCGCTTCTTATCACGCTTCACTCAGATAGCGCGGAGGCGATTCGGATGCTGAATTCACGGTCTCGGGTTCAAATGCGGCAGTTGATTCGTTACGGTGTATAACGGCTCGGTAACGACCGGGTTACAGAACCGAAATGCAGTCGTACTTTGGAGAAGACACAGTGAACCTCTACAGCACAAGCCTCCGCAAGGCCGCCCTGCTCGTCGGCGCCGGCGCTGTCGCAGCCGCCGGACTGACCGGAATGAGCGCGGCGCAGCCGGCACAGGCATCTGAGAAGGGCGTCTGGGACAAGGTCGCCGAATGCGAATCCGGCGGAGACTGGCACATCAACACCGGAAACGGATACTACGGCGGACTGCAGTTCTCCAAGCAGACCTGGAACGCCTTCGGCGGTTCGGGCACCGCGGACGAGCACAGCAAGGAATGGCAGATCCACATCGCTCAGAAGGTGCTCAAGGAGCAGGGTCCGGGCGCGTGGCCGGTTTGCGGCGAGAAAGCCGGACTGACGAAGTCCAACGGTGCAGCCGATGACGGCGGCGGGTCCGGCGATGACGGCAAGAAGGACGATGGCGGCTCGGACGACAGCGGCAAGGTCGGCCTCGGCGGCAACGTCACCGTCGGCAGCTGAGACCGCACAATGATCTGACGATCACAGCGCACGAACACCTGGGCTGTGATCGTGAAATGGCCGCGAGCGACGCACGTATCGCTCGCGGCCATTTCCGTACACCCATATTTCTGTGTACTGCCGCGTCTCTCCCGGATCTCGACTGGAACGCCGATAATATACATTCTGTTAAGTAAAGATATAGAGCCGCTCCCCGAGGTGCGCAGTTACAGTTGAATCCGGCGATCTGAGCCTGTGATCCATCAGGCGACACCAGGAGGCGAAATGGCGACGAAGCAACCAGCAATGCGACCGACCGGCGAACCCGTCGATGACGTGCTCGACCGTGCCGGCGGTCCCAGGCGCGCCGAGGCCGACCGCCTGCTCGAGATCTTCGCCGAAATCTCCGGCGAAGCACCTGTGGTGTGGGCTTCGCGCATCATCGGGTTCGGTGAGATCGAGTATCGCTATGAGTCCGGACATGGCGGCACAATGCCGGTTCTCGCCTACTCCCCTGCTGCACGCCAGCACACGATCTATCTCACCGGCGACTATGAAGAGCACTGGCCAGACCTCGTCTCCAGGCTCGGCAAGCATCGCAGCGGCATATCATGCCTGTATCTCACGCGTCTGAGCGACGTCGATGAACCGGTTCTGCGCGAGCTGCTCGAGCGCACCCGCGATCACACACTGGCCGAATGGTCCGACTGATAGTCTGTACTGGACAGTAACTCAGCTCACAGCAAGGGCACCTCCATGACCGCAGACACCACAGCCGCGCAGAGCACCGACTCGGCGCCCACCTTCAAGCTCTGGACGAAGATGCAGGAGATGCCTCTGGGCAGCCGCGTGGGCTCCTGGCTGTTCTCTCAGGCCGTCTCCTTCAAGGCACCCTATTTCCGCACCGTGCGCCCGCAGATCAGAGAGCTGCGCCCGGGCTTGTGCCGCGTCACTGCGCCCAACCGTCGCGGAATGCACAACCACATCGGCACCTATCACGCGATCGCGTCCTGCAATATGGCCGAGGTCGCCGCCGGTGTCATGACCGATGCGACCGTGCCGCCCACTCACCGCTGGATCCCTGCGGGAATGACCGTGGAATACAACGCCAAGGCCGGCAAAGGGGCGGTCACAGCCGTCACCCGGCTTGAGACGATCCCCGAATTCGGCGAGGAGAAGTTCGACCTGGTCGTCCCCGTCGACATCCTCGACGCCGAGGGCACCGCATTCGTCACAGCGCACATCACCATGTACATCTCACCGAAGAAGCACTGAGTCACCCTGGCTCCACTCGGTGACCGATTCGGACCGGTCACCGGCCCGACAGCAGCAGCACCCGCTGAGCGTACGTGACTTCCTCGCCGACCGGGCGCGGCGGCCTGTATCCGCCCTCGGCGCCCAGGGCGATGATGAGATCGCCGAGTTCGGTTGAGATGAACTCGGCGAGGCTCTCATCGATCGGCCAGTCGTGACCGGTGCCGCGTGAGAGGTCCGCGGCATGGAGTGCGAGCTCGAGGATGCGCATCTGCACCAGCTGCGTCCCCGGGATGCTCCCGATCCGATGCGCGACCGGCGTGTGCAGGTCGCATTCGTTCACCAGCGCTCTGAACGTCCTCTCATGAGTCCAGAAGGATTCGAGCCTGTCGTCGCCGAGGTGATCGACTCCCCTGGTGGCTTCGGCCTCCGCAGTGCTCGCCTGCCCCAGCAGCAGCGTGTAGCGAACTCCCCCGCCGATCACGTGATTGATGAGCTCGGCATTCGTCCACTCTCCGGCGCCGCTCGTCCGATTCAGATCGGAATCGCGGACTCGCTGCAGCGCTGTGACCCAACACGTCTCTGCCCGATCGAGCTGCTTGGTCGTGACTTCGTCCATGCCCTCAGCTTAGGTCGGAAGAGCTCGGGCCGCGTCGTTCTGCTCGGTGGGATGCACGTCGACGATCGCCTCACAGCGTCTCGAACAATGAGAACTTCCGGCCAAACAGTAGTCCTGACCGTTCGGTCAGTATACGTTGTTCCTACGCCCCGCATGTTGGTATACCAACGTGACCTGCCGTCCGGGGCCCCTGCAACTCGACAATGAAGTGAGGAGCTGACCATGACTGTGGCCAGCGGATCGGCCGACTACATCGGCCTCGCAAACGCACCGATTCTCTGGATACTCGCGTTGGCGGTGATGGCCGTCGTCGTCGTCCAATCGCTCATCTACATGACCGCCGTGAAGAAGAACGCCGAATCCGCGGGAATGAGCCAGCAGGAGGTCAGGTCGGCGTTCCGCGCCGGTGGTGTCGCCGCCATCGGACCGTCGCTGTCGGTGGTCCTCGTCGCCATCGCTCTGCTGCCGCTGTTCGGCACTCCCCCGGTCATCGTCCGGGTCGGTCTCATCGGCTCCGCCGCCACCGAGGTGGCCTCTGCGTCGCTGGCTGCAGGCACCATGGGTGCCAACCTCGGTGATGAGACCTTCACCCGCGGGGTCTTCATCGTGGCACTCATGGCGATGAGCCTCTCGGGCGCAGGCTGGATGATCTCCACCCTCATCCTCACCCCGATCTTCAAGCGCAGCTCCCACAAGCTCGAGAAGGTCAATCCCGCGCTCATGTCGATCATCCCGGGCGCGGCACTTCTCGCGGCCTTCGCGGCCCTGACCTTCCGTGAGCTGCCGAAATCGCCGGCACACGTCATCGCCGTCATCGTCTCGGCAGTCGTGATGAGCATCTGCCTGCTGCTCGCCAAGACACTCAAACAGAACTGGCTGAAGGAATGGGGACTGGGATTCTCCCTGCTCATCGGCCTCGTCGCCGCATATTTCGCCCACTATGCCGGTCTCGGACTGCCCGAAGCCTGAGGAGAGAACATGTCATCGATCATCACATCGCCCTCGCACGCGGCGTTCGAGCGCACCACCAGCCGGTGGGGCTCGATCACGCTGTTCGTCGGATTCCTCATCGCCACCTCGGTGCCGTTCTATCTGCTCTTCGTGGCAGACGCGAACATCGACTTCGGTGAGATACTCAAAGGGTTCCTCGCCGTGTTCGCCGTCTACGGCGTCTTCTACATCGTCGAACCTCTCACCTACTTCCCGATCCTCGGTCCCGCCGGAATGTACCAGGCCTTCATGATCGGCAACGTCTCGAACAAGCTGCTGCCCTCAGCCATCGTCGCTCAGGACGCGATCGGGGCGAAGCCCGGCACTCGCAAGGGCGAATATGCGGCGACGATGGCCATCTGCGGGGCCGCGATCATCCACGTCACCTCGATGGTCATCTTCGTCGGCATCCTCGGCACGTGGCTCGTCACTCTCATCCCCGAGTCGGCCACCCTCGTCGCGAAGCTCTACATCCTCCCGGCCATCCTCGGCGGTGTCACCGTCCAGCTCATCGCGTCCCTCAAGCAGCTCAAGTCGACACTCATCGCCCTCGGTATGGCGGCTCTGGTCATCCTCGTCCTCGTCCGACTGGTTCCCGTGCTCGCGCCCGGCGACGTCGCGATCGTCGTGTTCCTGACCATCCTCATCACCTGGTTCACCCGCAACAAATCGGTCACGGACAAGAGGCCGGGCAGCGACGGCACCGATACCGTCGGGATCAACTGACGACAGTCTGCGCCTGTCGCTCAGTCTCCGAGACCGACCCCCGCATCCGAGAATTCCTGCCAAGATGGCACCAGACCCCTGCTGAAAGGACCTCATGTCACTCAAGCCCGCTCTCCGCGCGTCGATCAGCGCCGATCTCGACCAGACGATTGCCGACTACAAACACTTCCACCGCACTCCCGAGCTGTCGATGCAGGAGACGAACACCGCCGCCGAGATCGCCTCCCGACTCCACGCCCTCGGACTGACCACCCGCACCTTCGGCGGAACCGGCGTCGTCGCCGTGATCGACAACGGCGACGGGCCCGTCATCGGCTACCGTGCCGACATCGACGGCCTGCCGATCAGCGAGGACACCGGACTCGACTACGCCTCCGCCGCAGAGGGCACTCTGCCCGACGGGGAGACCACGAAGGTCATGCACGGCTGCGGCCACGACACGCACATCACCGTCGGTCTCTACCTCGCCAAGCACCTCGTCACACACAAGGACCTGTGGTCGGGTACCGTCGTCATGCTCTTCCAGCCGGGGGAAGAGACCGGTCAAGGTGCCCGGGCCATGCTCGACGACGGACTCTGGGATGAGATCGTGCGCCCCGAAGTCATCTTCGGTCAGCATGTGTGGCCCGGAACGGCCGGCCACATCTACGCCAGCAGCGGCACCGCCATGGCGATGTCCGACTGCCTGCGCGTGACCGTCAAGGGCAAACAGGCGCACGGATCCCAACCGGAGAACGCGATCGACCCGATCGTCCTCGGCGCCTATATGATCACCCGGCTCCAGTCGGTCGTGTCCCGTGAGATCTCCGGGCGCGACATGTCCGTCGTCACCGTCGGCACGTTCCACGGCGGGCTCAAGGAGAACATCATCCCGGACTCCGCCGAGTTCAAACTCAATATCCGCACCTTCACCGAGGAGGTCCGCGCAGTCGTCCTCGACCGGGTCCGCCGCATCATTCTCGCCGAGGCGCAGGCTTCCGGTGCCCCGGAACCGGAGATCGAGGAGATGTATCGGTTCCCGCGCTGCTTCAACGACCCCGACGAGACCGAGTCGTTCCTCACTCACCTCGGAGCCGAGCTCGGTGCCGAGCAGGTCCACCTGACCGAGCCTGCCACCGGCAGCGAGGATGTCGGAGCGTTCGGAGATGACATCGGTGTGCCGTACGTCTACTGGTTCTTCGGCGGCTACTCCCCTGCGAAATTCGAAGACGGACAGACCCCGGCCGGCAACCACTCCCCGTTCTTCGCTCCTGACGATGTCGAAACCACGCTCGAGACGGGCATCCGAGCCGCGCTGTCAGCGGTGCTGAGCAAGGTCGGAAAGGACCGCGCATGAGTGAGGAGATGCTGTGGTGGTCGACCCGTGAACTGGCTGCCCGGATCGCTGCCAAAGAGGTCTCCGCCCGTGAAGCGCTGCAGGTCCACCTCGACCGCATCGATGCAGTCAACCCCGTCCTCAATGCCGTCGTCACCCGTGACGACGAGGCCGCGTTCGCCCAGGCGGAGGCGGCGGACTCAGCGACCGCTCGGGGTGAGAGCTTCGGGCCCCTGCACGGAGTCCCGATGACACACAAGGACACTCACGACACTGCGGGAATGCGCACGACCTGGGGATCGCCGCTCATGGCCGATCGGGTTCCCGAATCGGATGCGCTCATCATCGCCCGACTCAAAGCCGCCGGCATCACGACGACGGGCAAGACCAATGTCCCCGAGTTCGCCGCCGGTTCGCACACCTTCAACGAGGTGTTCGGCACGACGGTGAACCCCTACGACCGAACGAAATCGGCATCAGGGTCCTCCGGCGGTGTGGGTGCGGTGCTCGCGGCTGGGATCCAAGCCTCCGGGGACGGATCGGATATGGGCGGATCACTGCGTTCGCCCGCATCGTTCAACAACGTCGTCGGGCTGCGACCGAGCAACGGCCGCATCCCGCACACCCAACCGGGCAACCCCTATGCGTGGCTCGCGCAGAGCGGGTTCATGGCACGCACGGTCTCCGATGCCGCCCTGCTGATGTCGGTGGCCTCGGGTCCGCACCCCTCGGCGCCGGAATCGATCCCGGAATCGGGCAGTGTCTTCGACCTCCCGGAGTTCGCACAGGACGCCGACCGCTCCCCCGACCTCACCGGTCTCCGGGTCGGATTCAGCCCCGACCTGGACGGACTGCTTCCTGTCGAGGCCGAGGTGAAAGACATCGTCGCCTCCACGGCTCTGGTGTTCAGCGGTCTCGGAGCGCAGGTGGACGAGGAGATTCCGAATCTCACGGACGCCGATGAGGTATTCAATGTTCGCCGTGCCCTCGACTTCGTCGGGTCCTGGGGCGGGCTGTATGAAGCGCATCCGGAGCGCATCAAGGAATCGGTCAGGTGGAATATCCGCATGGGCCTCGATCTCACCGGCGCCGAGGTGGTTTCGGCCGAAACCGCACGCACGCGCCTCCACGGTGAGATCGACCGATACTTCGCCGGACACGATGTCCTCGTGCTCACCACCTGCCAGGTCCTGCCGTTCGACGCCGACATCGAATACCCGACGCAGATCAACGGTGTGCAGCTGGAGAACTATCTCGATTGGATGCGGGCCCTGTGCCTGATCTCGGCGACGGGATGCCCCGCGATCTCGGTGCCGGCAGGATTCTCGGCCTCCGGCCTGCCGGTGGGTGTGCAGATCGTGGCGAAACCGGGCGCTGACGTCGAACTGCTCCGAGTCGCTCATGCCTTCGAATCGGCGACCGGCCACCACCGCCGGCGGCCGGAGCTCTGAGCCGAACGTCGCGCCGGAATCGGCTCAGCTCGGGATGGGGCGGGGCAGGTATGGCAAACCTGGGCAGAGTTTGCCGAGCCTTTCCACACTGGAACGGTTCTAGAAAAGGTGTCAGGATATTCTCTAAGCAGGCGGAATGGATCCGCCTCGAACAGCAAAGGAGTAACAGATGCACCTGAGCCCCGCTATGCAGAAGGTCCTCAACGAGCAGGTCACCCTCGAACTCGAAGCCTCGTTGGTCTACCTCCAGCTCTCCATTCAGCTCGACGATCAGGATCTGCCCGGAATGACGCGCTGGATGCGCGCCCAGTCCGAAGAAGAGCAGGTGCACGCCGCGAAGTTCACTCAGCACTGCCTCGACCGCGGATTCGCCCCTCAGATCGGTGATATCGCCGCTCCGAAGGTCTCGGGCTCGCAGCCGATCGACTTCTTCAAGGCCGCTCTGGCGCACGAGGAGAAGGTCTCGGAATCCATCCGCAATCTCTACCGCACCGCCCAGGACGAAGCCGACCTCGACGTGCTGCCGCTGCTCCACTGGTTCATCGACGAGCAGGTCGAGGAGGAGTCGAGCATCTCGGAGATCATCGGTCGCCTCGAACGCGTCGGCACCGACGGTGCCGGTGTCCTGCGCATCGATTCCGAGCTCGGCTCGCGCCACCCCGATATCACCGCCGACGGCGAGTGATATCCGCAGACTGTCCACTTGAGGCTCAGCGCTCATCTCGAGTCGCGTGAGTCGAGGGTGGACTCGAACCGAGTACTCAGCGGCCGATCCCAGTGCGGGGTCGGCCGCTGTGCTGTCGGCTCCTGTGACGACGGCAGGAGAATCCGTACTCAGCCGAGCACCGACTGGCCGAGGAGGAGAACCACCGGCAGGGTGACGAGCATGATGACGGTCTGTCCGGCGATGAGTGCGGCCATGAGCTTCGCGTCTCCCCCGAGCTGCCTCGCCATGACGTAGCCCGAACTCGCCGTCGCAATCGACTGGAAGAGCAGCCCGACCAGTGCAGGCACCGTCGGGATGGCGAAGAGGGCCAGGGCCGCCAGCGACAGGCTCGGCAGTACGAGCAGCTTGATCGCCGTCGAGGCGATGACGGCCCGAGTATGAGAACGCAGAGAGAATGTCTGCAGACCGGCACCGACGCACAGCAGACCGATGGGCAGCGAGGCCGACGCCAAGGGCTCGAGGACCGTTGACGCCACGTCGGGCAGGCCCAGACCGCTGACATTGGCCGCAGCTCCGGCGACGCAGCCGAGCACGAGAGGATTCGTCACGATCGCCCTCAGCAGCGCGAGCAGCGAGCTCGGCCCGGTGCGGAGGAACTCGAAGCCGAGACTCGAGACGACGTTGACCGTGGGGACGAGGATCGCTGCGACGATCGCGGCAACGGCGCTGCCCTCGGAGCCGAACAGGCTGCCCGCCAAGGACAGTCCGATATAGGTGTTGAAGCGGATGCCTCCCTGCAGAACAGAGGTGAAGGCGGGAAGATCACGCGCGATGACCCGACGGGTCACAATGATGCCCAAGGACACGACCACTGTGGGAATGACGAGCGCCGCCGCCAACCGCGCGAGCGGGACATGGGCCACATCCACCTCGGCGACGGAGGTGAAGAGGAGCACCGGAAGCAGACAGTAGTACGCGAGCTTCTCCGCACCTGACCAGAACTCGGGGCTCCGAAAACCCGGCAGTCTCTTCAGCACCAAGCCGAAGGCGATGAGCACCGTGACGGGAAGGAGGGCGAGGAGTATGGGAACCAGGCTCACAGACTGAGAATTTCATGAGTTCGGAATCATTTCAAAGTTGAGTGTGTTTGACTCAATGTAGGACCCGAACGAAAGGAAGCACATGGCTACACGTTTCGACCCCATCCGCGACCTCGACCGATTCTTCTCCGAGGTCACCCGCACCCCGAACGCCACCACTCTGCCGATGGACCTCTACCGTGACGGCGAAGTCTTCATCGCTCGCATCGACATGCCCGGAGTCGATCCGAGCAGCATCGATGTCGACGTCGAAGACCGCACGCTCACGGTTCGCGCCCGCCGCGAATCCGAGGTCGCCGACAAAGACGTGAAGTGGCTGACCAGGGAACGCACCAACGGCACCTACGCCCGTCAGCTCACGCTCGGCAACAGGGTGGCCCTGGATCGCATCCGTGCCGACTACAGCGACGGCGTCCTCACACTGACGATCCCCGTCGCCGAGGAGGCCCGTCCGCGGAAGATCTCCGTTTCGCACGCTTCCGGACAGACCGCCCCCGAGGTGGTCGAATCGTCCGCGGCGGACGAACCCCGCTCCCCCGGCGTCGGCAGCTGAATCCGCTGGACGCGGGCCCCACCCGAACGCGGGTGGGGCCCGCGTCGTGCGTTCAGCGGCGCTGAAGCAGGTAGGCCAGGCACATGTACGGCAGCTCCACCCTGTCCGGGATCGGATGTTCGACACGGAGATGTTCGCGCAGATTCGATTCGACTCTGTCCCTGGTCTTCTCGTCCGAGCGCAGCCAATAGGAGCGTGTGCGAGCGAGGTCGACGATTCCATCGACGGAGACCTCCGTGGCGAATTCGACGAGTCTGTTCTCGGTGAGCGTCAGACCGCGGCCGGGCTGAGGCCGGTACTGAGGTCGGTACACGTCGCCTGCGTGCATGATCCGGCTCAGGCGCAGCACCCAGTCGACACGGACATCGAGCTGGTTGATGAGGATGAGCAGTCGGCCTCCCGGTCGGAGGATGCGGGCCACTTCTGCGGCGGCACTCGCCTCGTCGAACCAATGCCAGGCCTGAGCGACCGTGACGAGGTCGAGGCTCTCGGCTTCCAGGCCCGTGTCCTCGGCCGTGCCGACCACGGCGGGCGCAGGATTGCGTTCGAGCGCGGCTGTGTCGGGATCGACGGCGATGAGATCGACGCCGAGGGCAAGCAGCTGACGGCTGAGGATTCCGGTGCCCGCACCGAGGTCGCAGACCTGCAGATCGGACCAGCTCCGGTCCCAACCGGTCAGCGCCAGGTCCAGAGCCGTCTGAGGATAGCCGGGGCGCACCTCGTCATAGACTCCGGCCTGGGCACCGAAACGGCGCCCGTGTGCGGCCTGCGCGCGTGGTCGCACCATCTGCCCCTGCCTTTCGCCGAACGTCGGTCGGTCGTCGTGGCGACCGCTGCGGACCACTCTAGCGTCGTTGTCAGCCAGCGAGTCGATAGGATGGAGTCAACGGCCCGTTCCCAGCCCTGAGGAGTCAGCATGTCCGCACCGTCCGATCTCCAGTCCCGACTGGATGAGGCCTCCGCCGCCTATGAGGAATTCGCCTCACGCGGCCTCGACCTCGACATCACCCGCGGCAAGCCCGCCCCCGAGCAGCTCGACCTCGCCGCCGATCTGCTCACCGCGGTCAGCGGTGACGACGTGTTCACCCCAGGCGGTGTCGACACTCGCAACTACGGTGGGCTCGACGGGCTCATCGAACTGCGTGAGATCTTCGCCCCGCTGCTCAAGGTGCCGGCGAATCAGCTGCTGGCCGGAGGCAATGCATCGCTGACGTTCATGGCGCAGGCCCTGAGCTTCGCGCTCATGCACGGCACAGCAGTCGACGACCGCCCGTGGGGTCGGGGCCCGCACAAACTGCTGTGCCCCGTGCCCGGCTACGACCGTCATTTCACCCTGGCCGAGTCCCTCGGATTCGAGCTTCTGACCATCCCGATGGACGACGAGGGACCGGTCATCTCCGAAGCGCAGCGTCTGGCCGAGGACCCGGCGGTCAAAGGCATGTGGTTGGTGCCGATGTATTCCAATCCGACCGGAATCACCATCACCGAGGCGCGGGCACGGGAACTCGCGGCCATGCCGACCGCGGCCGACGATTTCGTTCTGCTGTGGGACAACGCCTATGGGGTGCATCATCTGCGTGAGGACCATCCGGACAATCTCGACATCCTCTCTCTGTGCGCCGAGGCCGGCAACCCCGAACGAGCATGGATCTTCGCCTCGACCTCGAAGATCACGCATGCCGGTGCCGGCGTGTCGTTCTTCGCAGGCGGCCCGGCCACGGTCGACTGGATGCGAGCCAACCTCGGGAAGGTCGCGATCGGCCCCGACAAGATCAACCAGCTGCGCCATGTCCGGTTCTTCTCCGACCCCGCCGGGGTCGAAGCGCATATGCGCAGGCATGCCGAGATCGTCGCTCCCAAGTTCGATGCCGTCCTTGCGGCGCTGGAAGACGGCCTCGGAGCAGATGAACTGGCACAGTGGACCTCGCCGGACGGGGGCTACTTCATCACCCTGACGACGATGGAGGGCATCGCGGATCGAGTGGTCAAACTCGCCGGGGAGGCGGGTGTGAAGCTGACGCCGGCTGGAGCCACTCACCCCTACGGACTCGACCCGCACAACAACACCATCCGCATCGCCCCGACGATGCCGACACTCGATGAGGTCGAACTCGCGGCTCAGGGTCTCGTGGCATGCGTGCGACTGGCCAGCTATGAGAAGCTGCTGGCCGGCTGATAGACCTACGCTGCCTGCAGACTGAAACAGGTCCGCCCCGAACCGAATGGTTCGGGGCGGACCTGTCTGGTCCATGGTCGTCGGTTCAGTAGTCGTAGAAGCCGCGTCCGGACTTCACACCGAGCAGTCCGGCATCGACCATTCGCGACAGCAGGATCGGCGGTTTCGCGGCCGGATCGCCGGTCTCCTCATACATGCTCTGGGCAGCGTAGAGGCAGGTGTCGAGACCGACGAGGTCGGCGAGCTTGATCGGGCCCATCGGGTGGGCGCAGCCGCCGACCATGCCTGCGTCGATGTCCTCCTTCGTCGCGAACCCGGATTCGAGCATCCTCACCGCGCTGAGCAGGTAAGGGATGAGCAGGGCATTGACGATGAACCCGGGGCGGTCATCAGCCTGGATCGGATTCTTCCCGAGCACCTCGGCGACGAACGAGGTCACGGTGTCACGGACGTCGTCGGCGGTGAGGACCGAGGAGACGATCTCCACCAGCGGCTGCACCGGTGCCGGGTTGAAGAAGTGGACGCCGAGTACGCGTTCGGGACGCGAGGTCGCCTGAGCGAAGCGGATGATCGGCATCGACGAGGTGTTCGAGGCGAGAATGGCCTCCGGGTCGGTGACGACCTGGTCGGTTTCGGCGAAGATCGACTTCTTGATGTCTTCGTTCTCGCTGGCTGCTTCGATGACGAGCTGACGGTCGGCGAGATCACCGATGTCGGTGGTGAACCGCAGTCGGCCAAGGGCCTCGTCGCGGGCGGCGGCATCGAGCTTGCCCTTGTCCACGGCGCGGGCCAGGGACTTCTCGATGCGGGCTCGGCCGGCGGCCGATGCCTCCTCGTTGATCTCACGGACGATCACGTCGAGGCCGGACTTCGCCAGCACCTCGGCGATTCCGGCTCCCATGAGTCCGCTGCCGATGACGGCTGTGCGCTGAATGCTCAAGAACTTCTCCTTCTCAGGTCATTGTGGTCGATGGTGTGCGTGTCGATGTGCTCAGGACATCCGCGCCAGGAACCAGTCGGCCGAGCGGATGGCCTTCATGGCCTCCCGCCGGCGCTCTCCGGGCAGAGTCTGGATGTAGACCTGCCCGTCGAGGTGGCCCACCTCGTGCTGGAGCATCTGTGCGAAGACCTCAGTGCCCTCGATCTCGATCGGCTGATTCTTCGCATCCACCCCGCGCACCCGAGCGAACTCGTAGCGCGGGGTGGGGAAGAACAGTCCGGGCACGGAGAGGCAGCCTTCTTCGATATCACGCAGCTGCCCGCCGAGCTCGACGATCTCCGGGTTGATGACATAGCCGGTGCGACCGTCGAGGTCGTAGCCGAAAGCCCGCAGGCCGACTCCGATCTGCGGTGCGGCCACGGCCGCACGGCCCGCGGGCCTCGCGGTGTCGACGAGGTCGGCGGCCAGAGCTTCGACGTGATCGTCGAAGACCGTCACCGTCTCGCATCTGCTGCGCAGCACGGGGTCGCCCCACAGCCGGATCTCGCGTTCAGGCATCGATCACCACGACGAGGTCTCCGCCTTCGAGCTGCTGGACATCAGCGATGGCCACTCGGGAGACGGTTCCGGCCGTCTGCGTGGTGATCGTCGCCTCCATCTTCATGGCCTCGATCGTGGCAACGGTGTCTCCGACAGCGACCGTGTCGCCCTCGTGGACCTGCATGGTCACGACGCCGGCGAACGGGCTGCCGACATGACCGCGGTTGTTCGGGTCGGCCTTCTCTGCCGTCTTGACTTCGCTTTCGACGGACCGATCGCGCACCTGCAGCGGACGCAGCTGTCCGTTGAGGGTGAACATGACCGAACGCATTCCGCGTTCGTCGGTTCCGCCGATGGCCTGGACGCCGATGAGCAGGTTCTTGCCCTTCGCCAGTTCGACGGCGTGTTCTTCGCCGCCGGTGAGCCCGTAGAGGTATTCGGAGGTCTCGACGACGGACAGGTCCCCGTAGTTCGAGCGCATCGTCCGGAATTCCTTCGTCGGTCCGGGGAACAGCAGCTCGTTGAGCTTGTCCTTCCGCTCCCGGCCCGGTGTCTGCAGAGCTTCCGCATCCGCGGGTTCGAGGTGTTCGACGAGCGGCTTGGCGGAGCGACCGGCGAGAGCCTTCGTGCGGAACGGCTCGGGCCATCCGCCCGGAGGGTCACCGAGGTCGCCGTTGAGGAAGCCGATCACCGAATCCGGGATATCGAACTTGTCCGGGTTCTCAGCGAATTCCTCCGGTGAGACACCGGCACCGACGAGATGAAGCGCCAGATCGCCGACGACCTTCGACGACGGGGTGACTTTGACGAGGTGGCCGAGGATCGAATCGGCGGCCGCGTACATGTGTTCGATGTCTTCGAACCGCTCCCCGAGGCCGAGCGCCACGGCCTGCTGACGCAGGTTCGACAGCTGACCGCCGGGGATCTCGTGGCGGTAGACGCGACCGGTCGGTCCGGCGAGACCGGATTCGAAGGGTGCGTAGAGTTTGCGCACAGATTCCCAGTAGGGCTCGAGATCGCTGACGGCGTCGAGACTGATGCCTGTGTCGCGGTCGGTGTTCTCGAACGCGGCGACGAGTGCGGAGAGACTCGGCTGGCTGGTCGTTCCGGCCATGGCCGCCGAAGCGGCATCGACGGCATCGGCTCCGGCAGCGGCCGCAGCATAGAGGGTGGCCAACTGGCCGCCGGCGGTGTCGTGGGTGTGGACGTGGACGGGCAGATCGAAGTTCTCCCGCAGAGCCGTCACGAGCTTGGCCGTGGCGGCAGGGCGCAGCAGACCGGCCATGTCCTTGATGGCGAGAACATGGGCCCCGGCCTCGACGATCTGCTCGGCCAGGCGCAGGTAGTAGTCGAGTGTGTAGAGCTCTTCGGTCGGGTCGAGGATGTCCGAGGTGTAGCACAGAGCCACCTCGGCAAGCGCCGTGTTCGTTCCGCGCACGGCCTCGATCGCCGGGCGCATCTGCTCGACGTCGTTGAGCGCATCGAAGATGCGGAAGATGTCGATGCCCGTGCGAGCGGCCTCGTCGACGAAGGCGTCGGTGACCTCGGTCGGGTACGGGGTGTAGCCGACGGTGTTGCGGCCGCGCAGCAGCATCTGCAGATTGATGTTGGGCACCGCGGCGCGCAGAGCCTCGAGGCGTTCCCAGGGATCCTCACCGAGGAAGCGCAGAGCCACATCGTAGGTGGCGCCGCCCCAGGCCTCGATGCTCAGCAGCTCTGGCGTCATCCGGGACACGTGTCCGGCCACGGCCAGCAGATCGCGGGTGCGCACTCGGGTGGCGAGCAGCGACTGGTGAGCGTCACGGAACGTCGTATCGGTGACGGCCAGTGCGGTCTGCTCCCGCAGGGCACGCGCGAAGCCCTCCGGACCGAGCTCGGCGAGGCGGTCGCGGCTGCCGGGAGCGGGAGCCTGCGAGAGGTCGATGTTCGGGAGCTTGTCGCCCGGACGGATGCGCAGCCCCGGTTCGCCATGGGGGCGATTGACCGTGACGTCGGCGAGGTAGTCGAGCAGCTTCGACCCACGGTCGGCGCTCACGCGTGTGTCGAAGAGCTGCGGGCGCTCTTCGATGAAGGACGTGGAGAGGTCGCCGGCGACGAATGCGGGATCGTCGAGGACGGCCTGCAGGAAGCCGATGTTCGATGACACCCCGCGGATGCGGAACTCCGCCAGTGCTCGCTTGGCCCGGCCGACGGCCTGAGCAAAATCCCGACCGCGGCAGGAGAGCTTGACGAGCATCGAGTCGAAATGGGGGCTGACGGCGGCACCGGCATGGACGGTTCCACCGTCGAGGCGCACGCCTGCACCGCCGGCCGAGCGGTAGGCGGTGATCGTTCCGGTGTCGGGACGGAACGAGTTGGCAGGGTCCTCGGTGGTGATGCGGCACTGGAGGGCGGCACCCTTGATGCGCATCTCGTCCTGTCGCAGGCCGATCTCTTCGAGGCTGGCCCCGGCGGCGATGCGCATCTGAGACGCGACGATGTCGACATCGGTGATCTCTTCGGTCACGGTGTGTTCGACCTGGACGCGCGGGTTCATCTCGATGAACACGTGCTTGCCTGCGCGCGGGCCGTCGGTCTCGAGGAGGAACTCCACGGTGCCGGCATTCTGGTAGCCCAGCGCCTTCGCGAACTTCAGGGCATCGGCGTGCAGGGCGGCCGCGATCTCGGGATCGAGGTTCGGTGCCGGAGCGATCTCGATGACCTTCTGGTGGCGGCGCTGCACGGAGCAGTCGCGTTCGAAGAGGTGGATGGCGTTCGAATCGTTGTCGGCCAGCACCTGGACCTCGATGTGACGGGGGCGCTGCACCGCCTGCTCGATGAAGACCGTGGGGTCGCCGAAGGCGCCCTCGGCCTCGCGCATGGCGGCCTTCAGCGCATCCTCGAGCTCGGTCGCCTGAGCCACGCGACGCATTCCGCGGCCGCCGCCGCCTGCGACAGCCTTGACGAAGAGCGGGTATTCCATCGATTCGGCATCGGCGAGCAGCTGCGCGATATCGGCCGACGGACGAGTCGAGTCGAGCACCGGGATGCCCGCATTGCGTGCGGCAGCCAGCGCCTGGACCTTGTTTCCTGCCAGTTCGAGCACATCGGCCTCGGGGCCGATGAACGTGATGCCCGCGTCAGCGCAGGCACGTGCCAGATCGGGGTTCTCGGAGAGGAATCCGTAACCGGGGTAGATGGCGTCGGCGCCGCTCTCCTTCGCCACCCGCAGCATCTCTTCGACACTGAGGTACGCGCGGACGGGGTGGCCCTCCTCACCGATCATGTAGGCTTCGTCGGCCTTCATACGGTGTTCGGAGTTGCGATCCTCATAAGGGAAGACTGCGACGGTGGAGGCTCCGAGCTCATAAGCGGCACGGAAAGCACGGACGGCGATCTCTCCGCGATTGGCCACGAGTACTTTGGAGAACATAGGTGTCTCTCACTTCTGTATCGGCCGCACTGGGCGACTGGTCGACAAGCTGTCGGAAACATACTCTACAAGTGACCTGGAACACCCCTGCGCCCGGGGGTCGACTTTGGACTGAGACGTGAGTCTCGGCGTGGTCGGCACGGCTCGGCAGCCGCCGATACGTTAACGTAGGAGGGTGCTTGTCCTCAGTATCAGCAGCCTCAAAGGCGGAGTCGGTAAGACATCCGTGACGCTCGGTCTGGCCTCGGCGGCCTACAACAGAGGAATTCCCACTCTGGTCGTCGACATGGACCCGCAGGCGGACTCGTCGACCGGCCTCGATGTGCCGACCTCGACGCGTGTCGACATCGCCGATGTGCTCGCTGCCCCGAAGTCCCAGAAGATCCTGTCCGAGGCGATCATCCCCTCCGGATGGGTCGGAGACCGGCTCGGCCACCTCGACGTGATCTCCGGTTCTCCGCGCGCTGCGGAATTCGATCGGCCTTCGCTGTCCGAGCGCTATCTGCGCCGACTCGAAGACGCTCTGTCGCGGATCGCCAAGGGCTACCGGCTCGTCCTCATTGACTGTCCGCCCAGCCTCAACGGCCTCACCCGCACGGCTTGGACGGCGAGCAATCGCGTCGCGGTCGTGACAGAGCCGAGCCTGTTCTCAGTCGCGGCCGCCGATCGGGCCCTGCGCGCAACGGATGAGCTGCGGCAGCGCGGTGCCTCCGACCTGCAGCCTCTCGGACTCGTCGTCAACCGGGTGCGGGCCGGTTCGACCGAACACGACTACCGCATCCAGGAGATGCGCGAGATGTTCGGTCCGCTCGTGCTCAATCCGCCTCTGGCCGAACGCGCGGTCATGCAGCAGGCTCAGGGATCGGCGCGACCGATCCACTCCTGGCCCGGCAAACCGGCTGATGAGGTCTCCGCCTCGTTCGACGCTCTTCTTGAGCGCGCGCTGCGCTCGGAGAACATCCGGGGCCGACGTGGCGCGGCACCGGCCAAGAACGGCGGTCAGCAGACCGAGAAGAAGTGAACGCTTAAGCCGCTGTTCCCCAGCAGATCGTCGACTGCCGCCCCGAACACAGGTTCGCGGCGGCAGTTCTGCATGTGATGGAGACTCTCAGAGCGCGATCAGAACGACCGCGATCAGAACGACCCGGACGAGAACCGAGGCGGCCCGCTCGGTCTGAGCGGGCCGCCTCGGTGAAGGTGCAGAATCTCTGTCGGCTGTCAGCCGGACTTGCGTGCGCGTCGTGCTGCGAGTTCGTCCATGGCTTCGAGCGCCGCATCGTCTTCGGGAATGCGTTCGCTCGGGAATTCGGACAGCGTTCCCTCGACTTCGTTCCAGACGCGCCCCACGGCGATCCCGAAGACGCCCTGACCGCCTTGGAGGAGGTCGACGACCTCATCGGGTGAAGTGCATTCGAAGACGCTCGCGCCGTCGGACATGAGAGTGATCTGGGAGAGATCCTCGACGCCGCGGGAGCGCAGGTGCTCAACGGCCGTGCGGATCGACTGCAGCCCGACGCCGGTGTCGAGGAGTCGCTTGACGATCTTGAGGACGAGGATGTCACGGAAGCTGTAGAGCCGCTGGCTGCCGGATCCGGTCGCATTGCGGATCGACGGGGTCACCAGATCGGTGCGTGCCCAGTAGTCGAGACGACGATAGCTGATGCCGACGACCTTGCAGACGGTGGGACCGCGGTAGCCGGCCTCTTCATCGAGTACGGGCAGATCATCATCGAACAGCAGGCCCTGGGCTGCTGACGGCATCGGCGTCATGTCGACGCTTTCATGACTTGAGCGGTTCACACCGACTCCTCCTTTAAGTCCCTGGGGGAAGCGAAGGTCGCTTGGAAGGACCGAGAACATAGTCATTCTAGCCCTCTTCCCAGCGAACCTACAGTGGGATTCAACAACTCCAAGTTATTCTGCCGTCCCGGCCAGGACAAACACCCCGAGGTAACAATTTCCGCGTGTCGCAGTTACCGCAGTATTCGAACATGTCACATGGATGTCATTCAGGCGCCTGAGGGCGGTCCGAGGCGAGGAATCAGGACGACGTCGGCGGCCCGTCGCCGCCGGTTTCCGGCTCGTCCCGGCCTGAGGAGCCCAGCGTCTTCGCCTCTCCCCTGCCTGTCGCCGCGTCGCCGTCCTTGGGCGCGCCCTTGGCTTTGGCCGCGTCCTTATCGGTTTCCGGCTTCTTCGGCTTCGCACTCGTCAGCAGCTTGGTCTTGACCGTCGACGCATAGGTGTCGACGTATTCCTGACCCGACAGGCGCATGATCTCGTACATGATCTCGTCGGTGACCGACCGCAGCATGAAACGGTCGACCGGCAGCCCCGAATACTTCGAGAAGTCCATCGGTGTGCCGAAGACGACGCCGACACGCCGGAGTTTGGGCACGAGGCGACCGGCCGGCTGCAGCTTGTCCGTGCCGATGATCGCGACCGGAACCACGGGAGCGCCGGACTCGAGGACGAGACGTGCGATGCCGGTGCGTCCGCGGTAGAGCTTTCCGTCGGGCGAGCGGGTGCCTTCGGGGTAGATGCCCAGGGAATTGCCTTCGCCAAGGACCTTCAGCCCGGATTCGAGAGAGGCCTGCGATCCGGATCCTCCGCCGCGGTCCATGGGCAGCTGGTTGTTGAGTTTGAAGAACCAGCGGGTCACCGCGCCTTTGATTCCGCGACCGGTGAAGTAGTCCTTCTTCGCCAGGTAGACGACGGGGCGCGGAGCGAGCAGAGGGACGAAGATCGAATCCATGAAGTGGTTGTGGTTTCCCGCGATGATCGCTGGGCCCTCGGCAGGAAGATTGTCCAGGCCACGTACCCACGGACGGAAGAGGATACGCAGGATGGGTCCGGCGAGAATTCGCTTGAGAAACCAGTAGAACACGCGCACCCTTCCGACTACGACTCTTTGTCGTCCTCGGCAATCATATATCGATACGAACGGTGAACAGCGAAGTCCGCTGCCACACATCCGTGCCATGCTGGAGACATGGAGATCGATTTCACACTCAGAGCGGATCCGACGGCCGCCTACCGCAGCCGTGCTGCCGGTTCGTCCGCTGCGGTCCTGTTCCTGCACGGACTCACCGGCTCTCCTGTCTCCTGGGTGCCGATCGCCCGTGCGGTCGAGGGGCGGGGCATCGACGTCAGCGTTCCCCTGCTGCCCGGTCACGGCACCTCGTGGCGGGACATGGACGCCACCGGGTGGTCCGACTGGTTCGGCGCGGCGCGCACCGAGCTGGGTCGCCTGCAGGCCGACCACGACAGGGTCATCGTCGCCGGACTGTCGATGGGCGGGTCCCTGGCGTTGGCTCTGGGCGCCGCGGAGGGGGCTCCCGATGAGATCATCGTCGTCAATCCCGCCCTCTTCGTCGACTCCCCCTTCGCTCCCCTGCTGCCGGTCCTCCGGCATGTCGTGCGGACGATTCCGTCGATCGGCGGCGATATCGCCCACCCGGACCGCGACGAGTGCGCTTACGAGCGGACCCCTGTGGCTCCCCTGGCGACGTTCCATCGTGCGCTGAAGGCTCTGCGCGACGATCTGTGGAAGGTCGACCGCCCCGTGACCGCAATGATCTCCGGTGAGGACAATGTCGTCGGTCCGCGCACGCTGCGTGTGCTGCGATCGGACCTCCCGCAGCCGCCGAGCATCATCGCTCTGCGTCACTCCCGTCATGTCGCCACCCTCGATTTCGATGCGCACACCATCGCCGAGGCGGTCCTGAAGGCAGCTCGCACCGAGGCGGCCGTGCCGTTCCAGTCGGAGACCGGGGAATAGCCGAGCCCACGGAATTGCTGATGCAGATATGAACGACGACGGCAGCGCTTCGACTCCCGACGACGAGGGCCGGGAGGATTGGCGTGGAGACGTTCCCGACCCGGAGAAGATCGGACACGACCGATCGCGCATCAGCGACGAGGAGTGGGACGACCTCGTCCGGCAGATCGCCGAGCCCTCCGCCGCCATGGGCGATATGCCCGCCGAGGATGTTCGCGACGCTCTCGAGGACACCGAGCACTGGGAGCCCGAGCCGGCGGAGCCCATCGGGTGGCGCACCGCTTCGCCCACCCTCGTGCTGTCCTGGGCCGCCGCACTCGGAGCAGTCGTGCTCCTGCTCATCGGCGTCGTCTTCTTCCGACCGCTGCCGGGATGGTACCTGCTCATCGGTCTGGCCGTCGGCATCGGCGGAGCGGTCGGACTGTTCTTCCACCTGCCGAGTCATCGGTCCGCCGATGACGGCGACGGATCCTCGGTGTGAATGGTGCTGATCGCTTCGCGTCAGCCGCACCTGAGAGACTGAGCGTCATGACCGTCCCGTTCGACCGTGCCCCCAGCGCACTGCACAATTCTCAGCTCTCCTTCGACAGCCTCGGCACTCCTCTGTCCGATGTCACCTTCGTCATCGTCGACCTCGAGACGACCGGCACCCGGGCGGGGCAGTCGGAGATCACCGAGATCGGTGCGGTAAAGACCCGCGGCGGTGAGGTCATCGGAGAGTTCCAGACGCTGGTCAAGCCGGAGCACTCGGTGATCAGCCCCTTCGTCGCCCGGCTCACCGGCATCACTCATGCGATGGTCGATGACGCCCCACCGATCAGCTCGGTGCTGCCGAGCTTCCTCGAATTCTCCATCGGTGCGGTGCTGGTGGCCCACAACGCGCCTTTCGACATCGGCTTCCTCCGCTCGGCCTGTGAACGTCTCGACTATCACTGGCCGGCTCCGACGGTCCTCGACACCGTCACTCTCGCCCGTCGCGTCGTCGGTCGTGACGAAGTGCGCAATCACAAGCTCTCGACCCTGGCCGCTCATTTCGGCACCCAGGTCGAACCCGATCACCGTGCGCTCTCCGATGCTCGCGCGACCGGCGAGCTCCTCCATCATCTGTTCGAACGCTTCGGCGGCTACGGGGTGACGACTCTCGAGGAGCTGTCCGCCGTCAGGCAGTCGGGGTGGGCGAAGCGACAGGCCAAATCCCATCTGGCCAAGGGCGTTCCCGCCGAACCCGGCGTGTATATGTTCCTCGACGGCACTCGCCGTGTGCTCTACATCGGCAAGTCCGGGAATATGGCCCGACGGGTGCGCGGGTATTTCAACGCCTCGGAGAACCGCGGCCGCATGGCCGAGATGATCACCGCGGCACAGGAGGTCAGCTGCCTGCCGTGCGCGCACGCGTTGGAAGCCGAGGTCCGCGAGATCCGCCTCATCGGCGAGCTGGCGCCTCCGTACAACCGACGATCGAAGAATCCGGACCGCAATTCCTGGATCGTGCTCAGTGATGAGCTCTTCCCGCGGCTGTCGGTGGTCCGGGCGAATTCGGCCCTGGAACGCTCCCCCGCGCCGCCGCTGGGACCGTTCCGATCGCGGAAATCCGCGCAAGCCGTCAAGGAGCTCCTCGACACCCTCTACCCGGTCAAGAGGTGCACGACGACGATCAGGAGGTGCACCCTCGGCGAACATCGTCCGTGCGTGAGCGCCCAGGTCGGTCAGTGCGGCGGCCCATGCGCGGGGATCACGGACGTCGATGACTACCTGAGCTCCATCAGGGAGCTGTTCGAGCTCGTCGCCGGGGATCTGTCGTCTCTGCAGCGTTTGGCCGCAGAGCGGATGAGGCGACTGGCCGGTGAGGCTCGCTACGAGACGGCAGCCGAGGTCCGTGACGCGCTGCGCACCGCGGTGTCGATCGCTGCTCGGGCCGAGCAGGTGTCGGCTCTGCGCAGGATTCCCGAACTGGTTGCGGCGGCGCCCGGATCCGAGGCCGGCTGGGATCTGGCGATCATCCGGCACGGAAAACTCGCCGGTGCCGGCCATGTGTCGGCCAGACCGGCCATGGCAGATTCGCTGGCGGTGCTGGCCCCGACCGCGGAATGGGTGCCTGCTCCCGGCGCGCTGCCGCAGGAGACTGACTCTCTGCCGGAGGAGACGCGACTGCTGGCCGGATGGCTGGAGACCGCCGAACTCATCTCCGTGACCACTGCAGACGATCGTGGCTGGTCGCTGCCTCGACAGGGAGCGACCAGCCACGCTCAGTCCTCAGGAGCGATTCGTCTCAGCGACCCGATGTGAGACGTCGATGAGCTGTTGGAGTTTGTCCGCACCGCCGCCGTTGTCGATCGTGTTCACCGCAGTCTCGAGCTTGAGAGCCAGGCGCTCGGTGAACGTGCCCACAGCCGATTCGTCGGCGGCCACGAGAGCCGCTGCGGCGTTGATGGCCACGATGTCGCGCACGGCTGACCGCTCACCGTCGAGGACAGCCCGGGTGATGGCGGCGTTCTCGTCCGGACCTCCTCCCCGCAGATCGTCCTTCGTCGCCCGCTCGATGCCGAGGTCGAGCGCGTCGAAGGTCGTGTGCTCGATCTCGCCGTGACGGACCTCCCACACATCGTTGACAGCAGTGTTGCTCAGCTCGTCGAGTCCGTCTCGTGACCGGAACACCACGGCCTGATGTCCGCGCTTGGCCAGGGTGCCGACGACGAGCGGAGCCATCTGCGCGTCGGCGACTCCGATGGCCGTATGCCGCGCCCGGGCCGGGTTCGTCAGGGGTCCGAGGATGTTGAAGGCGGTAGGGACGTTGATCTGTCGCCGCACTGCCGCGACGAACTGCATCGAGGGATGGAAGACGTTGGCGAAGCAGAAGGCCAGCCCGACCTCCTGGGCGATCTGACCGGTCTGTTCGGGAGTGATGTCGAACCGCACCCCGAGTGCTTCGAGCACATCGGCGGAGCCGGACGCCGAGGATGTCGCACGGTTGCCGTGTTTGACGACGCGCTGCCCGGTCGCGGAGATGATCATGGCCGCGGTCGAGGAGATGTTCGCCGTCTTCGCGCGGTCCCCGCCGGTGCCGACGATGTCGACGGAGTCTTCGAGCCCGGGCAGGGGCACGGCGTGGTCCATCATCGCCGCCACCAGTCCGGCGATCTCTTCGACCGTCTCGCCCTTTGTGTGGTGCGCGGCCAGAAATGCGGCCATTGTCACATCCGGAGTCCTGCCCGACATGATCTGGTCCATCGCCCAAGCCGCCTGAACGCCGTCGAGGTCCTGCTGATGCATGAGAGCCATCAGCAAGTCCGGCCAGTTCTGAGTGGCTGCCTCGACCTCGCTGCGGGACTCCGACACGTGCGTCGCCGGGGTGGTCAGGGGCGTGGAATCAGTCATCCGTATGAACTCTCACTAGGCGTTCTCACCGTCCCGCAGAAGGGGACGTTCCTTACCTGCGGCATACTATCGCGACTTCGACACGCGGGCGGAAGCTGCCCCCGGAACGAGATTTCGGCACCAGATCGGGGTTTTTGCTACGTCGTGTAGAAATTTCTTTCTCGAAACCTGGGTAAAAGATGAAAACTCACCCCGAGACGGGTAATAATGGGGTTGTGTCAACTGCCACTGCATCTCAAACAGCGCCAGCACATCCGGTTGTCAATCGTCCGAATGTGACCACGGTGGGCTTCATCGTGTTCCTCGCGAGCGACCTGATGTTCTTTGCCGCGCTCTTCGCCATGTACTTCACCATCCGGTCCGTCGTTCCGGAGCTGTGGGAGACGAGGACCGAGATCCTCGACATCCCCTACGCTCTCGGCAACACGCTGATCCTGGTGTCGTCTTCGTTCACCTGCCAGCTCGGTGTGTTCGCAGCCGAGAGGTTCCGCCCCCGGCGGACCGGCTCGCTGTTCAACATCGCCAAATGGGGAATGGTCGAGTGGTTCTACCTCACCTTCGCCCTGGGCGCGATCTTCGTCTCCGGCCAGGTCATGGAGTACGCGACGCTCGTCAGCGAGGGCATCTCGATCAACACCGATGGCTACGGTTCCGTCTTCTACCTGACCACTGGTTTCCACGGTATCCACGTGACCATCGGTCTCATCTGCTTCCTGCTCGTCATCGGACGTGCCTATGGGGCGAAGAAGTTCGGTCACCACGAAGCCACATTCGCAATCTGCGTGTCCTACTACTGGCACTTCGTCGATGTCGTCTGGATCGGTCTGTTCGGCGTCATCTACCTCCTCCAATAGGCGGACTGAGATGCTCGGCCCCCAGGACTCACAACACTTCAAGCAAAGGACGATCAAGTGAAGCTTCTAGCAGATCGCCGCAGACATCCCATGGCGCTGGTCGCGCTGCTTCTCGTGGGACTGCTGCTGACCGGCGGAGCCTATGCACTCTTCACGCAGACTTCGAGCGCCAAGGCGGACACAGCCAGCGCCTCTGACATCGAAGAAGGCAAGAAACTCTTCGCGGCCAACTGCGCCACCTGTCACGGCATGAACGCCGAAGGCTCGAAGGCCGGCCCCGGACTCATCGGCGTCGGCGCCGCTGCTGTTGACTTCCAGGTCGGCACCGGACGCATGCCGCTGCAGGCCAACGGCCCGCAGGCTCGCGTCAAGGAACCTCAGTTCGACGATGAGCAGACCGCCCAGCTCGCTGCCTATGTTGCTTCGCTCGGACCAGGACCGGCAGTTCCCGAGGACGAGTACCTCGATGCTTCGAAGGGCGACCCCGCGGCAGGCGGCGGTCTGTTCCGCACCAACTGCGCCATGTGCCACAACGTGGTCGGCTCCGGCGGTGCTCTGACACGCGGCAAGTACGCACCGAACCTGTCCGAAGTCTCCGAGAAGCACCTCTACGAAGCGATGCAGACCGGCCCGCAGAACATGCCGATCTTCAACGACGCGAACCTGACTCCCGACGACAAACGCGATGTCATCGCCTACGTCAAGGAAGTCTCGGACAACCCCTCCCCCGGCGGATTCAAGCTCGGATCCCTGGGTCCGGTGGCTGAGGGCCTGTTCATCTGGTTCTTCGGTCTTGCTGCCGTCATCGGTCTGACAGTGTGGCTGTCATCCAGGGCCAAGTGAGTCCGACAGTGTCGTACACCATCAATTACGAGAAAAGACGGGGAATTCAATGACCTCGAAAGAGCACTCCGGCGGCGGCAGCCAGCTCGAGGAGTTGAACGGGTTCACGAACCCGGGCCTGCCCGAGCACAAACCACGGCTGGCCGACTCGGATCCACGCGCCGAGAAGGTCGCCGAACGACAGGTGGCCGCCTGGTTCATCCTCTCGATGATCGGAACCATCTGGTTCATCGTGGCCTACTTCCTGTTCACTCCGGGCGAATCGATGCAGAGCATCCGCCTCCACAACATGTTCGTCGGCCTCGGTGCCGCTGTCGCGATGTTCTCCATCGGCTTCGGAGCTGTGCTCTGGGCCAAGAACCTCATGAGCGACCACGAGGGCATCGACGAACGCCATGACATCGGCGGCAGCGAAGAAGATCAGGCGATTGCGCTCGAGATCCTTCACCAGGCCAAGGAAGAGTCGGGCATCGCCCGTCGTCCTCTGCTGCGCAACACACTCATCGCCGCACTTGCGATCGCACCGCTGCCGGCGGTCCTCGTCTTCCGCGATCTCGGCCCGCTCCCGGGCGACAAGATGTTCAACACGCTGTGGCAGAAGGGCACTCGCCTCATCCGCGATGTCGGCGGAATCCCGTCGGTTGAGTCAGAACGTCCGATCAAGGCTGACGAAGTCACGATCGGCTCGGCGTACCACGTCCTTCCCTCGGGCATCGGCGACGAGGAAGCCAGCGAGCACCCGCTGAACGAGAAGGCCAAAGCGGCCGTGCTCCTCATGCGCATCGATCCCAATGAACTCAAAGAAGACCCGGACCGCAAGGACTGGTCACACGACGGAATCGTCGCCTACTCGAAGATCTGCACCCACGTCGGCTGCCCGGTCGCACTGTACGAGCACCAGACACATCACCTGCTGTGCCCCTGCCACCAGTCGACCTTCGACGTGACGGAACACTGCAAGGTCATCTTCGGCCCGGCCAAACGACCGCTTCCTCAGCTGCCCATCACTGTGGACAGCGAAGGCTACCTGGTTGCCCAGTCGGACTTCCCTGAGCCTGTCGGACCTACGTTCTGGGAGATCAACCACCCATGAGTACTACACAGCCAACCACCACAATCGGGAAGGCGGCGAACTTCGCCGAAACCCGCGTCGGGGCATCCGTCCTCGTCCGCGAGTTCGGTCGCAAGATCTTCCCCTCCCACTGGTCGTTCATGCTCGGCGAGGTTGCTCTCTACAGCTTCATCATCGTCGTTCTGTCCGGAACGTTCCTCACGTTCTTCTTCCAGCCCGCCATGGGCGAACTGCACTACGACGGACCGTGGCTGCCGCTGCGCGGCGTCGAGATCTCCGAAGCGTATGACTCCACCCTGGCGATCTCCCTCGAGATCCGCGGCGGTCTGTTCATCCGACAGATGCACCACTGGGGGGCCCTGCTCTTCGTCGCAGCACTGAGCGTGCACATGCTGCGCGTGTTCTTCACCGGCGCCTTCCGTCGCCCACGTGAGCTGAACTGGGTCGTCGGCGTCCTGCTCGTCATCATGGGCATGGCAGCCGGCTTCACCGGTTACTCGCTGCCTGACGATCTGCTCTCCGGCAACGGACTGCGAATCATCGACGGCATCCTCAAGTCGCTGCCGCTCGTCGGAACCTACATCTCGTTCTTCCTCTTCGGAGGCGAGTTCCCGGGCATCGACATCGTGGCCCGTCTGTACACCCTGCACATCATGATCGTGCCGGCCCTGCTCATTGCGCTCATCGGCATCCACCTGATGTTCGTCGTCGTGCACAAGCACACCCAGTACCCGGGTGCCGGCAACACCGAGAAGAACGTCGTCGGAGAACCCGTTCTCCCGACCTTCGCGGCCAAGGGCGGAGGATTCTTCTTCCTCATCTTCGGACTGATCTCGCTCATCTCGGCGCTGTTCACGATCAACCCGATCTGGAACTACGGTCCCTACGACCCGTCTCCCGTCTCGGCTGGTACACAGCCTGACTGGTACATCGGCTGGGCCGACGGATTCCTACGCATCGTTCCGGGATGGTTCGAGTTCTACATCTTCGGATGGCCGATCTCGTTCAACATCAACAGTGCCGTGCTCGTCATGGGCGGCGTGTTCGCTGTCATGTTCATCTACCCCTTCTTCGAGGCGTGGCTGCAGAAGGACCATCGGGAACACCACATTCTCGATCGCCCCCGCAACAACCCGACTCGGACGGCCATCGGCGTTGCAGGAATCATCTTCTACTGCAATATGTGGGCGGCTGCATCGGGTGACATCATCGCCGTGTTCTTCCAGATGTCGCTCAACGACATGATCTACATCTTCCGGTTCCTGTTCTTCTTCGGACCGATCATCGGCTACGTCATCACCAAACGCATGTGCCTGGCACTCCAGCGCAAGGACCGCGAGATCGCTCTGCACGGACGGGAGACGGCTCACATCATCCGTCTGCCCCACGGTGAGTTCCTCGAACGCCACGAGGCTCTTCCCCCGCACAAGCTGTGGAAGATCACCGCGTTCGAATCGCCTGCCTACGTGCCGGCTCAGCCGAATGCCGAGGGCAAGATCACGGGCATGGAGAAGCTGCGTGCGCGACTCTCACGCTTCTTCTTCGAAGATCGTGTGGCTCCGGTGTCGAAGCAGGAACTCGAAGCTTCGCACCACGAGCACGACGCAGTCGAGGGCTCGAACAGCAACCAGCTCGGTCACTGATCGATCTGACCAGCCAAAGCCGAGGGGCTCAGCAGTTCAACTGCTGGGCCCCTCGGTCTATTCATCCGTGGTGCTCTTCACCGTAGCACCGACTCAGCCTCTCCCCCACGCTCTACTGCCCGTCCTGCAACAGTCGAGACTTACCGCGTTCGGTCAGCATCGGCAAGAGGCGTGGCACACTGCGTCGCCAGTGACCTTCTTGTTGAACCGCATCGGACGACCACCGATACATGTCGCCTCGGCGGGCTTCTGCAGCCGTCTCGCGGCGCGAGCGTCGGGCGCACGCTGAAGCAGTCCCCTGGCCGGACCACATGTTTGACGGACGAGAGTCATCGATCCAGCCTCTCTGGACGCGCACCCGCAGCGTTCGGAAATCCCGGTTCGCCAACAGGCGACCTCGGAATGACACAGATGACCAAAAACCGGTCGCCCCAACTGCTCGCAGGGTTGCAGCGGCACGCAAAAGCTGGCGGCCGCCGACATGTCATGTCAGGCAAGGCAAGACCCACTTCAACCCTTCAACCCGCATACGGCCGTTTGGAGTCCCTGTCCGGCCTGTGTGTGGAGCCAACCAAATCGCTGGAAGCCATACAAGGGGCTCTGACGCTGCCGAGGCGAACCATGGTGCGCCAACGGGCCGCATCGATGGCCGTCGATCAACTCCAGTATCAGTGCCGTCGATCATCACTTTTGGTACGAAGCATCGATTTCGATCTCGATGATCCGTCCAAAATGCAATCACTCTGCGTCAGCGATGGTCCCACCGACGAGTCCATGCTCCTGCACCAGCGCAACTGCCTTCCCCTGAACTCGCGCACGGCCCAGACCTCGGCCTCGAGCTCCGGGGAAGAGAGCGCTTATTCGAGCGTGGTGTCTTGTGTCTTCACGGATGTCTACGAGTGGGAATCAGGGCGCCAAACACCGACCAGGCCCGTATACAGCGACGGGATCGCCAAGCAACGACCGGGTCGGTGCATCGCAACGGGCCCGCGAATAGCACTGTGGCCCAGACTCGAAATGAGTCCGGGCCACAGTGGGAGGGCGATCAGATCACCGTATCAGTGGGCGAAGTCACCGCGATCGTGTTCGTAGGTGAGTCCGACGAGTGCGACGATGCCGAGCACGACACCGAACGGGAAGATCCACCAGCCCATCGCGATTCCGTAGAACGAGACGGCAGCAGCACCCGCGCTAACGATGGGCCACCAGCTCCACGGGCTGAAGAACCCGTAGTCGGCGTCGGCCTCGGAGATCTCGGCGTCGTCGTTGTCCTGAGGCTGACGCCCGACGCGACGGTCCGTCAGCCAGAGGTAGACACCGATCATCAGGGCCATCAGACCGACGAGGAGCAGTGCCGGGAACCCGACGAGCTCGGTGAAGTCGGTGAAGACGCCGTAGAAGATCCCGACAGCGATGAAGAACAGACCGCAGAGGTTGAAGACGTAGATCGATGACTTCATTTGGCGTTGTCTCCTGTGAGCTGGGGTTCTGTATGACCGTGCCCGCTGTACTCGAGCAGCTCGGGGTGGTTGAGGTCGAACGCAGGACGTTCGGAACGGATCCGCGGCAGCGAGGTGAAGTTGTGGCGCGGGGGCGGGCAGGAGGTGGCCCATTCGAGCGATCCTCCGTAGCCCCATGGGTCGTCGACCGTCACCTTCGGTGCGGTGCGGTGGGTGATCCACACATTCCAGAAGAACGGAACCATGGACAGACCCAGCAGCAGCGATCCGACCGTCGATACCTGGTTCATCCAGGTGAAACCGTCCTGCGGCAGGTAGTCGGCGTAGCGACGCGGCATCCCGTCGACGCCCAGCCAGTGCTGGACGAGGAACGTTCCGTGGAAGCCGATGAACAGCATCCAGAAGTGGATGTGTCCGAGCTTCTCGTTGAGCATCTTGCCCGTCCACTTCGGCCACCAGAAGTAGAATCCGGCGAACATCGCGAACACGACTGTACCGAAGACGACGTAGTGGAAGTGAGCGACGACGAAGTAGGTGTCGGACACGTGCTGGTCGAGTGCGGGGCTGGCCAGGATGACACCGGTGAGACCACCGAAGAGGAACGTGGCGAGGAAGCCGATCGACCACACGATGGGTGTCTCGAACGTGATCGAGCCTCTCCACATCGTGCCGATCCAGTTGAAGAACTTCACACCTGTCGGAATCGCGATGAGCATCGTCATGAAGGCGAAGAACGGCAGTGCAACCACGCCCGTGACGTACATGTGGTGGGCCCACACGGTCACCGACAGAGCGGCGATGGCGACTGTTGCGAAGACGAGTTCCTTATAACCGAAGACCGGCTTGCGGCTGAACACCGGGAAGATCTCTGTGACGATGCCGAAGAACGGCAGAGCGATGACATAGACCTCCGGGTGACCGAAGAACCAGAACAGGTGCTGCCAGAGGATCGGCCCGCCGTTGCCCGGACTGAACACATGCGAACCGAGAACGCGGTCGGCACCGAGCACCAGCAGAGCGGCGGCCAGCGGCTGGAAGGCCATGAGCACGAGGATGCCTGTGACCAGAACGTTCCAGGTGAAGATCGGCATCCGGAACATGGTCATGCCGGGTGCGCGCATGGTGATCACCGTAGTGATGAAGTTGACGGAGCCGAGGATGGTTCCGAAGCCCTGCAGGGCGAGTCCGAGAACCCACAAGTTGCCGCCGGCTCCCGGTGTGAACGTCGTATTGCTCAATGGCGCATAGGCGGTCCAACCGAATGATGCCGCACCCTGCGGGGTGAGGAAGCCGGAGATGGCCACAAGGCTGCCGAAGAGGTACATCCAGAACGCGAAGGCGTTCAGGCGGGGGAACGCCACATCCGGAGCTCCGATCTGCAACGGCATGATGACGTTGGCGAAGCCGGCGAACAGCGGGGTGGCGAACATCAGCAGCATCAGTGTGCCGTGCATGGTGAACAGCTGGTTGTACTGTTCCTTGGTCTCCACGATCTGCATTCCGGGCTCGAAGAGCTCGAGGCGGATGATGAGCGCCATCACACCGCCGACGCAGAAGAAGAAGAACGAACCGATGAGGTACATGTACCCGATCGTCTTGTGGTCCGTCGACGTGATCCAGTCGACGATGATCTTGCCCTTGCTCCGTGGAACTACCGGGGCATCAAGAGCCGCCTGATCCATCGTGGCGGTCATTTCTCAGCACCTTCTTTCGGGTACCAGTTGCGATCGTACTCCGGTCCCAGCTGGCCTGTGTTGCCCTGATCGGCAAGCGACTGCGTGTAATCCTGGAATTCTTCCTTGGACACGACCTTGACGTTGAACAGCATCTCCGAGTGGTATTCGCCGCACAGCTCGGCACACTTGCCGACGTACTCGCCTTCCTTCTCGGCACGCAGATGCAGGCTCTGGTCATGGCCGGGGATCATGTCGCGCTTCTCGAGGAAGGCGGGAACCCAGAAGGAGTGGAGGACGTCACGGGAGTGCAGGCGGATCTCCAGGTCGGTGTCAACCGGAAGGTAGAGAGTCGGAGCGGTCTTCTCGGGCTCCGGGGTGCCGTCGAGTGCAACCTGAGTGCCGGCGTAGTAGACGTCTTCGGTCTCGTAGTTGAAGTCCCAGGCCCACTGTTTGGCAGCGACCTCGATGACCTGCTCACCGGGGGTCGTGTCGTCTGTCGTCTTCTCCATGACCTGGACGTTCTGGAAGAAGAACCCGAGGACGAGGACGACCGGAGTCACCGTGAAGAGGATTTCGATCGGCATGCTGTAGCGCATCTGCACCGGCAGTCCGCGATCGTTCTTGCGGCGGCGGTAGGCGACCATGGCCCACAGGATAAGGCCCCACACGATGAGGCCGACAATGAGAAGGGCGATCCAGCCGCCGTTCCACAGCGCTGTATAGGCATCCGTGTGGTTCGTCGCGCCTTGCGATTCGACGGGAAAAAATCCTGTGGCGATCTGCTCTTTCGTGCAACCCGATAGCAACGCCGGTATCAACACGGCGCTCAGAATGCCGAGCCGCTTCGCCCAGGACCGCTGCGGTCCTGACTGATTCGGAGAATCCACGTGCAGCCTTTCACAACGTTCTGCGTCTCCAGGTCAGGCCGAGAGACGTGTACTTACTCTGTCAGTCATAAGACTACCGCTACACGCGGTAGAAATTCATCTGCAGATGTTCATTTGTTGAGAATATCCTGACAGAGACTGCCCGTGAGCGCGGATTCTAGGTGCGCGGAGTATTCGAGGCCGCTGATCTCCGACACGCCGAGGCTCGCGAGATGTGATGTCTGCCACTGGGTGTCGATGAGCCAGTCCCTCTGTCCCGCTTCCTCATCCGCCGAGGT
Organism: Brevibacterium sp. K11IcPPYGO002; assembly: GCF_050920635.1. Taxonomy (NCBI): domain Bacteria; kingdom Bacillati; phylum Actinomycetota; class Actinomycetes; order Micrococcales; family Brevibacteriaceae; genus Brevibacterium; species Brevibacterium sp. K11IcPPYGO002. The sequence goes on along the minus strand of NZ_CP131929.1, from coordinate 2,004,589 downwards.
GGATCGGCTTTCTCTGCTGTCGACGTCGGTTCCGTCGAAGAGTCCGACGAGGTGGGCCAACGCCGCCTTCGACGCATCCCGCTGAGTGTGGAACATCGATTCGCCGGCGAAGAACGAACCGATGGCGACTCCGTAGAGCCCTCCCACGAGCTCATCGTCGTTCCAGACCTCCACGGAATGGGCCCAGCCGTCCTCGTGGAGGCCCGTGTAGAGCTCGATCATCTCCTCGGTGATCCAGCTTCCCGTCCGTGCCGGGTCGGCACAGGAGCGCATGACGTGGATGAAGGCGCGGTCGGTTGTGAAGGTGAAGTGCTTCATCGACTTGCGCAGGCTCTTCGTCACGCGCAGGTCACCGGGAAACAGGACACCGCGGCGTCGTGGCGCCCACCATCCCATCCGACCGGCGCCGCCGTGGCCGACTCCCATCGGGAAGAGCCCGGCCCGATACGACAAAAGGACCTGGGACTGCGTGGCCGTGAATGACACGGCACGCAGATCTTCCAGGTCCATGAGAAGCGGTCCTCCTCAGCCGAGGCTGATCAGTGGAACGAATCTCCGCAGGCGCAGGATCCGCCCGCGTTGGGATTGTCGATGGTGAAGCCCTGCTTCTCGATGGTGTCGGAGAAGTCGATGGTCGACCCGCTCAGGTAGGGAACGCTCATCCGGTCGACGATGACCTCGACGCCGTCGAAGTCGCGGACGGCGTCCCCGTCGAGGAAGCGCTCATCGAAGTAGAGCTGGTAGATCAGTCCGGAGCATCCGCCGGGCTGGACAGCCACGCGCAGGCGCAGGTCGTCACGACCTTCCTGCTCCAGCAGGCTGCGGACCTTGTCGGCAGCGGTCGACGACAGCTCCACCTCGTGGGTGGCTTCGGCTTTTTCGGTCACAGTCATGGTTACTCCTTCTCGCGTTCCTGTCCCCAGGCTACACCGGTGACAACATCGGTGCCCGGCAAGCTATTCCCCGTTTCTGTCATGAACGGTCGCCGAGGCGCTGCAGCAGCAGTGCTTCGGCGACGATCGCGGCCTTGAAATCGGGCAGGTAGAGCGATTCGTTGGCGCTGTGAGCCCGGGCGTCCGGGTCCTCGACACCCGTGACGAGGATCGAGGCGCCGGGGAATACGTCGAGCAGATCTGCGATGAAGGGAATCGAACCGCCGATGCCCATCGTCACCGATTCGGTGCCCCAGGCATCTGTGAGAGCCTGACGGGCGGTTCGGACGATTGGGTCGTCCTCATCGGCCTGCCAGGGGCTGCCGCCTTCGGTCTCTCCGATGCGCAGCTGTGCGCCGAAGGGCAGATTCGCCCGCAGGTGCTCTTCGACGGCTCTGACCGCAGAGGCGGGGGTGTCCCCGGGCGCGAGTCGGATCGAGAGCTTGGCCTTGAGCGAGGACTGCAGCGTGTTCGACGAGACCGCGACATCGGGGATGTCGAGACCGATGACGGTGATCGACGGCTGGGTCCACAGACGGGAGGCCAGGGTGCCCGTACCGATGAGGTCGGTGTCCGGCAGCACTCCCGAGTCGGTGCGCAGAGTCGCCTCGTCGTAGTCGATGGCTGTCTCCGTGTCCGTGTGCAGACCGGCGACTGCGACGGAGCCCTTGTCGTCATGGAGTGTGGCCAGCAGCTTCGTCATCGCGAGCATCGCATCCGGTGCCACTCCCCCGTACATTCCCGAATGCACGGCGTGGTCGAGAGTGGAGACCTCGAATTCGACGGCGCACATTCCGCGCAGGCTCGTCGTCAGGGCCGGGGTTCCCGCAGCCCAGTTGCCGGAGTCGGCGACGACGATGACATCGGCGCGCAGCCGATCCCGGTAGGTCTCGAGGAAATTGCGGAAGCTCGGGCTGCCGGCCTCTTCCTCGCCTTCGAAGAAGAGGGTCACACCCACACCGAGGCGGTCGGCCAGCAGTCGCAGAGCCGTGAGATGGACCATGATCCCGGCTTTGTCATCGGCGGCTCCGCGTCCGAAGAGACGATCGCCCCTGCGGGTGGCGACGAACGGTTCGGTGTCCCAATCCTCGGCGCGTCCGGGCGGCTGCACGTCGTGGTGGGCATACAGAAGGACCGTCGGGGCGCCCTCGGGCGCCGGCACCGAGGCGACGACGGCCGGGTACCCGGAGGTTCCGTCGGGCTGGTCGGCGCTGAGGATGTCCACGTCGAGGCCGAGCTCGCGTGCCAAGCCGGCGACCGCCTCGGCGCTGGCGGTGACATTCGCGGCGTCGAAGCTCGGCCAGGCGACCGAGGGAATGGCGACGAGATCCGAGAGATTGCCGAGGACCTCCTCGAAAATGGTGTCCAATTCGGCATGCAGTTGTGCACTGTCAAGTGCTGAAGTCGATTCGCTCATTCTCCAAAGGTAGTATTCATCTCGTGTTCGGAAGCAAAAAATCTCGCGCGGACGACGAAACCGCCGCCTCTCAGCCAGTCCATGACGACCCCTCCGCAGAAGCCGACGCCCGTCGCGAAGCGGAGGCGAAGAAGGGACGGCCCACGCCCAAGCGCAGCCAACAGGAGTCTGCGCGCCGTCAGCCCTTGGTGAACAAGGATCGCAAGGTTGCGAACAGACGAGCCAAGGAGCAGCAGCGGCAGGAGCGTGATCGCGCGCGCATCGGAATGATGAACGGTGAGGAGAAGTATCTCACCCGCCGTGACAAAGGACCTCAGCGACGGTACATCCGCGACTACATCGATGCCCGCTTCTCGGTCGGGGAGATCTTCATCCCGGCCGCGATCCTCATCCTCGTCATCGCATTCACGCAGCCGGTCCAGATCCAGCAGTACTTCACCTACGCCGTCTGGGGGCTCATCGCACTGATCATCCTCGACGGGTTCGTGCTCAACTACATCCTCAAGAACCGGCTGCGCAACAAGTTCGGCGAAGTCGAACGGGGAATCACCTTCTATGCGGTCATGCGCAGCATCCAGCTGCGTCCTCTGCGCATGCCCAAACCGCAGGTCAAGCGCCGCCAGTACCCCGAGTGAGCAGCCCGCTCGGCTCAAGGCCGCGAACGATGCGGCCGGGGAAGAACGGACCGGAATAGATCATCTCCGAATAGACCTGAACCAGATCGGCGCCCGCGGCCACTCGAGCCCGGGCGTCTTTCGCATCCGCGACTCCCCCGACGGAGATGACGGTGAGCTCATCACCCACGTGACTCTTCACCAGACGCAGCACCTCGAGTGAGCGTGCGGCCACAGGACGTCCGGAGATGCCGCCGGCCTGACCTTCGGCGAATTCCGCCTCGTCCCCGGTCAGCACGGACCGGTCGATCGTCGTATTCGTCGTGATGAGCCCGTCGACGCCGGTGCGCAGTGCCAGGTCGCAGATCTCCGCGACATCCTCATCGGCGAGATCCGGGGCGATCTTGACCAGCAGGGGCACATGACCCAGCGACGACCGCGGGCGCTCGACCACCTCGGCGGCGGTGTCGCGGACGGCGGTGATGATCGGCTCGAGGCTGCCCACCGACTGCAGGTCCCGCAAACCCGGAGTGTTCGGCGAACTGACATTGATCACGAGGTAGTCGGCCAAGGGAGCCAGCGCCCGGGTCGACGCGGCGTAGTCATCCACCGCGTCGGCCGCCTCGACGACCTTCGTCTTGCCGATGTTGACGCCCACGATCGGACGCAGACGCGGCGGGAGGGATTCGATCTTCGCCCGTTCGGCGGCGATGTTGAACGATGCCTGCCGGGCTCCGTCGTTGTTGAACCCCATCCGATTGAGCAGGGCGAGGTTCTGCCGCAGACGGAACAGCCGCGGACGATCATTGCCCGGCTGAGCATGGGCGGTGATCGTTCCCACCTCGATATGGCCGAAGCCCAACGCCGACATCGCACGGACCCCCACGCCGTTCTTGTCGAATCCGGCGGCCAGGCCGACGCGGTTGGCGAAGGGCAGTCCCATCACCTCGACGGGCCGGACAGTGCCGCGGGCACAGACGAAGCGGAGCAGACGCCCGAGCAGAGGAACGGAATCCAATACCCGCAGAGCGGTGAACGAGAGGTGATGGGCCCGTTCGGCGTCCATCGGAACGAAGAGGAGTCTGAAGATCAATGAGTACACGCACTCAAGAATATGTCAGAGTCGCCCATCGCATCAGCCGGCGCGTGCCCGACCGCTTCAGCAAGTCGGCGTGTTAGGCATTAGGATCGAATCAACGTTCAACGACGACTGAAAGGGAACTCATGGCTGGTGCATCCACCCTCAGCAGCTACTCCACGACCTCACCGGCGAAGGCCACCGCCTCCGTACTGGTGCTGGCGGCTGCAGATTCGATAGTCCTCGGACTCGAAGGCGCGAAGGCGGCGAAGACCGCTCTCAACGACGCCGCGCAGGCCATCGGGTTCAGCGGAAAGGCCGGATCCACCGCTCGTGTTCCCGCTCCGAAGGGCATCGCCGCGAACTCCGTGCTGCTCGTGGGGCTCGGCGATGACGATGCCGACGACACCGATGTCGCCGCCACGGCCGAATCGCTGCGCCGAGGCGCAGGTGCCGCGCTGCGCGCGCTGGATGGAGTCGAGTCGGTCGCACTGGCTCTGCCCGCCGCCACTCCGGCCGAGGTCGAAGCGGTCACAGTAGGCGCCGGACTCGGTGCGTACCGCTTCCTCGACTACCGCAGCGAAGGCAGGACGCCGGGTGCCATCACCGTCATCGGCCCGAAGGGCAAGACCTTCACCGCGGCCCATGGCGCCGGCGACGTCATCGCCGCAGCGACGAACAGGGCGCGCGATCTCGTCAACACTCCCCCGCTGGATCTCTATCCCGAGTCCTACGCCGAGATCGTCAAGGGCCAGGCCAAGGACCGCAAGCTCAAGGTCACCGTCCTCGGCGAGAAGGAACTCAAGGCCGGAGGCTACGGCGGAATCATCGGCGTCGGCCAGGGTTCGACCCGCGGGCCCCGACTCGTCAAGGTCGAATACGCACCGCGCGGGGCGAAGCGCCATCTCAGCTTCGTCGGCAAGGGCATCACCTTCGACTCCGGCGGGATCTCGCTCAAGCCCGCGAAGAGCATGGAGGACATGAAGTCCGATATGGCCGGTTCCGCGGCCGTCGTGCAGGCGCTCTTCGGCATCGCCGACCTCAAACTGCCCGTGCGGGTCACCGCGTGGCTGCCGCTGGCCGAGAACATGCCCGGATCCTCGGCGCAGCGTCCCAGCGATGTGCTGAAGATGCGCAGCGGCAAGACCGTCGAGGTCACGAACACCGATGCCGAAGGCCGACTCGTCCTCGCCGATGCACTCACCGACGCCGGGGAGGAGAACCCGGACCTGCTCATCGACGTGGCCACCCTCACCGGTGCGCAGATCGTCGCACTGGGTGAACGCACCTCCGGCGTCATGGGCTCCGAAGCCGCACGGGCTGAGGTCATCGCCTCGGCATCCGTGGCCGGTGAGCAGATGTGGGCGATGCCGATCCCCGAGGAGATGCTCTCCGGGTTCGACTCCACCGCCGCCGATCTCACGAACTCCGGGCCGCGCCCCGGCGGCATGCTCGCCGCTGCGGCGTTCCTGCGGGAGTTCGTCGGTGAGGGTGCGAATTGGGCGCATATCGATATCGCCGGACCGAGCTTCAACGGGTCCGCACCCTTCGGCTACACACCGAAGGCCGCAACCGGAGCCGCGGTGCGCACCCTCATCGAAATCGCGAAGGCCCAGGCCTGAGCACAGTGGTTCTACACGCTGTCGAGGTGAACGTGATGATGCCCACCTGTGTCCAATCAGACAGCGTTTTTCTTCGCCCCGGCCGAGAAAAGTGGAAAGATAAGACTGAAAGCTGCGTACTGCAGCCTTATTCACAGCTACGAGGAGAAATCCGTGAGTGACGAATTGACCTACGACCTTGTCGTTCTGGGCGGCGGAACCGGTGGCTATGCCGCTGCTCTGCGAGCCGCAGAGCTCGACATGAAGGTCGCTTTGATCGAACGCGACAAGGTGGGAGGCACCTGCCTGCACCGCGGCTGCGTGCCGACGAAGGCTCTTCTGCACGCCGCAGAAGTCGCCGACACCGCCAAGAACTCCGAGACCTTCGGCATCGAAGCCGAGTTCAAGGGGATCGACATCGCCAAGGTGCTCGAGTACAAGGACGGCGTCATCACCCGCAACTACAAGGGTCTGCAGGGTCTGGTCAAGGCTCGCGGAATCGACACCTACTTCGGCACCGGCAAGCTCGTCGGCAAAGACACCGTCGACGTCACCGGCGAAGACGGCAGCCACACCGTCAAGGGAACGAATGTTCTGCTCTCGACCGGTTCGACGTCGAAGACCATCGGACTCGAGGTCACCGACCGGGTGATCACGAGCACCGAGGCACTCCAGCTCGACAAGGTCCCGAACTCCGCCATCGTGCTCGGCGGCGGCGTCATCGGCGTCGAGTTCGCCAGTGTCTGGAACTCCTTCGGAGCCGACGTCACGATCGTCGAAGGCCTCAAGCACCTCGTCGCCAACGAGGACGAGACCATCTCGAAGAACCTCGAACGCGCCTTCAAGAAGCGTAAGATCAAGTTCAAGCTCGGCGTCATGTTCAAAGGCGTCGAAGAGACCGCAGACGGCGTCAAGGTCACCCTCGAAGACGGTTCGACGCTCGAAGCCGAGTACCTTCTCGTGGCCGTCGGCCGCGGCCCGGTCACCGACGGCTTCGGCTTCGAAGAGCAGGGCATCCCGATGGATCGCGGATTCGTCCTGGCCAACGAACGTCTCCACACCGGCGTCGGCAACATCTACGCCTGCGGCGATATCGTCCCCGGACTCCAGCTGGCCCACCGTGCCTTCGGCCAGGGCATCTTCGTCGCCGAAGAGATCGCCGGACTCAACCCGGCACCGGTCGTCGAATCCGGCATTCCCCGCGTGACCTACTGCGAACCGGAGATCTTCTCCGTCGGGCTCTCGTCGGCTCAGGCCGAAGAGAAGTACGGCAAGGATCAGGTCGAGGCCCTCGAGTACAACCTCGGCGGCAACGGCAAGTCCGTGATCCTGAACACGACAGGTCTGATCAAGGTCGTCCGGGAAAAGGACGGTCCGGTCGTGGGCGTGCACGGCATCGGCGCGCGTCTGTCCGAGCAGGCCGGTGAAGCTCAGCTCATCGTCAATTGGGAAGCATTCCCCGAGGAAGTCGCGCAGCTCATCCACGCGCACCCCACGCAGAACGAAGCACTCGGCGAAGCCCACCTGGCTCTGGCCGGCAAACCCCTGCACTTCCACTCATAAGATCCGAGGAGACGAATACTCATGTCGAATTCCGTTCAGATGCCGGCTCTCGGAGAGTCGGTCACCGAGGGCACTGTCACTCGCTGGCTCAAGGAAGTGGGCGAAGAGGTCGAGGTAGACGAGCCGTTGCTCGAGGTGTCGACCGACAAGGTCGACACGGAGATCCCCAGCCCGTATGCCGGCACCCTCGAGAAGATCCTGGCCGAAGAAGATGACGTGGTCGAGGTCGGCGGCGACCTCGCCTATATCGGCGACGGCAGCGGCGCGTCCTCCGACGAGGAAGCACCGGCCGAGGCACCTGCCGAGGCACCTGCCGAAGAAGCCCCTGCTGAAGAGGCTCCCGCTGACGAAGCACCGGCAGCCGATGAGGCACCGACGGAGGAATCCGCTCCGGCCGCTTCTGATTCCGATTCGTCCGAAGGCACCGAGATCACGATGCCCGCGCTCGGCGAGTCCGTCACCGAAGGCACCGTCACCCGTTGGCTCAAGGACGTCGGCGAAGAGGTCGAGGTCGACGAACCTCTGCTCGAGGTCTCCACCGACAAGGTCGACACCGAGGTCCCCTCCCCCGTCGCTGGAGTCGTTCAGGCTCACCTCGCAGACGAGGACGACACCGTCGAGGTCGGAGCGCCTCTGGCTCGCATCGGTTCCGGTGCCCCGTCCGAATCCGCACCGGCCGAGGAAGCCCCCAAGGAAGAAGCTCCCAAGGAGGACGCTCCTGCCGAGGAGGCACCGAAGCAGGAGGCTCCCAAGGAGGAGGCTCCCAAGGAGGAGGCGCCGAAGCAGGAGTCGGCTCCCAAGCCGGCCGCAGCCGCATCGGCGCAGTCGGCCTCTGCCGCTCAGGCCGAAGAGCCTGTGGACGCCGCTGCCCAGGCCCCTGCCGCCGCCGACACCGTGGGCGAGAACGCCGCCTACGTCACTCCACTCGTGCGCCGCCTGGCCCGCGAGAAGGGTGTCGACCTCTCGCAGGTCACCGGCACAGGAGTGGGCGGACGCATCCGCAAGCAGGATGTCGAGGCGGCGGCGAAGAGCGCTCCGGCCACAACCCCCGCGGCACAGTCCGCCGCACCGGCCGCAGCTTCCAAGGCTCCGTTCAAGGTCGAGATCCCCGAGGAGGTCGCGAAGCTGCGCGGCACCACGGAGAAGGCTTCGCGCATCCGCCAGACCATCGCCAAGCGCATGAGCGAATCCCTCGATGTCTCTGCACAGCTCACGCAGGTCATCGAAGTGGATATGTCTCGCGTCGTGAAGCTGCGCAAGGCCAACAAGGAGGCATTCCAGGCCAAGCACGGTTCGAAGCTGACCTATCTGCCGTTCTTCGCGAAGGCCATCGTCGAGGCGCTTCAGGTGCACCCGAAGGTCAACGCCCAGTATGATCTCGAGTCGCAGCAGATCACCTACTTCGATCACGAGCACCTGGCCGTCGCGGTCGACACTCCGCGCGGACTGCTCGTTCCCGTGATCAAGGATGCCGGTGACCTCAGCGTCGCGGGTCTGTCCAAGGCCATCGACGACGTCGCTGATCGGACCCGCAACAACAAGATCATGCCCGATGAGCTCTCGGGCGGAACCTTCACGGTGACCAACATCGGTTCCGTCGGCGCGCTGTTCGACACGCCGATCATCAACCAGCCGCAGATGGGCATCATCGGCACGGGTGCGATCGTGCGTCGTCCCATCGCTGTGAAGACGGCCGACGGCGACGAGGCGATCGCCATTCGTGACATGGTGTACCTGCCGTTGACCTACAACCACCAGCTGGTCGACGGTGCGGATGCGGGACGATTCCTGCAGACGATCAAGGCACGTCTGGAAGAAGGCAACTTCGAGGCCGACCTCGACCTCTGAACCTGACTCTTCCGCACACCTTCCGAGGGGCCGACCATGCGTGGTCGGCCCCTCGGGGCATTCACGGCTCGGCGATCTCGCGGACCTCTGCAACGAGCCATCTTCCCTCGACCTTCTTCAGCTCGAATTCGACCGACTGGGCGGCGAACTCCTGCAGATCATCACCGCTTACCGCGCTCGAACGCATGAGTGCCGAGGCGACCACTCGGTCATCGTCGGTGGCAACGATCTTCACGTCCTCGACATCGATCGAATAGTCCGAGTCGACGTATGCCGATGGATCGATGAGCTCATCCGCTGCGGCGGCAGCGGACTCGGGGACCGTCAGTGCCTGCAGAGCCTCGCTGTCTCCGTCGCTGAGCGCCGTTGCTCGGGACTCACACAGATCTTTGAGAACACCGGTGACGTCGTCGACGCCGAGTGCGGGCGTCCGTGCATCCGATGAGGCGGACCCCTGGCCGGAAGAAATATCTTCCCTGTTCGAGGACTCGGGGGACGACCATGATGACCAGACGACGATTCCGCCGAGAAGCGTCAGGCACACGGCGACGCCGATGAGCAGCGTGCTGCGTCCCAGCACGTGCGGCAGTGCCATGGTTCTCAGGCGTGACCGGAGAGAATCCACGGCACTCAGCATCGGCGCCAGCAGTCTTCTCCGTGCCTCCGGTCGCTTCCGCCTCAAACGCCGCGAACTCTTCGCCCCAGCACGCAGCGGTGAGACTTCTCCGCCGCGCAGAGGCGGAGCCGGAGTCCCGAGGTTCGACTCGATGTCCCCCGTCGTTCCTCGATTCGGCCGGAGTCCGGATGCCACCCGCAGGCGTGCCGTGAGCGCCGCTTCGGGTGCCGTTGCACTCTCGGCGGGAACCAGCGGCAGCGCAGCGGGACGGTCGAGGGTACGCAGCGAATCGGCTGCCTCGGCGAGGGCGGTTTCCAACCTGACATCGGTCGCTCCGTCGTCGAGGAGACCGGCGACGAGCGATCGCAGGGCCGACGATGATTCGGCCAGTGCCAGATCCACCGGCAGCAGAGCCTCGGCCCATGGACGCCCGAAGACAGCATGGTAGATCATCTCCCCCACGGCCCGCCGCGGCGTCGTCGATCTCGGCGCGGAGACGCCGGGAATGATCACTGGTCGGCCTTGGGCGTCGAGGGCGAAGGCCGACAGAGCGAGCCGATCCTCCGGGCGTGTGCAGTTCCGCAGTTCGTCGACGATGCCGAGGAACAGTGTGCACAGCTCGGGCTCGGTCAGTCCCTGATAGGCACGGACGACGTCGAGGACGAGCCCACCGGGCGAAACGGGGACGATGAGCAGGGAACGGGCACCGCTCGGAAGGGCCACCTCGGTGAGGGTGAGAACACGGGGATGATCGGAATCGAAATCATTGTGCACGACGCCCCACGCACTGCGACCGTCGGAATCGACGACGCGATGGATATCGTCCGCGATCGTTGCTTGGAACTCCCATGTCATCGTCGGTCATCTCCATTGATGATCTTGTATGCTGTTTGGTGTCGTTTAATAATGAGTGGTGCAGTCGTTCTGTGTCAAGGGCCACAGACTCGGTGACGGGCGACAGATGTGATTGGGAACAAATTGAACACCGGCGACAAGAGTCATAGTGTGGAGCCATGCCCCTGGCCACAGAAACGCTCGGGTTCGCCCCTGTCCTCTCGGACTATCGGCAGACTTGGGAATTGCAGAAGAGATACCACGACGACGTGCTCGCAGGTGATCGTCCTTCGACGATCCTGCTCCTCGAGCATTCACCGGTCTATACGGCCGGCAAGCGCACCGAGGACTTTGAGCGGCCCACCGACGGCACCGATGTCATCGACGTCGACCGCGGTGGGAAGATCACCTGGCACGGACCGGGACAGCTGGTCGCCTACTGCATCTACAAGCTCAACGATCCCAAAGATGTCCGACTCTTCGTGTCCCAGCTCGAGGACGCGATGATCCGACTGCTCTCCGAATACGGAATCGGAGCGACCACGATCGAGGGCCGTGCCGGAGTCTGGCTGCCAGACGACGGTCTCCGTCGCGACCGCAAGATCGGCGCCATCGGAATCCGCATCCACGAAGGCGTGACGATGCACGGTCTGGCGCTCAACTGCAGCAATGACCTCGGCGCCTACGAATCCATCATCCCCTGTGGGATCACCGACGCCGACACCACGACCATCAGTGCCGAGCTCGGCCGCACTGTCACTCCGGAGGATGTGGCACAGCGACTCGACGAGATCCTGCACGAGACCATCACCGCATAGGAGAACTCAGATGACGATCGCACCAGAGGGCCGCCGCATGCTCCGCGTCGAGGCCCGCAACTCCGAGACTCCCATCGAGGACAAGCCGGCCTGGATCAAGGCGAAGGCCCATATCGGCCCCGAGTACACGGCACTGAAGTCGCTCGTGCGCAAGCAGGAGCTGCACACGGTCTGCGAAGAGGCCGGATGCCCGAACATCTTCGAATGCTGGGAAGATCGCGAAGCGACCTTCCTCATCGGCGGCGAACAGTGCACCCGACGCTGTGACTTCTGCCAGATCGACACCGGCCGACCGGCCGAATTCGACGCCGACGAGCCGCGCCGCGTGGCCGCCTCGGTGGCGGAGATGGGACTGCGCTACTCGACGATCACCGGTGTGGCCCGTGACGACCTCGACGACGGCGGTGCCTGGCTCTACGCAGAGACCGTGCGCCAGATCCACGGCCTCTCCTACGTCGACGGTCGCGGCACCGGCGTCGAACTGCTCATCCCCGATTTCAATGCCAAACCGGATCAGCTCGCCGAGGTGTTCTCCTCCCGACCCGAGGTGCTCGCGCACAACGTCGAAACGGTGCCGCGCATCTTCAAGCGGATCCGCCCCGCGTTCCGCTACGAGCGTTCCCTGTCCGTGATCACCCAGGCCCGCGAAGCCGGTCTGGTGACGAAGTCGAACCTCATCCTCGGGATGGGTGAGACGAACGACGAGATCATCTCCGCGCTTAAGGACCTGCACGATGCCGGATGCGACCTCATCACGATCACGCAGTACCTGCGCCCCTCCCCGCGCCACCACCCCGTCACCCGGTGGGTGAAGCCCGCCGACTTCGTGATGCTGCGCGATGCGGCCGAGGAGATCGGCTTCCTCGGTGTGATGTCGGGTCCGCTCGTGCGTTCGTCCTACCGAGCCGGTCGGCTGTGGGCCACCGCCATGCGTCGCCGCGGCGAGGAGATCCCTTCGCATCTGGCGCACCTGGACAAGCACACGCCCGCCAAACAGGAGGCTCAGGCGGTTGTGGATACCTTCGGCCCCGGCGAAGAGGTAGACTTGACTGCTGAGCAATGAGCGTCGGCCTCCCCCTGATCTCCGGAGGCGACGCCGCAACGCCCCTCAAGAGCAAGTGAGAGAATGAGCGAAGAACCGCGTAAGGGACTCTTCCGGCGCAAGCCCAAAGATCCGAACAAGAAGCCCGGCCGTCTGGCGCAGATGCGTCAGGTCTATGAGCTGTCCGCCAAACACAACAAAGCGACCCCGTGGCTGTTGGCTGCGGCGATCCTCGGGTGCACGCTCATCGGTCTCATGATCGGTCTGCTCATCGGCGGCACCACCGCGATCTTCACGACGATCCTCGGCTTCATGGTCGGTCTGCTGTTGGGCATGTTCATGCTCGGGCGCTTCGCCGAGACCGCCGCATTCGCTCAGATGGACGGACAGCCGGGAGCCTTCGGGGCCGTCCTCAACACCGCTCGCCGCGGCTACCTCATGGACGAGAAGCCCATCGCCGTCGACCCGAAGAGCCGCGATCTCGTGTTCCGATCGACCGGTCGCTCAGGTGTCGTGCTGCTGAGCGAAGGGCCGAAGGGTCGCAGTGCGAAGCTGCTGGCCAAGGAGAAGAAGCGTCACGAGCGCATCCTCCCCAACGTCCCGATCCACACCTTCCAGGGTGGAAAGGAAGACGGCCAGCTGACGATGAAGCAGGTCGTTCCGGCCGTGCAGAAGCTGCCGCGCAAACTCAACCGCGCCGAGGTCCTGGCCGTGCGCAACCGTCTTGCCGCTCTCGGCACTCAGGGTTCGCGTCCGCCGATCCCGAAGGGAATCGACCCGAACAAGGCCCGCCCGAACCACAAGGCCATGCGCGGACGCTGATCCGCAGACACTCAGCGAAGACGAAGAAGCGGCGCCGACTCGATCCGAGTCGGCGCCGCTCTCATCCCCACCACCCCCTATTGCTACCTGACGGCGGCCCAGCAACCCCGCGCGGGGTTGCTGGGCCGCCGTCAGGTAGCAATAAGGAGGTCAGCGGCGGAGGATGACGGTTCCGGCGGCGAGGTCGTGGACCCCGCGGTTGTCGCGGTTGAAGATGAGGGCGGGGATGACGAGCACGACGAGGAGCGCGCGGATGAGCGACTTGAGCAGTCCCGGCACATGGCCGTCGAGGCGGCGGACCTCGACGCCGAAGAGGCGATGCCCCACCGAATAGCCGAGAGTGCCCACGAGCACGAAATTCTCGAGTGCGAAGAAGGCGGGAGCGAGGACCGGATTCGTCGGATCGATGAGATTGGCGATCGCCAGACACATCAGCCAGTCGACGAGCAGGGCGAGGATGCGCTTCCATGCCGGGGCCAGAGAATGCGAGCCGTTGACAGGCAGACCGAGCCGCTTTCCGGGCCAGTCGTCTTCTTCCCTGTCGAACCGGGGTCCTTCGAGCCAGGAACCAAGGTCGTCACGATTGATCACTCCCCCAGCCTACGGAATCCGGCCTGAATGGATCCTCAGGAAACATGCCCGAAACATGGGCGACATCACCACTTCATTCTTCGGCGACTAGGATTGACCGTGGTCAGGACAAACGGCCACCGTACACGAACTAGGAGACCTAAGTGTTCTCGTCTGCTGAAGAACTCGTCAACTTTATCTCGGACAACGACGTCAAATTCGTCGATGTCCGGTTCTGCGACCTGCCCGGTGTGGTCCAGCACTTCAACCTCCCCGCCGCCTCATACGGCACGGAGGAGATCACCGAAGGTCTGCTCTTCGACGGGTCCTCCATCACAGGCTTCCAGGGCATCCACGAGTCCGACATGAAGCTGCTGGCCGATGTCACCTCCGCGTACATCGACCCCTTCCGTGAGGCCAAGACGCTGGTCGTCACCCATTCGATCGTCGATCCGTTCACCGATGAACCCTACTCGCGCGATCCTCGGCAGGTTGCGGCCAAGGCCGAGGCCTACCTGGAGTCCACCGGAATCGCCGACACCGTCTTCTTCGGCGCCGAGGCGGAGTTCTACCTCTTCGACTCCATCCGCTACGAGAACACTCCCGGCAGCAGCTTCTACAAGATCGGATCGCAGGAGGCGGCATGGAACACGGGCACCGATGAGCCCGGCGGAAACCAGGGCTACAAGACTCCGTTCAAGGGCGGCTATTTCCCCGTGTCTCCGCAGGATCACTACGCCGACATCCGCGACCAGATGTCCCTGACTCTCGAGCAGATCGGCTTCGAGATGGAGCGGGCGCACCATGAGGTCGGCACCGCCGGCCAGCAGGAGATCAACTACAAGTTCAAGACTCTCCAGCACGCCGGTGACCAGCTGCTCGACTTCAAATACGTCATCAAGAACACCGCCTTCGAGCTCGGCAAGTCCGCGACCTTCATGCCCAAGCCGCTCTTCGACGACAACGGCTCGGGAATGCACTGCCACCAGTCGCTGTGGAAGAACGGCGAGCCCCTGTTCTACGACGAGAACGGCTACGGGGGGCTCTCCGACCTGGCCCGCTGGTACATCGGCGGCCTCATCGAGCACGCCGGTGCGGTGCTGGCGTTCACGAACCCGACGATCAACTCCTACCGTCGACTCGTGCCCGGCTATGAGGCACCGGTCAACCTCGTCTACTCCGCCCGCAACCGTTCGGCCGCGATCCGCATTCCTGTGACCGGATCCTCGCCGAAGGCCAAGCGCCTCGAGTTCCGCGTGCCCGACCCGTCGTCGAACCCCTACCTCGCGTTCTCGGCGCAGCTCATGGCCGGACTCGACGGCATCCGCAACCGCATCGAACCGCCGGAGCCCATCGACAAGGACCTCTACGAGCTCCCGCCCGAGGAGGCCAAGGACATCAAGCTCGTTCCCGGCACCCTCGACGAGGCGCTCATCGAGCTGGAGAAGGATCACGACTTCCTCACCGCCGGCGACGTGTTCACTCCCGATCTCATCGAGACATGGATCCGCATCAAGCGTGAGAACGAGCTCGATGTCGCTCGCCTGCGTCCGACACCGACGGAGTTCGAGCTCTACTACGGACTCTGATCTCGGCCGGCAGCCGATCTCAGCACAACTGAGATCACGCAGCCGAGTGGAATAGAGTGAGGGCGTCACGGGTTTTCACCCGTGGCGCCCTTTCGGCTCTGCGGCCGCCCACGCGGCCGGTCGGATCACGCACCATCGGAGGGATGGACTTTGACGCATTATGACCTGCTGCTCATCGGCACCGGTTCGGGAAATATGTTCCTCGATAAGCGATTCGCGGGGCTGAAGACCGCCATCGCCGAGGAATGGCACTTCGGCGGCACCTGCCTCAACGTCGGGTGCATCCCGACGAAGATGTTCGTCTACCCCGCCACCCTGGCCGAGCAGGCCGCCCAAGCCGACCGCTACAACCTGACCTCGACCCACCCCGAAGTCGATTGGGCAGGACTCCAGGAACGCATCTTCTCCCGCATCGACGCTATCGAGTCCGGAGGACGCGAATACCGCAGCAGCGACCGCCAACCCAACGTCACGGTCGTGCCCGAACACGTTCATTTCACCGCAGAGAAGACCGTGGCCACCGCCTCCGGCGTGGAGATCACCGCCGATCGCATCGTCATCGCCGCCGGCGCCCACCCGTTCATCCCCGACATCGCCGGGATCGACACCGCCCGTATCGACACCGACGACTACCCGGTGTTCACCTCGAACTCGGTGATGCGCCGCGCCGAACAGCCGCGGCGCCTGGTCATCATCGGCTCCGGGATCGTGGCCATGGAGTTCGCCCACGTCTTCGCAGCTCTCGGCACCGAGGTGACCGTCCTGGCCCGCGGCCCCCGCCTCCTGGGCAATATCGACGAGGAGGCCGCCGACGAGTTCACCCGGGTCTTCGACTCCTCCCACACCGTCCTCCACGGGGCCCAGGCGAGGCAGATCGACATCGCCGACGGAGAGGTCACCTTGACCCTCGCACCCAGCGGGCGCCTCGCCGAGGCGGACCTGCCCGAGACGATCACCGCCGACGGGGTGCTCGTGGCCACGGGACGGGTCCCCAACACCGCCGAGCTCGACGTCGAGGCCGCCGGCTTCGACCTCACCGACGGCAAGCGCCTATCCGTCGATGAGTTCCAGCGAGTCCTCTCCTCAGGTCGGCCCGTACCAGGAGTGTTCGCGCTCGGCGACGTCTCCTCACCTCACCAGCTCAAACACGTCGCCAACCACGAGGCGAAGATCGTCGGACGCAACCTGGATGCAGACGTCGCGGCAGGAGAGCCGGGCAGTGCTCGGACCGTTGACCTCACTGCCGTCAACCATCATGCCGTACCCGGCGCCGTCTTCTCCTCCCCGCAGGTCGCCTATGTGGGCATGACCGAGCACCAGGCGACGGAGGCCGGACACGAGGTCACGATCAAGGTGCAGAAGTTCTCCGATGTCGCCTACGGCTGGGCGATGGCCGATGACCCGGGAATCGTGAAGATCATCGCCGATCGCCGAACCCGGCACATCCTCGGCGCGCATATCGTCGGGCATGAAGCCTCGATTCTCATCCAACCGCTCATCCAGGCGATGGCCTTCGGTCAGAAAGCCGACGAGGTGGCCACCGGGCAGTACTGGATCCATCCGGCCCTGCCCGAGGTGGTCGAGAACGCCCTGCTCGGGCTCGAATTCGCCGACTGACCCGTCGGCCGTCGTCTGATTCGGCGGTCTCCTGCGGGGCACCCGATGGCGACCGCCTGCCGTACGAGAGTCAGAAGTCGTAGAAGCGATGCTCCATGACGGACCGTGCGTGCCGGGTCGTACGCAGATAGTCGTCTTCGAGGTCATGGCCCGCCCCTGCCGGATAGCCGAGCAGGCGGGCCGTGGCCTCGAGCTCGGTGTGATCGGCAGGCAGCGATTCCGCCGTGCGACCGCGGAAGAGCATGACGGCCGAACGCACATCGGTGGCCAGCTGCCAGGCCGCGGCCAGCTGTTCGGCATCGTCGGCCGGAAGCAGACCTTCCTCAGTGGCCACGTCGAGAGCCGACAGAGTCGAGGTCGTACGCAGCCCGTCCACCCGATGCCCATGCCGAAGCTGCAGGAGCTGAACGGTCCACTCGACATCGGAGAGACTGCCGCGGCCGAGCTTGAGGTGCCGGCGCTTATCGGCATTGCGCGGCAGTCGTTCGTCCTCCATCCGCGCCTTGAGCGTGCGCACCTGGGTCAATGCCTTCTGCGGCATCTCCCCCGGGTAGCGCAGCGGGTCGATGAGTGCCAGGAAATCGGCGATGAGACCGTCGTCGCCGGCGACCGGACGTGCCCGCAGCAGCGCCTGCGCCTCCCACGGTTGTGACCACTTCGCGTAGTAGGCCTGATACGACGAGAAGCTGCGCACCAACGGACCGTTCTTACCCTCCGGTCGCAGATCCGCATCGAGGTCGACCCCCTGCGCACCTTCGCTGGCCTTGAGCCTCGAGGAGAGCTGGAGAGCCACCTTCGTCACATGCTTGCTCAGCTTTCCCCGAGCCTCGGCGTCGAGATCGTCGCTCAAGGGGCGGTAGACGAACATCGCATCGGCATCGGAGAAGTAGCCGATCTCGCGTCCACCCCACCGGCCCATGGCGATGATCCCGAAATCGTAGTCCGGAGTCTCGGGACCATCCAGATCGGTTCGGACCGCCTGCAGCGCACCTCGTACCGCCAGATCCATGAGGTCGGAGAGATCACCGGGTATCTCCGCCCGGTCCCCGACGTCGAGGACGTCGCGCAGGGCGATGCGCAGCAGTTCTCGGCTGTAGGTCTCACGGATCGCAGTCACCGCATCTGCCCCGTGGCGTTTGAGCAGTCCGTCGACCTCGGCGTTGAGGATCGCAAGGTCACGGGCGTCGAGGTTCTCGTAGCGATCCAGCCAGGCGACAGCGGCGGGCTGGCGCAGCAGAAGTTCCGTCGCATACCCGGACAGGGAAAGCACCTCGGCGACCGATTTGGCAGCGAGTCCGGAGTCGCGAAGCATCTTGAGGAACCACCCTGACGATGACAGCGACTCGCTCAGCCGTCGGAACGCCAGCAGAGCTCGGTCGGGTTCGACCCCATCGGAGAACCAGTCGAGCAGGGCCGGAAGCACCTGTTTGATGACCAATGCGGTGCGCGACATGCCTGTGGTCAGGGCCTTGATGTGGCCCAATGCTCCCTGCGGGTCAACATACCCGAAGGCCTGGAGGCGATCGGCGGCCGCCTGCAGACTCGTTCCTCGCTTCTGAGCGTCCACGACGGCACCGTGGACTCCGACGGCCGCTTCGAGGATGGGCCGATAGAAGATCTGTTCGTGGAGGCGGGTGACCTGTTTCGCATAGTCGCGGCGGACCTCTTCGAGGCGATCCCCGGTCCGTGATCCGGAGCGGAAGACGGAGCGGGCCAGCATCCGCAGCTTGGTCTCGTCGTCGGGGATGAGTGCGTTGCGCATCATCCGCGGGATCTGGACTCGGTGTTCGACGACCCGCATGAACCGGTATGCGGTCGAGAACACGGATGCGTCCTGTTGGCCGATGTATCCGTGCTCGCCGAGTTCTTCGAGGGCGACGAGGGTGTTCGGGGTCCGGATGTCCTCATCATTGCGTCCGTGGACGAGCTGGAGCATCTGGGCGGAGAATTCGACGTCTCGCAGTCCCCCGCGTCCCAGTTTGATCTGGCGTGGCGCTTCGACTGCCGGGATGAGGTCGACGACGCGTCGTCGCATCGCCCGAATCCCGTCGATGAAGCCTGGGCGGCTGGCCGCCTGCCAGACCAGGGGCAGAAGCGAGGCGGAGAACGCCTCCCCCACCTCGACGTCGCCGGCCACGGGGCGGGCCTTGAGCAGGGCCTGGAATTCCCAGTTCTCGGCGATCTCGGCGTAATAGTGTTCGAACTCCGACAAGGTCCGCACAAGCGCTCCGGCTTTGCCTTCGGGGCGCAGCGCCGTGTCGACCTCCCACAGGGCAGGCTCTCCTCCGGGGTCGGAGAGGATGCTGCGCATGCGTTGGGCGAGGTCGGTGGCCAGATTCCTGGCCCCTTCGGTCGGGGCGGAGTCGAGGACGAAGACGACGTCGACGTCGGAGACGTAGTTGAGTTCTCGGGCCCCGGTCTTGCCCAGGGCGATGACCGCCAGACGGATGTGGGCCGCCTCATCGAGCTCGGCACGCGCGATGGCCAGAGCCGCGTCGAGCGCGGCCGCCGCCAAGTCCGACAGGACGGCCATGACCTGGTCGACGATCTCGCCCGGGGACTCCGCCGAGAGGTCGTCGGCGACGAGGCGGAGCACAGCGTCACGGTAGTTGCGTCGCAGTGCCTTGACTCCTTCGTCTCCGGTCACACTCGCGCGCGGAGCCGGATCGTCGGGGTCTGCACCGAGAGCCGAGAGCATATCGGCGCGTAGCGACACCGCCGAGGCGGCAGGCGTGGAGATCAGCAGGAATGGGTCCGGGGCGAGCAGCAACGGCAGGGAGTCGGGATGTCGGACCAGGTGATCGACCATCGCCTCCGACGTACCGACGACCGCGAGCAGTCGAGCCAGGAGCGGACGATTGAGTTCGTCCTCGGCCAGTTCGCTCGTCGTCCCCGACCTCACCGCGTCCAGCAGCGCCCCGGAATCCTCTTCTGCGGCCTCGACCACGCGCAGCAGACCGAGCGCCGCCCCGTGCGGATCCGGTGCGGCCATGAGCAGATCGACGAACCGCGAGTCAGTGGCCAGAGGCGCACCGAGCAGTTCATCGAGCTCGCGGAGGAAGCGGGCAGTGGCATCCGGGATGCTGGTGGTGCGTGAAGTGACTGCGGCCATCACATCGAGGTGAAGTGCTTGGCGATTTCGTACGGAGTCACCTGCGCACGGTAGTCGGTCCATTCCTGCCGTTTGTTGCGCAGGAAGAAGTCGAAGACTTCCTCGCCCAGCGTTTCGGCGACGAGATCCGAGCCTTCCATCAGTTCCAGGGCGTGGGAGAGGCTGCGTGGCAGCGCTTCGATGCCCATCGCTCGACGTTCGGTGGACGAGAGCAGCCAGACGTTGTCCTCGGCCTCTTCAGGCAGGTCGTAGCCCTCCTCGATCCCCTTGAGCCCCGCTGCGAGCATGAGCGCATAGGACAGGTATGGGTTGGCCGAGGAGTCCAGTGCACGGTATTCGACCCGAGCGGAAGAGGACTTCCCCGAGTTGTACTGCGGGACTCGCACGAGCGCCGAGCGGTTGCGGTGGCCCCACGAGATGTAGGACGGGGCTTCGTGTCCGGTCCACAGGCGTTTGTAGGAGTTCACGTGCTGGTTGGTCACCGCGGAGATCTCGGCGGCGTGGGTGAGCAGTCCGGCGATGAACTGGCGACCGGTCCTCGACAACTGGTACTCAGCACCCGGTTCGAAGAAGGCATTGTTCTCGCCCTCGAACAGGGAGACATGCGTGTGCATCCCATTGCCCGGGTGGTCGGCCATCGGCTTGGGCATGAACGAGGCGTAGACGCCTTGAGAGATCGCGACCTCTTTGATCACAGATCTGAACGTCATGACGTTGTCGGCCATCGTCAGTGCGTCGGCATAGCGCAGATCGATCTCGTTCTGACCGGGACCGGCCTCATGGTGGGAGAACTCCACCGACAGTCCCATGGCTTCGAGCATGGTCACGGCCTCCCGGCGGAAGTCGTTGGCCGTTCCGCCGTTGACATGGTCGAAGTAGCCTGCCGTGTCGACTGGCTTCGGCGCAGTGCCGTCGCTGATCCCGGAGACGGGATCGAGGTTGTCGGTCTTGAATAGATAGAACTCGATCTCAGGATGCACGTAGAAGGTGAAGCCGCGTTCGGCGGCTTTGGCCAAGGTGCGCTTGAGGACGTTGCGCGGATCCGCCGGCGCCGGTTCTCCCCCGGGGACATGGATGTCGCAGAACATCCTCCCGGTCGGCTCGGTCTCTCCGCGCCAGGGCAGCAGAGAGAACGTCGAGGGATCGGGTTTGAGGACCATATCGGCCTCGAAGACACGTGACAGTCCCTCGACTGCCGAACCGTCGAACCCGATGCCTTCGGAGAAGGCGCCTTCGAGTTCGGCGGGGACGATGGCCACGGACTTCAGCTGCCCGAGGACATCGGTGAACCAGAGTCGGATGAATCGCACTTCACGATCCTCGACGGTCCTGAGAACGAATTCCTCCTGACGCGACATCGGTTCAGCCGTTCCACTTCTCGTCGTCTTCGTCCCACTTCTGACTGCGCTCTCGCGCCTTGTCCAGGGCGGCACGGGCGACTTCTTCGGTCTCGTATGGCCCCATTCGGTGGGTCCAATCGCTGACCAGGCCCTTTTCGACGGTGTTCGTCTCGAGGTTGAAGTAGTACTTCGAGTTCGGATCGTCGATATCTTCGTAGAGTCCCATGGCGAGCCTTCTCTCCTCAGCGGGGTTCTGCATTGACGGTTTCAGCTTACCGTTTCACGAGGCGAACTGGCGGCACCTGCCGCGCAGGCCCAGGAACCGCCGCTGCTGGTGTCTTCGCTGCGCGCAATCTCCGTCTGGAACCATGGTTTCCGCGGCATCTGGCACTCAGACACACTGATTTCGCAATTGGGATGACGAAAACAGATTTAAAGGTTTGCTCTCCAAACCTTCAAAGGAATAGAGTTGACACCATCGACGGCCGACGGAGAGGTCGGCCGCCTCCGCCCCTGCGGCACATCACCAGGAGAGAAGGACACACAATGCGCATTTCAGTGCCCACCGAGGTCAAGAACAACGAGTTCCGAGTCGCCATCACCGCTGCCGGCGTCAACGAACTCGTCGCCCACGGCCATGAGGTCACCGTCCAAGCGGGAGCCGGCGAAGGCTCCTTCATCATCGATGCCGAATACGAGGCAGCCGGAGCGACGATCGCCCCCGACGCGGCCTCCACCTGGGCCGCCGGCGATCTCGTGCTCAAGGTCAAAGAGCCGATCGCCCAGGAATACGGGTTCCTGCGCAAGGATCTCATCCTCTTCACCTACCTCCACCTCGCCGCCGATGAGGCACTCACGAAGGCTCTGATGGAGGCCGGGACCACGGCCATCGCCTACGAGACCGTCCAGCCCGACGGCGGCGGTCTTCCGCTGCTGGCGCCGATGAGTGAGATCGCCGGTCGCCTGTCGACTCAGGTCGGCGCGCACAGCCTGCTCAAAGCCAACGGTGGTCGCGGCATCCTGCTCTCCGGGGTCCCCGGCGTCGAACGGGCGAATGTCGTCGTCATCGGCGCCGGTGTGGCCGGGACGAACGCCGCCCGCATGGCCCTCGGTCTCGGAGCGACCGTCGAAGTCATCGACATCAACATTCCGCGTCTGCGGCAGATCGATGAGACCTTCGCCGGTGCCATCGGCACGAAGGTGTCGAACAAGTACGAGATCACGAAGTCTCTGGCTTCGGCCGATCTCGTGATCGGTTCGGTGCTGATCCCGGGCAAGAAGGCGCCGAAGCTCGTCACGGATGACATGGTTTCCGGGATGAAGCCGGGCTCCGTGCTCGTTGATATCGCCATCGATCAGGGCGGCTGCTTCGAGAACTCGCGACCGACGACGCACGATGATCCGACGTTCACCGTGCATAACTCTGTCTACTACTGCGTGGCGAACATGCCCGGCGCCGTGCCGAACACGGCCACGGCGGCGCTGACGAATGCGACTCTGCCGTTTGCGGTGAAGATCGCCGATCAGGGGTGGCATAAGGCGCTGTCGAACGATTCGGCCCTGGCCCGCGGCCTCAACATCCACAACGGGCATGTCACCAACGACAACGTCGCCGAGGCATTCGGCTACGAAGCCGTGTCCGTGGCCCACGCCCTAGCCAACTGAAAACCCCTATTACTACCTGACGGCGGCTCAGCAACCTCGCGCGAGGTTGCTGAGCCGCCGTCAGGTAGTAAGTGGTTCAGTTGCGGGGGACGATGGTCGTGTATCTGAAGTGCTCCTCGCACAGTCGTCCGGCCTCTGCTGCGTCTCCGGCGGCGATCGCCTCGACGATCGCGGCGTGATCGTCCACGGCGTGGTCGAAGAGCTCGGCGGAGAAGGGGTCGTGACGGAAACCGGCGTTGATCTTCGTATCGAGGTCGATGGCCATGCGCACGAGTTCCGGGTTGTGCCCGGCCCGGGCGATGGCGAAATGGAACTGCGCGTCCGCCGTGCGGGCGGCGGCCGCCTCGGCGCGTTGGGAATAGACCTCGGCCAATTCCCGGAGTTCGCTCAGCTCGTCCTCGGTGCGCCTGCGCGCTGCGGTCGCGGCCAGGGAATTCTGGAAGACGGCGCGGGCGTCGAGGAGATTGCGACGTTCGGCATGGAATTCGTCGATCCTGTCGGCCATGGGGGCCAGCGCCTCGGGGCGGGCGGTCTTGACGAACGTCCCTCCCCCGCGGCCGCGGCGACGTTCGACGACACCGAGACGCTCTAACCGCAGCAGAGCCGCGCGCACGCTCGAGCGGGAGACCTGCAGATCCGCAGCCAAGGCCCGCTCTCCCGGCAGCAGTGTCCCTTCCGGCAGCGCTCCCACGGCGATGCCGGAGAGGATGTGGTCGGCGATCTGCTGCGGTGCGCTCGTCAGGCTCACCACTTCGCCCAGGCCCGCGAACTCGTGGCCCGCCGATGTCGTGTCGTCGCTCAATCTGCCTCCCGTCTCCTTGGCACGGCTGCTTCCGATTCTAGACTCCGCGCGCCCCTCGCACCCGCATCGACAGGCGGGCGGTCGGCGGGACAAAGCCGCGTTTCCAGCATAGGATCGACACCATCATGACTGTTCACACTCGCCTGCTCACACCCGGCACCATGTCGCCCGAACGCGGTGTGCCGAAGAACATCCCCCGCCCGGAGTACGTCGGTCGCGCCGACGCCGACGAAGGCCGGGGAAACAATTTCTACAGCCCCGAGGAGGTCGAGGTGGTCCGGACGGCAGGTCGGATCGCGGCCAACGCCCTGGCCGCCGTCGGCGAGATGATCGCCCCCGGCATCACCACCGATGACATCGACCGGGTCGCGCACGAGTTCATGTGCGATCACGGAGCGTACCCATCGACTCTGGGCTATCGCGGGTTCCCGAAGTCCGTGTGCACCTCCGTCAACGAGGTGATCTGCCACGGCATCCCCGATTCGACCGTCATCGAAGACGGCGACATCGTCAACGTCGATATCACCGCCTACTACCGGGGCATGCACGGGGATACGAACTACACATTCACCGCCGGAGACGTCCACGAGGAGTCCCGACTGCTCATCGAACGCACCTACGAGTCGATGATGCGTGGAATCAAAGCGGTCAGACCGGGTCGGCAGATCAACGTCATCGGACGGGTGATCGAGAAGTACGCGAAGCGCTTCGACTACGGAGTCGTGCGCGACTACAGCGGTCACGGAGTCGGACGCGAATTCCACTCGGGGCTCATCATCCCGCACTACGATGCCGCACCCGCCCACGCCGAGACGATAGAACCGGGAATGATCTTCACGATCGAGCCGATGCTCAACCTCGGCACCATCGACTGGGACGTCTGGGACGATTCCTGGACCGTGGTGACGAAGGATCGCAGACGCTCCGCCCAGTTCGAGCACACGCTGGTGGTGACCGAGTCCGGCGCCGATATCCTGACCCTGCCCGACGCCGACACCGCGATTGCCGCGGGACCGGCACACGAGGAGAGATGAGATGAGCACAGAGGCCTCCCCCCGCTTTGCAATCGGCATCGACATCGGCGGGACCGGGATCAAAGCGGCCCTCGTCGACACGGTGACCGGCAAGCTGCCGTTCAAACGACTGCGCGAACTCACCCCGAAGCCGAGCACTCCGGAGGCTGTGGCGGCCACGATCACCACGCTTCTCCATGCGCTCAGTGAACGTGCCGTCGAACTCGAACTCGTCGCCGACCGTGCCGCGCTCGATTCCCTGCCGGTCGGCTGCGGATTCCCCGGCGTCATCCGCGAAGGACGTGTCGAATACACGGCGAACCTCGACCAGAGCTGGATCGGTTCGCCCATCGCCGAGATCATCGGGCAGAGCACGGGCCGCACCGTGTACTTCCTCAATGACGCCGATGCCGCCGGCCTGGCCGAGATGATCTTCGGCGCCGGACGCAAGCACCGGAAGAAGACGGTGCTGCTGACGACACTGGGCACCGGAATCGGAACGGCCCTATTCACTCAGGGCCGGATGGTTCCCTACACCGAACTCGGTCATATCGAGATGAACGGGGCCGACGCCGAAACGCAGGCCGCCGAATCAGTCCGGACCCGGCTGGGATTGACCTATCCGGAATGGGCGGCTCGACTGCAGCAGTACTATTCGATGATCGAGCTGCTGGTCGCCCCGGACGTCATCATCGTCGGCGGCGGGGTCTCGAAGTCCCATGACCAGTTCCTGCCGCTCATCACGACGCGAGCGAAGCTCAAACCGGCGAAGCTGTACAACAACGCCGGAATCGTGGGGGCTGCGATGATCGCGGTCAACGACGGTAAGGCGAAGGTCCGTCGCAGCACGTCGTGAATGGGGTGCCGCAGCTGACGATGAGGACAGGCCACCGATAAGCCGGGTTCTGTCGACGAGTCGGTCGCCCTTCTCGCCTGACGGTCATCTATCTGGGACCGATGTTGCCACCGGCCTCAAGCAATCCACCCGACGACTCGGCGAGCAGCCTCGAACGTCGTCTGTCTGATCTTGCTCCGGATGGGGTTTACCCAGCAGCGACGGTCACCCGCCGCCCTGGTGGTCTCTTACACCACCGTTTCACCCTTACCCAGTCGGAACTGGGCGGTCTGCTTTCTGTTGCACTGGCCCGCGGGTCGCCCCGGGTGGGTGTTACCCACCATCCCTGCTCTGTGGAGCCCGGACGTTCCTCAGCCCTCGTGAAGAGAGCCGCGACCGTCTGGTGACCTGTCCTCAAGCACCCCAGTGTAGTCGCTCAGCGAGGCCGCTGCGCACACAGCACCCACACGCAGCGGAGGTCGGACATCGAACGTGATCAATGTCATCGACACCCGGCCCCGACTGCGTCAGTGCGTGATCATACGATGGGGTGGTGAAGATCCTGCTGCCGCCCTCCGAGGGCAAGACACCGTCGTCAACCGGTCCCACGCTCGATCTCGACGGTCTCTCGGCTGCGGAACTCACCCCGAAACGCAAGCGTGTGCTCGCTGCGCTGAAGAAGGTGTCGAAACGTCGAGATGCCCTCGAGAAGCTCGGCGTCGGCGCGTCACTGACCGAGGACGTCGAACGCAACACGATTCTCGATGAGATACCCTGTGCCCCCGCGCTGCTCACCTATTCCGGAGTGCTCTACGAGGCGATGGGCGCGACCGAGCTGGTTGCGCAGTCGGATGACGACGAGACGCTGCGAGACCGCCTCCACGACGTCCACGTCTTCTCCGCTCTGTTCGGCCGGGTGCACGGACTCGATGAGATCCCCGCCTACCGTTTGGCGATGAAGACCGATCTGGGGACCCTGGGAAAGCTGACCTCATACTGGAAGCCGGTTCTGGCGAAGTCCTGTTCCCTCGATCCCGCCGAGGTGGCCCTTGACTGCCGCTCGAGCGACTACCGGTCCGTGTGGCCGGGTCCCACCGATCAGGTCGTCACCATGGGTGCCGTGTCCGTCAGCGGCGGGAAACGTCGAGTCGTCTCCCATTGGGCGAAGTTCTACCGAGGTGAGTTCGCCGGTCGACTGCTCTCCGATGGTCGCCCCCTGCCGGAGACAGCGGACGAGCTCGTCGCTCGGGCCGAAGAGTTCTACGAAGTCGAGTACGTCGCACCGACTGCATCGAAGCCGGGGAGCCTCATGATCGTCCTCCGGGGCTGACGCGTCGTTCGCAGCGAAAAGTGCGGCAGATCCGCGGTCAGCTGCGGCGCAGCAGCACCGCTTCGCACTCCTCACATTCATAGGTTTCGTTGACGTCGGTGCCGAGCATCTCATGCCAGGCTGCGCCGCCGATCTCCTGACCGCACGCCTGACAGTTGGGCCCATTCAGCAGTGCGGCTCCGGGACCGCCTTGCCGGACATTGGCATCGAACGCCGACAGCAGCTGCTGCGGCATTTCGCTTCTCGGACCGGACTCGGCGGATTCGCTCTCGGCGATGAGTTCCCGCAGCTCGGTCTTCCGGTCCTTCACCGCGGTCTGCACCTCTTTGCCGGAGGCCGTGACATCGGCGATTCGGTCATCGAGTGCCGCCAGCTCGTCTTCTGCGGCTTCGAGCTTCTCCATCTCCTCCAGCTGCGATTCTTCGAGTTCGGAGACCCGAGATTCGTGACCGGCAATCTCTTCTTGCAGATGCACCATGTCTCTGCTGGTCAGACCGGTGCCGTCGTTGAGCTCGGCGGTCTTCTTCTCGATTGTCGAGCGCTGCACCTCGATGAGACGGGTGGCTTCGGCGATGGTCTGCTGGTGACCGTCGACGACCGCGGCGGCCTCGGTCCGCTTCTCTCCGAGCTCCTTGTGGCGGGAGATGAGCTCCTGGAGTTCCTCGGCCCGTTTCGGATTGTCATATTCGAAACGCAGGGCGCGCCCGTGGGCAGTGAGTTCGATGAGGGTCTGCAGCGCTGTTCTCTGGCTGTCGGTGATGAGCATCGTCGGTCTCCTTGTCAGTACCGTTCGACCCAGGGGTCGGTGTTGACCGCTGAGTGCTGCAGCGAAACACTGAATCCGCGACGGGCGAATTCGGTCTCGAGTGCCTCGGCTGCCGCAGTCAGCCAGACCGTCTCCGAAGCCCAATGAGAAACGTCGATGAGCGAAAGTCCGTCCTCCCGACGGTTCGCCGTGTCGAGAGCCTCGGTGGCCGGATGATGGCGGAGGTCTGCGGTTACGTAGACGTCGGCGCCGCTGGCCCGGACCTCATCGAACAGCGAGTCGCCGGCGCCGCCGCAGACCGCGACGCGGGTCACCTGCGCCGCCGGGTCGCCGGCGATGCGCACACCGGTCGTGGTGCGCGGCAGCCGAGACGCGAGTCGTCTGGCAAGGTCGCGGACCGGAGTGGGTTCGTCGAGGTCCCCGACGCGGCCGATCCCCGTCGGCGATGAGTCAGCATCCGATCCGCCAGCGGTGTCGTGTGCGGCCAGGGGCTGCGCATCCTCGATGCCCATGAGTGAGATGAGCACATCGGAGACTCCGCCACGGGCCGAATCGGCATTCGTGTGCGCATTGAACAGAGCAATATCGTTGCTGATGAGGGTGTGCACCGCTCCGCCCTTGAGCGTGGCGGCATTCACCGACTTCACGGGCTTGAGCATGAGCGGATGATGGTTGAACACCAGATCCGCACCGAGGACGACGGCCTCGGCGATGACTGCGTCCATCGGATCAAGAGCCAGCAGGATCGACCGGACCTCGGAATCCGGGTCGCCGACGGCCAGTCCTACGGAGTCCCAGGGCTCGGCCAGGGCCGGCGGCCACAGCGAGTCGAAGACCTCAACGCAGTCACTCACCTTCGGATGTCTCATGCCCCCACACTATTACATCGGGGGCGGTGATCATGGCCCGGAAGGCGGCGATTGGGAACACCCCGAGGACGGCGAAGAGATCAGCGGATAATTTTCCGAGAACGTGATTCAGATCATATATTGGGGCCATGACAACTACAGGCACCACCTCCGAATCACCCGTCATCAGAAACTCGTCCACGGTCTCGGACCTCATCCGACGCAGCGCTGGTCGCTTCCCCACCGACACCGCCATCGAGTTCGGCGACCGAACCTGGACCTATGCTGAGCTCGACGCCGCCGTGACCGCGGTGGCCCGCGAACTCGTCCGTCTCGGTGCGACGAAGGGCGACCGGGTCGCCGCCTATGGGAAGAACTCCGATCTCTTCGTCCTCCTCTATCTCGGCTGCGCCCGTGCCGGGTTCATCCATGTGCCGGTCAACTATCAGCTCAAGAACGACGAACTCGACTACATCCTCAGCAATTCCGGTGCCCAGATCGTCTTCGCCGACGCCGATCTCATGTCCGCTGTCACCGCAACGCCGACCGGGGCCGAGGCGCAGGTGATCGACTTCGCCGATCTCGTTCCGGTCGCCACCGCGGAGGAGATCGCTCCTGCCGACAGTGCCGAGTTCACCGTCGACGACGCTGACGTGGCTCAGCTGCTCTACACCTCCGGTACCACCTCGGCGCCGAAAGGGGCGGTGATGACGCATCGTGCACTTCTGCACGAGTACCTGTCGTCCCTCATGTCCCTTGACTTCGCAGCGACGGATCGCGCCGTCCATGCCCTGCCGCTCTATCACTCTGCGCAGATGCACGTCTTCCTGCTGCCGCTGCTGTCGATCGGCGCGCACAACATCATCGTCCCTGCACCCGTGCCCGAGCAGCTGCTCGCCATCTTCGAGGAACGCCAGATCAATTCGTTCTTCGCCGCTCCCACCGTCTGGGTAGCGCTGGCCAACAGCCCCGACCTCGAAACCCGCAACCTCGACAGCCTCCACAAGGCCTACTACGGTGCGTCGGTCATGCCCGGGCCGATCCTCGAGCGCCTGCGCCGGCGGCTTCCGCAGCTGGGCTTCTACAACTGTTTCGGCCAGTCCGAGCTCGGGCCCCTGTGCACTGTGCTGCGTCCCGAAGAGCACGACGATCATCCGGGTTCGGCCGGTCGCCCGGTCCTGTTCGTCGAGACCCGTGTCGTCGACGCCGGCGGTGACGACGTCGGCCCCGGCGAGGAGGGCGAGATCCTTTACCGGTCGCCGCAGCTGTGCGAAGGCTATTGGAACCTCCCGGAAGCCACCGCCGAGGCGTTCGACAACGGCTGGTTCCATTCCGGGGACCTCGTCAAGGTCGACGAGGAGGGCTTCGTCGAGGTCGTCGACCGAGTCAAGGACGTGATCAACACGGGCGGTGTGCTGGTCGCCAGCCGCCAGGTCGAGGACGCGATCTTCGAACTGCCCCAGGTCGCCGAGGTGGCTGTGGTCGGGATCGCCGATGAGAAGTGGATCGAGGCGGTCGCCGCCTTCGTCGTCCTCAAGGACGGCCAGCCGTCACTGTCGGCCGAGGAAGTCACTGGCCACGTCAAGTCGCGTTTGGCCGGATTCAAGGTGCCCAAGCGGGTGGAGTTCGTGGCCGAACTGCCGAAGAACTCGGCGGGGAAGATCCTCAAGCGCAGCCTGCGCCAAGCCTGAGGGCATGCGGCCCCTCAGGCGTTGGCGACTTCAGCGGTGCCTGCACCGCGCCTGCGGATGACGGGATCGGTGTGGGTGGCCGCCTCGGCGGTGGTCTGCGAATCGGAACAGCAGCCGGCTGCCCCACCACATCCTCCAGCGGATTCGTCCGTTCGGGCATCCCCTCCTTCCCCGGTCTCCTGGCCGAGGATGGTGAATCCGTTGTCGCGGATCATCGCGAGGTCATCGGCGGCGGCTTGGCCCTCGGCGGTGAGGTAGTCGCCGAGGAAGATCGAATTGGCCAGCTGCAGAGCCATCGGCTGCAGCGACCTGAGGTGGATTTCGCGGCCGCCGGCCAGACGGATCTCTCGGTCGGGGCAGACGAATCGGGCCGTCGCGACGATCTTCATGCACTGCATCGGGGTGAGGTTCCACTGCCCCTCGAGTGGGGTGCCGTCGAAGGGGACGAGGAAGTTGATCGGAATCGAGTCGGAGCCGAGGGCCTTGAGCGCGAAGAGCGCTTCGATGATCTGCTCGTCGCTTTCGCCGAGTCCGACGATGAGGCCGCTGCAGGGTGAGAGTCCGGCGGTCTTGGCCAGCTCGACGGTGTTCGCCCGGTCCTCATAGGTGTGGGTCTTGACGATGGTGTCATGGAAGGACTCGGCGGTGTTGATGTTGTGGTTGTAGGCGTCGGCTCCGGCTTCCTTGAGCGATTCGGCCTGCCCTTCTCTGAGGATGCCCAGGCAGGCGCAGACTTCGACTTCCGGATTCTCGTCCTTGAGCCGTTCGACGATCTCTCCGACTCGGTTGACGTCGCGACGGCTGGGGCCGCGACCGCTGGCGACGAGACAGACTCGGGAGGCTCCCCCGCCGATGCCCATGCTCGCCTGATCCATGGCCTCGTCGGTGCTCAGCCACGAGTACTTGAAGATCTCCGCCGTCGAGCCCAGCGACTGAGAGCAGTAGGTGCAGCTCTCAGGACACATGCCCGATTTGAGGTTGACGAGGTAGTTGAGCTTGATCGTCATGCCGAAGTGGCGTCGGCGCAGCTGCGATCCCGCGTGGACGAGTCCGAAGACGTCCTCATCCGGCGTCGACAGAAGCGCAAGTGCCTCGGCTTCGGTGATCTCTCCCCCGTTGAGGATGGACTCGGCGAGCTGGTCTGGGTTCACAAGCTGGTCGGTGCTCACAGGCGTCATCGATTGGTCCTTCGTCTCCGTGCGATTGAAGTGGATCCCTGTCAGTCCAGGTCACGTCTCCTGAACACTGTTCAATCCGGTATCAGAACCGTGATCCCTGTCTCTGCATCAGGTTCCGGGGGCACCGTCCTGAAACGCGTTCAGCGGCCGACGACTCGGCGAGACAGCAACCAGGCGCATAGACTTCTCTCGCCGGCACGGATTGCTGTCCGCCGGCCGGCCAGCGGCCAAGAAGCAGCACGATCGGAACGAGGAGCACAATGGCGGATTCGACACAGACGGACACTCGTACCGGAACACGCAGTCGCCGCGGCTGGCGTCTGCACGGTGACGGGCGGACGATCGCTCCCGGTGAGAGGGTTCTGCCCGAGGAGCGTCTGAGCTGGCCGCGGACCATCAGCATCGGCGCCCAGCACGTCGTGGCGATGTTCGGTGCGACATTCCTCGTTCCGCTGCTCACCGGCTTCCCGCCGTCGACGACGCTGTTCTTCACCGCCATCGGCACTCTGCTCTTCCTGCTCATCACGAAGGGCATGATGCCCTCCTACCTCGGGTCGTCGTTCGGACTGCTCGCCCCGATCGGTGCGGTCACGGGGTTCTCGGCGACATCGGGAGACGACCTCGAGCCTCATGCCATGGCCTTGGCTCAGGGTGGAATCATCTCCGTCGGGGTGACTCTGGCGCTGGTCGGACTCGTCGTCCATGTCGTCGGCGTCCGGTGGATCGAGGTGACGATGCCTCCCGTGGTCACCGGCGCCATCGTCGCACTCATCGGCCTCAACCTGGCACCGGCCGCCTGGGACTGGGTCAAGGCCGCTCCTCTGACGGCTGTGATCACGATCATCGCAATTCTGCTGACCACGGTGGCATTCCGCGGCATGCTCGGACGGCTGTCCATCCTCATCGGCGTGCTCGTCGGCTACGGCGCGGCATGGCTGCAGGGCGAGCTCGACTTCTCCACCGTCACGAAAGCCGACTGGGTGGGACTGCCCGCGTTCCATGCCCCTGCCTTCGACCTGGGCTACCTGGGCCTCTTCCTGCCCGTCGTCCTCGTTCTCATCGCAGAGAACATCGGTCATGTGAAGTCGGTCGCCGCAATGACCGGCCGCGACCTCGACCGACTGACCGGTCGCACGCTCTTCGCCGATGGGTTCTCGACCATCCTCGCCGGATCCGGCGGCGGTTCGGGAACGACGACCTATGCCGAGAACATCGGAGTCATGGCCGCCACCCGCATCTACTCCACCGCCGCCTACCTGTGCGCAGCGATCATCGCCCTCGTCCTCAGCATGCTGCCGAAGTTCGGCGAGATCATCGCCACCATCCCACCCGGCGTCCTCGGCGGAGCGGCGACGGTTCTCTACGGAATGATCGGCATGCTGGGAGTGCGCATCTGGGTGGAGAACAAGGTCGACTTCTCCAATCCGATCAACCTCAACACCGCTGCGGTCTCGCTCATCGTCGCGATCGCGAATTTCACCTGGACCCCGGGCGGACTCCAGTTCGAAGGCATCGCCTTGGGCACCGCCTCGGCGATCATCGTCTATCAGGTCATGAAGGCCATCGCCCGGTGGCGAGGCACGGATCCCGACCGCGTCGCGGAGAATTTCGCCGAGGCGGCCGGCCGCTCCGACTCACCTAGCCGCACGAAGCCGGTCGGCTCCATCGATGCGGATTCAGGCACCGTGGACCCGCAGACTCCGCGGACATCAGACTGATCATCGAGTTCTGGACCAGTCATCGGGTTCAAACTCGAGTACCTGTTCAGAACCCGATTGAACCGGCCCCAATTTTCGTACGCTCGGACCCCATCTGGTGCGGGCTTTCGTCACTTCGCGTCCCAGACCTGAGTTCGCATCCTGATGGCTGGAACGCGAAATGGTTTCAAGCCCGCCGGAGTCAGGCACTCAACGGGCCGGGAATGCAGAAGTGCCGCAACCTCGCCTGAGCGATGATGCGGCACTCTCCCATGGTCGGGATAGCGGGATTCGAACCCACGACCTCCTCGTCCCGAACGAGGCGCGCTACCAAGCTGCGCTATATCCCGTGACCAGGAACTACTATAGCGATGGGAACGCGATCTGAAAAATCGGGACGGTCCACTTCGGAAGAATGAAAGGTATGTCTCATTGGCACTGACAGCCGAAAGCATCACCACCACTGCTCTGACCATCCTGTCGCACTACGGTCTCGGCGATCTGTCCATGCGCCGACTCGCCCGTGAACTCGAGGTTCAGCCCTCGGCGCTGTACTGGCACGTCAAGGACAAGCAGTCCCTTCTCATCCTCATCTCCCGACGCCTCAAGGCCGAAGTCGATGCCCTCAGTCCCGTCGTCGCGGATCCACTCGCCGCAGCCATGTCTCTGCGCGAGGTGCTGCTGAAATACCGTGACGGAGCCGAGATCGTGCTGCTCGGCTATTCGATCGCACCGGCGGACGTCACGCCTGAAGCCTTGGCGGCCGATCGGCTGGGTGCCGAACTCTCTCACGGAATCCTCACGCTCACGCTCGGCGCCGTGGCCGTCGAGCAGAACCGCAGACTCTTCGCGATCGACCCCGCCGATGCGGCAGAGAATTTCGCCGCCAATGCCTCACTCCTGCTGCGATCTTCACGGTGACCGCCTTGACCGGCACACTCATCGCCGTCGATCCCGTTTCGCCGCTCACCTCGGGATGTGGCATACTGATCAGGCGCCGTCGCAGTCGTCGACGACGCAGGTGGGGCCTATAGCTCAGTTGGCTAGAGCATCTCGTTTACACCGAGAGGGTCGGGGGTTCGAGTCCCTCTGGGCCCACCGTCAAGGCATCTCGTGTTCACGGGGTGCCTTTTCCGTGTTCCGACCCAACTCACCAGCCCAGATCGGCAGGTCCGATCCACGCAGGTCCGAGTCCGCCGCCCCGAAACTCGCCGAGGCGGCACCGGCGGGCGGCCCTTCCGCTGTGCGCCCCGCGTGCCTTCTCCAACAGCTCTGCGCTGAGGGTCTCGAGGTTCTGTGCGGACACCTGATCGGTCATCGTGAACTCCTTACTGAGTTGCCTGCAGCCCTGAGGCTTGCTCCTCGCCTCAGGGTAGCCTCGTTTTCGATCTGTGGTGATAGCTTCGAAGAGGAATCAGCGAGGAAAGTGAGAGGTCAGGCTGTGGCAGACGAACCCGTCATCGACGTCCGGAGCATACCGAAGCCGGAGCGGCATCCGCTCATCATCAACGCGTATGAGGAACTCGAGATCGGCACCGGCCTGATCCTCATCAATGACCACCCGCCCGAGGGTCTGCGTGCGGAGTTGGCCCGCGAGTTCGCCGAGGCGGTCGGGTGGGAGCCGCTGGAGGGCACCGAGGATGAGGTCCGGGTGCGCATCGTCCGCCGTGCGTCCACCCCTGCGCCTCGCGTCGTCCTCAACGTCGCCGAACTCAGCGAGACTGTCGAGGATTCCGGGTCCGTCTGGCAGCTGCCGACGCAGCACCGTGACCTCGATGCGAACGTCATCGTGCTGGCCCCGGGCGGGGAGATCCGCGAACATACCGGCCCGTCTCTCGACGTCCTCATCCACATCCTCGCTGGTGCCGGCACCCTCGAGACCGAAACGGGAACGATCGACCTGTCCCCCGGTCAGATCGTATGGCTGCCCCGACGCTCCCGCCGTCGTTTCCTGGCCGACGCCGAGGCGGGACTGCAGTACTTCTCGGTCCATCAGCGCAAACAGGGGCTGAGCATCACCTCTCGCAGCTGATTTCGCGCTGGACGCACGACCGGTGATCAGCGTCCCGGTTCCGGATCATCCGTCCGGGCAGCGGCGATCGCGATGAGCCTGCGCAGCACCGCCTCGTCGATGTTCTCCAGGCGACGCACATAGACGCACCCGGCGCCCTCGGTGTACTTCCCGAGCTGCGGGAGCAGCTTCGCCCCTTCCGGCAGGTCTTTGAGCCCGTACAGCGAGAGCTGGCTCTTGCGCGGGGAGAAACCCGTCGCCGGCCACTCACCGTGACTGCGCGGGTTCACAGGTGATCGGTAGTGGTACCGGCCGTAGCCGACGATCGAGGGTCCCCACATGACGGGCTCTTCGCCGGTGACATCACGGAAGATCGCGTCGAGGGCGATTCCGTCCTCCCTGCGCTTCTCCGGAGTCACGGCATCGAGGTACGCGGCGACATCGACATCGGTCGGCTGGGTCTTGTTCTCTGCCATGAGGACAGTATGGCAGTTCAGGGCTCCTCGGGGATCCATGCCGAGCCGTCCTCGACCCGATAGATGAGGTTCGTGCGGGTATGCGCGACAGCGGGATACCGGGTGAGATAGTCGAGCACGAAGGACTGCACAGCGGCAGCATCGGTGGCGACGATATGCAGCAGATAGTCGTCAGCTCCGGCCATATGGTACATCCGCACCACCCCCGGGAACTTCGGTGCGGCCGCAGTGAACGCATCGATCTCGGCGCGATCATGCTTGGCCAGGCGAATCGATACGAGCGCCTGCAGGCCCACGCCCAGTGCTGTCGGATCGACATCGATATGGAATCCGCGGATGACGCCGAGAGATCTCAGTCGTTTGAGGCGCAGGGAGACCGTCGATTCGGAGATCCCGACGGCCGCGGCCAGGACTGCGCCCGAGGCCCGAGCATCGGCGTTGAGCTCCTGCAGGAGGCGACGATCGTTGGCATCGAGTGAGACATTCTGCGACATGAGTCACAGTCTTCCATATCTCTTCGCAGACTCTCCTGCCAGATTCCCGGATCCTCGCAGGAGATTGCAGGATCATTGCGTCTGCCGGGAGAAGTGTATTGAATGCGGTTATGACATCGATGCACCCTGAGACCCGCATGGTCCACGGCGGAATGGACGGCCTCGCAGCGTCAGGCGTTCATGTCCCCGCGATCGACCTCTCCACCACCAACCCGGTCAATGACGTCCGCACGGGCGGAGATTCCTACGAGAGCCTTGCCGGCGGACATCCCTTGAAAGAGGGAGATTCCCCTGTCTACCAACGTCTGTGGCAGCCCGGTGTGGCACGGTTCGAATCCGCGCTCGCCGAATTGGAGAACGCCGAATCAGCCGTGGCCTTCGCCACGGGAATGGCTGCCATGACTGCCGCACTCCTCGCCGCAGTCGACGCCGGGACACCCCATATCGTCGCCGTCCGTCCCCTCTATGGGGGCAGTGACCACCTGCTCGAGTCCGGCCTGCTCGGCACCTCAGTGACCTGGGCGGAAGACGACCGGATCGCCGAGTCGATCCGTGAAGACACCGGGCTCGTCATCGTCGAGACACCGGCGAACCCCAGCCTCGACCTCGTCGACATCGACGCCGTCGTCGCGGCAGCGGGAGACGTGCCGGTACTGGTCGACAACACCTTCTGCACCCCTGTGCTCCAACGGCCGATCGATCACGGGGCCGCTCTCGTGCTCCACAGCGCCACGAAATACCTCGGCGGTCACGGAGACGCGATGGGCGGAATCATCGCAACGAATACAGACTGGGCCATGCGACTGCGCCGGGTGCGCGCCATCACCGGAGCCCTCCTGCACCCGATGGGCGCCTATCTCCTCCACCGCGGGCTGCGGACTCTCGCCGTGCGGATGCGCGCGGCCCAAGACACCGCGGCCGAACTCGCGCGCCGACTCCAGACGCGCCCGGAGATCGCCCGCGTCCACTACCCCGGCTTCGCCGACTCCGATCCGCGCGGGCTTGTCGGTTCGCAGATGCGCGGCGGCGGGGCGATGATCGCCATCGAACTGGCCGGCGGATTCGACGCGGCCCGGACCTTCGTCGAACACTGCGACCTCATCGTCCACGCGGTCTCGCTCGGCGGTGCCGATACGCTCATCCAGCACCCGGCCTCACTCACCCACCGGCCCGTAGCGGCCACCGCGAAGCCCGGGGACGGACTCGTCCGCCTGTCGGTCGGGCTCGAACACGTCGACGACCTCGCACGAGACCTCTTCACGGCCCTCGACACCATCCGCGAAGCGGCCTGACAGAGCTCACTCCGCGAACGTCTCGATCGGCTCTTGACCTTGACGCTGCGTCAACTTCTAGGCTGTCAGACATGGACTGGTCCATTCAGGAAATCGCACGGCTGACGGGAACGACGAGCCGAACCCTTCGTCACTATGACGCCATCGGTCTGCTGCCGCCGACCTCCATCGCCGCCAACGGCTATCGCTGCTACGACGAAGCGGCTCTGGTGCGTCTCCAGCGCATCCTGCTGCTCAAGGAGTTGGGGCTGCCATTGACGACGATCGCCGAGGTCCTCGACCGGAGAGACGATCCGGTCGAGGCGCTGTCGCAGCATCTGGTCTCACTCGGACGCGAGAGAGACCGGCTCGACCGACAGCTCGCCGCCGTCACCGTCACCATCACCCGACTGAAAGCAGGTGAGCCGCTCATGGCTGAAGAGATGTTCGATGGCTTCGACCATCGCGAATACAAGGAGGAAGTGACCAGGCGCTGGGGTGCCGATGCCTATCGACGGGGGGGGGACGAATGGTGGTCCCGTAAGTCCCCGGAGGAGCAGCAGGAGTGGAAGGCTCGCGTCTCGGCTCTGTCCGAGGATTGGATCGCCGCCGCCGAGGCGGGGGCCGGGCCTGAATCGGACCGCTGCCAGGACCTCGCTCGACGTCATGTCGAATGGCTGCGAGCAGTTCCGGGCACACCCGCGAACGATCCCGACGGAGACCTCGCAGGGTATGTGCGCGGCCTCGGGCAGATGTACGTCGACGACCCCCGGTTCGCAGCGAACTACGGCGGCACCGGCGGAGCCCAACTCGTCAGGGACGCACTCGAGCGCTACCTCGTGACTCGCGGCCTCTGACACCCACGGAGTCGGCTCTCGTCGACTCAGGGCAGTTCGGAGAGTGCCTGCCGGATCTTGTCGGCGGGTGCCTCCAGCTGCTCCGGAGTCTGCATCGGGGCGCGGTCGGAGATGTCGAAGTCATCCATCGAATTCGTCGGCAGGACGTGGATGTGCAGGTGGGGCACTTCGTAGCCGACGATGAGAAGACCGATGCGCTCGCAGTCGAAAGCCTGCTTCTGGGCTTCGCCGATCCTCTTCGCCACCGCGGTGAGGTGAGAGAGAAGTTCCCCATCGGCGTCGATCCAGTGGGAGATCTCGTCGCGCGGAACGACCATGACGTGACCTTCCGTCATCGGAGCGACGTCGAGGAGTGCGACGCAGGTGTCATCCTGATGGACGAACGTGCCGGGGATCTCTCCGTTGATGATCTTCGTGAACAGCGTGGCCATAAGGTGTCCTTTTCAGCAGTCGCCGAAGGTGCCGGAGATCGGCGCTTCGGTGGTGGCTCGTTTCTCACAGGCTGGAAAGCGCCGCGGCGAAATCCTCGGAGAAGTCCCGAGTCTCGGTGCGGGCAATTTGCCTGCCACTGACGATCGTACCCGCAGGTGAGATGACGAAGACTCCTCGTTCGGCGACTCCGTGGATCTCATCGAAGACGCCGAACGCACGCGCCGCTTCACCGTGAGGCCAGAAATCCGAGGCCAAGGTGACGTCGGTTGCAGCCTGACGGGCCCACGCCGCCAAAGTGTATTTGGAGTCCGCGGACACGACGATGACGTCAACGGCATGGGAGCCCTTCAGCATCCGTTCTTGCCACCGGTCGAGGGCGGCGAGTTCGTCTCCGCAGATCGGAGAGAAGGCGAACGGAACGAATGCAAGCACGACCGCGGAACGCGGGTCCGCCTCGGTGAGGGTGACGACCGATCCGAGGTGATCGGGGAGGGTGAGATCCGGGGCCCGATCACCGGGCCTCAGGATCATGAATAGTTCTTCTTGCCCACGAGCCGGAATCCGGCCCAGTCATCGGCGGCACTGACCGTGGAGGTCACGTGCATTCCGGCGGTGGGCGCCGCTTCGGAGATCTCGGCGGGGCTGATGTGTCCCGGACGGTTCGCCTTCGGGCTGAGCAGCCACACGACTCCGCCCTCCTTCAATGTGGTCTGGGCGTCGACGAGGCCGTCGATGAGATCATCGTCGTCCGACCGCCACCACATGAGGATCACGTCGTAGACGTCATCCTCTTCGCCATCGGCGATCTTGTCTCCGATGATGTTCTCGATCGCCTCGCAGAGCGCCTGATCGACGTCGTCGTCATAGCCGACCTCTTGCACGTAGTCGCCCTTGTTCAAACCGAGGTTGTGGCCCAGCTCGTTTGCGAGGGTCGAAGTGGAGGATGTCCTTTCAGAAGCGGAGTTGCTCATGCCTGTATTCTTCCGCCAACAGTGGTCAAGGTGCAAATATCGGCGCGCCCGCGCGCGGCAAGCGCACCCAAACAGCACTCAATCAGCACACCGGACGGTGACCATGTCTGCCGGGCGGGCAGATGCGTCAGAGAGATCACAACATCGCGGGAGCGCGAAGTTCGGCTCGGAGTACTAGGCTGACAGATGTATTGGGTGGCCCCTGGGCTCGGACAACCTGCGGAGCACACACCATCCGATGGACATGATCTCTACACCAAAGAAGATCGTGGAGCTGAAGAGAGGACCACATCGTGGACAATCGGAATCAGGGCGGACCCATCCTCAACGGGCTGCCCAGCCAGGTGCCCGACATCGACCCGGAGGAGACCGCCGAATGGCTGGCCTCCCTCGACGGCCTCATCGACGAGGGCGGTCGGACGCGAGCTCGCTATGTCATGCTGCGCATGCTCGAGCGCTCGCGCCAGAAGCAGATCGGCGTGCCCAGCCTCACCGCCACCGACTACGTCAATACCATCGGCCCGGAGAACGAACCCTGGTTCCCCGGTGATGAAGAGGTCGAGCGCCGCTACCGTCGCTGGAACCGCTGGAATGCCGCCATGCTCGTCCACCGCGCCCAGCGCCCCGGCGTCGAGGTCGGCGGACACATCTCCACCTACGCCTCGTCGGCGACCCTCTACGAGGTCGGCCTCAACCACTTCTTCCGGGGCAAGGACCATCCCGGCGGCGGCGACCACATCTTCTACCAGGGGCACGCCTCCCCCGGCATGTACGCCCGCGCCTACCTCGAAGGCCGGATGAGCGCCGAGCAGCTAGACGGGTTCCGTCAGCAGCAGTCGCACTTCATCGACGGCAAGCCGCAGGGGCTGCCGTCCTACCCGCACCCGCACCAGCTGCCGGACTTCTGGGAGCACCCGACGGTGTCGATGGGGCTGGGACCGATGAACGCGATCGCGCAGGCACAGTTCGACAAGTACCTGCACAACCGGGGGATCAAGGACACGTCGCAGCAGCAGACCTGGGCCTTCCTCGGCGACGGCGAGCTCGACGAGCCCGAGAGCCGCGGCATGCTGCACGTCGCCGCCTTCGAAGAGCTCGACAACCTCAACTTCGTCATCAACTGCAACCTGCAGCGCCTCGACGGACCCGTCCGCGGCAACGGCAAGATCATGCAGGAGCTCGAGTCGTACTTCCGCGGTGCCGGCTGGAACGTCATCAAGGTCGTCTGGGGACGCGAATGGGACGCACTGCTGGCCAAGGACCGCGACGGTGCCCTCGTCAACCTGATGAACGCCACCCCCGACGGCGACTACCAGACCTACAAGGGTGAGTCCGGCGGGTTCGTGCGCGACAACTTCTTCGGCCGGGACCCGCGGACGAAGGCGATGGTCGAGGACTACAGCGATGAGCAGATCTGGAACCTCAAGCGCGGCGGCCACGACTACCGCAAGGTCTTCGCCGCCTACAAAGCCGCGATGGAGCACACCGGCCAGCCCACCGTCATCCTCGTCAAGACGGTCAAGGGCTACTCGCTCGGACCTCACTTCGAGGCCCGCAACGCCACACACCAGATGAAGAAGCTCACGGTCGACGATCTCAAGCTCGCCCGTGACCACTTCCAGATCCCGATCTCGGACAAAGAGCTCGAGGACAACCCGAAACTGCCCCCGTACTACCACCCGGGAGCCGATGCTCCCGAGATCAAGTACATGCAGGAGCGTCGTGCGGAGCTCGGCGGCTACTCCCCCGAACGGCGCTCGACCCATATCGATCTCAAGCTGCCCTCCGACAAGGCCTACCAGGCCGGTCGCCGCGGCTCCGGCAAGCAGGAGATCGCCACCACGATGGGCTTCGTGCGTGTGCTCAAGGATCTCATGCGGGAGAAGGAATTCGGTCACCGCATCGTGCCGATCATCCCCGATGAGGCTCGCACCTTCGGCATGGACTCGTTCTTCCCGACGGCCAAGATCTACAACCCGCACGGGCAGAACTACATCTCCGTCGACCGCGACCTGTTCCTCGCCTACAAGGAGGCCACGGACGGTCAGCTGCTCCACGTCGGCATCAACGAGGCCGGAGCGACCGCGGCACTGACCGCCGTCGGCACCTCGTACGCCACGCACGGCGAGCCGATGATCCCGTTCTACATCTTCTACTCGATGTTCGGCTTCCAGCGCACCGGTGATTTCTTCTGGGCCGCCGGTGACCAGATGGCCCGCGGCTTCGTCCTCGGTGCCACCGCGGGACGCACCACCCTCGTGGCAGAGGGCCTGCAGCACGGCGACGGGCACTCCCATGTGCTCGCCTCGACGTACCCGTCCGTGGTCTCCTACGACCCGGCCTACAGCTACGAGATCGCCCATATCGTCAAGGACGGCATCCACCGGATGTACGATCCCGCCGACGAGCGCGACCCCGACGTGCTCTACTACATCACGATGTACAACGAGCCGATGGTCCAGCCGGCTGAACCGGAGGACCTCGACGTCGACGGCGTGCTCAAGGGCCTCTACCTGCTGAAGAAGGGACCCGACAACGGCGGACCGAAGGTTCAGCTCATGGCCTCCGGCGTCGGTGTGCCGTGGGTGCTCGAAGCGCAGGAGCTGCTCGATCAGGACTGGGGCGTCTCGGCCGATGTGTGGTCGGTCACCTCGTGGACGGAGCTGCGCCGCGACGGACTCGACGCCGAGAACGAGCGTCTGAAGAACCCGCAGTCTGAACCGCGCATCCCGTACGTGACCGAGAAGATGGCCGAGACCGAAGGCCCGGTCATCGCCACCTCGGACTATATGCGCGCGGTTCCCGATCAGATCCGTCAGTACGTGCCCAGCCACTTCACCTCGCTGGGCACCGACGGATACGGAATCTCGGACACCCGTCCCGCGGCACGTCGCTACTACCTCGTCGACGGTCCGTCCGTGGTCACGCAGGCGCTCATCTCGCTGGCCGACACCGGAAAGATCTCGATCGACAAGGCCGCCGAGGCGGCTGAGAAGTACCAGCTCCACGATGTCCGTGCCGGCAGCTCGGGTTCGACCGAGGGGGCTGGCGCCTGATCTCGTCGGTCACCTGAGTGCTGATATGGCCGGAGTCTCCAAGACTCCGGCCATATTTGTCGCCTTTTCCGAATGTTTGTATGTCGCTGACAACCCGATTGTTCTCTTTCGTCTAAACTCGTGCTCATGATGTCTGATGCCGAGACCCTGCGCCGTCGCGCCGAAACCGCCCGCAGGCTGCGTGCCGGAGTGGGTGTCCTGTCATCGGTGACTCTGCAGCGACTGGAGGCGCAGCTGCCCTGGTACCGCTCGATGTCGTCGTCCGACCGTTCCTGGGTGGGCCTGCTGGCCCAGTCCGGCATCTCCTCGTTCGTCGACTGGTACCGCAAACCCGACACGAACCTGCGCGTGGTCTCCGACATCTTCAAGACAGCACCACGCGATCTCATCCGTGCCATCAGCCTGCAGCAGACCCTGCAGCTGCTCAAGATCGTCGTCGAGGTCGTCGAGGAGCGCGTCCCGGACATCGCTCGCCCGGTCGAACAGCCGGCCCTGCGCGAAGCCGTGCTCGTCTATTCCCGTGAGATCGCGTTCGCCGCCGCCGACGTGTATGCCCGCGCCGCCGAGGCTCGCGGCAGCTGGGATGCCCGCCTCGAAGCGATGGTCGTCGACGCCCTCGTCCGCGGAGACTCCGTCGATGAGCTCGCCAGCCGCACGGCGGCCTTCGGCTGGCAGTCCGAGGGCCCCGTCTGCGTCATCGTCGGCCGCGCCCCGCAGCGGTCGGCGAAGAAGGGATTGGACGGCATCCGCCGCAAGGCCAGTCGGTGGGCCGATGATGCCCTCGTCGGCATCCACGACAACCGGCTGCTCATCGTCCTGGGCGGAGTCACAGAACTCGACGATGCCGTCGAGGACCTCTCTGACTGCTTCGGACCCTCCGAGGTCATCGTCGGGCCCGCAGTGCCGGGCCTCGCCGAGGCTGCCACCTCGGCGAAGGCGGCGATCCGGGCGCTCAAAGCCGCGACCGCCCGCCCGGATTCCCCACGCCCTGTCAAAGCCGATGACCTTCTGCCCGAACGTGCACTGTCCGGAGACCGGATGGCCTTGAACGAACTCATCGAACGCTATTACGAACCGCTGACCTCGGGCACCGGACAGCTGCTGAAGACCGTGAGCGCCTATGTCGAATTCGGGTCATCACTCGAGGCCACGGCCAAGGCACTGTCAGTGCACCCGAACACCGTGCGCTACCGGCTGCGCAAGATCACCGACGCCATCGGACTCGACCCGACTACTTCACGTGATGCCTTCGTCATCCACATCGCCTTGGTGTATGGGCGACTGTCCGAGGACGGCGTATTGTCGACCAGCAACAAATCGCAGTGATCTCTGCCCCGAGTCCATTAGATTGATCAACGGAACCCAACGAAAAGAGAACTGAGTGCTTGCAATCACCTGTCCGGGCCAGGGAGCCCAGAAGACCGGTTTCCTGAGTTCGTTCCTCGAACTCGACGCTTTCTCGGCACGGATCGACGAACTCTCGACCGCCTCGGGGATCGACCTGCGTCTGCACGGAACCGAATCCGATGACGAGACGATCAAGGACACCGCGGTGGCACAGCCTCTGCTCGTCGCTTCCGCCATCGCCTGCGCTGCCGAGCTCGGTGTCAGCCCTGCCATCGTCGCCGGACACTCCGTGGGAGAGATCGCCGCCGCGCAGATCGCCGGCATCTTCG
Organism: Brevibacterium sp. K11IcPPYGO002; assembly: GCF_050920635.1. Classification (NCBI taxonomy): domain Bacteria; kingdom Bacillati; phylum Actinomycetota; class Actinomycetes; order Micrococcales; family Brevibacteriaceae; genus Brevibacterium; species Brevibacterium sp. K11IcPPYGO002. The sequence continues at coordinate 1,960,107 of NZ_CP131929.1, read as the reverse complement.
CTCCTGCCGATGCCATGCGCTTCGTCAAGGTCCGTGCCGATGGAATGGCCGCCGCTGCCGCCGCCACTCCGACCGGGATGTCCGCTGTGGTCGGCGGCCAGCCCGACGACGTTCTCGCCGCGATCGAGGCCGCCGGGGCGAGCCCCGCCAATGTCAACGGCGGAGGTCAGACCGTGGCCGCCGGATCTCTCGAAGCGCTCGAGGCACTGGCAGAGAATCCGCCCGAGCGCGCTCGGGTCATTCCCCTGGCCGTGGCCGGTGCCTTCCATACCGAGTTCATGGCTGCCGCCACCGCAGAACTCGCTGCCGCCGCCTCGGCGATGGAGGTCTCCGATCCCGCTGCATCGATCCTCAGCAACTCCGACGGAACTGCCGTCGAAACCGGGCGCGAGTACGTCGACCGTCTGGTCAGGCAGGTCACGCACCCCGTGCGCTGGGATCAGTGCCAGGAGACGCTGCTGAACTCCGGAGTCACCGGAATGATCGAACTCGTCCCCGGTGGCACCCTGACCGGAATCGCTCGACGCGCCATGAAGGGCGTCGAGACCTTCGCTATCAAATCGGCCGCCGACCTCGACGGCGCGCGTGAGTTCGCGGCAGCCCACGCCTGAGAATCGAAAGAAGACGCCATGCCTACACTCAAGACTGCCGAACTCGGCACTTTCTCCCGCATTGCCGGAATCGGTGCCTACCGCGCGGAGAACCTCGTCAGCAATGACGATATCGCCGGCCCCATCAACTCGTCCGACGAATGGATCCGTCAGCGCACCGGCATCGTCACCCGCCGTCGTGCCAGCAAGGATGTCGGCGTCCTCGACATGTCCGAGGAGGCCGCGCTCGAGGCCATCGCCTCCGCCGGACTCAAGCCCGAGGAGATCGGGGCGATCATCATCTCCACGGTCACCTTCGAGTACTTCACGCCCTCAGCGGCCGCGGCACTGACCGCGCGCTTGGGCACCGGGCCGATCCCGGCGTGGGACATCAGTGCTGCCTGTGCCGGCTACTGCTACGGCATCTCCCAGGCCGACGCTCTGGTGCGGGCAGGCACACTCGACAATGTCCTCGTCATCGGTGCGGAGAAGCTCTCCGAGGTCATCGACCCCGAAGACCGCTCAATCTCGTTCATCCTCGGCGACGGAGCCGGTGCAGTCGTCGTGTCCTCCTCCGACGAACCCGGCATCTCGAAGACGGTGTGGGGTTCGAAGGGCGAGAACTGGTCGACCATCCGGATGACGGATTCGCTCTACGATATCCGCGACGACCGCGAACTGCCCTTCCCGACCCTGCGCCAGGACGGGCCGACCGTCTTCCGCTGGGCCGTGTGGGACGGCGCCGAGGTGGCCAAGGAGGCTCTCGCCGCTTCCGGAATCGAAGCCGAGGATCTTGCGGCATTCATCCCGCACCAGGCGAATATGCGCATCATCGATGAACTCGCCAAGCAGCTGAAGCTTCCCGAGTCCGTTGTGATCGCACGTGATATCGCCGACAACGGGAACACCTCAGCGGCGTCGATCCCGCTGGCCACCGAGCGGCTCCTGCGCGAGCAGCCCGAGCTCAGCGGCGGTCTCGCCCTGCAGATGGGCTTCGGCGCCGGACTCGTCTATGGTGCTCAGGTCGTTCGCCTGCCCTGAGACACACCCATTCACGGAAAACTCTCCGTGAATGTCCTAAGATATTCGGCGGGACACTCGTCGAAAAGTTCCTCACACGGTCGACAAACCCTCGACCGAAATCAGAAAGTAGGAAAGAAATGGCATTCACCGAAGCTGAAGTCCTCGCTGGGCTCGCAGAGATCGTCAACGAAGAGACCGGCCTGGCTGTCGAAGCAGTCGAAGCCGACAAGTCGTTCACCGATGACCTCGACATCGACTCCATCTCGATGATGACCATCGTCGTCAACGCTGAGAAGAAGTTCGGCGTGAAGATCCCCGATGACGACGTCAAGGATCTCGTCACCGTTCAGGACGCTGTCGACTACATCAACAAGGCTCAGGAAGCCTGACACACAGCAGCCGAACACGGCCCGTCCACAGACGGGCCGTGTCCACACTATCGACGAGGTTTGTACCATGACATCTAAAGTTGTCGTCACCGGAATCGGTGCGGTAACCCCCTTGGGCGCGACTGTCGATGCCACTTGGGAAGCCATTCTGGCCGGTCGGTCCGGCGTCCACACAATGGACAACGATTGGTCGGAGAAGTACGGCCTCGCCGTGGACTTCGCCGCGCAGGTCGACCCACAGGTCGTGCCCGACAATCTCAAGAGGGTCCAGGCCAAACGCCTCGATCCGTCGAGCCAGTTCGCCCTCATCTCTGCTCGTGAAGCCATGGCCGACGCCGGCCTCGAGGAGACCGACCCGGAACGCACCGCCGTCTCCTGGGCCACCGGGATCGGCGGAGTGTGGACTCTGCTCGACGCCTGGGACACTCTTCAGGAGGAGGGCCCGCGTCGGGTCATGCCCCTGACCGTGCCCATGCTCATGCCCAACGGACCTGCGGCCGCCATCGGGATGGAATTCACGGCTCGCGCCGGAGTGCAGACCCTGGTGTCCGCCTGCGCCTCATCGACCGAGAGCCTCGGCCACGCCTATGACGTTCTCGCTTCGGGCAAGGCCGACATCATCATCGCCGGTGGTTCGGAGGCAGCGATCCACCCGATCACTCTTGCCGCGTTCAATTCGATGCAGGCGCTGTCACGTCGGACCGATTCTCCCGAGACCGCTTCGCGTCCCTACGACGTCGACCGCGACGGATTCGTCATGGGCGAAGGTGCGGGCACGCTCATCCTCGAGACCGAGGAGCATGCGAAGGCTCGTGGTGCGAAGATCTACGCCGAGGTGGCCAGCTGGGGAATCTCCAACGATGCTTATCACATCACCGGCGGAGAGCCCGAAGGCAAGCACGCCCTGGCCGCTATGCAGCAGGCGCTCGACGCCGGTGGGCTGACCGCCTCCGAGATCAAGCACGTCAACGCACACGCTACGTCGACTCCGGTCGGAGACATCCCCGAATCGCTGGCCATCAGCGAGCTCCTCGGCGACAACGTCTCCGACGCCCTGGTCTCGGCCACGAAGTCGATGACCGGCCACCTGCTCGGCGGTACCGGTGCCGTCGAGGCGATCCTCACTGTCAAGGCACTGCAGACTCGCACCGCTCCCCCGACCATCAACATCGATGAGGTCGACCCGAAGGTCAAGGGGATCAACATCGTCCGTGACACTCCTGCGGATCTGCCTTCCGGCGATATCGCGGCGATCACGAACTCGTTCGGCTTCGGCGGTCACAACGCCGTCGTCGCATTCCGCTCCGTCTGAGGTTCTGCGCGGGCTCAGACAGCTCTACGGCCCACTCTGAGTCGGAAAGCACGGTTTTGAAACTGTGCTTTCCGACTCAGAGTGGGTCGTTTCCATTAGGGCGCAGGACGAGGTCTGTGCTTGGGAAGGTGGTTTGTGCGGAGCAATCTGCTTAGGGCAACCAGGAAGGTGGTCTGTGCAGAGCCTCCTTCATAAGGCGCGCAGGCACGAGAGCATGCGAAATGGGCACACCCGAGGCAGGGAGGTGTGCCCATTGAGCAGAATCGAGCGACAGAATCAGGCGAACAGAATCACCGCGTCTGCCGACGGTCCCGGCGCGGCGAAGAGAGGCTCAGCCGACCTTGGTCAGCCAGCGCACCGGTGCGCCTTCACCTGCGTGACGGAATGCGTCGAGTTCTTCGTCCCACGCTTCCCCGAGAGCCATCGCCATCTCCGAGGAGAACTTCGCGGGATCGCCTGCCGCGCGTTCCATCACGGAGCGGATGCGGTCTTCGGGGACGAGGATATTGCCGGCGGTATCGGTCACGGCGTGGTAGATCCCCAGATCGGGTGTGTGACTCCACCGCCCACCGTCGACTCCGGCCGAGGGCTCCTCGGTGACTTCGTAGCGGAGCGAGTCCCAGCCGCGCAGTGCGGACGCGATACGGGCTCCAGAGCCTGCGGGCGCGCGCCAGCAGACTTCTGCGCGCACGAGACCTGGCGCTGCCGGCTGGGGTGTCCAGTCGAAGCGTGCCTGTGCGCCGATGGCCCCGCCCGCTGCCCATTCGATGTGAGGGCACAGCGCACGAGGTGCTGAGTGGACGAATAGTACGCCCTGTGTCATATCCATTTCTGCCTCCTACCTCGGATACGTCTTCCCCTACGATCCGAAAGGAGGTGCTGACCACATGATAGTCGATGTCCGACCCACAGCCAAGCATCAAATGTGCTGGTGGCGTCGGGTGTCTGCAGGTGGCTGACAATCGGCGTTACGGTGGGAACATGACCGACGTTCACAGGCCCGAGGATGCATCGCCCCGGACCATCCGCATGTTCCCCGACTATGCAGATACGGTGCTGTGGATCAGCATGCCGATCGACTACGAGGACACGGGGCTGTCCGGCGTGCTCGTCGCGGAGCTGAAGTCGTGGGAACGGTCCTACTATGACTCGCTCGATTCCGATTTCGAATGGGTGACGGCGACAGCTGAACGCACTTACACCGAGGAAGGCGTCCGGCTCGCCCGACTGGTCGCTGCCGAAGTCGGCCCCCAGTTCGTCGTGGAGTTCTCTTCATATGAGGTCGGCGCAGAGACTGTGCATATGCGGGCGGAGCATTCCGCCGAGAACCCGAAGGCGGAAGCAGCCTTCACACGGCTGTTCGACGAGGATGAGGCCGAACAGCGCGAGGCCGAGGAGCGCATCAGAAGCGATCCGGGCGGAGAGTGGTCTGCCTATGGTCCGTGGTGCCCCCGGTCGGACTTGAACCGACGGCCAAGGAATTATGAGTTCCCTGCTCTAACCAGCTGAGCTACGGGGGCCAGCCGAGACAACATTAGCACCATAGGAGTCCGCTTCCCCATTCGGATGACACACGCAATCGGTCGAGCGCAGTCCCGAGGATCCGACGGCTTCAGGCCCGCAGCCTCGCCGTTGCGGTGAGAGGTGCGACGCGAGTGAGAACGCTGCGTGCTGCGTCGACGCATGTGTACCGGTCGGTCGTGATGTAGACATCGAAGACGGTCTGTCCGTCGCTGCCCGGATCGTTGCGTTTCGACGCCGCAACCATGCCCGACCAGTCCGGTCCGACGACCACGACACCGTGTTCGTTGCGGATGGGGTCTGAGGCATCGACGAGGCCGGTGCGCACTCCGGGAATCGGCGGTCCGTCGAACCCGCCGGAGAACATCGCGGTCAGCCCCACGGTGTCACGGATCTTCTCGTACCGCAGCCGTGTCGCCTCGGAGAACTCGGCGTCCTCCCCGAACACGCCGAGAGTGATGGTCGCGGTTCCCGACGCCAGAGCGCGTTCTTCCAGGGCGGCGATCTGGGCGACGAGGAGCTCGCGGTTCATCACCAGCGGCTCACGCCGGAGCCCCTGAGAGATCGAATACGGTGTGCCCAATGCCGGAAGGTTGCGTGAGTAGTGGGAGACGAGAGCGTCCTCGTTCGGTTCGGAGAACGGCTGCGGCTGTTTCGTGGCCTCACCGAAATAGCGCCCTGACATGAATCGCGCGCCCAGGGCGCGCACCCGGTCGAGATCGTCTTCGGTCTCGACACCGTCGGCGAGGATGACCGCGCCGGTGCGTTCGAGATGGGCGTGGAGGAGGCGGTTGAGTTCAGCCAGGTGGGAGTCGCAGTCGATGCGCAGGACGTCCGGGTGGAGTCCGACGACGGAGGGATTGACCAGCGGGACGAAGGAGGTGCTGCGCAGGTCGGCACCGACCGATGACATGCCCACTCCCCATCCCATGGCGCGTGCCGAGCGCACCGAACGCAGCACCGAGGCCGGGGACGAGGCAACGCGGTTGGCGTCGAGCTGGAGGATCACCGACCGGTCGGGTTCCCCGGCGCGGTCCTCGAGGGTGGCGAAGGATTCGGCTTCGGCGTGGAGGAACAGGCGGTTGGACTTCGGCAGTCCTGCGCCTTCGGCAGTGCGCAGCGCCGAATCCCGCAGAGAGGCGTCGATATCACCGGTGATCGTCGAGGCCCGCATGGCGTGGCGCAGGTTCTCCGATTCGGCACGTCCTAGTTCAGGATCGCCCGTGGGAGCCTGCAGAATCTGATGGCCGACCCTTTGGAAGGTCAATACGTCGACGACGGGGGCGAAATAGGTTTCGATCCCGCCCGAACGCACGAGCTCTTCGAGCGCAAGCTCGTCTTCGGGTACGGCCTCGACCACTGTGTTTCCTTCCATGAGCTGATGTGCGTTCACAGTCTTCCACATTCGGACACAGCGGATTGTCTAAAATCCGTAACATTATTGCGCTGACAGCTGATGCTGACCTTGCCGACCGGGCGTGCCGCGAACGGTTCCTCACGCTCGGCGGGGGCCGCCTCGGCGAACTTCGATGAGGCCGACGACTCCGGCGAGGATGACGATGACGGCGATCGCGACGAACGCTCCCATCATTGCCCAATGCCAATTGCTCACCGCAGTGATCGAGAACGCCAGAGCGGTCATGATCGCCAACCCCATCGAGGTGCCGATGCGCTGCCCTGTCTGGAGCACGCCCCCGGAGGATCCGGCATAACGCAGGGGAACCTCCTGCAGGGTCAGGGTCTGATTGGGGCTGATGACCATGCCCTGAGCGGTGCCGATGAAAGCCAGGGTGAGCAGCATCCACCATTCGCTGCCGATGCCTCGGGACAGCAGTGCGACAACGCCGATGGTGGCCAGGAGACCGACGAGGCACAGCGCGATCCCCCAGACGACGAGGCGGCGCCCGATCTGGAAGACGAACCGTCCGGACACATCCGCCGAGACCGCCGAACACAGCGCGGCCGGCAGACCGATCATTCCCGCGGCCAGGGCCGTATGCCCCAGACCCTGCTGCATGTAGATGGCGACGAGAACCCAGACGCTGGTCACGCCCAGGAAGTAGAGGGCGATGATGATCGCCCCGTTGCTGAAGCTGCGGATGCGGAAGAGATCGAGGTCGACCATCGGAGGGCGACCCTGATGCGCATAGCGACGTTCCCACCATGCCCACAGCCAGATCACGCCGATTCCGAGCGGCAGGGACAGCCAGATGAACCAGCCCAGCGATGATTCGACGAAGGGCAGGAGGATGAGCAGGACGCCGACGCCGAGGAGGATGACTCCCACGGGGTCGAGATCCCTGCCGCCTTCGACGTTCTTCGCGTCCTCATCGACGGCAGGTCGCCATGCGCCGACAGGCAGCCAGACCCGGGCGAGGACGAGAGAGGCGATCGCGAAGGGCACATTGACCAGGAAGGTCGCCCTCCAGCCGAGGCCGCTGCCGAACAGTGCGATGAGGGCGCCGCCGAGCACCGGGCCGATCGCCACCGACAGGCCCACGGTGGTGCCCATCAGCCCGAAGGCACGACCGCGCGGCGGACCCTGGAAATACTGCTGCAGCAGGCCCACGACCTGCGGGTTGAGGAATCCCGAGCCCAGCCCCATGGTCACGCGGGAGATATTGAGCGTCAGCGGGTCCGGGGCGATTCCTGCGACCAGCGAGGAGAGCCCGAAGAGACCGACGCCGATGACGAACAGCTGGCCGCGTCCGAAGACGTCCCCGGCCCGTCCGGCGGCGACGAGGACGACGCCGAAAGACAGCGCATACCCGGTGAGCACCCATTGCAGGGCCGAGGTGGAGGCGTCGATGCCGGCGGCGATGGAGGGCAGAACCACATTGATGCTCGAGACCGACAGCAGGGACATGAAGAGGGGGACGAGGCCGATGATGAGGATGCGCTTCTGCGTCTGCGTCATCGTCGTGCTCTCGCTCACTCAGTCTCCCCTGATGGTGACATGTCGCTTATGGTGATTCGTCTCCGATTGGTCTCATCATACGTTCGCAGCTGGTCCTACGACGGTGCCCTTCAGTGCGCACCGGCAGGCACCCATCCGAGAGCCGGTGCGACATGCTCTGCGAAGGACTCGAGGAGGTGCAGGTTGTAGTCGACGCCGAGTTGGCTGGGGATCGTGAGCATGAGGGTGTCGGCGGCCTGGATGGCCGCATCGGCCTGGAGCTCCTCGATCAGCTTGTCCGGTTCACCTGCGTAGGTACGGCCGAACGTCGAGCGTGTGTCGTCGATGATGCCGATCTGATCGCCCTGGCCGGCCCCACGCCGACCGAAATAGAGGTCGTCGAGATCGGTGGTGATCGGGAAGATGCTGCGGCTGACGGACACTCTCGGAGTCCATTCGTGCCCCGCGGCGCTCCATGCCTGACGGTACCTGGCGATCTGCTCGGCCTGCAGGTCTCCGAATGCGGCGCCGGTCGCCTCGGTGAGCAGAGTCGAACTCATCAGGTTGACACCCTGCTGTGCCGCCCATTCGGCGGTGGAGGCAGATCCGGCTCCCCACCAGATGCGGCGTTCGAAGGCAGGGGAATGCGGTTCGATGCGCAGACGCTTCCCCGGACCGAACTGCTTCGGATCGGCCGGGGCAAGTTCCTCGCCGCGGATGGCGCGGAGGAACCGATCGAACTTCTCCCTGGCCATGTTGGCTGCCTTCGGCTCGGTGGGATCCTCGTAGCCGAAGGCTTCCCATCCGCGCAGGGCCGGCTCCGGAGATCCGCGACTGATGCCCAACGCCACTCGCTGGTCGGAGAGCAGATCGAGGGCGGCGGCCTCTTCGTCTCGATGCTTGCCGAGGTCCGCTGCTTCCGTATGTTTCACACTCAAATTGTCGGCATCAGCGGCCTCAAAATGCATACGTGGTGTTCTTGAACAGTGCGTATGAATTTTGAACCCGCGGGTGCTGGCGTACCGGAGTCGGCTCCGGAGACCCTCCGGCAACGACGAAGGCCCCGTCCGTGATGGACGAGGCCTTTGCTGCTCCCCCGGCTGGGCTCGAACCAGCGACCCTTCGATTAACAGTCGAATGCTCTGCCAACTGAGCTACGGAGGAATGCCGCAGTTTCCTGCGGGCGTGTTCCAGCTTAGCAAACCTCCGGGCAGACGAACAAAACCATGGCGAGTGCTTTAGCTCACAGCGTTGAGGGCGCTTCGGCCACAGCGCGGAGGGTTTCCCCACCCGTTGCCGCAGGGTTGCCTTACAGTCAGGACAAACACAGTCCGGGGCCATCTTCGCGGCCGTCCTGCGCGATAGACTCAAAGCGATCCCCATCCCAGAACCGCACCGTCGAAACCGGAAGTCTCAACGTGACCATAGCGGCAATCGCCCTCGCCGTCCTCGCGGCCGTGGCACTGGCCTATGGCGCCTTGTATCAGCATGAAGCCGTTGCCGGGCAGGATGACTCCCACAACGGACTGAGCTGGGCACATTTCACCGACCTGCTGCGCAATCGCCGTTGGCTGCTCGGGCTGACCATCCTCGGCGTGGGAACGGCGGGCAATTTCATCGCCCTGGCTCTGGCCCCGGTGATGGTCGTCCAGCCGATCGGGGCATTCTCACTCATCGTCTCCGTACTGCTCGGCATCCGACACCGCGGTCTCAAGGTCAACAGACGACTCGTCCAGTCCGTGATCTGGTGCACCGCCGGGGTGACGGCCTTCGTCGCGCTCTCGGCCACGACCGCACAGTCGGAGGTCCACCTCGGCGCCGATGCGATGCCCCTGTTCTGGATCACCGCCATCGCCGTCGCGATCGGCCTGGTGATCGTCCTGCTCTTCCGCCATGCCCCGCAGCTGGTTCTCATCATCGCGGCCGGCCTGCTCTTCGCCTGTGTGGCGACGAATGCCCACCTGGTCAGCGTCCAGTTTCTCCGGGCCGGCCTCGACCAGGTCACCTGGATCAATGTCGCAGCATTGGTGGCGGCCGTTGCCCTCGGTTCCCTGTTCGTCCAGAACTCCTATGCGGCAGGACCCCCGGAGATGGTCATCGCCGGGCTGACAGTCATCGACCCGATCGGTGCCGTCATCCTGGGCACCATCGTCCTCGGCGAGGCGGCCCACTCCCCCGTCTGGCTGATCCTGATCATCACGCTCACCGGATTGGTCGCCTGCGCAGCCGTCGTTGTATTGTCGCGGTATCATCCCGATGTCAGAGACCGAGAAGCTCAGCGCAGGAACGCCCGCCGTTCCGACACCATGACCGACACCGAGGAGAGTTGAATCCTGTCTGCGCACCGTCCCACTCCGAAACGCCGAATCCTGATTCCGGCAGAGACGTACGCACCCGAAGTCAACGGTGCCGCGAAGTTCGCCGAACGTCTGGCCGAGGGCCTCGCCGCCCGCGGCAACGATGTCCATGTCGCCTGCCCTTCGGCGACGGGCAAACCCTCGGTCAGCGTCGAGAACGGGGTCACCGTTCACCGACTCACCGCTCACCGCTGGCCGCTGCACCCGACGTGGATGATCTGCATGCCGTGGGAGACGAAGCCCGAGCTCTCGCGACTCCTCCACAGCGTCCGCCCCGACGTCGTGCATACACAGGCTCACTTCGTCATCGGCCGCTTTGCCTTCTCCGAATCGATCAAGCGGGCTATCCCCGTCGTGGCCACGAACCATTTCATGCCCGACAACGTCCGGCCCTACCTCAGAGCTCCGAAGCCCGTTCTCGACGGCGGCACCGCCATCGCCTGGTGGGATCTGCGCCGGAAGTTCCAGTCCGCCGACTTCATCACGGTGCCCACACAGTTGGCGGCCGATCTGCTCACCGAGAACGGCTTCTCCTCTCCCATCCGAGCAGTCTCGTGCGGGATCGACCTGGAACGCTTCGCTCATCTGCGCGAACTCGACTGCGCCCAGTCACGGGCCGTCCCCCCGCGCGTCCTCTTCGTCGGACGCCTCTCCTCGGAGAAGCATGCCGCAGACATCGTCGAGGCCGTGGCGAAGACCGATCCGGAGCTGGGGCTCGAAGCCGATATCGTCGGCGGCGGTGACCAGGAGGAACCGCTGAAGCACCTGGCGGAGGAACTCGGCATCGCCGACCGAGTGCATGTGCTCGGAAAGATCAGCGACAAAGCGCTCATGGACGCCTACCAGCGCTGCACCTTCTTCTGCATGCCCTCGACCGCTGAGCTGCAGTCCATCGCCACCTTGGAGGCGCTGGCCTCGCGCAAGCCCGTGGTCCTTGCCGATGCGGTGGCCCTGCCGCACCTCGTCCGCGACGGGGTCAACGGGTATCTGTTCCCACCGCGTGACACCGATGCCCTGGCCGATCGTTTCACCCGCATCTGCCGGATGCCCGAAGCCGAACTCGATGACATGTCGAAAGCGTCGCTCGACGTCGTGGCCAAACACGATATCGAATACACGCTCGACACCTTCGAATCCATCTACGACGGAGTCATCCGAGACGCCGCCGACTCGTCGGCGGCCTGACGCACGCGCGAGCTGACGAACAGGCGGCCTGACGAGCACGCGGGCTGACGTACGCGGCCTCAGGAACCCACAGGTGGGACGAAGACCGTCGGTGCGGTCGGCATCCCGGTGAAGTCGGCACTCCTGATCATGTCGTCGACGGACCTCCACCGGGATCCGATACCGTCGAACCCCAGTGACTGCTGCATCCAGGCGAAGACGTCCTCGACGCTCCACCCGAGGCTGCGCAGCTGCTGATAGGTCACCGCGCCGTCGCGTTTGGCCAGCCGCTGGCCGCTGTCGTTGACCACCAGGGGCACATGGACCCAGCCCGGTGCGGGCAGACCCAACAGCTGTGCGAGATATGCCTGCCGCGGTGCAGAGGAGGCCAGATCGTCCCCGCGCAGGATCTCGTCGATTCCGCTCGCTGCGTCATCGACGACGACGGTGAGGTTGTAGGCGTAGACGCCGTCGCCTCGCCGCAGCACGAGATCGTCGACAAGGGCCTCCACTCGGCCCAGCAGCACATCGGCGATGCTGTGCTCTCGGTTGTCCGTGCGCAGACGCAGCGCCGGCTGCCGGTTGTTCGCCTCGAGTCTCCGCCGGGCCGATTCCCGCTCTCCCTCGCCGAGACTGCGACAGGTCCCGGGATAGGCCCCGGGTGGTGCGTGGGGTGCGCTCGGGGCCTGAGCGATGTCCCTGCGTGAGCAATAGCATTCGTAGACGAGACCGTCGGCTGCCAGCCTCGCAATCGCGTCCGAGTATTCCGCGGTGCGTTCGGACTGGACAAGGGGAGGCTCGTCGGGAACGACTCCGAGGTCGGCGAAGACCTCGAGCTGCGATTCGGCCGCGCCGGTCTGCACCCGATCGAGGTCTTCGACCCGCCACAGGAACCGGCGGCCCGTCTGCCGGGCACGCACATAGCTGAGCAGTCCGGTGCGGATATTGCCGATGTGGAGGTCACCGCTCGGGCTCGGAGCGAAACGCCCGGCTCCGCCGACTGAGTGGGTGCCGGTCACTGATGGGCTACGAGGTCGCCGTATTGCGGAAACCGTTCGAGGTAGTCCTGCACATAGGAACAGGTGGGCACGATCGATGTCCCATCCGCGCGGAGGAGGTCGAGCACCCGGGTGACGAGGGTGCGGGCGAAACCGCGGCGGGAGAAGCCTTCGGAGATGATCGTGTGCTGCAGCTCCAGGGTGTGCTCATCGATGACCTGGTAGGCGAGGAACCCGATGAACTCCTCCGGGGTCTCTTCGGAGAAGAGTTCGAAACGTTCGCGATCGATGTTCTTCACGACTCGGACCGGTGTGGGGCTGAGTTGGGGCTGTGGCATTGGTGCACTCCTTCATAGCCGACTCCTCTGTGAACGATACATGGTCGCGGCAGGGTCTGTTCGCGACTCCAGCCCCTGCCGGGACCGCGCCCGTTGCCCTCAGGCTCCGGCCGAGTGAGTGAGCTCTTCGCCTTCTCGGCGCAGCTCGACTTTGCGGATCTTGCCCGACACCGTCATCGGGAACGACTCACGAACCTCGACATAGCGTGGGATCTTGAAGTGGGCGAGCTTGCCCGAGCAGAACTCACGGACCTCGTCGGCGGTGAGCGAGTCGAAGCCGTCTTTGAGGATCACCCACGCCATGAGCTCTTCGCCGTACTTCTCGTCGGAGATGCCGACGACCTGGACGTCGCGGATCGCTGGATGGTGGTAGAGGAACTCCTCGACCTCGCGCGGATAGATGTTCTCGCCTCCGCGGATGACCATGTCCTTGATCCGTCCGGAGATGTCGACGTAGCCGTCATCGTCCATGATGGCCAGGTCGCCGGTGTGGATCCACCGGGCAGCGTCGATCGTCTCGGCCGTCTTATCCGGCTGATTCCAGTAGCCGAGCATCACCGCGTAGCCGCGAGTGCAGAATTCGCCCTTCTGGCCGCGCGGGACGGTCTGCCCGGTGACGGGGTCGACGATCTTGATCTCCAGGTGCGGCATGACCCGACCGACGGTCTCGGTGCGCTTCTGCAGGGAGTCGTCGACGCGCGTCATCATCGACACCGGCGAGGTCTCGGTCATGCCGTAGCAGATGGCGACCTCGGACATGTTCATATCGTCGATGACTCGGCGCATCGTATTGACCGGGCAGGGCGATCCTGCCATGACTCCGGTGCGCAGAGTGGAGAAGTCGAATTCTGCGAACTGCGGGTGCTCGAGTTCGGCGATGAACATCGTCGGCACACCGTAGAGCGAAGTGGCTTTCTCCTCGGTGACCGCCGCCATCGTCGCCACCGGGTCGAAGGCCGGTGACGGCAGCACGACCGCCGAGCCGTGGCTGAGCGCGGCGAGGTTGCCGATGACCATGCCGAAGCAGTGGTAGTACGGCACAGGAACGACCACGGTGTCAGCGGGGGTGTAGGAGAGCATCTCGCCGATGAAGAAGCCGTTGTTGAGGATGTTGTGGTGGCTGAGGGTCACACCCTTGGGGAATCCGGTCGTGCCGGAGGTGTATTGGATGTTGATCGGATCATCGGCCGAGAGATCGTCGATGACCTGCTGCAGCCGCACCGCGTACTTCGCTCCTTCGTCGTCGAGCATCTCGCGTCCCTGCTCGATGAGGTGAGCGAAGGATTCGCGCTCGCCCACGGTGACGCCGCCGATGAGGTCCTCCGAGACCGTGTCGAGGAATACGAGGTCGAGGCTGGGGACCTTGGCGGCCACCTCGGTGGCGATGGCGTGGAAGTCCGAGTGCGGGGGTGCGACGATCTGCGAGATCATCAGGCTCATTCCGGACTGCTCGACGACGAACTCGAGTTCGTGGCTGCGGTAGGCAGGGTTGACATTGACGAGGATCGCTCCGATCTTCGCCGTGGCATACTGCACGAGCGCCCATTCGCCGACGTTCTGCGCCCAGATGCCGACGCGGTCGCCCTTCTTCACTCCACGCTCGATCAGCCCGATGGCCAATGCGTCGGTGTCACGATCGAAGTCGGTGTACGTCCATCTCCGATTCGAATGCCGGTCGACCAATGCCAGCGCTTCGGGATTCTTCGCTGCCGTGCGTTTGATGTGCTCGGCGATGGTGATCCCGAGCAGCGGTTCCGTCGATGTTCCCGACGAGTAGGACAATTCGGACACTGCGCTGTGCTCCCTTGCATGCCAATTTTCACTGTGACTGATTGCACACTATTCCGTCACGGTCCCGCATGCAAAAGCTGGCGAGGAATTCGGCGCCCTCACCTGCGGCTTCGGGGTCGACTTGCCCGACGGGAGCCGAGTGGACGACGGCTCCGCCCTCCACCAGGATCAGCGACTCGGCCAGAGCGGTGACGTCATCGACGTCATGGGTGACGAGCAGTGCGCTGCGCCCGTTCAGCAGCCGGGACAGCACCCGACGGGTCTCGACAGCGACATCCACATCGAGTGCGGCCAGCGGTTCGTCGAGCAGCAGCAGCTTCGGTTCGACGACGAGCGCACGGGCAAGCGCGATGCGGGCGGCCTGTCCCCCGGAGACGGCGTCGGGTCTGCGGTGCGCGCACTGCCCCACGCCAAGGCGGTCGAGCATCGCCTGCGCCTGTTCACAAGCGACGCGGCGAGTCGCACCGTGAGCCCGCAGACCGAATCCGACGTTGTCGATGACGGTCAGGTGGGGGAACAGGAGGGGGTTCTGTGCGAGATGGACGATTCCGCGGTCGTGGACCGGCGGCCACAGTCCCGCAGCGATGTCGAAGACCGTGTCCTCCCCGAGGCGCAGCCGTCCCGAATCAGGCACCAGGGCGCCGGTGAGCACCTGGAACAGGGTGGATTTTCCGGCCCCGTTGCGGCCGATGATCGCGGTGGTCCCCGGCAGCGCGGAAGTCAGGTCCAGATCGATCCCGCGGGCAGTCAGCTGAACTTCGGCGCTGATGTTCTGTGCGGGTCTCGCAGGTTCCACGGACCGCGGCTCCGGTTCGGTCGCTCCCCCGCGTTTCGGGACGTCGCCCTCGACGGATGGGACCGCCTCGGTGGGGATGGTGTGCGGGGATCTCAGCCGGGGAGCGTGCGGGGACCGGTAGGCGGCGATGATGATGACCACGGCGATGACGATGAGCAGGAGCGAGAGTCCGATCGCCGCCTGCGGATCGGATTCGCGCACCAGGTAGATCTGCAGGGGCATCGTCCGGGTGACGCCGGACAGAGATCCGGCGAAGGTCAGCGTGGCCCCGAACTCGCCGAGTGAGCGGGCGAAGCACAGCACGGCGCCTGTGACGATTCCGTGTCGGAGCAGCGGCAGAGTGACCGTGAAGAACACACGGTTGGGTTTCGCACCGAGCTCGGCCGCGGTGAGTTCATAGCGGCGGCCGAGGCCCGCGGTGGCGGTTTCGACGGACATGACCATGAACGGCAGAGAGACGAAGACCTGCGCCATGATCACCGCCGAGGTGGTGTAGGCGAGACTGAGGCCCGCCGCTTCGAGTCCCCCGCCGAGGATGGCCGACCGACCCCAGGTGTAGAGCAGTGCGAGACCGCCGACCACCGGCGGCAGCACGAGAGGCAGCAGGATGAGGGTACGCACAATGCGCTGGCCGGGGAACGGCCGGGTGGCGAGCAGGTACCCGAGGGGTAAGCCGATGATGACGCTGATGAGAGCCGAGGTCACCGAGGTCTGCAGGGACAGCCTCATCGCCAGGCGGGATTCCTCGGCGGTGATGACGGCGAGCAGGCTCTGCGGGTCGACCCGAGTGAGCATGCCGATGATCGGCAGAAGCAGGAGGACGATGCCGATGACGGCGGGCACCCACAGCCAGCCGGGGATGAGCGAATCCGATCTGGGCCGCCGCGGTGGGCGGGACGGGGACGCCTCCTGACGGATCGGAGCAGGCCAGGTCATATCAGCCCGCGGCGAATCCGGCGTCGCGCAGCAGCTTCTGGGCCGTATCGGAAGCGAGGAACTTCACGAAGGCATCGGCCTGGTCCTGGTTCTCACTGGCCTTGACGGTGGCGGCCGGGTATATGTTGATGACCTTGTCGGCGCCGTCGAGATCGACCTGTTCGACCTCACCGTCTCCACGGGCGATATCGGTGACGTAGACGATCCCGGCGTCGGCCTGCCCGGCGCTGACCTTGCCGAGGACATCGGTGACCGAGTTCTCTTCGCTGACCGGATCGAGTGCGACGTCATTGAGATCGGCCCACTTCTGAGTTGCAGCACCGCAGGGCACTTGAGGCGCGCAGACGACGAGGGAGTTGCCGGAGAAGTCCTGAGAGCTCTTGATCGCCTTCGGATTGCCGTCGGCCACGGCCAGGGTGAGCGTGTTCGAAGCGAACATCTCAGGCTCGCCGGCGAGCAGATCGTCGGAGGCGAGTGTGTCCATCGTCTTCTCATCGGCGGTGGCGATGACGTCGGCGGGGGCGCCTTCGGAGATCTGCGAAACGAGGTCGGAGGAACCGGCGAAGGAGAACTTCACATCGGGTGCGTTCGGATCGGCGGCGGCGAACTCATCGGCGATGTCTTCGAAGACTTCGGTGAGTGAGGCCGCGGCGAAGACGGTGATCTCTTCCGACTGGTCCGCTTCGGCTCCCGAGTCAGATCCCGATGAACAGGCGGTCAGGGTCAGGGCTGCGACGGTGCAGAGTCCCAGTAGGGTTTTCTTCATACTCCCATTGAACCCGCAAATGCGACTCCGTGTCGACTTCAGTTCCGATTATGAGACTCTACGGTCGCGTGCTGCCCGGCACGGCCGGCCCTCACGAACTCGGAACGGTGTCGATCGACACCATCGTCGCCTTCACCGAGGCGGTCGCGAGGCTGCCCGGTTCGAGCCCGAGTTCGCGGCAGGCTTCGGCCGACATCAGCGACACCACGCGGAAGGGACCGCACTGCATGCTGACCTGGGCCATCACTCCGTCGATGCTGACATCCGTGACGAGACCGGCGAAGCGGTTGCGTGAGGAGCTGACGACTCCGCTGGGGTCCGGCAGAGCCTCGGAGGACGATTGGGCGAGAGCGGCGAGCTCACTGCCGTCGACGACCGCCCGATTCGAGGCGTCCTTGTGCTGGGAGAGTCGACCGTCGGCGACCCACCGGCGCACGGTGTCATCGCTGACGCCGAGGAATCGTGCCGCATCGCTGATCCGCAGTCCGGTCATTCGAGAGCTCCTACCCATTCGTCGCTGCCATCGCTGAAGTGCTGATGCTTCCAGATCGCCACCCGTGTCTTGACCTCGTCGATGAGTTCGCAGCAGGCGAGGAAGGAATCCCTCCGGTGGGCTGAGGCGACGACCGCGGCCAGTGCCACGTCGCCGATCTCGAGGTCGCCGACGCGGTGGACGACGGAGAGCCTGACCGAAGGGTGCCGGGCGGCGATGTCCGCAGCCACCTCGGCGATCTGGGTGGAGGCCAGGGGGTGGGATTCGTAGTGCAGACGAGCGACTCCCCGACCCTCGTCGTGGTCACGGATGACTCCGGAGAAGCTGACAACGGCACCGCAGGTGTCCGTGAGGACCTCGGGTTCGAGTTCCTGGGTCGAAATCGGGGACTCGATGACTCCCGTGGTCACGACTGTGCCGGTGCTCATGACTCTCGCGTCCAATCGCCGCTCTTTCCGCCGGTCTTCTCGACGACCTTGATGTCGCCGATGACTGCCTGGTTGTCGACGGCTTTGATCATGTCGAAGATCGTCAGCGCGGCCGTGGTCACAGCCGTCAGCGCTTCCATCTCGACGCCGGTCTTCGATACGGTCTTCACCGCGGCGGTGATGGCCACCGCGTCCTCACGGAGTTCGAACTCCACATCGATTCCCGTCAGCGGCAGCGGATGGCACAGCGGGATGAGGTCGCTGGTGCGCTTGGCGCCCATGACGGCGGCGATGCGGGCCACGGGCAGAGCATCGCCCTTGGGCAGTCCCGCCTCGGCGATGAGGTCGATGACCTCGGCACGAGTGGTGATGAGGCCGGAGGCAACGGCTCGGCGCTTCGTGACGTCCTTGTCGCCGACATCGACCATCTGGGCGGTTCCGGATGCGTCGACGTGGCTGAGTTTCATGCGATCTTCCACGTCAACAGCCTATCTCCCACAGCTGAGAACGGATCGTCTGCTCCCGCGTCCTCGGGCGAGACGAAGACGAGATGAGTGGCTTCGGCATAGCTGTGGAGCAGGTGGGACCGGGAGTCGCCGACGAATTCGAGGCCGGCGTCGGTGAGTCTGGCGCGGCGAACCTGCAGCTTTCCGGCCGGAGGGTCTTCGTCGAATCCGTGGGCCAGTCGGTGGCGGCCGGCCTCGCGGGGCGGTTCGTGGTCGACCAGACCGAGCAGGGCGGGGCGGATGAAGAGTTCGAAGCTGATGAGTGTGCTCACCGGGTTGCCCGGCAGCGCCACCCACGCATGGTCGGCCAGGCGTCCGCAGCCCTGCGGTCCTCCGGGCTGCATGGCGATCGGTTCGAAGGTCATCGCGGAGTCCGCATCGAGGTCGGCCGCGAGTTTGACGACTTCGTGCGCTCCCTTCGAGATGCCCCCGGTGGAGATGACGAGCTCCGCATCGCTGTGGCGGACTCGGTCGAGCAGCTGCTGTGGGTCGTCGGGGACGAACGCCACCTCGGTATCGACGCCGAGGCGACGCAGCCCGGCCTTCAGCGTCACGGAGTTCGCGTCGTTGATCCCGGCGGCCGCCTCGGCGGCGATCTCATCGCCCGTGCTCACGACGAGGACGCGCGGGAGACCGAGCACCGGAAGTTCATGCACGCCGCAGGCAGCGGCCACGCCGAGGTGGGCGGGCGTCAGCATGGTGCCCGCACTTAGCACGGTCTGACCGGTGCGGACGTCGGATCCGCGGCGCCGGACGAAGGTTCCCGGGCGTGGTTCGACCGAAGGAGCCAGCGTGGTGGCCTCGGCTCCGAAGCGTCCCGGGGAGGTGTCCTCGATCTTGACGACCATATCGGTGCCCGCAGGCAGCGGCGCCCCGGTCATGATCTCCACTGCGGTGTCCGGCTGCACCGGCTGTCCGTGCGCACCGGCTGCGACACGCCCGTGCACGGGAATCGGGTGCTCGCGCATCTCTTCGACGGTGGCAGAGGCCAGGGCGTAGCCGTCCATGCTCGAGTTGTCGAAGCCGGGCACATCGATCGGCGATTCCACATCGGCGGTCAGCCGCCTCGGCGTCTCCAGCAGGGAACTCAGCGGCAGGCTCACGGGACCGGTCAGGGGCGCAATCATCTCGGATATCCGCTCACGGTGCATCTTCGCAGTAGTCATGGGACGATGATATCGACACGCTTTTCAAGGAGGATGACGCCATGGAGAAGATCGGCCTGCCCATGCCGGTGCTCAGAACTCCGACGGTCGACCCGGGCGAGGAGTTCACCGCCCACACCGAGGAGGCGCTGCTCGACACCTTCGACCGCCGCGCTCGCGACCTCCGCATCTCCCTCACGGACTTCTGCAACCTGCGCTGCACCTACTGCATGCCGGAGGAAGGCGTCGAGTTCATGTCCCGCGATTCCGCGATGACCGGTGACGAGATCGTCCGCTTCGTCCGCATCGCGGTGGAGAAGTTCGGCGTCGACCAGGTCCGGTTCACCGGCGGCGAACCCCTGACGCGCAAGGACATCAACGAGATCATCGCCGGTGTCGCGGCCTTGGAGCCGCGACCGAACATCGCGTTGACGACGAACGCGATCGGTCTGGACAAACGTGCCGCACGGCTGAAGGACGCGGGACTCGACCGCATCAACGTCTCGCTCGACACGATCGATCCGGAGACCTTCGAGTCCATGACCCGACGTCCGTTCCTCAAACGGGTGCTCGAGGGCATCGACGGGGCGAAGGCCGCCGGACTCGAGCCCGTGAAGATCAATGCCGTGCTGCTGCCCGGTGTCAACGATGCACAGGCGCCGGATCTCCTGCAGTGGTGCCTCGAGCAGGATCTGAGTCTGCGGTTCATCGAACAGATGCCCCTGGATGCCGGACATTCCTGGGATCGGACGTCGATGATCACCGCCGCTGACATCTTCGCCCTCCTCGAGCCCCGCTTCGTCCTCACCCCGGATTCGGCGCCTCGCGGCGGTGCTCCGGCCGAGAAGTTCCTCGTCGCCGATCGACGTCGGCCCGATACGATCCTCGGCACCGTCGGAATCATCGCGTCGGTCACGCGTCCCTTCTGCGCGGACTGCACCCGCACGCGGCTGACCGCGGAGGGTCGTGTGCGCACCTGCCTGTTCTCTCGCACCGAGGTCGATCTGCTCACCGCGATGCGTGAGGGGGCCTCGGACGATTCGATTGCGAACCTGTGGAAGGGTGCGCATTGGAAGAAGCTCGCCGGTCATGGGATGGACACGGATTCGTTCGAGCAGCCACAGCGCCCCATGAGCGCCATCGGAGGATAAGTGCCCACCATCACCGTTCGGTTCTTCGCCGCAGCCCGGGAGGCCTTCGGCGCCCGCGAATCACAGATGAATGCCGGGTCCGTCGATGAGCTCGTCACGACCCTCGCCGAGGCGGCCGATACCCAAGCCGCGACCGTGCTGTCGCGCTCGAGTTTCCTCGTCAATTCCGTGGCCGCGACCGATCGGTCCGCGAAACTGGCCGATGGTGACACCGTCGATGTCCTCCCGCCGTTCGCGGGCGGGTAAGGTCACCCGCCTTGCTGCGAAGCCGGTTGAGAGAGATAGGCGAGGTATCCGCCGTTGACCGAGGTCACCGCGGTGCCCTGTGAGCGCAGCTGTGCTGCGGTCTTCGCCGAGCGCACCCCCGACCGACAGTAGAGTGCGATCTCTGACTGCTGCATGGGATCCGACCCGACGGGCAGTCTGCCGGGGTCGGCGAGGAGCTCCTCCATCGCAATGTGAATAGCGCCGGGGACCATCCCCGAGGCGACCTCGTCGTCGTCGCGGATGTCGACGAGGATGGAGGTTTCGTCAAGCTCCGACCAGGTGACAGTGGCCGGTCCCAGAGGACTCTCCCCTGTGTTCGTGCCGGCTGTGCTCTCGGTGCTGTCGTCGGTGCCGAGCGAGTCGAACGTGTGCTGGGCGTAATCGCTGCGATGCATCTCGAGGTCGGTGACCGGAGTTCGGCCCGGGATCGGCTGCACAGGGACGGTCTCCCAGCCGGCATCGAGGCTGCTGTGGATCGCCACGCTGTTGTACAACGGTGTGCCGATTCCGGTGAGCACCTTGATGGCTTCCATCGCCATGGCGGAGCCGATGCTTCCGCACAAGGGGCCGAGGACTCCGGCGACCGAGCAGTCGGGCACGCTGCCCGGAGCCGGAACGTCGGGATAGAGGTCGCGCAGGGTCGCGCCGTGTTCGACGTCGAAGACGGCGACCTGTCCGTCGAAGCCGAGGATCGTCCCCCACACGAGTGGGAGCCCCAGAATCTCACAGGCATCGTTGGCAAGGTAGCGGGTGGCGAAGTTGTCGCTGCCGTCGACGACGATGTCGACGCCGTCGAAGAGGTCGAGAGCGTTGTCCGCAGTGAGCAGCTGGGCAATCGTGCGCACCTCGATCGACGAGTTGATCCCGTTCATCCGCTGCCGGGCGGAATCGATCTTACGAGTGCCGACGGCCGCCTCGGTGTGGATGACCTGTCGGTGCAGATTGCTCAGCTCGACGATATCGGGATCGACCACGGTGATCGTGCCGATGCCGACGGCAGCGAGGTAGCTGAGGATCGGTGCGCCGAGTCCCCCGGCGCCGATGACGAGGACGTGCGAGTCGAGCAGCGCCGCCTGCGCGCTCTCTCCGAACCCGGACAGTCGAAGCTGCCGAGCATACCGGGCCCGGTCGGCGGGTTCGAGGGGTGACGTGGACATGGTGCCATCCTAGTCGGCTGAGTTGTTCGCGGGCTGTCTGCGCCGGTGTTCCGGCATCAGCACTCGAGGTAGTCGATGATCGTGCCCGCGCTGACCTCTTCAGAGCTTCGCGGGGAATCTGTGCGGCGCGGGATTCTGATGACCATATCGGCGGTGGCGAAATCCGGGAGTCTGGCCCGATCGGCGGCAAGGATCTCCCCCGATTCCGTGAAACTGCCGGGGCGGAAAGTGACGGCGTTTGCGTGTGGTCGCAGGTCGGGTCCGGCGAGAATGCCCTTCCGCCATCTCTGTCGCAGGCTCTTCCCCGTCAGCAGCGAGCCGACGAAGAGGTGGAACGCGACGAAGGCGCCCTGAGGTGTGCCGGGCAGATGGATGAGCGGCAGAGTGCCGAATCGCCCGCAGCCCTGCGGGGATCCGGGTCGCATGTCCAAGCGACGGAAGGTCGAGTGGTCGGGTTCCAGGGTCTGGCGGACGACTTCGAAGGCACCGGCGCTGATACCTCCGGTCGTCACCACGAGGTCGGACTCAGTCCGCATCGTCGTGAGCCTGCGGCGCAGCTCGTCGATATCATCGCTGCTCGTGGCTTCGATGGGTTCGGCACCGAAGCCGCGGACGGCAGAGGCGAGCATCGGCAGGTTCGAGTTGAAGATCGAGGCGGTGGCCGCCTCGGTGAGGGCCGCATCTGACTGATCAGCACCCTGGATTTCGTCTCCGGTCACGATCAGGCCGATGCGGGGTACGCGGGTCACTGCGATCTCGGTGATGCCGAGCATCGCGAGCGTGCCGACCCCGGCGGCGGTGATCCGCTCCCCCGCACGCAGAACCATGTCACCTCGATTCATGTCCTCGCCGACTGCACGGATGTTCCAGCCAAGAGGCACTGACTCGGGAAGAGAATCGATTCGGATGGCCTCGGGGGCCGGACCGGCCTGCTGAGCGTCGGTGAGCTCGACGGGAACGACCGCCTCGGTGTCGGTGGGCACGGGAGCACCCGTCATCACCCGCACCGCGCATCCTCTCTGCAGGGCGACGGGTCCGTGGCCGGCGGGAATGTCGCCGACGACGCGGACAGCCTCTCCGTCGCGGGCGGCGTTCAGGGCAGCGCCGTCGAGCGCGAACCCATCCATCGCCGAGGCGGCGAAGCCGGGCACCGATCGTGGCGCTGAGATGTCCGTCCCCGTGGTGCGTCCGGCGGCAGCCTGCACGGGCACCACCTCGGTGCGCTGCAATGATGCCAGTTCGGCGAAGAGCTCGGAGCAGATGAGCTCGGAGTAGTCCTCTGGGTCCAATGATGTCCTTCCCTCGCTCCGATCCTACTTGCGATTCGGAACGGCCAGGCCCGATGGTCCGGTGCGAGTCGACGCAGGTCATCCAGTGCGGGGCGGGCCGTGTTCGTCTACAGTGTGGAGCGTGGACACTGACCGAGCAGTAACCATCGAGTCCTCACAGCTGAAGTCGATCAGCTGGGAGGCTGCCGCGGCTGCTCTGCTGGCGGTCTCGGCTGTTGTGCTCTTCGGTGTGGGAACGACGTTTCCGCAGGTCCGCGCCTTCGGATACGTTCCGATGCTTGCTGCTCTGGTCACCGCGTGGAGTGTCAATCGGCGCTTCGCCAGAGACCTCAGCATCATCGCCGCCTGTCTCGCACTCATCTCGGCGATCTCGGTCGAGGCCGATATCTCCTGGACGAACATCGCCCGCATGGGTGTGGTGCTCTCCGCCGTCGTCATCGGCCCGTGGCTGGTGACCCGGTACGTCTTCCATGACCGGACGATCCGATTCCCGCTGCGGCGCGGCCAGCCCTGGTCGCGGCTGGAGTGGGCATGGCTGGTCTTCGTCGTCGTGGTCGCATGGGCGGTGCTGCCGCAGTACTTCATGCGCACCGGGGTCTACCTCAACTGGCCGCCGCTGACGAACTGGTCGGAGATCATCCGACTGTTCTTCGGGGTCAATGCCGTGGGCATCTGGGATGAGCTGTTCTTCATCTGCACGGTTTTCGCCCTGCTGCGCACACACTTCTCGTTCTGGACGGCGAACGTGTTCACCACGATCATCTTCGTCTCGTTCCTCTGGGAGCTCGGCTACCGGTCGATCGGGCCGCTGCTGACGATCCCCTTCGCGCTCGTGCAGGCCTTCATCTTCACCCGCACGAAGTCACTGCCCTATACGGTCACGGTGCACCTGCTCTTCGACGCGCTCGTGTTCCTCACGATCGTCCACGCCCACCACCCCGACGCGCTGCCCATCTTCATCGGCGTCTGACATCGTCATCAGAGTCTGAGGCGAGGCAGGCAGCCACTCGACGCCCGGCGTCCCTCGCCGGAACTCGCATATCCGACAGCTGGCCCCGCGCCCTCCTGCTGCAACGCGCTGAAGAGACACTTTCGGGCAGCGATGGTCGCCCCGGATGACGCAGGTCCCTCCGAGTCGGTGACTCAGAGGGACCTGCGTGCGGTGGTGACTGTTCGCGCGGCAGCGGACTCAGCGGATTCCGCGCAGCAGCCTCAGCATCGGCTTCGTCAGGGTGAGAGCGAGCAGGCCGAGCACGACCGTCGAACCGCCGACAGAGAGCCAGTACGGCGCCTGATTGGCAGTGTCGAAGTAGCCGCCGAGCACACCGGACAGTGCCGTTCCCACGCCCGAGGCGAGGAAGAACACGGCGATCATCTGCGACTGGAAGACCTTCGGAGCGACCTTCGTCGAGAACGAGAGTCCCACCGGCGAGATGAGCAGCTCACCGAAGACGAAGACGGCGAGGGTCAGAGCCACCCACAGCAGCGGCGTCTCATTGGGACCGGCCTCAGCGAAGGGCAGGAACATGAGGAAGCCGATGCCGATGAGCACGAGAGACAGTCCGGCCTTGACCGGTGTCGAGATCTGCTTCGGACCGAGCTTCATCCACACCGTGGCGAACAGCGGGGCAAAGACGATGACGAAGAACGCAGGGATCAGCTGGATCCAGTTGATCGGCATCTCCCACCCGAAGATCGAGCGGTTGAGCTGGGTATCCGAGTAGACGGTCAGAACACCGAAGATCTGCTGGTACATCGACCAGAAGATGACGACGGTGATGAAGAACGGGATATAGGCAATGACGCGGGAGCGCTCGTCGCCATTCGTCTGCGGCGAGGTGTACATGACGATGAAGTAGCAGGCGGCCGCACCGGCAGAGACTCCGGCGATCCACCAATCGAGGTTCTCGGGGTTGACGATCTTCGTCATCCACAGAATGACGGAGAGGAGAACGACGACCACAACGGCCACGAAGAAGAGGTAGAGCTTGTTCTTCGGCAGCGGATTGACCGCGACACGGGACTCCGGCGGCAGACTCCTGCGACCGGTGAGGTAGATGATGAGGCCCAGGGCCATGCCGACCGCGGCGGCCCCGAACCCGTAGTGGAATCCGATGTTCTTCTGCAGCAGACCAGTGAGCAGCGGGCCGAGGAGAGCGCCGATGTTCACGCCCATATAGAAGATGGTGAAGCCGGCGTCACGACGCGGGTCCTTCTCTTCGTAGAGTTCACCGACCAGTGCCGAGGCGTTCGCCTTCAGACCGCCGGAGCCGAGTGCGACGAGGATGAGGCCGACCGCCACTCCCCCATAGCCGGGGATGAATGCCAAGCAGATGTGGCCGATCATGATGATGACGGCCGAGTAGAAGAGGACCTTCTCCGCTCCGGCGAGGCGATCGGCGAGCCAAGCGCCGAGGATGGTGGCGAGGAAGACGGCACCGCCGTACGCACCGACGATCCCCACGGCCGTGCCCTGCTCCATCCCCATGCCGCCGTCGGTGACGCTGAAGTAGAGGTAGATGGCGAGGATGCCGTTCATCCCGTAGTAGGAGAATCGCTCCCACAGTTCCAGGCTGAACAGCTGCATGAGCGGCAGAGGGTGTCCGAAGAAGCGGGTATCGCTGCGAACGGCCTCGGTCGTCGAGGTGCTTGAAGACATTGTGTGCTTTCCGTAGTGGTGTGAGAGGCCACGATCCGTGGCGCACTTCACGATGGACCAGCGGACATCCTACTCCTCGGTTTTGCCGTGGTCACACCTGGCAATGCCTGGGACGCGCCGTCCCAAAAAGCGGAAAGTCAGAGTGATTCAGATCTCTTCTTCGGCCTCTGTTACGCGCCTGCGTGACGGCTTGTCAGCGTTACGATCGCGGTTCCTGCCGACGAACAGATTGAGGACACCGGCACTCAGGACGATCGCCGAGGCGGCCACCGGAACAGCCATCGCCACGGCCGTCCCCAGATCCTCGGCGAGGATGCCATTGACCGCCGAGGACACCGATTGGCCGACGATGATCGCCGACCCCGCCATCGACATCACGGTCGCCGACCGCCCGAGCGGGGCGCGTTCGGCAGCGAGGCTGAACAGGGTCACCAGGCTCGGTCCGATTCCCATGCCCATGAGCAGCAGTGCCATGACGATGACCGGCATCGACTCCGTCGACGCGAGGATGATCGACCCGGTGACCATAATCGGCGCGAAGCACAGCAGCCGGGCCCACAGCGCGAATGATGAGGGGAAGAGCGCCACCGAGATCGCCAGGACCGCCGAGCCGATGCCCATCACCCCGTAGATGAGACCGGCCTCCTCCGGTCGTCCGATGTCGTTGGTCAGCGCGGTCAGTGCGGTCAGCGTCGAACCGAACACCATTCCGACGCCGAAGACGCCGAGGATGATGACGAAGACACCTGAGGTGAACATGTCCTTGGCCGGGGCACGCTCGCCGAGGCTGCTCGACGTCCCGGTCGTCCGGGCCCGCCCCGTCGGGTGCAGTGCGAAGGCGGAGACGAAGATCAACGTCATCACGATCGCCCCGATGATGGGCGCGACCGGGGTGAAGAACGTCGCCAAGAGTCCGACGAGGAAGGGCCCGAAGACGAAGATGACCTCATCGGCGGCGGATTCGTAGGCCATCGTGGCGTTGAGCACCTTCGGCCGCCTCGGCGACGGCAGCACCGACATGACGATGTCGACGATACGTGACCGCGACATCGGGGCGACCTGGGGCGAGGTGGCACCGATCGCGAAGGCGGCGATGAAGACGACGAGATCCGGCAGCGGGCTGAAGACGACCCACGCCATGAAGGTCAGTGCCGCACAGTTGAGGATGCCGGCGATGAGCAGCACGTAGCGCTGCCCCCAACGATCGGCGGCCGCCCCGATGAAGGAACCGAACAGTGCCGTGCCGAGTCCGACCATGGCGGAGTTGATTCCGCCCAGGCTCAGGGATCCGCGGCCGGCCACAACGAGGGTGAGGACACCGACGACGATCATGGCGAACGGCATGCGGGCAACGAAGGCGATCGGAAAGTAGCTGCGTCCGACGGCCGAGAACAGAGTCGGTGAGGACTGCTGAGCGGCTGGGTGGCGGACCGAGGCGGGTATGTCGCTGTCTGTCATATCAATCCAGTTTCTGCTCCCGCTCGTCCGGGAGATCGTGCCGCCGTGGTGACCTGGATCAAATCACTCGGTAGATGCACGCTGTTGGTCTGAGAAAGTCGAACCGGAAGGCTCGTCTTCAGGCTACTGCGTTTGTCCGCCCGATTCGAGTGGCAGCGCACCCCGCGGCGTTGAGTTTCATCACCATGGCACAGACCCCATTCCCATCCGCGACTCAGAAAGAACGCAGATCGGTCTGCGAGGATGACGCATATGAACTTCTTGTCTCGCGTCATCGTCAACGCATGTGCGATCTGGGTGGCCGCCTGGATTCTGCCGGGCGTGACGATCACAGGGAACCGGGTCGTCGAGGAGCAGGCCGGGGCCATCCCGGCGATGATCATCTCCTACCTTGTCATCGGCCTCATCTTCGGGTTGGCGAACGCCTTCATCAAACCGATCCTCAGCTTCGTCTCGGCCCCCATCACGTGTCTGACTCTGGGACTGTTCTCCATCGTCATCAACGCGATCATGCTGGCACTGACGAGTTGGCTCAGCGGGTTCACTCCGTTCGTCTTCACCATCGATTCGTTCTTCTTCTCCGCCATCCTCGCCGCGATCATCGTCTCGATCGTCTCCGCGCTGCTCGGATGGCTGGTCCCGGAGCGAAGCGCCGACCACGACCGGAGATGAGCAAAGTCCTCTACGCGATGTAGACTGTTGCTGAGAGTCAGCTGACCACCAGAAACTGTGCCGGAGGAGACCATGTCCGATATCGCCGCCCCGAAGAGAACCCGCAATTCCGCATCGTTTGCCGATGTCATCGTCTTCATCGTCGCCTTCGCGCTCTTCGTATTCGGGCTCTACCTCTTCGGCGCCGCGTTCTCCTCACCCGAGGGAACCGAGTTCTGGGTGTTCTGGGGCGGTCTGCTCGCATCGAGCTTCGCTTTCCTCGTCCCGATTGTCTACCGCTGGGCTCGCGACTCCCGCCGCTGATCTAAGAAATGAGAAGGGCCGCTGCGCATCAGCGCAGCGGCCCTTCTCGTCGATTCATCGGCTTTCTCTTCGCCTTGTCACGCGCCGCATCACGCGTCGATTCGCCGGTGACAGAAATCCATGATCGCCGAGGCGGCTTCGACCGAACGCTCATAGTGCACCAGATGGCCCACCGCGCCCAATTCCACGAATTCGACATCGGAGAGTTCGGCGACGAATGCGCGGGTAGGCTCGATCGGCGCGATCGCATCCCTGTCGCCGGCGATGACGAGCATGGGCATCGTCAGGTGGTCGGCCACCTCGGTGACGGTGTGTGCGACGGATGTCGCGAACGCCTCCGACAGGGACTGCCGGTCGGCGAACGACGAGAAATGCCGCCTGTGCTGATCGTGGATGTAGCGACGCAGCCCGGGATCGCGGGTCGTGGCCATGGCCACGCTCATGGCGCGGACGATCGCAGGGCTGCTCAGCAAGGACCGGCCGGTTCGCGCGGGAAGCCGCGCACCGAGGGCGTAGTAGGCGCGGGTGACCGCGGTGAGGAACCGCGCGGGACCCTCCAGAGCGGGGCTGGTGATCGGGTTGATGAGCACGAGCTCGTCGATGACGTCTTTGTGAGATGCCGCGAGATGGCTGACCAGGATCGATCCGAAGGAGTGCCCCACGAGGATCGGAGTCAGGCCCCGCTGTCTGCCGACCTCGGCGCGCAGTCCTGTGAGGTAGTCGACGAAGGCCGACAGCGACGAGCCTGAGTCCAGCGGACCAGTGAGCCCGAATCCGGGCAGATCGGGCACGATCACCTCACGGTCGGTGATGCTGCCGGCGATCAGCTCCATTCCATGATGGTCGCCGCGGAATCCATGCACCATCAGCAGAGGACGCCGACGCCGGTCACCCGGGTGGAGCCACGCGGCTGTGCTGTGCGAGCCCAGCCGGATGTCCGTCCGCTGTGATTGTCGTGTCCGCACCTCAGTCGGTTTCGTGGGTACGCAGACGACTGACGGCCCGGCGAGGGACGACCACGACGGGGACGGGAAGCACACGCAGAAGCCGGCGGGCTCGCGCACCGACCGCGACCTTGCCGCCGCGGCCCAGGCGACTCGAGCCGATGAACGCGAGGTCTCCGGGCTGCCAGTCGATGGTCTCGGCCGCCTCTTCGATGTCGGCACCAGCCTTGGTTCTCACTGTGGCGCGGGCCGAGGTCAGCATCTCTGATGCTCGATCCGCCAGCACCGCTCCCCCGTACTGTTCGGCGAATTCGGTGATCTCGGCGACCTCGTCGTCGTAGAGCCCGTCGTTCTCGATCAGGGACAGCAGTCTGAGGTCGACGTCGAGGCCGACAGCCGATTCGATGGCGGCACCGATGAGTGCCGAGGCGCCGGGGCGAGCACCGTAGAGTGCGGTCACTCGCGAGATCGGTCCGATATCCGACCGCCCCGACGGGGCGAGCACGACGGGCACCGGCGACGAGTGCAGCAGAGACGAGGCGACCGTGCCGATGCGCAGCTGTCGCATCAAGGTGGTGGCCCGCGCGCCGATGACGATGCCCAGTGCGCCTTCCTTCTCTGCGACCTCCATGAGGCCCTTGGACTCGTTCGAAGCGATGTGGATGGAGCCTCTGGCGCGGACGTCGTCGGGAATGAGGGCCAGGGCTTCGCCAAGCCAGTCGTCGATCTGCTGGGCCACGATCCCCGCGCCGTCCTTCGGCACTGCGCTGCCGGCGAGAATGGTCGATGATTCGGGACGGATGATGGTGACCACGAGCTCGACGTCGATGGAACGCGCGATCGAAATGGCCAGCGAGATCGCATCCCGTCCCCGATCCGTGGCGATGTATCCGACGACCAGGCGTCTGGTGGTGGCGGTCTCTGACATCCTCAACTCCTCAAGCTGCGTGTCCGACTGATGCACGTCTCCTCTGATTCTACGTCGGCCCAAACAGCGCTTCGACCAACAGCTTTCACGAACTGTCTTTCTCACCCGAACAGACGAAGTGAGAATTCTTTTGAGAAAATAATGAACAAAACTCCCACGCGCGATGAAAGCTGTGCTAAATTCGACAGTGCAATTACGGATTCGCAGACACCACCCTGATTGCACCTTGACAATTGCGGACGTTGACGCCGTCCTCACGAGATCCACGACCATGAAAGGAGAGCAGTGACGATGATGAATTTTCTTGCAGGCCCTGACCTTCGAACGCCTTGGCATGAATATGCTGCCTGCCCGATTGGCGGACAAGGACTCGTCGGCTGACACAGCCGTCTCTCGCGTCTTTTCCACCGGTTGGCTTCCGGCCACCGTTGTCCTCTGAGCCACCGGTTGCCTGATATCCGGCATTCTTCACGCCTGGCTTGTGGCCAGATCACTTTCGGCATCCCTGCTGTGCTTCGGCACCGCCAGTTGCCGCACCTGATCCGGCCACCTCATGCCGACATCATTGAGCTCGGCATCCGATCAGCTGCATTCGCACGACAGCGCCGCACCTCCTTGCGCTTTCCGCTGAGCAGTCGACCGGCTCGGATTCCCCAGCGAATTCCTTTGCCATCTCAGTGAATCTGTCATTTCAACGACCTATTGCCACAATGACTATTAATCGCTTTTGTCATATGCATCCTTATGCCGACGATTCATCGTCATTGTGACGGCTTTTTCGGCAATAGTTCATTAATCGTCATTCCGGGATATCTCCTGCCCATTTGCGGATATCCCCTGCCCGAAAACCACGAGGAAGAATTGTGTCCACCACGTTCCCATTCACCTATCCACGACGCTGGGCCCTGAGCACCGGAATGAAGCTCATCCGGTGGGCGCGCCGCCCAGCCCCAACCCCCGAGACCCGCCGTCTGAAAACGGCCCGCCGTCAGCAGGCTCGCCTGCGCGAACACGCTCGCGAGGAGCGTGTACGTGAACTCCGGGAGCGGGATATCGTGCGCTACCTCAGCCAGGTCCGGCCGTTCGTCTGATCCGCCGCGGAGATTCCTCGGCGGATAGCTGACTCGCCGCGGCCCGAGTTCATCGGACTCGGGCCGCGGGGTCGTGCCCGATCAGTGCCTGAACACGGGGATCCAGCATTTCCGCCCTTGTGGCGAGCGTCACTCTCCGCCGATTTGGTCTCTCACCCACACCTGGGTAATATTGATCAGGCAAGCGGGGGTATGGCGCAGTTGGTAGCGCGTCTCCATGGCATGGAGAAGGTCAGGGGTTCGAATCCCCTTACCTCCACCGCTGAAGGGCCGGGATCCGAACAAGGATCCCGGCCCTTCTTGCTACCTGACGGGGGCCCAGCAACCTCGCGCCAGGTTGCTGGGCCCCCGTCAGGTAGTAATTAGGGGCGGGATTCCAGGGTGAGCAAGGTGCGCTTCTTCTCCTCTCCCCATGCGTAGCCGGTCAGAGATCCGTCCGCTCCGATGACGCGGTGGCAAGGGACGATGATGCTGATGGGATTCTTTCCGTTGGCCGCCCCCACCGCCCGAGCCGCCCCGGGCCGCCCCAGCATTTCAGCCAGCTGACCATAGCCTGCGGTGCTGCCGTAGGGGATCTGTGTCAGCGCTTGCCACACCGAGCGTTGGAATTCGGTCCCCTTCGCCGCCAACGGCAGATCGAACCGGGTGCGTTTTCCCGCGAAGTACTCCCCCAGCTGTTCCTCGGTGCGGTGGAAGATCTCCAGGCCGTCTGCCGGAGTCGGTTCGATGCCGAACGCTCTGTCGAGTCGAGCATCGATCGCCTCGGAGACCTCCAAGTAGAGACCCGTCAGGTGGTCCCCATCGGAGGTGAGCAGGATCGACCCCAGTTCCGTGTCGAGGATCGTCGAATACACCGGCGCCGAGGCGATCGGCAGGTCGATGCTCACGTTGAGTTCTTGTGCGGCGTCGGGTCGGGTCTGTGTTGTGGCCGAGTTGGTCATGTCAGCTTGTCCTTCGTGTGGGTAGGGCGTGAGGTCGGTCATTCATTCGTGGTGCAGGTCAGCTTTGAGCGCTGCGAGCGTGATGAGCCCACAGCAGGTGAGTGAGGTAGGAGCGCCAGGGACTGCAATTCATGGCAAGCTGCTTCCAATCGGCGGGCGCCGATGAGTCCTCATCGAGTTCGGCCATAGCCTTCTTCACGCCCAGGTCGGAGGCCATGAAGACATCGGGGTCTCCGAGGGCGCGCATCCGGATATAGCCGTTGCTCCACGGACCGATTCCGGGAAGCTCCAGCAGGTTCCGGCTCGCGTCCTCGCGGTCACTGCCGGCACCGAGGTCCACACTGCCGTCGGCCAGGGCCGCGGAGAGTGCGCGAATCGTCCTGATCCGACTCGCCGGCAGGGCCCAGTCGGAGGCGGGGACTGCGGCAATCGCCTCGGCGGTGGGAAAGACCCGCTCGACGCCGTCGGAACTCAACTCCTGCGGCAGCGATTCTCCGACTCCTGCGACGAGGCGCTCCAAGTGAGTGCGGGCAGCGGCCAAGGAGATCTGCTGGCCGAGGACTGTCC
This sequence comes from Brevibacterium sp. K11IcPPYGO002, assembly GCF_050920635.1. Taxonomy (NCBI): domain Bacteria; kingdom Bacillati; phylum Actinomycetota; class Actinomycetes; order Micrococcales; family Brevibacteriaceae; genus Brevibacterium; species Brevibacterium sp. K11IcPPYGO002. The sequence goes on along the minus strand of NZ_CP131929.1, from coordinate 1,927,231 downwards.
TCACCGCCAGTTCGACAGGGTCGCTGTGGCCCGGCGAACGGATTCCCGGATAGTCGTCGACGAGTCCGCGCAGGCCCGCGGACCGCAGAGTCGCGGCGATCGCCTCGGGGTCGGCATCGAGGTCGAGGAGGCGCCGAACCCGAGCGACCGCGCTGCCGAGGTCGCGGGTATCGGCCAAGCGGAGTCGACATTCGACGAAGTCCCCGGCTCCTTGCCGCACCGTGATGACTGCGGGACCGTGCGCGAGCCGCATCGACCGAGTGTAGGCGTCGTCCGCGACGTGCTCGACTCCGGTCACGGCTCTCACCGCCAAATACCCGAGCAGGTGCGAGAAGTCGAACGGCGGACGATACGCCAACCGGAGCACGACTTCGTCGGCGACCGAATGCTCGGCGCCGACTCGGCGCAGCTGTCGTGGGCTGATCGCGTACATCGTGCGGACGGTGTCGTTGAACTGTCGGATACTGGAGAAGCCGGCGGCGAAGGCGATGTCGCTCATCGGCATCGAGGTGGCCTCGATGAGTGTCCTGGCAGTGCGCACCCGTTCGGTGCGAGCCAGGGCCAGAGGTCCGGCACCGAGTTCAGCATGGAGGAGCCGCCCGAGCTGACGACTGCTGTAGCCGAGTTCGGCGGCGAGGGCCTCAACTCCCCCGCGGTCGACGGCGCCGTCGCGGATGAGACGCATGGCCCGGGCCGCGACGTCGCCACGGGTGTCCCATTGCGGCGAATTCGGACTGGCATCCGGACGGCACCGTCGGCAGGCCCTGAAACCGGCATCTGCCGCGGCCGCAGCGGTCACGAAGAAGTCCACATTCTCCCGCCGAGGAGTCCTCGCCGGACACGACGGACGGCAGAAGATCCCGGTGGTGCGCACCGCGGTGAAGAACATTCCGTCGAAGCGTCGGTCCCGGGAGGTGACTGCCTGATAGCACTGGTCGGACGTGAACATGGTTCTATTCTCCGTCGGAAGAAGACCGATTACTAGCGGATTTCGGTCACGACAGTGGCGGGCACCGGGGACGCGGGAAGACGCGGATGTGGCCGATCAGTCGGATTCGGGCCAGTAGTGGGAGTCCGGCAGCGCCCGTCGACCGAAGATGGCCTGTCCGACGCGCACGCAGTCTGATCCCTCTTCGATGGCGACCTCGAAGTCACCGGACATGCCCATCGACAGCCGGCCCGGGCCGAGGAGGTCAGGATCGGTTTCGCGAACCTGGTCACGCAGTCCGGCCAGCAGCTGGAAGCAGGAGCGGACGCGATCGATGTCCGAGGAGAAGATCGCCAAGGTCATCAGGCCCTGCACCTTGAGACTCGAGAATGCTCGCACTTCTCGGAGGAAGCCGGGAAGCTCTTCCGGGGGCATACCGAATTTGGAGTCCTCGGAGGAGGTGTTGACCTGGACGTAGACGTCGAGACTGCGCCCCTCCCCTTGGAGTCGGCGGTCGAGTGCCCTGGCGACCTTGAGCCGGTCGAGCGCCTGGAATTCACGGGCGAACGTCGCCACGTCCTTGGCCTTGTTCGATTGGAGATGCCCGATGACTGCCCAATCGATGTCGAGATCGGCCATCTCCTCGGATTTGCGGTGGGCTTCCTGCACCTTGTTCTCGCCGAACTTCGCACATCCGGCGGCAACGGCCAGACGGATGCGCTCTTGGGGAACGGTCTTGCTCACGGGCAGCAGCTCGATGTCGTTCCGGTCACGGCCGGCACGCTCGGCGGCAGCGGCGATCCGGCGCTCCACCTCGGCGATATTGGCTCGGAACTCCTCGACGGTCGTCGCCGTCGAGTACCGCTCGTCATGACTGAGTCCGCTGTCATCTCCCATATTGTCATCGTACTCAGGTTCTCGGCCCGTGCCGGTGGTATTCACGCCACGATGCGAGCCCGACGGGTCGGCCCTCGTCCGGTCATCGCTTTGGCTTCTTCCCACGCAGCGGCCAATCGCGGCCCGACCTGTTCCAATTCGGGCTCGGGCACCGTGTAGGGCAGGCGCATCCATCGATCGAGTCCACCGGCCGGGGCGAAGTTCGGTCCGGCGACGAGGCGGAGACCATGGTTCCTGGCAGCGATCGAGAGCGCCGCGGATCGAGCCTCCGGAAGTTCGGCCCACAGCGCCATTCCACCCGACGGGACGATGAGCTTCCAATCCGGCACCCATGACCTCACCTGAGCGGCAAGCAGGTCGCGGGCGGATCTGAGCCGGGAACGAGTGTCGGCGACGACTGCATCATGGCTGTCCATGAGTTCGACGGTGACGAGCTGTTCGAGCACCGGAGCTCCCAGATCGAGTCCGAGTCGGGAGGAGGCGAAATGGTCCACCCGGTGGCGGGGAATGCGCATCCATCCGATCCGCAGCCCTCCCCAATAGATCTTGCTCACGCTGCCGACCGTCACCGAGTCGGGGATGAGCGCGGACATCGGGGAGGGCATCCGACCTCCCTCCAGTCCGAGTTCGACGAGGGATTCGTCGAAGACGGGAACGACGCGATGTCGGCGAAGAGCGTTCGCGAGATCGCGGCGCTGGGCCTCACCCATCAGGGCACCGGTCGGATTGTGGAAGTCGGGGATGAGATAGGCGCTGCGCGGACGCATCTGCCCCATGAGCTGATCCATGGCGTCGGTGTCCCAATGGTGCCCCTGGGGCCCGAACTCGAGGGGGTAGGTCACGAGAGCGGCGCCTGCGCCTTCGAGCGTGGCGATCGCGTTGGGGTAGGTGGGGCTTTCGACGAGGACTCGGGAGGTCGACCGTGCCCCTCCGAGGCGCGCGGCCTCATCCGGTTCGACGTTGAGGAGGGCGCGGACGGCGATGGCCGCACCGCCGAACGCCCCGGAGGTGATGAGGATCTGGTCGGGATCGGTCGGTGCGCCGCGGCGGGTATAGCGGTCGGCGATGATCTCACGCAGGACCGGCAACCCGGACGGATAGTATCCGGTGCCGGGAAGATAGGCACCCAAACGAGACAGCGCCCTGTCATAGGCGCCGAGGATGTCCGGGGCCGCGACCGGCGCGGTGCAGGTCAGGTCGATCTCCGTGTCATCCGCGCCAGCAGGTGAGAGCAGGTGGTCGATGCGGCCGCCGGGGACTGTCGGCAGCTGCACGATGCTGCCGGAGCCACGGCGGGTGAGGATGTACTCCTGTTCCCGCAGTTGGGCATAGGCGCGACCCGTCGTCGTCCGGGACAGACCGATCACGGCAGCAAGCTCCCGTTCGCTCGGCAGTCGTGCTCCGACAGGGAGCCGCCCGTCGGTGATCGCCGCGGCAACCGCAGCGGCCAGCGATTCGAAGGCAGGCGCCCTCCACGGACCGTCGCCGATGATGCCGACGAGTCGTTTGGCTCCCAAAACCGGTGTGCTCATGGCTCAGACCTCATGGGACCACTTTCCGGCAAGTGGCTATTTCGCGCAAGACCAATTTCGGCCATGATGGAGCTGTTCCAGTGATCGCACCCCAGAGAAAGCCGCCGGATGAGCACGATGAGAGCACCGAAACGTCAGCTGGCCAATGTCGGTCCCATCACACAGCTGCGCGGCGGACGGCTGTGGCGGCGCCTCCCCCAGTTGGTCCTCGGCCTCTACCTCTTCGGCGCCTCGATGGCGATGATGGTCAACGCCGGTTTGGGCATGATGCCCTGGGACGTCCTCCACTCCGGCATCCAGAACCATGTGCCCCTGACGTTCGGCACCATCATCACCATTCTCGCGTTTCTCGTGCTCCTCATCTGGATCCCGCTGCGCCAACAGCCCGGCATCGGCACGATCCTCAACGCCCTCCTCGTCGGCCCCGCACTCGATCTCACCCGCCTGTTTCTCCCCCGCCCCGAGGAACTCGGGTGGAACATCGCACTCATGGTCACAGGAGTCGTCCTCAACGGCGCCGCCTCGGCGATGTACATCGGCTCCCAGTTCGGGCCGGGTCCGCGCGATGGCCTGATGACGGGGCTGTCCCGAGTGACCGGACGGTCGATCCGACTGGTGCGCACGCTCATCGAGGTCAGCGTCGTCGCCGTCGGTTGGCTGCTCGGTGGAGTCGTCGGCGTCGGCACGGTCCTCTATGCGCTGGGGATCGGCCCGATCACTCAGGCGCTGCTTCCCGCATTCACCGTCGAACTCCGCCCCCGGTCGACGCCTGAGACCAGCGCCGAGGATGTCCCCGAGGACTGAGCGACCGTCTGCGTGAACCTCCGAAGATCGAGGACCTCGATGAAGGGCGGAACCCGCCCTGGAGGTGACGCTCACTCCATCGAATCGAGGATGTCGGTGAGATCATCGAACGTCGTCAGCGGATTGACGATGGCGAACCTGGCGTTCGGTCGCCCCTGGTGCGAGCTGGGCACCACGAAGGCACGCTGGTCCTCGAGCAGGCGATCCGACCACGCATCATAGTCCGATCGCTGCCAACCGTCGCGTTCGAACACGACGACCGAGAGTTCGGGTTCGCGCACGAGTCGCAGATGCTCACGGTGCTTGATCTCCGTGGCGATCTCGCGGGCAAGATCGATCGAATGGCCGATCGCCTCCCGGTAGGTTTCGGCTCCATAGCTGGCCAGCGAATACCACAGAGGCAGCCCGCGCGGCCGGCGCGTGAGCTGGATGGCGAAGTCCGAGGGACTCCAGTCCTGAGCGTCGGTGAGCGTATCGAGATATTCGGCCTTCTGCGTATGCGCTCGCCGCCCCGAATTCGGGTCCCGATAGATGAGCGCGCAGGCGTCGAAGGGAGCGAAGAGCCATTTGTGGGGGTCGACGATGAGCGAATCGGCCTGCTCCACCCCGGCGAACTTGTGGCGTGCCCGCGCTGAGAGCATCGCGGCCAGACCGTAGGCGCCGTCGATATGGAGCCAGAAGTCGAATTCGTCCTTGAGCGCGGCGATGCCGGCGATATCGTCGATGGTTCCGAAGTTCGTCGTCCCCGAGGTGGCCACCACCGCGATGACGGCATCCCCGTGTTCGATCAGGGCCTCGCGCACCCCGTCGGGCCGCAGGATCCCGTCGTCGCCGGTGGGCACGGGGGCGATGTCGACGTCCATGACTTCGGCCGCGGAGGCCACCGACGAATGGGCCTCGGCGCTGCACACGATCACCCAGCGTCCCGGCCGAGCCTGGCCGAGCTTCTCCTTCCGGGCGCTGCGGGCGGCGACGAGAGCGGAGAGGTTGCCGATCGTGCCGCCTTGGACGAACACTCCTCCGGCGCCCGTCGGCAGCCCGAATTCTCCGGCCAGCCACCGCAGGACTTCGTTCTCGGCGTGGACGACTCCGGCGCCTTCGAGCCACGATCCGCCGTAGAGGGCACTGGCGGAGACGACGAGGTCGAAGGCCACCGCGGCCTTCGTGGGGGCGCTGGGAATGAACGACAGGTACTTCGGATGATCGGTGGAGATGCAGGCGGGGGCGAAGATGTGTTCGAAGATCGCCAGCGCCCGAGCTGATCCCAGCCCCTCCTCGGTGACAGTCGGCCCGGCGAGTCGACGCAGCTCGGCCTCCGATGTCGGATGGTCGAGCGGGGTGTCCTCGGCCAGAGTCCGGCGGCGCGAGTACTCGAGTACGAGATTCACGAGGTTTCGGGTCTCATCGGAGACGACGTGCATGCGGGAATGAAGACTGTCGGTCATGGGTGCTCCTCGGCGGGCTCGGTCAGGATGGGGATCTTCCACCGTGTACGACATTAACGGCATACGCACCGCCGTGGGTGAAACCACAGTCTGATCGCAAGTTTTGATTTTCAGTCACTCGATCTTGCGATCAGCGGTCGAATTGGGGTAGGTTCGCCTCATGAGCGGTGATCAGCCTCCCGAGGCGACTGCGGATCGGGCACGCCGAGCCATCGGCCGCAGCGGCCTGTCCCAGAGACGCGTTGCCACGACGATCGGCATCGACGAGACGAAGCTGTCCAAAGCCCTGTCGGGTCGTCGCCGGTTCACGGCCGAGGAGCTCCTCGGCTTGGCCACGGCCACCGGGGTGACCGTTCGGTGGATCCTCGGGGACGAGTCAGAAGTCTCCGCACTGCCGCCGAAGCAGACGACCGAGGCCGCCGATGCGTCCGAGGAGGAGACACCGAAGCGCACCATCGTCGAGGCGGCGTGGACACTGTTCGGCCGTCGCGGCTTCGATGCGGTGCGCATCGCCGACGTCGCCGAGGCCTGCGAGGTCTCGACCGCGAGCGTTCACTACTATTTTGCGAACAAATCCGACCTCTTCGACGCCGCCCTCGACTACTCGGTCAAACTCGCCTTCGACCGGCAGATCGCCTGGCTCGACGACATCGACGATCCGGCGCTGAGACTCGACCGGCTGCTCGAGCTGCAGTCGCCGCTGGGGCGCACCGAACGCGGCGAATGGTCGATCTGGCTGCAGACCTGGGCTCGCCTGTCGCTCGAGGGCTCGACGTTGTCGAACTATCCGCTCAGCTATGAACGCTGGTCGAAGACCGTGCAGACGACGATCGAGGACGGGCAGCGCACCGGCCGCTTCCGCTCCGGTGACCCGCGGGCCATGGCCGATGAACTCACCTCTCTGCTCGACGGCCTCGGCATCAAGGTGCTCACCGGAGTGATGGACACGGACACCTTCGCACAGCGTCTGCGCTCCTACCTCGACCGCTCGATCAGGCATCCGTCGCCCGGACCGGCCACACCGACCACAACAGCCACACCGACCACCCCTGAACGCCCAACCGAGACCACCGCAATGCCAGTCACCAACACCGATCGATCCAAGGAGTCATCATGAACCGCAAGGTCGTCCTCACCTGTGCCGTCACCGGCGCCGGAGACACCACCGGCAAGAGCGAGCACGTTCCCGTCACACCCGAAGAGATCGCCGACGACGCGATCGCAGCAGCACGCGCCGGCGCCTCGGTCGTCCACATCCATGTCCGCGACCTCGAGACCAGACAGGGCTCACGCGAGGTCGCCTACTACCGTGAGGTCGTCCGCCGCATCCGCGCCTCCGACGTCGACCCCGTCATCAACCTCACCGCCGGAATGGGCGGCGACCTCGTCATCGACCCGCAGGACCCTTTGACCACGATGCCGGGCACCGACCTCATCAACGCCCTCGACCGACTCCCCCATGTCGAGGAGCTGCTGCCCGAGATCTGCACGATCGACTGCGGCAGCCTCAACTTCGGCGAAGGATCGAACCTCTACGTCTCGACCCCTGACATGCTGCGCGAAGGGTCGAAGCGGATCCAGACCCTCGGCGTGCGTCCGGAGATGGAGATCTTCGACACCGGCAATCTGTGGTTCGCCAACGTCCTCGTCGAGGAGGGCCTCATCGACGCCCCGCCGCTGTACCAGCTGTGCATGGGCATCCCCTACGGTGCTCCCGCCGATCCGGGCCTGCTGGCGGCGATGGTGAATATGCTGCCCAAGGGCGCCCAATTCACGTCGTTCGCCATCGGCGCCAATCAGCTGCCGTGGGTCGCCCACTCCGTGCTCGCCGGCGGTCATGCTCGTGTCGGGCTCGAGGACAACCTCTACATGTCCAAGGGCGTCAAGGCCACGAACGCCGACCTCACCGCGCGCGCCGTCGACATCATCGAGAGCCTCGGGGCGGCCGTGGCCACCCCGGACGAGGCCCGCGAGATCCTCGACCTGCGCGTGCAGACCCCGACCATCACCGGAGGTGACCTGTGACCGATTCCACCCCCGCAGACCCCGTCACCGACTCGCCTGCCTTCCCCGACTTCGCCGCGATCGACACCGTCACCTGCGTCGGCGCGGGAACCATCGGCGGCGGTTGGGCCGCGTACTTCCTCGCTCAGGGCTTCCGGGTGAAGATCTGGGACCCCGCCCCGGACGCCGGCGACAAGTTCACACGACTCCTCGACGCGGCATGGCCGGCCCTGGCCGAGCTCGACATGGTCGAGGGAGCCGACCGGACCGCATGGTCGATCCACACCGATCTCGCCGAGGCGATCACCGGCACCGGTTTCGTCCAGGAGTCCGCTCCCGAAGATCTCGCGCTCAAGCGCGGACTGCTGGCCCAGATCGATGGGCTCTGCCCGCCGAATATCGTCATCAGCTCGTCGACCTCGGGATATTCCATGACCGAGATGGCCACCGAGGCGGCCCACCCCGAGCGCCTCGTCGTCGGCCACCCGTTCAACCCGCCCTACCTCATCCCCTTGGTCGAGGTCGTCGGCGGTCAGTCCACCTCGACGGCGGCCGTCGACTGGGCCGCTGAATTCTTCACCCACATCGGCAAGTCCGTCATCCGCATGGACCGTGAAGTCCCCGGCTTCATCGCCAATCGTCTGCAGGAGGCCCAGTGGCGGGAGGCCCTTCACATGGTCGCCCACGGTGAAGCCACGGTCGAACAGATCGACCGCTCGATCACCGACGGCCCCGGACTGCGTTGGCCGTTCCAGGGACCGATGCTCACCTTCCACCTCGCCGGCGGCGAGGGTGGAATGGCTCATATGCTCGATCACTTCGGACCTTCGCTGAAGTCTCCGTGGACCCGTCTGAGCGCACCCGAGCTCAGCCAGCAGCTGCGCGACGATGTTGTGGCCGGCTGCGATATCGAAGCCGGTGAGCGTTCGATCGCCGACCTCGTGGCTCATCGTGACGCCGGGATCATCGCGCTGCGTCGGCTGACCTCGCAGTTGCCCGCCACCGCGGTACCTGCGCCCCCGCAGTCCGCATCGACGTCGACGACCGCCTCGGAATCGCAGCTCAACACCTACAGCACCGAGGTCGCCCCCGAGTGGATCGACTACAACGGGCACATGTCCGAGGCGTTCTACGTCCTCGTCTTCGGCTTCGCCACCGATCAGGTGATGGATCAGCTCGGACTCGACGCCGGCTACCGGGAATCGCAGAAGGCATCCCTGTACACGGTCGAATCCCATATCCGCTATCTCGACGAGGCGGCGCTCGGCGATCGACTCACCGTCGTTCCGCATCTCGTCAGTGCCGGAGACAAGAAGCTGCACATCGCCTATGAGATGTATGTCGGGGACCGGCTCGTGTCCACCGAGGAGATCATGGCCCTCCACGTCGATCAGACGACGGACCGAGTCGTGCCCTTCCCGGACACCGTTGCCGACCGGATCTCACAGATCACCTCGGAGCAACCGGATTGGGTCGGTCGCTCGATCGGCTGAACCGTCACCAGCGGCTGCGAAGACAACCGATCCTTCTGCAGCCCGGGCGGACCGGCAGGATTGAGAACTGCCGGTCCGTCGCGTTCCCAGGGCGGGCGAACTCATCAGGAATCGAGAAGTCAGCACAGCCTCGGGCGGCTATTGTGAAAGTCATCGCTTCAACCGAAGCCGAGTGTCCGGCCCCGACCATCCGTTCCATGAGGAGTCACCATGACCACCACGACTGCCGACGTCACGTTCACTGCGACCACCGAGGTGCTGGGCGACCGCCCGATTCTGCGCCTGCCTCAGGATGCCAGCGATCGACTGCCCTCCCGCGGACAGGTCGCCGTCAACGGCGCCCTCGACGGCATCGAGTTCAGCACTGTCATCGAACCCGACGGTCGACGCGGCCATTGGATCAGTCTCGATGAGGAGCAGTGGGAGGCGCTCGGGGCGAAGGAAGGTGCCGAGGTCGAGGTCGGCGTGACCCCGACGAAGAACTGGCCGGAGGTGACGGTGCCCGCGGATCTCCGTACGGCTCTCGATGCCGCCGGCGATCTCGACGATGTCTGGACCGGCCTCACGCCGATGGCCCGGTGGGAATGGGTGCGGTGGATCAAGTCGACGAAGAGCGCCGATACGCGTGCACGCCGAGTCGACGTCGCGATCTCGAAACTCGAATCAGGCAAACGACGTCCCTGCTGCTTCGACCTGTCATCGTGCACGGATCCGGAGCTGTCGAAGAGCGGAAAGCTTCTCGGTCTGTCCTGACCAGACACATCCGACGGAGGGGGCGGAAGTCTCTCAGTCCGACTGCGGAGCTCGCAGCACCGCACGTGACGGATGCACTGTCAGCGTGAGGACTGCCCCGAATACTGAGACGACTGCTGCCGCGGCGAAGAGCAGCCAGAATCCGCCGACCAAAGCAACGAGTCCGGCCCCCAGGAGCGGGCCGATCAGCTGTCCGAGATTCGCGGAGCTGTTGACGAGACTGAGATCGCGAGCGTGGTCATCCGGGTCGATCAGCAGGTCCGTGGCCAGTGCGAGGCTGACCGCCATATAGGCACCGTATCCGGCGCCCATGACTCCGGCCGCCACCGCTGTCGTGGTGAGATCGGGACTGATGAGGATGATGATTCCCGAACAGGCTTGGACGAGTGCGGCGATGACTGTCCAGACGCGTCGGCTGCCTCGTCTGTCCGTGACCATGCCGACGAGCACCGAGGCGGCCACCACGAACACGGTGTAGATGACGATGAGGATGAGCAGGCTGTTCTCTGCGTCGCCGGCCGGGATCATGATTCCGTAGAGCAGGAAGAACAGCAGCAGCGACGTGCCGAAGGCGTTGCCGACATTGACGATGAATCGGCTGATGAGCAGCCGGGTGAAGCTCGGGTCGACGAGCGAGGACACCCGAGGCCGGATGAGTTCACGACGGGCGTGGAACTCGAGCACGGCTGTGTGCGGCAGAGGCGGATCGGGCAGCAGCATCGCGGTGACCGTGCCGATGACGAGGATGAATCCGGCGAGCACCGCGTACGATGCGCCGGCGCTCAGACCCAGCAGCACGATCGCGGCGACGCCGACGACGACTCCGACCGCTTGAGCCGAGCTGGCCGCCGCCGACGCCGCACCGCGCTGATCATCGAGCTGATCGGCGATGAGCGCGGTCAGTGCCGACGATGTCACGGACACACCGACCGAGGTGACCACCCAGGCGGCGCCGACCAGAAGCGGTCCCTCGGCAAGGCCGGTGAGCACGAGGCCGAATGCGGCCAGCAGCGATCCTCCGATCGCCCAGGGGCGCCTCCTGCCGAAGCGGGATCGGGTGCGGTCGGAGAGCCGTCCGGCCACAGGCGCTGCGATGATTCCGGCCAGGCCCCCGGCTGAGAGCACGAGCCCGGACCAGATGACCCCGTCGATCCAGTGTCCGCTCTGAGTGTCGAGCTGCAGGGGCAGCAGGAGTTGGATCGGTGTCAGCTGCACCGTCCAGATCGCCAGCCAGGCGAGGGTGAACCACACCATCCACCACGGTGAGACGCGTGCGCGAGAGGCGGAGCCGCCTCGGTGAGGTGGTGGGCTGAGGGTGTTCATGACCGGGCCGCGGAGATGAGATCCCGGTACCAGCGGTAGGAGGCTTTCGGTGTTCGCGTTCCGGTGTGCATATCGACGTGGACGAGACCGAAACGCTGGCTCCATCCGTCGGCCCATTCGAAATTGTCCAGCAGCGACCAGACGGTGTACCCGTCGATGCGCACGCCCGCGGCCTTCGCGTCGATCACTGCGCCGAGGTGGCCGCGCAGATAGTCGATCCGCTCGGCATCGCTGATCTCGGTTTCGGTGGTGCCCGGTTCAGGAAATGACGCCCCGTTCTCGGTGATGATGATCGGCGGGAGCGCGGATTCGTAGCGCCGGTCCATGTCGATGAGGAAGTCGCGCATCGTATCCGGGAGGATCGGCCACATGGGACCGAACCCGGTCACGGGTGCTCCGGGGGTCGGCACCATCTCGAATGGAATCGGTCCTGCACAGGCACGGACGGTGGTCGGGTTGTAGTAGTTGAAACCGTAGACCTCATTCGGTGCGGAGATGAGTTCCATATCGCCGTCCGCCACGGGCAGCTCGACGCCGAAGGCACTGAGGTCGGGATAGGTTCCCAGGAGCAGCGGGTCGGCGAAGAGCCGGTTGAGGATTCCGTCGAGCAGGCCGGCCGCGGCCAGGTCGTCGGCTGCTCGGGAAGCAGGAAGAACGAGACTGTGATTGAGCGTCGGTGCGGCCTGGACTGCGCCGTGTCCACGCAGGATGGGCGCGGCGATCCCGTGTGCCAGCAGTTGGTGGTGGACGGTGGGCAGGGAATCGAAGAGCAGATTGCGCCCGGGGTGCCAGCTCCCCCAGCGCATAGCCCTGCAGCGATGTCGATGCGGGTTCGTTGATCGTGTACCAGTGGCGGACTCGATCACCGAGGCGACCGGCCATCACCTCCGCATAGTCGCCGAAACGTAAGGCGGTGTCGCGGTTGAGCCACCCGCCGTCCGTCTCAAGTGCGACCGGCAGGTCCCAGTGATAGAGCGTCGGGTCCGGGGTGATCCCGGCGGCGAGCAGTCCGTCGACGAGCCGGTCGTAGTAGTCGAGTCCGGCCGGGTTCACCGAGGCATCCGTACCGGCGTTCGGGATGACTCGGGTCCATGAGATGGAGAAGCGGTACCGGTCGGCGCCGAGGCCGGCCAGCAGAGCGATGTCCTCGTCGACGCGGTGGTAGCTGTCGGGGCCGGGCTCGGCGGTGCTGCCGTCGATGACATTGCCGGGTGCATCGACGAAGTCGTCCCAGATGCTGCGACCGCGACCGTCTGCAGTGCGTGCGCCTTCGATCTGAAAAGCGGCCGTGGCCGCGGAGAAGTGCATTCCGGCCAAAGCACCGATATCGATCGGGAATCTCTCCACCATGAACCGAATATGTCACGGTTGGTGAGGGCCCGCAACAGATGACCCGGAGCCTGGCAGACCCGGCTTCGCTCTGCGACGTGATCCGGCATGCAGGGAGCGGCTGGAGGGGGCTCAGTCGGTGTCAGCGGCAATCGAGGCCGATGCCCACACGAGCGGGATCTGCAGCGGCAGCCTCGCACAGGCGATTGCTCGGCCCTTCGGGTTGTCCCAGTGTCTGACCACTGTGTAGATATTGGCGGGGAAGACGCCGACCATGAGCGCAGCAGATGCGGCACCGCCGAGGCGCCGGGTGGCCGGGTTGGCCAACAGTCCTGCACAGCCGAGCTCAGCGATGCCGCTGGCGTAGGTCCAGAATCGTGGATTGCCCAACCGAGGCGGGACGATGGAGTCGAAGAGGTGGGGTCGGGAGAAGTGGGCAACTCCGGCAAGGCCGAGGATGCCGGTCATGATCGCCGTCTTCGTCTTCATTCCACGTCCGTCCTCACTCTGCTCACTTCGACACGTCTCGTGCCGCAGAGCCTGGTCCCGATGGCATGAGACCTCAACGCCGGAATCGGCGTCCGACGAGGCGACCGAGCGATGTGTGGAGCTAAGGGGAATCGAACCCCTGACCTTCTCATTGCGAACGAGACGCTCTACCAACTGAGCTATAGCCCCTGACCACTGTCAGCTTACGCCTGCACCCGGCTGCAGACCAAAAACGCGCGGCCACGGTCATCTCTCGATCGGCACAGCTGTCACCTGGGGCGGATCCGGTGGAGCCTGGTGAACACTGCGAGTACAGTCGACAGAGAGTCCCCTCTACGAAAGGACCGACAATGGCAGACGAATTCGGAACAGTCGTCATCGGCGCAGGCCTCGCAGGAGGCACCGTGGTCGAATCCCTGCGCGACGCCGGCTACACGGCGCAGATCGCGCTCGTCGGCGCCGATCCTGCGGCGCCGTACTATCGGCCGGACCTGTCGAAGAAGGTGATGATCGAAGGGTCGGATCCTGCCGATTCGGCACTCCGCGGCGAAGACTGGTACTCCGCTCACGATGTCTCGACGTTCTTCGGCGCCTCGGTGGCCTCCATCGACACAGACGCTCAGTCGGTCACCCTCGATGCCGGAGATGCCGTGGCCATCCGTTCCCAGTTCGGCGACGGCAAGAAGGTCGCTGTCATCGGCGGCGGTTGGATCGGCCTCGAGGTCGCGGCGGCGGCGAAGTCCCACGGCTGCGATGTCACGGTGATCCTCCATACCGACGCTCCCCCACTCTCGTCCGTCCTCGGCCCGGTCCTCGGCGAGCACTTCGAGGACCTGCACCGAAAGAACGGAGTGAATTTCGTCAAGAACGCGGAGACGACCGCGTTCACCGGTGACTCCGCGGTCGAGGGCGTCGAGACGACCGCCGGGAGTGTTGCCGCCGATCTCGTCGTCATCGGAATCGGCGCCGATCCTGCCACCGATCTCGCCTCCTCGGCGGGATTGACGACCGACAACGGCGTGATCGTCGACGAACAGATGCGCACCTCCGATGGCAGTATCCTCGCCATCGGCGATATCGCAGATGCGCAGAACGTTCTGCGCGGTGAACGTCTGCGCGTCGAACACTGGGACAACGCGGTGCGCCAGGCCGAGGTAGCGGCCTCGACGATCAGCGGCGGGACCAAGTCCTACGACTGGCAGCCGTACTTCTACACCGACCAGTTCGACCTCGGAATGGAATACGTCGGACGCGGAGACCCCGCGGACGACGTCGTCATCCGCGGCGACAAGTCCAGCGGCGAATTCATCGTGTTCTGGCATCGCGACGGCACGGTCACCGCGGCCATGAACGTCAATGTCTGGGACTACGGCGACGAGCTCCGCGCCCTCATCGGCAATGAAGTCACCGCCGATCGGCTGGCCGACGAACAGGTGCCCGTCGACGAGCTCTGAGGCCGAAGGACTCGCGGACTCGCCGATCGTGTCTCCTCGGCTCTCGTGATCAGTCCGGAGCTCGCTCTGGCATCCTGGTAGATATGGATTCGCTCTTCGCCGATGAGGCTTTCGACCGCCGCCCGAGAATCGTCGCACCTGGCGCGGTCTGGGTGCCGGGCTTCCTCACCGCCGAAGCACAGCAGTGGATCATCGCCCGCTACGCCGAATGGCAGTCCGGTCCGGTGCCTGCCCATGCCACGACGATCGCCGGCCATCCGATGAGTGTGACGACGATCGGTCTGGGCTGGCATTGGCGCCCCGGGCGGTACGACCGCCGTGCCGTCGACGTCAACGACAAACTGGTGCTGCCCTTCCCCGATTGGATGACCCGCCTGGGCCGTCAGGTTCTGCAGGCGGCGGTCACGGCCGTCGAGGACACCGGGGATCTCGCTGCGGGGACCGCCGCCGCGTGGGGTTTCGACTCTGCCGACTACCATCCGGATGTGGCACTGGTGAACTACTACGACGACCACGCGAAGATGGGTATGCACCAGGACAAGGACGAATTCGACCCCGCTCCTGTCGTCTCACTGTCACTGGGCGATACATGCCTCTTCCGATTCGGCAATACCGACAATCGCAACCGTCCCTTCGACGATCTGCGACTGGCTTCGGGCGATGCCTTCGTATTCGGCGGACCTGCCCGCTTCGCCTATCACGGGGTCAGATCGATCCAACCGGGAACTGCACCGGCCGCGGGACGGCTGGACCACCTCGGCGGGGGCAGGATCAACATCACGATGCGCACGACCGGACGGAACTGAGTTCGAGTCACCTGCGGTCCCGGTGCGGGGCGACGGCTCAGGAGTCCTTGACGTCGGGGTCGACGTCGACGACGCCCTCCGGCGGCGCTGCCAGCCGATTGGGTGAGGTCTTGCGGAACACCGGTTGTCCCGACAGCACCGTCGATCTGGCCAGGGTGTTGCTCGCGACCGAGGACACGATGATCAGGCACAACACTGCGATGACGGCCATGATCAGCGAGAACCAGGAGAACCCGGACGAATAGAGGTCGAAGATGAAGGCCGCGATGACGATGAAGGGCATGCCCAGGCCCGTCGCCGGAGAGAACACGTTGATCCGCGACAGGGCGTCGCGAACACGGAACATCGCCAGCGCGGAGCCGAGCAGCAGCAGGGATCCGGTGATGCCGAAGATCCCGACGAGGGTCGTGGCCAGTGCTTCATTCATCAGCGGTGCCCCCTCGTGAGGATGCGCGACAGAGCGATCGTGGCGAGGATCCCCACCATGGAGGACAGGAAGACCACGTCGAGGACGATCGACGAGGCCACCATGATGCCGAGCATCGTGACGATCGCGATGGCCGAGAAGTAGATGAGGTCCGAAACCACTGCACGTGAGCCCTGATCGCGGGCCGTGAGCACGCGGATGAGGCCGATGATGATAGCGACGGCGAGGATGACCGAGCAGATGCCGGCGATGACGATCATGGATGCCCTCCCTGCAGATCGGTGTGTGGACCCGGCGCACGTCCACGGGTCATGGACAGCAGCCGCGACTCCATGTCGATGAGCCCGTCGAGGGCGGATTCCTCCGACTCCTCGAACAGGGCGTGGACGAAGATCACCGGCGGGGTCGTCGACGTGCCGGCCGCGATCGCTGTGACCAGCGTGCCGGGCGTGATGGTGATCGACGACGCGAACAGAGTGACTTCGAGGTCGGTGGCGCAGCGCATCGGCAGCTCGACGATCATCGGCTGGGCATAGTCGCTGCGGAAGAGTCGGGCGACGACGGTCGCCGACCCCGTGAGGATCGCCCGGACGATGAAGCCGACGTAGGAGATGCCGTGGATAAGACGCATCACGGTGCCATCACCGCCTCAATATAGTCGCTGTGGTCGAGCAGACCCTCGGCTCCCCGGAGCGTGAGGTCGAGCAGAGGCTCCGGGAAGCAGAAGAGCGCAACGGAGAGTCCGATCATGATCGTCGCCGGCACCAGCAGACGGGCGGGAATGCGCACGCTGCGCATGATCGGTTCGGCTGGGGCACGCCCGGTCTCTGCCGAGTCCGGACGGTAGGTCTGCATCGGCGGTCCCCAGAAGGTGTTGCGCCAGGTGCGCTGAAGCGCCAGCAGGCTGATCACTGCGCCCACGGTGATCGCAGCGACAAGGACCCATCCGACGCCGCCGCCGGCGTCCGTGGAGGCCCGGATGAGTCCGACCTTGCCCCACAGCCCCGAGGTCGGCGGAAGACCGACCAGGGAGAAGAGTCCGAGGATCATCAGGATGGTCGCCCACCGCTCGCGGGAGGCGAGCCCGGACAGCTTGCGGAAGGATCCGGTGCCGTAGGTCTGTTCGACCGCGCCCATGATGAGCAGCAGACCGGACATCGTGATCATATGGTGCATCATGTAGAAGGCACCGGCGCCGAGTGCCGCCGAGGTCAGCAGGGTGACGCCGACGAGGATGTGGCCGACGCCGGCAGTCATCTGGAATCCGAGCACATTGCGCACCCGCACCTGCCCGAAGCCGGAGACCGCACCGATGAGGATGCTCGCCACCGCGACGATGAGCAGGACCGTCGCCCACGGGGCGGGTTCACCGTAGACAGTGGTGTAGATGCGGTAGATCGCGTAGAGCCCGACCTTCGAATGCAGCCCGGAGAACAGCGACATCATGCCCGCCGAGGTGTTCGGATAGCTGCGGACGAGCCAGCCGTGGAAGGGCGCGCCGCCGGCCTTGATGAACAGCGACAGCAGCACCACGCCCAGTGCGATCCCTGCCTGGCCGGTCGGATGCCCCTGACCTGCCAGAACCGCAAGGTTGACCGTGCCGGTGGCACCATAGACGAATCCGACGCCGATGAGCAGCATCGTCGAGGTCAGCAGGTTGACCATCACATAGAGTCGTCCGATCCCGAGCCTGCGCCAGGTGCCGGTGACGGCGATGAGCGCGTAGGCGGGCAGCATCATCACTTCGACGAAGACGAAGAGGTTGAACAGATCACCGGTCAGCAGCGCACCATAGACTCCGGTGAGCATCATCATGATGAGCGCCGGAACGAACCGGTACTGATCCTCTCCGGTGGAGATGAGGAACAGGCTGCTGACGAACGCGACGAGTGAGGTGAGCACGAGCATGAGCGCAGTGAACGTGTCCGAGACGAACACGATCGCCAGACCGGGCACATAGTCGCCGACAGAATGGGCGATCACCGGGGTCGAGCCGTGCAGGCCGAGGAGCCCGATCCCGCTGCCGCCGACGAACACGGGAACAGCGAGCAGGAGCAGTCGGTCGAAGGTGCGTGAGGTGATGAGCACGCTCAACGCGGAGGCCAGGAGCGGGAGGCCGATGAGCAGGAGGAGCAGGGCTGAATTCATGAGTCGCGCTCCTCCCCCGTCTCGGGGTTGCGTTTCTGGTCGTCGTCATGGCCGAGCACGGCCAGAGCGAGCATGAAGATCGTCACCGCCAAAGTGATGACGATGGCGGTGAGGACGAATGCCTGAGGCAGCGGGTCGGCCGCTTCGGCAAGGGAACCGCGCCCGGCCAGAGGTTCGCCTCTCCAGGCGCCGACCCCGGCCGAGAGCAGGATGAAGTTCGCTGCGTGGGAGATGAGGGTGAGTCCGAAGACTCCCCGAACCATGGAGCGCTGCATCATGAGGTAGACGCCTCCGGCAGTGAGGACGCCGATCGTCAGTGCCAGGATCATGCTTCCTCCCCATCTCCGCCGGCCGGTGAGTCCCCGTGGAGGATATGCGTAGAGTTCGCCCGCACCTTCGCTTCCTCGGAATCCTCCGCACCGCGGCGGCGGCTGCGTTCGGGGCGTTCCCCGCGGATTGCCTCCATCGGACCGCTCAGCTCACCGTAGAGCAGCTCATCGGCACGTTCGCGGGTGCGTTCGACGTCGCGTCGGATGATGCCGTTGGTGAGCACGTCGTCACCGGCCGGAGTCGCCGCGGAGTCCGAGACGCCGAGGAGGTTGAACGAGAGCAGCATGAGTCCGAGCACCGCCAGGTAGACGCCGACGTCGAAGAGCATGGACGTCGTCCAATGCTGACCGGCGAACTCGGCGTGCATCGGGTGGAGGAACGAACCGGCGAACAGGAGACCGATGATGCCTGTGACCACCGCCGTGGCGACGCCGGAGCCGATGAGGTACAGGGGCGCCCGCGGCGGACCGATCGCCCGGTCCTTCGGCGTGGACAGGTAGGCCAGTCCGATGACGGCGGAACCGACGAGCGCGGCGATGAATCCGCCGCCCGGGGAATTGTGGCCACGCCAGAAGATCAGCAGTGAACTCAGCGCCAGCAGCGGGCCGAGGACCTTCAGCGTCAGCTGCAGCGGAATCACGTTCGGCCACGCCTCGTGGACGCCGCGGTACGCAGTGGTGCCCTTGGGGCGGATGGACACCCACGGAGGCCGCGGCGGTTCCGGGATGTTCTCGGCCGGCGGGTCGATGAACTTGTCTTTGACCGTCGACATCACAGCGACGATCGCGATTCCGGCCATGCCGAGGACGGTCAGCTCACCGAGGGTATCGAGGGCGCGGAATTCGACGAGGATCGTGTTGACGATGTTGTTTCCGCCGCTGATCTCCGGAGCCTTGTCGAGATAGTACAGACCGAGGTCGGAACGTTCTCGGCGGCCGTTGAGCACCAGGGTGAGTCCGGCCGCGCTGGCACCGACGATGACCGCCAAGAGAAGGCGCGGAGTCTGTTTGCGCTTCGGGTACTTCCAGAACGAACGGGGAAGTTTCTGGAGCACGAGCATGATGACGATGATCGTCATCGCTTCGACGAGCAGCTGGGTCAGGGTGACGTCGGGGGCGCCGAGAGCCAGGATCTGCACGGTGGCGAGGATGCCGATGGCAGACAGCGCCACAACGGTGGTCAGACGCGAATGCGAGGTGCACAGGACGAGGACTGCCACGGCGATGAGGATGAGCAGGATGACGTCCACCGGACGGCTGAGATTCTGCTGCAGCGGCGGCAAGTCGGCGAAGACGACGGGAATCGAGCCGAAGGCGAGCACGCTCAGACCGCCCAACGACATCGCCAGATAGGGTCCGGAGTTCATCGGGCGGACGAAGGCGGAGAGACCGTGTCCCAGACGTTCGAGACCCGTCGTCAGCGAGTCGATGACATCGGATCCGTCGAACGGCAGCGTGGCCTTGTGGAAGAAGACGAAGACGCGTGACCGACGGAGGATGAGGACCACCCCGATGGCGATGATGAGTCCCGAGGCGAGCAGTTCGATGTTGACTCCGTGCCACAGCGCCAGATGTACGTGTTCGGTGGCCTTCGGCACCGCCGCCCGCACCACCTGGTCGAGCGGAGTGTCGAGGAGGAAGAGGACGAAGCTCAGCGGAATCGAGGCCAGGACCGGCAGCGCCGCCGCGATGAGCATGACGGGAGAACCGCGGTGGATGTCACCCGACTCGGGTTCGCGCCCGTCGATGAAGCTGCCCCAGACGGTCTTCGCACAGTAGGCGAAGGTGAGCACGGAGGCTCCGACCGCGACGAGCAGAGCCACCCACCCGGCCCAGGGACCGCCCGGAGTCTCTCCCAGCGCCGTGAACAGGGCTTCCTTCGACACGAATCCCAACAGCGGCGGAATCCCGGCCATGGACGCACAGCCGATGATCATCACCGTGAACGCCCCCGGAGCGGACCGCATGAGTTTCGGGATCCGTGCGAGGTCGCGGGTGCCGGCGAGGTGGTCGACGACTCCGACCATCATGAACAGACCGGACTTGAACAGTGCGTGAGCGATGACGTGGAGGGTGGCGGCAGCGATGGCGGCCTCGGTGCCGACACCGATGACGGCAGTGATGAGACCCAGCTGTGACACCGTCGAATAGGCCATGAGCTTCTTCACGTCATGTTGGTTGAGTGCGAACCAGCCGCCCAGACATGCAGTGAGAAGTCCCGCCGTCACGAGCAGAACGTTCCAGGCCGGCGTGGCGTGGAAGGTCGGTGAGAACCGCAGCATGAGGAAGATGCCGGCTTTGACGACGGCTGCGGCATGCAGATAGGCCGAGACCGGGGTGGCGGCTGCCATCGCATCGGGCAGCCACGGGTGGAAGGGGAACTGCGCGGACTTCGTCATGGCCGCGACGCCGACGAGCAGAGCCACAAGCGTCGTGACCTCGGGCTGGCCGGCCCACACCGGGGAGCTGATCGCCTCGGCGAGGTTCGTCGTCCCGGTCACCGCGATGATCACACCGGTGGCCACCAGCAGGCTGAGGCCTCCGATGAAGGTGAACAACATCGTCCGCAGGGCCGGTGCCTGTCCGGGAGATCCGGACCTGGCGATGAGGAAGAAGGACGCCAGGGACGTCAGCTCCCAGCACACGAACAGCACGAGCACATCGTTGGTGAGCACGAGCGCGACCATGGAGAACGTGAAGATCACCATCAGCCAGTAGAAGCTCGTGTTCCGCCCCGGGCTGAGGTAGCGGGTCGAATAGATGAACACGACTGCCCCGATGATCAGGGCGATGTAGGTGAATACGACACCGATGCCGTCGGCTCGCAGAGCCAGGTCGACGCCGAGACTGGGAATCCACGGGTAGGACGTCTCGGGATTGTTCCCGGCCATCACCTCTGCGGCGGTGGGGGTGAACAGAGCTGCCACGCCCAGATAGGCGGCGGCGAGCGGCCAGCCGCTCTCCCTCCCGGCGAAACGGGTGAGGACCGGGGTGAGGACGACAAGTCCGGCCAGAGCGATTAGCGTTAGGATCATGAGCGGGCCTCAACGGCCGCGGGCACAGGTGATGATTCCTTCACTCACTGATCCTTCGTCGCAAAACACGCATTCTGACAGACACAGACTTTCGAAGAATCAGACTATCGACTCGGAGTTCCATGAGCAAAAGCACAGAGCGCCGTCAGCCCTCTCCGAGGCTGTCGGTCTTCTTCGACGCGCGCTTCACCCGCACCGATCACCACGACGGGATCTCCCGGTACGGTTCGTGTCTGCTCTCGGCCCTGCTCGAAGCCGTCGAGGGCACGGAGATCGACGTCACTGTGATCATCAGCGATCGGGCCCAGCTGGCGCTCCTGCCCGAATGCTCATGGGTCGAGTTGTCAGACCCCACCTCCCCCACCGAGGTGGCCATCGCCGGGAGGCTCAATGCCCTGGGCGCCGATGTCGTGTTCTCCACAATGCAGACGATGGGCTCCTTCGGTCGCCGGTACGGGCTCATTCTGACCATCCACGACCTCATCTACTACTCCCATCCCAAGCCGCCCGGCGATCTGCCCTTGCCGCTCCGGATGCTGTGGCGGGCGTATCACCTGAGTTTCTTCCCGCAACGGCTGCTTCTCAACCGAGCCGACGCCGTGGCGGCGGTGTCCGAGACGACGAAGGACCTCATCGCCGCTCATCACCTGACCCGCAGGCCGGTGCAGGTGGTGTCCAATGCCGCCGAGGTGGCCGCCACCGCCACGCGGACCGTGAACCGGCACGATGCGAAGACGCTCCTGTACATGGGCGCATTCCTGCCGTACAAGAACGTCGAGACCCTCATCCGCGCCCTCGAGCACCTGCCGGGGTGGACTCTGCATATCGCCAGCCGCATCGATGGACGTCGGGAAGCTCAGCTGCGGGCCCTCATCCCCGACCGAGCGAAGGTCGTCTTCCACCGAGGAGTCAGCGAAGAGGAGTATGCGCGCCTGCTCGACGAATCGACGGCTCTGGTCACGGCCTCGCGCGAAGAGGGATTCGGGCTGCCCGTGATCGAGGCGATGGCTCAAGGCGTGCCCGTGGCCGTCTCGGACATCCCGATCTTTCGGGAGATCGCCGCCGAAGCGGCCGAATACTTCGACCCCGAGGACCCGCAGTCGATCGCCGAGGCGATCACCCGGCTCACTCACGCCGAAAGCTGGGCGGGGAAGTCCGCGGCCGGACAGGTGCAGTCACAGACCTTCGATTGGGCGAGATCGGCGGACTTGCTGGTCGAGCTCATCAGGTCCGTCGCAGCGACCCGGACGACGGAGAACTGAGTCGGCAGGGTCGCGGGCCGCCGTCTCAGCGGGAGGACGCGCCCCAGCTGCGCAGCACCCAATTGTCGCCGGTGAATCCGAATACTCCGTGACCGCAGTTGCCGAGGACGCCGAGCCGGCCGGTCCCGTTCATCTCCAGCAGGATTTCGGCGGCTGCCCGCAGGACCGCACCGTGGGCGACGATGGCGATCGTCTCGGCGTCGGTCGACCCCACGATCTCGGAGATGGCATCTGCGACGCGGTGGCCGGACTGGGAACGGGACTCTCCGCCGGGCGGACTGACATCGGCGCCGGAGGCCCATTCGGCGAGTTCGTCCGGCCAGGTTTCGGCCACCTCGGCGCGGGTGCGTCCTTCCCACTCACCGAAAGCGGTCTCGCGCAGGCGATCGTCGCGCAGGGATTCACGACCGACGAGCGTCGCCAGGCTGTCGGAGGTCACCGCTGCACGGGAGAGGTCGGAGGAGACGATGAGTTCCGGATCGAGTTCGGCGAGGCGCCGGGCGGTCTGTTCGGCTTGAGCTCGGCCAGTGTCGTTGAGGGGGACGTCGGACTGTCCCTGGAAGCGACCGGCGACGTTGAAGTCCGTCTGTCCGTGACGCCAGAACAGAACCGTCTTCGTCATTCGTTCGAGCCGGGTTCGGGCAGCTGCAGGTCGATGACCGGAACGTCTTTCCACAGCCGCTCGAGCGCATAGTATTCGCGCTGTTCGGCGGAGA
Organism: Brevibacterium sp. K11IcPPYGO002; assembly: GCF_050920635.1. Taxonomy (NCBI): domain Bacteria; kingdom Bacillati; phylum Actinomycetota; class Actinomycetes; order Micrococcales; family Brevibacteriaceae; genus Brevibacterium; species Brevibacterium sp. K11IcPPYGO002. The sequence goes on along the minus strand of NZ_CP131929.1, from coordinate 1,904,057 downwards.
AGACATGGACGACGATCTCTCCGAAGTCGAGCAGCACCCAGTCCCCTCCCCGACCTTCGCGGCGCAGCGGGGTGCGGTCGTGGACGAGCTGCAGCTCTTGTTCGATCGCGTCGATGATCGCACCGATCTGGCGTTCGTTGTCGGCGGAGACGATGAGGAACGCGTCGGTGATGTAGAGCGTGGAGCTCACATCGAGGCCGATGATGTCGGTTCCGAGCTTCTCGTCCGCGGCTTTGGCGGCGGTTCGAAGCAGCTGGGTGGATTCGGCGATCTCGCTCACAAGATCCTTTCGCATGGATGCGGTTGTTCAGATGGTGTGTCCCCGTGTGCTGCTCAGAGGAACATGACGAGGGCGATGACGATGAGGGCCAAGGCGAAGAACGCGGCGACGCCGAGGACGATATAGGGCATCTTCGAGGGCTCTTCGCCCATGAGGATCTGTCCGTCCTGACCGGTGACCGAGCTGGCACGGATGCGTGATCCGGGAGGATTCTCGGTCTCTTCGTCTTCGTAGTCGGCATTCGGCAGCGACCAGGCTTCGGGCACTGCGTCCATCGGGCGGGTCTCCGGGTTGGCGGCCAATGCGCGTGCCGCGTCATCGGAGCCGGCGTCACCCGGCGACTGATCTGCACCGTCGGACGCCGTGCCGGTCTGCGACTCTTCGCCGCGGACAGAGTCCGGGGTCTGCTGTCGCTGAGTTTCGCTCCCGCGCGCATCCTCGACTTCGGGGATCTGAGCCGACGCGGTGGTGACGACGCGCACTCCGGACGTCGAGGGAGGCTGCACGATCGGCATCCGCCGCGAACGGGACGCGGGCTCTGGCTCGCTTGCGGCATCTGCCTCGGGCGTCGCAGCTGGCTCGTCCGCTGGAGCAGGTTCGTCCGCGGGAGCAGGTTCGCCTGCGGGAACGGCACCAGCGGCAGCTTCCGAGTCTGCCTTGTCGGCCGAGCCGCTCTGATCCGCCGAATCGGTCTGGTCCGCGGCATCAGCGAACTTCTCAGTCTCGGACTCGTCTCCGAGCGCCGGAGCATCTGCGTCGAGGGCCGAGTACGGCATCGACAGCGCGTCGTAGGGCTCGCTGTCCACGGTCGTCGGCCGCGGTGCCGAGTCAGCAGTGACAGGGGCCTCGAAATCACGGGCGGCGACCTCTTCGGTGTCTCCCCCGAAACCGGCGGTGTCATAGGATTCGTGCTCGGTGCCCGCGGCATTCGCATCCGGGCTCGACACGGACGAGGCATCTGCAGCGTCGGCTGCGGCGTCCGTGTCGGCTGCGTCTGACTCGACGGCGTCCGAGCCGGTGGCTTCCGACTGTGTGGCCTCCGAGTCCGGGACCTCCGGGATCGGACCGGTCAAGCGACCCTCGGCAGCGGCCTGGCGTTCGGCCAGTTCCTGCTCATCGGCCACAACCGGCATCGCGCCGGTGGACAGATCGCCGTTCAGCGAGAGTCCGTGCTCGCGCAGGTACCGCTTCTTCTCGGCTCGGGTCTGGAAGTGCGGCAGCGGAGTCCGAGTCGGGTCGAGACGGTCCTCGGCATGGACCGGGGGCCGCGACTCCTGCGGGTGGTCAGATGCCAGGGCACCGCGTTCGTGGCTGGTCCGCGGCGAAGGATCGGGGTCGATACGCGAGGCGGTGTCATCGCTGGTCTCGGCAGCGGGTTTCGCATCGGGCTTCTTCGGGGGCAGCGGACTGAGGAGACCCGCGCGAGAGTTCGGAGCCTCCTTCGGCGGCTCAGGAACCTCTCGTGCTTCGAACGCCTGTTCCGCCGCCAGCCGCTCGGCTTCTCGCCGTGCTCGACGTGACGTGAACTGCTCCTCAGCCATTCTCACTCCTGTACAACTCGTATTTCGCGATGTACTGCACTACGCCGTCCGGCACGAGGTACCAGACGGGTGCACCATCCATCACCCGTTGTCTGCAATCCGTGGACGATATCGCCAGTGCAGGGATCTGCACGAGACTCAGCCGATCGACCGGCAGTCCTTCACCATGGAGTTCGTGCCCGGGTCGACTGACCCCGACGAAGTGGGCCAGGGAAAACAGCTCATCCACATTCTTCCACGTCAGAATCTGAGCCAAAGCGTCCGCGCCGGTGATGAAGAACAACTCGGTATCGGCACCATAGCTGCGAGCGAGGTCCCGCAGCGTATCGATCGTGTACGTCGGGCCCGGTCGGTCGACATCGGCTCGTGAGACGGTGAACCGGGGATTCGATGCCGTCGCGATCACTGTCATCAGGTACCGGTGCTCGGCGCTGCTGACCTCTTCGACGTCCTTCTGATACGGCCGTCCTGTGGGGACGAAAACCACCTCGTCGAGGTCGAAGGTCGCCTGAACCTCACTGGCCGCGACGAGGTGGCCGTTGTGGACGGGGTCGAAGGTGCCGCCCATGACACCGACTCTGCGTCTGTGCTCTGCCATATCAGTGGCGGTGCGAGATGCCCTTCCACGACCGAGACACAAGGCCCATCGTGATGAAGATCGCCAGGGTGATGAGTCCGTACCAGATCGGATCCATCGGCAGCTCGACGTGGGCGGCGTGCTCCCCGCCCTCGGCTGCGGCGGCCATAATGGCTGCGTTCACGTCTATTCTCCTTACTCAGTGTCCGACGCGCACAAGCGCATCGGCGTCATTACCTTCTCAGTTTCTCATGAACGACCCAGGAATCCGGCATCGACATGACATCTTCCTCTTCCGACGGCTCCCCCTCATCCGGAGGTCGCCAACCGCTTGGTCGGGTGTCGGAATCGCTGGAGATTCAGGAACGGACCTGGCCGTTGCCCATCATCACCCACTTCGTCGTCGTCAGCTGTTCGAGCCCCATGGGACCGCGCGCATGCAGCTTCTGGGTGGAGATCCCCACCTCTGCGCCGAAGCCCAGTTCTCCCCCGTCGGTGAAACGGGTGGAGACGTTGACCCCCACCGCTGCGGCATCGATGGCGGCGACGAAGGTGTCCGCGTTGTCGAGGTCCTTCGTCACGATCACTTCGGTGTGGCCGGAGCTGTAGGCGCGGATGTGGTCGATGGCCTCTTCGATCCCGGAGACGAGTTTGATCGCGATCTCCAGTCCCAGGTACTCCTTGGCCCAGTCGCGTCGCGACACCCGGCGAACCTTCATCCCCGCGGGGGCCATTGCTGAGACATCCGAGTCGGCGTGGACGATGACGCCGGCGCCGTCGAGCCGCTCGAGGATCTTCGGCAGCACACGCTTCGCGGCTTTCTCATGGACGAGGAGGGTCTCCAGCGAGTTGCACACGCTGGGACGCTGCGTCTTCGAATTCAGGACGAGGTCGACGGAGGTCTTCACGGTGGCCGTGGAGTCGATGAACATGTGCACATTGCCCACCCCGGTTTCGATGACGGGCACGATCGATTCCTGCACGACCATGTTGATCAGATCGGCGCCGCCTCGGGGAATGAGCAGATCGACGTAGTCGCGGGCGTTCATGAGCACGTGCGCACCCTCGCGTCCGTACTGGTCGATGCCGCTGATCGAGTCGGCCGGCAGTCCCGCCGATTCGACTGCGCGGCGGAGGATGGAGATGATCTCCGTGTTCGAGTTCTGGGCCGCCGACCCGCCGCGCAGGACCGAGGCATTGCCGGACTTGAGGGCGAGGACGGCGATGTCGACGGTGACGTTCGGACGGGCTTCGTAGATCGCGCCGATGACACCCATGGGCACGCGATTCTGGGTGAGCCGGATGCCGTTGGGCAGAGTCCGGCCGACGACGACATCGCCGACGGGGTCAGCCAGGTCGATGACGTCCTCGACGGAATCGGCGATCGCGGCGATGCGATCGGCGTCGAGGCGGAGACGATCGAGAAGAGCGTCGCTCATCCCGTTCTCGGTGCCGGCTGCGATATCGGCATCGTTGGCTTTGACGATGCGGTCGGTGCTGCTGCGCAGAGCGTCGGCGATGGCACCGAGCGCTGCATTCTTCTCCGCGGTCGAGGTCGTCGCCAACAGACTCGACGCGGCCTTGGCATTGCGTACGATGCGGGTGACTCCGCGCACGGTCTTCGGGTGGATCTCGGCTGCTGCTGTCATGGGCTATCTCCCCCCGCTCACGTGTGTGAGAACGAGATCGTTTCGATGGATGACCTCTTTACGGTAGTCACTTCCCAGACGGGTGCCAAGTTCCTCGGTCGTGGACCGGAACATCAGCGGCAGCTCCGCCGAGGAGAAGTTCGACATACCGCGAGCGATGACGTCACCGGCAGGGTTGCGGATCTCGACCGGATCACCGGCCTCGAACTCTCCGCTGCACGCGGTGACACCGGCCGCGAGCAGGGAGGTTCCACGGGAGAGCACAGCGGCCTCGGCTCCGTGGTCGATCGTGATCGAGCCGAAGGTGCGAGCGAGATGGCGCAGCCACAGAAGACGGGTGCCCCGACGTTTGTGTGTGACCGTGAAATACGTGCCGACATTCTCGCCGGCCAGCGCCGAGGCGGCCTGCGGTGCCGAGGTCAGCACGGCCGGAATACCGGAATCGGCGACCATGATGGCGGCCTCGACCTTCGTGGCCATTCCTCCGGTGCCCGTGCCGGCGGTCCCGACGCCGCCGATGGCGAGTTCGTCGAGGTCACGTGGACCGTGGACGCTGTCGATCAGCCGAGAGCCGGGCTGATCCGGAGGACCAGAGTAGAGCGCGTCGACATCCGACAGCAGCACCAGCGCATCGGCGTGGGCGAGGTGGGCGACCAGCGCGGCCAGGCGGTCGTTGTCGCCGAAGCGGATCTCTTCGGTCGCCACAGCGTCGTTCTCATTGACGATGGGCAGCGTACCCAGGGCCAGGAGTTTGTCGATCGCACGCTGGGCGTTCTTGTACTGGGTGCGGCGGATGAGGTCGTCGGCGCTCAGCAGCACCTGACCGGGAACGAGGTCGTAGCGCCCCAGAGCCCGCGTATAGGCGGCCATGAGCAGTCCCTGGCCGACTCCGGCGGCCGCCTGCTGGCTGGCCAGATCCCTCGGGCGCTTCCTCAGTCCCATGGGTTCCAGCCCAGCAGCGATCGCACCGGAGGAGACGAGGATGACTTCGTGACCGGCCGACCGGTGGGCACCGATCACATCTGTCAGGGCGATGAGTTTGGCTTCGTCGAGTCCGCCGTCGATGGTCGTCAGCGAGGAGGAGCCGACCTTGACGACGACACGACGGGCACGCGCGATATCTTCACGGACGGACGCTGCGGAGGAGTCCGACTGAACTGCGGCGCTCACTCTTCGCCGGCTCCCTCGGCAGACTCCGTCGCAGGTGCACCGTCAGCGCTCTCACGGTGTGCACGTTCGGCCAGGCGCTCCTGTTCGAACTCCGCCCGAGTCGCGGCCTTCGCATCCATCTTCTCGTGATAGGCGGCTTTCCGCTCCTTGCGAGTGGCGCGCGACTCCTCGTCGAGCCGGGCGTCCGATCCACGCGAGCCCAGCAGCTCGGCACCGCCGACGGTCGTGGGATCCCAGTCGAAGACGACTCCATCGTCTCCGCCGACGACGATTGTGTCACCGGGTTTGGCACCGGCTTTGAACAGGGCCTCTTCGACACCGAGGTGCTCGAGCCGGTCGGCGAGGTAGCCGACGGCCTCGTCGTTGCCGAAGTCCGTCTGCTGCACCCATCGCCGAGGCTTGTCGCCGAGGACACGGAACAGCGGACCGTCGGCACTGCGTTCGGAACGGACTTCGAATCCGCGATCGTCGACGGCTTTCGGACGGATGACGACGCGCTGCGGTGTCGCTTCCAGCTCGGCGCGGCGCTCCCGCTCGGCGAGCACGAGTTCGGCCATGGCGAACGAGAGTTCCCGCAGGCCGGCATGGCTGACAGCGGAGATCTCGAAGACCCGGTAGCCGGCAGCCTCGAGGTCGGGTCGGACGATATCGGCGAGGTCACGTCCGTCGGGGATGTCGACCTTGTTCAGTGCCACGAGCTTCGGTCGCTCGGACAGCGGGAGGAGTCCGCTGCCGTCGTCGAGGTCGACGGCATAGGCGGCGAGTTCGGATTCGATGATCGTGAGGTCGGAGACGGGATCGCGTCCGGGCTCCCACGTGGCCATGTCGATGACATGGACGAGTCCCGCGCAGCGTTCGACGTGGCGGAGGAACTCGAGGCCGAGTCCCTTGCCCTCCGATGCTCCGGGGATGAGCCCCGGAACGTCGGCGACCGTGTAACGCGTCTCGCCGGCCTGAACGACCCCGAGGTTGGGCACGAGCGTGGTGAACGGGTAGTCGGCGATCTTCGGCTTCGCGGCCGAGAGAGCGGCGATGAGGCTCGACTTGCCCGCCGATGGGTAGCCCACAAGGGCGATATCGGCGATCGTCTTGAGTTCGAGCACCAGGCTCAGCGTCTGTCCGGGCTCGCCGAGGAGCGCGAAGCCGGGGGCCTTGCGCTTCGTCGATGCCAGTGCCGCATTGCCCAGACCGCCGCGGCCTCCGGCGGCAGCGGTGAACTCGGTTCCGTCATCGACGAGGTCGGCGATGACATCGCCGTTGGTGTTCTTCACGACCGTGCCTTCGGGAACGTCGACGATGAGGTCTCTTCCGTCGGCGCCGTGTCTCAGGTCGCCCTTGCCGATCCCGCCGTCATCGGCACGCACGTGCGGACGGTGGTGGAGGGGAAGCAGGGTCGTGGTCTGGCGGTCGACACGGAAGATGATGTTCCCGCCGTTGCCGCCGTCGGCGCCGTCGGGTCCGCCGAGCGGTTTGAACTTCTCACGCCTGATCGAGGCACACCCGTTCCCACCTGCGCCTGCGGCGAGATGAACGGTGACACGGTCTACGAACTCGGTGGCCATAATGTCCTTATATCAGATGAAGGGTGAGTCGTTCGACTCACCCTTCATGCTCCCTTGACTCAGGGAGAGATCATATTGACGACGGAACGGATCCGGGGAGGATCAGGCTCCGACGATGTTGACGATCTTGCGACCGTTGCGGGTGCCGAATTCGACGGCTCCGGCTGTCAGAGCGAAGAGGGTATCGTCTCCTCCACGGCCGACATTGGCTCCGGGGTGGAACTTGGTTCCGCGCTGGCGGACGATGATCTCGCCGGCCTTGACGGCCTGGCCGCCGAAGCGCTTCACGCCGAGGTACTGTGGGTTCGAGTCGCGACCGTTGCGGGTCGAGCTGACTCCCTTTTTGCTTGCCATGTGAGAAGACTCCTCTTACTTGATGTTCGTGATCTTCAGACGGGTGAGGTCCTGGCGGTGGCCCTGACGCTTCTTGTACCCGGTCTTGTTCTTGTACTTCTGGATCACAATCTTGGGACCGCGGAGTTCACCGGCGACCTCAGCGCTGACCGAGACCTTCGCCAGAGCGTCGGGATCGGTCGTGACCGTCTCACCGTCGACAAGAAGTACGGCATCGAGTTCGACGCTGTCTCCAGCCTTCGCCTTCATGCGGTTGACTGTGATGATATCGCCGACGCTCACCTTTTCCTGGTGGCCCCCGGCACGGACGATGGCATAGACCATGCTCGAACCCTCTTTCTGCTAAAACACAAACGAACGGCGGTTGTCCCTTGGCTGACTCGGGACGAACCCGCAGACATCCCATTGAGAGGAATCACCAGCCGTGGCGCGTCACGCGCACCGACGGTCAAGTCTAATCGAGAGCACACGGCATCGGCAAACCCACGCCCCATCGGCAGGCGGACGATCTGCGTATTGTGAGTCATCTCTCGTCCATCCGCAGAAAGGGCGTGATCCTCGCATCTGCGACTCAGCTCTCGCGCGACTCCGCAATGCGTTCGTGCCGACGGATGACCTCGGCGACGATGAACGCCAGGAACTTCTCCGCGAACTCGGGATCCAGGTGGGACTCCTCGGCGAGCTCTCGCAGCCGGGCGACCTGCCTGGCCTCCCGGGACTCGTCGGCCGGAGGCAGACCGTGGTCGGCCTTGAGTTCACCGACGCGCTCTGTGAGCTTGAAGCGCTCGGCGAGGAGATGGACGAGGGAGGCATCGATATTGTCGATGCTGCCCCGCAGCTCCTGCAGCCGTTCGACTGCGCGTGTTCTGTCGTCTCTGTTCTCATCCACGCGCCCATTCTATCGACGGCCCGGCATGCCTGTGCGCCGCGTCCGAATGGGCGCGGCGCACAGGCATCCTTGATCGAGGCGGCCTCTTCCGGTCGAGGACCCCGTCCGGTTGAGGTGGCTCAGATTCAGGCGGGCTGGTCGACCGGGACCGCGTCGACCGTGTCCGGGTCGTTCAACGTTCCGGCCCTGCGGTCGGCGAGGTACTTCTTCATCTCCTTCTTGACCACCGGCATGAGCATGTAGAGGCCGAGGATGTTGATGAAGGCACACATGAAGAGTGCGGCATCCGCGAACTCGACGACCTTCGAGAAGGTCGCCACACAGCCGACGACGACGAAGAGGCAGACCAGTGTGCGGAAGACGGTGACGCTGGCCTTCGCATTGCCGAACAGGTAGCTCCATGCCTGCTCTCCGTAGTACGCCCAGGTGATGAGGGTCGAGAAGGCGAACAGCGCGACAGCGATGGCCAGCAGGATCGGGTACCACGAGGCCACGGTGGAGAAGGCGTCCGAGGTCAGGGCCACTCCCCCGATCTCACCGGCACCGAGGTCCTCTCGGTAGGAGGCCTGATTGGCGACGATGATGGTCAGCGCTGTCATGGTGCAGACGACGACCGTATCGATGAAGGGCTCGAGGAGTGCAACGAATCCCTCGGAGATCGGACGGCGGGTCTTGACCGCCGAATGGGCGATCGGTGCCGAGCCGATGCCGGCCTCGTTGGAGAACGCCGACCGCTGGAAGCCGATGATCATGACTCCGACGATGCCGCCGGCCACACCCTGCGGGTTGAACGCCCCGGCGAAGATCTCACCGATGGCGCTCGGGATGTTCGTGAAGTTGAGCCCGAGCACGAGGAGGCATGAGATGACGTAGAAGATCGCCATCCCGGGGACGAGCTTGTCAGTGACCTTCGCAATCGAACGGATGCCGCCGAGGATGACCAGGGCGACGAGCGCCGCGAAGATGATTCCGAAGATCAGCGAGGCGAAGGGCCCGGCGAGGAACCCGTCGTCGCCGCCCGTGGCCGTGCGGACCTGGGCAAAGGTCTGATTGGCCTGGAACATGCCGCCGCCGACGACGCCGAAGATGAGGATTGCGATGGCGAACAGTCCGGTGAGCACCGTTGCCACCGGCTTGGAGAAGCGGCGGAAGGCCACAGGGAGGTACTTGAATGGTCCGCCGTGGACCACGCCGTTCTCGTCGATCTCACGGTATTTCACTCCGAGAGTGCACTCGACGAACTTCGTGCACATGCCCAAGAGACCGGCGATGATCATCCAGAAGGTCGCTCCTGGACCTCCGAGGGCGATGGCGACACCGACACCGGCGATATTGCCGAGACCGACGGTTCCCGACAGTGCAGAGGCGAGGGCTTGGAAGTGGGTGACCTCACCAGGGTCGGACTTCGAGGAGAATTTCCCGCGGATGATCTCGAGCGACAGCTTCGCCCCTCGAGCTTGGATGAAACCGAAGTAGACAGTGAAGACCCCGGCCGCGAAGATCAGCCACAGGACGACGAAGGGAAACGAGATCGATCCGATGGTGATCGGAAAGAAGATGACGCTGCCGAACCACGTCGCGATCGGATCGAACCATGAGTTGATGGCATCGTCGACCGGAGAGACCGGCGCTGCTGAGATATGAAGATTGTTCATAGTGTGACAACTTACTGAGACTTGCGTCACATTCAAGCGTTCCACCTTATGGAACGCTTTCAGTTATCGAACCGTTACGAAACAGGGGGCTCTGCGGCCATCTGAGATTCGCGTCTCATCAACTGGCCTAAACTGGGAACATGACTCAGAACCCTCAGCAACCAGGTCAGCGGCCGCCTCGAACCCCCAACTCATCCGCCGATCGAGGCCCGATTCCCAGCGGAGATCCGAGCACTCACATCCAATCCGGCCACGGTCAGCCTTCGGCATACCCCGGTGCGGAGGCAGTGACGAACCCCAACGGGCACTATGGGTCCCAGGGCGCTCAGTCCGGGTCGATCGGAGGTTCGGAGTCGACGGCACAGTATGGTCCGCCCGCTGGAGCTCAAGCGAACACCGGTGCCCCGCCGCACCACGGTGAAGGCTCACCTCTGCCGGCGGCACGACGGAGTCGGCACCCCGAACAGGGTCCTGGTTCAGGTCCGGGGCCGAATTCCGGCGCTGGACCCGCCGCATCGCCGACACCGGCCCGCGGGCCCCGACGCTCACCTGTGCAGGCGCCGGACTCCGGTCGGCCTCCCTCAGGGCCAGGACAGCCCAACTCGGCCCCCACGCGCATCGTCTCCCCCGACGGTGAACGCGTGCGCGAGAAGCCGGCCGGCGGGGTCTCGGGCTATTTCGCTATCGTCGGTGCCATCGCCCTGCTCCTCGCCGCTGTGCTCATGGGCATCATCGGCTTCGTCATGAGCTTCGCCCAGGTCGCCGTCGGCGTCGTCCTCTTCATCGTCGCCGTGCTGTGCTTCATCGCCTCGATGTTCCTGTTCAGAGGATGCACCTCGGTGGCGCCCGGACATGCCGTCGTCCTCCAGCTCTACGGCAAGTACGTCGGCACGGTCAGACAATCGGGACTGCGATTCGTCAATCCCTTCTATACGAAGGACCAGATCTCGACGCGCATCCGCAATCATGAGACCTCGACTCTGAAGGTCAACGATCTCGACGGCAATCCCATCGAGATCGGCGCCGTCGTCGTCTGGCAGGTCAGGGACACCGCGCAGGCGATGTTCGAGGTCGATGACTTCGAGGAGTTCGTCGCCATCCAGGCGGAGACCGCCGTTCGGCACATCGCGAACTCCTACGCCTACGATTCCTCGGATCCACGCCGCATGTCTCTGCGCGACAACGCCGACGAGATCACCTCGCGACTCTCCGATGAGGTCGCCGCCAGAGTCATGGCCGCCGGCGTCACCGTCATCGAATCGCGCATCACCCAATTGGCCTATGCTCCGGAGATCGCGCGTGCCATGCTCCAGCGCCAGCAGGCCACAGCCGTTGTTGCCGCTCGTCAGCTCATCGTCGAAGGCGCGGTCGGCATGGTGGAGACAGCGATCGAAGAGATCGAAGGACGTCAGATCGTCAGGCTCGGGCAGTCCGAACGCAGCGATCTCGTGTCCAATCTGATGATCGTTCTCTGCGGTGATCAGGCGGCGCAGCCGACGATCAGCACCACCCGCAATCAGCAGTCGGCAGGCTGACCGGTCCGAGCCGCGCCTGCCGAACACGACAGCGCCCCGTCGACGGATGTCGACGGGGCGTTTGCCGTTTCAGCGAAGGACAGGTGTCAGTCCTGACCGATGATGACGAACGAGGTCGGCAGCTGTTCCTGCTTGGGGGCAGGAGACTTCTTCACCGATTCGCTCTTCTTCGCCGGAGCGGCCTTGACCGGTGCGGCGGCAGCGACCTTCGTCTCACTGTCCGCGCCGATCATCAGCGGCAGGTCCTGCGGCTCTTCGGCGGCCGGTTTCGTATCGGGCGCAGGCTTCCGTTCGGCAGCCGGCGCCTGTTCGTCGCTGCTCGACTTATCTGCGTTCGACTTCTCGTCGGTCTTCTCCGACTGTGAATCGTCGTTGCGGTCCGAACGGGACCGGCGGCGACCGTTGCGTGAACGCGAGCGGGATTTGCCGGTCTCGTCGCTGCTCGACGAGTCGGCAGACTGAGACGAAGCGTCGGACGTCGTCGACTCGGCCGATTCGGTGTCGTCCTTCTTCAGCGTGGCTTTCGCGATCGCGGCGACGGCCGACCGGGACGCATCCGATGACACGGTCTCCTCGGTCGACTCGGACTCGTTGTGCTTGGCCTTCGATCCGGAGCCACTCCGACGCTTACGGTCACGGCGGTTGTCGTGATTGGACCGGTTGCCGCGGTGAGCCTTCGAACCGTCTTCTTCCGATCCGGGCAGCAGCAGTCCTCGCCCGGTGAGGTCCTCACCGGCGCTGACCAGGGATTCGGCGAGTCCGGTGCCGATGCGTTTGCGCGTCATCTGTACGAGACCCAGCGACGTCACCTCGGCGACCTGATGCTTCGTCCGGTCTCGACCGAGACACTCGACGAGGCGGCGCACCACGAGATCCCGGTTGGATTCGAGCACCATGTCGATGAAGTCGACGACGATGATGCCGCCGATGTCACGCAGACGGATCTGCCGAATGACCTCCTCGGCGGCTTCGAGGTTGTTGCGGGTCACCGTCTCTTCGAGATTGCCTCCGGAACCGGTGAATTTGCCGGTGTTGACGTCGACGACCGTCATCGCTTCTGTGCGGTCGATGACGAGGGACCCTCCCGAGGGCAGACTCACCGTCCGCTGGAGCGCCTTCTGGATCTGCTCTTCGATCCGGTAGTGGTCGAAGATGTCCTCGTCCTCGTTGTAGCTGTGGACGCGTTCGAGCAGGTCCGGGGCCACCGATTCGACGTACTCGTGGATCGTGTCCCATGCACTGTCGCCGTCGATGACGAGCGAACTGAAGTCCTCGTTGAAGACGTCTCGGATGATGCGCACGATCATGTCGGGCTCACTGTAGAGCAGCTGCGGCGCCAGCACCTTCGTCGACTTCGACTTCTTCTCGATCGTCTCCCACCGCTTGGCGAGACGTTCGACGTCACGCGAGAGATCGGAGTCGGTGGCGCCTTCGGCGGCGGTGCGCACGATGACGCCGTTCGAATCGCCGACGAGCTGTTTGAGCAGCTTCTTCAGGCGTGCCCGCTCATTGTCGGGCAGCTTCCGTGAGATTCCGGTCATCGAGTTGCCGGGCACGTAGACGAGGAAGCGCCCGGGCAGTGAGATCTGACCGGTCAGCCGGGCACCCTTGTGCCCGATCGGATCCTTCGTCACCTGCACGAGCACGGCATCACCGGGACTCAGCGCGGTTTCGATGCGGCGCGCCTTGCCGTCCATGCCGAGTGCGTCCCAGTTGACTTCACCGGCATAGAGCACGGCGTTGCGGCCCTTGCCGATGTCGATGAACGCCGCTTCCATGCTCGGCAGCACGTTCTGGACCTTGCCCAGGTAGACGTTGCCGATCAGCGATGACTGCTGACGGTTCTCCTTGAGGTAGTGCTCGACTGCGATCCCGTCCTCGACGACGACGAGCTGTGTCTGGTCGCCGCTCTCCCGCACCAGCATGGTGCGGTCGACGGACTCACGCCGGGCGAGGAACTCGGCCTCGGTGATGATGGGACGACGACGTCCGGCCTCGCGCCCCTCCTTGCGCCGCTGGCGCTTGGCCTCGAGCCGGGTCGATCCCTTGAGCGAGGTGACCTCGTCGCGATCGGTGCTGCGAGTGCGGGAACGACGGCGGCGGCGCCGGCGCGCACCGGAGTCGGAGTCATCGTCGTCTTCGTCCGAATGGGAATCGTCGGAGTCCTTGTGGTCGGAGTCCTTATGATCCGACTTCGACTGCGAGTCATCGCCGTCCGCATCGGAGCTCTGCTTCGAACCGCGTCTGTTCGACCGTGATCCTCGCTTCGACGACTTCGAACTCTGCCCTTCGGCGGCATCCGAGGTCTCGTCCTCGGAATCCTTCGAATCATCGGCGGAGTCCGCGGAATCGTCGTGTGAGTCATCGCGATTGCGCGAACGACGCCCGCGGCCGCCCCGGCGCCGGCGCGGACCGCCTGCGGACTCATCCTCATCGTTGTCGTTCTGCCTGTTCTCCTGTGGGGACGAGGAGTCGTCATCGGAGTCGCGGGAATCGTCCCAGTCGGCGTCGGAGTCGTCCTCGATCGTGACGACCTCGGCATGTTCGGCCTTCGGCACCTGGAAGATCAGGCCGCCGTCATAGGGCACCGCAGGGGCAGTGCGGGGTTCGGGGGCGGCAACCGGCGGGGCAGGTGCCGCGAAGGGATTGCGCGGGTCGAAGCTCGGCGAAGCCTGAGCCGTCTCCGGCGCGCGACCGGAGTCCCCGTCGTCAGAGTCCCGGTCATCAGAGTCCCCGCTGCCATCGGAATCGTCGTCGCTGTCGTCAGACGAGTCACTTCGGACGAACTCCTCGAAGACGAGCCCGCGATTGGCCACGGCTTCACGTGCTGACTTCGGCCCGCCTCGGCGAGGGGCGGGTTCGTCCGCATCGCCGTCGTCATCGGCATCGCCGATGCGCAGCGATTCGGCTGCCTCGGCGATGTCATCGAGACGTGCACGCACGGTGTCGTCGACATCATCGTGTTCGGCGTTCTTGGCACTGACCGTCTGCTGCAGATTCGCGAGGTCCGCGAGAATGCCTTCGGTCGGATCTGTCGACTCTGTACCGTCGTTCGACGTATCGTTCATCGTATCTCCCTGTCCGAAGACTCCGTCCACACCGTACGGATCTTCGGATCCTTGCATGGTCCGCGATGGACCGAAACCTGTGGATGGCACGTGAGGCTCGCGCTCAGCGCGTAGGCCCTCCGTGCTGCCTCATCTTGTTGTCGACCTGCGAGGTCATACCCTCGACTCGGTGGAGGCACTTCTCCTGTTCGGTGTGAGAACAGGTATCCGTCAGACCATTATGTCACAGAAGTGCTTCTGCGCTGAGGTTTCTCGTGGTACGGGGTTTGCTGCGCTGGACACGGCGAGGCATTCTTGAGGGGTGAACACCACATTGACTCCTCCCGATGATCGTCAGACCGCCGGCACCACCTCGTCGTGGGTGGTCAGATCCGCTCCGTTCGGGATCTTCCTCATCATCGCCTCGGTCATCGGCTTCCTCGCCTCGTTCTCGCTGTCGGCGGAGAAATACGACAAGCTCGCGAATCCCGACGTCGTGCTCTCCTGCGACCTCAACCCCTTCTTCTCGTGCGGTTCGGTCATGGAACATGCCGAAGCAGAGCTTCTGGGCTTTCCCAATCAGCTCATGGGCATCGCGGCCTTCGTCATCCCACTGCTGCTCGGAGTGCTCATTCTGTCCGGGACCCGCCTGCCCCGGTGGGTGATGATGGGGCTGAACATCGGGCTGGGCTGCGGCGTGGCGCTGGTGATGTTCCTCTTCTATGTCTCGATATACAAGATCGGAGTCGGCTGCCCGTGGTGCATCATCGTGTGGACCGTGACGATCCCGATGTTCATGGCCGTCACTGCCCGCAATCTCCTCACCGGAGTCTTCGGCCGCCGGACAGCCGACAATGCGGTGCTGAGGGTCCTGGCCAAGGAGAACATCGCCCTGTCCGTGCTGTGGATGCTCATCATCTTCGCGTGCATCGTCGTACAGTTCTGGGCGTTCTTCTCCAATCTGCTCTGATACGACGCACGCAATCGGGATCCGAGCCGGCAGATGCCGGCGTGGTCTCGATGTGTGAAATCAGTGAGGGCGCCCTACCGAGTGGTGGGGCGCCCTCACTGCATCCGACCGGCGCGGCTCGGATTTCGGCCGTGCGCGAACTTCGCCCGGCCGTCAGTCGTCGGCCGGGTACCAGATCCCGATCTCGCGTTCGGCCGATTCGGTCGAGTCGGAACCGTGGACGAGGTTCTTCTGCACGTTCTCACCCCAGTCGCGGCCGAGGTCGCCGCGGATCGTGCCGGGAGCCGCAGCCGTCGGGTCGGTGGCTCCTGCCAGCGACCGGAAGCCGGGGATGACACCGTGTCCGGAGGCGATGATCGAGACGATCGGTCCCTCGGACATGAAGTCGACCAGCGGCTGATAGAAGGGCTTGCCTTCGTGCTCGGCGTAATGGGCTGCCAGTTCGGCGGCGGTGGCCGAACGGAGATCCAAGGCGTCGATCGCATAGCCCTTGGCTTCGATGCGGGCCACGATCTGTCCGACGAGTCCGCGAGCGACTCCGTCGGGTTTGATGAGGATGAGCGTACGTTCCATTCCGGTCCTTCCGATTGCGTGTGGACGTCGGTGGACAGTCTACCCGGGCGCCCAGGCGGTGCTCGCCTCGGCGCCCTCACAGGTCAGCCCCGCGCTGCGACCTCACGATCGATACGCGCCGACCAGTAGACGGCCACTGCCCACAGTGCGATGAAGAGAGCTGCGACGAAGAACATCGAGGTGAGCACGAAGCCGGAGGCCAGCAGCAGTCCCTGGACGACCCAGCCGATGATCACGCCGGGGCGTCTCTCACCGATCCGACGCGGCAGCAGGATGACGGCGATGATCGCCAGCACAGCGACGATCGAGGCTCCGATGAGCAGCTGGGCCAGGGTCAGGGTCTGCGCAGACTTCACCGACAGGCCGAATGTCGTGAGCACGGCGAAGTAGACGACGACGAGTTCGCAGATGAGGATCGATCCGCACAGGACGGGATACTTCGATTTCACTGCTCCTCCCCCCGTCCGAGTAGCAGACGGGCCTCGGCCACTGTATAGATGGAACCTGTGACGACGATCCCGGGGCTCTTCGCGTCGACGCTGTTGGCCAAGTCGATGGCCTTCATCAGGGCGGCATTGAGATCGGAGGCGACGATGACCGAATCCTCGTCGACCCATTCCCTGACCGCCTCGGCGAGCTCGCCTGCCGGCAGCGACCGGGAGTTGAGATTCTCGCTGACGACGAACACATCGGCGCTGCGGTGAAGCTCTTCGATGACACCGTCGCTGTCCTTGTCGGCCAGCATCGCCAGCACTATGACGACGTAGTCGAAGTCGAACGCCTCGGTGAGGGTCTCGGCGAGCACATGGGCGGCATCCGGGTTGTGGGCGCCGTCGACGACGACGCTGGGCCCGGTGCGCACGAGCTCGGCACGGCCCGGCGAGGACACCCGGGCCAGCCCCTCGGCCACGGTCTCCTGGTCGAGCGGCTTGTCTTCGGCGCCGAGGAAGGCTTCGGCCGCGACGATCGCGACCGCGGCATTGTGAGCTTGGTGGATGCCGTGCAGGGGAAGGAACAGGTCGGAGTAGACGCCCCTGCGGCCCTGCACGGTGATGAGCTGACCGTCGACAGCTCGCTGCCGATCGAGGAGACGGAAGTCCCGGTCCTCGGTGGCCAACGGAGCCCCGCGACGAGCGGCTTCCTCATCGAGGACGGCCTGGGCGGCTTCGTCCTGGACGGCAGACACGGCGACGGGGTCCGGGGCCGGGCTGTCTGCGACGCTGCGATCGAGGATGCCGGCTTTGGTTGCGGCGATCTCCTCGATGGTGTCGCCGAGGAACGCCTGATGATCGAGTCCGATCTTCGTGAAGACGCACACCTGAGCATCGGCGACGTTCGTCGAATCCCAGGCTCCGCCCATGCCGACCTCGGTGACGACGACATCCACGGGGGCATCGGCGAACACAGCGAAGGCCAGGACGGTCAGCGCTTCGAAGTAGGTCAGCGTCGCACGGCCTTCGGCCTCGAGCTGGGCATCGACGATCTCGAGATACGGGGCGATCTCGTCATAGATGCGCACGAAGGTGTGAGCCGACACGGGGGCACCGTCCACGGAGATCCGTTCCGTCACCGAATGCAGGTGAGGGCTGGTGAACCGGCCGACTCGGAGCTCGTGAGCGGTGATGAGCGAATCGATCATCCGCGCCGTCGAGGTCTTCCCGTTGGTTCCCGTGATCGTGATCGTCGGGGCCGCGGTGTGGACATCGCCGAGGATCTCACATGCCCGCCGGGTCGCGTCGAGGCGCAGTTCGACCTGGGTCTCCCCCGCCCGGGCCAGCAGCAGAGCGTAGACGCGGGCGAGTTCGGCGCGAGTGGCCTCATCGACGACCGGCTCCGGGACGGGCTCCGGCTCCGTTTCGTCACCGGACTGCGGAGCTTCGACAGCGGCCAGCAGCTCCTCGGCTGCAGTCAGCGGATCCTCGGCTGAGGTGTCGTCGCTCATGCGCGCTTCACCGCCAGACGGGTGCCGCCGGGAAGCTCTTCGGGACTGAAGACCGCGGCGTCGGACTCGGCCGGGCCGAAGGCCAGCGACGTCGTCAGTGTCTCGCCGGCGATGAGGTCGGCGTGGGGTTCGAGGGCGGCGACCGCCTCGGGGCCGGCTTCGACGGTGACGGCGATCCGGTCGGAGATGTCGAGGTCGAGCTGCTTGCGGATGCCCTGGATGGCACGCACGGCATCTCGGGCCATGCCTTCGGCTTCGAGTTCCGGGGTGACCCGCGTATCGAGGGCGAGGAAGCCGGAGTCGAGAGCTGCGAGCTCCATGCCTTCGGTGCCGGACTCGGCGACCGATTCGAGGGTGTATTCGCCGTCGACGAGCTCGATTCCGCCGCTGATGACGGTGCCGTCGGCAACGGACCAGTCTCCGGTCTTCGAGGCCTTGATGACCTGCTGGACCTGCTTGCCCAGACGGGGCCCCGCGGCACGGGCGTTGACGACGAGATTCTGCGACAGGGAGAATCCGGCGGCCTCCGCCTCGGCGACGTCGAGGACCTCGACGGTTCGCACATTGAGCTCATCGGCGATGATCTCGGTGAAATCGGAGCTCAGGTCCGTGTCGGTGGCGACGGTCAGCTGCGACAGCGGCAGACGCACGCGCAGCTGATTGGCCTTGCGCACCGAGGAGGCCGTAGAGCAGATATCGCGGGTGAGATCCATGGCCGCGACGAGGTCGGCGTCAGCGGGGAAGACATCGGCATCCGGATAGTCGGCCAAGTGCACCGACCGTTGCCCGGTCAGACCCCGGTAGATCTCTTCGACCGTGAACGGCAGCAGGGGTGCAGCCACTCGGCAGAAGGCCTCCAGGCAGGTGTAGAACACGTCGAAGGACTCGTGCGTCTCGGCACCACCGTCCCAGAACCGGCGGCGCGAACGGCGCACGTACCAGTTCGTGAGCATGTCGAGGTAGCTGCGGACGAGTTCGCATGCCGCCCAGATGTCCAGGTTGTCCATCGCCTCGGCGAATTCGCTGATGAGGTCGTGCGTCTTGGCCAGCAGGTACCGGTCGAGGACCTGAGACGAGTCGTAGCGGGACTGTGCCTGGTAGCCGGTCTTCGCCCCCGCCGGACCGTCGGCCGCGTTGGAGTAGGTGGCGAAGAACTGCCATGTGTTCCACAGCGGGAGCACGACCTGGCGGACACCGTCGCGGATGCCCTGTTCGGTGACGACGAGGTTGCCGCCGCGCAGGATGGACGAAGCCATGAGGAACCAGCGCATGGCATCCGAGCCGTCGCGGTTGAAGACTTCGTTGACATCGGGGTAGTTGCGCAGAGACTTCGACATCTTCTGCCCGTCGGAGCCCAAGACGATGCCGTGGGAGATGCAGTTGGTGAATGCGGGCCGGTCGAAGATCGCTGTGGCCAGGACGTGCAGAAGGTAGAACCAGCCGCGGGTCTGTCCCACGTATTCGACGATGAAGTCGGCCGGGAAATGGTTGTCGAACCATTCGGAGTTCTCGAACGGGTAGTGCACCTGGGCGTAGCTCATCGAGCCGGAGTCGAACCAGACGTCGAAGATCTCCGGGATGCGCTGCATCACGGAATTGCCCGTGGGGTCGTCCGGGTTCGGGCGGGTGAGGTCGTCGACCCACGGGCGGTGGAGGTCGACCTCGCCGGAGTCGTTGCGCGGCAGACGTCCGAAATCGGCTTCGATCTCGGTCAGAGAACCGTAGACATCGGTGCGCGGGTAGGCCGGGTCGGAGGAGATCCACACCGGGATCGGCGAACCCCAGAAGCGGTTGCGGGAGATCGACCAGTCGCGGGCGTTTTCGAGCCATTTGCCGAACTGTCCGTGCTTGACGTTGTCGGGCACCCAGTTGATCTGCTCGTTGAGTTCGACCATGCGGTCCTTGAACTCGGTGACGCGGACGAACCAGGACGACACGGCACGGTAGATCAACGGATTCCGGCAGCGCCAGCAGTGGGGGTAGGAGTGTTCGTAGGACTCGTGGCGGACCAGCAGCGCATTCCGCGACTCCATCGGTCCTGTGTGGTTGCGCAGGTCCTTGATGATCGCCTTGTTCGCGTCGAAGACCTGCTGCCCGGCGTAGTCGGCAACGGTCGTGTCGAAGCGACCGGCGTCGTCGACCGGACGGGCGGCGGTGATTCCGAAGGAGTCGGTGAGCTCCTTGTCCTCTTCACCGAAGGCCGGCGACTGGTGGACGATTCCGGTGCCGTCGTCGACGGTGACGAAGTCCGCGGCGAGGATCGTGTGCATCTTCTCGCCGAATTCGTCCTGCCGGTCCTCGAAGTAGGGGAAGGCAGGTTCATAGGCGGCGCCGACGAGTTCGCTGCCGGGGAAGGTGCGCAGAACCTGGGGTTCGGCACCGAGCTCACGGGCGTAGGCGCCGAGCCGCGCCTCGGCGAGGATGAGCGTCTTGCCCTGGAGCTCTTCTGCTCCGTCTTCTCCGGGAACGACCGCGACGAGCGGGATCTCCGGGTTGACG
Organism: Brevibacterium sp. K11IcPPYGO002; assembly: GCF_050920635.1. Classification (NCBI taxonomy): domain Bacteria; kingdom Bacillati; phylum Actinomycetota; class Actinomycetes; order Micrococcales; family Brevibacteriaceae; genus Brevibacterium; species Brevibacterium sp. K11IcPPYGO002. The sequence goes on along the minus strand of NZ_CP131929.1, from coordinate 1,883,814 downwards.
GCCACTGCTTGGTTCGACGGAACCGTCCATGGCGTCGTGGTCCAGATCAGGACCCATTCGTCGGAGTCCTTGAGCTTGTAGCCGATGGTCACGGCCGGATCCTGACGCATCTTGTACACGTCATCGTCCATGCGCAGCTCATGGTTCGACAGCGGCGTCTCGTCCTTCCAGCAGTAGGGAAGCACGCGATAGCCCTCGTAGACGAGGCCCTTGTCCCACAGCTGTTTGAACGCCCAGATGACGCTTTCCATGTATTCGACATTGAGCGTCTTGTAGTCGTTGTCGAAATCGACCCACCGACCCTGACGGGTCACGTACTCTTCCCACTCCTGGGTGTAGCGCAGCACCGAGGAGCGGCAGGCGTCGTTGAAAGCGGCCAGACCCATGCGGCCGATCTCGGACTTGTCTGTGATGCCCAGCTGACGTTCGGCTTCGAGCTCGGCCGGCAGACCGTGGGTGTCCCAGCCGAACCGGCGGTCGACCTTCTTGCCCCGCATCGTCTGGAAGCGCGGGACGACGTCTTTGACGTAGCCGGTGAGCAGGTGACCGTAGTGCGGCAGGCCGTTGGCGAAGGGCGGGCCGTCGTAGAAGACGAACTCGTTCTCGCCGTTGACACCGGCGTCGCGCTGGGCGATCGACTCCTTGAAAGTGTCGTCCTCCTGCCAATAGCGCAGCACAGCGTCTTCGATGGCAGGGAAGTTCGGGGACGACGAGAGGCCGAACGTCGAGGTCGACACCTTGGGATAGAGAGGCTGAGTCATGAGCGTCCTTCTGGGTCACTGCGGTCACTGTCACGAGGACGACAGTCTGCCGCGGTACCACCTCGCTTATCCGCAGGTCTGGCCGTTGAGGTCAGTCTGAGGATCGCTCATTGACTAAGACGATGACGGGTCCACCCGTCCGGGTCTACTGAGAACGCAGCGATCAGGACGCTGGTTCCGTTCTTCCGGATGCTCCCCGGTGATGGCCGGATCGACGCAAGACAATCGTATACCGTCGACTCCGCCCGAGACCACCCGGCGGGCTACTGCCGAAGTTCAACCCCGAGGCGGCCGCGGGCAGAAGCCGTGAGCGCTCACAGTCCCCGATTGCGGGCGACCTTGTGCTGGGCGGCCTGGGCGATGGGCCTGATGACCATGAGATCGACGTTGAAGTGGTGAGGCCGGGTGAGCGTATACACGATGGCATCGGCGACGTCGTCCGCGGTCAGCGGATTCTCGACTCCTTCGTAGACCTTCGCGGCCTTCGCTTCGTCACCGCCGACACGTTTGTAGGTGAACTCATCGGTGGCGACCATTCCGGGGGCGATCTCGATGACGCGCACGGGTTCGCCGGCGAGTTCGAGTCGCAGGGTCGCCGCAACGGAGTGGGTGCCGTGCTTCGCAGCGACATAGCCTCCGCCTCCCTCGTAGGCCTGATGACCCGCGGTCGAGGACATGACCACGATGTCTCCGCGGCCGGAGTCGATGAGCGCCGGAAGCAGGGCCTTGACCACGCGCAGCACACCGAGGACGTTGATATCGAACATGTCGCGCCACCCGTCGACCGATGCCTCGGCGACGGTGTCTGTTCCGAAGGCGGCCCCGGCATTGGCCACGAGGGAGTGGACGACTCCCCCGGCGAGCACCTGCTCGGCCATGGACGCCACGGCGGCGTCATCGGTGAGGTCGGCGACGATGTAGTCGGCTCCGGTCTCCTCGGCGAGAGCCTTGAGCTTGTCCTCACGGCGGGCTACCGCCACGACGTCCCAGCCCTGATCTCGCAGCTGTCTGACCGCGGCGGCACCGATTCCGGAACTGGCTCCTGTGACGACTGCTCTGAGCGTTTCCATCTGAGTTCTCCTCTGTCGGGTCTGTCGGTGGGTGATGAGTCGGGATTCCGGTGACGGGATCTCCTGTCCGGATCTCAGTCTACGGAGTCGGCTCTCGTCCGGCAGCGGTGTCGTCTGAGCCGAGATCGCTGTCGGCAGGTCGTCTCCGGGCAGGATCGGGCGAGTCGGGTGCGACCGGGGTCATCGGCGTGCTCGGTCGGGGGTGCGGATTGCGCGGCCCGCCTTCGCCGAAGACGGCGCGCAGACCTGGGATCTTCACGGCCAGCCAGGTGAATGCGGCGCAGACGAGCGCGTAGGCGATCGGCATGATCACGGCGTGGAGGACGACGCCGGGCACGGTGTCCGGCAGGCCCATGGCGTTGCGCACCGGGTAGAGCAGGACCGGATGGAGGAGGAACACTCCGAAGGAATACGGGTAGAACCGGTGCAGCGGTCCGAATCCAGTGCGCATATGGAAATGCAGAAGGAGATACGCAGCGATGGAGGCGATGACGACTCCGGGGGCGAGATATTCGTAGGGGAACATCCACGGCTTCTCCCCCGGTCCCAGACCGGCCCAGACGGCGGTTCCGGCGGCCGCGAAGATGAAGCTCGCCCAGGCCACGATGGCACCCCTGGCCGAGAGGACGATATCGCGCAGCACCCACCCGAGGATGTAGAAACCGGCCATCGGCAGGAACCGAGTCGCGATATTGGCTTCGCCGACGTCGAAGATCATCGACACCCACTGGTCGGTCATGCCGATGCCGAGGAAGATCAGCCCGGTCCCCCACTGCAGACGGCGAGAGCCGTGCACGCTCAGGAGGCGGAAGAACGGGGTGAGCAGTGTCAGCCCGGCGAGAACGTAGAGGAAATAGAGCTGGACGAAGGGCGAACCGGTGAGGATCGCGATGCCCGGATTCCACGCCTGGTCATCAGGCTGGAGGTAGAACCGGCGGAACAGAACATAGACGATGGTCCAGAACACGAGAGGGATGCCGATCCGCCAGACCCGCTTGGACAGGAACGTGCGCGGCTTGCCGCCCCGGTCAGGATCGAGGGCCAGCGCGCCGGAGATCATGATGAACACCGGCACCGACCACCGGCAGGCGGAGTCGACGGCGTTCGCCAGCCACCAGTCGGGGCCCATTCCTGCGAAGTTCTCTTCGACGACGGTTCCCAGGGAATGGATGGCCACGACGGCGATGATCGCGATCGAACGTGCCGGATTCATCCACGCGGTCGACGTGGGCGGCGGATTCTCTGTCGGAATTCGGTCCAGGGGCGCCATGCGTCCATCATGTCATTGCCTGCGGCGCAGTCGACTCACTGCGCTTTCAGGGTGTGAGCTCTCCCATGCCGCCGGCCGAGGCCCGGCTGCAGGCGCGAGTGCAGCGCTTGTGCTCCGGTGAGGCTTCGCCCGGCTGCAGGCGCGAACCGGTTTGGCCGATCGCGGACCGAGTGAGAAAATCAGCAATTATGAACACACCTGCCTTTTCGGACTCGACGCACGAGTCAGTGAACCTGCCTGACAAACCGGCCCTCGAGGGCCTGCGGGACAAATGGGACGCCGCGTGGAGCGAGCAGAACGTCTACGCCTTCGACGTCGACACCGATCGCGAGCAGGTCTACTCGATCGACACTCCCCCGCCCACAGCATCGGGGTCGCTGCACGTGGGACACGTGTTCTCGTACACGCAGACCGACATCATCGCCCGCTATCAGCGGATGACCGGCAAGAACGTGTTCTACCCGCTGGGATGGGATGACAACGGCCTGCCCACCGAACGACGGGTGCAGAACTACTACGGAGTCACCTGCGATCCCAGTCGGCACTACGATCCGGACTTCCATCCGCCGGAGAAGGCACCGAAGAATTCGCGCGACTTCGTCAAGGTCTCTCGCCAGAACTTCATCGAGCTGTGCGAGAAGCTCTCGGCCGAGGATGAGAAGGTGTTCGAGGACCTCTTCCGCTCCACCGGGCTGTCGGTGGATTGGAAGTACACGTACCGCACTATCGATGACGATTCTCGTGCGGTGAGCCAGCGGGCGTTCCTCACCGACCTGCAGAACGGCCATGCCTATTCGCAGGACGCCCCGACCATGTGGGACGTCACCTTCGGAACTGCTGTGGCTCAGGCCGAACTCGAAGATCGTGAACGCGAGGGTGCCTATCACAAGGTGAAGTTCTTCCCCGAAGGCGCCGACGGCCTGGCCGACACCTCGGCGGAGCCGATCATCATCCTCACCTCGCGTCCGGAGCTCATTCCTTCGGTCGTGGCGCTCGTCGCCCATCCCGATGACGAACGCTACGCCTCCATGTTCGGCACGAACGTCGTCTCGCCGCTCTTCGGTGTCAGCGTCGAGATCCGCGCCCATGAGCTCGCGAAGTCCGATAAGGGCACGGGCATCGCCATGGTCTGCACCTTCGGCGACCTCACCGACGTGACCTGGTGGCGAGAGCTGGATCTGCCGACCCGTGCGGTGATCAACCGCGGCGGCCGCCTCAACCTCGAGGTGCCCGAGTGGATTGCTCAGTCGCCGAAGTCTGACGCTGTGGCCAACTATGAGGCACTGGCCGGAAAGACGACGTTCTCGGCGCGCAAGGACATTGCGCAGATGCTCGTCGACTCCGGTGACCTCATCGGTGAGATCGAGCCGATCACGCACCCGGTCCCGTTCTATGAGAAGGGCGACAAGCCGCTCGAGGTCGTCACCAGCCGTCAGTGGTACATCCGCAACGGCGGCCGTTCGGCCGAGCTGCGGGATGCGCTCATCGCCCGCGGCCGCGAGATCGAATGGCACCCGGCGTACATGCGCTCCCGCTACGAGAACTGGGTGGAGAACCTCAACGGCGATTGGCTGGTCTCCCGGCAGCGCTTCTTCGGCGTCCCGATACCCCTGTGGTACCGACTCGATGCCGACGGCCAGCCCGACTACGAGAACCCGATCGTTCCGGAATCGCTGCCCTGCGACCCCATCGCCGAGGCTCCTGCCGGGTTCACGGAAGACCAACGCGATGTGCCCGGCGGGTTCACCGCAGATCCGGACGTGCTCGACACCTGGGCGACGTCGTCGCTGACCCCGCAGCTGCTCGGCGGCTGGTCGCGGGACGAGGAGTTCTTCGACAAGGTCTTCCCGTTCGACCTGCGCCCACAGGGCCACGACATCATCCGCACGTGGCTGTTCTCGACCGTCGTCCGGGCGAACTCGCTCAATGATGCGGCACCGTGGAGACATGCCGGTCTCTCGGGCTGGATCCTCGATCCGGACCGGAAGAAGATGTCGAAGTCGAAGGGCAATGTGGTCGTGCCCTCCGACATCCTCGCCGAGGCGAAGCCCGGCTTCGGTCCGGACGCCGTGCGCTACTGGGCCGCCAGTGCGAAGCTCGGCGCTGATACCGCCTATGACGTCACGCAGATGCAGATCGGACGCCGTCTGGCCATGAAGCTACTGAATGCGTCGAAGTTCGCTCTCGCGCAGGGCGTGCACGCCGGTCTCATCGGTCAGCTCGGGGCCGTCACCCACGACCTCGATCGGGCCCTGCTGGCGAAGCTGGCCGACGTCGTCGCACAGGCGGGAACGCATATGGCCGCCTACGACTACGCTCACGCTCTGCGTGTGACCGAGAGCTTCTTCTGGGAGTTCACCGACGACTACGTCGAACTCGTCAAGGATCGCTCCTACGGCTCCTCGGGCACCGACGATCAGATGTCCGCCCATGTCACCCTGGCTACGGCCCTGGACGTGCTGCTGCGTCTCTTCGCACCGTTCACACCGTTCGTCACCGAAGAGGTCTGGTCCTGGTGGCGCACCGGTTCGGTCCACCGTGCACAGTGGCCGGCCGATGAGGCTCTGAGCCACCCCGGCTCGACCGTCGATCCCGAGCTCCTGGCTGCGGTGGCTGCGGCACTGACCGAGATCCGCCGCACGAAGACCGAGGCCAAGGTCTCACAGAAGACCGAGGTCGCCTCGGTGACCATCCAGGCACCGGCCTCCGTCGTCGCCGCGATCAAGTCGGCAGAAGGCGACCTCAGGGCCGCGGGCCGTATCAAGTCCCTGAGCACCGAGGAAGCCGGTGAGGAGATCGCCATCGCCGCGATCAGCTTCGTCGAACAGAACTGAGCCGAGGACGAGCCGGACCTCCGAGCCGGTCTGAGTCCCGGTCGGGTCGTACAGAGCCCCACGACACCCGCTCCTCCGCAGAATCGGAGCAGCGGGTGCCGTGGGGCTCGTCGCATGTTCCGGAACGGACACACGGACGGAAGGGGTTCTGCGGTCTCTGCCCAGTAATATGGTTCTCGACCACCGACGCACCATCGCAGTCCTCCTTGAACGAAAGGCTCCCAGAACCGTGAGAAGCGAACTGTTTTCCAAGCGCAACGCCGAGATCCAGAACCAGGAGCGGTGGACGCTCCAGTCGAACAAGATGCTGCGTTCGGTGGTCACGCCGAACGCTCCGATGATCGCCACCAAGGGCGCCATGGTCGCCTACCAGGGAGATGTCCACTTCACCCACCAGGGGTCGAAGTCGGTCGGCCAGTTCATGAAGAAGGCGGCCACCGGGGAGGGCGGCAATGTCATGCGCGTCGAGGGACACGGTGAAGTGTTCTTCGCCCGGGAGGCGTCGAACATCTTCATGATGGCGCTCGAAGGACCACAGGACGCGCTGACCGTCAACACCGCTAATCTGCTCGCCTTCGACGACGCTCTCAATTGGGAGATCAAGCGCATCAAGGGCGGAGTCGGTGCCATGGTCAGCGGGTCCGGACTGTTCAACCTCGAACTTGCCGGGCAGGGCACCGCCGCCATCTGCTGCAAGGGCGAGCCCATGGTCCTCGACTGCTCGCAGCAGCCGACCTTCGTCGACCCGCAAGCCGCTGTGTGCTGGTCCTCGGCACTGGCCCCGCAGATCAAGACCGACGTCGGCGTCGGCACCTTCTTCGGTCGCGGTTCCGGTGAGTCCGTGCAGCTGGCCTTCCACGGTCCCGGCTTCGTCGTCGTCCAGCCCGCGGAGAACGCCGTCTACTCGGCTGCCACCAGCTGACACGCCAGGCGGCCGTCCGCGGCCTGACCACGCACCCTCGACCTGCTGCTTCGGCAGCGGGTCGGGGGTGTCGTCGTCTCTCCCGCGCAGCTCCCCGTGTCGCCGCATCGCTCACCCCTCACCCGTCGTCTCTGAACCCACCGGTGCAATAGGGTGTTTTGTCAGGACGGGTGAGGGATACGGCAGCACCGGGAGGTTCTACCGCTGTCAGTGTGGCGTGAGAGCAGCGGTGGGTGTTGCTGTGGCAGATGTGCTCCCGCCTGGACATCGCGGCAGAAGATCAGGCGGTGGGGACAGTGTGCTCGTGCCCGCCGCGTTCGACCCGATACTTTCGGAATGTCGGAAAGATTGCCGCGCAGGCGAGCACGAGAACGATGACGGCAATGCCGCCGCCCGCCGAGGCGACCGTGGTGTCGGTGACGGCCGCGACGGAGCCGTGGAGGACGTCAGCAATACGAGGTCCGCCGGCGACGACGACGATGAACACTCCCTGCATCCGACCGCGCATCGCATCGGTGGCGGCCTCCTGGAGCATCGTCTGCCGAAAAGCACCGGAGACGATATCGGCTCCTCCGCCGACCGCCATCGCAGCCAATGCGACGACGAGCGCGGTCAGCCAGAACCCCGCCGCCAGCTCAAGCGACAGCCCGAAGACCGTCATGGCCGCGCCCCAGACGACGATGGCGACGATGACGGCGAGCCCCTGACGCTGCACGCGGGAGACCCATCCGGAGAAGATCCCGGCCAAGGCGCTGCCGCCGGCCAGAGCGGCGAAGAGCAGCGAGAACACGATGCCGCCTTCGGGTGGGCCGTCGAAGGTCTCGGCCGCGATCTGCGGAAACAGTGCCCGCGGCATTCCGAAGACCATCGCAATGATGTCGACCAGCAGAGAGACCATGACGACGGTGTTCGTCCGCAGGTACCGGAATCCATCGACGATGCCTTTGAGTCCCGACCGTGTATCGGGCTGTTTCTGCGGCAGCAGCGACGGCAGTCGGACCACCGCATAGAGCGTGGCGAAGAGGAACACGGCATCGATGACGTAGAGCAGCTGGTACCCGAACAGCGGAATCAGCGCTCCGCCGACGACAGGGCCGACGACGGCGCCCACAGTCATCACGGTCATATTCAGAGAATTCGCCGCCGGCAGCAGATCGAGCGGGATGATCGAGGGCAGCAGAGCACCCCTCGCCGGCTGGTTCAGACCGAAGAATGCCTGCTGCATTGAAAACACCGACAGCAGCAGCCAGACGTTGTCGACGCTGAGCACCGCGATGAGTGCGAGTATCGCGCTCGTGACGATCAGCCCGACGGTCGAGATGACGAGCATCCTGCGACGGTCGATGACATCGGCCAGGGACCCGCCCCACAGCCCGAAGACGATGAGAGGCACCAGACCGAACGCACCGGCGAGCCCGACGTAGCCGGACGATCCGGTGATATGGAAGATCTGCGCGGGAATCGCCACCACCGTCATCTGCGCACCGATGACGGTGACGATATTGGCCGACCACAGCCGTCGAAAGGACGCGTACCGCAGCGGGCGCGTGTCAGCCAGGAGTCTCATGCGTTGAGAGACTCAGGCAGACTTCTTATTCGTCCTGTTCCGTGACTTCGGCACGAGGGTCGGGGCGACGTTCGATTCGACGACGTCCTTGGTCACGACCACCTCGGCGATGTCCTCGCGCGAGGGCACATCGAACATGACCGGCTGCAGGACCTCCTCCATGATGGAGCGCAGTCCGCGCGCACCGGTACCGCGCAGAAGAGCGAGGTCGGCGATGGCCTCGAGCGCCTCGGTCTCGAAGGTCAGAGACACATTGTCGAACTCGAACATCCGCTGATACTGCTTGACCAGCGCGTTCTTCGGCTCGGTGAGAATCGACATCAGTGCGGCACGATCGAGGTTCGACACGGTGGCCAGCACCGGGAGGCGACCGATGAATTCGGGGATGAGTCCGAACTTGAGCAGATCCTCCGGGAGGATGTCCGCGTAGAGGTCCTCTTCGTCGTTCTTCGACTGCAGAAGGGCACCGAAGCCGATCCCGTGCTTGCCCTTACGGCCGGCCACGATCTCTTCCATTCCGGCGAACGCGCCCGCCACGATGAAGAGCACGTTGGTCGTGTCGATCTGCAGGAAGTCCTGATGCGGGTGCTTGCGTCCGCCCTGCGGCGGAACCGACGCCTGGGTGCCTTCGAGGATCTTCAGCAGCGCCTGCTGCACGCCCTCGCCGGACACATCACGGGTGATCGACGGATTCTCCGACTTGCGGGCGATCTTATCGATCTCGTCGATGTAGATGATGCCGTGCTCGGCGCGCTGGATGTCGAAGTCCGCGGCCTGGATGAGCTTGAGCAGGATGTTCTCGACGTCTTCGCCGACGTAGCCGGCCTCGGTCAGCGCGGTGGCGTCGGCGACCGCGAAGGGGACGTTGAGACGTTTGGCCAGCGACTGGGCGAGGTAGGTCTTCCCCGACCCGGTGGGTCCGACGAGCAGAATGTTCGACTTCGCGATCTCAACCTCGGAGTCGCTGGAGCCGAGGGTCTTCTCGTCACCCGACTGCAGCGATCGGATGCGCTTGTAGTGGTTGTAGACGGCTACTGACAATGCCTTCTTCGCCGGTTCCTGACCGACGACGTATTCCTGGAGGAAGTCGAAGATCTCGCGGGGTTTGGGCAGTTCGAGCTCGGCCTGCTCCGGGCTGGATTCGCTGAGTTCCTCTTCGATGATCTCATTGCACAATCCGATGCATTCATCGCAGATGTAAACACCAGGTCCGGCGATGAGTTTCCGAACCTGCTTCTGAGACTTCCCACAGAAGTTGCATTTGAGCAGGTCTGCTCCGTCCGCACTGCGAGCCACTGTCACAACCTTTCGCCAGGACGCTTGGTCCCAACTCTACCGCTCGTGTTTCCTGTACCTCAATAGCTTCCCATACGTGGCGGACACGAGCCCCCAGCCACGTCTCGGTGTGTCGGCGGGCAGAACCGGGAACGGGTCCGCACGATCGCAATCGCACGGACCCGTTCTCAGCGCTGATCAGCGCTGACAGCGGTGATCAGTTCGCGTCCTTGCGCGAAGAGAGCACCTGATCGACGAGACCGTAGTCCTTGGCCTGAGCGGCCGTGAGGAAGAGGTCGCGTTCGATGTCGTTCGAGATCTGCGTGGCTTCCTTGTTCGAGTGCTTGGCCAGAGTTGCCTCGAGCCATTCGCGCATCCGCAGCACCTCCGCGGCCTGGATCTCGAGGTCGGAGGCCTGTCCCTGCCCCTGGCCCTGCATCGCGGGCTGGTGGATGAGCACACGCGCATTCGGCAGTGCGAGTCGCTTACCAGGAGTTCCTGCGGCCAGCAGCACGGCGGCGGCGGAGGCGGCCTGCCCGAGGCAGACGGTCTGGATCTCGGGCTTGACGTACTGCATCGTGTCGTAGATGGCCGTCATCGCGGTGAACGAACCACCGGGCGAGTTGATGTAGAGAGTGATGTCGCGGTCCGGATCCTGCGATTCGAGCACCAGCAGCTGAGCCATGACATCGTCGGCGGACGTGTCATCGACTTGGGCGCCCAGGAACACCACACGATCGTCGAAGAGCTTGGTGTAGGGATCCTGGCGCTTGAAGCCATAGGGTGTGCGCTCTTCGAACTGCGGCATGACGTAGCGCGACTGGGGCATGTTCGACGCCGTCGAACCCGGCATAAAGTTCATTGCATTCATTCTTCCCTCACTCCTGCTCAGTTGTTCTCGACGTCGGACGCGCGGGTGACCATCTTGTCGATGAAGCCGTATTCGAGCGCTTCCTCAGCGGTGAACCAGTGGTCACGATCGTTGTCCTTGAGGATCTGCTCGAGCGACTTGCCGGTCTGCTGAGCGGTCAGTTCCGCCATCTGCTTCTTCATGTGCAGGATCAGTTCGGCCTGGATCTTGATGTCGGTGGCCGTTCCGCCGATGCCGCCCAGCGGCTGGTGCATGAGGATACGGGCATGCGGGGTGGCGTAGCGCTTTCCCGGCGTGCCCGAGGACAGCAGGAACTGTCCCATCGAGGCGGCCATGCCCATGGCCACGGTGGAGACATCGGGCTTGATGTACTGCATCGTGTCGTAGATGGCCATACCCGCGGTGACGGAACCGCCGGGCGAGTTGATGTAGAGCGAGATGTCCGCGTCAGGATCTTCGGCGGCAAGCAGCATCATCTGCGCACAGATGGCGTTGGCGTTGTCGTCACGCACCTCCGAACCGAGCCAGATGATGCGCTCCTTGAGAAGGCGATTGAAGATGTGGTCGTCCAGACCCATTCCCCCACCGGCGTCGAGGCCGACGGGAGCTGTCGTGTCGTATGCGCTCACGTTTCACTCCTGTGTTCTGTGGATGGCTTGATATGGACTCTAACCGCTCTCCCCCGGGTTTTAGTCCGCGGCGAGGCCAGTGTTCGCCCTCAGCGTGATCGGGACCTGGGCAGATGCAGAGACGGTGGGTACGGATCGCGATCCGTACCCACCGTCTCATCAGGATTCCATCGCCGAGGCGGCTGACCCTCAGTTCTCTTCGGCGGCCTCTGCAGGTGCTTCGGCGTCAGCTTCCGCGCTCTGCGCATCAGCGTCTGTGTCCTCGGCATCGTCTCCGGCGGAGGTGAAGGCCTCCATGTCGACGACGTTTCCAGCGGTGTCCTTGACCGTGGCACCGGCGAGGACGGCGGCAAGAGCCTTACGGCGCGAGACCTCGCCGACGAGGGCGTTGACCTGGCCGGAGCTGTCGAGCATCTGGGCGAACTCGTTCGGGTTCATTCCGTACTGCTGCGACGCGGAGATCAGGTACTCGATGAGTTCGGGCTGGCTGACCTCGACATTCTCGGCTTCGGAGACGGCGTCGAGGATGAACTGGGTGCGCAGGTTGCGCTCGGTCTCCTCGGTGACCTCCTTGCGGTGCTCGTCATCGTCCGAACGGTTCTCGGACTCGAGGTGACGCTCGACCTCGTCGGTGACGATCTTGGCCGGGACCGGGACTTCGAGGGTCTCGATGAGGTGTTCGAGGACCTTGTCGCGTGCCTGCACGCCCTGCTCGGTCTCCTTGGCCTTGCCGGCCTGGACGCGCAGGTCCTCGCGCAGTTCGGCGATCGTGTCGAACTCGCTGGCCAGCTGAGCGAAGTCGTCATCGGCCTCGGGCAGTTCGCGTTCCTTCACAGCGCTCAGGGTGATCTTCACGGTGCCCTGTTCGCCGGCGTGCTCGCCGCCGGCGAAGGTGGTCTCGAAGGTCGTGGTCTCTCCAGCAGAGAGTCCGTCGAGGGCCTCGTCCATGCCTTCGAGCATCGTTCCGGCACCGACCTGGTAGGAGATGTCGGAAGCGGTGTCGATCTCCTCGTCACCGATGGTGGCGACGAGGTCGAGGGTGACGAAGTCGTCCTTGGCCGCGGGGCGGTCCACGGCGACGAGGGTTCCGAAGCGGGTGCGCAGCTGCTCGAGCTCGGCATCCACATCGGCATCGGTGATGTCGATCGGGTCGACCTCGATGGTGATCGAGTCGTAGGCAGGCAGTTCGACTTCGGGACGCACGTCGACCTCGACGGTGAAGCCGAGTTCGCCGTCTTCGGTTCCGTCGAGACCGGGAACCTCGGAGATCTCGACCTCGGGCTGGCCCATCGGCTTGAGGTCATGCTCGTCGACCGCGTTGCGGTAGAACTCGTCAAGACCGTTGTTGATGGCTTCCTGGATCACGGCAGGACGGCCGATGCGCTGATCGATGATGCGCGCGGGGACCTTGCCCTTGCGGAAACCGGGGACGGTGACCTGGCCACCGATGGTCTTGTATGCCTCGTCGACGCTCGGTTTGAGTTCGGCGTATGGGACTTCCACGCTGATCTTGACCCGGGTGGGGTCGAGTTGCTCGACGGAGCTCTTCACAGTGTGACCTTTCAGATTCGACAGTCATGCATTTTCGGTCATCTCCGACCTGATCATCCGGGTTCGTGACCGCTGGCGGCCATCTCACAGCCTGATCGGTCATCTCGTGACCTTAGAGGGAGCGAAAGTCCACGAATAGTTCGCGCACGTCCGCAAGACGCAATCACCTATGTTACGCGAAACCCCGCCCGTTACGCGAAACCGGGGTGATTTCACGGGGCCGCTCCACCTCGGTGCCCGTAGAGCTCGTCGAGGGTGATGATGACGTTGGCCGCCGTCCATGACAGCGGGGCCACGGAGACCGGGTTGCCGTCCGCGCTGATCTTCTCCGGCAGAGACCCTGCGCTGGTGCGGTGTTCCGTCAGCCAATCGAGGACCGATTCGGCCCGGTCACTGAGTCCGAGGCGCGCGAAGCCGAGGCCCATGAGGGACGTCGACGGCGTCCAGCTTGAGCGGTCGATGATCCACCCGTGCCCGGGCTTGATCCCGCCGGCCGGCTGCTCGAGACGATCCCAGACTCCGGCGAGGAGCTCGGGGTCGAGTGCGTAGATCCCGTCCGCCGTGTCCGGCACGAGTCCGGCGGCGGGCAGGTAGGCGATGGCCGAATCGGATCCGCCCGAGGTGGGATACCGCTGCATCCCGTTGGCGCCGAAGGTCCGAGCGAAGGTGGCACGATAGTCCTCGACGGCGCGCCGGACATCAGCCTCTCCCCCGCCGAGGCGGCTCCACAGCCCCGGATCCGCCTTCGTCAGTGCGGTCAGTGAGTTCATCCCGACCAGAGTCGGTCCGGCCAAGCCGAGTGTGACCTGTGATTCTCCGACCTCCCAATAGTCGGGTCCGACCGGAGGCAGGCGGCGACCGCGGGCGGTGAGGTCGATCAGGCGCGAACTGGTCCGCCGCAGCAGGTCATCGAATCCTCCGAGACCGGAGCGGCCGGTCGTCACCGTGGAGACGGCATGCACCTCGGAGACCGCCCAGAGGACGAGGCCGAGAGAGTCGAACTGCGACTCACGATCGTCCGGTGCCAGTCCGGACACCGGGTCGACGCGAGCGGCGAACGACCCATCGGGCGCCTGCACGGACTGAAGGTAGTGCAGATGGCTCCACGCCAGGTCCGAGAGCCCGACTCGCGCCAGAGCCACTGCACAGAAGGCGGTATCCCGCGGCCAGACATAGCGCCACGCACCCGCCCACCCGGCGACCGGGGCGGGCAGCTCGTCACTGAGCACCCACAGGTCGAGCAGAGCCGAGACCGCGAGTTCTCGGCGGTAGGCGGGCAGGGACCCCAGCCACGGTTCGCAGCCGTCGAGGAACTCCTGCTGCCTCCGCGCCGGGCCCGGATCGTCACGATTCGGCATGACTCGCGACTGCGCGGGCAGGATCTGCGCGGATTCGGCGTTGAGAGCCTCCCGCAGACCCGAACGAGTGTAGGCGGCGGTGAGCGAGCGGATGGGATCCGGTTGGGCCGCCTCGGCGAGGGCTGCGGTGATCGCCGAACCGAGACCGATCGCACCGATCCCGGCGACCGCTCCGGTGAGTATCGCCCGCCGACTGGGCCGGGCTGTGGCACGCTCATCGCGCGGGAGCGTGCCGCGTGGCGTCCGAACGGCAGTGGTCATGAGGAGGATCCTACCCGCCCGGACATGAGAAAACCGGCCTGACCATCTGGTCAGACCGGCTCGTGGAGGGGATGACGGGAATCGAACCCGCACCATCAGTTTGGAAGACTGAGGCTCTACCATTGAGCTACATCCCCGTGTTGCGAGTTCGACTATAGTCGAGAACTTCCTCGACCGCCAAATCGACATTCGGTGACCTGCGTCACCTGCCCGGTCACCCACCTGACGGAACTGTGAGGTGTGTCGCATCGACGGGTTTGCCTGATTCGCAAGGTGCGAGTCGCGACCCGCCTGTGGTTAGATAGGAGCCGTCGCGGGATGTGGCGCAGCTTGGTAGCGCATCTGTTTTGGGAACAGAGGGTCGCAGGTTCAAATCCTGTCATCCCGACAGACTCCAGCCGCCCGGACCAATCGGTCCGGGCGGCTTCTTCATGCCCTGTTTCGTCTGAGGGTCGTAGACCGAAGGTGCGCGTCAGCACTCGCGGGTTCAAAATTCATACGCCTTGACCAGAATCACCTCATATGAATTCTGAAGCCGCTCGTGCAGACCATTCGGCCGCTTGCCTAGGCTCCGAAGTCGATGACCTGTCGGACCACGGTTCCGTCGGAGAGCGCGTCGAAGGCCTCGTTGAGCTCGCTGAGCTCGATCGTATCGGAGATGAGTTCCTCGACGGGCAGCTTGCCCTCCCGCCACAGCTGGGCGTAGACGGGGATATCGCGACTCGGCACCGCCGACCCCAGATAGGAGCCGATCACGGTCCGGGCCTCAGCGGTCAGGGTCACCGGGGTGATGTGGGACTGCGCATCCGGGGCAGGCAGACCCACGGTCACGGTCGTCCCGCCGACTGCGGTGGCAGAGAACGCCGTCTCAAAGGCACGCGCATGTCCCACGCACTCGATGACGATCGGAGCCTTCCTCTCCCCCAGCTGTTCGGGGGTGAAGACCTCAACGGCACCGAGCTCCTTCGCCCGCACGAGCTTGTCAGGATTCGCGTCGACGCCGATGACTCCGGCGGTCTCAATGGACAGCGCCGTGATGAGTGCGGCAATACCGACCCCGCCGAGACCGACGATCATCACTTCATCGTCCGGTCCCGGCCGTCCCGCGTTGAGCACCGCTCCCCCGCCGGTGAGCACGGCACAGCCGAGCACCGCGGCGATCGAGGCGGGAACATCCTCGTCGACGGGGACGACGGATGCTCGGTTGACCACCGCGTGAGTGGCGAACACGGAGGCACCGAGGTGGTGGAGCACCTCGGCGCCGGTGTCGTCGTGGAGTCGCACCTTGTGACCGTCGAACGGCAAGGTTCCGGCCCCGTTCGTCGCGCTGCCGGGGGTGCAGGGAAGTTTGCCGTCGGTGCGGCAGTTCGGGCAGTCCCCGCAGCGGGGCAGGAACACTGTGACGACCTGTTGGCCGATCTCGAGGTCATCGACGCCGTCGCCGAGCTTCTCGACGATTCCCGCTCCTTCGTGCCCGAGCAGCATCGGCAGCGGGCGGGGACGGTTGCCGTCGACGACGGACAGATCCGAGTGGCAGACCCCGGCGGCCGTCATCCGGATGCGAATCTCCCCGGGACCCGGCTCATCGAGTTCGAGCGTCTCAATCGTGATCGGCTGCGACTGAGCGAAGGGCCGAGGCCGTTTCATCTCCCGCAGCACAGCACCGTCGATCTTCACAGCCTCAGCCCTTTCCGTCCTCGGCAGGTCACAGAGCCTGCTGGCCCTGTTCCTCGTATTTCGCCATGATGTCGATGCGGCGTTCGTGACGCTCATCGCCGGAGAACGGCTCGGCAAGGAAGGCGTCGACGATCGCGATCGCTTCGGCTTCGGGATGCTGACGGGCACCGACGGCGACGATCTGCGCGTTGTTGTGCGCACGAGCCAGTTTGGAGATCTCCGGATTCCAGGCCAAAGCAGTGCGGGCGCCCTTGACGAGGTTCGCAGCCATCTGTTCGCCGTTGCCCGAACCGCCGATCACGACGCCGAGGGCATCGACGCCGGCGGCCTGATCATCGACGACGGCCTGGGCCGCGGCGATGCAGAACGCTGGGTAGTCATCGAGGGCGTCGAATTCGTGAGCGCCGTGGTCGACG
Source organism: Brevibacterium sp. K11IcPPYGO002 (assembly GCF_050920635.1). NCBI lineage: Bacteria > Bacillati > Actinomycetota > Actinomycetes > Micrococcales > Brevibacteriaceae > Brevibacterium > Brevibacterium sp. K11IcPPYGO002. The sequence continues at coordinate 1,867,352 of NZ_CP131929.1, read as the reverse complement.
ATGTCGTGCCCAGCCGCCTCGAGGTGAGCCTTGAGGATCTCTTTGAATTCGAATCCGGCGTGGTCGGTGCCGAGGTGAACCTTCATGTGTCTGCCTTTCGGTGGGATCTGTAGTTCGGTTGCGCCCGCTGCGCGAACGGATCGCTGAGTCGAAGCCGCTGATTCGGCCCGACTGGCTCAGTCGAAGATCGGGCCCTGGTCGCGGGTGCGCTTGAGCTCGAAGAAGCCCGGCGTCGAGGCGACCGCGAGGACTCCGTCGAAGAGCCGTCCGGCGTCCTCTCCCTTCGGAGCGGGGGTGACGACAGGACCGAAGAACGCGGTTCCGGCGACACGGCAGATCGGTGTGCCGACGTCGTCGCCGACCAAGCTCAGTGCCTCATCGTGGGAAGCCTGGAGCCGTGCGTCATAGTCCTCGGTCTCGCCGTACTTCATGAGATCCGCCGGCAGGTCGAGCTCGGCCAGCGCCTCGGAGACAGCCTTGTCGAAGTCCTTCTCCCCACCCGGGTGGATGCGATTGCCGATCGCGGTGTACAGCGGTTCGGCGATCTCGTCTCCGTGTTCGGCGATCGCGGCGGTGACGATGCGCATCGGGGCCAGTGCCCGGTTCATCAGTGCCCGGTAGTCGTCCGAGATGTCCTTGTCACGGTTGAGGAAGTTCAGGCTCATCGGGTGGAACTTCACCTCGACGTCGCGGACCTTCGCCACTTCGAGTCCCCACCGTGAGGTCATCCATGCCCACGGGCAGGCCGTGTCGAACCACAGATCGAGTGTTTCTCTGCTCACTGTCTCTCCTCTGTCATAGGCGTGCGGGCCCCATGCCGGGTACCCATCGTGTCGGTGTTCAATCTATCAAGAGCGGCCGAGAGCGGGGAGAGCGGTCGAATCCCGATCAGTGGTGCCGATATCGCACGAGGAGCGAATGTCCATGAAAGAATGACCGAGTACACCCGGTTCCCGAAGCAAAGGTCGCCTCACAGTGCCGCAACACAACCTCACCCGCGACGAAGCACGCGAACGCTCCGCCATCGTGGACGTTTCGAGCTACGAGCACACCCTGATCCTCACAGGAGTTGGTGAGAGCTTCCGCGTCCGCTCACGTATCCGCTTCACTGCAGCACCGGATTCGACGACGTTCATCGATGCCATCACCGCCAGTGTCGAGCGCGTCCGCCTCAACGGCACCGACCTCGACCTCGCCGAGGTGGTCGCACCGGCCCGTATCACCCTTCCCGGCCTCGCCGCTGAGAACGAACTCATCGTCGACGCCCACTTCACCTATATGAACACCGGAGAGGGCCTGCACCGGTTCGTCGACCCGATCGATGACGAGGTCTACCTCTACTCCCAGTTCGAGGTCCCCGACGCTCGCCGTGTCTTCCCCGTCTTCGAACAGCCCGATATCAAGTCTCCGTACTCCTTCACCGTCGTCGCACCGGAGAAGTGGACCGTCGTCTCGAACTCGCCCACTCCGACACCCAGCGACCCGAAGGAGACCTTCACCGAACTCGGAGAGGCCCAGCAGGACGGCATGGCGGTGTGGCAGTTCGCCCCCACCACACCGATCTCGTCATATATCACCGCGATCATCGCCGGCCCGTACGAGTCCGTGCATTCGCAGCTGACATCCTCCGACGGGTCGATTGTGCCGCTGGGCCTCTACTGCCGCGCATCCCTGCTCGAACACCTCGATGCGACGAAGCTGTTCCGGATCACGAAGGCCGGCTTCGAGTTCTTCGAACGCGAATTCGGCGTCTCCTACCCGTTTGAGAAGTACGATCAGCTCTTCGTGCCCGAGTTCAATGCCGGAGCCATGGAGAATGCCGGTGCCGTGACGATCCTCGAGAACTACGTGTTCCGCTCCCGCCCCACAGAAGCACTGGTCGAACGCCGCACGGTCACAATCCTCCACGAACTCGCTCATATGTGGTTCGGCGACCTGGTGACCATGCGCTGGTGGAACGATCTGTGGCTCAACGAATCCTTCGCCGAGTTCATGTCGACCCTGGCGACGGCCGAAGCCACCGAGTTCGCCGATGCGTGGACGACCTTCGCCACGATCGAGAAGTCCTGGGCCTACCGACAGGATCAGCTGCCGAGCACACACCCCATCGTCGCCCCGATCGAGGACCTCGCCGACGTCGAGGTCAACTTCGACGGGATCACCTATGCCAAGGGCGCATCGGTGCTCAAGCAGCTGGTGGCCTGGGTCGGTCGGGACGAATTCTTCGCCGGACTGAGGAGCTACTTCGACAAGCATGCGTGGTCGAACACCGAGCTCTCCGATCTCCTCACCGAGCTCGAGGCCACCTCGGGCCGGGATCTGGAGCGCTGGTCGAAGCTGTGGCTCGAAGAATCCGGGGTCAACCTCCTCGAGGCCGTGATCACCACCGCGGACGGTGAGCCGGCAGCAGAGGAATCGGGGGCGGACGAACAGACGATCGCGACCCTCCAGGTGACTCAGCGGCCCTGGTCGATTCCGGGACAGCCCACCCCGTCCCTGCGACCTCACCGGCTGGCCGTCGGCTTCTATTCGGACAACGGGCAGGGACGTCTCGAGCGCACCCATTCGTTCCCCCTCGACATCGACGGGGAATCCGCCGACGTGGACGAGGCCCGAGGCCTGCCCCGGCCGGATGTCATCGTCGTCAACGACGCGGACCTCAGCTATGCGAAAGTCCGCTTCGACTCCCGCAGCATGGATACGGCGGCTCGCAGGCTGGGCGACTTCGACGATTCGCTCACCCAGCTGCTCGTTCTGGCCACCCTGTGGGATGAGGTCCGTGACGGTGAACGTCCTGTTCAGGATTACATCGACACGGTGCTCACCCACCTTCGAGCCATCACCCATTCGTCCGGACTGCTCACGCAGATGCGACAGCTCGACACTGCGGTCGCCTCCTATCTGCCGCCACAGGAGCGGGAGACGATGCACGCCGAGGTGGCTGACCGTTTCATCGAGGTGCTCGAGACGAGCGAAGAGGGAACGGATCAGGCCTTCCAGCTCGTACGCGGGTTCATTCGCCATGCGACCACACCCGGTCAACTGGACCGTCTGAAGTCCTGGCTGCGGCCGGAGACGGAACGCGTCTGTGGGATCGCTCTGGACACCGACCTGACGTGGGAGATCATCATCGGGCTGTGCTCGAACGACGCAGTCGACGATTCCGCAGTCGAAGAGATTAGCCGGAAGGACCCCAGCGCCACCGGTGTGCGCCACGCCGCGACCGCACGGGCCAGTCGCCCCACCTCGGCGTCGAAATCGCGAACCTTCACCCGCATCCTCGACGATGCCGACCTGCCGAACTCCGAACTCGGGGCACTCGCACTCGGCTTCGGAACCGGCCTGCAGACGGCCTCCGGCGAGCTCATCGCCGCCGAGGCACCGCTGAGGACCTTCACCGAGGAGTACTTCGCCCGGGTGGCCGGCTGGTGGGAGACGCGCACGCTGGAGATGGCGCAGACGATGACTCTGCGGCTTTACCCGCCGGTGAGTTCTGCCACAGTCGACGCCACTTCCCTGTGGCTCGACGATCATCCTTCCGCGCCGAAGGGCCTGGTGCGGCTGATGCGGGAGAACCTCGCCGACGCCCAGCGCGCACTGGAAGTTCAGCGTGTGTCCAGCACTTCCAAGCGATCATTGAACCTTCACAGCTAGTCTCGAAAAATCATGACAACCGATGCAATAGATTCCACTGTTCAGAATGCAAGTGACTTCGACTGGGGAACCTTCCTCCTCGGCGCGCCGCTGAAGATCACCGTCATCATCATCGGCGCCATCGTCGTCAACCTCATCATCCGACTCTTCATCCGCCGGTTCACCACCGCGGTGGCCAAGGGCACCGTCGGCAGCGAGAAGGCCGAAAGCGCCGGCCGGACGAAATTCTCGGCCACAGCGCTCGAGGCGCAACGGACCGGGATCGACGAGCAGACGATCAAGCAGCGCCGAGCTCAGCGGGCGAAGACCGTGGGTCGGATGCTCTCATCGGTGACGACGATCCTCGTCAGTGTCATCGCGATCCTCATGATCCTCGATGCGCTGAGCTTCAACATCGCCCCGATCCTCGCATCCGCCGGCATCGCCGGTGTGGCCATTGCCTTCGGTGCTCAGGAGCTCGTCCGCGACTACCTGTCCGGATTCTTCATCGTCATCGAAGACCAGTACGGAATCGGTGACACCGTGGACCTCGGCGAAGCCGTCGGCGAAGTGGAGGACGTCGGCCTGCGTCGCACTCAGATCCGTGACCTCACCGGCACCCTGTGGCATGTGCGCAACGGTGAGATCCTGCGTGTGGGCAATCTGTCCCAGGGGTGGGCTCGCGCCGTCCTCGACATCCCCATCGACTACCGGACCTCGATGGATGAGTACCGTACGATGACCGCTGACATCACCCGCTCTCTGCGGAAGGATCCCGAGCTGTCCAATGCGATGCTCGAGGATCCGGAGATCGCCGGAGTCCAGTCGCTGTCGGGCTCCCACCGAGTCATCCGCACCATGGTCAAGACCAAACCGAACCTGCAGTGGATGGTCGAGCGTGCCTTCCGCGCCGAGCTGATGACCCAGCTGGCCAAGCGCGGCGGACAGATCGGTATGGTGCAGGAGACGGTTCTGCGCACTCTGCCCTCCGAGGAGAAGACGATGGGTCCCGCGGTCGCCACCGACTCCGAGAATCCTTCGCCGCTGCCGGGTGACCAGGAGATCCGCAGCACCGTCCAGGAAGACTCCCCCAGTGAAGGATCGAGTGATGTCGCAGACAACTGACGGTTCCATCTTCGAAGCCGTCGGCGGGCATGACACGTTCACCCGCCTCGTCGACGTGTTCTACCAGCACGTCGACGCGGATGCCGAGCTCATTGCGATGTATCCGGACGGCCATGAGCTGGAGGGAGCCAAGCATCGTCTGCAGATGTTCCTCGAACAGTATTTCGGCGGTCCGTCGACCTATCAGGAGCAACGAGGTCACCCGCGACTGCGGATGCGGCATTTCGACTATCCGATCGATTTCGATGCCCGGGACCGCTGGCTGCGCTGCATGCGCGCAGCGCTCGACGATGTGAGCCTGCCGCCGCTGTACGACGAGATGTTCTGGGACTACTTCCAGCGGGCGGCGACCGCGATGGTCAACACGAATCCGAACATCCGCTGATCACCGGCTCCGAGCGCGTGTGAGCAGATGACCGCCCGGGGCGACGAGGCGCAGCCAGCCTCCGGACTCCATGATGCGCAGCTGCCGATCGTCATCGCGACCAGCGGGCGGGATGAAGCGCAGAGCAGCGGCGGCGAAGGCCAATCCACCGGGCATCGCGGTGGACTGCTCACCGAGCATCTCGCGTGACCACACTCGAGAGCGCAGGGCCTTGACCGCGTGCCCTCCGGATCCCTCGGGCGCACCGGTGCTGATCTCTGCGATCCCTGCCTCCGCCGTCTCGTGGAGCCGTCCGACCGTGGTCGTGTCGTATTCGCCCCAGCCTCCGCGCGGAGGTGCGATCCCCGTCCACGACACGAGGACGGAGTTCGGCGGCACCGGCAGAGTGGTTCCGTTCTCGTCGCGTGCAAAGCGATCGAGGAGATTCGACAGCGGCACCGCCTCGTCGAAGCCGTCCTGTTCGTGGTCGTCCAGGCGCAGCATCCGCATGGCCAGCACCAGCGGCGTCGAGTCGCCGAGCCCGTGTGGGTAGAGCGGGGCCACCGTGGCGGCAAGGACGTCGGAGACGACCTGCAGGCGCATCGCGCCGTCGGCATCCGCCCGGTGCGCCAGCGAAGCGAACGCGGAGAGATCTCGCATCGCCAGCGGGTCGTTGATGTGCAGATCAGTCATCGGCCTGCCCTCCGCAGCGGCGCGGGCGTGCCGAGCACCGACTCCATGGCCGCGGTCTCGACATCGCTGAGTCGTCGGGGCCGGCCGCTGCTGATATCGATGAAGACGATGACGGTTTCCGCGACCGTGTAGGTGCGCGAACCGTCCGGTTCGCAGATGACATAGCCCACCGTCACCGAGGCGGGTCGCACATCGCTGATGACGAGATCGACGGCGATGGGTCCGGTGCGATAGGGAATCGGAGCGCGGTATTCGATCGCATGGGACGCGACGAGCAGTTCGGTCGTGGCCGAGGCGGCGGCGAAGATCGTCGGGATCTCGACTCCGCTGACCGTCGCGGACACCCCGTGCTGCCCCGGCGTAATCGGCGCGTCGGAGCTGTGGGTGGGAGAGCCGAGGGCCCGGACTCTCGCCTCCTCCAATAATTTGAGCTGAGTGACGTTGTTCACGTGGCCGTAGGCATCCATATCACCCCATCTCAGTTCCAGCAGAACGCGGGTGAATTCGTCGAGAAGGGGGTTGGTGGCGCCTGAATGCATGCAACCCATCATGCCACCTTCATCACGCCGATGCCGCACGCGATAGGATCGTGACTCGTACGCACGATTGGCCCAGTCATCCGAGGGAGAAGCCCATGACCGACGAAGCATCCACCGAAGCGGAGGCGAACGTAGCGACCTTGCACGAGATCCTCGCCCTGCGCAGGCTCGAGTTCACCGCGGCCTCCAGCGAAACGGATTTCTTCATCGGTCACAGCCAATACAAACCAGACGGTCGGGTCTTCGGCGGGCAGGTGCTCGCACAGTGTGTCGTGGCGGCCGCTGCCACGCTTCCCAGCGACCGCCTGATCCATTCGCTCCACGGATATTTCCTGCGCGCCGGCGATGTCAGCGAACCCATCGAGTTCGGAGTCGAGCGGCTGCGCGACGGCCGTTCGTTCTCGGCCCGCCGAGTCCACGCGTATCAGAAGGGTGCGCCGATCCTGTCGCTGAGCGCGTCTTTCCAGGACGAGCAGCCCGGCCTCAGCCATGCCGAGCAGATGCCGACCGATCTGCCGGCTCCCGAGGACTGCCCGGAACTGCTCGACTACCTCGGCGACGAGGATTCTCCGCTCGTCAGCGATTGGCTGAAGAAGCGTCCTTTCGAAGTCCGTCCGATCGAGCCGTCCCTGCACACGTCGGGCGTGTCCGATCCCTCCATCACCGAACAGCATTCCTGGTTCCGGGCCGGCGCGAATTTCGGAGACGATCCCGTGCTCAATGCCGCCGCTCTGGCCTATGCCAGTGACTTCAATCTGCTCGAGCCGGTGCTGCGTCACCACGAACTGACCTGGCGGACCCCGGGTCTGCGCGTGGCCAGTCTCGACCATGCCATGTGGTGGCACCACCGAGTGCGCGTCGACGAATGGATGCTCTATGTGCAGGAGTCTCCTGCTGCGCAGGGCGGACGCGGGCTCGGCTACGGGCGCATCTTCGCTCAGGACGGAACCCTGCTGGCCACCGTGGCCCAGGAGGGCATGGTCCGGGTCAAGGACGTTCCGTGACGCGTCAGGAGCCGACGATGATGGATATCATCGGCACCATCCTCAGCCGACTGGTCAACGTGGCGCTGTTTCTCGTCATCGGGCTGCTCAGCCTCGTGGCGTTCATGGGACGCACGGATCTGCATGTGGCGATCTGCGGGCTGCTCGCCGTTCTGTGCGGAGTCATCGGCACGATCCTCCTGCGTCTCCTGTTCAGAGGGATCGCGCGCCTCGGCGGACTCACCAGCCGCTCGCAGGACTGACTCACAGCCCGGCTCGCCCGCACGGCCTCGTCGAACCCGGGCGCACAGACGGGTCGGCCTGGTTCGGGACTCAGGTTCCGCGGACAGCCCCAGAGTTTGTGGACAGCCCCAGCGTACGCGGGGAATCGAATCAGCACAGGCACAGTGATGCCCCGGTCGGATCGACCGGGGCATCACTGTGCCTGCGAAGGACGAGTCGGAACCCAAGCGGCTCAGACCGGACTGAGATCAGTCTCGGGTGAGACGGCGGTGGGTGACTCGATGCGGACGGGCTGCGTCTTCGCCGAGTCGTTCGACCTTGTTCTTCTCGTAGGCTTCGAAGTTGCCTTCGAACCAATACCAGTTCGCCGGGCTCTCCTCAGTGCCTTCCCACGCGAGGATGTGGGTGGCGACGCGGTCGAGGAACCAGCGATCGTGCGAGACGACCACGGCACAGCCGGGGAACTCGAGGAGTGCGTTCTCCAGAGAGCCGAGGGTTTCGACGTCGAGATCGTTCGTCGGCTCATCGAGCAGGAGCAGGTTTCCGCCCTGTTTGAGTGTGAGCGCGAGGTTGAGGCGGTTGCGCTCACCGCCCGAGAGGACTCCCGCCTTCTTCTGCTGGTCCGGGCCTTTGAATCCGAACGCGGAGACATAGGCGCGGGAGGGCATCTCCACCTTGCCGACCTGGATGAAGTCGAGTCCGTCGGAGACGACTTCCCACAGGTTCTTGTCCGGATCGATTCCGCCGCGGGACTGATCGACGTAGGAGATCTTCACAGTCTCTCCGACCTTGAGGTTTCCTCCGTCGAGCTCTTCCATACCGACGATCGTCTTGAACAGCGTCGACTTGCCGACGCCGTTGGGGCCGATGACACCGACGATGCCGTTGCGCGGCAGTGAGAAGCTGAGCCCGTCGATGAGTGTGCGCCCGTCGAAGCCCTTTTCGATCTTGTCCGCTTCGATGACGACATCACCGAGGCGGGGGCCGGCTGGAATCTGGATCTCTTCGAAATCGAGCTTCTGCGTCTTCTCCGCTTCGGCTGCCATCTCTTCGTAGCGCGCCAGACGGGCCTTCGACTTCGTCTGCTTCGCCTTCGGGTTCGAACGGACCCATTCGAGTTCGTCCTTGAGTCGCTTGGCGAGTTTCGCGTCCTTCTTGCCCTGGACCTGGAGGCGCTCCTGCTTCTTCTCGAGGTACGTCGAGTAGTTGCCCTCATATGGGTAGAGGTGTCCGCGGTCGACTTCGGCGATCCATTCGGCCACGTGGTCGAGGAAGTACCTATCGTGCGTGATCGCGATGACAGCGCCCGGGTAGGTCTTCAGGTGCTGCTCGAGCCAGAGCACCGATTCCGCGTCGAGGTGGTTGGTCGGCTCGTCGAGGAGCAGCAGGTCGGGCTTCTCGAGAAGCAGCTTGCACAGCGCCACCCGGCGGCGTTCGCCACCGGAGAGAACAGAGACGTCCGCGTCCGGCGGTGGGCACCGCAGAGCGTCCATCGCCTGTTCGAGCTGGGAGTCGAGATCCCAAGCATCTGCGGCGTCGATGGCCTCCTGCAGTTTGCCCATCTCTTCCATGAGGGCGTCGAAGTCCGCATCGGGGTTGGACATCTCCTCGGAGATCGCGTTGAAGCGGTCGACTTTCGCCTTGATCTCGCCGACGCCTTCTTCGACGTTGCCGAGGACGGTCTTCTCCTCGTTCAGCGGCGGTTCCTGCATGAGGATGCCCACCGAATACCCGGGGCTGAGTCGAGCTTCACCGTTGGAGGGCTGCTCGATTCCCGCCATGATCTTGAGAATCGTTGATTTGCCGGCGCCGTTGGGGCCGACCATACCGATCTTCGCTCCGGGATAGAACGACATCGATACATCGTCGAGGATGACTTTGTCACCGTGCGCTTTGCGCGCCTTGTGCATGGTGTAGATGAATTCGGCCATAGTGCACTCAGGCTATCGGTTCGGCGCACCCCAGCGCTACTTGGCGCTCGGCAGACCCCGGGGTTGTTCACCAGCCGCCGAGGCGGTGCATCGACCGTGTGGGACTGTTCAGCCGCCGCCGAGTGAGGGGGCTTCGCCGGAGGAGTCGCCCTCGTTCGAGGTCTCCCCGGATCCGCCTTCCCCGGATGTCCCGTCGGTGCCTTGGGAACTGTCCGAACCCTCGGCCCCTTCGGAGCCCGCAGTCCCTTCCGCTCCCCCGGTGCTCGCCGACTCAGAGTCGTCACCGCTCGGCGTTGGACTCTCGGTCTCACCATCTTCGCCGTTGATATCCTCGCCGGGCAGGTGGCCGGCACCGTTGGAGTCACCGTCTTCGTCGCGCTTCTCACCCTTCGGCGCTTTGACTCCCTTCGGCCGTTCGACCTCGCCGAACAGGCAGGAGCCGGTCGATTCGGTCGGCTGGACGAGGTCGGCGGTGGCTTTGCCCTTGCGTATCTCGCCGACGACACAGCCTTTGTCGGTCTTGACGCCGAACATCTTCGAAGGAACCTCATTGCCCAGGGGAGATTCGTCGATCGTCGCCTCGAGCTGCTCGGGGTCATATCCGGCGTCGAGCATCGTGGTGAAGAACTTCTTCGTCGACGGCACCGCTTCCTTGTCGCCCGTCAGCGGCTTGAGTGCCTTGAGCACCTTGTCGACTTCGGCAACGGGCTTCGCCTGGGTCTGTTTCGGCTGCGGCTGCGAGTCATCGGCGCCGAAGCCGAGAAGTGAACAGCCTGACAGTGCCAGAGTCAGTGCTGCGGCACCCAGCACAGGAACGAGACGCATCTGAATCCTCGGCGAGAGGGGACGATTGACAATCTCACTGTAGCGGATCGCGCGTACCGAGCGCGGCAGCAAGTCGACCTCGGACCGTCGAGTCCATGTGGTCAGAACGGCGCTGCGGCGTTCGCAGTCTCACGTGCGATCGGATCGTCTTCGTCTCCCGTCTTGCTGTCTGACCCCACAGCTTCCGGGGAATCGATGGTGACGTCGCGTTCGGTCCCGCCATCGGCTTCGGTCCCGCGATCGTCCTCCCCGCCTGTCCCGGTCGCCCTGTCCGGCCCCCGCGGGGCGAGGCTCTCGCTGTCTCCGGTGCCGGTGTCCGGCGGGGAGGGTTCCAAGACGTCCCAGACCGCACCGGGCGAGCCGGCCGACGCGGTGGTCGTCTGTGTGGCAGGCGGCTGTGAGCGATCGGTTGCCTTCGCCCGCTTGTAGTGAGCAGTTCCGTATCTCAGATCGGGGCCGATGTGCTCGGCAACCACAGTCGGCGAGATTCCGCTGCGCTCCTCGGTGGCCCATTCCCGGTTCCTCAGACTGCCCGTCACGATCACCGCAGCCCCGGTGGTCAGCGACATCGCGGAATTGCTGGCCAGCTCGCCGTAGCAGTCGACGCCGAACCACGAGGTTCCGTCGTCGATGAATTCGCCTGTGCTCTTATCGACTCTCCAATGATTGACGGCCAGCCTGAAGGAGGCGCAGGCACGTCCGGAGGGAAGTGTGCGTGCGGTCGGTTCTGTGGCGATGGTGCCGGTGACGGTGATCGGGATTGCGGACATCGGTGTCTCCAAATCGGTGTGATGAAACCATGCGGTCTGCGGTGTCCGCATGGATCTCCAGTCAGCCCGATCCTCCGGTCCGCTGTCCAGGGTCAGAAAATGCCCTGTGGACAGTGGTTCTGTGTCCACAGGGCATCAGGGTCGAAGTCGCACACGTTGTGTGTTCGAGTCGAAGGTGCGTGTCTGCGACTCAGTCGAGCATCTCGTAGGCCCGTCGATGCTCTCCGATGACGGTCTTCACCGGATTGAGATACGAGCTCTGAGCGACGCCACCGACCGCGTCTCGCAGCCTGCCGTCGACTTCGGCGGCGGCCTCTTCGGCACCTCTGGCCCGCGCGGACTTCGCCATCAGCGAAGTCACGAAGGAGCCGATGCAGCCGATCACGAACAGACCGCAGCTGACGATCCAGCACCATGCCGGCAGGGCACCCGACCCGATCGCGGCGACGAGTGCGGAGACGATGATGCCGAGGAGACCGATGAGCGAGGCGACGAAGAAGATGATCTGCAGGGTATGTGCCAGCGACCACCAACCGGGACTCTGCCGGGTGATCTCCACAGCTGTCACGGCCGAGTCGAGGTTCTGAGACAGTTCGTCCGTGCTCTTCTTCTCCGCCGCCGCGGCCTCGTTCTGCCAGGCCTGCGGCATGGTCGACACGGATTCTGCGATGAGTTCGTGAGCCATGAGACGGACATGGGAGCTCTGGGCCCTCGTCGTCGCCGGCACCGAGGCGCGGACGAGCTCGTCCCGGTCCTGACCGTGCTTGGCACCCAAAGGGTCGGGCGCGTTGCGCTGTGCCCATGCGAGGACAGGGTAGCCTGTCTTCCGATAGGCACGGCGGATGTAATCGTCGTGCACCGTCTGCGCCACAGCTTCGACACCGGCGGCTTCCGACATCGTCTCGACCAGTCGGGACGCGCCTGCCAATTCGTCCGGGGAGGAGACCGGTTCTCCGAGTTCCTTCCGGATCCGTTTGGCCATCGCCTGCATATCGGCCAGCAGCCTCTCGGCCGCGGCATCGTTGGAGTCGACGGTATCGGCGAGGATGCTGCGGATCTCCGGGATGCCTTCTCGGGACACTGCCGAGGAGATGCGCACGTTCGTCTCGCTCAGCCCATCTTCGTTGAGCAGCTGGCGCAGATGATCGGTTGCGGCTTTCTGCTCCTCCGGACTGAGTTTGTCGATCTGGTTGAGGACGACGACCATGTTCGCACTGTTTTCGGCGAGTTTGGTCAGGTACTCCGAATGCAGTGAGAAGTCGGCGTACTTCTGTGGGTCGACGACCCAGAACACGACGTCGACGAGTCCCACCAGGCGATCCGACTCGACACGGTGCTCGACAGCCGTGGAGTCGTGGTCCGGCAGGTCGAGCAGGATCAGTCCGTGCAGGCGTCTCTGATCGTCGCCATCGAGTGCCGATTCGCGCCAGGTGCGGCTGCGTTCGGGCACGTGCAGCCAGTCGAGGACATCGTTGCCGCCTTCGCCCCAGACGCATGCGGTCGGGCGTGAGGTCGTGGGTCGACGCACGCCGACACGGGCGATCTCGAGACCGGCTACCGCGTTGAACAGCGAGGACTTGCCGGAGCCTGTCGACCCGGCGAACGCCACGACCGTGAAGTCCTCGCCCAGACCCAGCCGGTCTTCGGCCCGGTCGAGCAGATTCTGGGCATCGGTGCGAACGTCCCCGGCCAGCTTGTCTTCACTCAGTGACAGCGCATGTCGGATTCCATCGGCGAGGCGCCGGATCTCGGTCTGTGCAGAACTGTTCACAATGCCACCTCAAGTCGTTCACCGGAGGCGCGCAGGGCGCCCGCTTGCCGCGCCGGTACCGCGGATAGTCTCAGTGCGTTGTCGAAGGGAGTCCGACAGCCCGTGACGATCCCGACAGCGGCATCGAGGAAGCGCTGACGGATCGATGCGATGAGTCCGGCGGCCTCGTCCGCTCCGAAGATCGTCTCTGCGAGATTGAATGCGACTCCGGCTCCCTGCCGAGTGGTCTGCCCGGCACCGTCGGTGCGCTGCGGATCCCAGAAGGCCGCGTATTCGACGACAGCGCACACGCCTGCAACGCCGAAGGAGAGGATTCGAGCCTTGGACTTCTTACCCTGACCGATATCGCGCACAAGCGCATTGACCTCGTCGGACCACGTGCTCACTGCCGACTTCACCGCATCTTCGAGTCCGGCACCGACCGTGCGCAGTTCAGGCTGGTCTTCGATGAGGGCCGCGCCCGCAGCCGTATTGCGCCACTCGGCATTGACCTGATCGACCGCGTCGATGGCCTGTTCCCGCAGGGAGACCGCCGCACTGCGCAGAATCGCCACGTGCAGAGGTGTGGCCGCGTCATGTTTGCCGGTCACCGCAGCGGAGATGCGATCGCGCATCCGAGCCATCGTCGGCTCCAGACCGCGGAACAGCTGTCCGGTGCCCACGAAGTCCTGCCAGCGGGCATTGACTTCTCCGTGCAGGACGCGTCCGTCGGAGAAGACGTCGACGAGTCCCGATTGCGCGGCTCGGAAGCTCTTCTCCAATGAACCGGCCAGAGCGTTGTGGGCCGATTCCTGATTCTCAGCGAAATCGGCGAGTTCGCGAACTCGTGCGGGCAGGGCAGAGATCGCGCCTGTGAGCGTGCGACTGCGGATGCGCTCGAGGGAGGTACCCTCCGTTCCGACCTGAGAGATCCACGAGCGAATCGGATAGATCGCCGCATGAGGGAGCAGCCCCTCTTCGAGTTCGAGCTCGGCGACGGAGAAGATCGGTGAGTTCGCCAGTCCCGCATCAGAGAGCAGACTGGACAGATGATGCCTGACTTCGCGGTTGGCTTCGGGCGGAACCCGATCGAGGACGATGGCGACCGAGGTGCTTCGCGCCGCGGCTGTCTTCAGCAGAGCCCACGGGGCGGCATCGGCGTACCGGTTCGCCGTCGTCACGAACAGCCACAGATCTGCGCTGAGCAGCACCCTGCGCGAGAGTGCACGGTTCGTCTCCGAAACGGAGTCGATATCGGGGCAGTCGAGGACGGCTGTGCCCGCTTCGATGTTCTCATCGGCGATGAGGACGACTCCGGGCACGCTCGACTGCGGATCGGAGCTGCGCGGCAGATCAGGCAGATAGTGCTCCGATTCGAAGAACTTGGCGTCGGCGGGATTGAAGATGACGACCGGGTTTCCCGTCGTCGGTCGACGCACTCCGGCGGGGCTGACGTTGCGGCCCACGAGGGAATTGACCAGAGTCGATTTGCCTGCGCCGGTCGAACCGCCCACTGCGATGAGGAACGGAGTCCGTGAACGGTTGATCCGCGGCAGCACGTAGTCGTTGAGTTCGGCGCTCAGTGTCGAGTGTGCTGTGCGAGCGTCGGCGAAGTCTTCGCTGCGCAGGGTGAAGCGCGTCTCCGACACTCGCTTGACGATATCGTTCAACGCTTGGCCGACCGGCGGCGTCACGGCGCTCTTGCTCTCAGTCATCACGCCTCCACTCTCTATGTTTTCCCAGCTCCGCACCAACTGCCACGCCGTATCGGCGCGGAATTGCTCAGCGGCTGAGCAGACCGGTCGAATCCGCCCGATAGCCGGCCGCGGGCATGAGAAGCGCCCCCGGCGGGGCTCGAACCCGCGACCTACCGCTTAGAAGGCGGTTGCTCTATCCGACTGAGCTACGGAGGCTCAAATATCGTAACCGATGCCCGGATGAGAACAGAAAGCGGCCCCGGCTCGGTGGGGACTGTCTCAGTCGCCGCCGCGAACCGGGGCCGGATCGCTGCCGTGGAAGCTCGGCAGGAGAACCTCAGTAATGACGGGCCGCGTTCTCCATCGATCTGCGCACTGTCACGAAGGACACGGCGACCACTCCCGTCATCGCCAGGATGACTGCTGCGGCTTCGACGCCGAACGCGAAGTCGACGATGATCGGAAAGAATCCCGCGAGCATGAAGCCCACCAACGCGACGAGCGTGAGTGCCGTGGCAACAGAGAAGAGCTTTGCACCATTCATTGTCCATCTCCTTCGATCGATGCATCCGATGGAGAAAGACTAACGCCAGATGAGACTCACGTCACTGAGAATTTCGGAAGAATCGGACTCAGGACTCCCCGCGGGCGTCGACCGCCTTCTCCAGACGCTCGAGTTTGCCGTCGATCTCTCCGTTGTAGCCGGGTCTGATATCGGCCTTGACCACCAGCGACACCCGAGTGCCGAACTCACCGACCGCCTCGGCGGCGTCTTTGATGACCGCGAAGACTTCGTCCCATTCGCCTTCGATGGTCGTGAACATCGAGTCCGTGCGGTGCGGCAGTCCGGACTTGCGGACGATCTCGACGGCTGCGGCCACGGCGTCGTGGACCGACGCATCGGCCCCTTCTCCCCCGCTGGGCGCGACTGAGAATGCTGCGAGCATGGTGGTCCTTCCTATCCTGCGCGGCGGGGAGCAGATCGACTCCCCGCCACATCATGTCTCTGACTGCGAGTGAACGGTTCTGCTCAGGCCCGAGCAGGCACTGTGACGATGAGCGAATCACCCTGCCCACCGCCGCCGCAGAGCGCGGCGATACCGGTGCCGCCGCCTCGACGCTGGAGCTCGAGGGCAAGCGTGAGGACGACTCGGGCACCCGAGGCACCGATCGGGTGGCCCAGCGCAACGGCGCCTCCGTTGACATTGACCTTGTCCTCGTCGATGCCGAGATCCTTCGCGCTGGCCAGACCGACAGCGGCGAAGGCTTCGTTGATCTCGTAGAGATCGAAGGAGTCGGCCGCAACTCCCTCGCGTTCGGCGGCGGCCTTGATGGCCTGGGAGGGCTGATGCTGGAGAGTCGAGTCCGGTCCGGCGGTCCATGCATGCGACCGGATCTCTGCAAGGATCGGAGCGCCGAGCTCCTCGGCCTTCTCACGCGACATCACCACGACGGCGCAGGCTCCGTCGGAGATCTGCGAGGCGTTGCCGGCGGTGATCGTTCCATCCTTGCGGAAGGACGGACGCAGCTTGGACAGCGACTCGACCGTCGTGTCCGGGCGCACCCCCTCATCGGCGGAGACGGTGACATCGCCCTTGCGCGAGCTGATGGTCACGGGAACGATCTCATCAGCGAAGGCACCGGTCTCCTGTGCCGCCGCAGCGCGCTGGTGCGAACGAGCGGAGAAGGCGTCCTGCTCGGCGCGGGAGAACTCGCGGTCACCGGCGTTGGCTTCTTCGGTCAAACCGCCCATGGCCTGATCGGTGAAGGCGTCCCAGAGACCGTCGTAGTCCATGTGGTCTTTGACGACGACATCGCCGTACTTATAGCCCGAACGGGACTTCATGAGCATGTGCGGGGCCTGGCTCATCGACTCCTGACCGCCCGCGACGACGACGTCGTACTCGCCGGCGCGGATCAGCTGAGCGGCCTGAGTGATCGTATTGATCCCCGACAGGCACAGCTTGTTCACCGACACGGCCGGAACAGACATGGGGATGCCGGCCTTGACTGCAGCCTGTCGACCGGGACCCTGACTGTCCCCGGCCTGGAGAACCTGACCCATGATCACGTAGCCGACGTCGGAGCCCTGGATGCCGGCGCGATCGAGAGCACCGGCGATGGCTTCGGCGCCGAGCTCGACGGCGCTGAGTTTCGACAGCTCGCCCTGCAACCGCCCGAACGGTGTCCGTGCTCCGGCGACGATCACTGCATCAGCCATATTTCCTCCTCGGATTTCCGTGCTGGCGACTCGTGTCCGCAGCACGTATGCGTTTCGACGTCCTCCAGCCTAGTCGAGGCCCATGTGGCCTGCATCACTGGGTCCGCACAGCCCTGGCTGCGGCCCCTGTCCACACTCGCGCATTCGCACCCAACACTCATGGAGTCTCCGTTAGAGTAGGACGAGGACAGCCCAAGTACACCCCCTTTCCACGATGACAGGAGTTCGC
The DNA here is from genome assembly GCF_050920635.1 of Brevibacterium sp. K11IcPPYGO002. NCBI lineage: Bacteria > Bacillati > Actinomycetota > Actinomycetes > Micrococcales > Brevibacteriaceae > Brevibacterium > Brevibacterium sp. K11IcPPYGO002. The sequence continues at coordinate 1,850,349 of NZ_CP131929.1, read as the reverse complement.
TTCAGTGACGCCCACCGAAGAATTCCGCACAGCGATGCGCGGCTACGAGAAGAGTGAAGTCGATTCGCGTCTGCAGCAGCTGCGCACCGAGGTCGAATCGGTCCGCAAGGCTCTGGCCGATGCGCGCAGTCAGGTCATCAATGCAGATCGGGCGAAGCTGCAGATCGCCGGAGAGCTGTCCGAAGCCAAGGCACAGCTGAAGAAGGCTGCCAACGACAACGCGGAGGCCGCCGGCCCTCCCGGAAGCCGCATCGATCATCTGCTCAAGATCGCCGAATCGCAGGCCCGTGAGACCCTCGCCCAGGCCAATTCCGACGCTGAGACGATCCGGAACAAGGCTCGCGCCGAGGCCGCCTCCGCACGTGCGCGCATGCACACCGAGAGCAACGACACTCTGTCCAATGCCCGTTCGGAAGCCGATGCGATCACGTCCTCGGCCGAGCTGCGCGCCGAAGAGACGATCAAGGCCGCTGAGAAGCGCGCTGCCGAGCTCAGCGCGACCACCGAACGCGAGACCAACCAGGCCAAGGAAGCGAATGCCGCTTCTGCGAAGGAAGCTCGCGAGAGTCTGGATCTCGAGCTCTCCGAGCTGCGAGCGACCGCCGAGAAGGAAGCTGCCGACCTGCGTGCCGAGGCCAAGACCGAGGCAGAAGAGACAGTGGCCGCTGCACAGGCACAGGCCGATGAGCTGCTCAAGGCCGCAAAGGCCCGTGACGAGGCGTCGAAGAAGGCCGGAAATGACTTCGACGTCGAACTCGCGAACAAGCGCAAAGAAGCCGAGTCCGAACGCAAGAAACGCTACGAAGAGGCACAGGCCGAGAACAAGAAGCTCGTCGAGGAGGCTCAGGCCCGTGCGGCGAAGGCCGACACCGAGGCCAAGGAAGCTGCCGAGCGTGCCGAGCAGACTCGCACCGACGCAGTGAAGAAGGCCGACGAGATCATCGCCGACGGAAAGTCCCGTGCGCAGACACTCATCGCCGAAGCTCGGGCCACCGCCGAGGCGACCATCGAGGAGTCCGCGGCAGAGGCCAAGCGCAATGTCGCCTCCGCCCAGTCGCAGGTCGATCTGCTCACGAAGCAGCGCAAGACGATCACCGCTCAGCTCGATCAGCTCCGTTCGCTGTTCGCAATGCCCGGGGTCATGGGCGGCGACTCAGTGGATCCGGCGAAGGCAGAATCGGCGTCTCACGCCACCGAGCAGATCGCCGACGGCCAGGAGCTCGAAGACCTGCTGGCCGACGACGACTCTTCGAATGCGACGACGGCCGACGAATCGGCGAAGTCGACCGGTGACGAGAAGTCCGACGATTCCGCGAAATCGACCGACGACGCATCGTCGACAGACACCACTGCCGAGTCTTCGAAGACCGAATCCACGAGCTCGACCGGACCTGCGAAGAAGGGTCAGACGGGACCTCAGGACAGCAGCTCAGCGAAGACGTCCGCTCAGTCGGCCGAAGGGACGAAGTCGACTCCTGCTTCGAAGAACGCTCCGGGATCGGATGCCGACTCCGCCGATGATGCCGAGGACACTGCGAGCGAGGACCTGCCCAACGGTGCCACCGACGAGGACACCATCTCGATCGATGCGCAGGTCTCCGGCTCGAAGAACAACAACTCGAAGACCTCACGCTCGCGCAACTCGCTGCGCTGAGGCCGACTGAGACGATCATGACGAAGGGACCCGCTGTTGCGGGTCCCTTCGACGTTTCCGGCGTGGCACCTCGGTCGCCGGCGACCGTTCGTCCGACCGACTGCAGGTGGCATGAGATCACCGGAAGCGGTCGAAGCAGTGCTGGTGCCAGTGGCGTCTGCTCTCGACCCCGATCTCGATTCCGTGCGGGGCGTCCTGCCGCCAGGCGACGATATGGCTCGAGGCGGCACTGACGTCGCGGCTGCAGCCGGGGCAGACATAGACCTTGCCGGATTCGTTTCCATTCACGGTCTGCACAGACCAGGTTCCGTCCGGCAGAGAACGGCTCGTCCTCATACCTGACACGGAGTCGGACAGATCGCGAGGTGCCTGCTGCCATTTGTTCTTGCGACGCGAGGATGAAGATCGTGGCATTGAGTCATTGTCTCACGTAGGCTGAAGCGCGTGCGTCTAGTCATAGCCCAATGCTCCGTTGATTATGCCGGTCGTCTGACCGCCCACCTTCCGATGGCCACCCGCCTCATCATGCTCAAGTCCGACGGCTCGGTGCTCATCCATTCCGACGGCGGTTCCTATAAGCCGCTGAACTGGATGACGCCCCCGTGCACGGTTCGTCATATCGAGCCCGATGCCGAGCAGGCAGAGGCCGGCCTGACCGAGCTGTGGGAGGTCTCTCAGACGAAGACCGGCGACCGGCTCGTCATCTCCATCGCCGAGGTCCTCGCAGACGACACCTATGAGTTCGGAGTCGACCCGGGACTGGTCAAGGACGGTGTCGAAGCACATCTGCAGGAGCTGCTCGCCGAGCACATCGAGACCCTCGGCGAGGGCTACAGTCTGGTTCGCCGCGAATACATGACGGCCATCGGTCCGGTGGACATCTTGGCTCGTGACGACGGGCAGAAGTCAGTGGCCGTGGAGATCAAACGCCGCGGCGACATCGACGGCGTCGAGCAGCTCACTCGCTATCTCGAACTGATGAATCGCGATCCACTGCTGAGCCCAGTCAACGGAGTCTTCGCTGCTCAGGAGATCAAACCGCAGGCACGTACTCTCGCTGAGGACCGCGGCATCCGCTGCGTCGTTCTCGACTACGATGCTCTCCGCGGAATGGACGACCCCGAGACACGCCTGTTCTGACCCAGGCCTGCCCTATGCGCAGGAAGAGATCGGCGAGAACAGATCCCTCACCGGGCACGGAAGGGCTCCACCGGACTCGGACGCCGACGACTCCTCGACGAGGAGCGTTGCGTGGGAAGCTCAGCCGAAGTTGAGAATGTCTCGCTTCTCGACCCGCTGGACGTCGACACCGAGGCTGCGCAGGTTATCGACGAAGTTCTCGTAACCGCGTTCGATGTGGTCGATTCCGGACACTTCGGTGACTCCCCCGGCGCGCAGTGCGGCCATGACCAAGCCAGCTCCCGCCCGGATGTCGGAGGCCTCGACTTCGGCGCCGGAGAGGCTCTCGCTGCCGGTGACAAGCGCGTGGTTGCCGTCGATGCGGACCTTCGCACCGAGGCGGGCGATCTCCTGGACGAAGCGCCAGCGTGCTTCGAACAGGTTCTCCGAGAGCAGACCGATTCCGTCGGAGACCGAGTTCAATGCGATGACGAACGGCTGCAGGTCGGTCGGGAATCCGGGAAACGGCATGGTGGCGACCCGGATGGCGTGAGGACGCTGAGCGCCGATGACACGGAACCCCTTGCCTTCGGTCCCATCCCCGAGGATGATCTCGCCGAGGTCTTCGACCGTGGCGCCCGAATCGCGCAGCTTCATTCCGATGTTGGGCATGATGTCGAGCCCGACTCCGCGCACGGTCACGTCACCTGCGCTCAAGGCGGCGCCGAAGGCGAAAGTCCCGGCGACGATGCGATCGCCGACTGTGCGATGGATCACCGGCTGCAGCGATTCGACACCGGTGATGGTGAGGTCGGACGTGCCCACTCCTTCGATCTGCGCACCCATCTCGACGAGCATCGTGCAGATGTCGACGATCTCGGGTTCGCGCGCCGCATTGGCGATGGTGGTGGTGCCCTGAGCGAGGGTTGCCGCCATGACGAGGTTCTCAGTGGCGCCGACGGAGGGGAACTCGAGGACGATCTCGGTGCCGCGCAGACCGTTCGGAGCCTCGGCGACGAAGTAACCGTGGTCAAGATGGACGACTGCTCCCAGAGCCTCGAGCCCGGCCTGGTGCATGTCGAGTCCGCGGGAGCCGATGGCATCTCCGCCGGGAAGTGCCACATGCGCGGCGCGCATCCGTGCGGTCAGCGGCCCGAGGACGGAGATCGACGCCCGCATCGCACGGACGAGTTCGTAGTCGGCCTGGATGCCGACTTCGGCAGGGACGTCGATGCTGACAACGCCGTCTTCAGCGTCATAGTCGACCGTGCAGCCGAGGCGGACGAGCAGTTCGACCATGATTCGCACGTCGAGGATGGCCGGGACGTTGGTGATGGTGGTGCGTCCCACCGCGAGGAGGCTCGCGGCCATGAGCTTGAGGACGCTGTTCTTGGCGCCCCTGACATCGATGGTTCCCGCCAACTGTGCGGGCCCGGTCAGGCGGAAGACATCCATTAGGTGAACCGTCCCATCGTCGGATTGAAGCCAGGGGGTGATGATTCGAGCCACGAAGCCATCGTGGACAGAGATTCGGTGTCCATTGCCAGGGACACCGAACGCGGACGACCGTCCGCCTTGCCGTACGAGCAGTCGACGACGACCGCTTCGGGCAGAACCGAGTACTGCTCACCGGAGGTGGGCTTGCGCCGGACGAGGATATCCAGATCCGCGCGCGGCAGTCGGAATGCGGCACGGCGCGTCAGTGCGAAGACCGGATACCAGTCCAGGGACGTGACCGAGAACACCGCCACACCCAAACGCCAACGTGGGCGAGAAGAGTACTCCTCGCCCACGTTGATGGAACAGTCAAAGGCACCCGAGAGCTTCGAGATCGACCTGCGTCGGATCGTGACGACCACGATCAGAGCAAGCGCGAGTCCTACCAACGAGAGCAGAACGATCAGCAGGACAGAAGGGTTCACGGTTGCCAGTGTAACGCGCAGATCAGAGAAGTTCGGCCTGATCAGCGGCAATGATCACACGGTTGTTCTCCACCGAGAGGAATCCACCATCGGCTTTGACCCTGATGGTGTCCTCTCCCGGGGTGAGAATCCGTGCCTCGCCGTCGGCGACGACACCCAGCACGGGCTCGTGACCCGGCAGGATGCCGATCTCGCCGTCGAGGGTACGGGCGATGACGCGCTTGGCCTCACCCGCCCATACCTCGCGATCAGCAGCCACGACATTCACTTCGAGTGTCGCCATGGCTTACTTCTGCATCTCTTCGTAGTTGCGCATGACATCGTCAAGGCCACCGACGTTGAAGAATGCCTGCTCAGGGATGTGGTCGACTTCGCCGGAGCAGATCTTCGAGAAGCCTTCGATCGTGTCGGCCAGCGGCACGGTCGAACCGGGAACCTGCGTGAACTTCTCCGCGGTGTAGGTGTTCTGCGAGAGGAACTGCTCGATGCGACGTGCACGGTGAACGACGAGCTTGTCCTCTTCACCGAGTTCATCGACACCGAGGATGGCGATGATGTCCTGCAGTTCCTTGTTCTTCTGCAGAATCGCCTTGACCTCATTGGCCACGCGGTAGTGCTCGTCACCGACGATCAGCGGATCGAGGATGCGCGAGGACGATGCGAGCGGGTCGATCGCCGGGTACAGACCGCGCGAGGCGATGTCACGGCTGAGTTCCGTGGTCGCGTCGAGGTGGGCGAATGTCGTCGCCGGAGCCGGGTCGGTGTAGTCATCGGCGGGAACGTAGATCGCCTGCATCGACGTGATCGAGTGACCACGCGTCGAGGTGATGCGCTCCTGCAGCAGACCCATCTCGTCAGCCAGGTTGGGCTGGTAGCCCACGGCAGAGGGCATGCGACCCAGCAGGGTCGAGACCTCGGAGCCGGCCTGGGTGAAGCGGAAGATGTTGTCGATGAACAGCAGCACGTCCTGGTTCTGCACATCGCGGAAGTACTCCGCCATGGTCAGCGCCGACAGCGCCACGCGCAGACGGGTGCCTGGGGGCTCATCCATCTGGCCGAACACCAGCGCGGTGTCCTTGAAGACTCCTGCCTCATCCATTTCCATGATGAGGTCGTTGCCCTCACGGGTACGCTCGCCCACACCGGCGAACACCGAGGTGCCAGAGTGGTTGTGCGCGATGCGGAAGATCATCTCCTGGATGAGCACGGTCTTGCCGACGCCGGCGCCGCCGAACAGACCGATCTTTCCACCCTGGACATAGGGGGTCAGGAGGTCGATGCTCTTGATGCCGACTTCGAGGATCTCGGTCTTCGACTCGAGTTCGTCGAAGGACGGTGCCGGACGGTGGATGGGCCACCGTTCGGAGATCTCCAGCTCCTCGCCGTCGGCGAGGTTGAGGCAGTCACCGGTGGTGTTCCACACGTGGTGCTTGGTCACGTCTCCGACGGGAACGGAGATCGGTGCGCCGGTGTCGACGACGTCCTGTCCGCGGACGAGGCCGTCGGTCGGCTGCAGCGACACGGCGCGGACGAGTCCGTTGCCCAGGTGAAGCGCGACCTCGAAGGTCAGCTTCCGGGTGCCTTCGGACAGTTCCACCGACGCGGTCAGTGCATTGTAGATCTCGGGCACGGAGTCGAGCGGGAACTCGATGTCGACAACCGGGCCGATGACTCGGGAAATCCGGCCGAGGGCAGTGCCCTGTGCCGGAGAGGTTTCCGTTGCTGTGGCAGTCATGGTCTCTTTCTCTCTGCTCTCGCCGGTCAGTCGCCGGCTGCCGATGCCGCGAGGGCATCCGCCCCACCGACGATCTCGGTGAGTTCCTGGGTGATTTCCGCCTGGCGAGCCGTATTGGCCAACCGGGTGTAGGTCTTGATGAGATCATCCGCGTTGTCCGTGGCTGTCTTCATCGCCGCCTGTCGCGATGCCTGCTCGGATGCTGCTGCACTGAGCAGCGCCGACAGAATGCGCGAATCGATGTATCGCGGCAACAGAGCGTCGAGTACAGCCTCCGCACTCGGTTCGAACTCGTAGAGTGGGAACGCGGGGGCGTCGGACGATCCGCCGGCCTGTCCGCCGGCCGATGCCTCTTCGGCGTCGACGACCTCCAGCGGAAGCAGACGCCGGTATTCCGGGTCGTGCGTGACGCTGGAGACGAAACGGGTGAAGACGATGTAGATCTCGTCGATCCCGGAGTCGTCCGACTCCGGATCGAAGTTCTCCAACAGCGCCTCACCGATCTCGCGGGCGTGCTCGGCCAACGGGTTCTCGGAGATGCCTGTCCAGGACTTCTCGATCTTGCGATCGCGGAAGGTGTAGTAGTTCTTGGCCTTGCTGCCGACCGTGAACAGATCCACACTCTTGCCCTCGTTGCGCAGCAGCCGAATGAGTTCCTCGGCCTCGCGCAGCAGGTTCGCCGAATAGGCCCCGGCGAATCCGCGGTCGGGACCGATCACCAGGACGGCAGCACGCTTGACGTTGTCCGATTCCGTGGTGAGAACGTGGTCGACGTTCGACTCGCTGGCCACTGCCGACACGGCCCGGGTCAGGGCGTTCGCGTACGGGCTTGCCGCCTGCGAGCGGGCAATGGCCTTCTGGATCCGCGAAGCAGCGATGAGCTCCATCGCCTTGAAGATCTTCCTCAAGGACTGAGTCGAGCGGATCTTCTGTTTGAAGACCCTCTGCTGGGCTCCCATCAGTTCTTCCTTTCGCCGTTACGGAACAGGTTCAACGCTTCTGCCGAACGATCTGCTCCTGCTCGACCTCGTCAGAGGAAGCGGCTGCGGTGTCTTCGCTTCCGGCCTTCGATCCGCTCTGGTCAGAGCTGGCGAAGTTCTGGGTGAACTCGGCCAGGACGTTCTTCAGCTCTTCGGTCGTGTCGTCGTCGAGCTTCAGCGTCTCACGGATGGTCGTGAAGATGCCGGTCTTGCGCTCGATGTGATCGTGCAGTTCGGTCTCGAACCGGAGCACGTCGCCGACCGGGATCTCGTCGAGGTAGCCGTTGGTTCCGGCGAAGATCGACACTGTCTGCTTCTCGAACGGCATCGGAGCGTACTGACCCTGCTTGAGCAGTTCGGTCAGTCGCGCACCGCGAGCCAGGTCACGCTTGGTCGCATCGTCGAGGTCGGATGCGAACATCGCGAACGCCTCGAGCGAACGGTACTGAGCCAGCGAGATCTTCAGTGTGCCTGAGACGCCCTTGAGGGCCTTCGTCTGAGCGGCACCACCGACTCGAGACACGGACACACCGACGTCGACAGCGGGACGCTGACCGGCGTTGAACAGATCGGACTGCAGGAAGATCTGTCCGTCGGTGATCGAGATGACGTTGGTCGGAATGAACGCACCGACGTCGTTGGCCTTCGTCTCGATGATCGGCAGACCGGTCATCGAACCGCCGCCGAGGTCATCGGAGAGCTTCGCGCAGCGTTCCAGCAGACGCGAGTGCAGGTAGAAGACGTCACCGGGGTAGGCTTCACGGCCCGGCGGACGACGCAGCAGCAGGGACACGGCGCGGTAGGCCTCGGCCTGCTTCGACAGGTCGTCGAACACGATGAGGACGTGCTTGCCGTCGTACATCCAGTGCTGACCGATTGCCGAGCCGGAGTAGGGAGCCAGGTACTTGAAGCCGGCAGGGTCCGAGGCGGGCGAGGACACGATGGTCGTGTACTCGAGCGCTCCGGCTTCTTCCAGCGAACGGCGGACGCCGGCGATGGTCGAGCCCTTCTGGCCGACGGCCACGTAGATGCAGCGGACCTGCTTCTTGGGGTCTCCGGTCTCCCAGTTGGCCTTCTGGTTGATGATCGTGTCGATCGCCAGAGCGGTCTTGCCGGTCTTGCGGTCGCCGATGACCAGCTGACGCTGGCCACGGCCGACGGGGATCATCGCGTCGATGCTCTTGTAGCCGGTCTGGAGAGGCTCACGCACTTCCTGGCGGTCCATGACGCCGGCGGCCTGGAGCTCGAGCTCGCGGCGGCCGACGGTCTCGATATCGCCGAGTCCGTCGACGGGACGACCCAGCGGATCGACCACACGGCCGAGGTAGCCGTCGCCGACCGGGATCGAGAGGACCTCTCCGGTGCGGTAGACGTTCTGCTCTTCGGCGATGCCGGAGAACTCGCCGAGGATGACGACACCGATCTCGCGTTCGTCGAGGTTCTGTGCCAGGCCCAGGGTGCCGTCTTCGAACCGCAGAAGTTCGTTGGCCATGGTGCCGGGCAGACCCGAGACGTGAGCGATACCGTCACCAGCGGTGACGACCTTGCCGACTTCGGTCTTTTCCGAGCTCTCCGGGTTGTACGAGTCAACGAACTTCCCGAGAGCGTCCCGGATCTCTTCCGGGCGAATTGTCAGTTCCGCCATCTGGTTTCCCTGCTTCCTTTACTCAAATCTTGCGTCCGGCGACCGGTGGGCCGCCGATGCCGGAGAAGCCGGCCACTAGTGTCAACCTGCGAGCTTGCGCTGCACATCGGCCAGTCGATCGGCCACGGTCGAGTTCATCATCTCGTCGCCGACCTGCACCCGGACTCCCCCGAGCACTTCGGGGTCGACCTGCACATTGAGGACGAGTTCGCGACCATAGCTGGCCGACAATGCCGCCTGCAGCCGTTCGGTCTGCGACTCGCTCAGAGGCTTGGCGACGGTGACGTCCGCAACCGACCGCTGCTGCCGGGCGGCGAGGATATCGCTGTACTGGTCGAGCGCCTTCGCCACGCGGAGACCCCGCGGGTGCTGAGCAGCTTGTTCGACCAGCTTGATGGTGTCGGGCTGTGCCTTGCCGGCGAGCAGGTCCGTCACGAGAGCGCGTTTGCTCTCGTCGGTGGCCTGCGAATCGAGCGCGCGGGACAGCTCGTGGTTGGATTCCAGCAGACGCGCGAAGCGGAAGATCTCCTCTTCGACCTGTCCCAGCTTCGCGTCGGCCTGTGCGGCAGCGGCGATCGCTGTCACCCCGGCGACTTCGAGGCTGGTGACGAGGTCCTGGGTCCGCGCCCAGCGACGGCCGACTGCCTGATCGCTGATGCGCAGAACCGCATCCGTGATCCGAGTCGAGAACAGAGTCCGCAGCAGCTGCTGCTTCCTCTCGGCCGACTCGGAGGAGTCTGCCAGAGCCTTGCGCAGTCCGACATTCTCGGCGAGGAGGCCGACGACTGCCAGAGTCTCCTCTCCGATCTGTCGGGGGTCTCCCCCGGAGATCTCGGAGTTCGCGGTCTCGAGGACGGCCTGCAGGGACAATCTGCTCGACTGGAGCATCACGCCCCCTTGACCGGCTGCGCGGACGAGTCGGACTCGAGATCGGAGATGAAGCGATCGACCACATTGGCCGAACGCTGGTCATCGGTGAGGGACTCACCGACGATGCGCGAAGCCAGGTCTGTCGCGAGAGTGCCGACCTCGGAACGCAGCTGCACCATGGCGGACTGACGTTCGGCGTCGATCTGAGTCTGTGCCTGAGCGATGATGCGATCAGCCTCGGTGTGAGCCTGGGCTTTCATCTCGGCGATGATCTGGGCGCCCTCTTCCTGAGCCTCGGCGCGCAGTCGTGCAGCTTCGGCACGACCGTCGGCGAGCTGCTTCTGATACTCGGCCAGAGCCTGATCGGCTTCGGCCTGCACCTTCTCGGCCTTCTCAATTCCACCCTGGATGCGCTCAGCACGCTCGTCGAGGGTCTTGTTGAAGGCGGGAAGGACGTACTTCCAGACAACCAGGAAGACGATCAGCAGACAGACGGCACTCCAGAGGATGTCGTAGGCCGCCGGGAGAAGCGGGTTCTCCGCGGAGGCGACGATGTTTACCGGAGTCATCTTTCAGTCCTCTTCGAGATCAGGGCAGGAAGAACGGGGTGGCGATACCGATGAGGGCCAGGGCCTCGATCAGAGCGATACCGAGGAACATGTTTCCGCGCAGGGCGCCGGCCATCTCGGGCTGACGAGCGGTTCCTTCGATGGTCTTGCCGATGACGATTCCGACACCGACACCGGGACCGATTGCGGCGAGGCCGTAACCGATCGTCGAAACGCTACCTTCAACTGCGGCGAGCATATCCATAGGATGCTTTTCCTTTCATAATGAAGCCGGGTGGTTGGCCCGACCGTGCAACTCGTGAGTTACGGATCTGGGGGTGCGAACTCAGTGGTCGTCCGAGATCGCGGCATTGATGTACACACAGGACAGTAGAGCGAAGATATAGGCCTGCAGCACGACGATGAGCATCTCCAGGACGAAGACGAACATGCCGCCGGCGAAGGTGACGATGCCGAAGAACTGGAATCCGTTGGCAGCGTCGAAGAGGAAGAAGCTCGTGGCGGAGAAGCAGAGGACGAGCAGGAGGTGGCCGACCATCATGTTCGCGAAGAGTCGGATCGCCAGAGTGAACGGCTGAGTGACGAACTTCGTGATGAACTCGATCGGGATGAGCAGGATGTGCATCGCCGGCGGAACGCCGGGCAGGATGAGCGCGTCCTTGAGGTAGCGGCCGAGGCCCTTCTCTGCGATGCCGGCCCAGTGGTAGGTCACATAGACCACGAGGGTCAGCACGATCGGCATGCCGATGACGCCGGTGCCCGGCATGTTGAGGAACGGAATGAGCTTCGTGACGTTCCAGAAGAGGATGCCGAAGAAGATCGCCACGATGAGCGGCATGAATTTCTTGGCCTTCTCCTTGCCCATCGTGTCCTCGGCGATGCCGACGGTCACGAATTCCATGGCGAGTTCCATGCTCGACTGGAAGCGGGAAGGAATGAGCTTCATGCGCTTGGCCCAGACGGCCAGAAGCACAACGACAGCGACGGTGGCGATGATGCGGATGAGCATCACGCGGTTCATTTCGAACGGTGTGCCCTCAAAGAGGAATGAGGCTGGAAAGAATTCAGCCATCGACGGTGCGTGGAAGCCGCCTTCTGCAGCACTGACTGTTGTGTTCGCGGCGTTGAGTGTTCCCACGTTTTTACTACTCTCCCATGGTCAAGGGCCCTGATGGCCTGGCCTTGGCCCCGCACTGAAGGCGAGGCTTGAGGTTCAGGAGCGACAAAGGGCGAAGATCCGCCCAAGCACCGGGTCTACTCTACCAACTGTAGAGAGTGACCGACAAATTCATCAGGCTTCTCTGTGCAATTTCTGTCAACGATTTTATACGACACGTCATTCGTCTCTGGCCCCACTTCTCGACGTGTCTCCGAACTGCGCGGCGACGAGGCTTCCAGCGCCTATCTCGCCTCCGGATCGACATAGGGAACGCGTCCCCTGACCACGGTGATCGCTTCGACGAGCGAGGAGCCGATCACCGCGACGACGATCGTGAAGAAGGCGACCGTGCCGTCGAGCCAGGTCGCATCCTTGATGCGCCAGATGACGATCATGAAGATGAAGGCCTTGAACAGGAATCCGATGCCGAGGAACCCGGCGATCGCGGTCAGTCCCATATTCCGTCCCACGTACATGACGACGAGGGTGATGATGATGAAGACCGCGGCCAGTCCCCCGCCGACGGCTCCGCCGACGAGTCCCGTCATCCCCGAGACCAGCCAGCCGATGCCCATTCCGAGGGCCGCGACGACGAGGACGAGGATGATGCCGCGGATGAGCAGCGTCCTCCACACGCGGGTCCAGGCTGCTTCGACTTCGGTCTCTTGGCGCGGTGTCGGGTCGGTCACGGGATTTCCTCTCTGGCTTTCTGACGCATGCGAAGGGGATAGAAGGTGACGATGAGGGTGACAGCCACCAGTGCGCCGATGACACAGGCGGAGAACAGCCAGCCCTTGAAGAGGAGCAGCACAGATCCGAAGGCGATGAGCGCCGTCCAGGTGTAGAGGATGAGCACCGCACGCGCATGGGAATGTCCCAGACGCAGCATCCGGTGGTGGAGGTGTTTGGCATCGGCGGAGAACGGAGACTGTCCGGCTCGCAGTCGACGCACCACAGCGAGTCCGAGGTCGAGCAGCGGCAGGAACATCACCGCGACCGGCAGGATGATCGGCATGAAGGTGGCGAACGCTCGCTCCTGCCCGATCAGTGCCGGGTCGACCTGACCGGTGACTCGGATCGTCGAAGCGGCCAGCAGCAGGCCGATGAGCATCGACCCGGAGTCGCCCATGAAGATCCGGGCCGGATTGAAGTTGTGCGGCAGGAAGCCGAGACAGGCGCCGACGAGGATCGCGATGATGAGCGAGGCGAGGTTCGCATACGACTCCGGTGAGGCGTCACGAGCCAACCAGTAGGAGTAGATGAAGAAGGCGCTGCCGCCGATGGCGACGACTCCCGCGGCGAGGCCGTCGAGCCCGTCGACGAAGTTCACCGCGTTGATGGTCACGAGGACGACGAGGACTGTGACGATGATCGACATCCGCGGAGAGCCGATGATGACCCCTCCGAAGGGTATGGACAGCAGCGCCACTCCCTTGATCGCCATGAAGCCTGCGGCGAGTGCCTGGCCGGCGAGCTTCGCCATCCAATGCAGGTCCCAGATGTCATCGATGACTCCGAGCAGACACAGCAGGCCGGCGGCTCCGGCGATGCCGACGATCGGTCCCGGTTCGACGAAGATCCGATTGAGGAAGGGCATCTGGGAGGCGAAGATGAGACCGGCCAGCAGCCCGCCGAACATCGCCACTCCGCCCAGCCTCGGCGTCGGAACGGAATGGACGTCGCGAGCACGCAGCGGTGAGAAGATCTTTCCTCGTTCGGCCACCCGTTTGACCATGGGCGTCAGCAGGTACGCCACGAGGGCGGAGACGATGAGGATGAAGAGGTAGGCGCGCACTCAGCCGTCCAGGTCGATGAGCTCGGGGACGATCTCGCGCAGCTCCTCGGCGGTGATCGGCCCACGGCGCAGGATGCGGGGCACGTCACCGCTGAGGTCGATGATGGTCGAGGACATCCCCGATTCCCGCACTCCACCGTCGACATAGATGTCGACGTCGTCGCCGAGCATCTCCTGCGCTTCATCGGCGGTCCGAGCTGCGGGCTGTCCGGAGATATTCGCGCTCGACACGGCCAGCGGTCCGGTGCGGGCGAGCAGAGCCAGGGCCGATTCGTCGTCGGGCATGCGCACGGCCACGGTTCCGTGGGTGTCGCCGAGGTCCCAATCGAGAGAGGGCTGGGCATCGGCGATGATCGTCAGCGGTCCGGGCCAGAACTTCGCCGTCAGCGCCAGCACGGTCTCATCGACCCCATCGACGAGACCGAAGATGGTCTCTGCGCGTGGGACGAGAACCGGAGGTGGCATGTCCCGGCCGCGGCCCTTGGCAGCGAGCAGTGCCGCGACCGCCGAAGCACTGAAGGCATCGGCGGCGATCCCGTAGACGGTATCGGTGGGAATGACGAGCAGGTTGCCCGTGTCGACGACTCGCGCGCACTCGTCGAAGACGAGCTCACGGATTTCGGCTTGGCTGACGTCGAATCGTCTCGACACGAGTTCTCCGTTTCGAATGTTCGGTGTGGTCGCGGTGCAGGGCCGTGCATGACACGGATTCGTCCCCGCGCCTCCTACGCCTGGCGGCGTGCCACGGTATAGCGGTCGCGTCCAGTGTAGTCCTGGAAGGTGGCGGCGTGTCTCAGACTGGCCGTGGCCTCCAGCAGTTCCCGTGCCCCGGCGCCCTGTTCCTCGCTGTGTTCCATGAGAAAGAGCCCACCGGGTCGCAGCAGCTGCTCGGCCTCGCTGATGATGAGCCCCGGTATCTCCAGACCTGTGTCTCCGCCGAAGAGCGCGGCCGCCGGGTCATGGTCGGCCACCTCGGGATCCCGCGGCACCGCTGCATCAGGGACATAGGGTGGGTTCGTCACCACGATGTCGGCACGCCCGCGCAGATCGGGCCGCGCCTGGGTGATCCTCGTCGCGTCTGCGCCGATGAACTCGACTCTCGACTCGCCGAGGCGGCTGTGCTCGAGGTTCGTCAGTGACCAGTCGAGGGCGGCGGATTCGCGTTCGACGCCGAGGACGTCGACGCCATCGAATTCGGTGGCCACGGACAGTGAGATCGCGCCTGACCCGGAGCAGAGATCGATCACGATCGGACGTCGAACCTCCTCGGTCTCGGTCGTCGAGTCAGGCGTGGAGAATTCGGACAGTTCGGCGAGGACGCTGCCGACGAGGAGTTCGGTCTCCGGACGGGGGACGAAGACCCCGGGACCGACCTGCAGCTGCAGGTGACGGAAGTAGGCGATGCCGGTGAGGTGCTGCAGCGGTGTCCGCTGCCGGCGCCGGTCACAGAGTTCGGCGAATCGTGCACTCACGGATCCCGGCACCGGGTCGTCGAAGAGACGGTGGCGGTTCAGCGCTGCCCGGTCGATCTCCCATGCGTGGGCGAGCAGCTCGAGCGCATCGGCGTCGGGACTTGCGATTCCCGCCTCGGTGAAGAGTGTAGTGGCCCCGCGCAGGAGATCGGAGACGATCCTCGGCCTGTCGGTGTCCAGGTCAGTCCCCCAGTGCGTCGAGACGAGCGGCCTTGTCGGCGTCGCGGCAGGACCCGATGACGGGATCGAGTTCGCCTGCCAGCACCTGATCGAGGTTGTAGGCCTTGTATCCGGTGCGATGATCGGTGATCCGGTTCTCCGGAAAGTTATAGGTGCGGATGCGTTCGGAGCGATCGACGGTGCGCACCTGAGACCGACGGATGTCCGCAGCCTCCGCCGCGGCCTCTTCGGCCTGCTTGGCCAGAATCCGGGCCCGAAGCATGCGCATCGCTGCCTCTTTGTTCTGCAGCTGCGACTTCTCGTTCTGACAGCTTGCGGTGATCCCGGTCGGCAGGTGGGTGATGCGCACAGCGGAGTCGGTGGTGTTCACGGACTGGCCGCCGGGGCCGGACGACCGGTAGACGTCGATGCGCAGATCGTGTTCGTCCAGCTGCACCTCTTCGGGCTCGTCGACTTCGGGGAAGACGAGCACGCCGGCTGCGGAGGTGTGGATGCGCCCCTGCGACTCGGTGACCGGGACCCTTTGGACCCGGTGCACTCCGCCTTCGAACTTCACCCAGCCGTAGGCGCCGTCGTTCTTCGCCTTGACTGCCATGGTGACGTCTTTGTATCCGCCGAGATCCGAATGCGTGGCGTCGAGAATCTGGCTCGACCAGCCCCGCGAGTCGATCCACCGCTGATACATCCGCAGCAGATCGCCGGCGAACAGTGCGGATTCGTCTCCGCCTTCGCCGGCTTTGATCTCGATGATCGCGTCTCGGGAGTCGTCAGGGTCGCTGGGAACCAGGAGATCCTTGAGCTCACCCTCGGCCGTGTCCATCTCCGCCGACAGCCGCTTGGCCTCGGAGGCGAAATCGGCGTCGTCCGCGGCCAGTTCCACCGCGGCGGCGTGGTCGGCCTCGAGTTGGGCGAAGTGCCGGGCGGCCGCGGCGACCTTGTCGAGTTCCGCGTACCGCCTGGTCAGCTTCTTGGCCCGGCCGGCGTCAGCGTGGACCGCGGGGTCGGAGAGTTCCTCCTGCACCCGCGCATGCTCATCGAGCAGTGCACTGACGCTGGCCGTGAGGGTGTCGTCGACCATCTCAGCTGTTGTCGGTCGACGACTTCGGCAGCGGAGTCGTCTTCTGCACCTGCATGAGGAACTCGACGTTCGAGCCGGTCTCCTTGAGCTTCGACATGAGCAGCTCGACTGCCTGCTGCTGCTCGAGTCCCGAGAGCAGTCGGCGCAGCTGCCACATGACCTTCGTCTCTTCCGTGGTCATGAGCATCTCTTCGCGGCGCGTGCTCGACGAGTTGACGTCGATGGCCGGGAAGATGCGCTTGTCGGCGAGCTGACGGCTCAGACGCAGCTCCATGTTGCCGGTGCCCTTGAACTCCTCGAAGATGACTTCGTCCATCTTCGAACCGGTCTCGACGAGAGCCGTAGCCAGGATGGTCAGCGAGCCGCCGCCTTCGATGTTGCGTGCGGCACCGAAGAACTTCTTCGGCGGGTAGAGCGCATTGGCGTCGACACCGCCGGAGAGGATCCGACCGGATGCCGGCTGCGCGATGTTGTAGGCACGTCCCAGGCGAGTGATGTTGTCGAGAAGCACGACCACGTCGGAGCCCATCTCGACGAGACGCTTGGCCCGTTCGATGGCGAGCTCGGCGATCGTGGTGTGGTCATCGGCCGGACGGTCGAAGGTCGAGGCGATGACTTCGCCCTTGACCGCGCGCTGCATGTCCGTGACTTCCTCGGGACGTTCGTCGACGAGGACGACCATGAGATGTGCTTCGGGATTGTTCTCGGTGATCGCGTTGGCGATCTGCTGCATGATCGTCGTCTTGCCCGCCTTCGGAGGCGCGACGATGAGTCCGCGCTGTCCCTTGCCGATGGGGGTGATGAGATCGATGAGGCGGGTCGAGTGCAGCTTCGAGGTGGTCTCGAGACGCAGACGCTCCTGCGGGTAGAGCGGAGTCAGCTTCGAGAACTCGACGCGGCTGCGCGCATCGTCGACGGTGAGTCCGTTGACGGAGTCGAGACGGACGAGGGCGTCGAACTTCTCACGCTTGTTGCCCCGCTGTTCGTTCTCACGCGGCTGACGGATCGCGCCGGCGACGGCGTCGCCCTTGCGCAGACCGTTCTTGCGCACCATGGAGGCCGAGAGATAGACGTCGTTCGGCCCCGGCAGGTAGCCGGACGTGCGGAGGAAGGCGTAGTTGTCGTGGACGTCGAGGATGCCGCCGACGGGAATGAGCACATCGTCGTTGCGGATCTCCGGCTCGTCGTTGCCGCGGCCGCGACGCTTCCGGTCCCGACCCCGTCCGCGACGGTTGCCGCCGCGGTCGTCATCGTCGTTGTTGCGGTTGCGACGATCGTTGCGGTCGTTGTTGCCGCCGCGGTCGTTGCGGTTCCCGCGGTCGTTTCCGCCGTCCCGGTCGTTGTTGCCCCGGCCGTTGCCGCCGTTACGGTCGTTGCGGTCGCTGCCGCCTCGATTGTCGTCGGAACGGTCGTTGTTCTTGCTGCGACGTTCGTTGTCGCGTCCTCCGCGGGATTCACGGTCGGAGCGATCCTGGTTCCCGGAACGCTCCTGGTTCCCGGAACGATCCTGGCCGCCGTTGCGGTCGGAGGCGTCCTCGCCGCTGCCGTCGCGCTCTTCGGCGCGGGATTCCGCGGCCTGGGGCTCGGAGCCCCGGGAACGCGAACGGCTCCGGCGCGAGCGCTGACGGTCCTGGTCGCCGTTCGATTCGTCGGAGGATGCTCCCCCGGTCTGCTGCGCACCGGACTCGTTCGCCGACGAGTCGTCGGAGTTCGGTTCGATGATGAGCGCCGGAGCATCCTCGGATGCGGAAGCGGCGGAGCGACGCGAGGAGCGACGGTTCGCCGACTCCTGCTTCTCGGCCTGCTTCTCGGCCTTGGCGGCCGGTTCTGCGGCGGGCTTCTTCTCGGTGGGCTTCTTCTCGGTGGGGGCGGACTTCTGCTCAGCGGATCCGCCCGAGTGGCTGTTAATGGCGTCGATCAGTTCGCTCTTGCGAAGGCGACGGTAACCCTTGATTCCCAGCCCGGCAGCCATTTCCTGGAGCTGAGGCAGCCGCAGCGCTGTGAGGCTGCCGGTGCGCGGGGTGGAATCCTGAGTGGTGGTTTCAGACACGAAGGTCCTTCTCCCTCTTTCGGCCGTGCGGCATGTGCCGTTTGCTCACGGCGACGGAAACACCATTGACGGTGCGTTGTGAAAGAAAACCTGCTAAAGAATGAGCAGGAGATGTTCCAGAATCTATGACATCGGCGACGGATCTGTGAAGAACAGCGGGAAGCCGTGCCCTGTCGGAACACCCACAGTCTACTTGTTCGGAGACGATCTGGCGAATCGTTTCCTCAATTTTCTCGGCTCACCCGATAACCGCCGAGGTCAATCGCGGTGCGCCGAGCGACGATGCCTGCCGGCACGAGGGTGTCGGGCACCGCCTCGGCGAGGACGAGCACCGTCGGCCCGGCTCCGGAGAT
The DNA here is from genome assembly GCF_050920635.1 of Brevibacterium sp. K11IcPPYGO002. Taxonomy (NCBI): domain Bacteria; kingdom Bacillati; phylum Actinomycetota; class Actinomycetes; order Micrococcales; family Brevibacteriaceae; genus Brevibacterium; species Brevibacterium sp. K11IcPPYGO002. The sequence goes on along the minus strand of NZ_CP131929.1, from coordinate 1,831,768 downwards.
GACGGCCGGGAATCCCTCGGCACGCAGGGAGTCGACAAGCGCCATCGACTCCGGATAGGCGCTGCGGCGGAATTCCTGATGGAGCTGGTCACGAGTGGCGTCGAAGAGCACCTGTGCGTCGTTGCTCAGTCCGTGGACGAGCAGGCCGGCCCGAGCCGAGTTGTCCGCCGCGATCGCGTGATCGATGCCTGCGGGAATGAGTCCACGGGCGACCTCGGTGTCGAGGCGGGCGGAGGGAACGAGCACGGTGACGTACTCGAGCGTGCGCACGGGCACCTGCCACGACTTGACCGGCGCAGACAGGGAGACGGTGAGACCGCCGTAGATCGCGGGCGCGGCATTGTCCGGATGGCCTTCGATTGCGGTGGCGATCTCGAGGATCCGGTCGCGACTCATCTTCGCTCCGGTCGACCAGGCTCCGAGTTCCGCCGCGAGGCCGATCCCTGCCACGACTGCGGCCGCCGAGGAGCCCATCCCGCGGGAATGAGGGATCCGGTTGACGCACTCGAGCGACAGACGCGGACACAGATCGGCCGCGACGTCGGGGAATTCGGCCTCGAGCACCTCACCGATGATCCGCATGATCAGGTGCGAACGGTCCCGCGGCAGCACCTCGGCGCCCTCCCCCGTCACCTCGACGCAGCGGTCAGCGTCGACCGCTGCGTCTTCGACGGTGAGAGTGAGGGTGTCGACGATGTCGAGCGCCAGCCCGTACGAGTCGTAGCCGGGCCCCAGATTCGCCGAGGTGGCCGGGACCTCGAGTCTCACGCGCACGCTCAGCTGTCCTCGAGTCCCAGCGCGCGTGCGGCGCTGACGGCGTCGACGGAGACCCGCTGGGTCTCGATATCGGATCCGTCTGCGGTGTGCAGGGCCCAGCTGGGGTCCTTGAGACCGTGACCGGTCACGGTCACCGCGATCGTCGCATCAGCAGGGACACGACCGGCGTCGGCCATCTTCAGCAGACCCGCCACCGAGGCGGCCGAACCGGGTTCGACGAAGATGCCCTCTTCGCTGGACAGGATCTTGTGGGCGGCGAGGATCTCGTCGTCGGTGACCGAATCGATGAGACCGCCCGAGTCGTCACGCGCCGTTTCGGCCTGCGTCCAGCTGGCGGGATTGCCGATGCGGATGGCGGTTGCCACCGTGTCCGGTTCGTCGACCGGATGCCCGAGGACCAGCGGTGCGGCACCGGCGGCCTGGAAGCCCCACATCTGCGGAAGCTGCGTGGAGACCCCATGTTCGCGGTATTCGTTGTAGCCCTTCCAGTACGCCGTGATGTTGCCGGCGTTGCCGACGGGCAGAACATGGATGTCGGGGGCGTCGCCGAGGACATCGACGACTTCGAAGGCCGCGGTCTTCTGACCCTCGATGCGATCGGGGTTGACCGAGTTGACGAGGTGGACCGGGTAGGATTCGGACAGCTTGCGGCACAGCGTCAGACAGTCGTCGAAGTTTCCGTCGACTTCGAGCAGAGTCGCTCCATGCGCGATGGCCTGGCTCATCTTCCCAGGCGCGATCTTGCCGGTGGGCACGAGCACAGCACAGGTGAGTCCGGCCTTCGTGGCATAGGCAGCTGCCGAGGCCGAGGTGTTGCCCGTCGACGCGCAGATGACGGCCTTGGCGCCATGGGCGACGGCCTTCGTGATCGCCATCGTCATGCCCCGGTCCTTGAAGGACGCGGTCGGGTTGAGACCTTCGTACTTCACCCATACCTGGGCACCGGTGCGCGCGCTGAGCTTCTCCGCCCGGATCAGCGGGGTCCCGCCTTCGCCGAGGGTGACTGCAGGCGTGTCGGCGGAGATGTCGAGGAGGCTGCGGTATTCCTCGACGACGCCCTGCCACTGGTGTCTGGGGTAGTTCATTGTCACTGTCCTTCTACGCGGATCACGGATTTGACGGTGTGGACGACTGGCAGATCGATGAGGCGATCGACCGTCTTCTGCAGAGTCGAGTCGGTGTTCGAGTGGGTGGCGAGCACGAGCTTCGCGTGCTGGACGCCGTCGTCGTCGATGTCTCCGATCGTCTGTCGCATGAGTTCGATGGATGCCCCTTCGTCGGCGAAGACCTCGGAGACCGCGGCGAGCACACCGGGACGATCGACCACGTCGAGGGTGATGTGGTACCTGGTCGTGATCGCCGAGATCGGCAGGATCGGGTAGTCGTCGTGGAAGGGACGTTCGTACTGTCCGCGTCCGCCGAGCACCTTGCGCCTGGCCACGGACACGAGGTCTCCGAGCACTGCCGACGCCGTCGGCGCTCCGCCGGCTCCCTGCCCGTAGAACATCAGCTCGCCGGCGGCTTCGGCTTCGATGAACACGGCATTGAAAGCACCCCGCACTGATGCCAGGGCGTGGCCCCGGTCGAGCAGTGCCGGGTACACACGTGCAGAGAGACCGGCTCCGGCCGGTGAGGAGGCGACGCGTTCGCACACGGCCAGGAGTTTGATCACGAAGCCCTGGTCCCGGGCTGTCTCGACCATCTCGGCCGTGATGCCTTCAATGCCTTCGACATGGACATCATCGATCGACACCGGGGCGTGGAAGGCCAGGGAGGACAGGATCGCAGCCTTCGCAGCCGCATCGTGTCCGCCGATGTCGGCGGTCGGATCGGCCTCGGCGTATCCGAGCTCCTGTGCGGTGGCCAGCGCGTGGCCGAAGTCCCAGCCTTCGGAGTCCATCTGGTCGAGGATGAAGTTCGTCGTGCCGTTGACGATGCCGATGATGCGTTCGATCCGGTCACCGGCCAGCGAATCGCCGACGGGGCGGATGATCGGAATCGCGCCGGCCACAGCCGCTTCGTGTTCGAGCCGGACGCCGGCGGCATCGGCTGCGGACATGAGTTCGCCGTAGCTGGCGGCCAGCAGCGCCTTGTTCGCGGTCACGACCGACGATCCCTGTCTCAGAGCCGCGGTGATGAGCGAGCGGGCGGGTTCGATCCCGCCCATCAGCTCGACGACGATATCGGCTCCGGCGATGGCCGCCTCGGCGTCGGTCGTCAGCAGCTTCTCATCGATTCCCGGGCGGGACTTCGAGGCATCGCGGACGACGATCGCGCTCAGCTCCAGCGGAGCGCCGATGCGTTCGGCCAGGCCCTCTGCGCGGTTCTGAATCCTCGCGGCGACCTCCGTGCCGACGACTCCGCATCCGAGCATGGCTACCTTCAGTGCCTGCATTTCCTCACCTTTCCGCTCTTGTCTCTCACGCTCATCAGTGTGGCGTTCCTCCCCCGACCATCCCCGGGTCGGTGGCGAACATCTGCGTGTGGTCCTCGGGTGTCACGATCCACTCAACTCTATCGGCCTCGACGCCGAGGACTCCCGGCCGGGGCAGGTGATTGTAGTTGTTGGCCAGCGACCGGCAGTACGCTCCGGTGGTCGGTACTGCGACGAGGTCGCCCGCGGTCACATCGGCGCCCATGTATTCGTCGCGGACGATGATGTCGCCGGATTCGCAGTGCTTGCCGACGACCCGCACGATCGCCGGCTCCGCGGAAGAATTCCGGTTGGCCAGAGTGCATGAGTAATCCGCGTCGTAGAGTGCGGTGCGGATGTTGTCGCTCATGCCCCCGTCGACGGCGACATAGGTGCGGGTGCCGCTGTCGGTGCTCACCTGCTTGACGGTGCCGACCTCGTAGAGCGTGAATACCGCTGGCGAGACGATGGCACGTCCGGGCTCGATGGAGATCCGCGGGACGCTCGTGCCCAGCCCCCGGCATTCCTTGGCCACGACGGAGGCGAGTTCCTCGGCCATCTCCGTGACCGGGATCGGGGTGTCCTGGGAGGTGTAGCGGATGCCGAAGCCGCCGCCGAGGTCGACATCGGGCAGGTCGATGCCGTGTTCGCCCATGATCTCGGCACGGAAGGCGAGCACGCGGGCGGCGGCGACCTGGAATCCGGAGATGTCGAAGATCTGCGAGCCGATATGCGAATGGAGGCCGTCGAGACGCAGGTGGTCGGATTCCGCGACCAGACGCGCGGCCCGGGCAGCGGTGCCGTCAGCGAGAGAGAGCCCGAACTTCTGGTCCTCGTGGGCCGTGGCGATGAAGTCATGGGTGTGCGCTTCGACGCCGACCGTGACCCGCAGCATGACCGGTGCGACGGTTCGTCTGGCCGCAGCGATGGATTCGAGGCGAGCAACCTCATCGAGGCTGTCGACGAAGATCCTGGACACGCCGTAGTCGAGGGCGTATTCGAGTTCGGCCGCGGATTTGTTGTTCCCGTGCAGGCCGACGCGGTCGCCGGGGACACCTGCGGCGCGGGCGATCATCATCTCCCCCAGCGAGCAGGTGTCGAGGCCGAGACCGGCCTCATGCACCCACCGGGCCACGGCCGTGCACAGGAAGGCCTTCCCGGCGTAGAAGACGTCGGCTCCGGCCAGTCCCTTCCCGACGGAGAACGCGTTGGAGAACGTGCTCAGGTAGGCCTCGGCGCGACTGCGGAAGTCAGCGACGTCCATGACGAGGGTGGGGGTGCCGTACTTCTCGGCCAGGTCCGTCACGGTGTGACCGGCGATGGTGAGCACGCCCTCGGCGGTCTTCGTGACATTGTCCGACCACAGACTCGGCAGCAGCGCATTGACGTCGTCGGGATAGGGCAGCCACACCGGGGCCGGGGTCGCGTGCAGTGTCCCTGCGATATGTGCGGGCATCAGATCCTCTCCGGGGCCGAAGCACCCAATTGTCGTAGTCCTGCGGCGAGAACGATGATGACGGCTCTCAGAGCGAGGAGCCTCGAGGTATGGGTGACGGTGATGTCCTCATCGACCGTCGGAGTGGCCGGGCAGCGACGAAGCCACTCCTCGACGGCTGCGCCGAGCTCGAGCAGCGCCGTGAGCAGCGGTTCGGCCTCGCCGAGGCGGCGCGAACGTTCCAGCGCGGACGGCAGCCCCGCCATGATGGTGAGCATCCGGGTCTCGCTCGGCTGCGCAAGCGTCGCCAGGTCGATGTCCGCGGTCGGGATTCCCGCTCTGTGTGCCCGCCGCAGTTCACGGCAGGCCGCGGCATGGCCGCGCTGGAGATCATGCACTGCGACCGGATCGACATCGGTGCCGCGGCCGCCGGCGCGGAGACCCGGTGCGGGCTGCCGGTCGGACGCGGAGACCAGCGTTCGGAACGGCGTCCGGTCCTGTCCCGCTCCGCTGCGGGCGTCGGCTCCCCTGTCTGCGCTGACGATGTCGCAGATCACCCGCGCACGGGCGGCCGCGGTGAGGGTCACGTTGACGAATCCGGGTCCGGCGAAGACGGCGTCAGCCACCTCGGGGTGGGTGCGCAGCTCGGTGCACAGATGTGCCGCGAGTGCGATTCGCTGCTCGGGTTCGGCGGAGGCGCGCAGCGCCACCGGGGTCGTCCAGTCGCCGAGGTCGGGACGGGTCGGGGGCCGAACGTCGATGGCTGCGGCGGATCCCGGTGCCACGAGATCTGCCGGCGCTGTCATCAAGGCGCGCGCGAGTGCAGTCTGCAGGTCTTCCGGGGTCACTCGAACAGAGTACTCGGGGCCGGACGGCGGGGACGAATCCAACGTCATCTTCGCTCTCATGACGAGACGGCTGCCCAGACGGCCTCAGATGGCGCCGGGTCGGCAGGCGGCGTGGCTGACGAAGAATTTGACCACCACTGAGGCCAGCACCACGGCGAATGCCGGCCACATGCTGTCGAAGCTCTGGATGAGAAACGCGAAGATCAGGGGTCCCGTGGCCGCCAGGAGGTAACCGCCGCCCTGGACGAAGCCGGACAGGGAGGCCGCCGCTTCGGCGTCACGGGCGCGCAGAGTGATCAGTGTCAGCGCGAGCGGGAACGTGGAGATGCCGATCCCCAGCAGCACGGTCCACAGGACGGGGGCCGCCGTCGGCAGCAGCCACAGCCCCAGGTAGCCCACGGCCAGGCTGAGGCAGAAGCCGACGACGATGAGATACGCCGATCTCATCCTCTGCGCGAGGGTCGGCAGGACGAAGCCGAGGACGAGCGGGATGGCAGTGACCAGCGCCAGCATCGCTCCGCCGAAGGCAGCATCGAATCCGGAGCGGGTGAGCAGGCTCGGCAGCCAGGTGAAGAGGATGAAGTTGTTGAACGACGTCAGTCCCGTCATCGTCATCAGTGCCCATGCCCGCGGGCTGCGCAGAAGGCGGGAGAGCTCGCTGCCTCCGACGACGGCGGCGGCCACCTCGTCGGCGGGTGCGGGCCTGACGATGGCGATGACGATCCAGGCGATCGCGCCCAGAGCCGCGAATGCGGCCCAGACGAGCAGGGATCCCCTCCATCCGGCACCGGTGGCGAGGGGTACCGCGACCAGCGGCGGGATGAACGTGCCGAATTGGAGCAGCCCGACGTGGACGGTCGACATCAGCGCCACCTTGTCGGGGAAGTACGACTTCACCAGGGGTGGGAGGACGACGTTGCCGATGCCCATCCCCAGCAGGGCGAGCACGCTCAGCGCCAGGAACAGGCCCGGCGATTCGACGAGTGCGCAGATTCCCAGTCCGATCATGACCATGACCATTGCAGCCAGGGTCAGACCGAGCCCGGAGAAGCGGGCGTAGAGCCGCGGTGTGAGGAAACCGCTGAGGCCGTAGAGCAGCGGAGGCAGCATGCCGATGACCGCCAGAAATATCGCGCTCAGTTCGATCTCTTCGCCCATGGCATCGAGCAGCGGTGAGAGCCCGGTGACTCCGGGCCGCAGATTGAAGGCGGCGAAGACGATTCCGAGGACGATCAGAATACGGATGCGCGCGGGGTTCATGAGGTCTTTCCTATCAGACGCCGACATCACAACCGATGGCCGGCCCGCTTCAGAAGTCGAGTTTGAGCCCTTCGACAGGTGAGAGCCGTGACGCCCGCCTGGCCGGTGCCAGAGCGGAGAGGATCCCGGCGATGACCGCCACCCCGAGGATGCCGAGGAAGGACATGACGGAGACGTCGACGATGAGGTCGGTGGAGTAGTCATGAGTGACCAAGCGGGTGCCGACGATGCCCAGGGCGCTGCCGAGGACGAGCCCGAGCAGCGCAGCCACCGATGAGATGAGCACCGCTTCGAGCGCCAGGAGGGTCCGCAGCTGCGAGATGCTCAGGCCCAGCGCGCGCATGAGCGCGTTCTCCCTCTGGCGTTCGATGACGGAGAGACTGACCGTGTTCGAGACGCCGATGAGCGCGATGACCACGGAGACGAAGAGGAGGGCCACGGCACCGGCGAGCATGACGTCGATGAGTTCGGAATAGGTGCCCCGAGCGACGGCGGAGCCGCCGACCTCCTCGCTGGAGACGTCGAGTGCCTCGGCCACGGACTGGCGGATGCGTGCGATCTCGTCGACGTCGACGTCCTCGTCGAGGCGGACGAGCACAGCCGTCGTCGTCGCCGAGATCCCGAGGTCGTTGCCGACCTCGGGAGTGGTGAAGAACGCAAGGCTGGAGAGACCCTCCCTGTGCACGGGCACGCTCATCTCGGTGAGCCCTTTCACCCGCACGGTGGCAGAGCTGTAGTCCTCGGGAACGGTGACCCGTCCGGACACGATGTCGGCCGCCGCGTCGCCGAGCACGGTGTCGGCGCTGTCCGGGTCGAGGACGAAGATCTCCGGACGGGAGCCCTTGAAATCCTCGACCGCCTCGGCGCGGTGGGCGATGACCGCTGTGGACACGCCCGGGATCTCGCGCACCTCGTCGAGCTCATCATCGTCGACGAGGCCGGACAGCGGCACGGAGATGTCGACGGGATAGCGCTGGTCGAGTCCGTGGCTGAGCGTCGCCTTCGTCGACATGCCGCCGACGAGGATCGTCGCCACCAGGGTCACACCGATGATCAGCGCCGTGGCCGTGGCCGCGGTGCGGCGCGGATTGCGCAGCGTGTTCAAGGTCGCCAGCTGCCCGGGCACGCCCCAGGGGCTGAACAGCACCTCCCCCGCCCACGCGACGACCGGCGGGATGATCTTCGCGGAGCTGATGACCAGTCCGGTGACCACGAGGCCCCCGCCCAGCGCACCTCCGAGGATCCAGAACTCGGTGGTCGACACGGCGTAGAGGGAGACGATGGCGAGAAGTGCGCCCAGGCCGATGAGGCCGAAGCCGACGAGGTGGCGGGGTCGGGCGCGAGTTCTCGGCGAGATGGAGACATCGAAGGGCTGGAGTGCTTCGAGCGGTGTCACTGCGATGGCGCTGCGAGCCGGGCGGATGGTGGCCACGATCGTCAGCACGGCACCCACGACGATGCCGCTGATCAGAGCGGAGACGGGGATCGTGAGCGTGTCGTAGGGGAATTCCGCCGGCCAGTACCGCACCGCGGCGGCCATGAGTCCGCGACTGACGAGGATCCCCGCGAGGACACCGAAGATCGATCCGAGCAATCCGACGAAGAGCCCTTCGGCCACGACGGAGGCGTACATCTGCACGCGGGTGGCGCCGAGGCAGCGCAGCAGTGCGAATTCGCGACGACGCCCGGCGACGATGACCGAGAAGGTGTTGGAGACGACGAGGATGGCGACGATGACGGAGATTCCGGCGAATACGAGCAGGAAACCGGTCACGACGACATTGCCGCCGGAGAGCCGATCCGTCTTCGCGCTCACGGCGTCGTCCACGGTGAGCGCCTCGAGACTGCCGTCCAGCTCCGATTCGTCGATGGCCCTCTGCAGCTGTGATCGCACCGTCTCCGGGTCCGCACCGTCTTCAAGGGCGATCTGAATGGCGATGACATCACCCTGCTGGGCGAAGTACTCCTGGTAGCCCGCGGCGGTCGTCAGTGCCCGAGTGGCTCCGGGCAGCGCCGGATCCTGCCTCAGCTCGGCGATGCCGACGACGGAGAAGGTGACGCTGCTCTGGCTCGGCCCCCGATAGACGGGCATGTCATCGTCTCCGCTGTCCACCGGGACGGCGTCGACGGTGAACCGGATCTCATCACCGATGCCGACGTCGAGGTCGCGTGCCGTGCGGGTGTCGAGCACGAGGTCCGTTCTGGCGTCCGGTCGCTGGCCCGAGACCATGTCGAAGGTGTCCAGACGTTCATCGGCAGGCACCGGGGACAGCGCAAAGGAGCTTTCGGAGAATGCAGCGCCTCTGCCGGTCGTCACTGTGCGGGCCGACAGAGACGCAGTGCTCACCCCGTCGACTTCCGACAGGGGTCCCAACAGCGGGGATGCCTCGTCTCCCCCGACGAAGACGTCTCTGTCCGGGATGACGGCGAGGTCGGCGTTCTCGAACGAACGACCGACGGCATGTTCGAGGCTGTCCTGCAGCGAGGAGTTGATGATCAGGGTCGTCGCCACGAATCCTGCGGCCAGGGCGATGCCGAGACCGATTGCGAGGAACCGGGCCCAGTGGATCCGGATCTGCGCGAGAGCGACTGCGATCACAGAGAGCTCAGTTCGCTCAGCGCCGTGACCACGCTCTCCCGCGTCGGCTGTCGGACTTCACCCGTGGCCCGGCCGTCCTTGAGGAGGACGACCCGACCGGCATGGGATGCCGCCACGGGATCGTGGGTGACCATGATGATCGTCTGCCCGTACAGGGTAGTGGCCCGGCCGAGCAGGGACAGGACCTCCGCTCCGGCGTGGGAGTCGAGGTTTCCCGTGGGCTCATCGGCGAAGATGACGTCCGGCCGGGTCAGCAGGGCGCGGGCCACGGCGACTCGCTGCTGCTGACCGCCGGAGAGCTCGTGCGGACGATGCTGGAGGCGATCGCCGAGTTCGAGTCGTTCGACGACTTCGGCTTTCCACTCGCGATCGATCTTCTTCCTGGCCAGTGACACCGGCAGTTCGATGTTCTGTTCTGCGCTCAGCGTCGGGACGAGGTTGAAGGCTTGGAAGATGAAGCCGACGCGGTCGCGACGCAGCTGGGTCAGCTGCCGGTCGTTGAGACGAGTGATGTCTTGGCCGCGCATGATGATCGAGCCCGAATCGACGCGATCGAGACCGGCGAGGACATGCATGAATGTCGACTTTCCCGATCCGGACGGTCCCATGATGGCGGTGAAGCGACCGGATTCGAAGTCGACGCTGATGTCGTCGAGCGCCTCGACCGCCGTATCGCCGCGGCCGAAGCTCTTGCGCAGACTCTGCGCACGGAGGACGATGTCGTCCTCCCCCGTGCTGGTCTCGACGGGCTCATCAGCAGGTTCCGACATCGCATGCCTCACATCACGGTCCGGGTCTCGTCTCCGACTACCTTAGATCCTGTCTGCACCACCGACCGTTCGGACCGCGTATGCAGAACCGCCCACCTCAGCAGTTGAGATGGGCGGTGTTGTGGTGCCCGCGACAGGATTCGAACCTACGACCTTCTGCTCCGGAGGCAGACGCTCTATCCACTGAGCTACGCGGGCAACGGATGCCACTCTATCACCGTTGGGCACCACCTCCCAAAACGACACCGCGTGCAGTCCTACGAGGACTGCACGCGGTGTCGTGGGGCTGTGATCAGCGATATCAGTGCAGATCAGGCGCCCTTCATGGCCTTGCGGCCGGGAACGTATTCCCAGTGCCAGAGTTCATAGGAATTGCGCTTGGCCCAGTCAGGGTTCTCCCACCCGAACTTCTCGGCGTTCGCGACGAGCCATTCGTACTGCTCACCGGTGCCGTTCTGCGTTCCCGCACCGAGGTCGAGGGCCAGGCCCCAACCGTGGTTGGAGGTTCCGGGGCGGGCCGCGAACCCGGGCTTGCGTGCGGCCACGGAGACCTGGGACTCCAGCGACCGGTAGGAATCGGTGACCGCGAGGTCCTTGCCGGTGTCCTTCTTGAAGGCTGCGTTCATCTTCGCAAACGATACGGCGGCATCGGAGCGCAGCTTGTGGTTGCCCACACCGATCTCGCACAGCCACTCGTCGGGCAGTTCGCCGTTGCTCGCGTCGCCCTTCGGCGCGGCTTCGTCGCAGCCGGGCAGAACGGTCTTCGTGATCGCCCTGGACGCGGCGTCGACCTTCGTCTGCTTGGCGCTGGGGGCGCCGATGGTCATCGAAGTCTTGTCGTCCCGGTCGACCTTGATGTCGGCGGAGACCGATTCGGCGTTGATCGCACGCGGCTGGGACTGCGCGGCGGAGTCATCGACCTTGACCTCCTGGCTGCCGCTCATGTTGCCGGCCACCATCACAGCGGCGATGGCGGTGCCGGTCACCGAGACCGTGGCCAGAGCAGAGAAGGTCGTGACCTGGCGACGGCGGACCGAGCGCAGCAGCGAACCGTCGGAACCGCGCCTGCTCAGCTGAGTCGCAGCCAGCGTCGAGGTATGGCCCGCGGGGGTCAGCGGCTGCGCAGCCTCCTTGGCCATCGCAGCACGTCGGGGTGAGCCCGCTGCGGCGCGGGCCTCGGCGGCCATGGCCGCACGACGGGGAGAGAGGGCTGCGGATGCGCTGCTCCGCGACTGCGATGTCACGGAAGGCGAAGAGTTGATCGTCGAAACCTGCGTGGAGGCGTTCTGCTTGCGCAGATCACGTCGGCGGACCGACGGCGCCTCGACGGTCGAGAGCTCACTCGACATAGTGCTCCATACTGTTGGTGAAGATTGTGCGGTGGAGGCCCTCTGCCGGGCACCCGAAAGCTTATGTCACAACACTATAACGACATCGTTACAGAATGTCACCTTCAGTTCATACACAGCGTGTGACCAGGTCATTCGCTGACGATAAGTCATCGCGAACCACTACAGGCGCTCTACTCCAGGTGTCCTGAATCACTGTTTCGTTACGAACCGTTATACAGTCGGTCACGAATGGGACTCCGCGCCGAACGCCTTCTCCGGGACCGTCCGCACCACACGTCGACGGCGGCCTCCGTACTGCCGGAGACCGCCGTCGAGGCGAGTGGTGAAGCGAACCGCTCCGTCGCTGCGGAATGCTCAGCTGCGGAAGTCGGATCGTCCCCGCTGCATCGCGTCCTGGACCTCGCCGACGAGCTCTTCGAGCACGTCCTCGAGGAACAGCAGGCCGAGCACCTGCGCCTGCGCGTCGATGACGCGGGCGACGTGGATTCCCGCCTTCTGCATCTGCGCCAGAGCCTCCTCGACCTCGTCATCGGCCGTGACCGTGAACAGAGGACGGAAGCGCTTGCTCTGCACAGGAGAGTCGAAGGCCTCTTCTGTGTCCGCGTAGAGGACGTCCTTGATGTGGAGGTAGTCCTGCGGATAACCGTCGTCACCGACGACGAAGTACCGAGAGAAGCCGGTCTTTCCGACCAGGGTCACAAGCTCGTTCGGGGTCACCTTGTCCGAGATCGTGATGAGCTCGGACATCGGGACCATGATGTCGGACGCAGTCTTGTCGCTGAACTCGATGGCGCCCTTGAGCAGCCCGGTGTCATCACTGAGCAGTCCCTCGCGCTTCGACTCGGCCACGATCGATTCGACCTGCTCGATCGTGTAGGCCTCATTGACCTCGTCGCGGGCCTCGATCTTGAACAGGTGCAGGACCCCGTTGGCCAGGCCGTTGAGGGGCCGGATGACGAACCCGAAGACTCGGGCCAGGAACACCAGCGGAGTCGCCAGCAGCATCACAGCCTGGCCGGATGCCGCCAGAGCCAAGTTCTTCGGCACCATCTCGCCGATGACCACGTGCAGGTAGGTCACGACTCCGAGTGCCAGAACGAACGAGATCGTCGACGACAGCCCTGCAGGAATGCCCAAGCCTTCGAGCGGACCGGCGAGCAGATGGTGGATGGCCGGTTCGGCCACGTTGCCCAGAAGCAGAGAGCAGACGGTGATCCCGAGCTGGCAGATCGCCAGCATCAATGACACATGCTCCATCGCATAGAGAGCTGTCTTCGCCGCTGCAGAGCCTTCGTCCGCTCGCGGTTCGATCTGTGAGCGTTTGGCCGCGACCACAGCGAATTCCGCGGCGACGAAGAAGGAGTTGCCCAGCAGCAGAAGAACCAGCCAGACCAGTCCGAACCAATCGGCGCTCATCGGGCCTCACCTCCGGTTTCGAATGCTCCTGCGTCGGCGGCGCGCAGCACCACCCGGAGGCGTTCGATGCGTCGACCGTGCATCCTTTCGACAACGATTCGCGCGTCCTCGGTGCGGACCTCGTCACCCGGTTCGGGGATCCGTCCGAGCTCCTTGAGGACGAATCCGGCCAGAGTCTCGTAGTCCGAGTCCTCAGGAATGGTCACACCGATCGTCGACGAGATCTCATCGGGGCGCAGCTGACCGGGCACGATCCAGGAGCCGTCGCGAGCCGGTCGTGCCGCGACGCGCATCCGATCATGCTCATCGGCGACCTCGCCCACGAGTTCTTCGACGACGTCTTCGAGGGTGACGACTCCGGCAGTGCCGCCGAACTCATCGACGACCACGGCCATCTGCAGGCCCGTCGCCCGCAGCTCCAAGAGCAGCGGATCGAGACGCTGAGTCTCCGGAATCTCCCGGACCTCGGTCATCAGCCCTCCTGCATAGGCGTCGTCGCGGTTGCCCGGAGGCACCGCGAAGGCCTGTTTGACATGGACGACGCCGACGATGTGGTCTTTGTCCTCGTCTGCCACGGGGAAGCGGGAGAATCCGGTGTCCCGAGCCTGCTCGATGATCTGTCGGGCCGTGGTGTCCTTGTCCACCGTGGACATGCGTGTGCGCGGGGTCATCACGTCTTCAGCGGTCCGCTCGGAGAAGCTCAGCGTCCTCTCCAGCAGGCCCGCCGTCTGCTCGTCGAGGACGCCCTCTTCGGCGGAGTGACGCACGAGGGAGGTCAGCTCCTCCGGAGAACGACCCACCGACCCCTCTTCCTGCGGCTCGATGCCCATCGACATGAGGATCTTGTTCGCCGTGCCGTTGAGGACCGCGATGACCGGTTTGAAGACGATCGAGAAGACGTACTGCATCGGTGCGGCGATGCGGCCGGTCGCCAGCGGGACGGCGATGGCGAGGTTCTTCGGCACGAGCTCTCCGAAGATCATCGATCCCACGGTGGAGACGATGAGCGCGATGGTCAGCGCCAGCGGTGCCGCGAGTCCGGGACCGACGCCCCAGGCCTCGAACAGCGGCGCCAGCAGCCTGCCCAAGGACGGTTCCATGAGGTAACCGGTGAGCAGGGTGGTGATCGTGATGCCCACCTGCGCCGCCGAGAGCTGGGTGGACAGGTGGGTCATCGAGCGCCGCAGCGTCTTCGCGCCGACGACGCCGTTCTCGACCGCCTGATCGGCCGTATGGCGGTCGAGGGTCAGCAGAGAGAACTCGGCTGCGACGAAGACGCCGGTGCCGAGGATGAGCAGCAGCGCGAGGGCGAGGAGTATCCATTCCATCAGTGACTGTCCCCGCCGTTGACGATCTGCTGAGCAGACCGGAAGAAGTGTGGGACCCTCGCGGGGTGAGGATCGTCATCTGGGGCGCCGGCTTCCCGCCGGCCGGGACTGTCACTGTGCATGAGGAGATCTTACCAACTTCCGGACACAGGTCGGCCCTCTTCGTAACCGGCGGCGCTCTGGACTCCGACCGCGGCCAGACGCGCGAATTCCCGGAGGTCACCGGCCCCGGCGTAGGTGCAGGAGCTGCGCACGCCCGACGTGATTGAGTCGAGCAGGTCCTCGACTCCCGGAGATGCGGGGTCGATGTACATCGTCGACGACGAGATGCCCTCTTCGAACAGCCCCTTCCGCGCCCGAGCGAAGGCCGACTCCGTGCGGGTGCGGTTGGCCACGGCGCGCGCCGAAGCCATTCCGAAGCTCTCCTTGTACTTCCGGCCCTCGCCGTCGACGAGCAGGTCGCCAGGGGATTCGTGGGTGCCGGCGAACCAGGACCCGACCATCACCTGCGAGGCTCCGGCCGCCAGTGCCAGGGCGACGTCGCGGGGGTAGCGGACTCCGCCGTCTGCCCACACATGCGCACCCAACTCGCGAGCCGCCTCGGCGCATTCGAGCACTGCACTGAACTGCGGACGACCGACGGCGGTCATCATCCGGGTTGTGCACATGGCTCCCGGGCCGACCCCGACCTTGATGATGTCGGCACCGGCGGCGACGAGGTCACGGACCCCCTCGGCGGTGACGACGTTGCCGGCCACGATCGGCACCCCGAGCTCGGCATCGGCGATCGCCGACAGCGTGTCGAGCATCTTCACCTGATGGCCGTGTGCGGTGTCGACGACGAGGACATCGGCGCCGGCTTCGACCAGGGCCGCGGCACGTTCGACCGCGGCGCCGTTGACTCCGATGGCCACGGCGATCTTCAGCCGCCCCTGGTCATCGACGTTGGGGGTGTAGATCGAGGAGCGCAGCAGCGACTTCGGAGTGAGGCTGCCGAGCACGGTGTTCTCGTCGTCGACGACAGCGGCGAACTCCGCCCGGGACTCCGTCATCGATTCGAAGAGGGACTCCAGCTGTGCGGAGTCCTCCCAGTCGACTTCGGAGGCGCGGATGACATGGGGTGAGGAGTCCAACAGATCCGACACCGAGGTGAAGCGGTCGACGCCGCGCAGATCCGCGGCATTGATGATGCCTTCGAGCCTGCCCGCGGAGTCGACGACGACGCCGAAGCCGTGCGGACGCTTGGCCAGCACGTGCAGGGCATTGAGGACAGTGTCCTCCGGGGCGAAGCGCAGAGCGGATTCGAAGATCCGGTCACGGCTCTTCACCCAGGCGATGGTCTCCTGCGCAGCGGTCAGCGGAATGTCCTGCGGCAGCACCGCCAGTCCCCCGCGCCGGGCCATCGTCTCCGCCATCCGCCGACCGGACACAGCAGTCATATTCGCTGCGACGAGCGGCGTCGTCGACCCGGTCGGATCGGCTGTCGTGAGGTCGACGTCGAAGCGCGAAGTCAGGGCTGAGGAGTTCGGGACGAGGAACACATCGGAGTAGGTGAGATCGGTGTTCGGGTCATTTGAGATGAAACGCATAACACTATTGTCCCTTAACTGCACATTCGATGGCACATCACGTTAGGCTTGGAGATGTCGTTAAGCAGCAAGTCTTGAATCAGGAAGTAGGCGATCAACGCCGTGTCCGTCAATACTCCGAACCGCACCGTTGAAGACTTCGGGTCGAATGAGTGGCTGGTCGAGGAATTGTATGAGCAGTACAAGTCAGATAAGAATTCGGTCGACCAGTCCTGGTGGCCCTTCTTCGACAAGTACGAGAAGAACGGCGGAGGCGCTCAGTCCGCTGCCGAGCCCGCCGCCAAGCAGGAGGCGAAGCCGGCCGCGAAGAAGTCGGATGCCAAGTCCCCTGCTCCTGCCGCAGCGCCGGCGACATCCCGCGGAGTCACCCCGTCCTCGGCCGAGTCCGAGACGCTGAAGGCCGAGACCAAGTCCGTGCCGCAGGTCACCCCGAAGGAGACTGCACCGAAGCCCGCCCCTGAAGAGACGATCACTCCCCTGCGCGGCCCAGCGAAGCTCATCGCGAAGAACATGGATGAGTCGCTCGAAGTCCCGACCGCCACGTCGGTCAGGGCACTGCCTGCCAAGGCGCTCATCGACAACCGGATCGTCATCAATTCGCACCTCAAGCGGACCCGCGGCGGAAAGGTCTCGTTCACCCACCTCATCGGCTTCGCCGTGATCCGGGCGCTGCAGAACTTCCCCTCGCAGAACGTCTCCTACGATGTCCGCGACGGCAAGCCCGTGATGATCTCCCCCGCTCACATCAACTTCGGCCTCGCCATCGACGTGCCGAAGAAGGACGGGTCTCGCACCCTGCTGGTGCCCAACGTCAAAAAGGCCGAGACGCTGACCTTCCGCCAGTTCGTCGACGCCTACGACGGCCTCGTCGACAAGGCACGCCAGGGCAAGCTCACCGCCGACGACTTCGCCGGCACCACGGTCTCGCTGACCAACCCCGGCGGAATCGGCACCGTCCACTCCGTGCCGCGCCTGACGAAGGGCCAGGGCTGCATCATCGGCGTCGGAGCGCTCGACTACCCCGCCGAATTCCAGGGTGCCAGCCAGCAGACCATCAACTCCCTGGCCGTGTCCAAGGTGCTGACCATGACCTCGACCTACGATCACCGTGTGGTCCAGGGCGCCGGTTCGGGCGAGTTCCTCAAGCTCGTCCACAGCTACCTGCTGGGTGAAGACGGCTTCTACGACGATGTCTTCGAATCCCTGCGCCTGCCCTATGAGCCGGTCCGCTGGGTTCCCGACGTCTCGGCCGAGGACCAGGACGATGTCAACAAGACCGCCCGCGTCATCGAGCTCATCGATGCCTACCGCACGCGCGGACACCTCATGGCCAACATCGATCCCCTGGTCTACCGTCAGCGCTCCCACCCCGACCTCGACATCAATCAGCACGGGCTGACACTGTGGGATCTCGAACGCGAATTCCCCACCGGCGGCTTCGGTGCGAAGCCGATGATGCCCTTCCGCAACATCCTCGGTCTGCTGCGCGAGAGCTACTGCCGGACCACGGGCTTCGAGTACATGCACATCGCCGACCCGGTCCAGCGCCGCTGGTTCCAGTCGAAGATCGAAGTCCCGCATCAGGAGCTCACCCGCTCGGAGCAGGGCCACATCCTCGGTCGCCTCAACGCTGCTGAGGCCTTCGAGACCTTCCTGCAGACGAAGTACATCGGACAGAAGCGCTTCAGCCTCGAAGGCGGAGAGTCCGCGATCGTCCTGCTCGACGAGATCCTCAATCAGTCCGCCGACACCGGCCTCGACGAGGTCGCCATCGGCATGGCTCACCGCGGCCGTCTCAATGTGCTCACGAACATCGCCGGCAAGTCCTATGCGCAGATCTTCCGCGAGTTCGACGGAACCATGTCCCCGGACAGCGTCCAGGGCTCGGGCGATGTGAAGTACCACCTGGGCACCCAGGGTTCGTTCACCTCGCCGGCGGGCAACACCACCGGAGTCTACGTCGCGGCCAACCCCAGCCACCTCGAGACCGTCGATCCGGTCCTCGAAGGAATCGTCCGCGCCAAGCAGGACCTCGTCGACCAGGGTGAGGCGGGCTTCACCGTCCTGCCGGTCCTCGTCCACGGAGATGCCGCATTCGCCGGCCAGGGTGTGGTCACCGAAACGCTCAACCTCTCGGAGCTGCGCGGCTACCGCACCGGCGGAACGGTCCACGTCATCATCAACAACCAGGTCGGGTTCACCACTCCCCCCGCCTCGGCGCGTTCCTCGTTCTACTGCACCGACGTGGCCAAGTCGATCAACGCCCCGATCTTCCACGTCAACGGCGATGACCCCGAGGCCGTCGTCCGGGCCGCACGCCTGGCCTTCGAATACCGCCAGGAATTCAACCGCGACGTCGTCATCGACCTCGTGTGCTACCGCCGTCGCGGCCACAACGAGGGCGACGATCCGTCGATGACCCAGCCGACGATGTACTCGCTCATCGAGAAGAAGGGTTCGGTGCGCAAGCTCTACACCGAATCGCTCGTGGGCAGGAAGTGCATCACCGACGAAGAGGCCGCCGAGGCGCTCAAGGACTACCAGTCGAAGCTGGAATCGGCCTTCGCCGAGACCAAGGAGGCCGAGACCGGGCCTTACGACGGAGAGGCGTTCAACGCTCCCTACGAGCCCAGCGATATCGAGACCTTCAACGATGCCGAGACGGCCATCAGCCCCGAGACGCTCCAGCGCATCGGCGAGGCCTTCACGGAGATCCCCGAGGGCTTCACTGTTCACAAGAAGCTGCGCGCTCTGCTCGAGAAGCGCAAGGAGATGTCGGTCTCGGGCGGAATCGACTGGGGCTTCGCCGAACTGTTGGCCTTCGGCTCACTGCTCATGGACGGTGTGCCGGTGCGCCTGGCCGGCCAGGACTCCCGTCGCGGCACGTTCGTCCAGCGCCACTCCGTGCTCATCGATTCGGTGAACGGCAACGAGTGGACGCCGCTGCAGAACCTCACCGAGGATCAGGCCCGCTTCTGGGTCTACGACTCCCTGCTGAGCGAATATGCGGCCGTCGGCTTCGAATACGGCTACTCCGTCGAACGCAAGGATGCTCTCGTGGCGTGGGAGGCTCAGTTCGGTGACTTCGCACAGGGTGCGCAGACCGTCATCGACGAGTTCATCTCCTCCTCCGAACAGAAGTGGCAGCAGAACTCCGGTGTCGTCATGCTCCTGCCCCACGGCTATGAGGGACAGGGACCTGACCACTCCTCGGGTCGCATCGAGCGTTACCTCCAGCTGTGCGCTGAGAACAATATGACGGTGGCTTACCCGTCTTCGGGCGCCTCGTACTTCCACCTGCTGCGTCGCCACGCCTCGACGACGAACAAGCGTCCGCTCATCGTCTTCACCCCGAAGTCGATGCTGCGCCTCAAGGCTGCGGCGAACTCGCCGGAGGAATTCACCTCGGGCAGGTTCGAGGCCGTCATCGACGATACGGACGTCGATGCCTCGCAGGTCGAGCGCGTCGTCCTCGTCTCCGGCAAGCTCTACTGGGAGCTCAAGGCCAAGCGCGAAAAGGACAACGACCAGAAGATGGCACTCGTCCGCCTCGAGCAGCTCTACCCGCTCGACGAGGCTGCCATCACCGCCGTGCTCGATCGGTTCCCGGCCGGCGCGGAGATCGTCTGGGCTCAGGAAGAACCGGAGAACCAGGGCGCCTGGCCGTTCATGGCACTGCACCTGCCCGAGCTTCTCGGCGGCCGTGAGGTCAAGGTCATCTCCCGTGCGGCCTCGGCGGCCACCTCGACCGGGCTCAAGCACTTCCACGAGGCTCAGCAGAAGGAACTCGTCGACCGGATCTTCAGCCGGTGAGCAGCGACATCACCACAACCATCGCCGTGGTCGGCGGCCCTTTGGTCGCCGGCCACGGCGATGGTCGTGGCCTCGGGTGGGTGGGTCGAGTCACGGCGAGGACTCTGCCGAGCGTGCCGGAGCTCAAGGTGTATCCGCTGGCGGTGCCCACCGAGGATTCGGCCGGTCTCCATGCGCGCACGATCGCCGAGGCGTCTCTGCGTTTCACGCCCGACGGTGACAACCGTCTGGTGCTGGCGCTGGGCTCCGGTGACCTCGACTCGGGTCGTTCGGTGGCCAGGGCTCGCCTCGACGTCGCGAATATCCTCGACGAGGCTCTGGCCCGGAAGGTCTCGACCTTCGTGCTCGGTCCGCCGCCGGAACACGATGGGGATCGCAATCGTCGCATCGCCGAGCTCAACACCAGCTTCTCGGACGTGGCCAAGAGGCGCGGCATCACCTACGTCGACACCTTCACTCCCCTCCTCGGCCATCCTGTATGGCAGCGCGAGGTCGCTTCGTCACGGGACCATCTGCCGGCGCAGGAAGGCTATGGCCTGCTGGCCTGGCTGGTTCTGCATCGCGGCTGGTTCAACTGGCTGGGGGTCCAGGACGTCCTCGGCGACAGCTGAGCCGGCGGACTGTGTGACCTGGCCCGACTTTGCTCTGCTCGGACGATCATGAGACAATTAACCGTCTATCAAAGGAGGGCACAATGAGCAAGCGTGGCCGCAAGCGTCGCGATCGCCGCCGTAAGAAAGCCAACCACGGCAAGCGTCCAAACGCATGATTCGCTGATTCGTTCGGCGAAAGACGAAGGCGGGGAGAGATTCGATTCTCTTCCCGCCTTCGTTGTTCCCGGAGCGCTCAGGCTCTGGTCGAGACTTGAGTCAGGAGTTCTGCTCCAATGCGATCCGCTGGCGGATCTTCTCACGCAGTCCCATCGGGGCTCGGTCGTGGCTGCATGAACGACGCACAAGCTCTTTCAGCAGCGCTTCGATCTCGTACTCGTCGTGACACGACGGGCACTGTTCGAGGTGGATCGAGATCTCACGGATCTCCGTCGTCGTCAGCTCTCCGTCGAGATAATGGTAGATGCGCATCAGAGACTCGGCCCTGACGCTTTCGCAGCATCCCTCGTTGCTCAATTCGCACCTCCCTCATGACTCACGAAACCGCGTTCGGCGGCATAGTCGGCCAGCATCTCCCGCAGCTGTCGGCGCCCGCGGTGGAGCCGCGACATCACTGTGCCGATCGGCGTCTCCATGATCTCGGCGATCTCCTTGTACGGCAGGCCTTCGACATCGGCGTAGTAGACAACCATGCGGAAGTCTTCGGGCAGAGCCGACAGCGCTTCCTTGACGTCTGAGTCGGGAAGGTGGTCGAGGGCTTCGAGTTCGGCCGACCGCCCTCCGGAGGACGAATGGCTGTTCGCCTGCGCGATCTGCCAGTCCTCGATGTCCTCGCTGCCGTGCTCCTGGGGCTGCCGCTGCTTCTTGCGGTAGTTGTTGATGAAGGTGTTCGTCAGGATCCGGTACAGCCAGGCCTTGAGATTGGTGCCCGGTTTGTATTGGTGGAAGGCCGCGTAAGCCTTCGCATAGGCTTCCTGGACGAGATCCTCGGCGTCTGCCGGGTTGCGCGTCATACGCAGGGCGGCAGCGTAGAGCTGGTTGACATATTCCAGAGCATCCCGCTCGAAACGCTCCGACCTCTCGGCGGCGGTTTCGGGGGCATCTTTGACTGATTCGGTCATCGCAGTCAATGGTACGCCCGTTCTCTCCAGGACGGCAGTGGCGCTCATAGACTTCTCCTTCTGCCTGTCGACTTCGCGACGGTCCACCCGTCGAATGGCTTCGCCCTGTACAACATCGGGTCGGCGTCCCACTATTCCCACCTCAGCAGTTATGCTTGCCAGTGAGATGACCGCCACGTAGGAAGGACCACTGTGTCTCCCATTCGCCTGATCGCACGGCCCATGCTGGCCGCCGGCTACATCCTCAACGGCGTCGAGCGACTGCGCAAGCCGGAAGCGGCTGCCGCATCGGTCGGCCCGCTCCTCAACCAGGCCCGCAAGCAGGCCGACGTCCCCGTCGATGCAGTGACTCTCGCACGCGCCACCGGTGTTGCGCAGGTCGCAGCAGGTTCGCTGCTGGCCATCGGGCGATTCCCCCGCCTCAGCGCTTCGATCCTCGTCGGCACCTATCTGCTCGACACCGTCGGTGAACGTCTGTCTGCCGACAAGACGACGTCGAAAGAGGAGAAGAAGGTGCGCAACGAACGCACTCTGCTGCGCACCTCGATGCTCGGCGGCGCTCTGCTCGCCGCAGTCGACACCGCCGGACGACCCGGCCTGTGGTGGCGCACCCAGCACGCGGCCGAAGACCTGTGGTCGAGCGTCGAAGACACCTCGAAGCAGGCCCTGAACGCACTCGGAGTTGACTGACATCTCCACGCACACTCCCCCGGTGACCGGCGACTGGCAGCCGCCGGTCGCCGGTTCCGCCGTCTCTGCCGCTGTCTCCGTTCCCGGTTCCAAGTCTCTGACGAACCGCTATCTCATCCTCGCGGCCCTGGCCCGTTCCGGCTCCGACCTGACAGGATGGCTGCGCAGCCGGGATACGCTGCTGATGGTCGAAGCCCTGCGCCGCCTCGGTGCCGTGATCGACGAAGACGGCGATGAGCTCCACGTCGAGCCGATTCCCTTCGCCGGTTCGGATGCGCACGCGCGCGATGGTGGGCCGGATTCTCCGATCACCATCGACTGCGGTCTCGCCGGAACCGTCATGCGTTTCATCCCTCCGCTCGCGGCGCTGACGGGACGTGACATCGTCCTCGACGGTGACGAGCAGGCCCGGGTGCGGCCGATGTCCGTGACGATCGACTCGCTGCGGGAGCTCGGTGCTTCGATCACCTCCGCCGCCGGCACCCTGCCGATGACGATCCATGCCGACTCGCAGCTGCGCGGCGGCCACCTCGGCATCGATGCCAGCGCTTCGAGCCAGTTCGTCTCCGGTCTGCTGCTCACCGCGCCTGTCATGCCCCTCGGCCTGGAACTGACCAACACTGCTGACACAGTGCCCAGTCGGACGCATGTGGACATGACGATCGAGGTCCTCCGCGATGCCGGCGTCGACATCAGCGAACCCGAACCCGAACGCTGGATCGTCGAACCCGGACTGCCGCGCGGCCTCGACGTCCAGGTCGAACCCGACCTCTCCAATGCCGCCGCCTTCGCCGCTGCAGCCGTCGCCACCGGCGGTTCAGTGACCATCGCCGCATGGCCCGCGCACACGACGCAGGCCGGAGACGGCTTCCGCGAGATCGCCGAAGCCTTCGGTGCGACGGTGCGCCTCGACCGAGACGGACTGCATGTGCAGGGCCCGGAGACTCTCACCGCCGTCGACCTCGACCTGTCGGCGGTCGGCGAGCTCACCCCGGTGGTCTCGGCCCTCGCGGCACTGGCCGAAGGCACGTCGCAGCTGCGCGGGATCGGACATCTGCGCGGACACGAGACCGATCGCCTGGCCGCCCTGACTCGGGAGTACTGTGCCATCGGCGTCGACGTCGTCGAGCACGCCGATTCGCTGACGATCACCGGCACCACGCAGCTGCGCCCAGCACTGTGGCACACCTACCACGACCACCGCATGGTCATGGCCGGCGCCGTCCTCGCCCTGCGCAACGACGGAATGGTCATCGAGAACGCGGGCACTGTGGCAAAGACCCTCCCGGCCTTCACCCAGCTGTGGGAAGCCATGCTCACCGCCGGAGCCTGAGATGGCGAAGATCTTCCGCGATGAGGACTATCGTCCCCGACCGAACCGACGCGGCTCACGCCCCCGGACGAAGAACCGTCCGGATCACAAGGATGCAGTCTCCGGTCTGGTCACTGCCGTCGATCGGGGCAGGTACCGCGTCATCCTCGCTGACGACGACGGGAACTTCCCCTCGGCTCCCCCGTCCCGGAAGAAGGGGAAGCGATCTCGGCGGGTCGCCTCGGTGACGGCCGTGCGCGCCTCCCACCTGCGCAAGCAGGCGATCGTTCCCGGCGACATCGTCCGCCTCGTCGGCGACACCTCGGGGGCCGAGGGAACGCTGGCCAGGCTGGTGGAGGTCACCGAGCGGCAGACCCTGCTGCGCCGCAGCGCCGATGACACCGACCCGACCGAGCGCGTCCTCGTGGCCAATGTCGATGTCATGGGCATCGTCACCGCCACGGTGGACCCGGATCCCTCGTTCGGTCTCATCGATCGCGCGCTCGTCGCGGCCTTCGATGCAGGGATCACTCCCCTGCTCATCGTCACGAAGACCGATCTGCACCCGGCCACGGAACTGAGGCAACGGTTCTCTGCTGCCGGAGTCGACATCGTCGAATCCTCCATCGACCCCGATGCCGCGCCGACCGATGACGCCGTCGCTCGGTCGAGCGCCGAAGATTCGGTTGGGGCCGCGGCCGATCCCCACGCCGAGGTGGCCGAACACCTCCGCGGACGCATCAGCGTCCTCGTCGGCCATTCCGGGGTGGGCAAATCCACCCTGACCAACATCCTCGTGCCCGCCGCCGACCGGGCGACGGGCCATGTCAATGATGTCACCGGACGAGGCAGGCACACCTCGTCGTCGGCCGTGTGCCTGCCGTTGGAACGCGGCGGATGGCTCATCGACACCCCCGGAGTGCGCAGCTTCGGACTGGCCCATGTCGACCGGGAGACCCTGCTCTCCGCGTTCCCGGAACTCGTCGACGCCACGGCCGAATGCCCCCGCGGCTGCACTCACCTCGCCGATTCACCCGGTTGTCGCCTCGATGACTGGGTGGCCGAGGGCAAAGCCGGCCCCGGAGGAGTCTCACGGCTGGAGTCCCTGCGCCGGCTCCTGCCCTCGACTGGATAGGCTGGAGGCATGAACGACCTCGACCTGGCGATCGAACTCGCCGACCTCGCCGATGCCATCAGCCACCCGCACTTCCGGGCACAGGACTTCGCTGTCGAAACCAAACCCGACCTGACTCCGGTCACCGAGTGCGACCGTGCGGTGGAGAAGACGATCATGGACCGCCTCACCGAAGTTCGACCCGCCGACAGCGTACTCGGTGAGGAATTCGGGGCGCACGGGCAGTCATCGCGACGGTGGATCATCGATCCCATCGACGGAACGAAGAACTTCGTGCGCGGAGTGCCCGTGTGGGCCACGCTCATCTCGCTCTACGACGGTGACCAGCCGCTGCTGGGAGTGGTCTCCGCTCCCGCCCTCGGACGCCGGTGGTGGGCGGAAGCGGGCCAGGGTGCCTATGCGACCGAGCTCGGGTCCCCGGCCGAGTGCATCAGCGTGTCTTCGGTCGACTCTCTCGCCGATGCGTCCCTGTCGTATTCGTCGCTGTCGGGCTGGAGGGAACTCGGCATCCTCGATGAGTTCCTCGGCCTCTGCGATTCGCTGTGGCGCACTCGCGGATACGGCGACTTCTACTCCTATATGCTGCTGGCCGAGGGTGCTGTCGACCTCGCCTGCGAACCCGAACTCGCGCTCTACGATATGGGCGCGCTCGTGCCCATCGTCCTCGAGGCCGGAGGCACCTTCACGAACACGGCTGGTGTGCCAGGGCCGTTCGGCGGCAATGCGCTGGCCAGCAATTCTCGCCTCCATGAGGCCGCACTCGATCGGCTCGGGCGTGTCGCCCCGGCTGAGGTGTCGTGATGCCGGACATCATGAGGGCCCCGCTGTGGCATTCGATGGCCGATTCTGCAGGTCTGACGAATCCTGACGGGTCGATCGGTGAGACCATCTACGGCCAGATGACGAAGTTCGCCGCTGAGGTCGGCGCCGTCAATCTCGGGCAGGGCGCTCCGGGCACGGACCCTCCGGAGGCGCTCATCGCCGCCACGGCCGAGGCGATGCGGGCCGGATTCAATCAGTACGCCCCCGGTCAGGGCTTCCCACAGCTGCTCGAGGCGGTGGCCGCTCAGCGCGGTCGTGATTTCGGTCAGCGGGTGGATCCGGGCGAGGTGCTCTACACTGCGGGCGCCACGGAGGGCCTGACCGCTGCGATCCTCGCGCTGTTGCCGCGCGGCGGCTCCCTCGTCGCCTTCGAACCGTTCTACGATTCCTATCCGGCGGCGATCGCTGCCGCCGGTGGAACGCTGCATACGGTGCCGATCCTGCCGGATGGCCATGGCGGGTTCGCCCCTGATTGGGATGTCTTCGATTCCGTCATCGCCGAGGTCGCGCCTGAGATCGTCCTCGTCAACACTCCGCACAACCCCACGGGGTTCATCTTCTCTGCTGCAGATCTCGCCCGGATCGGTCGAGCAGCCGCGGCGGTCGACGCATGGGTGGTCTCCGACGAGGTCTACGAACAGCTCGTCCTCACCGATCAGGGGCATGTTCCTCCCGCCGTTGCCATCGAGGATTCTGCACGGGTCGTCACGGTCTCCTCGGCGGGCAAATCCTGGAACACCACGGGATGGAAGATCGGCTGGGTCATCGCTTCCCCCGAGGTTCGTCAGGCCATCCAGACGGTCAAGCAGTTCCTGTCGTTCACGGCCGGCGGCCCGATGCAGATCGGGATGGCCGACATGCTCACCGGTGATTCGCTGTTCGTCGCCGAGAACCGTGCTTCGCTGCAGGCACGCGCCGAAGTTCTCGTGCCCGCCTGTCGCACCGTGCCGGGTGCCGACGTGTCCATTCCGTGGGCCGGGTATTTCACGGTGGTGGACTTCTCTGCGCTGACGGACCTCGATGCGTTCGAGCTCAACGATCTGCTGGCCAGGGAATACTCCTTGGTCGGGATTCCCGTGCCTGCTCTGTGCAGGCCAGGCAGCCCGGCTTATGAGGCGTATCGGTCATCGATCCGGTATTCCTTCTGCAAGTCCGTCGCAGACGTCGACAAGGGCGCCCAGCTGTTCATCGCCCTCGGCGGGCATCTGCGGGAGCACCCGGAGGCTCTGCGGCAGAGACGATGAGCATCACCCGCTTTCGTGGTCGAGGCAGAATGAGTTCCTGATACGAGGAAGGCACAGGAGTCGCCGCGCCGAAAGACGCCGGAAGGGGCGAACCGCCGACGCGGTTCGCCCCTTCTGTCTCGGGCGGCGGCGCTGCCCGCTGAGTCTTGCTCCGTGTCGGCGCACGCGCCGATCAGCAGCCCAGCTCAGGTCAGATCAGGCCTTCACGAGCTCGAGCTCGAGTTCGATCTTGATCTTGTCGGAGACGAGGAGTTCGCCGCCGCCGAGGACAGCCTCGAAGGACATGCCGAAGTCCTTGCGGTTGACGGTGGCGGTGGCCGAGAGACCGGCGACCTGGTTGCCGTTCGGGTCGGTCGCAACGCCGGCGAACTCGGTGGCGAAGGTGACTTCCTTGGTCACGCCGCGCATCGTCAGTTCACCGACGGTCTCGAACTCATCAGCGGCGCCGGCCTTGATCGCGGTCGACGTGAAGCTCAGCTTCGGGTGTTCTTCGGCCAGGAAGAAGTCGCCGCTCTTGAGGTGACCGTCGCGCTGTTCGTTGCGGGTGTTGATCGAGTCCGCAGAGGCCTCGGCGGAGACGATGCTGTCTTCGAGGGTCTCACCGACATTCACGCTGCCGGCGATCTCTTCGAAGTGGCCGCGGACCTTCGACACGCCTGCGTGGCGAGCAGTGAAGGTGAACTCCGAGTGGATGGGGTCGATGTTCCAGGTTCCGGCGGTGAGTCCCTGAGGCAGAGCAGTCATGATTTCTCCTTTTGGTTGAAATTTGAAGTACGAGAACGACTATAGTTCAACTTTCAATCATATGCAAGCCCCTCGGAATCACCCTCCGGAAGTACTGCAATGCAGCCTCAGGCCTTGCAGGTGAACGGCAAGTGACCATGTGGCGGAGGTCACCTGTCTTCGGTTTGGCCGCCAGGTGACCCCTCGTGTAGAGTTAAGAACACGCCGCGGGGTGGAGCAGTTCGGTAGCTCGCCGGGCTCATAACCCGGAGGTCGGGGGTTCAAATCCCTCCCCCGCCACGATAGCGGCAGAACCCCCAGTCAGTTCTCTGACTGGGGGTTCTTCTCATTCACCGCACGCGTGCCCAGATTCCCCGCCGACCGCTCGACTCAGCATCGACCGCTCACCTCATAACGCGGTACAGCGACGACAACTCGAGCGCTCGGCGATTCGGCAGTCGGGCCCAGCCGATTCTGCTCGTGTGAGAACGACGAACGCCCCTGGGATGTCCCAGGGGCGTTCGTCGCAGAAAGCCCGAACTCGGTCGGCACGGCCTCAAGAAGCCGAACCGGTACTTCTCAGGGTCAGTTGCCCGAGTCGCCGCCTTCGTCAGCCGGCTCCGAGGCGGGAGCGGAGGACCCCTCGCCCGCCGCGTCCTCGGCCAGTGACGGATCAGCGGCCACGGCATCCTCAAGCGCGTTCTTCAGCCGATCCTGAGCCTTTCCGTACTCCGCGAAGTCGCCGTCCTTCAGTGCGGCATCGGAATCCTCCATGGCCTTCTTCGCTTCCTGCAGAGCGTCATTGAGGGCCTTGTCCGGAGAACCGGAGTTCGAATCCGCGTCCTCGCCGCCGGAGGTGGACCCGGATTCGCCGTCTCCGCTGTCCTCGGTGCCGGCATCGCCGGCCGAGGCACCGGAGTCTCCCCCGAACACCTGGTCGAGCGCCTCGTCGAGAGTCGGAGCGAATCCGATGTCCTCGCCGAAGGCCACGAGCACGTGCTGCAGCAGCGGATATGAGGTCTCGCCGGCAGACCGGACATAGACCGGCTGGACATAGAGCAGGCCGCCGCCGATCGGCAGAGTCAGCAGGTTGCCGTTCTCGACTTCGGACTCACCCTGACGCAGCAGGTTGAGGCTGCGCTGCACATCGGGTGCGGTGTTGAAGTTGTTCTGCGCCTGGCCCGGTCCGGGGACTGTCGTGTTGCGCGGAAGCTGCAGCAGTCGCAGCTTGCCGTAGCCTTCGGCGGTCTCACCCTTCTTGTTTCCGGCATCGGCATCGGCCGAGAGGAAGCCGGTGAGGTTGTTCCGCGACTGTCCCTCGGACGAACGAGCAGGAATGTACGAGCTCGTCAGCGAGAACGACGGAGACTGCTGGCCGGGCATCTGCAGGGTCATGTAGAACGGCGGCTGCGTGAGTCCGCTGCTGGCCTTCGTCGTCGGATCCGTCGGCAGAGTCCAGAAGTCCTGACCGGAGTAGAACTCACTGGCGGAGGTGACGTGGTACTTCGTGAGCAGATCGCGCTGGACCTTGAACATGTCCTCCGGATACCGGACGTGGCTCATCAGATCACCGGACATCTCCGAGGAGGACTTGATGAGTCCGGGGAACACCTTCATCCAGGTCTTGAGAACCGGATCGTCCTTGTCCCACTGGTACATGTCGACGGAGCCGTCATAGGCGTCGACGGTGATCTTCACCGAGTTCCTGATGTAGTTGACCTCATCGTCCGGCAGAGTCGCCACTGAATTCGGAGCCGATGCCGTGGTCGAATCCTCGGTGGCCTGCTGAAGCGGCTGCGGTGTCGAATACGGGTAGTCCTCGGCAGTGGTGTAGCCATCGAGGATCCACTTGATCTTCCCGTCCACGACGGCCGGGTACGGATCGCCGTCGACCTTGAGGAAGGGAGCGAGCTTCTCCACGCGTTCACGCGGATGACGGTCGTAGAGGATCTGAGATTCGTCGTTGAGAGCGTCCGAGAGAAGGATCTGCTCGTCCTGGAACTTCAGAGCGTAGGCGAGACGGTTGAACACGTTGCCCACCGACGGTCCGCCGTCTCCGGCGAAGGTGCTGTTCACCTGACCGGAGCCGCTCTTCTCATCGGAGGGATAGTCGAGCTCGCGTGGAGTCGCACCCTTCGGCGCACCGACGATCGAGTAGTCCGGCGACGACTCGCCGAAGTACACACGCGGCTCGTATTCGGGGAAGTCGCCCTTCGGCGGGATGTCCGATTCCATGAACAGCGGTTCGCCGTCCGGGTTGCGCTGGTTGCCGTTGGCCGCGACCACTCCGAAACCGTGGGTGTAGACGATGGCCCGGTTGAACCAGCTCTGGTTGTTCACCGAACTCGGAGCCAGCTCACGCACGGAGATGACGGTATCTCGCATCTCTCCGTCGATGTCGTAGCGGTCGACATCGAGCTTCTGCGGGAACGAATAGTACGGGCGCACCTGCTGCAGCTGGCGGAAGGTGTCGGAGACGAGATTCGGGTCCAGCAGACGGATCGAGGCCGCGGTCTCGGCGTCCTTGCGCAGGTCCCCCTTCTTGCCGCTGGTGCTCGGTTCGTACGGTGTCACATCGATGTCATCGAAGTCGAATGCTTCACGAGTGGCATCGATGTTGTGCTGGATGTACTCCGACTCTTTGCTCTGCTGTGAGGGGTTGACCTGGAACTGCTGGAGCAGCGCCGGGTAGGCGATGATCGAGACGCCGCCGAGCACGATGAGAGTGAGCGTGGCGATGATCGAGATCCGCCAGTTTCCCTTCCACGCGGTGTAGACGAACAGCAGTGCCACCAGGACGGCCGCGATGGCGACGATCGCCATCGCCGGCAGGGCGGCATGGTCGTCGACGTAGGTGACGCCGGGGACGATTCCGCCGGCAGCGGTCATCCTGTCGTAGCGGGAGAGCCACAGCCGACCGGCCTGAACGATGATGAGGACGGCCACGGTGATGCCCAGCTGCCACTGAGCGGCCTTCGTCAGGATGACGCCCTTCTGCTCCCCGGGACGGATTCCGCCGAAGAGGTAGTGGGCGACGAGGGCCGCGATGAGGGCCATGAGCAGAGCCATGCCCAGCTGATTGCCGATGAGTCGCAGCCCGGGCAGGACGAAGACGAAGAACGACTTGTCGAGGCCGAACTGAGCATCCTTCGAACCGAATGACGTCGAGTTGATCCATTCGAGGACCGTGTTCCAGTTCGCCGAGGCGGTGATGCCAGCGAGGACGCCGATGACCGCGGGAATCGCGAGCGTCGCAACCCGACGCAGCGGTTCGATGGCCTCGCGATAACGGTCGAGATTCTCCTGTCGCGGAGTCGTCGGCGCATAGACGGGACGATGCCGGTAGGCCAAGTGCAGGCTGAGCCAGACCGGAACTGCCATGAGGATGAAACCGCCGAGGAACGTCAGCCCGCGGGTGAGCCACATGGTGCGGAAGACCTCCGCAGCGTCGATCTGGCGGAACCACAGCACCTCGGTGTAGACCTGGGTGAAGGCGATGAAGGCGATCAGCAGGATCGCCACAGACACGAGGGTGAGCAGCAGCGGCGAACGTCTTGGCCGATTCGCCGGCATGCGTGCGGAGGTGGGTGAGGACGAGGTGCTCACTACTGCCCTTTCTCATTGTTGTCGGCACCGTCGGCGGGACACTTCGGCAGATCCGAAGCGTTGCCGGCGGCGTACTGCTCCACGGTGGTCTGCGCCTCATCGAGCGTGTCGATGCGCGCCACCGTGATCTTGGATTGGTCTGCGGCGGCCATGACCTCCGCACAGTTGTCGGCCGGTGAGAGGAACAGCGTCGCCCCCTTCGCGGTGGCCGCGGACACCTTCTGCCTGGCACCGCCGATCGGCCCGACCGCGCCGTCGGGGGTGATCTCCCCGGTGCCGGCCACATGCTTGCCGCCGGTCATCGCACCTGGGGTGAGCTCATCGATGATGGCCAGAGCGAACATCGTTCCGGCGGAGGGCCCTCCGACTCCGTCGACATTGAATCTCACGTCGACGGGGAACTCGAAGTCCTGCTTCATCGTGATGCCGATCGCCTTGCGGTCGTCGACCGTTCCGGGAGTCAGACTGATCGTCTTCGTCTTCCCGTCGCGTTCGATGCCGAGCTCGACGGAATCAGATTCCTGTACGGTCCTGCTCATGATCTGCGCAGCTTCGGGGTCGGAGTCCAGCTTCTTTCCGTTGACCGACATGAGTCGGTCTCCCTTGCGCAGCTTGCCCTGCGCCGGAGCATCGGCGACGACCTCATCGACCGACAGATGCACGGTATACGCCTTGCCCATCTGCTCCATCGCGGCTGCGACAGCGACGTCTTGGCTCGAGGACATCTCGACCGCATTCGATTCGGTCACGTCCTCACGCGTGGTGTCCAGCGGGTAATACGCCTCCGTGGGCACCACGGTCTGGTCGTCGCTGATGAGTGCGCCGAGCGCCTGAGAGGCAAAGACGTCACGACCGGGACCGCCGCTGACGGCGACCGTGAGCATGTCGATGCGACCTGCCGTCGGATAGGTCTTGGCTCCCGAGACGCTGATCATCGGATCGCCCTGGTAGTCGCCGAGGGTGTTGAAGACCGGCCCCGGCAGCTGAAGCATATACGGAACCGGAAGGAGCACGGCCAGCGCGATGAAGACGTAGGTCAGGACGCCCGAAGTCGTGGCCAGACGTGGGTTCCGTCGTCGTCTGGTGCCGCGTGTCGGTGCCGGTGACGCCGGCACGGCCCGAGGGGCGTTCTCTGTCATGTAGTCCTTTCGCTGCACCGCCCCACCAGTCTAGTTGAAACCTCAGCATGAGTTTCACAGACTCCTTTCGCCCGGTGCGAACATCCTGCGAAACCTCCCGGAATTGGGAAGCTTCGCACATTCGGAACCGTTAACGTTGATGTCAAACCGATTCTTAGGGGCTGTAGAACAATGACCGATGACAACAACAACGAGCAGAATCCGTTCGAGCAGATCTTCGGAATGCTCTTCGGCGCCAATGGTCCCGGATCCGGTCAGGGAGACGACAAGAACAGCTCGGGCATGCCGCAGGGCTTCTCGATCGATCCGGCGATGATGTCCACGATCATGAGCCAGATGCAGGGGCTCTTCGGCCAGGGCGCCGATCCGCAGGCCCAGGCCGTCTCGATCGCCGAGAAGGCCGTGCCGACCCCCGATCCCTCGATATCCGAAGAAGCCGAGCGGGCGACGACCGATGCGTTCCGTCTGGCTGAACTCTGGCTCGCCGAGGCGACCGACTTCTCCGTCGCCAATCGTTCAGCCCGTCCCCTGCGCCGCACCGATTGGGTCAAGGAGACGATGCCCGGCTGGCAGAAGTTCGTGCTGCCCATCAAGGAGAACATGTCCTCGGCCCTGACCGATACGCTCGAGTCCCAGGTTCCGGCCGAGATGAAGGGCATCCTTGCGGGTGCTTCGTCGATGTTCGGATCGATGAGCGATTCGATGTTCGCCATGCAGATCGGTCAGGCCGTCGGAGCGCTGTCCGAAAGCGTGCTGACCGGCACCGAGGTGGGACTGCCGCTGCTCCCCCACGACACCGCTGTGGTCATCGAGAAGAACGTCGAGTCGTTCGCGTCCGAGATCGACGTCGATGCTTCCGAGGTCCGCATCTACCTTGCGGCTCAGGAGCTCGCCCACCTCGCGCTGTTCGAGCGCGCCCCGTGGCTGAGTGCCCAGGTCGAGACTGCCCTGACCCGTTATGCCCAGGGTCTGAAGGTCGACACTTCGCAGATCGAGGACATGGCGTCGAACATCGACCCGTCGAACATCTCCGACCTCAGCGACAACATCCGCCAGGGACTGTTCAACCCGCCGACGACCGATGACCAGAAGAAGGCCCTGACGTCATTGGAGAATCTCCTCGCCGTCATTGCCGGGTGGGTCGATGTCGTCGTCTATGAGGCCTGCAAGCATCTGCCCGGTCGCGACCAGATCCGCGAGGCTCTGCGCCGTCGCCGGGCGACCGCGGGGCCGGCCGAGAAGACTTTCTCAACCCTTGTGGGCCTCGAGTTCAACCCCCGTCGCCTCCGCGATGCTGCCGCGCTCTTCGCGTACCTCGAGACGCAGGGCGGCGCCGAAGCCCGCGATCGCGTGTTCTCTCATCCGGATCTGCTGCCGACCACGCAGGATCTGGACGACCCACTGGGATATTCCGAACGTCGCCATGCCGAATGGACCAACGAATCGAGCATCGATGAGGCCCTGTCCCGCATCCTTGCCGAGGGACTCGAGGGAACCGGCGGCAATGACGCACAGGCGTCCGAGGGGTCGGAGGATTCGGATTCCGATGCTTCCGAGTCGACCGACGATGATGGTTCCGACGATCCCGACGGTCGCTGAATGATCGACCTCGACACCGCCCGGCAGGAAGTCGATAGTGGGCCTCGGAATTCGTTCGCCGCGGCCTTCACGGAGCTCTTCGACCTGCAGGGCTCCGCGTCCCTGCGCCGTTCCGGCGGTGAGCACCACGTCACAGCCAGCTGCCTGGTCGTCGACCCGACTGCCGAGGCAGTCCTGCTCAACCACCACCGGAAGGCCGGGCTGTGGGGGCAGTTCGGCGGCCATCTCGAGTCCGACGATGCCTCACTCCGTGGTGCTGCGCGCAGGGAAGCGGAAGAGGAGAGCGGTCTGTACCCGCTCGATCGAGTCACGGCCGCACCGATCGATCTGCATGTGCACGACCTGTCGGCCGCATTCGGGGCCTGTACCCGACATTTCGACGTCGTCTATGCGGCCCAGGCGTCGACAGACGATTCGCCACATGTCTCGGACGAGTCCTTCGACGTTGCATGGTTCCCGTTGGGCCGCCTGCCCGAGAACCTCATGCCCGATCTGCCGAAACGACTGCCCGGCCTCTTCCGCTCCGCCGCGGCAGCGCTCATCTCCCGCGGCTGAATCGCTCCCCGTCGCTGAAGCCCTCGAGGTAGAGTTTCGCCTCCGACTGCCGCGGATGCCGATCTGCCAGCTCGTGGAATTCCTTCGAATGCGGGCCGATCTGCAGGTGGACGAGCTCATGGACCACCACGGTCTCCAACACCCAGCGCGGCACCGCCTGCAGTCGATGCGAGACGCGGATGTCACCCGTCGAGGTCGTCGTCGACGCCCATCTGCTGACATTCTGATTTCTCACCCAGCGGATCGACGCCGGCCGCAGTCGGCCGCCGAAATAGCGTCGATTCATCTCATCAGCCAGATCGACGAGGTCGGCATCCGACGAATGGTCGCGAGCGGAGAGGCGATTGAACAGGTCCGTCAGCGACCGGATGTTGTGCTCGACGCTGTAGCGCACGGGAGTGCGCAGAACGTAGGTCTCGATCTCCTTTGAGACGGCGACGGTCTTCTTCCGCCTCGGCGATCGGCGCACTTCGATCTCGCCGCGCGCGATCGCTCGCAACACCTCTTCTTCGCTCCACCGCTGTGCTCTGCTCACTGAACCATCATAGGAAACGTCACTGACACGGTGACAGCGTCGCTGGAATGGCTCTCAACACGGACGAGCTTCCGACCCTCGAGTTTGTGAGTTTCCTGAGTCTGTCGAAATCTCGGGGTCGAATCCCCCGTCCACAGGCGCCTCGGCGATCGCCTGCCCCGCAGAACAGGAGCTGATCCGACCCCGGCGCCTGGTTATCAACAGCTATGCCGGCATTCAAGGCGCCTTTCCTCCACAGACCGCGCGGCGATTCCCACAGCTTATCCACAAGCTGTTGACGTATCTGTGCATGACGATGCATTGACGCGGCGGCGTTTGCGGAATAAATTCTATGCTTGACCCCGGAAAACCCGAGGATGCGTGCGGTAGGGGAAGCCGCACGAGTCCTCGCGAGCGCCTGGGGCACTATGCGGCTGAGGGCACGTCGGGACACGTTTCCCGGCCTGTCCTCAGCCGTTTTTCCACAAGGTTATCCACAACTCGTGCCCTGCCGTGGCTATTCCGTCTCGCGTTCACTACCGTGGAAGTCTCCACGATGCCGAGGCGAAAGGGCCGAGATGTTCAGGATCTTTCCGAGTGTTCCCATCACATGGCGGTCGTCCTCATGCATCCAGTTCGGTGCCGAGGATCCTGTGCTCATCGATGGTCTGCTGCCTGGCGACGCCGGTCTCATCGAAGATCTCCGCCTCGGCATCGGCTCGGCTCAGTTCTATGCGCGCGCTCAAGAGCTCGGGGTCGACCTCAGTCGGGCAAGCTCTCTCATCACGCTGCTCGGTGAGGCGAAGGTGCTCGTCCCCGACGATGCGGACACGGGTTCGGTGCCGAAGGGATCACCGGTGTTCGCCGCTGCGCGTACCTTCGATCTGTCGCCGGATCGCGTCTCACGGGTCCTCGGATCCCGGCCGGTGCTGGTCACCGGTCCACTGCGTTCCCATGTCGACGGTCAGCTGGCCGCACTCGGATTCGCCGTCGCCACGGCCCACCGTGTCGAAGAACTCGACCTCATGACAGCTCCGCTCGTGGTCACGAGTTCGCATCTGGTTCCCGATCTCAATTCCGCTATGTGGCTCAGTGATCGCGAGGTCGATCACTGCCAGGTCGTCCTCGGCGAGCAGTCTGTGGAGATCACGGGACTCATCCGTCCCGGGTCGACGCCGTGCTCGGTCTGCTCCTGCCTGCACAGGAAGGACCGCGATGCCGGTTGGCTCGCTCAGCATCCGCGTCTGCGCGCCCTGCCCGATCGGGAGAGCCTGAGCGATCCCGCAGCCCGGATCCTCGGCGCGGCTCATGTCGTCCAGATGCTTCGTCACGCTCTGCTGCGACCCGAATCGGCACCGATCCGTCGGGTGGTCACCTTGGACATGGGAGAGGTCACAGACACCGGACTGAGCTTCCACGATCGCTGCCAGTGCCGCACACCGGTCCCCGACTTCGGGTCAGTCGCCGAGCAGGCTCAGTAGGGTGGTTCCGTAGAGTTCGAGCTTGGTGGCGCCGATGCCGGGGACTCGAGCAAGTTCGTCGAGATTTCGGGGACGGACCTCCGCGATAACAGACAGCGAGGTGTCCGTGAGCACGAGGTACGGCGGCAGTCCCTGCTCCATCCCGATGCGCACCCTCCACCGGCGCAGACGGTCCAGCAGCTCGAGGTCGATGTCAGCGGGACAGTCGGAGCACCGTCCGACGGCACGATCGATCTGCGAGACCAACGCCCTGTTGCATCCGCGACAGCGGTTGAGCGCCGCCGAGCTCGACGCCGCGCGGCCGTCTCCCAGCGACGGTCCGGTCTGACCGAGTTCGCCGAGGAACCGGGAGGACCTCCGCGGTTTCTGTTTGGAATCGAATCTGGCCAGTGACCAACTCATCCGCAGGTCTGTGCCGGCGCGAGTCAGTGCCACATAGAACAGGCGCCGTTCCTCGGCGATGGCTTTCGGTGTCTGGGCGTAGCTGATCGGCAGCAGACCCTCGCTGAGGCCGACCAGGTGCACGCTGTCCCACTCGAGGCCCTTCGCAGCGTGGAAGGACGCCAGAGTGACCCCTTCGATGTCCGGAGCGAATTGGTGCTCGGCACGGTCCGACAGGTCACTGAGGAAGACCTCCATGGGCACGGGGAGCTCCTGCCCGCGCTGGTGTTCCTCGGCGAGGTCGACGAGGGCTTTGAGCGACTCCCAGCGCTGTCTGCCGGCTCCGGCCGCGGGCGGCTCCCGAGTGAACCCGAGCGAACCGAGAACCTCCATCACGGCCTCGGGCAGACGCTGCCCACTTGAGGTCGCACGTGCGGCTTTGAGCATGAGCACGGCTTCTTTGACCTCTTTGCGTGCGAAGAAGCGTTCTCCGCCACGCAGCACATAGGGAATTCCGGCCGCGGCCAGCGCCTGCTCATAGGCGGGACTCTGACCGTTCGTACGGAAGAGGACCGCAATGTTGCGAGGACGACGTCCGGCTTCGATCTCTGCAGAAATCGATCGCACGACACCGGCGGCCTCGGCTTCGTCGGTGGGATACTCCACCATGCGCGGCTGCCGGCCCATCGGGTTGTCGGTCCGCAGCGTCAGTGCGGTCCGGGAGGTGTGCCGCAGCAGATTGTTCGCCGTGGACACGATGGCCTGGGACGAGCGGTAGTTGCGCACCAGACGAATAGTTCTGGCGTCGGGCATCGCCGTGCTCAGTGTTCCGAGCAGGCTCGCGTCGGCTCCCGCGAAAGTATAGATGGTCTGGGCGGGGTCGCCGACGACACAGAGATTGTCGCGGGGCCCCAACCATCGGGAGAGCACATCGAATTGAAGCGGCGAGACGTCCTGGAACTCATCGACGACGAAGTGCCTGTACTGGTCGCGGATCTCGGCTGCGATCGCCGGGTGCTCTGCCAGGACACCCGAGAGTACGAGGAGCACGTCGTCGAAGTCGAGCAGCCGTCCTCGGGTCTTCGCCTCTCCGTAGGCCTCGAAGATCCGCACCATGTCCTCGACGCCCAGCTGACCAGGGAGTTCGCGGGCCGCCGCCTTCGTCGCATAGTCGTCGACGCCCAACAGGGAAGAAGCTGCGTATTCGATCTCCGAGGCGACGTCTCTGGTCAGTTCCCGACTGGTCTCCATGCCGAGACTCTGCATGACCGAGCCGATGATGCCCGCCTTGTTCTCGATGACCCGCGGAAAGTCTCCTTCGGCGAACCGGTCCCAGAAGAAGCGCAGCTGGCGCAGTGCCGCGGAGTGGAACGTGCGGGCCTGAACCGCGGGGACGCCGAGGCCGCGCAGTCGTGAGCGCATCTCCCCCGCCGCCTTCGCGGTGAAGGTCAGAGCCAGGACGTGGTTGGCCGGAAACACCTCGGACGCGATTCCATAGGCGATCCGGTGAGTCATCGCGCGGGTCTTGCCTGTGCCGGCACCGGCGAGGACGATCACCGGTGAGTCGAAGTGGGTCGCGACTGCGCGCTGTTCGGAATCCAGGGCCTCGAGCAGGGCCGTGGCCGAGGCGTTCATTCGTTGTCCAACCAGCTGTACAGGAGCTGCCCGGCGATGGAGATCGTCGACGGAGCGCGCACTTGACCGTCCGCGATGGCACTGTGCAGCTCCGCTCGAGTGAACCAGCGCAGGGAGGCGATCTCCGCCTGGTCTGCGGCGAAGTCCCGGCGGGGAGCCGCTGCCGAGAACCCGAGCATGAGCGAACACGGAAACGGCCACGGCTGGGAACCCAGATACCGGGGATCGGTGACCTCGAGATGGGCCTCTTCCCAGATCTCCCTGACCACGGCGTGTTCGAGGGTCTCACCGGGTTCGACGAATCCGGCCAAGAGCGAGTACCGGTCGGATTCCCAGGCGGCGTTGTTGCCCAACAGGACGCGTTCGACGCCGTCCTCATCGGTGTTGACGATGACGACGATGACGGCTGGATCGGTGCGGGGGAAGTGTTCGCTTCCGGTCTCCAGGTCCCGGCGGACCCATCCGCCCATGACTGGGCTCGTCGGAGTGCCGGTGCGTGGAGAGAACCGGTGTGCGCGATGCCAGTTTCCGAGACCCACGATCTCGCAGGCCAGGGACACCTGCACATCGTCGAGGGTTTCGGCCAGGTGGCGCAGGGGCAGCCAGATGGGTTCGGAACTGTCGATGCCCTCTCCCGGTGCGGTCAGCTGATCGGTGGCGTCCCGGGCGCGCGAGGCCTCCAGTCGGGCGTCGATATGGCTGCGACCGTCATCGTCCAAGGACACTCCGATATACCGAGTGCCGCGTGGATCACGGCCGAGGTAGACCTCCGTCTGTCCCTCCGGCACCAGTTCCCGATCCGTCAGGAAGAGTCCTCCGCCGGCGACGAGCAGGGTCCCGCGGTGTTCGAAGACGGCTCGGGCTCCCGAGGCCCAGATATCACTGAGATCGCCGTCCTGGCCCCGAGTCAGATGGTCGCGATCGATTCCGTGACGGGCGAGGCTGATCGGCTGCACCGGAGGCAATGGCTTCATATCCTCCACGATATCCCAGCGTCCTGACTCAGCGCCCGCGAGCGCAGGTACCCGACAGGTCGGCGAATGTCGCCTCGACAGACACGCTCGACGGCGAGTCCCGTGTCTCAGCCGAACCCAGGCGGTAGATTGGGGAAGGTGGATACCAAGGCGCTCAAGTTGACTGCGATCGCGGCGACGATGCTCGACGGCTTCGTCCCGACGACATGGACACCCCTGCCGCCGCTCGACGCCGGAGTCAGAGTCCTCCTCGGCGACGACGATCAGCAGCTCGTCGCAGCGGCCCAGACACGACTCGATCGCTCCGCGGACATCGGTTCGGCCGCAGAGGCCGGACGAATCTATGAGACCTTGTATCCGCACGCAGACTTCACCTGGCCGCGCCTGCGGGCCATCACCGAGGTGGACTCCGATTACTTCGACACTGCCACGCCGACGACGGTGACATTGGCCGATCCGCTCCCGGGCGCACCCCTCGGTGATGTTCCCATCGCCGATACGGCACGGGCCAGTTCGTTCGCGCAGGCTCTGGCGACTCTGCATTCGGCCGCGCCCGAGCCCGTCTCCGATGCGGGATTCCCTGTGGAGGATCCCTCGCGGTCGCAGTTCCTCATCCTCGAACGACTCGATCAGGCGGCGAGCACCGGTCGAGTGCCGTCGTCTCTGCTCCAGCATTGGGAGGAGGAGTTCGAAAAGGTCGCACTGTGGCATTTCCTCGCCACACCCATCCACGGCTGTCTCGATGAGACGAGTGTCTACACCGATCAGGAACGGGTGCTCGCTCTTGCTGAGATCGGCCGTCTGCGCGTCGCCGACCCGGCCATCGATCTGGCCGCGGCATCGGCACTGATCGATCCTGCCGCCCTGCCGACCTTCTACGAGGAATACCGCAGCTCCCGGCCCCGCGCCGATGAGCACGTCATCTCCCGTGCCGAGCTGTTGGCCGAATTCGCGGTGCTCGACTGGCTGCTCGAAGCAGTCGACTCCGGGGATGAGACGGCCGTCGAGGACGCCGCAGCGCTCCTCACGTCATTCGATGAAGTCCTGTTCGGCAGCGCATCCGATGGACCCACCTCTGCTCACGGAC
Organism: Brevibacterium sp. K11IcPPYGO002; assembly: GCF_050920635.1. Taxonomy (NCBI): domain Bacteria; kingdom Bacillati; phylum Actinomycetota; class Actinomycetes; order Micrococcales; family Brevibacteriaceae; genus Brevibacterium; species Brevibacterium sp. K11IcPPYGO002. The sequence continues at coordinate 1,791,539 of NZ_CP131929.1, read as the reverse complement.
CTGCCACGGACTCCGCTTCCGGGCCCGTCGACGAAGCAGACGACGCAGCAACTCGCAGTTCGGCATCAGCGACTGCGGCAGCGGGTGCCGATGCCCCTGATGTCGAAGCCGCGATCACGGAGACCGAGTCCGCCGATGTGTTCATTCCACGAGCTCAACCGACGGCCACATCGTCCGAAGATGATTCGGAGTTCGATTCCGAACCGGGCTCGCAGGTGAGGACCGAACCGACTCGGGACTCCGACGACCCGGAAATCGGCGACGACACCGGCAGCAGCCGCTGATCTCAGTCGACGTCGTTGGCTTCGAGCCATTCGACGACGTCGTCCTCATCAGGCAGATCGGTGAACCGCACAACCTCATCACTGCCGACGAAGTAGAACGTTCCCGTCACCTCGGCGATCTCCGGATGGACGCGCAGAATCGCGAACCGGTAGAGCGCGAGCTGCCATTTCATCACCTCGAGCACCGCGGCATCGGGTTTCTTCGAGGTCTTCCAGTCCACGACCTCGGCGTGGTCCCCGGTGATGAAGACAGCATCGATCTTCCCCGGTACCCGGAATCTGCCGAGGACGAGTTCGAAGGACATCTCCACATGATCGGCTCGACGAGTCGCGAACTCGGAGGCTGAGAACGTCGCTTGCAGCCGTTCGACCGTCGCGGCGTCGATCGGTCGCACCGATTCGTCCTCTACGACGTCGATGCTCGACTGACCGAAGTGCTGTTCAACCCAGGAATGGAAGGTCGTTCCGATCTCGGCTGCCCGACTCGGCGGGGTCGGTATCGGGCGCAGGGTCTGCGTCCGGAAGCCCTGCGGGTCTCGTCGCCATGCGACCAGAGCCGTGGCAGACAGGCGGTCGGGCATCGCCGCCGCGGATACGGCTTCGGGGCGGTCACCGATGCGCAGGGCCTGAGCAGCGTAGCGTCCGATCACGCCTGGAACCTCGGCCAAGGACTCCAAGCTGACTTCGGGGCTTGCTTCCACCCAGTCCGCGGCTCGCTGTGCGGCGGCGACCTGCCTCGTGCGCGGTACCGGCCAGGGAGTAGTCTCGATCCGGTCCTCTGCCGATTCGTCTGCAGGTTCCGGAGTCTCCACCTCCTGCCCTGAGGCTTCGATCGCTTCCGTGAGGAAGGGCGACGGGGCATCGGGCACGGTTCGCGAACCCATCAGCTCCGCCCCGAGCCACAGATGCCTCTTCGCACGGGTGAACGCCACATAGGCCAGTCGCCGCTCCTCCCCCACGTGCGCGTCGGCGATCCGAGGCCGAATGAAGTCTCCGATCCACTCGTCCAGCTCCTTCTTCGTCTCGAATTCGGCTTCCCGCAGATCGAAATCGACAAGGTGGGCGCGATCGCCGCGCAGCGGGTACGGCAGCGCAGTGCGGTCCATCCACCCCTCTTTGTCCCGCGGTTCGGTCGGAAAGTCCTTGACCACCAGGGAGGGAACGGCCACGGCGTCGAACTCCAGCCCCTTCGAGGCGTGGACGGTCATGATGTTGATCGCGTCGGCTGCCGTCGTCGGTTCGGCGACGCTCAGCGCATCATGGGATTCCATGAGGCTGAGCCAGGACAGGAAGCCCGAGATCGAGGGCTTGTCATCGGTGGCCGAGTACTGACTGGCAGCGGAGAGGAATGCGTCGACGGAGGCTCGGTGCAGATTGCGCAGCGAGTCGCTGAGTCCCCAGATGTCAGAGTCGATTCCGGTCTCGGACATCGCGGTGCGGATGATCGAGCTGACCGTGCCCGTGCCGGATCGGGTGGCGCGCAGCGCGCGAGCCAGACGGACCAGACGATGCAGCCCCTCGGTGCTCAGACCGGACCGCTGATAGTCGGTGACGAGACCCTTGTCCGCCCCCGTCCGAGCCCCCTGATCGAGGGCTCGCTGCACGTCGATGAGTTCATCGACGCCTTCGACGATCGTCGCCTGGTCGATGGCTTCGGCGACGACCTCCTCGGTGTCCGGCTCGGCTCGCTCCGACGCTCGTCTCTCGGTCTGGCGACGAGTGAAGGTCTGCAGACCCGCGATGTCACCCGCACCGAGGCCGAGCATTCGGCCGCTGATGAGCCTCATGATCTCGTCGCCGGCCATCGGATCGACCGCGGCCGTGAGCACCGCACGCAGATCGGCGACGAAAGGGTCGGTGAGCAGCCCGGAGGACCCGTGCACATGAACCGCGAATCCGGCCGCTTCCAGCGCCGCCGCCACTGGTGCGAAGTGGGCGCGTTTGCGACACAGCACGGCTTTCGACGATCCGGCGGGGACGGTGCCGAACCATTCCGTCAGGGCGCGCAGCCCGGTGGTGAGGAATTCGGGATCGTGGGCACCCGAGCTGATCTCGACGCTGACTTCGCCGTCGCCGGCACCGTCGCGGGCCGACAGCGGAGTCTCATCGCTGTCGTCGAGGCCGGCGGCGATGCGGTTGGCCACCTGGAGGATCGAGCGGTCGTTGCGCCAGCTTGTGTTCAGCGACAGAGACTCGACATCGCGGAAGTCCGCGGAGAACCGGACCATGTTGTCGGCACTGGCGCCTCGCCAACCGTAGATGGCTTGGCGGGGATCGCCGACCGCGGTGACGGCGGTGGAGGCGAAGAGGTCGCGCAGGAGCGTCAGCTGAGCCACCGACGTGTCTTGGAATTCGTCGAGGAGGACGATCTTCCACCGGGCTCTCTCGGCCTCCGCTGCCGCCGGCACCTCGTCGATGATGCGCTGAGCGAAACGCACCTGGTCCGAGAAGTCCATGGCCAGATTGCGTCGCTTCGCACGCATATAGGCGTCGGCCAGTCGAGCCGTTCGGATCTTCGCTTCGAGTTTCGCCCGTCGTCCGTTGGGATCGATGGGCTTTCCTTTGCTCGACACCAGAGCGGCCAGGCACTGTTCGAGATAGTCGGTGACCTCATCGACGTCTCTTCCGTGATCATTCATCTGCCCGGCCAGCGCGATGATGTCGGCGATCATCGTCTCGCGGGAGAAGTCTCCGGGGATCTCCTCCGGTGGAGTCGCATCGATGAGATTCCCGGCGATGGTGTGTGCCGCAGCGTCGTCGAGAAGGACCGTCTCGGGTTCGATGCCGATGCTCACACCGTGTTCGCTGACGATCGATGCGGCATAGGAGTTGTACGTCGACACGGTGGGGTTGTCGAGGCCGGGCAGGGACAGGTCCTGTCCGTGTCCGAGATTGTGCCGCAGACGGGAGAGGAGCACGCGAATGCGCCCGCCGAGTTCTCCGACGGCTTTGCGGGTGAAGGTCAGGCCGAGGATCTCTTCGGCAGAGACGAACTCGTTGGCGACCAGCCACACCACGCGCTGCGAGATGACGGTGGTCTTTCCTGAGCCCGCCCCGGCGGTGACCTTCATCGACTGTGCGGGGTCGGCTTCGATGATCACCTTCTGCTCCGGACTGGGTGGGAAGGCCTGGGCAGGATCGGCTGCCGTGAGTTCGGCGAGCTGCTCGGCGGTGAAGCGCATCAGTTCTCCTCCAACATCTTCGGACCGATCGCGGGGCACGACGAGCGGACGGGACAGGACTGACATTTCTGCGGCTCCACCCGGGCGGGGAAGCTCGCGGCACGCATCCTGCCGGACACGTCGTCGATGAGTTCACGTGCCCAGTCAGGATTCTCATCGACGTCGAGCGCCGACTGCTCCCGGACTGTGCGGGCGGACTTGCGCAGGAACACGAGTTCGGCCCCGAAGGCGTGTGCATCGATCTCCTGGTCCTCACCGATGCGGATGGTGCCGGAGTTGATCGCTTCCTGGTACACACCCAGCTGAGCGTGCCGGTCCATCTCCTTGCCCGGGACGACGTTCCGTCCTGTCTTGAAGTCGACGATGCGCAGCCCGCCCTCGACTTCCTCGACCCGGTCGAGTCGACCGGTGACCTTCCATTCGCGACCGTCGGCGTCGACGCCTGCTGCATAGACCTGTGCTTCGACGCCGACCAGACGACCGGGGGTCGTCTTGATGTAGTCGCCGAGGCGGTCGGCCATGCTCATCGCCACATCGAATTCCCGCTCACGCTCCCACTCGGCATCGAAGTCCAGAGACGCGAACTCCCCTTCCACGAAGCTGCGGATCGCGGAGGTCGGTCCTTCCGGATAGTTCTCGGCTGCGGCGTGGATGATGGTTCCCAGGCTCTGCGCTGTCGACATCGGGCGGTCCCCGCCGTTGCGGGTGAGGAACCAGCGCAGGGAGCAGTCGGTGAATGCTTCGACCTGGGACGGTGAGACGCGGACCGTATCGGAGTCGGTGAACAGCGGCTCGTTCGTGGTGATGTCCTCTGCCTCGCGCCACTGCGACGGTGGCTCGACCACTCCACCGGCATTCGACAGCGCCCGCATCAGGGCGGCCCAAGACTGTGTCTCGGAGTCCGGAGTCTCAGAGTCTCTCTGGTCTTCGGCAGTGCCGAGGGGCGAATCCGCCGATGCCGAACCCGAGGACTCGCCATCGGCTGCTGCGGCCGAATGCAGCAGTTGGGCGCGGGCATGGGCGGCCATCTCCGGCAGCGTCAGCGGCGGAAGCTCATCCTCGTGGGTGATCGCATAGCCGTCACCCGCATCGGTGCCCTCGGCCGAGCCTGCGGCGAGCACGTCGAAGAACGGGGACGGTTCGGTCTCCGCATCGGTGACTGCGGTGACGATCGCTCGCTGCTGGGCCCGGCTGAGCGCGGTGTAGAACAGCTCACCCTCTTCGCGCAGGTTCGTCCTTTTCGCATGTGCGTGGTAGCCGGGATCGCCGGTGACCGTCTCACCCGAGTCGAGCACCGCCGTGAGATCGGTGAGACCGAGGATTCCGCCGCGCAGCTTCGGATTCGGCCAGACGCCGTCGTTGACCTCGGCGATGATCACCAGAGGCACACGCACATGGGCCAGCGACGACGGAGTTCCCACCAGGACGTGATCGGCGAACCCGGCGGTATCGGCCAGGGAGTCCTGGGCGATGTCCTGTTCGGCGACGATGCCGGCGAAGGAGCGCGCAGTGAATCCACCGCGGTCAGCGATCTTCTCGGCCAAGGCGAACAGTCGCAGCACCGAGTCGAGATAGCCGTCGACTGCCGATTCCGGGTCGCGCAGCGTTTCGGTCTGCCATCTTTCCGCGACGCCGGCTGCATCCCAGATGGTCCACAGCGCCTGGTGGGGGTCGCTCGTGCCGACCTCCGCCGCGGCGTGGAGCATTCGTGAGATCGTGGCGAGTCCCTGAGGGGACGATTCATCGATGGGGCTGCGCAGTGCCTGCGCCAGCGAAGCCGTGCTGCTGGGCGCAGGGAACCGCCTGCGGACGGCTCGACGGAAGCGGCGGATCTGCACGGGATCGAGGCGGACGTAGATGCTGCCGGCCAGCGTCAGCGCGAGTTCCGCGATCGACTCGTCATCATCGAAATCCGGAGTGGCCGACAGCAGGTCCAACAGCGGTGCGGTCGCCGGGTCGACGTTGAGCGGCTGCATCAGGGTGGCGATCGAGACCCCTGCGGCTCGCAGCTCGTTGGCGATCACACGTGCGCTCGAGGAATTGCGGCAGATCAAAGCGACATCAGACCACGCGTGGCCCTGTTCGACGAAGTTCGTGATCCGCCGGGCCAGATACCGATGTCCGGAGGCGCTGCCTTCGAACACGTGCGTCTCCACGGGCGCCTCGGCCGCAGTCGCAGGTGAGGTCTCGTCCTCCTCCGGACGCGGGCGCGGCATGTGACCGGTCGACCAGCGAGTGGTGATCCTGGCCCCGAAGCCGTCGATGACCTTCGCCAACGCAGTCTCGACATCCCACTGACGGTCGAGGACGACCGTCTCGAACGCCGCATCGTCCGAGGCTCGGTCGATGATCGACGCGTCCGCACCATGGAATCGCCCGGTCACCGTCTCGGGAGAGCCGAACAGAGCGATCGCACTCCCCCTCGCCCGCAGCTGTTCGAGGATTCCCCAACTGGCGGCGGGGAAGTCCTGAACACCGTCGGCCAGGACCACGGTGGGCACCCGATCGGGAGCAAAGGTCCACGATCGGCCCGCGGTCACCTCGGCGGGTTCACGGAAGATCTCGAAGGCGGCCAGCGCCAGCACGGTCGCGGAGTCGATGCCCCCGTAGCCGGGCATGGACATGATGCCCAGGTATTCATCGAGGATCTCGGCCACGGCCTGCCACCGCGGATCGGGGTTGTCTGCCAGGGCACGGTCGAGGGCTCCGCGACCGAAGTCGAAGACATGCTCGGAAGTCTCGGACGACGCCTCCGGCATACGTATTCCGAAGTCGAATTCCATCACGCGGTTGAGCGCGTCGCGGACCTCGGTGCGGAAGGCAGAGGTCGACCGCACCTCGGCCGTGATCTCCGACGGCCACGCCGGGCCGCGGGAGCGACCGAGTTCGTGACCGGCGAGGAGGTCGGCGAGGAACACATCCTGATCGGCCCCTGAGATGAATTCGAGGTCGTCCCCGGTCCGCGTCGTATGTGCGGCACGGGCGATCCCGTACGCGAATGAGGCCAGGCTGCGGGCCGGAGCCGAGGACAGGACAGCATCGGCGGGCAGCGGGAGACGATTGCGCAGCACATCTGCGTGGTCACGATCGGGAGTGAGCACGAGGACGGATGCCGGCTCGACCGTCGCCACCAGCTGTGCATAGACCGACTCCAGCAGAGTCGTCTTCCCGGTTCCCGGTCGCCCGATGATATTCAGGCAGCCACCGGAGAGCAGAGTGCTGCCCATTCGCTGCGTCATCTCATCCATACTCGTATTCCATCACGGCCGACTGACATGAGAATTCCGAGACCGGAACCGGCGCGTCGTCGAAGTCAGCGCGGATGCCCGGAGCACGGCCCGACTTCGCGTAGCATTGAAGAATGTCGAGTCCACAACAGAGATTGCCCCGTGACCAGCGCCGCGACCAATTGGTGGGTGTCGCACGCTCCGTTTTCGCCACCCGTGGATATCGGACGACTTCGATGGACATGATCGCCGAGGCTGCCGGTGTGTCCAAGCCCGTGCTCTATCAGCACTTCGATTCCAAGCAGGACCTCTACCTGGCTCTCATCGATTCCTCGGCGGCGCACCTCGACTCCCGTCTGGCCGAGGCTCTGGGGTCGACCACCGATCCGCATGAGCAGATCCACGCGACCTACCGTGCCTATTTCGACTTCGTGGTCTCACACCGCGAGGAGTTCGTCATCATCTTCAATTCGGATGTCTACGAGCCGAAGGCCGAGCAGAAGCTGCGCGCGCTGCGTGAGAGTTCGGCGACACGCGTCGTCTCGGCGCTGAAGAACTTCGCCCGCCTCAGCGACGATGAGGCGCAGCTGCTGTGTCGGGCTCTCATCGGCACCGCTGAGGTCGTCGTCAAACAGATCGACTCACAGCGCGGTATCGACGTCGACACGGCCGTCGAACTGCTCACCCAGATGAGTTGGGGCGGTCTGCGGTCGTTCGCCGAACGCTGAGTTCCCACCCGCCCCTCAGCCCTCAGCGGAATCCGCAGGGAAGAAACCCCTGCCTGCGGACGTTAAGCTGAACACAGTCCAATCCGTCATCGGTCACCGAGCATCGGCACAAGGAGCACCATGGAAATCAAGATCGGCGTCAAGCAGACCCAGCGTGAGATCATCGTCGAAACGGATGAGGATGCGAAGGCACTCGTCGCCCGCATCGAAGAGAAGATCCAGTCCGAGGGACTGCTGACCTTCACCGACACGAAGGGCCGTCAGGTCTTCGTTCCCTCCGCTTCGCTCGGCTACCTCGAGATCGGTGCCGAGACGTCGCGTCGCGTGGGCTTCAGCGCCTGAGTTGCACGCCTGAACAGCAGCAGGGCCCCGGTCATCCTGACCGGGGCCCTGCTGCGTCCGCCGTGGAAGCCGGTGTCGGAATGTGGAGTCAGGCGACGAGGCCGAGCGCCGACATCCGCTTCGAATGGTTCGACGTCACCGCCGGGATCAGTTCGACGACGAGATCTTCGTCGAGCCCGAGGAACGGGTCGGTGAGCAGACTGCGGGCCCGGCCCAGGGTCTCAGCGACGAGCTTGCGCCCCCACAGCGCCAATCGTGAGGCCAACTGTGTGTCGACGGCCACTTCGGTGGTCAGACGATTGCGCGCATATTCGCTGGCACGTGTATCATCGAGAATTGCAATAGCCAGGCTGTATCCGGGCTCCGCGAGTTCGTCCACCGCCGTGCGGTAGAAATCATTCATGATTCCGTCGAAGACGAAACCCTTCATGAGGCTTTCGTACCAGTCGCGAGGACGAGTCCTTTCAGCCAGAGTGCTGAAGGTCGGTTCGAAATGCTGACAGAGCTCGATCACATCCTGGCCCATCTGATCGATGTGCTGTGAGAGCTGTTCGAAGTTCGCGAATGACTGAGAGGCCAGCCGCGCCAGGATGACCTTGTCATCCAGATCCGCTGCGGTCGTCGCGTTTGTGGCCATACGTTCGAAACCGGTCAGCTCGCCGAACGCGACAAGCGCGAGCGTTGCAGCATCATTACCGGCCAATGGGACAGAATCGGGCATGGTTCAAGACTACCGGTTCGCACCATGACAAGCGCAGACGCGCTAAAAGGAGTTTGGAATATGGCGGAGACGGAAGCGGATTTCGCGGAACTGGGAGTCGCCGGACCGATCGTGGCCTCGCTGGCCTCGGCAGGAATCACCCACCCCTTCCCCATTCAGGCACTGACGCTGCCCGTGGCACTGTCGGGAGCCGACATCATCGGGCAGGCGAAGACAGGCACCGGGAAGACCTTGGGATTCGGCATCCCCCTGCTCCAGCGCGTCGTCGGCAAGACTGAGGACTCGTCGGTCACCTCCGACCCCGACTCGACTCCCGACAGCGTGGGCGATGCCAAGGAGCCGCGGCTGCCGCAGGCCCTCGTCGTCGTCCCCACCCGTGAGTTGGCCAAGCAGGTCGCGGCCGATCTCGTCACCGCTTCGGTGCAGCGCGATATCGATATCATGACCATCTACGGCGGCATGGACTTCGATCCGCAGATCAACCGGCTGAAGTCCGGCGTCGACGTCGTCGTCGGCACCCCCGGCCGCCTCCTCGACCTCTATGGCCGCAGGATCCTCAAGCTCCACCGCGTCCGCACCGTCGTCCTCGACGAAGCCGATGAGATGCTCGACCTCGGCTTCCTGCCGGATGTGGAGAAGATCATCAACGCGGTGCCCGCGCACCGTCAGACGATGCTGTTCTCCGCCACCATGCCTGGCGCGGTCATCACCCTGGCCCGCCGCTATATGAATCAGCCCACCCATATCCGCGCTCAGGATCATGAGGATCTGTCGCTGACGGGCAAGAACACGACACAGTTCGTCTATCGTGCCCATTCGATGGACAAGTCCGAGCTCGTCGCCCGCATGCTCCAGGCCGAGGGCCGCGGTCGCACGATCATCTTCACCCGCACCAAACGCACCGCCGACAAGCTCGCCGCCGAGCTCGAAGATCGCGGCTTCGCGGTCAAGGCCCTCCACGGGGACCTCGGCCAGTCACAGCGCGAGAAGGCCCTGAAGTCCTTCCGCGAAGGAAAGGTCGACGTGCTCGTGGCCACGGATGTCGCCGCCCGCGGTATCGACATCGACGATGTGACCCATGTCGTGAACTACCAGTGCCCCGAGGATGAGAAGACCTACGTCCATCGCATCGGCCGCACCGGTCGGGCCGGCAATTCCGGTGTCGCCATGACTCTGGTCGACTGGGATGACATGCCCCGCTGGCGACTGATCAACAAGGCCCTCGGACTCGATTTCGACGAACCCGCCGAAACCTACTCGACGTCCCCGCATTTCTTCTCCGACTTCGGAATCCCGAAGGGCACCAAGGGCCGCCTGCCGCGCCAGCACTCCGATGCAGAGGACGAGAAGTCCACCGGAGAACGCAAGGGCCGCGGATCCGACCGTCGCGGATCCGGCCGCAGCCGTTCCGACTCTCGCCGAGGCGGCTCATCCGAACGTCGTGACGCCTCGTCGGCAGCTGGTGAGGACGGCCGCAAACCGCGTCGCCAGCGCAATCGTCGCCGCACCCGCGGCGGCAAGCCGGTCAACCGTGCGCAGGGCGGACAGTCGGGTCAGGGCGGCCCGGCGTCCGCCGACTCCAGCGAGGACTGAACTGTGCGCGGGCGAGACCGAGTCCCCGCACAACCCCGACGAGGGGCCCGACCGCGTGGTCGGGCCCCTCGTCGATGTCGATGCGGCGCCGGTCCTGCTCGTCTTCCAGTCTGTCGGACTTCTCGCGCTCGTGGCCGGTCTGTCGTATGGGCTCAGCCTTGGATGTAGTCGACCCCACCAGGCCGTGACGCGGCGCGTTCGAGCAGCTTTGCGAGCATATGGTCGGAGGTGACGTGCTCGCCGAGACGATTGGGTTTGCCCGTGCCGTGGTAGTCGCTCGAGCCGGTGATGATGAGGTCATGCTCATGCGCCAGCCGCCGCATCGCTTCGCGCTCCTGCGGAGGATTGTCCCGGTGGTCGACCTCGAGTCCGTCGAGGCCTGCGGCGATGAAATCGGTGATCGCCGAATCAGGGACCACCCGGCCGCGCATGGCCGCGCGCGGGTGAGCGAAGACCGAGACTCCCCCGGCTTCGCGAATGAGTCCGATCGCAGTGATCGGGTCGATCGTCGGCAGAGACACATGGTATTTTCCCTGGCTGGACAGAATCGACGAGAACGCTTCGGTGCGAGTTTCGACGACACCGGCTGCCACCAGCGCATCGGCGATATGCGGACGTCCGATCGTGGCGTCTTCGCCGGAGACCGAGAGCACCGCATCCATATCGATCGGATAATCTTCGGCCAATCGTTCGATGATGAGGTGTGTGCGGTCGAGGCGGGCCCGCCTCGTCTCCTGCACGACTTCAGCCAGACCCGTGTCGTACGGGTCGTGCAGGTACGACAGAAGGTGCACGCTGATGCCCTCGTAGCGGCAGGAGATCTCCATTCCCCGCACCAGTCCGAGCCCGTAGACGCGGGCAGCATCTTCGGCAAGGGTCCAACCGGCGGTGGTGTCGTGGTCGGTGAGTCCGACGACGTCGATGCCCTCCATCGAGGCTTCTGAGATGAGTTCGGAAGGAGTCTGGGTCCCGTCCGAGAATGCGGTGTGCACATGGAGATCGATGACCATGGTCACAGTGTATCTGCATCTGTCGTTCCGACTTCCACATGTGCACTCCATGTCACTCCACCCGTCTAGACTGGCCGCATGACAGAGCACAATTCAGAACTCCCAGACTCGACACAGGACCTCGCAGACCGCGTGAACAATCGCTCGCATCGACCGAATTCCACCGCCTTCCGCGACTTCGTCGCCTCCGGTTGGGATCGCACACCTCTCAATGCCGAGGCTCTCGCCGCCGCCGGTTTCACCCCGGCACGCCGGGACGCCGTCTCGGCAGCCTTCCCCGGTGAGCGGCTCGTCGTCCCCGCCGGCGGACTCAAGGTCCGCTCGAACGACACCGACTACCGTTTCCGCGCCCATTCCACGTTCATCCATCTCACCGGCCTGGAGGCCGATTCCGAGCCCGACGCCGTTCTCGTCTTCGAACCCGAGGGCGACGGCCACGACGTGACACTGTACTTCCGTCCTCGAGCCGGCGCCGACACCGAAGAGTTCTTCTCCGATTCCCGCTACGGCGAATATTGGGTCGGACCCCGTGCCGACCTCGAGGCCATGTCCCTCATGACCGGCATCGCCACGGCGAACTCCGCCACCGTCGATGACGCCATCACGAAAGACCTCGGTGCCATCTCCGTCCGCCTCGTCCGTCAGGCCGATGCTCGCATCGACGGAGTCATCGACCTCGCTCGCACCCAGGTCCAAGCCGATCTCGAGACGTCCGAGGCCGGAGATGCGGAACTGGCCCAGATGCTCTCCGAGCTGCGCCTGATCAAGGACGACCACGAGATCGCCCAGCTGCGCGAAGCCGTCGCCATCACCCGAGCCGGATTCGACAATGTGGTGGCATCGCTGCCGACCGCACTCGGACACCGCCGGGGAGAACGAATCGTCGAAACCGCGTTCGAAACCGCTGCCCGCTCCGACGGCAACGGGGTCGGCTATGACACGATCGCCGCCTCGGGCAACAATGCCTGCACACTGCACTGGATCCGCAACGACGGCCAGGTCCGGGACGGTGACCTCATCCTCGTCGACGCCGGAGCCGAAGCGGATTCGCTCTACACAGCGGACATCACACGCACCCTGCCCGTCTCAGGGACATTCAGTCAGGTGCAGGCGAAGATCTACGATGCCGTACTCGAAGCCTCCGACGCCGCCTTCGCCGTGGCCGCCGAACACACCGACCGTCCCGTGAAGTTCCGAGAGGTCCACGAGGCGGCCATGGAGGTCATCGCGACGCGTCTCGAAGAGTTCGGCGTGCTGCCGGTCTCCGCCGCCGTTTCGCTGTCGCCGGAAGGACAGCAGCACCGCCGGTGGATGGTCCACGGCACCAGCCACCACCTCGGCCTCGACGTCCATGACTGCGCGCAGGCGAGAGCGGAGATGTACCTGGACGCCACCATCGAGCCGGGAATGATCTTCACCATCGAACCCGGACTGTACTTCAAGTCCGACGACCTGCTGCTGCCCGAGGAGTTCCGCGGCAATGGTGTCCGCATCGAGGACGACGTGCTCGTCACCGCCGACGGAGTGGAGAATCTCTCCGCCGACTTCCCCCGCACCCGAACCGAGATCGAAGCCTGGGTGCAGGGACGGGACCGGGACCGCTGATGACCCCGGATGCCGCCAGCAGGCCGGGTTCGGACGCATGCTCCGGCCCGGTCCGCGGGCGCGGAATCCTCGAGATCCCCGGCATCCGCCTCGGTCATGCCGGTGAGCTCACCGACACCCGTCTGACCGGGATCACCACTGTGCTGCCCCCACCAGGGTCGACCATCGGCGTCGATGTCCGCGGCGGCGGTCCCGCCACCCGTGAGACCGATGTCATCGCGCCGGGAACACACTCCTACGGTGCCGATGCCATCGTCCTCACCGGCGGATCCGCGTTCGGCTTGGGCGCCGTATCCGGTGTCGTCGACACCCTCGCCGAGGCGGGACTCGGGTTCCCCGCTCCCGGACTGGCCGATACGGTCATTCCGCTCGTTCCCGCGGCCGCGATCTACGATCTCGGCCGCGGGAAAGGTTCCGTGGCGCCGCCGAGACCGGACGAAGGCACCGAGGCGACACGAGCGGCACTGTCCGGACAGACGGGCGAGGTCCGAGGCAGCATCGGGGCAGGCACAGGAGCACGGTCCGGGCTTCAGACCCTGCGGGGTGGACTCGGATCCTTCGCCGTCCGTCTGCCCAGCGGGACCACTGTCGCGGCACTTGTCGCGGCGAATTCGCTGGGGACGATCGGCACACCGTCAGGCGGTCTGTGGTTGGACCCGCTGCTGCGCTCAGTCGGCCTCGATCTGCCCACGGTCCACGGACTTCCCGCTGCACCGCCACCGAGCTCGGCTGCCTCGGCGAAGAACACGACGATCGCGATCATCGCCACCGACGCGCGACTCGATCCGGCCCAGACCACACGGATGGCCTCGGGAGCACACGCCGGCATCTCGCGAGCCGTGCAGCCTTCGCACACTCTCTTCGACGGCGATACGGTCTTCGGCATCGCCACCGGAGCCCAGGATCTGCCCTCCGATCGTGACGCCGCCACCCGAGAGCTCGTGATGATCTCCGCTGCGGCGGCCGATGCGCTGAGCTTGGCGATCCTCGACGCCCATGCTTCGGCGACCCCCGTCGACAGCGCCTGGGGACAGCCGCCGACGCTGAGCGAGATCGCACCGGGCTTCACCTCGAAGTTCACCGCGCTCTGATCACGGAGACGGGGCCCGCCGTTCGGCGGGCCCCGCTCCTCTCAGTTCTCCGCAGCTCGCAGACATCGTCATCCGTCTGCCGCGCTGAGCTGCAGCTCCTTCTTCAGCGCTCAGTCGTTGCGAGCCGACTGAGCCTCGTCGGAGTCGAGACCCGACGGATCCCGGACTTCCTTCTTCTGCTGAGCATCGAAGCCGTCCTGACGCAGCAGCTTCTGCGATTCGGTCTTCGCTGCGGCCTCATCCTCGACCACGGTGAACCGGACCGACTCGGTGAAGTCACGACCGTAGCGATCGGTTCCGGTCACCTCGGCGGTGTGAGTGCCCAGATCGAGGTCCGACGGGATCGCGGTCCGCCACAGATGCGAGCTCGACTGGCCCACATTGCCCGACGTCCGCAGGTTCTGCGAGGCCGTGTACGGGTCGGTGTACTCCCAGCCCTTGGCCAAGGCTTCGCCCTTGCCCGGCTGAGTGTGCTCGGACCGCTTCGGCGCCTTGCCGTCGAAGCTGACCTCCACGCGGGCGTCTGAGGTTCCGGCGAGGAAGCTCGAGGTCAGCCAGGTCTCGCCCTGCTTGAGGTCATCGCGGGTGACGACGCGTTCGGACACCGCCTCCGGGGCATCGCCTTCCCTGTCCGCGTCCTGCCACTCCTGTGCCTTCTGCGCCCAGTCGCGCCACTCGGGCGAATTCACTCCGAGCAGCAGCTGGTGATCATCGGACTCGCCTCGCACGGTGTAGCGTTCGCTGCGCGAAGCACCGTCGTATTCGAGGGTGAGCACGCCCGGCTCCGAAGCATCTTGGGTGAATGCGTACGGCAGTCCGTCGGCATTGAGTCCGCCGGAGTACCAGTCTCCGGAGACGGCGCCGGCCACGATCTGTGTATTCGGCAGTTTCTCGATCCCGGCCGCGGCCCATTCCTTCCGCGTCTGACCTGCCACGAGGTTCTCCTGAGTATGCGTGTGCCCGCCGACAGTCACCGCGTTCGGGTAGTCGGCGATGACGTCGTAGAAGTCCTTCGCATTGTCGACGACGACGTCTTTGTGCGTGAGGATGGGCGCGTGGGTGGCGATGACGACCTGAGCGTTCTTCGGAACGTTCTTCAGATCGTTCTCCAGCCAGGTCAGCTGCTCCTGACTGATCTTCTCCTTGTACTTCTTCCGGTTCGCCTTGCCTTCGTACTCGATGCTGTCGAGCACGACGAAGTGGGTCTTGCCGACGTCATAGGAGAAATACGAGGGACCGAACTGGTCGCGGAAGGTATCGAGGGCGTGCGAATCGTCGACCGCGTCGTAGTCCTGATCGTGGTTGCCCGGTGCCACTCGCACGGGGCCGTTCATCTGCGAGTAGATATCTCGCAGTTCGTCATTGAGGCTGAGGTCGTCACCGACGTTGTCGCCGAGCAGAAGCACACCGCAGGCCCCGTAATCGCTGTGGTCGGCGAGGTCGCCGACGGCACCGTCGCGGGCGTAGCCCATCTCGGTCGTGTCATACGCCTGGGTATCGGAGGCGATCGGGCAGTTCTGGTCGTCCTGCGCCGAGGCCTGCGACTCGATCATCGGAAAGTTCACGGCCTTCGGTGTCTCACCGGTCGGTTCGATGCCTCCGAACTCGAGGTCTCCGGAGCCGTCCGGCAGATGGTTGTAGCTGAACTGTGCGATCTTGTCCTCGTCGACGGGCACCTGCCATCCGGAGGGCTGAGTGATCGAGACGGTCATGTTCTCTCGCACGGGCAGTTCGTAGCGTCCGACTCCGTCCGTGAGGACGACGTCGACTCCATTGCTCACCGCGACGCCGGAGACGCCCTCCTCATCACCGTCGAGCTTCGAGTTCTCATTGACGTCGTCGAAGACCTGACCGGTGAACTTCTGCGGGTCGGCGGCCTTGCCGCGGTCGACCTGGACGTGGCCTTCGTAGAGCTCGGCCGGAGCGTCTGCTGCGATCGCCTCCGTGGGCGAGAGAAACGGGGCGAAGAGCGCGAGCGCGGCGCAGGCTCCCAGGCCTGCGGCAGCGGTGCGCGGGCGGATTCGTCGTGTCTGCATGGATTTCTCCTGTATTCGACTGTGGCGGGTTCTGCCGAGAGATGACCCTAGGGAGGCGGGGCGACAACGAGATGAAGCAGTTAGGACGGCTTGATGAATAGGAGAAGAGTCCGGGTGGAACCCGACACCCAGTGCGTCCACCCGCGGCGAATGTGATCTGGATTCAATTCCTGGAAGCGACCACTGAAATCTCCACCCACCACGTAGTCTGAGACCATGAGTGGTCCACCGAAAAGAGTCTTCGTCGCTCGACTCGTCTCCGCCCCCGTGTTCGACCCACTCGGCGATCAGGTCGGCCGTGTCCGCGACGCCGTCCTCGTCTACCGTGCGACGATGCGGCAGTCCCCCCGCGTCATCGGCCTCGTCGTCGAGGTGCCCGGCCGGCGCCGTGTCTTCGTACCGATGGGCCGGGTCACCGCAATCGATTCCGGTCAGGTCATCACCACCGGTCTGGTGAATATGCGGCGCTTCGAGCAGCGCGAGTCCGAGACTTTGGTGATGAATGATCTGCTCGACCGGCGCCTGCGGCTGCGGGAGGACAACTCACCGGTGCTCATCGAAGACGTCGGCATCGAGCAGCAGGTGAACAAGGACTGGGAGGTCACCCGCCTGTTCGTGCGGCGCGTGCCCGAACGCAGCGCCTTCGCCGCGTTCCGCCGCCGTGGTGAGACCAAGCAGATCGATTGGACGGACGCCGACCATCCGGTGGATTCCGAGGTCGACCAGGAAGCCACCCAGCTCATCGCCGCCTATCAGGACACGAAGCCTGCCGACCTCGCCGATGTGCTCTTCGAGATGAACTCGGCCCGGCGCCTTCAGGTGGCCCGAGCCCTCGATGACGAACGTCTCGCCGATGTGGTCGAGGAGCTGCCGGCCGAAACCCAGATCGAGATCCTCACAGGACTCGACACCGAACGTGCCGTGACCGTGCTCGAAGAAATGGCACCCGATGATGCTGCCGACCTCCTCGGCGAGCTCAGTGATGAACAGGCCGAACGGTTCCTGACGCTGATGGAGCCCGACGAGGCCGAAGATGTGCGGACGCTGCTGGCCTACGATGACGACACCGCGGGCGGCCTGATGACGACCGAGCCCGTGATCCTGACCCCGGAGGCCACGGTCGCGGAGGCGCTGGCCCATGTGCGTCGGGAAGACCTGCCGGCTGCCCTGGCCGCTGCGGTCTTCGTCTGCCGCCAGCCGGTGGAGACCCCGACGGGCAAGTATCTGGGTCTCGTCCACATCCAGGAGATGCTGCGCCATCCGCCGCACGAGGCGGTGGGCATCATGCTCGACACCGAGGTCGAACCGCTGTCGCCGGAGACTCCCCTCGGCGAGGTGGCGAAGCTGCTGGCCGCGTACAATCTGGTGTCGGTGCCGATCACCGATGACAACGATCGCCTCGTCGGTGTGGTCACCGTCGATGACGTCCTCGACGAGCTTCTGCCCGAGGACTGGCGAACCACCGGTCGTGACGATCGCAGCAGGGGGTAGAGATGGCCGTCGATGATTTCGAGATCCCGAGGTCGAGCAAACGCCGACTGCCGAGCTTCACCGTCTCCCCCGAGACCTTCGGCCGCGGAGCCGAAGCCTTTGCCCGGTTCATGGGCACTCCGGCGTTCCTCGTCGGGATGACGGTGTTCTGTGCCGTGTGGCTGCTGTGGAACACCCTGCTGCCCGAGTCGTGGCAGTTCGACCCGAGGTCGCTGAACTTCACTCTGCTGACCCTCATCCTCTCCCTGCAGGCCTCCTACGCAGCTCCGCTGATCCTGCTCGCGGAGAACCGCAGCACCGACCGGGACCGCGTCGAGTTCGAACACGATCGGCAGCGCGCCGAACGCAACCTCGCCGACACCGAGTACCTGGCACGGGAGGTCGCGGCGCTGCGCATCGCCATGCGTGAGGTCGCCACCCGCGACTTCATCCGCTCGGAGCTGAAAGATCTGCTCAAGGAGCTGGAAGAAGAGAAGCAGGACGGCCACCGCGCCGAGGATCTCGACTCCCAAGCCTCGGAACAGCGCCGAGGCGGCCCCCGCGGCGGATGACGAGACGACGACCGAAAGGTAGGGTTGAAGGCCCGGGAGCACGGATCCGGGAAGGAAAGGACGTAGGTATGGCTGATCCCTCTGTGGACGCTGTGATTCAGGCGCTGACCGGGGTCATCGACCCTGAGATCCGCCGCAGCATCGTCGAACTCGATATGGTCGAATCGATCGACATCGACGACGGCAAGGTCACCGTCACCGTTCTCCTCACGATCGCCGGGTGCCCGCTGAAGGACACGATCACCAAGGACACGGAGGCCGCAGTGGCCCGGGTCGACGGGGTCACCGAGGTCGTTGTCGTGCTGGGCACGATGAGCCCCGAGCAGCGCAAGGCGATGAAGGAGAAGCTGCAGGGCTCCGGCACCCGCGACATCCCGTTCAACCGCCCGGAGTCTCTGACCAAGGTCTATGCCGTTGCGTCCGGAAAGGGCGGAGTCGGAAAATCCTCGGTGACGGCGAATCTCGCGGTGTCTCTGGCGGAGAAGGGGCTGCGCGTCGGCGTCGTCGATGCCGATATCTACGGCTTCTCCATCCCCGGCATGCTCGGACTCTCCGGAAAGCCGACCCGAGTCGATGAGATGATCCTGCCGCAGATCTCCCACGGCGTGAAGGTGATGAGCATCGGCATGTTCGTCCCACCGAATCAGGCCGTCGTCTGGCGCGGTCCGATGCTCCATCGCGCCCTGCAGCAGTTCCTCACGGATGTGTTCTGGGGCGACCTCGACGTGCTCCTGCTCGATCTGCCTCCCGGCACAGGAGATATCGCGATCTCCGTGGCACAGCTGCTTCCCGCATCCGAGCTCCTCGTCGTCACCACACCTCAGTCAGCGGCCGCTCAGGTCGCCGAACGCGCTGGATCCATCGCCACACAGACGAAGCAGGCGTTGGCGGGAGTCATCGAGAACATGTCGTGGATGGAGATGCCCGACGGCACTCGAATGGAGGTGTTCGGATCCGGCGGAGGTGCCAGTGTCGCCGAGAACCTCACCGCCACCGTCGAACACGAGGTTCCGCTGCTCGCTCAGATCCCCTTGGACACCCGTCTGCGGGAAGGATCGGATGCCGGCACCCCGGTCGTGCTCGGCAGCCCCGAGTCTCCTGCGGCTCAGGCCTTCGACGCTCTCGCAGAGTCGCTGCGGCGACGCAGTCGGGGCCTGTCCGGCAGATCTCTGGGCCTGAGCCCGGTGTGAGTCGGCGCCGTCGCCTCGGCGCTGTGAGATGACCCCGGGTTCAGGTGGATTCGGGGTCGAACGGCGCCGCAGCCCCGCGATCGCGCAGGGTGACCTGGGCCTGGAACCGTTCGATGGGTGACCGCTCCCGGGTGGGGGCCACCTCGGTGTCGGTCTGAGTCGACGTTGCAGCGCCTGCGGACTCAGTGGGCGACGATTCCTGAGTTGCACGTTCCTGACGTTTGGATTCGCGGATGGCCGCATCCTCTTCGACGAGGGCCTCACGCACGATCCGGCGCGGATCGTACTGACGCGGGTCGAGCTTCTGCCAGTCCACGTCCTTGAAGTCGTCGCCGAAATCGCGTCGGACGCTGTCCTTCGCGCCTTCGGCCATGCGGCGCATCTGTCGCACGAAATCCCGCAGCTTCTGAGCGTATTCGGGCAGGCGTTTGGGTCCGATCACGACCAAGGCCACAACGACCAGAATCACCATTTCGGTGCCGTTGATACCGAACATGATCTCAAGTCTACCGTGGACGGCGGTAGCATCGACTCATGGTCAGCACAGGTTCGACAATCCGATCCCGCCGGGAGGCCCAGTGGACGAGATAGCCGTCGAACGGGTGCTGCGCATCGTCGAACTCGTTCCCGCCGCTCGTGTCGTCGCCTACGGCACGGTCGGTGCCGTCGCCGACTGCTCACCCCGCTACATCGGTCGGGTGATGCGGGAATTCGGGTCGAACGTCACGTGGTGGCGAGTCGTCAACGCGGCCGGGATCCTGCCGCCGGAGATCTTCGCCCGAGCCCGCATCCACTGGGATGCTGAGGGCACTGCGCACTCACATGCGCGCGTCGAACGCGAAGCGTTCCTCGACGTCGACGAACTCGATCGGCTGTGGCGCACCCACGGAATCGAACCCGAATGCGGTTAGACTTGGGAGAACTCAGCACCAGAAGGGAGGGGCCGGTTGGCACGCGAAAATGCAGGTGATCTCACCTTCTCGGAACAGTTCAACGGTCCCGATCCGCTGCTCGACGCCGCTCGCACCCATTCACATGAGTTCGGGATCGCGCCGGTCTCCCAGACCACGGCGAAGACCTTGGCTCTCCTGGCGCGCCTCCTCACACCGGTCGCAGCTGTCGAAGTCGGCACCGGAGTCGGAACATCGACCCTGTCGCTGCTGCGCGGAATGCCCACCGCCGGGATACTGACGTCGATCGACACGAATTCCACGACCCAGAGCGCCGCGCGGGATCTCGTCGACATGGCCGGGATCAGACCTGGTCGGCTGCGTCTGATGAGCGGCCGTGCCGAAGAGGTGCTCAAGCGACTCGCCCCGTCGGCCTATGACATGGTCTTCATCGACGTGGAGCCGGGCAGCCTGGAGAGGATGATCGAGCCCTCTCTGCGGCTGCTCGACGCTCAGGGGCTGTTGGTCATCCACAAGACTCTGCTCAAGGGTGCCGTCGCCGATCCCGTCGATCGCAGTCCTCGCACTCAGGCTGCCCGCAGCTTGCTCAATCGCATCGCAGAACAGGAAGGCCTCGAACGGGTGCTGCTGCCCATCGGCGAAGGGCTGCTGCTTCTGCAGAAGGCCCGGTGAATTCGACAACAGCAGAGACTTACAGGTAAGTCTCTGCTGTTCGTGAGTCTCCGCTCGGCCGTATGCTGCGGCCGTCGGCTCAGAGCCCCAGTGTCTGGGCGAGGGTGTCGTGGAGTCCGGTGGCTTCGTCTCTGCTGAGTTCGATCACCAGGCGGCCTCCGCCTTCGACTGGAAGCCGCATCACCATGCTTCGGCCTTCTTCGGTCACTTCCAGAGGTCCGTCGCCGGTGCGGGGTTTCTGGGCTGCCATATGGGCTCTTCCTTCCGTTGTCATGCAAAGACGGTTCACACCAGGTGGACCGAATGATGTACTTAAGATTATTCCATGATCCGCGCGTTCCCGGTAACTCTTCGCAACTCTTCCACCCTGCGGGCAGTCACGGCGCAGATCGGCTGACGGTCACGGAGGCAGGTCGGCGGGCGGAGTGAAGTGCCACAGATAGGCGACCCACACGATCTGAAGCAGGATATAAGCGACCAGCAGCACGGCCCGATAGCCTCGTGAGCGTACCAGCGCCAGTGTCAGCGCCAACGGGAACAGCGGCAGCAGCAGACGCAGGGTGGAGGTCTGCGGATTGAAGAAGATGAGCAGGTACAGCCCGTAGCCGAGGCAGAACAGCTGCAGCGTCCGACCCATATGCGCTCCCGCCGGTGAGAAGATCAAGGCGAGCATTCCGGCGACGACGATGACGAGCAGCACCGGACCGAGCGGACCGATGAGGCTGATCGACCGGGCCACCCACTGGACGACGAAGCTGGTCTCGCCGGTGTGCCAAGCCGCCTCGGTGTCGGTATAGGCAGTCAGCGATCCGGTCGCCCACCACGCATGGATCGGGTGGATGAGTGCCGCCGCGCAGGAGGACACGCCCAGCGTCCAGGACCGGACCACCTCGCCGGTCGGATACGGATCGCTGCGGCGGCGAAGGAAGCGGTCGATGAGGTGGAAGAGCATGAAGAACGAGAACGCGACGCCGATCGGCCGCGACAGATCCATGAAGACGACGACCGGGATCGCGGTGAGATAGCGGCGCTCGACGACGAGGAAGAGCGCCGTCGCCTGCAGCAGAAGAGTCAGAGATTCGGCATAGCCGGTGGAGAAGATCGCGGCGGGTGGGAAGAACATGACGAGGGCCAGCCCCATCAGCGCCTGACCGCCATCGACGTACTTGCGGAAGAGGTGGAGGATGACGATCGAAGCCAGCCCCGCGGCGATCGTGGACACGATCGGCGAGATGACCTCGTAGCTCAGCCCCGTGAGGTCCGAGACAGTGGCCACGATCGAGGGATGCAGCGGATAGAACGCCCATTGGTTCTCCGCGACAGATCCGGATTCGTCGACCGGCAGAACGCGAGGATACCCTTCGTCGGCGACACGGCCGTACCAGCCGCCGTCCCAGAAGTTGAGGAAGTCATTGAGCGTCGTCGTCACCGGTGACGACGACCAGTTCGCCGGGTCCTGACGTTTGAGGACCGCGGCGAAGATCGACATGCTCACGACGCGGGAGACGAAGTACACGGAAACCGCCTGCAGCCACACGGGCAGGCTCATGAACAGAGCGCTGAGGCGGCTGCAGCGCGAGGAATCGAAGACTTCGGGGGCGAGGGTGATTCCGGGCAGATCTGCGGGGCGACTCATCGTGGTCCGGCAGCCGTTTCCGGTCCGTCAGAGGCAGCTGCGGATTCGAGTTCGATCAGGCGTGCGCGCAGCATCGCCATGGCCTCGTCGACGTCGTCCATCCGGTAGCCGCGCAGGGCGGGCCGAAACCGCACCGATTCCAGGTCCTCGCCGGTGAACTCCGCAGGCAGCCCGGTCCAGCGCTCTTCGGCCTCGTCGATGGTTTCGGAAGAGAAGACGTTGAAGGTCGCTGCGACGACGAATACGAGGACGAAGACCGCGGCCGCGACACCGATGACAATCCACAGAGGCATGCCCCCATTTTCGCATAGGCGCCTGCCCGGAATGCTCAGCGCAGGCCGCGCACGGTGTGTTTCGGTGCCGCTTCACCGGTGATCGCCACGGTCACGTCGATCGCGTCGGCAGTGGCTCTCACGTCGTGTGTGCGGATCAGCGCCGCTCCCTTCTCGATGGCCAGCGCGGTTGCGGCGATCGTCCCGTACAGTCGATCCTGTGGACCGACCTCGCCGATGGACTCTCCCACGAAATCCTTCCGTGAGATCGCCAGCAGCACCGGGTAGCCCGTGGCGGTGAACCGTTCGAGTTCGCGCAGCAGCCGCAGCGAATGGTACGTGTTCTTCCCGAAGTCCGGAGTGGGGTCGATGATGATCCGGTCTTCGCGCACCCCTGCTGTACGGGCCGCCTCGGCGAGCTCGATGACGCCGGAGACGGTGGAGTCGACGACGTCACCGGCCTGCAGACCATAGCGGTTGCGGTGGGCGTCGGTGCGCGGATCCAAACCGCCTGTGTGGGAGCAGACGATGCCGACGTCATTCCGGGCGGCCACCTCGGCGAGCTTCGGGTCGACCCCTGCCCAGGTGTCATTGAGCAGTCCCGCGCCGGCCCTGCAGGCGGCCTCGGCCACTTCATGGCGCCAGGTGTCGACGCTGATGAGCACGTGCGGGTGGGACCCAGCGACGGCTTCGATGGTCGGGCACACGCGGTCGATCTCCTCGGCCACGGAGATCTCCCGTCCGCGGCCGGCGCGCACACCTCCGATATCGACGATCTGGGCACCGGCGGAGGCGGCGGCCCCCACCGCAGCGATCGCCTCGTCGAGGGTGGCGGCAGATTCGTAGAAGGAATCGGTTGTGCGGTTGATCACGGCCATGATAGCCGGGGTTCCGGGCCGGGCCCGGGCCAGCTCGAATCGTTCGGCCTCCGGCTGGCCGGCGGCGTCACCCCTCACGGTCGGCCGTTCGCAGATGACGACACCGCGGAGTCCGTGCCGTGTCCCGGTCCGATCGCGGCAACGACTTCGTCGATGTCGTCGGTGAGGGTGAACATGTTCAGATCCGCTTCGCTGATCGTCCCCGCGGCCAGAAGGGTGTTCTGCATCCAACCGACGAGCCCGCGCCAGTAGTCAGTGCCGACGAGCACGATCGGGAATGACGTGATCTTGCCGGTCTGGACCATGGTGAGGGCTTCGAACAGCTCGTCGAGTGTGCCCAGGCCGCCGGGCATGACGACGAATCCGCGCGAGTACTTGAGGAACATGGTCTTGCGGACGAAGAAGTAGCGGAAGTTCACGCCGAGTTCGACGTGCTCGTTGAGCCCGGTTTCGAAGGGCAGCTCGATGCCCAGCCCGATGGACACTCCCCCGCCCTCACAGGCACCGCGGTTACCGGCTTCCATGATTCCGGGTCCCCCGCCGGTGATGATCGCGTTGCCGTTCTCCGCAATGCGGCGAGCGATCTCTCGGGTGTCCGCATACGCCCGGGTGCCGGCTTTCAGACGGGCGGACCCGAAAATCGACACGGCCGGGCCGATCTCGGCCAGCGAGCCGAATCCTTCGACGAACTCGGCTTGGATGCGCATGACGCGCCACGGGTCCTCATGCACCCAGTCGGTGCCGGACTTCGATTCGAGGAGGCGCTGGTCCGTCGTCGTCTCCGGCACCTGGTCACCGCTCAGCCGCAGTGGGCCCTTGCTGTAGTAACCCGGGTCGCCGGTAGGGTCGTCCGTCGAATCGCCTGCCGGGTCGCCGGTCGAATCGTCTGTCGATCTGGTCATCTCATTCACCGGCCCTGAAGGTAGCTGCGCAGAGTTGCGGTGGCCTGGTCCACCTCGGTGACTCTCACATGCTCATCCGACTTATGGGCGTACAGAGGGTTGCCAGGACCGAAATTCACCGCCGGAACTCCCAGTGCGCTGAATCGGGACACATCGGTCCAGCCGAGCTTCGGGGCCGGGGACAGTCCGAGCGTATCGATGAAGTCCTGGGCGATGGCCCTGTCGAGCCCGGGACGCGCACCCTCGGCGGCATCGGTGACGACGACGTCGAATCCGGTGAAGAACTCGCGTAGGAAGGACTCTGCCTCGGCGGCGGATTTGCTCGGAGCGAAGCGGTAGTTCACGGACACGACGCATTCGTCGGGCACGACATTGCCGGCGACTCCCCCGCGGATGTTCACAGCGGACAGGGATTCGCGGTAGTCGAGGCCGTCGACCGTGACGGTGTCGGTCTCGAATTCGGCGAGCCTGGTGAGCACCTCGGCGGCGGAGTGGACGGCGTTGACGCCCATGAATGCACGTGCCGAGTGGGCGCGGACTCCGGTGGTGGTGACGTCGACGCGGATGGTTCCGTTGCAGCCGCCTTCGACGGAGGCGTTCGAAGGTTCGCCGAGGATCGCGAAGTCACCGGTGAGCCAATCGGGGTGATTGCGGGAGACGCGGCCGAGCCCGTTGAGTGAGGCATCGACCTCTTCGTGGTCGTAGAAGACCCAGCTGACGTCGCGATTCGGTGCGGTCAGCGCGGCCGCCGTGGCCAGCTGCATCGCCACTCCGGCCTTCATGTCGCAGGCGCCCCGACCCCAGATGACCTCATCAGCGGGGTAGTTCTCTCCGGTCATATGGGTGCGCACAGGCGGAAGATTGTCTTCGACGGGAACGGTGTCGAGGTGGCCGGCGACGACGATGCGCTCGGCCAGGCCGAGGTTCGTGCGCGCGATGATCGTGTCTCCGTCGCGGAGGATCTCCAGATCCGGGCCCGGCCCTGCGCTGATCCTCTCCAGCACGTCGACGACGGCATCGGCGAGGACGGTTTCGTTCCCCGACACGGATTCGACGGCGCACAGGCGACCGGTGAGTTCGGCCGGGTCGCCCAGTGCGGCGAACAGGTATTCACCGAGGTCTCCGGTGGGCGCGAATATGGCATCAGTCTCAGCAGATGGATCGACAGTCATGTCTCTTAGCCTAGTACGGCGCCACCGTCTAGGCTTGAGGCATGACTGAACGCATTGTTTCCGCACGCGGACTCGCCACGATCCATTCCGACACCGTCCTCTCCGTCTGGTACCCCGCCTTGAGCACCGGTGATACCCACGACACCGCCGAGGCGGCCGCCACCGCCCGCGCCGCCGACGACGGAATCGACGCGCTCGTGGGCGCCGATGAGGCCCGCGGCACCCGGTCAGAAGTCGTCACCACCACGATCGATCTCGACGCCGGTCCCGCCTCGGCGGCCGATGCCTACCTGCGTCTGCACGCACTGTCCCACCGCGTCGTGACCCCCAACGACGTCAACCTCGACGGCATCTTCGGTCATATCGCCAATGTCGTGTGGACCTCCTTCGGCGCCTGCTCGCCCGAGGGCTTCGAGGCCACTCGCGCCAAACTGCTCGCCCGCGGTCCCGTCGCCGTATACGGACTCGACAAGTTCCCGCGGATGACGGACTTCGTCATCCCCTCCGGTGTGCGCATCGCCGATGCCGACCGTGTCCGTCTCGGCGCCCATCTTGCTCCCGGCACCACCGTCATGCACGAAGGCTTCGTCAACTTCAACGCCGGCACCCTCGGTTCGGCCATGGTCGAGGGCCGCATCTCGCAGGGCGTCGTCGTCGGCGACGGATCGGACATCGGCGGCGGAGCTTCGATCATGGGCACGCTCTCCGGCGGCGGCACTCACCGCATCTCCATCGGCTCGGGCAGCCTCCTCGGAGCGAATGCCGGAGTCGGCATCTCCATCGGCGATGACTGCATCGTCGAAGCCGGTCTCTACATCACTGCAGGCACCCGCGTGACGGTCCCCGGCGAAGGCGATGCCGTGGTCAAGGCCGCCGAGCTCAGCGGGAAGAACAACATCCTCTTCCGCCGCAATTCGGTCACCGGCGCCGTTGAGGCGATCGCCCGCGACTCCAAGGGCATCGAGCTCAACCCCGACCTGCACTGAGTCACACGCCGCACTGCCGCAGAGGGCGCGTTCACATCACGTGGACGCGCCCTCAGCGCATTCACTCCTCGCCGACGCCAGGCATCCCACATGCTTCGCGTCGAGTCACCCTGCTGGCGGCAATACTCCTCGCGAGTGCCATAACGCCCCGTTCCTACAGGGGTTTGCGGAACGAAAGGTGATGGATGCTCAAGCAGCTGTATGAACAGTCGCCAACGGTGAGAGTTGCTGCCGGCGGCAGAAGCAGCGTGCCTTCGACGGTTCTTCGCCACGACGCCTGACATCCGCCACCCGTACTGGCATACCACCGTGTTCCTGCAGGGGGTTGTGGCACGGAGGATGATGGATGCGTCAGTACCTGTAGGACAAGCCTCCTGCGGCGCATATCGGCACTACCGGTGCGGGATGGCGAACGAGGGCCTGCGATGAGGAAATGTTGGCGGCGGGAGGCCTGCCGGACAAATGCACCTGCAGAAAAGGCAGCGCAGAACAGCGCAGCCGCTGCGGGAGGGGGAAGGGCAGCAGCGCGGAACAGCGCAGCCGGTGTGGGATGGCGGGGAGCGGCAGCTCGAGACGGCCAGTGAATTCACGACGGCGCCGGGCAGAAGAGTCTGCTCCGACGCCGTTGCGTCTGTCGGGACTCAGCGTTCGCTGATGTCCTTGTAGTTCCGGTTGTATTCGCCCGTGTAGATCTGGCGGGGACGGCCGATCTTCGTCTCGGGGTCCTTGATCATCTCGCGCCACTGAGCGATCCAGCCGGGCAGACGACCGACCGAGAACAGCACAGTGAACATATTCGTCGGGAATCCGAGGGCCTTGTAGATGAGACCCGTGTAGAAGTCGACGTTCGGGTAGAGCTTGCGCTCGACGAAGTAGTCATCGGCCAGCGCGATCTCTTCGAGCTGCTGAGCCAGCTCGAGCAGCGGGTCGCCGCCGGAACGGGCGAGAACCTCGTCGGCCGTCTTCTTGATGATCTTCGCGCGCGGATCGTAGTTCTTGTACACGCGGTGACCGAAGCCCATGAGACGAACGCCGTCTTCCTTGTTCTTCACGCGCTCCATGAACTTCTTCGGTCCGTCATCGGAAGCCGCGATCTGCTCGAGCATCTCGAGCACAGCGGAGTTCGCGCCGCCGTGCAGCGGTCCGGCCAAGGCGTTGACTCCGGCCGAGATCGACTGGAACACGTTGGCCTGCGATGAGCCGACGAGACGAACCGTCGAGGTCGAGCAGTTCTGCTCGTGATCGGCGTGGAGGATGAACAGCTGATCCATGGCCTTGACTGCCAGCGGATCCGGTTCGTATTCCTCAGCGGGAACGCCGAAGTTCACGCGCAGGAAGTTCTCCACCAGGCTCAGCGAGTTGTCCGGGTGGATGACCGGCAGCCCCATGTTCTTCCGATGCGCAAGAGCTGCGATGGTCGGCATCTTCGCGAGCAGACGGAATGACGACGTGTCGATCTGGTCTTCGTCAAAGACATCGAGGTCATCTTGGTAGAACGTCGACAAAGCCGCGACGGCAGCTGCAACCATAGGCATCGGATGAGCGTCGTACGGGAACGCACGGAAGAAGCGTCGCAGGTCCTCGTGGACGATGGTGTGTCCGCGCAGGCGAGCGTCGAAGGCGTCGTACTGTTCCTGAGTCGGCAGCTCACCATAGATGAGGAGGTAGCAGACTTCGACGAAGTTCGACTGTTCCGCGAGCTGTTCGATCGGGTACCCGCGGTACTGCAGCTCACCGTTGTCACCATCGATGTAGGTGATGGACGACGAGGTGGTTGCAGTGTTGGCAAACCCTGGATCGTATGTGACCGCGCCGGTCTCTTTGAGCAGAGAACCGATACGGTATCCGTTGTTGCCCGCTGTTGCTGACACCTCGGGCAGTGTCAGCTCCGTATCAGCGATCCTGAGGTTCGCCTCCGAAGTCATTCGATCTCCTCACCGTTGACCGACCCCAAGAACTTCCTGAGGTGTTTTGCACAGTTCTTTCAAAGACTACCGACAACTGCGGGAATCAGAAAATCACTGCACGCTTCATATACTGGTCGGTAATACGTCTGACCAGGGAAAATAACAGTTTTTTGGCCTGCATGAAGTCTTAGCGGGAACTTAGCGGACGCTCGGAAACCGGTGGTTTCCGAGAACCGTGCCCCACCCCCGCCATCATTTCGAGGCGGCCCGAAGACGCTCGGCCGCGGCCCGGATCCGTTCGTCGGTGGCGGTCAGCGCAATTCGCACATGGTCGGCAGCCGCGGCTCCGTAGAACTCTCCGGGACCTGCGACGATGCCGAGTTCGGCGAGGTCAGCCAGGGACTCCCAGCAGTTCTTGTCTGCTGTCGACCACAGGTAGAGACCCGCGGTCGAATGATCGATGCGGAATCCGAACTCCTCGAGCCCGGTTCGCAGCTGCTCGCGCCGCGCCCGGTAGGTCTCCTTCTGCGCCAGCACGTGTTCCGTGTCGCGCAGTCCGGCGACCATGGCCTCTTGGATCGGGAAGGGGACGATCATGCCTGCGTGCTTGCGCGAGCGGGTGAGATCCGAGATGAGCTCGGCATCGCCGGCGACGAACGCCGCTCGGTAGCCGGCGAGGTTCGACTGCTTCGACATCGAGTACACACTCAGCACGCCGGCGTTCGACTCCCCCGCGGCCTTGAGCACACTCGGCGCCGGCTCATCGGATTCCCAGTTGAGCAGTCCGTAGCATTCGTCCGACGCCACGACGACTCCGGCGGCGCGAGCACGGCGAACCACCTCGGCGAGGGTGCCGACGTCGAGGACCTCTCCCGTCGGATTGCCCGGGGTGTTGATCCACAGCAGACCGACGCCGTCCAACGAGGCTCCGTCGACGACCTGGGCGGCATCGATGCGGCGGCATTCCACCCCGGCAATGGTCGCCCCCATCTCATAGGTCGGGTACGCGGCGGAGGGGCAGGCGACGGTCAGCCCGCGTTCGCGCAGCCCCAACAGAGTGGGCAGCCAGGCGACGAGCTCTTTCGAGCCGACGGTCGGCAGGATTTCGGCAGCGGGGTCGAGGCTGACCGAATGCCAGTTCTCGTACCACCGAGCGATGGCTTCACGCAGCTGCGCCGTTCCGGCGGTCGTCGGGTAGCCGTGGGCATCCCCTGCCTCCGACAGGGCGCGACGGATCACCTCAGGGGTGGGGTCGACGGGCGTACCGATGGAGAGATCGCAGACTCCGTCGGGATGCTCGGCGGCCCGGTTGCGGTATTCCGTGAGTCGGTCCCAGGGGTAGTCCGGGAGGTTGAGTCCGAATGCGTTCGTCATCGGTCAGTCGTCGTGGTTCTGGGGAGGCAGGGCGGAGATGATCGGGTGGTCCTTGCCGGTGTTGCCGAGCTTCGCGGCGCCGCCGGGCGAACCGAGGTCGTCGAAGAATTCGACGTTGGCCTTGTAGTACTCTTCCCATTCATCGGGCACATCGTCTTCGTAGAAGATGGCTTCGACGGGGCACACGGGTTCGCAGGCACCGCAGTCGACGCATTCGTCGGGGTGGATGTACAGGCTGCGTTCGCCCTCGTAGATGCAGTCGACGGGACATTCGTCGATGCAGGCCTTGTCCTTGAGGTCGACACAGGGCTGGGCAATGATGTACGTCACTGGGCTGACTCCTCGAAAGACTCACAGATGGTGCGCATGTACCTCCCACAATACGCCTCCGCGGGATTCCCGTGCTCACCGGTCCCAGGTGATTCGCATTGCATCTGACATCGCCGCTCCCGCCTGCGCCCGACCGCGGCGTGCGTGTCATAGGGTGGGAGGGCATCAATTTCGCGGAGGAAGGCCAGACGTGGACGATCTGCAGCCCGGCAGACGAGTGGTCGTGCGGTATTCGCTCGACCCCGGTGACACCCATTCGACGTCCGACGCCCTCGGCGTCGTCACAGCCGTCGACGAGGAGGGGCTCGAGATCGATACCAAGCGCGGTCCCCTGCGCATCGCTCGTGCCCAGATCCTCCTCGTCCACGAGGTGCCCCCGGCTCCGACCAAAGCCGGACGCACCCACGAGATCGTCTCCGCCGTGGATCTGCGGCGCATCTCCGCGGCCGCTTGGCTCCCCCGCGATGTGTCCTGGCTGCACGTGGAGAATCTGCGCAACGAAGGCACCGAGGCGGCCGCCGAGGTCAGCCTGCTGCAGAAGGGCTGGCTGCTGCGCCATTCGGAGTCCGCGACCCGCCGAGCCAATTCGTGTCTGCCCATTTCCGACACCGGTCTCGGGTGGGAGCAGGGGCTCGACGCAGTCGAGGAGTGGTATCGGACCCGAGGCGAGCCCGGTCGCGTCCAGATCTATTCCGCCGATGATTCCACCGCGCTTGCTCCAGAATGCGAGGGGCTCGCTCCCCTGCTCTCGGCCCGCGGCTACACCCCCTCAGAGGCCACCCTGCTGCTCACCGGCGCCACGAGCGAGGCAGCCGGCGGCGTGTCTTCCCCCGCCGAGGCGGCCGCTGCCGGTCTGCTCATCGACGTGAACGATGCACCGTCCTCCGAGCACTTCGCGGCGTGGACGTCGCAGCGCAGCCCCGGAGAGGAACCGGGTTCGGCTGAGGCGTTCAAGACACTCATCGAAGCCGATCAGCCGTGTGAGTTCGTCACCGCCTATGCCGAGCATCCCGACGGCTCCCGATCGATGGTAGCGGGATGCAGAGTGGTCGAGCGTAGCAAATGGGGAGTCATCACCAACCTCATCACCCGTCCCGATCTGCGACGTCGCGGTGCCGGGCGTTCGGTGGCCGCAGCTGCGGCGGCGCTGCTCGCTCAGCGCGGGGTTCGGTCCTACCTCGTCGACATCGAGTCGAGCAATGAGGCATCGTTGAACCTCTTCGCCTCTCTCGGCGCGACTGTCCGCCATCGGTCCTGGTACGCCGAAGCCCGCTGACCGGTCAGCCGGCCGGAATCCTGCTGCGAGGGCTCAGCCCTTGCATTCGACCTTGTTCACCGGCCGGTAGACCGTGGTGAATCCGTCCTTCGTGGTCTGACCCGAACTGATGCCCTTCATGGTCCGGGTGATCCGGATCGACCAGCCGCCCTTGGGCGACTGCGGGGTGCACGACGGTCCGCTTTCGGTGATCGAACCCGGTGAGGTGTGGTTGAACCGATCCGAGGCGCTGGCCGACACATCGTACTTCTTGACGCCGAAGACCTTCGCATGGACCTCTCCGTCCTTGAGGTACATATCGAGAACGACCGGGGTCTTCGAGTTGTTCGTGAACTTCATATCGATCGAGGACCAGTCGAGGGTCGACTCGCGGCCCTCCGGATAGCGGGAGATATAGCGCGAATGCGCTTGGTGTTCGTCGAGGTCGAAACCGGCGAAGAACGCGGCATTGAACAGTGTCGTCGACACCTGTGAGACTCCGCCGCCGTAGTCTTCCTTCATCTGACCTTCGGAGATCACGCCGGCAGGTTTGTAGCCGTTCGCCGCTGTGCGCTGGCCCAGAGCTTCGTTGAGGGAGAACTGCTCGCCGGGCTGGAGCACGGTGCCGGAGACCTTCTTCGAGGCCACACGCAGGTTGGTATCGCGGTTGGGTTCGGAGTTGTACCCGGTGGAGAAGTGAGACACAGTGTCGGAGACATCGGCCTTCTTCGCATCCTTCGTGGTGAATTCGGGTTTGACGGAGGCCAGGGTGACGCTCGGTTTGTCTTCCTTGCCGTTGATGGCGTCGGTGACCGCTCCGGTCAGCTCCTTGGCCTTGATGCCGATGCCGTCGCGGGAGGGCACGACCTCGGGCTTGCCGTCCTTGATCTCGAAACTCGCGTCCTCGGCCGGTCGCCCGATGTCCTTGTTCGCAGCCAGCACGGATTTCTGCAGAGCCTCCTGGTCGAAGACGGGCGTGAGCTTCGAGTCCTCGGCTTTGAATGTCAGAGTCTTCGCAATGGTCTTCGGGGACACGGTGAGGTCACCGCCCTTGACCTCGGAGTCCGCATCCTTGCCAGGCTTCGCCGTGATCGTGAGGTCCCTGCTCACTGCGTCTTTCGCGAATCCGTCGGCCATGTCTTCGGCTTCGGCCGTGGTGATGTCGGGTTCGACGCTCGTCGGGCTGACCGGCAGAGCATCCTCGGTGCGCAGCCAATGTTCGTCGACGGCGGTGCGCACGGCGGCGGTGTCGACGGTCTGGCCGTTCTTGCCGTCCTTGACCTTCGGGGTGGTCTTGTCGAACTCGAGTTCGGCGTCTGTCGGTTCGACGGCCAGTGATTCGGTGACCGTCGCCGTTGCCCTGTCGAACTTCTCCTCATCGACCTTGATGACGGGGTCGACGTCGTCATCACCGAAGAGCCGGTGCCAGATGACGGTGGGATCGAGGCTGAAGCCGGTGACGCGATCGACGGTGGCTCCGGCGTCGAAGGTGATTCCGGCCTTCTCCGGGTCGAGCTCCGCGGTCGGCTCGCCGGCTTTCAAGACGATGCCCTTCTCTGCGTCGTCGCGCAGATCATTGCGCAGGGTGTTCTCGGCCTCCGTCGCGGACTTGCCGCCGATGTCGATTCCGGCCACGGTCGTGCCCGGTGCCAGCACACGTCCGCTGAAGAAGCCGATCACCACGTAGATGGCGGCGAGCACGAGAACGGCCAGGAGGATGAAGGGCCAGATCTTCTTCTTCCGGGCGTCGCTGCCGGACGGGTCGGGCCCGCCGGGGGTCGAAGGTCCATCGGACAAGGTGTTGGTCGGCATCATTCTCCCGAGGGTGTCGATATCGACTGTGTCGGTGCGGTTCGGACGAGTCTAGCGAGTGCGATCGCGCCCGCGCACGCTGATGAAGGAGAAGACAGCGGCCAGGACCATCGGTCCGAGCAGCCACACAACGGAACGCAGCAGACCGGTGACGATCATATCGGCACCGGGCAGCCACTTCGGCTGGCCGAAGACGAAGGACAGTACGGCGATGATCACGGCGGCGACCAACATAGGGGCGCTGCTGCGGTACATCGTCTTCAGGTGCCACAGCCCCGCCGCGGCCAGAGCCAGCGCCAACGCGAGTCCCCACGGCACGATGATCGGGGCCTCGCCGAGATCGACGACAGTGACGTTGAGGTGCTGCATGGTGCCGAGGAAGGCGATGAGCAGCCCGAGGACGGCAGCGTGGAGGTAGGCGAAGATTCCGGGCTTCCGCGGCTCGCGACGACGTCGAGCAGGCGCGGCCGCTGCCGCGTTCTCCTGGTTGTCGACCGCGGCGATGTCGAGTCCGGCGAGCACGTGCGGGGTCGGTCCGGCGGTCAGCATCTCGGACGGGATCGGAGCCCCGGCTCCGATCGAGAAGTACTCGCGGTCGCCGATCTTCTGACCGACACCGTTCGACAGGGCGAAGAAGCCGCCGGACACGCTCACCTGGGTGCGATGAGCCTCGAGTGCCGCCCGTTTGGCCGGCAGCACCGAGGCGACGTCCTGGTCGACGACGATCTGACCGACCGGTGGTTTGGCCGGTATCGTCTCGGCGGCAGCGAACCCGGTGTCGGCGAACCCGTCCTGGTTGGGGTCGAACGATCGGCGGGCCACCTCGGTGGGGGTGTCGACATAGAGGAGCCGACCGGTCCGCCATTCGGCGAAGTCGAATGCCGCAGTCGTGGCCTCGTGCACCCGCACGTGGTCGGGGTGACCATAGCCCCCGTTGGCGGCATAGGTGATGATCGCATGCGGTTCGAAGGCATCGATGACGGCAGCGATATGCCGGGCCACGGTCGTGATGTCAGCTGCGCACAGAGCATCGTCGGTCATCGATGACGCCGGTCGGGCACGACCGTCCGGACCCCATTCCATGCCCGAATCCTCGAAGGTGCGCGTGGTCCCGCCGAGGAAGGTGTGCATGCGCACGCCGAGGGCACGCATCGCTTCGGCGATCTCCTGCTCCCGGGCCCGGGCGAGACCGGCCCGGTCGCCCTCGAGCTGCTTCAGCTCTGCGGGGATGACCTCGCCGCCCTCACCGCGGGTGGCGGTGAGCACCATGACCTCGGCATCCTCGGAGACCAATGCGGCGATCGTGCCGCCCGTCGTGATCGTCTCATCGTCGGGATGAGCGTGCACGAGGAGGACGCGTGGCGTAACAGTCATTGGTTCCTGGGTACTCGAGGTCATTCGGTGCTGCCGGATCAAGGATTCCGGCTCAGGCGTTCTGGCGGCGCATCTTCGCGTAGAGTTTGGCGCGTTCCTTCTGATCGAGTTCGACCTTGCGGATGCGGATGGCACCCGGGGTGACCTCGACGCACTCGTCCTCACGAGCGAACTCGAGGCTCTCCTCGAGGGTCAGCTTGCGCGGCGGAGTGAGGTTCTCGAAGCTGTCAGCCGATGCCGAACGCATGTTCGTCAGCTTCTTCTCCTTCGTGATGTTGACGTCCATGTCGTCGGCGCGGGAGTTCTCGCCCACGATCTGGCCCTCATAGACCTCGGAGGTCGGTTCGACGAAGAAGGTGCCGCGGTCCTGCAGGTTGATCATCGCGTACGGGGTCACCGTTCCGGCGCGGTCGGCCACGAGAGAGCCGTTGATCCGGAACTCGATATTGCCGGCCCACGGTCCGTATCCGGCCGAGATCGTGTTCGCGATTCCGGTGCCGCGGGTCTCGGTGAGGAACCGAGTGCGGAAGCCGATGAGGCCGCGGGCGGGAACCTTGAACTCCATCCGCACCCAGCCGGTGCCGTGGTTCGTCATCGTCGACATGACGCCCTTGCGTGCAGCCAGCAGCTGAGTCACGGCGCCGAGGTAGTCCTCCGGCACGTCGACCGTGAGCTCTTCGAAGGGCTCATGGACCTTGCCGTCGACCTGCTTGGTCACGACCTGAGGTTTGCCGACCGTGAGTTCGAATCCTTCACGGCGCATCTGCTCGACGAGGATGGCCAGAGCCAGCTCACCGCGACCCTGGACCTCCCAGGCGTCAGGGCGTTCGGTCGGGACGACCTTGAGTGAGACGTTGCCGACGAGCTCCTGGTCGAGGCGGTCCTTGACCATGCGGGCGGTGACCTTCGTGTTCTTCTCACGGCCGGCCAGCGGGGAGGTGTTGATGCCCACGGTCATCGAGATCGCCGGATCGTCGATGACGATCGCCGGCATCGGCTTCGGATTGTTGATGTCGGTGAGCGTGTCACCGATCATGATGTCGGGAATGCCGGCCACCGCGACGATGTCACCGGCCGAAGCCTCCGTGGCGGGCACTCGGTCGAGGCCCTGGGTCTCGAGCAGTTCGGTGATCTTCACCGAGCTGATCTCGTCACCGCGTGCCCAGGCGACCTGCTGGCCCTTCTTCAGCGTGCCGCCGAAGATGCGCAACAGCGCCAGACGACCGAGGAACGGCGAGGCGTCGAGGTTCGTGACGTGTGCCTGGAGAATGCCGTCGGAGTTGATCTCCGGTGCCGGGATAGTCTCGAGGATCGTCTTGAACAGCGGTTCGAGGTCGGGGTTGTCCGGGACCGCTCCATCGGCGGGCTGTTCGAGGGAGGCGGCACCTGCCTTCGCGGCGGCGAAGACGACAGGAACGTCGAGAACGGAGTCGACATCGAGGTCGGGGACTTCGTCGGCGAGGTCGGAGGCCAGTCCCAGGAGCAGATCCTGGGCTTCCTCGACGACTCCGTCGATGCGGGCATCGGCACGGTCGGTCTTGTTGATCACGAGGATGACGGGCAGCTTCGCGGCCAGCGTCTTGCGCAGGACGAAACGGGTCTGCGGCAGCGGACCCTCCGATGCGTCGACGAGGAGGACGACGCCGTCGACCATGGACAGCCCGCGTTCGACCTCTCCGCCGAAGTCGGCGTGGCCCGGGGTGTCGATGACATTGATGACGATGGGGTCCTCGCCGGCCGAGGGACCGTTGTAGAGGACGGAGGTGTTCTTCGCGAGAATGGTGATGCCCTTCTCACGTTCGAGGTCGCCTGAATCCATGACGCGTTCGGCGAAGTCGCCGTGTTCGCTGAACACACCGGTCTGCCGGAGCATGGCATCGACCAGCGTGGTCTTGCCGTGGTCGACGT
This sequence comes from Brevibacterium sp. K11IcPPYGO002, assembly GCF_050920635.1. NCBI lineage: Bacteria > Bacillati > Actinomycetota > Actinomycetes > Micrococcales > Brevibacteriaceae > Brevibacterium > Brevibacterium sp. K11IcPPYGO002. Next base: position 1,755,099 of record NZ_CP131929.1, on the reverse strand, counting down.
GTGCGACGATTGCTACGTTTCGGCGGTTGTCCCGTCGTGTGATGGATTCAGTCATCAAGAACCTTTTTGAGATAGAGAGATCGGTCCAGCCCGGACCCAAAAGACAATTGTACGGCCACCCGCACGCTCTCGCGTGCAGGTGGCCGTCAGCCGGGGCGAACTCAGGCGTTCATCGTGGCCTCGAGGACCGCGTCCCTGGCCTCGCGGCGCTTGCGCTGCTCCGTCGGATCCGGAACCGGAACCGCCGACAGCAGACGCTGTGTGTACGGGTGGACGGGGTTCGCCACGACCTGCGAGGACTTGCCGATCTCGACGAGGTAGCCGTGGCGCATCACCGCGATGCGCTCGGCGATGCGTTCGACCACGGCCAGGTCGTGGCTGATGAACAGACACGCGAAGCCGTATTCCTTCTGCAGACCTTCGAACAGGTCGAGGACCTTCGCCTGCACGGACACGTCGAGCGCCGACGTCGGCTCATCGGCGATGAGCAGCTTCGGTCGCAGAGTCAGAGCACGGGCGATGCCGATGCGCTGGCGCTGACCGCCGGAGAGCTCATGCGGATAGCGGTTGCGCATCGAGGTCGGCAGTTCGACTGCGGTCAGCAGCCCCTCGACCCGCTTGCTCAGCTCCGGGCCCTTCAACCCCTCATGGAGATAGAGCGGCTCACCGATCGACTCCCCGACCGGCAGTCGCGGATTGAGCGAGGAGCCGGGATCCTGGAATACGATTCCGACTTCCTTGCGCAGAGGCCTCATCTGCTTATTGCTCAGGCCTTTGATGCTCGTGCCGTTGACGACCATATCGCCTTCGACCGTGGGCAGCAGCCCCAGAGCCGCGCGCCCGATCGTGGTCTTGCCCGAACCGGACTCTCCCACCAGGCCCACGACTTCGCCCGGGGCGATCATGAGGTTGATGTGGTGAGCGGCACGGAAGGCCTTCTTCCGACCGATCGCGGGATACTCGATCGCGGCGTCACGCAGCTGCAGTGCCGAAGGCTTCGAGAAGTCCGCCTGCGAACCGGGATGGTAATACGTGTCCGTGGAGTCCATCTCGATGTCGGGGCGATCCGGTTCGGTCGCCTGGGCACGCGCCTCGGCCACGGCCATATCGGCAGCCCCGGCCTCGGAGAGACCATCTCCGCCCGCGCCGGCCTCCGGCCGCCCCACCGGGTCATCCGCGTGCGAGACCTGGTCGGAGCTGATATCGGACAGAGAGGCTCTGACATCGCCGACGCTGCCGCCGAATACTTCGCCTTCGGTACCCGCGCCGAGGTGGGGCACAGCCTCGAGGAGCTGCTTCGTATACGGATGCTGCGGATGATAGAAGATCTCCTCCGCGGTGCCCGACTCGACCACCTTGCCGGCGCGCATGACGATGATGCGGTCGGCCATATCAGCGACCACGCCCATATCGTGCGTGATGAGGATGATCCCGGCATCGAGCTTCGACTTCAGCTCACGCATGAGCTTGAGGATCTCGGCCTGCACCGTGACGTCGAGCGCCGTGGTCGGCTCATCGGCGATGAGCAGCTTCGGCTGACAGGCCAGAGCCTGCGCGATCATGATGCGCTGACGCTGACCGCCGGAGAGCTGGTGCGGGAACGAATGGAACCGGTCTTCGGGATCCGGGATCTCGACGAGCCGCATGAGCTCGAGGGCTCGTTCCTTGGCTTCCTTGGGTCCGATCTCGAGGTGGACGCGCAGCGTCTCCACGATCTGGTACCCGGCGGTGTAGACCGGGTTGAGCGCCGTCATCGGCTCCTGGAAGATCACGGAGATGTCGTTGCCGCGCACGGCCTGCATCCTCTCCGGCGGCATCCCGATGAGCTCACGTCCGTTGAGCTTCGCCGAGCCGGTCGCGCGGCCGTTGCTCGGCAGGAGGCCGAGCAGGGACATGCTCGACTGCGACTTGCCCGAACCGGACTCGCCGACGATCGCGAGCACTTCACCGGCGTTGACGGTGTAGTCGAGGTGCTCGGCGGCCATCCACCATTCGTCGCTGACCCAGAACTGGACTCCGAGGTCATTGACCTCGAGGATCGGGGAGCCCTTCTTCGGTTGGGTATCTGCTGTCTTCCCGGCCATCACTTCGCCTCCTTCTGTGCCATGCGCTCGGCCTTCTTCATCTTTCTCCAGCTCGGGATCGTCTTCATCCGCGGGTCGAACGCGTCGCGCAGACCGTCGCCGATGAAGTTCACGCACAGAGCGATGACGATGATGAACAGGCCGGGCCACCAGAACAGCCACGGGCGTGTGGCGAAGGAGGTCTGGTATTCGCTGATGAGCTGACCGAGCGAGATGCCGGGCGGTTTGATGCCGAAGCCGAGGTAGCTCAGGGAGGCTTCGAGGACGATCGCCTGGCTCATGATCAGTGTCGTGTTGACGATGATGACGCCCATGGCATTGGGCAGCATGTGCTTGAACATGATTCGGAAGTCGCTGGCCCCGGCCACACGGGCCGAGTCGACGAATTCGCGTTCGCGCAGGGACATGAAGTCACCGCGGACGAGTCGCGCGAGGCCGACCCAGAGGATGCAGCCCAGCGCCACACCGAGCAGAGGGCCGTTCGCTCCGCCGACGAGCACACCGAGGATCGAGCCGACCACGATGACCGGCAGGATGACGAAGCCGTCGGTGATGCGCATGAGCACCGAATCGACCCAACCGCGGTAGTAACCGGCGACCGCGCCGACAACTGTGCCGATGATCAGGCACACGATGCCGATGATGAACATGACGACCAGGGAGATCTGCGTTCCCTTCATCACCCTGGCGAAGTTGTCACGACCGATCTCATCCTGTCCGAACGGATGGTCGCCGAGCGAGAAGAAGTTCGCCAATGACCACGTGGGGGCACCCCCGGGGTTGACCACGGGCCCGGAGGCCGTATGGCTGAACTTCCACCAGCCCGGCACAGCACCGAAGCCCTGTGCGCTGAAGGCGAAGATCGCCACCAGCACGAGGACGACGATCGAGATCATCGCGCCTTTGTGGCGAAGGAACTTGCGCAGGACGATCCTGCCCTGGGAGAGACCTTCGGTCTCCTTCGACTCGATCGCATTGTCCCCGACTTCGTCGAGGGCGAGAGCGTTCTGTTTGTCGTTGTTGGTACTCATGCGTTCACTCGGATTCTCGGGTCGAGGACGGCGTAGAGGAAGTCCGCGACCAGGTTGGCGATGATGGCGAGCAGACCGGTGATGAGGATGTAGGCCATGACCGGATCAAGCTCCGCGTTGTGCAGCGAGTCGATGAAGAGCTTGCCCATGCCGTTCCAGCCGAAGATCGTCTCCGTGATGACGGCACCGCCGATCATCGTGATGATGTCGACAGGGATGACCGAGGCCAGCGGCAGCAGCGCATTGCGCAGAGCGTGGCGCATGATCACCGTACGTTCGTTGAGGCCTTTGGCGCGTGCCGTGCGGATGTAGTCCTGTCCCATGACCTCGAGCATCGAACCGCGGGTGTAGCGGGTGTAGGAGGCGAAGGAGATGAGGACCAGCGCGATCGACGGGAGCAGCAGGTGAGTGAACGAGTCGAGGTTCGTGATCCAGAAGTCTCCGTCGATGTTCGGCGCCGACGCGCCGATCGTCGCGATCGGACGATTGTTGATGGCCGGGTCGTCGGAATACTCCTGCCAGCCCTGAAACACTTTGTCGGCGAAGATGAGCACGGCCACGATGATGGCGGTGAAGCTCGTTGTGCGTGCGGTGTCCCAGGGATCCGGACCGCGGAACGCCAGACCGATGCCGATCGCGACGGCGATCGCCACGATGAAGAGCCCGAACATCCACAGCCAGTTCATGTCGACGTAGTAGAAGAGGTTCATCAGCGGCCAGTACAGGAGCGCTCCGACGACGACTGTGGTCAGCGAAGCGTAGAGCACCCGGCGGTTCTTCAGCCCCGTCGACAGATACGTCATGACGATGGCTGCGCCGGCGCCGATGACGATCACACCGAGGAGGCCGATCGACGGGTGCTGCATCCAGCCGCTGGCGAGGATGTAGTAGATGGTGGCGAAGGTGATGAGGGCTGCGGCGAGGAAGGTGATGATGCGACGCTTCGCGCTGCCGCCGAGCGCACCCATCCAGATCAGTCCCATGGCCACACAGCCGATGATGATCGGCCACCAGGATTCCAGGGTCGGATCGTTGATGAAGTTGTTGATGTCGATCGCCCCGTACTGCTTGAGCAGCACCGCCACCCAGAAGACGGGCAGCGAGTAGAGGAGGAACGAGACGAAGGTGATGAAGTAGTCGAAGCCCGAGTACTGGCGGATCGCCGAGATCATGCCCACGGCGATGCCGAGGATGATGGCCACGATCGTCGAGGCGGTGATGAGCTTGATCGTGTTGATGATCGCACCCTGGAGCTGGTCGGTGACCTCCTGGCCCGACTTCCAGGCGATGCCGAAGTCACATTGGCCGATGGCGCAGCCGCCGACGCCGGCCAGCCACTTGAAGTAGCGGACGATCGCGGGGGTGTCGAGGTCGAGGAGCCTGCGACGCGACTCGTAGAGGGCCTCGATGTTCGGTGAGGTGCTCGCACGCAGGTCCCAGAAGAAGTCGAGGGCGACGTTGAGGAGCAGGTAGAGGACGAAGGTGACGACGAGGAGCACGAGTGCCGTCGACAGCAATCGTCGGAGGATGAATCTGATCATAATGGGGGTTCCGTTTCAATCTTCCGAAAACGCCGCTGTGGGGATCACACAGTGATCCCCACAGAAGGCTTGGGTGGAGAAGAACCGATCGCGTCAGTCGCGGATCAGTTGACTTCCCACTCCCAGTAGTTCCAGAACATCGTCGGCGACACAGCGGTCGACTTCACGTTCTTGACGCTGTCACGGTAGATCGTCAGTTCGGGGAACTGGAAGATCGGCGCGCCGAAGGCGTCCTCGGTCAGCTGCTTCTCCATGTCGATGAGCAGATCCTGCTGCTCATCCTCCTTGGACACGAGCAGCTTGTCGAGGATCTTGTCCATCTCCTTGTTCGAGTAGCCGCCGTAGTTGTTCTGAGCACCGGTGCGGAAGTTCGCATCGTTCTCGGTCACGCCGGTGCCCTCCGACTGCCAGCCGAACAGCGAGACATCGTAGGTGCCGTCGCCGAGGCGGGTGCCCCAGTTGACGTCGCCGACGTCCTTGATCTTGAAGCCGGCCTTCTCGGCGGATTCCTTGATCAGCTGGAACTCCTGCTGACGACGCGAGTTCGTGTTGTCGTACATGACCCGCACGGTCGGGGAGTCCACTCCGGCCTCCTCGAGAAGCTTCTTCGCAGCCTCGACGTCACCATCGGCAGCGTCGGCAACGCCGTTGACCTCGGTGATCGCGTCATACATCGGCGAGCCGGGCACCTGCGAGTACGAATCACGGGTGACGGCCTTGTCGTTGAGGGGCTTGATGATCTTGTCGACGATGTCCTCACGCGGCATGGCCTTGAGGAAAGCCTGACGGACCTTCTTCGCCTTCTCCTCGTCGCCGCCGTTGGCAGCGGGATCGAAGGGACCCTTGTTGTCGAAGGTGAAGTCGACGTGCTCGTAGGTCGCACCATCGGCGGCATCGACCGTGACACCGTCGATCTTCTCGGCGGCGGAGAGGACGTCGGCGGTCGCCTGCGGCTGAGTCATGTCGACCTCGCCGTTCTCGATGGCCTGGATCATGGCCATCGGATCGCCGTTGTAGCGGACCGTGACGGTCTTGACCTTCGGCTTCACCGGTCCCGTGTACTTGTCATCGAGTTCGAGGGTGACGTACTGCCCCTCTTCGAACTTCGTCATCTTGTACGGACCGTTGTGGACCAGCAGATCCTCGTCCTCCGGCATCGAGGTGAAGTCGAATCCGGTGTTCCAGGTGTTCGAGATCTTCGAGAGCTGCTCGGTGTCCTTGTCCTTGATGGCCTTGAGGATCGCGTCCTTGCCTTCCTGGGCATCGTCGATGCCCAGGGCCTTCTTCGCCACGATGTGGGCGGGCACGCCGACGCCGTCGGCACCGGTGCCGAATTCGGTCTGCCAGTCAGCATAGGGCTTCGAGTATTCGAGCGTGATCTCTTTGCCGTCGTCGGAGATCTCCGGGAACTTCTTCACCAGAGCCGAACCCGCGGTGGAGGAGTCGAAGTAGACGGTCTTCGCGTCGTTCTTCTTCACCGATCCGTCGTCATTGTTGTTGGCTTCGACGGTGTTGAAGTTCGCCGAGGTGCCTGCCCAGGTCAGCGCCAGGTCCGCGGCGTCGACCGGGGTGCCGTCGGACCACTTGGCATCATCGTTGAAGGTGTACTTGACCTTGAGCGGATCTTCGGAGACCTGCTCGACCTTCCCGAGGGCTCCGTCCTGGACTTCGAGGTCGCCGTCGTAGTACCCGAAGTTGTCATTCATCATGTAGGTGAGAATGGCATTCGAGGTCGCATTGCCGTTGGCGGTCAGTGTGTTCATCGACCGGAAGGATTCGTTCCAACCGATGTTGACGGCGGTGTCCTTCGATGCTTCGTCGTCATCGCCTCCGCCAGGGGGTGTGCAGGCGGTGAGCACCATTGCAGCGGCAGCCACAGAGGCACCAGCCGCGAGGAAGCGCTTGTTCACGTTCTCTCCTTGTTGTTCTAGGGCGAGTCACCCTCGTACTTGCACCCCAAGTCCGGAGTGCATTCCGGTCACAGGCAACGGGTCGGCAGGAGCCGAGGCGCATGTGACCGCGTTCATGTTCTTCACATGGAATGCATCAAAGTTAATCCACCGGTGACTGTGACGGAGTCCACATAATGAGCAAATTCGTGAATCGTTACCGTTTCGAGACCAAGGCAACAGACAACTTTTGTTCAGTCTCAATGGATAGGATGATCAGGTGGCTGACAGTGAGATAGATCGCAATGACACCGACCCGACCGTCGTGCGGACGACGAGTTCGACGGCCCTGTTCTTCATCGTCGGCGGCCTCTGCGCCGTCGGCGTCCTCTCCATCCTCTTCGGTGATTTCACGCTGCGCGGTCTCGCCGCCGCGGGCATCCCGCTGGCCGTCGGCTCCTTGGTCTTCGTCTTCTACCGGTATCCCCGTGTCGAGCTGCACCGACAGCAGCTCGTCTTGGTCAATCCCCTGCAGACCGTGACGATCCCGTGGAACCTCGTCGACGGCTTCGAAACCCACTTCGGGCTGAGCGTGCGCACCCATGAGAAGAAGTTCGCCTCATGGCCGCTGGCCGGCAGGGGCAAGAAGTGGGAGAAGGACGAGAACGGTATGCGCCGGCTCGTCGAGGATCCGAGTCCGGCCGTCGATTCCGTGCTCGAACGCTATTCGTCGCTCAGCGACGCAGAGCTGGCCAACCCCGGCGGTCAGCGTGTCATCGAGACGCGATGGAACATCGGCATCATCGCCGTCGGTCTGTCAGCCATCGCCTGGGCGCTCATCGGCTTCGCGGCGCTGCCGAGCTGAGGTCACCAGCCGCGTTCGCGCCACTCCCCCAGCTTCGGGCGCTCGTCGCCCAGGGTCGTCGAGTCCCCATGCCCGGGCAGCACACGAGTCTCGTCCGGAAGCTCATCGAAGACCCGATCCTCGAGGTCGTCCATGAGCGAGGTGAAGTCCTCGGCCGACCAGGTCTTACCGGGCCCGCCCGGGAACAGCGAGTCGCCGGAGAACAGGATCGTCTGGCCCCCGTCGCGCAGCAGCAGAGCGATCGAGCCGGGAGTGTGCCCCCGCAGTGCGATGGCTTGGAGGACGAAACCGCCGAAGTCCCCGACATCGAGGTGATCGACGGAATGCGCGATCTCCACTCCTTCCGCCTCCGTGATGGCGGCCGCATCCGCGGAGCCGGCGATGGTCATCGCTTCCGGATATTCCGCCGAGGTGGCCGGCAGTGCCCGAATATGATCCCAATGCCGGTGGGTGGTGATGATCGCCCGCAGCGTGGGCTCGGCCTCGGTGTCCTGTGCGCTCAAGCCGATGAGCTCGGTGATCGCCTCGGCGTCGTCGGCGGCATCGATGAGCACTTGAGAGCCGGTTTCCTTGGCGGTGAGCAGATAGACGTTGTTGGCCATCTCGGAGACCGCGATAGAGCGGATGACAACGTGTTCGGTCTCGATCGTATTCATTTCCACACTCCTCAATCTGGGCTGATGCTTCCGAGGTTCAGGGACAGGTCACCAGGCTCCGCGGGTGTACTGCGGAGGGTAGGGTCCGGGTTCGACTCCGAGGACGTGGGCGGCACGCTGCGGCCACGAGGGTTCGCGCAGAGCGGCTCGGGCCATGAAGATCGCATCGGCCTGTCCCGTGCCGAGGATGGTCTCGGCCTGCTTCGGATCGGTGATGAGTCCGACGGCACCGGTCGGCACCCCTTCGGCACGAATCGCTGCGGCCAGGGACACCTGGTAGCCGGGACCGATGGGGATCTGCACCGGGTAGTTGCCGCCCGAGGAGACGTCGATGAGGTCGGCCCCGACCTCCGACAGTGCACGACTGACCTCGGCGGCTTCGGCGACGTCGAAGCCGCCCTCGGTCCATTCGCTGGCCGAGAGGCGCACGAACACCGGCACATCGTCACCGACTTCGGCTCGCACGGCCGCATAGACCTGGTGAAGCAGACGGGACCGGCCGGCAAGGTCGCCGCCGTATTCGTCGCTGCGCTGGTTCGACAGCGGCGACAGGAAGGAATGGAGCAGGTAGCCGTGGGCGGCGTGGAGTTCGACGAGGTCGAATCCGGCGTCGATCGAACGGCGGGCCGCAGCTGCGAAGGCGGCGACCACCTCGGCGATGTCGTCCTTCGTCATCTCCGCGGGCTCGGCCAGCTGCGGATAGGCGATGGGGCTGGGACCGAATGTGGGCCATCCGCCCTCCGACTCGGGGACGCTGCCCTTCGGTTCTCCTGAGAAAGGTCGATAGGTGCTGGCTTTGCGGCCGGCATGGGCGAGCTGGATGCCGATGACAGAACCCTGCGAATGGACGAAGTCGACGACGGCCGACCATGATTCGGCTTGGTCGTCGTTCCAGATCCCGGCGTCCTGCGGTGAGATTCGGCCTTCGGGGACGACGGCGGAGGCTTCGGTGAGGATGAGCCCGAATCCGCCCTGCGCCCGAGCGCCGAGGTGGACGAGATGCCAGGGGCCGGGCATTCCGTCCTCGGCTTCGCAGGAGTACTGGCACATCGGGGCCAGCCAGATGCGATTGGGAATCTCGGTGCCGCGCAGTGTCAGCGGTTCGAACAGCTCAGTCATGCCATCAGTCTGCCAGTTCCGCGCGAGCTCAGACAGTGATCCCGAATACCGGAACGGCGAGCAGATACACGGTCGCGGTGATGAGGACGATGCCGATGACATTGAGCCACAGGCCGCCCTTGACCATCTGCGCCACGGTGACGTACCCAGAGCCGAATGCCACCGCATTGGGCGGTGTCGCGACCGGCAGCATGAACGCGCACGTTGCGGCCAGTGCGACGGGAATCGTCAGCAACAGCGGGTCGAGGTCGAGTCCCATCGCCACTCCCCCGACGACGGGAACGAACGTCGCTGCCGTCGCAGTGTTCGACGTCAGCTCGGTGAGGAACAGGATGATGACTGCGAAGATGGCGACGACGAGGATCGTCGGCAGAACGCCGAGACCGCTCGTGGTCTCACCGATCCATTCGGTCAGCCCCGAGTCAGAGAACTGAGCGGAGAGCGCGAGTCCGCCCCCGAAGAGCAGAAGGACTCCCCAGGGCAGCTTCTCCGCGGTGTCCCAGTCGAGGAGCCGCACGCCGCGGTTCGCCCCACCGGGGATGAGGAAGAGCAGTAGGCCAACGGCCATGGCGATGCCTTCGTCTCTGATCGGCGGTTCCTCGAAGATCAGCGGCAGCGAGATCCAGCTGACGGCTGCGAGAACGAACATCGCGAGCACGAGCTTCTCACCTGTGGACATAGGGCCCAGTTTGGCCAGTTCCTCACGGATCAGTTCACGTCCGCCGGGAATCCTGTCGATCTCCGGTTTGAACAGCACCTTGACCAGCAGGAACCAGGCGATGGCCATCATCACCACCGACAGCGGCACACCGACGATCATCCACTGGCCGAAGCCGATGGAGATGTCGTGGTTGTCCTTGAGGTAGCCGATGAGGAAGAGGTTGGGAGGAGTGCCGATGATGGTGCCCAACGACCCGATCGATGCTGAATAGGCGATGCCGAGCATGAGGGCGGTGCCGAAGTTCGACTTCACGACCGCGCCGATGCCTGTGTCATCGCCGCCGTCGCTCGGGTTCTCGGCTGCGCCGTCGGTTGCTCGCCCGTCCTTGCTTGGTGCGCCTGCGTCGCCGCCCAGGGCTGTGCCGATGACCTTCGACACGATCATGAGCACCGACATTCCGATCGGCAGCATCATCACCGCAGTCGCCGTATTCGAGACCCACATCGAGATGAACCCGGTGGCGATCATGAATCCGGCGATCATCGGTCCCGGCCTGTCGCCCATGATGCTCAGCGTCACGAGTGCGATGCGGCGGTGCAGATTCCATCGCTGCATGGCAAGGGCGATGAGGAAGCCGCCGAGGAAGAGGAAGATGATCGGGTTGCCGTAGGAGGCGCCGACAGTCTCCATCTCCACGTCCGTGCCGAGCACGGGGAACGCCACGAGCGGGACGAGAGACGTCGCCGCGATCGGCAGCGCTTCTGTCATCCACCAGGCTGCCATGAGCACCGCGACTGCCGCAGTCAGTTTGGCTCCATGACCGACGTCGGCAGGCATGATCGCATAGATCAGGGTGGAGAAGATGAGGCCGAGCAGGAATCCGGTCCAACGGATTCGGAGGGTGGTGCGGCTGATGCCGGGTTCTTGTTCCCCGGGAGAGCGCAGACCGATCTCGGTGGATGTGAACTCAGCGGAATTCGGGCGCGGGGACATTCTCACTCCTCTTCGAGCAGGTGTGCCTGTGCTTTCGCACAGCCTACTCCAGATGTGATCCCGCTACCGGGAGATTCGACCTTGGCCCGTGTGTGCGGCCGCATCTGTACCCGGAGGCGCGGATGTGCCTAGAGCTGGCCGCAGAACTCCTGGATGTGGTCGACGACGATATCGGGGTGTTCGACCATCAGCAGATGAGCTGCGTCCGGGATCGTGACGAAGTGCGAACCTTCGATCTGGTCGGCCATCTCCGACATCGCCTCCGGCGTGCAGCCGGGATCCTGGGCACCGGCCATGACCAGCGTCGGGGTGGTGATCGATCCGAGCTTCCCGCTCAGATCGTAGGTTGTCAGCGCCGAGGCGGCCGCGATATAGGCCTCATCGTCGACGAGCGCGAGGTCGGACAGGATGAGGTGACCGGTGGCGATGTCCTCGCCGAGGAATCCGGCGGCGAACCACCGATCGGCGGTGTCATCGACGAGGCTCTTGGTTCCGTCGGAGCGGACCTCAGCGATGCGTTCGTCCCAGGATTCCGCGGTGCCGAACTTCTCCGCCGTCGCACAGGCGACGAGTCCGGTGAGTGTTTCGGGATGGTTGAGTGCCAGGGTCAGACCGACGGCTCCGGAGATCGAGACTCCGCAGTAGGTGAAGGACTCCACCCCGAGTTCGGCGAGGGACTCGACGACACCGGAGGCCAACGCTTCGATCGTCAGCGGGGCGGCCGCCTCGGCGAGGGAATCGTCGGCGGGAAGGGTATGTCCGGGAAGGTCGGTGAGGTAGATCTGGAAATCGTCGGCCAGACGCGCGGCCACGGGCGTCCACAAGGGCATTCTGGTGCCCAGAGCGTTGCCGAAGACGAGGACGGGAGAACCGGGATTGTCGTTGAAGGCACGGACGGCGATGCGCATGGAGGCTCCTTGAGAACTTCAGGTGCGAGAGGATTTCGACTGGTGACGACGGGGTCGACGAGCGGGATTCGACGGGGAAGCTGAGTCGGGATCGGTCAGGAGTCTGTCGTTGACAGCCTACCGCCGGAGTACTCGAGATAACAGCTCGGGCACAGCGACTCATAGGTCACGGAATTGCCGTCGATGGCGACCTGATCGCCGTCGAAGATGAACGCTCCGTCGACGAGGCGGCCGTTGAACATGGCCTTGCGACCGCAGCGGCAGATCGTCTTGAGCTCTTCGAGGGTGTGTGCGATCTCGAGCAGACGGGCCGAACCGGGGAACGCCTTCGTCTGGAAGTCAGTGCGGATTCCGTAGCACATCACCGGCACCGAGGAGGCGGTCGCGATGCGCATGAGCGAGTCCACTTGGACGGGGCTGAGGAACTGCGCTTCGTCGATGAGCAGGCACGCGACCGGGATCTTCGGGGCATCGATGGACTCGATGAGGGCATCGTGGTCGACATAGTCGGCATGTTCGGCATAGATCCGTTCGACGTCACCGTCGGCGGGAATGACGAAGTCGACCTCACGGGTGACGCCCAATCGGGACACGATCTGCGATGCGCCCTTGGTGTCGATCAGCGGCTTGGCCAGCAGGACGCGCTGGCCGCGTTCCTCGTAGTTGAAAGCCGCCTGCAGAAGAGCGGTCGACTTGCCGGAATTCATCGCCCCGTACCGGAAGTAGAGTTTGGCCACTGTCGTCCTCTTTCTGTTGTCCGTGCCGACACAGAAGACTACCGGGTGCCACCGGCAGATGTGAGCACCGTCATCGGACTGGGCCGCCTACCGAAATGGCCCAGAAGGTAGGATGGAGGGCGATAAACCCCAAGAAGATGCGGAGTGGTCCTTAACTATGGCTAAAATCATTTACACGCGCACGGATGAAGCGCCGCTTCTGGCGACGTATTCGCTCAAGCCGATCATCGAAGCCTTCGCCACGTCGGCCGGTGTCGAGGTTGAGACCAGGGACATCTCTCTCGCCGCACGCGTGCTGGCCCAGTTCAGCGACCGCCTGCCCGAAGACCAGCAGGTCGGCGACGCGCTCGCGGAGCTGGGTGATCTCGCCAAGACCGCCGATGCCAACATCATCAAACTGCCCAACATCTCGGCATCCGTCCCGCAGCTGAAGGCGACGATCGCCGAGCTGCAGTCACAGGGGTACGATCTGCCCGCTTACCCGGAAGAGCCTTCGACCGACGAGGAGAAGGACGTTCGGGCACGTTACGACAAGGTCAAGGGTTCAGCCGTCAACCCGGTGCTGCGTGAGGGCAACTCCGACCGTCGCGCTCCGCAGGCCGTGAAGAACTTCGCCAAAGCTCACCCGCATTCGATGGGCGAATGGTCGAAGGATTCGAAGACCCGCGTCGCCACCATGGGATCGGGAGACTTCCGCGACAACGAGAAGTCCGTGATCATCGAGGCCGATGACACCCTGTCGATCCGCCTGCGCACCGCCGCGGGAGAGACGACGGTCCTCAAGGAGTCCCTGCCCGTCCTGGCCGGCGAGATCGTCGATTCGACGAAGATGAACGCCGCCGCCCTCGACGAATTCGTCAAGGACCAGATCGCCGCGGCCAAGGCCGACGGCGTCCTCTTCTCCGTCCACCTCAAGGCCACGATGATGAAGGTCTCCGACCCCATCCTCTTCGGCAAGGTCATCGAAGCCTTCTTCCCCGATGTCTTCGCCGAATACGGTGACGTCCTCGCCGAGGCGGGGCTGACCTCCGACAACGGGCTGGCCGCCATCCTCGCCGGACTCGACACCCTGCCTGCCGATGCAGCCGCCGGAGTCAAGGCCGGAATCGAGAAGGGCCTGGCAGACGGCCCCGACCTGGCCATGGTCAACTCGCACAAGGGAATCACGAACCTCCACGTGCCCTCCGACGTCATCGTCGATGCCTCCATGCCCGCGATGATCCGCGTCGGCGGTAAGATGTGGAACAAGGACGACCAGACCCAGGACACCCTGGCCGTCATCCCCGACTCCTCCTACGCCGGCGTCTACCAGACCGTCATCGAGGACTGCCAGGCCAAGGGCGCCTTCGACCCGCGGACCATGGGCACCGTGCCCAATGTCGGTCTCATGGCGCAGAAGGCCGAAGAGTACGGCAGCCACGACAAGACCTTCGAGATCCCGGAGGCCGGAACCGTCGAGGTCGTCAACTCCGCCGGCGATGTGCTCATGAGCCACGAGGTCGCCGCCGGTGACATCTGGCGTGCCTGCCAGACGAAGGACATCCCCGTCCGCGACTGGGTCAAGCTCGCCGTCACCCGGGCCCGCCTGTCCGAGACCCCGGCCGTGTTCTGGCTCGATGAGACCCGCGCCCACGACCGCAACATCAAGGCGAAGGTCGAGGAGTACCTGCGTGACCACGACACAGAGGGCCTGGACATCCGCATCATGAACCCGGTGGAGGCCACTCAGTTCTCCATCGACCGCATCCGTGAGGGCAAGGACACCATCTCGGTGACCGGCAACGTGCTCCGCGACTACAACACTGACCTGTTCCCGATCCTCGAACTCGGCACCTCGGCGAAGATGCTCTCCGTGGTCCCGCTCATCGCGGGCGGCGGACTGTTCGAGACCGGTGCCGGCGGCTCGGCTCCGAAGCACGTCGAGCAGCTCGTCGAAGAGAACCACCTGCGGTGGGACTCCCTCGGTGAGTTCCTCGCCCTGGCAGAGTCCTTCCGCCACGAGTTCAACGTCCATGGAAACGAGCGGGCCGGTGTGCTGGCCGACACCCTCGACGCCGCAACCGGCAAGTTCCTCGAGGAGAACAAGTCGCCGTCGCGCAAGGTCGGCGAGATCGACAACCGCGGCAGCCACTTCTACCTCACCCTCTACTGGGCCCAGCAGCTGGCCGAGCAGACCTCGGACGAAGCCCTGGCCGAGGCCATCGCTCCCGTGGCGAAGGCACTGACCGAGAAGGAGGACGCCATCGTGGCCGAGCTCCTCGAGGTGCAGGGCAGCCCCGTCGATCTGGGAGGCTACTACTACCCGAACGACTTGAAGACCGAAACCGCCATGCGTCCTTCGGCCACGCTCAACGAGATCATCTCGTCGCTGAGCAAGACCGTCTGATCGACTGGACGAGTCATCGGGTGATCATCTGATCGTCCGAGAGGAACGACAGAAAGAGTCCCGGCAGTCATCTGCCGGGACTCGTTCTCTGTTCCTGAACTCTCCTTCTCTGTTCCTGACCTCACCGCCCTATCAGCAGTTATGATGGGGCGCATGAGTACCCAAGACCCGCGTGGCGATTCGCAGACGCCCGAAGAGCTCCTGGCCGAAACCGATTCAGTCCTCGGCAGCGATACTCCCGCGACGGGCGAGACCGCTGCGGTGGATAAGACTCGGGAGATGTCCCCGCACGAGCAGCATGAACAGACGCAGCCTCCGGCGGGACACACCGGTGAGCTGCCGTCGACGAAGGCGGGGTCAGGAATGTCGGCGGGCATGTGGATCTCCCTCATCCTCGGCGCCGTCATCGTCGTCCTGCTGCTCATCTTCATTCTGCAGAACAACGTCCCGGCCGAGTTCAAGTACTTCGGCTGGCAGTTCGAACTGCCCCTGGGCGTGGCCATGCTCTTCGCTGCGATCGGGGGCATCCTCATCGCCGGGATCATCGGTTCGGTGCGGATCTTCATCCTGGGCCGCAAACTGAAGAAGATCAACAAGGCCCTGGGCCGCTGATCGATGGCGCACCACCCCAGCTTCACCGAACTGCGCACAGACCTTCCCGTCACCCTCGTCCTCGCCGATACCTCGGCGGAGGCGGCGTGGGCGCGGGATGACGATTCCGTGCTCACCGAGCAGGAACGCAACTATGCGAAGGAATTCGACGCCGAGGCGGCCGCCACCTGGTCTGCCGGCCGTGTCGTCCTCCGCCACGTCCTCGGAGCGCATCTGGATCAGGATCCCGCTGCGATCGAGATCCGCCTCGATTCAGCGGGCAAACCGCGCCACGACGAGTGCGAGTTCTCGGTCTCGAGGTCTCGTCGCCTCGTCCTCGTCGCCGTCTCCGACGATCCGGTCGGACTCGACATCGAACCGATCCCCGAGCGCGGGGTCGCCCTTGAGGCGATGCAGCTGCTTCACGAACGAGAACGTGCTGAGCTCGACGAGCTTCCCGACGACGACTTCGCCGCCGGCTTCGTCCGCGTGTGGGCGCGGACCGAAGCCTTCCTCAAAGCACTGAGCACCGGCCTGGCTCGCGATCCGGGTCTCGACTACATCGGTGCCGGGCCGCACCCGAACTCACCGCATCCTGATGTCGACATCCACGATCTCGAGGACGGCATTCCGGACGGTCATATCGCGGCCATCGCGTTCAACCGCTGAGCTCGTCACCCTTCGCAACTGGCGGTCAGGGGTTCTGCGGCTATTCTTCGCTGAAGGACGGGCCGTTCTCCCCGGTCGTGAAGACCACGGCGATGCCCAATGAGCCGACACCGACCAAGCCGAAGAGGATCCAGGCACCGGCCGGGTTGCTCGCAGCCGCGAGGATGAGGCCGACGACGACAGCGACGATGAGAAGGGCGTCGAAGACCATCGGGAACTTCAGATAGCGCCTCTCTCCCTTGGTCACGGCATAGGAGATCTGGGTGGCGGCGCTGAGGAAGAGCAGCACCAGAGCGGTGATGACCAGCCAGCGTGGGGCGAGGAAGAAGTCCTCGAGTCCGCCGAGGAAGATGAAGCCGGCCACGGCCAGCAGCAGCTTGATGATGCCGTCGACTGCAAATCCGGAATTCCTCATGACTGAATCCTACTCAAGAGGGTCTTCACCTCTCCCAAGGCCTCCCGCAGCACAGCTGCCTCGACATTCGAATGCGCGATGACCAGACCGTGCCTGACTTCATCGCCGCCGGTCCAGCCGCGGGCCAAAGAGGCGACGAGGATGCCGCGCTCGGCCAGCTCACGCAGCAGTGTCGCGGCCTGTTCCTGAGACGTTTCGATGACGAGCGTGCGACCGTCATGGACCAGACCGGGGATCGGACCGATCTCGGACACGACCTCCTCGGCGGCCCGGAGTCGCCGCCGACCGCGGGAGATGCGGCGGCGCAGCCCACCGGAGCCGAGGTAGGAGGCGATGGCCATCTGCAGAATCGGTGAGAACGCAGGTCCGAGAGCCGCACGCATGCTCATGAGCCGCTCCGAGATCGGTCCGCGAGCGATGACGTACCCGGTCGATACGGCCGAGGTCAGCAGAGCGGAGAAGGTGCCGATGTGGACGACCTGCGCGCTGCTGCCGGTCGATGAGGCGAGATCGAAGAGGGTCGGCAGCACGGTGCGGGTGAACCGTGCCTCACTGTCGTAGTCGTCCTCGATGAGGAGCGCATCACCCCGCGCCGCCCAGTCGAGCAGACGCGCACGCTGGTCGACCGGCATCGGCGTTCCGTGCGGGAACTGATGATTCGGTGTCACGACGGCCGCACCCACATCGGCCGGCGCCGGCGAGGAACCGACCATGTCCAGGGGCACGAGATGCTGGTCGGTCATCGCCTGACGCAGACCGGGGAATCCGGGGTTCTCCACGGCGATGGAGCCGGAGACGCCGACGCTCAGCAGCAGACGCAGACCGTCGCGAGACCCGCTGGTGAGGATGATCTCGTCCGGATCGACGGCCATTCCACGCGTCAGCCGCAGGTAGTCAGCGATCGCCCACCGGGCACGGGGCTGGCCCAAGGGATCGATCGGCCCTGGATCGAGGTCGAGCGATTCCCGCCACGCCCGGCGAAATGCCGGCTCACGCAGAGGATCGTCACCGCCGAATCCCGGACGCAGGTCGACATAGTTGCGCAGACTCCGCCTCGGCGAGTCCGGGATGCTTCTGCGCTGAGGCACAGGTGTCGAAGCGGCCGGCAGCTCGGGATTGATCCGCGTCGCCGAACGCTCGGCGGCGATGAGGAATCCCTCCACGGCGAGCTGCGCATACGCTGTCTCCACGCTGCCGCGGGAGATGCCCAAGTGTGTGGCCAGACGACGGCTCGACGGCACCGTGTCCCCCGGGTGCAGAGTCCCGTCCGAGATGAGACGACGCAGCTCCTGAGTGAGCTGATCCGGCAGCGGAGTCGGCAGTCGCTTGTCGACGTTCACCGGCAGAGCGATGCCCTCGGCCCGGGTGCCGTGCCGCGATTTCGTGACCATCAGTCGATCATAGAACGGGTATGGTCATCTGGCCTAAAATACTGGCATATTTCTGGCTCTCTGACTGAGCCACTCTTCGGATTAGGCTGGTCGGGAACGGCCGTTCACCCCGAAGAAATACGATCCCTCCGACGCTGGGCAGCAGACCGAGATCGCTCGGTCCTGTTCGCTTTCGTCGACCTGGATCGACTCCGCGACAGTGAATGGACTTGCACCACAATGACCGAAACACAGACCCTGCTCAACACCGGACTGGCTCAGATGCTCAAGGGCGGCGTCATCATGGACGTCGTCAACGAAGAGCAGGCACGCATCGCCGAGGCCGCAGGTGCCTCCGCCGTGATGGCACTCGAACGCGTCCCCGCCGACATCCGCGCACAGGGTGGAGTCGCTCGGATGAGCGACCCCGACCTCATCGACTCGATCATCGGCGCCGTATCCATCCCGGTGATGGCCAAGGCCCGCATCGGACACTTCGTCGAGGCCCAGATCCTCGAGACCCTCGGTGTCGACTACATCGACGAATCCGAGGTCCTCTCCCCCGCCGACTATGTCAACCACATCGACAAGTCCGTCTTCACAGTGCCGTTCGTCTGTGGTGCGACCAACCTCGGTGAGGCTCTGCGCCGCATCCAGGAGGGCGCATCGATGATCCGTTCGAAAGGCGAAGCGGGCACCGGCGACGTCTCGGAGGCGATGCGCCACCTGCGCACCATCAACTCCGAGATCCGTGCGCTGGGGGCGAAGAGCGAAGACGAGCTCTACGTCGCGGCCAAGGAGATCGCCGCTCCGTACCAACTGGTCAAGCAGGTCGCCAGCCTCGGCCGTCTGCCCGTCGTGACCTTCGTCGCCGGCGGCATCGCCACACCGGCAGATGCGGCGATGATGATGCAGCTCGGTGCCGACGGCGTCTTCGTCGGCTCCGGCATCTTCAAGTCCGGCAACCCGGAGGCCCGTGCGAAGGCCATCGTCGAGGCGACCACGCACTTCGACGACTCGGACGCAGTGGCCAGGGCCTCACGCGGGCTCGGCGATGCGATGGTCGGCATCAACGTCGCCGACGTCCCCGCACCGCACCGCCTGGCCGAGCGCGGCTGGTGAGAGTCGGCGTCCTCGCCCTCCAGGGAGCCTTCCGTGAGCATCTGCTCATGCTCGGCTCCCTGGGGGTCGACACCCTCAAGGTCACCAAGTCCGAACACCTCGCCGGCCTCGATGCGCTGATTCTGCCCGGCGGAGAGTCCACAGCCATGGTGCGCATCGCCGCCGGCGCGGATCTCTTCGCGAGACTGCGCGAACGCATGTCAGGCGGTCTGCCGGTCTTCGGCACGTGTGCTGGGCTCATTCTCCTGGCCGACCGGCTCAGCGACGATTCGCTGGGCGGATACGACCGCCTCGGCGGCCTGGATGTCACCGTGGCCCGTAACGCCTACGGTCGACAACGCGAGTCCTTCACCGCTCCGCTGGCAGTACGTGGGCTGGACGAACCGGTCGAGGGCACATTCATTCGGGCCCCGCAGATCCTCGAACTCGGGCCCGACACCGAGGTGCTCGCTCGTCATGACGATGTGCCCGTCCTCGTTCGGCAGGGTTCGGTGTGGGGAGCCAGCTTCCATCCTGAGCTGGGCACGGACCTGCGGATCCATGCAGAATTCCTCCACCACCTCGGTGCTGCTGTGTAAAGATTGACTCATGACTGAGCAGGCACTGCAGACACTCAAAGACGGATACACCTTCGATGGGACGACCCTCGACCTGGGGGTCGCCCTCGACGGTGAGGACCCCTCGAAGGAGACTCCGATCTCCATCCCGTTGTCCATGCTCAATCGGCACGGACTGGTCGCCGGGGCCACGGGAACCGGAAAGACCGTGACTCTTCAGGTGCTCGCCGAACAGCTGTCCCGGGCGGGAGTGCCGGTCTTCGCCTCCGATATCAAGGGCGACCTCTCGGGCATCGGCGCTGCCGGTGTCGAATCCGACAAGCTGCGCAAGCGCCTCGATGCCGCCGGTCAGGACTGGCATCCCAAGGACAATCCGACCGAGTTCTACACTCTCGGGGATTCGGGACTGGGCACTCCGCTGCGGGCGACGGTGACCTCGTTCGGTCCGATCCTGCTCGCCAAGGTGCTCGAACTCAACGACACTCAGGAGTCCGTCCTCTCTCTGGTCTTCCACTATGCCGATCAGGCAGGATTGGCGCTGCTCGACCTCTCGGACCTCAAAGCCGTCCTCACCTTCCTCACCTCCGACGAGGGCAAGGCCGATCTCGAAGGCATCGGCGGAGCGTCGAAGGCCACCGTCGGCGTCATCCTGCGCAAGATCTCCGAACTCGCCGCCCAGGGCGGCGACGTGTTCTTCGGAGAACCGGAATTCGACACCGCTGATCTGCTGCGCACCGACGACAACGGCGCCGGAATCGTCTCCGTGCTCGAGCTGCAGAAGCTCAGTCAGTCGCCGGCCCTGTTCTCCACATTCCTCATGTGGCTGCTGGCCGACCTGTTCCAGGACCTGCCGGAGGTCGGAGACCCCGACAAACCCTCCCTCGTGTTCTTCTTCGACGAGGCGCACCTGCTCTTCGCCGACGCGTCGAAGGCCTTCCTCCAATCGGTGACACAGACGGTGCGGCTCATCCGGTCGAAGGGTGTCGGCATCTTCTTCGTCACGCAGACGCCGAAGGATGTGCCCGAGGATGTGCTCGCACAATTGGGTTCGCGCATTCAGCACCAGCTGCGGGCGCACACACCCAACGATGCCAAGGCACTCAAGGCAACTGTGCAGACCTTCCCGAAGTCCGACTACGACCTCGAAGAGCTGCTCACATCACTGGGCATCGGCGAAGCCGTGGTCACCGTCATGGACCCCGACGGCGCTCCGACTCCGGTGGCGCCGACACGGATGCGGGCTCCGGAGTCGAAGATGGGGCCGATGAGCGAAGACGAGATCAAAGCGGCTGTGGCGGCTTCGCCCCAGCACGAGAAGTACGGCACCGCGATCGACAACGAATCTGCCCGCGAAATCCTCGCCAAGCGCCTCGAAGGAGGGTCAGAAGCTCACGCCGAGGAACAGCAGTCCGCGCCGGCGGACAAGATCGACTTCCCGGAGGAGCCCGGTGCCGGCGGCAAGAAGCCGGCGAAGAAGGACGACGAGAACCTGTTCACTCAGGTCGTGAAGTCCTCGGCGTTCAAACAGTTCACAAGGACCGCGGCACGCGAGATCGCGCGCGGAATCTTCGGCACCTCACGCCGTCGGCGCTGAGACCAGCAGTGTCTTCTCACCGGTGCTCACCCGCAGATCCAGGCAGTCGCCGATGAAGTCTCCGTCGAGTTGTGCCGGTACCGGTGATTCGACCGCGACTGTCGTCTCGGTCGTACGACGATAGTTCATGAGCCGGTGGGCGTCCGGCTTGCCCCGCAGGCATGCTGCGGCGATTCCTGCCCAGGCTCGACACCGCCCGATGGGTGAGAGCGGGAACGGACCGACGGTGAGCATGGAGAACGTCTGAGCACCGATCCGCGCCTCGGGGAACACAGCGATGGGTCCTGCAGGCCGGGTCACCTTCGAGACCATCACCGACCACACCTGCCCCGAGGCGGTTCCCTCCCCTGTGCCGGCGGTTCTTTCCCGTGTGCTGGCGGTGTCCCTCATGCTTGCGGTGTCTGCCGTGCTCGCGGTGAAGTCCGCGGCGAAGAGGGCTCGCGCGGCTCCCCAGGCGTAGCCGAGCAGTCCGGGAGCGGAGCGGTGGTGGGCCACGGCCCGGGCGTCTCCCCCGATGCCGGCGAGGCTGATGAACTCGGTGCGATGTCGAGCGCCGTCAGCCGTCTGGAATTCGGCAGTATTGATCGGAACGTTCCGGAGGTTCGGCGGATCGCCGCCACGGATGATCGACGCGATAGTGCCCAAGCACAGGTCGATTGCATGTCGGGAGGATCGGAGGCCGATATGGCGGCTGAGCACGTTCGCGGTCCCGGTGGGGACGAGGAACGTCAGGATGTCAGCCGCGGCGAGCACCGGGGCTGTCGCTCGGATGGTGCCGTCGCCACCGAGGATGATGATGGTGTCGGCTCCCCACGCGATGAGCTGTGCGGCCTGCCACCGACCGGAGCGTTCGACGCTGGTGGTCATGCTTCGGTAGTGTGCGCCGACATTGCGCAGTTCCGGCACGAGCTCGGCATACGCCCACAGGGTCGCCGGGTGTTTGGGGTTGAGGATGATCCCGACGGCGATGCTCTGCGGTCTCGATCCCGGTCGGTCAGCCGCAGCCATCTGACCGGCCAACGGTGTGCGTGTTGTGTGGAGTTCGTCCATCGTCGGTCGTCTCTGCGTTCTCAGACGAAGGCCGGATGGGTTGCACTCACCGAGTCGACAGCCTCCAGGTCAACTTTCTCCCCTGGGAATGTGTCGACAATGACTCGCGGACCGGTCTTGCGGGGTGATCGCTTCCACGTGGCGCGTGCACGTGTGCCGGTCAGAACTGTGTTCTTGAACATTCCGTTGCCTCCGGGCACAACGAGCTTCTCATTCTCAGGGTCGAGAGTGGCGCTGCGATCCTTGTACCCGAGGATGATCTCGTCGAATCCCGGCAGCAACATGGTCTCCTGCGCCGCAGTCTCCCATTCGGCCAGCCGGTCCTCCAGATCCGGTGCGTGCACGTAGTCGGTGCCGTCGATGTCGGAGCTCACAATCTCACCGGCAACGATTCCGGTCTGAATGGCCTTTCTCATCCTCGTCTTCGGCAGCCCCGTCCAGCGCGTCGCGTCGTCGACCGTGACCGGTCCGTGGCTCGTGACGAAGCGTCTCATCCATTCGTGGTCGGCCGCCTCGGTGTCCAACTCCGTGGGGGCAGGCACCCAATCGGCGGTGAGCACGTATTTCATGTCGTCCTTGCCCTCGATCATGGGGGCTTGGACGATGATGTTCTGCAGTGCCAGGGACGTGATGAGGTACCGGGCGTGGCCGTATTCGTCTCCGGCGCCGATGGGAGCGAATGCGTCGAGCAGTTCGTCGCGCGTCAGCGGTCCCCGTTCCCGGATGGCTGCTGTGGCGGATTCGGCTGCAGTATCGAGCATGGCGTCGGTGATGCCGAAGTGCTCACGCCGCTTGGCCGTGGATCTCATGGTCCGTGCCCCGGTGAGGCCGAGGATCCATCCGATGTCCTTGGCCGTGGTCAGGTGGATGGTGCCGCGTTGGGTCCAGGAACGCACGATCTCTCCCGAATCGATGGCGGCTCGGACGGCAGCCACACCGTCAGTGACATCCGGTCCTGAGCGCAGGGCCACGGAGACCAGTGCTCCGCCGAGGGCTTGGGCTTGGACGCAGCCGAGATGCTCGACGACGGCTCCGGCAGGTGAGAGGCCGGTTCCTGTCGGTGACTGGGGCGGAGCTCCGATGAGTCCCTGCGAGATCAGCCGGGCTGCCGAGATCTGATGAGCGTCCATGGTCCAACGGTAGTTCACGCCGGTGACTTGGCGGTTGTGAAAAGACGACAAACCGGGGATGCAGGACGGTGATCGCGAAGTCGAACAGGTCAGCCCATGATGTCGATGAGTCCGGGCACCCGCACGCGCGGCAGGGCGCCTGAGGTGGCGAACTCTCCCCAGATCCGGCGCAGCTCGGGACCGGCGATATCAGTGGTCGCACCGTAGTCGAGGAAGGAATCGTGCCAGATCTCGCCGGGGAAGATCAGCGGCAGGTCTCCGGAGTGGGCGGCGTCGAAGAAGCCGCCGTCCCCGCGGGAGACGATGAGCAGGCGGGCGCCCTGACCGCCGGACATCCGGTGGCGGTCGTAGAATTCGCGTCCGGCCCGAGTATAGACCGCCGACGTGATGCCGGAGATGAGGGATTCGAGCATCGGGGAGGTCAGCGGGCGGTCGTGGAGGCGACGCAGCGCGGGAACGAAGCCGGCGAAGAACGCCATCTCGCGTTCCGTGCGGGTCATGAGCACGTCGAATTTCGGGGCGACTGTGGCCCAGGCTTCGTCTGCCTTCGTTCGTGATGGCAGCGGGTACCGGCCGTAGCGGACTCCGAAGCACATTCCGGCATGCAGGCCTCCGACGAGGGCGGCCTTGTGCACCTCCTCCTGCGCTCTGAGAATGTCATCGATGCTGGCTGCCGGGTCGATCTTCTGGGCGACTTTCCCCATCGCCCAGTTCATTGCGTCCGTGCCGCCGGCCAGTCCCAAGGGAGCTGAGGCCATGAGAACCCGGCGGAAGAGTCCTGCGGTGCCGTCGGCGATCATGAGGTGAGCGCAGGCGTCTGCTCCGGCGCTCTGTCCGGCGACCGTGACATTGTCCGGGTTGCCTCCGAAGGCGGAGATGTTCCTCTGCACCCAGCGCAGGGCGGAGATCTGATCGAGCACTCCGAGGTTGAGGTGTTCGTCTCGCCCGGTTCCGAGGTATCCGAGGACCCCGAGGCGGTAGGTCACGGAGACGACGATGATGTTCTGTTCGGCGGCCAGGGCGTGCGGATCGTAGATCTCCGCGTCTCCGGCACCGGCGACGTAGGCTCCGCCGTGGATCCAGACGAGGACGGGAAGTCCCGCCTCGGTGGTGGAGCCCTTCGGCATGGTCACGCTCACGCGCAGACAGTCTTCGCTGATGGGAAGCCCACCGAGTTGGTCGAAGGTCATTCCGGCGTTCGGGTCGCGGCGCAGCTGCGGGCTGGCCGGGCCAGGTTGACCGCCGTCGATGACGTCCACCGGAGGTTCATCGACGGGAGGGAGGAAACGACCTGCGCGGGCATAGCGGATGCCTCGTGCACGGATCACATCCTCGCTGACGTAGGCGCGCACGCGCCCGCACGGGGCCGCGATGTCCCGTGTCTCCTCCATACGGTCAGCTTACTTGCTGGGTTCGACCGGAGGCTCGGCCGACCAGGGGAAGACGATCCACTGATCGGTGCGCTTCCACACGAAGTCCGGGTCGATGATCGATGCGGACTTCGCATAGATGACGGCCGACTGGGCTTCCGCACCGTGTTTGCGCAGCAGTTCGAGGACGAGAGCCAGGGTGCGGCCGGAGTCGGCGACGTCGTCGACGACGAGCAGCTTCTTACCCTTGATCGCTTCGATGTCGAGCATCGGGGCGAGCAGGATCGGGTCGGGCAGGGTCTCGTGGACGTCGGTGTAGAACTCGACGTTGATGGCGTCGGAGAGCTTGAGCCCGAGGGCGTAGGCCAGTGCTCCGGCAGGCAGCAGTCCACCGCGGGCCACGGCGATGACGATCTCGGGATCGTAGTCGGAATCCGCGATGGTCTGCGCCATTTCCCGCGCCGACCGGCCGAACATGTCCCAGCTGAGAATCTCTTTTTCGTCGAGATCGGTCGAATCGGCGTGGTAGGCCATGGATGCTCCTCGTGTCTGCCCGTTTGTGGTTCGAGCTTCAAGGATACGCCGTCGCCTGTTCAGCGCAGAAATACCTCGAGCCCGGCCATCTCCTGGGCTTGTGAGCCTGTATGAGTCGGCGGGTTCGGGTTGACCCAGTATTCGCCGGTGTGGGCATTGCGTTCGAGCAGCCGATAGTCGATGAGTTCACGCCGCAGCAGGGCGAAGTCCGGGTGGAAATCACTGAGGATGGCGCCCAGCCGTTTCTCGCTGTAGACCCGGTCTGGTTCTATGGCGGCGAGCACTTCGATGAGGACGAGTACGAGGGCACGGCGTTTCGTCGGAATGGCGACGAGGCGGCCGTCGGGCATGAACGTTCTCAGCGTCTTCGCCCGAAATCGTGAGACCTCCGAGTCGATGGTGGCTCCGCGGCCGGTAGTCGACCGGGGCACTGCACTCTGGTTCGCGTTCTGATTCGCGGCGATCAGGGCGGTGCGGGCCGTGGTGAAGTTCTCACCGGTTTCGGTCATACGCGTGCGAACGAGCTTCTTGAAATCCTTGTCCTTGGTCATGGTGTCACTTCCTGTGGCGACCAAGTCTCCCCCAGCACGAAACCTGGTCAGGAAATCACCGTGCCGGTTTCGTCCGAGGATTCTCTCCCCTTCGCCATGCGGTCGGTGTGCTGGGAACACGACCTCGGCTGGGCGTTGGATGCGCCGACCACCAGTATAGGCACAGCCGTCGTCGGATCTCGAAGTGGTTGGGTCAGCTTTCGAGGGCTTCGAGGTACATCCACCGGCCGGCTCTGCGGACGAAGGAGGAGTTCTCTTCGAGAACATGATCGCCGAGGTGGTCCCGGAATCGCGCGCGGAAGTGCACGGTGCCGGTGGCATCGTCGACTCCCCCGCCCGTGGTGGACACGATTTCGAGGCCGAGCCATGTGGTGGCGTCATCGACGCCGACATCGTCGGGTCGGGTCTTGGCGTGCCAGGTGCGGAAGAGGTGGTCTTCGTTGCCGCGGACGAAGGCGGTGTAGCGGGAGCGCATGAGCGCCTCGGCGGTGGTGGGCCACATTTCGCCGTCGAGGGCTGGACGGCAGCAGTCGTCGTAGTCGGTACCCGGAGGCATTCCGGAGCAGGGGCAGGTCATCTGTCGATGATATCGGGCGTGGACAGCAGGGGCAGGCATGCGAAGATGGGGACATGACTTCACTGTTCCTGTCTGGAGACCCGAAGGCCGATGCGCTGTTGGCCGAAGACCGCTTCGCCCTGCTCGTCGGAATGCTGCTTGATCAGCAGGTGACCATGGAGAGTGCCTTCGCGGGTCCGGCCAAGCTCGCTGAACGAATGGGCAAGCTCGACATCGACGAGATCGCAGAGATGAATCCGGATGATTTCCTCGACATCTTCGCGCAGACTCCCGCGGTGCACCGGTTTCCGAAGTCGATGGCCGGACGCGTGCAGAAGCTCGCGGCAGCCATCATCGACGACTACGACGGGAATCCCGAGGCGATCTGGACTGAGGGTGATCCCAGCGGCGCTGAGGTGCTCAAACGTCTGAAGAAGCTGCCCGGTTTCGGTGATCAGAAGGCCAAGATCTTCCTGGCCCTGCTCGGCAAGCAGTTCGAACTTCGGGCCGAGGGCTGGCAGAAGGCCGCTGGTGACTACGGAGACGCAGATGCCCGCCGTTCGATCGCCGATGTCCGCGATGACGTCACTCTGCAAGAGGTGCGTGCCTTCAAGAAGCAGCAGAAGGCTGCGGCCAAGGCGGCAGAGGCTGCAAACGAATAGCGTTGGTCGCCCAGAGTCGCGTACTTCCACGCACTCGGACGTGAGTTATCCACAGATTCGACTTCGCCTGTTCTAAAAAGCGTGCCTGTCGAATAATGTAGGGAATCCGGGTGTCGACCGACCGGGTCGCGCCGCAGTTGCAGACCACAGAGGCGTGGAATGAGAACTGGATCGTCCCGACCGTATCGTCGACCTGCCCAAGTATTCGTTGCCGTATTCTGCGCGCTGAGTTTGGTCTCGGTCGTCGGCTGCTCCGATAATTCCCCGGTAGCCGCACCGACGTCGACTCTGCCCGCTCAGCAGCCGGACGGAGCGTCGACTGGTGACGCCGCCGAGGTGGCCATCCCCGACTACGAAACCGACCTCGACCTCGATCAAAAGGAGAAACAGGCCGTCGAGGGCGCGTTGGTGGCGTTCGTCGGGTACATCGACACGATCAACCGAGTATTTTCCTCCGGCGGAAGAGATCTAAACGACATCGAAAATTACGCCGCCGCCGATTCTCTGGAATCACTCCGCCAGAGCGCCAGCGATCTAGAAAAAGACAGTCAATATATGGCGGGCGAGTACGACTACTACAACATTCGAGTTCAGGATGTTGGCATACCCTCGAACTCGTCAGACAAACACACGGTCAAAATTCTCTTCTGCTCACACGACTCAAAACACGCTGTCGTCGACAAGGGCGAATCGATGCCGAACCAGCCGAAGACGAGTCTTACGATCTTACAAACGGCCAGTAAGCACAGTGGCAAATGGAAGATATCCAACCAGGAGCTCTGGAGCAAAAAGTGCGAGTAACTTTGCACCTGTTTGTCGTGAGTTTGTTTGTAATATCCGCCTGTACGCTCCTTGCTCAACCATCACCTGCCAGTAGCGGTCCTGCTTGCAACTCACTTCAAGAGCGCGAGTGCAGTGTTGTGAAACCTCCGGCACCCCAGCCTCCTCCCGGCGGGGGCGGCTCTGGCAGTGGGGGCGGCTCTGGTGGAGGCGGCAATAACGGGGGTGGCTCCGGAGGCGGAGGCGGCGGAGGAGGCGGAGGAGGCGGTGGACTGCCTGACTGTCCGACAGAAGACGTCGGCTATCTGTGTGTGAGTGAACCGGGCCCCGGCGGTGGAGGCGGTGGCGGAGGCGCTCCGGCTCGGCCCGATCCCCCGACGCACATCCCGGAATCGCAGTTTCAGAACTTCGACATACCGGCTCCTACAATCTATGCCTGGCCGAAGGATTGGGCTGTCGTCGGCAAACCGGCCGCCTTCTGGACGGACACCGATGTCAGCTATATCGACATGACACTGCTGACCTATGCCGTCAAAGTCAAAGTCACCCCAGAGCGCTTCAACTGGGACTTCGGAGACGGCTCGGGCAGGACCACTACTGCGAAGGGTGCGAAGCCACTGCCCGGAGGCACACCCCAGATCGGACACGAATACCAAGAGTCAGGCAAAGTATCGGCTTCGATGACTGCGACGTTCAGCGGAGAATTCTCCGTCGACGGTGGCCCCTGGCTTCCTATCGACGGATTCGCTCACGTCGCCAGCAACGACATCGGCATCGAGGTCTACCGTTATCACCGCTACCTCGTCGACGAAGACTGCTATTCCAATCCCCGCGGGCCAGACTGCGCCCGATCTGCTCGATGATGCCCTAAGAGCGTCGACCGGAATCGATCAGAACACAGCATACGTGTGGGCAGTAAGACCTTCACGACAGTAACCTGAAACAATGGCCACATGGTGTGCCGAATCAACGAGCTCCTGATCGATTCTCATTGGCCGATCGTCATCATCGGCGCGGGTCAAGCCGGGCTGTCCGCAGCACATTATCTCTGGCGCGACGGCCTCGCACCGGGCAAAGACTTCATCATCCTCGATGCCGGAGACGGACCTGGTGGAGCCTGGCGCGAACGGTGGGACTCACTGACCTTGGGCACCACCAACCACATCTCCGACCTGCCTGGATTCCCTCTCGGACGTCCCGACCCGAACATCCCCGCCTCGGAGATCGTCTCCGACTACTATTCCCGCTTCGAACGCGAGCTCGAACTCTGTGTCATCCGCCCGGCTGAAGTGGAGACCGTTCGGTCCGAAGACCCCGGACAGGGACGGTTCACCATCGTTGCCACCATCGACGGCGGACAGGTGACGCTCTCCGCCGATTTTCTCATCAACGCGACCGGCACCTGGACCCAACCCTATGTCCCCTTCGTCCCCGGCATCGCGGAGTTCGAGGGGCACCAGCTGCATACCGTGAACTTCCGAGACGTCGAAGACTTCCGGGGACTGCGCACACTCGTCGTCGGCGGCGGGATCTCCGCCACCCAGTTTCTTCTCGAACTCGCCGAGGTGACCGACACTATCTGGGCCACACGCCGTCCCCCGAACTTCACGTCCAGAGAATTCGACGGCCAGTGGGGCCTCGAAGTCGAACGGGCCGTCCGGGAGCGAACACTGTCCGGTATGGCCCCCGCCAGCGTCGTCCGAACCACCGGACTGCCGATCCGCCGCGAATTCCGAGGCGGCATCGACGCGGGAATTCTGGTCTCTCGCGGCATGTTCGATCGCATCCTTCCGCACGGTGTCCACTTCCCCGGAATCGGCGACTCCGAACTGCCGACCTCGGCGGAGGGTCTCGGTCCTTCAGCCAGCGACCATCTGGCAGTGCCCGAGTCATGGGCTCCCTTCGACGAACCACGAGACGAAGAGGTCGACGTGATCTTCTGGAATACAGGGTTCCGGGCGGCGCTCAAACACCTTGCGCCGCTGCGTCTTCGCACACCGGATGGCGGGATCTCCATGGACACCGAGGTCGCGGTCAAAGACGATCCGCGGCTGTTCCTCGTCGGCTACGGATCGGCCAGTTCTACGGTCGGAGCCACCAGAGCGGGAAGGATTGCGGCCCGGGAACTGCTCAAACGCATGTCCGACGGTCGGCAGGCTCAGCGCAGGTCTGGGGCTTTGAGCACCTGATCGTCGAGGCGAACCGTCGGCAGCATCTGTCGGAACTGGTCCTGCGCCTCGGTGTCATCGGCTTGCGCGAGCATGTCGACGCTGACCTTGAAAAGCCGACCTTCGACGGACATTCCGGCAACGGCACCGAAGATCACGGAATCTTCCTTGTCGACTGCCCGCATATCGTCGGGAGCCAGCGTGCCGTGGAAGACCCAGTACTCTCCCCCGCTGAGTGAACCGGTGGACTCGCTGCCCATGGATGATCCCGAAGTGCTGAACATCCGCTCGCGTGCCTTGTCCACCAATGCTTGTGGTGTCGACTCGTCATCGTCGAGACAGTTGACCGTGATGATCGCTCCGGAATCGGTTTCATAGAGTCGATATCCGTCGTATCCGGACCCGTCAGCCCAGTCAGCGCTCAAGGCCAAGCTGACTTCGACGGGACACTGTCCACCCAGTTCGACAGTGGTCTCACTCATGCCATCGGGAATCGTCGGACCGGTTGCTGTCGGCGAAGGTGACTGCCCGTCACCGATCCCCACGTTTGCCGGCTTGGATCCCGCATCGTCCGAGCTGCTGACCCGGAACGCCGAACATCCGGTGAGAACCAGCCCCAGGGCCAGCGACACCGCTACGAGTGGTCTGTTCATCATCGTCTGCCTTCACTCGATCCGTGGGTCATCCATATCGTACCCAATCGCGTACCCGTCCCCGCTCTCTAGCGCAACTGCGAGCTGCCGCCTAGCCTGGAATCATGACTGAGATCCCGCTTTTCGATGACTCTGATATCAACCGTGTGCTCTGCGTGGTCGCGCACCCCGACGATATGGAATACGGCGGTTCGGCGGCAGTGGCAAAATGGACCGATGAAGGCAAGGAGGTCGCCTATCTCTTGCTCACCCGCGGGGAGGCGGGGATCCGGAATATGCCCCCTGAGGAGGTGGCACCGCTGCGCGCGGATGAGCAGCGTCGGGCGTGCAATATCGTCGGCGTCGACGATCTGGAGATCCTCGACTTCCCGGATGGTCTGCTGGAATCCACGCACGAGTTGCGAAAGGCGATTGCGCGGAAAATTCGTGAGTTCCGACCGAACGCGGTCGTCGTGACAACCTTCGACCTCAAGGTTCAGTGGGGACTCAATCATGTCGACCATCGCCATGCCGGCGTCGCCACCGTCGATGCGATCCGCGATGCCGACAATCCCTGGGTCTTCACCGACCTCAAGGACGAGGGACTCGAAGCGTGGAAGGCGGATCGACTGCTCATCAACGGAGGACAGCCCACACACGCCGTGGCGCTCACGGCCGAGCACGTCAATCGTGGTGTGCGCTCCCTCGAGGCGCACAAGGTCTATTTGAACGCGCTCGGCGACCATCCGGCACCGAAGGACATGATTCCCGGAATCACCACGAGCGGTGGAGAACTCGCCGGCGTCGACTATGCCCTGCCGATCACCGTCATCGACATGTGAGCACGTCGGCATGTGCCGGCTATTGGCATGTGCTGCCTGTTGGCAAACAAGGCAACGACTCGTATCGGCACACGTTGCTGACAGAAAGCGAACCGGGCGGGACTCGCGTGAGTCCCGCCCGGTTCACTATTCGCAGGTCGAAGTTCCGACCTGCGAAGAGGAGATCAGGCTCCCAGAGCCGCGATTGCCGAATCGTAGTCGGGTTCGGTCGTGATCTCGTCGACGAGCTGCGTGTACGTTACGGTGCCCTTCTCATCGAGGACGACGACGGACCGTGCGAGCAGACCGGCGAGCGGGCCATCGACCATGGTCACGCCGAAGTCCTTGCCGAACGAGCTGCGGAATCCCGATGCCGTGACGACGTTCTCAATGCCTTCGGCACCGCAGAAGCGAGCCTGGGCGAATGGAAGGTCGTTGGACACGCAGAGAACGGTGGTGTTCTCCAGACCCGCGGCGAGTTCATTGAATTTGCGTACCGAGGCGGCGCACACGCCCGTATCGAGGCTGGGGAAGATGTTGAGCACGACGCGCTTGCCCGAGTGGTCCTGGGAGTTCACATCGCCGAGGTCGCTGCCGACGAGGCTGAATGCCGGAGACTGCTCGCCCTTGGCGGGCAGGTCGCCGACGGTCTTGACCGGAGATCCCTGAAATGCTGTGTTGGCCATGCTTGACTCTCTCCTTCTTCAAAGCTGACTGCTGTCACTCTCACTCTACGTGAGTTGCCGCCGAGGCGAACCCGATCAACATGGACCGGACGCTCGACCGACTTTCTGATCGTTGAGTCCCACCCGCTGCAGCCGGTCGCTCAACGGCGACGGCGGCGTGAGAAGTACACGAGAGCCGTACCGAGTGCGATGATCGCGGCGGCGATGCCGATGCTTGCGGCAAGCTCGAGACCGGTCCGTGGCAGGTCAGCGCCACCGCCTGCGCCGGCTGCCGAGTCGTCAGCTTCGCCGCCTTCAGCATTGCCGTCCGATGCACTGTTCGCCGAGTCGTCGTTCTCGGATGTTGCCTCTCCGGCGTTGTCCTCCCCGTCAGCGCTTCCGGAACTCCCGGAGCCCGAGCTGTCGGAGGTCGCACCGGCGTCGGACTCAGCACCATCGGATCCATTCGAATCCGCCTCGGCAGTGACTTCGCCGGAGCTGTCGGAATCCTCGCTGTCAGTGGAATCGTCATCATCTCCGCCGGGTGAACGGCTGCTGGTGACGACCTGCCAGTTCTCGTCGAAGAAGTCGGCAGGGTCGACGATCTGCTTTTCCTCGGCCCAGTCGATGAGGGCCTGGCGCACCTCGACCTGTTCGTTGTAGACCTCCTTGAGTCCGTCGACCGGATAGCCGCCTCCCCCGGACTGTCGGTAGTTGTTGATCGCGAGGATGAACCGGTCGGTGTCTCCGATTTCGCTGCCGTCGGCCTGTTTGAGGTTCTCGATCCTCTCCCCGATCGGTTTGGAGACATTGATGTCGTAGTCGATTCCGGCCAGAGCGTCATAGTTGTAGTCCGGGATCGGAGATTGAGAGACTTCGTCGATCGCGTTGGTGCCGTCGACCGGGTCGAATTCGGCGCCTTCTTCGGTCTGTTTGAAATAGCGTGCCGAGTATTCGAGGTAGTCGCGCAGCTGGGCACCGTTGATCTCGACTCCGGCAAGAGTGTTGTCGTAGACGTAGAGTCCGGCCACGTCTCGGATCGTGATGTCGCCGGCCGGGAACTCTGCGGTGCGGCTGAAGGGAGATGCCTGTGAGATCACGGGAAGATCGTCATAGTCCGTTCCTTTCAGTCCTTCTTCCACCGTCTCGGTCTGGACGTGAGAGATGAAGTCGAGGATCGCCGTATCCTCATAGTATGAGGTCTTCGCCGACAGCGTTTCGGTCACCGAGCCGATCTTCGTGTTCACGTAATCGATCGTGGTCCGGTGCTGCTCTTCGACGAGGTCTTTGATCTCCTGATCCTCAGCGACTTCGCCTTGGGTGGCGAGAGCGTCCGCGTGCGGCTCGGCCTCGCCCCAGTCGACGTGGTGGGTGTCGAGGTTGATCGGCAGTCCCACCTCTGAGACCGAACGGGCCCAGTAGTTCGGTTGGGTGATGAGCACCTGGCTGCCGTCGTCGCGGGTCACGACTTGGCTGGGTTCGTTCTGGTGAGTATGGCCGGCGACGAGGACATCGATTCCGGGAACCTGCGCCACTGAAGTGCTGACGTTCTCCTGCAGTCGGTCGGGATCCCAGTTCTGTCCTTTCGGATCTTTGCCGGAGTGGGAGAGCACGACGATGACGTCGGCGCCCTTCTGTTTCATCTCGGGGACATACTTCTGGGCTGTCTCGACGGGATCGTCGAAGTGCACCTTTCCGGACAAGTTGTTCTTGTCCCAGATTCGGCTGCCGGGAGTGGTCACGCCGAGGACGCCGACGGTGATCGTCTCACCATCGGCCTGTTTGTCGACCAGCGCGTACGGGTCCAGATGGGTTTGGCCGTCTGCGTCGTCGATGACATTGGCGCCGAGAAGCGGGAAGTCGACTTGGTCGCTGTAGGTGGCCAGCAGGTCGAGGCCGTAGTTGAATTCGTGGTTGCCGACGACCTGTGTGTCGTATCCCAGATGGTTGTAGGTCTTGGCCAGCGGGTGTGTTTGGCCGCTGGTCGTGATCGGCTCCTGTTTGGCGTAGTAGTAGGCCAACGGGTTGCCTTGGATGGTGTCGCCGTTGTCGACGAGGAGCACGGATTCTGCACCTTTGTCCTCCCGTACTCCCTTGATCAACGTCGAGGCTCGGGACATGCCCAGCTCCTCCCCTGCTGGGTAGGGCTTGTTCGCAAAGTAGTCCCAGTTGAGGACGTGGCCGTGAACATCCGTCGTCGCCAACAGAGTCAGCTCCCCGGTCTCGGCCACCTGCGAGTCGGTGGGCGCATGGGCACTGCCGAGGCCGGTCGCGGAGGCGGCCGCGGGTCCAGTGATGATCAGAGCGAGGGCGAGCGAGGACGAGGTCAGGGTGCGCAGGCGCATATGTCTCCAGAGAACTGGTCAACAAGGATGGCAGTGATTCAACTCTCTTACCCTAGTGGGCGCTGACCGGTTTCTGAATGGATCTTGAGAGAAGTTTGAACAAACTCTATTGCGCTCACGCCACAGAGGAATCAGCGCCGCCGGCCTCATCCTTCGATGATGCAGATTTCGCCTCGACGACGATGAGGATGACGACAACGGCCGCGCCGAGGACGGCGAGCAGAATCGGGCCGAGCACCGGGTCGACGGGAGCCAGCAGACCACCCGCCCCGTGCTCTTCGCCGTCGGCGCCCACCTCGGCAGATGACTGCCAGGGCCAGAGTGCGCGCAGGGACCCGAACATCAGTCCTGCCATGACGATGAGTGTCCACCACCGGTGATTGTGCAGGAAGTATTTGAGGAGATTGACGAAGACCGCCAGGCCGAGGACTGCGCCGAGAAGGAAGATTCCGAGATAACCGAAGTCACGTGAGTCCACGGCGCGAAGTGTGGTCGAGTACATGCCGACTGCCAGCAGGAAGAATGATCCGGACACTCCTGGCACCACAAGTGCGCAGATGGCGATCGAAGCGACGAAGAAGACAGCGATGAGTGGTGGGTTCTCCACGTCTGCCCCGCCGGCCAGACTCGTCATCAAGAATGCGAGAGCGGCAGCGACGATGAAGGCCAGAACGCCGAGGAGCGCCGGTTGCCGCGAGGAACGTGCCGGCAACATGCGCAACGGCACCGCAATGCTGGCGGCGACGAGGCCGAAGAACAGTCCGCGGGAGAGTTCGGGGTTGCCGGTGACGAAGGATTCCAGGACACCGGCGATGGTGAATACGGCCACGGCCATCCCCAACAGAACCGGGATGACGAGGAACCAGTCGGTGCGCCGCAGTTCTGCCAGTGCTCCGCTGACACGCTTGGGGCCGGTCACCAAGGTCTTCGCCGCGGCTACGACGTGCGCTGCGGAATCGATCAGTTGGTCGTAGACTCCGGTGACCAAGGCAATGGTTCCGCCGGAGACCCCGGGGACGAGTTCGGCGCTGCCGATGAGGAATCCGCGGATCAGGTCGAGCGGCAGGAGTGCTTTGGACCGTTTCGGCGCAGTGCCGGTTCCGGTCGATGGGATGTTCGTCATACCTCCCAGCCTATTTGATCCGCCCTCTGCACAGTGCCCACGACTCAGTCGCCGATCTCACCATCGATGTCCTCGCGCAAGATGTCCGCATGGCCCGCGTGCCGGGCATACTCCTCGATGAGATGGATGAGGATCCATCTGACGTTGAATTTCTCGCCGTCACGGTCTCCTCGTGCGGTCAGGGTGTCCAAGTCGGTCACCTCGGCGAGGATTTCGCGGGAGTTCCCACACGCCTGCTCGTGGGCGGCCAGGAGTTCATCTGCGGTCATCCCGGATGCGGACTCGAAGTCCCAATCGCGGTCGGTGTTCCAGTCGACACTCGACCAGCGCTCCCCCAGTTCTCTGCCCTGCAGCACTTCGACGAACCAGCTCTCTTCGACGAGGGTGAGGTGTCGCAGGATGCCTCCGATCGTCAGCGACGACGACGCCACGGTGTGGTTGAGCTGTTCCGGCGACAGTCCATCGACTTTGCGCCGGACCACCTGTCGGAAATAGTCGAGGAACTCTTCGAGCCCTCGTCGTTCGTTCGGGGAATTGCTCGGATCGGTCAACGGCAGGGTCATGCTGAGCCTCTCTGATCATGCAGACGGCCTGATGTTCGCACCAGGCGTGTGAAGCTCAGTCTAGTTTTCGCCGGCCGATGTCGAAGAGGTTTCCTTCGGGATCTTTCAGTGTCGTCCATTCGATCCCGTACTCGTCGAAGGACGCGAGCTTGTGCGCGCCCAAGGAGACTGCGCGGTCGACGTCCGCCGGATAATGCGGATCGTCGAGGTCGATGTGCAGCGGGTTCTTCCCCTCGGCGCGTTCGTCGACCTTGAGGAAGAGCATTCCCGGAGTCGGTGACTCGCTGTTGTGGACTCCCCCGATGCTCGCAACGAATTCGTTGGCACCGGGGTCGATATCGGCGCCGAGGAGGTCCGCCCAGAAGATCGATTGAGCTTCCACATCGAGGCAGTCGAAGGTGATGCTCAAAGATGCCAGCGACGCCATGAGCGCGGTCCTTTCGCAGTCGGATAGGTGTTGACCCGACTCTAGAGCACCCCACCGACATGGCACATCGAAGGCGTCATCATCGGTTATCCGCCGTCATCGACGCGTCAACCGCGGGGTTGGCGCGCCAACTGCCGCGACTGAGCGACGAGGCGACCGGCCGAGTCCCACAGTTCGCAGTCCTCTTCGAACATGCCGCCGGCAATGTTTCGAGTGGACAATCGTGCGCTGATCCATCCGGGAGCAGGCAGAGCGCGGACGTGTGCGGTCAGTTCCATCGTCGGCGCCCAGTTGAAGCGACCGAGGTCGAACATCACCGGCGGGAACGAGTCGAGGAACGTCAACAGGGACAGAGGATCCGGGTCACTCCCGTCGATGAACCGAATCCAGCCTTGCAGCACTCCGCGACCACTGGGTTTGCCGACTGCGAATCCGGCGGTGGCCGGATCCAGGCGCATATCGAACCGTTCGATCAGCGGTGCCGCTTTCTTGAATTCCTCGCTGGCTTCGGCAACACCGACGCATTCTTCCGGTGGGGGCAGGTGGGGCGGGGTGGCTGTCGTGCCGACATCGTCAGGAAGCTCGCCGAGGTTGCCCATCGTGGCCATCGCAGAGATCGTCGGTGCCCCGTTCTGGACGAGTTCGATGCCGTAGCTCGCTGTCGATCGGCCTTCGCGCAGCGTGCGCGTGGTGATGTCAACCGGCCCCTCTCTGCTGGGCCCGAGGTAGAAAGTCGAGATGACAAGAGGGTCCGGAGTGCTCGGGTTGACGGTGCGCAGGGCTTGTCCGGCGACTCCGAGGAGGTAGCCTCCGTTGACGGCACCGGCGACTTTCCAGCCGGCGTCGAGCTCGGCGGTGAAGTCGTGGTCACCGTGACGGGTGACTGCGATGGCGCGGGAGAATTCACTGACGGTCGATTGACTCATAACGCATACAGTACCAAGAGCTGAACGAACGTACAGCCAGATTCACTGCCGTCCGGGTTGCCGTTCATTGCCGTGCCGGTAGTTTCCTGTCGCCCGTGCCAATAGCTGCTGATCGCTCTCGTCGTCTCGGCCGAGCTTGGGGATGAGTGCGGCAGCCTTCTTCCCGCCGAGCTCCATGACGTTTCGGCCGCCTCGGCGGATGAGGAGAACTCCGGATTTGGTGACTTGGTAATCGAATGGATCACCTTCGAGGCTCATGACTGGACTCCTTCGTCTCGGGCGCACCTTGGCGCTTTCATCTCTGCGTTGAGTTGCCGTGAGCGCTCACCGATTAGTCTAAGCGCATGAGTGTGAAGCTGACCCGGGTCGATCCGCATGGCTGCGACGATGATCATCTTATTGATTTCTACACCACGGAAGAGTTCCCCTTTCACGCCAAGTTGTCCGTCTGGTCGACGGAAGAAGTGCGCGAACGGATCGCGGACGGCTACTTCATCAGTGAGGAGACCGAAACTTTCTGGCTCGTCCACAGCGAGCTGGGCCGGATCGGCATCGTCCGCCTCGAGGATCTTCACGACGAGACTCCGATGTTCGACCTCCGATTAGCTTCGCGATTTCGAGGTCGGGGCCTCGGCATTGAGGCGTTGACCGCCATTGCCGCTCATGTCTTCTCCACCACGCGAGCAGTTCGACTGGAGGGTCAGACACGCGAAGACAATCACGCCATGAGGTCGGTCTTCGACCGGGCAGGCTGGACGAAAGAAGCTCACTACCGCCGCTCGTGGCCAGTCACCGGTGGCGATCCGCTGGATTCGGTCGGCTATGCGATCCTGCGCGAGGAGTGGGAGACAGGCGTCGGGTTTGAATTGCACTGGCATGATCGCCGTCATTTCCGTGATCAGACTCGATCCGGGATCACGTACTCGTCGAATACCCTGCCTTCGCGCAGTGAGCTGCTCAAGCTCTATGACTCGGTCGGATGGTCTGCCTATACAAGCGATCCGGAACGGCTGGTCCGCAGCGTGCTCAACTCTGCGCACGTCGTCTGTGCTCGCCGGGCAGGAATGCTCGTGGGAATGGCCCGCGTGGTCAGTGACTTCGGAACACTTGTCTACCTCCAAGACGTCCTCGTCGATCCAGGAAAGCAGCGGCGCGGCATCGGGGGTGAACTCGTCGTTCGCGCCCTCGAACCTTTCGCCGATGTCCGGCAGACCGTCCTGCTCGCCGACGCCGATCCCGGACTGACTGTGTTCTACACGTCGCTCGGTTTCAGCGAGGCCGCCCCGTCGGCAGGAGCGACGGTCCGTGCTTTCGTCCGATGAGGTGAAAGTGCCCCTGGCCTTCCGGCCAGGGGCACTTTCTCTCAGTCAGTCAGCGAGTGACTGTCAGAGTGTGTTTCAGTTGTTCTTCTTGCGACGCATGGTCAGAACAACAGCGGCTCCACCGACGAGGAGCAGTCCGGCTCCGGCAGCCAGGCCGGTCAGCTCGGCACCGGTGCGAGGCAGATCAGAACCGCCGTCACCGTTTCCATCATCGTTGCCGTTGTCGTCACCATCGTCGCCGCCGCCGTTGCCGTCTTCGTCGGCAACGACCTGGAAGGAGCTGGTGAGGGCTTCTTCGTCTTCGGTGTCGTTGGCGCCGGTGACCTGGACGTCGTACTTACCGAGGTAGGCCTCGGGGTTCGAGGCGCTGGTGCCGTAGATCGAGAATCCGACGACTCCGTCAGCGTCAGCGGTCTCTTCGAGGGTGATGCCCTCGACGTTTTCAGGACCGCCAACAACTTCGAGGGTCACCTTCTCGCCCTCGTCGAAGCCTTCACCGGTGATCTGAACGCCCTTGTCTTCCTTCACGAAGTCCGAAGCTGCGATCTCCTTCGGCTCGACGGTCAGCTTGCGCTCGGCCTCAGCAGCCTGGACAGTCACCGTGAAGTTGGTGGCCTCCGAAGTCTGTCCGTTGGCGGTAACCGTGGCGGAGTACGCGTATTCGCCAGGCTCGGCAGGAGCCTCGGTGGAGAAGTTTCCGTCAGCATCGGTCTTGACCGTCACGCTGCCCTCAGCCGGTGCGGCCTGAGCCTGAGAGGAACCCGCCTGGGCATCGCCGGCGGCCTTCCAGGTCAGATTCACTTCAGCGTTCGGAGCGGCCTTGCCGGTGATCTTTCCGCCTTCGACGACCGTCTGGTCTCCAACCTTGGGAGCTTCAGGCTTCTCGTCACCGTCTGCGTCGGAATCGGCTTCGTCATCCTTGCCGTCGGCAGCGGCGGAGGTGTCTGCGTCGTCGCCGTCGGCAGAAGCGGAGGCGTCTGCATCCTTACCGTCAGCGTCAGCCCCGGCATTCGAATCGGCGCCGTCGGCGTCAGCACCGCCGTCGGAGTCATCCGATGCCTTGACAGTCACTGTGAAGGTGGCGGCTTCTGAAGTCTGACCGTCGACAGTAGCAACGGCCTTCGCATCGTAGTCACCTTCTGCTTCGGGACCCTCGAGAGTGAAGTTTCCGCTGTCATCGGCCTTCGCAGTGGCTTCGCCTTCCGCAGCACCGGTCCAAGTGACCTTCACGTCAGCACCGGCCGCAGCCTTGCCAGTGATCGCGCCCTTGGGCTCGATGGTCTGGTCCTCGACCGTCGGCGCGGCAGGAGCCTCAGGCTCTTCGTTCGGGTCGTCGAAGGAAATCGTCTGTCCGGACTTTTCGAGCGAGTAGTCGAGGTCGGCTACCCAACTGAAGTCGATCTCTTGGCCGTTCTCGTCCTCTGCAGGACCGCCACCGGAGATGACGCCGACTGCGGTGTCTCCCTGGAAGACGCCGCCACCGGAATCGCCGGGTGCGGAGAACGGCTTGCCGGACGGCGCCTTGACTCCGAAACCGTGGACGAAGCGTCCGCTGACGTTGACGAAGTCGAACTGCTCGTTGTAGGCAGTCCATGTCTCGTTCTCAGTCAGTCCGGTGGTTCGGCCGGCCTTCTGAACGGTACCTTCGCTGTGAGCGCCGACCTTGGTGATATCGGTAGCGAGCTTCGCAGCCAGATCGTCATCGCCCGCGGTCGACCAGTCAGTCACACCAGTCTTGACGTTGTACTTCGAAGCATCGACATTGATGACCGCGAAGTCGATATCGTCGTCCTTGGGCTGTGCGTCCGAGCCCGGAGGAACCAGTTCTCCGCCGAACTTGTGGTAACCCCAGGTGCCGATGACACCGAGTCCCGTCTGCTTGAATCCTTCTCCGCCGACCGCAGGGGCAGTGGAAGGCTGTTCAGTCTCGTCGACCGTTGTGTCGCCTTCGAACTCCATGGTCTGCTCGTTGATGATCTTCGCGCAGTGACCGGCGGTGAGGACGATCGGCTTTCCATCGGCATCCCAGCCGGAGAATCCGGTCGAGCAGGCTCCGCCACTTTCTCCTGCATTGACAAGGTAGCCCGCGCCGCCGACCAGGTCATTTCCAGCGTAGGCCTTGAGCTCTTTGATTCCCTCAACGACCTTGACGTTTGCGTAATCTTCTTCGAGCTGCTTGGTCTTGTCGTCGGCCTTCTCGACGCCGATGGTCAGCTTGCCGTTCTTGGCGCCGTATGCGTTGACGCCGGACGCTTTGTCCAGAGTCTTCTGCACAGCCGCTTGGCTCTGCACGTTCAGCTTCTGCGGACCGTTGTCTGCGACGGCCGGAGAGGCTGCGAATGCGCCGCCCAGGCCGAGTGCTGTCGCTGCTGCCAGCGCCAGCGAACTCTGCACGAGTTTCTTCTGCATAAGTTGTTGTCTCTCTGTTCTGAGGGATCAATGTCACAAGTTGATGACCTAAGTCACGATAAGGTTACGGGTCGCACTCAGGAACTACCAAAAAAGTACGCCCGAAACTGTGAACTTAATGACCGAAACTTCATCAGATGTACAAAGCGACTTGCCGGTATCATCCACCAGACCCCCACAATGAATACACGACGCCCCCGGTCAGAAGACCGGGGGCATCGTCTGTGAGTGTTCAGCAGACCGTCAGACGGTCAGTCTCACTGCACTCAGTTGTTGTTCTTGCGACGCATCGTCAGAACGACTGCGGCGCCACCCACGAGGAGCAGTCCGGCTCCGGCAGCGAGGCCGGTCAGCTCGGCACCGGTGCGCGGCAGGTCAGAACCGCCGTCACCGTTTCCGTCATCGTCGTTTCCGTCGCCGGCTCCGCCGTCGGCGTCGCCGTCGTCGTTGTTGCCATCATCGTCGCCGCCGGATCCGCCACCGGAGCCGTCTTCGTCAGCGAGAACCTCGAAGGAACCGGTCAGGGCCGACTCATCCTCGGTGTCGTTGGCACCGATGACCTCGACGTCGTACTTGCCGAGGTAGGCCTCGGGGTTCGACGCACTGGTGCCGTAGATGGAGAATGCGGCAGCACCGTTTTCGTTCGCGGTCTCATCGAGGGTGATGCCCTCGACGCCTTCGGGTCCGTTGGCAACCTCGAGCGTCACCTTCTCGCCCTCGTCGAAGCCCTGGACCGTGATCGTCACGCCCTCGTCTTCTTTCACGAAGTCGGAAGCGGCGATCTGCTT
The DNA here is from genome assembly GCF_050920635.1 of Brevibacterium sp. K11IcPPYGO002. Lineage (NCBI taxonomy): Bacteria > Bacillati > Actinomycetota > Actinomycetes > Micrococcales > Brevibacteriaceae > Brevibacterium > Brevibacterium sp. K11IcPPYGO002. The sequence continues at coordinate 1,713,089 of NZ_CP131929.1, read as the reverse complement.
GGGGTCGACGTTGATCTCACGCTCGACGGGAGCGGGAGTCTCGGACTCGTCTTTTTCAACGGTCACGTCGAACTCGGTCGGCTCAGACTTCTCTCCATCGACGATCGCAGTCGCAGTGAAGTGGTAGTCGCCTTCTGCCTTCGGTCCTTCGACGGAGAAGTTTCCGTCCTTGTCAGCCTTGACGGTTTCGGATCCGTCCTCAGCAGCCTGCGCCTTGGCCTTCTGATCGTCAGCAGCGGAAGCGGCTTCCCACTTCACCTCGACCTCAGCGCCGGCCTCGGCCTTGCCCTTGACCTCGCCGTTGGGCTCGATGGTCTGGTCTTCGGCCTTCGGAGCAGCAGGAGCCTCAGGGGTCTCCTCGCCGGGCTTCTCGAGATTGAAGTCCGTGCCGGACTCCTCGAGCGAGTGATCCAGGTCGGCGACCCAAGTGAACGAGGTGTTCGCATCGAGGTCGCCGCCGCCGGAGATGACACCCACAGCGGTGTTGCCCTGGTAGACGCCGCCGCCGGAGTCACCCGGCTGCGAGAAGGGCTTGTCGATCGGAGCGGTCACGCCGAATCCGTGGACCCAGCGGCCACCGACATTCTGGTAATCGAAGTCGTACGACTCGCGAGGCAGAACCTTGCCCTCAGTCTTGCCGGTGGTACGACCGGACTTGCTGATGGCACCTTCCTTGTGTGCGCCCACCTCGGTGATCTCAGTGGTCGACTTGGCCAGGTCGTCCGAATCGGCAGTCGTCCAGTCGGTGATGCCGTTCTTGACGTTGTAGTTCGACTCGTCGACATTGATCACGGCGAAGTCGATGTCAGACTCGCTGGGCTCGGGCCACTGGTTCTCATCGGCGCCTTCGAGCAGGTCGCCTCCGAAGTTGTGGAAGCCCCACTTGCCGATCACGCCGCTGCCCGAGGCCTGGAAGCCTTCTCCGCCGTTGGCCTGAGCAATCGAGGGCTTCTCGGTCTGGTCGACGGTGGTGTCGCCGTCGAACTCGTTGGTCTGCTCGTTGATGATCTTCGAGCAGTGTCCGGCGGTGAGGACGACGGGCTTGCCGTCGCCGTCCCAGCCGGAGAAGCCGGTCGAGCAGGCTCCGCCGCTCTCGCCGGCCTTGACGAGGTAGCCGGCACCGCCGACGAGGTCGTTCTTCGCGTAGGGCTTCAGTTCCTTGACGCCCTCGGTGACCTTGATGTTCTGGTACTTCTTTTCGAGCTTCTTGATCTCGTCGGTCTTCTTGGCAACGCCGATGCTGAGCTCGCCGCCGTCGGTGCCGTAGGCGTTGACGCCTTCGATGCCGGACAGTGCCTTCTGGACGTGAGCTTCACTCTGGAGGTCCAGCTTCTGCGGTGCGTTGTCAGCCATCGCCGGCGAGGCGACGAGCGCGCCGCTCAGGCCCAGCGCCGCGGCGGCGCTGATGGCCAGCGAACTCTGCACGAGTTTCTTCTGCATAAGGTTGATTCCCTTGATCGTTGTCGATGCTTCGATTGCCCGACCCCGTCAACAGGCTTCGCCGCGACTCGACGGTTCATGTTTCCGGTGTCAGATTTCCAACCGTGTGAAAGGTTACGGTTTGATCACGACGCAGTGCAAGAACCATCAGAGTCGCAGGTGAACACAACTTACAGAAGTCGGACTACACAAGCTGTCCTGTGTTCTTCCAGGGGCTTCAAAACCGGTGCCGTTATGATCAGGGACATGCCGAACCACACAACCCTTCGCACTCCGGCCCCTGCACGACCCGCTTCGAGGCTCGCGCTCGGACTTGCCGCACTTGCTCTCACTTTGCCCCTGGCAGCGTGCGACACCGGCGTCGACCCACGAAATCCCGATCCCTCCTCCCCCACTGAATCCAGCGAAACTGCGTCGCCCGGCGAAGAAGCCTCTGACCTCGATCCCACCGGCAAGTGGACCTCACCGGAGAAGGGCGACCCGTTCCTCGAATTCGCCGAAGACGGCTCACTCGAAGGCTCGGACGGTTGCAATGCGATCGTCACGAGCTGGAAGGTCAAAGGAGATGAGATCGCCATCGATTCCTTCATGACCACTCAGAAGGCCTGCGCCGGTGTCGACACCTGGCTGAGCAAGGCGTCGACAGCGACCATCGAAGGCGATGTCATGAAGGTCAAAGACAGCAACGGCAAAGTCATCGGCGGACTGGAGAAGGACGACAAATGACACAGGAACTCATCGGCCGCTGGACGGCTGAGACGAACGACCGGGCCTTCCTCGAGTTCGCCGAGGACGGCTCACTGCGCGGCAGCGACGGCGCCAACAACCTCGTGACCACTTGGTCGGCCGAACCAGAGGGCCTCATGATCAAGTCCTCGATGATGACGCTCAAGGCCGCTCCCGGAATGCTCACCTGGGTGCCCAAAGCCAGGAGAGTCGAACCCGACGGCGACCGTCTGCGGCTTTTCGACGCTGCGGACAATCACCTCGGCGACCTTCATCGTCAGCCGCCAGAACCCACGCATGAGCTCGGCGGTCGTTAGATGGCCGGGGGTCTGATCGCGCTCCTCGACGACGTCGCCGCACTCGTCAGACTCTCGGCGGCCAGCCTCGACGATGTCGCAGCGGGCGCATCGCGAGCCGGCGCGAAAGCCGCGGGAGTCGTCATCGACGATGCGGCGGTGACCCCGAAGTTCGTCGAGGGGGTGGACCCGAAACGCGAGTTTCCGATCATCCAGCGCATCGCTTTGGGATCGCTGTTCAACAAGCTCGTCATCATTCTCCCGATCATTCTCCTGCTCAGCCAGTTTCTGCCTTGGCTCCTCACCCCGCTGCTCATGATCGGCGGCACCTACCTCTGCTATGAGGGTGCCGAGAAGGTCTTCGAGAAGTTCGGCTGGATCGCCCACCACGCGAAAGAGTCCCCGGCCGCCGAACAGTCGACCGATGGCAAGGCGGCAGAGAAGAAGGTCGTGCGATCGGCCATCACCACCGATTTCGTCCTCAGCTGCGAGATCATGGTCATCGCCCTCAACGAGGTGGCCGCCGAGTCCCTGACCAGCCGTGCCGTCATCCTCGCCGTCGTCGGCGTTGCGATCACCGTCGGCGTCTATGGTGTCGTCGCGCTCATCGTGAAGATGGATGACATCGGCCTGCACATGGCGAAGAAGGACTCACCCGGGCAGCAGAAGTTCGGTCGGTTCCTCGTCGGGGCGATGCCGAAGCTGCTCGCTCTGCTCTCCGTCGTCGGCACCTTCGCCATGCTGTGGGTCGGAGGCCACATCATCCTCGTCGGCACCGATGAACTCGGCTTCCACGCCCTCTACGGCTTCGTCCACCACCTCGAAGAGCCGGTCGCTGCGATCGCAATCATCGGCGCCTTCCTGGGGTGGCTGGTCAACACGTTCTTCTCCCTCATCCTCGGTGCGATCTGGGGAGGGATCGTCGTCGCAGTGATCTTCGGCGCCAAGGCCGTGTTCACGGGGAAGAAGAACACGCAGAATCAGCGCTGAGCGAATGTCTTCTTCGGTGCTCCCGCCACGATCATCGGCGCACCGGTGACCGGATCGTCGATGACTGTGCAGTCGATGCCGAAGACCTCGTTGACGAGCTCCGAGGTGATGATCGTCTCCGGCGGCCCCTGAGCGACGATGGCACCGTTCTTCATCGCGATGATCTCGTCGGCGTACCGGCAGGCCTGGTTGAGGTCGTGGAGGACGGCGACCAGCGTATGTCCGTATTCGTGATTGAGCTGCGAGAACAGGTCGAGCAGCTCGATCTGGTAGGCGACGTCGAGGAAGGTCGTCGGTTCGTCGAGCAGCAGGAGGGATGTCTCCTGGGCGAGCACCATGGCCACCCAGACGCGCTGGCGCTGACCGCCGGAGAGCTCGTCGACGAGCCGTGAGGACAGCTCTTCGGTGTTCGTCGCCCGCAGTGCCAACAGCACAGCTGCTTCATCGGCGTCGGTCCACTGGCGCAGGAATGACTGATGCGGATGGCGCCCGCGGGAGACGAGATCGGCGACCGTGATCCCGTCCGGAGCGATGGACGACTGCGGGAGAAGACCCAACCGCTGGGCGATCTTCTTCGTCTTCATCTTCTCGATGTTGTTCCCGTCGAGAAGCACAGTGCCCTTCGCCGGCGGCAGCAGTCGCGCGAGGGCCCGCAGCAGGGTCGATTTGCCGCAGGCATTGGGGCCGACGATGATCGAGAACTTTCCGTCGGGAATGCTCACATCGAGATCGCTGACGATCTGGCGCTGATCATAGGCCAGATCGAGGCTCTCGGCGATCAGCGGGGAGGCTGCGCCTGCAGGGTTGGGAATGCTCATGATGCCTTCCGAGCTTCGTGGATGAGGAGCCAGATGAGGTAGATGCCGCCGATGCTCACGGTGATCACGCCGACGGGCAGCTGGATGTCGCCGAACGCATGCTGGGCGACGAGATCGGCGGCGATGAGGAGCAGCGCTCCGACAGCCGCCGACGTCAGCAGGCTGGTGCCTTGTGCCCGCGCGATTCGCCGTCCGATCTGCGGGGCGGCCAGTGCCACGAAGGCGATCGGGCCGGCGGCGGCGGTGACAACTGCGACGAGGGCGACGGCGATGACGATGAGCACGGCACGGATGGGCTCATTGCGCACACCCAATGCTTTCGCCGTATCATCGCCGAGTTCCAAGGTTCCGAGATCTCTGGAGAAGAGTCCGCAGGCCAGTCCGAGGACGATCACGGCCACAGCCGCAGGGGCGATCGTCGACCAGCTCATTCCGTTGAGGGTGCCGGCGCCCCAGGTGGCCGCGGCCATCGCGAGCTCGAGATCGGCACGCATGATCAGCCAGGTGTTGAAGGCGTTGAGCATCGCTGTCAGCGCGATTCCGACGATGATGAGCCTGAACCCCTGCACCCCGCCTTTCCAGGTGAGCAGGTAGACGACCACTGCGGTGAGCAGCCCGCCGATGATCGCACCTGCCGCAGTGGAGACGAAGCTCGTGCCGAAGACGATGATCGTGACGATGCCACCGGTGTAGGCCCCTGTGGAGAAGCCGATGATGTCCGGAGAGCCGAGTGGGTTGCGCGTCAGCGATTGGAACACGGCTCCGGAGACTCCGAGTCCGGCGCCCAGGACGATTCCGGCGATGATGCGCGGCGCCCGCCATTCTCCGACGACGGTGTTGACGATGCGCTTGTCTGCTGCGCCGAACAGCCCTTGGAAGACTTCGGACGGAGTCACCGAGAACTTGCCGAGCATGAGACCGGCGAAACCGCAGGCCAGAGCGAGAAGAGTGATGATTCCGGCGGTGATGACGACCCTCATGTCGATGCGGAATCCGAAGACGCGCAGCATGGGACGACCGAAATCGACCCTCTCCCCCGGCAGGGCGTTCGGATGCGCGGTGAGGGTGCGTTCGGGAACCGCGAGGTTGGTGGATCTCACAGACCGCTCGCTTTCTTCCGTCGGACAAGGGCGATGAGCACCGGAGCACCGACGAACGCGGTGACGACTCCGACTTGGAGTTCGCCGGGCTTCATCACGACTCTGCCGATGACGTCCGAGGCCAGGAGCAGAATGGGTGCCAGGACGAGTGAGTAGCCGAGGATCCAGCGCTGGTCGGGACCGACGATCCACCGCGCGATGTGCGGAATCATCAGACCGATGAATCCGATCGGCCCGGCCGCGGCCGTGGCCGCACCGGCCAGGAGGGTCACGGCGATGATGGAGAGCACTCGGGTGCGGTTGACCGAGGTGCCGAGACTAGCGGCCAAGTCATCACCGAGGGCCACGGCGTTGAGTGAGTGGGACAGCGCCAGAGCCAGCACGGTGCCGATGACGATGAACGGCAGGATCGCGGTGATCGTATCGAAATCACGGCCGGCGATCGCACCGACGTCCCAGGATCGGAACGCATCGAAGGCGCGGTCGTTGGTCAGCAGGATCGCTTTGGTCAGTCCGGTGAGGACCGCGGCGACGGCGACTCCGGCCAGGGTCAGGCGGATCGGATCGACCGTGCGGCTGCGGCCCGCGGACCCGATGACATAGACCCCGACGGTGGCGACGAGGGCACCGGCGAAGGCGAACCAGATGTATCCGGTGATCGAGGAGATCCCGAAGAACGCGACCCCGATCGTGATCGCCAGGGACGCTCCCGCATTGACGCCGAGGATGCCAGGATCGGCCAGCGGGTTGCGCGTGAGAGCTTGGATGAGTCCACCGGCCAGACCCAGCCCCATGCCGACGAGGATGCCGAGCACTGTGCGCGGTAGGCGCAGTTCGAGGACGACGAGCTGATCGTCGCTGCCGGTGGGGGCGAAGAAGGCTCCGAGGACCTCCGAGATCGGCATGTCCCTGGCGCCGATGGTCAGAGACGCTGCGATCACGAGAATCAGCGCGATGATCGCTGCGACCAGCCCCAGCACTCGCCTGATCCGCAGGCTGCCACCGGCCGGATGACTGGTGTCGGTATGCGGTTTCGCCTCGGCAGAGGTGGCGGAACCGGTCATCGAGGTGGTCCTTTGTGAGAAATGGCGGTCAGGTGACTAAGGGCAGGCTAACCACACTGTAACTCACCGGACCACCTCAGCCAAGCGAGAGAGGTCTCACTCGGCTGTGATCTTGCCGATCCTCTCGGACACCTGTCGCTGGATCCGGGAGAGCATTCCGCTCATTCCGCGCAGCCTCAGCGGGCTGACGACCTCCGACATCGACAGCCGCAGGGGCAGGTCGGCGGGAACCGACAGGATCGCCTCGGCGCTGGCTCCGTCGAGCCCTTCGTGCAGGATCCCGGCGAAGCCTCGTGTCGTCGGTGCTTCCGGAGGAGCGGAGAAGTGCAGGCGCACTTCAGCCTGCTCCCCCGCCTCGGGGTCGGCCACCTCGGTGACGAGGAAGATCGGAGACTGGCACTCGGGCACGGGCTCGAGCAGCTCCGGGTGGTCGGTGTACTTCTCCGGCAGGTCGGGCAGGTCCGTCGCGAACTCCAGCAGCACCTGGAGGCGGTCGTCGGCCGGGGTTTCGGCGAAGTCTGTGACGATCTCTGCCAGCGCCTCCGGCAGGTCGTCGGTCTTGGGTGTGTTCGTCTCCGCCATCAGCGTCCGGGCACCTCTCCGGGTTCGGTTCCGGTGACGATCGGCACGCCGACGACATTGCCCCATTCGGTCCAGGAGCCGTCGTAGTTGCGCACGTTGCCGTATCCGAGGAGGTGCTTGAGGACGAACCAGGTGTGGCTGGAGCGTTCGCCGATCCGGCAGTAGGCGATGACCTCATCGCTGGTGCCCAGTCCCGCCTGTTCGGTGTAGAGCTCCTTGAGTTCGGCTGCGGACTTGAAGGTGCCGTCTTCGTTGGCTGCCCTGCCCCACGGCATCGACTTCGCGCCGGGGATATGGCCGCCGCGCAGTGCGCCTTCCTCCGGGTAGGCGGGCATATGGGTGCGTTCGCCGGTGTATTCCTCCGGGCTGCGCACATCGATGAGCGGCACATCGCCGAGGCTGTTGCGAACCTCGGGCAGGAAGGCCCGGATGACGGAATCGTCGCGGTCGACGACAGGGTATTCGGTGGGTGCGGGCTGCGGCTTCTCCGTGGTCATCTCACGGCCTTCGGCCTGCCATTTCGCACGACCGCCGTCCATGAGCCGGACGTCTTCGTGACCGAAGAGAGTGAAGACCCACAGCGCGTAGGCCGCCCACCAGTTGGACTTGTCGCCGTAGACGACGATGGTGTCATCGCGGGAAATGCCTTTGGCGGACATGAGCGCGGCGAATCCCTCGCCGTCGACGTAGTCACGGGTGACGGGATCGTTGAGTTCCGTGTGCCAATCGACCTTGACCGCTCCCGGAATGTGTCCGGTTTCGTAGAGCAGCACGTCTTCATCGCTTTCGACGATGACGAGTCCGGGATCGCCTGCATGCTCGGCCACCCAGTCGGTGCTGACCAGTCGGGTTCCGTCCGCGTATTCGGCGAACTTTTGTGCGGGATCGGCCGGGATCGCAGTGCTCACGCATTCCTCCTGAGAATTTGAGTCCAATTGTGCTCGATGTGGCAACGTCGAGCGCGTTCAGCATATTCCTTTTCAAGGTCGGCTGAGGAATGCCGTCAGCGCTGAGACGAACTCCCGCGGTTTCTCCGAATGCACCCAGTGTCCCGAGCCTTTGACCGTGAGGAGTGTGGTGCGTGGGAACAGACTGCGCATCTGCGGCAGGTCGTCACGGTCGACGTAGTCCGATTTCTCACCGGCGACCCAGAGGACGCGATGGTCGAACACGGCGTCGCCCATGTCCGGGAAGTCCCCGATGACATCGAGGCTCGAGTGCAGCAGCGCCAGGTTGGGCTGCCAGGAATACCCCGTCGAGGTGGGGCGCAGGTTCTGCAGCAGGAATCCCCTGATCGCAGCCTCGGGGATCGGGTCCCGAAGTTCCTCATCAGCCTCGGTGCGTGATTCGATCCGGTCGAGATCGAGGGCGGCGAGGCTGGAGAGCAGGTGGTCGAAGACTCCGGTGGACCCGCCGGCGTTGGGGCCGATGTCGACGACGACGAGCCGGTCGACGAGATCCGGGTGTCGCAGGGCGAGCACCATCGCGACCTTTCCGCCCAGGGAATGTCCGACCAGGTGCACGGGCTGATCATCGGGGGCGACCGCCTCGGCGATATGGGCCGCCACGGCATCGGCGAGCTCGACGTAGTCGAAGGTCTCGGTCCATTCGGACTCGCCGTGGTTGGGCAGGTCGACCAGCAGGCTGGAGAAATCGGGCTCGATGTCCTTGGCGATGCGGGTGAAGTTCTTGCCTCGGCCGAACAGCCCGTGGAGGAAGACGACCAGGCGCCCGGATTCGCCGACGCGAGTGCTGTTGATGGTGGTCACGATCCCAGCCTAGCCCGTGACGGCACGTTCGAGGCTCTCCAGTGAGGCGTCGAGGAATTCGGCAGGGAACGAAGGGAAGCCGCCGAACTCCTCCCGGGTGGCGTCCGTCGTTGCGGACCAATCATAGGTCAGAGCCACCTCGGTGCCGGAATCGGTCTCGGTGAGGTCGTAGCGCCACCGCCACCCGCCGGGGACGACCCGTCCGGATTCGTCGGCTTGGCCTAGATCCCAGGCGATGGCGTGCGGAGGATCGAAGGCGGTGACGGTGTTGTCGATGCGGTAGGCCCCGCCCACGACGTCGAGATACATGTCCATGGAGAACACCTGACCGATTTCCGTGATGGGGGCGCCGTCGATGGCGCCGCGGACCCAGTCGCCGGGTTCGGTCTCATGGTGGCGTCGCGGATCGGACAGCAGTGTGAAGATCTGGTCGACGGAGGCGGGGATCGTGCGGGTACGGACGAGCCTGTCATTCGGCGTCTGCGGCTGTTCGCTCATATCTTCACACTAAGTATCCGACGTCGGCCGAACAAGACTTCAGTGAGTTCAGCCGACTTCGGCGACCGGCACACGCGGGTAGGGTGAGGTCATGCACTTCTCCGAATACGACACCCGACTTGCCGGTTACGCGGTCATCGTCAATGACGACGACGAAATCCTCCTCAGCTGGTTCAACGGCGGAAAGGACCGCCTGCACGCGATCTGGACGCTGCCCGGAGGCGGAATCGAGTTCGACGAAAGCATCGAAGCGGGCACACTCCGGGAGATCAAAGAGGAGACCGGGTTCGACGCCGAACTGGTCCGCCCCTTGACCACTCATTCCTTCACAGAGCCTCGCCGCAATCCGGCCTTCAGCGATTCGACGGATCGTCCCTTCAAAGGCGTACGGGTCGTCTACGAGGCGCGGATCATCGGCGGCACCTTGGGCACCCTCGAAGTCGATGGGACGACGGATCGGGCGGAATGGCTGCCGATCACTTCGCTGCCGAACGTCCGGCACGCCCGCATCATCGACATCGGCCTCGATGCGTGGCGTGCCGCCGTGTGAGTTCTGCGCAACGGCGCAGCGGCGTACTGTCGCCGGTCACTTCACCTTGTCGGCGATGAGATCCGGGAGCTTCTCCGCCGTGTACTGTGCCGAGAGGATCGAGTTGAGCGAGAATGCCTTGCGGATGTCGTCGTTCTCGTTGGTCAGAACGAGGTCGTGCCCGTCCTTGACGGCCGGGATCCGCTTGTAGGCGGCATCGCCGGTGACATCGGCGTCCTCGATGTAGATCGGGAATGTCAGAAGCAGGTCCGCGTCGAGCTGATCGAGGTTCTCCTCGGAGATCGGCACGGAGAAGCCCTCGGCCTTCATTCCGGCGATCGTCTCGGACTGCTTGAAGCCGAGCTGCTTCATGACCTGCACGCGACCTGATTCCTCGACGTAGGCGCCCCATCCCTCAGCGGTCTTCGCCGCCACGGTCACGGACTTGTCCTGGAACTCGGGATGAGCTTCGCGCGCATCCGCGTAGGACTTCTCGAGGTCGTCGAGCAGCTTCTTCCCGTCGTCGTCCTTGCCCAGCGCCTGGGAGACGAGTTCGACCTGCTGGTCCATCGTCGTCAGGTAGTTGTCGCCGCCTTCGGGAACTCCGACCGTCGGGGCGATCTCGGAGAGACGGTCGTAGCGCTCCTTCTCACCGGAGCTGTTCGTATCGAGGATGACGTCGGGCTCGAGCGCGGCGATGGCCTCGTAGTCGGGTTCCATCGTCGCGATGATCTCCGGCGCCTCATCATAGAGGTCCTCGGCCCACGGACCGACTCCCTTGCCGCCGAATTCGACCCAGTCGGAGGCACCGATGGGCTGGACTCCGAGTGCCAGGGCGGTCTCGGCATCGCCCCACCCGAGAGCCACGACTTTCTGCGGGTCGGCGGGCACCTCGACGGCACCGAACTTCGTGTCAACGGTGGGCCCGGAGGCCTCCTCGGCGGCACCTCCTCCGCCGCAGCCGGCGAGGACGAGGACGGAGGCGATCACGGGGGCGAGAATACGGCGCATGGAATCCTTCTTGAGTAGTTAGGCGAGCCTAGCTTAACTCATTTTCCGGATGTCGTGATCGTCCCCGCGCGGCCGCCTCGGCGAGGGACCGACCATCGAATCAGGAAGCCTTGATCTCGAGCCCCTCGACATCCATCTCATCGAGGGCGACCATGCGTGAGCGCCGACCGGTGACGATGCGGTGGATGAGCCACAGAAGCAGGAACGCCGGAAGCCCGGCATAGGCGCTGGCGACCTGGAGCAGCTGCCCGCCCACGACGGCCTGCACATTCTGGCCGATGATGACGACGATGAGCATGATCAGCGCGACGATCGGGCCGATCGGGAACAGCGGCGCCCGGTACGGCAGGTCCGCGACGGCATGGCCCTGTCGCACATAGGCCCTGCGGAACCGGAAGTGGCACCAGGCGATGCCGACCCAGACGATGAAGCCGGAGAGCCCGGAGACGTTGATCAGCCAGGTATAGGCCCCACCGTCACCCATGATCTCGGTGAGGAATCCGAAGAGTCCGATCATGGCGGTGGCCAGCAGTGCCATGACGGGCACTCCGCGTTCGTTGAGGCGGGCGAACAGCCTCGGCGCGGTCCCCTCTTTCGCCATGGCGTAGAGCATGCGGGTGGAGGCATAGAGGCCGGAGTTGCCGGCGGAGAGGATCGCGGTGAGGATGACGGCATTCATCATTCCGGCGGCCACGGCGATGCCGGCGCGTTCGAAGACGAGAGTGAACGGTGAGGCCGTGATGTCCTCATTGTTCGCCGAGGCCAGCAGGGAGGGGTCGGTATAGGGCAGGAGGAAGCCGATGACGGCGATGGCGCCGATGTAGAAGAGCATGATGCGCCAGAACACGGTGCGGATGGCGCGCGGCATGTCCTTGCGCGGGTTCTCCGACTCCCCCGCGGTGACGCCGACGAGTTCCGTGCCCTGGAAGGAGAACCCGGCGATCATGAAGACGCTGATGACCGACATCCACCCGCCGACGAACGGAGCCTCACCCCTCGTCCAGTTGCTCATCCCGGGTGCGGTTCCGCCGAGGATGCCGGCGATCATGAGCACACCGAGGACGAGGAAGGCGAGCACGGCGGTGACCTTGATGGCCGCGAACCAGAATTCGCCTTCGCCGAAGGCCTTCGCGGACAGGAAGTTCAGTCCGGCCAGCAGGACGAGGAAGACCGCCGCCCAGATCCACGACGGCACGTCGGGGAACCAGAAGGACATGATGACGCCGGCGGCGACGAGTTCGGCGGCCAGGGTGATCGCCCAGTTGAACCAGTAGTTCCAGCCCATGGCGAAGCCGAATGAGGGACTGACGTATTTGGTGCCGTAGGTGTGGAACGATCCGGCCACGGGCAGGTGGGTCGACATCTCACCGAGGGACTGCATGACGAAGAGGACCATGATGCCGATCGCGGCGTAGGCCAGCAGGGCACCGCCGGGGCCGGCCTGTGAGATCGTGCCGCCGGAGCCGAGGAAGAGCCCGGTGCCGATGGCACCGCCGATGGCGATCATCTGCAGGTGGCGAGACTTCAGTCCCCGTCGGAGTCGGCGTTCGTCATTCGCCGAGGCGGCTGGCATTCCCATGGTCATCCTCGTTCGTGGTTCGGCAGGTCCGCGCACGAGGACCCTGGCCATTCCTACCACAACCGGGGTCGCCCCCGGCCGCTGCAGGCGCCGGGTGGGAGGAGGGTCACATCCGCCGAGGCGGGGATTCGAGCAGCTGCAGTATCGGCTTGAGCGCCGACCGGATGCTGATGACGCGGAACGCCTGGTCGCGGACGAACGCGAAGAGTCGGGACCGGCCGAACATCAGCCGGGCCAGAGACCGCGAGTTATCATGAGCGGCCTCGACACGTGGCCGCTGGCGAGTCTCGAAGCGTTCGAGTGCGGCGGCTGCACTCGTCCCAGTCGCCAGGGAGGAGAGTTCGTCAGCGAGCACCCCGGCCGATTCCATCGCCATTCCGGCACCGATCCCGGCAGTCGGAAGGAACCCTGCGGCCGCATCGCCGAGCAGAACCGTGCGACCATGCCTCCACTTCTGCGCCCGGGAATCCCGCAGCGGCCAGTAGAACGGTGCTTCAGCTTCCTCGACCGCGGTGAGGCAGGCGTCGATCCGCGGAGTCAGTACCGACAGCCGCCTGCGAACCTCCGCTGCGAATCGCCGGGGGCCGAGCGGCTGCCGGGCATCGGGACAACCGAGGAAGACTCCGACAGCTCCCTTGACCGGGTACATGCCGAGGAAGAATCCATCACTCCAGATCTCATCGACGGCACTCTGATCGCCATCGGCCGCGGCCCAGCAGACCCATCCGCCCCAGGTCGTGTCCACTGACGACACCGGGGAGGTCTCACCGGAGACGGCAGCGGCAGTCGTGCCTGATTCACTCGCGGCGGTTGCGACGGGCCCACCGGTCACGAGCCGGCGGGAGCGGGAATTCATTCCGTCGGCGATGACGACGGCATCGAATTCGAGTACTTCCTCCTGACCCAGGCTCCGCGTCCGTCCTCCATGGTGCTGTCCGGATTGGCCCACCTGGGCGAGAGCCACAGTGGCGCCGTCGTCGGACAGTCCGGTCACCGTGGTGCCGAAGGCGATCGGACAGTCGCCGTCGGTGAGCACGTCGAGCAGTGCGGAGCGGGAGATTCCGCGATAGTCGCCGTAGTCGGCCAGAAGATCACCGAGGTGGTCCTGTCGGAGGACTTTCCCGGTACGCGCGTGGGCGATATAGCGATCGATGCCGACGCTGGCTTCGAGGTAGGCCTCCCGACACTCGAGTTCGTCGATGACGGGATCGACCATGGGCATGAGGGCGAGCATGTATCCGGCCCGGTTGTCACCGATCATCCGACCGGAATCGGGCGACCGGTCGATGAGGATCGGGTGCATCCCGCGGCCCCGAAGGAGCTGAGCCAGGGCAATTCCGGCGATTCCGGCTCCGACGATGAGAATACGCGGCTCTTCCAGGCTCACGTGCTTCAGCTGGTCGTCGACCGTTGCCGCGATGATCATGCGTGGACTCCTTCGTCGGGCCGATTCGCCGACCCCCTTGTGGACCAACTGGTCCATAAACAGTAACACCGGGTGGACCGCATGGTCCACAAGCGTGTCGAGCATTGCTACACTGACGTCGTGTCCGAGACTGCGTTGGCGCGTATGCGCCCCGAGAAGCGCGCCGCGCTCATCGATGCCGCCGCGCGAGAATTCGCTTCGCGGACGTTCGAGGAGGCGTCGCTCAATCGCATCATCTCCACCTGCGGGATGAGCAAGAGTTCCATCTACCATGTCGTCGACTCGAAGGACGACCTCTTCGCCCTCGTCGTCACCGAGCTCGCTGCAACCGCACGGGGGTTCTGGACGCCGCCTGATCCGGGAAGCTTTTCAGACGGGTTCTGGGACCGTGCACGCTCGGTCTGGGACGACATTGCGCGAACATGGCCGGACTGTCCGGAGCTCATGCTCCTGTGGCACATCGTCTACGCGAATTCGGACAGTCCAGCTGTGCGACGCCTCGCCGACAGCGTCGAAGAATGGGTGGGCGCCGTGCTCATCGTCGGGCGTGAGGCCGCGGCGATCGATGTCGATTGTCCGCTCGAGCTCCAGACTCTGGCGGTGTTCTCACTGCTGCGGACTTTCGACGAATGGGCTCTGCACCTGACGGAAAGCGAGAACGCAGCCGTCGGCCCGGAGGAGAGCTCAGACCATCAGTTCAGGCTGCTCACGCGTCTGCTGCATGCCTGAGACGGGCTCACACGGAGTCGGCCGGCAGATGCCGGTCCGGGGCCGGTGCCTGGGGCAGGCCGCGGACGAGTTCGGGGCCCAGATCGGAGATGCTCCGGGCGCCCATGAGCCCCATGGCGGTGAGGATCTCCTGCTGGATGAGCTCGATTGCCCTCTCGACTCCGCGTTGGCCTCCGGCCATGAGCCCGTACAGGTACGCCCGGCCGATGAGCACGAAGTCGGCTCCGGCGCACAGCGCGGCGACGACATCGGTGCCGGACATGACGCCGGAGTCGAAGATGAGCTCCATCTCCGGTCCGACCTCCGCACGGACTTCGGCCAGTGAGGTCAGCGAATCGGGGGCCCGATCGAGCTGGCGGCCGCCGTGGTTGGATACGACGAGTCCATCGGCTCCGACGGATCGGGCGCGCCGGGCATCCTCGGCGGTGAGGATCCCCTTGACGAACAGGCGTCCGTTCCACTGTTCGCGGATCCACCGCAGGTCTTCGAGGTCGAGGGTCGGGTCGAACATCGTCTTCGTCATCTCCGCCAGGGACTGGGAGGTGTTCGACAGCGACGCGTATTTCGGCGGTTCGGTGGTGAGGAAGTTGAACCACCAGCCGGGACGATAGGAGGCGTCGAGGATCGTTCCCAGTGTCAGACGGGGCGGGATCGTCAGCCCGTTGCGGTGATCGCGCAGACGCTGACCGGTGATCGGGGTGTCGACGGTGACCAGCAGGGTCTCGTATCCGCTGGCGGCGGCCCGCTGGATCAGGTCGAGGCTGCGCTGCCGGTCCTTCCACAGGTAGAGCTGGAACCATCGGGTGGAATCCGGCGCCGCCTGTGCGACGTCTTCGACCGAAGTCGTGCCCATCGTCGACAGTGAGAACGGGATTCCGGCCTTCGCTGCCGCGCGGACTCCGGCGACCTCGCCGGCGGAGTGCATCATGCGCGTGTAGCCGGTCGGGGCGATGCCGAAGGGCAGCCGGGCTCGGGCGCCGGCGATCGTCGTCGACGTATCCGGCGCATCGACTCCGTGGAGGATGCGGGGAAGGAGCTCGACGTTGCCGAGCGCCTCACGGTTCTTCGCCAAGGTCCGTTCGTCCAGAGCGGCACCGTCGACATAGTCGAACGGCGCGGTCGGTGTCACGCGCTTGGCGATGCGGCGGAGGTCCCAGATGTCTGCGGCCGACTCCAATCGGGCTGCGACCCGGTCGAGTCGGGGCAGGTCGAACTGCAGCAAGGGGGCGAGTTCTCTCACATCGGGCAGTCGGCGCTTCATTTCTCTCCTCGTTCTCGGTTGAGGTAGGCGAGCACGGCCGCGACACGGCGGCTCGTGGTCTCCCCTGCCTGGAGGCCGAGTTTATCGAAGATGGAGCTGATCGCCTTTTCGACGGAGCTGACCGAGACGAAGAGGCGTTCGCCGATGCCTCGATTCGACAGTCCTTCGGCCATCGCCTCGAGCACTTCGCTTTCCCGCGGAGTCAGGGTCGACAGCGTGTTATGCCTCTCCGAGGTGGTCAGCAGCTGCCGGACGACGTCGGGGTCGATGACCGTCCCTCCCTCTGCGATCCGCTGCACTGACTCGAGGAACCGGTCGATGTCAGTCACCCGGTTCTTCAGGAGGTAGCCGACGCCCACTGATTCGGTGCTCAGCAGTTCGGTCGCATATTCGCGCAGCACGTATTGGCTGAGCACGAGCACTCCGATGTCAGGGAAGCGGCGTTTGATCGCCAATGCCGCTTCGAGGCCTTCGGTGGTGTGAGTCGGCGGCATCCGCACGTCGACGATGGCCAGGGTCGGCCGCAGCTCGGCGACCGCCCGCAGCAGCTCCCCTCCGTCGCCGACGGACGCGACGACGCTGATCCCTTCGTCTTCGAGCAGACTGCGCACACCTTCGCGCAGCAGCACCGCGTCGTCGGCGAGGACGACGCGCATCCGTTTCTCGGCCTGGATCTCACTCGTGCTCACTTCTTCTCCTTCGTCGTGCTGCCGTCCTGTGCTTCGGTCCCGAGCGGGATCCGAGCGCTGACTGTGGTGCCTGCGCCCTCACGGGAGTCGATGTCGAGACTCCCGTCGAGAGCTCCGACCCGCCGCGCGAGCCCTTGGAGTCCTCCCCCGCGCGGATCGGCTCCGCCGACACCGTCGTCGGAGACGGTCACGGTCAACGCGGTCCGGGCCTCGGTGACGATGCTCACCGTGATCGCGGCCGCCTCGGCGTGCTTGACGACGTTCGTCACGGCCTCTCGGACGACGAAATATGCTGCAGACTCCGCTGCCGGCGGAAATCTGCCCTCCGGCACGGTCACGAGGGTCAGCGGAATAGGACTGCGACCGGCGATTCTTTCGAGCACGGGTCGCAGTCCATGGTCGTCCAGCGCTGTCGGATAGACCCGCCACGCGACTTCGCGCATCTCGTCGATGAGGTCCTGGGACTGGCCCAGAGCATCGTCGAGCAGCGCTTGGGACTTCACCGGGTCGGACGCGCGTCTGGCTCGGGCGATGAGCACGGACAGGGAGACGACGTTCTGCTGCACGCCGTCGTGCAGGTCGCGCTCGATCCGGCGTCGTTCCTCGTCGATGGCGAGAACGACTCCACGGCGGGTGGTCAGCAGTTCGCTGATGCGGGTGTAGACGGCGAAGGGGCGCTTCACCTCGACGAAACGCGCATCGATGCGACCGTGCGCCCAGCTTGCCGCCTCGGACAGGGCGATGGCGCCGATGAGGTTCGCCGCCCCGTAGAGGACTCCGACGAAGAGTGTGGGCTGGGAGATCGACCACATGTCGAATCCGATGTTCACGGCTCCCCCGATGAAGAATCCTTGGAAGAGCGAGCCGAGAGTCACGACGACGAATCCGCCGAGGAGGTTTGCAGTGGGGATGATTGCCACTGCTGCGATGAGGCCGTTGCCGAGCAGGAACCGGCGGTGGGTCGGTGCGGAAGCGAGAACGAGTCCGAACCCGTGAGAATGCCGGGCGAGCTCCCAGTCTCGCACCTTGGCGGCCACTCGTGATGAGGGTGAGAGCACGGAGGCGGCGAGGAGCGGAAGACACAGCAGACCGCCCCAGACCACCGCGAGGACGGAACGTGCCCAGCGCGCGGCGAACATCCGGGCTTCGGGAGGACGACGGGTGGACAGCGCGCTCGGCCAGGGCATGAATCGATCGTAGCAACGCCCAACACCGGCTCACAGGGGTTCGACCGCAGTCTCGGATTCCGGTTTCCCGCAATGGCGGCTGCCGGTCGACCGCACCGACTGTGTGCCCGACCGCGTACCGTCCCTGCCACCCGGTGCCTAGCGTGGATGACTATGGATCTCGCACTCGAGCTGCTCACCGCCACACTCACCTCACCGTGGGTGTACCTGCTCATCGCCGTGGCTGCGGCGCTGGACTCGCTCGTGCCGATCGTGCCGTCGGAGACTCTGCTCATCACCGCTGCGACCTTCGCCGCTGCGGGTCAGCCTCACCCGGCAGGACTCGTCATCGCCGCAGCCGGCGGCGCCCTCCTCGGCGATCTGGCCGCTCACATCGTCGGCCGCTTGGCCGCTTCAGGTGTCGGCCGGTGGCGGCGGTGGACTCGAATTGCGGAGCTCCTCGACTCCGCCCGCACGGTCTTCTCACGCCGAGGCGGGACCGTGCTCATCGCCGGTCGGTTCGTTCCCGGGGGCCGCAGCTTGGCGACGATCGGATCCGGCCTGCTCGGATTTCCGACCCGCACCTTTCTGCTCTGGGACGGAATCGGAGCTCTGGCCTGGGCGCTCTATTCGACGGGTATCGGACTCATCGGAGGCACGATATTCGATGACCGGCCGCTGCTCGGAGTCGCTTTCGGCATCGGCATCGCCTTGGCCATCACCGGTGCGGCCGACTTCGTCCGACGTCTTCGCCGCCGCAGACGCGGACGTAGCGGACGCGGCGAACGCAGCCGACGCCGATTCGACGAACTCCGAGCCCGAGATGTCATGATGGAGGGGATGTCCCAAACACATGTGTGGTACGTCAGCTACGGATCGAACATGGCTCGCGATCGGCTCGCCTGCTATCTGCAGGGCGGGCGACCGCCCGGCGCTAAGGTGACTTATCCGGGTGCCAGAGACGCAGCACTGCCCCGTGCCGAAGCTGGGATCGAACTGCCCGGAACGATCTACTTCGCCGGCGAATCGAAGGTCTGGGGCGGCGGAATGGCCTTCTACGATCATTCTGTCCCCGGACCGACCCCGGCCAAGGCCTACCTCATCACCGCCGAACAGTTCGCCGATGTGGCCGCCCAGGAGATGCACCGCCCACCCGAGCCCGACAGTCCGCTGGAACGCCTCGTCTTCGACCTGCCGGCCGGCAGCTCCCATTCTCTGGGTCCGGGCGGCTACGAAACGCTGCTCGTCCTCGATGACGCCGATGGCGTCCCCATGGTCACATTCACCGCTGCCCACAGTTCGTCCGACATCGAACACACTCAGCCGCAGGAGCCGTATCTGGCGATGCTGCGCACGGGCACGGCCGAGGTCAGAGCCGCTTCTGGGCTTCCCCTGCCCGCAGCTGCACAAGCGTGAGGTCGAGCAGCGGAGTCGCGACTCCCAGCTCCTCTGCCTTGGCCGACAGATCGCCGAGGATGTGCTCCGTTTCGCTCGGCAGCCCTGCCGTCACATCCCTGTAGAGGGATGAGGTGAAGGCCGAGCCGTCCTCGGTGAGCATCTGCAGCGTCATGTCGTGGGAGGCCTCCGACACCGGGTGTCCGGCCGCGGCCGCCACGGCTTCGAGTTCGTCGATGATGGCGTGCACGTGCGATCTGCCGCCTGCTGCCATGATCGCCCCGACCGGGGCGCGGAACAGACAGGTGACGACTCCCGCGGCGGCGATGAAGGTCCACTTCTCCCACAGCCCGTCGATGACTCCATCGACGATCTGGAGTTTGAATCCGGGGACGTCGAGGGCCTCGGAGATTCGCGTGGGTACGGCCGCGCCGTGAAGATCGCCGATGGTCATCACCGCAAGGTCGGTGAGCTGGACGACGGCTCCGTCTCTGATCGTGCCGACGATCTTGACGAACCCGCCGAGCACCTGCCCGGGGTACCTGTTCTGCAGCTTCTCGATCTGGGCCATGCCGTTGAGGAACGGGATGATCGTCGTCTGTTCTCCCACCGCCGGTCCGATATCGTCGATGACCGAGTCGAGTCCACCCGCTTTGACCGCGACGATGACGAGGTCGAAGATCCGCGGTGAGGCGCTGAGCTCCTCGGCGGTGATGACATCGACCTGGTTCGTCCGATCGGCACCGGGAGCGGTGAAGCGCAGTCCGTCCGCGCGGACCGTCGCCGCCCGCGCCTGCCGGAGCAGGAACGTGACATCGCGTCCGGCTTCCTGCAGATAGGTGCCGAACGCTCCGCCGGTGGCGCCTGCCCCGGCGATGAGAATCGACAGGTCGGCACCTGCACCGATTCCGGCGGTTGTGCTGTCAGCTGCTGAGGTCATTCCAACTCCTCCTTGAGCACCCGTGCGGCCGCAGCGGGGTCGTCTGCCGAGGTTATCGCACGGACGACGACGGCACGGTTCGCGCCCGCCTGCCGGATCGCGTCCAGTCTCTCCCCTGCCGCGATGCCGCCGATCGCGAACCACGGTTTGCTCGCCTTCGCGGCGGCAGAGGTCAGCAGTGCCGTCCCCACAGCGGCACGGCCGGGTTTCGTCGGGGTCTCCCAGACCGGCCCGACGCAGAAGTAGTCGGTCTCCGGGTCCGCCTCGGCGGCGAGCGCCTGCTCGAGGGAATGGGTGGAGCGTCCGAGGATGACATCGGGGCCGAGCACGGCACGGGCCTGAGCACTGGTGAGGTCGCCTTGACCGACGTGGAAGACATCGGCGCCGGTCAGTAGTGCGACGTCGGCGCGGTCGTTGACGGAGAAGAGCTTGTCGTGACGGGCGGCAATATCTTTGAGGACCTCCAATGCCGCGATCTCGGCGCGGGCTTCGAGGCTCTTGTCCCTCAGTTGGATGATGTCGACTCCCCCGCGGTAGGCGGCATCGAGGAACTCGGCGAGGTCGCCTTGAGCGGTCCGGGCATCGGTGCACAGGTAGAGCTTCGCCTCTGCCAGTCGTGCCTCTCTCCAGGCTCTCTTCGTCTGCCGCGCTGCGGTGCGCGGTGGCATCTGTGTGGTCATGGTCATAGAGTAGAGGAGTTCGCGGGAGCCTCCCAACGAGGCTGAGAGGGCGTAAGAGCCGACCGTCAGACCTGATGCGGATCATGCCGCCGGAGGGAGAAGCTGTGAGAGTCATCGTCGTCGGCGCCGGGATCATCGGCCTGTCCACGGCCTGGTATCTGCGCCGTTTCGGTGCCGAAGTCACCATCGTCGATCCTGCCCCCGCCCAGGGTGCCAGCCATGCCGCCGCGGGGATGATCGCTCCCGCCGCCGAGGTGGTCTGGGGGCAGACTCCCCTGTATCCGCTGATGCGGACCTCGGCTCAGATGTATCCGGAATTCGCCGCCGAGGTGGCGAGCGCCGCCGACACCGATCTCGGTTACACAGATGCCGGGACCTTGGTGTGTGCGGGTGACCGGGCTGATCTGCAGGCTCTGCGGGAGCTGCGCGAAGCACAATCACGATCGGGTTTCGCCACCGAGCTCATCACCGGCAGTGCCGCCCGCCGTATCGAACCGTCGCTGTCGCCTGCCGTGGCCGGGGCTGTGCACATTCCCGGTGATCACTCGATCGATCCGCGTCGTGTATCGGCGGGACTCCTGTCTGCTCTTACAGCTGGCTCAGAGTCGCTCCTCATCCGGCAGCGGGTGACCGAGCTGCTGGGAGATGGTGCGGCGACAACCGGCGTCACACTGGGAGACGGCCGCCGGTTGGAAGCCGACCAGGTGGTCGTCTGCGCCGGCAGCGCCACCACCGAGATCGCCGGTGCCCCGCCGCTGCCGATCCGGGAAGTCTGGGGTGATGTGCTGCGCTTGCGTGCCCCCGCCGAGGCGACTCCCCTGCTGACTCGGACCCTCCGCGGGTTGGTCAACGGTCGTCCTGTCTACCTGGTTCCTCGCCCCGACGGTGAGATCGTGCTCGGTGCCAGTTCCCGTGAGGACGGGCTCTCCGGCACCCCTGCCGGGGCGATCCACCGGCTGCTCTCTGACGGGCAGCGGTTGGTCCCGGGCATCCTCGACGCGGAGATCACCGACATCACCACCCGTGCTCGCCCTGGTTCTCCCGACGACCTGCCGATGATCGGGCGCATCGATCCCGGCTGCGTTGTGAGCACCGGCTACTTCCGACATGGCATCCTCTTGGCCCCGTTCGGCGGGCGGCTCGGCGCCGAGCTCGCCCTGGGTGCTGCCTCCGACTGGCCTCCTGACGGGACGCTCGAGTCCGTGTCCCCACACCGCTTCACCACAGACCACACCACCGCCTACCCGATGAGGAGCAACTCATGACCGATCGCGACCACTCACCGACCATCGTCCTCAACGGTGACCATCATGAGCTGCCGGGTGCCACCTCGGCGCTCGACCTCATCTCCGAGGTCACCGGACGGGAACTGAACCCGGATGGGACACCGGCCGACGGCGGACGCTTAGGGCTGGCCCTGGCCGTCGACGGCGAGGTCATCCGTCGCGGTGCCTGGTCCGGGTTCGCCCTGGCTGACGGTCACACCGTCGACATCGTCACCGCAGTGCAGGGAGGCTGAGATGAGCTGGAGGGTCGATGACGTGGAGATGTCGTCTCGCCTCGTGATGGGCACGGGCGGGGCGAGTTCCCTGAGCATCCTCGAAGACGCCCTCGTGGCCTCGGGAACCGAGCTGACCACAGTGGCGATGCGGCGCTTCGACGCCGAGTCCCGGGACTCGGTGTTCACCATGCTGCAGCGTCTGGGAATCCGGGCGCTGCCGAACACCGCCGGCTGCTATACGGCCCGGGATGCCGTGCTCACCGCCCGACTGGCCAGGGAGGCCCTGGAGACGAACTGGGTGAAGCTCGAGGTCATCGCCGATGAGGACACCCTGCTCCCGGACTCCGTCGAGCTCTTCGCCGCCGCCGAGGAGCTCGTCCTCGACGGGTTCACGGTCTTCGCCTACACGAACGACGATCCGGCTCTGGCGAAACGTCTGGAGGATGCCGGGGTGGCCGTGGTGATGCCGGCAGGTGCTCCGATCGGCAGTGGGCTGGGCATCCTCAACCCTCACAACATCGAGACCATCGTCTCCCGTGCACAGGTGCCCGTCATCCTCGACGCCGGTGTCGGCACCGCCTCCGATGCGGCTCTGGCGATGGAGCTCGGGTGCACCGCGGTTCTCCTGGCCTCTGCCGTCACTCGCGCTCACGACGCCCACGCCATGGCTCGGGCGATGGCTCTGGCCGTCGAGGCCGGGCATCTGGCGGCCGGAGCCGGGAGGATCCCCAAACGACCGTTGGCATTGGCATCATCGCCGTTCGATGGAATGGTCGCAGCACAATGACCACCGCTGCCTCCACTCCTCCGTCGCTGCCGCCGCTCGTCGACCCCGTGGACTCCCTGTCCCGGACGGAGCTGGAACGCTACTCCCGGCACCTGAGCCTGCCGGGATTCGGACTTCAGGGACAACGGCGTCTGCGGGCCGCCTCGGTGCTGGTCATCGGCGCCGGAGGACTCGGTTCACCGGTGCTCAGCTATCTCGCCGCTGCCGGCGTCGGACAGCTGACCATCATCGATGACGATGTGGTCGAGTCGTCGAACCTGCAGCGCCAGATCATCCACCGGGATGACGATGTGGGTCGACCGAAGGTCACCTCTGCCGCCGATGCCGTGCACCGGCTCGATCCGAACTTCGAGGTGCGCACGATCGAGGAACGGCTGAGCCCGGAGAATGCGCTCGACCTCTTCGCTGAACACGACGTCGTCATCGACGGAGCGGACAACTTCGCGACCAGGTACCTGTCCAATGATGCCGCCGAACTCACCGGCACCCCGCTGGTGTGGGGCACGATCTTCCGCTTCGCCGGTCAGGTGAGCACGTTCGTCCCCGGTCACGGGCCGATGCTGCGCGACCTGTTCCCGGATATCCCGGAACCCGGTTCGGTGCCCAACTGCGCCGAGGGCGGGGTCCTCGGAGTGCTGTGCGGAACCGTGGGCTCGGCGATGGCGACCGAGGCGATCAAACTCATCTGCGGCATCGGCGCCCCTTTCATCGGTCGGCTGCTGGGTTATGAGGCGTTGACCGGGGAGTACTCAACCCTGCGGTTCTCCCCCGATCCCGACCGTCCCACGGTCACCGACCTCGCCGAGGTGACTGCCGCCTGCGCCGCGCACCCCGACGGCGGCGTCATGGCAGAGCCTTCGGCGGATGAGATCGGCGTCGCCGAATTCCTGTCCGTCGAAGACGATGTGCGTATCGTCGACGTGCGGGAGGACTGGGAACGTGAGCTGGCGGTCATCCCCGGCTCAGTGCATCTGCCTCTCGGCGTCCTCCGAGACGGCGGGTGGAAAGCCCTGGAGTCGGCGCTCGGTGACTTCGGTCGAGCGGGGTCACCGGTCGATATCGTCATCCACTGCAAGTCCGGGGCCCGATCGGCCGAGGCCGTCGAAATGCTGTCCGGTTCGGTACCGGTCGGAGGCCGTCTGCGCTCCCTTGCCGGCGGCATCGATGCGTGGCAGGACGTCACTCGGGCCTCGGCAGACCAAAGGGACCAGTGACCGGCAGATTCGGTGGCCGGGGCACTTGTTCGCTCAGGAGCCGGACCGGGCGGCCAGTCGTGATCGCAGTCCCCGTTCACCGGCTCTCA
This sequence comes from Brevibacterium sp. K11IcPPYGO002, assembly GCF_050920635.1. Classification (NCBI taxonomy): domain Bacteria; kingdom Bacillati; phylum Actinomycetota; class Actinomycetes; order Micrococcales; family Brevibacteriaceae; genus Brevibacterium; species Brevibacterium sp. K11IcPPYGO002. The sequence goes on along the minus strand of NZ_CP131929.1, from coordinate 1,688,810 downwards.
TCACTGCCCCGTGCATGAGCCCAGCCAGCGGTCGCATCGCTCTGATGATCGTTCTGCTCATCGTCACACACCACAGAGAATCGATGGTCGTCACGCCTGCCGAGGCGGTCAGAGTCCATCGGCCTTCGCCCCGCAGATCACCATTCGCCCGGAAACGGATGAGATGAGGTGCATCGACCTCGTCGACTTCGATGGAGAAGCGCAGAGACCACCCGATCGGTGCGTGGACCAGAAGGCGGGCTCGGCTGCCTGGGGTCACCGGCAGATCGGCGGCGTCAACGTCAGTCTGTGCGGCCCCGACCTTTTCGGCTGCCGTCAGTCCCGGCCACCACCCCGGCCACTCGTCGACCCGTTCCAGAACCGCCCACACCGATTCGATTCCGGCGTCGACGATCCACCGGTCGTCGAAATGGAAGGGTGCGGACTCTCCGGGCTGTGGGGTCACATGTTCGTGGCTCATGGTACGACGGTAGTGTGAAAGATGTGAGTGAGGACAACTTCGTCAGCAATCGTCGGCCATCGCCTCTGGGCGGCCGCAAACCGACCAAGGACGATCTTGCGGGTTTCGCGACGGATGATCCGAATGCGATCGACGATATCCTGCCGACCGATTCCTCCGGGCTGAAGCTGCTCATCGTCGGTATCAACCCGGGGCTGTGGACGGCCGCGGTGAATGCGCCGTTCGCACGTCCCGGAAATCGGTTCTGGCCGTCTCTGCATCAGGCCGGCCTGACCGATCACCAAGTCGATGCCTCTCGTGGGCTCGAGCCTGCGGATGAACAGCAGCTGCTGCGTCGCGGCATCGGCCTGACCAACCTCATCGGGCGAGCCACTGTCCGGGCCGACGAACTCTCCCGGCAGGAGCTGCGTGAGGGGGCGGCCCACCTCATCGGACGTCTTTCCGATGTCCGCCCCCGTGCCGTGGCGATCGCCGGGATCACCGCGTTCAGGACTGGTTTCGCACAGCCGAAGGCTCAGCTCGGTCAGCAGGATACGACGCTGATCGAAGGGTGGCCCGATGAGGTGGCTCTGCATGTGGTGCCGCAGCCCAGCGGGCTCAACGCCCACTACCAGGTCGCCGACCTCGCCCGGATCTGGCGCGAGGTGTGGGAGAGCATCGACGACTGACACGGAAACCCGTTGTCGAGGATGGAGGGCACGTTCATTCGCCTTTGGACTTCCGCCCAGCAGAATTGTGGAAAGAATAGCTGAATGCAGGTTGGCTGCCACCATGGCCTCCAGCCGCTGCCTCGGCTCGCCGGAACCCGACATGCTCCCGGATGCCGGTGAGCAGCAGCTCCTCGACCGGGCTCAGCGGCTCGAAGTCCGCGTCGTAGACATCAACGCTGACGGTGGTGCTCCCGATTCTCAGCGGTGGCGGCTGCTCGGCCCGGCGAATGAACCGCCATGGCAGGAAGATCCGCCGCTGCTGGTCGTCGGGACCTTCGTCAGCACCCTCGACCTCTCCTGATACGGGCGCTTCGCCCGACGCAGGCGCTTCGCCCGATGCAGACGCACCAGACCCGGGTGCGGTGTCTGCAGCTACAGGGCCTGCAGCTGTGCTGTCTTCGGCCGTGGCGGCCGGTGGTGTTGGTCCGCCCTCAACAGTTGGTGGGTCGGAACCGACGGCCGGGTTCGGCGGACCGGTTCCCGCGAGAATACCCGACGGAGCAGTCGTCTCGGCGACGCTCTCGCCGCCGACCAGGCCCGGGTCGGGCTCGCTGATCGGTTTGGTGCGCGAGCGGTAGCGGTGGCCCGTGGGCGTGACCACTTCGAGCGCATCCGGCGTTGCCCTATGCCGCCACCCCGCGAGTTCCTTCGCATAATTGCAGGCCGCGCACAGGCCGGAGGAGTTCTCCCATTCGGTGTCTCCGCCGGCGGCGAAGGAGACCGCGTGATCGGCCTGCTTGATCGGCGCGTCGCACCAGGGCGAGCGGCACACATCATCACGCATAACAATCATGCGCCGGAGCAGTCCGGCAAACTCCCTGCGGCGAGAATCCATCCGCACAAGCTGTCCGTCCTCCGGCCGCGTGTACAGGCGACGTAGGAACACCGCAGCATCATTCTCGGCCACGAAATCCCTGGCAACCTCGGCCGGGATCGGTCCGACTCCGGGGAACCATGCCGATTCCTCCCCCGGTGCGAACAGACTGCTCGCCTGCATGATCAGGTGCACCTCCGTCGGCACGGCCTTGGCCGATTCCTGCCCGGTCAGGCGTTCGACCAGCAGGTCTGCCGCGATCTGACTCTGCGAGCGACCGTCGGCTTCACCCGTGGCGATGACAGACTGTGCCGATTTCGTCAGGTTCGCAAAGGCGGCAACCGCCTGCGGCATCGGCAGCAGCGCGGTCAGGTAGGCCATGTTCCCCGGAGCCGGACGCACACTCACCGAACGCTCTTCGATGCAGCGTTCCAAGTGGTCGACCGCGGCCTGCTGGTCGAGCTTCTGCGCAAGCGCTCGCACCTCGTTGCCGAGTCGCCTGACACCCACCTCGGAAAGGCGTTCGGCCATGCACTCATCGAGCTCATGCTTCTTCTCCCTCGGCAGCCAGTCGGACTCCTTGGCAACAACCCGCGCTTTCTCTTCCGAGATGTCACCGCCCTTCATCGCCGCAAACGTCCTCGGCAGGTCCATGAGCAGAGTCCGGGAGAACTTCAACAGTGCGTCTCCGCGGGAGCGCGAGACCTTCCTCGCCAGGGCCACCTCGGCTCCGAGGCCACGTCCCTGCTTCTTGCTGGCGACACCGTCTTCGGCTTCGCGATTGCGGCGGAGCATGTCGAACGTCAGGGTCTCACGGGCCTGCGCGGCCGCACTCGCCGACGCGAGTTCCTCGAGTGCAGTGATGCGATCGATGGCTTCTTCCTCGGTCTTCGCCGGGGGCAGTTCGGACAGACTGACACGCCACCGACGGATCTCGGTGAGAACGTCTGGAACCTGCTCTGCTTCCATGCCCAAAACACTATCGGTCGCCACTGACATAAGAATCCTGACCGACGTTCTCCCATGTCAGAAGCAACACCCCACCGGCAAAGGCGAGAGTCCTGTCACCGGCTATGTCTGAGAACTGCTGACGGCTGACGTTGTGGCACGCCTCCGATTGAAGTGTTCGCGACAGCGGGCGACATAGGCGTCGAGGCCCCCGACGTGGCTGGCATCGATGGCGGTGGCGACAGGACTCGGTGGGTCCTCATCCGAGGCCGCCTCCGATGCCTCTGCAGCACTCGATCCGCGCTGCGAGTCTTTGAGCCGTTGATGGAAGACGGCATCGCGGCCGCAGATCGTGCAGACCGCGGTGAGCCTGAGCACTTCTTCGGCCACGGCCATGAGACTCGGCAGCGGTTCGAACGGCTCTCCGTCGAAGGTCACGCACAGCCCCTCGACGATGACGTCGAACCCGTCGCGAAGGAGCCCCTCGACTATGGGAATGAGCTCGGGTCCGAAGAACTGAGCCTCATCGATGGCGACGAGATCATAGTCGGCAGAGCGGGCCGCCTCGGCGAGGGAGTCCACGTCCGACAGCGGCACCGCGGGGATGTGTGCTCCGATATGTGAGGTGATCGTCGAGATCGGCGAGCGGGTGTCGAGCGAATGGGACACCACGAGGACAGCCACGCCGGCGATGGTCGCCCTCCTCACCCGGCGCATGAGCTCCTCGGACTTGCCGGAGAACATGGGCCCGGCGATGACGATGAGGCGACCGGTGTCAGTCATCGTCGACGGTGACGCGTTTGGTGTCGGTGTCGACGGTGACTTCCGTCTCCTCCCCGCCATCGGAGAAGTCGAATTGGTATTCCTGCATGCTGTCGTCGTATTCGAGCTTCCAGCCGACGAGCTTGCCGGACGCCTTCTCCTGCGCGAGTTTGAGTGCGTCGTCGAAGGTCATCGGGTCGTTGAGGTCGATGGGCTCTTCCTTGTCGTCGGTCGAATCCTGCTCGTGTTCGACGATATTTCCGGAGTCGGCGTCGATCTCGACGTCGTGGTCGGTGGTGCCGTCGAGGATCGAGACGTCGTACTGCCAGGCCCCGTCCTTCTCGTCCCAGTCGAGTTCGATGCCGTGGACGATTCCGTCTCCGACTTCCTTCTTCGCCGTCTCGATCGCGTCGCCGGCACTGACCGCCGGCGCATCCTTGCTCAGATCTGCATCGGCGGGGAGCCCTTGTCCGGACGAGTCCTGCGTCGAGTCCTGCTCGCTGTCGTCGCCGGCGTTCTCATCCTTGTCGTCCGTGGCCTCATCGGCGTTGTCCGACGACGAGTCGCTGGCAGCGGGACTGTATTGCGTGTCATCACCGCCGTCCCCGGAGCCGCTTCCGGTACACCCGGCCAAACCGAGAGAAAGAGCCGCGAGTCCTGCCGCTGTGCTCAATGCCATGCGTTTCGTCTTCATGGGGCTCACGCTAGCAGCGAACGCGTCGGGCCACAGAGCTTCTGAGAAAAGTCTCATCTGCGCGAACGCCGATTCTCCATCGAGCTCGGAGCACGCCTCGTCCAGGCGCCGGCGTTCGATGAGTTCGGATCCTCAGTCAAGGCAGAACTCGTTGCCCTCAGGGTCGGCCATGATGATGAAGCCCTGCTCCATCGGCGGATCGGGATCGACACGTCTGAGCCGATGTCCTCCGAGCTCTGACAGGCGCACGCATTCGGCTTCCAGTGCCTCCATCCGTTCCTCGCCTTCGAGGCCCGGTGCCGATCGGACGTCGAGGTGGATGCGGTTCTTCACCGTTTTGTCTTCGGGGACGGTCTGGAAGAACAGGCGGGGTCCGATGCCCTCGGGGTCTTCGATGGCCGCGCGCATGTTCTCCGGCCCGAGCTCGATCCCGAGTTCGGCGATGAAGGCTTTCCAAGCGTCGAACGGATCGTCGTCGCCGAGTTCGACGCCCGGCGGGCCAGGAATGATGTAGCCGAGTGCCGATGCCCAGAACCTCGCCGTCTTCACCGGGTCATGGCAGTCGAAAGTGACTTGGACTCTTCTGCTCATCTCAGTCTCTCCTCTCTGAGTAAGGGTCGCGCGCCGACCAGCGGTGTCATCACCGACCAGTCACCGGTTTCCGGACCGCACAGGTCCCATCATCCTCCCTGTTCGTCAGAACGACCAGCACCGGATCAGACAGCCAACGGCTCGTCGAGGGAGAACAGACTCGGGATCTCGTGCCTGATCGTCTCCCCGAAGGTGGGCGCCCCGCCGAAGAGTCCTTCGACCGCATCGACGGTGTGCAGCACTCGATCGCGTGAGATCGGGGGCATGAGGTCGCCGTCCTTGAGGTAGCGCTTGAGTGAGCCGGTCGCAGCTGCCCTCAGCCCGAGGCGACCGGCGATGGACCATGTGATGCATTCGGTTTCGAAACGCACCTGGGCCCTGTCGATCCCGGGCTCACTGCCGATGACGCCGAACTTCGGCCGGTCGCCACGGTGACCTGCGAAGACGAGGGCCAACTCCTCGATCAGGTGCACGAGCATCACTGTTGGGCTGCGGGTCGTCGGCAGCGTCTCGGGCAGCAGATCCTTTCCGCGCAGGGCGGCGATGACCGTGTTGAGGCCGTCCCAGGTCGGGGCACGGTTCGCGGTGTCGGGGCCGGCCGCCTCGGTGGACGCCGTCGATCCCGCAGCGGGAGGGACTGACGGTTCCGCAGCGGGAGGGACTGACGCTTCCAGGCAGGATCGGGAGACTATCGCCGCATCGAATGCTGTGAGCTGGGGAGACCGGCGGACAACACAGAGCAGCTCGTCCCACGACAGGAGTGAGCTGCGCTCGCGTGGCTCACTGTAGAGGGCGTCGATTGAGTGCGGGTTTACGTCCATACGCTCAATCTAGGACTCGACACTGACATGAGATTCGGCGAGCCCCGGACCTGCACGACATGCCGGTCTGCCAGTAGGCTCGCACTGCAAGGACAGTAGCAGGGCTCCGCCGAGATCCCAGGAATGAGGAACTGAGGAACTGAGCAGGGCGGCGTCCCGGCGACGGAAGAGGAGAGTCACATGGCTGAGAACAACGGCGACATTCATCTGCATATCGGGCCCGAAGAGCTTGTCATCCGCCAGCGCTACCAGGTCATCAGCATCGCCAATGATGTGCTCATCGGCGTGTGGTTCCTCATCGGCAGCTTCATGTTCTTCTCCGACGCTCTGATGACCACCGGCACCTGGCTGTTCGTCATCGGCAGCATCGAGATGCTCATCCGCCCGGTCATCCGACTCATCCGGCACCTGCATCTGCAGAGGTTCCGCGGATCCAGCGGCGTCACCGCCGACTCGGGATACGACTTCTGAACAGGGACGACCAGTCGAACTAGACGAGGACGTGGGCAGCCACCGCCACCGCGCCCATCGTCGGTGCACCGCGGGCCCAGTCGCCGGCGGTCAGCGGTCTGCCGAGTACGGCGAGTTCCCGTCGGGCATAAGCGGCGCCCGGCCACATGATCGGCAGAGCCGTGATCACTCCCGCGGTGTATCGTCGAGCTGCGACTGCCGAGAGCAGGTGGGTGAACACGTGAGCTTCGAGGCCTGCGACCGACGCCCGATAGAAGCGTGAGGCTCCCCCTGTCCGAACCCCTCGGATGCCGGCAGCTGCGAGCCCGGCCCCGACCACTCCGATCGCGGCCACGCTCTGCTTCGTCGACATCCGCACAGCGTCGATTCCAGTGAGATCGGCGATGTAGTCGGTCGTCGCGGGGAACGTCAATGCCTCCTCCGCGTCGTGGAGAGCCCAAGCGGCGAACAGCATGATCGGTCCGCGCATTGCGTTCCCTTCAGACGACAGAACTCACAGACTCATTGCACCACACAATCGGTTCGGAGGTCCGTTGTCGCAGGGGCCGTGCCGCTTCAGGACAGGTTCACTCGTCCATCAGCGAGGTGGAATCGACGGTGAGAGGATTCATGGGCCCACCGGTGGTCATGGGTTGTTGCGAGGACGGCGCCGCCTCGGGCCAGGAAGCCATCGATGATCGCGCTCAACCGGTCCATTCCCGCTCGGTCGCGACCGATCGTGGGTTCGTCGAGAAGCAGGACTTCTGCGCCTGTGACAAGGGCCGAGGCGATGACGAGGTCTTTGCGCCGGGGTGTGTCGAGGTCGAATGGATGCTCCTCACACACGGCAGCCAGATCGGCCTCGTCCAACGCCGTGTCGACGACGCGGCGACGCTGTTCGATCATTTCCGGCCGATCGCGCCGCCGGTGGCGCGGCAGCGGAGCCGCACGCATGAGTTCGGATCGCACGGTCGCCGCCGAGAGCTGAACGCCGGGATCCTGTCCGACCCATCCCAGATGAGCGCTGCGGACGTGGGCGGGCAGGTCCAGCAGATTCGTCCTTTCGCCGAGGCGGCTCGCCGTGACCGTGCCCGCGCAGTCAGCCGACCGATCGAGGAGTCCGATGAGCCCGCGCAGCAGAGTCGACTTCCCCGCTCCGTTGGCGCCGGTGAGGGTGATCAGCTCACCGGGGTGAAGTTCGAAGTCGACGCACTTGAGCACAACTGTGCCTGCGCGGTCCACGCCGAAGTCCCTCACCTTAAGCACGGGTTCCGTTCTCACGGGTGCGGTCGGAATGACCGGTCCGGGCGGGTCAACGGGACGGGTGTCCCAGACTCCCTGCCGCAGTGCGGAACGGCCCAGTTCGTCACCTGTACCTGCGTCGGCATCGGTGTCCGTGCCAGCGTCGGTGTCGGCGCCAGCGTCGGCATCGGTGTCGGCGTCGGTGTCGGATTCAGTGTCGACCCCGGAATCCCCGGGCGCGACGTGCGCTGGCCTCAGCCTGCCCGCGTCGAGGAAACGCACCTCGTGGCAGGAGAGAGCGAGCTCGTCGATCTGGTGTCCGGTGATGAGCACCGACCGCCCACGATCACAGGTCTGCCGCAGGGCCGCCGCCAGACCTCGACGCATATCGGGGTCGAGTGACTGCGAGGGCTGGTCCAGAATGAGCAGATCGGGGTCGAGTGCGGTGATCCTCGACAACGCCACCAATTGGCGCTGACCGCCGGAGAGCGTATCGAGACGGCGGGCCCACAGGTCGTCGATCCCCAACCGTGCCAGCGCAGCCCGCGCCCGCTCCTCTGACTCGACTCCCGCAATGCCGCGCAATCTGCACGCCAACTGGACCTCATCCTCGACGTGGCTGGTCATTCCGCTCAATTGGGCTTCCGGATCATCGCCGAGGAGGCCGACAGTCCCAGCGACATCGACGTGCCCAGTCGATGTTCCTCTGGCTCCGAGCAGACCGGCCAACGCCCGAGCAAGGGTCGAAGTTCCCGATCCGACGGGACCGAGAACCGCGGTCATCGATCCTGCCGGCAGCGACAGGGTGACATCGGTCAGAGCCTGGGTCTCTTCACCGGCGTAGGTCAATCCGAAACCTGTCATCGCCGTCACCTCAGCGGACACCGATCAGTTGAGAGGAGTCCGGCAGCGGCAGCACACCGGCCACCGAGGCGGCGACGAGACCGACCGCGAGGACAGCGATGGTGAGACGCAGCAGTCCCTGTCCGCGACCGGTGTGGTAGTAGTGCAGTTCAACACGGCGACTGTTCGCTCCGAGGCCGCTCTGTTCGAGCACCTCGTGGCGCTGTTCGACCTCGATTAGCACCGAGGTGAACAGGCCCGTGACGATGCCCGGCAGCAGCCGCATTCGCACGCGCCAGTGCTGCGTCGCCCAGCCTCGGGCCTTGCGGGCTTCGATGACGTGGCGGGTTCGGGCGCCGATGAGAGGGATGAGTCCGATTGCGGAGGCGCACACATAGGCGATGCTGTCGGGCAGTCGGAGCATGCGCAGACCATCGAAGAGTCGAGCCGAATCGGTGCCGAGGCCGAAGAGGGCACACAGGCCGATGAGTGCGGTCACGCGCAGCCAGATCTGGATTGCGATGCTCAGTCCTTCGACGCTGAGATGCGCCGGTGCTGCCTCCCAGAGGACATGCACCTCGGCGCCCGGGTAGAAGAATCCCTGCACAATGACGAGCACGAACAGCGTCGGCAGGCACAGCACGGCGACACCGAGGGCCCACGACCGCAGACGCAGCGCCGGTGAGACGACGACTGTGAGCCCGGTGGCGACGATGACGGCCATGGGCACCACGGGTGAGGGCACCCCGAAGACGAGCAGGAGGCTGCTGAAGAGGATGACGATCTCGGTCGCCGGATGCAGCCGGCGACCGAGGTCAGTGCGACCGTCTTCTGGAGATACGGCGGCGCATCCTGTGCCGGGGGTCTCAGGACCGGAGGCGATCATTCCGCCGCGGGCGCCGACTCGACTGTCGCTCCGGCAGACGCTGTGCTCTCATTCGACGCAGACTTCTGGCGGCTGTGCAGGGCGAAGGGGTAGCGACCGATGATGCGTTTGGGCAGCGACCGGATGACGACATAGGCGAGGGCGAAGATGAGCGCCTTATCGACGATGTCGGAGACCATGCTCTGAGCGAAGGTGGCGTTGAACATCTCGAGGCCCGCGGCTTGGAGGATGGCCACGACTCCCCCGGTTCCGGCTCCGAGTCCGCCGCCGAAGACGTAGGCGGCTACGGGTGCTCCGATGGCACCGGCGGGAACCCCGGCGACGGCGCCGACGATGACCGCCGTCCAGGGTGTGCGGAAGACCCCGAGTCGTGCTGCCCAGCCGGCGGCAGCTCCGATGAAGGCGGCCCCGGAGCTGAAGGCGATGACGCTGGGGCTCAGGGTCACGCCCCAGACGAGGTTCGAGATGATTCCCGTGAAGGCACCTGCGGCGGGCCCTGCCAGGACGCCGATGAGCACCGTTCCGATGGAGTCGAGGTAGAGGGGTACGGGGGTGTAGTTGCCGATGACCTGCCCGATGACGATGTTGAGAGCGATGGCGACCGGAATGAGGGCGAGAACGCTGCGGGGAATCAGCGGGAGAGTACCGGCGGCGAGAAGAATGCCTCCGACCAGATAGCCGAGCATGACCCACAGAGTGGTATGGCCGAGGTCGACACCGAGGTTGGCCGGTTGGGTCAGCAGCACGGCGACGTAGGTGCCGATGACGATGAGGGTGCCGAGCAGAATGAGGGCGAGAGCTAGGGTGCGGCTGCGGTTTTGTCCGGGACCGACCGTGGTGGTCGGCCCCTGCCCAGACTGTCTGGAGTGTGCGGTCATGCTGGTGGTCCTTTCATCAGGGTGGAACTGAGGTGGTCGAGGAAGGCAGGAGCGTCGATGGTGCGGATGATCTCTGCATTCACGGGGCGGCTCCACCGTCCCAGCCAATCGGCGACGGTTTCGCCTCGTGTGAGTGTACCCGTGAGTTCGACATCGACTGGTGCCCACAGCGTCGACGCCCACGGCAGCTCCCCCGCAGATCCTCGTTCGGGCACCGAGGCGGCCGCCTCCGAGACGTTGGTGTTCGGATCTTTGGGCGCTGTCCCGAGCGACTCAGCGGTGTTCTGTCGTGCCCAGGACAGGGCGCAGGCGAGGACGAAAGGGTCGTGGATGTGAGCGACATAACCGAGTCCGTCGGATTCGTGGAACTCGAAGTAGAAGCGCAGAGCTTCGGAAAGCTGTTCGAGGACCGACTGCCAGTGGTCGTCGGCACCGTCGGCAGGGGCTCCGTCGAGGATCGCGGTGAGGCGCTCAGGTGTCATCTCAACGGCTTCGGTCGCTTCGATGGGGGCGATGATCGGCAGGTGACTGAGGTGACCGCTCGCATGCGCTGTGCCGAATGCCTCGAGCACTCGGGCCGTGGACTCGGGGTCGAAGGTGACGTTCCATTCCGACGTCGGGTGGGTGTTGCCGCGGTAGTTGAATGCTCCGCCCATGATGAAGAGGCGCTTGAACAGACTCGGCAGATCCGGGTCGATCTCGAGGGCCGAGGCGAGATTCGTGGCCGGACCGATGACGACCCCGAGGAGCTGTCCGGGATGGGCGTGGGCAGCATCGACCCACGCTTGAGCAGCCGATACCGAACTCGCCGGGGCGCTCGGGTCCGGCAGCCGCGCATATCCGCGTCCGGTCTCGCCATGGGTGAGGTCGGCGTATTCCAGGACTTCGCCCGATGCCGTCTCCGACGTCTGCGGATCAAGCTGCAGGGCCTGCCGTGCCAGTGGAAGACTGTGGCCGGCGTGGACGGGAACGTCGCTGCGCCCGGCCAGCGTCAGCCAACCGCGGGTGTTCTCGACGACCTGTGAGGTAGCCACGTTGCCTCCGGAGGCCGCGATGCCGACGACGTCGACGTCGTCTTGGCAGCACAGGTAGGCCAGTGCAATGGCATCGTCGATTCCGGGGTCGCAGTCGAGGAAGAGCGGCAGAGTGGCAGGCATGGTTCTATTCTGCCGGACGCGTGCACTCACCATCGTCGGATGCGGGCCCAGTTTCCGCAGGCTTGCGTCGACCCCCTTCTCACCAATCGACAGCAGAGATAGAGCTTCGTCGAGGAAGGTTCGTCGATTCCGAACCTCTCTCTCATGTCGATGGCTTCCTCACTGCAGAAGGGAGTGCCGATGAGCTCACCGAACGGCATGCTGGTGATCCACGGTTTTGCGGCGAAAGTGAAGGCGTTGAGGAACATCTCACAGTCGCAGCAGCAGGCACCCATGCTGCTCAGCCGCGCGAGCAGCGCCGTGGCACGTGGAGCCGTACGGTCGCGGAAGCCTTCTGCGAACCGGTGTGTGCCGTTGCAGCCGAATTCCCCGAGCTGGCGGAACACATAGCAGGCCAGGCATTCGCCGGGGCGCGGTGCGAAGACGAGGGCGGTTTCCTCATCGATGATCGTTCTGACGTCGTTGTCAATGGTGTTCTTGTCCATGACCACACAGTTGCAGACGGCACTGACATGAAATGCGGTCGGTTCCTACCATTTACCGATTTTTGTCCTATTTCTGCTGGTCACGCCCGTGGAAAGATTTTCAGCTTAGAATCGTGTCCATGAGCATTCTCGTCATCGGTGAAGCCCTCATCGACATCGTCAGTTCGCCCGGTGTTCCCGACCGCTATGCACCGGGTGGAGCGCCGGCCAATGTCGCTCTCGGTTTGGGCCGCCTCGGCGACGAGGTCCAGTTCCTCACCGATGTCGGTGATGACTTCCACGGCGGATTCCTTCTCGCTCACCTGCGGGAGTCCCAGGTTGACGTGCTCGCCACCCCTCGAGGCGGCACCTCCACAGCGCTGGCCCACCTGGCCGATGACGGTTCGGCCGAGTACGAGTTCCGGCTGCGGTGGGATCCCGATTCGTCGCTGCTCGGAAGCAGCGCCCATTCGGCCCTGCATTTCGCGTCGATCGCAGCTTTCCTCGAGCCGGGCTCCGTCGTGATCGACCGACTCCTCGACGCTGTCCCGGAACAGCCAGATCCGCAGACGGCAGGCCTGCAGAGAGCAGGGACGCTCATCTCCTTCGACCCGAACATCCGACCGTCGATCGTCGGTCCCCACGAGGATGTGCTGCCACGATTCGAGGAGTTGGCGCGTCGGGTCGACGTCCTCAAACTCAGCGATGTCGATGCCGATTGGCTCTATCCCGATCTTTCTGAGGAAGCACAGGTCGATCGTCTGCTCGATTTTGGTCCGGGTCTGGTGACGATGACTCGCGGCGGTGACGGAGCGATCTTGGCGACCGCCTCGGCGCGGGTGACGGTGGATTCGGCTCGGGTCGACGTGACGGATACGATCGGAGCCGGGGACACGTTCATGGTCTCCCTCATCCACGATCTGCACGCCTCGACATCACCGGTGGCCTCCCTCGGTGCGGCAGAGCTCATGGCCCTGGGAGATCGTGCATCTGCGCTGGCCGGGATCACCGTCGGCCGCAGCGGCGCAGATCTTCCGTGGGCCGCGGATCTCACGAACTGAGGAACTCGCCGAGCTGTCGCAGGCAGATGTCGTGGCCGTTGCGGTGTCCGTCGACCATTCCCTCACCGACGAAGGACACGACTTGGTCGACGAGCCCGACCCGGGTGCCCGTCGGGATGGCGGTCAGGGTCCAGGTGATGATGGCCGTCGAGAGGATCTCATCGTCTTTGGTGAGAGTCTCGGTGGTCACGATATGACGCTCCGGTTCCAATGAGCAGTACTGACCGGTGGAGACGAACTCGAGTTCTCCCGGTGATCCGCAGCGGGCACGGATCGCTCCCCCGGGACGGAAATCGTCGATATCGCAGACCATCTCCTCGCCTTCGGGAACTCCCCACTGCACACGCTGGCCGGTATCGGCGAAGGCGTTCCACACCGCCGAGATCGGGTGCTCGAAATCAGCGCCGAGGCGGATCGTCGCGGTCACCGGCGCACTCTGGTCAGACGCGGTTTCACTCACTGAAGAACACCTCCTCGTGTCCGCGCGAGGCGGCGATCTCCGCCTCATACGCCGCCTGCAGACTCTGCGAGGCGCGCGGAGCTTCCGGGTCGGGACGCGGCACGCCGAGGTGGATCTCCCGGAGTTCATCCATGAGTCCGTCCACGAGCTGTGGATCTTCGGCCATGAGGCGGGACCGGATCGTCAACTCCGGGGAGGTCTCCCGGTGCGTCATCCCCCAGGTACCGAGGGCCACCATGACCGGCAGGGTCTGGATACCCGCCTCGGTGAGGGAGTATTCGGCTCGCTGCCCGCGCGTGGCTTCCGCCCTTGTCAGCAGCCCTTCATCGACGAGTTTCTTCAGCCGGCTGGAGAGCATGTTCGACGCGATGCCCTCGTCATTGCGGGTGAGCAGCTCACGGAAGTGGCGGCGATCGCCGAAGACGATGTCGCGCAGGACGATGAGCGACCAGCTGTCCCCGAGCACCTCGACCGCGGCATTGATAGCACATCCCGAGCGCGGTTGTGCAGACATCATTCCACCTCCAGTGATTGCATTCTGAAACTACTTAATCTTACACTGGGTCCACTTCCCCGGAACCCACGCAATCCGTCGGACTGACGACATCAGCCGAACCATCACATTGGAGTGCACATGGCCAAAGTGTGTGTCAACAACCTCTTCGTCTCCCTCGACGGATTCGCTGCCGGCGAGTTCGTCACCTTCGATCAGCCGATCGGCGAAGCCCAAGCACTGTTCTCTTTCTTCGACGGCCGCGGCATCGAGGGAGTGGACAAGGTCGACGCCCCGGTGACCGCAGACCGCGCTCTGTTCGCCATGTGGGGTCAGGGCATCGGAGCCGAGATCATGGGCCGGAAGAAGTTCGGTCCCCAGACTGGGCCGTGGCCTGACGACGGCTGGCGTGGCTGGTGGGGTGAGGAGCCGCCGTTCAAGACCCCGTGCTTCGTTCTCACTCATCATCAGCGGGAGCCGATGGAGTTCGGCAACGGCACGAGTTTCCACTTCATCGACGCCTCGCCCGCGGAGGCACTGGCCGAGGCGAGCGCTGCCGCTGACGGCGGCAATGTCCGCATCGGCGGCGGTCCTTCGATGGTCAGACAGTTCCTTGCGGACGGCCTCGTCGACTTCATGCACCTCGTCATCGTCCCGGTCACCCTCGGCCGCGGGGTCTGGCTCTGGGAGGGCCTCGAGGGACTTGAGAAGGATTTCACGATCGAGAGCCTCACCACGGCCAGCGGCCTGACCCATCAATTGTGGAATCACCGAGGCTGATCTGCCCGAGGACTCAGGGGTCCGGTCCCTGCGGGTGCGACAATGCCGATGGCCCGCCGTTCCCTAACGGAACGGCGGGCCATCGGGTCAGTGGGCCGCTCGGACCCGGGTGACGGCTCGGAGCGGTCGGACTCAGGTCAGCGGATCGCCTCGGCGATGGGGGTCTGCCCGTCATAGAAGTTCACGGTCTCGCGCACCGCAGCGGACTCGGCGATGACGTGGGTGATGACGTCGGCGACGAGGTCGCGTGAGGTCACCCGCACATCGTCGGCCGGCGTCTGCCCATCGAGGTCGCCGGCCGCATCGGCGATGAGAACCTTGCCGCTGGAGGGCTCGAGGGTCAGACCGCCGGGTCCGAGGATCGTGAAGTCCAACGAGCTGGCTCGCAGGTGCTCATCGGCGCCGCTCTTGGCCTGCACGTAGGGGTAGAAGGAGCTCTCCGGGTCGACGCGGTCCGAGTCGACGGAGGCGCTGGCGTAAGAGACCATGACGAAGCGCTTGACCCCGGCCTGTTCGGCGGCGTCGATGGATCGCTTGGCTGCTTCGAGGTCGACGGCCCTAGTCCGCTCCGGGCTGCCGCCGCCGGCTCCGGCGGAGAACACGACAGCCTGGGCTCCTGCGAACAGGTCGGCGAGCGCCTGGGTGTCGGCGGTTTCGATGTCGAGGACGACTGGGTTGGCCCCAGCGGTTTTGACATCGGATGACTGGTCGGGGTTGCGGATCACCGAGTCGACGGCGAAGCCTGCGGCCTTGAGCTTGGGCGCGGCCAGAAGTGCGATCTTTCCATGGCCGCCGAGAACGACGACACGAGCTGAATCAGACATATCTTCCTCTGCTGTTGGTGATGGTCGTACCTCGCACAGCGATCAAGCTGCTGCGATTATTCCCGCCGGTCTCCAACCGAGATCGCAGGCTCAGCGGTCACCGCGCGAGAAGTGTTGGACTCAGCGCCTGACCACCGTCGAGGACGGGGATTGGCTGAAGCCTGCCCGTGGGGTTTGTGTCCGAATGCTCAGGTCGGTCACGGCGGCCGGTACGCTGAAGCCTATGCCCGAGGACTATTCGCCTGCCGCCGTCGTGCACCGGTTGGAGCGCGGACGACCCGTATCAATCCCCTCGTCGACGCGACACATCGTCCTCACCTTGGTCCTCGCTCTCATCATCGGATTCGGGCTGCTCGCCGCCTTCGTGTGGATCGTCACCGCCACGATCAGGGACGGCCGCAGCTGGTGGCTCATCATCGCCAATCTGCGCATGTGGGCCGTCGTCGTCGGCATCATCGGCTGCCTCGTCGTCGCTCCGATCGGTGTGTTCCTGCGACTGCACCGACGAGAATCCCTCGTCCTCTCTCCTGCAGGAGTCTCCCTGGCCCGAAACGGCCGGATCCTGCCCGCGACGTTCTTGCCGTTGAATGACATCAAGATGGTCGTGTTCGAACGTACCGTCTCCCGCGGCCCGAAGATGCTCGCCTACATCCTCACCGAGGAAGCGACCCGCCGGTTGCGCGGACGGAAGCTCAATCCCCGCATCGTTGTCCGCAGCGGATTCGTCCTCAGCCACCGCCGACTGCATCCGGTGCTGGCGGCCGCGCATTCCCGGTTTTCGACACAGTCCCAGGGACGCTGGTAGGTTCACCCCCTCGCGTGCTCTACCGTTGAGATCATGATCCGACGCCTCCTCGCCCGCGCCTTCTGGACCTTCAGCAGGTGGAACCTCGTCACCGAGCCCGCTCCGAACCGTCCGACCATCCTCGTCGGAGCTCCGCACACCTCGAACTGGGACTTTGTCGTGATGCTCGCAATCGCGTGGCGCATGCGCGTCGACGTCCATTGGCTGGGCAAGCATTCCCTGTTCACCGGATGGCGTGGACCGATCATGCGCGGGCTCGGCGGGATTCCCGTTGACCGCTCGGATCCGAGCAAGATCGTCGACGAGGTGGTCGGCCGCATGCGTAAAGGGGAGGTCTTCGCTCTCGTCATCACTCCAGACGGAACCCGCGGCGGGCACACTCACTGGAAATCCGGGTTCCATCGCATCGCGATGGCAACGGGAATGCCCGTAACGTTGGGCTACCTGGATACCGCGACCCAGACGACGGGGCTGGGCCCGACTCTGGAGATGACCGGCGACATCGCCGCGGACATGGATCGGATCCGCGAATTCTACGCCGACAAGCGTGGAATCCGCCCGCACCTGCAGATCACGCCGAGGCTGCGCGAAGAAGACCCCGCCGGTGACGATCGCGAAGGCGAAGCGAAGCCGAACTGAGATGGACGGTGATCTGCGCGTCCCCGCCGGGCCGGGTATCCCCGCCGGGCTGGTCATCCCCGCGTCCGACCTGTCCGAACAGTTCTCCCGGTCATCCGGCCCGGGCGGCCAGCACGTCAATACCTCCGATTCACGGGTGCAACTGAGCCTCGACCTGGCCTCAGCGAGATTCCTCACCGAGGTTCAACGCGAGCGAGTGCTCAGTCGGTTGGCACCACGACTGTCGGGCACCGTGGTGACCGTGACTTCGGAGAAGCAGCGGTCACAGCTGAAGAACCGTCAGGACGCACGCATGCGTCTGGCGCAGCTGCTGCGTGAAGCGTTGGCTCCGCCGGTGCAGAGGCGAGCAACGAAGCCGTCACGCAATTCCCGCCGCCGGCGAGTGCAGTCCGAACAGCGGCGGTCGGAGATCAAACGCAACCGTCGCAGGCCGCGCCTCGACTGAGGTGCCGTGACAGCGATGGTCGCAAAGAGCAGAATGGGCGACATGAACAGCATCGACATTCTCACCGACCTGTCCCAGCGCCCCCTCCAAGCGGCACAGGCGCTGCCCGACCTCTCCCCCGAAGAACTCAACCGCCACCTCGGCGGGCATCCGAATTCCCTCGCCTGGCTGCTGTGGCACAGCGGCCGTGAGATCGACGTGCAGCTCTCAGCCCTCACGGGCAAGCGCGAGCAGTGGGAGGACTTCCGGAACCGGTTCGATCTCGGCGAGATCGGCGAGACCTTCGGCTACGGACACAGTCCCGAACAGGCGGCAGAGATCAAGGTCGACGATCAACAGCTGCTCGTCGACTACCTCGCCGCTACTCTGAACGCGTTCACCGACTATGCAAAGACGCTCTCCGAGGATGACTTCGACGAAGTCATCGACAGGAACTGGACTCCGGCAGTCACTCGCGGCGTCCGCATGGTCTCGATCATCGACGATGCGATTCAGCACGTCGCGCAGGCGGCGTTCATCGCCGGCGCTCCGGCCTGACCTCCGACGTCGGCTGTCCTGATCTCCAACGCCGCTCCGGTCTGTTCTCCAACGCCGGTCAAGGGCGGCGGAAGTCCCTGACCTCGCCGAGGCCGTCCATCCCGGCCGCTCGATAGGTGGCGACGGCGGCGGTGTTCGATGACGGAGTAGCCACGTTGACACTCGACGCTCCCATCGACCGCAGTGCGCTTGCAGCACCGAGCGCCATTTCCGTGCCATACCCGAGGCCGCGGTGGTCACCATGAACTCCGAGAGGTTCGATGATGCCGGGGCGACCGTGTCCAGCTGACCAGACGGTGGTGGCGCCGACGGCAGCACCGTCCGTGGAATAGCCGACGAGACACCGAGCCTGTTGGTAGGCGTGTCCTGCAGCCATCAGCTGCCATCGCTCAGCGGTCAGTGATGCGCCGGGGAATGCGGCGGATTCGACGCTGACCCGGTCAGCGATGTCGTCCGCTTCGACAGTCTCGAACCTCAACGCGGTCGGTCGGACAGAATCTGACAGTGCGCGGTGCAGGACGGTCCAGGGTTCTTCGGGTGTCCATCCCGCCTCGTTGAGGGTGTGCTGCAGCGCGGGTCCGAACCGGGATTCGACGATTCCCGTCCCTGGTGGGAGGAGATCGGACAGAGTGGTCTCGATAGCAGTCACGACCGCCTCGGCGAGGGTTTCATCCGCGGCATGGTCGGGCGAGATCGCCATGCGAATGAGTTCGGTTTCGTCGAGGAATCCGACGGCTGCGATCTCGCCGTACCGCGTCCACACCCGCAGTCCCGAGGCAAGCGCTTGCGGGCCGAAGCGCTGATACCAGCCGAAGTCGCCAGGATGGACTTGGACGGGCAGCCCCTCGCACTGCCAGGACGCGACAGCATCGATGATGTTCGAAAGGTCCTCGGCGGACGGAATCATCATGGTGGGCCAGCCTCGATCTTTAACCTGCGATGACGCGGGTTGCGAATTCGACGATCTCCGCTTCCGCCTCGGCGCGAGTCGTCGGTTCATTGTGGACTTCGTGCCGGACTCCTGAAAAGACTCGTGTGCGCACGTCTGCGTGACCGGTCTCTCGCAGCCTGTTGGCCACGTGGTAAGCGCCTTCGCCGTAGTTCGCGACCGGATCCTGGTCACCCGCGAGGATGAGCACCGGCAGATCGCTTGAGATCGTCTCATACCAGGAATCGGCATTGGCTTCGTCATAGATGTCGACGAACCCCTGCAGGAACCGCGCACTCATCGGGGCACCGAAATTATTGAACGGGTCACGGCCGTGATCGGTGACGACCGCCTCGTCGAGGGCAACCCATGCAGTGGGTCCTGCATCGGTCCCGCAGCGGTCGAGGAACCCGTCGAAGAGCTGTCCCACCAGATGGTCTGCAGCAGGTTCCGCACGATGGTCGCCAGCGGCCGCCTCGGCGAGTTCAGCGCGGTCAATGGTCTGTTCGATTCCCTTCATCTGCGCGGCGATTCCGCACAGCGCCAGCCCGGTGAGTTCGGCTTCAGGGCGGGATGCCATGGAGCGGGCGATCATCGACCCCCAGCTGTGGCCGAAGACGATATAGGGCAGTCCGGGCAGGATCTCACGCGCCTTCGCCTGCAGAGTCACCTCGTCGTCGACGACGACGCGCGCGGCCTCGTCTCCGGCGTCGGCCCAGACACCCGACTCCATGGCAGTGCGCCCGTGCCCTGCGTGGTCACTGGCGACGACGGCGAAGCCGGCATCGAGCAAGGTGCTGATGAGGTGGAGGTAGCGGCGGGAATGTTCGCCGAGGCCGTGGATGATCTGCACGATGCCGTTCGGCGCCGTCGTGGGAGTGTGGAGCCACGCGTTGATCGTGTCGCGATCGTTGCTCGAGGGGAACGTGATTTCATGCAGGGCCAAGGCCGGACTCCTTTGTCAGTTTCGCTACCGGCCCCGTGATTTCGGTGCGGGCAGAACAATCGCTGAGATGCAGATGATGCAGATACTGTACCGCGGATCTCAGGCATCGACTCCGTGCAGACGGGCGTGCAGATTCCGCACCCGGGTGCTCAATTCCGGATCGGGTCCGGCGACTTCGATTCCCGGGGCGACGTCCTGAACGGGCAGCGGCAGTACGGGACCGGGGGCCAGACCCCAGTCCTTGTGCCAGGCGCTCAGCTGCTGGCTGCTGCTGGCGTAGACGATGCGGCCGAGGCCCACCCACGCGTGCGCCGCTGAGCACATCGGGCAGTGTTCGCCGGAGGTGAAGACGACAGATTCAGCTCGTTGTTCGGGTGTGAGATGTTCGGCTGCCCAGCGAGCGATTTCGAATTCGGGGTGACGGGTGTGGTCGCCGCCGGCCACCCGGTTGCGGTCGGCGAAGAGTTCACGACCGTCGGCGTCGACGAGCACGGAACCGAATGGTTCGTCTCCGGCGGCAAGGGCTTCGCGTGCCAGGTCGACGCTTCGGGTGAGGAATCTGCGGTCATCATCATTGAGATCAAGTTGAGGTTCCATGTTCCTCATCCAATCACAGCGGGCAATTCTATGGTCCATGCCGTTCGAAGCCGTGTCATTCACCGAGGTCACCACCGAAGGCCTCGAGTCCTCTCCCGTCGCCGAGGCGCTGGCGAGCCTACGTGCCAACGAGGCACGGTACTTCTCCAATAAGTACAAACACACGTTCACCGTGACGCCGGCTGCTGAAGCTCAGGACGTTCTGAGGTGGGTCGAGGAGATCCTCGAATCCGGACGTGAGATCGTTCCGACCTCGCCGGCACTCGAGGTCAGCATCAACGACGTCGACGGCGTCTACTGGGTGGAGGCCGCGAACGACCCTTTGACGGGTGGTCGTTCGCGGACTCAGCTCATCGGGTTCAGTCCTTTTCAGGTTCAGTCTCTGAGGATGTACTTCAGGGTTTCGACCACCTGGTCGGTCGTCTGGCACCAGGCCTTGGCTTCGGCATCGACCTCTTTGAGCGGATGAATGATGTCGGCGTCGTGGAGGGTCACATAGGGTGTGCCGAGCGCTGCGCAGTAGCCGGCGTCGAAAGCGGCGTTCCACTGCTTGTACTTGTCACCGAAGCGCACGACGACCATATCGGCCTTCTCGATCAGGGTGCGGGTGCGGATGGCGTTGACCTTCGACGACTGGTGATCGCGCCAGAAGGAGCTGTCGTTCTCGCCGAGGTGGTCACCGGCGGCATCGCTGGCGGGGTGGTCGGTCACCGGGGCGGTGAATTCGATGTCGAGTCCGGCCGCTTCGGCGCCATTTTTGATCTCCTCACGCCAATCGGTGTGGATCTCTCCGGTCAGGTAAACACTGAAACTCATGATCGAATACTCCTGATTGCAATTAGCGTGGGACCGGTAAAGCCCTTCTGGGACCACCATAACCAATTGGTGATCGTCAGTATCGGTCTCACCCTGGAAGTCGGGGTCAGCGAAAGCGTTCGGACAGGTAGGCCTCTGCGATGCTCAGGTGTCCCTGGCTGCCGATCGAGTTCTTCGCCTTCTGCGTATACGCATGATTGGCGAGAGGGACCTGCACTGTCTGGACGTCGACTCCACGGCTTCGGGCCGATTCAGCCCATGCCAGCTGGTCACTCGGTGTGATGACGTCATCGCGCATGGCAGTCATCATGAGCACCGGTGGAGCGGGTGCTTCCAAATGGGTGACGGAATCGGCCACGGCGTATCGTTCTGGGTATTCCTCAGGCGTGCCGCCCGTATAGCTGGTCGCAAACAGTCGGGTACCGGTTCCTGCACCTGGCCCGGTGGGAGCGTTCTCGTAAAGGCCGGTCACATCGAACGCCGGGTAGTCGGCAATGACCGCGGCCGGAGCCGGAACCTTGCCACCACATGATGATTCGGCGGTGCCTTGCGCTGCGGCACCGGCGGTATTGGCGACCATGTTGCTGCCCGAGCTCTCGCCCCAGAACGCCAGGCGGTCCATATCTGCGCCGAGCGCGTCTGCGTTGGTCTGAATCCAGCTTGCCGCACAGGCGACCTGCGAAGGTGCGCTCTGCCAGGTGGCGTTGTCCAGGGTGGCGAGTTCGTATTCGACAGATACGACGAGATAGCCGTGATCAGCGAGTTCGCGGAGCTCGGAACTCGCGGCGTTCGGTTCGCCAGCGATCCATCCGCCGCCGTGGACGTACATGATCGTCGGAGCCGGACCCTTCGTTCCCTTAGGTTCGTAGATCGATACGGAAAGGTCGTCACCGGAGGTGGACTTGTCGTACACCTCGTTGCGGTCAGGCGATGCGGAGTCGATCGCCGAGAGTCCGAATGTGGCAGTGAACAGGTTCACCGAGCCGCCGGCGGCCGAAATAGCGCTGACGAGAACGATGATGACAGCGACGTTTGTGACAGCGGCGACCCCGCCGAGCACTGTGGTGGCTGTTCCGGTTCGGCGGAACCCTATGCGTACAGCAGCGATTCCGATCACGCACACGATCAATCCCACGACGGCTATCGGCGGAGCCACGGTAGGCGCCCATCGAGCCGCGAGTGGGCTGAGCGGACCAAGCCCGGGAATGAGGGATGCGAGGCCGATGACTGCAGCGATCGCACCGAGCGCGAGCGCGAGAATCAGGCCGGTAGCCCGACGTGTTGTGCCGACGCGCTGAGGCACCGGGGACTGTCGCGAACTCTTGCTGCTTGTCATCTTCGGTCCTCGACTTTCGAACTTTCGGGTTGAGAATCCCTCTGCAGCAGATCTCATGACTGCGACCATGTGCTGACGCCAGGGGTCACTCTAACGCAGGCCGATTCTCACGATCTTGACGATTCGGGTACACAGCCGCTTCTTCGGGACATCGAAGATGGCACCGTTTTCGCCCCGAGTATTCCTGGTTTCCTTGACGCCGTCAGAAGTCCGTTGGCAGTGTAGCGACATGTCGCTCTTTCGCACGCCTCAAGTCGTGCTGTTCACTCGAGACATCGACCGCGCGTCGGCCTTCTACCAAGCTCTCGGCTTCGAGGAAGTGTTTCGCACCCCGCTGACCGGAACACCCATCCACGTGGATTTCGCCCTTGACTGCTACCGAATCGGGCTTGCCACGGAAGCCAGCACCTGCGACGACCACGAGCTCGACCCGGTCGCCGTGGGACAGCGAACGGCGGTGATCCTCTGGACGGACGACGTGCCAGCCGGCTATGAGCGCCTCATCGGGCTCGGAGCAAGGCCGGTCAAGCCACCGGAGTTATGGCTCGACCGGCTGCTCATCGCCTGGGTCGAGGATCTGGACGGACACCTGGTTCAGGTCGTACAGAGCGTCAGCTGACCAGTTCCCGCCCCGGTGACTGTCGGACACAGAAGCGGAACTCCACCGGATTTCACGCGGTCGAGCCATTTGGAGCGCCGGACAAGTCAGCGACGCGACGAGCGCCCGATCCGAATCCCAGCCAAGTGTGCCGATTGTTCCACCAGCACCAGCCCAGTTTCGGTGGGCCTTTGCGGTCGCGACCGTCCCTGCCCGTACCGTTCGATATCCAGAGCGCAGGCGTTCGCGAATCGAATCCCTTCGCCTTTCGCCGACGCGATCCAATCATCATGTAGCAGGCGTTACGGTCGAGGGCAGCAGGCAGCTGCAACGCCAAATGCACACCTTCGACGACGGTGAAAGGTGTGCGTCCGCCCTTCGACAGCTCGTCCTGAGCCTCCGCCGGAGACCAATTGAGCATATCGTCGCCGCGCCGCGGATCTTCGAGCGCGTACACGAACGTGCCAGGCTCGGGCGCTTCGGCAGTGGGCACGAAATGGTCAAGGTCGTCCATGTCGACCACCACGAAGCCCTCCCGATCCTGCCCGCCCGAGGTGCGCCTCACATGTTGCACGAGAGTTCTGGCTGGCAGAACCCGTTCCGATACGACGAGCAGCGCTCCAGGAGCGACACGTTCCTGCAAGTCGGTGACGGCTTGATGCAACACATCAGTGGTGAGCTCGCCGCCCTCATCGTCCAGAAGGCCCGTCGCGATCAGCCTCTCGGCTTGCATTGCCAGCGGCGGCAGCTGCGGCACGACCATTCCCGATTGCAGTTGCGAGACTGTGCCGTCGCTCTTCTCATCGATCGTTTCGCTCACATCGCCTCCTCAATGTTCAGCACCAAACGAAAGTCAACGAGGATGAGCGATCATCTATTCCGAAGAAAGCGCAAGCGCCCGCTGAACACTTGGGTCAGCAGGGATTCGTCGGGCACTTATCGCTCCAGAGATTGAACCGGAACGGGACTAGACGTTGAAGCGGAACTCCACCGCATTCCAGCACGGTCGACAATCATGGCCCGACTCGATTGACATCGCCCCACCGCTTTTGCCGTGCTCCACATACTCAGCGACTGCTCGCCAGTGTTCGCCATTCACACCACCTGCAGCGGAACGATCGAAGCGATCTGCTCACCTGCCCGCTCCTCGGCCCGGTCGAGCTCGTAATGACTCTGCAGGTTGATCCAGAACTCCGCCGAGGTACCGAAGTATTTCGCAAGCCGCAACGCGGTATCCGCCGTGATCCCCCGCTTGCCGTGCACGATCTCATTGATCCGCCGAGGCGGGACACCGATGGACACGGCGAGCTTGTTCTGAGTGATTCCGAAACCCTCGAGGAAGTCCTCCATGAGGACCTCCCCGGGGTGGAACGGCTCGATCTCGTCAATGGTAGTCAACGATCTCCACCTCCTCCAGTCCGCAACTGTCAGTAGCGACCAGATTCACCACGGATCGTTGATTCTGACAATTCTAGACGTTGAACCGCAATTCCACTCGTTTCGTAGCTGAATCACCTCTGTAATAAGACGACCGCGACCGGCCCGCCCCGACGACATCCGTGGATACGTTCACGATTCCACAGATGTTCACCTGAATATCGTGAGCTACGCCTGCACCGGAGATGACCTCCGAGACGATTCGCGGTCCCAAGCGACTTTAATCCCCATTCAGGTACTCATGAACGGCAACACTAAGCATTGCCGCACCAGCGGCGTTGACTTACTTAGTCGCACGGTTGTCTGTTCGTTGGAAACTATCGCGCCTGTCTCTCCCGGGTCCAGCTTTGCCACGTTCGGCTCCAGCTCGCTGATAGCTTCGCATTCGGTGGTTCCTTCCGCGGCGTCGTTCCGCAGCATTTGCAGCTCCTTGAGAAGGTCGCGGAGGTCGTTGAGCTGGAGTTGGTGGCCGTACGCCATCAACTACGCCATTTCGAAGCCGTTTGAGTAAGCTAACACCCGGTCGAGGGGTCGCCGGGTTGTCGATGAACATCGGTGGCCTGGTAGCGCTCCTCGGAGTCCATCATTATGTATGACGCGGACACAATGCCGGCATGTACGACGGCAAGCGCGTACTCTACGACTGGACCAATCGTCAGCATCTGAACGAGGTCTGGAGCATGGAAGCCTGGGCCATCGCGATCATCGAACAGGGTGTCGAAGGGGCCGCTTAGTGGATCGAAAATGCGAATCCCGTCCAGTTGTATCTCAGGCAGACGAGATCGCGCCAACGTCGAGCCCTCGAGCTGACCCCGAACCATTCCCGAATTGTGTCAATGGCACTTCGAACACATTACGACCGTGCCGCCTGCAGTCGAATCCTGTGATGTGCTTCCCGCAACTCCACGATTTCACGACGCGTCACGCCGGTCACTCGGTTGCGCACGACGTGCACCACGTCATCACGGAATTTCGCGGATAGGACTTAGCCTTGATGACGTCGCCCAGGCCAGCCCTCAGGTCTTGCCCGATCAAATTGTCACGTAACCGTGCAGCAGCCCCGCATTGATGGCCTCACTTTTGGACGCAAAAGGCTCGTTTAGAACTGATAAATGCACAGAAATTTGATACAGCAGTGACCGTTTAGTGGTTTCTGACGAAAGTCGCGCAGATTACTAATAGAGCAGCCGCAGCGACTGCTGAACTCACTGACCACTGCACGCGTTTGTGCTTCGTCCACGCGATCGTTGCCATCACGACGATCTGTCGACTCAGCTGATCGAGAAGATCCACCTCGGCCAGTGCGGTTTTCAGCACAGTAGCCTCCCAATGGCGTGCGTGGCCGAAATAGATAAAGTTGTCAGCTGACTCCGCTTTCGTGTGCCTACCCCTTAGTCGAGGGAACACAACCAAAGCAGCAAAGGCGATCGACACGAGAAGTCCGAAAAGTCCAGTGTAGTACAGCGTTAAGAGAAATCCGTTTCCGAGCTCGGAGAACAGGCGCCCGGGCGCGGACAGCCCAATGACTGTCGCAAGAGCTGCTGACTCTATAGCGAAGGCAAAAGCCGCCTTGGCATCGACTTTTCCCGTCCAGTCGATTTGAGCAGCGTGTATGCGCCACGCAGCGTCAATCGCTTTCGAGTTGTCCGGTGCACTTACCAGGTCGTTTCTTCGTCGCACGTGATTACTCCAAATCTTCAAGCGCTTAGCGAACGCCAGTAGCTGGTCTTGAAGAGATCGATCTTGTGCGGACCAACCGTTGTCCCGAAAGGACCGCGCCAAGGGTTATCGCCGGACTTTAACTTCTTCTTCTGTGCTGCGTCGAGGTAGCTGTAGACGTTCTTGGTAACGATTATCGATTCAGGCTCTCTGATCTCGCTCAATTTGGCTGCAACATTTGGAGCCTGTCCGATGAAAACTAGGTCATTGTGATTGTGTTCGTTCACCCTGTTGCGAACACCTGCACGCGCAACGAATGTCTCACCGCTATCGATGCCGATCCCATGCCGCGGTACCCACACGCTAGTTCCGTTTGCGTCATGGCGGACCTTTACTTGAGGAGCAATGACCCGCTGGACCATCCAATTGATAGCGAACGCAGCGAGCACGGCATTGTTGCGTTTCCGTTTGCCTGCGAAGACCCCCATCACACGGTCCCCGTCAAAGCTCTTGATTTGCCCGCCATAGTGGCGAATTATCTCTGAAGCTCCACCGAGGTACATGCGGATCGCTTTGGCGGCAAAGGTGTTCTTGTAGCCCTTCTGCAGGCGCGTGGATTCTGCCAGATCCGCGTATAGAAACGCGGCATCAATCTTGACCGCGCCATTCTTATGGGTAACCGAGTCGGTAGATGGGACTTCGTTGCTTTCTCGAATGTTCCATTCCTCATTGAGGATCGTTGAGATCTGATCCTCGATGTCTGCGACAGTCTTCGCCATCAGATCTCCCACGACGCGTCGGAATGGTAAAGCGTTGTGTAATTTCCCAGTGCGGCAATTCCGTTAGACGACGTCCAAAAATTCCTGCCGTCCGCGAGGAGGCGAATGCTTTCATCAAGATCTTCGTAGACGGGTTTCGTGATGTTTGTGTTCCATTTGCGATGTTCGCTCAATCGAGCTGCATCGTTGGGCGCGTCACCAATTGAAATCAGGTCATTGTTGTCTCGAACACCACCACGAACAATGAGCGCTTCGCCTGTATCGATTCCGACACCGTGATTGATTGTGTAGCTCTGAGACACGTCTGTCCATTTGGCCTCGATTGCCGGTTGTATCACGCGATACACCGCCCAGTTGATGCCAAGCGCGGCT
Organism: Brevibacterium sp. K11IcPPYGO002; assembly: GCF_050920635.1. Classification (NCBI taxonomy): domain Bacteria; kingdom Bacillati; phylum Actinomycetota; class Actinomycetes; order Micrococcales; family Brevibacteriaceae; genus Brevibacterium; species Brevibacterium sp. K11IcPPYGO002. The sequence continues at coordinate 1,661,578 of NZ_CP131929.1, read as the reverse complement.
CTCACGGCCTTTACGTTTTTATCCGAGCCCATAAAGATCGCCATAACTCGATCCCCGTCAAAGCTGCGAATATTACCGCCGCAGTGTCGAAGGATTCGCGATGCCGAGTTAATGTAAGCGCGAATGATTGTAGCCGATGCCTCCTTCTTCAGAGTGTGCGCGAGCTTGGTTGAGCCGGCGAGATCTGCGTAAAGATAGGTCGCATCAACGAGCCGGCCTCCATTCTTCATCACCACGTCTTCGGTCTTTGGAACGACGGTGCCATTTGAGATGTTCCACGCGGCAGCGAAGATGTCGCCTACGGACTTTGCTATGGTCGGGTACACAGAGCACTCCTCACGGGTTGGAGCGCCAGCTTAGCAGGGGCCACGGACGTCCAAAGTCGACTCACAGTAATTGAAGTAGTGTCGCGCGCTGACGACGACGGGTCCCAACCACATTCGGAGCGCGGACGACCATAACGAGGCCCTGCCACCAGTGGATCGCGGACGGGAACTGGGACCAGGTTTTCTGGCTACTCCCACACAGCGAAGCCAACGGAGTGCTCAACGCCGAAGCGACCCCGTGAGCTTCTGGTCGGCGACCGCCTTAGGGCGGGGACACCCTGTAGAATCGTCCACACACGGGCTACCTTGTGCCCGGCAGTCAGATAGGTCTCTAGTCCCAGGGTGTCGAATCCGAAGGGGCGAACAACAACTGCGCCCAGATTCATCGACTACGCGTCGAGACGTACGCAATCGGCGCAAACATCGACGACCCGAGCGGCCGCGGTGATCGCTTCAGCCACGTCTTGGTTCGTCGCAGTCGGCCGTTCGTCGTCGGGATACTCTGTCGCGGTACTCACTTGACGCATCCATTCAATCTCGCAAGTCTCTGTCTTTGACGAAACCCGTTGCCGCGATCCCGGAGTTGCGATGAGCTCCGCTGACAGGACGGGCACGGAGACCTTCGGTAGCAAGAACAGCGACGAGCGCTTCGCGCGCACCATCATACGCCGCTGTGAACGCCATCGCTTGATCGTCGGTATCGGCAAACAGCTCAGCCGTTCGGGCATGACGTTCGCTGGAATCGACTACGGCCAACGCATGCTCGCGACTCATCTCTACTCTCTCCAGTCTCCGGTTCGCGAGCATTTGATCGACGATGTCAGTCAACGATCTCACCGAATCTCACAACTATAAGCGCGCGAACAAATTGTCCAGAGGATAGGCGACGGCTCTTCGGAATCCCAGTCGACCAACGCGATTCGCGTGAAGTTAACAGGAAGGTAAAGTTGGTCGCCTGCCTCCGCGGCCAAGTCCGTGAGCGACCTCCGCGGTGCGTCGCCACCGAAAAAGACGTCCAAGTCGTTGGGTAACGCGCCGCTCCCCGGGACCGTCTCGCGGTCCAGGATCCGTAAATGAGCAGCTTCTCCACCCCGTCGATCCCATCGAAGAGCTCGCGCAACACCGGCACCTGCCCGTAGGTCGCAACGATCAGATCTCGCATCAAAGCTAACAATGAATTGTCGCATTCGCACTCACGACACTGTTTCGCCCCTCGTGGTGGTCACAAAGCACGGCCGATTCGACCGGTCGCCCGACTTTCGCGATAAACGAATGGACCGCTCGTATGTGTCCGCCTCCCAAGCTCAGCCAACGTAAACTCCCGCTCGGGGTGGCCGAGAGTCTCAGCCAGAATCGCTCCAACCGCATCTGAGCGCACGAAAAGCGTCAGCTGCGGTGTCAACTTCTTCACAGAACACGAAGATGTCTTCCAGTTATAGGAACTGTCAAGAGTGCGGCATCACACATTGAAGCAAGACTCCACCACTCCCTGTAGGCGAAATGCCGCAACAATCATTCAACTGAGAGTTTCGGAGCAGATCCTCCCCGAGTACCCACTTAGCCCGACTATGCGCATTCCTTTGTTGTCTCGAGGATCACCCTCCGCCGGATCCACGAACGGAAACACGTCGCCGTTAAGAGCGTAGCTGGAACGACGATCTGCTTCCCAGCCACCCAGAATGACGCCGCTTGATCCACCGGGGATCCCGATTGGACGCTCCTCCTTTTGCTGCTTGGCAGCAGCGACCTTCCACCACTTCTGCGCTTCACGGCAGGCCCAAGGACTGATATGTCTCCGATGCCTGCACGGTTATAGTTACTCGCACTTTCCTACCGTTGACTGAAACTCCGTCCTCAGCGTAGTAGACTGCCACCCCCGGGAACTTCGCGACATGAATCGCGATAGCTTCTGCCTTGAGTGCGTCGACTCGAGGCGAGAATGGCTCCTCAGTTTGCAGAGGCTGATATCCATACGCCGCATCGCGGACCGCTTCGGCATCTGCCCTGTGCTTCTCCCAATCGCGATCTAGGCGATCTTCGATCCCCGCGAATAGAAGCCTCTCACTGCGGTCCTCATAAAGGCACAGCCACGTTCCTCCGACCACGAATATCCGCTCAGCGGTCCTCGGGCAAAGCATAGTCGATGCGTTCGAAACCACTCTCGCTCCGCGCACAGCTTCGCCCACTCACAGAAGCGGAACACGCGCAAAAGCCACAAGCTAGCACAATGCTCCACCGCGTTCCATTGCCGACTCTGCTCAGTGCAACTTTAAGAGCGCCGAGAATGCCTGCCCGAATGTAGACAGTCCGAACGGTCGGCAAGCCAGCAGTATCCGACCTGAATGTATCCCAGACGGACTGACGCCCTCGCCTGGGCGAGAGGACCATCGTCGTGACTCAATTTAAGCGTGAAGCAATCGACGATAGAGCGCCTCATTTATCCAGGTACGTTCCTTGGAGTCGACCTGAATCTGATCGTACAGTTCTTTTACCCCCGTTGCCCAAATTATTGACAGGTCATCAGAAAGCGGGCTCAGCCCTTCATACATGGCCTCGAGTTGCCACTCAATACCGCTGGCCCATAGCGCCTGATCATTACTCTTAATGACATCAAACATTCTTTCCAACTCTCGCGCTCCGAGCCCGCGCATACATTTCAGCAGGATTTGCATGGTGGATTCGGCGGACCTAAAGTTTGGCGATTTCGCTAAGCGCCCGAGACACAAATCAATAAACTGCTCATTAGGCGCGTTACGGTCTATAATTCTTGTAATCTCATCGGTGGAAAGCTCAGAAAGACGCGAAGAGTAATCTTCGCGACATGCATTATCGCCAGGGAATCCCCCGTCAAACACACGGGAATCAATTAGAACATCAATATCACGATTTGCAATTAGGCTGCGCAGTCGCGTTGCTGCAGTGTCGGGCAAGCAATCCCAGAACAATTCAAGACTCGCGTATGTAGCGAACGCATTCAGAAGCTGCGATTCGCTAAGTGTGCCGCTTACCTCTCGCTTTTCAAGCACTGACCGCAGTTCTTGCTCGAACAGATTTGGGAGATGACTTTTAATTGCCAGGCTCGCTCTCCCGCAACGACTCTGAAAAGTGGCCGAATCAACTGCAATCTCAAGCTCTCCGGCATCGGGTGGACGCAATGCGCCCTTTACGAGTACTTGCATAAGATTCCGCTGAACAATTTCCCGCGTTTCCGAAAAATAGCGCGCGTATACATACTCATCCACTTCCTTGCTTGGCCACGACTCAGAACCAATTTCGCTACCTAGAATGCCGATCTGAACCTTGCCGGCGACTGGACGCTGGGACAGGACCGAATCGACGGCACTGACGATATGAGCTTTAACCAGTTCTGGAGTGGGTGTGTAGACCCAATCAATCGAGGAGAAATTGGGATGTGCACAAAGATTTCGGTCCTTGTAGATTCTCTCTATTTCAACGCGCTCCCGCGCCGTGAGCAATTCAAGTTTTGCTGAAGAAAGGTCCAATAGAGAGCTTTCAAATGACTGCATCTTAGGCACGTCTTCGGCGCCGATCGCTTGATCGAGCTCTTTGATTGCACTCGCAGCCGCGCCGCCTTCTATGTCGGCCATCAGCCTAATCTTGGCGGTCAGATCCAGCGCCACGGCAGTCCATATGGCAATAATGGACGCCCGAAAAGCGCCAGCCCCATACGCTTTAACTGCTTCGTCGTAAAGCTTCTTGGCTGACAGATTTTTGATAGTTGAACGCAGGTAGTCAAAGTCGGCCATTAAACCTCACCCCATCAGGTCACACGTTAAACCTGAACTCCACGACATCGCCGTCGACCATGACGTAGTCCTTGCCTTCCATCCGTACCTTTCCGGCGGACTTCGCGGCAGCCATCGAACCGTTCGCATCGAGATCATCGAACGACACGATCTCGGCCTTAATGAAGCCCTTCTGGAAGTCGGTATGGATGACGCCGGCCGCCTCGGGGGCGGTGGCACCCTTCGGAATCGTCCACGCACGGGATTCCTTGGGACCGGCCGTCAGGTAGGTCTGCAGACCGAGGGTGTCGAAGCCGACGCGGGCGAGCTGGTCGAGTCCCGCTTCATCCTGACCGGTCGACTCGAGCATCTCCCGAGCCTCTTCTGCGTCGAGCTCGGCGAGTTCGGATTCGAACTTCGCGTCGAGGAAGATCGCCTCGACGGGCGCCACGAGGGCCCGCATCTCGTCCTTCTTGTCCTCATCGGCGAGCACCTCGTCGTCGACATTGAACACGTAGAGGAAGGGCTTGACCGTCATCAGCTGCAGCTCACGCAGGGCACTGACATCGAACTTGTCGGCCTGCATCGCCTGGTAGAGCGTCCGCCCGCCTTCGAGGATCTCGGTGGCGGCGTCGATCGCGGTCAGCTGCTCGGCGGGCGCGCGCTTGCCCTTGACTTCCTTCTCGATCCTGGGCCGTGCCTTCTCCAATGTCTGGAGGTCGGCGAGGATGAGCTCGGTGTTGATCGTGTCGATGTCATCGGCTGGGCTGATCTTGCCGTCGACGTGGACGACATCGTCGTCGACGAATCCGCGGATCACCTGGCAGATGGCATCGGCTTCACGGATGTTGGCCAGGAACTGGTTGCCCAGGCCCTCGCCCTCGGAGGCACCACGCACGATTCCGGCGATGTCGACGAAGTCGACGGTGGCATTGAGGATGCGTTCGGAGGAGAAGATCTCCGCCAACCTGCTCAGCCGGGCGTCCGGCAGTGGGACCACGCCCACGTTCGGTTCGATCGTCGCAAACGGGTAGTTCGCCGCGAGAACTTGGTTCTTGGTCAGTGCGTTAAACATGGTCGACTTGCCGACATTGGGCAGTCCCACGATTCCGATAGTCAAAGCCACGGTATCCAAGTCTAGCCCTCGCCGAGGTGGTCCTCGAATTCTCGTGTCAGTGCCCTCTGTCACCCTGGGACCATGAATGCTTTCCCCGCCGCCGCAGTCATCATCGCCGTCATCGTGGCGATCGTCCTCGCCGCCGCGCTCGGATTCCTCCTCGGGCGCAGTCTCACCCGGTCTCGCTATCTCGAGAGACTCACCCGCGCAGAAACCACGTCACACATCCTGTCCCAACGCACGGAAGACCTCGAGGCCGATGCGCAGATGGCCGGTGAGATCACCGCGGCCATCGGACCCTTGGCGGCAAGCGTGAAGAACCTGCAGGAGAATCTGCACGCCCAGGACCGCACACAGATCGAACAGATCACTCGCTTGAATTCCCAGATCGGGCACCTCAGCCAACAGAACCTCCGCCTCCAGGAATCCACCGGGTCACTGGCCAACGCGTTGAACTCAACCACGCACCGCGGAGACTGGGGCGAGGTCCAACTCAAACGCATCGTCGAATACGCCGGCCTCCTCCCCCACGTCGACTTCGACACCCAGGTCAGCGCCGAACGCGATGGTAAGCGCCACCGACCCGATATGGTCGTCCACCTGCCCGGCGGCGGCACGATCGTCATCGATGCGAAGACCCCGCTGTCGGCACGAATGAACGAGGACTCCGCCGAGGCGCCCGACTCTGGCACAGACAGTCACGATCATGCCCGCGCGCTGCTGCGCCATGTCGATGCTCTGGCATCGAAAGAATATTGGAAGGCATTCGAGGCCTCCCCCGACTTCGTCGTCTGCTTCGTGCCCACCGACGGTCTGCTCTCCGCGGCCGCGGCAAGCTACCCGAAGATGATCGATCATGCACTGGGCAAGAACGTCGTCCTCGCCTCACCGGCGACTCTGCTGGTGCTGTTGAAGACCGTGGCGCTCAACTGGCGGCAGGCGGACATGTCCTCTTCGGCTGCCGAGGTGCTGCGGCTGGGCACGGAACTCTACGAACGTATCGGCACTCTGGTGGCCCATGTGTCACGGATGGGTGCCAGCCTGGACCGCTCCGTCGAGGACTACAACCGGTTCGTCTCGTCCTTGGAGTCCCGGTTCCTCGTCACCGCCAGAAAGTTCCCGTCGACCGGGATCGTCGCCGACGAGCTCGACGCCGTGGCCGAACTCGATACTCGTTCTCGCGGCATCAGCGCCGAGGAACTCAGTCGGCCGCGGGCCATGGACTTCGATGATCGTGGTCCGACTCATCTGCGCGGTCGGCAGACGGGGACAAGTTGAGAATCGACAGCGTTTGTCGACTCCGTTGAGTCGTGGATGTCCCCGTCGCGCCGCGCAGCGGAATTGCTCAGCTCAGCCGAGTTTGCGCAGTTCCTTCGGCAGCGAGAAGATGAGGTCCTCTTCGGCGGTGACGACCTCTTCGACGGTGTCGAATCCGTATTCGGCCAGCAGCTGCAGCACGTCCTGGACGAGGTTCTCCGGAACGCTCGCACCTGAGGTGACACCGACCGTGGCCACCTCGTGGAACCATGTCTCGTCGATCTCGCGGGCGAAGTCGACACGGTAGGCAGCCTTCGCCCCGTGTTCGAGAGCGACTTCGACGAGGCGAACGGAGTTCGAGGAGTTCGCCGACCCGACGACGATGACGAGATCCGCGTCGGGCCCGACCTTCTTCACCGCGACCTGCCGGTTCTGTGTCGCGTAGCAGATGTCATCGCTGGGTGGATTCTGCAGGTGCGGGAAGCGCTCACGCAGGATCTCAACCGTTTCCATGGTCTCGTCCACGCTCAAGGTCGTCTGGGAGATCCACACCAGCTTCTCGGCATCGGGAACCTCGATGGTGCGAGCCTCCTCGGGGCTCTGCACCACAGTGATGTGGTCCGGTGCCTCCCCCATGGTTCCTTCGACCTCTTCGTGTCCGGCATGGCCGACGAGGAGGATGCCGAAGCCGTCCCGAGCGAACCGGATGGCCTCCTTGTGAACCTTCGTCACCAGCGGACAGGTCGCGTCGATCGTCGACAGCCCACGCCCAGCAGCCTCGGTGTGCACGGCCGGTGAGACTCCGTGAGCGGAGAACACGACCCGAGCACCTTCCGGGACCTCCGCGGTGTCATCGACGAAGACGGCCCCGCGTTCGGACAGGGTCTCGACGACGTGGCGGTTGTGCACGATCTCCTTGCGGACGTAGATCGGTGCGCCGTAATGCTCGAGGGCGCGTTCGACAGCGATGACAGCCCGATCGACGCCGGCACAATAGCCGCGCGGCGCAGCCAGCAGCACTCTCTTGTCAGCATTGACCGGAGTGCGGATCTCGCTAGGAGCCAGACGCCGGCGCGGAATGGTCGGGGCAGGTACTGAAACGACACTCACCCATTCAGTCTAAGCCGGAGGCGTCGACGGCGGCCAGGAATGGGCTGTGTCAGTGCCGTTCGTTAGGCTGGGTGTTCGGAAGGGGACCCACATGGCGCAAAGAATCTCCGGCACTCCCGGCACGCTCGGCGAATCCGTCGAGCCGAAGGAGCTCGCCGCCACCGCAGCCGAGACCACGGCGGAGAATCCGTGGCCGCTGAGTCTGCTGTCGTCGAAGATGAAGTCCTATATCGACCGCATGTCGAGCGTGTGGATCGAAGGGCAGGTCGTCGAACTCAACCACCGCGGCAAGGCCAGCTACCTGACCCTCCGAGACACCGATGTCGAGATGTCCCTGCCGGTCCAGATCTGGAAGAACGTCCTCGACCGGACCGGGACGCCGCTGACCGAGGGCAGCCATGTCGTCGCCAACCTCAAAGCCGACTTCTGGACGAAGACCGGTCGCCTGACGATGCGAGCCAACGACATCCGCGCCGTCGGCCTCGGCGAACTCCTCGCCCGCCTCGAACGGCTGAAGAAGCAGCTGGGCGCCGAGGGACTCTTCGATCCCAGCCGGAAGCGTCGCCTGCCGTTCCTGCCGAACCGGATCGGGCTGATCACCGGACGGGATTCGGACGCTCAGAAGGACGTCATCCGCAATGTGCACCTGCGCTGGCCGGCCGCCGAATTCGAAGTCCGCAACTGTGCCGTCCAGGGCCCGGATGCTGTACCGGGAGTGATGAAGAACCTCGCCGAACTCGATGCGGATCCGCAGATCGATGTCATCGTCATCGCCCGCGGCGGCGGGAGCATGGAAGACCTCCTGCCGTTCTCCAACGAAGCACTCGTGCGCGCCGTCTCCGCAGCGCAGACACCGGTGGTCTCGGCGATCGGACACGAAGCCGACCGGCCCATCCTCGACGAGGTCGCTGACATGCGGGCGTCAACGCCCACGGATGCCGCAAAGAGGATCGTTCCGGATGTCGCCGAGGAAGGCATGAATCTGCTGCGAGCCCGAGCCGAGCTCGAAGCCGCCGTCAACCGCATCCTCGACCGCGAACAGGAGATGCTCACCGCCGTGCGATCACGGCCGGTGCTCGCCGAGCCGCAGACGATGATCACCGCGCATGAGAACGAACTGACGGTGATCCGCCGCCGCAGTCTGCAGGCAACGAACGGACTGCTCATCCAGGCGCAGAACGAGATCCGGCATCTGCGCTCCCAGGCCCGGTCCCTCTCACCCCTGCGGACGTTGGAGCGCGGCTACGCCGTGGTGCAGACTGACGGGGGTCAGGCCGTCCGCAATGCCTCTGAGGTCGTCTCCGGTGACACCGTCCACGTCCGCGTCGCTCAGGGCCGTTTCGATGCGGAGATCACCGAAGTCACTCCGGAAAAGGATGATTCGACGACCGAGGATTGACCACAGTTCCGCACTCTGCCCACGTTCCACTCACTCTGCGAAGGAGACACCGATGACCGAACCGACGACTCAAGAAGATCAGCCCGATATCAGCACGCTCAGCTACGAGCAGGCACGCGAGGAACTCGTCGTGACCGTCAAGCGCCTGGAGACCGGCAATCTGCCGCTCGAAGAGTCGCTGCGGCTGTGGGAACGCGGCGAAGCACTGGCCGACCGCTGCCAGGCATGGCTCGATGGAGCGCGGGAACGCCTCGACAAGGCCCGTGAGGAGACATCGGACGACGCCGAGTAGAACTCCGGGTCCGCCGGAGTCATTTCAGTTGGGCGGCCACCTGATCGGCGAAGGTGTTGATGGTGTCCGGTGCGGCAGTGGCGCTCAGGACGACATACATATCGCCCTTGTGCGTGACCCAGTATTCCTTCGCCTCTGCGGTCCGATAGATCTGGAAGTCGGCACCACCGACAGTCACTTTCTCGGCAGCGACGGACTCATCGGTCTTCCGCTTCGCCCAGTTCTCACTCGCTTCGGCCTGTTCGATGCTCACCCACTGGTCGTCGGGACCGATGAACGACATGTACCACGAGGTGTATTCGGAGTCGCCCACACGATCGAGGCTGGCTTCATTCGAGGTCCATCCGCGCGGGATCTGCGGAACGATGAGGTCGAACTCGGCATTGCCCTGGGACTGCTCGGCGATTCCCTGGTAGTCGACGACGCGCTCGGAGTCGACTTCGGGCTGCGGGGCGAGGAACAGGATCCCGACGGCGACCGCCAGGCAGGCGAGGATCGCGATGACCATATTGACCCAGTTCGAGTTCTTGCGCAGGAAGCGCATCTCTTCCCGGGACCCCGGCAGCATCACTCCGGACTCGTCAGCCATGGACTCTCCCTTAGGACTCGGAGTCGTCTCGTCGACGACCGTTCGAGCACCCGTCTCGTCGGCAGCATTTCGGACATTCACATCGCCATTGTCCTCGGCTCGCGCGCGAAGGGCCAATTCCGGCCCGAGGACGTGACCGCGGCCACAAGGGGACACCGCTGTCGCGACCCCGATCACAGGGGTGGCACAATTGGAAGCATGAGTGACTCCAAAGAGCCTGTTGACGTGAAATCTCACCATGACCGAGGACGAGTTGACGAGGAGACTCCGCCTGTCGCAGTGACCGACTCATGGTCACAGAAGGCTCAGGTCGAGTCAGATGCTCCCGACCGCAACTTGGCTCTGGAGCTCGTCCGAGTCACCGAGGCCGCAGCCATCGCCGCCGCACCCTGGGTCGGCCGCGGCGACAAGAACGCCGCCGACGGGGCAGCCGTGGCCGCGATGCGCAATGTCATCTCCACCGTCCGCATGTCCGGCACCGTCGTCATCGGCGAAGGCGAGAAGGACGAAGCTCCGATGCTCTTCAACGGCGAACAGGTCGGCGACGGCGGCGGCCCGCACTGCGATGTTGCTGTCGACCCGATCGACGGCACTCGCCTGACCGCGTTGGGCATGCCCAACGCGATCTCGGTCATGGCCGTGACCGAAGACGGTGCGATGTATGACCCCTCCGCCGTGTTCTACATGGAGAAGCTCGTCACCGGCCCGGATGCCGCCGATGCCGTCGATCTGCGTCTGCCGATCGCCGAGAACATCCGCCGCGTCGCCAAGGCGAAGGGAACGAAGGATCCCGCCTCGGTGACGGTGATGATCCTCGACCGCCCCCGCCACCAGCAGATGATCGATGAGATCCGCGCCGCCGGAGCTCGCATCCAGCTCATCACCGATGGCGACGTCGCCGGAGCCATCGCCGCCTGCCGTCCCGGCACGGGCGTCGACATGCTCATGGGCATCGGCGGGACCCCGGAAGGCATCATCACCGCCTGCGCCATCAAGGCTCTCGGCGGAGTCATCCAGGGCCGTCTGTGGCCGCAGGACGACACGGAGCGCGAGGCCGCCGCCGAGGCCGGTCTCGATGTCAATCAGGTGCTCAACACCGACGACCTCGTCACCGGTGACAACAGCTACTTCGTCGCCACGGGCATCACCAACGGCGACCTGCTCGACGGAGTGAAGTTCCAAGGCGGACACGTCACCACGCACTCGTTGGTGATGCGATCGAAGTCGGGGACCGTCCGTCAGGTCTTCGCCGAGCACCAGGCCGCGAAGACCCACTCCTACGTGGAGGCCGCAGAAGAAGCCGCACGCCGCGGCCTGGTCTGACCTCCCAACGCACCCGGTCCCGGGCGCGATGCACACAACTCGGAAGCAGGTGCGAAAGCAATGCCCAATCAGGCGTGGAAACGACTCCTCGAGGGAAACCAGCGTTTCGTCGACGATGTCCCTCGGCATCCCAACCAGGACACTGCACGGCGCGAGTCCCTGTCGGACAGCCAGACCCCGTTCGTCACGCTCTTCGGCTGCTCGGACTCCCGCGTCGCCGCTGAGATGATCTTCGATGTCGGCCTCGGTGACATGTTCGTCGTGCGCAATGCCGGACAGGTCATCGACCCGGTCACCTTGGGGTCGCTCGAATACGGCGTCGAAATGCTCGGCACTCCCCTGCTCGTCGTGCTCGGACACGACAGCTGCGGGGCCGTGACTGCGGCCTACAACGCCTACGACTCGGGTGAGACTCCTCCCGGGTTCATCTCCGACGTCGTCGCCCGCATCCTGCCGACGGTGGCCAGGGCCCGCAAGAACGGACGGACCACGATCAACGAGACCGTCGGTCAGAACACCATGGACACCGTCGACAAGATCATGCAGCTGTCGACGATCATCAAGACCGCAGTCGACGACGGCCGACTCATCATCGTCGGACTCACCTACCAGCTCCACGACGGCCACACCACGGTCGTCGCCCAGTACGGAGGCGACGAGGCCGCGGTCTCCACCTACGCTTCTTAAGCGACCGACCGCCTCGGTGGTCACCCATTCAGGCTCTCAACGACCCTGAACTCCGCAATCATTTCCCCGGCACCCAACGGAAAGGACAACAATGATCGAAGAATTCCGCATCGAACACGACACCATGGGTGAGGTCAAAGTCCCCAAAGACGCCCTCTACAGCGCACAGACCCAGCGTGCCGTCGAGAACTTCCCGATCTCGGGCAAGACCCTCGAATCCGCTCACATCGCCGCACTGGCACAGGTGAAGAAGGCCGCAGCCAAGGCCAACGCCGAACTCGGCGTGCTCGACGAAGCTCGTGCCACAGCCATCCAGAACGCCGCCGATCAGGTCATCGCAGGCGAATTCGACGCCCACTTCCCCATCGACGTGTTCCAGACCGGTTCGGGAACCTCGTCGAACATGAACACCAACGAGGTTCTGGCCTCGCTCGCGACGAAGGCGCTCGAAGCCGACGGAATCAACGTCCACCCGAACGACCACGTCAACGCCTCGCAGTCGTCGAACGACGTCTTCCCCACCTCGGTGCACCTGGCCGTGACCAAGGCCCTGGTCAACACCCTCATCCCGGCCATGGACACCCTGGCGACTTCGCTGGAGAAGAAGGCGAACGAGTTCTCCTCCATCGTCAAGTCCGGCCGCACCCACCTCATGGATGCCACTCCGGTGACGCTCGGTCAGGAGTTCGGCGGCTATGCCGCTCAGGTCCGTTACGGAATCGAGCGCATCGAGGCTTCCCTGCCGCGCGTGGCAGAGGTCCCGCAGGGCGGAACCGCTGTGGGCACCGGCATCAACACCCCCGACGGCTTCTCCTCCCGCGTGGTCGAGATCCTCGCCGAGGAGACCGGACTGCCGATCACCGAGGCACGCAACCACTTCGAGGCGCAGGCCAACCGCGATGGACTCATCGAGGCCTCCGGCCAGCTGCGGACCATCGCCTACGGCTACATGAAGATCTGCAACGATCTGCGCTGGATGGGCTCGGGACCGAACACCGGCCTCGGCGAGATCGCCATCCCCGACCTGCAGCCCGGGTCCTCGATCATGCCCGGCAAAGTCAACCCGGTCATCTGTGAGGCCACCATTCAGGTCGCCGCTCAGGTCATCGGCAACGACACCTCCGTGTCGCTGTCGTCGACCAACGGCGCGTTCGAGCTCAACGTCGGCATCCCCGTCATGGCCTCGAACCTGCTCGAGTCGATCCGCCTGCTCGCGAATGCTTCGACCGTTATGGCCGAGAAGATGATCGACGGACTCACCGCCAATGAGGAACGTGCCCGCTTCCTCGCCGAGGCGAGCCCCTCCATCGTCACGCCGCTGAACAAGGTCATCGGCTACGAGGCCGCTGCGAAGATCGCCAAGCATGCCGTGGCCGAGAAGATGACGGTGAAGGAAGCGACGATCGCTCTCGGCTTCGTCGAGAACGGCTCCATCACCGAGGCCGACCTCGACAAGGCCCTCGACGTCACCACGATGATCGGCAGCTACAAGTAAGCCTCCGGTCTGACAGATCGAGACGGCGCCCGGACGGAATCGTCCGGGCGCCGTTTCGTGTCCGCGGCCCATTTCGAGCCCCGTCGACCGCTCACCCCAGCGTCGACCGCTCACCCCAGCGTCGACCGCTCACTGCACAGCCCGATACATCGGCGGTAACGTGAGCGGTCGGCGACCGGAACAGAGGCTCAGGACCGGAACGGGTCGAACTCCTCGAGCACATCGGTGACCAGAGCCGCGATCTCCGACCTCTCGGACCGTGTCAGCGTGACATGAGCGAACAGTTCGTGGCCCTTGAGCTTCTCGATCACCGCAGCGACTCCGTCGTGCCTGCCCACTCGCAGGTTGTCGCGCTGGGCGACATCGTGGGTGAGCACCACCTTCGAGTTCATTCCGATGCGTGAGAGCACGGTGAGCAGAACATTGCGCTCCAACGACTGTGCCTCATCGACGATGACGAATGCATCGTGGAGCGACCGTCCTCGGATGTGCGTGAGCGGCAGCACTTCGAGGATCTCTCTGTTGACCACCTCGTCGATGACGTTCTTGCTCACCAGCGCGCTGAGGGTGTCGAACACGGCCTCCGCCCAGGGGTTCATCTTCTCACCTTCGCTGCCGGGCAGGTAGCCGAGGTTCTGCCCGCCGACGGCGTAGAGGGGGCGGAAGACCATGATCTTCGAGTGCTTGTTCTCCTCGAGCACCTTCTGCAGGCCCGCCATGAGGGCCAGCGCGGACTTCCCCGTTCCGGCTCGCCCTCCCATCGACACGATCCCCAGGGCGTCGTCGAGCAGCATGTCGATGGCGATCCGCTGTTCCGCCGATCGGCCGTGGACGCCGAAGATGTCACGATCCCCGCGCACCATCGACACTCGGTTGCCGCTGCGCACACGGCCCAGTCCGGATCCGCGCGGTGAGGTGATGACGACACCGGTGTTGACCACCTCGTCGGAGACCTCCTCGGTGACGACCGACCCCGAATCGTAGAACTCGCTCATCTGCTCGTCGTCGAGGCCGAGCTCGCTCATCCCGGTGAACCCGGAGTCGACGGCCAGCTCCGCCAGATACTCCTCCGCGTGCAGACCCAGGGCCGAAGCTTTCACTCGCATCGGCACGTCCTTGGTCACGACGACCACGTCACAGCCTTCGGCCGACAGGTTGCGGGCCACGGCCAGGATGCGGGTGTCGTTCTCCGTCCGGTCGAAGCCGACCGGCATCGTGGAGGCGTCGATGTGGTTGAGCTCGACCCGCAGCGTTCCGCCCGCATCGCCGACCGGAATGGGCTGATCCAATCGGTCGTAGTCGGAACGGAAGTCGTCGAGGATGTGCAGGGCTTTGCGAGCGGTGAATCCGAGTTCGGGATGATTGCGTTTGCCCTCGAGTTCGGAGACGACGATGAGCGGGATGACGACGTGATGTTCGGCGAAGCGCAGAAGCGCTCCGGGATCCGACAGCAGCACCGAGGTGTCGAGAACGTAGGTGTGGACTTTTTCAGCCATGAGGACCTCTGAGGCGTGAGTTCCGCCGAGATCCGGTTCTGACATCCCCCGATCTCGGGTTGGTGTCGACCAACTACAGTCAACCTAACCCGGTTCGCCCCCGCAGACGGCAGCGGCACGCGCGTTCGGGCAAGTCGAGGTCATGAACTTCGAGTGAATGCGGGATTCCACCGTCACTCGGCCTTGAATCGGCGCGGGCCGCCGGCAGGCCCTATTTGCCGAAGCGGCGCTGCCGCAGACCGTAGTCGCGCACGGCGCGGAGGAAATCCGTGCGACGGAAGTCCGGCCAGTAGGCTTCGCAGAAATAGAACTCCGAGTAGGCGCTCTGCCACATGAGGAAGCCGGAGAGTCGCTGCTCTCCCGACGAGCGGATGATGAGGTCGGGATCGGGCTGGCCCTTGGTGTAGAGGTGTTCGCCGATCTGCTCGGGAGACAGCTCGGAGATGATGGTCTCGAGATCCGTGCCGTCGTCGGCCTGAGTCCGCAGCAGGGATTTCACCGCGTTGACGATCTCCTGTCGGCCGCCGTAGCCGACGGCGACGTTGACGCGCATGCCGCAGTCCTCAGTCGTCGTCACGGCTTCCAAGCGGGCCCGCAGATCCGGTGGAACGATCTCGAGATCACCGACGAGTTGGACCCCGACGCCGTCGAGCGCTGCGATCTTCTCCACCAGATCCGAGATGATCTCGATGAGGATCGACACCTCTTCGGCGGAACGGGCGAGGTTCTCCTTGGACAGAACATAGAGAGTGACGATCTCCACGTCGATCTCGTGACACCAGCCGAGGAATTCGACGATCTTCGCCGCTCCGGCCCGGTGACCGTCTGCGGTCGTGGCCCCGAATTCCTTCGCCCACCGGCGATTGCCGTCGGTGATGACGCCGACGTGCCGCGGAACCGGAACCGACTTGTCGAGCTCACGCTTGAGCCGTCGCTCGTACAGCCGATAGAGCAGGTTCACGGGTCGCGCCACAGCTGTCCTCTTCCATATGGGTCGTCGGTCGGCTCGAACACTGTATAAGACTACTAGCCGACGATGCTGAACGCGGCCTCAGGCGCGCTGGCTACTATGGACCCATGAACGCTTCGCTCACCGATTCCTCTCCAGCCGTCCCCGACGGCTCCGGGCCCGTCGGTTCAGCCGGTGCGGATGATTCACCGCCCGCCGATGACCACCGCATCGCCCGTCGCCGCTCGGCTCTGCGAGCCGAACTGACGAAACTGGCCGGTCAGGTCAAGCCGAAGCTGCGTGGATGGTTCCACGCCGGTGCTTTCCCTCTGGCGATGATCGGCGGCCTGGCGTTGGTGATCATCTCCCCGACGATCGATTCGCGTATCGCCGCCGCGATCTTCGCCGTCACCGGCATGCTGCTCTTCGGCACCTCCGCCGTCTACCACCGAGGCCGCTGGCGCACCCGCGCCCGCCTGGTCCTGCGGCGGCTCGACCATGCGAACATCTTCCTCATCACCGCCGGCACGTACACTCCGCTGGCCGTGCTGATGCTCACCACCGACCAGGCGATCCTCCTGCTGTCCGTGCTCTGGGGTGCCGCCGCCCTCGGAGTGGCCTTCCGTACGATCTTCACCACCGCGCCGAGGTGGCTCTTCGTGCCCATCTACGTCGGGTTCGGGGTCGCCGGAGTCGGATACATCCCTCAGATCTGGGCGACGAACTTCGCCGTCGGCCTCCTCGTCGTCCTCGGCGGTGTGTGCTATATCGCCGGCGCCGTGATCTATGGGATCAAGCGGCCGAACCCCTCACCGAAGTGGCTCGGCTTCCATGAGATCTTCCATATCCTCACGATCCTCGGCTACGGCTGCCATCTCGCCGCGCTCATCATCGCCGCCGTCGCCGCCTACTGAACTCCATTCGACTGAGTCCGGACGGTCCGCCCCGGCTCTCCGTCCTTCAGCTGAGTCCGCACGGACGCAACCGGCGCGATCACCCATCGGTGATCGCGCCGGTGTCTATGGGCACAGGACCTCAGAGCCTCAGGCTCGGCCATTCCGTTCGTCGGAGGATTCGGAGGAATCGATCGGCTCCTCCGTCGCGCCGCCTCGGCGATCTGCATCGGATGGTCCGGTATCGGCGGCTGCGTCGGAGTCGGGCTCAGCGGTCTCCGGTTCGGGTGCATCCGGCCCTGAGAGCGTCGACTGATTCGGCACCACATGCCTACGCAGTGGGATCGGGTAGGCATCATTCGCACCCGATCGGGCCCGCACCCGACGGACACGACGCAGAGCGTCCCGGATGAGGAAGATCGTCAGGATCACGATGACGAGGGTAGCCAGGAAGCCGATCGTTCCGGGTGTCACCAGATCCGGGTCCGGTGCGCCTCCGTCCGGAGTCGGGGTCGGAGAGGACGCGAATATCATGCGCGGGCATCGCTTTCGGTCGGGACTGCTGCTTCAGCGTCGAGGTCGTCGGCGGCCGGTGATGCCGGGAGCATCCCCTCATCGGGAACGCGACGACCGTCATCGAAGGTCACACAGGCGAACAGATCGGTCTCCTGGAAGTCGAGATCGCGGTTCAGCGGTTCACGGCCGGTGAGGTCGAGAGCCAGTTCGAACTCCTCGGTCGGCCAGTACGTGCGAGCGGCCTTGCGAGAAGCAGAGAAGAAGCCGCCCTCGGGGTCGATCTGAGTGGCATGGGAAAGCAGCGCCCGATCGCGAGCAGTGAAGAACTCGGAGCAGTCGATGCGGGTGCTCAGCCAGTTGTGGCGTTGATTGTCGCGCTTCTTGAAATCCTCGAGGTGGTCGGCGAACGGGGATTCGAGTCCCGCCTCGAGCATCTTCTCGTGGATGGTGATCCACTTCTTCGCCGACAGGTCCTGATTGAAGTAGATCTTCTGCACCTGCCACGGCTCACCGAGCTCGGGATGAGAGGCCGCATCAGCGGCGGCCTCGACGGCGGCCATAGTCACGGCATGGTTCTTGATGTGGTCGGGATGAGGATAACCGCCGAGCTCGTCGTAGGTGGTCACCACCTGCGGCCGGAAGGTGCGGATGATGTGCACGAGGGGCAGCATCGCGACCTCATCGGGGACCCGATAGAAGCATCCCGGAGGAGTCTGGTTGTCGAAATCACCGTCGGGCAGCCCCGAGTCGACGTGCCCGACCCAGACATGTTCGGCACCGAGAGCGGCGGCAGCCGTCGCCATCTCCTCACGACGGAGACCGGCGATATCGCGGCTGGCCTTCGGGCTCTGCAGCAGAGCGGGGTTGAGGATGTCGCCGGCCTCACCGCCGGTCATCGTGGCGATGAGCACCCGCGCACCCAGAGACGCGTACTTCGCGGTCGTTGCCGCACCCTTGGAGGATTCGTCGTCGGGGTGGGCATGGACGGCCAACAGGCGCAGCCCATGGTACGGAAGCGAAGTCATATCCTAAATGTCCCTTTCGATTCAGCCTGGTGGCCACCTCCTGCCGGCGCTGCGGCTGACATGATCGCCGGCAGAGGATCGACTACTCTAGATTAGTGCGCGAAGTACTTAATGAGGAATTCAATGACTGAGGTAACAGTGGCACCACCACTGCATGATGATCGCTACGGCCGGACCAGCAGGCCCACACGAGAGCTGAGTCGTCGAGCGAAGATCATCGCCGTCGTCGTCCTCGCCGCTGTGGTCGCCGTCATCGCTGTCTGGGCCTTCCGTCCGCAGACGAATCCCACGACACCGCGCACTCTTGACTATTCGGTTGTCGACGACTCGTCAACGCACGTCAGCGTCGGAATATTTCCGGATCAGGAACGCGACGTGCACTGCATCGTCCAGGCCACGAATGAGCACGAAGCGATCGTCGGCTTCACCGAGGTGACCGTTGCTGCCGATCCGAATGCCGATCCGAATTCGCCGAAGCGCGTCGACGTCGACCTGGCCACGACTCAGCTGGCGGCCTCCGGTCACGTGGACTCCTGCTGGTTCGAATAGGCCCGTCGCTCGAGCTCATCGGCCCCTGGTGTGAGCACAGGAGGCCGGGCCGCCTGAGTCCCTTCGAATAGTTCTCGCACGAGGATGCGGCTTGCGGCTGCGAACTTCCGGCTCGCGGCAGTCAACGTGATCGAGCTCATCGTTTTTCTCTGCAGATGCGTTACACTGTAGTTTCATTCAACTTCCGGGCGTGCCCATACGCCCGGTTTTTTCGTTGCCTGACACGCCCGTCAGTGCACCGACCGAATAAGGAGAAGTCATGACCGAGGAAGTCACCCAGGAAGAGACATGGTTGACCCAGGAAGCCTTTGACCGCCTGTCGAAGGAACTCGAGCATCTCTCCGGACCGGGTCGTGCAGAGATTGCTGAGAAGATCGAAGCCGCCCGCGACGAGGGTGACTTGAAGGAGAACAGCGGTTATCACGCAGCACGTGATGAGCAGGGCAAGCAGGAAGCTCGCATCCGCCAGCTCGAGGTGCTGCTGCGCAACGCCAAGGTCGGCTCTAGCGACAGCGACGGCAAGACCGTGGCCCCCGGAACCGTCGTCACTGCGACCGTCGCGGGCAACAGTATGCGGTTCCTGCTGGGCAACCGCGAGATCGCCGGGGACTCCGATATCGACGTCTTCTCGGAGAAGTCGCCGCTCGGAGCGGCTGTCCTCGGCGTCAAGGCCGGAGACACGACCTCATACGAGGCTCCGAACGGCAAGACCATCGAGGTCAAGGTCGATTCCGTCGAAGCCTTCACCGGCTGATCATCGACAGACGGAAGTGGGCGGGTGCGATCGCACCCGCCCACTTCTCTATTCACTCCGGTTCAGACGCGTCGTGCCGGGTCGCCTGGTCCGAGGTTCAGGCGTCGTCGGGGCTCTTCTTCGGCCGTCCGGGCTCTGCCGAACCGGGCTCACCCGACGTCGTCGAACCGGTTGTTCCGGTTCCTGCCGAATCGGGCGGTTCGGTATCTGATGCGCGTTCGACCTCCGCGGATTCGCGGACGGCATCGGTGAGCCGTTCCTTCGCTGTCTCCAGGACAGCGGTGGCTTCGCGCTCGTCCGGGTCTCGCTTCGGGTCTCGCACCGGATCATCCTCTGCGGCCTCGGAATCACCGGCGTTCGTGCGCACGATATAGCTGACGACGCTGTTGAGCACCGCCACCAGGGGAACGGCGAAGAGGGCACCGACGATGCCGAAGAGGAAGCCGCCTCCGGTGACCGCGAGGATCACGGCCAGCGGGTGGACGGACACGGCCTTGCCCATCAGGAAAGGCTGCAGGACCTGGCTTTCGATCTGCTGGACCGCGATGACCACGGCCAACATGATCACCGCGCTGACCAGTCCGTTCGAGACCAGAGCGACGAGCACGGCGACCGCGCCGGAGGCGATGGCGCCGACGACGGGGACGAACGAGGTGAGGAAGACGAGCACGGTCATGGGAATGACCAGAGGGATCCCGAGGAACGCAGCGCCGATGCCGATGCCGATCGCATCGACTGCGGCGACGAGGATCTGGACCCGCACATACTGCACGAGGGTCGTCCACCCGCGCCGAGCGGCTCCCGTGGCGACGGGGCGGGCGGGAACCGGCAGCAGGTTCATGACCCACCTGAAGATGTTCTCTCCGTCATAGAGGAAGAAGAACGTCGCGAACAGGCAGACGGCCATACCGGTGAGGAAGGTGCCCACCGAGGAGGTGGCCTCCAGAGCACCGCCGAGAAGTTGGCTGCTGTTGTTCTGGAAGAAGCTCGTCGCGGTCTTGATCGCCTCGTCGATATAGCTCGAGATGGTCGAGGCATCGATGCCGAAGGGACTCGTGGCCAACCAGCCGCTGATTCCGGACACACCGGCGATGACCTGTCTGACGAGATCGGGCATGCCGGAGTAGATCTGCTGACCGACGAGGCCGAAGAGGCCGAGCACGATGACGATGAACCCGATGAAGGAGATCGCAGCGGCCCCGCCGCGCGGTACACGCTTCTTCTTCAGCCACCCGGTCAGCGGAGCGAGCAGAGCGGCCAACAGCAGAGCGATGAGCACGGGCAGCACGACGCTGGAGATCTTCGACAGGAGCCACAGTGCCACGCCGATCGCCACGAGCACGACGATCGACCGCCACGACCACGCAGCAGCGAGTTTGAGACCCGGAGCCACATACGGTTTGGCCTCGGCCTCGATTCGACTGAGTGCGATCTCCTCGGGACTGACGGCCTGCGACGGGGTCATTTCGGATTCGGACTGGGAACGCGAGGATCCGCGTCCCCGCCGGAACGCCTCCCATGCCCCACGGAATCGGTTCGGAGGATGCTGCTGATCGTTTTCGGTCATGCTCCAACAATAGTTGTTGATGCACTGACAAAGGTGCAATGATGACGCCGGAGGAGGGAAACAGTGGGAAGACGCTTGATCTATACGCTGGCGACCATGGGAGCGACCGTCGTCGGCGCCGGTGCCTCGGCTGCGGGGCTGCTCCGCCACCAGGCAGGATCGCTGCGCAGCTCCTTCGACGACGACAAGAACCGTCACTTCTCCACCTTCACCGAGGCGATCGCCGCTCCACGGGACAACGACGATGATGACTCCGCCGCCCTGGCCATCATCGGCGATTCTTGGCTCTGCGGGGTCGACGTCGACGCCGATCAGGCGCCCCCGACTCTCATCGGCCGCGGTCTGGCGCGGATGCTCGGCACCACTGTGCGGGTCCAGACCACGGCGCGCCCCTCGGCACTGTCGGATGATCTGCATCGGCAGGTCGACGAGATTCTGCGCTCGCCGTGGCTCTCTCGTCAGCTCTCGGATCGCTGGAGCGAAGACCGCCGATTTGCGATCATCTCGATCGGCACCGGCGACATCATCCACCCGATCCAGGCGACCATCGGCGTTCCCGTGCTCAACCAGGCCATCAACAGGCTCCAGCGTGAGGGCCGTTACACCGTATTCGTCCTCGTCTGTCCCAATCTCGGCGGTCTGCCGGGGCTGCGCGATCCGCTCAAGACGTCACTGCGGCGGACCTCTCGGGTCCTCGCCGGTTCTCAATGGCTGGCAGCGCTGGCCGCACGTGCGGTTCCGCTGCGGTCGACGGGATCGCTGAGCGGAACGACGCGCCGGTCTCTGCTCAATGGCTCGGGACGATTCCCCAGCGAACTCGGCTATGCCCAGCTGTCCTCGACTCTGCTGTCCGCGATCGCCGAACGCATCGAAGCACCGGTCGTCGTCGATCGCAGCCTCGACATCCCTGAGAAGGGCGAAACCGCCCGCCGACACGAACTGGTCCCCGGTGCCGAGGCGCAGTCAGATGCCGAAGAATCAGCGGTGACAGAGGACATCAGGGCCGAACCGGTCCCGAATCACTCGGAGACCGTCTCGTGATCCCGGTCGTCCTCGCCTCCCAGTCTCCTTCACGTCGCCAGATCCTCCGGGACGGCGGAATCGACCCGGTCATCATCGTCTCCGAGGTCGACGAACGTGCCCTCGAGGACGATTTCACCGGCTCCGTCGGCGAACTCACCACAGCGTTGTCGGAAGCGAAGGCTCGTGCGGTCATCGACCGGATCATCGGATCCGCTCCCCCGGCACTCGAGGGCGCGGACACCGTGGTCGTAATCGCCGGGGACTCTCTGCTCGAATTCGACGGGCGAGCCATCGGGAAACCGGGAACGGCAGAACGCACTCGCGACGTGTGGTCGGCGATCGCCGGCCGATGGACGCAGCTGCATTCGGGTCATACGGTCGCCGTCCTCCTCCGGACTCCGCAATCGAACGGCGCAGCCGGGCTGACGGGAGCTGACGACCGCAGAGACACTGCCGATCGCGCCGATCGAACCGCCTCGGCGCCATTCGAACTCAGCGCCCTGCGCTCGAAACGGTCGGCCACCTCGGTGCTCATCGGCTCACCCAGCCCGGAGGAGCTCGAGGCGTACATCGCCACCGAAGAGCCCTTTCACGTGGCCGGGGCGCTGACGATCGACGGATTCGGCGGAGCCTTCGTCGACCGGCTCGACGGCGACCATCTCACCGTCCTCGGACTCAGCCTGCCAGTCGTTCGCGAACTGGTCACCGACATGGGCCTGTTCTGGCCCGATCTGTGGACTCTCCAGCGGTAGACTCGGTTCTGGTTCGGTGACACGCCCGAGGACATTGAAGTTCTCGTCCCAATTTTTTATCGCTGTCCTACAAACCCTTGGTGCTGTTCTCTAAATTGTTCTGTGATCATACAAAGGAGCACCATGACCACAGTCCTCTCCGACTCCACGACCTCGGTTCTGAGCACCACGGTTCCGACCGGGGCCGTCCGCCGAGTCCTCATCGCCAACCGCGGTGAGATCGCTCTGCGCATCATCCGGGCCGCCCACGACCTCGGCATCAAGGCCGTCGCCGTGTACACCCGCGCCGATTCCGATGCCGACTTCGTCGAACTCGCCGATGACGCGTGGCTGCTGGACGGGTCCGGGGCCGGGGAGACGTATCTCGACATCGACAAGATCCTCGCCCTGGCCAAGCGCTCCGGTGCCGATGCCGTCCACCCCGGCTACGGCTATATGGCCGAGAACGCACAGTTCGCGCAGGCCGTCATCGATGCCGGGCTGATCTGGGTCGGTCCTCCTCCGGCAGCGATCGAGCTCCTCGGCGACAAGTCCGGAGCTCGGGCCGTCGCCGAGGCTGTCGATGCTCCGGTCGCTCCCGGTTCCGACGGGGCCGTGGCCGATCTGACCGAGGCCGCCGAGGTGGCCGACCGGATCGGGTTCCCCGTCGTCGTCAAGGCCGTCCACGGCGGAGGCGGACGCGGTTTCCGCGCCTGTGCTGCCGCCGAGGACCTCGAAGCCGCCTATACTGCGGCGACCCGAGAGGCCCAAAGTGCTTTCGGCCGCGGTGAGTGCCTCATCGAGAAGCAGATCGTGCGCCCCCGCCACCTCGAGACCCAGTGCCTGGCCGATGCCCACGGCAATGTGCGGGTCGTGTCCACGCGCGACTGCACTCTGCAGCGCCGCAACCAGAAGATCATCGAAGAGGCGCCCGCCCCGTTCCTCACCGCCGAACAGGAGCGCATCGTCTCCGAAGCCTCGGCTCGTCTGCTCGCCCACGTCGGCTACGTCGGCGCCGCGACCTGCGAGTTCCTCCTCGGCGAGGACGGCACCATCATCTTCATGGAAGCCAATGCGCGCATCCAGGTCGAGCACACCGTCACCGAGGAGGTCACCGGAGTCGACCTCGTCGGCTGGCAGGTGCGCATCGCCTCGGGTGAGGCTCTGCCGGATGAGTTCCCCGCTGTGCGCGGGCACTCCTTCCAGTTCCGCATCAACGCCGAGGATCCCACGACGTTCTTCCCCGCCACCGGCGCAGTGAAGAACTACCGTGCTCCGTCGGGTCCGGGCGTGCGCCTGGACTCCGGCATCGGCGAAGGCAGCGTCGTCGGCACGGACTTCGACCCGATGCTGGCCAAACTCGTCGTCACCGGAGCCACCCGTGATGAGGCCCTGGCCCGAGCACGTCGGGCGCTGTCCGAATACCGCATCGAAGGCGTCTCGACGCTGCTGCCGCTGCACCGGGTGCTCGTGGACGAGCAGGCGTTCGCCGCCGACTTCATGGTCTGGACCAACTGGCTCGAAACCGCTTTCGTCAATCCGCTTGTCGATCCACAGCTAGGAGAACAGATGAGTACTGCAACCGACAGCTTCAGTGTTGTGGTCGAGGTCGATGGCCGTCGGATGACCGTTTCGGTCCCCAAGGACGTCATCTCGGACCTCGGTCATGTTCCCAGCCCCAGCGTGCCACGGCGCAAGCGCGGGCTGAGCAGCCGCAAGGGTGCGAAGATCGCCGACGACTCGAATGCGCTCAACGCTCCCATGCAGGGCACCATCGTCTCCGTCGCCGTCAATCCCGGTGACACCGTCGAAGTCGGTGACACCCTTGCCGTCATCGAGGCGATGAAGATGGAGCAGCCGCTCAAGGCCGGTCACTCCGGCACCGTCTCCGAGGTGCTCGTCGACGCAGGTGCCTCGGTGAAGTCCGGTGAGCCGATCATCCGCTTCGCTGCCTGAGGAGCATCGACTCCGGTGTTCAGTTCGTCCCGAACGCAGGAGTCCCGCGTCCACCAGTCCCTGCCCGGGTCACCGCTGAAGATCGGTGATCCGGGCAGTGATGTATTCGGACTCGGCATCGTTTCCGGGGCACTCGAGACCGGCGGCATAGGCGTCCTCGGCCTCGGCCGTGCGGCCGAGCTCGTCGAGGGTGATGGCTCTGGCGATGTGGAAGGGCCTGTGCCGCAGCAGCCGCGGATCTTCGGCAAGTTCGTCCAGGGCGCTCATGGCAGCTTCGGGGCCCGAGACCTGCCCGAGGGCGATCGCAGTGTTGAGAGCCACGACCGGCGACGGGTCGAGGTCGGTAAGCATCCGATAGAGCACGAGGATCTGCTTCCAGTCCGTTTCGGCGAACGTCGCGGCGTCGGCGTGGAGGGCAGCGATCGCCGCCTGGATGGTGAAGGCACCGGCCTCCGGCTCCCCGGCGGCCGTTCCGACGAGCCCGGTGCCTTCGGCGATGAGGCGGGAGTCCCACCGGCTGCGGTCCTGGTCGGCCAACGGCACCGGCCGACCGTCCTCGCTCACCCGAGCACGATCACGCGCCCGTGTGAGCAGGAGCAGAGCCAGCAGACCGCGAGCTTCGGTCTGTTCGGGCAGATATCCGACGAGCAGTCGGGTCAGTCGGATGGCTTCGAGCTGCAGGTCGACTCGAGTATGGTCCGGTCCTGCAGTGGCGTTGATGCCCTGAGTGAAGATGAGGGAGAGGACGCGCAGCACTCCGGGCAACCGGTCACCGACCTCAGCGGGCGCAGGGCGGCCGAAGGGAATCCCGGTCTTGAGGATCCGCTGCTTGGCGCGGACGATCCGCTGCTGCATCGTCGCGGTCTCGATGAGGAATCCGGCAGCCACCTCGGCGGTGGTCAGTCCCGAGAGGAAGCGCAGGATGAGCACGATGCGTTCCTCCTCGCGCAGGGTCGGGTGGGAGCAGGTGAAGAACAGGCCGAGGCGTTCGTCGGGCATGTCTGCCGCGTCCAACTCCTCGGCGAAGCGCTCCGCGTGGTCGTCGTGGTCACCTGGTCGCAGCTCGTCCTCGATGCGCAGGCGGGCGAGGTGCCGGGTGCGCACATCATCGGAGCGGATGAGATCGATGGCGCGGTTCTTCGCCGTGGTCATCAGCCATGCCTGAGGGCGTTCCGGCACTCCCCTGCCCGGCCATGTCTCGACCGCGCGCAGCACGGCGTCGTGGAGGGACTCCTCGGCGAGGTCGAAGTCCCGGAACCGGGTGACGAGCGCCGCGAGCAGCCGCCCGTAGTCCTCCTCGCCGATGGCGCTGAGGACTCGAGCGGCCGAATCGGGGGCGGGGTCCATCAGTAGTCGGCCACCGGACGGATCTCGATGTGTCCGGCCTTGGCTGCGGGGCTCTTCTTCGCCCAGGCGATCGCCTCGTCGATGTCGGCGACGTCGATGACGTAGCTGCCGCCGACGAACTCGTTCGATTCGGCGAACGGACCCGAGGTGACAAGCGCTTCGCCTCCGGACCCGCTCACCCGAACCCCGAGTTCGGGTCCCTCGAGGGCGAAGCCGCCGACGACGACCCCGGCCTCGCTGATCTCCTTATCGAATGCCATGAACTCGGTCGGATCCGCTCCGCCGTCCTCACCGCAGTCAGGATCCTGTGGGCGTCCCATCAGCAGAAGTGCGTATTTCATGTCGTTCTCCTTCGTCGTTCCTCATGTCATGCCGGGCGGCCTGACACCATGATGACGGTCGAGGAGCGAGAAGATCGACAGCTGCGGAGCAGAACTTTCCCGCGATCGTCGATTCGAGACTTCAGAGGTGGCGGTGGAGCTTCCGTGCCGCTTCGGTCAGCGATCCGCTCACCGAGGGGTAGACGACGAAGGAGGCGGAGAGCTGGTCGACGGTCAGCCGGTTCTCCACGGCCATGGTGATCGGCAGGATGAGCTCACTGGCCCGCGGTCCGACGACGACGCCGCCGAGGATGGAGCCGGATCCGCGCCGAGCGAAGATCTTGACGAACCCGTCCTCGATGCCGAGCATCTTGGCGCGCGGATTCGTGTCCAGAGGCAGCATCACGGTGTCGATGTCCGTCGGGTTCTCGCGGTAGTTCTGCTGAGTGAAGCCGACGGTGGCGATCTCGGGTGCGGTGAACACGTTCGAAGCGACATTGCGCAGCTTGAGCGGCTGCACAGCGTCGCCGAGTGCGTGGTTCATGGCGATCCGGCCCTGCATCGCGGCCACCGAGGCCAGCGGCAGCACACCGGTGCAGTCACCGGCGGCATAGATCCCGGCCCGCGAGGTCCGCGAGACCCCATCGACGACGATGTGTCCGGATTCGCTGACCCGCACACCGGCTTTCTCCAGGCCGAGGCCTTCGGTGTTCGGAATCGAACCGACGGCCATGAGGCAGTGGGATCCCTCGACGCGGCGGCCGTCGGCGAGCACCACCTCGACTCCGTCGTCGGTGCGGGTCACCGAGGCGGCGCGGGAGCGGGAGAGGACGTTCATGCCCTTGTTGCGGAAGACGAATTCGAGCACATCGGCTGCATCTTCGTCCTGCCCGGGCAGGACCTTCTCACGCGAGGACACGAGGGTCACCTCGGTGCCCAGGGCACGGTAGGCCGAAGCGAACTCGGCGCCGGTGACACCGGAGCCGACGACGATGAGGTGCTCGGGCAGCTCGTCGAGGTCGTAGAGCTGGGTCCAGGTGAGGATGCGCTCACCATCGGGCTGCGCAGTGGGCAGCTCACGCGGGTGGGCGCCGACTGAGAGCAGGATCGTCGAGGCCTCGAGGGTGTACTCGGTGCCGCCGGATTCGACGACATGGACCTGGTCGCGACCGGCCAGCGTCGCCGTGCCCTGAATAGCTTTGACACCGGCCCGGATGAGGCCTTCGTAGATGTCGTTGGCCTGGGCGTCGGCCAGGGAGAGGATGCGCTTGTTGACCGCTTCGAGGTCGGCGGTGACTCGGCGATCATCGGAATCGGTGTCCTCGGCGTTCTCGATCCGGATTCCGAGCCCGCCGGAGCGCTCGATCTCATCCATCATCTCGGCGGTGGCGATGAGCGACTTCGACGGCACGACATCGGTGAGCACGGCGGAACCACCACACCGATTCGCCTCGATGAGCATGACATCTGCACCGAGCTGAGCCGCGACGAGCGCGGCTTCGTAGCCGCCGGGGCCGCCGCCGATGATGACGACGCGATCTGCAGTGGAATCAAATTCAGTGTTCACACTCAGATTGTCTCAAATCGCCACGATGCTTGCGAACGGCCCCGCCGGATCGGTTCGGGATCGGTCCGATCAGCTCGGATCGACCACCTCGGCGGTGTCCTTGTGCAGGGTCGACAGGTGCACATAGGACTGGGCGTTCTGCCGGACCTTCTCCACTCCTTCATCCGTCATCTCCCGACGCACCTTCGCAGGGACACCGGCGACGAGCGACCGTGCCGGAATCTGTGTGCCTTCGAGGACGACGGCGCCTGCGGCGATGAGGGACTCGCTGCCGATGTGGGCGTCGTTGAGCACTGTGGAGTGCATTCCGATGAGCACGTCGTCGTCGACGACGGCACCGTGGACGAGAGCCTGGTGGCCGATGGAGACCCGGGCGCCGATGACGACAGGTTTGCCGGCGTCGGTGTGCATGACGGTGTTGTCCTGGACATTCGAGTCCTCACCGATCGTGATCGGGGCGGCCTCGGCGCGCAGAACACAGCCGTAGAAGACGCTCGCTCCCTTCTTCACATGCACATCACCGACGAGGGTGGCGCCGGCCGCGACGAACGCATCCGGATCGACCTGCGGCGTGTGGCCGCCGACGGAGACGATGCGGGGGCCGGCGAGATCGTTGGTCATGAGTCCTCCATCGGTTCACGAGATGTCTGTCTGCATTCATCTGCTGTCTGCATGTGCCTGACAGTCTAGGCCCAGACGCCGCAACAGGGGCGGAAAGACGAATCGCGGACCGATTTGCGCGATCGCCCTCATAGCAGGACAATGGTGAAAATTCTTGTCAGAAATTTCACACTGCCGGACCCTTGTGCGCCCAATTGCGTTATGTGAACCTTGACTGTGAGAGTTGCACGCCCGGAATTCGGGCGTGATCAACTGCGTTCACTGAATTCGTCGAAAGGTCACCATGGATTGGCGACACCGTGCAGCATGCCTCAATGAGGATCCGGAGCTCTTCTTCCCGATCGGCAACACCGGACCCGCGCTGCTCCAGATTGAGGAAGCAAAGACTGTCTGTCGCCGCTGTGAAGTCGCAGAGACCTGCCTGCAATGGGCCCTCGAATCCGGTCAGGATGCCGGAGTCTGGGGTGGTCTGAGCGAAGACGAACGTCGCGCTCTCAAGCGTCGCGCCGCTCGCGCCCGCCGCGCCGGCTGAGACGCCGGACATCGGGAGGCAGTCCCCTGAAGCTGCCGGACCCCTCACCGCATCACCCAGCACAACCGAAGACTGAGTCCCTTGTCTCCACGACGAATGATCGTCGTCGAGACAAGGGACTCAGTCGTGTGCGGGTCACTTCAGTCGTGTGCGGCTCAGTCGTAGGAATCCGGGCGCAGCGGCACATCGAGGACGGCGACGGTTCCGCCGCCTTCGCGGGCCTGCCATTGGATCGAACCGGCCAGATCGGCGGAGACCAGGGTGCGCACGATCTGCGTACCCAGACCATTGCCCGGATTCTGCGTCTCCCCCAGCCCGATGCCGTCATCGGCGATCGTCACACTCAGATGGTCGCCATTGCGCTCAGGAGTCACCCACACGTGGCCGTTGAGCGTCTCCCCCGGTTCCAATCCCTCGAGGTTCTCGGTGGGGAATCCGTGTTCGATCGCGTTCGTGATCAGCTCCGTGATGGCCAGGGCCAAGGAGGTGGCATCGGCTGAGGAGATGGTACCGAAGCTTCCGCAGCGTTTGAGTTCGATGTGCACCAGCGGACTGGTCAGCTCGGGCGTCAGACGCAGCCCCTTGTCGACGACTTCGTCGAAGTCCACCTCGGATTCGACGCCTTGGCTGAGCACGTCATGGACCACGGCGATGATCGAGACGCGGCGCATCGCCTCGGTCAGCGCGCCTTTGGCCTCGGGGCTGTCGATCCGGCGGGTCTGCAGCCGCAGCAGGGCGGAGACGGTCTGCAGATTGTTCTTCACCCTGTGGTGCATCTCCTTGATCATCGCGTCGCGCGAGAG
Source organism: Brevibacterium sp. K11IcPPYGO002 (assembly GCF_050920635.1). NCBI lineage: Bacteria > Bacillati > Actinomycetota > Actinomycetes > Micrococcales > Brevibacteriaceae > Brevibacterium > Brevibacterium sp. K11IcPPYGO002. Next base: position 1,631,588 of record NZ_CP131929.1, on the reverse strand, counting down.
CAGCTCCCGCTTGCGGCGACGGATCTCGGAGACGTCGCGGGCCAGCACGATCGCACCGATGCGCTCCCCCTCATCCGTCAGCGGAATCGCACGCAGGGACACACTCGTGCGCCCGACTTCGAGCTCGGTCCGCCACGGGGCACGTCCGGTGAGCACCAACGGGAGGGTCTCATCGACCTGCCGCAGATCTGCGCTGAGGCTCGAGACCACCTCGGAGAGGTAGCTGCCTTCGATCTCTCCTTCGTAGCCGAGCCGGTGCATCAGCGATACGGCGTTCGGGGACGCGTACTGCACATGCGAATCGCGGTCGAGGATGAAGATGCCGTCGCCGACTCGTGGTTCGCCGTGCCGGGCTCCGGACGGGGCGTCGCGGTCGGGGAACGTTCCCTGCACGATCATCCGCATCAGGGCCATCGCCGTTTCCCGGTAGTACTTCTCCAACCGGGACGAACCCCTGCGCCGGACCTCTTCCGAGTACCGGACGACGAGCGCTATGGCCTCACCGTCACGGATGATCGGAACCGCCTCGGCGAGGATATCGACATCGGAGGATCCTGCGCTGATTCCCATCTCTCGGGCCGCTGCGACGTGGGTGACATAGCTGCGAGTGCTGCTGGCCTGATCGAGCAGCTCCTTCTCCAGGCCGGTCGCCCGCGCTCCGATCAGGTCCCGGTTGAACAGTGTCGCTCCGGTCGTCGATCGCGCATGGGCCAGCACCGTATAGGCGCCGCTGGGCGACGGCACCCACAGCACGAGGTCGGCGAAGGAGAGGTCGGCCAGCAGCTGCCAGTCCCCGACGAGCAGATGGATGTGTTCGACGTCCGACTCATCCGTGAGGCCCTCGGCCGCCAGCAGTTCGTTGAGCACGATACGTTCCTCCCAGGTGAGATCAGCAGACCCGGGAGAACCGCGGATCTGCTGAGATGTCGATGTTCAGACGCTACCACTGAATCGGTCCGCGTTCTCACGCGCCGAGGCCGTGCCGTCCGGACGCTCACGACCGACACGGCGGCCGCGGCCGACCGTGGGGTCGGCCGCGCCCGAGATCAGCGTCAGCCGTTGTGTTCGCTCTCCCAGGCCGAGGAACGGACCATCGACCGCAGGGAGCGCAGCAGCACCGACAGCGGTGCCTGAGTGACCGTGTCGAGTCCGAGGATCGTCTCCGTCGTCTCCAGCACCCGACCGACGACTGTCTCGTTGCGTTCGAGCCATTCCGCCAGCCGCTGCTTCGCTCGCTCGTCCGGGGTTCCCGAGATCGGCGAATCCGTGGCGGCCAAGACCGTTCCGGTCACCGACAGGATCGCGGCGTAGTAGTCGTCGCGCATCGATCCGCGGGCCAGCGCCGACCACCGATCGCTGCGGTCGAGTTCGCCGATGAGGGTCAGTACCTGCGAACCGGAGAAGCGTTCGTTCACGGCGTAGTAGACCTCGGCGACATCCTCGGCGGATTCGTTCGCCCGGGCGGCCAGCTGGGTGATGTCGAGCAGCACGAACTCGTCGAGGAGGGCAGCCGAGCGCCAGGCGAGTTCGCTCGGCACACCTTCGTCGATGTAGCTCTGGGCCTTCGCGCGCATGGTCTCGGCGTCGTAGCCGTCGACGAGGTCCGGAACCCTGGAGCGCAGAGCCTCGACGACCTTGCCGTACATCTCGATGCCGGAATCGACGTCGAGGCTGTCAGGTGCCTGCTGCACGAGCCAGCGCGACGACCGATCGAGGAGTCGCACATAGTCGTGCTGGAGCTTCACCTGCACCTCGGTGGGCACCTGATTGTCGAGCGCGCACACCGCGTCGAAGAAGTCGTCGAGGCCGAAGATCTCGGAGACCACGACGAACACGCGGGCGATCTGCGGCACCGAAGCCGGGGTCTCTTCCAGCATCCGGTAGATGTAGGTCAGTCCGCCGCGGTCGACGAGCCGGTTGACGAGCTTCGCCGTCGCGATCTCACGGTGCAGCGGGTGTTCGGGGATGAGCTCACCGTACTTCTCCTGCAGGGCCTCCGGGAAGTAGGACACGAGTTCGCGACGCATCCACGTCTCGTCCGGCACGGTGCTCGCAAGGACCTCGTCGGCGGCGTGCATCTTCACATAGGCCAAGAGCACGGCGAGTTCGGGTGACACGTAGGAGCTGAACTCGCGTTTGGCCAATTCCTCGGCGTTCGGCAGGAATTCGACCGCACGATCGAGGTCGGCGTTCTTCTCCAGGTAGTTCAGCAGCCGACCGTACGTTCCCGACATCGATTCGGTCTGGGCCCGAGCCTCACCGAGGACGACGTTCTGCGAGTAGTTGTTCGCCAACACGCGGTCGGCGACCTGGTCGGTGAACGAGTGCAGCACCTGTTCCCGCTCCTCGGCCGCGAAGGCCCCCTTGTGCACGAGCGTGCGCAGGAGCAGCTTGATGTTGACCTCATGGTCGGAGCTGTCGACGCCGGCAGAGTTGTCGACGGCATCGGTGTTGACCTCGACGCCGCTCAGCGCAGCCTCGACACGCCCCAACTGGGTCACACCGAGGTTGCCGCCCTCACCGATCACGCGTGCCCGCACATCGGCGCCGTCGATCCGGATCGCGTCATTGGACTTGTCGCCGACATCGGCATGGCTCTCGGTCGAGGCCTTGATATAGGTGCCGATTCCGCCGTTGTAGACGAGGTCGACGGGTGCCCCCAGGATCTCGGACATGAGATCGGCCGGGCTGCGCTTTCCGGGTTCGACTCCGAGCACCGAGGCGGCCTCACGGCTGAGGTCGATCGACTTCGCCGAGCGGGAGAAGACTCCGCCGCCTGCGGAGATGAGCTCCCGGTCGTAGTCCTGCCAACTCGAGCGCGGCAGGTCGAACAGACGCTGGCGCTCGACGAAGCTGCGTGCGGCGTCGGGGTGCGGATCGAGGAAGATGTCCCGGTGGTCGAAGGCCGCGACCAGGCAGATGTGATCGCTGCGCAGCATTCCATTGCCGAAGACGTCGCCGCTCATATCGCCGATGCCCACGACCGTGAAGTCCTCGGCGGCGGTGTTGAGGCCGAGTTCGCGGAAGTGGCGTTCGACGGACTTCCACGCACCCCGGGAGGTGATGGCCATCGCCTTGTGGTCGTAGCCGACCGATCCTCCCGAGGCGAAGGCGTCGCCGAGCCAGAATCCGCGGCGTTCGGCGATCGCGTTGGCCACATCGGAGAACCGTGCCGTGCCCTTGTCCGCGGCGACGACGAGGTAGTAGTCGTCGCCGTCGTGGCGGACGACGCGCTCGGGATGGACGACGACGCTGGAGTCATCGGTGCCGTAGGTGAGGTTGTCCGAGACCTCGAGCATGCTTTCGATGAACACCTCGTAAGCGGCCTGGCCGGCGGCCATCCAGGCGTCCCGATCGCTCATCGGCGGCAGCTGTTTGGGGAAGAACCCGCCCTTGGCGCCGGTGGGCACGATGAGGGCGTTCTTGACCATCTGCGCCTTGACGAGGCCGAGCACCTCGGTGCGGAAGTCGTCGCGACGATCCGACCAGCGCAGGCCGCCGCGCGCGACGGTGCCGAAACGCAGGTGCACGCCTTCGACCTGCGGGGAGTACACCCACATCTCGAGCGCCGGCTTCGGCTTCGGTACGAAGCTGAGTTCGTCGGGCCGGATCTTGAGCACCAGTGCCGTCGGCAGGGCACCGGATTCGTCGATGTAGTAGTTCGTGCGCAGCGTCGCCCGCAGCAGCTCGAGTGAGGAGCGCAGCACTCGGTCGGCGTCGAGACTGGCGACCTCGCTGAGCGAGGACTCGATGGAGTCGTCGAGCTCGGTCATCGCCGTTTCGCGTCCGGCATCGTCGACGTCCGGATCGAACTTGGCGGAGAAGTAGTCGACGAGCAGCTTCGAGATCTGCGGATTGTCGCTGTAGACCTCGCCGACGTAGGCGTCGGAATAGGTGAAGCCTGCCTGGCGCAGGTATTTGCCCAGGGCGCGGATGATCGTCACATGCTGCCAGGAGAGTCCGGCGACGACGAGGCGGTCGAAGACTCCCGCTTCCTTCTTGCCGTCCCAGCCGGCCATGAAGGCCTCTGCGATGCGGTCGTAGTCGTCATCGGCCAACTCCTCGGGGAAGCTGAGTCCGAAGTCGTAGATGTACCGATGCGTTCCGTCGGCGAGGTCGAGTTCGTGGGGACGTTCGTCGACGACGTCAGCGCCGAACGCCGTGAGGAAGGGCAGGACCTCGGACAGGCTGACCCGGTCACGGCGGTAGAGGACGAGGCGGACGGAGGCGTCGGTGTTCTGGTCGGGACGGTAGAGGCGCACCGCCGGTCCCTGCCCGGCCTCGAGGGCTTCGAATCGGCCGACGTCGGCGACCGCCTCGGCGGGGGTGTGGTGCTCGCCGTAGCTGGGAGGGAACGACTTCGACCACAGGTCGGCCCGGGCGTGTGAGGCCCCGGTGTCGCCGGATTCGGCGGGAACGAGGAACGCGTGGACATCTTCTGACCAGGAGCGCACGGCTCCGACGATGCGGGATTCGACCTCATCGGCTCCGATCTGCGGCAGCTGGGAGTCCCTGGCGACGCGGGCCACGAAGTGGATGCGCGCCAGGGCCGATTCGCTCAGCAGCACGTCGAAGTCGACGCTGTCGGCGTTGTAGAACTTGCGCAGCACTTCCTGCACGCGCACACGAGCATCGGTGTTGTAGAGGTCGCGCGGAAGATAGAGGATGACCGAGACGAAGCGCTGGTACGGGTCGGTGCGGACGAACACACGCGATTCCCGGCGCTCCTGCATGTCGACGATCTCCATGACGACGTCATAGATCTCCTCGGTGTCCTCATGCAGCAGATCCTCGCGGGGGTAGTTCTCGAGGACTCCGAGGAGCTCGTTGGCCGAATGGGATCCGGTGGGGAATCCGCTGGCCGAGAGGATCTTCGCGACCTTCCGGTCGATGACCGGGATGTTGAGGACGCTGTCGTTGTAGAACTCGGGTTTGAACACGCCGACGAAGCGGCGTTCGCCGACGATCTCACCATCGGCGTCGAAGGTCTTCACGCCGATGTAGTCCATGAAGGAGGACCGGATGACCCGGGAACGCGAGTTCGCCTTCGTCAGCACCAGCACATGCGGTTCCAGGGCCTTGTCGGCGACGGCCCGGCTGAGCGGTGACTTCACGAGCGGGCGCAGGGCCGAGATGCCCATCGACGTGTCCTCGATCGGTTCGAGGCTGCTGTGCTCAGCGTCGTGGATGTAGTCGTATTCGCGGTAGCCGAGGAAGGTGAAGTGACCATCGAGCCAGGTGAGCAGGGCGGCGGCGGATTCGGCCTCGGAGGCCAGTTCCGGGCGCGGTGCGTGTGCGCTCAGCTCGGCGGCGATGTCCTTGGCCTTCGCGGCCATCGCCTGGGCGTCACGGGCTGCCGCGGCCACATAGTCGAGGACTCCGCGCAGGCTCTTTTCGAGTGCGTCGAAGTCGTCGTCTGAGATGCGGTCGATCTCGAGGCGGATCCAGGACTGCTGCTGTGGGGCACCGTCCGTGCTGTCGGCAGCGGCCTCGGAGACCGTCGGAATGCTCGCCGTGTCCGCGCTGAGCGCGGGAGCCTCTGCCGGCGAGAGGATCTTCTCGCCGGGGCCGGTTCCGGTGACCGTGATGATCGGGTGATGGACGCGGCGGATCGCCCTGCCGTTGGCGGCGAGGTCGCTGACGATCGAGGACACGAGATGGGGCATATCGGCGAGCACGATGGCGATGACCGTGTGGTTGTCGCGGAATTCCGGCGAGTCGACACTCGGATTGTAGATGGCGATCGCCGGCGACCGACCGTCGTATTCGGTGCCGAGCGCAAAATGACGGGCAGCCGCGGCCGCATACGCCTCGGGGTCGTTGGCCCCTGTTTCGAACCGCGGATAGTACGCTTCGAGGAAGTTCTCGGGAGCCGACTGTCCCCTCTGCTTCCTCCACTCTTCTGCAACGTCCGAAATTGAGACCTGAGTCACTGTTTCACCTCTATGATCAACGAGCATTCGTCATGCGATTCGACCTCGAATCGTCATTCCCCACACTATGCCCAAATATCGAGAAAGGCACGCCGAGCCGCATACGGTGGTGTACCGTTCATTCGCTGGCAAACTGGAGCTATGCGATCTCTGACTCTCAATCATGAATACTCGGTTGATCTGTCGACTTTCCTGGCCAAACTCGCCGATCCCGGCGTGTGGGAGAAGCTCGGCTCCGAGGCCGGTGCCGAATTCATGGACCCCGACACCGAAATGACCGTGCGGACCCCGATGCCCAAGGCCGAGCTGCCCGCGGCACTGGCCTCCAGGCTTCCGGAGAACACCGTGCTGGTCGAGGTGTACATGATTCCCGGGGATGTCCTCGGCGACGAGGCCGAGATCCGCATGACCGCACGTGCCGCAGGCGTACCTGTCGAGATCGATGCCGTCCTCGAGCTGCGCGAGGCCGAGTCAGTCACGAAGCTGGCCGCTCATGCAGAGATCAGCTCGTCGATCCCGATGTTCGGGGCGATGATCGAACAGGCCGTGGTCCCGATCCTGCAGAAGCGACTGAGCGATCGGCTGCGCCGCTTCGAATCCGCCTGAGGCCTCGGATTCGCCTGAGGCGTCGATTCCGTTCGGGGTGCGACCGACTCAGTTCGCGTCGGCGAGCAGCTGCGGCAGCTCAGATGCGTCATACCACAGCAGATCCGAGGCGCCGAGGCAGTCCTCGGCCGCGCTGACGCCCGTGACCTGTCCCAGTCGCACCGCTTCGTCCCAGACGAGGTCTTCGTCGAGATGGAAGCTGGCTGCCCGGGTCATATCGACCTCGGCGACGGTGATGAGATCGAAGCCGTCGGTCAGCGGTTCGGCCGGGCTCGACTCGGGGGCGTCATAGGCCACGATCACACGGCGGGCGGGAGTCGCCTCGGCGCCGGACTCGGTGTCAGCCGTGTCGGCATCAGCGGGATCGAAGGCCGCGTTCGCGGCCAGGGCGGCGGCGATGCACATGGCATCGAATTCGGCGGTTTCGAACTCTTCGCCGCGCAGGCCGCGCCCCTGAGCATCGGGGGCGACGGCGCGGACATCGGCCAGCGTCGAACGCAGCGCGGTCAGGGTGGTGGGAATATAGCAGCGAATGGCCATGCCCCTCATCCTAGTCCCGCGGTCCGGTCCCCTGGCTCACCCGCTTATTCTGTGTGCGTCCGCGACGACCGGTGCCGCGACGTTCACGGCCTCCTGGCGATCTGCGGGAGCGGCGCCGACCCGGCAGGAGTTCGTCGATCATCGCGGCGATGTCACCGACGAGGACGGACCTGGGATTCTGCTCGTGCAGGGTATGGCCGGCGAGCATCGCCGCCTCGGCGGTGGAGCGGTCGTCGGAGAGCAGGAAGTCCGGAGTGATGCGGACGAAGCGGTCGAGGACTTCCCTGATCCGCGTCTCGGCAGGATGGCCGACCGCGCCCGATCGCACCTTCGTGATCACCAGCCGCATCTTCTCCCGCACCGACTCGGCCCGCGGAGTGCCGAGGAGTTTGACCAGCCGCTGCAGACCGATCGGCTCTCCCGCGGCGAGGACGAGCACGATATCGGCGGCCTCGAGCGCGGCGCGGGTGGCGCAGTGCCGGTCATAGAAGGGATCGGCGAGGTCGTCATCGGGATCGATCCGATCGCTGACGTCGACGATGACCACCTCGTAGGCCTTGGCCAAGCGCTGCAGCACCGTCTCCAGAACGGAGGCTCGGATCTCCGGCCACCGCTCGGGCCGCGTGAGTCCCGTGACGACGTGGAAGTTCTCGCGGATCACCGCATGCGGCACCGAATGGGGGTGAAGACGTCCCGACGGGTCGGTCTGCGACCGGCAGAGGCTGGCCAGGTGGGAGGATTCCTCCGTCAGCCCGAGTGTGGACGCGACCATCCCAGAGACCGTATCGGCGTCGACGACGACGCTGCGCATTCCCTGACGGGAGGCCTGATCGGCGAGATTGACGGCCGTGAGGGTGCGCCCGGGCGACGACCCCGTCCCCCAGACCGCGATGATCACCCCAGCTGCACCGACGCCGCCCGGAGGCGTCGGCGGCCGCGGCGGCACCACGGTGGCGGCGCGGATGTCCTCGATGGCGGCGGCCATCGTGGGTGCATCCGCATCCGTTGCGACGACCGAGCTGATGCCGACGGCCTCGAGTGCGTGCTCGTCATCGCCGAACCCGAGCACCTTCGCCCCCGACGCCGTGATCGCGGCGATCACCTCGGCGTCGAGTCCGGGAAAGTAGCGGCCGATGATGACGACGTCGGCGCCCCCTGTGCGACAGTGGGCAAGCAGCTCCACCTCGTCGGCGGGTCGGGCGACGATCGTGACATCGTCGATCTCGCTGAGCAGCTCGAAGAGGATGAGGTCGTACTCGAAGTCGACGGCGAGCAGAATCTGTGTCATCACTGCTCGCCGTCGTCTGCCGGAACGGACGGAGCACCGACGACCGAGAGCACGTTGCGTCCGTCGAGGGCGGCGAGTACGCCGGGCAGATCGACCGAGCCGACGAACACTTCGATACGGGCGCCGTCACCGGCCCCGAAGCTGCCGACGTCTCGACTGATATGAGCGACCGGAGCGGAATCGACGATCTGCTCCGGTGGTGTTCCGTCGTCGTCGAGCCCGTTCTGCTCCGGCTGCGCCCAGACGTCGACGAGGCTGCCCGAGTCGACGACGCTCGGCACGGAACCGGCGATGTCGATCGCCACGACTCGACCGTCGAGCTCGGACAGAGGCGCTACCGCCGAGGCGGCCAGCAGCTCTCCTGCCGCGACGACGCTGCGTACGCTCGTGTTCGGCGGCAGTTCGGCATCGGCGGCAAGGTATTTCTTGCCGAGATCGGCGAGGTTGACCTCCGCGACGGTGAGGTCGGCCGGTCTCAGGACCTCACCGGGAACGAGTGCGTGTGCGCTCGCCCAGACTCGCGTGGTCGAATTCGCCGAGGTGACGAGCAGATAGGTGCCGACGACCGCGAGGACGACGAGCATCGCGCCAACCAAGAGCCGGGCATCGGTCCAGCGGGGGCGTCGGATTCGTTTCGAGAGCTCCATTGCATCTCCAGATTCGCAGAAGATTCACTGACAGAAACTGTTTCTCAGTGATAATATTGAGCATCAAATGATGCCAAAGCAAGGTTTTTGGCAAAATGCACCAACAAGCAGATGGACATCTGGTGGCAGATGGACATTTGGAACGGGAGAATTCACCTCATGGCCGTCGAAAGTCGCTTCCTGCCGCTGACCGATGTCGCCGAGCTGCTCAATGTCTCGATCGCTCAGGCTCGGGCCCTGGTCCGCTCCGGCGATCTCCGCGCCATCAAGGTCGGCGGGCGCGGGCAGTGGCGGGTCGAGAAGTCCGAGATCGAAGCCTATATCCAGCGCATGTACGAACGCACCGAGTACCAGATCAAGACCGGATCCATCGACGACTGACCTTCGCTCTTCGACTCTGCTCTTCATTGCGCCCGAATCATCCGAAAGGGTTCGTCCGGGCGTGGATGGCGCTGATCGCCGCAAAGGGAATGATCCGGCCGGCGATTTCGACATAGTCCGCGGCGACGAGGGCGCATCGTCCGCGAATCGCGCCCGAGCGGTCGGCGACGTCGATCGATACCTCTTCATGGGCCGCTGACCAGCGCCGCAGCGCCGAGCCCATCCCCAATCGCTCCAACCCACCGGCTTCGAACCGATGCACTTTCGTGGGCAGCCTGAGTCCGCGAACAGCCCTGAGCGCAATCGCGGAGACCTCGACCCCGGCGAGGACGACGATGTCCCGGCCGAGGAAGCACACTGTCCCGGTGATGTCACGATCGGACATCGTCACCTGCACCGTCGATCCCAATGATCCGCGCAGCCGCTCGAGCAGAGTCCTCTCGGCAGCCTGCCCGGCGACCTCATCACCGAATTCGCCCCTTCTGGCATGCGTCTGCGCCGCCGAGTCGGCGGCTTCGATATCCGCCAGGAGTGCATCAATGCGATCGTCCATAGTCGCCAAGCTTGCCCCAGCTGTAGTCCACTTTCAAGACTTGATTCGACGACACACCGAACTACAGTCATGTAGTTATAGACGATCTATTGACATCAAATTACATCTAACGGCACTATTAGATTCAATATCCAATGGAGGATGTCTAGATGTATCTCTTGATTGCATGTGCGGGTTCATGGCTGATTCTGCTCGGTTCCTTCTTCACCGCGTGGACACAATTGCCACCGCCGCGCACGACCGGCGACATCATCGTCATCGTCATCATCGGTTCCGGAGTGCTCCTGTTCTCGCGGATCGGCATCGTCTCGCTGCTGACACTGCTGCTGCGGGTTCTCCCATCGGGCCGCGTCCGGGCCGCACTGGCAGGAGCGGTCGTCACGGCGATGCCCCGGATACTCGCCTCGAGTGTTCTTGCCGTCGTCTCAGCCGGTTTGGCCGTCCACTCGGTTCACGCGGCACCGGTCGGAGACTCCGCACCCGGACCCGCATCGTCGCCGGACGCGGCCTCCGCTCCGGCCGATCCCGGATGGCCGACGGTCGGCGATGATGCACGGTCGCCGACCCCCGCTGACAATGTGGAGGGGTCCGACGTCGAGGAGCCGCCAGAGGAATCCGAGGCAGCCGATCGCCTACTTCCACCCGACCCCGGCTGGCCCGCCGAGCCGCCGGACGAGCGAGCATCGGATACGTCCGACGAAGCCGACGATGAATCACATCAGGCAGACGCACCCGACCACAGCGGGAATCCCAGCGAACCGGGTGAGAACGACGATTCCCCTGTTCCTGCGGATTCGGCAGCCGCCGCACATACTGTGACCCGAGGCGAGAGCCTGTGGTCGATCGCTGCGGAACTGACCGACACGCCGGCAGAGGTCCCCCAACTCGTCGCTGACATCTATACCGCCAACGAGGACACCATCGGACCCGATCCGAGCCTCATCATTGCAGGTCAGAGATTGGAGATCCGGACATGACCGCCCCGCTCACCCTCACCCGACCTCAGGCTTCGGCACCGCCTCGGCGACAGGTCTCACCGCGCTCCACGGCGCAGCCTCCTCGCCGGGTCAGCCGGCAGTCCCGAGGGCCGGACGATGCAGACGACCGGGCGAGGATCGCGGCCACGGCCACCTCGTTGGCGGTTGCCTGCCTCGAGGTCCTCTCCGGGGTCAGACGCAGCGAGACGATCGCCCGCTGGGTCGAACCGGAGCTACTGGCGAAGATCGATCACCGTTGTCAGCTGCGCGCCGAGGTGGCGCCGCACCGGGCGACCGCGCCCGGCGCTCGTACGGTGAGGCCGGGGACAGCGCACGTCTGCCAGGTCAGCCCCGAGATCGCCGAGGTCACGGTCATCGTCGCCGCCGCAAATCGCGTCCGGGCGGTGGCAGTCCGCTTGGAACTGCTCACCACCCGGTGGACGCTGACTGCCCTGGAGACGATGTGAGCCGCTGAGGGCTCGGTCTCAGCTCTTGGCCTTCTTCTTCGCGCGGCGTTCGGCGCGGTTCGCCGGAGCCGGTTCGTCGTCGTCCTCGGTTTCGGAGATCGCGGCCGAACCGGTCTCGGACGGGGCCGAAAGCTGCATCTTCGGAGTCGTGTGACGCAGCTCCTCGGCGTCGACCTCGACCTCGGCTTCGGCATCGTCGGAACCGGCCGATGACGTCACCTGAACCTGCAGCGTGTTGGTGAGGCGAACGACGTCCTCCTTGATCCCGTCCTGCATGGTGGTGAACATCTCGAAGCCCTCGCGCTGGTATTCCACCAGGGGGTCGCGCTGTGCCATCGCCCGCAGTCCGATGCCGTTCTTGAGGTAGTCCATCTCGTAGAGGTGCTCCCGCCACCGCTTGTCGATGACAGAGAGCACCACGCGGCGTTCGAGTTCGCGGGTGGCATCCTCGCCGAGTTCCTCTTCGCGCTGCGAATAGAACAGGGCGATGTCGGACTGGATCTCCTGGTTGAGACGGTTCTTCGTGAGGTTGCCGAGTCCGCCGAGTTCCTCGGCGAGGTCATCGGATGAGATCGACGGTGAGTAGATCTTTCCGAGGGCGTCGAAGAGCTCGTCGATCTGCCAGTCTTCGACCGGTCCCGTCGTCGCCTGGGCGACGTAGGCGTCGATGATCTCTTCGCGGAAGTTCGCGACCTGCTCCTCGAGGTCGGCCCCGTCGAGAACCCGGCGGCGCTCGTCGTATATCACGGTGCGCTGACGGTTGAGCACATCGTCGTATTTGAGCACGTTCTTGCGCTGTTCGGCGTTGCGCTGCTCGATCTGCGACTGAGCCGAGAGGATGGCACGCGAGACCATCTTCGATTCCAGCGGCACATCGTCGGGCACGTTCGCCGTCGCCATGATCCGTTCTGCGGCTCCCGAACCGAACAGGCGCATGAGATCATCGGTCAGCGACAGGTAGAACCGGGATTCACCGGGGTCTCCCTGACGGCCGGAACGTCCGCGCAGCTGGTTGTCGATGCGACGGGACTCGTGGCGTTCGGTGCCGAGCACGTAGAGTCCGCCGAGTTCGACGACCTCTTCGGCCTCTTCCTTCACCTTGTCCTCGGCGGCCTTGAGCACCTCCGGCCATTCGGACTCGTACTGCTCCTCGTTCTCGGCCGGGTCCAGACCGCGGCGTTCCATCTCTGCAACCGCGAGGAACTCGGCGTTTCCGCCGAGCATGATGTCGGTGCCGCGGCCGGCCATGTTCGTGGCCACCGTGACCGCGCTCTTGCGTCCGGCCATCGCCACGATCGAGGCCTCACGGGCGTGGTTCTTCGCGTTGAGGACCTCATGCTTGACGCCGCGTTTGGCCAGATGCTTCGACAGGTATTCGCTCTTCTCGACGCTCGTCGTGCCGACGAGGACGGGCTGACCGGTCTCGTGGCGTTCGACGATGTCGTCGACGACGGCGGCGAACTTCGCGACCTCGTTCTTGTAGACGAAGTCGGACTGGTCGACGCGCTGCATCGGTTTGTTCGTCGGGATCGGGACGACGCCGAGCTTGTAGGTGGACATGAATTCCGCGGCCTCGGTCTCGGCCGTACCGGTCATTCCGGAGAGCTTCTCGTAGAGACGGAAGAAGTTCTGCAGGGTGATCGTGGCCAAGGTCTGGTTCTCGGCCTGGACCTTCACTCCCTCCTTCGCCTCGATGGCCTGGTGCAGGCCCTCGTTGTAGCGGCGGCCCTTGAGCACACGACCGGTGTGTTCGTCGACGATGAGGACTTCGCCGTCGAGGACGACATAGTCCTTGTCCTTCTTGAACAGCTCCTTGGCACGGATGGAGTTGTTGAGGAAGCTGATGAGCGGGGTGTTCTCCGCGTCGTAGAGGTTCCCGATGCCCAGATAGTCCTCGACACGTTCGATACCGGGTTCGAGGACGCCGACGGTGCGCTTCTTCTCATCGACTTCGTAGTCGCGGTCGGTCTTCAGGCGCTTGACGACCTTGGCGAATTCGCCGTACCAGCGGTTCGCATCGCCTTCGGCGGGACCGGAGATGATGAGCGGGGTTCGGGCCTCGTCGATGAGGATCGAATCGACCTCATCGACGATGGCGAAGGCATGTCCGCGCTGGACCAGTTCGTCGGCCGACCACGCCATATTGTCGCGCAGGTAGTCGAAGCCGAATTCGTTGTTCGTGCCGTAGGTGATGTCCGCGGCGTACTGTTTGCGGCGCAGATCCGACGGCATGTTCGCCTGGATGCAGCCGGTCTCCATGCCGAGGAAGCGGAACACGCGTCCCATCAGCTCGGACTGGTAGGTGGCCAGATAGTCGTTGACCGTGATGATGTGGACCGGATCGCCGGTGAGTGCGTTGAGGTAGGCCGGGGCCGTAGCGACGAGGGTCTTGCCCTCACCGGTCTTCATCTCGGCGATGTTGCCCAGGTGCAGGGCGGCGCCGCCCATGAGCTGAACGTCGAAGTGTCGCATGCCCAAGGTCCGGCCCGAGGCTTCGCGCACGGTGGCGAATGCTTCGGGCAGCAGAGAGTCGAGGCTCTCGCCGTCCTTGTAGCGTTCCTTGAACCGGCCGGTTTCCTCACGCAGTTCGGTGTCGGTCATCTCGCTGAACTCATCAGACAGCTGGTTGATGGCATCCGTGTATCGGCGGAGCTTCTTCAGAGTTCTGCCTTCACCTGTGCGCAGAAGCTTCTCGAGGAAATTAGCCACTTTTCTCCTAATCGGCATGTCTGCCGGACAACGACTCGAACGACTGTATAGCCCCTAGCTTAATGGCAGGTGAGTACCTTCGAGGTCCACGGCGGTCAGGCCCAGCCATGTGGCCATCGTCGTGAGCTCGTCAGCGAGCTCCGCGGTGTGCTCCTCCCCCGGCTCCCATGTCACCTGGTGAGCACGCAGTATTCCCGCGGCGCCATCCCGGTGCAGGTCGACTCGCCCGACGAGCCGATCGCCGAGGAGGAACGGAGTGACGTAGTAGCCGTGGACCCGTTTGGCCGCTGGTGTGTAGATCTCGATGCGGTAGTGGAAGTCGAAGAGCCATTCGATGCGCGGCCGGTAGAAGACCAAGGGGTCGAACGGTGCCAGCAGGGCGCGGGCGTTCACGGTGCGCGGGGTCCGAGCCTCGTGCCATTTCAGGGCCGGGACGCCTTCGACGTCGACTTCGCGCAGCTCACCTGAGTCGATGAGCTCACTGATGGCGGCGTCGGTCGGTGCGCGCCGCTGCCGAAAGTAGTCGGCGATGTCCTCGGGGCGGGAGATCCCCAGAGCACGTGCCGCGATGCGGGTGAGTTCGACGACATTGTTCTCTGCCCCGGAGATTCCGCGTGGAAGCGGCGCATTCGGGTCCAGTCCCAGCGAAGGTTCATCCGGGGGCCCATAGGCCAGAGGCAGCTGCGGCAGCTCGGGTGAGACGTCGCGGGCCAGGGCATAGATGCGTTCGAAGTGGTCATTGCGTCCGGCGGCGCTGATGATGCCTCCGGCGAACAGCGCTTCGAGGGCGACTTTCACCTGGCTGGGATTCCAACCCCAATGGCCGCGGTGGATCTCCGGCAGATCATGGTCGACCACCTCGGCGACTTCCCGGGCCGTCATCGGCCGGGCGGACAGGGCGGTGAGGACGCCGACTTGGAGGTTCCGGAATTCTTCGCCGGTCTCCGGGTGGCGCTGTCCGAAGTCGTTGCGCCACCATTCGCTGTGCGCGCGGGCGAAATGCTTCCACGTCTGCGGGGGCACGAAGGCCGCGGCATGGGCCCAGTACTCGACGCCCATGCGCGGCGAAGTGTAGAAGAGCCGGTCCAGGGTCTCCCGCGGGTAGGGACCCAGGCGGGAGTAGTACGGCAGATAGTGGGATCGGACGACTCGGGCGACGGAGTCGATCTGAGTCAGCCCCATGGTGGCGAAGACATTCTTGAGGTGTCGGGCGGTGACCTTGGCCGGTCGCGGCCGGTCCAGTCCTGTCGCCGCGATCGCCGTCCTGCGGGCCGCGGCCCGTGTCATCCTCTGCATACCCCCACGCTATACCCCAATTACTACCTGACGGCGGCCCAGCAACCTTGCGCGAGGTTGCTGGGCCGCCGTCAGGTAGTAATTGGGTCAGTCGATGGCTTCTTCGAGTTCGTGGTCGAGGGCGATGACTCCGTAGCTCCAGCCCTTGCGGCGGTAGACGACGGAGGGTTTGCTCGACTCCTCGTCGATGAACAGATAGAAGTCGTGTCCGACGAGCTCCATCCGGTTCAGCGCCTCCTCGATGCCGATCGGTGAGGCGGTGAAGGACTTCTCACGCAGCACGACCGGCGAATCGCCTTCGGCCTTGATTCGGCCGTTCGTCTGATCGACGCCGCGGTCCTCATCACGCTTAGCCTTATCGGCGTCCGCATCGGGAATCATCGGCTCGGCCACCGGCATCTTCGCCAGCACCTCGGCAGTGGATTCCTTACGGTGATGACCCGACCGCGGCACCTTGTGCCGGTCCCTCGCTCGCCGCAGACGTTCGACGAGCTTCGCCCATGCCAGATCGAGTGCCGCATACTTGTCGCTTGCCATGGCCTCTGCCCGAATTGCCGGTCCCTTCGCCACAACCGTGAGTTCGACCCGCTCGCTCGTCTCGGGCTGGCGGGAGTTCTTTTCGTGAGTGACATGCACTTCGACACGCTGAGCGCGAGGGGCAAGCTGTTCGACCTTGGCGATCTTGTCCTCGATGTGGGCTCGAAAGCTGTCGGAGATGGTCAGTTGACGGCCGTTGACAACAATGTCCATGATGTGTCCTTAGCGACTCGCTCGTCGGATTCATCCGATCCCATGCCCTTGGATGGGTAAACACCGTTATACAGTAAAGGGAGAGACAAATCGAGTGCCCCCGCGACCGAGACCGAGAACAGCTCCTGCAGCGGGTCTGATCTGCACCGATGCTAGCAGACGTGCGCTTTCTGCCAAGGTTGCGCCGGTGGTGGAGAAGTCATCGATGAGCAGATCCGCAGACGCGGATCCGGCAC
Organism: Brevibacterium sp. K11IcPPYGO002; assembly: GCF_050920635.1. Classification (NCBI taxonomy): domain Bacteria; kingdom Bacillati; phylum Actinomycetota; class Actinomycetes; order Micrococcales; family Brevibacteriaceae; genus Brevibacterium; species Brevibacterium sp. K11IcPPYGO002. The sequence goes on along the minus strand of NZ_CP131929.1, from coordinate 1,615,205 downwards.
CCGATACGCAACGTGTCTCCGAGAGCTCGGCGAGTCTCCTGCGGTCGAGATACTGCGTCCGCTCCGCATTCCGAGCCCGTTCGATCGCCCCGAGTCCGACCTGGTCGCGCGAACGCTTCGCCGCGAGCACGTCGTGGACTTCCAGAGGCAGCTCCGGTGACAGTTCCTTGGCCCGATTCGCCAGAGCCGCGGTATGCGATCCGCCCCGACGACGTCTGGCCCGATCCGAACTCGGTGCCGGGAAGAGTCGGATCGCACCACCCGCATAGCCGATGAGATCGAGGGCAGCGACAATCGACCGAGTCAATGCCAGGGCCAAGGGATCGAGGATGTCCCGACGTCCCTCGTCCTTGTACCCGACGACCATCTTCGAGATCTGCGAGTTGTATTCGCAGACCCCGACGATCGGGATCGTGCCGTAGCGCGGTTCCATCGCCCGTGGGATCCCACCGAGCAGCTGCAGGCAGCGGGTGCACAGCGAGACGTTCTCCCGCCCGCATCCGGCGCACCGGCGAGGCAGGAGCAGTTCGCCGACCTCCCCGAGCAGCCCCATGGGAGCAATCTACTCCATACCCGGCCCCACATGGCGGCTGCCTGCTGCCCTCCGTGCCACCTCCACCACCGCACTGCCCCTCGGGTCAGCCGGGGTACGAGGGATCCTTGGCGGTGACGTCGACGAGCTTCTGCCACGCGTTCGAGTTGTAGCTGTACAGCGCACCGTCGGAACCGGTGACGAGGATCGAGCGTCCGTCCGCTCCGCCGGCGATACGGCTTCCGCCGGACACCTCGCCGAGCTGTTCTGCAGGCCCGGTGACTCCGATGCGGAACGGCTGCGCAGCATCTCCCTCCTCTGCGGCCAGAGCCACGAGATTCGTCGATCCTGCCCAGGAGACGTCCTTGACCTCGTCGAAGTTCGCGCCCACTTCGATCGGTGTCTCGGAGACATGGCCGGCTGGATTGCCCGCCTTGTCCCTGGGCACACCGACCACGTCGACACGGTCCGGCTCCCCCTTGTGCCGACTGAGCAGAGCGACACGGGTTCCGTCGCGTGAGACCTCGATATCGACAAGCCGTCGTCCGTTGAGGAAATCGGCGGCCACGGTGAATGACTCGCCGTCTCGACCGACGGCTTTGAGCTCGCCCTTGTTCTCTGCCTCGCCCGTCCACGTCGTATTGAAGCGATCGATGCTGGGGCGCACGAGCTTCTTGCCCTTGAGGATCGGGGTGGCATCGACGGCATCGGATTTCAACCGCATGAGCTGCTTGCCGTCATCGGCCAGATACACATAGAGCGAGTCGTCCAATGACACCGCAGGATCGCTGGCCTTCGCCTTCCTTAGATCCGGACTGTTCTCGACCTTGGCGACGGTCGTTCCCGAGACTCGGGAGAGGTGGTCATCGGCGAGAACCACGGGTGGCCCGTCCACCTGGACCGAGGTGTCGGTCTTCGGCTGCAGGCTGGCCGGAATCGTCTGTCCGCCGATGCTCAGCTCGATGGCCGAGATCGAGGGTATGACCTGCAGAGTGGTGGCGATCTGCTGCCGGATCAGCCCCTTCTCGCGGTCGGACGGAGCCGGATTCTGTGCTCCCAAGGACACATGGGCAACACCGTTCTCGATCGTGACCACATTCGAGTCGCCGAGCTTCGCCCCATCGGGGATCGCGGTGATCACCGCTCCCGAGAGGTAGGGCGCAGGACCGCTGAGCAGCTCGTTCATCAGCACAGTCGGAGTCGAGGAGGACCGGAGGAACCAACGGGAGTCAGGAACGAGATACGAATAGTCGGAGGTGAAGAACTGCAGCGAATAGTTGAGGAAGATCGTGCGGAAGTCGGTCTGGCTGATGAGCAGCCCGTCCGGCGCCGAGGATATCCTCCACTCCCCGTTCTCCTGCCGCAGCGAGAACTCCAGGGTGGAACGAGTGCCCGGTTCGGTCGAGTTGTACACCCCGGAGGAATCGACGAGGCCGACGACCGGAGGCGAGATGCTCATCGACTTCTGATCAGAGGTGGTCCCGACGTTCAAGGAATCGAGATCCGTGCCGTTGGGCAGCACCGACACCGATTCCTGCGGACTCCATTTCTGTGCCTCGCTTTCGGTGAGGAATGACCGGGCCACGGAGAAGTTGTTGCCGGCACCCGCTCCGGCCCGGAGGAAGCCGCGCACGATGTCCGATGGGCTGTCGCCGGGTTCGGGACCGTCGGGGATCCGCGCATTGTTCGCACCTGCATCACCCGAGTCGTCTTCGATATGGCCGACGGGTGATGAGGTCGGGATCGACGAGCAGCCGACGAGAGCCACGGCCGTGAGGACGGAGACCAGCATGGTCTTCACCCGGGAGCTCCTGGGCGTCGAGCGGATCATGAGCGTCCTCCTCTGCTGTCGTTCACGCTGTCGCCGTCCGGGTCCGGTTCGATGATGTCCGGGGACTGGTCGCCCGCCTCGGCGGTGTCCGGCTCGCCGATTCGCTCGGTCTCCTGAGGCGATGCGGACTGCGAGGCCGCGGCGGCGGGGGTGTCCTGATCGACGTCGAGCATCTCCGGCTCGGTTTCGACGACGATGGGGATCGATCCGGTCTGGATGCGGACGGATCCGTCCGAGGACAGAGGTCCCGCCACGAGTGCGGAACCGCGGATCTGCGCATCGCGAGGCGGCAGGGGCAGCGGCGAGGAGGTGATCTCCTGGTCGGGGCGACGCGGGATCGTCAGCCGGAAGCACGACCCCTCGCCCGGTTTGCCCCAGACCTGCAGCCAGCCGTTGTGCAGGTGGGCGTCCTCGAGTGAGATCGCCAGCCCCAGACCCGACCCGCCGAGGGTGCGCTTGCGTGCCGGATCGGCACGCCAGAACCGGTCGAAGACGTGTTCGACCTGTTCTTCGTTCATGCCGACTCCGTGGTCGCGCACGCTCACGGCCACCGCCTCGGCGTTGGAGGCGACATAGACGTCGACGGGGTTGTTCTCACCGTGTTCGATGGCGTTGACGACGAGGTTGCGCACGATCCTGGTGATGCGCACCCGATCGACCTCGGCCATGACCGGCGACGACGGTGCGTGGACGACGATGGCCGTCGCCATCTGTTCGGCCACCATCGACACGGTCTCGATCACGGAGGTCACGATCGCGCCGATATCGACGGGTTTGGGCACGAGGGCCGCGGCGCCGGCATCGTAGCGGGAGATCTCCAGCAGATCGGAGAGCAGGTTGTCGAAGCGTTCGGCCTGCGAGTTCAGCAGTTCCGCACTGCGTGCGGTGACAGGGTCGAGGTCGTCGCGGGAATCATAGATGAGGTCCGCGGCGGCACGGATCGTCGTCAGCGGTGTCCGCAGCTCATGGGAGACGTCGGAGACGAACTGCCGCTGCAGCACCGACAGCCGCTCCATCTGCTCGATCTGGTGCTGCAGGGTGTCGGCCATATCGTTGAAGCTCTCACCGAGGACGGCGATCTCGTCATTGCCGTGCACGGGCATGCGTTCGTCCAGGTCGCCATCCGCAATGAGCCTGGCCACCTCGGCGCCGGTGCGCACCGGGGTGACGACCAGCCGAGTGACGATCCAGGCGACGGCACCGACGAGGACGACGAGGACGAGGGCAGCGACGAACATCGACCGCTGCACGAAGTTGAGCGTGTCCTGCTGTTCACTGAGATCGCCGAGGTAGTACAGCTGGAACTGGCCGGCCCCCGGAATCTGCAGCTCCTGCGAGATGAGCAGCCCCGGCCCCGTGCCGTCGGGCAGGCTCACCGACTGGTAGAGCTTGTCATCATCCGGAGCTTTGCGGATGGCCTCGCGCAGCTCATCGGAGATGGGCACCTGCGGTGACTCTCCGTCTTCGTTCGCCCCACCGGCCGTGATCGTCGAGAACGAGGAATTCGGATCCTTCGGCTGCAGGGTCAGCGAATACACGGACCCCGCCGAACGGTTGTAGATCGATGACAGCTGCGAGCTCAGCGTGTCCTGAGTGATCGCCTGACCGTCGACCGGTGCCAGTGAGCGCAGCTCGGCCAGGATCGACCGTGTCTGTGAGGACAGGGAATCCAGGCGGGTGTCGAAGAGGCCGCGGGCGATCTGCTGGGACATATAGGTGCCGACACCGAAGATCGCCACCGAAGTGAGCACGATGGTGAGCACGACGATGCGGACCTGCAGGGAGTGGCTGAACGATCGGAGGATGAAATTCCAGAACGTCTTCAGTGCCGAGGCCGCGGTGCGGACGGGTCCGTCCGCGACCGACTCGGAAGTCACGCGGCTCGGCCGGCCTTATAGCCGACGCCGCGGACGGTGACGATGATGTCCGGCTTCTCCGGATCGCGCTCGATCTTCGACCGCAGGCGCTGCACATGGACATTGACCAGCCGGGTGTCGGCGGCGTGACGGTAGCCCCACACCTCTTCCAGCAGGGTCTCGCGGGAGAACACCTGCCACGGCTTGCGGGCCAGGGCGACGAGGAGGTCGAATTCGAGAGGAGTCAGCGACACCGGCGATCCGCCCTTGGTCACCGTGTGACCGGCGACGTCGACGACGACATCGCCGACGGTCAGCAGCTCGGGAGCCTGCGGCTCTGAGATCCGCAGGCGAGCCCGGACGCGGGCGATGAGCTCCTTGGGCTTGAACGGCTTCGGCACATAGTCATCGGCGCCGGATTCGAGGCCGAGGACGACGTCGACGGTGTCGGACTTCGCCGTGAGCATGATGATCGGCACCGATGAGACCTCGCGGATCTCCCGGCAGACTTCGAGTCCGTCCTTGCCGGGCAGCATCAGGTCGAGGAGCACGAGGTCCGGATTGACCTTCTGGAACTCTTCGAAGGCCTGGTCTCCGGTGGCACAGAAGAAGGGCTCGAAGCCTTCGCTTTTGAGCACAATTCCGATCATCTCGGCCAAAGCCGTGTCATCATCAACTACGAGGATTCGAGCGTTCATGCTCCCATTGTCCCTTATGTTCGCGTGTTCTTCGGTTCTCGACACTCCTAGCCTATCGGGCGTTGTCGACGACCTCATGCACCGCGTCCGATGACAGCGGCCGCCGATGCTTCGGCCGCGGCCCCGAACAGGGCCCGGCAGGGACCCGATCAGGGACCCGACAGACTTCCGAGAGCACGGATCTGCGCGGTCGACGCGCACCGATCGGGACAGGGAGACCTCTCGGCGCTCTCCGGTGAATCATGGCAGGATTGGTGTGATGGGACAGACGAATGCATGGACCTCGGAGGTCGACTGGCGCACCGGCCGGTGGCAGCGTCGTTCGCCGTCCCCGCCCTCTCGCGGCTGGCAGCCGCCTCCACCGCGCGGGCTCCTGCCCAAACGCCCGCTGACCTTCATCGAGGCCCTGGATTCCGGCTTCCGCCTGCTGCGTTTCATCCCGACTCTGTCCGTCGGCTCCTCCCTCATCGTCTTCACCCTCTGGAGCCTGCTGCTCACCGCGATCGGCGCCGTCATCGCCGTGCAGTTCCTTCCGTTCTTCACCGACCTCAGCGGCAATGACGAAGCCGTCTCCGGCTTCATCGCCGTGGCCCAATTGGGGTCGGTGGCGGTGAGTCTGCTCAGCCTCGGATTGGCCCACCTGCTCTCCGGACTCATCGCCACGGGCACCCGTGCCTCCTTCGGCGCCCGCCGAACCACCTTGTCGACGGCATGGAAGTCCCTCTCCGGTCGCCGCTGGCGCCTCGTCCTGGCCACTCTGCTCATGAGCGGAATCAATCTCGGCCTGCTGCTGGCCCTCACCGCTCCGACTCTGCTGTTCGCAAGCGCCGATTCGGCGATCCTCGCCTTCGTCTGGGCCGCCCTGGCCGCACTGCTGTGGTTCGTCGCGCTCATCTGGATCAACCTGCGGCTGGCATTCCTCGGTTCGGCGATCGCGGTGGAGAATCTGAGCGTCCGCGCCGGACTCCGACGCTCGTGGAGGCTGACCGGGCGCGGCTTCTGGAGGATGCTCGGCCAACTGGCGCTCGGGTACTTCCTGTCCAATCAGCTCGTCCAGCTCATCATCACCCCGATCGTCTTCATCATCTCGCTGGCTCTGGGCGTCGGGATGTCGACGACCACCGAGTCGACGACGGCGCAGGCGGCCATCGCGATCGTCTCCGTCGGTCTGCTGCTCGGACTCACGCTCGTCTCCTCGGCCGTCCTCTTCGCCTATTTCGCCTGCCTGGTCACGGTCTGCTTCTTCGACCAGCAGATGCGGTCAGAGGGACTCGACCTCGTCCTCATCCGAGAAGAGGAGGACCGATGATCCTCTCCCCCATCGCCGAGGCGAGCATCGACCGGGACACCGGTCGCGAATGGGTCGAGCACGAACTGTCGAAATCCGAATACGCCGCCAACGATCTCACCCCCTTGGAGCAGATCGGCCGGTGGCTTGCCTCCCTGTGGGATTCGCTCGTCGGTGCCGCCCTCGGCGCGAACTCCCCGTGGCTGCTCATCGGCGTCGTCCTCGCACTCGCCGCGATCATCGCCGGAATCGTCTGGCGCGTTCGTCGGGCGGGATTCCGTCGTGTCGGCGTCCCGCTGTCAGCATTCGACCCGGTCGTGTCCCAGCCCGAACCGGGCCCGTGGCGCGAGAGCGCGGCCCGGGCCGCCCGCATCGGGGAGTTCGAGACCGCGGTCATCGATCAATCCCGTGCGATCTTCGCGGTCCTGTCTCTCAAACAGGTCGTCTCGCTCGAGTCCTCTGCCACGGCGAGTGAGATCGCCCGTTCCGCCGAGGCGGCCCTGCCCGACCACGGTCCCGCAGTCCACGGTGTGGCCGAGGTCTTCAACGACCTCCGCTACGGGGAGGCGACCGCGACGCAGTCACGTGCGAACCGCCGCCTCGACGAGGTCTATGCGGAGCTGTGCGCACTCGACCGGAGGCTGAGCGTCCTGCCGATCCGCCACCGCGACCGCCAGGGCGCAGGCCGGCAGGAGGCACCGGCATGAGCGCACAGTTGGACGTCGCCGCCCGTGGCACTCGCTCGACCGTGCGGATCCCGCTGCGTGCTCGTCTGCGTTCGGCTTCGGTGTGGATCGTCGCGGCCTTCGTCATCCTCATCACCGTGATCGCGCTCGTGCTGCTGACCGGTGATGACGAGTCCGAAGAGCCCCTGCACTATGATTCGACGGCGCGCACCGGCACGAAGGCCCTCGTCGAGACCCTGCGCGATCATGATGTCGATGTCACCACCACAGAGGATCAGGAGCAGGCTCGCACGGCCGCCGCCCGCGCCGACACCACCCTGCTCATTCCCACGAACACCGCTGCCCTGTCGCCCGGAGACATCGACGGTCTCCAATACGCCCTGGCCACCCACGGCAACCGGCTCGTCCTCGTCGACCCGGGTCCGACGGTCTCGGAGTTCACCGACCGGATCACCGTCAACGACAACCTCAGCCCGCTGGCGAACCCCGATGCGACATCCCCGGCGGCCTGCGACTCACCGCTGGCCCGCGGCGCCGGTGCCGTGACCACGGGCGAGGTCGAATACGCGGAGGCGAAGAAGGGCACCGACGGGGTCACCGCCTGCTACCCGTTCACCGGGCCCGGGGTCGCTGAGGTCGACGGCGCCGAGGTGGCCCCCGGGTCTGCCCGCGGACAGCTCGTCACCGATACAGGCGGTTCCGTGCCGCTGACCGTGCTCGGCAATCCCGACTGGGTGACCAATGAGAACATCGACGAAGAGGGCAATGCTTCCCTCGTGCTCTCGCAGCTGTCCCAGACGCAGAACCTCGTCGTCTACTATCCGACCTTCGACGGTTCGGGACAGCAGCAGCCCCCTCCGTCGACGATCGATTTCGTGCCCGGCTGGTTCCTCGCCGGAGTCCTGTGGCTGGTCCCCTGCCTGGTCGTCCTGCTGCTCGTCATCGGGCGCCGATTCGGACCGCTGGCCCTCGAGCGCCTGCCGGTCGTCGTGCCCGCTGTCGAGACCGTGCACGGCCGGGCCGCGCTGAGCTCTCGCAGTCACGATCGGGACGGGGCTCTGCACACTCTGCGGACCGGTGCGCTGCTGCGCATCGGCAGACGGCTGAGCCTCGGCCCCGATGCCCGCACCCCCGACGTCATCGCCCGTATCGCAGCCGCCACGGGAGCCGACCCGGGCCGACTCCACCACGTCTTCGTCTCCGCGTCGGCGCACACCGACGCCGAACTCACCGAACTCGTCCATCAGCTCACCCAGATCGAAAGTGAGATCCCATGACCCAGCCGCCCCAGGGCCCCACGACCCCTCAGGAACCGGTCGCCCCACAGCCGCCGGCCGCACCACGGCCCCAGGAGCCGGTCGCGCAGCAGACTCCCGCCGCGGACAGCGCAGCGACTCCGCAGGCGGAGCCGGACCCGGTCCGTGAGGCGTTCACCGGTGTGCGCACCGAGATCGCCAAGGCCGTCGTCGGACAGGACCAAGCAGTCACGGGGATGCTCATCGCGCTGCTGTGCCGAGGGCATGTGCTGCTCGAGGGAGTTCCCGGAGTGGCGAAGACCCTTCTCGTGCGCAGCTTCGCCGCCGCGGTCAGCCTGGACAGCTCGCGTGTGCAGTTCACGCCCGACCTCATGCCCAGCGATGTCACCGGGTCGTTGGTCTACGATGCGTCCGCCTCCGACTTCTCATTCCGGCCCGGCCCGGTGTTCACGAACATCCTCATCGCCGATGAGATCAACCGCACTCCGCCGAAGACCCAATCGGCTCTGCTCGAGGCGATGGAGGAACATCAGGTGTCCGTCGGCGGCCGCTCCCGGAAGCTGCCAGAACCGTTCCTCGTCGCGGCCACACAGAATCCCGTCGAATACGAAGGCACCTATCCGCTCCCGGAGGCCCAGCTCGACCGGTTCCTGTTCAAACTCGTCCTCGACCTTCCCGAGCGGGATCACGAATTCGAGATCCTCGACCGTCATGCCAGAGGCTTCGACGCCGGGTCCCTGACAGCGGCAGGTCTGCGTCCGGTCGCCGATGCCGACCTCATCGCCCGTGCTCGCGACGCGATTGCGAAGATCTACGTCGCCCCGCAGATCATCACCTATATCGTCGATCTCGCCCGAGCCACCCGCCAGACCCCGTCTCTGGCCCTGGGAGTCTCACCTCGTGGAGCGACGAGGATGCTCGGTGCCGCCCGTGCTCATGCGTGGCTGAGCGGCAGGCACTATGTCACCCCCGACGACGTCAAGGCCCTGGCCCATATGTCGCTGTCGCACCGGGTGATTCTGCGCTCCGAAGCGCAGATGGACGGTCTGGACGTCGGTCAGGTCCTCGATTCGATCATCGCCACCACCGAAGTGCCCCGCTGAATGACCACCCGTCTGTTCCTGCTCACTCTCCTCGGCCTCGTCCCCGTCATGTTGGTGCCCACGTGGCCGACGGCATCGATCGTGGCCGGGGTGATCGTCCTGGCCGCGATCCTCGATTTCTTCCTCGTTCCCCGGATCCACGGCTTGGAACTCCAGCGCACCCCGGGACCGATGGTCCGCCTCGGCGATGGCACCCATTGCACTCTGACCCTGATCAACGGAACGAACCGCCGACTGCGTCTCCACGTCCGCGACGCCTGGGCACCGAGCGCCGGCGCCGTTGCGACCCGCTCTCACCATGTGCTCGAACCCGGTGAGCTGGCGGAGGTGACCACCGAGCTGGAGCCGACGAGGCGAGGAGCGCTGCCGGGCGATCTGGTGACGGTGCGCAGCCGCAGTGTGCTCGGGCTGATCCACCGGCAGAAGAGCATCGATGTTCCCGCCTCGGTGCGGGTCCTGCCGCCGTTCGTGTCTCGGCGGGAGCTGCCGTCGAAGACGCAGAAGCTGCGCGAGCTCGAGGGGCGCTCGGCGGTGATGATCCGCGGAATGGGCACCGAATTCGATTCGCTGCGCGACTATGTCGACGGTGACGATGTCCGGTCCATCGATTGGCGGGCCAGTGCACGCGCTCAGGACCTCGTGGTCAAGACCTGGCGACCGGAGAAGGATCGTCGCGTCGTCATCGTCGTCGATTCCTCCCGTTTCGCCGCCCGTCGCTGTGGCGAAGGCACGGTCTTCGACGCCGCTCTCGAGGCATCTCTGCTGCTGACGGCACTGGCCACCGGTGCCGGCGACCGGGTCGATGTCATCGTCGCCGATGCCCGGGTACGTGCAGCCGCATCGAGCCATCGCGCTCACGACCCGGTCCATGACCTGTCGGTCGCTCTGACGCCGGTGCATCCGGAGCTCTACGAGGCGAACTGGGAGTCGATCGCCGCAGCAGTTCTGCAGACGTCCAGGCAGCAGGCGCTCGTCGTGCTGGTCACACAGCTCGACGAAGCGACGGTCGCCGAGGACATCCTGCCCGTGCTGCCGACTCTGACGGCACACCACCGCGTCGTCGTCGCCGGGGTCGACGATCCGGCATTGTCAGCGTTGGCGTCCCAGCGCGGCGATGTCGACGATGTCTACACGGCTGCGGCCGCCGAGGCCGAGATGCTCGCGACGGCGTCGCTGCAGACTCGACTGCGCGGGATCGGCGTCGCTAGCGTCCATGCTCTGCCCGAGAAGCTTCCCGGAGCATTGGCCGACCTCTACATTCGGCTCAAAGTCACCGGCGGGCTGTGACCGGTGCCCCTGTCACCGTCGAGCTGTGACCGTGACGCCGGTCAGCGGTCGGTCGAGATGACCGAGTACCCGGCCTGGTGATCGTCCAGATCAGCACTGAGTCCGGCGGCGGCAGCCCGCTTGCCGAAGTACCAGGCATAGACGACGACCGCGGCGGTGTAGGCCACGCCGATCGCAATCTTGAGCGCCGGCGGAATCGGGTTCGGGGTCACGAACCCTTCGATGAGACCCGAACCGAACAGCAGCAGCACGAGACCTCCGGCGACGACGAGCAGCGACCGGGCCTCGCTGGCAAGCTTGTCACGGCGCAGCCTGGGCCCCGGCACCACCCAGGCGAAGAAGAGACGCAGGCCTGCGGCAGCGGCGAGGATGATGCAGCTTATCTCCGGAACCCCGTGCGGCAGGATGTAGAGGAAGAAGTCGGAGGCTTTGTCGAACTCGAACATCATCGCCCCGGAGAAGCCGACGTTGACCGCATTCGAGAACAGTCCGACGATGACGTAGCCGCCGGTGATGCCCAGGAGAACGAACTGGACGGCGATCCAGGCGTTGTTCGTCCACACGCCGACGGCGAAGAAGCCGTTCGGGTTCTCCTTGTAGTAGTCGACGAAATCGTGTTCGGCGAATTGTCGTCGGAACTCACGATCGCCGAAGGTCTCGAGCACTTCCGGGTGTGTTCCCGCCCAGATGCCCGACACGACGGCGACGGCGAGGAATCCGGCGGCCACGATGACGAAGTCCCAGCGCAGCCGGTACAGCGACAGCGGCAGACTGATGACGAAGAACCGTGACAGCCCCGACAGTCCTCCGCTGGGCACCGACGAGAGATGATTGCGACTGCGGTGGACGATGGCCGAGAGCCGTGCGGCTTCGAGAGAGTCGGGGGCCACCGTCGTGATCCGTGAGAGATCCTTCGACGCGGTCCGGTAGAGCTCAAGGAAACGGGTCGTCTGCTCAGGTGTCAGCGTGTTCTTCTTCGCCAATGCCGACAGTTCCAGCCAGTCATCGCCGTGCAGCTGGGCCAGCAGGTTCGGATCCATCCCTCCAGCCTATCGGAGACGACGCACAGGCACCTCCGACGCCGCGAGAGGCACCCGGCATGCTCTCGGCGAAACGTCCGCCTCGGAACGCGGCGATATGGCACGATGGTCGGGTGAGTACTCTGATCACCGGTGAAGCCGTCGAACTCAATGTCCAGCCGGCCGCTCTGGCGGCTCGGGCATTGAGCGCTCTGATCGACTACATCGTCTATTCGCTGGTGAATATCGGATTGCTCATCGCGATGTTCTGGCTCATGCTCAAGGTGCTCGACCTCAACGGACTGCTTCTCGGCTCGCTCATGACCGTCATGACGATCTTCGTCTTCGTGCTGATGCCGATGCTCGTCGAGGTGCTCAGCCACGGCCGCTCGCTGGGCAAGCTCATCCTCGGGCTGCGGGTCGTCCGTGACGACGGCGGTGCGGTGCGCCTGCGGCATTCCTTCATCCGCGCCCTGCTGTGGCCGTTCGAGATCGTCTCCTCAGGCGGTGGCATCGCAGCCCTGTCCGGGCTCCTCTCACCGCAGGCCAAACGCCTCGGCGACTATCTGGCCGGAACCATCGCCGTCAGCGAACGCAGCCGACCTCTGCCGCCCATGCACACTCACGTGGCTCCGCATCTGCACGACTGGCTGGGCCGCACCGATGTGACGACGATCCCCGACGGCCTGCATCGGCGCATCGTCCAATTCCTCGCCATGGCGCCCCAGCTCGGAGCGGAATCGCGGTGGCAGCGAGCGATCGAGCTCGCGACCGAGCTCAATGCCTATGTTGCTCCGGCCCCGCCGGAGGGAACGTTTCCCGAACAGTTCCTGTCCGCGGTCATCCACCGCCGTCGCATTGCAGAAGTCGAGAAGCAGCGCCGACGTACGGATCGCGCGAATGCGTTCCGGTCCCGAGTCGACACGCTCCCCTACGGTCTCAGCCTCACCCGCCGCCGGTCCGGTCAGTAGCGGTAGTGCTCGGGTTTGAACGGTCCCGCCACGTCCACACCGATGTATTCGGCCTGTTCCTTGCTCAGTTCGGACAGCTTCGCCCCGAGAGCCGGCAGGTGGAGACGCGCCACCTTCTCGTCGAGTTCCTTCGCCAACCGGTGCACCGTGTTGCCGTAGTCGTCGTGGGCGTTCCACAGTTCGATCTGGGCGAGCACCTGATTGCTGAACGAGGCACTCATCACGAATGACGGATGGCCGGTGGCGTTGCCCAGGTTGAGCAGCCGTCCTTCGGAGAGGACGAGGAAGTCCGTGCGGTCACGGTCGAGTCCCGCCTCGGCGGGCACGGGTACGCTCCACTCGTGGACCTGGGGTTTGATCTCGATCTTCGTCACTCCGGGCAGACGGGACAGCCCGGCCAGATCGATCTCCTCATCGAAGTGGCCGACGTTGCCGACGATGGCACCGGGCTTGAGCGTCTGCAGCACCTCGACATCGAGGACCCGAGTGTTCCCCGTCGTGGTGATGATGATGTCGGCCTGGGGAGCCGCCTCGGCGAGGAGGTCGACCTGATATCCGTCCATCGTCGCCTGCAGCGCACAGATCGGGTCGATCTCGGTGACGATGACGCGCGCACCCTGCCCGCGCAGAGCCTCGGCGGCGCCCTTGCCGACGTCGCCGTAGCCGATGACGACGGCGATCTTTCCTCCGATGAGGACGTCGGTGGCGCGGTTGAGTCCGTCGGGCAGCGAATGGCGGATGCCGTAGCGATTGTCGAACTTCGACTTCGTCACCGAGTCGTTGACGTTGATGGCCGGGAACGGCAGTCCGCCCTGTTCGGCGAGGCGGTAGAGGCGGTTGACACCGGTCGTCGTCTCCTCGCTCACCCCCTTGATCCCGGCAGCCAGGCGGGCGAACCGGCCGGGAGTCGCCTCGATGGACGTGGCGATCTGCTTGAGCAGGACTGCGAATTCCTCCGAGTCCTCGGCTCCGGCGGTGGGCACTCCCCCGGCGGCTTCGAATTCCGTGCCCTTGAGCACGTACATGGTGGCGTCGCCGCCGTCGTCGAGGATGAGGTTGGGACCGTCTGCGAAGTCGAAGATCTTGTCCGCAGCCCACCAGTACTCTTCGAGGGTCTCGCCCTTCCACGCGAAGACCGGGACACCGGCCGGGGCGTCGGGAGTGCCGGAGCCGACGACGACGGCCGCCGCGGCTTCGTCCTGGGTGGAGAAGATATTGCAGCTGGCCCACCTGACGTCTGCGCCGAGGGCGACGAGGGTCTCGATGAGCACCGCGGTCTGCACGGTCATGTGCAGGCTGCCGGCGATGCGCGCCCCGGCCAGCGGCACCGTCGATGCGTACTCCTCACGCAGCGCCATGAGGCCCGGCATCTCCCTTTCGGCGAGGCGGATCTGGTGCCGGCCGGCCTCGGCCAGGCTGAGATCGGCGACCTTGAAGTCAGTGGAATCGAGCACGGTACCTCCATACGGCGGGCTGTCGGATCGGCTACGAGTCTATTGCCGGGTGGCCGGCTTGTCGCGTCGTGCCCGATCTGCGGACAGCACCGGCTTCAGGCGCGAGCGGTGACGAAGTCCGAGACCTGGCGGGTGAGTGCGTCGACCTGCGCCGGATCGGCGGCTTCGACATTGAGTCGGACGAGAGGTTCGGTGTTGGACTTGCGCAGGTTCACCCACCAGTCCGACCCCTGCAGACCGATTCCGTCGAGGTCATCGACGGTGCTGTCGGGGAAATCTCCGGCATGGGCGACGAAGTCGGCGAGCACGGCATCGGGATCGGAGACGGTGAAGTTGATCTCACCGGACTGTACGAACCTGTCGTAGTCGGCGACCAGACGAGAGGCGGGAGCCTGTGACCCGGCGAGGGCGGCGATGAGATGGCAGGCGGCGAGCATTCCCGAGTCCGCGCCGAAGAATTCGTCGAAATAGAAATGTGCGGAGTGTTCGCAGGCGAAGACGGCTCCGGTTTCGCGCATGAGCGTCTTGATGCCCGAATGACCGACCTTCGACCTCAGTGCATGGCCGCCGGCGGCTGTGATCGTCGCGGCCACACTGCGGGAGGTGATGAGGTTGTGGATGACGGTCGGGCGGTCATTCCCGAGCGCTCGGGCCCGGGCGATCTCCCGTTCGGCGACGAGTGCGCCGACGGCTGAGGCCGACATCGTCGCCCCGGTCTCGTCGATGAAGAAACAGCGGTCGGCGTCCCCGTCGAAGACGAGGCCCAGGTCGGCTCCGTTGTCGACGACGGCGCGTGCGGCGTCGACGAGGTTCTCGGGTTTGAGCGGGTTCGCCTCGTGGTTGGGGAAGGTCCCGTCGAGTTCGGTGAAGAGGCCGATGACGTCGAAGGGCACCGAGGCGGCTCCCGCGTCCGTGCCGAAGACCTCCCCGAGGAGGCGCCCGGCCATGCCGTTTCCGGCGTCGAGCACGATCGACAGTCCCGTGACCTCGTCGACGTGGGTGAGTTCGCGGATCCGGTCCGCGTACTGCTCCCGCATCCGGGATGCTGCGTTCTCATCGTCGGCGATGGTCCGGCCGTCGCTCTGCGGTGCGGTGATCGCAAGTTCCCTGACTCTCGAGAGTCCGGAGGCCAGGCTGACGCCGGCGGCGCTGGGTCCGCAGATTTTGATCCCGTTGTAGTCGGCGGGATTGTGGCTGGCGGTGATCATGGCGCCGGGCAGGTCGAAGATGCCGGAGGCGAAGTAGAGCTGATCGGTCGAGCACAATCCCAGCAGGACGGCTCTCGATCCGGCCGCGTCGACTCCGGCGGCGAAGGACTGGGCGAATCCGGGAGAGCTCGGTCGCATATCGTGACCGATGACCACCTCGGTGGCGGTGTGGATCTCTGCCATGGCGCGGGCCGTCGCCCAACCGAGGGCGAACAGGATGTCCTCGTCGAGCTGATCGGGAATCCGACCGCGGATGTCATAGGCACCGACGGCGGCGTCGAGCGCGACCGTCCGGGCCCGACCGAGTTCGGAGTCCGTCGGGATCTGCCGTGCGGGATCGGTACCGGACGAGCTCGGTTCGGGATGGTTCATGAGTCGCCGATGATGCGCAGGTGACCGTGTCGGCGTCCTGCGGCCGCCGGGTCGTCGGCCAGGGTCGGCGCGGTCCTGGGCGGGGTCCGATCGGCACCGTCGGCGGCTTCACGGACGGCGTCGGCGATGGCCAGCAGGTCATCGTGGCTGCGTTCGGGCGGGGCCTGCCCGGAGTCGATGCGGATGAGCTGCCAATCCACGGGTGGGGTCAGCTTCGCCGCATGTTCGGCGCACAGGTCATGAGCGCCCGGCTCGGCTCGCCTGCCCAGAGGTCCGATGACGACGGTCGCATCGGCGTGCACGTACGTCATGGTGGCGGCGGCGGGGCGCGAACAGCTGACTTTTGAACACATTCTCACGGCTGACACAGTCCCACACTCTACACGCCGCGACCCGCCGATTCGCTCAGGCACGGCGGCCCCGCACGTAGAATGAGATGCTATGAGACCACGGCGACATCGCGACCGACATGGGCGGGGACTGCGGTCTCCGCTGCACCGGGCCGAGGTGCCCGCGCGGCAGAGTCGGGCGGAGAGTTTCGCCGCGGTCGCAGCCGCCGAGTTCGCCCGGATGCGCAGACGCGAACCCGCTCTCCTCGCCGAGGTGGTGCTGGCCGTCGATTCCGTCCCGCCGGCGAGTTCGACCGAACCGAGCTTCGGTCGCGTCTTCCCGCCGGCCGGGGACCGACCCACCCATATCGTCCTCTATCGGCGAGTGATCGAAGACCATGCCGGCAGCGAGGCCCGCGATGCGCTCATCGCCGAGGTGGTGGCCGACCAGATCGATATCCTCCGTCGCACCTGAGACTGCTCGGTGGGCTTCCTCAGCGCACCGAGCGGGCCCGCCCACATCAGTTCACGGGACCTCAGCCGAGACGGATATCCCGGTAGGCCACACCCGCCGGGGCCGGCGCCGGAACGACAGTGGAGATACCGTCCTCGGTGGTCACGACGAGAGTCGCATGCACCCCATCGGCCTGCGACCCCGAAGCTTGGGCCCCCTTGAGGACGAGCGCGCGCACCGACTCCTCGGAGACGTCGCTCGGATTGAGCACGGTCGTTCCCGTCGGATTGAGATCGATCGACCGCGGGTCGGTAAGCGTTCCGTCGTCGAGCATTCCCTGCACCTGCACTTGTCCCTGACCGGGCGAGAGATTCAGGGAGGATTCTCCCGTGCGCGGAAGCGCCACGAGCTGGGTGTCGGCGAGAGACTCGGTTGACGGGATGCTGCCGAAGTCGGCGGCACCCTTCTCACCGTCCTTGCCGATGAAGCCCCCCGCCTGCACGCGCTGAGACGATTCGACGACGAGGCTCGTGGCATCGAGATCGCCGAGCTCGGCCTCGGCGACACCGCGGCCGACGACGGTCATGGACGAACGGGGGATGTCGATCTCACCGTCGGGTCCGTACGCCTTCAGGGACACCTCGGCGAGTTCGCTGCTCGGGTTCGCCACCCGCACCCGCACATCCTTGCCGCTGAGTCCGGTGAGCACCTGCTGGCGATCGGCCCCGGCACCGCCGGCGGCGAGGTCGATGCCCTGCGGTCTGAGGCCGTCGAGGACGGTCTCCTGGACCGAGCCGGCCAGCACTCCGCCGTCGACGGTGACATCGACGGCCAGGGCTTCGGCTCCTCCGGCCAGACCGCCCAGCGGGACGGCACGCTGCTCACCGGCCTTGATGCTCAGTTCGGTCGGTTCTGCAGTCTCACCGCCGGGAGTCATGAGGGCGACCTTCGCCTGGACGGGAACGTCTCCCGGATTGCTCAGCAGCAGCTGCGAGTTCGAGCCGGTGGCGCCGGATCCGGCGACGATCCGGAAGCTGCTCGACGCCTGGGCACAGGTGAGTGTGGCGAGGCCGGTGAGGTCGCCGGAACTGCCTTCGACGGTTTCGAGACCGGTCGTCAGGGCAGGCGCGCCGGGACGGGCGAAACCGGTGACGAGCTTCGTCGAGTCGACGCTGTCATCGCCGGAGACGAAACCCTGACCGGAGGGATTGTCGAAGTCGATCGAACCACCCAGATCGGCGACCTGGAGGCGAGCCGATGAGGTCGAACCGTCTGCAGCGCCGATCGGAGCGGAAGCGGAGACGACCCGGGTCGAGACCTTCGAATCGTCGACGAACTCGGCATCGGTGCCTTCGGCGTCACCGGCGGTGAGCAGCGGGCCCGGACAGACGACGCGGGTATCCGCGGTAGGCATGCGCACCTGTTCGGGGCTGCGGTCCAGCGTGCCGGGAGTCAGCGGAGTCAGGAACGAGGTCATGGCCACGAGCACTCCCGGCACGGCAATGGCCGCGAAGGTGACGATGCTGCGCTGATGCTTCATGCTCTCTCCTCCGCGCGACCGGACTTCTTCCCTGCCCGGCCGAAGGGAATGGCCACGATGAGGCTGAGCAGGCCGAGCACCCATCCGACGATGACTCCGACCGGGTAGAGCGGTGAGTTCAGCGTGATGTCGACCGTCCCTCCGGACGCGGGGAGGTCGAACTCGCTCGCCCACTCCTCTGCGCCGGGCTTCGGCTGCGGCAGCGGCTCGCCGTCGATGCGGGCGGTGATTCCGTCTGAGGCGTCGGCAATGGTCAGTGTGCGCCCGTCCTGGCCGGCCGGCACCGTCGCGGTGGTGCCCGTCATCGCCGCGGTGGTGACCTGCCCTTCGGAGTCGCGGATGAGGAATCGTCCGCTGTAGGGCTTGTCGACGCGCCACAGCTGTCCCGACGAGGTGGGGCCGACCGGCAGGAGACCCTCCGAGACGGACACGGAGTTGGTCAGGCTGCCGGCGTTCGGGCCGATGAGGACGAAATCGACCCCGAGCTCACCGAGGATGCTGCCGACGTCACCGGCGTCATCGGCCGAGAGCGCGGACGCGGCCTGAGCCACGAGCACCTGGTCGGGGGTGATCGGCAGCGGACGACGCTGCCACGGCCATCCTCCCACGGTCTCGGCCGAGGTCACGGTCGAGGTGCCCAGAACCGTGCCGTCGGCAGAGGAGACGAGAGTGGCCAGCACCTCTCCGTCGACATTGTCCAGACGGAGAGTGCGCGCCTGGGTCGCCCCGTCTGCGCGATCGGCGGCCAGGGCGGGGACAGTGCTCTCGGACGTCGCGGTGACCGGATCCGCCGAAGACGTGGCCCGTCCGGCGCCGATGGCGATGAGCCCGATGGCCGCCACGGTCACGAGCCCGACGAGGCCGCGCATGGGCGCACGACCAGCGGTCGCGGAGCTCGCTTCGGTGCCGCTCTTCCGGGGCGTCGAACCCGCGGTCCGGCCGCGCCCGGGACGTCGTCCGGCCGCGCGGTCGGCTCCCAGGGACAGCAGCAGGATCGAGCCGAGGCTGACCAGAGTCAGTCCCGCTGCAGGGTAGGACCCGATGAGATGGAACGGCCCCGTCTGCGCGGGCAGATGCACTTGGACCGCGGCGAGGATGAGACCGCCGAGGTAGAGCCCGACAGCCCAGGTCAGGCGGGAGAGTTCGAGCCGGGTTTCGATGAGGGCGAAGAAGGCCAGGATGAGCATCGGCAGCACGAGGACCGGTGCCCAGAGCTGGAGGGCACCGGCAGAGACCTCGCCGAGACCGAAATCGGCGATGAGGTTCGCCAGCCAGGTCATGTCGGTCGGAGCGGGGAAGCCGACGGCCAGAAGATACGTCGGCGCAGAGTCCGTGGCCGTGGTCTGCCCGGGCATGGTCAGCAGCGTTCCGGGTTCGCGGACCACGGCCCACAGCCATGGCCATCCCAGGAACACGGTCGGGGCGAGCAGCCACAGATGACGCAGACCGCGACCGGCGACCAGCAGCACCGCTGTGCCGAGGATCGTGACCAGCAGGAGGAGCGGAACTCCGGCGGTGATGACGAACAGCAGCAGCCCGGTGCCGGCCGCTGCCGCTATCGATCCGGTGGCCAGGCTGCGGCGCAGAGTCAGCACCACCAGCGGTGCGCAGATCCAGACGAGGATCACACCGAGGCGACCGTCCGACAGCGCGGTCGTCAGCAGCGGGGACGCGATCCACAGCAGAGCGGCGAAGCCGCGCACCCAACGCCTCGCCAGCACGCTGCCGGCACCCGCGTAGGCGGAGACGGCGGCCAGGATCGGCGCGGTCAGAAGCAGGGAGCGGACCATGACGTCGACATGGCCGAAGAAGAGCAGCGAGAGAGCACCGATGACGAGATGATAGGGGTCGGCAGGCACTGCCGCACCGGTCGAGACGTCGAGGTGGCGGCCGAGCAGGCGGTCGACGATCTCACCGAGGCCGATATCGGTCGAGCCCAGGGCGCCGCCGTCGAGGTGACCGGGGCCGAAGAGTCGAAAGCTGATGACACCGCTCATCACCACGGCGGCAAGGATCACATAGGTCAGGGGTGCGCGGAGCAGACTCGAACCGCCGGAGATCTCCAGACGGGAGAAGGAGTCGATGGCCTCCTCGGTGTCGCCGACCGGGTTGAGTTCGGCATCGGCGTCGGGTCCGCCGGTGGGAACCTCTGCCGGGCGCGGCTCGTCGCTGTCTGTGCTCATCGTCCGGCGCTGGACGGCAAGTTCTTCGTCGTCGGCGTAGAGAGCGGCGACGTGGGTGGTGTTCGATCGCTTGGCCGCTCGGTTGCGGCGGGCGTTGGCACGGCGCAGCGGCGCGGTGGTCGACACGTCGGCGGGCAGGCCGAAGAGCGCGGAGAGGTGCCATCCGGCAGGCTTGAAATTGTTCGCCAGCAGCCCGCCGACGATTCGACCGAGGTGGCCGAGAGCCAGCAGGCAGAACAGTGCGAACAGCCCCTGTCCGGCAAGGCTGAGGCGGTAGCGCTGCTCGGCCCGGATCTGGGCCTTCGACCTCGGCGGGTGGGGTGAGGAGCCGAGCCGGGCGGCCGAGGCCGAGGAGATCTCCAACCGCGCGCGGGGCGCCAGCAGAACTCGAGCGCCGAGGTCGCGGAGACGACGGGAGTATTCGAGACCGGAATAGGCGGGGCCGAGCACGCGGGACGGTGCTCCGATGCGCTCAAGTTCCGTGGTGGCCATGAGCAGGCCGGGCAGGTCGAGACCCAGCGTTTCGATCTGACTGTCACGCTGGCCCTGGTCGATCTCCCCGGAGCCCACGGGGTTGAACCGCTCCCCCGCCGAGGTGGTGCTCACTCCGGCGGAGACGATGCGACCGGAGGACATGAGCTTCGGTCCGACGGCGGCGATGGATTCGGTCTCCCCGATGGCGTCGAGCAGCTCATCGAGGCAGTCGGGTTCGGGACGGGAGTCAGGGGTGAGGAACCACAGGAAATCCGATTCCGCGACGTCCGGCATCTCGCCGGCTTCGCGGACCGTCCGACCCCCGAGATCCACCACAGGGACCTCGGGGAAGTGCGGACGAAGAGCTGTTTCGAGCTCGACCTTGCTGGCATCGTCGCCGGAGACGACGACGATGGTGACGGCTGGACTCACACGACCTTTTTCTTGAGCCGGCGGCGTTCGCGTTCGGACATTCCGCCCCAGATGCCGAAGCGCTCATCGTTGGCGAGAGCATATTCGAGACATTCGGAACGGACGTCGCAGGAGGCGCAGACCCGCTTGGCTTCACGAGTCGATCCGCCCTTCTCCGGGAAGAACGCCTCGGGGTCGGTCTGAGCGCAGAGGGCCTGGTCCTGCCAGGACAGTTCACCGTCGTCTGCAGCACCCAGGAGCAGCGACAGCGGAGAGACCGCGGAGTTGTCCGGCTGCAGCGGTGTCAGATCACTCGGATCGACGGCCAGCGGATCAGGCAGTGTCTCGGGTGTACGTGCTCCCGGTTCGATGAACCAGTCTTCGGCACGGCGGGAGGTGACTCCCGGTGCGGCGGCGAAGTCTTCTCTCTCCCGCCATTCTCTCTGTGCACTTTGCACGGTTTTCCCCTTTCTCACGCTTGAGCAGGTCCAGTACCGTGACTGAGGCGATCAGTCCGATGTACGGTCGAATCCTGAAGGATCCCTGCTCGGCGCGTTCCCCTTAGGTATAAATTACACGCGTGTCATTACCGCCCCGTCAAGCCCTTATGGAGTACTGAGACGCCCCATGAGACGCGATTCGAACACGCGTTCACATGCACACGCACCCAGAACCCCATATATAGGTCACGGTCCGGTCATAGGGCACAACCTGTGGGATCCGCCTGAACAAACCTGGAGAATTTAGAAAGTGGGCACCCGCAATGGGATTATGGAGGAATGAGAGTGGAATCACCGGCGGTCCGGCATGAATGATCGTCTGCTCACCGTCTACGCGCCTCCCGTCGAGGAAGAGATCGGGCAGGGTTCCGACCTCTCTGCGATCCTCATCAACGCTCTGCGGCGCAACCGCATCGACCTCAAGGACGGCGATATCCTAGTCGTCGCGTCGAAGGTCGTCTCCAAAGCCGAGGGCCGCCTGCGCACGGTCTCCGATCGAGCCGAGTTCGAAGAACTCGTCGCGGAGACCGGCACCCACCTCGTCGCCGAACGCTCCTATCGCTCCGGCACCACCGTTCAGGTCGTGCGCACTCCGGCGGGCACCGTGCAGGCCGCAGCGGGCCTCGACCAGTCGAACTCCGGCGGCGCCGTCATCCTCCACCCTCTCGACAGCGACCGGTCCGCCGATGGCCTGCGCCGACGGGTCGAACAGGCCTTCGAGGTGCGCATCGGTCTGGTCATCTCGGATACGAGTTCGCGGCCGTGGCGGGTCGGTGTCGGCGATATCGCCATCGGACTGTCCGGGTTCTCCGGCCTGGACGACCAGCGCGGGCGCCCCGATGACGACGGACGCGTCCAGACCGTGACTGTGCGCGCTGTCGCCGACGAGATCGCGGCGGCCGCGGACCTGGTCAAAGGCTCCTCCCGCGGACTGCCGATGGCGTTGGTCCGCGGGGCCGGCGGATACCTCGACAACGGCAGCGACGGTGCCCGGGCGCTGTCCCGCGATCTCGGCGAGGACTGGTTCCGCCACGGTCACGTCGAAGCCATTCAGCGCGGGCTGGGCGTCACCGACCTGCCCGGCAGCGCCCCTGCCGGCGACAACAGCGACGACATCCTCGAACGCGTCTCTCGAGCGATCCGCGTCGTCCGCGCCGGGCAGTCGCGGACTCCCGGCCATGCGGCGTGGCGGATGCGCATCGAAGGCTCCGGATCGCGGATCACGCTCAGCCCCTCTGATTCACCGGCGACCGCTCAGTCGGGCGGTCCCCCGCTGCTCGAGGCGATGGTCGGACTCGGATCTTTGGTCGAACGTCTCCACACCGCCCTCTTCGCCGAGGATCTCAGTGCTTCCACCCGCTATCACTGGGTCGACGGAGAGCTGGGGGCCTTCCCCCGCGGGGTGACGATCGACATCGGCCTCATCGTGCCCTGATCTGCCCGGCCGACACCACCCGACGTACACCGAAGAAAGCGGATATGGATCTCTCAGTCATTGCGCACACCGGCGGACCCGTCCTCATCTGGCGCGGCCCCGATTTCGATCGCCTCGATCTCACCGGCCCGGTCGTCTCCAACTGGGTGAATAAGGGAGTCGGTCTCTTCGGCGACTATGACCTCGGCCCGGACTTCACACTCTTCGCTCCGCTTCCGGAGGGACTGCACTGGCGCGAACTCGTCGCTATCCTCAGCGTCCTGCTGGCCGGAGGCCGCGTCAACATCGCAGCAGAACCGCCGACGGAGGACTTCATGGCTCTCGTTCCCGTCGGTCATGAGGATGATGACGCGGTGTCCGATGCCGACGAGGTCTTCGTCTTCAATCCCCCGGCCCTGGCGCTGAGCACTCCGGTCGATACCGATTTCATCGACGTCAATTCCGCGATCCGCGCCTACCCCGATGTCACTGCACGCCGCCTCGACGCTTCGGGAATCCTCGAAGTGGACGGTCAGGTCATCGACTGGACGCGCTCGGAGGCGACCGCGAAGACCCGCCCGCAGGGACTGCTCGTCTCGAACTCGACCCCGCTGCCAGGCGAATGGCCGCGCTTTCTGCAGCACCTCCTCGGTGGTGGTGAAGTCCTGCTCACCAGCAGAGTCGACGATGCTCGCATCACGGACCTGGCGGCCGGGCTGGGAGTGGTCCATGGCACACTGGGCACATGGACAAAGTAGTTGATACCCCCGCAGCAGCGGTGGCCGACATTGCAGATGGATCATCGATCGCCGTGGGCGGCTTCGGTGTCGTGGGCGTGCCCGAATTCCTCATTCGGGCTCTCCAGGACCAGGGAGCCAAGGACCTCGAAGTGATCTCGAACAACGCCGGCGTCGACGGCCGCGGCCTGGGCATCCTGCTCGCCGACGGGCGACTTCGCCGCATCATCGCCTCCTACGTCGGCGAGAACAAGGAATTCGCCCGTCAGTACCTCTCCGGTGAACTCGAGGTCGAACTCACCCCGCAGGGCACCCTGGCGGAGAAGCTGCGTGCAGGAGGCGCCGGAATCCCGGGCTTCTACACCATCACGGGCGCAGGCACCCAGGTGGCCGAAGGCGGCATGCCCTGGAAGTACGACTCGGACGGCAACGTCGTCACGGAGTCCCCGGCCAAGGAGACGAAGGTCTTCGACACCTTCGGCGAAGAGAAGGAATACGTCCTCGAGAAGGCCCTGGCCCCCGACTACGCACTTGTGCGTGCGGCAATCGGCGACCGGCACGGCAACCTCGTGTTCCACTCCTCGGCCAGGAACTTCAATCCCCCGGCCGCACAGTCGGCTCGCATCACCATCGCCGAGGTCGAAAAGCTCGTCGAACCCGGCGAGATCGATCCGGACATGGTCCACGTGCCGGGCGTCTTCGTCCACCGCGTGGTGCCGCTGACACCTGAGCAGGTGGCGGACAAGCCCATCGAGAAGCGCACCGTACGAGAAGCCTGAGGAGACACAGAAATGTCATTGACACGCAATCAGATGGCGGCCCGTGCCGCCCAGGAACTCGAAGACGGCAGCTACGTCAACCTCGGCATCGGCATGCCGACCCTGGTTCCGAACTTCCTGCCCGAGGGCGTCCACCTCGTCCTCCAGTCGGAGAACGGGCTGCTCGGCGTCGGCCCCTACCCGACCGAGGATGAGATCGACCCCGACCTCATCAACGCGGGCAAGGAGATCGTGACGATGAACCCGGGCGCCGCATACTTCGACTCGGCGGCGAGCTTCGGCATGATCCGCGGCGGCAAGATCAACGCCGCGATCCTCGGCGCCATGCAGGTGGCCACGAACGGCGACATCGCGAACTGGATGATCCCGGGCAAGATGGTCAAGGGCATGGGCGGCGCGATGGACCTCGTGCACGGCGCCCAGCGCGTCATCGTCATCATGGACCATGTCGCCAAGGACGGCTCGCACAAGCTGCTGACCTCCTGCGACCTGCCGTTGACCGGAAAGGGCGTCGTCGAACGCATCATCACCGATATCGCCGTGCTCGATGTCAGCGGTGATTCCTTCACCCTCGTCGAACTCGCCCCGGGCGTGACCGTCGACGAGGTCAAGGAGAAGACCGGCGCCGAGGTGATCGTCCCCGCCGACGTCCCGACCGTCGAGGTCGCCGCCTGATTCAGAACTGACCGGCCGGCTGCTCTGCCCCGCGCGAGGAGTGTCCGAACGAGGACACCTGCCGATCGACCTGTGGTCACGTTCGGATGCTCTGAACGCTCAGAAGTATCCGAACGTGATCACAGTTCTGTGTTCAGCCGCCGGCGGGGAGTCCGGTCCGTTCGCCGCAGACTCAGCGGCCGGCTGCTCCGGAGTCCAAGCCGGTGGTCGCCACGAACAGGTCGCCGTGGCCGTCTGCCGTCACAATCGGTTCGTTCGCCGCGATGAAGGCGCTCTGCCCACGCTCGAGGGTGAGCGTCGAACCGAGCGAGCTGAGTGTGACAGCACCCGCGGTGCACAGCGCGATCGCAGCACCGCGTCGCTCCACGGTCGTCGCCCGTGGGCACCGCAGCGCCTGCAGAGCGAAATCGTCGGTGGGGCCGAGCAGCATTCCGGAGCGGTCGGGTTCGACCATCCGCGGGGTGCCGGCGCGGAAGTCCGTGATCGTCGCCAGCTGTTCGATGTCGACGTGCTTCGAGGTCAGTCCGCCGCGCACGACGTTGTCGCTCGAAGCCATGATCTCGATGCCCGTGCCGAAGAGGTAGGCGTGCAGAACCCCGGCGTCCATGGTCAGCGCCTCACCCGGCTGCAGGTGGACTCGGTTGAGCATGAGCCCGACCAGAGCGCCCGGATCGTGTGGGTAGTCGGTGACGAGCTCGCAGAACGTCTGTGCTGGGTCGACCGCACTGCCGGACCGGCTGATGTGCCCGGATGGCTGTTCGTCGATTCCGTGGGCGGCCACCTCGTCGACGAGCCCCGGTGTCCGCGGGTCGCTGAGGATGATTTCGACGGCACGGGACAGGGCCTTGGACTCACTGAAGGACTTCAGCGCGCCGATGATCGCTCCCAGGACGTCCAAGGACGGCGGAGTCAGCGGCTGAGAGAGCATCCTTTCGAACGTCGCCCGCACAGCCTTGCGCGGGCGGAACCCCGTGAGCGCGTGGAAGTCCGTGAGTGCGTAGATGAGCTCCGGTTTCGCCGAGGCGTCCTTGAAGTTCCGGTCGGGAGCGTCCAGCGCCGGACCGTTCGCTTCCTCGGCGGCGAATCCTGCCCGCGCCTGCTCGCGATTCGGGTGCACCTGGATCGACAGGGCCTTACTGGCCGAGAGCACTTTGAGCAGGAACGGCAGTCGCGTACCGAAGGACTCGAGGGAATTGCGGCCGAGCAGGCCCTCCGGGTCCCCCGCCAGATATTCGATGAGGTTGGGCCCGAGCCGAGGCTCGGCCTCGGTCGCCACGCCGCCCGCTGCCTCCTGAGCGCCGAGGCGGTTCTGATGTTCCAGCGGAGATTGGGCGCGAGTGCGGCTGACGTCGAGTCGAGAGGGGCTGACCGGGTGGGCTCCGAGCCAGAGTTCCGCGCAGGGGGTGCCGTCCGGAACAGTGCCGAGGATCGCGGGAATCGCGTCGGTGCTGCCCCATTCGAAGTTCTTGACCGTGTTGTGCAGACGATGCACTGCGGGCCCCCTTCTGACAGTTGAGAGTCGTCATCACATCCGGTGTGTTCCGGGTGTGCTTCGACAAGCCTAGTCCCACCATCACACGCCGAGGCGGCACTTCACTGACTGTTCAACCGAAGTCACGATCAATTCACCGCTTGTCACCTGGGCTGATGCTTTCACACCGGTCACCATCGCCCGCAGGATCGTGGGGAGAACCAGAGAGTGCCCCGAGGGCGATCCGCAGTGGGATCGTCCTCGGGGCACTGTCTGGCAGACGCTGACCGCCCTGTCCTCGAAGCCAGGTGTCAGCCGACGACGCGGATGACCTTGGCTCCGCGGTTCAGCATCCAGCTGTAGCTGCGCTTCGTGGTGTTCGTCCGCGACGAACCGGCGTCGTACATCTGGCCCTTGGTCTCGGAGATGATTCCGATGTGACCGGGGATCCAGATGAGGTCGCCGGCCTTGGCGTCCTTGAGAGAGATCTCTTTGCCCGCGTAACGCTGCTGGCTGGTTGTGCGCGGCAGTTTGATGCCGTTCTTGCCATAGACGTACTGGGTGTAGCCCGAGCAGTCCCAACCGGTCTTCGGCGAGGTGCCGCCCCAGACGTACCTCACGCCGAGATTGGCCTTCGCGTCCTTGATGATGGACGCACGCTGGGCCGCGATCTTCTCGGCCTTGGACGGCTTGTCGTCCTTCTTGGAGTCATCCTTGGACTTGTCGTCCTTCTTGGAGTCATCCTTGGACTTGTCGTCCTTCTTGGAATCGTCCTTCTTGGAATCGTCCTCGGACTTGTCATCCTTCGAGTCCTTGTCGTCTGCAGAACCTTCCCCGGAGTCTGCAGGCGACTTGTCATCGGTGGAATCGTCTCCTGGCGGTGTCGTGCCGCCCGGAGAGTTATCGTCGCTGACTCCCCCGGCGATCGACCCCTTGGGAGAGAACTCGGTGGTTCCGTAGCCTTCGGCCCAGACCAGACGTGCGCCCTGGAAGAGCTGCTCACCGCGGCCCTTCTTGTAGACCACGTCCGACTTGGGGTAACCGAGGTGACCCTTGACGGTCCCCTTGTCACCCCAGTACTTCATGATGGTGCCGGAGGTGTAGTGAGCGCCGGTGTCCTTCGACCAGTAGAACGAGCCCTTTTCGAAGCGCTGCGCGGCGCCCCCGCCCTTGAGGCCGCCCTTCTCCGAGAGGTGGGCAGCCCCAAGTCGGTGACTGCATTGCCCTTGTACGCCGAGGCGATCGCCCCGGACAGGTGGTAAGCGCCGGTCTTCTTGGACCAGTAGACGGTGCCCTTCTCGAACTTCTGCGCCTTGGCGCCCGAGATGCCCTTGACGTCATATTCCTTGCCGAGAGCCTTGCCGAGCTTGTTCTTCTCGGCGTACTTCTCGATCGTGGTCTTCGCCTTCGGCTTCTCAGTCTTCTTGTCGTCGTCCTTCTTGTCGTCGTCCTTGCTGTCGCTGGGCTGCTCGCCGGTCTTCAGGATCGTGTTGACCGTCGAACGCATCTCGCCCAGCTTGGCGTAGAAGGCATCACCCGGGCACTCGGTCTGTCCCAGGTCGCGGTGTCCGACCAGGTTCGACTTCGTCGCCTTCGAGATTCCGTTGATCGAGAACTTCCACGCGATCGCCGAGGCGACGGCATCGCGGGTCTTCTTCGGCGGAGCCGCGCTGTTGTAGGTACCCAGCACGGAGATGCCGAAGGTTCCGGTGTTGTGCCCGGCGACGTGTGCGCCGATGACGGCCTTCGAGATGTCACCGCCGCGGGCCTGCCAGAGGCGACCGTACTTGTCTGCGACGACGTTGTATCCGATGTCGTTCCAGCCGCGACCCTGCTGGTGGTAGGCCTGGATACCACGGATGATTCCGGGAACGTCGGCCGCCGAGTAGCTGTTCGAGCCGGAGGTGTGGTGGACGACGGCCTGTTTGATGCCGCTGGCGTAGTCGGGGCTGCCGCGGTAGGCCTTGGCACCCCACGAGCTGCGTGAGCCGATCTTCGGCTTCGACACCTTCTTCGCCACGGTGTCGACTGTCGACGATCCGGGCACGTAGTTCTGATTGGTCACGGTCGCACCGGCGGCCGCGTCGACGTTCTCTGCAGATGCCGCCTCGGCGTCGGTCGAGTTATCGGTCGACTGCTCGGGCGCGGTCTCCGCGCCGGTGGAGTCGCCGCCGACCTGGTCGTCGAGTTCGACAGGATCGTTCTCGGCCACCGCCTGAGCGTCGCCGGCGTCTCGCTTCGGGTCGACGAGCACGAGCTCGGCCTCACTCGGCGCGGAATCACCGAGGATGCGCATCTGCACAGCAGAGGCGTTGGAGACCGTCATCGGTTCCGAGCCCTGGTTCTGTGCCTCTTCCTGCTGCTCTTCGTCCAGGGTGTTCCAATTGCCCCATTCCGAGCCCTGCTTGGTGCGGACCTGGATGCGGATATTGGACTTCGCCTGGGAGAACGTGAAGCCGATGAGGCTCGGGTTGTTCGCGGGAACGTCGAGGACATCGGAGATGAGCGCGATGTTCACTCCGTCTTCGGTCTTCTGACGGACCGAACCGGAGATGTCGTCTTCGTCCTCAGTCTTCGACTCGTCGGACGAATCCTTCGCACCCTCGTCCCCGGCATCGTCGGACTTCTCGTCGTCGGACTTCGGGGACTCGTTCTCTGCGCCTTCGGCGGGAGCCTGCTCGGACTCGGACGGAGCCGATCCCTCGGACGGCACGGCCTCGTCGGCTCCGGAGGTCAGTCCGGCGGAGACATTGCTGACCGAACCCGCAGACGCCGACGCCGAGGCGTTGACGATATCGGGCACCTTGGCCGATGCCAGGGCAGTCTGCGACTTGAAGATGTTCGGCAGATTGCTCGTGGCGCTCTGGTTGGCGGCAGTGGCGGTGGAATCACTGGAATCGCGGGCACCGGGGACGTTGAGTCCCTCTTTGCTGACGTTCAGCGCCTCTTTGGACACATCAGGCGACGTCGTAGCTGCGGTAGCCGACGGTGCCGTGACCGCTAAGGTGCCGACCAGCGCAACAGAAGCGCAGCCCGCAACAGTGGGCAATAGATATTTCATCGTTACAGCCTTTTCGAGGAAGACAGGGAAGTTCAGGCCTCGAGGTCCCCTTCACCGTTGGCAGAACGGTGGGCAACCCCAACATCTCAAAATTGTTACACATTTTCGGCGTGTCAGACTAGCCACAGAACGGAATATTCTAGTTACACGAGTGTGGTTCCCAGTATTGGCAAGCGACACACCGAGCAAAAGATTTTCCGGGAATCGTCATGGGATCGGCCGATTCGGTCATCGGACGCATCACGACCAGTCCCACAGCAGCGCCTCAGGGCACGTAGCAGATCGCCTTTGCGTCGGCTTCTTCGCCGTTGTCAGAAGAGGAGTCGCCGGCACCCTGGGCCAGCAGCTGCGGCCCTGAACCGGGGTTCGGATCGAGTTCCGCATCGACTCCCGCAGCGGCTGACAGGTCGCTTCCGGGAACCGAGAACGCGCCGTTGTCCTCGTCCGAGGATTTCGACGACTCCTCGATCTTATCGGCTACCAGCCGATGTGCCACATCGAAGTCGGGCCGCGACGGAGTGATGCGCGGCGGGGTGAGGTCGACGGACTCGATCTTCTGCGACTTGACCTTGAGCGCGAGATCGACGAACGAATCCACCTGAGACGACGGGATGTCCGTCGACACGGCCCCTGGAGTGGCTTTCGCGATCGACTGATAGCGAGTGAGCACTGTGGCCGGGTCGAGCTGCTTGACCATCGCCGTCTGCACACAGCGCTGGCGCACCATTCGCTCGTAGTCGCTGGAGAATTCGCGGGAGCGCGCGAACCACAGCGCGTGGAATCCGTCGAGCTTCTGCTTGCCCGGTTCGATCCACCCTTTGACCGGCCCGTGCTGGCCCGTGGTCGGATCGACCTTCGACGAGATCGGCACCCGTTTGCCGGAGACGAGGGTGATTCCGCCGAGGGAGTCGATGAGGTTCTCGAACCCCTTGAGGTTGATCATCGCGTAGTACTGGACCTCGAGGCCGGTGACACCCGAGACAGCATCCATCGTCGCCTGCTCGCCGGCCGTCTTCGGATCCTCGAACTCGTCCTTGTGCTGCTCGCCCTGCTGGAAGACGGCGTTGAGCAGACATTCGTCTCCGCAGTTGTACCCCTGCGGGTAGTGCTTGTGCAGCGGAGAGTCGTCGGGGAAGGGCACGTTCTCCATATTGCGGGGCAGACCGATGATGACGGGCTTGCCGGTCTTCGCATCGATCGAGACCAGAGACAGGGAGTCCGGGCGGATTCCTGTCCGGCCCTTTCCGGCATCCGAGCCCAGCAGCAGGATGTTGTACCGGCCGTCGACGGGCTTGAGCGCCTTGCCCGAGGCGAACAGGTCGCTCATCAGTCCGCGCTGTGAGTTGAGAATCGTCGTCCCCCAGGCCAGAGGGCCCACAACGATGAGCAGGAGAGCGCAGAAGGCCGCGACGAAGCGTCTGCGTGCCTTCCGGGAGATCGTGACGATCCGGATCCGGCGCAGGGTGTCCAAGAGACACACCGCCCAGTTGATCGCGATCACGGGCACCCAGATGGTCAGGAAGGTGAGGATGAAGGGGTTCGTGCCAATGGTGAAGAGGAACGTCCGGCTGATGAGGACGATCACTCCGGCGATGAGGGCCAGGATCCAGCTGATGGCGGTGATCGACAGAGAGATCTTCGCCCAGCGGCGGTTGCCGAAGAGGAGCTGCACTCCCCCGGGCACGAGGGCCGTGACGAGCAGCAGAAGCCACGCCCGCACATCACGCGTCGGCTGCGAGGCATACGACGGATGGCGGATCGGGTCCACATATCTCGTTTCGGCCACTGACTTCCCTTCGCTTCGGGCTCTGCTCACGGACTGATTCCGGCGTCGACATCCTCAGGAGGCCACGCACAGGTCGCCTCGCCTCATCGGGTGCCCACAGCAGACAACTGTGCCAAAGTCACTTCAGAGTCCACTGTGTTCACCTATTGTGTCGCGTGAGAACCGTCGATTCCGGCACATCCGCGCCGCGCATGTCGCATTCTTCGCGTGTGCGATTCTTCACAGGCAGAAAGCGGGCGCGGCAGACTCCCATCTGGGGAATCTGCCGCGCCCGTTCGTCACCGACCGACTGACACCGCGCACGGTCGGCCGCGGAGAGTTCGGAGCCCGGCTCAGGCGAGGAGCTTGCGCCCCATCACCATGCGCTGGATCTGGTTGGTGCCTTCGTAGATCTGCGTGATCTTCGCATCGCGCATCATCCGCTCGACCGGGTGGTCGACGACGTATCCGGCTCCGCCGAGCAGCTGCACGGCATCCGTGGTGATCTCCATCGCGGCATCGGAGGCGAAGGCCTTCGCGGCGGCACCGAAGTAGGTGAGGTCGTCGTCGCCGCGCTCGCTCTTGGCGGCGGCGGTGTAGGTGAGCTGACGTGCGGCCTCGAGCTTCATGCCCATATCGGCGAGCATGAACTGGATCGCCTGGTTGTCGGCAACGGACTTGCCGAACTGCTGACGGTCCTTGACGTAGGCCAGAGCGTAGTCGAGAGCACCCTGGGCGACGCCGACGGCCTGCGCGGCGATCGTGACTCGAGTGTGGTCGAGGGTGCGCAGGGCGATCTTCAGACCCTCCCCGGGCTCGCCGACGATGCGGTCGCCGGGCAGGCGGACATTGTCGAAGAGGAGCTCTCGAGTGGGCGAGCCCTTGATGCCGAGCTTGCGCTCCTTGTCACCGAAGGTGAAGCCCTCATCGGACTTCTCGACGACGAAGGCGGAGATGTTGCGTCCGCGTGCTCCGTCGGGGTCGGTCACGGCCATCACCGTGTAGTAGTCGGAGACTCCGGCGTTGGTGATCCAGGTCTTGACCCCGTTGAGGATCCAGTCGTCGCCGTCACGTTCGGCACGGGTCTTCATCGATGCGGTGTCCGATCCGGCTTCGCGCTCGGACAGGCCGTAGGAGAATCCTGCTTCACCGGCGGCCACGGACGGGAAGTACTTCTTCTTGATCTCTTCGCTGCCTCCGAGCTGGACAGGCATGCTGCCGAGCTTGTTCACAGCCGGAATCAGCGAGGACGAGACGCAGCCGCGTGCGACCTCTTCGATGATGATCGACACGGCCAGCGCATCGGCGCCCATGCCCCCGTACTCTTCGGGGATGTGCGCGGCGAAGAAGTCCGTCTCGACGAGGGCGTCATGCGCCTCCTGCGGATAGCGGGAGTCTGCGTCGACTTCGGCGGCGAACGGCGCGACCTTCTTCTCGACGACGTTGCGGACTGCGGCGCGGATCTCTTCGTGCTCTTCGCTGGGCTGGTACAGGTCGAACATCATTCTCCTCAGACTTATCAAACGTTCAGCAAGCCCTATTATTCCTGCAGCGCCCGCCCTTTGTCGAGAGCTACCTGCCGCAGCTGGGACCGATAGTCATCGAGACGAGTGCGCAGAGCCTCGGCTTCGGCACCGTGACCTGCCCCGAGGATGCGCGCCGCCAGCAGACCGGCGTTCTTGGCACCGCCGATCGAAACGGTGGCCACGGGCACTCCGCCGGGCATCTGCACGATGGACAGCAGCGAGTCCATTCCGTCGAGGTGCTTCAGCGGCACGGGAACACCGATGACCGGAAGTGAGGTCATCGACGCGATCATCCCGGGCAGATGAGCCGCTCCCCCGGCACCGGCGATGATCACACGGATGCCGCGGTCGGCCGCGGACTTCGCCCAGTCGACCATGTCCTCGGGCATCCGGTGAGCGGAGACCACCTCGGCGCTCGATTCGATACCGAGCTCATCGAGGGCATCGGCGGCGGCCTTCATCGTCGGCCAGTCCGAGTCCGAGCCCATGACGATGCCGACCGGAGCCGCCGTGTCAGTGGAGCCTTCATTCGCTGTGGTCATCAGTGCGTCCTTCGTTGCAGGCGATTGGAATCCGTCGGTGCGGATGGGTGGCGGATGGTGTCAGGGTACGGGTGGTGCCGGGGTGCAGACGGCGCCGGTACTCAGCGTGTGCTGGATTCGCCCTCGGCCCGGAGGTCCTCCGGAGCGGGCATCTGCGGGTGCGGATCGACATCGACGCCGGCGATGAAGTCCGCGGCATGCCGCGCACGGGCGAGCACGAGCTGTCGATCGTCGCCGTAGGCATTGACGTGGCCGACCTTCCTCCCCGGCCGCACGCCCTTGCCGTACAGATGGACCTTCACTGCCGGGTCATGGGCCATGACGTGCAGGTACGGCTGATAGAGGTCGTCGTGATCGGCGCCGAGGATGTTGACCATCACGGACACGTCCTCCCGTGCCGCGGGGCTGCCGAGGGGAAGGTCGAGGACCGCGCGGAGGTGCTGCTCGAATTGGCTCGTCACCGCTCCGTCCTGGGTCCAGTGCCCCGTGTTGTGCGGGCGCATCGCGAATTCGTTGATGAGGAAGCCCTCGTCGGTCTCGAACATCTCCATCGCCATGACGCCGGTGACCTCGAGGGTGCCGGCGACCGTGAGGATCGCTTCGGTGATGGCCCGCGCCTTCTCCTCGGACAGATCCGGTGCCGGGGCGATGGCCTCCTTGCACACGCCGTTCTGCTGCCAGGTCTCGACGACCGGCCACACGGCGGTCTGCCCCATCGGGGAGCGCCCGACCATGACCGCGAGCTCGCGGGTGAAGTCGACCTTCTCCTCGGCGAGCAGCTGAGGAACCTCGTTCAGCCATTCGACGGCCTCGTCGAGGTTGTCGATGACGCGCACGCCCTTGCCGTCATAGCCGCCGCGGGGCGTCTTGAGGATGAAGGGGTATCCGACGCGAGCGGCGAACGCCTCGACATCGGCAGCCGAGGTGATCTCCGCCCAGGCGGGGTTGGGCAGACCGAGTTCGTCCATCCTCCTGCGCATCCGGATCTTGTCCTGGGCGAAGATGAGGGCATCGGGGCCGGGGCGCACAGCGTGTCCGGCCGCGACGAGAGCCTGCAGGTGCTCCGGTGGGACGTGTTCGTGGTCGAAGGTGATGACGTCGACGGTCTCGGCGAAGGCCTTGAGCGTCGGATAGTCCGTATAGTCACCGACGGTCACCTCACTGATGACCTGCGTGGCGGGGGCGTCGGCGGTCTCCGCGAGAACGGAGAAGCGGACGCCGAGGGCTTCTGCGGCGGGGGCGAGCATACGTGCCAGTTGACCGCCGCCAATGACACCGATTCGAGGAAAAGTCACGTGTGCCATCCTATCGTGGACGTTCAGACTAAAAGGAGCGGGATCTGCAGTTCCTGCTCCGTGGTGGAGCCGTGGTGACCGATGAGCGCCAGCGCCGAGGCGGATTCCACATCCGAATCGACCACGGCGAAGCCGTCGGTGCAGATGACGAGGAAGTCCCCGATCCGCGGATGGACGTGCGGGGCGACGGGGCCGAAGTAGCCGCGGGCGATCGCCGCGGACTTCGGCAGGATGAGCCCACGGTCGCCGATCGTCTCCTGCCAGGCCGAGAGCACGTCCGCTTCGGCGCCGTCAGCGGCGTAGAGGTGCAGTGCTCGCGGCTCTCCGCCGACGTGGCGCAGACCGGCCTTGAGCTCGGGAAGCTCGGCGAGGTCGAGACGACGTTCGTGGTCGACGTCGACCATTCCGTGGTCGGCGGTGATGAGCATGGTCGCGTCGTGCGGCAGGTCGGAGGCGAGTCGGGACAGAGCGAGATCGACGCGTTCGAGCTCTTCGGTCCAGGCCGCGGAGTCCGCACCGTGCACATGCCCGGTCTTGTCGAGGTTGCCCCAGTAGAGGTAGACGAGGCGACGACCGGGAGCCTTCGCCTCGGCCAGGGCCTGAGCGCAGCGTTCTTCCAGGGTCTTCGAGTCCCGGAATCGGCCGCCGCGCAGCGATGCCCGGTTGAGCCCGCGCCCGGCGAACTTCTTCTCGCCGAGGCTGACCACATCGATCCCGGTATCCGTGAGGCGTTCGAAGAGCGTCGCATCGGGAACCCAGGCGACCGGGTCGACATCGAGGTTCCACGTCAGCTGGTTGAACACTGCGTCCTTCTCCGGGTCGAGCACGCGGTAGCCGACCACCCCGTGTGCACCGGGCAGGCGGCCCGTGGCCAGAGATGACAGGGAGTTCGCCGTCGTCGACGGAAACCCGGCGGACAGTGTCCGGCGAGTCCCGGCCTGTGACCGGAAGAAGGGAGTGTATCCGCTGTAGCGGCGCAGCTGCTGCTCGCCGAGACCGTCGATGAGAACGACGATCGTCGCCCGGGATTCCCGGTCGAGCCCGAGCGTTCGGGCACGATCGGACATCGACCCGTCGAGGGCCTCGGCCGCACCGAGTCCCAGCGCCGCAGCGGGGACGACATCGGAGAGCATCGGTCCGGCATAGTCCGGAGGCTCCAAGGGCTCAGCGCCGGATGGGGACGGCAGTCCGTGCCGCGTCGAGTCCTCGATCATCAGCGACGCGACCGCAGCCGGGCGTGGAAGACCGCGGCACGCAGCTTCCCGGCGAAGTCGGCCATGCGGTCGACGGCGGCCTGCCCCTCGGCTTCGGCCGAGACCCGGAGCATGACATCCTCGGCGAAGAGCGACCCTCCGTAGCCGTGATCGCCCACGCAGTTGGGATCTCCGCAGGTCTCGGGGAACGCCTCGAAGCGCTTCGACGCGCCCCAGGACATCGTCAGCGAGACCTCGACTGGCTTGTCACCGGGTTCGAAGGCGGCCGGATCGGCGAAGGTGCGGCCGACCATCACGGTGCCCAGGCGATCGAGTTCGATGTCCTCGCTGCTCGTGACCGCGCGCGGCTTGGAACCGGGTTCCGCGTTCGGATCGTCATCGACGTGGGCCAACAGCAGTCGGGTCTCGGTGAGCACGAAGGCGGTCACATGCCGGTGGATGGATTCGATGTCGACATGGGTGTCGATGTGGACGAAGTGAGCCAACACCGGTTCGTCGTAGAGAGAGTCGGCGAGTATGCCTTGAGTGAGCTGCGGGTAGTAGCCGGCCGACTGCAGATCGTGAACGAGAACCTCGGGTAATGCCATGCCCACCATTGTGCCCCACTCCCCTGACACATCCCAGCGAGGACCGCCATAACCGGGCGTCCGACGCATATGCTGGAACCATGGAAGACTATCCTGCCGGGTGGGAAGCCGATGTCGTCCTCCGTGACGGCGGCACCGCCCATCTGCGTCCGATCACCCCCGACGATGCCGCTGCCCTGGCCCGCATGCACGAGGCCCAGTCACCGGAATCCGTCTATCTGCGCTTCTTCGCTCCGCTGCCCCGGCTGCCGCAGCGCGATCTCGATCGCTTCGTCAACGTCGACCACCGCGACCGGGTGGCTCTGATCATGCTCATCGGCGATGACATCATCGGCGTCGGTCGCTTCGACCGGATCAGCGACACCGACGCCGAGGTGGCGTTCAACATCGCCGATGCCCACCAGGGCCGCGGGATCGGTTCGATCCTGCTGGAGCACTTGGCCGCAGCCGCGCGCGAATCCGGGATCCAGCGCTTCACCGCCGAGGTGCTGCCCCAGAACCGTTCGATGCTGCAGGTCTTCCAGGCCGCCGGCTACGAGGTCTCCCGCGGATTCGACGACGGCGTCGTGGCCGTGAACTTCGATATCGATCCCACGGCACGGTCCATCGAAGTGCAGGCGTCTCGGGAGCACAGGGCCGAGGCCCTGAGCGTGCGCACGGTCCTCCACCCCACCTCGGTGGCGGTGATCGGCGCCAGCCGCAAACGCAACTCCACCGGCCATCTGCTCATCCGCAACATCACGGCCGCGAAGTTCACCGGCGACCTGTGGGTCGTCCACCCCGAAGCCGATCAGATCGCCGGAGTCCAGGCGTATCCGAGCCTCGACGCGCTGCCGGGCAAGGCCGACCTCGCGGTCATCGCCGTTCCGGCCGAAGCCGTCACCGAGGTGGTCAAGGACTGCGCCGTGCACGGCGTCAAGGCCGTGCTCGTCATCTCCTCCGGATTCGCCGAGACCGGTCCCGCCGGGGCCGAACTCCAGCGCCGCATGGTCGCGACGTCCCGCGCCTACGGAATGCGTGTGGTCGGGCCGAACTCCTTCGGACTGGTCAACGAGGCCGCCGACATCTCGCTCAACGCCTCCCTGGCCCCGTTCCTCCCGGCCTCCGGTACGCTCGGCCTCTTCAGCCAGTCCGGAGCGCTGGGCACCGCTCTGCTCGCGGCCGCGAAGACTCGCGGCTTGGGCATCTCCACCTTCGTCTCCGCCGGCAACCGCGCCGACCTCTCCGGCAACGACCTCCTCCAATATTGGGAGGAGGATCCGGCCACGCAGACCGTCGGCCTCTATCTCGAATCCATCGGCAACCCGCGCAAGTTCTCGCGCATCGCCCGCCGAGTCTCCCGCGTCAAACCCGTCGTCGTCATCAAATCCGACCTCACGGGCCGGGAGCTGCCGCCCGGGCATATCGTGCGCACCTCGTCCCTGGCACCGAACACCCTCGACCAGGTGCTCGAGCAGGCGGGCGTGATCCGCGCGGATACGATCCACCAGCTCTTCGACCTCACCCAGGTGTTCTCGACTCAGAAGCTGCCGGCGGGCCGACGGGTGGGGGTCATCGGCAACTCTGCGGCGATGAGCACCCTGATCATGCAGCGTGCCCGTTCAGAGGGCCTGCGCGTCGACACCGAGCCGGTGTCCATGCACCCCGAGGTCGATGCAGACACCTTCCGGACCGAACTCGATGCGATGTACGCCCGCGACGATGTCGATTCGGTCATCGTCACCTTCACCCCGTCGACCGGCGCGGAGGAGACCGAGATCGCCGGACTGCTGTCCGAATCAGCGGCGCGGTCGGGAAAGACCACGGTCGCCTGCTTCCTCGGCATCCACGGTGTCCAGGACGAACTGACCACGTACCTCACCGATGACAGCGGCAACCGGGTCTCTCACACCGTCCCCAGCTACATCGGACCCGAAGACGCCGTGTGGGCTCTGGCACGGGCCACGGACTATGCGCGGTGGAGGGCCGCCGACCATGGTCGCTACACCGAATTCGACGATATCGACGACAAGTCGGTGCGGGCGATCATCGACGCCGCCCTGGAAGGGGCGCAGCCGGGAGCCCCCGTCCGGCTCGAACGCGACGACGTCCGGGATCTGCTCAGCGCCTACGGAATCGACGTTCTGCCCTATCTCACGGCCTCCTCGGTCGACGAAGGCATCGCTGCGGCGGAGAAGATCGGCTATCCCGTTGCGCTCAAAGCCGTGACCAAGGTGCTGAGGCACCGGATGGAACTCGGCGGTGTGCGCCTGAATATCGACACTCCCGAGGAGCTCGCCGAGGATTTCACCGCGATCCAGGACACGATCCGGCAGCTGGCCGGTGAGGAGGAGCCGCTCGTCGATGTCCAGGCCATGGCCCCGCACGGTGTTCCCTGCGTCCTCCGCGCCGGAGAAGACCCCCTGCTGGGCCCGCTGCTGGCGTTCTCTTTGGCGGGAGACACGACGGAGCTGCTCGGCGATGTCGCTCATCGGGTCGCCCCGATCACCGACAAGGAGGCCGGGGACATGATCCGGTCGATCAAGGCCTCCCCGCGGCTGTTCGGCTATCGCGGTCTGCCGCCGATGAACATCGAACCGCTGCGCAATGTGTTGGAGAGGCTCGCGGTGCTGGTGGAGAACCATCCGCAGATCCTCGAGATCGTCATCCACCCGATGGTCGCCACGGAGACCGAGTCGCATGTGCTCAGCGCCCACGTCGACCTGCTGCCCGACCCGACTCGGATCGACGGCACACGTCGCCTGCTGAGCTGAGTCGGCGCAGAGAGGTGACCTGCTGAGCTGAAAGGAGAATCCACGACCGCCGCAGGCTGTCTTCGAATTTCACTGTCCGAGCGCAAGATTGGCGCGTCCTATACCAATTCGCAGACTTGACGGGTAGTGTCTGTATCCGTTCACCACGAAATGTTATGAATTCGTGTTTTAATGAGTGGCCGCTCCGGCGGCCACTGTCTGTGGCCAGTCACTGGCCATCCACCGTCCCAGGCGTCCGCGGCCAGCGGGTGTCCCATGAGAGCGAGGCCTCACAGTCATGATTTCGCGCAGAGACGTCGTCACCGACTCCGCGATCGCCGTAGTCGCCGAACAAGGAGTCCGCGGACTCACCCACAGGGCGGTCGACGCCCTGGCCGAACTGCCGGTCGGGTCGACTTCGAATGTCTACCGCACCCGCGACGCCCTGATCACCGGAATCATGGAGCGCATCGGAGAACTGAACTCCCAGCAGCTCGAACGCCTGCCGGAACTCGTGGCTGCTCCGGGCGCCGATGTCATCGAAGTCGCCATCGATTTCTGCATGAACTGGCTGACCACCGACCGCAACCGGTTCTACACGATGATGATGCTCAGCCTCGATCCGGCGCTGCCGCCCGAGGCCGTGGTCGCCAAGGAGAAGAACCTCCGCGCGATCAGGGAATTCATCATGCGCTTCGCCGGTGTCGACGCCGAATACGCCCAGCGGGTCAACAGCTCGGTCGCGGGCATGATGGTCAGCGAACTCGTCGCCGGCACTGCGGATCGTTCGCATGTCGAGGCGTACCTCAGGGAGTTCTTCAAGTGGCTGCGCGGCAGCCGCGACAGCGCCTGAACTCCGACACGACCCCTCCGGGATCGCTCGATTGAGCGGGAGTTCGCAAATCGAACGCTAGAATCGACGGGTGCCCTCCCCCGCTGAGGTCCGGCTTCGGCGCGGGCGGGTGTTCGAATCGAACAGTTCGTGCGTCAAAGGAGTTCCATGCCCGAAGGCAGAGTCATCGAAGTCGACGTCTCCTCAGAGATGGAGAGCTCGTACCTCGAGTATGCGTATTCGGTCATCTACTCCCGTGCTCTGCCCGATGCCCGAGACGGTCTCAAACCCGTCCAGCGTCGCATCGTCTACCAGATGGGCGATATGGGGCTGCGGCCCGACCGTGGGCATGTGAAGTCCTCCCGCATCGTCGGCGATGTCATGGGCAAGCTCCACCCGCACGGTGATTCGGCGATCTACGACGCTCTGGTCCGACTGAGCCAGGACTTCATCATGCGTGTGCCGCTCGTCGACGGCCACGGCAATTTCGGTTCCCTCGACGACGGTCCCGCTGCCCCGCGCTATACGGAGGCCCGGCTGACGACCGCGTCGATGCACATGATCGCCGGACTCGACGAAGATGTCGTCGACTTCGTGCCGAACTACGACAACACGCTGAGCCAGCCGGAGGTTCTGCCCAGCGCCTTCCCGAACCTGCTCATCAACGGCGCCTCGGGCATCGCTGTGGGCATGGCGACGAACATGGCCCCGCACAACCCCGGGGAGGTCATCGCCGCCTGCGCCCACCTCATCCGCAATCCCGACGCCGGGCTCTCGGAGCTCATGCGCTTCATTCCCGGCCCGGACCTGCCCACCGGCGGTCGGATCATCGGTCTCGACGGAGTGCGCGAGGCCTATGAGACCGGTCGCGGCACGTTCCGCACCCGCGCCACCGTCTCCATCGAGAACATCAGTGCCCGCCGCAAGGGCATCGTCGTCACCGAACTGCCCTATCTCGTGGGACCGGAGAAGGTCGTATCGAAGGTCAAGGACGCGGTCGGGGCGAAGAAGCTGACCGGTATCGCCTCGATCGACGACTATTCGGACCGCAAGAACGGACTGCGGCTGGTCATCGGCATCAAGAACGGCTTCAATCCCGAGGCGGTGCTCGCCGAGCTCTACCGGCAGACTCCGCTCGAGGAGTCCTTCGGCATCAACAACGTCTGCCTCGTCGAGGGTCAGCCCTCGACCCTGGGACTGCGCGATCTGCTCATGGTCTACCTCTCCCACCGCATCGACGTGGTGCGCAGGCGCACGGTCTTCCAGCTGCGCAAGGCCAAGGATCGACTCCACCTCGTCGAGGGTCTGCTCATTGCGATCCTCGACATCGATGAGGTCATCCAGCTCATCCGCTCCTCGGATGATGCGGCCACGGCGCGCACTCGCCTCATGGATGTCTTCGAGCTCTCCGAGCTGCAGGCGACGTACATCCTCGATCTGCAGCTGCGTCGGCTCACGAAGTTCTCCCGGCTCGAACTCGAGGCCGAACGTGACGAGCTGAAGAAGAGAATCGACTACCTCGAATCGCTGCTGGCCGATGAGGCGAAGCTGCGTGAGCTCGTCGCCGCCGAGCTCGAGTCCACCGCCGAGGTCATCGGCTCGCCTCGCCGCACCGTCCTCATCGAGGGGTCGATGAAGGAGCTGACGGCCAAGGGCAAGAAGGCTCCGACGAACCTCAAGATCGCCGATTCCCCCTGCCGGGTGCTGCTGTCGACGTCCGGACGCATTGCGCGGACCTCGGATGCCGCTCCGCTGGCACGCGAGGGTCGACGCTCCAGCCATGATGCGCTGGTCTCCGAGATCGTCACCACCACTCAGGGCAAGGTCGGCGCCATCACCACCACCGGTCGCCTGCACATGGTCGATGTCGTCGATCTGCCGGCCCTGCCGCCGGCCGCGGCACGGCCCAATGTCGCCGGCGGTGTGAAGATCGCCGAATACGCGGCGCTGGAGAAGAACGAGAAGATCATCGGCCTGGTCGACCTCGACCGCGAATTCGTCCTCGGCACCGCCGACGGCGTCGTCAAACGCGTGTCGGTGGCCGGTCGGCCGAACAAGAACGAATGGGAAGCCATCACCCTCAAGGGCAAGGACTCCGTCGTCGGAGTCGCTCAGCCCGAGGACATCGACGACTCCCTCTCCGTGTTCGTGACCTCGAATGCCCAGCTGCTCGCCTTCGACGCCTCCGGTCTGCGCGCGCAGGGCTGGACCGCCTCCGGTGTGGCCGGGATCAAGGTGGCCGCCGAGGCGAAGGTGATCTTCTTCGGAATGACCCCGAAGGCGGCGAAGACCGACGAGGACGGTGCCGCGGATGCCGAGCTCGGCAGCTTCGCGGTCGTCACGATCGCCAGCGGTGAGAATTTCTACGGTGCCCCGTCGTCGTCGATCAAGGTCAGCGAATTCTCCGAGTTCCCGACCAAGGGCCGAGCCACCTCCGGGGTGCGCGCCCACAAGTTCCTCAAGGGCGAGACCGAACTGTCGCTGGCCTGGGTCGGCGACTCTCCGCAGGCCGCGGCCACCGCCGGCGGTGCACGCACGCTCCCGGCCGAACTGTCCCGTCGTGACGGGACGGGATCGCCGTTGGAGTCGAAGATCGATGTCATCGGCACCCTGCCCCGCCTCGGCGGCGCCGAAGCCCACGACCATTCAGCGAGCACCGACGATGGCGCCTCTGCCGATGCCTCCACCGAGGCGACTGCGGAGGCCGAGTCCGGGGCCGACCAGAAGGCGGCCGAATCCGGCGGAAAGCGATCGACCGGCAAGGGGCAGCGGGGACAGCAGGGACTGGCCACGAGCCTCGATGAACTCGACCTCGACCTCGATGAGGCCAAGGATGAGATCGCACGGTCGAAGTTCGACACCGATGGTGCCGTGATCGTCTCCCACGATGATGACGACGGAGACGACGACTCCGCCCTGTTCTGAGTCCTCTCAGCTCTCGGGTTCGTCGTCGAGGTCGAGGCGCATCTGAGCCGCGGTGCCGCGCTTCATCTCACCGATGGAGGTCTCACCGAGTCCGTGCAGCGATATCGAATCGCGGGGTTCGAAGACGTAGTCATCCGAAGCCGAGAGCACTCGTGCGGTCTCCTCGTCGGTGAAGATCGTGCCGGGATCGGCCACCGCCGTCAGACGTGCGGCGAGGTTGACGCTGGAG
Source organism: Brevibacterium sp. K11IcPPYGO002 (assembly GCF_050920635.1). Lineage (NCBI taxonomy): Bacteria > Bacillati > Actinomycetota > Actinomycetes > Micrococcales > Brevibacteriaceae > Brevibacterium > Brevibacterium sp. K11IcPPYGO002. The sequence goes on along the minus strand of NZ_CP131929.1, from coordinate 1,571,969 downwards.
CCGAAGATATCGCCGAGGCGGGAGAGCACCCTGCCCCAGACGAAGCCGACGCGAGCCTGCGGCAGATCCTCGGCGGCGGTGACGCGTTCCATCAGCGTCATGGCGATCTCGGCTCCGGCCAGAGGGGTCGACGCGGCGAAGAACACTTCATCGCCGACGGTCTTGATGACCCGTCCGCCGCCGGTGGCGACGATGTTGTAGGCCATGCCCTGGAACTCCTGGACCATGTCCGCCAACTGGCGCGGCTCCATCTTCTGCGACAGACGGGTGAAGGAGACGAGGTCGATGAATCCGACGGCGCGGGCCAACGGCATCGACGAGTCATACCAGCCCTGTCTGTTGTCCATGGCCAGTCCGTCGGAGACATTGACATTGAGACGGCCCATGACGTCGGCGAGATTGCGTCGCCAGGAGTAGGTGAGCATCTTCTGCAGCGGGTCGATCATCTCTTCGACGACGGCCAGGGCGTCACGTCTCGCTTCCGGGTCGGTCAGCCCCTTCTCCTCGGTGAGGAACTCGACGAGGGTCTCCATCTGCCAGACGACGAGGCGGTCCGTCGTCTGTCCGATGGCCCGGGCCAGGGACAGTGCGGTGGTCTGGTCGATGAGACCGTCGGCGACGGGTTTGGCCCAGATCCGCAGGGCATGCGCATCGCTGACGGTGTAGGCCTTGTCCGTCGGCTTCGCCTGGGACATGCCGAGTGCCCGCCACATCTTCCTGGCCGAGACCGTGGAGATCCCGCCGAGTTTCGCGGCCTCCCGTCGGTCGAGGACGCGCTTGCCGTCGAGCAGGATCTCTTCGAGCCGTTCGGCCGCGGTCCTGGTCTCATAGATCGTGTCGTCGAAGTCGGGACCGTCATCATCGACCGCATCGTCGGCGTCGTCGATGATCGGCAGCGCTGTGGTGCGCGGATCCTCACGCAGTCCGCTGAAGAAATCCTCATCGACGTCGACGCCCGGTGCCGTGTCGGTGGAAGCCGTGTCGGTGGAAGCCGTGTCGGTGGAAGCCGTGTCGGCGGATGCCGGGTCCGGATCGGCCGCCACCTCGTCGGCGAGCTCTGCCCCGACCTCCCCCGCCTGCGGAGCGGAGCCTGTCAGACCGCCGACAGGTTCGTCGTCGCCGACGTCGTCGAACAGGGCGTCCGCGCTCGACTCGTCGTCCTCGCCGGTGAGGGCATCCGCGGGTCGGTCGTCCGCCTCGGGGTCCGCCGTCTCGGGCTCAGCAGCCGAGCGCACGTCGCGACCAGATGTTTCGCGCTCCGGCTGTGCCGCATCGTCAGACGGCTGACCGTCCGTGGAGGCGCCTTCACCGTCGGCGATCTCAGGACTGCCCAGCTGGTCGGGTTCGACGATGTCGAAACCGGCGGTGAAGTCCGACACCGCCATCAGCGATCGCTCCTTCCCGGAGCTGTCGGGGACGCTGCAGGACGCAGATGATGGACGTCTCCGGCGCTTAAGCACACACGATCGTCGATGATGAGGTCGGCACCGGAGTCGAGCCCCGTGGCGATGCCGATGATGTCGGAGCCGTCGGGCTTCTCCACGCGGACCTTCGAACCGAGCGTCACCATATGATCACGCACTCTCCGCGCTGTGCGGCTGTCGCGGAAATCCTCATCTCCATAGTCGATCAGCTCTCTGTAGCAGGGGATCAATGTGCTCAGAATTGAGACTAGCAACGCTTCATGATCAATTTCTGAACCGTCGACTCCGGTTTCGATCGCCAGAGAGCTCGCGTCCTCCCGTGGCAGATCCGCAGGCTCCGAACGGGTGTTCAGGCCCATGCCCAAGACGATCTGGGCACCGCCGGCCGAAGGTTCGACACGAGCGAGGATGCCGCACAGCTTCCTGCCGTCGGCGGTGAGCACGTCATTGGGCCATTTGATCGCGGCGGGCACCCCCACCTCGGTGACGGAGGAGTGCACGGCCTCACCGGCGATGAGCGGGATCCATCCCCATTGGGAGAAACCGGCCGGAGGTGTGAGCAGTATCGACCACGTCAGGGACCGGCGGGCGGGCACCGTCCAGGCCCGGCCCAGACGGCCGTGTCCGGCGTTCTGAAAATCTGTGCCGCGGATGGTGAACTCGGCCACCGGCGAATCGGTGCCGGCGCCCTCCCGGACCACTCGCGCAAGTTCGTCATTCGTCGATGCGCAGGTATCGTCCCAGATCAGCGGCGGGAGCGAGAGTCCACGATCCGCAGCGATGCGGCGCACTGAGTCGACGTCGACGAGAAGAGAGTTGTGTTGGCTGTTCACCAGTCCACTCTAGATTCTTTTGGTGAGAGTGCACAACGAAGTCTCACGTCATCGTTATTGTGGAGACATGACGGATACTCCACGGACCACAGCCGAGCGCATCGACGCTTTCACCCAGCGCAGGGAAGCGGCCCACACGGGCAATCAGCGCTCGGTGGACAATCAGCACAAGCGCGGCAAGCAGACCGCCCGTGAACGCATCGCGGCACTCCTCGATGCCGACTCCTTCCAGGAGATCGACGAATTCGCCCGCCACCACAATCACCAGTTCGGGATGCAGGACAACCGCCCCGACGGAGATGGAGTCGTCTGCGGTCTGGGCACGATCGAAGGCAAGACCGTCGCGGTCTTCGCCCACGACTTCACCGTCCTCGGCGGGTCGCTGGCCGAGGCGAACGGACGCAAGATCGTCAAGGTCCAGAAGCTCGCGCTCAAGCTCGGCTGCCCGATCATCGGCATCAACGACTCCGGCGGCGCCCGGATCCAGGAAGGCGTCGGATCGATTGCGCTCTTCGCCGAGATCTTCCGCCTCAACGTCGCCTCCTCGGGCGTGATCCCGCAGATCTCGCTGATCATGGGCCCCTCCGCCGGCGGCGCCGTGTACTCCCCCGCACTGACCGATGTCACGATCATGGTCGACCAGATCAGCCACATGTACATCACCGGTCCCGACGTCATCAAGACCGTGACCGGCGAATCGGTCGGCCATGAGGAGCTCGGCGGCGGACGGACGAACAACACCGTGTCCGGAAACGCCCACTACCTGGCCTCCGATGAGGATGACGCGCTCAACTATGTCCGCGATCTGCTCTCGTTCCTGCCGCAGAACAACCTCGATCCGGCCGATTCCGACGAGTTCGTCTCCGACCTGTCACTGACTCCCGAGGACGAGGCGCTGGATACGCTCATGCCGGATTCGCCCTCGCAGCCCTACGACATCCTCGACGTCGTCACCACGATCCTCGACGACGGCGAATTCCTGCAGGTCTCGGAGCTCTTCGCTCCGAACGTCGTCACCGGCTTCGGCCGCGTCGAGGGCGTGAGCGTCGGCGTCATCGCCAACCAGCCCATGCAGCTGGCCGGCACCCTCGACATCGATGCCTCGGAGAAGGCCGCACGCTTCGTGCGCCTCTGCGATGCCTTCAATCTGCCGATCCTCACCTTCGTCGATGTGCCCGGGTTCCTGCCCGGCACCGATCAGGAGTACGGCGGCATCATCCGCCGCGGTGCGAAGCTCATCTACGCCTACGGCGAGGCCACCGTTCCGCTCGTCACCCTCATCACCCGCAAGGCCTACGGCGGTGCGTACTGCGTGATGGGGTCGAAGCAGCTCGGTGCCGATATCAACCTCGCCTGGCCGAGCGCGCAGATCGCGGTCATGGGTGCTCAGGGCGCGGCGAACATCGTCTACCGACGCAAGCTCAAGGCCGTCGAAGAAGCCGGTGAGGATGTCGAGGCGGCACGTACCGAGCTCATCCAGGACTACGAGGATGCGCTTCTCAACCCGTATCTGGCTGCCGAGGAAGGCTATATCGACGCCGTCATCAGACCGAGCGAGACCCGCAGCCGAATCGTCCGTTCCCTGCGGGCGCTGAAGAACAAGCACGTCGACGCGCCCGCGCGCAAGCACGGTAACATCCCCCTATGAGCGATGATCTGCAGACCGACGCCGAGGCGAATCTGCCGGGCGAAGTCGACGCCGAGGTGACCGCGCCCGGTGAGGATTCCGTCACCGCGGAGGGTCTGGCCCCAGCCTCAGATGGGGCGCTGCGAGCGTCCTCTGTGTCGGGACGCTCACAGGTGCGCGCCGATGACGGCGAACCGATCAGCGACGAGATGGCCAGTGCGGCGGCTGTGGCCGCGGTCGTGGCGATCCGTCAGGTGGCGATCGCCTATGCGGCCCAGCAGGCCAGTGCGCAAGCCGAGTCCGAAACCCGCAAGGGTGATCGGGCCGGCTTCCGGGCTCCACGTCGAAATGTGCGCAAGCGTCTCCCCCAGACCTGGGACCAGCACCTGGGTCGCTGAGGCGCCGCCGGCCCCGGACTTCGTCGGACTCCCGTACTGGGGTCGGACTCCCGTGCCGACTGTCGCCTCAAGCGGCAGCGGCGAGCGACGGTCCTCAGTTCCAGTCGGCCGCTTCTCTAGTCGGCTTCTTCGCGGAAGAGCGCACGCAGTTCGTCGAAGAGCCTGTCGATCACGGGTCCCGGATCTCCGTCGACCCGCCGCATCCGGGTGAATGTCGCCTTGAGCGCCATCATCGCCAAGGCGGCGACGGCTTCGGCTCGCGGGGAGACTTCGATATCGTCGTCGGCATAGTCACCGGAGTGAGCCCCCATGACGTCCACCGGCGCCGAGGGGGTTCCGTCGAGGCGGCGTTGGATGATCTGCCGAAAGAGCCGTTCGTTGTTGCCCATCCGCGACATCTGCAGCGGTATCAGCGACGGGTCCTTTTTGAGCATGAGATGGTACTGGTGCATATCGTCGCGTTTCTCCATCCGAGTGGCGACGATGAATGCGAGCAGGTGTTCGAGGTCGGCGACGAGGCGTCCATGGGGTCCCCCGGCTTCGAACTCCTCGATGGCCGGTTGGTCCTCTTCGTCGAAGACGGTGTCCGCGCGACCGAGCAGCGCCTCGTCCTTCGATGAGTAGTAGTTGAAGAAGGTCCGTCGGGAGACTCCGCAGCGCTCACAGATGTCTTCGACGGTGACATTGTGATAGCCCTTCTCCAGGGCCAGGTCGATGGCGGCACGGCGCAGCGCCTGCCCGCGCTCGCGCTTCTTGCGTTCGCGCAGTCCCTCGACCGGCGGTGACGCTTGGACCTCTGAACCAGAACTCATGAGAACAGTATTGCAGTCAGCGCATTTTCACCGGAAATGCGCTGAGCGACCGTCTCGAGCTCAGTACCCGAGTTTCGCGTTCGTGAGCACCGGGACCGTCTCCGCCGCGGTGTCGGCGGCGTTGAGGTCGATCTCGACGATCTCGAGCCGTTCGGCGCCGTCGAGTGAGTTGAGCACCTCACCCAGGGGGTCGGAGACCAGACTGTGGCCGACCCCGGTCGGTCCCTTCTTCGGCACGGGGACCCCGGTGACTTCGGGATCGGCTTGGCCGAGGGCGGCGATGAACATGTTCGAGTCCAGGGCCCGAGCCCGGGCGAGGATCTCCCACTGTTCGGCCTTGCGCGGTCCTGCACCCCAGGAGGCGGCGACGACGGTCAGGCGTGCACCGCGACGGCTGAGTTCGGCGAAGAGCTTCGGGAACCGAATGTCGTAGCACAGGGCCAGGCCGATGTCCTCGCCGTCGACGGTGAAGAGCACCGGCTCCTCCCCCGCTTCGACGGTGTCGGATTCCTTGAAGCCGAAGGCGTCGTAGAGATGGATCTTCGCATATTCGCTGCGCCGGCCGTCAGGGGAATAGACGGCGAGCAGATTGATGACCTTGTCGTCCGTGGCCGCGAATTCACCGACGACGACGGTGATCCCGGTCTCGGCGGCGAGGTCACTCAGCGCCCTTCTCCACGACTCGGAGTGCTCCTCGGCGATGGTGCGCAGGCCGGATCCGAATGCCGACATCGTCGCTTCGGGGAAGACGACGAACCGGGCACCCGTCGCGGCGGCCCGACGGGCATAGGAACGGACCTTCTCGAGGTTGTCGGCCACCTCGGTGGTGGTGTTGATCTGAGCGAGCGCGAACTTCATCCTCATCCTCCGGGGGCGGCAGACTTTGGGGACTCAAGCCTATCGCGATCCCACCACCCCCAAAACTCCCCCTATTGCTACCTGACGGCGGCTCAGCAACCTCGTGCGAGGTTGCTGAGCCGCCGTCAGGTAGTTCGGGGAGTGCGGGAGCCTCAGCCGAGGTACTCGCGGCCGGGACGACCGCCGCGGCGACGCCCGTGCACCCAGAAGTACACGCCGATGGCGAGGACGACGAGTCCGGCGCAGACGAGGAACATCCCGTTTCCGCCGGTGAACGGGTAGAGGAAGCCGAGGATGACGGGGCCGATGCCGGACCCTGCGTCGAGGAGGAGGAAGAACGAGGCGGTGGCGACGGGCACACGGCTCATCGGCACGGATTTGACGGTGATGGCCTGCATGCACGGCATGAGAGAACCGAAGCCGAGGCCGATGAGCACTCCGGCCAGGACGATCCCCGTCATCGTCGGCGACAGTGCCAGCAGGACATTGCCGGCGATATCGGCGATGAAGACGGGGAAGATCACCGCATTGTCACCGAAGGTGTCCTGCAGCCGACCGACGAACAGACGGGCGAACAGAGACGCCACGGCAAAGGCCACGAAGAACAGGGACGCAGCGGAGGCGACGCCGTGTTCGGCCGCATAGCCGGCGAGGAACACCAGCGCTGCGGCGTAGGCGATGCCGGCCAGAAGCATGACCGAGCCGATCCGCAGACCGTCCCGATCGACGAGTGTGCCGAGTTTGAGATGCCATTTCGTGCGCCGCTGAAAGTCGCTGATCTCCTGCACCGGCAGGCGGATGAGGAAACAGCAGATGAGAGCGAGGACGGACATGAACGCCGAGGCGACGAAGAGCATGACGAAGTCGAACTCGCGGGGCAGGATGACTCCCAGATACGGTCCGAGCGCCGTCGACAGGGTCGTCGCAGTGCCGAAGTACCCGGTGCCCTCTCCCCGGCGAGAGGCGGGGATGATGCTCTGGATGGCCGTCATGATCGCGGTGTTCCCGGCCCCGAATGCGATTCCGTGGACGATGCGCAGAGTCAGGAGCACAGAGAGGTCGCCGGCGTAGATATAGGCCAGGGAGGCAAGCACGGAGACCGCCATGGTGATGATGAGCAGCTTGCGCCGACCGATGAAGTCGAGATACTTCCCGGTGAGCACGCGAGCGACGACGGCACCGACGACGAACGAGGATGAGGCGAAACCGGCAGCGGCCTCACCGGCGGAGAACCGTGCCACCGCGTACCCTGCCATCGACGTCATGAGCAGGTAGAAGACCATCGACATCGAGAGGTTGAGCCCGATTCCGACGATGAAGTCCTTCGTCCACAGCTTCGCTCGTGCCACGGGAGATCGGTCTCACTTTCTGCTGTCTGCGGGGAACAGTGACACATTAGCGGGTTCGCGCTGATTGCGCGGTCCGGTCCACCGCTGATGTGACTCAGCTCGCGATAGGGTGGTCACCATGACTGAGAAGAGAACCCCGTCCGCCGTCGATGCGGTCGCCGAAGACTACGTCGATGACATGCTCGCCCTCTCCCCTTCCCTCGCCCTCTACCTCGGACTCGACGGTGCGCAGGGCTTCGACGACTTCTCGCCGGCCGGACTCGCCGCGGTCAACGACGTCACCGTGGCGACCCTGTCCCGCCTCGATGAGGTCGCCGACCGCCCCGACCTCGACGAGGTCGACCTCGTAACCATCGATGCGATGCGTGATCGCCTCGGGGTCGACCGCGACTACTTCGCCGCCGGGATCAAGCACGCCAGCCTCAACGTCATCGAATCCCCGCTGCAGCAGGTCCGCGATGCCTTCGACCTCATGCCCACGGAGACCGTGGCCGATTGGGAGACGATCTCGACCACGCTGGCAGCCGTGCCCGGCTCGCTTGCCGGCTACCAGGAGTCCCTGGCGATGGCGCGCGACAACGGGCGCGTCGCCGCCCGCATCCAGGTCGAGAAGGTCATCGAACAGGCCCGTGCCCTGGCCGAGCCCGGCAGCAACTTCGATCGTCTCGTCGCCGGAGCCGACGTTCCCGACGCTCTGCGTTCGGATCTGGACACCCACGCCGAGGCAGCTCGCAAGTCCGCCTCGGGACTGGCCGATTTCCTCGGCGAACAGGTGCTGCCCGCCGCTGGAGACGATGAAGCGTGCGGTCGCGACGCCTATGCGCTCTACTCCCGGGACTTCCTCGGTGCTGAGGTGGACTTCGACGAAACGTACGCCTGGGGACTCGAGGAACTCGAGCGCATCGATGCCGAGCAGCGCGAGGTGGCAGAGAAGATCATGCCCGGCGCAGACCTGTTCGAGGTCATGGACGCCCTCAACAACGATCCGCAGCGGACCCTGCACGGCACCGAGGCGCTGCGGACCTGGATGCAGGAGGTGGCCGATGAGGCCATCCGCGAACTCGGCAAGTCTCATTTCGATATTCCCGAACCCGTGCGCACGATCGAGTGCATGATCGCGCCTTCGGCGACCGGCGGCATCTACTACACGGGCCCGACCGATGACTTCTCCCGCCCCGGCCGCATGTGGTGGTCGGTCCCCGAAGGCGTCACGGACTTCGCCACCTGGCAGGAGAAGACCACCGTCTACCACGAGGGTGTCCCCGGCCACCATCTCCAAATCGGCCAGGCCACCTACGTCTCCGACACCCTCAACCGCTGGCGCCGCCTCATGTGCTGGGTGTCGGGCCACGGCGAAGGATGGGCGCTGTACGCGGAGAAGCTCATGGCCGATCTCGGATTCCTCGACGACCCCGGCGATTATCTGGGCATGCTCGATTCGCAGCGGCTGCGTGCCGCTCGCGTGGTCCTCGACATCGGCTTCCACTTGCGTCTTCAGGCACCTGAGAGCCTCGGCGGAGGAATCTGGAACCGCGAGAAGGCCTGGCAGTTCCTCACGGACAATGTGGCCATGGACCGGTCGTTCCTGGCTTTCGAACTCGACCGCTACCTCGGTTGGCCCGGACAGGCGCCGAGCTACAAGATCGGCCAGCGTCTGTGGGAGCAGTACCGTGACGAGGCGAAGTCTGCGGCAGGATCCGACTTCGATCTCAAGGACTTCCACACTCGGGCATTGGGACTCGGCTCGGTCGGGCTCGATACTCTGGGCCGTGCCCTGAAGCGCTCACGGTGAGGGACCGGATGAAATCTGCTGAGAGTCCCCAGTCGGAGACCGTTCGGGTCACCGAGGCGCTGCGCAATGAGATCATCGAAGGTCATCGTCGACCGGGTTCGCGCCTCGTCGAACGCAACCTCGCCACCGAGCTCGGCGTCTCCAGGGTGCCAATCCGCGAGGCGCTGAAGAAGCTTGCCTCGGAAGGTCTGGTGACGAACCGGCCCAACACCTGGTCGACGGTCAGGGAGTTCTCCCCCAGCGACATCGCCGACCTCAACGAGGTGCGCACGGTCTTCGATGTCCTCTCCTTCGAACTCGCCGCTCAGCGCCATACCAGGGAGGGGCTGGCACGGTTGGAGGCCACGATGCTCAAGGGCCGGGAGCTCGCCGACGCCGGGGACGTCGCCGGTGCCCATCGCTGTGCCGCGGAGTTCCACGCCATCGTCACCGAGCTCTCGGGCAATGAACTCCTCGGTGAGATCGGCGCCCTGCTGGATTCACGGATGCGCTGGCAGCTGAGTCAGCATGATGACCTCGCGGTCGTCGCCACCGAGCATGCCGAGCTCTTCGACGCCATCGCCCGCCGGGATCAGGCGCTGGCCGGATCACTGGCCGGCCGCCACCTGGGAACGAGTCAGGAGCAGCACGACAAGCATTCGAAGCGGTTGGCCCGATCCGGTCCCGTCGAGGGTCAGGCCGACCCTGCCGCCGCCGATCCCGCTGAGGTTTCGGACGCTGGAGATCCGGCCGGCGCCGACTGACCGAACGGCCAGCCGCTGAGCTTCTTCTCCCGGGCAGGCGCATACGTGCGCACCTTCGACGTGCTCAACCCCAGTCCGACGAGAGATTCGGCCAGGCGCACGGCGGCTGCGACTCCGTCGACGACGGGCACGGAGCAGCGCTGCGTGATCGTCTCGCCGAGCTCCGCCATTCCACCGCAGCCGAGCACGATGACCTCGGCACGGTCACGGTCGACCGCCTCGGCGGCCTGATCGGCGATCGCCTCGATCGCGGCCTGCGGGTTCTCCTCGAGCTCGAGCACGGCCATCCCCGATGCCCGCACGGACACGCAGTGGGCGTCGAAGCCGGCCAACAGCAGTCGGTCCTCGATGAGCGGAACGGTCCGGTCGAGCGTGGTGACGACAGCGAAGCGGCGCCCGAGGAACATCGCCAGGGCCGCTCCCGCCTCGGTGATGTCGATGACCGGCACGTCCAGCAGCTCTTGCAGGCCTTCGCGGCCGTGCTCGCCGTACCCGGCTTGGATCACGGCATCGAACTCGCCGGGGTATTTCAGAACCGCATCCATGACGCCGAGGGCTGCCAGATGGCTTTCGACATTGCCTTCACAGGATTCGGCGCCGAAGTCGGGAGTCAGACCGATGATCTCGGTTCCCGCCGAGGCGGCCTGCCGTGCCGCGCGGGCGATGCCCTCGGTCATGGACTCGGTCGTGTTGACGTTGACGACGAGGATTCTCATCAGTCGGCTCCGATCAGTGGTGGGTGGGGACGGCGATCTCCTCGCCGTCGACCTCGCGGAAGGTGAAGTCGCGGCGGGCGATGACGAAGTAGATGAGGGCGGCGATCGCGGCCCCGGAGAACCAGGAGAACTCGGAGATCCCGGAGAAGGCGGGCACGAGAGCGAAGACGAGTGAGATCGCCGAGGCGGGGATGAAGGCTCCGATGGCTCTCCAGTTGACCCCGCGGTGGTAGAAGTACTCTCCGTCGCCGGCCTCGGTGTAGAGCTGGGGCACGTTGACCTTCGTCTTGCGCACCACCCAGTAGTCGACCATGATCACGCCGAACAGGGGTCCGAGCAGGGCGCCGAGTCCGCCGAGGAAGTAGACGATGACCACCGGGGAGTCGTACAGGTTCCACGGCAGGATGACGAAGCCGATGACGGCGGAGATGATGGCGGCGCTGCGGAAGTTCAGGTGGCGCGGAAACAGGTTCGTCAGCGCGTAGGTCGGAGCGACGAAGTTCGCCATGAGATTGACCGCGACGGTGAGCAGGAGCAGCGACAGGGAAGCCAGCACGAGCAGGACCGGGCTGCCGATGGACTGGACGATATCGGCTGGTGAGGTGATGACGGTGCCGTCGATCTTGTACTGCGCGCCGGCCAGAGAGATCACGACGAGACCGAAGACGAGCATGTTCACCGGGATGCCCCAGAAGTTGCCGACGACGATCGATCCGCGCTTCTTCGCTGCCCTCGTGAAGTCGGAGAAGTTGAGGACGAAGGTTCCGTAGATGGACACCCACAGCGCACCTCCGCCGAAGATGTGCGCCCACATCTCCCAGCCGCTGAGCGCATCATCGGTCGACCACGCGATGGAGAAGTCGACGCGGATGAGCATCCAGACGGCCAGGGCGAGGAAGGTGACGAGGATGATCGGTCCGGCGATGGCTTCGTAGCGGCGGATCATCTCCATCCCGTAGCTGACGATGATGACTTGGATGACCCACAGCAGGGTGAAGGAGAACCAGCCGAGTCCGGAGAGTCCGAGGAACTCGGCACCGACCCAGGACTGCAGGCCCGGGAACATCGTCAGCAGCATGACGTTGAGGACGCTCGAGGCCAGGTAGGTCTGGATGCCGAACCAGGCGATGGCGACGATGCCCCTCACCGAGGCGGCCAGCTGGGCCCCGTGGATGCCGAAGGAGATCCGGCTCATCACCGGATAGGGCACTCCCGTCTTGTATCCCATGAAACCGGAGAGGGTGAGCAGGAAGAACAGCAGAGCGGCACCGACGAGGAGCGCCACAAGGATCTGCCAGGCACCGAGGCCGAGAGCGAAGAGTCCCAGTGCGAACCCGTAGTTGCCCAGAGAGTGGACATCGTTGGCCCACAGGGTGAAGACGCTGTAGGCCGTCCAGCTGCGTCCCTCCTTGCGGGACGGGGCGAGGTCCGCATTGTAGAAGCGCGGACTGATGCGGTGGGCCGCCAGCTGATCGGGGCTGGGCCCCAGGCGAGTGGGCACGGGGGCCTCCGCCGTCTCGGTCTTCCTCATGCAGTCCACTCCTTGGATCCGATCAATGCCCAACTGGGATACCAAAAAGCAAACACAGCTCTGTGGCACCGGCTATCTGACGAATTCAGAGTAACCCAGCTCACACCGCCATGGCAATGAGTCGGGCCGGACGAATTCGCTTTGAGCCGATGTTTGCGGCCATCCACCACGACGGCAACGGGCGAGGGCGCGAAGCCAGCACCACCGGACGAGCGCGCCGAGCTATGGCATACCATTCGTGTTCAGCCTGGCCGTTTCACCTGGTCTTGGCCGTTTCAGCCGGTCGCCTGCAACGGACACAGTGGTGAGGCGAGAACACCCGGCGAGGCTCTCAGCTCTCGTGTTCGACATCCTTGGCGGTCGGGTCCCAGGCGACGATGCCGACCGCGATCGCGCCGGCCAGCGGTGCGCAGGCGACGATCCAGAACACTCCGGTGCCCAGGGAGGCCGCGAGGATCGGGAACATGATGAGCGAGACGATCGAGAACGCGCGCAGGACCGACTGATTGAATCCGATGCCGATTCCGCGCAGTCGCGTCGGATAGGACAAGGTCGCATAGTTCATGAGGTTCGCTCCCGGCCCGCCGGCCTGAGCGAAGACGAAGGCCGCGAGCATGGCCACGGCCACGAGGACGAGAGCCCCGTTCGGGATGCCCACCAGGGCCAGCGTTCCCAGAGCGAGTGCCTGGATGACGAATCCGATGAGGGTGATCTTCCGGGTGCCGAAACGGTTGACGATGCTCATGCCCAACAGGCCGCCGATCGTTCCGAAGCCCAGGTTGATGACCAGTGAGGCGATGATCGTGATCAGCGGGGTCTGGTGGAAGAGCGTGGTGATGATCAGCGGGGTGCCGTAGGCGACGGCGTTGTATCCGAAGGTCGAGAACACGGAGACGCAGAGCGCGACGATCGTGCGCACCCGGTAGCGCGGGGAGAAGAGTTCGGCGAAGCCGGCCCACCGTCCGCCCTTGACCGGGGCGGACGAAGCGTTCGGGGTCTCGCGGGCGTCGGCGGGAGCGAGTTCGACGTTGAGGTTGTGGTGGCTGCGCATGACTTCGACGGCGCCGCGCAGGTCGCCCTGGTTGGCCAGCCATTCGGGTGATTCGGCAAGGTAGCGGCGGCGGACGAGGAGGACGACGAGGGCGGGGACGGCACCGAATCCGACGACGATGCGCCACAGGATCGCATGCTGGTCATACGGCAGGGTGATGAAGATGATGAGCACGATGACGTAGCCCATGCCGGTGGCGAAATACCAAGCCGGTGACCAGGCGTTGACCCTCTGCGAGCGATTGCCTCTGCCTTTGAGCTTCGAGAATTCGGCGAGGAACGCCATCGCCACCGGCAGATCGAGTCCGACGCCGATGCCCATGACGAAGCGGAAGGCGATGAGGACCCATTCGTTCGGGGCCACGGCACAGCCGATGGCGGCGACGACGAAGAAGACCATATCGGCCATGAAGAGCCTGTAGCGCCCGAAGCGATCGACGAGGTATCCGCCGAAGAGTGCGCCGATGACGGCTCCGACCATGATCGCGGCGTTGACGAGTCCGGTCATGAAGCCGGAGAGGCCGAACTGCTCCTGGATGGCAGTGATGCCGAAGGCCAGGGAGGAGAAGTCGTAGGCGTCCATGAAGATCCCGCCGAGGGCGAGGATGATCACGGCCGTCGTCTTCGTCCCCTGGGAGCCGAATTCGGCGAGGATCGAGTGGATATCGGCTGCGGAGGAGACGATGCGCGGAGTCGGCATCGCCGCCTGCCGGTCACGAGCGGATGCGGATGGTGTCTGTGCCGCATTCGCGGCGGGATCTGTCGAAGTCACAGTCGATAAGTATGGTGTCGCGGCGGCCGGGCGCCGTCATCTGCTGTCACAGTTCGTCACGAGCACCGCGGGAAGGAGCGGTGGCGCCAGGTGCCCTGCCGACATGAGCACCATCGGCAGGCAGAGCATGGTTGGCCCGCCGCTCAGTCGAGGCGGTGTCCGCGCCTGTCCGGAATGAGGAACATCGCGAGCAACTGGATGAGATAGATGAGCGGCAGCAGCGCCAGCGCGAAGCCGAAGCCCAGATGTCCTGCGAGCAGGGCGATGACGACCGGGGCCAGTCCCCCGATGGCACGGCCGAGGTTGAAGATGACGTTCTGGGCCGTCGCCCTGATCGCCGTGGGATAGAGCTCGGCCAGCAGCGCCCCATGGCCGCCGATCATTCCATTGGCGAAGGCGCCCATGAAGAACCCGCCGGCCAGCAGTGCGCTCGGATCGGTGAACTGGCTGTAGGCGAGGATGGTGACGATGGCTCCGGCCTGGAAGATCCAGAAGGCGGGCCGGCGACCGAGACGGTCGGCGACCTGACCGAAGATGAGGATCCCGGCGAGCATTCCCATCACCGTCACTGCCGTCCACAGCGACCCCTTGGTGACACCCAAGCCGATCTGCTCGGACAGATAGTTCGGCAGCCAGGTGATGATGCCGAAGTAGCCGAAGTTCTGCACACTGGTGAGGACCGTCAGCGCCAGGGTGATCGTCGCCGTCTCCCGATCCCTGAACAGTCCGGCGATCTTCGCTCCGAAGGAATTCGGCACTCCGCTCGCTTCGTGATCTCCACCGGCCGCCTCGGCGCCCCTCTCCCGCTGTTCCTGGGCCCGGACGAAGGTCTCCGGCTCCTCGACGCCGCGCCGGATGATGAAGGCGAAGACAGCGGGGACGAGCCCGATGACGAACAGTGCCCGCCACCCCCACAGGGCGATGACGGGAGCCGAGACGACGGCTGCGGCGAATACGCCGAGTTGGAATCCCACTCCCACCCATGAGGTGGCGCGCGCTCGCCGGTCGGCACGAACCGCCTCGGCGGCCAAAGCCATGCCGATGCCGAACTCACCGCCGATTCCGATTCCGGCGATGAACCGGTAGGCAGCGAGGTCCCAATACCCCTGTGCCAGTGCCGACAGCCCGGTGAATACCGCGAAGATGAGGACCGTCCAGGTGAGCACCCGCACCCGACCGTACCGATCGGCAAGGGCGCCGAAGACGATTCCGCCGACCACGGCGCCGAGCAGTGTGATCGTCGACAGGGATCCGGCTGCGACGTCGCTGAGCCCGAAAGTGGCGATGATACCCGAGAGAGCGAAGCTGAGGATGAGGAGATCGAAGCCGTCGAGTCCGTAGCCGACGGCGGCGGCGACGAGCGCTCTGCGCCGGTATCCGCGATCCTCGGCAGTGTCTGTGGTGGTCAGCGGAGTCGATGCACTCATACGCGGTCTCAGTTCGGTTCACGGATCGGAAAACGGCCGCAGACCATTATGCCCCACGGCCGTTCCCCGGTACTTCAGCTTCTGTTCGCTCAGACGCGGGCACCCTCGCCGAGGCGGTACCGGGCACCCGTGTGATCGTCGGCCAGGCGGGGGCCGGCCCCGGTGAGCTGTTCGCGCACCGTGGCACCCGCGGTCGGTTCGGGCAGGAGTCCGCGGCGGCGCAATTCGGGTGAGACGTACTTCGTGAAGCGTTCGGCATCGGCCGGGCGCACGGCCGCGGCGATGTTGAATCCGTCGATATCGGCCTCGTCCATCCACCGCTGGAATTCGTCGGCGACCGTGGCAGGCGAACCGGTGATGACCGGCCCGCGTCCTCCGAGGGCGACGAACTCCGCAAGGTCGCGGATCGTCCAGGCCCTGTCTCCGGCCATGGTGGTGAAGGAGGCGAGCGCGGACTGGTTGGCGTCGGTGGAGACGTATTCGAGGGTGTCATCGGGCGAAGCGCCCGAGAGATCGACGCCGGTCCATCCGCCGAACAGGGACAGTGCGGATTCGGTGTCCACGTAGCGACGATAGTCGGCCAGCCGTGCTTCAGCCGCCTCATCCGTGTCGTCGACGATGACGGTGGCCAGGGCGAAGATCTTCACTGCGTCACGGGCACGTCCGCGCTCTTCGAGTCCATCGCGGACCTTGTCGACCCAGCTGCGCACGATCTCCGGTGTCGGTCCGGAGAAGAAGATCGCCTCGGCGTGGTCGAGCGCGAATTCCTGCCCGCGCTTGGACGCCCCGGCCTGGAAGAGCAGCGGGGTGCCCTGCGGTCCGGGGACGGCGAGCGCCTGGCCGGGGACGGTGAAGAACTTGCCCTCGTGGCCGATGTCGTGGACCTCGTTCGGGTCGACGAAGACGTTCGCGTCGGCATCGGCCTTGAGCGCGTCCGGGGTGATCGAGCCCTCGAACAGTTTGTACATGACCTCCATGAACTCATCGGCGCGGTCGTAGCGCTCATCGTGCGGGATCTGGCCCTTGAGTCCGAGGTTGCGGGCGGCGGAGTCGACGTAGCTGGTGACGATGTTCCAGGCCACCCGACCGTTGGTGAAGTGATCGAGGGTGGTCAGGGTGCGGGCGAGCAGGTAGGGCTTCTCGTAGGTCACCGAGGCGGTCACACCGAATCCCAGCGTCTTGGTGGCTGCGGCCATGGCGGGAACGGCGACGAGAGGGTCGAGCAGAGGGAACTGCACTCCCCCACGGTTCGTGACATCGGCGTTTCCGCCGTACACGTCGTAGACGCCGAGGATGTCGGCGAGGAAGAGAGAGGAGAATCCGCCGTCTTCGAGGGTTGTGGCCAGGTCCGTCCAGAAGGACAGCTGGGTGAATTCGTCGACTCTCGATTCCGGATGGCGCCACAGTCCGGGTGACTGGTGGACCGGGGTCATCATGTCGAAGGCGTTGAGCAGGATCGGTTTTGTCATGGGTGTCTCCTCTGGGTGGTGCGATGAGTGTGGGCCGACGAATCGGCTGGTGGCTTCAGGCCGCGGTGCGCGCGAGCGTTCGGGCAGGATCTTTGGCGCCGATGGCGGCGATGAGCGAGAGGACGCACAGCAGGGTGAGGTAGCCGCAGATGAGCCAGGGCGAATGGCCCCCGGCAACGTAGAGCAGTGCCGCGACCATCGGCATGATTCCGCCGCCGATGACGGTGCCCAGCTGGTAGCCCATGTTCACACCCGAGTAGCGGACCTCGATGGGGAACTGTTCGGCGAACCAGGCCGCCTGGGGACCGTAGACGGCATCGTGGGCGAGGTTCATGCCGAGGATGACGACCAGGGGCAGCAGTCCCAGTGGGCCCGCATCGAGGAAGGCGAAGAAGAACCAGCCGAATACGGCGATGCCGATGAGTCCGACGATGGTCACGGGTTTGCGACCGATCCGGTCCGAGGCCCATCCCCATGCCGGTCCGGTCACCAGACCGACTGCCGAGGCGATCATCACCGCCGTGACTCCCGAGGTCGAATCGCCGCGATTCTCCGCCAGGTAGCTGAGCATGTAGACGGTGATGAGGTAGAAGACGCTGTTCTGTGCCAGGCGCAGCCCGATGGTGACGAGCAGGACGCGCGGGTGAGCGGTCAGCACCTCCCGCAGCGGTGCCTTGGCGACCTTTCCGGAGTCCTTGAGCTCCTGGAATTCAGGTGCGTCGGAGACGCCGAGGCGAATCCACAGTCCCAGTGCCACGAGCAGCGCGGAGGCGAGGAAGGGGATGCGCCAGCCGAAGGCTTCGAACGCTTCGGCGCTCATGAGGTTCTGGACGAGGAAGAAGGAGCTGGTGGCCAGCAGCATTCCCGCTGCGGATCCGATCTGTGTGAAGGATCCGAAGAGACCGCGCTTTCGGACGGGGGCGTGTTCGACCGACAGCAGGGCCGATCCGCCCCATTCGGCTCCTGCCGACAGACCTTGGACGATGCGCAGGACGACGAGGGAGGCTGCGGCCCACCAGCCGATGGCGTCGAAGTTCGGGACCAGTCCGATGAGCGTCGACGCCGTCCCCATGGACAGCAGGGACACGACGAGCAGAGCCTTGCGTCCGACACGATCACCGAGGTGACCGGCGATGATTCCGCCCAAGGGTCGGGCGAAGAACCCGACGGCGAGGGTGGCGAAGGAGGCGAGTCGGCTGCCGAGTTCACTGTCGGAGGGGAAGAACTGGACGTTGAAGATCAGGGCCGCGGCGGTGCCGTAGAGGTAGAAGTCGTACCACTCGATGGTCGTCCCGGCGAAGGCCGAGGCCAGGACCCGCTTCTTCCCGGACAGGAACCGCTGCGGTGGGTCCTGGGTGCTCGGTGCGGTGACCGGCGTCTGCGTCATGCGGTGCTCCTCTGCGGCGGGGTTCGGGTCGGCTCGCTGCCAGTCGAGCGCGTGTTTCGTTGAGCAATCTATGCCCGGACGCCGCCGACACCTGCCTGCATGTGTCACGTCTCGACTCTCAGCGTCATATGTGGTCATAAGTCGTCTTCATATGACCTCGGCCACGACGTCGACGCCGTGGCTTTGCGATGATCGACTTCATCGACACCGACAGACGGCCCCGTCGGCATTGTCTGCTCAACGTCTGCTCAACGAAAGCAGCGGGCACCTGAGACACCGACGACCACACGAGCACAGAGGTGAAGGAATGACGCTCTTGGCAGACCGCACCGCACAATCACCGGCCCCGGTGAATCCGGCAACACCCGAGGCTCTCCGCGAGACCTTCTCCCATTTCCCCCAGGGGGTCGCTTTCATCGGCGCCGAAATCGATGCGGCACCACTGGGCCTTGTCGCCTCCACCCTCACCGTCGGCGTCTCCCTCGACCCGCCCCTGGTCAGCGTCGCCGTCCAGAACACATCGTCCACCTGGCCCACCCTGCGACGAGCCCCCGAGCTGGGCATCTCCCTGCTGGGCACCGACCAGGAGCACCTGGCCAGGCAGTTGGCCGCCAAGGACCGCAGTCGACGATTCACCGGCGTCAGCCCTGAGGTCACGGCCGGAGGCGCGCTGACGATCCCCGGCAGCTCGGCGTTCCTCTGGACCAGGCTCTACGATGAGGTCGCGGCGGGCGATCACACGGTGGCACTGCTCGAGATCCTCGGCACCCGAAACGATGACGGCCCCGAGGCCCTGGTCTTCCACCGCAGTGAGTTCAAGGGACTGCGCGTTTCCTGACCTCGCCTGAACGCTATGCCCCACCCTTGACTCGCATTCGAACTCGTGTTCGAATTATGCCATGCGGTGGAACGAAGCGAGCGGCAGCACCGACCCCGGCACACCTGTCCTCTTCGGGACGAAGGGCCTGGTCCGGTCGGTGCAGACGCCGGAATTCTCAGGAATCACCTTCCACGAGGTGCTGGCGAAGTCGGCGCTGAACAAGGTTCCCCAGTCCAGCTCGATGCCCTTCTCCTGGACCGTCAACCCCTACCGCGGCTGCTCACACGCCTGCGTGTACTGCTTCGCCAGGAACACTCACCGCTACCTCGATCTCGATTCCGGAACCGACTTCGATCGCCAGGTCGTCGTCAAGATCAATATCGCCGACGTCCTCGCCGCCGAGGTGGCGCGTCCGACATGGGCGAGAGACCATGTGGCCCTGGGCACGAACACCGACCCCTATCAGCGCGCCGAAGGCCGCTACTCCCTCATGCCGGGGATCATCACAACTCTGGCCGAGCAGTCGACTCCGATGTCGATTCTGACCAAGGGCACACTGCTGCGACGGGATCTGCCTCTGCTGGCCCGCGTTGCCGAAGACGCTCCTGTTGAGATCAGCATGTCGATCGCCGTTCACGACGACGCTCTGCAGCAGAGCCTCGAACCCGGCACGCCGACGACGAAGGCCAGGCTGGCCACCGTGCGCGCGGCCGCCGAACTCGGGTTCGATGTCACCGTCTTCATGATGCCGATCATGCCGAAGCTCACCGATTCCCGTGACCACCTCGAATCGGCTCTTCGGGCAATCAGAGACGCCGGGGCCGCGCGGGTCGTCTACGGGGCCCTGCACCTGCGCCCCGGTGCCCGCGAATGGTTCTTCGAATGGCTCGAGCGCGAACACCCAGAGCTCCTCCCCCGCTATCGCAGGATGTACGCAGGCTCCTCCTACGCGTCGAAGGAGTATCGACGGTGGCTGGGCGAACGCATCAACCCGCTCATCGACCGCTATGGTCTGCGCGGACGCAGCGATGACGACTACCCGGCGACATCGAGAATGCGCGGTCGACCGGGTGCGGACCGGACCTCGCAGCAGGCGGGTGCGCTGGCGGCACCGGTTCAGCTTTTCGCCGCTCCGAAACAGCAGGCGCTGTTCTGATCAGGAGGTCTGGAATAACTGCACAGCCGGCGCGGTTTGCCCTGATATGAAGATTGAGATCTGGTCGGACATCCCCTGCCCCTGGTGCTATATCGGAAAACGTCGCTTCGAGGATGCCCTCGACGACTTCGCTCACAAGGATGACGTCGACGTCCAATGGCGCAGCTTCCAGCTCGACCCGAGCCTGCCCGATCACTTCGACGGCACCGAGACCGAATACCTCAGCCAGACGAAGGGCATGCCCACCGCCCAGGTACGACAGATGTTCGACCATGTCACACAGCAGGCCGCCGGAGTCGGCCTGAACTACGACTTCGACTCGATCATCGTGGCCAACAGCTTCACCGCCCACCGCTTCCTCCACTTCGCCAAAACTCACGACCTCATGTCCGGGGCCAAGGAAACGCTGCTCTCGGGCCACTTCGAGAAGGGGCGCGACATCGGTGACATCGACTACCTCGCCGAGGCGGGAAGTGAGATCGGCCTCGATCCCGACGAAGTCCGCCGGATCCTCGCAACCGATGAATTCTCGGACGAGGTTCAGGCCGACATCAGTGAGGCCCGCGCGCTCGGCGCCAATGGAGTCCCGTTCTTCGTCATCGACCGCAAGTACGGCATCTCCGGAGCACAACCCGCGGAGGTCTTCTCTCAGGCCCTCGAGACCGCTTGGGAAGAAGGACAGAAGCTCACGGTCCTCGCCGGCACTCCGCAGTCAGCGGCCGAGGACTTCGCCGACGGCGCGGCATGCGGCCCGAACGGCTGCAGCTGACTCAAAGATCTCCCTCTAATTGCTACCTGACGGCGGCCCAGCAACCTCGCGCGAGGTTGCTGGGCCGCCGTCAGGTAGCAACAAAGGGGGTCAGGGCAGAGCCGTCTGCTGATCAGAGCAGCGGAACGCTCGGGTAGCGCACGGCACCGTCCGGGTCGGTCACCGGCGCTCCGAGCATCCCGGCTGCGGCATCGATGAGGAAGCGGCCGACCTGCTCCCAGCTGCCCTGGTTGGCGTCCTCATTCATCTTCGCCTCCTGGTCGGCGCAGACGCCGACGACCATGCTTCCCAGCAGGTAGGCGCGACCGCGCAGAACCCCTTCAGGGATCCCGTCGACCGCACCGTTGATGAAGCGCAGGTCATCGGGCAGGTCCGCGTCCCCGATCACCTCTCTGGCCACCTCGACGGCCGATGGGACCGCCGAGATCTGCGACATGAACTGCGCCCGCCAGCTCGGCTTCGGAAGACTGTCGAGCAGCTCGATGAGCGGGCGCAGACGAGTCGTGACGAGCTCGTGGATGTTCGGCGTCTCGTCCAGCTGCGACATCAACTCACGCCTGCGCCGAGACATTTCGTCGTGGTGGCGCTCGACGAGCGCGCGCAGCAGTCCGTTGCGGCCGCCGAAATGGTAGGCGATCGCCGAATGATTGGCTGCCCCGGCGTGTTCGACGATCCGCCTGTTCGATACCGCATCGATCCCATTGCGTGCGAACAGCTCTTCGGCGGCATCGAGCAGGGCATCCCGCGCCCGGTCACTCTGGATGGTCATTCCCACATCTTTCCATTCGCTCTGGAATTCACAAGTTTCCGATTTCACGATTTTAAGTCACGCGTCTTAAACTGGCGAAGTTCACAGTGGTCGACGAGGATCACACGATTTCCGATCCTTGAAGGGGACGACAATGTCCGATCGCCAACCACGGACGAGACGAGAAGCCCTCGAGTCCGAGCACCCGACATCGCACCTGGCTTCCGATTCCGGGTCCGGCTCGACTGTGACCACCGAGGACCAAGCAGCGGCCAAGCGCGCGAAAGCCGAATTCATCGGCCGCACCGTTGCGATCTTTCTCATGCCGCTCATCTTCGTGGGCATGATGATCACGAGCTACCTGGGAACGATGCACTCCCCCGAAGCCAACGACATGCCCATCGTCGTGGCCGGGTCATCGGCCAAGGCCGATGATGTGACATTTGCGATCAACGGCGCCGAACCCGACGCCTTCGATATCGAGACGACCGACGACGTCTACTCCGCTCGAGAAGACGTCTACAATCGGGACGCCTCGGCGGCGATCATCGTCACGGGCGATACCGCGACGATCGTCACCGCCAGCGGAGCCGGGGTCCAACAGTCGACCACTGTCGAGCAGCTCGTGCGTCCTGCCCTCGCGGCCGACGGGCTGAAGGTCACAACCGAGGACCTCGCCCCACTGCCGGACCGCGACCCCACGGGAATGGCGGCGATGTTCCTCATGACGTCCATCGTCATGGCCGGCTATATGCCCTTCAGCGTTCTGCGGTCGAATTCGCCTGAGCTGCTGAAGTTCAAACGCATCGTTCCGATCCTCGCCGGGTGGTCGGCTGCCATTGCCGGCCTCGTCTGGACCGTGGCCTGCCCGATCCTCGATGTCGTCGATGTCAAGGACACGGTGGCCGTCCTCGGCATCGCCTGGCTGGGCGTCTTCGCCATCTCCTCCGTCCAGCTCTTCATCACCCGCCTCGTCGGGGCCCTGGGTGTGATTCTCGGAATCCTCTTCCTCATGGTCCTCGGCATGCCGTCGTCGAATGTGGCGATGCCGGTGTACAGCATGCCGGAGTTCTTCCGCTTCACCCACGAGTTCCTTCCGATGCCGGCGATCGGTGAGTCTCTGCGCTCCGTCCTCTACTTCGACGGCAACGGCGTCATCGGTCACCTGTTCGTGCTCGCTCTCGGGGCGGTGGCCGGTCTGCTCCTGACGAAGGTCTATGACCACTTCTACGCAAAGCGAAATTCGCACCCTGTGCCCCTGGATGTCAATGTGGCGGCGATCCACGGCGGTCGGAGGCCGGATACGAAGCTCATGCGCTATATCTCGCTGACGCTCTTCCCCTTGGCGATGGTGACGATGATGATCACGTTCATGCTCGGCGCGATGCATTCGCCGACACCGAAGGATATGCCGGTGGCGGTCGTGGGGTCCTCGGTCGAGCAGGCCGAGGACACGATCGAGCAGCTCGATGAACAGATGGACGGAAAGTTCGAGTTCACCGCACTCGATGACAAGGGCGAAGCACGTCGACTCGTGGAGAACCGCGACGATGTCGCCGCGCTCGTCCTGCCCAGTGAGAAAAATCCCGAATTCGAGCTCCTGGCCAACCAGGCCGGCAACAACGCCTCCTACCGTGTGGCCGTCCAGGTCTTCGAGCAGGTGGCTCAGGCACAGAACTCCGATCTCACCGTCGACAACCTCGCGCCTCTGCCCGATCGGGACAAGAACGGCGTGGTTGTGATGTACGTGGCGATGGGCTGGATTCTCGCCGGATTCATGGTTGTCATCGTTGCCGCGAACGCCAACCCGTGGGTTCGGCCGCTGAAGCGGATGCTGCCGATCATCGTCGCCTACGCTCCATTCATGTCGCTGGTCGTCGCGACCATCTCCGGTCCGATCACCGGAGCCGTCGACGGGCACTTCGCGGCACTGTGGGGCGCCGGCATCATCGCCATCGCCTGCATCTCCATGTTCGCCATGGTCTTCGAAAGGCTCCTGGGCATGTTCGCGATCATCCCGGTCATCGGCACGCTCATGTTCGCCGGTGTGCCGTCGTCGAACGGTGCGCTTTCGCAGTACTTGGTGCCGCCGTTCTTCGCCACCCTGCACGACTTCCTGCCGATGGCCGCCTCGGTCGAGACGATCCGCTCGATCCTCTACTTCGACGGCGATGTCGTCACCGAACACCTGCAGGTCCTGGGCCTGTGGGGTCTGGTCTCGCTCGCGCTGGTCTTCCTCATCGACGGCGTCAAGCCGCCGCGCACGGCCCATGACTTCGGCAACCTCCATCTCGAACGTGAACGAGAGATCGCCAGGGAACAGCGGAAGCAGGCGCTGGCGCTGGGCATGTCCCCGGAGACATCGGATTCCGACGCCGAGGCGGTCGATGACCTGGCATCGTCCGGCGACTATTCCCACCAGACTGTCCAAGGATCCGTCGTCGATGACGAGGCCGACGCTCAGCAGTCCGTCCACAGAGCCCCGACAGCAGGCGACGGCCTGACCCGGCACCGCAGCCCCCACGAGGAATCAATCCCCTCCACAGTCTGACCTGCTACCTGACGGCGGCGCAGCAACCTCGCGCGAGGTTGCTGCGCCGCCGTCAGGTAGTAAATAGGGGTTGGTCGTTGGGCGTGGGGCTATGGTGAAGGCACTATGGTCAACTCCGCGTCGTTTGAGAACATCCTCAGCAGCACCGGGATCCTCGAGGCTGGCCTGCTGCTGGCCAGCTTCGTCCTGTGTTCCCTCATCGGCTTCGAACGGCAGTTCCGACAAAAGGCGGCCGGGTACCGAACTCATGTGCTCGTGGGCATCGGCACCTGCGCCTTCACCCTGATCTCCGCGTATGGATTCGCCGGAGTGCTCGAGAACGACGTCCGCCTCGACCCGTCACGGATCTCCGCGCAGATCGTCTCCGGAATCGGGTTCCTCGGCGCCGGAGTCATCTTCAAGGGACGCAACATGGTCCGCGGACTCACCACCGCCGCGACGATCTGGGTCACCGCGGCCGTCGGCATGGCCTGCGGCGCGGGAATGCTGCCCTTGGCCACGATGCTCACCGCCCTGCACCTGTTCACGCTGTTCGTCATTGCGCCCCTCATCCGCAAGATCCCCGACAGCGACCACCGCAAGCTCCTGCGCATCACCTACCACGACGGGGCCGGTGTCCTCCGCGAGATCCTCGCCCTCGCCGGCCGAATGGGATTCGCGAACACCATCGTCGATTCGCGGCGCTTCGAGTCCGCCGATGGGACGCGAATGGTGCAGGTCGACGTGAGGTTCGACGGCAAACGGCCGCTGCACCTGCTCGTCGCACCGCTCATGGAGCTGAGTGGAGTCGAAACGGTGAGTATGCGCGAAGACCGCGTCCACTCAGTCGATGATGACGGCGATTCCGTCTGAGCAGCAGACAGACTCAGAAATCGACACTCGAGAGCACGGCCTCGATTCCGGTCCGGACCCGCAGCCGGGAAGGCTCACCGAAGACGGTCGCCTGGACGACGGCCCCTTGGATCATGGCCAGCAGCCCCGGCACCATCACCGACGCCCGAACCCGGGCGGTTTCGGCGTCCACTCCCCGCTGATCCTGCAGATAGAGAGCGAGATAGTCGGTGAATTCCTCGATGAGGGATTCGAAGACACCGCCGGCGAAGCTCGCGAATTCTTTGTCATAGGAGGACTCACCCCACACCTGGACCATCACCGAGGCGAACGGATTGTCGATGAGCAGGGAGTCGATGAGCTCGAGGAACACCTCGACCGGAGCCGTCACCTCGCCTCCGGACTTGGCCGTCTCGAGCACCGCCATGCGCGGCTCCATCACCCGGCGGGCGACGTCGATCATCAGATCGGCCTTCGACGCATAGTAGACATAGACGGCTCCGGCCGACAGTCCGGCCTCCTTGACGATGTCGGCCATCGACGCGCCGGCGAACCCCCTGCGCGCAAAACAGGCCAGCGCGGCATCTTGAATCCTGGCACGCATCGCACTCTTGTGCTCCTCGGTGACCTTCGGCACATCTCCCCCAAAAACGAATGACCATTCTTGATATATCGTAGCCGATGGATTCATAATGAACGAGTATTCGTTTTCGATGATTGGACCGACATGCCGACCCAGATACTCAGCAGAGAAGACAAGGCCGCCACCTCGGCGGTGAGCGAGACACCGGAGCAAGCGGCGCCGGCCGCTTCCCTGCAGTTCGGGCGGGCCCTGCTCGTCGCCGTCCTCGCAGCCGCCGTCGTCAGCCTCGTCATGCTCGCATTCAGCTGGCCGACCGTGACCTCGGACCCCAAGGATCTGCCGATCGCCGCGGTCGGGGACGAGGAGCAGATCGACCAGATCGCCGGCAACGCACCCGACGGCATGCTCGATCTCACGACCGTCGATACCCGCGCCGAGGCAGTCAAGCTCATCGAGGAACGTGAGGTCTATGGCGCCTTCGTTCTCGAGGACGAACCGGAGATCCTCATCGCCAAGGCGGCCTCCCCCGCAGTCGCGCAGCAGCTCAGCACAATCGGCACCCAGATGCAGCACAGCATCGACCAGCAGGCGATCTCGGGCCTCCAGGAGGGTTCGAAGAAGATGCAGGAGCAGATGCAGAAGGCTCTCGAGGCCGCTGCCGCCGGTCAGGCCCCATCACAGGGCAGCCCAGCCGGCGATGGCGCCGATCCGGTCGCCTCCGCGCAGGAGGTACCGCAGGTCACGATCACCGACGTCGTGCCGCTGTCCGATGACGATCCCTCCGGTGCGGGCCTGGCCATCGCGGGTCTGCCGCTGACCCTCGGCGGCATCATCGGCGGTGTTCTGACGAGCATGGGCATCCGCTCACGGCGGATGCGCTTGGTCGGCACCCTCGTCTACGGAATCGTCGGAGGTCTGGCCCTGGCACTGATCATGCAGACCTGGTTCGGCATCCTGCAGGGGGATTTCGCGATCAACGCCCTGGCGATCGGTTTGTCGATCGCGGCCACGGTCGGCCTGATCAACGGCTTCGTCTCGCTCATCGGCCCTGCCGGCATCGCCGTCGGTGCGGTGCTGACCATGTTCATCGGCAATCCGATCGCCTCGCTCAATCAGCCGAAGGAGTTCCTCGCCGGCTCCTGGGGAGAGATCGGCCAGTTCTTCGTCCCGGGTGCGGCGGGCACCCTGCTGCGCGATCTCTCCTACTTCCCCGACGCGCCCCTGGCGCTCCAGTGGTGGGTGCTCAGCGCTTGGCTCGCCGTCGGCATCGCACTCATCCTCGTCGGCCACGTCATCGCCCACAGAAAGGCGCACGCGGCCGCCCACTGACGAGCCGTGCAGGTGCTGGACTCCCATCGATCCTGGTCTTCGCTTGATCGGAGGACTAGGCTCGGTGGGAGTCTGTGGTTTCACATGTGAGACCGAGAGGATGACATGGTGGCACCGAGCGATGTGACGATCTGCCGCACCTGCGGGGTGGAGACGACGACGCCTCCGCCTGTATTTTGTCCGATCTGTACCGACGACCGGCAATGGGTTCCGGCCTCCGGCCAGCAGTGGACGGCTCGGGCAGAGCTCGAGTCCGAGGGCCATCGCATCAGCACTGCGGAGCGGGAACCGGGCCTCTTCGCCATCCGCGTCGAACCGAAGCTCGGGATCGGGCAGACCTGCTATCTCGCCTGCACCGATTCCGGCAATCTGCTCTTCGACGTCCCCGCTTATATCGACGCCGAGGCGGTCGCGGCGGTCCGCGAGCTCGGCGGAGTTGCGGCCATCGCCGCCAGCCACCCGCATATGTTCGGCACCCAGCTGGAATGGAGCGCCGCATTCGACGATGCCCCTGTCTTCGTGTGCCGGGCCGACCTCGAATGGGTGCAGCGGACCGGGCCGGCCATCTGCCCCTATTTCCACGAGACGGAGCCGGTTCCGGGAGTGAGACTCCGGCGCGTCGGCGGTCATTTCCCGGGCAGTGCGGTGGCGATGTGGACGGGCTCCGACGGCACCGGAGTCATGCTCAGCGGAGATTCCATCGGCCCGGTGGCACGGACCGGGTGGGTGACCTTCATGCGCAGCTTCCCGAACTATCTGCCCCTGTCGGCCGCGGTCGTCAGGCGCATCGCCGCCTCGGTGGCAGAGCTCGACTTCGACCGCATGTACGGCAACTTCGGCCAGTCGATCGGTTCCGGAGCCCAGGCCGCGGTCCAGACCTCGGCGGAACGCTATGCCGAATGGGTCTCCGGCGAGAACGATCACCTCACCTGAGTTCTCCGCCGGTCGGTGGGACAGGAGCCGAATGCGCCTCGTCGGTCAGCGAGACCGGAACTGCGCGATGACCGGGCAGTCGAAGGGATCGGCTTCGCCGAGGCCCACCCGGTTGAGGTAGGCGATGATGATCTTGTAGGACTCGAGCAGGGTCGTCTCTGTGTAGGTGATGTCCTTCCGGCGGCAGTATTCGCGGACCATCGGCTGCACCCGGTGCAGATTGACGCTCGGCATGCTGGGGAACAGATGATGTTCGATCTGGTAGTTGAGCCCTCCCATGAGGAACCCCATGAAGCGACCGCCGGAGATATTGCGTGACATCAGCGTCTGACGACGCAGGAAGTCGATCTTCACATCTTTGGGAACGATCGGCTGGCCCTTGTGGTTGGGGGCAAAGGAACCGCCCATATGCACGCCGAAGACGGCGAGCTGGACGAGGAAGAACACGCTGCCGATGAGGGGACCTGCCGCCCAGATGGCGAGCGCGGGGAACCCAATGAGGCGGATTCCGATGAAGACGCCTTCGATCCAACGGCGTTTGATCGATGACTGGCCGCGGACGATGGCTTTGATGGATTCGACGTGCAGCTGGAGACCGGCCAAGGTCA
Source organism: Brevibacterium sp. K11IcPPYGO002 (assembly GCF_050920635.1). NCBI lineage: Bacteria > Bacillati > Actinomycetota > Actinomycetes > Micrococcales > Brevibacteriaceae > Brevibacterium > Brevibacterium sp. K11IcPPYGO002. Next base: position 1,543,453 of record NZ_CP131929.1, on the reverse strand, counting down.
GCAGGGGCAGGAAGAACCAGCCCTGACGTGCCGCGAACCATTTGGCCAGGCCCGTGCGTTCACGTGCATCCTCAGGAGTGAAGACGAGGGCGCCGGGAGCGATGTCTCCGTCGACTCCGGCCTTGTTCGGATTGGCGTGGTGAAGCGCATTGTGCTTCTTCAGCCACCATCCGTAGCTGAGTCCGATGAAGAGGTTGCCGATGATCGTCGACACCCACTCCCCCACTTTTCCGCTGGTGAAGATCTGCCGGTGGGCCGCGTCATGAGCGACATAGGCGGTCTGGGTGAACAGGGCGCCGAAGACCACTGCGGTCGCCAGCTGCCACCAGCTCTCGCCGATGAGGAAGAGCATGGCGAAGGACACGACGTAGCCGAGTCCGAGGAGGACGAAGCGCAGAGTGTTCCAGCCCGGTCGTCTGGCCAACAGGCCCGCTTCTTTGACCTGGGCCATCAGCGCAGTGAAATCGCTGGTGAATTCCTGCTCGGCGGTGCCCCTCTTCGCTCTCCTGCGTTCGAGCACTGCGGCCCGCGTGGACCGATCCGGTGCCGGAGTCGACAGTGCGGTCGCAGTTGGGGAAGACGGTTCAGAGGTCATGAGGTCAGACGGGTTCATGGTCCCCACTGTATGGATGTCCGCGCCGTTTTTCGTCACCCCTGGGAGCCGTTCTTCACCCCCTACTCGGGTAGGGGGTGTCCGAGCTGAGACCGTGTCCGGGGCTCAGCTGTTGGGGATGACGAGACCGGATTCGTAGGCGGCGATGACTGCTTGGGCGCGATCGCGGGCGTCGAGTTTGTACAGGATCCGGGACACGTGGGTCTTCACGGTCTGCACCGCGATGTGCAGGCTCGCTGCGATCTCTGTGTTCGAGGCTCCGCGGGCGACCTGGATGAGGATCTCACGTTCCCGGTCGGTGAGTTCGGGCAGGGCCGTGCGGTTGGGCGTCTGCCCGCCGGTGGCGAAGTGCTCGATGACCCGTTTGGTCACACTCGGGGCCAGCAGCGCCTCGCCTCCGGCGACGATGCGCACCGCCTCGGCGAGTTCACCAGGTGGAGCGTCCTTGAGGAGGAATCCGCTGGCCCCGGCACGGATGGCGTCGAAGACGTAGTCGTCGATGTCGAAGGTGGTGAGCATGATGATCCGGGTCGCGGCATTCGCGGCGACGATCGTGCGGGTCGCTTCGATTCCGTCCATCAGCGGCATCCGGACGTCCATGAGGACGATATCGGGGGCAAGGTCGGCGACGAGTTCGACGCAGCGTGCACCGTCTTCGGCTTGTCCGATGACGTCGATATCCGGATGGGCGCTCAACAGTGCGGCGAAACCGGCGCGCACCATCGCCTGGTCATCGGCGATGACGGTCCTGATCATGAGATCTCCTTGTCCGTGCCCGACGTGTCCGTGCCCGACGTGTCCGTGACCGGTGTGCCGGTGGTCGGTTCACTGCCGTCGGTGAGAGGTTCGCGCGGCGCCAGCGGCAGCACTGCTTCGACTTCGAAGCCTCCGTCGGCAGTGGCTCCGGTGCGGATCTCTCCGCCGACGGAGGCGGCGCGTTCGCGCATGCCGATCAGTCCCTGCCGGTCGTGCTTGTCGTGTTTCGCGGCTTCGCCGGGGCCGTCGCCGTGATCGTTGGTGACGCTGATCCAGACGGCGGAACTGCCGCCGCGGATGCGGATGGCGATGGTGGAGTTGCGGGCGTGGCGGATGGCGTTGCTCAGCGCCTCTTGGATGATGCGGTAGCCGACGAGTCCGGTGCTGTCGCGCATGAGGTCGTCGATGGGTTCGCCGCTGCGTTCGACGCTGACCTGGACTCCCGCCTGTCGGGCTTTGTCGACGAGCGGATCGATTTCGGAGAATTTCGGCTGGGGCGCCAGTTCGCCTCTGCCTTCATCGTTGCGCAGGACGCTGAGCAGCCCGCGCATCTCCGTCAGCGCGGTGCGGGCCGAGGTGGAGATGACGTCGAACTCTTTGGCCACCTCCGGGTCGATACCGGCATGACGGAAGGGTGCGCTGGAGGCCTGGATGTTGATGATCGACATGCTGTGGGCGACGATGTCGTGGAGTTCCCGGGCGATGCGCGCCTTCTCCTCGATGGTCACTCGTTTGGAGTGCTCCTCCGCGGTGTTCTCCTTCTCCTGGACCAGCTGGGAACGGATGAGCTGCCATTGTTGGATGATGACCGCGGCGAGATAGACGCCGCCGGCGATGCAGGAGTAGATGAGGATGTTGACGATGGCGCCATCGGTGCGGGTGTCTGCGACGAGCAGATGAGTGATGAGCACCGCGGCTGCCGAGCCTGCGATGCTGCCGAGCAGTGCGCCAAGGGCGACTCCCCAGTGGGCGCGGAGTCCGATGATGAGGATGATGACGATCTGAGTGATCATCATCGGGACCATCCACGGCCAGGGCACCCCGGACACGTGTGGCCCCAACAGCGGCAGCACCGTGCAGGCGGCGATCGACATGAGCGTGCCGAAGAGCGGGCGCAGCATGGACAGCGGCATCGATCCGACATGGACGATGGTGACGATGAAAGCCAGTGCGACGGGGGCATCGTTGACGGACACGGCGATCGACGATTCCACCGCCAGCATGACGATGGCCAGCACGATCACCGCGACCCAGGCCAGCGCCTCGGGGTTGAGTCGACGGTTCGGCGGCATGAACCTGTCGAATACTTTTGTGACCATCACAGACACCCGGTTCCCTTCTGCGATTCCGGTCGACCGTTGCGATCATAGCGCCTGGACTGCGTCATCACCTGGGAACGGCACATGGTGGTCGGCCGGGCCGGGACCGGGCACGCCCGTTCAGTCTCTGCGGATTCCTTCGGCCAGGTGCGTATGTTCTGTTCCCGCAAATCTCTCCCGGCTGCCCCAGGACAGCACGAGGTAGAGCACGAAGGAGATGGCGAAGGACGGGATCGTCGCTCCGATCGGGCTCGGATAGGCGTAGGTGAGCACGTAGGAGGCAAGAGCGCCGAGGATCCATACGCCGACGGCCACCCAATTGATTCCACGCGTGTAGGAGTAGTCGCCGCCGGAGTCCTTGAGGATGTCGGGTGAGTAGGCACGGCGTTTGATGATGTAGTAGTCGACGATGAGGATCGCGAAGACGGGGACGAAGAAGGCCCCGATCATCACCAGGAAGTCGGTGTACTGGTCGAGCAGGGCCAGCCAGGTCGACCCGATGATCGAGATCGCGCCGAGGATGAGCGCCGTCGGCAGGAATCTCAGCTTCGTCTTACTCTGTGCGCCGACGACGGAATTGACCATTCCATAGACGACCATCGTGTTCGTGGCCATGACGGAGAGGAAGATGACGATGGCCAGTGCCCAACCGAACTCGGCGGCCAACGCCGTCGGGTCGAATTCGGCCGGGTCTCCCCCGTCGAGCAGGATGAAGCTGAACGCCGTGAGACCGAGCAGCATCGCCAGCACGGTCGAGCTCAGGTAGCCCAGCCCCGATCCGACGATTCCGGCTTTCTGGGTGCCGGCCAGACGGTTGAGGTCACCGGAGAGCACGGTCCAGGAGATGGCTGTGGAGATGACGATATCGAGCGCGAGAACCGGAGTGAAGCCGAGTTCCGGCAGGCTCTCGATCCCTGCGTATTCGCTCGGTGAGTGTCCGGTGAAGGCGATGACGAAGACATAGGCCATGACCAGCAGGATGAGGAGAGCGAACCAGGGCTCGGCCTTCTCGATCCCTTCGTGGCCGAGGATCGCCAATCCGACGACGAGCGCCTGGCAGAGCACGGAGAAGAGGATCGGGTTGGAGAATCCCGTCGTCTGGGCGACGACGTAGTTGACGCTGATTCCCGCCAACATGGCCTGCACCCAGCTCCACCCCATGAGGATGATGACGTTGGCGGCGACGGGCAGGAAGCTGCCCTTGGCACCGAAGGCACCCCGGGTGATGGCCATGGTCGCCAGGCCCGTACGGGTGCCGATGTTGCCGATGAGCGTGAGCACGACGGTGCCGATGATCGTTCCGCCGATGATGACGATGACCGCCGTGGTGAAGTCGACGCCGGGGACGAACAGAGTTCCGGTCAGCAGGGTCGTGACGACGAGGTTCGCGGCCAGCCAGATCATGAACATCCGTCCCCCGCTCAGGGTGCCGCGGATGACCCCGGAGTCCTGACCGGATTCCAGTCGCTGCTCCAAACGGCGGTACCAGTTCACTGCGCGGCCTCCTCGGTGTCGGTTGTGCTTTGAGCGGCACCAGGCCCAGCGGCCGAGGAGTCCCCGGCCGCGTCCGGGACCGTGGAGAGGTGTTCGTGGATGGCGATGAGCTCACCATCGCCGAGGCGGCGGAAGATGATCGATTCGCGCTCCCGATACGATTCGCTGCCGTCCACCGTGTTCACAGTGGTGTCAACGGTATGGGAGAAGACGGCTCCGCCGGGGAAGGTCTGCACCAGCCGATCCGACGAGGTGCAGGCGGCCACTGACCATCCGTCGGCCAGCCACGAAGCCCACTCACTTTCGTACTCCGCACGAGTGTTCAGACGTCGGGTTTCAGGATGGAAGACGAACGAGGCGTCCTCCGCGAAGGCGGCGAAGTACGCGTCGGTGTCGGTGGCGGCAAAGGCCTCGACGATCGCCGAGGCGGCCGTGAGCACAGCGGATTCGCTGGGTTCCGGTATGAATTCGTGCATGGTCGACGGCGACCTTTCGTTGGCTGAGACGGAGAGTTGCGCACCCAGAACCAGTGGACTCCGAGGCGGTCAGTGAGAGCTGAGAAACACAATAGCGATCCAGTGACCAGGCGCACTATCCATGATGGACGAATTCTGTTCGACTCTATACGGGGCGGCGAAACTGCGGCAGAGTCCTTCCGGGGAACGTCGCTCTGAGTTCAGATGCCGAATGGGCCTGATCACACCAGGTGACATGCATTAATTTGTGTCGCGTGCCCCTGTGCCGGCGTATATTCGCCGGCTGACGTTCAATGGAGAGGCTGAGTCCATGAGTGCAGAACTGATCTGCGTCGTCGTCCTCGGACTGATGTTCGTCATCGGAACCTGGCGGGACATCAATATGGGTCTGCTCGGGTTCATCGCGGCTGCCGGCGTCGGCGGCCTCGTCCTCCACCAGGCTCCCGAAGAGTTCCTTGCGGGTTTTCCCGCCGATCTGCTCCTCACGCTCGTGGGCCTGACCTACCTCTTCGGCTTCGCGCAGAACAACGGCGTGATCGAAGTGATCGTCCGTTGGTGCGTGAAGCTCGTCGGCGGGCGGATCGGGCTCATGCCTTGGATCTTCTTCGCACTCACGGCGGTGCTCATCTCGCTGGGAGCGCTCTTCGCTGTGGCCATCATCGCGCCGCTGGCCCTGTCGTTCGCACGCCGGCATAGGATCAATCAGTTCATGGTCGGTCTGCTCGTCGTGCACGGAGCCTTGGCCGGCGCCTTCTCTCCGATCAGCGTCTACGGCATCTTCATCAATGACTATCTGACGAAGAACGGCCTCACCCCGACACCGGAGATTCTGTTCCTCGCCCCGTTCGTGTTCAACATCGTCTTCGCCGTCGTGGTCTGGCTCGTCCTCCACAGCAGGCCAGGACTGCGCGCCGATGCCGACGTTACGCTCGCAGAATCCGATTCCGCCTCTGACAGCGGAACGACGATTCGTCTCACGCGGTCCCAGATCCCGACTTTGATCGGGCTCATCGCCATGGCGCTGTCAGTGATCATCTTCAGTTGGGATGTGGGCCTGGTGACCATCACGATCTCGGTTGTGCTCGCCGCCGTCGACCCCTCCGCCGGCAAGGCTGCGATGTCGAAGGTCTCGTGGTCGATCGTCATCCTCATCTGCGGAGTGCTCACCTACATCGCAGTTCTGCAGGAAGCCGGGACCGTCGAATGGGTGTCGGCCGGCATCTCGGCGATCGGCGTCCCTCTGCTGGCGGCACTGCTGCTGTTCTACATGTCGGGTCTGATCTCGGCGCTCGCTTCGTCCTTGGCGATCATCGGAGTCGTCATCGCACTGGCAGTGCCGTTCCTCGAATCGGGAGACGTGCATATCGGAGGATTCGTCGCGGCTCTGGCGATTGCGGCGACCATCGTCGATATCAGCCCGTTCTCGACCAACGGCGCGATGCTCCTGGCCAATGTCCACCCGAGCATTCGCGACCGCTACTACAGGCAGATGATCGGCTACGCCGGTATCATGTGCCTCATCGGGCCCGGACTCGCCTGGGTGGTCGCCGCGGTTCCGACCGTGATAAGCGGCTGAAGATCCACCGCGGCGGGGCCGCGCAGGCCCGATGCGGCTCACATATGCCCGGTGGTGAGGAACTTCTCGTGCCAGGACAGAGCCTCGCCGAGGATGTGCGGGGTATGCCGGCCTCTCTGGTTCGCGGCGATCGACCGCTCAAGGTAATCGGTGAGGCGGTCCCGGTAGTCCGGATGGGCGCAGTTGTCGATGATCTTCCGTGCCCGGGCCACCGGCGGCAGTCCGCGCAGATCGGCCAGGCCCCGTTCGGTGACGAGGATCTGAGTGTCGTGCTCGGTGTGGTCGATATGGCTGGCGAACGGCACGATCGCAGAGATCGCTCCCGCCTTGGCCTGCGAGTTCGACACGAAGAAGTTGAGGTAGGCGTTGCGCGCGAAGTCACCGGAGCCGCCGATGCCGTTGATGATCGACGAACCGGTCACGTGCGTGGAATTCACATTGCCGTAGATATCGGCCTCGACCATCCCGTTGATGGCGATGACGCCGAGGCGACGAATGGCTTCCGGGTGGTTCGACATCTCCTGAGTGCGCAGCAGGATCCTGCCCTTGTACGACTCGATCCGGTCGTTGAAGTCCGTGGCCCGCTCGGCCGAGAGCGAGAACGCCGTCGCCGACACCGAGGTGAGCTTTCCGCTGTCGATGAGGTCGAGCATTCCGTCCTGGATGACTTCCGTATAGGCGGTCAGTCCCTCGAACTCACTGTCGGCGAGATTGCCCATCACCGCGTTGGCGACATTGCCGACGCCCGACTGCAGCGGCAGCAGTTCCGGCGGCAGCCGATCTGCGGCGATCTCATGACGGAGGAAATCAACGAGGTGACCGGCAATCGCCTTCGAGTCCTCGTCGGCAGGTTTGAACGGCAGGTTCCGGTCCGGAGCGTGAGTCTCCACCACGGCGACGACTTTTGCCGGGTCGACACGCAAGTAGGGGTCACCGATGCGCTGCATCGGCTCGAGCAGCTGGATCGGCAGCCGCTCGGGAGGACGCCGGGTTCCGTAGTAGACGTCGTGGAAGCCTTCGTAGCCGCGCGGATGCCAGTCGTTGACTTCGAGGATGACCTTATCGGCCAAGTCCAGCCACGTCTTCGAATTCCCCACCGAGCTGCCGGGCACCAGCAGGCCGTTGGGCAGGATCGCTGCTACTTCGACGACGGCGACATCGAGGTTGCCGTAGAAACCGAACCATGCCTGCTGGGCCGAATGGCTGAGGTGCGTGTCGACATACGCGGTGTCACCGGAGTTGATCGACGCCCGCATCGCCGGATCGGATTGGAACGGCAGTCTCTTGCTCACCGCGTTCGCCTCGGCGAGCACTCCGTCGAGCTCCGGCGCCGTCGATGCTCCCGTCCACAGTTCGACGCGGAAGTCTTCGCCCTGATCGTGGGCGGCGCGAGCGCGTGCAGCCACTGCCCCCGGCACTGCTTTCGGGTACCCCGAACCGGTGAAACCGCTCATCGCCACGCGTTGGCCATTGTCGATGTGGCGGGCCGCCTCCTCGGCGGTGACGGTCTTCGTGCGCAGTTCCGGGCAGGTGATTCTCGACATGGCTCGCAGTCTATCGGGCGGCCGTGTGCTCGGCCGAGGCGGTCCCGCTGTCGTTGCCGGAGACTCCGTATCCGCTGTCGAAACGTTCGGCGCCGACGTCGCCGAGTGTCGACTCGGGTTCGCTGCTTCGCATCGCAGGCTCAGCCTTCGACTGTCGAATCGCCGTCTGAGACAGGCTCGGCACTGGTATCGCGACGATCGTCGCCAACAGCAGAGCCAAGGTGAAGATCATCGTGCCGATGACCAGAGGCATACTCAGTGCCAGCACCCCGACGATCACAGCCGGCGCACCGGCCCCGGCGTAGAAAGCGAGATAGAGTGCCGCGGAGATGCCGGCCCGGTGCTTCGGCGGAGTGAGCACGTCGATCTCCCGGTTGGCTCCCCAGTAGCTCAGCCCGTGCCCGACACCCGTGGCCACGGCCGCGAACACCATGATGATCTTCACCGCCGCGGGGCTGATCTCCGGCAGATTCGATGACAGCAGGAGTGCCGCACCGAGCCCCATGAGCGTCAGCCCCAGGGTCTGCGCCGCACGAGGTTGGAGTTTCGGCGCTATCAGTTGGCTCGTGGCCGAGACGACAAGGACCGAGCCGACGATGAGTCCGGAAGTCAGGGTGTCCGAATTCGGGATGATCGATTGTGCCATCGACGGCAGCAGAGCAAGGAAGAGGCCAAGGGCCGTCCAGCCGATGAAGCCGGTCAGTGCGGCGATGTTGAAGTTTGTGCGCATGGCGCCGGGCACCGACGGCCACGTCGGCCTCCACCGCTGGCGTGTGATCGGCCGCTGCAGCGGCATCATCGCGATGAAGACCATGACGATGATGATGAGGACCACCATGACGAGGAAAGGCAGAACGAGCGGCGCGGTCGACAGAGATAAGACGACACCCGCGAGTATCGGGCCGAGTCCCGACCCCAGGACGAATGAGATCGTCGCCAGAGTCGATCCCAACCAGACTCTCCGTGCCGGTGAGGCCTCGACCATCAGAGCGATTCCGGCACCTGTGCCGAGTCCGAGTCCGATGCCGACCAGCGCCCTGCCGATGAACAGACCGGCGATTCCCGCGGTGTCGATCCCGAAGATCGCCGTACCGAACCCGACCAGCCCGATCGCGGCCAGCAGCACCGGCTTGCGGCCGAAGGCGTCCGCCGCCGATCCGAACAGCAGCAGGGACGGCAGACAGCTGAAGACATAGGTGGCGTAGAGCGACGTCATCAGGGATTCCGACATGCCGTGTGCTTCTTGCAGCAGCGGATACAGAGGGCTGGCCATATTCGCGGCCGCAGAGAGGATGAGCAGGACCAGCGCACCGAAGCACAGCTGTCGCCTCGTCCCTCTGATACGTGCGTTCTCAGCCAATCGGAACCTCCATCTCTTCGTCTCAGCATCTGTGGCCGCAGGGGCCGCAGGTGCGTCCCCAAGTCTGATCTGCGGATCGTGGAGACCAATTCGTCGCGCCCTGTCGGTTCCATGATGGAGCCACACGAGTATTGTTGTCTATCGTAAGAACTTACACGTAACCATTCGATAGGATCACATGATCGACAGTCGGCTCACCATGTTGAGCATGATCCACCGACACGGCACGGTCACGGCCGCGGCACACTCATTGCGCTACTCGCCATCGACGGTGTCCCACCAGGTCAAACAGCTCGCCGCGGAGCTCGGAGTCACTCTGCTCGAACAGCACGGACGCAATGTCAGGCTCACTCCGGCGGCCGAGGCGCTGCTGCGACATGTCGATGTGATGTCGGCAGAATGGGAGATGGCGCTGGCCGATCTCGGTCGCTTCTCCGAGACTGTGTCCGGCTCGTTGGGTCTGTGCGGTTTCTCCACCGCCGCCAGTCTGCTGCTGCCGCCGACGATGCGGGCTCTCAATGAGCAGTTCCCGCATATGCAGACCCAGACGATCGAGGCCGAACCCAGCGAATGCTTCGACTTTCTGCTCTCCGGAGATGCCGATATCGGCATTGTTGTCGCGGCTCCCGACATCCCTGCCGGCGGTGATGATCGGTTCAGTCACCACTTCCTCATCGACGATCCGCTCGATCTCATGGTTCCCCTCGACCACAGATTGGCGGACCGCGCATCGGTCACGATCGCCGAAACCGTCGACGAGACATGGATTCTGGGCAGGCCCGGCACCGGATACCACCAACTCGTCATGGCCAGCTGTGCGGCAGCCGGGTTCGCACCCCGCATCGGGCATTTCGCCGACGACTGGAACACCGGAACTGCGCTCGTCCACGGCGGCTTCGGAGTTTGTGTGGCCTCACGGATGTCGCGGTCACAGGATCTCCATCCGGTGCGCCGGATCCCCATCAGCGGTGACAATGCCCCGTCACGACATATCACGGCCGTAACTCGGACCGGGGCAGATACTCGTGAGACGGTGGCTTTCGCGCTCGAGACGCTGTCGGTTGAGACGAAGCGTCTGATGAGCAGCCTCGGGGAGGGACTTCGAGGTTGACGACAGCGCTCAGTGTGCCTCTCTGACGACGCGGAATCCGATATTCGATGCCGAGGAATCAGGTGTGTTCGAGGAGCGGGCTGCCACCCGATAGCGGTTGCAGTAGGAGTCGTGGCACAGGAACGATCCTCCGCGCATGATCCGCTTCTCTCCGGTGTCAGGGCCGCGGGGATCGGTGTGCGGGGAATGCTGGTAGTAGTCGCGAGCGAACCAGTCGGCGCACCATTCCCACACGTTGCCGACGGGGTTGTACAGCCCCAGTCCGTTGGGGGTGAAGTGTCGGGCCGGTGCGGTGCCGACGAATCCGTCGTCGAGGGTGTTCATACGCGGGAATTCGCCCTGCCAGATATTGCAGTTCCACTCCCCGTCGATCAGCAGCCGGTTGCCCCACGGGTAGCGGCGGCCCTTGAGTCCGCCCCGAGCCGCGAGTTCCCACTCGGCCTCGCTCGGCAGCCGAGTCCCGGACCAGTTGCAGAAGGCGCGGGCATCGTCCCAGCTGATGTGGACGACGGGATGGTCTCCCCGACTGTCGATGGTGGATCCGGGCCCTTCGGGTGCGGCCCAGTTCGCCCCTGAGACTTCGACCCACCAGGGCACACCCGGGGCCCGCCCGAGGACGTGAGCTCGCGCCCCTGGGTTGGACTCCAGGAGCATGGCGAACACCGCCGAGGTGCCCAGGTGCTCAGCAGTGGTGACATACCCGGTGTCGGCAACGAACCGGGCGAAATCGTCGTTCGTCACGCTTGTCGTCGCGATCTCGAATTCGGTGAGGCTCACGCGGTGACGTGGTCCCTCACCGTCGGAGGGATGCCCGTCGCCGAAGGGATCGCCCATGTCGAAGGTGCCGCCGGAGGTCACGAAGTCGAAGCTCAACGCGGGCGTCGGTTCCGGGCGCACAGGCGGACCAGCGACAGGATTCGAAGGATGACTGTCCGCCGCCACGGCACGGCTGACCGCAGGGGCGCAGCACGAATGGCCGTTCTGTTCCCCGGCGGCGCTCAGATCTCCGGTCGTCGTCACGTCTGGGCTCCCTCTTCTCTCCGGTTCCGCCTCTGTATCGGGCAGAGTCTGGGTTCACCTTATGACCTCGGCAGGGGTCGGGGACAGTCCGGGACCTGCCGGTCAGGTGAAAAGACTGCCATCTCGCGGCCTCGCCGTGAGAACCTGTACTCGCTGTCACGAATGCGAGACAGTAGGCAGATGAACAGATCAGCTTCGCACGAACCGCTGTTGCATGCCGCCCTCAACGGTGATCGCGACCACCCGGCGACTCCGCGGACACCACAGACCATCGCCGCTGAGGCGGCCGCAGCCGTGGCAGCAGGTGCTCAGGTCATCCACTTCCACCCTTTCGATGCGACGGGCCGACAGACCTTCCGTGCAGAGGCGGTCACGGCCGCGATCGCTGAGGTGCGTGCCGCGTGCCCGGGGGTTCCCATCTCCCTGAGCACCGCCGCCGAGATCGAGACGGATCCACAGCGGCGTCTGTCACTCCTCGCCGAGTGGACGGAGTTGCCTGACTTCGTCAGTGCGAATCAGGGCGAGTCCGGAATTCGCCACGTGTGCGAGCTGCTCATCGGGCGCGGTATCCGAATCGAGGCGGGCCTGCTCAGCGTCGACGATGCGATGGCGTTCGTCAATTCCGGTCTGGCCGACCGCTGCGAACGCGTGCTCGTCGAACCCACTGCGACTGATCCGGACCGTGCTTTGGCCGACGCCGCCGCGATCGAACGAGTCCTTGCCGAGGCGGGCATCGAACTGCCGCAGGTCCACCACGGGGAAGGCATCGCCTCCTGGGTCGTCAATGCCAGAGCCATCAGGCGCGGCCACGGTATTCGCACGGGCTTGGAGGACACTCCGGTCCTCATCGACGGTGCTCAGGCGGTCGGCAACGGAGAGCTCGTTTCGGTTGCCGCCGGTCTCCTCGCCGAGCTCGGGAACTGACTCGAGGTCAGACAGTCAACGGCTCCCCCGACTACCCTGGCCCCATGACTGATTTCCTCAAACTGCGGAAGTCCGCCCCGGACGGCTTCTTCGCCGCCGAGGCCGCCGGGCTGAGATGGCTGGCCGAACCGGGGGTGGTCTCGGTCGTCGAAGTGCTCGAGCACGGGCCGGATTTTCTGCGGCTGCGCCGTCTCGAAGAAACAGGTCCCGACGCCGAGGCGGCCGCCGCCTTCGGTCGCGACCTCGCTCGGCTCCACGATGCCGGTGCTCCCGGTTTCGGTTGGTCACCGGCCCCGCAGGCATTCTTCGGCCCCCTCGACAACCCTTTCGAAGTTCGCGCCGAGCCCGTTGGCGACTTCTCCGGCTATTGGGTCGAGCAGCGTCTGCGCCCTTTGGTCACAGCGATTGCCGGAGATCTCAAGGGCGAGGATCGGGCCATGGTCGCCTCGGCGATCGATGCCATCGCGTCGGGAGCCTTCGCCGGGATCTGCGGTGAAGGTGAGGAGGCACCGGCGCGCGTCCACGGCGATCTGTGGGCGGGTAACCTCATGTGGACACCGACCGGCGTCAGTCTCATCGATCCGGCCGCACACGGCGGTCACCGACTGGAAGACCTCGCCCTGCTCGCGCTCTTCGGCACCCCGTTCCTCGAAGAGATCTTCTCCGGCTACGAACCGACCCACCCGATGCCGGCCGGCTGGCGGGAGGACCTGCCGGCGCACAGCTTCTTCGCTCTGCTCGCTCATATCCGTCTGTTCGGGCGCGGGTTCCTCGGGCGGACGGTCAGTGCCGCCCGGTCGATCATCTCCCGGGCGGCACAGCTGGATCGGTGAGGTCACTGCAAGGAGATCTCCACCGGGTCGGAGAAGATCCCGCCGGCGAAAGTCAGTGTGTTCGGGTCAGCATCTTCGGGCACGTCGAAGACGAGGACGCCTTCAGCGGTGTTTCCGGGATTGATCTCTTCGAGGAAGAGGATGTTGTTCTCGGCCGCGTAGATTCCGGCTTCTGAATCCGCAGAGTAGGTGTTGCCGGCATCATCACCGAGTTTGATGTCGTCTTCGAAGAAGAAGTTCGGATCCGATCCGGTGTTCTTCACCGACAGTTCGATCTGGACGAACTGTCCCTGTGCCTGGGCGTTGAGGAATTCGTCGCCGACCTGTGAGACAGCATCGTCGACCTTGGCGACGGTGATCTCCCAGTCATCGGCGGCCACAGTGTCTCCGATACCGTATGAAGCTTCTTCGGCAGGCTTGTCCGCGGCTTCCTTCTCAGCGGCCTCATTCTCCGCAGGCTCCCCCGACTGCTGAGCGTCGGCCGAACCGCCCTCCGCAGTACCGGTGTCGTCTCCCCCGCCTCCGATCGCGCTGGCAACGGCGATGATGGCGATGACGACGAGCAGCCAGAACCACCAGCGCTTCAGCAGCGGCTTCTTCTGCTTCGGCGGCTTCTGCCAGTAGGGCTGCTGCTGCGAATAGCCGGCGGCTCCGTAGGTTGGTGCGGTCTGTGCGGGTGCCCATTGCTGGGGGTCGAAGTTCTGGGCTGGCTGCTGGTGGTGGGTGTTGTGAGGGGGCTGGTGCTGCGGGGACCATTGGTGCTGAGGCTGTGGTGACTGCGGCTGGTGCGGGGTGTTCCGGGGATTCCGCGAGTGGGACATGACGCTCCTTCGAAGCTGGATCTGGCTGACTGCTCCAGCTTCGTCCGTTCCGAGCCCCGGCACGTCCGCAATCGGGCTGGATCACTCCAGCCGATCGGTTGACTTCGTCCAGCCTGAAGGTGGACTACGTGTGTCAGCCCTCGCGGTTACGATTCTCTTGTGTCAGAACAATCCGTCCCTCGCCGCAGAATCCCGCGCGGAGTGCGCATCGCCGGGAGCATCCTCGTCGGCGTCATTGCCTACCTCTTCGGGTTCCTCACCTCGTCGATGGCGGTGACGGCGAACGCGTGGGCCTTCTCCGACGGCGAACTCAACGACACCGGGCTCGTGGCCATCCTGCTGCTGTTCTTCGTGTGGGGGCTCGTCTTCCTTCGACACCGATGGCCATGGGTGCCCTTCATCGCGGGCGGACTGCTCACAGCGGGATGGGGCGATGCGCTGATGCTGCTCATTGCGGTCTTCCACCTCGTCATCCGAGCGCCCAGGCGGCAGGCGATCACCGCCTCGGCGGTGGGCACCGGACTGATCGCGTTCTCCACGTTGAGGATGTGTCTGGCACCGGTCGAGCACAATCCCTTCAGCATCTTCTTCCTGCCCGACCCCGCGCAGGTCACGGGCCTCGAGGCGACCATCCCGCCGGAGGATTCGCACTTGGCGATCAGAATCATCACGATCGCGGCCGGGGTCATCGGGTTGTGTACGGCTCTGGGCGTCGGCGCGCTGCTGCGGCGGACTCGTCGGATGAGAGCGGTCGAATCGATCGCCGAACGTGAAGCCCTGCGCAATGAGTCGCTCACCGCCGAGATCGCGCGGCAGTCCGAACGAGAGCTCTTGGCGCGCGAGCTTCACGACACGCTCTCCCACCGGCTGTCGGTGATCTCTCTGCACACCGGTGCCCTTGAGGTCGGAGCAGGCACCGACCCCGAAGTCGCGTCGACGGCGTCTGCCCTGCGGGAGGAGGCCCGTGCGTCCATGGAGGATCTGCGCCATCTTGTCGGTGGCGTGAGGAACGGCAATCTGGCTTCTCCGCGACCGGGCCATGGCAGCTCCTCACCGCCGCGCCGCGCGACGATGTCAGCGATTCCCGAGCTCATCTCCTCCGTGGCCTCCACCGGTACGATCATCCGTCCTCTCGTCGTCATCCAGGACGTGGAATCATGTCCGCCTGCGCTCGACCGTGCGGCCTATCGCATTGTTCAGGAGGCGCTGACGAACGCGATGAAACATGCTCCGAGCCTGCCGGTGACGGTGGACGTCGCCGTCTCGGCAGCTCGCGGAATCCAGATCTCGGTGAGCAATCCGCTTCCTCGTGGTTCAGGTTCGGTCGGTGTTCCGCCTCGTCCTCGATACGCACCGGACTCGGCGCGGGAGCCCGGTGCCGGTGTGCCCGCTCACGGGTGGGCGCCGCCCGGGTCGAATCCGGTGCCTCAGGGAGCTCACCTGGGGTCGACCGGGTCGGGATCCGGGCTGATCGGCATCCGGGAGCGCGCCGCGATGTTCGGCGGCGAAGCCTCGATCGGGGTGGTCGGCAATGAGTTCCGTGTGCAGGTGAGCTTCCGATCCTTCATCCCTCCGAACTGATTCGCACCCGGTTCGGGCCGAGTGGGATCTCGCCGGACTGATTCGTATCCTCTCGGATCGTCGGCCGACAATCGCCGAACGGTCGATGTGGAACTGGGACTTCAGCACCGCGAGGAGCCGTGACAGGGGCCTCGGGTATTGTGACGTTCATGAACCAAACCGCCCCGATCCGAGTCATGGTCGTCGATGATGACCCCATGGTCATCACCGGGATCACGGGAATCCTCCAGGTGGCCGACGACATCGACGTCGTCGCTTCGGCGTTGAGCGGGGAAGAGTCCATCGAGAAGGTGTCTCGGCACTTTCCCGATGTTGTGCTCATGGACATCCGGATGCCGGGAATCGGCGGGATCGAGGCCACGCAGCGTCTGCTCAACAGCGTACGACCGCCGAAAGTGGTGTCCCTGACGAGCATGAGCAGTGACGTTCACCTCTTCAAGGCGCTCGAGGCGGGGGCCGCCGGATACCTGCTCAAAGACATCGGCCCTGTGGAACTCGCCGCCGCAGTCCGCAAGGTCCACGCCGGTGAGCCCATTCTCGCCCCGCAGTCCATGCGGCAGGTCATCGCCAAAGTCAGGTCGAGTTCCGATCATCGTCTGCAGCAGGAAGCCGTGGCACTGCTGTCGGAACTCACCGACCGCGAGCGGCAGGTCGCCGACCTCGTGGCCGAAGGTCTGTCGAATCAGCAGATCGCCGAGGAGACGTTCATGAGTCTGGCCACGGTCAAGACTCACCTCAATCGGATCAACGTCAAGCTGGACACGAATAATCGCGTGCGCATCGCCACGATGGTGGTCAGGGCTCAGAAAGGCTGAAGCCCGCCGGTCGGCCCAGACCGGCCCATTCAGCGTTTCTCGATCCGCCACATCCCGGAGCTCTGCTCGTCTTCGTTCGCCACTGACAGGTCGATGCCCTTCCTGTCACGGACCAGCGACACCGCCAGCAGTGAGATTCCCGCCATGACCAGCAGGTAGAGCGACACCGAGGCGGTGGTCCCTGTCGCCTGCAGCAGCCCTTGGGCGATCGTCGGGGCAAATGCCCCACCGAGGACGGCGCCCAAGGCGTAGGAGATGGCCACTCCGCTGAACCTGATCGATGCGGGGAAGAGTTCGACATAGAGGGCAGCCTGCGGACCGTATGAGAGTCCCAGCCCGATGGAGAAGACTCCCAGTGCCAGATACAGCAGGCCGAGGTTTCCGGTGTCGATGAGCCAGAACAGTGGGAAGGCCGTGATGATGAGGATGATGAAGCCGATGACGTAGGTCTTCACCCGGCCGATGAGATCGGCCAACAGCCCCGAAACCGCTGTGGAGATCAGCCAGATGAACGATCCGAATATGATGGCCAGCAGCACATCCGTCTGGTCGAAGCCGACGGGGTCGGTCGCATATTTCGTGACGAATCCGCCGGTCGTCATGTACCCGCTGGCGTTGTTGCCGGCGAAGATCAGCGCGGCGACGAGAACCAGGGGAAGGTGCTTCTTGAGGAGCACGAGGATCGGAGCCTTGCGTTTGGCGGTCTCGGCGTTCATCTCCTGGAACACCGGCGTGTCTTCCACGGCACGACGCACCCAGTAGCCGACACCGATGAGGACGACGGACAGTAGGAACGGGATTCGCCACCCCCATTCCATGAAGGCCTCACCCGGAGAGATGACACCGGTCATCAGGGCGATCACGCCGGAGGACAGCAGCATTCCCAGCGGAACGCCGAGCTGAGGGTATGAGCCGGCCCGTCCGCGTTTGTCAGCATCGGCGTGTTCGACGGCGAGAAGCGCCGCGCCGCCCCATTCTCCGCCTGCCGACAGCCCTTGGACGATGCGCAGAAGGATGAGCAGAACCGGTGCGGTGATGCCGATGGTCTCGTACGTGGGGATGAGTCCGATGAGCGCTGTCGCCACGCCCATCGTGACGAGGGTGACGACGAGGATGGCTCGACGCCCGAGCCGGTCGCCGAAATGCCCGGACAGGAATGCGCCCAGAGGACGGAAGAGGAACGAGATGCCGATAGTGGCGAAGGCCAGCATCTGGCCGATGCCCTCCCCCGCCGGTGCGAAGTACAAGTGCGCGAAGATGAGTGCCGCCGCTGTCGAATAGGTGAAGTAGTCGTACCACTCGATGGTGGTGCCGATGACGGCGGCGAAGGCGACACTGCGCTGGTTCGTCTTCTGCGTCGGCGCCGTTGTCGCCGAGGCCGGTGTCTGTGTCATGTGAACGTCCTTGTTCGGTTGTGGTCGGTTTACATCGTCCGGACTGGAGAGGTCGCCGTCAGACGGCAGCGAATGTGGTGCCGATTGTGGTGAGTACTCCTTCGGCCCACTCGCATGCCGCTTCGGATGCAGGCACGGCTCCGCCGGCATCGTGGCGGCCGTATTCGGCTTCCCGCACCGCGCCGCGCGCTTCAAGAGCTTCGGTGAGAAGCTCGCTTCCGCGCGAGTAGGTCCGTGTGTAGCTGGCATCGCCGAGGCCGAACATGGCGAAGCGGATTCCCTGGAGGTCGACGTCCCGAGCCTTCAGCGTCTGGTAGAAGTCGGTGGCCGATCTCGGCACGTCCCCATCGCCGTAGGTGGAGCAGACGATGAGATGGAACCGATCGGGGTCGAGATCATCCGGAGAGACCTCTGCGAGATCGGTGATCTCCAGGTCGTCACGGTCGCCGAGGTAAGTGCCGATCTCCTCGGCGACGAGTTCGGCATTGCCCGATTCCGTTCCGAACAGGATCGTAACCGGTTGACCAGCGGCCAGGCTCGCCGCTGAAATCGCCGTGGTGGCCTGCAGCGACTCGTCCAAACTGAGGTCGGCGGCTGCTGCCATGAGTTCGGCTCGCGAGGTGATCTTGGACCTGCACCGTCCGGGTCCGGCACCGAGGCGCTCCTTGAGATCGACGCGCCGCCATGAAGCGAAGTCGGTGGCAAGGGCATGCGGAGTCAGTCCGGGAGCACCGGTTGTCACCGATCCGGCGTTCCGTTCTGCCGCGATCTGCGCGGCCAGGCTTCGTGCATCGGCCCGCTGGTCGGAAATGGTCCCTCTGCCGTTGCCTTTGAGCCAGCCGATCGCGAAGAGACCGTCACTGATCCTTCCGTCGCCGGGAATCGGTGAGACGGGGCAGATGCCCTGTCGGGCACTCGTCATCGGATCGCGGACGAATCCGATCGCGGTGATGACCGAGTCGACGTCGAGGCGGATGCTGTGGTCGCCGGCGCGCCGCAGCTCGACCCCGGACACGGCACCGTCGCCGGTGAGCGCCTCGGGAATGGTCTCGAACCACCAATGGACGTGGATCGCATCGTGTGCAGTCGGTGATCCCGAGGTGCGGGTGAGTTCGGCGAGCGCGTCGAGCTTCGCGTCTTTTCCGGGGACTCGCGTGGTGAGGTCGACACCGTGGAGTTCGTGGACAAGGCCCGAGACTCGTCCGACTTCGCGGATCATGACGGGATCGAATCTCGCCGTGCCGGCAGGTGAGCGGCCGATGATGTCGATCCGAGAGATGTTCCGTCGCAGTGGGGTGTAGGCGCTGTCGTCGATGTCGCTGCCGTCGAGTGCCTGGGCGTCGCAACTGAGGAGTCGGAGCACATCGATGGCGACATTTCCCTGACCGATCACGGCCACTCGTGAACCGAGATCGGGAGTGTGGGTCCTGCCGTCATCGTCTCTCTCGTCGGGATGGCCGTTGAGCAGGCGGGTGATTCTGCCGGCCGAATAGACGTGCTTCAGGTCGGCACCAGGGATGTCGAGGGGACGGTCGTGGGACAGACCGCTTGCGAGGACCACCGAGTCGTAGCCGGACTTGAGTTCGTCCATGGTCACGTCGACGCCGAGTTCGGTGTTGCCGATGAATGTCGCACGGGGATCGGCGAAGAGGCGGTCGAACTGTGCGGAGACGGATTTCGTCCCCTGGTGATCGGCGGCCACTCCGTAACGCAGCAGTCCGTAGGGGACGGGAAGTCTGTCGAAGACGTCGACTCGACTTCCCGGCACCTGGCGGAGGATCTCCTTCGCAGAGAAGCAGCCGGACGGGCCGGCGCCGACGACGGCGATTCTCGGGCCTGCTGTGTCCGGCGCGGCACCGGCACCGTCCTGGGAACTGGAATCGGTTCGGTCATCGCTCTTGGTGCGGGAGATTCCGTAGTTCGGAGTGTCTTCTGCCGAGTCCCAGGTGACCGGAAGACTGAGCATGCCGCGGAAGACCCAGCCGCCTATTCGAGTTTCTCGGGTGCGGTCGATGTCGAGTCCCTTGAGGGAGTTGAAGAGCAGGGGAAGCGCCACCTCGGCGATCTCCGCCCGTGCCGCCCAGTTGCCCAGGCACACGTGCACACCTTTGCTGAAGGCCAGATGCGGTTTGACTTCACGGTGGATGTCGAAGCGATGCGCGTCGTCCCAGACGTCTTCGTCACGATTGGCCGAGAGCACGCAGATGCCCAATTTCGCACCCGCGGGAAGCAGTTTGCCGGCGAGTTCGGTTTCGCATGTGGTCTGGCGGGAGTACATCCCGATGGGAGCAACCCATCGGATGGTCTCTTCGAACACGGTCGGCCACAGTGCCGGGTCGGCGATCGCGGCTGCTCGCTGTTCGGGATTGTCGAACATGGCCAAGGCGGCGACGCCGAGGGCGTCGCGCGGTTCGTTGAGACCGCCGCCTATCGTCATCTTGATATTGGCCCGGATCTGCTCGATGGGCATCTGATCACCAGGCATAAACAGCAGTCCGGAGATCAGCGAGTCGTCGCGGTGGGTCAGGTGGTATTCGAGCATCTCGTCGAGCGCGGCGTCGACTTCGTCGAAGGACTTCTTGCCCTTCGCCCAGACGTCGGGGTCATCGGCGTAGTTGCCGGTGGCGTCGATCATCGTCTGCGACCAGCGCTGCAGATCCGACTGGTCGGCGTTGTAGAGACCGAGCATGCGGCGCAGCGTCTCACTCGCGTACGGAGCGGCGAAGTCCCAGATGAGATCGGCTCCGGGGCCCTTGCCGATGAGTTCGGCCAAGAGGTCCTCGGCGACCTCGCGGTACATCTTCGTCCAGACTCGTTTGACGTAGCCCGGTTTGAGGACCGGTTGCCAGGCACGTCGCTGTTCGTAGTGCATGGGATCGTCGCGGCGCAGCATCGAGTGCCCCATGGCTCGAATCTGCAGCGACCCTTTCTCGTCTGCGGAGAAGACTTCCTGGTCGTGCTCGGTGGCACTGACGGCTTCGTAGCTGGTGATGAGATAGCGGTTGACCGCAGGAACCCAATGCACGCCGCCCTCGGCGCGCAGACGTTCATAGATCGGGAACGGGTCATCGTAGAGCTCGGGGATCGTCACCCAGTCGGCGACCGGGATCGCCGAAGCCGTGTGGTTCGCCCTTTCGGATTCAGTGGGGGCATGCAGTTGAGAAGTCATCGCCGTCTCCTCTTCGTCGAGCGTATCTGTGAGGCTGTTCACATCAGTATGTGCACTACGCTTAGAAAGGAAAAGCGGAACTAACCGGACAACTAAATCGGATTAGCGAATATGAACTCTGACCAGCCACCGAATTTCACACTGCGACAGCTGTCCTATCTGATGACGGCTGCTCGATTGGGGACGATCTCGGCTGCGGCGCGGGAGCTGCACGTGTCGTCGTCGGCGATCTCCGACGCGATCACCACGCTTGAGCATGACCTGCAGTCTCAGCTGTGCATTCGGCGGAAGTCGCAGGGGCTGGCGCTCACAGCCGCGGGCCGACAGGTCCTCGACAAGGCCCGCCCTCTGCTGGCCGATGCACGTGATCTCGAGCGTCAGTTGAAGACGACGAACGGCGAACTCGCCGGCCCGATCACCATCGGCTGCTATCCGACATTGGCACCGATGATCCTCCCGGTCCTGCTCGATGGATTCGGGCGACTGCACTCGAAGGTGAGCCTCGAGATCATCGAGAACACACAGGATCTGCTGGTCGGCAAACTCGACTCAGGTGAGATCGATCTGGCCTTCGTCTACGAGACCCTCGTCCCGGGCACACCGAACCGCGCCCAGCTCTTCGCTCAGCCGGCACACGTCGTCCTGGCCGCCGATGATGAGTTCGCAGATCGGGAGATGATACGACTCGAGGATCTCGAGAAGAGGGACCTCATCCTGCTCGATTCGCCTCCGTCGAGTCACCACACCCTGTCGATGTTCGCCGAACGACAGCTCCACCCGACGATCCGCCACCGCACGACGAGCTACGAGGTGGTCCGGACACTCGTCGCCCGTGGACTCGGCTATGGAATCCTCGTCCAACGACTGTCGAACTCGAACAGCTACGAAGACCTGCCGCTCATCGTCAAAGAGATCGATCCCGCAGTGAAGCCGGTCAGCGTCGAGGTGATCTGGCCCGCACATACGACCATCGCACCCAGAGTGCAGGCGCTCATCGAATTCGCCCTGGCGCAGGAGTGGATCTGAGACCAGACACCCTGTCCCTGTGGGCGTAGATACCGCCGATGCAACTCGCTTACTCCAAAGTGCCCGCGAAGAAATCATCGACCACGGACGCCTCCGTTCGGCTCATCTGATCATTGAGGTCTTTGAACAGTCGCGCCTGCCTCGTTCCCGGCCAGCCCTCCGGCAGCAGCTGAGCGGGAAGCTGCGGGTCCGCCCGAGTCAACCCCAACCACTCGCACTGCAGCTTCACTCGTGCCACTAATGCCTCCACCGGCGAGGCCGATTCCGGGTCATACTGACCCCACCTGTCGCCGAACGCAGCGTACTCTGCGGACAGTTCATCCAGATCGAAAGCTCCAACGAGCTGGTCGTCGGTCGTCGGGGGTTGCGGCTTGCCGCAGATAACGATCGGTGAGACCCCAGCCCGCCCCAAATCAAGCGCAGACGGCAACTCCTGTTCCCCCGGCGCCACCCAAGTGCCTCCGTCGACCTGGCCGAACCCCGCCCACGACAGCTGGGACCAGATCTTCTGCCGCAGCGATCTCCGCGCCTCGGGAACCTGTAACCTCACCATCGTCCAGTTACCGTCCCAGCTATCGGGCTGCCAGTCGGCGAACATCTTCCGACCTCCCTCGCCGAGGATCCGAGAGCCGGTCTCGGTCAACGTGTAAAACGTCTTCCTGCCCTGCTTACGACGGGCGACGAAGCCCTTGGCAGTCATTCGCTGAAGCACCGACCTTGCCGCGGTCTCACCGACACCGAGCCTCTTCATGACGAAAACGATCGAAGCTCCACTGAGTGGACGAGACGATCCAAGCAAGTGCTCCCCGACGAGAGCAAAGAAAAGCGACTGCGGACGAAGGCTCATGCCCCGATTCTATGTGAGCCTTCCATTCGAAAGTGGCAATTACCCGCAAACTATTGACGTTCCGTAGACAGTTTGCATAGTATCGGAACCGGTTCGATCGCCGCCGATCAGACCGCCAATCAAGTGAGCCGTTCAGTCAGCGAGGATTACATGGCTTCCGCGAACTCCACCTCAAGCAAATCAACACCGATGCTCAAGCGAGCTGCTGCGTCGGCATACCTTGGCAGCGTCATCGAATACTACGACTTCTTCGTCTACTCGGTCTGCGCCGCCCTCGTATTCAAGGACGTGTTCTTTTCCAACCTCTCCCCTGCAGTCGGCACTCTCGCCAGTCTGGCCACATTCGCCACCGGCTATCTGGCTCGTCCCCTCGGAGGCATCGTCTTCGGGCACTTCGGGGACAAGCTCGGCCGCAAACGCATGCTCGTGCTCAGCATGTTCACCATCGGTATTGCCTCAACGGCAATCGGCTTACTGCCGACCTACGAGCAGGCGGGCCTCACCGGACCAGTTCTCCTCATCGTCATCCGTGTCGTGCAGGGCGTGGCTATCGGCGGAGAATGGGGCGGAGCCATGCTCATGTCGGCCGAGCATTCGACGAAACACCGCGGCTTCTGGGCCAGTTTCACCAGTGCGGGCGCACCAACCGGGCAACTTGTCTCCGCGCTCGTCATCGCCGCAATCCTGGCGGTCATGGGCCCTGAGGAATTCATCGCCTGGGGCTGGCGTCTGCCGTTCCTCGCCTCGATCCTCCTGCTCGTCGTGGGCCTCATCGTCCGCTCGGCTGTCGCCGAATCTCCTGAGTTCCTCGCCGCGAAGGCGCGTACACCCTCCCGTCGCATCCCGATTATCGCCGCTCTGCGCGGACAGCCGGTGACCCTGCTGTTCGCCGTCGGAGTAGGCCTGTCGGCCTTTATGTTCCAGGGACTGCTCACTACCTATTCTGTGGCGTACGGGGTGCAGATCGGTGTCGAACAGCAGACGATACTCAACGCCCTGTCCTTCTCCTCGTTCTTCGCGATCTTCGGCATCATCGGCTGGTCCCGACTGTCCGATACGATCGGTCGTCGACCATTGGTCATCGCCGGGGCCATACTCATCGCCGTGTGGGGCTTCGCACTCTTCCCGATGATCGAGACCAAGAACGGCGTCATCATCACCATCGGCATGATCATCGGCCAGGGCGTCATCCACCCGATGATCTATGGACCTTTGGCCGGTCTCTACTCGGAGCTCTTCGACACCGAGCACCGCTATACCGGGGCATCCCTCGGGTACCAGATCGCCGGAATCGGCGCAGGCATTTCTCCAGTCCTGTTCGCCGCGATCATGAGCTCGACCGAATCACCGTCCACCATCCCCTTATCGATCGTCATCACGGTCGTCGCCGCCATCAGCATCCTCTGCATCTGGAGGCTCGGCGAGACGAAATCCCGCAGCCTGTCAGCCCAGAACATCGTCGAGTCGCGGCCCAGCACTCAAAACGGCACTCCGTCAGCAGCAACGGAAGGGCAGGCCCCGTGACCTTCTGCCACCCCACTCTGACCCGACTCTCCGAAGTCCAGGCCATCGACTACGGCGACAAGCCTGCAATCACTTTCGCCGGTGTCCAACACACCTACACCGAGATGCACAAACGCACCTTGACCTGCGCGGCAGAGCTGCACGCGCAGGGAGTCCGTCGTGGTGATCGCGTTGCCTACCTCGGCCCCAATCATCCGGCCCTGATCGTCGCCCTGCTCGCCTGCCTCCGCCTCGGCGCGATCTTCATCCCACTCAATTGGCGACTCGCGCCACCCGAACTCGACTACCAGCTCGCTCTCACAGAAGTGTCTCTGTTGTACGTGGCGCCCGAATCGGCCAAGGTGGCAGCAGAGCTGCAGACCGATGTCGCCCAGGAAGCGGTGCCGTGGCACGCTGCGCCCAACTCGACGATGGGTCCGCTCTTGCCGGCGGCCGATGTCGACGGCGAGCACCCGGCGTTCCTTCTCTTCACATCCGGGACTACCGGGCGCCCCAAAGGCGCGGTCCTCTCTCATGCCAACCTGATGTGGAATTCTTTCAATCTTCTCCTCAACACGGACCTCACCGCCGACGACGTCACGCTGGTCACTGCGCCTCTCTTCCACGTAATCAGCCTCAACCAGCAGGTGATGACCAGTTACCTGCGTGGGGCGCACATGCTCATCGAACCGCGGTGGGACATCGACCGCGCGTTCGATGCCGTCGAGCACGAAGGGCTCACCTGGATGGCCGGGGTCACAACGATGTTCGCGGACATGCTGCAGTCGTCGAGGTGGGAAAGTGCTGACCTGTCCTCGCTGCGATTCGTCAATTCAGGCGGTGCACCGATCCCTGTCTCCCTGATCAAGAGCTACCAAGCGAGGGGCATCATGTTCTGCCAAGGCTACGGACTCACCGAGACCTCCCCGGGCTGCACTTTCCTGCCCGCTGCGCACGCCCTCGACAAGGCCGGATCGGCCGGACGTGCCGTGCCCTTCACCGAAGTCGATATCCGCGATGTCTCCGGAAATTCGTGCTCCCCCGGAGTCAAGGGCGAAATCGTCGCCCGCGGCCCCAACGTCACCAATGGCTATTGGCATGATTCGAATGCCACCGGTCAGGCATTCTCCCCTGGCGGATGGTTCCATACTGGCGACATCGGCTACCTCGACGACGACGGATTCCTCTTCATCGTCGACCGGCTCAAGGACATGTTCATCTCCGGTGGTGAGAACGTCTATCCCGCCGAGGTGGAGTCAGCGCTCTTCGAGCATCCAAGTGTCAGCGAAGCCGCGGTGGTCGCCGCAGCCGATGAGAGGTGGGGCGAGGTCGGCCATGCCTTCATCGTCGCAGCTGATTCGGACACCCGACCGACGCCGGATGAACTGAGCGACTACCTGATCGCTCGCCTAGCCAAATACAAGGTGCCGAAGTATTTCAGCCTCGTCGACGAACTCCCACGCACCGGCTCAGGAAAGATACACAAGGTCTCCTTGCGCGCCGCTGATGGGCTCGGCGCACACTCGAATCCCACAGCGACGACCACAAACCCGGAATATCCAGCACCATCCGCACCATCGAAGGACCACAGATGACCCACCTCCCCTCGTCCCGCGTCACAGGCGTCTCCGAAAAGCCGAAGTCGACCGAAATCTCCGAAGCCCTCCGGTTCGCTGCCGAGGGTGACATCGGAGTTCTCACTCTCGATCGGCCTGCCAAGCGCAACGCCCTCGACGATGCGACGATTGCCGCTCTCGGCGAATTCTTCCGCACCCTGCCCGCGGTCTCGGCCATAGTGCTGACATCCGTCGGCGAGCATTTCTGCGCGGGGCTCGATCTGTCCGAGATGGCTGAGCGCGACGCCGTGGGCGGACTCCACCACTCACGTTCCTGGCACACGACGATGAATGCGATCACCGATTCCGAGATCCCCGTCATCGCCGTCCTACAGGGCGGAGTCATCGGCGGCGGCCTCGAACTCGCGACCGCCGCGCACCTGCGGGTGGCCGAGGAGTCCGCATACTTCGCCCTGCCCGAGGGCAAACGCGGTCTCTTCGTCGGCGGAGGCGCCTCGGTACGGGTGCCCCGCCTCATCGGACTCAGCCGAGTCCAAGACATGATGCTCACCGGCCGCCGCTTCGACGCCTCCGAAGCCGAGAGCATCGGACTCGTCAACTACCGCGTCCCCGCCGGCGAAGGTCCGGCCAAGGCCCGGGAGCTAGCGGCGTCGATCGCTTCGAACTCCCCGGTGACGAACTATGCGATCACCCAAGCGCTGCCGCGCATCGCCGAAACCGGCCGCGACGAAGGTTACCTGCTGGAGGCACTCATGGCCTCCGTGGCCCAGTCGAGTGCCGAGGCAAAGGGGCTCATGCGTGCCTTCCTCGATGGCTCGGGCCCCAAAGTGAGGAAGTGAACATGGCTTCGATCATTCGAGAAGTCCCCTCCGGAGCAATCGGAAACAGCAGAATCGGCGACTTCCTGACCTGGGTGAACGAAAAGCACGGAATGTTTCTCACCAGCTGGAACGAGCTCTACAACTGGTCGGTCACCGACATCGAGGACTTCTGGGAATCTGTGTGGGACTATTTCGGCGTCTCCAGCCACACACCGTATGAGTCGGTGCTCGAAGAGCGTGTCATGCCTCATGCGAAATGGTTCACCGGTGCCACGCTCAACTATGCCGAGCACTCCCTCGGCGCCCCCGAGCAGGCAGACGACCTCGCCGTCACCGCGGTCTCCCAGACCCGCGACGGCTTCACCCTGAGCTTCGACGACCTGCGCTCCGAGGTCGCTCGAGTCCGTACCGGTCTCATCTCGCTCGGCGTGACCAAGGGAGATCGTGTCGTGGGCTACCTGCCCAACCAGCCCGAGGCACTCGTGGCGTTCCTTGCCGCTGCGAGTCTCGGCGCAATCTGGGCAAGCTGCGCGCCCGAGTTCGGCACCCAGTCGGTCATCGACCGCTTCTCCCAGGTCGAGCCCACCGTTCTGCTGGCGATCCCCGGCTACAGATACGGGGCCAAGGACGTCGCACGCTCCGACGAACTCGCCGAGGTGGTCGCCGCCCTGCCGACACTGACCCACCTCGTCCACGTCGAATACGGATCGTTCAGTCTCGACGCGGAACTGCACGAGGCCTTCACAACAGGCGCCGGGCTCGACCATCCGATCGCCGTCGTCGACTACGTTGAGTTAGGGACCACATCTGCGGGAATCGACGAGCCGACGACGGTCGAAAGTTCTCCGGACACGGCACTCACCGGGGTCGAATTCGAGCCGGTCCCCTTCGACCACCCCCTGTTCATCCTCTTCTCCTCGGGAACAACGGGGAAACCGAAGGCCATCGTGCACAGCCACGGAGGCATTCTGCTCGAGACGCTGAAGAATCACGGCCTGCACTTCGACCTGGGCCCGGGCAGCCAATTCTGCTGGTTCTCGACGACCGCGTGGATGATGTGGAACGCGCTGGTCGGCGGACTCGTCGTCGGCTCGGGAATCGTCATGATCGATGGCAATCCGAACTACCCCGATTCGAAGGAACTGTGGCGCATCGCGGCGAATACCCGCACTACGCTCATGGGTATGGCTCCCGGATCGATCATGAGCGCACGCAAGGAAGGCACTCGTCCCACGGAGGAATTCGATCTGGCCTCCGTCGAACAGTTCGGAGCGGCTGGCTCCCCGCTGCCGGCCGAGGGCTTCGAATGGCTTGTCGAACAGTTCGGGCAGGATGTGTTGGTCAATGTAGGCTGCGGCGGCACTGATGTGTGCACCGGAATCCTCCAGGGCTCACCACTGGCCCCCGTGTATTCCGGTGAGATGACGGCGCCCTCGCTTGGATTTGCCGCCAAAGCCTACGACTCGGACGGGCAGGAGGTCCTCGACGAGCTCGGAGAGCTCGTCATCACCGAGCCGGTTCCCTCGATGCCCGTGACTTTCTGGGGTGAGGATGGCGATGACCGATTCGAGAAGGCCTACTTCGAGAAGTTCCCCGGTATCTGGCAGCACGGCGACTGGGTGCGCTTCTCCTCCGACGGTGGAGTCGTTGTCACCGGCCGCTCCGACGCTACCCTGAACCGAGGCGGGGTGCGGCTGGGCACTGCGGACTTCTATTCCGTCCTCGACACGCTCGACGAAGTGGCCGATGGCCTGGTGATCCACCTGGAAGATCCTGACGGCGGAATGGGAGAACTCGTGGTCTTCGTCCAGACCGAATCCGGCGTGCCCTTTACTGACGACCTGTCGGTCCGCGTCCGCAGGGAACTCAAGACTCGGCTCTCCCCTAGGCACATTCCTGACGAGATCGTTCCGGTGACGAAGGTGCCGCTCGGACGCACGGGCAAGAAGCTCGAAGTCCCGGTCAAACGCATCGTCCAGGGCGCCGCTCTCGACGAGGTCGCGAGCCTCGGTGCCTTGCAGGATCCGAACTCGCTCGACGAGTACGTCGCTTTTGCCGAAGCACGGAGGGAAAGGGATTCAGCATGAACGCTGCGGAGAACACGCGGTCGCCGAATCATCAGGATGAAAGACTCGCAATCGCTGTCGTCGGCACCGGAGTCATCGGGGCGGCCTGGGTATCGGGCTTCCTGGCCGCAGGTCACAGCGTCACCGCCTTCGACCCTGCTGATGGAGCCGAGGAACGACTGCTTGAGCAGGTGAAGAGCAATCTCGAGATGACCACCGGAGTCAGCCACTCGCAGCTGAATCGCCTGGCCTTTGCGTCCACACTCGCCGAGTCGGTCGGCTCTGCCGACTTCGTCCAGGAGAACGGCCCAGAGCGCCTCGAAGTCAAGCAGGCGATGCTTGCCGAGATCGACGCAGCGGCACCCGAGGCGACAATCATCGCCTCATCGACGTCGGGCTTCGCCCCGAGCGAGATCTCAGCGGAAGCGACGAAAGCTCCGAGCCGCATCGTCGTCGGACACCCCTTCAACCCAGCCCACCTCATCCCGTTGGTAGAAGTGGTCCCCACGCCCGGAGCCTCCCCAGAGCTCGTCGACCGGGCGCTGTCGATCTACCGGTCGATTGGGAAGAAACCCATCCTCGTCCGAGCCGAGCTCCCAGGCCACGTAGTCAACCGTCTCCAGGCCGCGCTGTGGCAGGAGACCTATTCATTGGTCAATGAGGGCGTGGTCTCTGTGTCAGACATCGACACTGCGATCTCATACGGCCCCGGCCTGCGGTGGGCGATCCTCGGGCCGTTGGCTCAGCAAGCATTGTCCGGAGGCGCCGGCGGAATGCGTCACGTCCTTGACCATCTCGGACCGCCGCAAGAGGTGTGGATGCACGACCTCAAGAAGGTACATCTCGACGAAGATCTCAAGGGGAAACTCATTGCCGGCGTCGACGACGAACTCGTGGACAGGGACACCACTGCCATCGCTCGCCAACGCGATGAGATGCTCATCCGCCTGCTCGAGCTCAAGCAGCGCTATGAGGAGCTTCCCTGACCCGCAAAGTTCCTGTTCACACCACCACGAGGAATGACACCGATGATCTACAAGTCAGCCATCGACACCGAAACGATCCGTGCCATCGACGTCCACACCCACGTCGAAGCCGACGACCACCAGCACACTTCGCTCGACCAAGAGCTACTCGACGCTTCGGCGGGGTACTTTCGGGCATCGGTTCCACGCACCCCGACCGTTGCCGATCTTGCCGACTACTACCGCGAGCGGAAGATGGCGGCAGTGATCTTCACGGTCGACGCCACGTCAGCGCTCGGCGGACATCCGCCGGTTTCATCCGAGATGATCGCCGAACAGGCGGCGGAACACAACGACGTCCTCATTCCCTTCGGATCTGTCGATCCTCGAAAGCCGGCCGAGGCGGTCGACCGCATTCATGACCTCGCGACGAACTACGGAGTCAGAGGCATGAAGTTCCACCCCAGTCTGCAGGGGTTCGATCCGAGCGACTCCGCCTGCTACCCGATCTACGAGGCGTGTGCCGAACACGATCTCGTCGCGCTCTTCCACACGGGCCAGACCGGAATCGGTGCCGGGCTGCCCGGGGGCCGCGGGATCAAGCTGAGGTATTCGGACCCGATGCTCCTCGACGATGTCGCGGCAGATTTTCCAGGACTGACTATGATCCTCGCTCACCCGTCCGTGCCCTGGGCAGACGCATCGATCTCGATCGCCACGCACAAGGCCAACGTTTTCATCGACCTCTCCGGGTGGTCGCCGAAGTACTTCCCACCGCAGCTGACCCGGGCCATCGGATCGATGCTCAAGGAGAAGGCTCTCTTCGGTTCCGACTTCCCTCTCATCACCCCCGAGAGATGGATCAGCGACTTCGAGAAGCTGGGTGTCAAGGAAGACGCAGTGCCTCTGATCATGAAGGACAATGCTCTGCGCGTACTGCGCCTGTGAGAGTCAGACCGGGCTGCCGTCGGCCGGAAAAGCACAGTTGGCCGAGAAGCTTGCCTTCACCCCTCGAGGTGCTCGGTCAGCTTGAGCCCTCGCTGTGCCCACGCGATCTCACTTCGGGCACGATCAGCGAGTCCTTCGTAGGCGAACCGCTTGTAGGTGATTGTCATCTCACGGTCCTCGTCGGCCGTGACCGCAAGCCGCCGGTTGAGCATCGGTGATTCGAGCCCATCGATATTGGCGATCTCGTCTTCGATGTACTCGAGTTCACCTGTCCATACTTCGATGTGATTGCGAAGGAAGGAAATGCGCGCTTCGTGGTTCGCCGACTCGAGGTAGGCGGCTTTCAGATGAGATGCATCGCGCGTGCGCTGATACTTCAGAGGAGAATTCATCCACTCGATGAATGATGCCTCGCCTGACTCGGTGACGTGATAGACCCGACGCATCCCGGCGGTGCCTCGCGTCTGTTCTTCGGGAAGGATGAGTCCTTCTGCGGCCATCTTGCGCAGTTCCGGATAGATCTGCGAGTCGGGGGCGTGCCAGACATGGCCCACCGAAAGTGAGAACTGCTTGGCAAGATCATAGCCCGACATCGGTTCGATCCGGAGAAGCGCAAGGATGGCACTGCGTAGACTCATCTCGTTGATCCTGTTCTGTTTATCCGAAGACGAAGAGGGTCCGGGCTGTTCAACCCGGACCCTCTCACACTATCGTTCTCAGGCTTTGTAGCCGGTACGCCATCCTCCCTGGTAGGTCTGACGCGCAACAGTCGAGTACGGCACGGGGCTGACTACCGCGCGAACCTCGGTCTGCTCGTGTGGCTCGACTGAAGCCTTGGTGGTCCCGCCGTCCGGCTCGCCCCAGACGACCTTGAGCTCTGCCCCTTCGGGAACGTCAGGATCGACGACGGCCAGGGAGAGCCCCCGATGCTCGTTCGCCGAATAGCCTGTGAACATCGAGAAGCCGACCGTGTTGCCGTCGGCGTCGATCACCTTGTCGTAATTGGCCGAACCGTAGTTCGCCAGCGGAAGGTCGAAGTACTTGAAGTTCGGACCATCGACGTTCAGCGGCGAGGAGAGAACTTTGCCCAGATCGTCGGCGTCCCACGCGAGGGTGACCTTCCTGCGCTGCGCGGCCGGATCCATCTTCTCCAGGGCGCTGCGGCCGATGAAGTCGTGATCGAACTTGACGAACGATCCGTAGCCGAGTTCCCAAGGCGTCAGATAGTAGTCTTCGATGTTCTCCGAGACGAACGAACCTGCAAGAGTTCCGGTCGCTTCGTAGCTGTCGGCGCCGAGCCATTCGCGGAATGTCCGTTCTGCCTCGCCGGTGTAGATCGCGGGCAGCGGGGAGGGAATCCATCCCGATTCGAGGGTGTTCGATGGGTAGGCGCGCGAACCGACCTGGAGCATGCCGAACTGACTGCCGGCCTCAACGATAGCGTCACGGATGACCTTGTGGTCATCATATGGACCCCACAGCTCCAGGCCGGGGGCACCTGCCATGCCGTGACGCAGTGTGCGCACCTGCTTGCCTGCAATGGTCATCGACGCCATATTGAAGAAGCCGATCTTCTCCAGCGGTCCGCCGTTGAGCTCCTCGATGATGTCCCATGCTTTGGGGCCTTGGATCTGGTAGCGGTAGTAGCGACGACTGACGGGATCACCGTAGGGACGCGACGGAGATCGACGGTCGACCTCGATGTCGAGATCCTTGTAGTCGCCCGTCTCCGCGTGGAACATCAGCCAGTTCGACGCCGGCGCACGACCGACGTAGACGTACTCGTTCTCTGCTTCATGGAAGAGGATTCCGTCGCCGATGACGTGTCCCGACGCTGTAGTCGGCACGTACTGCTTGGCCTTGTTCACAGCGAACTTCGCAACCGAGTTGATTGCTGTGTCGGAAATCAGCTTGATGGCGTCAGCACCGCGCAGGAAGACATTGTCCATGTGGTGCGATTGGTCATAGAGGACAGCCGTTTCTCGCCAAGCGCGCTGTTCCTTGATCCAGTTCGAGAAGTCCGCAGGAACAACAGGATAGATATAGGATCCGATCTGCGAGTTGCGGAGCAGTTCGACAGGATTGCTCTTGTCGAGAATCTGTTGGAGATTGTCAGTCATCGTCGATGAACCTCTCTTGTTGTCAGGGATGCTCCGTACTGAAGCATCCGTTCTTCTTTGGTGTTGGTCGGGAATTGATGCGTTGATGTGGCCGACTCCGACGGACGGGGGGGGGAACAGGCCTCAGATCAGTCGAACACGATGGTCTGGTTGCCATGCCGGATGACGCGGTCATCGGCATGCAGTCGTACTGCCTTCGACAGCACTGCCCGTTCCACGTAGGCGCCTCTCGCCTGCATGTCTCCGGCAGTCATCGTGTGGTCGACCCGGGCGACGTCCTGTTCGATGATCGGCCCTTCGTCGAGATCCTTCGTCACGTAGTGGCTGGTCGCTCCGATGAGCTTCACACCACGTTCCTTGGCTTTCCTGTATGGCCCCGCGCCGATGAAGGCGGGTAGGAACGAATGGTGGATGTTGATCACGGGAACTTCGACATCATCGAGAAACGACTCGGACAGGATCTGCATGTACCTGGCAAGGACGACGAGATCGACGTTGCCAGCCAGCAGCTCGATGATGCGTACTTCTGCTGCGGATTTGTCCGGCCCCTGCGAAGGTACGTGGAAGAACGGGACGCCGAAGCTTCGCACCGCATCGGCGACGTCGGTGTGGTTCGAGATCACCAGGGGAATCGAGACCGGTAGTTCACCGCGCTGATGCCTCCACAGCAGTTCGAGCAGACAGTGATCACTCTTCGAGGCGAGCACAGCCATGCGCTTGAGAATCTTCTGCTCCACAAGGCGGTAATGCACTCCGAGGGGATCGAGAGTAGACGCAAGATCCGCCTGAATTTCAGGAACCGCAGCAGAGAGCCCCTCCCTGTGGAAGACGACACGCTGAAAGAAGTCCCCGCCTTCAGGATCGGTCGTGTGTTGGTCGAGGGAGACTATGTTGCCGTCGTTTCGCGCAATGAATGAGGTGACGGTTGATACCAGTCCGGATTGATCGGGGCCGGTGACGATCAGGGTTGCGTAGTCTTTGCGCTTTTCGGCGAGGTCGGTCATTCGATCACCACCTCACGTTTCTGCGTCGAACTTCTGCGCCCACTCGGCGGTGGCCAGCAGTCCGCCGAAGGTATAGAAGTGCGTCTTCAGGGTCTCCGGTGATTCCAGCCCCTCAGCCCGGTCAGACAAGTCTCGAACGAACCTGTCTGGACCGGCGGTGCCGACGAGATTCGTCAGTGAGAACCCGTACTTCTTGACGATTCCTGCACTTGTCCCTACACCGAATCGTCGGGCGTAGCCGAGCAGTCTCTTGATACCCGCCGGACCAGGTGTGCCTATCCGGATGACCGAATCGATGCCATGTTTGCGAACATCTCTGACCCATTCGCTGACGCGCTGCGCGTCGAATGCGAACTGGGTGAGCACAACCTGGTCCAGATTCTGTTCAGCCAACGCAGACGTCTTTGCGTCCAGGTGATACCAGAGAACGTCGTCGCTGATATCGGGATGCCCCTCGGGATAGCCACCGAGGCTGACTTCGGCAACGCCGTAGTCCTGCAGGATTCCAGTACGGATAACCGACAGCGAATCCTCGTAGGGACCTTCCGGCGCAGCGGGATCGCCCCCGACGACGAATATATGGTTCGTCGCATTGACTTGCTGCAACGCATCGAGAAAATCTCTGAGCTCCCGTTCGGACTTGAGCCGACGGGCGGAGATGTGGGGAACCGGAACGAATCCCATATCAGCGACGGCCTTCGACGCCTCGACTCGCATCGGGAGATCTTCATTGCCGAGGAAAGTCACGTTGATCCGAGTCCCCGGCGGGATCGCATGGGCTGCTTCTCTGAGATTGGGAATGTCCTTTCCTGTCATCTCGAGCGAGAAGTCGTCCAGTAGGTCCGTTGCAGTAAGTGACACCACGGTGAAAGTCCTTTCGTCAACACTGCTTCGTGTTTTCCAAATCACTATATGCATAGGTACTTACCTATGTCTATAGGTAACACTTCGAGCAGTCGATTCCTGCGTGCCCCACATAAATAGCAGGCGTCGACACCATCTGCAGAGGCAATCAGGCAACAGCCGGACATTGCCGACACAAACGGACGCTGATAATGTGCACCACATCACCATTTACCTATCGGAATAGGTATGCCGCAGCGAGGCGGCTCCAGCCGATACATCTGAATCGGAGAAATGCGTGGATCTACGAGAACGAATCAACAATTCCCACATGTCGGCGTATCAATGGCTGATCGTCGGCATCTGCACTTTCCTCAATGCACTCGACGGGTACGACGTCCTGGCCATCTCATTCACATCGAACGAAGTCAGCGACGAGTTCACCCTGTCAGGGACTGCATTGGGGCTCGTCATGAGCTCAGCACTCCTCGGTATGGCAGTCGGCGCACTGGTACTTGGCCCGATTGCCGATCGGATCGGACGCAAGAACATGATGATGTTCGCGCTCGTCGTCAATGCCGTCGGGCTGTTCTTCACCGCCACCTCGTCGTCGGCTGCTGAACTCGGCCTCTGGCGCGTCGTCACAGGGCTGGGCATCGGCGGCATCCTTGTCAGCACCAACGTCATCTCGGCCGAATACGCATCGCGCCGACGACGCGGCCTGGCTATCAGCATCTACGCCGCCGGCTACGGGATCGGCGCCGCCATCGGCGGAAGCATAATGATCAGCCTCATCGGAGCATTCGGCTGGCGGTCAGTCTTCGTCTTCGGCGGTAGCTTGACTGTCGTGTCTTTGATCTTCGTCGTTTGGCTGGTGCCAGAGTCCGCGTCGTACCTCTACAACAGGAAGCCGTCCGACGCGCAGAAGCGCCTCGACACCATCGCCTCGAAACTTGGATATACGGAACCGGTCGACCTCTCTGCAGCAGAAACGAATATGGAAGCTGGTGCGGGCACCGGCAAGGGCATGGGATCACTGCTCAACCGCCGCAATCGTCGAGTCACCCTCGTCGTCTGGGCTACTTTCTTCATCGTCATGTTCGGGTTCTATTTCGTCAACTCGTGGACTCCGCGCCTGATGAATGAGACAGGGCTCAGCGAGTCATTGTCTATGGTTGTCACTGTGGGCCTGACTGTAGGCGGGGCCATCGGTTCAGTGGTCTTCGGACTCTTCACCGCGCGCTGGTCGACCCGAACCGTCCTGATGGCCTTCTCGGTCCTGGCCGCGGTATTCATGGCAATCTTCGTCTTCACCGCACAGTGGCTGGCGATCGTCATCGTCTTCGGTGTGTTGGTGGGAATGTTCACCAACGGCTGCATCGCCGGCCTCTATGTCCTCACACCGCAGTCCTACTCGGCGCCGATGCGGTCGACGGGGTCAGGATGGGGAATCGGCATCGGGCGTTTCGGTGCCATCATCGCTCCGACAGCCACCGGCGCCCTGCTCGACAGCGGCTGGAGCCCGCAGGCGATCTACGTGCTCGTCGGCGTCATCTTGCTCCTGGCAGCGCTCGCATTGCTCGGCATGCGCGGCATCGATGTCGAAGCGAATCGAAAGCCGGAGCCTGTGACCAACACTGCTCCCTAGGGAGTTTCTCCTACGCGGAAATTCGAATCAAACGACGGAGAGTAGAGCCCACCAAGGGACTCCCCATCGGCGCTCGGGAGCCGAGAGGCTGACATGTCTGCGACTCAGACGAATGCGGATTCCCCCGTCAGTGCCCGACCGACGATGAGCGCAGTGACTTCGTGTGTGCCCTCATAGGAATAGACCGCCTCGGCGTCGGCGAAGAACCGCGCCGCGCCGTTCTCGAGCAGGATCCCGTTGCCTCCGAGAACCTCACGAGCCAGCGCAACGGATTCCCGCGCCATTCGGGCAGTCTGCATCTTCGCTAAGGCAGAATTCGCATCGACGAAGTTGCCGGCGTCCTGCTGCGCCGAGAGCTGGACGACCATGCCCAATGATGCAGTGAGATTGCCCAGGATCCGCGCGAGCTTTTCCTGGACCAACTGGTAGCCGCCGATCGGCCGGCCGAACTGCTCACGCTTCTTCACGTACGCGAGTGCCGCGTCAAGAGCTCCGGCCTGCAGACCGGTGGCGATCCACGCCACGTCCGATCTCATCACACGCAGAATCCGGTTAACGTCACGCCAGGAATTCACCTCGAGCAGTCGGGCCGATTCGGGGACCTCTACATCTGCAAACCTGATCGTAGAGTTCTCCATCGGACGCAGAGCGACCTTGCCGACCATGGTGTCCATACTCAGACCCCGGCTGACACGCGGAACCAGAAAGACTTTGACCTGGGAGTCCGCGACATCGCGCGCGAAGACCGCGATCAGGTCAGCCGTCGACGCGCCTCCGATCCATCGCTTCGCGCAGCGATGATCCACCGGCCTTCGCCGTTTCCTGCGTCCCCGTCGAATCGCGCAGTGGTGGCAAGACTTCCGGCGATGTCGGACCCGTGGTCAGGCTCGGTCAGAGCGAAGGCTCCCGAGAGGGCGAAGGAACGCACTTTCGGGTCGAGGTCCGCGACCTGCTCGGGCGCGCCGCCGTGGCGGACAGCGGCCCGGAAGAGTCCCGACTGACCGTTGTACATCGTGGCCACGGACACGTCGGTGCGCGCGAGGACATAGTTGCGGAAGCCTGAGAACATGCTCGAATCCGCTTCCACCTCAGCGACGCCTTCGGGTCGCATGAGGTCAAGTGACACCAGAGCCTCGCGTACGGCGGGAGGCATCGACGCTGACTCCCAGGCCCGAGACATAAGTGGGCCCACCTCCTCTGCGAGCACTGAGCGTAGCTTGTCAAGTGCGTCTCTGGCGGCTTGGCTCAGATGCGTCGAGGCAAACCCGTACGGGTCGAGTCCGATGGTTGTCCCCGAATCGATGATCGGCATTCTGCAGTATTTCCGTCCTTCGGCCTGTGTCCAGTGTGAGTGGGTTCACATAGAATCAAAAGCACAATAATCCTGATAACCAATCCGGAGATGCGAACATGCACACCTGACGAGTCCCGGATCTCAGCCTGCGTCAGCGCACCTTGGCCATCCGGACGGCCAACTTCAACGAGTCACCTCGGGCTGGTCAGCTCACCCTCTCGAACTCTTCTGAACAGATCCGCTTCATACAGCCGTCGCACCGCACCTCCGATCATCAAGTGATGGGGCCTCCCGTAGGACGAAAGTCAGATGACGACACGCTGGAGCAGGAGTGGAGTTGCCGCTGAGGGGAATGACCGCGCAACCGGTGCAGAATCAGACGCTGCGGTCGAACGACAACGTTGGAACTCCGAACAGAATTCACCGTTTCTTTATCCCCCACAGCAGAAGTGATTGTCCACTCCGTCTAAAATCGACCCTGATGGTTGCTGAACACTATGTCGAATCCGAGAAGACGATCAGCAGCCCCTCAGATCGCAGTCAGTGGACGGAACGAGCACAGGGGTTGCTGTCCTGGGCAACCTCATTCTGGGTCTTGGCGATCGCCTTCGTCATCGTCACAATCGCTGCGGCCGGTCCCCTGCGAGTCTGGGACTACAAGCTCAATCGACGATGGCTCTATCTCTTCGAACCCGACCTCGTCTGGTTCTTTCAGCACATCCTCGATCCCATCGCCGGTCAGGCCGTCTGCCTTCCCGTTCTGGTGATCACCGCGATCGTTCTGGCACGCAGACGCCGGTCCTGGCGACCGATCGTCTTCGCGATCGCCGTCGAAGCGGCTTTCTATCTCGGCGTCGGTTCGCTCAAGGTCCTCCTCGCCCGACCGGCGACGACCCTGCACGATCCGCGATTCTTCCACGGCGGTCTGATCGAGATCGGCGGCCGTGGAATCAGCTACCCGTCCGGGCACGCGGCCGAAGCCGTACTCATCTATGGTGCAGTCGCCTATCTCATCGCCACATACGGCAACGTCACCACACGCACCGTGCGCCTGCTGTGGTGGGGTGTCGCCGCGGTCAGCGTGAATTCAGTGGTCGTGTCCTTCACCCTCGGCTGGCACTGGGCCACCGACCTCATCGGGGGGCTGCTGATCGGCGGAGTCTTCCTGCGACTGCTCATCATCGCCGACAGGCGAATACCCGATCTCAACACCTGAGGGCAGTCACAGCCAAGTGTCATCGAGATCGGCGAACGTCGTCACTCTGCTTTCAACAAGATCGAACCACGGTCCGGTCTGCGGCAGTTCGTGGGCGAAGAAGTACCGCGCCGCGGCGATCTTGCCGTTGAGGAACGCCGACTCGCCGTGGTCGCCCGCGGTCGCTTCGGCCGCCATTCCCTGTTGCAGCCACAGCCACGCCATCACGGTGTGTCCGACTGCTTCCAGATAGGTCCACGCGTTGTCGAGCGCCGCCGCAGGATCCCCGCTCGACCATACCGTCGCGGTCACGGATTCGATGCGATCGACGGCCTTCCTCAGCGCTGCGGTCTCAGCGGACCAAGTCGAACGGCCGGCCGCCTCGGCGAGGGTCTCCCGCATCTGCTCCAGCAGCACCTGCAAACCCGCACCACCGTTCATAACGACCTTGCGACCGAGAAGATCCTTGGCCTGGATGCCATGCGTGCCCTCGTGGATCGGGTTGAGCCGATTGTCACGGTAGAGCTGTTCGACATCGTGATCGCGGGTGTAACCGGCCCCGCCGAGAACCTGGATGGCGTGGTCGTTGGCCTTCAGGCACCACACGCTCGGCCAGGTCTTGACGATCGGCGTGAGCACGTCCAGCAGCAGTGCGGCACGATCGCACTCCGCCTGGGTCTCAGCGGTTTCGGATTCGTCGAGCAGACGTGCGGCATAGAGGATGAGTCCGAGCCCGCCCTCGACGTAGCTCTTCGACGACAGGAGCATGCGACGGACATCGGAGTGCTCGGCGATCGGGACCGTCGGAACATCGGATCCCTTGGCACCGTCGGGACGACCCTGACGGCGGTCGCGGGCATAGCGGAGGGCATCGAGGTACCCGTGGTAGCCCAGCCCGACCGCACCGGCACCGACACCGATGCGGGCCTCGTTCATCATGTGGAACATGCAGGCCAGCCCCTTGCCCCGCTCCCCCACAAGGTAGCCGACCGCACCGGCAGAACCGGCCGGGGTGTGCGCCCCCTCGCCGAAGTTGAGCAGCGTGTTCGTCGTTCCGCGCCATCCCATCTTGTGGTTGAGTCCCGACAGCACGACGTCATTGCGTTCGCCGAGGCTGCCATCGACGTTGACGAGGTACTTCGGAACGAGGAACAGACTCAGCCCCTTGACCCCTGGCCCGTCGCCCTCGGCACGGGCCAGGACAAGGTGGACGATGTTCTCCGAGAGTTCGTGATCGCCACCGGAGATCCACATCTTCGTCCCATGGACACGGAAGGCATCGTCGCCGCTGTCGGGATCCGGTACAGCTTTCGTCGTGACGTCGCCCAATGAGGAGCCGACCTCGGGTTCGGACAGGCACATGGTGCCGAAGAACCGGCCATCGAGCTCGGGCACAACGTACTTCTCGATCTGCTCCTCGGTTCCATATTCGAGCAGCAGATTGGCATTGGCCATGGTCAGCATCGGGTAGCTGGCGGTGCCGATGTTGGCCGCCTGGAACCAGGCGAAGCAGGCCTTCGCGATCGTCTGCGGCAGCTGAATGCCGCCGACGCTCTCATCCATCGTCGCCGACAGCAGGCCGATGCCGGCGAACTGGTCGAGCGCAGACTTGATCTCAGGAATCAGCGTCACCGCGGTACCGTCGAAAGTCGGCTCGTTGAGGTCGGACTTGCGTGCATGAGTGGCGAACCGTTCCTTGGCAAGCTCCTCGCTGGCTTCGAGCACGGAATCGAAGACCTCACGAGAATGATCGGAGAAGCGAGGACGTTCGCAGAGTTCGTCGACCTTGAGCCAGTCATAGAGTTGGAACTCGATGTCCTTGGCGGAGAGGATGGATTCTGTCGCAGTCGTCAAGACGCCATTGCCTTCAATCTGTTCGGTCACGAGACCAAGCTATGGCTAAACATTCGTTAAGTAAAGTGATTCGCTCTCTCACGGTGCAAGGATTTGGCTGATGCCCAGCCGTGAGGTCATCCAGACGCTCCCCACCTCTGGGTTTCGGCCCCCGGGAGAGCTATAATTCTCTCCACAATCTGCGTGGGAATGGGGCGAAGGATCATGACCGCAGACACGAATCGGCCGTCGAAGTTGGCTCAGACGTTCAAACAGATCTCGAAGGCGTTCAAGAGCGCCAATATCGGCCAGGGACAGAAAGTCGGCTACCGAGAAGACAGCTCCGAAGAACGGCTGCAAGCCACGGCTGAGCACGAAGGAGTGAAGCTCTACCGCAATCCCGACGGATCACATCTCGCCGTCGACGAATCCCACTCGAGCTACGATGACTGAACATCGGCTCAGTATCCGGCGCTGCGTCTGCAAGCGAGGCACCCCCTGGACGAATCAATGAAAACGACTATGGTCACGAGTACAGCGTCTTCGCAACAGTGAGGTGGTGACAGATGACCGACCAGACTGATTCACAGAAGAAGGTCGACAAGATCAACGACACGCTCGACGAGCTCGGGGCGAGGGCCAGCGGACCCGATGTCGCCTATGGCGCGACTCCCGGATATGCCGAGGATGTGTCCGAAGAGGACCTGGAGAAGCTCGCCGAAGCGGAAGGTGTGACCCTCCGACGCCTCCCGGACGGCTCGCATGAGGCGATCGACGAGTCCGCCGTGACTCCATCCTCGGACACTTCGAACGCCGAGGATTCCACGACGTCAGCTGAGAGCTGATTCGTCGGCTCGAGCGAACATCGACAACCCGGTACATGGTCATCCATGTGCCGGGTGTCGCTGTGCCCCAGGTAGGATCACCGGGGCCATGGCGCCACACCGCACAGTCGGCGGAACAACGATGCTGATATGAAAGGCAGAGCCTATGCCCTCCCCCGCCGCCTCGCCTGCGCAGACCTCCGCGACGAAGACGGAGCCGTCAGGCTTCCTCCGGATTCTGCGCAACTACCGCTTCCCGATCTTCATCCTCACAGGGGTGGTCATCGGCGCGATCATCGGCCTCGTCTTCGGGAAACGCGCCACCGTCATCAAGCCGTTCGGCACGCTGTTCATCAATATGATGTTCACTCTCGTCGTGCCGCTCGTGTTCTTCTCCATCGCCTCCGCGGTCGCGGGAATGTCCTCGGCGGCGCGACTCGGCAAAATCATGGGCAGTATGCTCGGAGTCTTCGCCGTCACCGGCATCATCGCCTCCATCGTCATGGTCGCCGCGCTGCGCATCTTCAACGCCACCGCCGGCGTCGAAGTGGAGATGCAGGAGCCGGAGAACGTCGAGGACGTCGGGTCCATCGGTGACCAGCTCGTCCAAACCGTCGTCGTCGACGACTTCTCGAAGATCCTGTCCGCCGAGCACATGCTCGCCCTCATCGTGTTCGCCGTCATCGTCGGCTTCGCCACCAGCAGGATCGGCGACGCCGGCAAGCCGTTCGCCCAGTTCCTCAATTCCGGCACCGAGGTGTTCCTCAAGTTCACTTCAATCATCATGTACTACGCCCCGATCGGCCTCGGCGCCTACTTCGCCGCACTCATCGGCGACCTCGGCGCCCAGCTCGTGGGGGACTATGTTCGCGCCTTCCTCGTCTACTATCCGGTGGCGATCGCCTACTCCATCCTCGCCTTCACGTTCTACTCCTTCGTCTCCGGCGGCCGCCGAGGCGTCTCCCGCTTCTGGGGCAATATCCTCGAACCCACAGCGATCTCCTTGGGTACGTCGTCCTCGGTGGCGGCGATCCCAGCGAACCTGCGTGCCGGAGAGAAGATCGGAGTCCCACGGGACATCCGGGAGACGATCGTGCCGATCGGCGCCACGATCCACATGGAAGGATCGAGCCTGTCCGCGATCCTCAAGATCGCCTTCCTCTTTGCCGTGTTCCAGCGCGACTTCTTCACTCCGGAGAATATCCTCATCGCCATCGCCGTGGCGCTGCTGGCCGGAATGGTCATGGCAGGAATCCCCTCCGGCGGCTTCATCGGCGAGCTCATGATCATCACCCTCTACGGCTTCCCAGCAACGGCGCTGCCGATCATCCAGATCATCGGAACCGTCATCGATCCGCCGGCCACCACGGTCAATGCGGTCGGCGACCAGGCGAGTTCGATGATGGTCGCTCGCATCCTCGATGGAAAGGACTGGATGGATCGGACAGAGGACGATCACGATTCGATTCCGTAACCGCTGTGAATCTGTCACAGTCCGGAATCCACGGATTCGGACAAGACTCTTTCTGACGGAATGTCTCGGAGATGTCATCGCAACGCAATAGAACCTCCGTATTTCCGACGACGCGTCTCAGCTTCTGTTCAGGCTCGGGGACTCGGCTCTCACCTGGGATGACGATACTCGATTCCA
The DNA here is from genome assembly GCF_050920635.1 of Brevibacterium sp. K11IcPPYGO002. Classification (NCBI taxonomy): domain Bacteria; kingdom Bacillati; phylum Actinomycetota; class Actinomycetes; order Micrococcales; family Brevibacteriaceae; genus Brevibacterium; species Brevibacterium sp. K11IcPPYGO002. The sequence goes on along the minus strand of NZ_CP131929.1, from coordinate 1,500,482 downwards.
GCAATGTTCCTGTCCCGGAAGAGGAGAAGTCACCATGCCCGCCTTCATCAGCACTCACGCCGCAAAGTGGGGCGTCGCTGCACTAGCCGGTCTCACATCTCTGGGCCTCGCAGTCGGTCCGGCATCGGCCTCCGTTGATTCAGCACCCGCGCCCAGTGCCGCTCAGGCACCCCAGAGTTCGGGACACCCGAAGCGTGCCGTCAAGTACGCGGACAAACTGATCACCGCCTACGGCATCGGTGATGACTCGGTCATGGATCGTCTCGCCACACGCAACGTCGTCGCTGCCCTCGCCGAACACAACGACGGGCACGCCACACGCTGGCACCGCACCTCAGCCGACTCCGGCAAGGGGTACACCTGGGTGTCCTACACGAACCTGGACACCCACGAGGTCATGACCCTGACGGTCAGAGACGCCAACGCCGTAGGCAAGGGCGGCGACGCTGTTCGTGAGGTCGAGTTCGTCGGCTGAGGACGACCCGCTGTCACGCCGTGACCCGAATCCTGAACGGCGTCTTGTCAGCACTGCCGACCTGCTCGGTAGACTCGGGAACCATGGTCGCCTTGAACGAAATCCCCCGTCGCCGCTACACCGCCGGCCCGACACCGCTCGAGCATCTGCGGCGACTGTCCGCCGAGCTCGGCGGACCGCAGGTCTGGATCAAACGCGACGACCGGCTGGGGCTGACACAGGGCGGGAACAAGACACGCAAGCTCGAGTTCCTCATCGCCGACGCTCTGAAGCAGGGAGCGGACACGCTCATCACCGTCGGCGGGGTCCAGTCCAACCACTGTCGGCTAACCTTATCCGCTGCGCGCACCGAGGGCCTCGACTGTCATCTCATCGTCGAAGAGGACCTTGGTCCCGACGGCACCGCCCTCGGTCCGGCAGGGGCGAACCCGCCGGAGCACACGGGCAATTTCCTGCTCTTCGACCTCCTCGGCGCGGATTCGGTCACCGTACTCGGCCACGGAGCTGACCTCCTCGGCGAGGCCGAGATTCTGGCCGAGAAGCTGCGCGACGAGGGCAGGATCCCCTATGTCATCCCGGTGGGCGGGTCGAATCCGATCGGCGCGCTCGGCTATGTCGACTGCGCCCACGAATTGCTCGATCAATTCGCCGCAGTGGGGCTGGACTCCCCCACGATCGTCACGCCGAGCGGCTCGGCCGGAATGCAGGCAGGACTCGTCGTCGGGCTCCATAGTGAAGGAAGCACTGTCCCGATCATCGGCATCAACGTCAGCCGGACACAGGCGGAGCAGGAACCGAAGATCGTCAACCTCGTCGATTCCACGGCACGGTTCCTCAACCTGCCGCCTGCCCCCCGCGATGCCACGACGGGACTCGGCGACTATGTCGGGACCGGCTACGCCTTGCCGACACCCGAGATGGTTGAGGCCGTGCGACTCTTCGCCCGCACCGAGGGAATCCTCCTCGACCCCGTCTACACCGGCAAAGCTGCGGCCGGCCTCATCGACCTCATCAGATCCGGCCGCTTCTCTTCCGAAGACGCGGTCGTCTTCGTCCACTCCGGCGGAGTCCCCGGACTCTACGCCCGCACCCAGGCGTTCGCCTGAGCACCTCCCACCACCCACAATCGACGGAAGGCAGACAGATGACAGTTTCGACAGCAGACCTGTGGGACGAACGCGGCGACGACCTCTATTCGATCGCTCTGAACTTCGGCGACTTCGGAGCCAAGACCTCATTCTCCGGACCGGCCCGCACGATCCGCTGCTTCCAGGACAACGGACTGGTCAAGCAGACCCTCAATCAGCCGGGCGACGGCGCCGTGCTCGTCATCGACGGTGACGGTTCGATCGCCACCGCCCTCATGGGTGACATGATCGCCGAGGCCGGGGTCCGAAACGGCTGGAACGGTGTCGTCATCAACGGCGCTGTCCGCGACCGTGAAGCTCTGGCCGAGATGGAATTCGGAATCAAGGCTCTGGCCAGCAATCCGCGCAAGAGCGCGAAAGACGGTGCCGGTGAGATCGACGTGACCGTGGAGATCGGCGGCGCGACGATCCGCCCAGGAGCGATGATCTTCGCCGACGCCGATGGGGTCGCCATAGAAAAGTAGAGGGGCAGAGACTCAACGATGAATGGTGTCGAAGCTCTGTTGAGCCGAGTCCCAGATGTCGGCAACGTCGATCCGACCGTCGGCGGTGAGATCCTCGACGGTCGAACGGTCGTAGAGGTATCTCCATTCCCCCGCCGCGACGTCTCCCGTGACCACGAGGATGTCGTAGTCGAAGGCTGCCTGTGAGGTCGCCTGGACGATGAACGCCGTGGCTTCCAAGTCCTTGGCCCTGTTCTCATCGGAGGCGAACTCGACATGGAGGCGTTCGGGTTCGGCCTCCTGGTTGAAGTCGGGGTTCGTCTCGGACTCGAGACTCACCTCGACACCGTCCAAGGACTGCGCCACATAATCCGAGAGCTCATCAAGGGAGTCGAAGCCCTGCTCCACGACATCCAGAGTCACCGTCGGAGTCGTTTCGGGTTCCGACGATGAGCCAGAATCGGAGCCGCAGCCGCTGAGGGCGATGAGTGCGGCGGTCAGGAGCCCGGCGAGAGCAGGGGCGGACTTCGAATCGAACCTCATGGCACCAGCCTATCGACGAGAGTGCGCTGGTGCCGCATCGCCTCAGTCGCATAGTGCGTGGTCGCACTGGGCGCAGTCACACGTTGAGCGGTCTCACCGCTTTCGGTGGATCGATTTGTACGTGATGTACTGGCTGAGCCCTTCGACGCCGTATTCGACGCCGAGGCCGGAATCATGGCGTCCGCCGAATGGTGCCGAATGGTTCGAACCGAAGAAGTTCACTCCCACCGATCCGGAGTCGACCTGTTCGGCCACCGCCTGAGCCGCCTCTGCGTCGGCGCCGAACACGATGCCACCGAGCCCGAACTCCGTGTTGTTGGCCAAGGAGATGGCTTCGTCGGGGCCTTGCGAATCGTCGTAGCGCAGGATCGAGATCACGGGGCCGAAGATCTCCTCCCTGGCGATGCGCATCTGCGGGGTCACCTCGGCGAAGACCGTCGGTCGGATGAACAGCCCGGCTTTTCCGTCGATGTCGACATCGGCGGCGGCTCCCCCGGTGACGGCGCGAGCGCCCTCCTCGTGGCCTGAGGCGATGTATTCCATGACGGTCTTGTACTGGGATCGCGATGCCACAGGCCCGAACACTGTGTCCTCGGCGAGCGGATCCCCTTGCTGCCCCTCGGCGATCGTCCGTCCCACCACCTCGGCGACCTCGTCGTACCGGGATGCCGGTGCGATGATCCGGGTGGAGATATAGCAGGTCTGCCCGGTGTTGCGCATGCACGATCGCACGAGCACCCGCCCCATCGCTTCCAGATCGGCATCAGGCAGCACGATCGCCGAGGATTTGCCGCCGAGTTCCAGCGTCACCGGACGTAGCAGCTCGCCACAGGCAGCGGCGATGCGCCGGCCCACCGGGGTCGACCCGGTGAACGCCACCTTGCTGATGCCCGGGTGACGGACGAGTGCATCGCCGAATCGGCCGGGACCGGTGAGCAGATTGACCACGCCGGCGGGCACTCCGGCAGCGGCGACGGCATCGATGATGAAGCGGATGGACAGCGGAGTCACCGACGCGGGTTTGATGACTACGGCGCACCCGGCCAGAAGCGCGGGAGCGAGCTTGACGACGACGAGGTTGATCGGGAAGTTCCACGGTGCGATGAGTGCACAGACTCCGATCGGGTCCCTGCGCACCACCGAATAGGAGTCGGCGGCGGCAGGGAAGTCACGAATGTCCTCGTCGTCGATCCACGCGGACAGGGTGGCGAAGTGGCGGAAGATTCCAGCCGCATTCGCCGCCGCTCCCCGGGTCTCGGAGATCGGGGTGCCGTTCTCCAGGGTGTTCGTCCGTGCCAGGTCTTCGCTTCGCGCTTCGATCTCCTCGGCGATCCGCACCAGGTATTCCGCCCGCTCGGCCGCGGTCAGGCTCGCCCATTCGTTCATCGATGACTGGGCTGCGGTCACGGTGCGATCGAGCTCCGCCGAGGTGGCTGCCGGCACCGAGCCCCACACTTCGTCCGTCGCCGGATCGATGACCGGGTTGCATTCGGAATCGGCAGCGGGTGTCCAGACGCCGTCGATGAAATGGTCGTCAACATGGCTGTACGGCAGGTCTCGGCGCAGGTCGGCTCGGGTCAGTGTCGCCGATACGATGTCAACGGTGCTCATCGGATGACCTCGGTGCGCAGCAGTTCCCGCTGACGATGCAGGTCTGCTTCGGCCATGGTCACTGCGGCTTCGGTGATGAGTTCGGGAATGATCTCCCGCTCCAACCTGTCGGTGTAGGTGGCCATGTCCATGTCGAACCACGACGCGGACAGGGCGATTCCCGCCCGGTCGAAGCGCCACTGACGGTCGGCGTCACGGACCAGGGCGTCTTCGAGGCTGAAGGCGACCGGGCGGGTGTCGTGGCCGTCGATGATCTCGCAGACGCGTTCGATGAACTCCTCGGAATAGCCGAGGTCCGGCAGAACCCGGCGTGCAACGAGGCAGCCTTCCCGTTCGTGCTCGAAGCGGATCGTGGCCTTGCGCCAGTCACCGCCGAAGCCTTCTGAGATGATCCGCGACTCGTCGACATGTGCCCAGCCGGTGTCGTGGAGGATGATCGTGACGAGCACGAGCTCACGGTCGGCCGAGGGGTAGGCGTCGCAGAGACGCTCGGCATAGGCGGCCGAGATCGGCAGGTGCACGTCGTTGCCGCGGGTGCGTGTCTCGGGTTCGATCTGCTTCCACAGTGCTTCGAATCCGCAGCTCGGGGTCGAACAGATCGGCTGAGTGTCGACCGTGCCCTCCATCGGGATGGGGCGGACGGGGTAGTCGGTGGCGAAGCGGACGGCGCGAGGGTCGGCTGCGGTGTCACCGGACTCTGCTGCCGCCCAGCTCGGATAGTCCTGTTCGCGGCTGCTGCTTTCGGTTCGGGTATTCATCGGGGATCCTCTCGGTCGACGGCGATGGATTTGAGCATGACGCTCATATCGCCGGCCTGGTCGGCAGGTATCTGTTGGTTCTTGGCCAGAGCGGTGCGCACGGCCATGAAGTCCAGCGGAGCATTGATGCAGTCGGCCGCGATGATCTGGCCATCGCGGTAGTACAGGACGCTGAACTTGCCTTTCTCGTCGTCGCGACGAACCACTGTGGAGTCGAACCCCATCGACAGTCCGGCGATCTGCAGCTTCATATCGGCCTGGTTCGACCAGAACCAGGGAATGCCTGCGTATTCTTCGCGTCGGCCTGAGACCGAATAGGCGGCGACCTTCGCATGTTCGATGGCGTTGTTCACGCTCTCGAGGCGGATCCGCTCCCCGTCCGGTGCGTCCGGCAATGGGTTGGGCATGTTCGCCACGTCTCCCACCGCGATGGTCGTACCGTCGGAGGCGAGCGCATAGCGATCGACGACGATTCCGTTGTCAGTCTCCAAGCCCATCTGCTCGGCCAATCCGGTGTTCGGGATGACGCCGATGCCGACGATGACCAGTTGAGCGGGGACCACAGTCCCGTCGGCCAGTGCCACTCCGGAGACGTTCCCACTGCCGTCGTCGATCAGTGTTTCGACCCGGGAGTTGAGGATGATGTCGAGTTCACGTTCCCGGTGTGCCTGGTAGAAGTACTCGGAGGTCTCCTCTCCGACAGCGCGCCCGATGAGGCGGGGACCGTGTTCGAGCACGGTGGCGTTCTTGCCCATCCCGTGCAGGGAACAGGCGACTTCGAGACCGATGAATCCGCCGCCGATGACGACGACGTCGGTGAAGTCATCGAGGCTGCCCTTCAGCGACAGTGCATCATCGGCGCTGCGCAGATAGGTCACGCCCGCAAGGTCGGCGCCGGGAACCTCGAGCGGTCTGGCCCGCGCACCGACGGCAAGTGCCAGTCGTGCGAAGGGGTATTCCTCACCGTCGGTGGCGATGGCGACGCCAGTTCCGTCCGGGTTCTTGTCGATCGTCTCGATGCGCGTGTTCTTGACGAGTTCGATGTTGTGCTCGTCCCAGTATTCGGCGCTGCGGAAGATGAGGTTCTCTTTGTCGACCGTTCCCTGCAGGAACTCCTTCGACAGGGCCGGCCGCTGATAGGGCCGATGGTCCTCTTCGCCGAGGAGGGTGATCGATTCGGTGAAACCGGTCCCCCGCAGTGAGATCGCCAGCTGCACTCCGGCCTGGGAAGCTCCGATGATGAGCATCCCGGTCTGTGTGCGAGCCGGTCGATCCTGTGCGCCGATCGGTCGCGTCTGCGTTGTCGTCGTCATGTCACACCTGTGTTTCCGGAGTGGTCACGTGCAGGTCGGTGTCGTCGGTGATCTTGAGCTGGCAGGACAGGCGGGAGTTGTCCTCCCGGTCCTCGGTCGTGCCCCACAGCATCTCGTCTTCCATCTCCGACATCGGGGCGAGCCCGTCGAAGTCGGATTCGTCGACGAAGACGTGACAGGTGGCGCATGAGAGGGATCCGCCGCATTCGGCGACGATGCCGGGCACTCCGTTGCGCACAGCGGTCTCCATCACGGAGTCGCCGACTTTGGCGTCGATGTCTCGAGTAGTGCCGTCGGAATCGGTGAAATGTACGGTCGGCATGTCATTCCCTTTCCTACAGTGGTGCTGGTGGTCTGTGGTTGCGGTGTCAGTGTTCAGATGAACTGTCGGCCGCCGTCGACGACGAGTGTCTGGCCTGTGATGTATCCGGCGTCGGGTGAGGCGAGGAACATCGTGGCGCCGACGATGTCGTCGGGTCGGCTGGCACGGCGGATGGCGCCGCGGTCGACTCCGTAAGTCTCGGCGTCGTCCATGAGCTCGTAGCTGGCCTCGGTGAGCGTGAACCCGGGAGCGATCGCGTTGACCGTGATGTCCCTGGTGCCCAGTTCCTTCGCCATCACCCTGGTGAGTGCGATGACTCCGCCTTTGGATGCCACGTAGTGAGCCCACTGGGTGGACCCGGACATCACCGTGGCCGAGGACAGGTTGACGACTCTGCCGCCCGCCGGCAGATAGGGACTGACTGCCCGGGTCACCTGCCAGGGTCCCTTGAGATTGACACCCATCACGAGGTCCCATTCGTCATCGGCGATGTCCTCGAAGGGTGATCGCGTGATTCCGGCGTAGATCGCAGCGTTGTTGATGACGACGTCGATGCTGCCACCGCCGAAGTCCGCGGCTGCTTCGGCGAGTCTCACTGTCGAGTCTCGGTCGGTGACGTCGACCTCGCAGGCCAGGGCCTCCACCGAGGCGGCGCGCAGAGCCGTGGCCGTGTCCTCTGCGCCGGCGAGGTTGATGTCGGCGACGATCACTCGATCGCCGTCCGCTGCGAATCCTTCGGCGAAGGCGCGTCCCAGTCCCCCGGCGGCGCCGGTGATGAGCACCGTGCGTGGATCACTCATCGTTCAGCTCGCGGCCGTGGCGTGGGCGTGGCTGTGGGCACCCGGGCCGCTGACTTCGGGGACCGCGTCCTCGAGGTCGAGGATCTCCACGGTGCCGCGGGTTCCGTCCACGCGCAGTCTCTGACCTGTCTGGATCGTCGTTGATGCGTTGCCTGTGCCGGTCACAGCCGGCAGCGCGTATTCGCGACAGACGATGGCGGCGTGGCTCATCATGCCGCCGATGTCGGTGACGGTGGCCTTGAGTTTGCCGAAGATCGGCCCCCAGCTGGGTGCGGTGACCGGGGCGACGAGGATCTCGTCCTGTTCGATCTCGTGGATCTGTGCGGCATCCATGACGACTCGGGCCACTCCTTCGACGACGCCGGGTGAGGCAGCCATCCCGCGCAGACCGGTGACGTTGTCGGAATCGGCCTCGAGCCAGGATTGGACCTGTTCGGTGGTGATTCCCCACAGCATCCGGGTGAAGGGTTCGGTGATGGCCTCCGGCGGGGTGTTCAGTGCCGGCTGCGGTCGTGCGGTTTTGAGAGCTGCGACGATCTTCTTGCGCTCTTCGACGATCGGCGGCCAGTAGGCGGGGGCGATCGGACCCTGCGGTGCGCCCACACCCCACGCAGTGACGAGGTCGAAGAGGACATCCCGGACTTCATTGCGGTTGAGGTAGAGGAAGTCGCCTGCTTCGGCGAAGACTCCGTGTTCGACGAGGGTTGCGGCGAGTTCGCGGACCTTGCGCCAGAACACGCCCATCGTCCAATGCTCGATGTAGAAGTTGTGGTTCTCCACATACGGGTAGGCGGTCGCAGCCAGCTGCCGTTTGGCCTCGAAGGTCGCACCCTGCTCGTCATCGAGAAGATCGCGATATTCGGAGACGATTCGGTCCTTCTCCTCGATGAGAGCTTCGGTCGGTCGCATGATCGTCTGCCCCTCGTCGAGGCGGCGGATGTAGTCGGCAATGAAACCGAGCGGGATCGAGAAGTTCTCTTTCCAGTATTCGTCGTGGGCGTAGAAGCCGTTGCCGGTGGTGAAGTTGAACCAGGGGTCCTGCGCCTTCTCCCACTGAGCCAGCCAGGCGGTGCCGCCGTCGGCTGCGGCGATGGCCTCAAGCGTCGCCTCGGCGTCGTCGGTGTTGTCGAACGCCGACTGCAGGCCGAGCTCGACGGCCGTGGTGGCCAACTGTTTGAGTTCGTCGTCGGGGCGGAAGAGCTCCATGTTCACCCCTTGGACCATCGTTGCGATCGACTGGTCGGGAATGTCGGGGAAGATCTCCTTGCAGTAGTTGAAGAAGTCGAGGTAGGCGATGTAGCCGAGGTTGAGGAACTCGAAGTGATACTGCCAGTTCTGATAGGCGAGCTGGATGAGGTGATCGAAATTCTCGAGCAGTCGCTCGGACCCGTCCTTGGCCTTCCCGGAGAGGATGTCATCCATGGGGACCATGTCGGGAAGCTTCGAGAAGTCGAGCGCCTCGATCTCGTCGATGGTTCCGCGGACCTTCGTCTTCCACTGTTCCAGCAGCGGTTCCCAGTTGGCGAAGTAGTGCCCGATGCGGGCTTGGAATTCCGGCAGTCGAGCCTCGATCTGATCGTCCGGCACGGGGATGGGCGACATGTACAGGTAGCCATGGTGGACGCGGAAGTCGATGCCGTTGGCATTGGGGATCATCAGGTGGCGAGCGTTGTACTGGCCGAGGCACTTGACGGCGAACTCTCCGCCGATGGTCTCGAACGGTTTGAACACGGTCGGCCAGTGCTGCGAATCGCAGAACCAGAACTTCTCGTCCTCGATCTCCTTGAGGCTGTCCTGGAAGACGAGGTAGTAGGGGTAGATCTTCTCCCAGCCTTCAGCGCCGGCGGGAACGGGAAGATCAGAGGGACGGGGAAACGACTTCATTGACATTGTCTGCTCCATTGCATCGGTGGTTCGTGAGTTCGGTCGTAGGTGAGTTGCGCTGCGGACGGGTTCAGCCGCTCTTCTTCATCAGGGAGGCAGTGATCGATCCGAGGTCGATTCCGCCGGTCGACGCTGCCGCCGGCGTCGCTGCGGCAGCCGGTTCCTTCTCAGTCTTCTTCTCTGCAGAGGAATGCACCGTCTCCGGACGGGACTGCAGCAGGAGCAGATTCTCACCCTCCGGCAGATCCCGATCGAGTGCCCACTCGATGTCCTGCGGGCATCTGTAGTGCTTCTCCGCCTGCTTGGCCAAGGTCGCCACTTCGGTCAGCTCCTCATCAGAGAGGCACCGGACTTCGGCGCGCTCGGCCGGAACCTCACGTTCGGTGAGCTCCCCGTCGGCGGGGACGAGTTCGATGTGCTTCTCCCCGATATGTTCGTTGACGACTTGGAGGGTGATCTTGTCCAACAGAATGTTGTCGGGGGTGACGAGACCGGAGACGACGGTCTCTCCGACGCCCCATGAGGCATCGACGGCGATCTTCGACCGGTCTCCGTTGGCGGGGTTCATCGTGATCGCCACTCCTGCGGTCTTCGCATTCACCATCTTCTGCACGACGACGGCCATGGACAAGCCCTCATCGGGAATGTTGTTCTTCAGCCGATAGATGATGGCTCGGGACGTGTACAGGGAAGCCCAGCATCGGCGGATGTGTTCGGTCACCGCTGCATATCCGGTCAGCCACAGGTAGGTGTCCTGCTGGCCGGCGAAGCTGGCATCGGGCAGGTCTTCTGCCGTGGCCGAGGACCGCACAGCCATGGGCACCTCTCCCCCGCAGGCATCTGCGAGCTCGTCGTAAGCGCTCTTCGTGGCGCTCCGAACAGTTTCGGGCACCTCGGAGTCGGTGAGCCGACGGCGGATGCGAGCGGAGATCTCGTCGACCTCAGTTACGTCATCGGGATCGAGCGCGCCGAGTTCGGTGACGATCTCCTCGGCGATGCCGGATTCGGAGACGAAGGAGTCGAAGGATTCGGTCGTGACGACGAATCCGGGTGGCACGGGCATTCCTGCCTGCGTCATGGTCACCAGCGAGGCGCCCTTGCCGCCGAGGTCTTCCAGGCGGGGTTCGGACGTGGAGTCGAATGACTGTACGAGACTCATGAACTTCTCCTTCACCAGGTCACCGGGACAGTCTTGGGAACACGGAACGAGAGGTTCTCCCGGAAGTCGATGCCCTCACCGTCGACGAGCTTGAGATTCGGTGCCAGGCGCGTGATCTCCTGCAAGCAGATCTTCGCCTGCAGCTTCGCGAGCATATTTCCCAGGCAATAGTGGATGCCGAATCCGAAGGACAGATGTTCGCGGGCGTTGGGTCGGTCGATGTCGAAGTCCTCTCCGTCGTCGAAGCGGGACTCGTCACGGTTGGCCGAACCCATGAGCAGCAGCAGTTCGTCGCCCTCGGCGATCTTCACTCCTCCCACCTCGGCGTCCTTCAGCGCTTTGCGGCGCCAGCCGACGATCGAACCGGAGTACCTGAGCACCTCGTCGACCGCTTTGGGGATCTTCTTCTCATCGTCGATGATCGCCTGCCATTGGTCCGGATGGGCAAGCAGCACTCGCAGCGTGTTGCCGATCAGCGTCGTCGTGGTCTCGTGGCCGGCGAAGAGGAGCGAGTAGAGGACGGAGGCGATCTCATGGTCGCTGATCTCCGCGCCTTCGGACTGTGCCGTGACGAGGTCGGCGGTCATCGAATCTCCGCCGTGCTCATGGGCGTCGGCAACGATGCTCAGACATTCCTGCCAATACTCGACGAGGTTGTGGGCATGTGGGATCTGTTCCTCATCCGACAGGTCTCCCCACGTCATGGCGGCACGTGAGTCGGACCACCGCTTGTAGGTGTCGACTTTGCCGATATCGGCACCGATGAGGGTCAAGATGGTGATGGTCGGGATGTCGTAGGCGAGATCGCGGATGATCTCACCGTCTTTGTCAGGACGCTTAAGCATCGTTTCGATGCGGCTGACGACGTTGTCGCGAATCTCCGGCTCGAGCTTCTTGAAGCGTCGCGGCGTGAATGCCTTCTGCACGATCTCACGAATGCGGGTGTGCTCCGGCGGGATCCGAGCCGAGAGTCCGGAGTAAGCGGTGAAGCCTCCGTCTTTCATGATCTTCGTGGCCTGTGGGCCGCGTTTGCGCACCGGGGCCTGCGCGTTCTCCGAGGAGAAGGTCTCCCAGTCTTCGAAGACCGCCTTGATGTCGTCGTAGCGTGTGACGACCCAGTAGCCGACCCGCTCATCGAACATCACGGGTTCTTCCTTGCGCATCTCGGCGTATGCCGGGAAGGGATTCTTCATGTCGAAGGGCTCGTACCCGTGGTGAGAGCCTTCAGCCGCGCCGCTGTAGGGGCACTTGCCGGTCTCTGCTGCGGATTGCAAAGTCATTCCATCTCCTGTGATGCGGGTCACTGCTGACAGTGATGATCACCCTACAGCCACGAACGAGATTCTCGATGGCGTGGCTTCCATTCAACGGAAGTTAGTTGGTAGCGCCGCGGTAATCGCCGCCCGAGGCTCCGATGACGCTTTTCTCGAGGTCAGCGGTCCAACAATGAGACGGACGCAACTTCAGCGAAGCGCTTGAGGCCAAGACTGCACCCGGTCTCGATCCCGCCATCATCAACAGCCCGGCAACCGACAGCTGGCACTGCCGGCGCTCCCCCTCACCGGTGCGAGCCCAGCAGAGTCTCGAGAGGAATCCTCGCAGTTGCCGCTTCGAGGCGCTCACTGATCCCCTTGAGCGCCGCCAGGTGCCGAGTCAATGTACTTGCCTTCTCGGATGCAACGACGAGGCCGATGCTCGCACCGATCCGGCCGGTGTGGAAGACGGGGACCGCGATCGAGCACGCGCCGGGCCGCTGCTCTTCGTTGGTCACAGAGAACCCCTCGGCTCTGATCTGCTCGAGCTGCTCGGCAAGCAGACCGGGGTTCGTCACCGTCCGCGGTGCCACCTGATCGAGCGGCTGCCGCAGGTATGCCTCTGAGAGCCAGTCTTCCTCGAAGGCGAGCAGCACTTTCCCGACAGCGGTGGAATGCATCGGCAGGCGGCCTCCGACCCGTGACGCCCGCGGGACCCGCTCGGTTCCGTAGACCCGGTCTATATAGAGCACCTCACGACCATCGCGGATCGCAAGCTGAGAAGTCTCACCCGTGAACGAATAGAGATCCTGAATGAATGGCCGGGCCGTCTCACGCAGCTGCCGGCCGACGTTCTGCCCCATCTCCCACAGCCGCAGCCCAAGCTGGTACCTGCCCTGCGGAGTCCGGGAGAGGAACTCCCATTCGACGAGCTCACCCACCAGTCGGTGCGCAGTACTCAGCGGAATCTGCGCCGCCTCGGCGAGTTCGGTGAGCGTGAAGCTGCGACGGGGCTCTTCGAAGGTCGTCAGCAGACTGAGGACCTTGTGAGTCACGGTGCGACCCCCCTTCGGCACCTCCGGGCGCTGATTGTGCTCCATGACCAAGAATCTATCGGATCTGTCAACGCTGCCGTCGAGAAGATCACGGACGGCAGGTCACCTCGGCGGGGAGCTGGAATATTTCCGACATGAGTCTTGTTGAACGTTCAACTACTTCGATATACACTGGACCCAACAGCCCATCCGCTCAGGAGAACAGCATGACCACCACCCCAATCCAGGCACCAACTTCCACCGCCCCGCAGACACCCGCCGTCGATGAGAAACGACTCAGCGCGGCCACCGGAATGGACGCGGTGACCCTGCGCGTCGGCGACCTCGAGAAGATGTCGAACTACTACTCGAACGCTCTGGCGATGGAACCACTCGAAGAGACCGCCCGCGATGGCGAAGTCCACCGTGTGCTCGGCCGCGGCGCCACTCCCCTGGTCAAGCTCGTGGCCACCCCGGGCCTGCCCGGAGTCGACGCCAAACAGGCAGGCCTGTTCCACACCGCCTTCCTGTTCGACACCAAGGAAGCCCTGGCCGCCACGGTCGCCCACGCCGCGCAGAACACCAACAGCACCTTCGTCGGCTCCAGCGATCACCTTGTCAGCCAGGCGTTCTACTTCACCGATCCCGAAGGCAACGGCATCGAGCTCTACGTCGACCGCGCCCGTTCGGAATGGACTCACTCGCTCGACGGTGAGGTCCAGATGGACACGCTCTACCTTGACCCGAACCGCTTCCTCGAACGCCACCTGAATCAAGACGTCCTCGCGAACACTGCCGCCGAACCCGGCATCGTCGGCCACGTCCATCTGCAGGTCGGCAACATCCCTCAGGCTCGCGAGTTCTACGTCGATGCCCTCGGCTTCGAGCCGTCGCTGTCGTCAATGCCCGGAGTCCTCTTCGCGGCGGCGGGCGGATACCACCACCACGTCGCCATGAACACCTGGAACAGCCGCGGCGCTGGTCCTCGCGCGGCCAGCCTCGGCCTCGGGGACGTCGCGATCACCGTTCCCGGACGCGAGGACCTCGACGCGCTCGTCGCTCGCCTGCGCACGCACAACCTCGATTTCGCCGATAACGGACGCTCCGTGCGCGTCGTCGACCCGTGGGGCACGCAGGTGACCCTGGCCACCGGAACCAGCTCCATCGACGAGACACTGGCGCGCTGACGACCTGCCGGTGCGAACATCTCCACCGGATACAACGCGCTGAGGCGGGTGATGCTCAATGGCATCACCCGCCTCAATCGTCTGCGCCGAGATCAGCTCGTGGAGTGCACTCGCTCGACAGCCGCCCGCGGATGCAGGTCCAGCCGACGCAGCAACTGAGCGTTGAGGGCGACGACGATCGTCGAGATCGACATCAGGATCGCACCCACGCTCATCGGCAGCACGAATCCGACAGGAGCGAGCACTCCTGCCGCCAGCGGCACCGACAGCAGGTTGTACCCGGCCGCCCACCACAGGTTCTGCTTCATCTTCCGGTAGGTCGCCCGAGAGAGTTCGACGATCGAGAGCACGGATCGCGGATCGTCGGAAGCGAGGATGACTCCGGCAGAGCCGATGGCCACATCGGTTCCGGCCCCGATGGCGATGCCGACATCGGCCTGCGCGAGCGCAGGAGCGTCATTGACACCGTCACCGACCATCGCCACACGACGCCCCTCCCCCTGCAGCTCGGAGACCTTCGCCGCCTTGTCGGCGGGATGAACGCCGGCGAAGACACGGTCGATGCCGAGCTCGGAGGCCACAGACTGCGCGACCGCCTCGGCGTCTCCGGTGATCATCACGACCTGTGCACCGATGGCGTGGAGAGCATCGACGGCATCGCGAGACTCCGGCCGGATCTCATCGGCCAACCGCAGGGCACCGACGACAGATCCGTCGACGAGCACGTGGAGGATGATGGCACCTTCGGCTCGCCAGGCCTCCGCAGACTTCGCCTCGGGCGCGTCATGCGCCTCGAGCAGTCTGGGACCACCCACCTCGACCGTCTGGCCCGCGATGACGGCCTTGACCCCCACCGCAGGTGACGACGAGAAGTCGGAGGCTGTCGGCACGTCGATCCCCCGTTCAGCCGCAGCCGTGACGATGGCTGCGGCCAGCGGGTGCTCGCTGTCGGCTTCGGCCGCAGCCGCCAGGCCGAGCACTTCGCTCTCGGTCCGCGTGGCCCCGGCACCCTCGACGACTTCGATGGCGGTGACCGTCGGCTGCCCCTTCGTCAGGGTGCCGGTCTTGTCGAAGAGCACGGAATCGACCGTGCGCATCGTCTCGAGCGCGAGCCGGTCCTTGACGAGGACGCCGGCACGGGCGGCACGTTCGGTGGCGATCGACACGACCAGCGGAATGGCCAGGCCCAGGGCGTGAGGACAGGCGATGACGAGCACGGTGATCGTGCGCACGACCGCCGAGTCCGGCATGCCGATGAGCGACCAGACGACCGCTGTGATCACGGCAGCGCCGAGAGCGAACCAGAACAGCCAGGCCGAGGCTCGATCGGCGATGCGCTGGGCTCGAGATGACGAGCTCTGAGCGTCGGAGACCAGCTTCTGGATACCGGCCAGCGTTGTGTCGTCACCGATCGCGGTGATCTCGACCCGAAGCCCGGAATCGGCGGCGACGGTGCCGGCCACAACCGAGTCGCCTTCGCCGCGTCGGACCGTCGCGGATTCTCCGGTGACCATCGATTCGTCCATATGGGCCGAACCGTCGATGATCCGTCCGTCGGCGGGCACCGAGGCACCGGGTCGAACGAGGACGATGTCCCCGACGACGAGGTCGGACGGAGCGACGCTCACCGTCTCCCCATCGATGATCTTCTCGGCCTCATCCGGCAGCAGCGCGGCGAGACTGTCCAGCGCCGAGGTGGTCAGTGCCAGAGAGCGCATCTCCATCCAGTGACCGGCGAGCATGATCACGACCAGCAGAGCCAGCTCCCACCAGAAATCGAGCTGCGGGTCGAGCAGGCCCAGCGACGACCCCCAGGAGGAGATGAAAGCGACCGTGATCGCCAAAGCAATGAGCAGCATCATGCCCGGACTGCGCCCCTTGATCTCGTCGAGTCCGCCGGCCAGGAACGGCTTTCCGCCCCAGACGTACATGACGGTGCCGAGGATCGGCGAGAGCCAGCGAAGCGCACCGAGGATGCCGGTGTCGGGAACCTCGTATCCGACGAGGTGGCCGAACATCGGACTGAATGCGACGACGGGCACGGCGATGACGAGCATGATCCAGAACAGCCTCCGGAACTGCGCGACGTGATCGCCATGGCCGGCATGACCCGCGTGGCCCGAATGGCCGGAGTGAGCCTCGTGACCGGAGTGGTCGCCATGACCACTGTGGTCATGGCGAGCGTGATCGGAGTGGGCCATGGTCTCAGTGTGTGCGGAATGGCCTGTCTCAGCAGACTGCATTCCGTATTGCTGATGATTCTGCGGCTTGTCCATACCCACAATCTATACCCCTATGGGGTATGGATCAATGGTGATGCCCCACACATGCAATCGCCTGCAACCCTGGCTCTCACGTCGCAAGCGCTCTAGCGTCGAAGAACACCGAATGGCACGGATACGCCCCACGAAAGGACTCATCATGAGGGCAGCACGATTCCACGCTCGCAAAGACATCCGAATCGAAGACATCCCAGAACCCGAACTGCGGCCAGGCACAGTCGCCATCGACGTCGCCTGGTGCGGGATCTGCGGAACCGATCTCCACGAATATCTGGAGGGGCCGATCTTCGTCCCGCCGGCGGGCCACCCGCATCCGATCTCCGGCGAATCAGCCCCAGTGACCATGGGGCACGAGTTCTCCGGCACGATCACCCACCTCGGCGAAGGCGTCACCGACCTGGACGTCGGCCAGAACGTCGTCGTCGAGCCCTACATCATTGCCGAAGACGTCGACACCGGCCCCGGCCAGAGCTATCAGCTGTCGAAGGACATGAACTTCATCGGCCTCGGCGGCCATGGCGGCGGACTGTCGGAGAAGATCGTCGTGCAGCGTCGCTGGGTGCACCCGATCGGCGATATTCCGCTCGATCAGGCTGCGTTGATCGAACCATTGTCAGTCGCCCACCACGCAGTCATTCGCTCGGACGCCGCATCCGGCCAGACCGCCATCGTCGGCGGCGCAGGACCCATCGGCCTCCTCACTGCCGCCGTCCTCAAAGCCAAAGGACTGACCGTCTACATCTCCGAGCTCTCCGAGGCGCGCAAGCAGATGGCACTCTCAACAGGCGTCGCCGACGAGGTCTTCGACCCGCGTGAGTCCGACGTCGCCGAAACCGTCCGCGAGCGCACGGGCGGACGTGGAGCCGACGTGGGATTCGAATGCTCGTCCGTCCCCGCGGTTCTGGACATGCTCCTCGACGCCGTCCGTCCCGGCGGAGTCATCGTCAACGTCTCCATCTGGGGGCACAAGCCCGAGGTCGATATGCCGAAGCTGGTCCTCAAGGAGATCGACCTGCGAGGAACGATCGGCTACTCCGGCGACCACCCGGAGACGATCAGACTGGCCGCCGGCGGCACCATCGATCTCTCAGCCTTCATCACCGCACGCATCGGCCTGGACGAGCTCATCACGGGCGGCTTCGACGAACTCATCAGCAACAACGAGCACCACGTGAAGATCATCGTCGACCCTCGCGCCTGACCCCGCATTCACGCACCCTCCCCGCGGGAGGAACGCACCTCCGCGAACATTGCATCAACGTGCAGTTATGACTCATACTTGCTCATACTGTTCAACTTCGCTTCTGATCGTCGACTGCCCTCGGGCATCGCAGGTCGTGTCGAAGTCAATGAGAACCACACACCCTGGCTCGCCTGCGAGCCGGCCTCACCGCGGAGGACCCCATGGACCTGCAACTCATACTGGCGTTGGCCGCCGGCATCGTGACGATCGTCGTCATCGTGCTCGCAACCCGACTCGACGCCTTCATCGCCCTGCTTCTGGCGGCCGTCGTCACCGGCATCGTCGCCGGTCAGGATCTGCTCTCGATCATCGACTCGATCACCACCGGCTTCGGCGACACCCTGGCCAGCATCGGCATCGTCATCGGCCTCGGCGTCGGCATCGGCAAGATCCTCGAAGTCTCCGGAGCCGCCGACTCCCTCGCCCGCGCCTTCCTCCGTGCCTTCGGCAAGGGCCGTGAGCCGTGGGCGATGGGAACCGTCGGCTCGCTCGTGTCCATCCCCGTCTTCTGCGACTCCGGCTACGTGATCATGAATCCGCTGGCTCGTTCGATCGCCCGCGTGAAGAAGGGCGGCTACGTCACCCTCGCGCTGGCTCTGGGCTGCGGTATGACCCTGACTCATCACATGGTGCCGCCGACGCCGGGCCCTTTGGCTGCCACCGGCATCCTCGGTGCCGACATCGGATCGGTCATCCTCGCCGGCATCGTCTTCACCGTCATCCTCCTGCCCGTGGTCGTCGTCTACGCGCGCTGGATCGGGCCGAAGCTCGAACCCGTGCTCAACAGCAAGGTCAGGCACGACGTCTATTCCGAGGTCTCGGCCGCCTCGGCGGAGGGCACCGACGAAGGATCATCCAGGGTGTCCACCCTCACGGGCGACCATGAGCACTCCGGCGACAGCTCCACCGACTCCGCGACGTCGGAGGACGCGGCCGGCGCCGACCGGTCCGCTGGCCCTGTCAAGAAGCCCGGCGCCTTCCTCGGCTTCCTGCCGCTCATCGTCCCGCTGCTGCTCATCGTGGCCAACACGGTCGGCACCGCAATCGACAAGAGCGCACAGGGAGAGCTCGCCGGCGACGCGTACGAACCCTCCGCCTGGGTCGCTCCGCTGGCATTCTTCGGCAACCCGGTCGTCGCCCTGATCATCGGCCTCATCCTCGCCGTCTACACGCTGCTGCCCCGTGTGACCCCACGCAATCAGGTGCAGAGCTGGCTGGCCGACGGTGCCGCCTCGGCCGGTCTCATCCTCCTCATCACCGGCGCCGGCGGCAGCTTCGGACTGGTCCTGCGCGAATCGGGTGTCGGTGACGCCCTCGCCGAGGCGATCGCCTCGATCAGCCTGCCCGCGCTTCTCGTCCCGTTCCTCATCGCCTCCTTCGTCCGCCTGGCTCAGGGATCGGGTACGGTCGCGATGATCACCGCTGCCTCGGTGACGGCTCCGCTCATCGCCCCGCTGGGACTCGATCCGCTCGTGGCCGTCATGGCCTGCACCGCCGGTTCGATGGTCTTCTCCTACTTCAACGACTCCTACTTCTGGGTCGTCACCCGATTCGCCGGACTCGACGGCATCAACGCCATCAAGGGCTGGTCGGGAATCACCACTGCCGTGTGGATCTGTTCCCTTCCGCTGCTGTTCGTGCTCGACTTGATCGTATGAGCACCTCCCACATGCCGGATCCCGGCACGACGGCAGCTTCCCCCTCGGCGCAGGCGAGCCCGCGCATCCTCATCGTCGCCGACGACCTCACCGGCGGCAACGCCTGCGGGGCCCTGTTCGCCGAGGCGGGGCTGCGAACGATCACCGTCACCGACACCAGCCCGGCCGGTGGCGTCGACCTCGGAGGACTGCTCGATGACTTCGATGCGGTCGTCGTCAACGCCGACTCCCGCCACCTGCCGCCGCAGCAGGCCGGCATGGTCTACTCAGACCTCATCGAGTCCGCCGGTGCCGTCGACCTCGTGGCCTGCCGCATCGACACCACTCTGCGCGGCAACGTCGGGCCGGCTGCAGCCGCCGCCATCTCGGCGCGCAGGCGTGCACTGACCGCGCCCGACGGTCAGCAGCACCGCGTCCTGGGACTGTGCGTGCCGGCCTTCCCCGCCGCCGGCAGAACCACCGTGCAGGGGCGGCAGCTGCTGGGCGGTCGCCTGCTCGAACACACCGAGCTCGCCTACGATGTCCGCTCCCCCATGCACACCTCCGTCATCGAGGAGATCCTCGCCGCCGGCACGGATCTCGACTGTCACGTCATCGCTATCGCGACCGTCCTGGCCGGCCGTGAGGCCGTGGCCACCGCCGTGCTCGACGCCATCGGGGAAGGGGCCGACGTGCTCATCGCCGATGCCCTGACCACCGACCATATCGAGCTCGTCGGTTCCGTCATCGCTGAGATCAGCAACGACCTCGCCGAGGCGGCCACTCCGGAGATCCGCAACCGCGCAGGTCTGGCCGACGGTGAGCTGTTGGACTGGGTGACCATCGATCCCGGACCCGGCAGCCTCGCCCTGGCCCAGTCACGGCTGCCTGCTCGTGCCGATGGCATCCTGCTCGGCATCTCGGGTTCGGCCACCGAGGTCACCCGCTCTCAGCTCGCGGCCGTGGCCGAGGACCCCACGGTCACGGTCCTCCGTGCACCCGTGGACGACGCGGGCCTGCCCGATGTCGAGGCCACACTGGGCCTCATCGATCAGGCCGCCTCGGCGCGGGCGATCGTCATCGCCACCGTCCTCGAGTCCAGCGATCTGCGCGAACTCACCGATGCCGAATCCGAGCAGACGACACGGCGATTGGCGCTGATCGCCTCAACGGTCATCTCCACCATCCCGATCTCCGGCCTCTACACGACCGGCGGAGACGTCACCGCCACGGTGATGCGCGAGCTCGGCGCGATGGGGATGGAGATCGACAAGGAGATCGTGCCCCTGGCCGTGGGCGGCCGCCTCGTCGGCGGGCGCGCCGACGGACTGCCGATCGTCACCAAGGGCGGTCTCATCGGCAACGCCGGCACTGCCGTCGAATGTCTCGAGTTCCTGTCGACCACCGCCCGCGTCAGACGAGACTGAATCGTGCACGACGAACCTTGCACCCCCATCGACCGACAAAATCCGAACCATCTGAGGAGACAGCAATGACAGCACCAGCACTCGCCGTGACCGTGGGCGATCCCGTCGGAATCGGACCGGAGATCACCGCCACCGTGCTCGCGGAGTTCGCGGGCAGAGACGATCAGCACGGAATCGCCGTCGCGGATCTGGCCGTGATGAGACGTGCCGTCGACGTCCTCGGACTCGATGTCGAGCTGCGCGCCATCTCCGACTGGTCGACCCCGTCGGCCGGTGAAGGTGTCATCGACGTCTTCGACATCGGCGTGCTCGACGATGACCTTCCCGAGTGGGGCGTCGTCGACGCGCGCGCCGGCAGGGCTTCGGTGGCCGCGATCGAGATCGCCACACAGGCGGCCATGGATCAGCAGGTCGCCGGAATCGTCACCGGCCCCATCAACAAGGAAGCCGTGTGGAAGTCCGGATCGCAGCACCTCGGGCACACCGAGATGCTCGGTGAGCTGACCGGAGTGACGAAGCAGGACACGATGTTCGTCGTGGAGAACACGAAGGTCCCCGACCACAAACTCCAGATCTTCTTCGCCACCCGCCACATGTCCCTGCGCAAGGCCATCGACGCCCTCACCGTCGAGACCCAGATCGACTCGATCGAACGCGCCCATCGTGCCCTGCAGCTCTACGGCGTCGCCTCGCCGAGGCTGGCCGTCGCCGCGCTCAACCCGCACGGTGGTGAGAACGGCGCCTTCGGCGACGAGGAGATCGAGATCCTCCGTCCGGCCGTCGAGAAGGTCAATGCCGGTGGCGCCTTCGAAGTCGCCGGACCGATCCCGGCCGATTCCGTCTTCCATCAGGGGCTGACCGGCCGCTTCGACGGCATCCTCTCGCAGTACCACGACCAGGGACACATCGCGTCGAAGACCTTCGACTTCGATGGGACGATCTCGGTCACTGTGGGCCTGCCCATCCTGCGCACCTCCGTCGATCACGGCACGGCCTTCGACATCGCCGGTCAGGGCATCGCCGATGCGGGCACCATGCGCTCGGCCTACCGGGCGGCGATCGGTTACGCGCCGTTCGTCGACGGCATCCGCGCGGAGTACCTGCCGAAGTAGGCTGAGTCATATGACCGACCGCGGCGACTGAGCCGCGGTCGGCTCTGTGACCGAGGAGAGGAAGACAGATGGCGATCCGATCAGGGACCCAGCGGCGCCGCGAAGCCATTCTCGGCCTGCTCAAGACCGGATCGTGGAGCATCCCCCGCCTGGCCGGGGCTCTCGAGACCTCGGAATCGACGATCCGCCGCGACCTGCGCGATATGGCCGCAGACGGTGAGATCATCCGCACCATCGGCGGAGCCGCTGCGGCAGGGTACGTCGAACCGCCGCTGGGTGAACGGATGGAACAGCAGGCCGAAGCGAAGGACGCCATCGCCGCCCGCGCCCTCGCACGCCTCGACGATGCCCGAGTGCGCACCGTCTTCCTCGATGCCGGATCGACGGCTGTGCGTCTGGCCGAGAGGATCAGGGACCGCAGCGAGCTCACCGTGGTCACCCGCGGCCTCGAGATCGCACTGACCCTTGCCCATCCTGCCGGACCCACTGTCATCATGATCGGCGGTGAGGTCTCGACCCTGTCCCACGGAACGACCGGGGCGCTGTCGGACCATGCGCTGGCCCGCATCCATGTCGACATCGCGTTCCTCGGCGCTGATGCCGTCGACACCGCTCAGGGGCTCGGCGAACCGAGCCTCGACGAGGCCCGGACGAAGGAGCTCATCGCCGAGCGGGCCGGCGCTGTCATCGTCCTCGCCGACAGCTCGAAGGCAGGCCGCGAGGTCGCCGCCTGGGCACCGTTGCCGCCCGGTTGGACGTGGATCGACGAACACGGTGAGCACACCCAGGGCTGACGGCCCGCAGCCGCCGGTCCGAGCGTTCTCACACCTTCTGTTCGCGCGCCATCTGCCGGACGTAGACAGGAGCGGCGACCAGCGCCGGCAGCATCACGAAGCCCACTGGCACAGCGGTGATGACGATCGCCGACTGCAGAGCCTCCACTCCCCCGTCGCCGAGGCTGATGAGCACGGCGGCTGTGATGCCGATGAGCAGAGCCCAGGTGGCGCGCAGCCTCGGAGAGGGTTCCCCGGAGGTCATGCACGACTGGGACATCGCAAACGACATCGAATCCGTGGTCGTGGCGACGAAGGTCATCGTCAGGACGAGGAAGCCGAGGCTGATGACCAGCGACAGCGGCAGGTGACCGCTGATCGCCATGACCGCCGCGGGAAGTCCGCCCTCCATAAGCGGCTCCGAGATCGCCCCGTCCGACTTCTGCTCAAGGAAGATGCCTGTGCCGCCGAGCACTGTGAACCAGAAGGTCGTGGCCACGGGAGGCAGCACCGTCGTGCTGATGAGCAGATCGCGGACCGTGCGGCCCTTGGAGATCCGGGCGACGAAGATCGCCATCAGCGGCGCATAGCCGAGGAACCAGCCGAAGAAGAAGACGGTCCACCCGGACAGCCACTCGGTGTCACCGCGGTAGAGGGTCATGCTGAAGAAGTCGGTGACGTAGAGGGCGAATCCGTCGAAGAAGCTCTTGACGACGAACCACGCCGATCCGAGCACGAGCACCGCGGCCATGAGGCCGAGCGCCAACCACACGTTCGCGGAGCTGAGGAATCGGATGCCTCGGTTGACTCCGGAGAAGACACTGACTCCGGCGACCGCGGTGAGCGTGGCGATGACGAGGAGCTGGACGGGATAGACGTCGGGGATCCCGAACAGCGAATTGAGGCCGTAGGAGACTTGGAGGCCGAGGAAGCCGACCGGGCCGATGGTGCCCGCCGCGACTGAAATCACGCACACGACGTCGACGATCGCAGCGATCGGTCCGGTGGCCGCGCGCCTGCCCATGATCGGATACAGAAGGCTGCGGGGGCGAAGCGGCATGCCTTTCTCGGCAGCGCGCATCATGACGATGGCACCCAGCGAGCCGAGAATCGCCCAGGCGAGGAAGCCCCAGTCGATGAAGCTTGTGGCCAATGCTGCAGCCACTGCGTCGACTCCGCCGCCGTCGGAGAAATACGGTGGTCTCGAGGTGTAGTGGTACATCGGTTCGGCGGCCGCCCAGAACACTCCCCCTGCCGCGAGCAGGGTCATCATGATCATCGCGATCCAGGAGAATCGGTTGAAGTCCGGTCGCGCCTGGTTGCCCAATCTGGCCTTCGCCCAGGGAGTGAAGACGAGGACGAGCGCGATGAGGAATGTGGCCAGCAGCAGGATCTGCCAGTACATCCCGAAGATCTCGGCACAGGCGGCGAACCCGGCCCCCACCCAGCCCGACATCCGATCAGGAACGATGAGAGCAAGGGCGACGAAGCTCGCGAGGATCCCCACGCTCGCCCCGGCCACGGGCCGGTCGAGGCGGCGGGGGCCGATATGGCCGGGGTCGTCTGTCGCAGGAGGCGGCTCAGCCGCCTGATCGGCGGAGACCGTGCGGGTGCTGGTCTGGCTCATGGGTGGCGCTGCCTTCCGTGCCCCGCTGACTCTGCCGTCGGCTGCGGGGCTGTTGGGTATCGATGCTCGTTCCGTCTGGAATCGCAGCGGCCCAGTCTAGGGGGCGGAGCACCGAAACGGTCCGGCGGCCGAGGGATTTCCGCTCGAATGTGGGACGACTCACCCGCCTCGGTGGTCTGCCCTGGGACATCCGCGCCGTTCCCGGATGAGCGCGGTCGTCGCCGGTCTCACTCCCCCGCGATCTCGAGCAGCACCTTGCCGATCACGGAGCGGGATTCGAGTTCCTTGATCGCTGCTGCCGCCTGCGCCAGCGGATACCTCGCATGGTTGCGCGGATTGAGACGCCCGGCGGACACATACTCGGCCACGGCCTGCCACTGTTCGTCGATGAGAGACGGATGACCGACAGTCGCCGCGCCCCACGCGACACCATCGACGGAGATGTTCTTCAGCAGCAGTCGGTTGACCTTGATCGAGGGAATCTCGCCGGCAGTGAACCCGAGGACGAGCAGCCGGCCGAAGGGTGCGAGCACTCGCGTCGAATCGGTGAAGCGGTCGCCGCCGACAGGGTCGAAGACGATGTCGACGCCGCCCGGGAAGATCTCCTTCGTCGCGTCTTTGAAGCCGTCGGCGAAGACGACATGCCTCGCGCCGATCTCACGAACCGCGTCGGCCTTCGCCTCGGTCGAAACGACGGCGACAACGTCGAGTCCCATCGCCGAGCCCAGCTGCACCGTGGCCGAGCCGAGGCCACCCGCAGCACCGTGGACGAGGAGACTCTGGCCCGGCCGGGCATCGGCGCGCACACGCAGCGCGAAGTCAGCAGTGAGCACGTTCATCGGCATACCTGCGGCATCGGCCAGAGAGACCGTGTCCGGCACCTTCACGGTGGCCTCGTCGGCGGCCACAAGGTACTCGGCGAAAGTGCCCGAGCCCGTGATCGCCGCGACCCGATCACCGACGGCGAACCGGGAGCCCGGCCCCGCCTCGGCGACAGTTCCGGACGCTTCGGAACCCAGGGTGAATGGCAGGTCATGCTTGACCTGATACATCCCGCGCGTCTGCAGCAGCTCGGGGAAGGTCACTCCGGCGTAGGCGACCTTGATGAGCACTTGGCCCGGCCCCGGAATCGGACGCTCCACATCGAGATGCTCCACATCATCGGGCCCGGTCAGAGCAGTGACGCGAATGGCTTTCATAGTTTCCTCGCTAACGTTGTGGCCCACGCGGAACGCCCCGGCTCCGGTGGCAGCGGTCTTCTCACCTCTATCACACCGCGCGGCTATGACCGTGATCACTTTCACGGCTTGACTCCCCCGCCCGGGATGAATACTGTGAACTCTACTGAACGATTGTTCACTCGGGAAGGTCAAGGATGACACAATCACCGGCAGGGTTCGATGTGGACAGCATCGGCAGATGGATCGAGCAGAGATTCGGGGTCAGCGACTTCGAGGTCGAAGTGATGTCGGTCGGTCGCTCGAATCTCACGTTCACCATCCTCGTCGACAGCAGTCCGCGCTGGGTGCTGCGACGCCCGCCCCTCGGCCACGAAGGCGGCAGTGCTCACAACGTCGCCCGCGAAGGCCGGATCATAGCTGCTCTCAACGACAGCAGCGTTCCGGTGCCGACCGTCCTCGACATCGTCGATGACCCGGAGGTCCTGGACGTGCCCTTCGTGTTCATGGATCACTGCCCCGGGTTCCCGATCAACACTCCCTCCGAGTGGGAGTCCATCCCTGCTGAGAATCGCCGCGACTGCGCCTTCGGCATGGTCGACGCCCTGGCGGCGATCCATTCCGTCGACGTCGATGCTGTCGGTTTGTCCGACCTGCGCCGGCCGGGCGGACTCATCGACCGACAGCTGCGTCGCTGGATCGGGCAGGTCGAGAAGATCGCGATGCGCGAGACCCCGATCATCCATGAGGTCCACGACGTCCTCCGCGAGGCCATGCCCGACCCGGCAGGCTCGCCCGTGGGAATCGCGCACGGGGACTTCAAACCGAACAATCTGATCTTCGGACCTTTTGGCGTGGTCAACGCCGTCGTCGACTGGGAGCTGACGGCCATCGGTGAGGTGCTCACCGACCTCGGCTATTTCGTCGCCATGCTCACAGTGCCCGAGCAGTACACCAGCATCTGGGTGCCCCGAACCGATGACGGCTTCCCGACCACAGACGAACTCATCGACCGCTACCAGGAAGTCAGCGGTCACGAAGTCCACGATGTCGGCTACTACTCGGCGTTTGCGATGTGGAAGCTCGCCTGCATCCGTGAAGGCGTCTACACACGGCTGGCGACAGGAAAGATGGGTGACCTCGATCTCGACCCGGACGAGACCGGAGCCGGTGTCGAAGACCTCGCTCGCCAAGCACTCGACCTGCTGGAGAGATCATGACCTCGCCTCTGGCCGGCAAGCGCGCAGTGGTCACTGGGGCCGCCGGCGGAATCGGTGCCGCAATGTCCGCCGAGCTCATCGAACGCGGGGCGACAGTCGTCCTCGCCGACCTCTCCCCCACAGCCGGCGGCACCGCCGCCGAACTCGGCCCCTCGGCATACGCATGGACAGGGGACGTGTCAACGGTTGAGGGGATCGCCGCGCTCATCGAATTCTCCGACGACCGCCTCGGCGGGATCGATCTGTACTTCGCCAATGCCGGGATCATCGGTCCGGCGATGCTCGGGGAGACCGATGCGGACTGGGATGCGATCATCGACATCAACATGCGCGCTCATATCCGGGCCGCGCAGGCCCTGGTCCCCCGCTGGCAGGAGGCCGGATCCGGTTATTTCGTGGCGACCGCTTCGGCGGCGGGTCTGCTCACACAGATCGGTTCGGCCGCCTATTCGGTGACGAAGCACGCCTCGGTCGGATTCGCGGAATGGCTGGCCATGACTTATCGCGATGACGGGATCCGTGCCTCGGTGATCTGCCCGATGGGTGTGAACACGAATCTGCTCGACGATGCCGGATCCGGCGGAGGAACCGCCCAGAAGGCCGTAACCTCGGCCGGGACCGTCCTGGAGCCCGCCGAGGTGGCCGTCATCGTCCTCGACGCGGTCGAAAACGAGCAGTTCCTCATCCTCCCGCATCCCGACGTCCTCGACATGTACCGGATGAAAGGCAGCGACTACGACCGCTGGCTGCGGGGAATGTCCCGTTACCAGTCCCGACTCAGCGAACAGTGACACCGAGACTGACCACCGAGTGAGACCCGTCTGAGACCAGACCTCTCAGCAATGTGAGCCCATCGAGAAGCAAGGAGCCCCCGTGTTGGAAATCAGCGAACGCGGACGTGAGTATCAGCAGCGTCTGAACGCGTTCATGGACGAATTCGTCTACCCGGCCGAGCCGGTCTATGCCGAGCAGATGGCCGCGGCGGCCAGCCCTCACACGCAACCGCAGATCCTCGAAGACCTCAAGGTCGAAGCGAAGAGGCAGGGCCTGTGGAACCTCTTCCATCCGCACCCGGAATGGGGACCCGGCCTGACGAACCTCGAGTACGCTCCGCTGGCCGAGATCACCGGACGCAGCCTGGAGATCGCTCCCGAAGCGATCAACTGCAATGCACCGGATACCGGAAACATGGAGGTCTTCACGGTATTCGGCACCGATGAGCACAAGGAGAAGTACCTGGGGCCCCTGCTCGAGGGTGAGATCGCCTCGGCCTTCGCGATGACGGAACCGGCTGTGGCCAGCTCCGATGCGACGAACGTCGAGATGAGCATGGAACGCACCGACGACGGGTTCGTGCTCAATGGCCGCAAATGGTTTGCGTCGAACGGAATGCACCCGAATTGTCGGGTGCTCATCGTCATGGGCAAGACCGACCCCACTGCCGAGGTGCACCGCCAGCAGTCGATGCTCGTCGTGCCGATCGACGCCCCCGGAGTCACGGTCGTGCGCAACCTGCCCGTGTACGGCTACGCCGACCGGGAAGGCCATGCCGAGATCGTCTTCGAAAACGTGCACGTGCCTCTCAAAGACATCCTCAAGGGTGAGGGCGAAGGCTTCGCCATCAGTCAGGCACGCCTGGGCCCGGGCCGTATCCACCACTGCATGCGTGCCATCGGAGCCGCCGAGCGGGCGCTCGAACTCATGGTCAGACGCGCCGAATCCCGGGTGACCTTCGGTGAGAAGCTGTCGAACCGGGCGAACATCCAGGACTGGATCGCCGAATCCCGGATCGAAATCGATCAGGCTCGGCTGCTGACCCTGCACGCCGCGGACAAGATGGACAAGTACGGCAACAAGGTCGCGAAGAACGAGATCGCAGAGATCAAGGTCGTCGCACCGACGATGGCGCTGAAGGTCATCGACAGGGCCGTTCAGGTCCACGGCGGCGGCGGAGTCACCGAGGACTTCCCCCTGGCCCGCATGTGGGCGCATATGCGCACCCTGCGTCTGGCGGATGGACCGGACGAAGTGCACAAACGCTCCATCGCCCGCAATGAGATCAAGAAATACCGCGGCTGAGATCGGCTCTTCCGCGCTGCAGCGAGACCCCGCCGGGCCCGCGGCATGGTGTGCGAGCCCGGTACCACCTGCGAAAGGATGTTCAATGACGAACAGTTGGTTCGACGACCGACCATGGATCACCACTTTGGGCGATATCGCTCAGGAGCCCTATGTGCTGCCGGAATCGACGCCCTTGGCCGATCTGGCCGCCACGGTCGAAGCCCGCGGCGACGAGGAGGGCATCACCTACTACGGATTCACCCTGACCTGGACCGAATTCGACCGGTGGTCGACGGCGTTCGCCGCCTTCCTCTCGGCCCACGGAATCAAGCCCGGCGACAGAGTCGGAATCTATGACCAGAACACCCCCGCGTTCGTGATCTCCACCTACGGGATCTGGAAGGCCGGAGGCACCGTCGTCCCTCTCAACCCCATGTACCGCGGCGAGCTCGAGCACATCTTCTCCGACTCCGAAGTCAAGGGACTCATCGTCTCTCAAGCCGCCTACCTCGATCGGGTCAAGGACTATACGGCAGACGTGCCACTCGTCGTGCTCAGCGACGACCGAAGCTTCCAGACGGACGGCCCCGAAGCGATCTATGCAATGTTCGACTCGCTTCCGCGGTTCGACGAGCTGCCGCCGGCCGAGGGACGCTTTGCATTCGCAGACGCGGTGCAGAGCAATCTCGATGCCGATTTCACCCCGCACTCCCCCGCCCCTTCAGACCTCGGGCTCATCGCATACACGTCCGGCACCTCGGGGCGGTCGAAGGGAGCGGCAGCCACACATGCGAATATCTCGAGCAATTCGCGCTACTGC
Organism: Brevibacterium sp. K11IcPPYGO002; assembly: GCF_050920635.1. Lineage (NCBI taxonomy): Bacteria > Bacillati > Actinomycetota > Actinomycetes > Micrococcales > Brevibacteriaceae > Brevibacterium > Brevibacterium sp. K11IcPPYGO002. The sequence continues at coordinate 1,471,172 of NZ_CP131929.1, read as the reverse complement.
CTGCGCAACCCGATACTGGGCCCCGGTGACGGCTACGTCTCACTGGCGCCGCTGTTCCACATCACCGGATTCATCTGCCAATTCCTTGCTGCTGTCGCCGGCGGCGCCCGTCTCATCCTCAACTACCGTTTCGAGCCCGGTTCGCTCATCGCCCTGTGCGAACGGGAGAAGCCTGCATACATGGCAGGTCCGGCCACGATCTACACAGCGATGATGGCCCACCCTGAGTTCAGCGCCGAGAAGTTCGCGTCCTTCAAATCGCTCATGTCCGGCGGTGCACCGCTGCCCGAGGGTCTGGTGAATAAGTTCGAGCAACGTGCCGAGATCTATGTCGGTCAGGGCTACGGCCTGTCGGAGACCTGCGCTCAGGTCGCCACCGTGCCGCACGGATTCCAGGCCCCGGTCGACCCGGACAGCGGGAACCTCGCCTGCGGTCTGCCGCAGGCGGACGTGATGATCCGCATCCTCGATGATGACGGTCAACCGGTGGGGCCCGGGGACGTCGGGGAAGTTGCGATCTCCGGACCTCAGGTGGTCTCCAGCTACCTCAACAACCCACAGGCCACGGCCGAGCAGATCCCGAACGGCGAGCTGCACACCGGCGATGTCGGATTCATGAATGAGGACGGGTGGCTGTTCATCGTCGACCGGAAGAAGGACATGATCAATGCCTCGGGCTTCAAGGTGTGGCCGCGTGAGGTCGAGGATGTGCTCTACACTCACCCGGCGGTGCAGGAGGCCGCTGTCGTGGGCATCCCCGATGACTACCGGGGAGAGGATGTGGCGGCCTTCGTCACGCTGCAGCCCGGCGGCGAGGCGACCGCAGAGGAGATCATCGCCTTCTGCCGACAGAGGCTCGCCTCCTACAAGGCTCCGCACCGGGTGACGTTCCTCGATCAGCTGCCGAAGACGAGTTCCGGTAAGATCCTGCGGCGGACGATCCGCGCCGATGCCGTCGAAGCCGCCCAGGCGGCCCGAGCAGCGGCGGGTCCCGCCGACTGAAGGCAGCCGCCTCGAGTTCCGGAGTCTGCTCGGCTTCCTCGACTATGCCTGCTAGCTCCCATCGGCCATGGACCGGACAGCGCTGGAAGCGGTAGGCACCGAAGCGGATCGATTTGAATGAGACCAGCGGAATCCAGCGCGTGCGGTAGTACCCGCCACCGGAGCAGCGGACGATGACTTCATCGGCATACGTCTTCTCGCTCATCACCTCAGGCTACTGCATGGTGCCTTAACGACGCCGAGGCGGGACGCTGAGGTTCAGCTCAGGCTGACGGTTTCGGCACCGCCGATGGAGGCAAAGCGGTCGGGCTGACAGGTGAGCAGGATGACCTGGGACTTGCGCCCGACATTGCCGAGGATGACGTTGAGCGCAGCCAGACGCTGCTCATCGGAGAAACCGAAGGCATCGTCGAGGATGACCGGGGCACCGGATTCCCCATCGACGAGCGTGGCCACGGCGAGGCGGCCGATGAGCGCCAGCTGTTCCTTCGTCCCGCCCGAAAGCGCCTCGAAGGCGACGGTGCGCCCATCGAGCGTGCGAGAGACGATTTCGAGATTCTCGGAGATCTCCACCGACAGCCCCTGCCCGAAGATCACTCTCCCCAGCTTCTCGATCGCCTCCTTGAACGGGGCGACGTACCTCCGCTGAGCCTCTTCCTTATGGGTGAGCACGGTCTCGCGCAGCAGCCGGATCGCATTCGCCTGTCGCTGCAGACGCGAGAGCCGCGCACGCAGAGATTCCAAGGATTGCTCTGCGGATTTGAGCTTGTCGTAGATGCCTTCGGCGGCACGATCGTCGATGAGGGCAGAGAGCTGGTCGACCTCTTGCCGGTCCTTCTCCTGCTGCTTCTGCTTGCTCTCGACGAGCTGGCGAGCGTTCTGCAGACGCATCTCCAGGGTCTCGGGGTCGGCGGCCTCGTACTTCGAGCGTGCGGCCGCGGCCTCGTCTTCCAATTGCGTCAGCGTCTCCGCAGCGGCAGTCAGGGCTTCGTCGAGTGACTCATCGGAGTTCGCTTCCCTGTCCGTGCTGAGCCGGGTGCTGAGGTTCTGCAGCGTCGTCGCGGCCTGCTCACGCGTCGACTGCGCACGCACGGCCGCCACACGTGCCTCATCCCGGTCAGCACGGATGCGGTCGAGTGCAGTCCTGGCCGTCTCGACCTGAGCAGTCGCGTCGTCGACTGCTGCCGTCGTCGATTCGACCCTGTCCTCGAGATCGTCGATCGACGTTGCCGGCTCGCTCGTGTCAGCCGAGTCTCCCGCCACGTGTTCGGCTCGGGTGAGGGCCGCATCGAGTCCGTCGCGGTCGTCGTCTCCGATGAGCACGCGCAGAGTCGATGTGGCCTCGGCCAACACAGCCTCGGCATCGGTGCGCACTTCGCTGCGTTCGCGTGCTTCGTCGAGGGTGGTCACGCCGAGGCGGCCGAGTTCGGCATCGAGACGGGACTGTGCGGATTCGAGTGCCCGGTCGAGTTCGGCCGGAGACTGTCCAGGGCGAACGGTGATGTCGACAACGGAGTCGATATGGATCTGCAGGTCCGTGGTGACGGCGAATTCCTCGGCCACGTCCTTCGGCACATCGGTTCCGTCGATGCTCACTGTGGTGTCGCCGAGGCGATGGGCGATGATCTGGGCGGCAGCTGAGGTCTTCGCGTTCTGCGCAATGCGCAGCTCGGTGAACAGTCCTGCGAGTTTCTCCACGTCTTTCGCGGTCACAGTGATCGACCCGATCGTCGCTCTCGCTTCGGCAGCTCTGCGCTCCTGCTCGCGGATGTCGGTCAGCCTCTTCCGCAGAGCGTCGACCTGACTGCGAGCGCGGGTCCGATTGAGATCGGCGGCTGCGGTCTTCGCCTCCTCCTGAGCGCTGACAAGTGCGGCCTGTTTGGCCTCGAGGCTCTTCTGCGCTTCAGCGAGAGACGAGTCCTCTTCCTGCTGTGCGGTCGTGACCTTCTCGAACGCGTCGTCGGCAGTCTTGACCGCCCGTTCAGCATCAGTCACCTCGGTGATGAGTGCCCGGCGACGGTCTCGCGCCTCCTCGGCACGCTGGCGTTCTCTCCGTGCGACGCCTGCGCGTTCGAGAGCTCGATCGAGTTCGGTCTTGAGCCCGGACACGGACTGCACAGCCTGTTCGGCGTCTTCGCGTTCGGTCACGGCCGATTCCAGCTGAGAGCGCCCGTTCGTCAACCGTTCGGTTGCTCGAGCATGCCGGTCGACCAACGCGTCCATGTCGGCACTGCGAGCCTTCAGCTCGCGATACTGTGCTTCGGAACCGGGGATTTCCTCGGTGAGTCTGCGCAGCTCACCTGTCTCCTTCCCTTTGGCCGTGAAATACCTCAGAAATTCGGATTCGACCCGATCGAGGAAGACATCGTGGTCGGCCAGCTCTTCCCCGGCCTCGCCCAGAGCTCCGTGCAGAGCCTTGATCTCGGCCAAGGACGCCTGGTCGAGGCTGTGGCCCTGCGCGACGTCGAGGGCGTCGAGCAGGTCGACGTCGACGGTCTCGTCGAGGATCGCCAAGAACCTCTCATGTGCTTCGGTGCCGCTGAGTTGTTCGGGCACGGGTGCGAGGATGCTCAGCTCGGTGAAGGGCTGTTTGATCCAGCGTTTGCTGTAGCGGAGTTCGTAGTCCCCGGTGCTCAGGTGCAGTTCGACCTGCGGGCCGACGTCGGAGCCGACCGGTTGAGTGTCTTTGACACTGGCCTTGCGAGAGCTGTCCTTGTCCTCGCGCAGCTGGGTGATGGCCTGATGGATCGAGGACTTCCCGACCTCGTTCGGACCTTCGACGATCGTCACTCCGGAGCTGAAGACGACGGTGGCGTCGGTGATGGCGCGGTAGTCGATGAGGCGGATGGAATGGAGTCTCATGAGCCGCTCCTGGCGAATCGGTAGAGCAGACCGAGTGCGTCTTGGGCCGTAACTGCTGAGTCGTCGTCTGCTGTGGCTCGTGCGGAGAGCTCGTCGAGGGCCTCCTGCAGGTATCCGCTCAGTCCGAGATCGGCGAAGTCGTCGTCGGCGGCGACGACAGCCAGGTCCATGTGCCGCTCCCAGAGGGAGACGAGTGCGAACAGGTCGGCGAAGTGGTCGAGCTGTTCATCGAGGCGGGCTTTCGCCGCCGTCGGCAGAGTGCCGCGCAGGACCAGCCACACCGCCGTGCGGTCCTTGTCCGGAACGGCGTTCATCCGCTCTTCGAGCTCGGTGACATCCTCGGCGGAGTTGAGGTCGGCTTCGATGACGGTGAAGGCCCACGTGCCCACTTGGACCTTGTCGACCTCGGCCCGGTGGGTATCGGCGTCGATGTCGACGACGAGCACATTGCCCGGATCGGTCTCACGTCGGGAGGTCACCTCTGGTGCTCCCGGGTACCAGATGCGGTCGGCGACTTCGAAGGTCGCATGCCGGTCACCGAGCGCGACGAACTGGGCGCGATCCTCACGGAGCAGAGACTGCAGATGGTCGGTGTCGATGGTGGCCAGCGATTCCCGGTCGGGGTCGAGGACGCTCACGGCTCCGTGGCCGGCGATGATGCGGATGCCACGGTCGGCCACCTCGGCGAGGTCATTCGTCGCTGCGGCGACGAGATCCCCCTGGGGATGTTTGGAGAACCAGGGGGCTCCGACGATGTCGACCCCGGGGACGACGGTGAACGGATCGCTGCTGCGCAGGACGTGCACATGGGAGGGCACTTGCGAGGAGAAGGCCTGAGAGTCGTAGATCGATGCGGCGTCCAAGGGGTCGTGATTGCCGGGCAGCAGCACGACAGGGACCGTGAACGCGTTGAGAACTTCGAAGGTGCGGGCGATGATGGCTCGGTCGAGCTGGTTCGTTTCGAACACGTCTCCGCAGACGAGGACGAACTCCGCGTCCGTCTCGGCGGCGAGCGCACCGATGCGGGCGACGGCGTCGAGGCGGGCACGGTGGAATCTCGGGCGCGCCTCTTCACTGAGGTAGTGCGCTGTCATACCCAGCTGCCAGTCCCCCGTGGCGATGAATCTCATCTGCTCCTCCTCGATCGGTCCCATCTTACGGTCGCGGGTTCACCCTATCGGCAGCCACTGACGTGAGTGATCTGCACCACATATATGCCCTCAGATCGGAACTTAGGTTAGGCTAAGCATTTGTGAACGCGATTGCACTGACTGCCACCGGCCTCAACCTGGGCTACGACCGCACCGAGGTCGTCCACGACGTGAGCCTGACGATCGTCCCGGGACGGGTGACCGCCCTGCTCGGACCCAACGGGTCGGGCAAGTCGACCGTCCTGCGGTCGCTGGCCCGGCTGCACCCGATCGCCTCGGGCGATGTCGTCATCACCGAGGCTGATGCCGACACTCCGGCAAGCACTCTCACGGCCAGAGAATTCGCCCGGTTCGTCACCCTGCTGTCCCAGTCACGCCCGCACCCGTCGGGACTGAGCGTCCGTGAGATCGTCACCTTCGGCCGCCACCCGCACCGCAAGCGCTTCGCCGGGCTCACCGACGCCGATCGCGCTGCCATCGATCGCGCTCTCGTGCTCACCGGCACCATGACGATGGCCGACCGCCCGGTCGACCAGCTCTCCGGCGGCGAACTCCAACGCGTATGGCTGGCGACCTGCTTGGCTCAGGACACCGGTGTGCTGCTGCTCGACGAACCGACGAACCATCTGGACCTGCGCTACCAGGCAGAGATCCTCGACCTCATGCGCGAACTCGCCGATGACCACGACATCGCCGTCGGCGTCGTCCTCCATGACCTCGACCATGCCGCCACCGTCGCTGACCACGTGGTCCTGCTCGAGCAGGGCCGCATCCGCTCGGTCGGCACCTGCGAGGACGTCTTCACCGCCGAGACGCTCAGCGAAGTCTACGGACTGCCCATCGCGACACGCATCGATGCCGACACCGGATTGGTCCGGGTCGAGGCTCTCCACCGACGGACCCGCCGCCCGGCCGCAGCCATCTGAGCACCCCCACCGCACCATCTGACGTTCACACTCCGATATCGCACCACCCCAGACCCGATCGCTGATCGGCCCACAGAAAGAAGACCATGACCACAACTCCTCTGTCGCGCACCTCGTTCGCCGCCTTCGCATCGGCGACGGCGGTCTGCGCACTCGCCCTGACCGGGTGCGGGACGACCGACACCGATGCTCCCGCCGATGCGACGTCACAGACCTCGGCCTCATGCGCGGACGACTCGAGCACCACCTCGGCGGATCCGGTCACGGTCACCGACGACACCGGTCACGAGATCACACTGGACAAGCCGGCGGCGAATGTCGTCTCGCTCGAATGGCAGTACACCGAGGATCTCCTCTCCCTCTGCGTCGACCCCGCCGCCGTCGCGGACGCGAAGGGCTTCACCACCTGGGACACAGCAGAGAAGCTGCCCGACTCCACCACCGACGTCGGCACGCGCCAGGAACCCAATGTCGAGTCGATCCTGTCGGCCGATCCGGATCTCGTCATCATCGAAACGACGAACCGCAAGGACAAGATCGTCGGTCAGCTCGAGGACCAGGGAATCCCCGTGATGGCGATGGCCGGCGCCGACGGCAAGGATCCCGTCACGTACATGAAGGACACGTTCACCACCGTCGCCGAGGCGACCGGTCGCACCGAACGCGCCGAAACCGTGCTGGGCGACTTCGATGCGAAGCTCGACGAATCGAAGAAGGCCATCGCCGAGGCGGACCCGGCGACCACCGAATTCGTCTACTTCGACGGCTGGGTCAATGGTTCGAATGTGGCACTGCGCCCCTTCGGTCAGGGATCGCTCATCGGCGAGCTCGGCGAGGAGTTGGGCTTGAAGAACGCGTGGACCGGTGAGGTCGACCCCGCATACGGACTCGGCCAGACCGACATCGAAGGCATCTCGAAGGTCGGTGACGCGAACTTCTTCTACACCGGAACCGAGGACCCCGAGTCCGAGGACTATGTGGAGCTGCTGCAGAAGAACGACATCTGGGCGAACATCCCCGCCGTCAAGGACGACCGCACCACGGCCTTCCCTGCAGGGATCTGGACCTTCGGCGGACCCAGGTCATCCGAACAGGCCCTCGACGCATACGTCGACGCACTGACCAAGTAGACCGTGGCCTCTCCCCTGACCCGCCCGAGCGCCTCCCAGCAGACGGCTGCGGCACCGGAACCGACCGAGGTTCCCGTCCGCGGTCGCGGCCTCGTCGGCGTCCTGTCGACCGTCGCCGCTCTCCTCGGACTCGTCGCCGTCCTCCTCATCGCCTCCGCATGGCATATCACGCAGGGGACCTCGGGGATCGGTGCCCGAGAGCTGTTCACGGCCGTGACCGGTACGTTCTCCCACGCCGAGGATGGTCCCAGTGCCCGTCACATCCTGCTGGGATCCCGGCTGCCGCGTGTGGGAGCGGGCATCCTCGTCGGCATCGCCTTGGGCGTTGCCGGCGCCCTGTTCCAGTCGCTGGCACGCAACCCTTTGGCGTCGCCGGACACGCTGGCGGTCACCGGCGGTGCATACTTCGCCGTCACCGTGGTCACTGCCTTCGGCATTGCGATTCCGCTCTGGGCCTCGGGTGGGGTCGCCTTCCTCGGCGGTCTGCTCGCCGCAGCCCTGGTCCTCGGCCTGGCTGGAGGCGCAGTCGCCTCGACGACTCGGCTCGTGCTGGCGGGCACGGCCACGGCGATGGCGCTGCAGGCGGGGACGTCGACTCTGCTCATCCTCTTCGCCGAAGAGACGACGAGTCTCTTCTCCTGGGGCTCGGGCACGCTCAACCAGCTCGACGGCACTGCGGCCCTGCGCAGCATTCCGGTCATCGTCGTCATCGTCGGCGCCGCGATTCTGCTGTCGAGGCGGCTGGATCTGCTCGGTCTCGGTGATGATGCCGCCTCGGTGCTCGGAGTTCCGGTCAGGTCGACCAGGGCCATCGGGATCCTGCTGGCCGTCATGCTCACCGCCACTGCGGTGACTCTGGCCGGGCCGATCGGCTTCGTCGGTCTCTGCGCTCCGGTCATCGCCAGGCTGTTGGCCCGCGTGGTACCGGGCCTCGGCCGTCATGCCGTGCTCTTTCCGGCCGCCGGTCTCATCGGCGCGATCATCGTCATCGTCGCCGATGCCTTGCCGCGCGCCATCGTCGGCGCCACCGAGGCGATCACCCTGCCGTCGGGTGTGACGACGACCGTGCTCGGGGCGCTCGTCCTCGTTCTGCTGGCGCGGTCGATGCGCACGGCATCAAAGGCGGCGACCACCTCGGCGGCGAATTCGACGGTGGTCGGTCCTCGACGGGCCGGCCTCGTCATCGTCACCGGCACTGTCGTTCTCGTCGCCGTCGCCGTGATCGGGCTGCTCACCGGGGAACGGTTCTACCTCCTCGGCGATATGCTGCTGTGGTTCCAGGATCGGGCGGCACCCGTCATCGACTTCGCCTTCGATTCCCGGGCGCCACGGGTCGCGGCCGCCTTGACGGCCGGTGCTGCGCTCGGACTCTCCGGCACCCTCGTCCAAGCCAGTGCACGTAACCCTCTGGCAGAGCCCGGCCTGCTCGGCATCACCGGTGGAGCCGGACTGGGAGCCGTCATCGTCGTCACCCTCGTCCCCGGCGCCGGGGTCGGTCTCGTCTCCGCGGTCGGCATCGTCGGCGCCCTGGTCGCCTTCGCCATCGTCTACGGGCTGTCGTGGCGGGGCGGGATGAATACGGATCGTCTCGTCCTCATCGGCATCGGCCTGTGGTTCGGATTCACGGCTCTGACCACACTGTTCCTCGTCCGAGCGAATCCCTGGGACACTCCGGCGCTGTTCACCTGGCTCTCCGGGTCGACGTACGGACGGACGTGGGCCGATATCGCACCGGTCGCCCTCGCTCTGCTCGTCGCCGTACCACTGGCGGTCGTCTGGACGCGCGAACTCGACCTGCTCGCCCTCGATGATGACACCCCACGACTGGTCGGAGTTCCGCGTGAACCGGTGCGACTGGCGGTGCTCATCACCGCTGCCGTGCTCGCAGCGGTGAGCGTATCGGCCGTCGGCGTCGTCGGATTCATCGGTCTCGTCGCCCCGCATGCAGCACGAGCTCTGGTCGGGGCTCGGCATATCCGGGTCGTGCCCACGGCGATGCTGCTCGGGGCCGTGGGCCTCGTCGTCGCCGACGCCGTGGGACGCACGGTCATCGCTCCGGCGCAGATACCGGCCGGGCTCATCGTCGCCCTCATCGGCGCCCCGTACTTCGTCTATCTGCTGGCACGTTCGCGGGCGTGAGCGCGGTGTAGAATCGTCCCTACTCTTATCCATCTCCGACAGGGGCGTCCGGTGGAGTTCGTCAAGTTCGACGGCATCGAATTGGCCGTGGACCGCTTCGGGTCGTCCCAGGCTGAAGCGGTGCTGCTCATCGCCGGTGGTGCGCAGTCGATGGATTGGTGGACGCCCGATTTCTGCCGAATGCTCAGTGGGCAGGGCTTCCAGGTCATCCGCTACGATCACCGAGATACCGGTCGGTCGACCTCGAGTCCGCCCGGCCACCCGCGGTATACCGGAGAGGAACTCGTCACCGACCCCGTTCGCATTCTGGACGAATTCGGAATCGCGTCCGCTCATCTTATAGGGCTGTCCATGGGTGGTGGCATAGCGCAGGTCATCGCGGTCAGATTCCCCGAACGGGTGCGGACCCTCACGCTCGTGGAGTCCTCACCTGCCGGAGGAGACTCAGGGCGCCTGCCGCCGCCGACTGCGGAACTCCAATCCACCTTCGCCGCAGATCCGCCGGACGTCGACTGGTCCGACCGAGCTGCCGTCATCGAACATCGCATCGACGTCGAACGCCCGTACGCGGGGTCGTCGGGTTTCGACGTCCGCCGGGCTCGGGAGATCGCCACAGCTGAGGTCGAGCGGACCGTGGACATGGAATCGTCGATGACCAATCACTTTCTCATCGCCACGAGTCCCGAGTGCGATCCGGCGGCCATCGACGCGCCCACTCTGATCATCCACAGCACCGACGACCCACTGTTTCCCGCAGCACATGGTCGGGCGCTGGCCGAGATGATCCCCCAAAGCGACATTCTCATGCTCGAAGGAACGGGCCACGAAACTCCTCCTCCCAGCCATTGGCACACTGTGGTTCCTCGGCTTCTCGCACATATGCGGCAATCGATGGGCCCGGCCGGCGGGCTCGGCGGCGACCCAATGCTGTCCGACTTCGGCTGGTTGGACGACATCCGCAGGAGCTACGACATCGATGCCGAAGGCTACGCCCACGAAGTGGACGGACTGCTCGAGTGCAGCCCCCACCTACGGGCAGGTCTTCGCCTCTTTGCGGAGCTGATCGGCGAAGACTCGGAGGATCGCGTCGCCGACGTCGGCTGCGGCACAGGCTACGTGACCGGTTATCTCAATGGCTTGGGATTGAACGCTTTCGGCATCGACATCTCTCCTGAGATGCTGAAGATCGCTCGCCGTGACCATCCCTCATGCCATTTCGAATGCGGCACGATGACGCAGCTGAGTACAGAAGATGCAGAGCTGGCGGGCATTGTCGCCTTCTGGTCGATTGTGCACGTTCCCGACAGTGCCATGCCCGGCGTGATGGACGAGTTCAGACGGGTTCTGCGGCCCGGAGGCCTGCTGCTCGTGGGATTCCACGTCGGAGACGGTGCGAAACACACCTCACGGGGGTATTCCGGTCAGGGCGTCGACATCGACAGTTTTCTGAGACAGCCGAACACCGTCGCGCAGTGGATGCGCAATGCCGGATTCACTGTGCTCTCCGAGTTGGTGCTCAGGCCCGCCGATCCTTCCCCGGGTGCACTCCTGCTCGCCCGTGCCGATTCTCAGCCGACTGCTGCGTGACAGGGCCTGCTTCCGTTTCCGAGAGCGCTCACGAATGAGGTCGATTCGCGAAGGAACTCGCCGGCTCGAACCCGATCGCTCCGATCTCATCTGCTCAGATCCCACCCTGCGATGAAGTCGCGCAGGCGCTCGACGACGCGGCCGGGCCGGCGCACGGCCGAACACAGGGCGATCTCACGGACATAATCAGGGCCGTCCAGGGCCACCTCGGTGATTCCGTCGACCGGACGCACCGCGGGCGGGATCAGTGCCACGCCCATTCCGCGGCCGACGAATTCGCGGATCGTCGAGAATTCGGTGACCTCGATCTTCACCTCCGGATCGAATCCGCTCGCCCGACACCACCGGTCGGTCAGCACCCGCAGGTTATAGCTCGCAGGGGTGGCAATGAATTCCTCGTCGGCCAGCCGCTCCAGGGTGATGCTGCGAACGCCTGCCAACGGGTGCACATCGGGCAGGGCCGCGATGATCGTCTGCCGCGCGAGCACCTCGTGGTTGACCTCGGTCGGAGGCGGAATGATGATCGCCAGATCGAGGGTGCCTCGCTGCAGATCAGCGACGAGCTCGGCACCGTGGGCCTGTTTGAGATCGAGTCGGATACCGGGATGAGCACGATTGAACGCCGCGAGCAGATCGGGTACCTCACCGGCACCCATCGTCAGCGGAAATCCGAACCGGATCGTTCCGTGTTCGGGGTCGGCCGCCTCGGCGAGATCGACCAGCGCCGCATCGATCTCCGTCAGCGGGGCACGCACCGCGGCCACGAGATCCAGTGCCGCCGTCGTCAGACCGATGGCGCGTCCGCGCGGGACGGTCAACGGCACGCCGAGGTGGCTCTCGAGGGCGTGGATGCGTCGGCTCATCGTGGACTGGGGAATCCCTGCAGCGGCGGCGGCCTCGGTCAGATGCCCGTCCTGATCAGCCAGTTCCACGAGTTCCCGCAGTGCCGGCAGCGGAGCCGTGCGGGAATCGGATGATCGTTCCATATTCGGATCATACAGTTCCGATCACTCATTGGACGGATTATTCCTGCGGGCGCATGGTGAGAACATGACTGCGAACCCCCAGCACACCGACCACCTGCCGGATGCCGATGTCGTCCTCATCGGTGCGGGCATCATGTCCGCGACTCTGAGCTCGATGCTGACCCTGCTCGATCCTGATCTGCGGATCCTCGTCCTGGAGAAAGCCGAGGACATCGCCGGTGAGAGCAGCGACCCGTGGAACAATGCCGGCACCGGTCATTCGGGGTACTGCGAGCTCAACTACATGCCCGATCCGGCTGACGCGGCGAAGCCTGCCGAGATCGCCGGGCAGTTCCACCTCACCCGGCAGTGGTGGGCCCATCTCGTCCGACTCGGGCTCCTCGACCCGGCGGAGTTCGTCCATTCGGCCCCGCACATGAACCTCGTCTTCGGCGACACAGACGTCGCCTACCTGCGCCACCGAGTTGACACCCTCAAAGCCGATCCGCTGTTCTCAGAAATAGAATACACGGAGGACCCGGACACCATCGCCCAGTGGGCTCCGCTGACGATGGAGGGACGCGTCGACAGCGACGAACCCATGGCGGCGGCGCGGCATCCGCGCGGCACCGACGTTGATTTCGGGGCGCTGACCTCTCAGCTGCTGAGGATCGGGTCCACCGAGGTGCGCACGGGTCACGCAGTGACCGGGATCGAATCGCGCGCATCGGGCTGGACGGTCAGCGGTTCGACGCCGACGGGACCATTTGCCGTGCACGCCAAGACTGTGTTCGTCGGGGCGGGCGGTTTCGCGCTGCGGCTCCTGCAGAAGGCGAAGATCCCCGAAGTCCGCGGCTATGCGGTTCTGCCGGTCGGCGCCGCCTTCTACCGGTGCTCGACGCCGTCGGTCGTCGCCCGGCATGATGCGAAGGTCTACGGTCAGGCCGACGTGGGTGCCCCGCCGATGTCGGTGCCGCATCTGGATCGGAGAGTCGTCGATGGCAGGGAGCATCTGCTGTTCGGCCCGTATGCGACCTTCAGCACGAAGCTGCTCAAGCACGGTCGCCTCTCGGATTTCTTCACGACCGTCCGGCCGGGCAACCTGCACGTCATTGCGGCGGCCGGTCTGCAGAACCTCAGCCTCGTGTCGTTCCTCGTCAAGGAGCTCGCGGCCAGCCCGTCGCGGAAGTTCGCGCAGCTGCGTCGCTATGTCCCGGCGGCCCGACGCAACGAGTGGACCCTGCTGCCGGCCGGGCAGAGAGCGCGGCTGGTCAAACCGGATCCGAAGAGGATCGGCGTCCTGCAGCAGGGCACCGAACTCGTCGTGTCCGCCGACGGTTCGATCGCAGGCCTCCTCGGCGCCTCCCCCGGAGCATCCACGGCGGTGCCGATCATGGTCGACCTGCTCGCGCGGGCCTTCCCCGCCCAGTGGCACGGCGGCTGGAAGTCACAGATCACCGAGGCGGTCCCCGACCTCGACCGCACCGACTGGACCGCCGAGGCGGTCGCCCGCTCCCAGAGCGACACCGACGAGGCGCTCGGGCTGACCGCGCTCAGCCGCGGGTGACCCGCGCGGACTTCCGCTGCGCGTATTCGGCGGGGCTGAAGCCGGTGACGCGAACGAAGTCCGTGCTGAAGTGCGATTGGTCGAACCATCCGTAGTGCGCTGAGAGGTCGGCCAGAGTTCCGTCCCAGCCGCGGTCGATCGCACCGACGGCGTCGATGATCCGCGCCCTAGCCAGGACCTTCTTCACGCCGACCCCGCAGAAGCTGCTGAACATCCGCTGCAGGGTACGTTCACCGATATCGGTTCTCTCCGCCAGGATCGTCAGGCTCACGACGTCGGGGTCGGAAAGAATGTCAAGCACCCGTTTCAGCCGTTCGAACGACGGGGTCATCTGCGGTCTCCACGACAGCAGCCAGCTCTCCACCGACGCGGCCAGCCCACCGAACTCCGGTGCCCCAGCCGTCTGCGACTGCGCAAACATCTCTGCCAGTCCGAGGTCGGCCTCCAACCTCGGAAACCACTGCTCGGCCGGGACCGTCGAATCACGGATGCTCGCCGGCTTCCCGTCGGAGAAGGCCAGAGTCGCGCCCGGCTGAAAGTTCACGCCGAAGACTCCGCCACGGCCGAAGATTCCCACATCGAAGCGCCGCTTCGTGACCGGACCGGTCACCCACGCACCTGGCCCGTCGACGTGGGCCCGACGGCTGTTGCCGAACTCGAAGGTCAGATGGATGGTCGGTTCGGACAGAGTCGCCGTCTGGTAGCTCTCACCGTCCGGCAGGTCCCATTCGACAGCCCAATAGCGTTTGACGAATGGACGCAGACGCTCGGAGACAACGCGCACGGACGAATAGCGCGCGTGCTCGAGCATCTCCCCCGGCTTGAGCACACGGCCGAGGAAATGCTGCGGCATCTCTTCTGCCGGTGACGCATTTTTCCTAGTGACGTCATCGTCCATGACACAAGAATGTCAGACATGACTGACACACAGAAGACCGACACCGCCGACAACACCACTGCTGCCCCCGTCGCCACCTTGGCGATGGTCACCCTCGACGCCCCGAACGCCGCAGTGCTCGGAGAGTTCTACTCCTCCGTCCTCGGCTGGCCCATCGCCTACTCGGACGAGAACTATGCGATGCTCACCGGCCCGAGCCATGCTCTGGGCATCGGCACGATCCCGGACTATCAGCGGCCGAGCTGGCCCGACGACGGACACAAACAGTTCCACCTCGACCTCGCCGCCGACGACATCCAGGCGGCGGCCGATCGCTGCGTCGAACTCGGTGCCACCCGAGCCGAACCGCAGCCGGGCGAGACCTGGGTCGTTCTCCTCGACCCCGCCGGTCACCCGTTCTGCATCTCGGACGCGAAGAACTGGGGATAGCAGTCCGGCACCCCACCACACCCGCACGACCTCAGCTGAGCCCTCAGCTCTGTCCGGCCTTGTCCACCCGCACGATGTAGTGAGACCCGTCGAGACCGTCGACGAGGATCGTCGCCGAATGCTTCGCGTTCCCACCGGTGACGATCCAGTTGGGTTTGAGCACTCCGCGCAGACCGCCCGCGGGAGTGACCTCGATGCCCATTCCGAGCTTGACCGTCTTGACGACCTTCGCACGCGCCAATGATCGCGCGGTCCGCTCCGCCTCTCTCCGAGCCGGCAGCGGTCCCGACTGCTCGCCGATCAGACTCAACCACTCCGATGATCCCGCAGTGGCGCCGCGAGGGGTGAAGTCGGCGATCATGCCCCGTCCGGAGACAGCATTGACGAGCACATCCAGGCGCTGCCCCGGTCCGGACGCATCCCGGCGGAAGAGCCCGCGAATGCGCACATCGAGCGCGGCCCACCAGAAAGGATGATGCGTCTGCCTGACCTCGGCGAGCGCGCCCGGGAGCTTGCGCTGGAAGACGGCGAGCGCCTCGGCGGCGGTGACGTGCGGTTCCATCCGCACCGGGTCCTCGACCTGCAGGTCCGGGCGAAGCGAGTGCCCGGTTCCGATCTCAGCACTCATCTCAGGCGTCCTTCGGAACCTGACCGGCCAGGGAATCGTTCTGACCGGTGAGCATGTGGGCGGGAATCGCACCGATCTTGTCGGTCTCCTGCATTGCCTCGAGAACGTGGCCAGGCACCGGATGCGACCGCTGGGTGGCCAGGGAGACGAGGATGAGAGCCAATGTCGAGCAGACGATGCCGATTCCCATCGGGTCGACTCCGGTGACGTCGACGAGTCCGGTCAGCTGCCAGACGACGGAGGATACGGTGCCCAAGATCATCGAGGCGATCGCACCGGGCACGTTCGCCTTCTTCCACCAGGCGGCGGCGATGTAGACGGGAACGAACGCGGCACCGAGCACCGTGGTGGAGAAGATGACCACCTCGGCGACGGCAGGAGGATCGTTCACGGCGACGAGGTAGCCGATGACCGCGAGGGCGAGGACGGTGAACCGTGACACCCACACGGACTGCTGGTCGGACATGTCCTTCTTGACGAACCGTTGGAACAGATCCTGGCTGGCAATCGTGCCCGACTGCAGCAGCAGAGCGTCGGCGGTGGACATGATCGCAGCCATGATTCCGGCCATGACGATGCCCACGGCGAAGTCCGGCAGCACTGTGTCGGCGACTTCGAAGACCGCGAGCTCAGGGTTGTCCAAAGTCGGCAGCAGGATGAGCGCCATGATGCCGACGATGTAGGGAGCAGGGATGAACAGCAGGTTGAAGCCTGTCGCGTAGAGGCTGGCGCGCCTGGCCACCGACGGCCGCTTCATCGCCATATGGCTGACGTTGACGTGCGGCCAGCCCATATAGCCGATGGAGAAGACGAGGACGGCACCGACGATGACTCCCCATTGGACGGATTCGATGCCGTCCGGTCCCCACATGGTCAGCAGGTTCGGGTTGATCTGCCCGACCGCCTCGTTGCCGGCCGTCCATCCGCCCACCGCCTGCAGGCAGGCGATGAGGATCCACACCATGCCGATGAGCATGATGATCGCCTGCACGAAGTCGGTGTAGGCCACGGCGAGGTAGCCGCCGAGGAAGGTGTAGAAGACGATGACGCCGACAGCGATGAGCAGCGCCCACGCATACGGGATGCCGGTGACCATTTCGAGTCCGCGCCCGCCGGCGATGAACTGACTCATCACATAGAAGAAGATGCAGAACACGGCGACCGGTGCGGCGATCGCGCGGATCCACTTCGACGGATACCGATGTTCGAGGTATTCGATCGACGTCAGCGACCCGAGGATCTGAGAGAGCTTGCGCATCCGCCGGCCGAGGATCGAGAGATTGAGGACACCGCCGCCGATGTCGCCCATCGCGTACCAGAGTGAGAAGTAGCCCTTCGTGTAGGCCAATGAGCCCGCACCGAGGAACATGTACCCGGACATCGACGATGACTGCAGACGCAGAGCAGTGACCGCAGCGCCCAAGCTGCGTCCGCCGAGCAGATAACCCTCGCTGCCCTTCGACCCGACCTTGAGCGTCCACACACCGATCCCGGCCATGGCGGCGAAGTAGATGAGCAGGAACCAGGTTTCGATATTCATGCCGCTCCCCCGTTCCCCTTCGCCGAGGCGGCCCCGCCATCTCGTCCGCCCCCTCCGTTCGCGCTTGACGCCAGGACCTGATCCTCGGCCACGTCCTCGGCCTTCCAACCGCGGGAGAGGAAGACGAAGACGAGGGTGTAGATCACCCAGATCGCAGGAATGCCGGCAATGATGACGACCGTCGCCGTCGGGAGACCGAACACGTAGACCACCTCGTTGTGATGCGGGGAGACTGATGCTGTGAGTGAGATTACAACTTATCGCGAGAAGGCTGAGGCTGCCGCGCCGGGTTCGCATGGTGGGAACCCGCCCGAACTGCATGTCCGCACTTCAATGACCGGGCCCGACCGCAGCGCGGCCTCACTCGACGGTGAACTGGCGCTCGTGAAGCCCCGTCGCCGCACCCGGAATAGCCGGTCGGCGCTCCGAGGTCTGCACGTTCCCGGCTTGGTCGATCGCGCGCACGGCGACCGTGTGCGTGCCGGTGCTCAGTCCCGTGTGCTCGCATCGCCATTGTCGCCACGTATCTGCGGTGAGCTCCTCGCTGAGTTCCGCTTCCGTCCAGTTCCCGTTGTCGATGCGCACCTGCACCTTCGCGATGCCCGTGTGCTGCGCCCAGGCCATTCCTGCGGTGACGATCCGGTCGCCGCTCTTGGGTGTCACGGTGGCGCCGGGGCGAGGCACATCGATACGCGAGGCCACCAAGACGGGTCCGTGCGTGGACCAGCCGCGAGTCGTCCAATACGCTTCCCTGTCCGCGAACCGGGTGACCTCGAGATCGGTCACCCACTTCGTGGCCGAGACGTACCCGTAGAGCCCCGGGACGACCAGCCGGGCCGGGTATCCGTGCTCGAGAGGCAGGGCATGGCCGTTCATCGCCACGGCCAGCAGGGCCGCGCGGTCGTCGGTGAGCACTTCGAGCGGGGTGGAGGCGGTGAATCCGTCATCGGAGCCTGAGAGCACCATGTCTGCGCCGGAGTGCGGTTTCGCCCGGGCCAGAAGGTCCCGAATCGGATAGCCCAGCCATTTCGCATTCCCCACCAGGTCGCCGCCGACTTCATTCGAGACGCAGGTCAGGGTCACATAGTGCTCCTGAAGAGGGAGGTCGAGGAGTTCGGCCATGGTGATCGTGAACTCGTTCTCGACCATGCCGTGGACGCGCAGCATCCACGTTCCCGCGTCGATCGACGGCGGGAAGAGCGCTGTGTCGATGCGGTAGAAGTCCGAGGTCGCCGTGACCAGCGGAGTCAGTCCGGACACGTCGAGTTCCGCGCCCGCGGGGATCTCCGGCGCCGAGGTGGCCGGCCGTGGCAGGACGAGTTTCGTCACAGTGCCCGCCGCACTGCGTGCCAATGTGGCCGCGGACTGTCCGGCCGCGACGGCGGCGATGCCGACCGCACTCAGTCCCGCGGCCAGCCCGAAGAAGGCCCGCCGCCCAGGTCGGGCAGGTGATCGATTCGGCTGGTCGTCTCCCGCCGCCGCTGTATCGGCCGAGGAGTGATCCGCCGTGCCCGCGAGGTGGAGAAGGACGAGGAAGGCTGCGGCCCCGGCGGCGACTCCGCCGAGACTCGGCAGAGTGGCCGCAAGACCGGCACCGGAGCTGAAGCCGACGACGGCGGGCAGCAGTCCGAAGCCGATGAGCAGCACGAGCGCGAGACCTCGACGACGGGCACCGATCCACCCGATGATCGCACCGCACCCGGCACCTCCTGCGACGATGGTGATGACGAGCGCGAGCTTGTCGTGGATGCCGAAGACCGCGATCGCGGACTTGATGAGCACGGTGGGCATCAGCGGGATGAGAGCTTGGCCGATGAGCAGTGCCGGGGCTGACGCGACATCCAGGCTGCGGGCGATGAGTTCGGCGGTGCCGAAGTAGATGAGGGTCGCGACGACCCCGGTGACCACGGACAGCCACGCGCGCCGAGTGCCCGCCATCATGCCTCCCCCGTCCGCATTCTCAGGCCAGGGCGCGACGCAGACGCACGGCCGCCTCGGTGAGGGTGTCGATGCGATTCTCACGGTCGGGTTCGGGCAGCGTCTGAGCCGAACGCAGACCGTGTTCGAGGAGCACGACGACCTGGTCGGCCAGGTTCTGATCGGCGAGCTCCGGGACCGGTCGGGCCTCGGAGCCGACCTGCGAGAATTCGGTCAGGGCCTCACGGATGGCGGCACGCCTGCTCGGTGCCGGCGGGGCCGCCTCGTCGAGTTGGGCAGTGGTCAGGGAGATGATCCGGATGCGCAGACGGCGCACCTCCGTCTCGAGTTCCGCCGCTGCTGTGGTCATGGACTCATGATAGTCCTCATCGAACGGTGCAGCGGCGGAACATCAGACGATGCTCAGGCGTCTCCCACCCAGACGGTCATGGTCTCCTGATAGGTCTCCAGAGCTTCCGGGCCGTTGTCTCGGCCCCAGAATCCGGACTGTCGCATTCCGCCGAACGGGGTGGCTTCGGTGCCTTCGCTGTAGCCGTTGACGGCGAGTGTGCCTACGCGGATTCGGCTGGCCCACCACCGCACTTGGGCGATGTCCTCGCACCACACGCTCGAGGCCAGCCCATAGGGTTCGCCGTTGATGAGGTCGACGGCGTCGTCGCGGCTGGTGCGTCTCAGCAGCTGGGTGACGGGGCCGAAGATCTCTCCCCGGCCGAGTTCGCTGTCATCGGGCACGTCTTCGATGACGGTCGGCGGGTACCAGGTGCCGGTGGCCGGGACATCGGCACGAGCGTTGAGGATCCGAGCTCCCTTCTCCACGGCTTCGTCGACCCAGGCGGTGATGCGGTCGTGGGCGCGAACGTTGATCACCGGCCCGATGTCCGTGTCGGCGTCGAACGGGTCGCCGACGGTGAGTGCCTCGGTCGCGGTGATGAGCGCGGTGCGGAACTCGGCGAACCTCTCGTCATCGTCGCCGACGTAGATCACCCGAGATGCGGCGGTGCAGTTCTGGCCGCTGGTGCCGAAGGCGGCGCCGGCGATGTCGGCGGCGATCGCCTCGAAGTCCGTGGCGTGCGCGGAGTCGACGATGTAGCCGGCTCGACCGCCGAGTTCGAGGGAGACCTTCTTGAGGTTCGACCGGGCCGAGGACTCGAGGAAGGACCTGCCGACGGGACCCGAACCGGTGAAGGTGAGCACGTCGATGTCGGGGTGCAGGCCCATGGCGGCGCCTATCCCTGGGCCGGTGCCCGTGAGCACGTTGAGGATGCCGTCGGGCACACCTGCCTCGGCGGCGAGCCTGGCAAGGTGGAGGGCGCTGAGCGTCGAATCCTCGGAGGTCTTGACGACCATCGCATTGCCGGCGGCCAGAGCCGGGGCGATCTTCCACCCGAGCATCGCCACCGGATAGTTCCACGGCAGGATCGCTCCGACCACCCCGCTGGGCACCTTCGTCACCCACCCCCAGCCGTCGGGACTGCGCAGGTAGCGTCCGTCATCGCGGGAGATGAGGTCGGCGCTCAGGCGGAGGTTCGCGGCGACGTCGGGGACGTCTTCCTCGAGGCTGCCGAGGGCGACCTTTCCGGCTTCGATGCCGTCGAGATAGGCGATCTCTTCGGCGTCGGCCTCGACGAGTTCGGCGAGGCGGCGCAGCACTCGGGCCCGCAGCGTCGCGTCCTCGGCCCAGTCGGCCTCGTCGAAGGCGGCGCGTGCTGCGGCGACGGTGTCATCGAGCTGCTCAACGCTGGCCGCGGAGAGACTGCCGATGACCGTTCCCTGACTCGGTGAGATGAGACCGATCTCGTCTCCGGCACCGGTGACGGCGCGGCCGCCGATCCACTGTCCGAGGTCGCCGTCGATGATGGCCCGCAGTGCGGTGCGACCGCGGTCGATGAGGGTGTTCTGCGCTGATGACGTGGTCATGCTGTGTGTGTCCTCTCCAGTCCGGCGATCGCATCGAGCAGCGCCGCCAGTGCTTCGGGGTCGGCGGTCGGCAGGGGCGGACGCACCGGTCCCTGTTCGCGGCCTCGTCGACCCAGCGCCTGTTTGATGAGTGAGATGAAGGCGGAGTCGCCTTCGATGAGCCCGAGGGCCTGCCCGAGGCTTCTCCACAACTCGACGGCGCCGGCCCATTCACCGCTGTCGGCCAGCTCCCACAGTCTCTGGCAGTGTTCGGGCAGCAGCCAGGCCGAGGCCGCCACCCAGCCGCTGGCGCCCTGAGCGAAGCCCTCGAGTGCGATGCCGTCGGCGCCGACGAAGATATCGGTGTCCTCGCCGAGGCGGCTGCGCAGCTCCCGGATCCGAGTGGGCTCGCCGGAGGTTTCTTTGACGCTCCAGAGCCGGCCGGTGTCCTGGAGCGCGGCGAGGTGGTTCGGGAGCAGGTCGGTTCCGGTGGAGTGGGGATTGTTGTAGACCATGACCGGCAGTTCCGACGTGGTGAGGACGGGTCGCAGGGCGGCGATGACGGCGTCAGGTTCGAGTCCGCCGTAGAAGGGAGGGGTGACCATGACGGCGTCGGCGCCCCAGCCGGCGGCATCCGAGATATGGGCCGATATCTCCGCCGGAGTGTAGGCCATACATCCGATGGCCACATGCGCCCGACCGTCGACGGCGGAGACGATGGTCTTGATCTGTGCTTGGCGCTCGGCGGCGCTCAGCGCCAGCGCCTCCCCTGTGGCGCCGAGGCCGAGGAGTCCGCTCACACCTGCGGCGAGCACCTCCTCGATGCGACCGCCCAGGGCGTCGAGGTTCTGGTCTCCGTCTTCGGTGTAGGGAGTCGTCGGAACGGCGAAGACACCGCGCATCGGATTCGTCATCGAATCGTCCTCTCTGCCATGAGATCTCTGGTCCGCACTTCAACGATAAAGCCGGTCCGCCGACGCTTGTCGGCGGTATCTCAGACGATAGGCAGAAAAGTGATCACAAGCAATGGGGGCTCGCAACGCACGACAAAGGGCGGACCCCCGATCCGGGGATCCGCCCTTCGTTCAGCCATCGACGGCAGCTGACCTGGCAGCTGCGGTCGGCGCTGCTCTCAGTCTCTGAAGTAGGAGATGAGGCGCAGGATCTCGATGTAGAGCCACACGAGGGTGACCATGAGCGAGAAGGCGCACATCCAGGAGTACTTCTCCGGGATCTTGTGCTTGACGCCCTCTTCGATCATCTGGAAGTCCATGATCAGGGTCATCGCGGCGAGCACGGTGGCGACGATGCCGATGATGACACCGAGCGGGAACGTCATTCCCATGATGTTGACCTCGACGCTGCGGGCGCCGCCGGTGCCGGTGAACATGGCGATGCCGAAGTTGATGAGCGAGAAGATCGCGTAACCGCCAACGGCGATCATCATGAACTTCATCATCTTCGAGCCGTAGCGCACACCCTTGAACTTGAACAGGGCGAGCATCACGCCGAAGACGCAGAGCGTGGCGAGCACGGCCTGGATGACGATTCCGGAGTACATGGACTCGAAGATCGCGGAGATGCCGCCGAGGAAGACGCCTTCGAATGCGGCATAGCCGATGATCAGGGCCTTGCTCGGCTCCTTCTTGAAGGCGTTGACGAGGCCGAGCACGAGCGCGATGAGCATCGCCGGGAAGGCGAGCATCGGCACGAACCAGCCGACGGCGGCTCCGGCGAGGAGGATGCCGAAGAGCACTCCGGTCTTCATCATCACATCGTCGTAGGTCATCGCTCGGTCGGCGACCTGGGGTCCGGCGTTGCGGTTCTGCGCGGCCGGCTGATTGAACAGGTTGTTGAGTTCCTGATCGGACATGACCGGCTGATTGCGGCCGGCCTGGGCGCCTTGGTTGATCGCCCGGTTCATCATGGGGTTACTCACGGTCGAGATCCTTTCGATCTGAGCAGAATGTGCACAGCCGAGAAGCTGCACATCAGTCGTTCACGATCACAGTCTAACCGGACGGTCTGGACGGGAACTGAGGATTCCGGCCTGCGGCACCCGACGTTGCATGATCGTGATCATGTCGTGGACAACGCCCGCATCGGCCGGAGAATTCCCGGTTCAGCCCATCTGGTAGTGGGTGGCCGAACCCGGGCCCCAGGGGATGCCGGTGGCCCACCAGATGAAGAACAGCAGCCCCCAGAGGACGAACATGGAAAACGACAGCGGGATCGTGAAGGAGAGCACCGTGCCGATGCCCGCATCCTTCTTGTACCGCTGCACGAAGCCGAGGACGACGACGAAGTACGGGCTCATCGGGGAGATGATGTTCGTCGTCGAGTCGCCGATGCGGTAGAGCGCCTGAGTGGTCTCCGGGGCGATGGACAGGAGCATGAACATCGGTACGAGCACCGGAGCCATGAGCGTCCACAGTCCCGATCCGGAGGTGAGGAACAGGGCACCCAGCGCCACGAGCAGCCAACCGCCGAGCAGGATGACGAACGATCCGGTGTTGAGCGCCCCGAAGACCTCCGCCCCTTTGATCGCGAGGATCTCACCGAGGTTGGACATCTTGAACAGGGCCAGGAACTGGCTGGCCGCGAAGAACAGGACGATGACCGGAACGAAGGGCAGCAGACCCTTGCCCATCATCTCGGGGATGTCGGCGGTGCGCTTGATCGACCCGGTGGCGTAGCCGTAGACGATGCCGACGATGAAGAAGCCGAAGCCGATGATCGCGGCGATTCCGGCCATCAGGCCCGATT
Organism: Brevibacterium sp. K11IcPPYGO002; assembly: GCF_050920635.1. NCBI lineage: Bacteria > Bacillati > Actinomycetota > Actinomycetes > Micrococcales > Brevibacteriaceae > Brevibacterium > Brevibacterium sp. K11IcPPYGO002. The sequence continues at coordinate 1,447,748 of NZ_CP131929.1, read as the reverse complement.
CCGGACCGAAGCCTCCGGCTTCGTCCCGGAGGAACGATCCGGCGGGCCAGGCGAGGGCGAACAGCACTGCGGCGCAGACGACGATGGAGATGACGGCGATGACGATTCCGCGCTTCTCCCTGGCGTCGAGCGCCATCTTGACGTCGAAGCTGTCCGGATCGTCATCGGTCTCCTCGTCGAGTTCGATCTGGTCGGCGCGTTTGGACAGGACCAGCTCGGTCACCAGGGTCACGGCGATGGCGACGACGAACATGGAGACGAAGTTGAAGTAGAAGTTCGCGACCGGGCTGACGGTGTAGTCCGCGTCGATGATCTGCGCGGCCGAAGTCGAGAGACCGCCGAGGATCGTGTCGAGCGAATTGACCATCGGCGCTGCCGAATAGCCTCCCGAGGTCGCGGCATAGGCGACGAGGCAGCCGAGCAGCGGATTGCGGCCGACAGCTTTGAATGCGAGCCCGCCGAGGGGAATCATGATCATGTAGGAAGCATCGGAGGCGATCGACGCGGCGGTTCCGGCCAGGGCGACGATGAACGTGATCCACCGCGGCGAGGCTCCGGCGATGGTGCCGCGCAGCATCGCCGGGATGAGTCCGGACTGTTCGGCCACGGCCACGCCGATGAGCACGATGAGCACGAGTCCCAGCGGTGGGAAGGTGACGAAGTTGTTCGTTGCTCCCGCGACGATCTCTCGCAGCGATTCGGTGGCGAAGAGGTTCGTCACCGTCACCTTCTCGTCCGTGGCCGGGTTGACGGCGTTGAGACCGGTGGACGAGAAGATCGCCGAGAGGATCATGACGATGACCGCCAGCGACAGGAACAGCCAGAACGGGTGCGGCAGTTTGTTGCCGGCCTTCTCGATGATGACGAGAACGCGCATGAGCCAGCTCAGCTCGGAACCGTCGTTCCTCTTCTCTGCGGTCGCAGGTGTGGTGCTCGACATCAGTTCTCCTCGGTCGGTGTGGCGCTGGCGAATGCGTTGAGCCCGGTGTCGCTCATGTGAGTGCGATCACCTCAAGGTGCAAGTCTCATGGACAATCAGCATTGTGTCGCGGGAATCTCATATTCCGGATGTTCGGAGGCTGACCGGCGCACCCGTCCCCCGCCGAGGCGGCCGTGTGGTCTCGTACTCACCGACGTTGGTGAATGTGACAGGGCGCCGACCGCAGAAGTCTGCGGTCGGCGCCCTGTCAGCCGGACGGCGGCTCAGCTCTCGGGCTGAGGGTGGGCCGCCTCGGCGAGATCAGCGTTCGATGTCGCCGCGGATGAAGGCTTCGACGGCCTCGTGGGCGGCGTCGTCGTCCTTCTGCTCCGGCGGCGACTTCATGAAGTATGACGAGGCGGAGATGAGGGCTCCGCCGATTCCGCGGTCGAGGCCGATCTTCGCCGCACGCACGGCGTCGATGATGACGCCGGCAGAGTTCGGCGAATCCCACACCTCGAGCTTGTATTCCAGGGACACGGGAGCGTCGCCGAAGTTGCGGCCCTCGAGGCGGACGAACGCCCACTTGCGGTCGTCGAGCCATTCGACGTAGTCGCTGGGTCCGATGTGGACGTCGCGGTCGGACAGCTGAGCCGACGTGTTCGAGGTCACGGCCTGGGTCTTCGAGATCTTCTTCGACTCAAGACGCTGACGCTCGAGCATGTTCTTGAAGTCCATGTTGCCGCCGACGTTGAGCTGGTAGGTCCGGTCGAGGACGACGCCGCGGTCTTCGAACAGCTTCGCCATCACACGGTGGGTGATGGTCGCACCGATCTGGGACTTGATGTCGTCACCGACGATCGGGACACCGGCGGCACGGAACTTCTCGTCCCATTCCTTGGTGCCGGCGATGAACACGGGCAGGGCGTTGACGAAGGCGACCTTCGCGTCGATGGCGGCCTGAGCGTAGAACTCGACGGCCTGCTGGGAACCGACGGGCAGATAGCACACGAGGACATCCGCCTCGGCGTCCTTGAGAGCCTTGACCACGTCGACAGCCTCACGGTCGGATTCGACGATCGTGTCGCGGTAGTACTCACCGAGACCGTCGAGGGTGGGTCCGCGCAGGACCTCGATGCCGGTCGGCTCCACGTCGGCGAGTTTGATGGTGTTGTTCTCGCTGGCGGTGATGGCCTCGGCGATGTCGACGCCGACCTTCTTGCCGTCGACGTCGAAGGCGGCAACGAAATCGATGTCACCGACGTGATAATCCCCGAATTCCACGTGCATGAGGCCGGGAACCTTCGTCCCGGGCGACGCGTTCCGGTAGTACTCCACGCCTTGGATCAGGGACGAGGCGCAGTTGCCCAGTCCGGCAATCGCGACTCGAATCGATTTCGTTCCCACAATTCTCCTTTGTCTGTACGGGTTTCACCGAGCGGCGGGAGGGTCCCACACGGGCGGTTGGCCCTGCGGGGCTTCGCTTCGGCCCCGACTAACCATAATAATGTCCGCGTCAAAATGCCGAACACCGGCATCCGAACACGGCAGCGTTCGTCTCAGCTGACGACCAGAGGTTCGAGGACCAGGTCGGGGTGGTTCTTCTGCACGCCCTGCAGCCGCCACCGGTCGGAGAACAGCGCCAGCAGCTCTCCGTCGGAACGGTGGAGGACCTCGACCGAGCGCTCCCGGGCCAGGGTCGGCACGCATTCGGCTGTGGTGCGTCGGGCGAGGGAGAAGTTCAGACGCTCCAGGGTGCAGGGAGCGTTGAATTCGTTGGTCATCCGGTCTTCGGCCACTTCGAACTGCATGGGGCCGACCGCCCCGAGCACGGGCGCCTGGTCACCGCGCAGATCGGAACGCAGCACCTGGATGACACCTTCGTGGTCGAGCTGTTCGATGCCGCGGCGGAACTGCTTGTACTTCGAGGAGTCCTTGGCACGAATGACCATGAAGTGCTCGGGAGAGAACGTCGGGATTCCGGGGAACTCGACCTTCTTGTGGAGGTAGAGGGAATCACCGACGCGCAGCGCGGAGGCGTTGACCAATCCTACGACATCGCCGGGGAACGCTTCGTCGACGACGTCGCGGTCGCGGCCGAAGACCTGCTGAGCGTACTTCGTGGCGAAGGGTTTGCCGGTGCTGGCGTGGGTGAGCACGGTTCCGCGTTCGAAGACTCCCGAGCAGACGCGAATGTAGGCGAGCCGGTCGCGGTGGTTCGAGTCCATTCCGGCTTGGACCTTGAAGACGAAACCGGAGAACGGTTCGTCGACGGGACGCGGTTCGTCGTTCTTGTCCAGGCGTGCCTCTGCCGCTGGGGCGAGGTCGACGAGGAGGTCGAGGAGTTTGTGGATGCCGAAGTTGAGCACGGCCGAGGCGAACATCACCGGGGTCGACTTGCCCGCCAGGAAGGTCTCCTGGTCGTGGTTCTGGTCCTCCATCTCCAGCAGATCGGACTCATCGACAGCGGTCGTCCAGGCATCGCCTTCGAGGTCGGCAGCCGCCTCGTGGGTGTACGTGTCCTCACCGGCGATCGTGGCGCCTCCGTCGGTGCGGGTGTACTTCGTGTACTCGCCGCTGGCGCGGTCGAGGACTCCGCGGAAGTCGCCGGACTGGCCGACGGGCCAGGTGATCGGGGTGGGCAGGAGGCCGGTGCGCTGCTGGACCTCGTCCATGAGTTCGAGCGCGTCGAGGCCGGGACGGTCCCATTTGTTGACGACCGTGATGATCGGGATGTTGCGGTGGGCACAGACTTCGAAGAGCTTCATCGTCTGCGCCTCGAGGCCTTTGGCAGCGTCGATGAGCATGACGGCGCAGTCGACGGCGGAGAGCACACGGTAGGTGTCCTCGGAGAAGTCGGCGTGGCCCGGGGTGTCGACGAGGTTGAACACGGCGTCGCGGTACTCGAACTGCAGAGCAGCCGAGGAGATCGAGATTCCGCGGTCCTGCTCCATCTGCATCCAGTCGGAGACGGTGGCACGGCGACCGGCCTTGCCATGGGTGGCTCCTGCCTGGCCGATGGCACGGGCGTGGAGGGCGAGCGCCTCGGTGGTCGTCGATTTGCCCGCGTCGGGGTGCGAGATGACAGCGAACGTGCGGCGGCGGGATGCCTCGCGTCGGATGTCCTTGTCGGAATACTGGCCAGAAGTCACCGCAATATCCTATCGTTCTTCGTCACTCTCCGGCGTGTCCGTTCAGTCACAGTGGCCGAGGCCGGGTCTGCCGGTCCGCGTTGCGTCCAGCGTCCTGTCGGAATCGGCCCATATGCTGGGGTGCGATGTCTGAGGAATTCGTCGAATATGCCGGCCGTTCGGAACCGAAGGAACGGTGGCTCAAGGCCCTGCCGCTCATCGTTGCGGGAGTCCTGGGTGTCCCGCTGCTGTGCGCGGCGATCTGGTTCTCCTGGCAGATAGCGCAGACGACGAAGTACCTCTTCGATCTCGGCACCTCCGGCGGCGAGGCGGCCGGAATGGTGCTGCTGAGCCTCTCGGGAGCCTTCTGCCTCGTCTTCTATCTCGCGTTCCTCTTCATCGGCACCCGCCGTCGCACGTGGAAGTGGCGCATCTGGTGGAGTGTCGCGACCCTTCTTGCCGCCGGAGCTCTGCCGCTGTGGTGGCTCTTCAGCGGCTTCTTCGCCGACGTCTGACGTTCGCGGGCCCCGGCGGCAGCTACCGCCCTGCATCCCTGACCACAGTTCGCATTCCCTACCCGCCGCGGCAGAACCTCCCGCCCGCGGCTTGTCCTACAGGTACTCACGCATCAGTCACTCTTCGCGCCAAAACATCCCGCTGCAACGGGGCGTTCTGCCACCAAGGGTGAGGGATGGTGTACTCAGAGCTGGGCGAGAGCCTTCGCGATGCGCTTCTCCGACACCGGATGTGCCGTGCCCAGCGAGTTCGCGAACAGTGAGACGCGCAACTCTTCGAGCATCACGACGACCTCGACCCATTCAGTGGGCAGCGACACGATCAGCTGCGACCACTCGGCCTTCGCCAGTGCCGGGAAGCGGTTGCCGATCTTCCTGACCACATCGCTGCTGCAGCCGGTGACTCGATCCATGAGCTGCTTGTCACGGATCGGCGAGTCCTGCATTCCGCCGATGCGCCCCACTTCGGCCTGCACCCAGCGGGGCAGCTCGCGCAGCATCTGCGGAGTCATCGCCGCAATGGCGCCTGCAGTCATCCGGGCGGCTCGCCACGCCTGCACATCGGCGAGGTTGGAGAGGATCGCCAACGAGGAGGCTTTCGAGACGAGCTTATCGAGCTCGGTCGCCGCCTTCAGCGCCTTCATCAGGGACGGCAGCAGCGATGAACAGGTCAGCGGCAGCTCGGCGTCGACGTCCCTGCGCAGCCGCGCGAACTCATCGGCGGTGGCCACCCATGACGTTTCAGCCGGCCCCAACCGGTCGGCGACGAGTCCGCGGATCCCCACTCGAATCAGCCCGACCAGCAGCTCATCGGCGGTCGTCTGATGACCGGCGAGAATGAGCTTCTCCTGAGTGGTCAGCCCGTCCTGCAAGTACTTCAGCGCATCAGCAGTGTGCCGCCCCAGCAGGGTGATGATCGCCTCTCGTGTGGCCAGGCGTGCTTGCGCTGCGGTGTCGAAGGCAACCAAGTCCACCGAATCCGTACGGTCGGCAAGCCCTGGGACGACGCCGGCTGCGGCCTGATCGGGGTCGGCCAGTTGACCGAACGACCAGTCCGTCAGCCCCGTCTTCGGGGTGAACGCGCTCTGCTTCTGGCGGGCCTTGCGCACCTGCGGTGTGGCCTTCGTCGTCAGTGCGGTCAGGTCCTCGCCGAGACCGACGGTCTTCTTTCCATCGACGACCCGGAAGGTCAGCCGCAGATGAGCGGGAATCCGCGATCGGTCGAAATCGTTGGCGGTGACCGTGATCGGAACGAGGTCGTTCAACCCTCCCCCGCCGGCGCGTTCGCTCAGAAACGCGGCGAGCACCTCCGGCAGGCTTCCCTGGTACGGAGTGAGCGCCGGCAGAATCTCGCGGGCGACGTCGGGAGCGGGAACGAAGTAGCGGCGCTTGTTCTTCGGCAGCGACCGGATATAGGCGGCGACGAGTTCTTCGCGCAGGCCCGGGACCTGCCAACTGAATGCGTCCGCGTCGACCGCGGGCACCGCCTCGGCGGGGATCTCCACGGTCACCCCGTCCTCGGTGCTGCCGGGGTCGAACGAGTAGCGCAGCTTCGCCCGCGTGCCATCGGTCAGTTCCCATTCCATCGGGAAGTCCGAGGCCACCGAGGCGGTCAGTTCCTCACTGTCGTCACTGAGCAGCACCGAGGTGGTGAGGTCGAGCAGGTGCGCGTCCCGTCGCTTCTGCTTCTTCCACCAGCCCCGGAAATCCGCCGCCGAGGTGATCCCCTCCGGAATCCGTTCGTCGAAGAACTCGTAGAGGGCATCGTCTTGGTCGAGCACCCGACGATTCCGTGTCCGCGATGCCAGATCTTCGGCCTCGTCGATGACGGCCGCGTTGTGGTCGAGGAAGCCGAAGCGTTCGTGCCAGTCGCCTTCGATGAGACCCTTGCGGATGAATGCGTCCCGGGCGGCCTCGGCGTCGATGGTGCCGTAGCCGACGCGGCGGTCGCTGACGAGTGTGACTCCGTAGAGGGAGATCTTCTCGTACACCATCGATGCGCCGGCCTTCGTCGACCAGTGCGGATCCGAATGCTGGCGGGTGACCAGATCACCGGCGGCTTCGACGACCCAGTCCGGGTCGATCGCGGCCACGGTGCGTGCCCACAGACGGGAGGTCTCGACGAGTTCGGCGGCCATGACGAAGTCCGGGTTGACCTTGAAGAGTCCGGACCCGGGGAAGATCGCGAACCGGGTGCCGCGAGCCCCCTGATAGTCCTTGTGCCGCTCCGACCGTGAGCCGATCATCGTCAGCAGACCGGTGAGCAGCGATCGGTGGATGGCGGCGGCGTGCGGGTCGAGTTTCGCGGCCGCCACCTGCTTCCCGGTGTCCGCTGCCGGTCCGGTCGCTCCCTGCTTCTTCGCGCTGCGTTTGGCGGCGCTGAGTTCGGCGAACCCGATCTTGCCGTTCGCGCCTCGCCGGCCTTGAGCATGTCCTTCGCCCCGACCGCCACGGGTGTCCTGATCGCCACGAGCAATCTGGCCCCTGCGACCACGACCGCCACGACCACGGTCGGAACCGTCACCGGACTCAGCAGGATTCGCCTTGCCGCCGTCGCCGTCGAGGTCTGTCCCATCGGACGTCGCGTCGTCGCCCGGCTGCCAGACGGATTTCTCGATCCTGATCCCTGCGGAGCCGAGCAGAGAGCGCAGCTGTCCGACGAGATCCTGCCATTCGCGGATGCGCACGAAGTTGAGGAACTCGTCCTTGCAGCGCCGACGGAACTTCGATGATCCCATGTCCGCCTGCAGGCTCTGCAGGTAGTTCCACAGGTTGAGGTAGGACAGGAAATCACTGCCCCGGTGAGTGAACCGGGCGTGCTTCTCATCGGCTGCGGCACGGAATTCGGCCGGTCGTTCCCGGGGGTCCTGGATCGACAGTGCGGCGACGATGACGGTGACCTCTCCCCCGCAGCCGGCTTCCGCGCCGGCGATGACCATCCTGGCCAGGCGGGGGTCGATCGGCAGCACGGTGAGTTTCCGACCGATCTCGGTGACGTGGATCTTCCCGGCAGAGTCGCTGGTCAGCGCCCCGAATTCGGTGAGCATCGTGCGTCCGTCGCGGACCGCTCTGGCCTCCGGCGGGGTGAGGAACGGAAAGTCGAGGATCTCCTGATCACTCGAGGCGAATCCCAGTGAGGCCATCTGCAGGATGACGCTGGCGAGGTTCGTGCGCAGGATCTCGGGATCGGTGAATGCGGGCCGCGACTCGAAGTCATCCTGTGAGTACAGCCGGATGCAGATACCGTCGCTGGTGCGCCCCGAGCGGCCCTTGCGCTGGTTCGCACTGGCTTGGGAGATCCGTTCGATCGGCAGTCGCTGCACTCGGGTGCGGTTGGAGTAGCGGGAGATGCGGGCGGTGCCGACGTCGATGACGTATTTGATTCCGGGCACCGTCAGCGAGGTCTCGGCGACGTTCGTGGCCAGGACGATGCGAGGTCGCGAATGCGGTTGGAAGACCTTCTGCTGCTCGCCGGCCGAGAGCCGGGCGAACAGCGGCACGACCTCCCAGCTGCTCATCCGCGGGCGTCTGCGCAGGTGGTCGGTCAGGGCGTCGGCGGTGTCACGGATCTCGCGTTCACCGGAGAGGAAGACGAGGATGTCACCGGGGTCCTCGGCGGCGAGTTCGTCGACGGCGGCGATGATTCCATCCGTCTGCTCCTCGACTCCGGTCTCGTAGTTCCCGGATTCGCCGGGTCCGTCGACATCGTCATCGGCAGGATCGTCCCCGAGCGGCCGGTACCGGACCTCGACCGGATAGGTGCGGCCTTCGACGGAGATGATCGGAGCGTCGTCGAAATGAGCGGAGAACGATTCGGGGTCGATCGTCGCCGAGGTGATGATGACCTTGAGATCGGGACGTCGGTCGAGGACTTCCTTGAGATAGCCGAGGAGGAAGTCGATGTTGAGGCTGCGTTCGTGGGCTTCGTCGATGATGATGACTTCGTAGTCGCGCAGCAGTTTGTCCCGGGAGAGCTCGGAGAGCAGGATGCCGTCGGTCATCACCTTCACCCGGGTGGAGTCGGCGACCTGCGCAGTGAACCGCACCTGATAGCCGATGGTGCTGCCGAGTTCTTCGTCGAGTTCGTCGGCGATGCGCTCGGCCACGGTCCGGGCGGCGATGCGCCGAGGCTGGGTGTGGCCGATGAGTCCGTCGATCCCGAGGCCGAGGTCGAGGCAGATCTTCGGCAGCTGGGTGGTCTTTCCCGATCCCGTCTCACCGGCGATGATGACGACCTGGTTGTCCCGGATCGCCTCGGCGATCTCATCCTTCGCCGCGGTGACCGGCAGATCCTCGGGGTAGGAGACGGTGACCGGATGAGCCGCGCGGGCGTCCTTGAGTCGGGCCCGGCGCTGCTGATGGTGCGCCGCCGTAGTTCTGCGTCGCTGAGACGCACGCCCACGTCCGTTCTTCCCGCGCCGAGGCGGCCGTCCCGGATTCGTGTTCGCTGGAGTGGTCGACGGGGTCGGGTTCTGTTCTGCCATTGCGTCTCCCAGCTTAGCGGCAACCCCACAGCAGAGGCTGACGACCGGGCAGAGCCCAGGTCAGCTTCCGCCGCCCCACAGCGGTGCCAGCGCCGAGTAGAGCTGCTGGATGCCGAGGATGATGAACAGCAGTGCGGTGATCGCCAGGGCGACGTTCGTGTGCAGCTTGTTCGCCCATTCCTTCGGGATCTTCTTGCCGTTGAGCAGCCCGAGGAGGGTGATGGCCAGGAACGGCATGAACAGCGAACCGAGGACGCCGTAGGCGAGGATCAGCCCGATCGGCTTGCCGAGGATGAACAGCAGCATCGGCGGGAACGTCAGCCACAGCACATAGAACTTGAAGTACTTGCCGCCGGTCAGGGTGTCGGGGTGCCCGCCCGGCTTCTTGCGCATATGCCCCCAGAAATCGGCGAACATCAGGGACACACCGTTCCAGACGCCGATGATCGAGGAGAAGGACGCGGCCCAGAAGCCGACGAGGAATCCGATGCCCACGACCTCGCCGTAGCGGGCCTTGAGGACGTCGGCGAGGTCGAGCAGCCCCTTGTCCTCGGCGGAGATCGAGACTCCCGCGGCACGGACGACCTCGGCACCGACGACGAGCATGGCGATGACGAAGATGCCGGTCATCACGTACGCCATCGAGTTGTCGATGCGCATCACTTTCATCCATTTCGGGGTGTGCCAGCCCTTCTCGCGCAGCCAGTAGCCGTAGGCGGCCAGCGTGATGGTGCCGCCGACGCCTCCGGCAAGCGCAAGCGTGTAGATCACGCCGCCCTCGGGGATGATCGGGATCAGACCGGTGAGCATGTCGGGAATGTTCGGGGCGGCGATGATCGCCAGCCCCACGACGGTGATGAACATGATTCCGACGAGGACGGCGGTGATCTTCTCGAACACGGCGTAACGGCCGAACCACACCATGGCGAAGCCGGCCAGGCCCATGAGCACCGACCATACTGTCAGGTTGATCCCGGGGAAGAGCGCGGCCAGCGGCAGTGCCGCCGAGCTCATCGCGGTGGCTCCGTAGACGAAGCCCCAGATGATGATGTAGGGACCGAAGTACCATGTGGTCCAGCGGCCGAGTGATCGCCAGCCTTCGAAGATCGTCTTTCCGGTCGCGAGGCTGAACCTGCCGGCGCCTTCGACGAGGACGATCTTGAGGATGACGCCGACGATCACCGCCCACAGCAGTCCGTAGCCGAACTGGCTGCCGGCCACCAGGGTCGCCACCATATCGGCGGCTCCGACACCCGTGGCCGCGACGACGAGGCCGGGACCGATGACCTTCCATTTGGCCGGGCCCGAGGCCTCTTCGATTCCGGATACGGTTTCCGCATCACCCGCGTCGCCGGGGCCGGAACCGTTCGACTGCTCACTCATGGTGTCTTTCGCTTTCGTCTTCGGCCGCGCACAGACTCACGATGTGGTCGGGGGGTCGCTCATCGGGCTCTCCCGCACATCGGCGACGCAGCGGTCTCCGTATTTCCTCAGTCATGATAGGTGACAACCGTGCTTTCGTCTCTGCGGCGTCTCACCAGTCGCCTCTCACGACGGTCCGCCTCGGAATGACGCGGAGCGTTCCTGCTCAGAACCGGTCGGCGATGCTGCGCAGGCGTTCGAGATACGCATCCTGGTCGAAGTCCTGCGGCAGGTTCGGAGCCTCCTCGGAGAGTCCGGCGGCACCTGCCCCGGCGAATCGAGACTGAGCGACTCGACGGTCTCGTCAGCGAACTCGGCGACTCGGGAGTAGAGGTCGAGCAGGTGCTCGGTCGTCTCGAACTCTGTCGCGCACCAGTCAGCCTGTGGGTCGAGCGCGATGTCGGCGTCGGTGACGAGCTCGTCGGGATTCGGCCAGGCGCGGCCGAAGGTGTCGCCGAAGTAGACGATCTCGACCTGCGCCATGTGTTTGAGTGCGCCGAGGAGGTTGAAGCCGGTCGGGGTGCGCGGCCATCTCAGCGACCTTTCGTCGAGTCCGGACAGCTTCCACCGCAGGTTCGTCCGGCCTCGGTCGAGGGACTGCTGCAGGAAGGACTTCATCGACTCGTCGTCGCCCATGAGCTCAGGGTTCCACACATGCCGCACACCGTCTACCGCTATCCTCGAAGGGTGAGTGAGAACAATTCTTCGCAGGACTCCCGCAGCCGCATCGCCCGTCGGGTCTTCCCCGACGGCGTCGACCCCGATCCGCGCTTCACCCTCGCCAACGAACGGACCTTCCTGTCCTGGATCCGCACCGCCCTGGCCTTCATCGGCGGCGGCATCGCCGTCGAGGCCTTCACCTCGGAGATCTTCTCGACCGGTCTGCGGGCGACCCTGTCGATCGTGCTCATGGTCATCGGGTTCATCCTCGCCGCCGGTGCCGCGTTCCGCTGGCACCGCATCGAATCGGCGATGCGGCGCAAGACCTCCCTGCCGCTGCCGCTCATCATTCCCATAGTCAGCCTCGCCTCGGCGTTGGGTGCGGGTCTGCTCGTCCTGGTGTTCGCCGGCCTGCTGCGATGAGTCCTCGCACTCCGCGACCTCGGCGGCCCCGGCCGCTGCCGCACCCCGATCCGGGGCTGCAGCCCGAACGCACCACGCAGTCATGGCTGCGCACGAGCCTGACCATGACCGTCGTCAGCCTCATCTTCATGCGCTTCATCCATGTCTTCGGAGGCTGGTCGGTCGCGCTCTTCGTCGTGTGCATCGGCCTGGCCATCGCTGCGCTGTCCATGCAGGTCAGGCGCTACCGGCTCGGCTCGGACTCGATCCAGGCCGAGCGCAGCCGCCCGACCCCCTGGGCCGTGGCCTTCCTCACCGCTTCGGTGTGCCTCATCGCGGTCATCAGCATCGCCTCGGTCATCAAGATCTCGCTGCTGTGATCACCAAGACGCCGCATCGGAGTTCCTCGTTATGAGACCACCGTCCGAGCCGATGACCTGCGCGCCTAAACTGGTCCGCATGAAGGATGCACGCGAAGTCTCCACCGCCCCGCTCGTCGCCGTCGGACTCATCGGCGGTTTCCTCACCGCCCGCGAAACCGGGATCCGTCCCCTCGGCGGGGTCGTCCTCGCCGCCGCGGGCGCCTACGCAGCCCGCTCCTGGTATGTGAAGAAGGGCTGGCCGGCCGCCACCGGGCTGAGCTTGGCCTACCTCGGCGGGTTCGGCGCTTCCCATCCCCTGGCGAAGAAGATCGGTGCGTGGCCGGCCGTGTTCGCCGTCAGTGCGGTCAGCGCCGCAGCGTCCTATGTCGTCTCCGATATCGCCGAGGCGGACTGACACCACCGCCCCAGACGCAGGAAGCGAGGACCCGAGCAGCCCATGCTGGCCGTATTCGAAGGTTTCGCCGTCATCGCCGGAGTCATTCTCGTCGGGTTCGTCCTCGGCCGCTCCGGCGTTCTCGGTCCTCACGGCCAGCAGGTCATCGCGAAGCTCGTCTTCTACGCCGGCACCCCGACCCTGCTCTATGTCACGGTCTCCGAGACCGACCTCGGGCTGATCTTCAACACCGCCCTCTTCGCCACCGGCGGGTCGGCGCTCATCGTCGGTGCCGCCCTCTTCGCCCTCACCAAGTGGATCCGAAGACGCAGCACCGGCGAAGCGATGTTCTCCGCGTGGGCCACCAGCTACGTCAACATCGGCAACCTCGGCATCCCGATCGCCGCCTATGTCCTCCATGATATCGGCTACGTCGCCCCGGTCCTGCTCTTCCAGCTGCTCATCCTCGCCCCCATCGGCATGGCCGTGCTCGACGGCGCGGGCAAGAAGCAGCATGATTCGCACTGGTACTCCGCGATCCTCCAAGTGCTCAAGAACCCCATCGTCCTCGGCGCCGCAGCCGGAGTGGCCGCCTCGGCGACGGGTTTCGAGCTGCCGCGGTTCATCTTCGAACCCATCGACATGATCGGCGCCACGGCCGTGCCGGGCGCCCTGCTGGCCTTCGGCATCTCACTCAAGGACGGGTGGGGAATCCCCGTCAAGGGCAGCCGCGCACAGCTGAGCTACATCACCGGTGCCAAACTCATCGCCCAGCCGGTCATCGCCTGGGCCATCGGCGGCCCCCTGCTCGGTTACACCGGGATCGACCTGTTCGCCATCGTCGTCACCTCGGCCCTGCCGACCGCGCAGAACGTCTACATCTACTCGATGCAGTACCGACAATCCGAGGCGCTCATGCGCGATGCCGTCTTCATCACCACGGTCCTGTCCGTTCCGGCGCTCGTCATCATCGCCGCCCTGCTCGGCTGACTCCGCGAAATCGACCGCCGTGGCGTGTCCTCCCCCGCTTGGACCCGGTGGTCACTGACAATGGGGATGTGTCCAGAGACGAGAAGAACGAGACCGAAGACCTCCTGAGCAGGCGGATGAGTTCAGGGTCTGCCAGTGCTGCCGAGAAGCAGTCGCAGGCTCCTCTGGAGGCGGCGAATGATCCCTCTACCGACACCGAGGCGTTCGATCCGATCACGGATCCCATCGCCGAGGATGCCCCTGAGCATTCCGCGGATGCGAAGCCCTCGACGGGTCCGGTGAGGGTGGCTCCCGCCCATTCGACGAATCCGCACTCCCAGCCCGCGACCGCGAGCACGCGTGCCGCCGAGCAGAATGCTGCGCAGAAGTCCGCCGGCACGGATTCGGCCGCCGCTGCATCGACGGCCGATACCGGGGCCACCCGTGAGGTGCCTCAGAATGCGCGCACCGCGGTGATGAGCGAAGCCGATTGGGCAGCGGTGTCGAAGGCGGCGACGTCGACCGATGTCCGCGACCCCGAGGTGCCCGAGCGGCGCCGGTCGGTGCTCGATGTCATCGGCACGATCTGGATCATGCTTGCCACCCCGTTCGTCCTGCTGGCTCTGGCGGTGCGTTTCGTCGCCTCCGGGATCTTCCTCAAATTCGAGTACTTCCGACCCGGGTTCCCGGCCGACCAGTTCGGTTTCAGTGCCGCCGACCGTGAGCACTACGGGACCTATGTCATCGACTACCTGCACAACTTCGATTCCCGGCGCTACCTCGCCGACATCGTCATGCCCAACGGAGAGCCGATCTTCATCTCCGAAGAGCTCAGCCACATGGCTGACGTCAAGGGTCTGATCTCGCTGCTCTACCTTGTGGCTCTCGTCGGGATCATCGGGTCCGTACTCTTCGGCATCTACATGTGCCGCAAGAACGGATCGGGCATCCACGCGGGAGTGCGTCTGGGGTCGATCTTCAGCATCATCTTCATGGCCGCCGTCGCCGTCGTCGCCGTGCTCGGCTGGGACAGCTTCTTCCGCGGGTTCCACAAGGTGTTCTTCGCCGATGGGACGTGGGAGTTCTACGCCGATGATTCGCTCATCCGCCTCTTCCCGCCCCAGTTCTGGGTCGATGCGGGCATCGCCGGCGGCGGGCTGTTCGTGCTCCTGGCGATCATCCTCTTCCTGCTCAGCTTCACCGGTCACAAGAAGCGCCGTGCGCTGCGCAGGGCACGGAAAGACGCCGCAGCAGAAGTCTGATTCTTCTTCACTCCGCGCCGGCGGTCCGGCTCCGGGCGGCGGCCCGGTTCCGGGCGGCACAGCAGCACGTCACTGCACAGCGGGTTCGAGTCCCGCTCCACGGTTCCGGCCGGGTGGTCTTTCCCCTTCCACCCGGCCGAATCTCTGTCCGGAGTCGGTCGACCGGACCAGCGATCCCCCGCCTCGGTGACGGTGGACGGTGACTGAACTAGTCGTCGACGGCGTCGCGGCCGCGACGGACGAGCAGCGGGTCGGCGTCATAGACGACCGATCGGTCTTTGTCCGCGTAGTCGAACTGATTGAGGAAGTAGCGCATCGCATTGAGGCGGGCGCGCTTCTTGTCGTTGCTCTTGATCGTGATCCACGGAGCGTGATCGGTATCCGTGCGGCGGAACGTCTCTTCCTTCGCTTTCGTGTAGTCGTCCCAGCGATCGAGGGACTCGAGGTCCATCGGTGAGAGCTTCCACCGCCGCACCGGATCGATCTGACGGATCGCGAACCGGGTCCGCTGCTCTCTCTGGGTCACGGAGAACCAGAACTTCGTGACGTGGACTCCGGAGTCGATGAGCATCTTCTCGAACACGGGGGCCTGTTCCATGAAGGTCTCGTACTCGTCGTCGGTGCAGAATCCCATGACCCGCTCGACATTGCCCCGGTTGTACCAGGATCGGTCGAACATGACGATCTCCCCGCTCGTGGGCAGGTGGGAGATATAGCGCTGGAAGTACCACTGTCCGGCTTCGCGGTCGGAGGGTTTGTTGAGTGCGACGACGCGGGCGGCACGCGGGTTGAGGTGTTCGGTGAAGCGTTTGATCGTCCCGCCCTTGCCGGCGGCGTCACGACCTTCGAAGACGATGACGTGTTTGGCGCCCGTGTCCTGACCCCAGTACTGGAATTTCAGCAGTTCGACCTGCAGTTTGTACTTCTCGAGTTCGTATTCTTCGCGGTCCAACTGTTCGTCGTACGGGTACCCTTCCCGCCACGTTTCGACGGCCCGGCCCATGGGGTCGATCAGGTGCGGATCCGTCGTCTGGCTGTCCGCGACGGCGTAGCCTTCGAGGCGGAGTTTGTCGATGTACTCCCGCAGATTCTCTTGGAACAGACTGTTCACGAGATCCTTCCCTTTCACTGTCGACACCGGAGTGTGCCTCGTGCACGATAATGTGCCGAGATGAATATCAGGTTATGCGATCGACGTCGCGTCGCGGGATGATTCCGACGCTCAAAAGTGGGGCCAGCGCGATGAGTCCGAAGGACAGCGGATAGCCGAACGCCGTCACCAGGGCACCGAATCCGGGACCGAGCAGAGCCGACATGACGAACTGTCCCGTGTTCTGGGCTCCCAGCGCCTTGCCTGACCACCGCGGTCCGGCGGCTTCGGCCACCGAGGCGAAGGCCAGACCGTTGTCGGCCACCGACACAGCAGAGGCGAGGATGAAGACGATAGCTGCGAGCGCGGGCAGCTGTGTCAGCGACAGGACGGCGATGGCGACCACGACGATCACGGCCGCGACGGCGACGATGCGCATGAGGCCCACGCGTGATTCCGTGCGGTCGGAGAGTCCGCCGACAACCATGCGACCGACAGCGCCGACGATCTGCGCGATCGCGACGATCGCTCCGGCGGTGCCCGCCCCGATCCCTTGGACGACGATGAGCCAGACGAGTCCGTAGGTGGAGAACGCGAACTGCGGGACGACGAGGAGCGCGGAGACAGCGTGGATGCGCCACAGGAAGGAATCGCTGCGGTAGGGATTGATCGCCGAGGCGGTGCTGGGCTGTCCGCCCCCCGCCGAGGTGGTGCCCGGTTCGGTGTCATCGGTGCGCGTCGTCTGGGGATCGGTGTCCTGGTCGAGTTCGGCCACCTCGGTGCGGGTGGGCGTCTGGTCCGGTGGGTTGCGGATGACGGCGAAGCAGACGAGGCCGAGCACCCCGGTCACGGCGGCGACGAACCAGAGGTAGGCGGGGAATCCGCCGGCCGCGGCGATCCCCGGGATGGTCACGGCGGCCACGCTTGTGCCCAGGGGCTGGGACATCTGGCGGATGCCCATGGCCAGTCCTCGGCGGTGGCGGGGGAACCAGCCCATGACGACGCGGCCGGACGCAGAGTTCACCGAGGCGGCCGCGGCACCGGAGGCGGCGATGACGATGACCATCCAGATCGGCGAGTCGACGACGAGGACAGCGGCGGCCGAGAACGCAGCGGTCAGCCCGATCCCCAAGGTCATCGCCAGTCGTTCGCCGAAACGGTCGGCGAATGCGCCCCAGGCGATGAGGGTGAGGATGAGGCCGAAGCTCGGAGCGGCTGCGACGGTGCCGGCCTGGGTGAGTGTGAACCCGAGGTCGGAGTGCATGTAGGGGATGAGGAAGGCGGGTCCGGCAATCGCGATGGTCGCCGCCATCTGCGTGAGGACACCGACGACAAGGATCACCCAGGCCTGCCCGGTGGGTCCGTTCGTCGTCATCGTTCCAGGTTAGCCGTGTGCCCGGATCGTCCGCGGAATGTCTCAGATCGCGGTGGCCGGGCTTTGCCGGTAAAGTGTGTTCTGAGCATTCCCCCCCCTATAGCCCAATCGGCAGAGGCAGTCGACTTAAAATCGATTCAGTGTGGGTTCGAGTCCCACTGGGGGGACCACATAATTTGCGCCTGACCTGCAACGATTCACAGTGACGACCAGGCTGATTCCTTCACCGCCTCTGCGATCAGGACAGCCGCAGCCACCCAGGTGCCCGGGCAGTGAACTCGTTCCGATCGAGCCTGTCTCCGACCCCGGCGGGAATCGCTCCGAGGACAGGTGCCATCGCCGACAGTGCAGCCAAATTGTCACGGTCAACCGGAGACGCCTTTTCGGGCCACGAACCGATGATGATGCCGGTGGTCGAAACCCGCCGTCTCTCAAGGGCTTCAGCGGTGAGAGCGGTGTGGTTGAGAGTCCCTAAGCGTGAGCGGACGACGATGGCGGCACCGACCAAGTTTTCTCCCTCCGACAGTCCGGCTGCGATGTCGGCGAGGGTAAGCCCTCCGAAATCGACGAGGACTCCCCCGGACCCTTCGACGAGGACATGGTCGGCATCGGTTCGTGCCAGTGCCGTACGTATGAAGTCCACATGCTCGGCCGCGCTCGGCAGATTCGAGACTCTGTCGGCTCCTGAAAAGTCCGGAACGGGTCGTACAGCGCCAGCTGACTCATCATCGACTGACTCAGGGTCTGCTGGCCATGGGTCGGCTGATTTGGCATCAGCTGATTTGTCGTCGGCCGACTTGTTCTCGTCCGATTCGGCTTTGGCGGCGGGAACCGGAGCCATCGGCAGGCGGAGGGTGGTGTTCGTGAACGTATAGATGCCGGTCAGCCGCGCCACCGCCTCCGCGTCAGATTCTGTGACGACGTCGCAGTAATCGGACTCGAGCTGCTCACGTGCAGGATCGTCGGCCCTGATATGCCCCGTCTGGATCGGCTTGCACATGATCACTCGACGCCCAACCGCCGTCAGTGCCGCGGCCAGCGCCGCGGTGGCGATGGTCTTGCCGACGCCGGTGTCCGTTCCCGTGACGAGCAGAAAGCGCGGGATCATGCTGCCGACTCCGCAGCGCAGATTTCGGTGATCGCCCGAATGCGCTCACAGGCATAGGCCAGCTCATCAGGGCTGAATCCGGCGCGAGCGGTCAGCCGCAGACGCGTGATGCCGTCGGGCACCGAAGGTGGGCGGAAACAGCCGACGAGGATGCCTTCCTCGCATTGCAGTTCGCGTGCCCGGACGCCGGATTCCGGGCTCGGCATCGGAACGGACAGCACCGCACCGGCTGGAACCGGCACATCAAGCACGGCTGCCAGTTGTGCGCGGGCTGCCTTCATCGAGGCCACCCGCTCAGCGGTGATGAGGTCGAGAGCGGCACGCGCAGCGGCCGCCCCGGCAGGGGAAAGACCGGTGTCGAAGATGAAGGTACGTGCAGTGTTGACCACAGCATCACGGATGAGATCGGCTCCCAGCACAGCCCCTCCTTGGGAGCCGAGCGCTTTCGACAGCGTTGCGGTGACGACGAGACGGTCGCGGAATTCGCTCACCGCGGCAGCCGCCCCCATTCCGACGAATTCCTCGGTGCCGGTCACACCGATCCCGTGGGCTTCGTCGACGAGCAGCAGAGCGTCGTAACGAGCGCAGAGGTCAAGAAGTCGGGGCAGGTCCGCGGCGTCACCGAAGACGGAGTACACCGATTCGACGATGACAAGCGCCTCGGACTGCTGACGACCAGCCAGTGCGGCTTCAACGGCGCCCTGGTCGTTGTGGGCGACGATACTCGTCGGAGCTTTCGCCAGACGGCAGGCATCGATGAGTGACGCATGGTTGTGGGCGTCGGAGATGATGAGAGTATCGGGACCGGCCAGAGCAGTGACGGCAGCGATATTGGCCAGATAACCGCTGGAGAAGGTCACACACGCAGGGTGCCGCAGCCGTTCGGCCAGCGCAGCTTCCAATCGGTGGTGGGCGTGTGTGGTTCCGGTGACGAGTCGGGACGCGCTGGCCGAGGTGCCGCTGCGTTCGATCTCCTCGATCGCTGCGGCACGCACCAGCGGATGCGCCGAGAGTCCGAGGTAGTCGTTCGAGGCGAGGTCGAGTCCGTCGAGCACGAGGTCACTGCGGTCCAGACCGGCAGCACTTCGGCGCTCGGCCGCGGCGGAAAGGCGGGAGAAGAAGGCGTTCACGATGCAACCTCGAACTCGCACCCATCCCCGTGTGCCGCGGCTGCCGCGACCATCGCCGCCGTGATGGTGTCCACCACCTCCGGAGACGAGATATAGGGAGGCATCGTATAGATGTGCCGCCGAAACGGCCGCAGCCACACCCCATGTTCGGCGGCTATGCGCGTGGTCAGCCCCACGTCGACCGGGCGGTCGAGTTCGACGACGCCGATACCACCGGTCACACGCGTCTCGGCCACGTGCTCGAACCCTCGAGCGGGAGCGAGCCCGGATTCGAGAGCCGGGGCGATGCGTGCGATGGCCGCCTCCCACCCGCTCTCGTCGGCGGCGAAGAGCAGACTGATCGAGGCAATGGCTGCCGCGCAGGCCAAAGGATTAGCCATGAACGTGGGCCCGTGCATGAGTGCTCGGTGGGACGAAGCGGTGATGACGTCTGCAACCGTTTCACTGCACATCAGCGCCGCCAATGTGAGATAGCCGCCGGTCAGAGCCTTGCCCAGGCACATGACGTCCGGGGTGATCCCGGCGGCCCGACAGGCGAAGTCAGAGCCCGTGCGTCCGAAGCCGGTGGCGATCTCGTCGGCGATGAGCACGGCATCGATCTCAGTGGCCAACCGTCGCAGTGACTGCAGGGCGGCTGGGTGATACGGGCGCATGCCTCCGGCACCTTGGAAGAGGGGTTCGACGATGATGCCGGCGATCTCTGCCCCGTGCGCATCGACGAAGTTTTCAGCCTTGATCACCCATGCGTCCACTTCGGCGGTGGAAGCCTCCGGCAACGGCGGACGAGGTAGGAACAGCTGAGATGCCAGCAAACCTGCGAAATCGGTGTGCATCCCACCGACCGGATCGCACACACCCATCGCTCCCGTCGTGTCACCATGGTAAGCGCCTTCGAGTGCGAGGAAACGTCTGCGATCGCGCCCGCGAGCCCGTTGATATTGGAACGCCAGCTTGAGCGCGACTTCGACCGAGACCGAGCCAGAGTCGGCCAGGAAGACATGGTCGAGTCCCGGCGGTGTGACTGCGACGAGGCGCTCGGCCAGGTCGACGGCCGGACCGTGCGTCAGACCGCCGAACATGACATGTGAGAATGACCCCAGCTGAGCGGTCAGCGCCGCGTCCATGAACGGATGCCGGTAGCCGTGGACGACCGACCACCACGAGCTCATGCCGTCGACAAGCCGGTGAGAGGCACCGGCGACATCGCACAGGTCCACGTAGGGACCAGCCGCGCCGGTGACTGAGAAGTGCGCGCCGGCGTCGAGCGGAGCGTAGGGATGCCATAGGAGCCCGGAGTCGCGTTCCAGAGTGCTCAAAGGATCACGTCGCGCAGGATCAGGCATTGGGTGAGAGCTCCGTCCCTGCGCCTCGACGACGGATCGTCGGGATCGTGACGCCGGAACCGTCTGCCTCGTGACCGACGGGCGGCGACGGCTTGCCGCACGGCAGAGTGCCGGCTGCCGATGGCACCGAGGCGGGCGCATTCGCCATGTCGGCGGCGGTGGTGTCGTCACTTTCATCGGGGGTTGCGCTGCCGAAGGCCGCGAGATGGGCGGCCCGGTGGGACTTGAGCTCATCACGCAGCTGTTGGGCACTGTCCGCGCCGACGATCTCGAATCCGCCGTCGACGATCATGTCGAGGTCCTCTTCCGCGGCCTGTCCCTCCGAGGTGAGGTAGTCGCCGAGGAAGAGGGAATTGGCCACGTGCAGCGACATCGGCTGCAGCGAACGCAAGTGCATCTCCCGGCCGCCGGCGATGCGCAGCTCGCGGTCCGGGCAGAGGAACCGGACCGCACAGAGAATCCGCATACAGTGCTGCGGGGTAAGCGCCCAGGTACCTTCGAGTGGCGTACCGTCGAATGGAATGAGGAAGTTGACCGGGATCGAATCGGAGTCGACGGCCTTGAGCGCTTCAATGGCCTCGATGATCTGTTCGTTCGTCTCCCCCATTCCGACGATGAGCCCCGAGCACGGGGAAAGTCCTGCACCGCGGGCCTTGTCCACAGTGTCGACGCGATCGGCGAATGTATGAGTCGAG
Organism: Brevibacterium sp. K11IcPPYGO002; assembly: GCF_050920635.1. NCBI lineage: Bacteria > Bacillati > Actinomycetota > Actinomycetes > Micrococcales > Brevibacteriaceae > Brevibacterium > Brevibacterium sp. K11IcPPYGO002. The sequence continues at coordinate 1,426,487 of NZ_CP131929.1, read as the reverse complement.
CAGATGTCGGCGTAATGGGACTCAGCGGTGTTGAGGTTGTGGTTGTACGCGTCGACCCCGGCGTCCTTGAGCCGCTTCGCCTGACCGTCCTTGAGGAACCCGAGGCACGCGCACACCTCGACGCCGGGCGATGAGGATTTGATTTCCTCGACCATGCCAGAGACTCGTTCGACGTCCCGGTTCGAGGGACCGCGTCCTGAGGCTACGAGGCAGACCCGCGAGGCTCCTCCTGCCAGACCGAATTCCGCCTGCCGCTTCGCCTCTTCCCTGGGCAGCCACGAGTATTTGAGGATGTCGGCTTCGGAACCCAAGCGCTGCGAACAATAGCCGCAGTCTTCTGGACACAGCCCTGATTTGAGATTGACGAGGTAGTTGACCTTGACGAGATTGCCGAAATGTTCGCGGCGCAGCCGTGAGGCAGCCGCGATCAGATCGAGCAGATCCTCATCGGGCGACGACAGGATCGCGCAAGCATCGGAGGCGGTGGCCGAATCGCCGGCGAGCACGCGCTCGGCGAGTATTTGATAGCTATCCATATTGCCATTATTGAACACTGTTCAGGAGGGTGCAAAATCCCACGTTGTTGCCCGAGCAGGCAGAATGGTGTGATGACTTACGCGCTTCTCACCGTCAGCGGCCACCCACAGTGCGTCGATGGAACGGACGACCCGCGCCTCGCCGAGGCGGACGGACCGGCCGCACTCCTCGACGTCGACAGCGATGTTGCGGACTCTGGAGCACCGCCGCTCGGCGAATGCATCAGCGCTCCCTGCCGCCCCCTCGCCTACCGCGAGATCGGTGGCGAATGGACGGAGGTCGGCTTCGAAGCCGCCGATCATTGGGTGCAGATGGGTCCGGACCTGCGCAGCCGCCTCGTCGCGGACCATCTCTCGACGCTCGACGTCGCCGAGTTCAAACAGGCGACGAACGGCGGCAGCGCCTCGATCATCACGAACAACTGGGTCTACTCCGGCCAGCCGCGGATCTATCGGGTCGCAGGGGGCCTGCGTGATTTCGTCACCGTGTTCGGACAGCTCGCTCGTGCTTGATGTGCCGCACTCGGTGTGCCGCCTTCATCGCCTGCCCGGGCCGATCGAGACGACCTTGATAGCATTCACCCCACACCGATGACCCGCATCGGACCGATGCCCTCTCGGCCCCCCTGCGTCCAAGGACGGACAGCACATGGCGCATCAGAGATCGAGCCCAACTCCCCTGAGTCCGCCTCCCACTCCCCTGAGTCGACGATCGGTGCTCATCGGTGGTTCAGCGGCTGGGGCATCCAGCGCATGGTGCTCGACCACGCGGAGAGACTCGAGGACGCACTCGACCTCTTCGACGACCACAATGTCGATTTCACCGGCGGGCCCGGACTGCACTATCTGATCGCCGACGGCACGGGGGCGAAAGCCGTCGTCGAATACGACGCCGGCACGATGCAGGTCATCCGTCCTCCGCAGGGGCAGCCGTGGATGTGCTTGGAGAACGTCCACATGTCCACGACGTCCGAAGATCAGCGCAGCGGACAGTGGCGTTACTCCACCTGCGCGGACACGCTCTCGGCCGCCGCTGGGAAGGTTTCCGTCAATGATGCGGTCGGCCTGCTCGACGATGTGCGCCAGGCCCACACTCAATGGCAGTGCGTCTACGACCTCGGCGAAGGCACCCTGCGGGTGATCGCGGAGAAGTCACACGACTTCACCCTCTCCAGCTGATCGCTCGGGCTCTGTCTTGGGAACTGTTCACATGCCCGCGGACACCTGTGCTTCGTCGTGGCGGTCCCGGTTCTCGACGATCTCCGCGACATTGGCTTCTGCCCACGTCCGGAGTGCGGCCACGGGTTCCTGCAGTGACCGGCCGAGGTCGGTGAGCGAATACTCCACCCGCGGCGGCACCTCGGCGAAGACCTCGCGCTCGATGAGGCCGTCGGCGACAAGCGACCGCAGGGTCGAGGTCAGCACCTTCGGGGTGATTCCGCCGATGGCCAGACGGATCTCGTTGAAGCGCTTCGGACCGGCATCGAGGATGTCGACGATGAGCACCGTCCACTTGTCCCCGACTCGATCGAGAACCACTCGGGTCGGGCATTCGGGGTCGAAGGCATCGCCTTCCCATCGAACTCTCACACTCATGGCTCAATAGTATCCTTGAGGTACTCGATATCCCAAAGATATCTTAGGAAGGTCAGACTACGACTTCCACCGTGCATCGCAGGCGCGCTGCACGTCGAACGAATGGACTCATATGAAGATCGCACTCTTTGGAGCATCGGGAATGATCGGCTCGCGCGTCGTCGCCGAGGCGGCCTCCCGCGGGATCGAGGTCACCGCCATCACCCGCTCCGGCACCGAGGTGAACGGCGCGACGCGCTCGATCACCGGTGATATGGCCGATGCGGAACTCGGAGCACGCATGGCCGCCGACCATGATGTCATCGTCTCCACCACCGGGCCCAGCCGCACGGGCGGGGACCACCAGGAATGGCTCGATGCGTTGTCGACCGTGGCGAAGGCCAGCGGTGAGACCCGACTGTTCGTCGTCGGCGGTGCCGGTTCCCTGTTCGCCGGGGACACGATGCTCAAGGACACCGAGGGTTTCCCTCCCGCGTACAAGGCTGAAGCCGAGACCGGCACCAAGGCACTCGAACTGCTGCGTGCGGCGAACCCGTCCCCGTGGACGCTCATCTCCCCCGCACCGGAGATCGCTCCGGGTGAGCGCACCGGTTCCTACAACGTCGAGCTCGAGGTGCCAGCGGGCGACTCGATCTCGGCCGAGGACTTCGCTGTAGCCATGGTCGATGAGATCGCCGAGCCTGCGCACATCGACGCCCGCTTCACCGTGGCGAACTGAGCAGGGCTCACTCACTGCAGAGTCTGCAGATATGACTGACGCCGGGGATGCGGTTGCATCCCCGGCGTCAGTCGTCTCATCAGGGCGTATCGCCGGATGGCACCGGCTGCCTCGAATCAGGCCTTGGCAGGCTCCTTCTTCGGAGCCGGCTTCGAGTTGGCGGCCTCGACGAAGTTCTTGCGCGGAACATCGAGGTCTGCCAGCGGCATGACGTCGCGGCCGAGGACGGCGTTGAGGAACCAGTTGCCGAAAACCTTGACCTTGCGGTCCATGGTCGGGATGGCGTAGCCGTGGTACGCCCGGTGCATGAGCCAGGCGAGAATTCCGCGGGCTTCGAAATCGCCCATCTGCGAGACGCCCTTGTACACGCCCAGACCGGCGACCGTACCGATGGTCTTGTGGAAGTACTGCTTGAACTCGGCCTCTCCGCGCAGTGCGGCGAGCACATTGGCAGCCAGTACGGGGGCCTGACGCACGGCGTGCTGAGCGTTGGGCACGCAGAAGCCTGCCACTCCGCCGCCGGACAGGTCGGGAACAGCGGCGTTGTCGCCGGCGGCCCAAGCGCCCTCGACGACTCCGTCATCGCCCTCGACCCGCAGGTCGGCGCGCACGGTGACGTTGCCGCGTTCGTTGATCGGCAGGTCGGAGTCGATGAGCATCGGGTTGGCCTTGACACCGGCGGACCAGACGATCGTGTCGGCGTCGAACTCTTCGCCGTTCGAGAGCTTGATGTGCTTGTCGGTGCAGTCCTGAAGGAAGGTCTCGAGGTAGACGTCGATTCCGCGTTCGCGCATGTGCTCGACGACCCAACGGGCCTGAGCTTCGCCGACCTCGGGCATGACGCGGCCGAGAGCCTCGACGAGGACGAAGCGGACATCGGCTTCGGTCAGAGTCTCGTACTGGGCGATGGCCGAACGGACCATGTCCTCGAGTTCGGTCAGCAGCTCGATGCCGGCGAATCCGCCGCCGACGAAGACGAAGGTCAGAGCCTTGCGGCGCTCTTCGTCGTCCTCCATCAGAGCGGCGTCGGCCAGGCGGGACAGCAGGTGGTCACGCAGCGCGACGGCTTCTTCGATGCGCTTGAGCGCGATCGCGTTCTCCTTCAGGCCCGGGATCGGCAGCGCACGGGCAACCGAACCGGAGGCGAGGATGATGTGGTCGTAGTCGAGTTCGAACGCTTCATCGTTCTCGGGTTCGATGGTGGCGAACTTCTCAGCGTGATTGATCGAGGTGACCTTCGCGGTGATGACCTCAGCGCCCGGCAGGTTGCGGCGCAGCGGCACCACAGCGTGACGGGGCTCGATCGACCCGGCTGCCACCTCGGGGAGGAACGGCAGGTAGGTCATGTACGGATTGGGATCGACCACGGTGACGGTGGCTTCGCCCCGACCGAGGTTCTTCAGCAGATTCTGAGCGGTGAGCAGGCCGACAGAGCCACCACCGACGACGAGGATTCGTGGACGCAGTTTTGAGTTTCTGATGAGTGCCATAATCCCATGCTAGACCCTTGTGAAAACTTTCACTAATTGTTTGTCTCGCGGACTCGAACACCGCAGATCAGAGCAGTTCCGTCTCCCGGTTTCAGCGTCGACGGCGGGCGAAGGAGACGACCGAGACGATCATGAGAACCAGGGCGATCAGGGCACCGGCGCCGAGGACGGCGAAGCCGAGAGTCGGTGTCGACTGCGTGGCGACGATGTCGGTCGGCGCGAGTACCTTCGGGCTCTCGGACTCATCCGGAGCGGCGGTTTCGGTCTCTTCGGCCTTCGCATCCCCGCGACGATGCATCTTCACCCAATCCGCCAGTTCATCCTCGGCGGAGGATACGTTCTTGGGCACTTTCGCTTTGACGGCGCCCTGCGGGTCGACGCGCCCCCACCCGACGATCGGGTCGGGCTTGTCCTTCTTGCTCACCCCCTTGTGCCCGTCGACCGGTTCGGCGCTCGACTGCAGTTTGGCGCGGACCTCATCGGCGCTGAGGTCGGGGTTCTCGGAGCGGATGAGCGCTGCCACACCCGAGACGACGGGTGAGGCGAAGGAGCATCCCTGGCCTTCGGCGTAGCCGCCGCTGTAGTACGGGATGGGAATGTCCTCGGCCGGCCCCATGAGGTCGACGGCGGTGCCGGGGGCGGTGGAGTCGTCGAGGACCTTTCCGTTCTGGTCGAGTCCGCCCACCCCGATGACACCAGGGACCGTCGACGGCGACCACGCCTGGGTCGCTCCCTGTGAGGCGTTGCCGACGCAGGCGACGACGAGCACGTCCTTCTCATAGGCGTAGGCGAAGGATTCGTCCCAGCTCTCCGGCCAGCCCGGATCGTCCCAGCCCAGCGACATGTTGATGACCTTCGCACCGGAGTCGACGGCCCACCGGATGGCCTGATCGGCCTGTTCTCGAGTCGATCCGGACTCTTTCGGGCGGTCGGGGCCCAGCCACATCGACGCCGACAGGATCTCTGCGTCCGGGGCGACGCCGGTCGGTCCGGCACCGACTCCTCGGCCGGCGATGACTCCGGCCACGGCGGTGCCGTGGTGGATCGTGGTCTTCCCGCCGATCGGGGTCTTTCCGTCCTTGCCCAAGCCGCTGAAGTCCTTCGACTTCTTCACCACGCCTTTGAGGTCTTCGTGGTCGGTGTTGACGCCGGAGTCGATGACTGCGACTTTGACGCCCTTGCCCGTGGACTTCTTCCAGACCTTGTCGATCCCGTAGTCCTTGATGAACCACTGGCCGGGCCCGGCCTTCGGCGCCGCCATGACCGGCTGGGTGGTGCCGACGACGAGTCCGAGGACGACGGTCGTGACGGCGAGGAGTCGGGCGGCGGCTCTCACGAGCTCGTCAGCGCAAGATCGAGCGCGGTCCCGTCGAGGATGTCGGTTTCGGAGACCCGAATGTCCAGCGATCCCCCGGCGGCCGTCACTGCCTGGTCGAAGCGGTCGACGGTCCGAGCGAAGAGCAGCGATCCGGCGCCGATGACATCGACGCGTCCAGGGTGCATGTACGGCAGATCCGTGCGAGCCCGGCGGTCCATGGACAGAAGACTGCGGGATTCGTCTGCCACGTCCGCGACGCTGATATGCGCTCCGTGGATGCGCTCTCGCTGGTAGCTCTCGAGTCCGAGGATGCCTGCGGTGATGGTGGTGACGGTGCCGGCGACTCCGATGAAGGTGCGCGGTGCGGAGAAGTCGACGATATGGGCCGCCTGGTCGAGCTGGGCGTCGATATCGGCCAGTGCTGCCTGAATCTGAGCGTCGTCGGGTGTCTCAACGGGCATATGGCGCTCGGTCAGACGCACCGACCCGATGTCCATGCTCACTGCTGCTTGGACATCGTCTCGGCCGAGGACGAGTTCGGTCGATCCGCCGCCGAGGTCCATGACGACATACGGTCCCTCGGCATCCGTGAGCCCGGCAGTGGCGCCGAGGAAGGACAGTCGGGCCTCTTCCTCACCGGCGATGACGTCGGGGACGACACCGAGGATCGAGAAGATCCCGGCGAAGAACTCATCACGGTTCTTCACGTCGCGGCTGGCCGAAGTCGCGACGAATCTCAGCTTCTCCGGCTGGTAGTCGGCGGCCACCTCGGCGAATTCCCGCGCCACGGTGAAAGTGCGCTCGAGCGCCTCCGGAGCGAACTCGCCGGTGGCGTCGACGCCTTGGCCGAGGCGGACTATCCGGGTCTCACGGCGCAGGTCTGTGAGGGTGCCGTCGGCGGCGACATCGGCGATGAGCAGACGCAGGGAGTTCGTCCCACAGTCGAAGGCGGCAACACGCATGGCAGGTCCTAGTCGGTCGGTTCTGTGGTGGCAGCGGCCTCGGCCAGCGGCGGCACGTCGCTCATGAACGACAGCGCGCGATCACCGATCGGGTTGACACCGAGCCCGGCGGACAGCGAATGTCCGACGAGGGCGTGGAGGCATTTCACCCGGTTCGGCATTCCGCCGGCTGAGTAGTCCTTGATCTCCTCGACGTCCGCCAGGCCCGCTGCGGACCCGATCTCTGAGCGGACGTCGAGATAGGCGCGGTGCGCGGCGGCATAGGCGGCGGCAAGTTCCTCATCTTCACCGATCTCGGCGGTCCAGTCGGCCATGATTCCCGATGCTTCGAGGCGTGAGCATTCGGCCACATAGGCGGGATGGGTGAGGTAGAAGGTCGTCGGGAACGGTGTGCCGTCTTCGAGGCGGGGTGCCGTGGCGACGACGAGCGGTTCACCGGCGGTGCTGCGAGCGGCGATGCCGACGACGCCTCGGGGAATGCGTCCGAGTTGGTCTTCGAGGACTGCGAAATCCGCCTCGGTGCACTCTGTGATCATCAGCTCTTCTCCACGGTGTTTCCGGTCTCCTGAATGGACTCCAGCAACTCAAGGTACCAGGCCTGCTTGCGAACCGGCCGTGCGGACTCGGTTTCGTCGTCCACGGCTTCTTGGTTCGTGACGATGACCGCGTTCTTGCCCTTCTCCACGTAGTACTGGTCTTCGCGGGCTTTGCGCTTGATGTAGTCGGGATCCCTGAGATTCTCGTTCTTCTCCTCGAGGCTCTTGACCTCAGCTTTCGTCGTCTCGATCTCATCGTTGAGAGCGGCGATCTGCTGGGCCTGCTTGAGCGCGGAGTTCAGGGGCGAGAGGAAGGCGAGGAGGACGACGGCGATGACGAGGAGGAAGATGCCCGTGCGCAGCGATATGCGGCGGCTCCGCGCCTCGGCGTCCATGTCGGCATCCGCTTCGATGACCGGTTTCGGGCGTCGGCGAGGGGTGGCTTTGCCAGGAGCCGATTTCGGGGCACTTCGTCTGGGCTTGCTCGGGACCATGCTTCTTTCCTCTGCGACTGGGGATCGGGGAAGAGTGTCGCAACATCTCCAAGTGTGCCGTGTCCGCATTCTCTGCGCGAGGATTTCGGACCCGTGGCGTGTTCGATTCTCACGTATCTTCCATCACGTTGCAGCGTGCTCGCCGACCCTCTACATCCGGAGCCTCCCCTTCACCTTTACCGCCACTCCCTCCCGGCGGCCGCTTCTCCTACACCTGGCAACGCACCCCACACCGTTCACGGCAAACCCCCTCGTTCCTGCACTGGGTTATGCGGCTAACGGTGATGTATGCCCGCAATCTCCCGCCGTCGGACCTCCGATGCCTGCCGGTCGCTCCGCGCAAACCTCGACTATCCACAAGGTTATCCACAATGCAAGGGTGATCTATTGTCTTTTGTTGTGATTAGGCGCATTTTAGTGACATGTACAAACTGCTGAGCACCGAGGAATCGTCCGACTCGGATTCAACCACGCGGACATCCGACGCGCCCGCGCCTGTTGTCTGCGCAGACTCTCACGCGGCATGTACTTGGTCAGCCGAGTCTGCGAGCGAGACTTCCACCGCCCTCTCTGGGCCAGCATCGACGAGCGGATCCATGAGGTCTTCATCGACCACGGCGACATCCGCGACGAGGTCAACGAACTCAACGCTTCTCTGTCTGGGCACTTCAGCCAACGGGCCGATCAGAGAACGGACGATTCGAAACCCGACCCGCCGGAGGAGATCTACTCGCACATCTCGGCGGCTCTCATCCACGGCCTGCCGGTCGCCTACCCCGTCACACACCAGATCGAGGTCGTCCGTCCCGGCGTCAACCGTCGCTTCAAGAGCATCCATGTCCGCGGCAATCAGATTCCCCAGGCTCATCGCGCCACGATCGGGGGCGCCGAGCTCACCACGCTCGAACGCACACTCATCGACGTCGCCCGCAGCTACAACCTCGACGTCTCCGTGCCCATGATCGATGATGCGCTGCACCGAGAGCTGACGACCAGAGAGACGATCCTCACGACCCTCGCCCAATGTCTGGAGAAGCGCAACGGCTTGAAAGTGCGGTTGGCCATCGATCTGGCTGATGCCCGGCGCGAATCACCCGCCGAGGCGGTCGCGGCGGTGCGATTCTACGAACACGGAATCACGGGCGTGGAACCGCAGGTGACGTTCCGCGCCGACAGCTTGAACCGGGATATCCGCGCCGACTTCTGTCACCGCCGGGCGCGTCTCATCATCGAGATCGACGGCATCGGCAAGCTCTATCTGGGCTCAGGTGTTCCCCGACAAGAGCTCGAAGCGGAACGCCGCCGTGAGCAGTGGCTGCGCGACCAGGGTTGGCAGGTGATTCGGATCAGTTGGAAGGAACTGTTCGAAGAGGCGAAGTTCCATGACATCCTCTTCGCCATCCGCCGCGCGCAGAACGCCACCGCCTGAATCGGCGGCGCATCCCGCACCGCTGCTGTCACACACTCCCATTGCGTCGAGCACGCAGTCTCGAATGGCGCGATCTGCGGAGTTTCATCCCGCACCGCTGCTGACAGCTCATACACGTGCTCGACCACCCCTCACCCGTAGTGACTCGTCAGAGTGGTGCAACGGTGCCAATTGCGAGGAAGGCGAGGGAAAGTCGCCGATGGGCAGGCATGAGACGACTGGTGACAGATGGTGGCACGAAAACCGACTACCGGCAGCAGGGAATCATCGCGGCAGGCAGGTGTGGGAGACCATGAGGTGGGGAGGCCGACGTGAATAGCGCCGAGGCGGGGCCGGGCGATCGATGTGATCGTCCAGTCCCGCCTCAGGGTGTTCAGGGCCCTGCTGACCTCAGGCTTCGAAGCGCGGGAAGGCGCTGCGGCCCGCGTAGCGTGCGGCATCGCCGAGCTGCTCTTCGATACGCAGCAGCTGGTTGTACTTCGCGACGCGCTCGGACCGGGCCGGCGCACCGGCCTTGATCTGACCGGCGTTGGTCGCCACGGCCAGGTCGGCGATCGTCGTGTCCTCGGTTTCGCCGGAACGGTGCGAGATCATCGTGGTGTAGCCGTTCGTCTGAGCCAGAGACACAGCGTCGAGGGTCTCGGTCAGGGTGCCGATCTGGTTGACCTTGACCAGCAGCGAGTTCGCCGTGGCGTTGTCGATTCCGCGCTGCAGACGCTCGGGGTTGGTCACGAACAGGTCGTCGCCGACGAGCTGGACCTTCGACCCGATCGTCTCGGTCAGGGTCGCCCAGCCGTCCCAGTCGTTCTCGTCGAGGGGGTCCTCGATCGACACGAGCGGGTACTTCGCCAACAGCTCTTCGTAGTAGGCGGCCATCTCCTCAGCGGACTTCTTGCCGCCTTCGAACTCATAGGCTCCGTCGGAGTAGAACTCCGAAGACGCCACGTCGAGGGCCACGGCGATATCGCGTCCGGGACGGTGGCCGGCGATGTCGATGGCCTCGATGATGAGGTCGAGTGCAGCGGCGTTCGAGTCGAGGTTCGGAGCGAATCCGCCCTCGTCGCCGAGCCCGGTCGAGAGTCCGCGTTCCTTGAGCACGCCTTTGAGCGCGTGGTAGACCTCGACGCTCCACTGCAGCGCTTCGTGGAAGCTGGCGGCGCCGATCGGGGCGATCATGAATTCCTGGATGTCGACGTTCGAGTCGGCATGGGATCCGCCGTTGAGGATGTTCATCATCGGCACGGGCATGACATGCGCATTCGGTCCGCCCAGGTAGCGGTAGAGAGGCAGATCGGCCGAGACCGCTGCTGCGCGGGCCACGGCCAGCGAGGTGCCGAGCATCGCGTTCGCGCCGATGCGAGACTTGTTGTCGGTGCCGTCGAGTTCGATGAGCGCTTGGTCGACGAGACGCTGATCGTCGCTTTCGAGTCCGACGATGACTTCGTGGATTTCGTCGACGACAGCGTCGACGGCCTGGGTGACGCCCTTGCCCAGGTAGCGCTCGGGATCTCCGTCGCGCAGCTCCACGGCTTCGAACTCACCGGTGGAGGCACCGGAGGGAACTCCGGCGCGACCGACGGACTCATCGGCCAACAGCACTTCCACCTCGACGGTGGGATTTCCCCGGGAATCCAGGATTTCACGGGCGTTTGCGGCAACGATCTCGGCCACTGAGTACTCCTTAGCATTCGGTTTCACATGGGGAACATGTGCCTGCAGGACAGCTTAATGCACCGCGCGTCCGGGCTCACCCTCGGTCCGAGCCCCGGTTGGACTCGGGCTCGAGCAGGCAGTGCCGCAGTCGTTCGGGCGTCGCCGGGTCCATCCCGTGCGCGCGCAGGTAGGCTTCGACTCCCCCAGGCACTCCCCCGTCCTTCGCCGAGGCGGCCCCGTGCTCGGCTGCGATCCGATCGAGGATCTCGTGCATGAGTTCGGCAGGGGCGGCAGTGGCCGTCGCAGCGAGGTTGCCGGAGATCCCTGCATCGGAGAAGTTCCGGGTGATCGCTTCCAAGAAACCCCCGGACAGATGGGTGGAGGTGATGGCGTATTCGGCGACGATCTCCTGTCGTCCCACGCCGAGGAGGTCGAGCAGGAACGCTCCGATCACGCCGGTGCGATCCTTCCCGGCAGAGCAGTGGAAAACCACGCCTTCGGTGCAGTGTTCGGCGATCAGATCGACGGCGGCTGCCAGTCGGTGGCCGAAGTGGACGATCATGAGTTCGTAGATGCGGCTGAGGCTCCGGTCGCGCAGATCCATCCCGGTCGCCTCGGCGGCGGCTTCCATCTCTTCCCTGCTCAGCGGTCGGCTGGGGAAGAAATGATCGTCGAAGACAGGCAGCTCGATAAGACGGACGTCGAGTCCATCGAGCGCATCGGGCAGCTTCGCCCGCTCGCCGATATCACGCAGATCGATGACTGTGCCGATGCCGAGTCCGCCGATGTCCGCACGCCCCCGATCGCTCAGCTGCGCCAGACCGTCAGCACGGAACACCTTCCCGGATCGCACTCGATGCTCCCCTGCCTCGGTGGCGGGTCCTCCGAGGTCACGGAAATTGAAGGTGCCTTCGATCGCGAGTCTCTCCAGACTCATGGGGTTCTGCCCTCGTCCCGCACTGCGGCCTTCTCCTCTGCTTTGATCCGACGGTACTCGCGTTCGACGTCGTCCAACGATGCCATCTCGTCCCCGGAATCATCGGTGAACGCCAGGGGATGACGACGGATGAGTTTGGCCTCGAGGCCATCGATGATGGCGCCGAGGCTGTGCCCGTATGCGTGCCCGCTGCTCTCATCGAGCAGGGCGGAGTGGAAGAGCACCTGGTAGAACACGTCGCCGAGCTCTTCGATGACGGCCGCCCGGTTCTCAGGAGTGGGTTCTGTCGTGAATTCTTCGACAGCGTCGATGAGTTCGTCGGTCTCCTCCCGAGCGTATTTCTCCAGGCTCTGGTGATCCTGCCGGCTCGACCAGGGGCAGCGTCGCCGCAGAGTCGCCATCGCGTCGATCACCGCTTGCAGTCGCGGTTCGACCTGTCCCGGTCCGACCGCACCCTGGTCGACCGAGCTCTGCTCGTCACGTTCACCCACGAAAGATCCTCCGGCCGGCACGAAAGACCCTCACCGCAACAACGGTGAGGGCCGGTTCGCCGGTCACTTCGAGAATTTGTCCTTGACCGATGCGCCGAGGTCCTTGACGGACTCGCCGACATCCTTGGCCTTGGCCTTGAGCTGATCGGTGGCGCCTTCGGCCTTGAGTTCGTCATCACCGGTCACATCACCGACGGTCTCCTTGGCACGACCGCCGAGATCTTCGGCCTTGTTCTCGAACTTGTCGTCAACACCCATGGGGATACTCCTTAGTAGACAGCTGCGTGAGTAGCACTTGCTGCGGATGCCTCCGCGCTTCGCACTCTACGCCACTGCACGGGCACGTGGGACGGTCGACGATGAACAGTCGGCGAGTTCTCAACCGTTGTTCGCGGCACCGGTCTCCTTGATCTCCGTGGCTTCGGACTCGATGACCGGCAGGATCGCGTCGAGGAACTGGTGTGCCCACCGCAGGATGTCAGAGTCGGTCATCTCCTTGGTGTCGAATCCGCTGCCTGCCATCGGTTTGGGCACGAGGACCGAGCGCAGCGCCGGTTTGAGCAGCGACTTCGGATACAGACGTTTGAGCCGGACCACTTGGGAGTCGGAGAGTTCGACGGGCCCGAAGCGGATGAAGTTGCCCTGCATGACGATGTCGTTGACCCCGGAGGCTCGGGCGCGGATGCGCAGCCTGGCCACATCGGCGAGGACACCGACGGGTTCCGGATAGGGGCCGTAGCGGTCGGTGAGTTCGTCGAGGACCTCCTGCAGCTGTGCTTCGTCGGTCGCTGCGGCCAGCTTTCGGTAGGCCTCGAGTCGCAGTCGTTCGTGATCGACGTAGTCGGCCGGCAGGTGGGCGTCGACGGGCAGTTCGATGCGCATGTCGGCCTCGGGTTCGGTCTCCTCACCGCGGAACTTCGCCACGGCCTCGCCGACGAGCCGAACGTAGAGGTCGAAGCCCACACCTTCGATATGGCCCGACTGCTGACCGCCGAGCAGGTTGCCGGCTCCGCGGATCTCGAGGTCCTTCATCGCCACCTGCATTCCGGCTCCCAGTTCGGTGTGCGCGGCCAGGGTCGTCAGACGGTCGTGTGCGGTCTCGGTCAGCTGCGTGTCCGGCGGGTAGAGGAAGTAGGCGTAGGCGCGTTCGCGTCCACGGCCCACACGTCCGCGCAGCTGATGGAGCTGAGAGAGTCCGTAGCGGTCCGCATTGTCGATGATCAGCGTGTTCGCGTTGGCGATGTCGATTCCTGTTTCGACGATCGTCGTGCACACGAGCACGTCGTACTTCTTCTCCCAGAAGTCGACGATGACCTGTTCGAGTCGCGTCTCGTTCATTTTGCCGTGGGCGATGGCGATTCGCGCCTCGGGCACCATTTCGGCGATGTGACCGGCAACGGCTTCGATATCGCGGACCCTGTTGTGGATGTAGAAGACCTGGCCTTCGCGCATGAGTTCGCGGCGGATCGCTGCCTTGATCTGCTTGTCTTCGCGTTTGCCCACATAGGTCAGCACCGGGTGCCGCTCTTCCGGCGGTGTGGCCAGGGTCGACATCTCGCGGATGCCGGTCACGGCCATTTCCAGGGTGCGCGGGATCGGGGTCGCCGACATGGCGAGGACGTCGACGTTCGTCCGCAGCGCCTTGAGCGTCTCCTTGTGTTCGACGCCGAAGCGCTGCTCCTCGTCGATGATAACGAGCCCGAGTTCCTTGAACCGCACTTCGCCGCTGAGCAGCCGGTGGGTGCCGATGACGAGGTCGAGTCTGCCGTCGGCCAGATCCTCCTTGACCTTCTCCGATTCCTGTTTGGTCTGGAACCGGGAGAGAGCGCCGATGGTCACGGGGAATCCCGAGTAGCGTTCGGCGAAGGTCTCATAGTGCTGTTGGACGAGCAGCGTCGTCGGCACGAGCACGGCGACCTGTTTGCCCTCCTGGATCGCCTTGAACGCGGCACGGACCGCGATCTCCGTCTTCCCGTAGCCCACATCGCCGCAGATCAGACGGTCCATCGGCACGGTCTTCTCCATGTCCGACTTGACCTCGTCGATGGTAGTCAGCTGGTCGGCCGTCTCCACATAGTGGAAGGCGTCCTCGAGTTCGCGCTGCCAGGGGGTGTCGGGCCCGAACGCGTGGCCGACGGTGGCCTGGCGGGCGGAATACAGGCGGATGAGTTCTCCGGCGATCTCCTTGACTGCCTTGCGGGCCTTCGCCTTCGTCGTCTGCCAGTCGGCGCCGCCCATCTTGTTGAGGTTCGGGCTCTCCCCGCCGACATAGCGGGTGACCTGGTCGAGCGCATCGCTGGGAACGTAGAGGCGGTCGCCGGGCTGTCCGCGTTTGGCGGGTGCGTACTCGATGATGAGGTATTCGCGGGTGTGCTTGTTCGCACCCTTGCCCGCGGTTCGCTGCGTCATTTCGACGAATCGCCCGACACCATGCTGGTCGTGGACGACGTAGTCGCCGGGTGCCAGATTGAGCGGGTCGACCTGGTTGCGCCGACGGCGGGTGGGCAGCTTGCGCATGTCCCGCGTCGAGGTGGCCGCCGCCCGACCGAGCACATCGGCCTCGGTGAGCACGGCGAGTTTGAGATCGTCGAAGACGAATCCACCGAAGGAGGCGGCTGTCGTCACGGTCACCAGGGCTTCGGGCAGATCGGTGGGGTCATCGACGAAGGTGGCGGGCACTCCGGCTTCGGAGAACACCTCGACCATGCGTCGGCCGGGCCCCTGGCCCTCGGTGAGCACGAGGACGCGCCACCTGTCGTGGATGAGTCCTTTGACGTCGGCGAGGATCGCCTCGACGTCGCCGGCATAGCCCTTCGGGATGCGCGCGGGAACGGAGAAGATGTTCTCCTCGGGGCCGGCGAGTTCCTCGTCGGCGGCGAATCCGCCGATCTCCCACCATGCCAGGCCGATGAGGCGAGCGCCCTCGGCCATCTCGGTCACGGTGCGGAAGCTGGCGGCCGACAGGTCGATCGGGGTCTCTCCCCCACCGGCGGCTCCGGTCCAGGCGGCTTCGAGGAATTCGTTCGTCGTCTCCACGAGATCCGCGGCGCGGGCCTCGACGCGTTCTGGTTCGGTGATGATGATCTTCGATCCGGCCGGCAGCAGAGCGATGATCGGCTCCATCCCGTCGGCGAGGACGGCGGTGAGCGACTCCATGCCTTCGACGGCGACTCCGCCGGCGATCTTGTCGAGCATATCGGCGGCGCTGGGGACCTCCTCGGCGAGTTCTGCGGCCCTCTTCCGCACCGAATCGGTCAGGAGCAGCTCCCGGCACGGCGGTGCCGACAAGCGCAGGGGTTCGTCACCGTCTTCGGCGGGTACTGAGCGCTGGTCACTGACGGAGAATTCGCGGATCTCGTCGACCTCGTCGCCGAAGAACTCCACACGCAGCGCCCGCTCCGAGGTGGCCGGGAAGATATCGACGATTCCGCCGCGGACCGCGAATTCGCCGCGTCGGGAGACCATGTCGACGCGGGAGTAGGCGAGTTCGGTGAGCCGTTCGGCCAGCGCATCGATCTCATATTCGTCGCCGACGGCCAGCTCGACCGGTTCGATGTCGCCGAGCCCCTTTGCCAGGGGTTGGAGGAACGCGCGCACGGGCGCGATGATGAAGGTCAGCTCCCGACCGGGAGTGGGATGGGCCAGGCGGCGCAGCACCTCGAGACGCTGACCGACGGTGTCCGAACGCGGCGACAGCTTCTCGTGCGGCAGGGTCTCCCAGCTGGGGAAGATCGCGATCGACGCCGACGGCACCCAGTCGGCGAGCGCCTGGGTGAGGTCTTCGGCCTCACGCGTCGTGGCCGTGACGATGAGCTGCGGCGCAGAGGCCCCGTCGGTGGTGACGGTGCGGCGCAGGATCGACGGCCACAGTCCCTTGATCGCCGCGATCGTGCCACCGGCGGTGTTCGCGTCGTTGAAGGCCGCGACGAGTTCGGTGATGGTGGGATTCCGGCGGGTGAGATCAAGTCCGTTGAGCACCCGAACAGTCTAGGCCACGCAGCTGACACGACACATTCGGTGCCCGATTCGAAACGGCTGAAGGGCGCGGGGGCCCAAAACGTGTGAAGATGAGCATATGCCGATGAAGAGAACAGTCCTATCAGGCTTGGCCGCAGCGGTTCTCCTGCTCACCGGGTGCACGGCCGATGCCGATGACGACATCGCCGTCGCCGAACGCTGGGACTTCCACTCCCGCCCCGAACTCGCCCCGCCGAAGGTCGACATCGACTCCGGGTCCTTCCCCGACGACGACGGAGATCTGGAGACGTTCCTCGCTCCGAAGGGACAGACGCAGACCGACGACAAGTCCTGGGTGGGCGGCCTCATCCTCGACTCCGCCGGTGACCCGGTGTGGATTCGAGACGAGGCCGAGGCACTGTGGGATCTGCGCGTCCAGGAATATCAGGGGAAGCCGGTGCTCACCTGGTGGGAGGGACTGGCCGAGACCCCGCACACCGCTGGCGAGGTCGTCATCCTCGACGACTCGTATCAGGAGATCGCCCGTGTCGGCATGGGCGGAAAGCTCCCCAAGGACACCTCCGACCTGCACGAGACGACGATCACCGCCGATGACACCATGTTCCTCATCTCCTATGTGAAGACGCAGACGGATCTCAGCTCAGTCGGCGGAGCCGAGGACGGCTGGGCCTGGGAGGGCATCGTCCAGGAGGTCGACATCGCAAGCGGTGATCCCCTGTTCGAATGGCGCTCCCTCGATGCCGTACCCATCGATGAGACCGAGACGGAGCTCAAGGAGGGTGAGGGCACGAAGGACGAACCCTTCGACTACATCCACCTCAACTCCGTGTCCGAGGACGACGACGGCAAGTCCCTACTCGTCTCGGCACGCAATACCCACGCGGTCTACCAGCTCGACCGGACGAGTGCCGATCTCAACTGGGTCCTCGGCGGCAAGGCCTCGGACTTCGAGATGGGCGAGAGCGCACAGTTCGCCTGGCAGCACGATGCCCAGCGCCGGTCCGATGGAACGCTGACCCTGTTCGACAACCATGCCGCGCCTCGGCTCGGCGACACCCGCGGCCTGCGCCTCGACGTCGACGAGAAGAAGAAGCGCGCCGAGGTGGTCACGGAGTATCCCGCCCCCGACGACCGTTCGTCGGGCAGTCAGGGCAACTTCCAGGAGCTGCCGGGCGGCAACGTCGTCCTCGGCTGGGGTTCGGAACCCTACGTCTCCGAGTTCTCCAAGGACGGGAAGCTGCTCGCCGACCTCACCTTCACCGGCGGATCGAACTACCGAGCCTACCGCTTCGACTGGCATGCCCAGCCGACTGCTCCCCCGACCGCTACGAAGTCGCGACCGCAGGCCGACATCACTCGGGTGCACATGAGCTGGAACGGTGCCACTGAGGTGGCTTCGTGGAGGGTGCTCAGCGGAGACGACGAGGAGCACCTGATCGAGAACACCGAGGTCGAACGCACCGGCTTCGAGACGGCGGCGGACATCACCCCGAACGGCTCGACGATCGTCGTCGAAGCCCTCGACGCCGACGGCAAGTCCCTCGGGTCGACCAGGGCGGAGTCCCGGAACAGATAGTTTCAGGGACTTGCCGGGTCGTGAATATTGCGAGTCGATAACGCGACTAACGGTACGATCACGATTGCCCCGGCGGCCCGGATGTTCGGGGTTCTCCAATCTTCATCACTCACAATTGGACCATGAGCTCCGACCACTCCCCTCGTTTCTCCGCCGAGGAATCCCGCCTCCTCTTCGGCCCTGACTCCGCCGATTCCGGATCTCCCCGCTCCGGTCGTTCCGCGAATCCCCCAGTCGCGCACCTGAACACCACCGTCGACCGGCCGCATCTGCTCTCCCGGTTCTCTCCGGTGCTGATCGTCCTGGCCGTCATGTGGGTCATCGAGATCGTCGATACGATCCTCCCCGTCGACCTCGACGCTTTCAGCCTGCAGTCATGGAATCCGCTCTCGCTCTACGGCTTGGTCACCTCGCCGCTGCTGCATTCGGGATTCGGCCATCTGCTGGCCAATACCTTCCCGTTCCTCGTCCTCGGCATCGTCATCGCCTTCGAGGGCAGGCGGCGTTTCTGGACGGTCACGGGCATCACGGCGCTCAGCTCCGGGCTCGGGGCGTGGCTGACCACACTGCCCGGCCAACACATCGTCGGCGCATCGGGCATCGTCTTCGGATTCTTCGGCTACCTCGCGCTGCGCACCTGGTTCACCGATGACCTGCTGCGCAAGATCATCTACTTCGCCATCGGCCTGTTCATCTTCGTCACTTACGGCGCATCGATGATCTTCGGCATGCTGCCCCAGACCAACGACATCTCCTGGCAGGGCCACCTGTTCGGATTCGCCGGCGGCATCGTCGCCGCATGGTGGCTGCACCGCCGCCCGGAGACGCAGAAATCCGCCTGAGTCCAGGGCACCCTATGCTCGATCAGCGCCCGACGTGTGATCAGCGGGAGTGGAACTTCTGCTGCATATCGGTGAGTCCGTTGACGATGAGCTCTTCGACGGCGTCGGCGAGGTCGGAGACGAAGATCGGCAGCGTCGTGCGTTCGTCCTTCGAGAACGGGCGCAGCACATAATCGGCGGTGTCCTGTCGTCCCGGCGGTCGTCCGACTCCCGCTCGCACCCGCAGATAGTCCTTCGTCCCCAGCACCGAGGTCATCGAACGCAGACCGTTGTGCCCGCCCTCTCCCCCGCCGAGCTTGGCTTTGATGGCGTCGAAGGGGATGTCCACATCGTCATGGACGGCGATGATCCGGTCGGTGTCGATTCCGTAGAAGTCCGCCAGCGCGCGCACCGGTCCGCCGGATTCGTTCATATATCCCGTCGAGGTGGCCAACACCACCCGCGGACCGGGCAGTCCCGGAACGCTGCCGGCAGGCAGCCGCCCGGTGCCGACGTTCGCGCGCAGCTTCGTCCGCGTCAGCGTGGTTCCGATGCGAGAGACGAGTTCGGCGATGACCATCTGTCCGATGTTGTGCCGTGTCGTTTCGTACTTGGGGCCGGGATTGCCCAGTCCGAAGACCAACCATGCTTCGTTCGACATTGCCGTCCTTGTCCGTCCTGTCCGTGCCCGCTGACCGGGTGGTGGGGCTTCTGCTCGCCGCCGGGCGAGACAGCTGCCGGGTTCTCTCCTGAGAAACATATTCGGTGGGCCGCCCAACAGGCGACCCACCGAACAGCGTAGTCAGTCAGTGCTCCTCACGGCACCTTGAGTGCCGGGCGGAGAGAAGATCACTCCTCTTCGGAGGCCTCTTCCTCACCGGACTCCTCAGCGGCCTCTTCCTCGGTCGACTCTTCAGCAGTCTCTTCCTCGGCATCGGACTCGGTGTCCATCTCGATCTCTTCGGAGACGTTGACGATGAGCTGCTCTTCGTCGGCGACGAGCTCGACGCCTGCAGGCAGCTCGACCTGGCCGGCCAGGAGGTGCTCGCCCGCGGGACGGCCTTCGATGGAGACCTCGATGAGCTCGGGCAGCTTGGTCGCATCGGCCTTGACGGCGATGGTCGACTCTTCCTGCGAGACCATGGTGCCGGGAGCGGCTTCACCGATGACGTGGACGGGCACGTCGACCTCGATCTTCTCGCCGCGCTTGACGATGATCAGGTCGAGGTGTTCGATATCGCGACGGACGGGTTCGATCTGCACGTCACGCGCAATGGCGAGGACGTTCTTCGATCCGTCGGTGCTTTCGATCTCGAGCAGAGCGTTGGCGTGCTTGAGAGCCAGCATGGTGGCGTGGCCCTCGAGCGACACGTGCACGGGATCTCCGCCGTGACCGTAGATGACAGCGGGGATGCGTCCCGCGCGGCGGATGCGGCGCGCTGCGCCCTTGCCGAACTCGTTGCGAGCTTCGGCCAGAAGTTTGAAGTCAGCCATTTTCTCTCCTTCGTGGTGAACTTACCTTCGAGCACCACGGCGAAACAGCCTGAGCACCCACGCGAACGTCGAACCCCGTGGGCTCGCTTCGTGGGACAGGACCGCGTCGATCACGGAGACATCAGTCTCCCTCGCCGAGGCAACCCGGCTATTCTACGGCACCGTCCGTCTCGGCACCAATCCGAGAGGTCACAGCCGCAGCACACGCGTCGATTCCCGATTCGGTGAGAAGGATGTCGTAATGGTTCGTCCCCTGCACGTCGACGATGTCCATCCGCGGCCACTGACGAGCGAAGTCCTCGGTCGTCTCCGGCGGGTACAGTCCCGGCTCGGCGGCGACGAGGTCGCGTTCGGCGAAGAGGAAGACCACCTCGGCCTGGGAGTCATGACTGCCCATGACCGTATCCAGGGCTTCCCGGTAGGCGGAGCCGGTGTACATATCGGCCGAATCGGCCTGCATCGCCTCCACCGAGGTCGACGGCTGGAACGAGTGATCGTCCTTGGCCGCCAGATCGTAGACGAAGCTCTCGGTCGCCACGGTGTCGAGGCCGTCGACGAACGCGGGATGAGCGGCGAAGAACGCCAAGTACTCCTCCACACTGCCGAAGCTCATCGACAGCCGCTCAGCGGCCGGGCCGAGGACCGCGGCGATGAGGTCATCGGTGTCGAGGTCCTCATCGTTGAGATCATCGACCGGGCCGTCACCATGGGGCTGCCCCACCGGCAGGGGAAGGCCCCCGTCGATGAGGACGGGTCCGCGGAAACGGCGGGCCGCCTCGGCGCCGGTCTCAAGGTTCTGCCCGTCCGCCGTTCCGGCCAAGGTCATCGCGACGAACCCGCCCATGGAATGCCCGACCAGGGTGACCGGGCCCTCAGGAGCGAAGGCATCGACGGCGGCGATGACATCCTGCGCATGGGCGGCCATCCCGAACGGGCCGGGGAGGGTACGGGAGTCGGCTCGTCCGCGCAGGTCGGGGCCGATGATGCGGACGCCGGGCAGGGCGGAGACGAGGCCCGCGAAGAAGAGGTGGTTGGAGGTGATGCCGTGGATGACGCATACGGTGGGGACACGGCCGGGACCGCTCGCCACCGGCTCCCACACGCCCACGGACAGCTGTCCGCCGGGGACGTCCACGCGGTATCGGTTGTAATCGTGTGAGGACATCGTCCCTGATCCCTTCGCCGAAGTCTTGCCTCCAGTGTAGGACCTCACGGCAGTCCAGACGATGCGAACCCCGAGCCGCATCGACTCGGGGTTCGCATCAGATCCGGCGCGACTGCGCGGATCACGGGGCCTCAGCCTTCGGGATCAGACCTCGAAGAGGCTCGTGACCGATCCGTCTTCGAAGACCTCGTGCACGGCACGAGCGATGAGCGGAGCGATCGAGAGCACGGTGAGCTTGTCGAAGATCTTGTCCTCGCTCAGCGGCAGAGTGTTCGTGACGATGACCTCTTCGGCCACGGAGTTCGACAGGCGTTCGACGGCCGGGCCGGAGAACACGGCGTGGGTGGACACGACGATGACCCCTTTGGCACCGGCTGCCATGCAGGCATCGGCGGCCTGGACGATGGTGCCGCCGGTGTCGATCATGTCGTCGACGAGCACGCAGGTGCGCCCCTCGACCTCACCGACGACGCGGTTGGCCTTGGTCTCGTTCGGTCGGGTGATGTCACGGGTCTTGTGGATGAAGGCCAGCGGCACTCCGCCCAGCGAGTTCGACCAGTTCTCGGCGACCTTGATGCGGCCGGCGTCCGGCGAGACCACGGCGAGGTCGCCCGGGTACTTGTCCTTGACGTAGCCGGCGAGGATCGGCATAGCGATGAGGTGGTCGACAGGGCCGTCGAAGTAGCCCTGGATCTGCGCGGTGTGCAGGTCGACGGTGATGATGCGGTCGGCGCCGGCGGTCTTGTACAGATCGGCGACGAGGCGGGCGGAGATCGGTTCGCGTCCGCGGTGCTTCTTGTCCTGCCTGGCGTACGGGAAGAACGGGGCGATGACGGTGATGCGCTTTGCCGAAGCACGCTTGAGCGCGTCGACCATGATCAGCTGCTCCATCAGCCATTCGTTGATGGGAGCGCAGTGGGACTGCAGGACGAAGACGTCGCTGCCGCGCACTGACTCGGAGTAGCGGACGTAGATCTCGCCGTTCGCGAAGTTGTAGATGTCGGTGGGGAGGAGTTCGGTCCCCAGATTCTCCGCGACTTGTTCGGCGAGTTCGGGATTCGCCCGACCGCTGACCAGGACGAGCTTCTTATCGCCCGCCGTCGTTATCTCATTCACTGATCCGTTCCCCTTCGGACGCGTTTTCGGCTGCCTGCGCTGCAGGCGTGCCGGGACGGTTTGTCTGGACCCAGCCCTCCAGGTTGCGCTGCGGGGCCACCGAGATGGCCAGCGCTCCTGCAGGGACATCCTTGCGCACCGTCGTGCTTGCACCCGAATAGGCGCCGTCGCCCACGGTGACAGGGGCGACATACATATTGTCCGAGCCCATGCGTGCATGCTTGCCGATGACGGTGCGGTGCTTGTTGACGCCGTCGTAGTTGACGAACACCGAGGCGGCTCCGATGTTCGAGCCCTCTCCGATCTCCGCATCGCCGACGTAGGAGAGATGGGGCACCTTCGCACCCTTGCCGATGTCGGCGTTCTTCGTCTCCACGAAGGTGCCGATCTTTCCGGACTCGCCGAGTTTGGTGCCCGGGCGCAGGTAGGCGAACGGTCCGACGTTGGCTTCCGGGCCGACGACGGCGAGTTCGCCGTGGGTGCGCACGACCTGTGCGTTCTCCCCCACTCCGGTGTCCTTGAGCGTGGTGTCGGGGCCGACGACGGCACCGGCTCCGATGTCGGTGGCGCCCAGCAGCTGGGTGCCCGGCAGGATCGTCGCATCAGCAGCGATGGAGACATCGACGTCGATCCATGTGGTGTCGGGATCGATGATGGAGACTCCGGCACGCATGAACTTCTCGCACTGCCGGCGGTTGAGCTCTTTGCCGAGGTTCGCCAGCTGCACGCGGTCGTTCGCTCCCTCGACCTGCCACAGGTCGTCCGTGGCGGTGGCGGCGACGGACAGACCGGCCTGGCGGGAGAAGCCGATGACATCGGTGAGGTATTTCTCACCCTGCGCGTTGTCGGTGGTCAGAGAGGCCAGGCCCTGCCGCAGTGCGGAGGCGTCGAAGGCGTAGATTCCGGAGTTGATCTCACGGATGGCCCGTTCGGTCTCGCTCGCATCCTTCTGCTCGACGATGCTCAGCAGGGATCCGTTCGCATCGCGGACGATGCGGCCGTACCCGGTCGGGTCGTCCACCTCGGCGGACAGGACGGTCACGGCGTTGGCGTCGGATTCATGGATCTCGACGAGCCCGTTGATCGTCTCCGTGGTCAACAGGGGCACATCGCCGTATGTGACGACGACGGTTCCGCTGAGGTCCTCGGGCAGCTGTGTCAGTGCGCATTCGGTGGCCCGTCCGGTGCCCGGGACGTCATCCTGGTCGGCGATGAGCAGGCTCTGCTGGGAGGTGACGGAAAGGGAGTCGAGGTGGGCGACGAGCTGATCGCGTTCGTGGCGGACGACGACGATGAGATGGTCGGGAGAGGTTCCCGCCGCTGCGGCGACGGAGTGGTGGAGCAGGGAGCGTCCGCCGATGGGATGCATCACCTTGGGAAGAGCCGACTTCATTCGAGTGCCTTGGCCCGCTGCCAGAACGATGACGGCGGTCGGATGAGTCTGCGACATAGTTGAATCCTTCGCATGTCGGTTTGGGCCAGCTCCGCCCATAGGATTCGAACCTATACTGCACGGCTCCAAAGGCCGGCGTGCTGCCATTACACCAGGGCGGAACAGCGTGCACCAGTAGAGGGGCCCGCGCTCACGAGACACCATCATGCCACTACGATTAACTGTATGGAAATTCTACGCGAGATTCTGCTGACCCTGCATCTGCTGGGCATGGCCATCATCGTCGGCGGCTATTTCACCGTCGTCCGCTCCCCCAGAGTGATGCCGGGAATGCTGCACGGCGCCTATCTGCAGCTGATCACAGGTCTGCTGCTCATGGGCCTGGCCGAGATGGGCGATGACGACGTCAATCATATGAAGCTCGGCATCAAACTGGTCGTGGCGATCCTCGTCACCGTCTTCGCCTTCATCGGCAACAAGAAGCAGAAGGCCTTCGCCGCCTCTGCCCCTGCCGAAAGCGGGGCAGGCGTGAAGGTGGCGAACCCGTCGGCAACCATGGCTCACCTGGTGGTGGCCTTCGCGGTGATCAACGTCATCGTAGCCGTCTTCATCCACTGACCCTCCCCAATTGCTACCTGACGGCGGCCCAGCAACCTCGCGCGAGGTTGCTGGGCCGCCGTCAGGTAGTTCTGAGGGGTGTGGAGGTCGTGTCCGGGGCTGACGGTATCGTTGGGGGCGACATGACTGCTGCAGCTGAACACACCGACCATGCCGCCGGCGCCGACTCCCGGGCGGCCGAACTCCTCACCGGGCTCAACCCCAGGCAGCGCGAGGCCGTGATCCATACGGGATCCCCGCTGCTCATCGTCGCCGGGGCCGGATCGGGCAAGACGACCGTGCTCACCCGACGCATCGCCTACGCCCTGGCCACCGGTCGAGCCCATCCCGGCGAAGTCCTGGCGATCACGTTCACGAACAAGGCCGCCAAGGAGATGGCCGAACGCGTGTCCTCGATCGTCGGGCCCGCTTCCCGCGCCATGTGGGTCTCGACCTTTCACTCCTCGTGCGTGCGCATCCTCCGCCGCGAGGCGAAGGTGCTGGGCATGAAGTCGAATTTCACGATCTACGACGCCCAGGATGCGCAGCGGCTCGTTGCCCAGATCCTCAAGGAGCTCGGACTCGACACGAAGAAGTACGCTCCGCGGGCGATCCTGCACCGGATCTCGAATCTCAAGAACGAACTGCAGACCCCCGATGACTTCGTCCCGCGGCCCAACAATCCCGCCGACGAGGTGCTCGCCGACGTCTTCAAGCGCTACACCTCCCGCCTGCGGCTGGCCAATGCCTTCGACTTCGACGACCTCATCGCAGAGACCGTCCATCTCTTCGGCGCCTTCCCCGAGGTGGCCGATTCCTACCGCCGTCGGTTCCGCCATATCCTCGTCGACGAGTACCAGGACACGAACCCGGCACAGTACGCCCTGATCAAGGCCCTCGCCGGTGACGGTGCGGGAGGTCCGACGGGAGCCGAACTCACCGTCGTCGGCGACGCCGACCAGTCGATCTATGCCTTCCGCGGCGCCACGGTGCGCAATATCGTCGAATTCGAGAAGGACTTCCCGAACGCGGACACCATTCTGTTGGAACAGAACTACCGGTCGACGCAGAACATCCTCGACGCCGCCAACGCCGTGATCGCGAACAACGACGACCGTCGGGAGAAGAAGCTGTGGACCTCGGAGGGCTCCGGCGAACAGATCGTCGGCTGGGTGGCCGAGAACGAACAGGGTGAAGCCCGGTTCATCGTCGACCGCATCGATGACCTCATCGATGAAGAGAAGTACACCTACGGAGACTTCGCGGTCTTCTATCGCACCAACGCACAGTCACGCGCCATCGAAGACGCACTGGTCCGCTCCGGAATCCCGTACAAGGTCGTCGGCGGCACCCGCTTCTACGAGCGCAAGGAGATCAAGGACGCCCTCGCTTATCTGCGCGTCGTCGCCAACCCCGATGACGACGTCAACCTGCGCCGCATCCTCAATGTGCCCAAACGCTCCATCGGCGACCGCACCGAGGGCATCATCGCCGACTTCGCCGACCGAGAGAACATCAGCTTCTATACCGCCCTGGGCCGCCTCGACGAGATTCCGCATCTGAGTTCGCGCGCCCTGACGTCGGTGCAGAAGTTCTACGACCTCATGCAGGATCTGCGCTCCACCGCCGAGTCCTCCCCGCTCTCCCGCGTCATCGAGGCGATCCTCGAACAGTCCGGATACCTCGAATCCCTGCAGAAGAGCACCGACCCGCAGGACGAATCCCGAGTCGACAACCTCGCCGAGCTCGTCGCCGTGGCCGAGGACTTCGTCGCCACTCGCGAAGCCGCCGCGGTCGCCGAACCGGACACCCCGGATGACAGCGACACAGACAACGGCGCCGAGGCGACCGCCGAAGATCCGACCGCTGCAGAGACCGAAACCCCCGCCGAGGCGGTCGATCCCGACGTCGATGACGCCGGTTCCGCTGACGCCTCTACCGCCCCAGGCGTCGGCGCGGCGGCCATCGATCAGTTCCTCGAGCAGGTGGCTCTGGCCTCGGATACGGATCAGATCCCCGATGCCGAACTCGGCCAGGTCACGCTGATGACTCTGCACACGGCCAAGGGCTTGGAGTTCCCGGTGGTCTTTCTCACCGGGCTCGAAGACGGAGGATTCCCGCATTCGCGTTCCTTTGAGAATCCGCAGGAGCTGTCGGAAGAACGACGTCTGGCCTATGTCGGGCTCACCCGAGCTCGGCAGCGGCTGCTCGTCACTCGCGCCGAAACACGGAGCATGTGGGGTCAGCCTCAGTACAATCCGCCGAGCCGGTTCCTCTCCGAGATCCCGGAGAACCTCATCAACTGGGAGAACACGGGAAGCTTCTCCGGTGGCTTCGGGTCCAGAGGCTTCGGCTCCGGTGGTTACGGTTCCAGTGGATTCGGCTCCGGCGGTTACGCCTCCGGCGGCTACTCCGGCGGTTTCGGGTCGTCGCGGTCGTCCGGCGGCAGTTCCCGCTCACGCTCGAGTGCGAGTTCATCGACACCGGTCGCCGGATTCCCCAACCGGATCCGCCCCAACCGCGAGGTCATCTCCGTCGAGGTCGGCGAGAAGGTCTCACACGAGTCCTTCGGGCTCGGCACCGTCACCGAGGTCAATGGCCTCGGAGACAAGACCGTGGCCGTCGTCGACTTCGGCTCGGCCGGATCGAAGCGGCTGCTGCTGCGCTACGCCCCGATCGACAAACTCAGCTGAGCCGACCGCTTCGGTGGACGCACGGTCCGGCACCGTGCCGCGAATAGAGAGAGCGCCGAGGAGAACTCACGTTCTCCTCGGCGCTCATCCATGCCGGACGCGGCTATGGCTCAAAGATCATTCGTTGCCCAATTTGCCATCGGCACCTTCGCGACCCTGGTTGATCTGGTCTTCGAATTTTCCGCCGGTGGCGTTGTTGGCGGCGTCAGCAGCCTTGTCCAGGCCCTGGTCGCTGATCTCTTCACCCTTATCGCTATTCAGGGCGTCCTTGGCTTTGTTCGTAAGATCGTCGAGTCCCATGCTGTCTCCTTTCATCGGAAAAGGTTCTGAGCGAACCTCTGACGCCACTCACCTTGCCATTGTTACCGGCGTGGCAACACCTGCGCGTCGCAGTTCTCAGCGAATGCACATAAAGAATGTCGCCGAGACCGAATCATCAGCGGGTCAATGGCACGAGGAACGCCAGCACGACCAGCAGTCCGGCGAACAGCAGACAGGTAGCGATGTCAGCGGTCTTCGACCGGTTCGTCCACACATCGGTCCACGGCGGCATCGCCCGGAACCCGGCGAGCCCGGCGGGGACGACCGCGAGGACGACAGCACCGAGGCGGAAGTCGACGATGGAGTACGCCGCTGCCGCGGCGACGCCCAGAAGACAGCCGAGCAGCACCCAATCACGCCTGGTGGGATGCGCGTACCGCCGTTTCCAATAGATCCATCGTTTCGAGATCGGCCCTCTCCCCCGCCGTGCATGGCGGGGATGAGGCCGTTTCATCTCAGTGGAAGAAATGGCGGCTCCCGGTCAGGTACATCGTGACTCCGGCCGCCTCCGCAGCCGCGATGACCTCATCGTCGCGGATCGATCCGCCCGGCTGCACCACGGCGGTGACTCCTGCATCGATGAGGATCTGCAGACCGTCGGGGAACGGGAAGAAGGCGTCCGAGGCAGCGACCGCTCCCGTGGCGCGTTCGGCTCCGGCACGTTCGACGGCGAGTTTGGCCGAGTCGACGCGGTTGACCTGACCCATTCCCACACCCACCGAGGCACCGTCCTTGGCGAGCAGGATGGCGTTCGACTTCACGGCCCGCCCGGCCTTCCACGCGAATTCGAGATCCGCGAGGACCTCGGGTGCAGCTGCCGGACCGGCGACCAGGGTCCAGTTCTCGACGGAGTCACCGTCGGCTTGGAAAGCGTCACGGTCCTGGACGAGGAATCCACCGCTGATCGGCTTGACCTCGTCTGTGGGCACAGCGATGTCGCCGAGTTCGAGCAGTCGCAGGTTCTTCTTCGTCGCAAGTACCTCTAGCGCCTCGGCGCTGAACGACGGAGCCGCCAGGCATTCGGTGAAGATCGGCTTGATCGAGGCGGCCAGTTCGGCGTCGACCTCCCGGTTCGTGGCGATGACACCGCCGTAGGCCGACAGCGGATCGCATTCGTGGGCGGCCTTGTGCGCCGCGGCTGCGGTCTCACCGACGGCGAGTCCGCAGGGATTCGCGTGCTTGATGATGGCCACGGCCGGCTGGTCGAAATCGAACGCGGCGCGGATTGCGGCATCGGTGTCCGTGTAGTTGTTGTACGACATCGCCTTGCCGCCGAGCAGTCTCGCCCCCGCGATTCCCACGGTTCCGTCGGAGTAGACGGCCGCCGCCTGGTGCGGGTTCTCTCCGTACCGCAGGTCGGCGATCTTCTCCCCGGTGAGACCGGCGAATGCGGCCTTCTCATCGGTGGCGAGCTGCGCGGCGAACCAGGAGGCGACCGCCGAGTCGTAGGCCGCGGTGTGGGCGAAGGCGCGGGCGGCGAAGGTGCGACGGGCCTCAAGGTCGAAGCCGTGACCGGCAGCAGCGTCGAGAACGGCCGAATAGTCAGCCGGATCGGTCACGACGGTGACCGTGGGATGGTTCTTCGCCGCCGCACGCACCATCGAGGGACCGCCGATGTCGATCTGTTCGATGCAGTCATCGAAGCCGGCTCCGCTGGCGACGGTGTCGGCGAACGGGTAGAGGTTGACGACGACGAGGTCGAAGGGTTCGATCTCGAGTTCGGACAGCTGCTCGAGATGCTCGGGCTTGCGGGAGTCAGCGAGGATGCCGGCGTGGACGCGGGGGTGCAGGGTCTTGACTCGTCCTTCGAGGCATTCGGGGAACCCGGTGAGCTCTTCGACCTTCGTCACCGCGGCTCCCGCCTCGGCGATCTTCGCAGCCGTGGATCCGGTCGACACGATCTGGACTCCGGCTGCGTGGAGACCGCGAGCCAGCTCCTCCAGCCCGGTCTTGTCGTAGACGCTGATCAGCGCTCTCTTGATCGCGCGGGTTCCTGTCACAGATCCTCCTCGAGGTTCGGTTGCCGGTCGGTTCTTCTCACGGCGGGGTCAGTGGGCGGTCATCGCCGAGGCGACATATCCGCGGACATGTCGACCGTCGACGACGAGGTCGGTATGGGCCAGGTGTGCGAGCAGGCGCACGAGTTCGTCGCGTTCACGGGCTTTGATGTTCTCGTGCACGGTCTCCTCGGTGTCGTCATCGCCGATGGGCACCGCGTACTGGGTGATGATCGGTCCGGTGTCGACTCCTGCGTCGACGAGGTGGATGGTTCCACCGGTCAGCTTCACCCCGTGGGCGAGCGCGTCGCGGACTCCGTGAGCGCCCGGGAACGATGGCAGCAGCGCCGGGTGGGTGTTGATGATCCGGGATGGGAAGGCGTCGACGAAGACGGGACCGAGGATGCGCATGAATCCGGCGGAGACCACCCAGTCGGGGGCAAGCTCGGCCACCGTGTCCTTCAGTGCCCGGTTCCATTCGTCACGGTCGGCGAAGTCCTTGGGTCGGACGACGAATGTGGGAATCGCATGCCGTTCTGCCCGCTGCAGGACCCCGGCGGTGGTCGAGTCGGCTCCGATGGCGACGATATCGACTCCGCGGGTCCCATCGGCGAATGCGTCGATGACAGACTGCGTGAGGGTACCGGATCCTGATGCCAGAAGAACGATGCGCACCCGCACAGTCTAACGTCTGCAATACGTGGACGATGCTCGGCGGTCACCGTGCGGACACGGGCTGCCGAGGCATTTGTCAGTCGACTGTGAGAAACTGATCCGGTGACGTCACCGCAGAATACCGAAGAGAAGAAGGCGCCGACTCCCGAAGAGGAGGCACAGGCCGCACCCGCACGGCATGGACTGGTCCTGATACTGCTGATCCTCGCCTCGGTGCTGACGTTCACGTATCAGCTGCCGTTCAAGCTCGCCGCCATCGGCTTCGCCGTCGCCGCGGTCGTGTGGTCGGTGAAGTACATCGTCGCCGTCGTCAGGGCCAAGCAGCGCCGGAACATGTCCTTGGGCATCCTCGGCGGTCTGCTCAGCATCTATCTCATCTTCTCCACGATGTCCTCGGTCATCCTCTGGCCGGTGCAGTCGAAGTACGAAGAATGCCTGCGCGATGCGATCACCCAGCAGGCCCAGATCTCGTGCACGAGCGACTATCAGTCCGGCCTGGGCGACTGGTTCAAGCAGATCACCGGCCAGGACCTCGATCTGCCCGGCACCAACTGATCCACGGGGCCCGGACTCGATCCTTCAGCGCTGTCCTTCAGCGCTGCTCCCCTCACCGAGGATGCCCTCGACTCACGCTTGACCCCTCACCGAGGCGGCATTCCCGTCTATCGCGGTTCGTCGTCGCTGACGACGCTGTCGACCGGCTCCGGCTCGTCCTCGCCGAATGCCTCTGATCTGTCTGCCTCGTCGAAGGCATCCTCGTCGTCGTCTCCATCCTCGTCGTCATCGGCGGAATCCGAGTCGACGGCGTGCAGACCGGAGAGTCTGATCAAGAGGAGTCCGACGGTCATGCCCGCACCGATCCATCCCGTGATCGCCGGTGCCGACGTCAGTGCCGAGGGTCCGAACCCGGACAGACCCAGTGGGCCCATGGCTCCGCCGGCGAACAGGGCGAGGACCTCGAAGGTGACGAACAGTATCCCGATCGCGATTCCCAGTCCGGTCCACGACTGCTCGGCGATGTCGCGGGCTCGGTCGCGGCCGAGGATGACGCACAGCAGGCCGAGCAGCACAAGGAGTCCCGGTGCGGCCGCCGTCCACGCCGGATAGTCCCCGCTCAGCAGCTGCAGCACGTGCACATCGGGCACCGGAGCAGAGGTCGAGGTGAATGCCGAGCTCGTCCCGGCCCCACCGATGCCCACTCCCGTCCCGGCGGTCCATGACACGGCTGAGTAGATGATGCTCGGAGCGAAGAGCACCTGGACGACGATGAGGCCGATGCCGGCGGCGACCGGTGAGCTGTAGACCTGCAGAGTATCGGCGACGTCGCTCCAGCGGATCGCGATTCCGACGAGGAGCACGATCACGCCGAGTGCCACGGTTGCCCACAGCAGACGGCGGACGAGTCGGACGGCGACGTTCCAAGTCTCATCGGCGATCATGGACAGTCCGGGAATGTCACCGATTCCGCGGACCCGAATGAGTGCCCAGGCCACAGCCGTGAGGAGGAAGAGGACGAGCCGGAGGAATCCGAATGGCGTCACCGTGGCCTGCCCGACCAGGATCGCCAGCACCAGCAGAGGACCCGTGTAGGCCACGACGTAGGTGCCCAGAGCCGTTCCCATGAGTGCCCACCATCCGCCGGGGTCGTCCTCGCTCTCGGTCGGACTGTCCGCTGCCGTGCCGCGGGCGACTCGTTTGGCGCCCGCCGCCACCAGCAGCCACAGGCCGAGGGTCACGAGACTCGGTGCGAGTGAGAAGTCGAATCCGAGGGTCGAGACGCTCAGCCCTGACACCGTCGCCCACAGTGCGAACGCCCATTCGGGAATCGCCGAGTAGGGCAGCTGCGAGCCGAGTCCGATGATCCAGAAGACGGTGGCGATGACGAATCCTGCGGGCACGACGATGAGATCGATCTTCACGACTTCCATGAGGACCGCGAGGATCGTCCGACGGTAGGGCTGAGGGTGTGGAGAAGTGTGCATCAGGACCATTTTCGCTTAACCCGTCTCGGCTTCCCGGTATTGACCACGCGATTCCCTGTTCCGGGAAGTACAATTGCGCCAGGACAGGCTTGTACACGCAAAGGATGACCCCACGATGAGCAACGGGAACGATCACCCCAATTTCCCGCCACCACCCAGCGAGCCTCCGGAGACCGGCGGACCGAAGCCTGAGTCGGAGCCGCCGACGGACGAGGACCTTCCGGATTCGACCTCCGGCGACACCCCCTCGGCGTCCGATGGTCCGACTCAGTCCGGCAGCGGCGCCTCGGTGCCCGATGACCAGGCACCTCCACTGGGATCCCCGACCGGCGATACGCCGTCACGTCCCACCGTCGCCCCTGCCTCTCCACAACAGAACCAGCCACCGCTGTACTCGGGTCCCGGCGCACAGAACGATGAGCCCTTCGGCCCCGGTCCGCAGGGCGGAGCGAATGGCCCGCACGGCCCACAGGCGGGCCCCTTCCCCGCTGCCCCGTCTCCCGGTGGCCCGGCACAGAGTGGGCAGGTCCCGAACGGCGGTTACCCCGGCGCCCAGCCGCAGGACGGGCAGCAGCCAGGCGGCCAACAGTCGGGCGGGCAGCAGCCAGGCGGCCAGTACTCGAATGCGGCTTATCCGGGAGCACAGAATCAGCCCCCGTACCCCGGCGCCCAGAACCAGCCGGGTCCGTACAACTCCGCCCAGAACCAGTCCGGGCAGTACCAGACGGGGTCGGGTCCGAACGCCCAACAGACAGGATCCGGCCCGTCCCAGGGGATACCGCAGCCGGCTCCGGCCCCGGGCTTCGCCGGCGGACAGAGCACTGCCACGCGGGCCGAGAATCGCCCCGAGAAGAAGAAGGGCAAGCTTCCCCTCTTCATCACTCTCGGCGCGGTCGCACTCGTCATCATCCTCGTCCTCGTCGGGTTCTTCGTCATCGGCAGCGTGAACAAGAACAAGTACGGACCCGACAAGGTCGCCGAAGACTACGTCGAAGCCCTGAACAAGGGTGACTTCGCGGCCGCAGAGAAGATCGCACCCTCCGCACGCCCGGAGGGCACGAACCTCGACCTGCTGCAGAAGGAATTCACCGATTCCTCCTCGGCGAAGATCGAGAAAGCCAGGGTGGAATCGTCGAAGACAGACGGAGACAAGGGAACCGTCGTCGTCTCCTACGAGCTCGACGGCAGCCCCTACAATGTCGAGCTCTCCGCGACGAAGGACGGCAAGCAGGACCTGTTCTTCGACAAGTGGACGATGGAGGGCCCCGACCTCAACGTCATCTCCCTCGATATTCCCGCCGCCGACGGTCTTTCCGTCAACGGCGAGGACTACAAAGCGAAGTCGGGCACCACCTCGTTCGCCGTCTACCCCGGCAGCTACGACTTCACGATCCCGAAGAGCAAATGGATCTCAGAGGCGTCCGATACGGCCAAGGTGAACTTCCCGAAGGCCTTCGCTCCCGGTGGACAGCCGAATACGGGTCAGGTGTCACCCACCACCCTCAACCTCGATCTGTCCCCGACCGGCGCCTTCGACAAGGAAGTTCAGAAACAGGTCGAGAAGGAGCTCAAGAAGTGCTTCGACAACAAGAGCATCGAGCCGAAGTGCGACTTCATCAAGTACGACCCGACCGAGATTCCCGTCGGCGGTTCGGACAAGAAGCTCGATGATCTGGCGAAGAAGAACACCGCCGACTGGAACATGAAGGAGATGCCGAAGGTCAAGGCGAGCTTCGGCACCGGAGACACGAGCACCGGCTCGTTCTTCACCGAGGAGCCCGGCAAGTTCGACTTCTCCGTCGACGGCAAGAGGGCCGGATCCTCGTACTTCTCCAACGGCAACTCCCTGTCGGTGTCCGGAAGCGTGAAGATCGACGGAGACAAGCTCTCAGTCGAATTCTTCGACTTCTGATCCCGGAGTCCGCCGCCTCGGTGCCGTGCGCCTCCCCAAGGTGAGGCATCACCGTCACCGAGGCGGCACCTCAGACACAGCGGGCCTGTGACGACCGTTCCCCGGTCGTCACAGGCCCGCTGTCGTCGTTCTCTCAGCCCACCACCGACCGTGTCGGCAGCTCGAGTCCGGCCGCGGCCTCGAACCAGGCGCCGGCGGCCATGACGAGTTCGTCGGCGAACCGCCGTCCGGCGATCTGCACACCGATGGTCCGACTGTCATCCATGAACCCGGCCAGCACCGTTGCCGCCGGCTGTTCGGACATGTTGAACGGCATGGTGAAGCCGATATGGCCCATCGGTTCGTGCACGTGCGGGTACGGCATGGGCTGCTCGGCCGGGAATGCCGCATCCGGAGCCGTCGGAGAGATCACCAGGTCGAATTCGGCTGTGGCGGTGATCGTCCGACGCCGGATCTCCTGAACACTGTGATAGCAGCGCATCAGCTCGACTCCGCTGGTGTCGGCCCCATCCTGAGCCCACTGTCGGATATAGGGCAGGATGAGCGCCTGTTCGTCGACGGGCAGCGCCTTGAGGTCGGCCCACGATCGCACCCGCCAGAACAGGTCCATGTCATGGAGCAGATCATCGTCGATGAACGGATCGAGCGTGACGATTTCGGCTCCGGCAGCGGAGAACCTCTCGGCCGCCTCGGTGACGGCAGAACGCACCTGTGCATCGGCGGCGACGCCGCACCCGGCGTCGAGCTGGACACCGATGCGCAGTCCCTGCGGATCGAACGTCGCAGTCGACTCCCTGCCCGGCAGAGATTGCGCGTCATCGGAGGCGAAGCGCGGAAGCCGCGAATAGTCGCGATCGTCAGGGGCGGAGATGATGTCCATGGCGGCTTTGACATCGGCCGTCGTCCGCGCGAGCGGTCCTGCACACCTGCCCAGATAGGGGGCGTCGAGCGGGACTCGACCGAAGCTGGGTTTGAGTCCGGCCAGACCGAGCCAGGTGCACGGCAGGCGGATGGACCCGCCGATGTCGGAGCCGATGTGGATGGGTCCGTATCCGGCCGCCGCTGCGGCTCCGGCGCCGGCGCTCGACCCTCCGGTCGTCAGGTTCGGGTCAAGGGGCGAGCGGGTGATTCCGTGCAGAGAGGACACACCTGAGGAGAGCATTCCCCAGTCGGGCATCGTGGTCGATCCGAGGATGACGGCGCCGGCTTCTTCGAGGCGCTGGGTGATCGGCGCGTCGTGGTCGGCCACCGGAATCTCCGCCCACGCATGGCCGCTGGGCAGCGGGACTCCGCGGCGTGCGATGTTCTCTTTGATCGTCACGGGAACCCCGTCGAGGTCGCTCAGCGGGCGGCCCTCACGCCACCGGGCGGCGCTGGCCGCGGCGGCGTCTCGGGAGCGGTCGTCGTCGCGGTGGAACAGCGCATTGATGGTCGGTTCGCAGTCGTTCATGCGGTCGACGACCGCGGAGTGCACATCGAGCGGGTCGAAGTCCCCGCCGGCGAAACCGGCCGCCAGTTCGGCCGCACTGTGGTCGGCAAGCGTTGTGGTCATGTGCTGCCCTTTCTCTCGATGGTTCGTCGCTGCTCGCATGCGCCCAACCCGCTATCCGGCGGCGAGCGCCTCGGCCAAGCTCGGCGTGGCGGCGATGAGGCTCCGTGTGTACTCCTCCTGCGGGTTCGCGTAGATGTCCTCCGTGGCCCCCGATTCGACGATCTGCCCGGCCCTCATGACGATGACGTCGGAGCACAGGTGTTTGACGACGCCGAGGTCGTGGGAGACGAAGAGGAGGGTCAGCGCGTACTCGTCGACGAGGTCGGTGAGCAGGTTGAGCACCTGCGCACGCACCGAGACGTCGAGGGCGGAGACCGGTTCGTCTGCGACGAGGATCTGCGGTTTGGTCACCAGTGCGCGGGCGATCGAGATGCGCTGCCTCTGCCCGCCCGAGAACTGGTGCGGGTACCGGCGCAGGGAGTCCGCTTCGAGGTCGACGGCTGTGATCATCTCCTCGACGCGTGCGTCCCGTTCGTCCTTGTCGATACCCGCAGCGATGAGCGGTTCGGCGACGATATCGGCGATGCGCATTCGCGGGTCGAGCGAGGCGAACGGATCCTGGAACACGATCTGCAGGTTCTCGCGCAGGCGACGCAGAGCCTGAGAGCTCGCGGCTTCGACCCGGATGTCACCGACGCGCACATGCCCGGTGGTCGGTCGGTCGAGACCGGAGAGGATGTTCAGCAGAGTCGACTTCCCCGACCCCGACTCGCCCACGATGCCCAGCCGGGCCCCGGCCGAGACGCTGAAGTCGATCCCGTCCAGAGCGGTGACGTCCGATCGTCTGCGGCCGAAGAGTCCGCGTCCGCGGAAGACCCGGGTGACGTCCGAGACGTCGATGAGCGGCGCCGATTCCCGCACCGAGGCGGTCCCGTCGTCGTCCCGCACCGAGGCGGTCCGGTCGTCGTCCCGCACCGAGGCGGTCCCGTCCACGGAATCCCCCGGCTCCACCAGCTCTGCCGACGACTCTGCCGCATCAAGCCGCGGACCCGAGTAGGTGAGCGCGGTTTTGAGCGTGAAGAGCCGACCGCGGTCGTCGGTGGCATCAAGGTCGGAGGACGCCAGGAGCCCGCGCGTGTATTCGTGCTGGGGTGCGGTGAAGATCTGGTCGACGCTGCCGGTCTCGACGATGCGGCCGCGGTACATGACGATGACCCGATCGCAGATTCCGGCGACGACGGCGAGGTCGTGGGTGATGAACAGCAGCCCCGCCTCGACGGCCGAGACCCTTTCGGCGATGAGGTCGAGCATCCTCTTCTGCACCGTGACGTCGAGGGCGGTGGTGGGTTCGTCGCAGATGAGCAGCCTCGGCGAATTGGCCAGGGCGATCGCGAGCATGACGCGTTGCCGCTGCCCGCCCGACATCTGGTGCGGGTAGGCGAACCGGGCACTGTCCGGGTCGGGCATGTGGACGTCGTGGAGCAGTTCGCGCACACGTGCCGGGATCTGCGCTCGGGGCACCTTGCCGTGGATGCGCAGCACTTCGGCGATCTGGTCACCGATGCGCATGAGCGGATTGAGGGCGCTCATGGGTTCCTGGAACACCATGGACACGATGTCCGAGCGCAACCCGGCCAGGGTCTTCTCGTTCGCGTCGAGCAGGTTCCCGGAGTGCCCCTGCAGGTGCACCTGGCCGCGGGCGTGCAGCTCTTCTGGCAGCAGACCCATCACGGATTGAGCGGTCAGCGATTTCCCCGACCCGGATTCGCCGATGAGTCCGACCCGCTCGCCCGGCGCCAGGCTGAGGCTGACATCGTGGAGCACCGGTGTTTGTGTTCCGGCGGGGGTGATGGTGAGGTCGCGGACCTCGAGCAGGTTCTCAGGCACCTCGAGCCTCCATCTTCGGATCGAACCGGTCACGCAGACCATCGCCCAAGAGGTTGAATCCGAGCACGGCGAGCGCAATGAACACGCCCGGCCACAACGCGAGTTCGGGGTGAGTGGACAGGTACTGCTGGGACTCCTGCAGCATCCGGCCCCACGACGGGGTCGGGGCCTGGGTGCCGAGTCCGAGGAAGGACAGCCCCGCCTCGGCGAGGACCGAGATCGCGAACGCCACGGATGCTTGGACGATGACCATTCCTGCGATGTTCGGCAGCACATGGACGACGGCGATGGCCGGGATCCGACGGTTCGATGCTCGTGCGGCGCGCACGTATTCGGTGCCCAGGACCTGCAGCGTCCCGGACCTCGCGACTCGAGCGAACCCGGGGATCGCGGCGATGCCGACGGCGACCATCGCCGGGCCCGTCCCCGGCGAGTAGACGGCGGCGAAGATGATCGCCAGCAGCAGGGCCGGGAAGGCCAGCAGAATGTCGTTGGCGCGCATGATCACCGCGTCGATCCACATCCCCCACGGCTGCTTCGCGAAGAGGGCGGAGATGATTCCGACCGGGGTGCCGATGAGCAGGGCGATGCCGACGGCGACGACGCCGACGAGCAGCGTGATCCGTGCCCCGACCATCACCCAGGTCAGCGTGTCCCGGCCGAACGTGTCGGTGCCGAGCGGATGGGCGGGGCTGCCGTTGTGCAGCCGGGCCGCGGGATCGATCGCGTTCGCATCGTATGGGGTCCATACGAAGGAGACGAGGGCGAGTGCGACGATGAGCACGACGAGGCCCGCACCGATGACCATCGATGCGTTCATCCGCCGCCCGCCCTTGCGGGACCGGGCTGAGCCGCCGTTCGCCGAGGCGGTCGTGGCGGTCGCGTTGGGATCGACGGGATCGACATGGTCGCGGGGACTCTGGGCACCGCTCGGGGTCGGGTTCATGCGGCGTTCCTGATCCGGGGATCGACGATGGGCACGAGGATGTCGACGATGAGGTTGATGATGAGCACGAGCAGGACGAGGACCATGACGATGCCCTGGACCGCCACAAGGTCGCGGTTGGTCACGGCGCGGACGAGTTCGGATCCGATTCCGGGCAGAACGAAGATCTGTTCGATGATCACGGCTCCGACCAGCAGGGTCGCC
Source organism: Brevibacterium sp. K11IcPPYGO002 (assembly GCF_050920635.1). Lineage (NCBI taxonomy): Bacteria > Bacillati > Actinomycetota > Actinomycetes > Micrococcales > Brevibacteriaceae > Brevibacterium > Brevibacterium sp. K11IcPPYGO002. Next base: position 1,388,078 of record NZ_CP131929.1, on the reverse strand, counting down.
AGCTGGACTCCGGCGACGGTGATGACGGGGATCGCCGCATTGCGCAGCCCGTGGACGAACAGTGCCTTCGTCCGGGTCAGTCCCTTCGCACGGGCAGTGCGGATATAGTCCTCCCGCATCACGTCGAGGACGGCCGAGCGAACATAGCGGGTGAGGATCGCCGCCTGTACGAGCGCCAGCGATACGACCGGCAGGACCAGACGAAGGAGGAAGCCGCCGAGGCCCTCGATCGGAGCCATCCAGCCTTGGGAGGGGAACCAGCCGAGGGTCAGTGAGAAGATGATGACGAGGATGATCGCGGCCAGGAAGTTCGGGATCGCGATGCCGACCTGGCTGAGGCCTGAGATCGTCACACCGATCCAGTTGCGCTGTTCGAGGGCGGCGAAGGTGCCCAGGGGCACGGCGATGAGGATGGACACGACGATGGCGGCGACGACGAGGATCGCCGTGACCTGGACGCTGCCCACGATGACGGGGGTGATCTCGGCACCGGTGACGTAGGAGGTGCCGAAGTCTCCGGTGAGCATTCCTCCCATCCAGTCGAAGTACCGGATGAGCGGTGGCCGATCAAGCCCGTACTGTGCTTCCAGCGACGCTACTGCCTCCGGGGTGGCGTTCGTTCCCAGCGCCACCTGTGCCGCATTGCCCGGCAGCAGGCTCATCAGGGCGAAGACCACCACCGAGGCGACGAGGAGGGACAGTGCGAACTGGACTGCACGGTTGATTGCGTAGGTGAGCATCGACGTGTGCGGTCAGGCCCAGCTGAGGTCGGCGATCTTGAACGCGTCGGAGACGCGGTTGGCGGGTATTCCCTCGACGCCGGACTTGGCGATGACGAGGTTCGGGAACAGGAACAGGAAGTCCGAGGCGGCATCCTCGGTGATCGTCCTGGCGATCTCCTTCATCCCCGAGATGTATTCCTCTTCGGTGCCCGTGTCGGCCTTCTCCGCGAGCTTCGTGATCGTCGAATCGTCGTAGCCGATGTAGTAGTCCTTCGAGAACACGGTGAGGATGTCGCGTGGTTCTGCGTGGTTGATCACGGACATGTCGTAATCGTGTTCGGTGAACGTCTTGTCCAACCACACGGCGGGGAACTCCTGCGTCTCGGTCTTCGCCTTCAGCCCGACCTCATCGAGCTGGGCGGAGACGATTTCGGAGATCGCTTTCGCGTACGGCAGGTTCGGCACGGTGAAGGCGAACTCCTCACCCTTGATCCCGGCCTCGTCGACGAGCTGCTTGGCTTTCTTCGGGTCGTACTTCCACTCTCCGGTGAGGTCTTCGTAGTACGGGTCGGTCGGGGGCACCATCGAGCCGATGAGCTCGCCGTAGCCTGCCCACGCCGTGTCGAGGACCGCCTTGCGGTCGATCGCATACATCACGGCTTCACGGGCCTTTTTGTCTTCGAAGATGCCTTCGGCGTTGTTCATCGACAGCACGACTTCGCCGTTCGTGGTGCCGGAGACGATCTGATAGTCGTCGCTCTGGAACTCTCCGGCCAGTTCGGGCGCCTGGAGGTTGGAGACGAGGTCGATCTCTCCTGACTTCAGAGCGTTCGAGGCTGAGACCGCATCCTTAAAGTATTTGAACTGGACCGCGTTCAGGGACGGCTTCTCACCCCAGTAGTCGTCGCGGGCGGTGAAGTCGATGGACTGACCGCGCGTGAATTCCTCGATCGCGAAGGGACCGGTGCCGATGGCTTCGTTCGCCAGGTCGTCGGTTCCCTCGGTGTCGAAGACGGCACCGACGAGACTGGTGAGGTTGAACAGCCAGGTGTTCGACGGCCTTTTGAGTTCGATCGTGACGGTGGAATCGTCCGGTGTCTCGATGGACTCGACGATGTCCATCTTCGACTTCAGCGCGTTCTTCCAGTCGTTCTGCACTCGTTCATAGGAGTACTTCACGTCTTCGCTGGTGAAGTCCGCACCATTGGAGAACTTCACACCCTCCTGGAGTTCGAAGGTGTAGGTCTTGCGATCATCGGACAGCGACCAGTCCTCGGCCAGGGCAGGCTGGATCTCCCCCTCGCCGTCCAGGCGGACGAGCGATTCGTAGACGTTCTCCATCAGCGCTTCGGGAATCGCGACTCCAGAGGTGGAGGTGAAGTCGAGGTTGACCGGTTCGGCGGTGAAGGCGATCGTCATCGAGTCCTTCTTCTGCGCATCGCCTCCGCTGTCGGAGGCGCCGGCCGAACAGCCTGTGATCAGCAGACTCGTGGCGGCCGCTGCCGCCACCCATGTCATGATGCGCGGAGTCTTCATTGTTCTCCTCGAATTCGCCGACCACGAAGAAGGTCGTTCGCCAACACTCAAGCATCGTCAGTGTATCCGAAGTTCTCAGCTGCTGAGGCAGTTGCGTTCAGATGCTGGGCGTCGTGGGCGAGCGTTTCAGAGATTCGGCTCCTCGGCGAGAATCGCGGCCAGGGCGTCGAAGGCGAATCGGCGGTGGGAACGTGAGTTCTTCTCCTCAGCACTCATCTCGGCGGCACTGAGCTCAGAGCCGTCGGGGACGAAGATCGGGTCGTAGCCGAAGCCGTTCTCACCCTTGGGGGCGGTGGCCAGCCGTCCGGGCATGACTCCCTCGGCGGTGAACTCGCGACCGTCGGCGGTCACAGCGGCAGCCGTGCAGCGGAACTGCGCTGCGCGGTGTTCGGCCGCGATATCGCCCAGCTGGGCGAGCAGGAGTTCGAGGTTCGCGCGGTCGTCGCCATGTCGGCCGGCCCAGCGAGCGGAGAAGATCCCCGGTGCGCCGCCGAGCACGTCGACGCTGATTCCGGAATCGTCGGCGATGGCGGTGTGTCCGGTCGCGGCGGCCGCGGCACGCGCCTTGATGAGCGCGTTCTCCGTGAACGTGACTCCGGTTTCGGCGACATCGCGAAGTCCCGCCTCGGCGGCGGTGAGCACTTGGGTGTCAGCGCCGAGGACTGGCCCGAGGATGGTCAGCAGCTCTCGCTTCTTGCCCTCATTGTGAGTGGCGAGGACGAAGGTCGTCATCCGGCGAGCACATCGGACTGGATGCGGGTGAGTTCGGTGCACCCGTGGCCGGCGAGGTCGAGCAGTTTGCCGAGTTCGTCGCGGTCGAACGGTGCTCCCTCGGCCGTGCCTTGGACTTCGATGAACTTGCCGGACCCCGTCATGACCACATTCATATCCGTTTCGGCTCGCGAGTCCTCGACGTACGGCAGGTCGAGGAGGGGCTGTCCGTCGATGATGCCGACGCTCACGGCCGCCACCGAGTCGATGAGCGGCTGGTGGGCAGCAGGGATGAGCCCAGTTGAGCGTCCTTTGTCGATGGCCTTCGCCAGCGCGACGTAAGCGCCGGTGATCGAGGCGGTGCGGGTGCCGCCGTCGGCCTGGAGTACATCGCAGTCGAGGACGAGGGTGTTCTCCCCGAGCTTGTCCATGTCGATGATCGCCCGCAGGCTGCGGCCGATGAGGCGCGAGATCTCGTGAGTGCGTCCGCCCTGCTTGCCCTTGACCGACTCGCGGGTGCTGCGAGAGTCGGTGGCGCGTGGAAGCATGGCGTATTCGGCGGTGACCCAGCCGCGCCCTTGGCCCTTGAGCCACCGCGGCACGCCTTCGGTCAGCGAGGCCGCGCAGAGGACACGGGTGTTGCCGAACTCCACGAGCGCGGACCCTTCGGCGGTGTTGATCCAGTCCGGGGTGATCCGGACGTCACGGAGTTCGTCTGCTGCACGGCCGTCTGCTCGCACTGGCTGCCTCTTTCGTCTCGATGGTGGTGTCTGCTGGTCGTCGCCGATTCACACGGTCCAGGTGGCTCCGGGTTTCGCCAACTCGATGGGTCCACGGTACTCCCCGGCTGCCTCACCGCGCACGATGGAGCAGTCGGTCCAGGTCGGGATGTGGGTGAGCACGAGCGCGGATGCCTCTGCGTTCTGCGCCACGCGTCCGGCGCGCTTGCCTGTGAGATGGATGCCGCGCGCCGTGTCACGGTCTTCCTGGAAAGCGGCTTCGCAGAGGAAGAGGTCCGCGCCCTTGGCCGCCTCGACGAGGTTCTCGCACTCATCGCTGTCACCGGAATACGTGATGACTTTGCCGACCGCGTCCGTGATCCGCAGGGCGTAGGCCTCGACGGGGTGGTCGACGAGGAAGGATTCGATCGTCAGCGATCCGATCTGATGCCGACTGCCGTGGTCGATGTCGGTGAACTCGAAGGCATGGTCGAAGTCCGAGTCGTCTCCCCCATTGGCGACCGGGGACTTGCCGGGATCCGTGTAGTAGGCCCGGAAGAGACGCTCCTTCGCGCCGGCCGGAGCGAACACCGGAGTGCGGGTGCGGATCGTCCCGGTGTCGGAGATGTCGCCGTTGAAGTACTTCGGGTCGAAGCAGTGTTTGACGTAGAGGCCGGTCATATCCATGCAGTGATCCGGATGGAGGTGGCTGAGCACGATGCCGGAGAGGCGATCGGTGTCGATCGTCTCCTGCAGAGGGCTGAGTGCACCGGACCCGAGGTCGAGGATGATGCGAGTGGGTGTGTCCTCATCGGTCTCGATGAGGTAGCAGCTGGCGAGGGCGCCGCGCCCCGGGAAGGAACCCGCGGTGCCGATAGCGGTGAGTCTCATATCTCGTCATCCCCCTGCATCTGGTTGAGCAGGGTCGTTGTCAATCGGTCCTGAATCCACGTCAGGAAGTCGTACAGGGTCAGGGTGAGGTCTTCGGACTCGGAGAGGTCCTCACGGTGGGCGTACTTCTCCTCCTGTGCCTCCTCGGTATCGATCTCGAGGCGCACGGCGAGGACGAGTCGCAGATCGTTGAGTCCCTTCATCCAGGCGAGCACCTCGTCGCGGGTCAAGGAGATGTCGTTGCCCTTGCTCAGTCCCAGCAGCACGATGCGCACATTGTGTGCCTTGGCCTGTTTGAGGTCGAACTCGGTGAGGCGGCGGAACTCCGCCGAACGTTCGTCATCATCGGGATCGACGTCGGGCAGCAGTCGCAGCAGTGCCGGGTCCTCCGGGCGCGGCCGGTCGACGAGTCCGAGCCGGGCTTCCCAGTTCTCCGAGTCCGGGCGGTCGTCATCGCTGTCACCGTCTTCGGCCAGCAGGGCCGCGAGATCGGTGAACACGGTGAGCATGAGCGAGCGTTCGTTGTCCTGCAGTGTGAGGACGACGTCGTCCCCTCGTGCGTCGATAGCGGCCATGTGTCAGTCGGATCCTGAATCGGGTTGGCACGCGGCCCACAGGCCGTACTCGTGCATCGCTTGGGTGTCTCGTTCCATGGCTTCACGACCTCCGGTGGCAACCACGGAGCGCCCGTTCTCATGGACTTCGAGCATGAGTGAGTGGGCCTTCTCCTCGGAGTAGCCGAAGTAGGTCTGGAACACGAAACTGACATAGCTCATGAGGTTGACCGGGTCGTTGAAGACCACTGTCCTCCAGGGCTTGGCCAGGTCCTCGGCGGGTCGGACGTCGACCTCCGGCTCCAGGACTGGTGTCGTTGGATTGCTCACGTTTCCACCATACGGCAGAACACTGACACTGTCGTGACGTAAGATCGCGCCTATGAGTGATCTCACACGGACCGATTCGACGGCTTTCTTCACGGATCAGTACGAATTGACGATGGTGCAGGCGGCCCTCGAATCCGGTGCCGCCCACCGCAAGAGCCTCTTCGAGGTGTTCGGCCGCAGTCTTCCCGCAGGTCGCCGCTACGGTGTCGTCGCCGGTACCGGCCGGATCCTCGAGATGATCCGCGACTTCCGCTTCGACGATGCCGAACTCTCGTTCCTCAGCAGGGAGAACATCGTCGATTCGCGCACCATCGACTGGTTGGCCGACTATCGGTTCTCCGGCAATATCCGCGGCTATGCCGAAGGGGAGATCTATTTCCCCGGCTCACCGCTGCTCACGATCGAATCGACATTCGCCGAGGGCGTCATCCTCGAGACGCTCATCCTGTCGGCGATGAACTATGACTGTGCAGTCGCCTCGGCGGCGTCCCGCATGGCTCAGGCGGCCGGCGATCGCCCCTGCGCGGAGATGGGCGGGCGGCGGACGAACGAGCATGCGGCTGTGGCTGCGGCTCGGGCCGCTGTCATCGGCGGTTTCGCCTCGACGTCGAACCTGGCCGCCGGCCTGCAGTACGGACTGCGGACGATCGGCACCTCGGCCCACTCGTTCACGCTCCTCCACGATTCCGAGCGAGAGGCCTTCGCCGCCCAGCTGAAGTCGCTGGGCACCGAGACGACTCTGCTCCTGGACACCTACGACGTCGAGGAGGCGCTGACCACGGCGATCGAACTGGCCGGGCCGAACCTCGGCGGCGTGCGCATCGATTCCGGTGACCTCATCGAACAGGCCAGCGAGGTTCGTGAGAGCTTGGACCGTCTCGGTGCCCGCGACACGACGATCACCGTCACGAGCGATCTCGATGAGTACGCAATCGCTGCACTGGCCGCCTCCCCCGTCGACTCCTACGGAGTCGGCACACGAGTGGTCACCGGTTCAGGCGCCCCCGCCGCCGGGCTGGTGTACAAGCTCGTGGCCCGCGCCGATGAGGCAGGCGAGTGGACCTCGGTGGCCAAACACTCCTCCGGCAAGCCCTCACGCGGCGGACACAAAGAGGCGCTGCGCCTCATCGACGGTCCGATCGCGGTCGAGGAGGCCGTCGGCATTCCGAGCCTGCCCGATGACCTCGGTGACGGTCGTCGGCTCAGCGTCGATCTCGTCGTCGACGGAGAGGTCGATGAGTCGTTCACCGGTGCGGCAGGCGTGAAGAAGGCCTGCGCCCGACATGATGAGTCGTTGGCGGAGCTGCCGCGTTCGGCCAGGCGCCTGCAGGACGGCGAGCCCGCCATCCCGACAGTGTTCTATTCAGCCTGATCCGGACCCGGCCCACCGCGAATCGATGAAGCCGCCGAGGCAGACGCACTGTCTGCCTCGGCGGCTTCATCGGTCCCATGCCGACCGGGCTTCCCCCGCCGGCAGCCGGTGTCACTTTTTGCCGATGAACCAGCCCTGCAGCTTCTTGATCCGAGCCTGGATCTGCTCCCGTGTGGCTTGAGCGACGGCCGGTCCCCCGCATGCCTTGCGCAGCTCGACGTGGACGTTCTGGTGAGGTGTGCCGGTGCGTCTGGACCAGGCGCCGACGAGGCTCTGAAGCTGGTTGCGCTCTTCCTTCATCGCGCGGTGCTCGAGTTCGCTCGTCTCCACCTCGGGTGCCGGAGGGGCCGCCGCGGTCTTGCGCTTCGCCTGCCGTGCCTGCTGAGTGCTCAGCAGCTCACGCACCTGATCGGGTTCGAGCAGACCCGGAATGCCGATGAAGTCGAGTTCGTCCTCGGAGCCGATGGCTCCGCCGGTGCCGAATTCGCCGCCGTCGTAGAGGACGCGGTCGAACAGTGCCTCAGCACCGAGCGCTTCGAAGGATCCCAGCTGGTCCGACGAGGCGCCTTCGTTCCGATTCGCCTGCTCCATGGCCTGCTCGTCGAAGACGACGACATCGTTCTCGTCCTCGTTCTTCGGGCGATCGAGGGCATGGTCGCGTTCGGCTTCCATCGAGTTCGCCAGGGCCAGCAGCACGGGCACCGAGGGCAGGAACACCGAGGCGGTCTCGCCGCGTTTGCGGGCACGTACGAAGCGGCCGATCGCCTGGGCGAAGAACAGCGGCGTCGACGAGGAGGTCGCATAGACGCCGACACACAGTCGGGGAACGTCGACGCCTTCGGAGACCATCCGCACGGCGACCATCCATCGGTCGGTGGAGTTCTGGAACTGCTCGATCCGCTCCGAGGCTCCTGCTTCGTCGGACAGAACCACAGTCGGTTTCTCTCCGGTGATCTCGTGTAGGCGCTTCGCGTAGGCTCGGGCGGCCTCCTGGTCGGTGGCGATGACGAGACCGCCGGCATCGTGGACGGTGCGCCGGACTTCGGTCAGTCGGATATCTGCGGCCTTGAGGACCGCCGGGATCCAGTCGCCCTTCGGATCGAGTGCCGTGCGCCAGGCCTGCGAGTTGATGTCCTTCGTCGTCTCCTCGCCGAGGACGTGCGACATCTCGTCGCCGGCCTTGGTCCGCCAGCTCATGGCGCCGGCGTAGGCGAGGAAGAGGACGGGGCGGACGACGGAGTCCTTGAGCGCACGACCGTAGCCGTAGGAGTAGTCCGCCACCGAGGTGCGGATGCCGTTCTCGTCGGGAGCGTAGGTGACGAACGGGATCGGTGAGGTGTCCGACCGGAACGGGGTTCCGGTCAGGGACAGTCGGCGGACCGCGGGGCCGAAAGCCTCCCGCACGGCATCGCCCCACGACAGGGCGTCACCTCCGTGGTGGACCTCGTCGAGGATGACCAGGGTGCGGCCGGCGGCCGTCCGGTTGTGGTGGAGAACGGGTTTGGCAGCGACCTGAGCGTAGGTCAGAGCCACGCCGTGGTAGCCGGGCGCGTGTTTGCCCTGGGAGTTCTTGAAGTGCGGGTCGAGTTTGATGCCCACACGTGCCGCCGAATCGGCCCACTGCACCTTGAGGTGTTCGGTGGGAGCGACGACTGTGACACGGTTGACGACTCTTTGGGCCAGCAGTTCGGCAGCCAGCCGCAGAGCGAAGGTGGTCTTACCGGCCCCGGGGGTCGCGACCGCGAGGAAGTCCTTGGGCTGCTTCTGGAAGTAGAGTTCGAGAGCCTCCGCCTGCCAGGCACGCAGCTTTCCCGCCGTTCCCCACGCCGCGCGCTCGGGGAATGCCGGTGGAAGCTGTTCTGCTGCGGAGGTCCCTGGTGCTGTTGGGAGACGATCCGCGGACATCTACTCCTGCGGTCCTTCGGACATCGTCTCGTAGATCTCTTTGCACTTGGGGCAGATCGGGAACCGCTCGGGGTCGCGCGTGGGCACCCACACTTTTCCGCACAAGGCGATCAGCGGAGTCCCGGTCACCATGGACTCCATGATCTTGTCCTTGGGCGCGTAGTGGCTGAAGCGCTCGTGGTCGCCGGGCTCGACTAGCTGCTCGGACTGCTCGCGCTCGATCGTTGCTGAACCGCCTGAAGCTGGAATGGTCATGGCTCCATTGTAGTTCCCTAGAATGAGACTCATGGACCAGGCCTACGACGATTCCCTCACAGAACGCTACCGCGAGCTCAGCGACGACATCGCTGCGGCGGTCGCCGTGGTCTCTGCCACCCGCGGCAGTGCCCTGCATGCGATCACCGTCGATTCGTTTCTCGACGTGTCGTACGATCCCCCGACAATGGCGGTGAGCGTCTATTCCGGCTCTCGGATGATGGAGACTCTGGAGACGAGTTCTCACTTCGCCATCTCGCTGCTCAATTCCGACCAGCGAGACATCTCTGAACGCTTGGGGGCTTCGGGCCAGCCGCTGTACGGGTCGCTCAAAGGCATCGACACCTTTCCCGCCCCGCAGGCCGGGCAGCCGGTGCTCACCGAGGCGATCGCCTGGTTCGAACTCGAACTCACCGAGGTGCTCGAGGTCGCAACGCACAATCTCGTCGTCGGTGAAGTGGTCTCCATGGGTGCGGGTGCCGATGCGGGAACGTCCCGTCCCCTGCTGCGCTGGCGCAAAGGCTACGGGACGATCGGGAAACGCTGACCGGGCCGACGGACGGGGCGTACTCCCGCCGGCGAGGCCTCGTCCTACTGACAGAATTGGAGCAGTTCGGTTCGACTGCGCACGGCCGATACGACAGAGGCCCTGCTCAGGACCATCGTGCTTCTCTTGGAAGCGCAACCGTCCTCAGCAGGGCCTGTCAGGTGGGTCAGTCGATCACACGACTCCCTGAGCGAGCATGGCCTCGGAGACGCGGATGAAGCCTGCGATGTTGGCGCCGGCGACGTAGTCTCCGGGCGAACCGAATTCGTCGGCAGCGGCGGCACAGCTGTCATGGACATCGCCCATGATCTCGGCCAGGCGGGCCTCGGTGAAGTCGAAGTCCCACGAGTCGCGGCTGGCGTTCTGCTGCATTTCGAGAGCACTCGTGGCGACGCCGCCGGCGTTCGCGGCCTTGCCGGGAGCGAAGAGCACGCCGGCATCGGAGAAGATCTTCACGGCTTCCGGAGTGCAGGGCATGTTCGCACCTTCGGCGAGGGCGATGACGCCGTTCTTGACGAGCGTCGCTGCCGATGCTCCATCGAGCTCATTCTGAGTCGCACATGGCAGTGCGACGTCGACCTCGACGTCCCACACGTTTCCACCCTCGTGGTAGCTCGCGCGACCCCCGCGCTGCTCCACGTATTCGGAGATGCGTCCCCGCTGTTCGAACTTGATGCGCTTGACGAGTTCGGTGTCGATTCCGTCCGGGTCATGGATGAAGCCGGCCGAGTCGGACATCGTGATGACGGTGCCGCCGAAGGCCGTGACCTTCTCTGCTGCGAACACCGCGACATTTCCGGATCCGGAGATCGAGACGGTGCGGCCGTCGATGTTCTTCTTCGCGGCGGCGAGCATGTCCTTGAGGAAGTACACAACGCCGAAGCCGGTGGCTTCGGTGCGGACCATGGATCCGCCGTAGGACAGCCCCTTGCCGGTGAGCACACCTGCTTCGTAGGAGTTCGTCATGCGCTTGTATTGGCCGAAGAGGTAGCCGATCTCCCGACCACCGACGCCGATGTCCCCTGCGGGCACATCGCGATATTCACCGATGTGACGGTACAGCTCGGTCATGAACGACTGGCAGAACCGCATGACTTCGCGGTCGCTGCGGCCCTTTGGGTCGAAGTCAGATCCGCCTTTGCCGCCGCCGATGGGCAGGCCGGTGATGGCGTTCTTGAAGATCTGCTCGAAACCGAGGAACTTGACGATGCCGAGGTTCACCGAGGGGTGGAATCGCAGTCCGCCCTTGTAGGGACCGAGAGCCGAGTTGAACTGCACGCGGAAAGCGCGGTTGATCTGCACGACTCCGGAGTCATCGATCCAGGGAACCCGGAAGATGATCTGGCGTTCGGGCTCGCAGAGCCGCTCGAGCGCGGAGAGTTCCAGGTATTCGGGGTGCTTGTCCACGACGGGGCCCAGGGAATAGAGAACTTCCTGTACCGCTTGGTGAAACTCCGACTCTCCAGGATTACGCTGGAGCACTGTGTCGAAGATTGGCTGCAGTGATGGATGTAGACTCATGCGCACAAACCTACCGTGACCCGTATAACAACACTCCAAGCGACCAGATATTGGACAGCGTTGTCCGGCCACTTCAAGTGGGATATAAGTCATCCTCGCAGTTCCAGGGCCACTGAACAGGAAAGAATGGACACAAGGCACGTGGACATCTCGGAGATCTGGCCGCCGGTCGCACTTCATCTGCGATCGGGCAATATGGAACTCTCACCCGTAAAAGAGGCCGATATTCCGGAACTCGCACAGATCGCGTGAGGCGGAGTGAAACGTAATGGAATCGAAGCCTTCACCCCTATTACTACCTGGCGGGGGCGCAGCAACCCCGCGCCAGGTAGCCCGGCCCCCATCAGGTAGCAACAAGCACGGGCAACACACTATTGGATTCTCAAACCACAAACACACACCCATCACCACACCACAAAGACAGTGTGTTCACTGGGGGTATCAGTTTCTGTTTGCACTATCTGTCTTGCGACTCGCTGTGCCAGCGGATGTCTACTCTACATGGTTGTTTCGATCCGTGCAACTCGAAGTTCATCTTCGGTTTGCCCGTATCGGTCCCGATCAGAGCGACTGTTGCCGTTCCTTGCGGCCTGGCAACCTGCACAACAATACACACATCTGCGGTCGCCTGCAAAACCGCTCCGGCCATGCCCACTCCCCCGTCTGGAGGAACCCCGAGAATTCGGGCCAGAGTCTCGCCTGCACCCGCAGCAAAGGAGACCTACGCCACGGGTTCGGCGAGTTCCGGAGAATCGTTGCGGACGTTTCCGACGGCTTTGCCGACCTTGTGTCGAGTGACGCTTGCGGGATCGACCTGATCGAGCGTCGCCGCCAGCAGTACCGGCACATCATTCGTCAGGACTCCAGGATCGATCCAGTCACTGATCTGGTCGCGCCCGAGGAATACGGGCATCCGATGGTGAACATCGCTGAGGTGGCCCGCGGATTCCATCGTCAGGATCGTCGTCGAGACCAACCAAGACTCATCCGGCTGCTTCCAGAACTCGAAGAGCCCGGCCATGAAGAGCGGGTCTTCGCCGGCGGCGGTCATCATCCATGGCTGCTTGCCGTCCTCGGTGTTCTCCCATTCGTAGTAGCCCGGGATCGGCAAGGCACAGCGACGACGTCGGATGGCCTGCCGGAACATCGGCTTCTCGAGCACTGTCTCGGACCGTGCGTTGAACGCCTTGAAACCGATCTTGGGATCTTTCGCCCACGCCGGAACCAGTCCCCAGGAGGCGGTTTCAAGACGGCGGTGCAGCTGCCCGTCCTCGTCGAGTCGTTCGACGACGATCGGCACGAATGATCCCGGGGGCACGTTGAAGCGCGGCGCGTATTCATATGAGACGACATCCAACCGCAGCTCATCGGCGAGATCTGCCGGATCGAGAGACATATTGAGTCGACCGCACATGCGCCCATCTTCTCACTTCACTACACTGTCGACAATGGCGGCAGAAGAGAATACAGGCAAGGCGTTCGACCCGATCGAAGAGTCCCGTCGGCAATGGCTGGCCCACGGGTGGGACGACGCAGCCGACGGCATGACCACGGTGATCTCGGTGATGAGAATCCACCAGCTGTTCCTGGCCCGAGTCGACGCAGCTCTCAAGCCCTTCGCACTGACATTCTCGCGCTACGAAGTCCTCACGCTTCTGTCCTTCACCAGAGCCGGGACCCTGCCGATGTCGAAGATCTCTGCACGCCTGCAGGTGCACGCGACCTCGACGACGAACTCCGTCGACCGCCTCGAGAAAGCCGGGCTCGTCGCCAGGCGCAGCCACCCCGATGATCGCCGGACGACTCTCGTCGACCTCACTGATGCCGGTCGTGAGCTCGCCGCTCAGGCGACGAAGGCGCTCAACGCCGAGGTCTTCTCCTCCCCCGATTTCAATGGGATTGACCTCGACTCTCTGCTCCCCTATCTCGAAACACTGCGCTCTGGACTCGAAGCCGGCAGCTGAGCGGACCGACGGACGGGCCGCCTCGGCGAGGAATTAGTTGGATGTCCAAGTAATATGGACGTATCGTGGTGTCGATCACCGAATACGCGTCCGATTCTTGGAGGAATCATGTCCCGCAGTACAGCCGCTGCCCTACCTTTCGGTCTCACCGACGAACAGCAGACCGTCGCCGGGATGGTGCGCGAGTTCGCCGATACCGAAGTCGCCCCACATGCCCTCGAATGGGACGCCGAGCACATCTTCCCCGTCGACGTCATCAGGAAGTCCGCCGAGCTCGGCATGGGCGGCATCTACGTCAGCGAAGAATCCGGCGGAACCGGAATGGGCCGGATGGATGCGGCGCTGATCTTCGAGGCGATGTCGACCGGATGCCCCTCCGTCGCCGCCTATATCTCCATCCACAATATGGTCGCGTGGATGATCGACAAGTTCGGCAACGACGAGCAGAAGGCCACATACCTCGAGAAGCTCGTCTCCATGGAGCACCTCGGCAGCTACTGCCTGACCGAACCCAACGCCGGCTCCGACGCGGCCGCCCTGCGCACCTCCGCCCGCGAGGACGGCGACCACTACGTGCTCAACGGAGTCAAGCAGTTCATCTCCGGCGCGGGCACCTCGGACACCTACCTCGTCATGGCTCGCACCGGCCAGGACGGAGCTCGCGGAATCTCCGCATTCATCCTCGAGAAGGGGATGGAGGGCCTGAGCTTCGGCCCCAATGAACAGAAGATGGGCTGGCGCGCCCAGCCGACCCGACAGGTGATCATGGAGAACGTGCGAGTTCCGAAGGAGAACATGCTCGGTGCACCCGGTCAGGGTTTCAAGATCGCGATGTCCGGGCTCGACGGCGGACGTCTCAACATCGGTGCCTGCTCGCTCGGCGGCGGGCAGGCAGCTCTGGAGAAGGCCATCGCCTATATGGGTGAGCGTCAGGCCTTCGGCACCGAGCTCGCCGGCTTCCAGGCTCTGCGCTTCGAGGTCGCGCAGATGCAGGCCGACCTCGAAGCTGCCCGCTCCCTGCTATGGCGGGCAGCAGGGGCCTACGATACAGGCGATCCGAACACCTCCCTGCTCTCGGCCATGGCCAAGCTCAAGGCCACCGACACCGGCTTCGACGTCGCGAACAGGGCACTCCAGTTGCACGGCGGCTACGGCTATCTGACAGAGTATGGAATTGAGAAGCTGGTGCGTGACCTGCGAGTCCACCAGATTCTGGAAGGCACCAACGAAATCATGCGCGTGATCATCTCGCGCAAGAGCACAGGAGTGGGCTGATATGACAGAACCTTCGGCAGAGCAGGCGGACGCCTCCGTCATCACCTCGGTATCCAACGGGGTCGGTCGAATCGAACTCAACAGACCGAAGCTGATCAATGCGCTCAGCCAGGACATGGTGGGCGCCATCGATGACGCCCTGAAAGCATGGCGCGACGATGATTCGGTCAAGCTCGTCCTCGTCACCGGTCGAGGCGAACGCGGACTGTGCGCGGGCGGCGACATCAAGGCCGTGTACAACGACATCGTGGCCGGCAGCGACGAGAACGCGAAGTTCTGGAATCGCGAATACAAGATGAACCATGCGATCTCCGAATTCCCCAAGCCCTACGTCGTGATCATGAACGGCATCACAATGGGCGGCGGGGTCGGCATCTCCGGACACGGATCACACCGCATCGTCACCGATTCGACGAAGGTCGGGATGCCGGAGACCGGAATCGGGCTCTTCCCCGACGTCGGCGGCACCCACCTGCTGGCCAACGGTCCCGGAGAGTTCGGAACGCACCTTGCGCTCACCGGACAGCCCGTCGGAGCCGGCACCGCGATCGGTCTCGGACTCGCCGACTATTTCGTCCCCGATGCGCAGATTCCCGATCTCATCGCCGACCTCACCGCCGGTGAGGATCTCGAGTCCGTCCTCGGCAAATATGTCGGGGAGGCACCTGCCGATGATCTCGCCGAGGCGGCCGACTGGATCAACGCCTGCTACGTCGGCGACGACGCCGAGGCCATCGTCGCGGCTCTGGCCGCGCACGAGAACCCCGATGCCCGGACCACCGCGGAGCTCATCGGCACGAAGGCCCCCACCTCGGTGAAGGTGACCTTGGCCGCGATCCGCAATGCGGAGACGATGTCGCTGGCCGAGGTCCTCGAACAGGACTACCGCGTCGCCGTCACTCTCACCGGACTGCCGGACCTCAGGGAAGGCATCCGCGCACAGGTCATCGACAAGGACCGCAATCCGCAGTGGAACCCCGCATCACTTGCCGAGGTCAGCGACGAGCAGGTCCATTCCATCCTCACCACCGATCACGCAGATAAGGTGTTCTCATGAGCGAATTCGAAACCATCCTCACCGACGTCGCCGACGGCGTCGCCACGATCACGATCAACCGGCCGAAGGCGCTCAATGCGCTCAACCTGCAGGTGCTCACCGATATCACCGAGGCGGCCACAGGCTTCGACGCCGACGACTCGGTCAAGGCGATCATCATCACCGGCAGCGACAAGGCCTTCGCCGCCGGCGCCGACATCAAGGAGATGTCGAGCCTCGACTTCTCGACGGCATTCAAGGCCGATTGGTTCGCCGGTTGGACCCGGCTGACCGATGTCCGCAAGCCGGTCATCACCGCTGTCGGCGGCTACGCCCTCGGCGGCGGCTGCGAGCTGGCGATGATGGGCGACATCCTCATCGCCTCGACGAAGGCGAAGTTCGGTCAACCCGAGATCAACCTCGGAGTGCTGCCGGGCATGGGCGGATCGCAGCGCCTGACTCGCGCGATCGGGAAGGCGAAGTCCATGGACATGTGCCTGACCGGTCGGATGATGGGCGCCGAGGAGGCCGAACGCTCCGGTCTCGTCGCGCGCGTCGTCGAACCCGAGGAGCTGCTGACCACGGCCAACGAGATCGCGCAGACGATCGCGGCCAAGTCCCGGGTCGCCTCGGCAATGGTCAAGGAAGCGGTGAACACCGCCTTCGAGACCACCCTTGAGCAGGGGCTGCGCTACGAGCGTCGTCTCTTCCACTCTTCCCTGGCCACGAACGATCAGTCCGAGGGCATGGCCGCCTTCGTCGAGAAGCGGGACCCGAACTTCACGGATTCCTGATCCAGCTTCTTATCACTGCCGAAGGCGCAGACTCCCCCGAGAGTCTGCGCCTTCGTCGTCTGATCAGCCGAAATGCGGGCCAGGAGATGAAAGAGAATGTGCTCCGTCTCGCATTTAACAATCGTTCAGTTAGAGTGGGCGTATGCATTCATCTTCGCAAGGAGGCACCGTGACAAGTTTCACCGATCTGCGCTCCCAACTCCGTCTGCCCGTCGTCGGCTCCCCCATGTTCATCGCCTCGGGGCCCGAATTGGTCAAGGCCCAGTGCCAGGCCGGAATCGTCGGATCCTTCCCATCGCTGAACGCCCGTCCCGCCTCGCAGCTGACCGACTGGCTCGATGAGATCTCCGAGTCGAACGCCGCCCACACCGCGGCGAATCCGCAGCAGCCAGCCGCTCCGTTCGCAGTCAACCTCATCGTCCACCGGTCGAACAATCGCCTCGAAGAGGACCTCGCCGAGGTGGTCCGCCACCAAGTGCCGATCGTCATCACCTCCCTCGGTGCCCGTGAGGAGGTCAACGAAGCCGTCCACTCCTACGGCGGCGTCGTCCTCCACGACGTCATCAACAACCGCTTCGCCAACAAAGCCGTCGAGAAGGGCGCCGACGGCGTCATCGCCGTGGCCGCCGGTGCCGGCGGTCACGCCGGGGCGCAGTCGCCGTTCGCTCTGGTCCAGGAGATCCGCTCCTGGTTCGATGGTCCCCTGCTGCTGTCGGGCGCCATCGCCCACGGCCGTTCGATCCTCGCCGCTCTGGCCGCCGGTGCCGACTTCGCCTACGTCGGCTCGGCCTTCCTGTCCACGCCCGAGGCGAATGTCGTCGACGACTACCGGACGATGATCGTCGAATCCGGCGCCGACGACGTCGTGTACTCGAACTACTTCACCGGTGTGAAAGGCAACTACCTGCGCGGGTCAATCGTCGCCTCGGGCCTCGACCCGGACAATCTGCCCGACGCCGATCCCACGAAGATGGACTTCAGCTCCTCTTCGGGATCGGATTCGAAGGCCTGGAAGGACATCTGGGGCTCGGGCCAGGGCATCGGCGCGCTCGGACAGCAACGGAACACTGCCGAACTCGTCGAGACCTTTGCCGCACAGTTCGATGAGGCGAAGCAGCAGCTGCTCGCACAGCTGCACTGACCCGACCGAGCGCCTCAAAGACCACCTCACCCTCAATTGCTACCTGACGGCGGCTCAGCAACCTCGCGCGAGGTTGCTGAGCCGCCGTCAGGTAGCAATTGAGGTTTCGTTCAGATGGTCGAGATGATTCCGCGTTCGGTCAGGCGGGAGGCCAAGCCGGCGCCGTCGGGGGCATAGATCCACGGCACGCCCTGGCCGCGACCGTGACGCTTCGACCGGCCACCGGCCCACACTGCCTCACCGACGGTGAGCTGGCGGATCGCGACGGCGGCGACGTTCTTCGGATGGTTCTCGACGAACTCTCCGTAGATCTCCTCATCGTTCTGCCCGTCGTCTCCGATGAGCAGCCACTTCATCCACGGAAACTCCCTGGCCAGTCGTTCCAGCGAATTGCGTTTGTGCTCCTTGCCCGACCGGAACACCCGGGTCGTCGTCGGCCCCCAGTCGGTGAGCAGCAGCGGACCCATCGGGTAGAGGTTGCGGGAGAGGAAGCGCTTGAGCGTCAGCGCCGAATTCCATGCACCTGTCGACAGGTAGACCATCGGAGTGTCCGGCCGCATGAAGGTGATCCGGTCATAGAGCACGGCCATTCCCGCCACCGGGGACCTCGCATGCTCGCTGAGGACGAAGGTGTTCCACGCTGCGAGGAAGGGACGCGGCAGAGAGGTGACCATGACCGTGTCGTCGATATCGGAGATGATGCCGAAGGTCGAGTCCTCGCCGATGATGCGCACGGCCGCGGAATCGACGAGCGAACCGTCGGTCCACAGTTCGATCTCCGTCTCCCCCGGTTCGAAGTCTCCGGGGATGACGGTGTCGATGATGCCTCCGCGATCGGAGGTGACCATATGCTCTTCGTCATTGACACGCACCCAGGCGGTGTCATTGGGCAGAGGCACGCTGACGAAGGACTTCCATCCACGGATGCTCGCGTGGACGTCGGCGGCCGGCTGTCCGTTCGGGGTGAGCACCAGGCGTCCGAGCACCCGCACCCAACCCGTCCCACCGTATGTGTCGTAGGCGATGACGGTGCGATGGTAGGCGTGATCGGTGGCCCGATTCTGGATCCAGCCGTTGAACCGATCCTCCACCCGCGCAGCGGTGTGGAGCATGTCCGGTGTGAGGTTGAGCGGTCCGTCCTCGGGTTTCTTCTTCGCCACGATCAGATGAAGCCGATCTTGTCATAGACATCGCGGAGTGTCGCCTCAGCGATGGCGCTGGCCTTCTCCGCCCCGCGGTCGAGGATCGTCTGCAGCTGCGCTCGGTCTTCGAGGAGTTCCACCGTACGCTCCCGCACCGGCGTCAGGGTCTCCACGGCCACCTCGGCGAGGTCGACCTTGAGGTGACCGTACATCTTCCCTGCGTACTCGGCGACGATATCGTCGACAGGGCGCGAGGTCAGGGATGAGTAGATCGTCAGCAGGTTCGACACTCCCGGCTTGTTCTCCGGGTCGAAGGCGATCTCGGTTCCGTCATCGGTCACCGCGGACTTGATCTTCTTCGTCAGTGCCTTCGCGTCGTCGAGGATGTCGATGCGGCCCTGCGGGCTGGGCTGGGACTTCGACATCTTCGCACCCGGATTCTGCAGGTCGTAGATCTTCGCGGTCGCCTTGAGGATCTGCGCCTCGGGGACGGTGAAGGTCCTGCCGAAACGATAGTTGAACCGTTCGGCGAGGTTGCGGGTCAGCTCGAGGTGCTGACGCTGGTCCTCACCGACGGGAACGAGCTGCGGGTTGTACAGCAGGATGTCAGCAGCCATCAGCGCCGGGTAGGTGAGCAGCCCCAGGGACACATGCTCCTGCTTCGCGGACTTGTCCTTGAACTGGGTCATCCGGCTCGCCTCACCCATGGAAGTGGTGCACTCGAGCACCCAGGACAGCTGCGGATGGGCAGGCACCTGGGACTGGACGAAGATCGTCGACTTCTCCGGATCGAGACCGGCGGCGATGAACTGCGCGGCCGTGCGCAGGGTGCGTTCCCGCAGCTCTGCCGGATCCTGCTCGACGGTGATCGCGTGCATATTCGCGATGAAGTAGAAGGCATCGTGCGAATCCTGGTGAGTCACGAACTGCTGCAGGGCTCCGATGTAGTTGCCGAGATGGAGGGAATCGGAGGTGGCTTGGATACCTGAGACAGTGCGCGGCTGTGAAGAGTTCGTCATAGTCCTATGATGCCATCTCACCTGCCGGGGACCGATCAGGCCTCCGGCCTGGTGTCGGGGATCATACTGACGTCCCGGGCAGCAGACTCGGGACCGGCCCGCAAGCTCCGTCGACGAGCAGATCTCGGGGAGCCGCCTCGGCGAAATCTGCCTGCGGGCCGACGAATACGGCCCGGTCAGCCCTTGACGGCCGGGAGGTCGTAGTCGATGACCAGCGGGGCGTGGTCCGACCAGCGTTCGGCCCAACTGTCGGCCTTGTCCACGGTGGCTGTGACCGCGACATCGGCGAGGGCAGGAGTGGCCATCTGGTAATCGATGCGCCACCCGGTGTCATTGTCGAAGGCCTGACCGCGCATCGACCACCAGGTGTAGGGTCCGTCGACGTCGCCGCTGAGTGTGCGGTGGACGTCGACATATCCGATCTCACCGAAGAACCTGTCGAAGTAAGCGCGTTCCTCCGGCAGGAATCCTGACTTCTTCCGGTTGGCTTTCCAGTTCTTCAGATCACGCTCGGTGTGGCAGACATTGAGGTCGCCGGTGATGAGCACATGGTCCGCCGTCTCGGCCAGCTGCGGCATACGTTCGATCATCCGGTCGAGGAACCGGTACTTGTCGTCCTGTTTGGGAGTGTCGGCCTCACCCGAATGGACGTAGGCGGACACGAGGGTGAGAAGCGAACCGTCACCGAGGCGGAAGTCCGTCTCCACCCACCGTCCGGCCCGATCGAAGTACCCGTCATCGCCGAGTCCTTCACGCACCGACTCGGGTTCGCAGCGGGCCATCACGGCGACGCCGGCTCGGCCCTTGGCCTCGGCATCATGGCTGATCGTGGTGTAGCCCGTGTCGGCGAGGACGCTGTGCGCGATATCGTTCGCGGCGCGCACCTCCTGGAGGGTGATGAAGTCCGGTTTCGCGGCATCGACCCAGGTGGGCATCCCCTTTCGCCATGCTGCGCGGACTCCGTTGACGTTGACTGAAGCAATCCGAATCATGTGATCTATGATGACATGGAGCGCTCTATTCTTCCGGAACAGGGCGTTATAGAGTGAGGGTAAGCACGAACACATCAGGAGGCGCAATGGCCGTTGACGAAACTATCGATACCGAGCAGCTGAGCATCAGTCCGCTCGATGAGGTCGACGCCCGCGAGATGCGCGAATTCCTGCTCGATGCCCAGGCGAACTTCTGGGGAGACCGTGATCTCAGCGGTGACCACGACGCCTACTGGTTCCGGCAGTTCGTGACCTCAGGACTCGTCGCCCGCTATCGTTCGGAGATCGTCGGCTACCTGCTCGGCGTCATTCCCCATGACGGTCCCGCGTACATCCACCTGGTGGCAGCGCGTTCGGACTTCCGTCACCAGGGAATCGGCCGTCACCTCTACAAGCACTTCATCGACCATTCGCGTCAGCTCGGGGTCTCCTCCGTGCAGGCGACGACGATGCCGGAGTCGTCGGGTGCGATCTCCTTCCACTCCTCCATGGGCTTCAGCGGTGAGCTCATCGAGGACTATGCCGGCCCGGGCAACCCCCGCGTCTTCTTCGAACTCAAGTTCTCCGACGACTGATCACCCGGCAACGACCTTTCTGAACTAGACCTCCCAGAACTACCTGACGGCGGCCCAGCAACCTCGCGCGAGGTTGCTGGGCCGCCGTCAGGTAGTAATTGGGGTCAGGTGGTTGAGCGTTGGGCGGTGTCGACGACGTTCTTGAGCAGCAGGGCTCGGGTCATCGGACCGACGCCTCCCGGGTTCGGTGAGACCCAGGACGCCACCTCGGCGACCGCCGGATCCACGTCTCCGACGATCTTCGACTTCCCCGTCTCCGGGTTCGTCTCCCGCGAGACACCCACGTCGAGGACGATCGCGCCGGGCTTGACCGCCTCCGCCTTCACGATGCGAGCGGCACCGGCGGCCGCAACGATGACATCGGCCTGAGCCAGCAGCTCGTCGAGGTTGCGGGTGCCGGTGTGTGTCAGAGTCACCGTCGCATTGTGCTCACGTCGGGTCAGCAGCGACCCGATCGAACGGCCGACGGTGACCCCGCGGCCGATGACGACGACGTGCTTGCCGGCCAGTTCGATGCCGTTGCGGGAGATCAGTTCGATGACCCCGCGCGGAGTGCACGGCAGCGGGGTCGTGATCTCCGAGTTGACGTTGAGCATGAGACGCCCGAGGTTCGTCGGATGCAGTCCGTCGGCGTCCTTGGCCGGGTCGATCGCCTCGAGGATCGTGTCCGTATCGATGTGATCCGGCAGCGGCAGCTGCACGATGTAGCCGGTGCACTCGTCATTGCTGTTGAGTTCGTCGATGACAGCCAACAGCTCATCTTGGCTCACCGACTCCGGAAGGTCACGGCGGATCGACTGGATCCCGACCTCGGCGCAGTCACGGTGCTTGCCCGCGACGTACCACTTCGACCCGGGGTCCTCCCCCACCAGGACGGTGCCGAGGCCCGGGACGATCCCGGACTCGGCCAGGGTCGCCACCGCCTCGGTGAGTTCGTCCTTGATCTGCTTCGCGCAGGCTTTGCCGTCGAGAATCTGTGCGCTCATCAGTACTGCTCCAGTCCATCGTAGAGGGGGAAGTCGTCGCTGAGCTTCTTCACGCGGGCAGCCAGCGCTTCGACGTCGGCGCCGGGCTTGAGCGATTCGGCGATGACGTCGGCGACCTCGGTGAACTCCTTGTCCCCGAAACCGCGGGTGGCCAGTGCCGGGGTGCCGATGCGCAGGCCGGAGGTGACCATCGGCGGGCGCGGATCGAACGGCACGGCATTGCGGTTGACGGTGATGCCGACCGCGTGGAGAAGATCCTCGGCCTGCTGTCCGTCGAGGGCCGAGTTGCGCAGGTCGACGAGCACGAGGTGGACATCGGTGCCGCCGGTGAGCACGGTGGCCCCGGCTTCGGCGACATCGGAGGCCAGCAGACGGTCGGCCAGGATCTGAGCACCGCGGACGGTGCGTTCCTGACGTTCCTTGAACTCGGCGGAGGCGGCGAGCTTGAAGGCCACGGCCTTGGCAGCGACGACGTGCATGAGCGGTCCGCCCTGCTGGCCCGGGAAGACAGCGGAGTTGAGCTTCTTCGCGTACTCCTCCTTGCCGAGGATGAAACCGGAGCGAGGTCCGCCGATCGTCTTGTGCACTGTCGAGGACACGACATCGGCGAACGGCACGGGGTTCGGGTGCAGACCGGCGGCGACGAGCCCAGCGAAGTGGGCCATATCGACCCACAGCTTGGCATCGACTTCGTCGGCGATATCGCGGAAAGCCTGGAAGTCCAGCTGACGAGGGTAGGCCGACCAGCCGGCGACGATGACGTCGGGGCGGTGTTCGAGAGCCGTCTCGCGCACCTTGTCCATATCGATGCGATAGGTGTCGGGGTCGACCTCGTAGGAGGCGACATCGTAGAGACGCCCGGAGAAGTTGATCTTCATGCCGTGGGTGAGGTGTCCGCCGTGGGCCAGGGACAGGCCGAGCATCTTGTCACCCTGACGGGCCAGAGCGTGCATGACTGCGGCGTTGGCCGAGGCACCGGAGTGGGGCTGGACGTTCGCGTAGTCGGCCCCGAAGAGGCTCTTGGCGCGGTCGATGGCGAGGTTCTCTGCCACGTCGACGTATTCGCAGCCGCCGTAGTAGCGCTTGCCGGGATAGCCCTCGGCGTACTTGTTCGTCAGCACCGACCCCTGTGCTTCCAGCACGGCGCGGGGGACGAAATTCTCCGAGGCGATCATCTCAAGCGTCGACCGCTGGCGGCCCAGCTCGAGATCGAGGACTTCGGCGATCTGCGGGTCGATGTCGGCAAGCGAGGCCTGCATCGAGTTTTCGGTCATGAGTACTCTCCTGTGGCATCCGATGATGGGAGCGAAGCAACGCGCATACTGCGGCCGTCACCCGGCACCAATGCTAACAGCGACATCGCCGGCTTCCGGGGCCGCGACCGCCATTCGGATGCCGACTCGGAGTGGGCGTTGAGCGCAGCCACCGATTAGGATCGAGACCATGAGCTGCGAATGGATCCTGAGAGTCACCTGCCCCGATTCGACCGGCATCGTCCATGCCGTGACCGGTGTGCTCGCAGGCCTCGGCGGCAACATCACCGAATCGCAGCAGTTCTCCTCCCCCGATTCGCGTCAGTTCTTCCTGCGCGTCCAATTCTCGACGCCCACGGGGACCACCGCCCAGCCCGTGGAAGACGCCCTCGCCGAGGTGGCTCCCCGGTTCGCGATGACCGTGAGTCTGCAGCCGGTGGAGAAGAAGACCCGCACACTGATCATGGTGTCCAAGGCCGCGCACTGCCTCAACACTCTGCTGTTCCGGCATTCGGCCGGTCAGCTGCCCATCGACATCGTCGGCGTCGCCGGCAACCACGACGACCTGCGTCCGCTCGCCGAGTTCCACGGCCACGATTTCCACCATATTCCGATCACCCGGGACACGAAGGCCGACGCCGAGGCGAGGCTCTCGGCTCTCGTCGACGACCTCGATGTCGAACTCATCGTCTTGGCCCGGTACATGCAGATCCTCTCCCCCGACCTCTGCGACCGCCTCGAGGGTCGGGTCATCAACATCCACCATTCGTTCCTGCCCAGCTTCAAGGGCGCGAAGCCCTACCATCAGGCCCATGCCCGGGGTGTGAAGATCATCGGGGCGACCGCCCACTACGTCACGAGCGACCTCGACGAGGGTCCGATCATCGAACAGGATGTGGCCCGCGTCGATCACAATCAGGCGATCGCCGATTTCGTCCGGCACGGTCAGGACGTCGAAGCGGCCGTGCTCGCCCGGGCCGTTGCCTGGCATGCGGAGGGCCGGGTGCTCATGGACGGCCACCGCACCGTCGTCTTCGACTGAACCATCACCTCGCCGAGGCGACGTGCCCCTGACCGGGCCCGCCGCGGTGGGCGGATCGACCGATTCGGTCCACCTCGCCGAGGTGATCCGGCGTCGGGTGGGCCGCCTCGGTGATGGTCGGGGTTCGCCCCGTCGTTTGATGCGGTTCTGACACATCTTCGAAGTTTTCCGTGTGCCCGGACCTGAGGCTGGGTTAGCCTCGGAACATGAGAGAGACCCACCTCACACCGGAAGCCGAACTCCGTCGTCTGCCGATCCCCCGCGGACCGGTCAACCTGGCCCGGCAGGCTGTGCTGCGGCTGGCGAACGTCGGGCTCACCGCCGCCTACGGCGCCTACCGGGCACACCCCGCGATCTGGCGCTTCACCGCCCGCCATTACAACCCGCGGCTCGAACCCTTCGCGAAGCTCAATGCATGGATGATCTGCCAGCAGGCCTCCCTCGATGTGCCGGCATACCAGGACTTTCTTGCGCGTTCCGGATTCGAGTTCCGGTGGTGGGATCTCGAGGCCTACACGCCGACGTCGAAGGACGAGTTCGTTCGCCGCTACAGCGAGGAACATCGCTGCTGGGACGGTCGGATCGACCGTGTCGGCACCGTCGTCGACGAATCCTCGGGTTCCTCGGGCACCCCATTCAACTGGATGCGGTCGAAGAAGGAGCTCGACACCGTCCATAAGAACGTCGCCGGCTACGTCACGATGCTCTTCGACCACACGGACCTGTTCTGCATCAACGCCTTCTCGATGGGGGCCTGGGCGACGGGGACGAATACGGGTCTGGCCATGGCCAAGGTGGCGATGGTGAAGAACACAGGCCCGGATCTCGATAAGATCCTCGACACGATGCAGCATTTCGGACCGAATCACTCCTACCTCATCAGCGCCTATCCCCCGTTCCTCAAGCATCTCGTCGACCGGATGGACACCGAACCCGAGAGATGGGCCGACTTTCGGCTCAATGGATTCGTCGGCGGAGAAGCGATGACGGAAGGTCTGCGCGACTACCTCGAGGCGCGTTTCGACCGGGTCTATTCCGGGTACGGCGCCAGCGACCTGACGATCGGGATGGCCGGCGAATCCGACCTCTCCGTCGTCATCCGTCGGGCGCTGGCCCACGATCTCGACTTCCGTGCCGACGTGCTCGGCCCCGACGAGTCACGCGTGCCGATGGTATTCCAGTACAACCCGTTGGAGACCTATTTGGAGACCACCGACGACGGTGAACTGGTCGCCACGATCAACTCGGCGGCGGTGATGAGTCCACGGCTGCGTTACAACATCGGAGACGAGGCCACGCTCATCGACTTCCCGACCATGGTCGAGCTCACCCGTCGCCATCCGGATCTGGCGCGAGCGTGTTCGGCGGCGTTCGCTGGCAATGGGATGAAGCTGCCGTTCGTGCTGCTGTTCGGGCGCGCGGATTCGACGATCTCGTATATGGGCGCCAACATCTACCCCCTCGACATCGAGAACGGGCTCTACCGAGACAATCCCCGGGCCCACCTCATCGAGTCCTTCCGTATCGAACTGCGTGAGATCGCCGGGCACGAACAGCGCCCCGCCCTGCACATCCAGCTGCGGGAAGAGACCCCGTCC
This sequence comes from Brevibacterium sp. K11IcPPYGO002, assembly GCF_050920635.1. Taxonomy (NCBI): domain Bacteria; kingdom Bacillati; phylum Actinomycetota; class Actinomycetes; order Micrococcales; family Brevibacteriaceae; genus Brevibacterium; species Brevibacterium sp. K11IcPPYGO002. The sequence goes on along the minus strand of NZ_CP131929.1, from coordinate 1,362,198 downwards.
ATGGACGGGGCTGCGCGGCAGGACCTGGCTGAGACGATCCGGGCCGGAGTGCTCGGGCACCTCGCGTCGGTGTCGAGAGACTTCGCGCAGAGCTTGGAGGAGGACCCGACGACCGCGGAGATCCACGTCGAGATCCACGATCACGCCACAGGCCCGTTCGAAACGGCGACCACGAAGATCAAGAACGTCTATGTCCAACGAACACAGGAGGGTGACGATGCGATCGAATGATTTCTCCCTGGCTCCGCCGCAGGCCCGAGCCGGGGCGTTCTTCCTCGGCGCGAACCGCTACCGCAATCCGCTGGCGATGGTGGGCCAGCTGCGGAGGTGGCCGCGGGTGGCCAAGGGGCTGAAGGCCTCAGCCGGATACCTGTGGCATCGCAGCTACTTCGAGTTTCCCGATCGCATCGGACTGATGGTCGCCTTCGCCACCCGTGACGATCTTCTCGCCTATGCACGCACCCCCGAGCATCGGGAGATCATGAGGTGGCTGGTCGGCAGCGGCAAGGACTCCCCGGCCCGAGGCGGCTTCATCCGGATCCTCACAGCCGACGAATGGGGATACACGAATGGTGAGTTCCGAGCCGAGGACGGTCGGCTGGGCATGATCGACGATTTCACGAAACTCAGTTCCGAATGAGACCGCGGCGGGTGCGTTCCCGGGCCGATCTCGCCGAGTTCATCGACCTGGCCCCACGCCTGGCGCGGGCGCGCGGCGAAGAGGACCACTATGTTCCACTCTTCGCCGCCGATATCCGCGACTGGTTCGCCGGGCGCGGCTGGTTCGACGAACCCGTCGAGCTGTGGCTGTTCGACACCGCTCAGGGTAAAGCGGCGGCCCGCGTCATGTGCCACCGGTCGGCTGCGTTGGCCGCCGAACTGGGTTCTGCTGACGCAACCGCTGCGCCTCTGTTCTTCGGCGCCGTCGAAGTCGCCGACGAGGAGGCGCTGGACGTGCTGATCGCGTTCCTCGTCGAGCGAGCCGAACATGTGGGAGCAACACGGATCTTCGGTCCCGTCTCTCCCCTGCCGAACGTCACCGGCGGTCTGCTGACCGACGGTGTCCGCCATCCCGGCTTCTTCGACACAGCGTGGAATCCCGCCTTCTGCTGGCCGGCGTTCGCCGCGGCCGGTTTCGAGACCTGGGGTCCCGCACACACGTGGGAGGTGCCCGTCGGATCCATTCCCGCAGCCCGCGCGACTGCGGTCACCGCTGACGAATGGCGTCGCCAGGGGCTGCGTCGCCGCCCTGTCTCCCGTCTCGGTCTGCGCCGTTTCGCCGACCGGCTGCTGCCTTGCCTCAACGCCGCCTTCTCCGAACTGCCCTATTACACGTCCATCACACCCGCTCAGCTGCGCTCGCAGATGCAGGGCCTGTCCTCCCTGATGGATCCGGATCTCATCATCGACATCACCGGTGCCGGCGATCCTGCCGACGCCCCGCCTCGCTGCTTCGCTCTCGTCATTCCCGACCCGGTGCCGGTCCTGCGTCGCCACGGCGGCCGCCTCGGTGTGCGCACCATCCTCGACCTGCTCGTGCACCGTCGCACGATGAGCGACGCGGTGCTCATCATCCAGGGCACCGACCCCCGCTATCAGGGGTCGGGCCTGCTCAGCCTGGCCATCCGCGAACTCAACTGTGCACTGGTCGCCAAGGGATATCGACGACTGCGGGTCACGTTCATCGCCGAGGACAATCCCGCCTCGGCGGCGGTCTTCGCCCGTTCCGGGGGCAGGCAGCTGCACCGGCTCGTGTTCGTCGACCGCACCCTGCCTCCGTCCCCGCCCGAGGAGCACCATTGACACTGACCGCCGCCCTCGTCGAGTCTCTCTTCACAGTCGCCGCCTCCGCCCCATCCGCCCACAACACCCAACCGTGGGTTCCTGAGATCACGAGCTGCACGCCCGCCGTCGCCGAGGTCCGGGTCGGGGCCGACCCGGCCCGTCTGCTGCCGCACGGGGACCCGCGCAGTGAGGATCTCCACCTGAGCATGGGCTGCTGGGTGGAGTCGCTGGCGATCGCCGCCGCCGACGCGGGGGTGCACACCGAATCGGTCGCCGTCCGAGGGCGCGGGCCCACCGTGGACATCCGGGTGCGCCTGGCCACTGCGGAATCCGTCGCGGACCCCACCGCCTGGGATTCGGCGCCGGCGGACGGCAGTGCGTGGCCCGGGTTCGGGAACGCGGACCTGGGCCATCGGCAGGTCGACCGCGGCCCCTTGGACCGGGCAGAGGCCCGCTTCGCCGAGGCGACCGCGATCTGCCGCGGCGCCATGGCCGACACAGCGGTCGACCTGGTGGAGATCCCCGACCGCGCCTGGCGGGCATGGCTGCGTCGTGCCGCTCTGCATTCCTTCGGTGATCGGCCGGTGTTCGCCGAAACCCTGCGCTGGCTGCGCTTCGATCCCGCCGACCCGCGCTACCACCGGGACGGACTCACCGCCGAGTGTCTGCGTATCCCGGCGGCAGGGGCTCGAGCCGCGGCCCTGCTCGATCACGCATGGCTGCACTCCTGGATCGTCGGCCTGACATCGGTGGGGCTCAGACCATTCGCGCTGGCGGACTCCGCGATGCGGTCGTTCGCGAAATCGGATCAGGACGCACCGCTGTCAGCGCTGCCGCGTTCATTGCGTGCAGGACTTCGTGCGACCTCTGCGGCAAAGCCCGCCTCGGCTGCTCGTCGCGAACGACGTCATCCTCATCATCTGGTCCTGTCCGTCCCCGATCGACCGACACTGTCGGCCGCGGACGAGGTGGAGGTCGGACGGATCCTGCTGCGGATCTGGCTGACGCTCGACCGTCACGGGCTGCGGGTCGATGTCCATTCCGAACTCAAGGACAGCCCGACCGTCCGACGCGAACTGGCGACTTTCCTCCACGGTCGGCCGATCGCGGCCTTCTCGGTGGGGGCCTCCACCACGCCGGTCCCCCGAGCACCCCGTCTGCCGTCTGTCTGACGCTTCCGTCTATCGAGCCCTGCCGTCGGAGGCAGGTCGAGGTGTATCCTCACACCAGGTGGGCGCACAGGCAATTCACACCTTCGGCCTCTTGTGCTGTAGGGTCGGCTCGGCCTATCGAAGGAGCTGAGCTCGGATGTCAGAAACCACTTTCCGCACGATCGCAATCGTCCTCTACTTCATCGGCATGCTGGCCATCGGCTGGTTCGCCTATCGCAGAACGAGGAACAGCCTCGATGACTATATGCTCGCCGGCCGTGGACTGCGGCCCGGCGTTGCGGCGCTCAGCGCCGGCGCCTCGGATATGTCCGGTTGGCTGCTGATGGGTCTGCCCGGCGCCATCTACGTCTCCGGTCTCATCGAGGCCTGGATCGCCGTCGGCCTGACCGTCGGCGCGTGGATCAACTGGAAGATCGTCGCACCTCGACTGCGCGCGTTCACGGAGAAGGCCGGCGATTCGATCACGATCCCCAGCTTCTTCGAACAGCGGCTGAAGGATCGGACTCGACTGCTGCGCATCGTGTGCGGCGTCATCATCCTCGTCTTCTTCACCTTCTACGTCTCCTCGGGCATGGTGGCGGCCGGCAAGTTCTTCGAGTCGAGCTTCGGACTCAACTACCTCGGCGGAATGCTCCTCGTCGCCGCGATCACCATGGTCTACACACTCTTCGGCGGCTTCCTCGGCGCGACTCTCACCGACGTCGCACAGGGGCTGCTGATGTTCGCCGCTCTCATCGCCGTGCCGATCGTCGCCGTCATCAACGCCGGCGGACCGTCGACCGTGATCAGCAACGTCTCCGAGATCGACCCCGGCCTGCTCAGCCTCGTCGGCTCGGGCGACTTCTGGACCTTCGCCACGATCGCATCCATCGTCTCCGCCCTGGCCTGGGGACTGGGCTACTTCGGACAGCCGCACATCATCGTGCGCTTCATGGCGCTGCGCACACCCGCCGATGCCGGCGTCGCCCGGCGCATCGGCGTCGGCTGGATGGCGATCTCCGCCCTCGGCGCCATCGCCACCGCCATCGTCGGCATCTCCTACTTCTCCCAGCACGCGGACATGGAGCCCGCCGATGCCGAAACCGTCTTCCTCGACCTGGCGCAGATCCTCTTCCACCCGTTCATCGCCGGCCTAGTGCTGGCAGCGGTGCTGGCCGCGATCATGTCGACGATCTCCTCGCAGCTCGTCGTCACATCGTCGGCTCTCATCGAGGACCTCTTCAAGATCGTCGCCCTGCGGACCGGTTCCACACGCACTCTGCACGACAAGACCTATGTGCTGCTCGGCCGCCTCGGCGTGCTCGTCGTCGCCATCATCGCAGTGGTGCTCGCGATCTCGCCGTCGAACAGCATCCTCGACCTCGTCGCATTCGCGTGGGCAGGCTTCGGCGCGTCCTTCGGCCCGATCGTCCTGCTCACACTGTTCTGGAAGCGACTGAGCAACTGGGGCGCCCTGTTCGGCCTGCTCTCCGGTGCGGTGGTGGCCTTCGTCTGGGGGCAGGTGAGCACTCCGATGACGGATGCGATCTACGAGATCATCCCCGGCTTCATCGTCAACCTCATCGTCGCCGTCGTCGTCAGCCGCTTCACCTACAAGCACGATGCGGCCTCTGACATCGAGTTCGACGAATCCGTGGCCCTCTCCCGGGTGAAGTGTGAGAACAGACTCGTGACGTGAGAGCCGACGCACGACGTAAGAGTCGACGCAAGCACAGCGAAGGCCGGGGCATGATCGTGCCCCGGCCTTCTTCGTGCCCCGGCCCTCGTCATATCGAGACGTGTGTATGGCCCATGGTTTACCCACCGTCGGTGCATTGAGCGGATCGCGCCTCAGGTTGCGTACCGGAATAATCGCTTTTCGTTCCAATCATCTGAATCGAGAGCGATGATTGGAACGAAAAGAGATTATTCACGCCGAGGTGGCCGGACAGGTGCGTGCAAACTGACCCCGCCGAGGCGGCCTGCACGTCCTTGCCGATCCCCGCACCAGCGCTGAATACACTTCGGGCGGGCACCTGTGCAGGTGCCCGCCCGAAGTGTATGACTTACGGCGTGGGAGATCCCAGCCGGGAGTCGGTCGAGGAGTTTACTTCTCCTCGGCAGCCTCGTCAGCGGTCTCGGCGTCAGCCTCGACTGCCTCGGCCTCGACAGCGGCGTCCTCGGCGGGCGCCTCGTCGACGACCTCGGCCTCAACCGGTGCCTCTTCTGCCGGAGCGGCAGCAGCGGCGGTCGCCTGCTCGGCTTCCTTCACGGTTGCCTGCTTCGGCGAGTAGGGCTCGAGGACCAGTTCGATGACGGCCATCGGGGCGTTGTCGCCGGGGCGAGGACCGATCTTGGTGATCCGGGTGTATCCACCGGGACGCTCGGCCATCGTTTCGGCGATCGAGGTGAAGAGCTCGTGCACGATCGACTTGTCGGAGATCTGGCCGAGCACGCGACGACGTGCGGCCAGGTCACCCTTCTTGGCGTTCGTGATCATGCGCTCGGCAACCGGGCGCAGGCGCTTGGCCTTGGTCACGGTCGTCTTGATCTGCTTGTGCTCGAACAGCTGGGCTGCCAGGTTGTTGAGCATCATGCGCTCGTGTGTGGGCGATCCGCCGAGGCGGGGACCCTTGGTTGGGGTTGGCATTGTCAGTTACTCCTAGGTCTTAATCAGTACTGTTCGTCTTCGACGTAGGACTGGTCCTCATCAACGAGACCGGCTTCGAAGCCGGCAGGACTGTCCTTGAGGCTCAGGCCGAGCTCGTTGAGCTTCGCCTTGACCTCGTCGATCGACTTCGAACCGAAGTTGCGGATATCCATCAGATCGGCTTCGCTGCGAGCAACGAGCTCACCGACGGTGTGGATGCCTTCGCGCTTGAGGCAGTTGTAGGAGCGCACGGTCAGGTCGAGATCTTCGATCGCCAGCGCCAGGTCGGCGGCCAGTGCCGCGTCCACAGGCGAGGGTCCGATCTCGATGCCTTCAGCTTCGACGTTGAGCTCTCGAGCCAGGCCGAAGAGTTCGACCAGGGTCTTGCCCGCAGATGCGATGGCATCGCGCGGGGTCATCGAGGGCTTGGTTTCGACGTCGAGGACCAGTCGGTCGAAGTCGGTGCGCTGTTCGACACGCGTGGCTTCGACCTTGTAGGTGACCTTGAGAACCGGGGAGTAGATCGAATCGACCGGGATCCGGCCGATCTCTGCATCCGCGTTCTTGTTCTGAGCGCTCGAAACGTATCCGCGTCCACGTTCGATGGTCAGTTCCATGTCCAGACGACCCTCACCATTCAGCGTGGCGATGTGCAGGTCCGGGTTGTGGATCTCGACCCCGGCGGGAGCAGAGACATCGGCAGCGGTCACGGTGCCAGGTCCCTGCTTGCGCAGGTAGGCGACGACCGGTTCGTCGAATTCGGACGATACGACCAGGGACTTCAGGTTGAGGATGAACTCGGTGACATCCTCCTTGACTCCCGGTACGGTGCTGAACTCGTGGAGCACTCCGTCGATCCGGATGGACGTGACGGCGGCACCAGGGATCGAGGACAGCAGGGTCCGGCGAAGCGAGTTGCCGAGGGTGTAGCCGAATCCGGGCTCGAGCGGTTCGATGGCGAACCGTGAGCGGTTATCGGAGACGACTTCTTCCGTGAGCGTTGGGCGCTGTGCAATGAGCACGTGGGCTTCCTTTCAGCGAACATCCGCTATATGACGTTCGCACTGCACGTCATGGCTCTGCGGCCATGAAGAACGGTTCGGGTTATCTGGGAATCCGTTCTGCGACCGATGTCGGACAAGTGCCCGTCATCCGTTGCAGTTCCACGGAAGGATCAGCCGCGGCGGCGCTTGGGGGGACGGCAGCCGTTGAACGGAACGGGGGTGACATCCTGGATGGTTCCCAGTTCCAGGCCGGCGGCCTGCAGCGAACGGATGGCCGTCTCGCGGCCCGAGCCCGGTCCCTTGACGAACACGTCGACCTTCTTCAGGCCGTGTTCCTGTGCCCGGCGAGCAGCCGATTCAGCAGCCATCTGAGCGGCGTACGGGGTCGACTTGCGCGAACCCTTGAAACCGATCTCACCTGAGGAGGCCCAGGAGATGACAGCACCGGTCGGATCGGTGATCGACACGATGGTGTTGTTGAAGGTTGATTTGATGTGAGCCTGGCCGGCAACGATATTCTTCTTCAGCTTGCGGCGAGGCTTGCGCACTGTAGCGGCGCGTGACTTGGGAGGCATATGTCCTACTCCTGATCGAGGTGGTTGGCGCTGGCCAACCGGGTGAGCGTGTTACTTCTTCTTACCGGCCACGGTGCGCTTGGGTCCCTTGCGGGTACGCGCATTCGTCTTGGTCCGCTGACCGCGAACCGGCAGACCGCGGCGGTGACGCAGGCCTTCATAGCTTCCGATTTCGACCTTGCGGCGGATATCGGCGGCCACCTCACGACGGAGGTCACCCTCAACCTGGAATGTGCCCTCGATGTAGTCACGCAGCTGGACGAGCTCTGCGTCGCTCAAGTCCTTCACACGGGTATCAGGGCTGATTCCCGTTTCGGTCAGGGTCTGGCGCGCACGGGTGCGGCCCACACCATAGATGTAAGTCAAGGCGACTTCCACACGCTTTTCACGCGGGATGTCGACTCCGGCAAGTCGTGCCATGGGTACTGTCTCCTGTTGTTGTTTCGGAGGTGCTGATGCAGACCTGTCCTTGGTCTCCCAAGGTCTCCGGCCCCCGACCGGAGGTATCGTCCTGTGTCCGTTCCGCGGAAGCTCTCACTTCTCGCGGGTCCGAACGCAGATGGCGAGGTCTGCGCGGGTGTGGTGCTGCTGAAGCCCCTCTCGGAGGAGCCTCGATCTGCTCGGAACGAGCTGCTCAGCCCTGGCGCTGCTTGTGGCGCGGGTTGGAGCAGATGACGATGACCCGGCCGTGACGGCGGGTAATCTGGCAGTTCTCGCAGATCTTCTTGACGCTGGGCTTAACCTTCATCGTTTTTCCTTCTTTCGGTCCCTGCCCGGCAGGACAGGACGCGAATGATCGAAGATCCTTACTTGTAGCGGTAAACGATTCGTCCGCGCGAGAGATCGTATGGAGACAGCTCCACGATGACCCGGTCCTCGGGAAGGATGCGGATATAGTGCTGACGCATCTTTCCGGAGATATGTGCGAGCACCTTGTGCCCGTTGCTCAGCTCCACCCGAAACGATGCGTTCGGCAGAGCTTCGACAACGGTGCCCTCGATCTCAATGACCCCTTCTTTTTTGGCCATATCGTTCGCTAACCTCGTATTCCCGCGAAACCTTCGCGTTCGACGTAATCGTGTATCACCGACTCAGTGCCGGTGACCCCTCGGCCTGCCGTCCTCGTCACCACATGAAAAGGTGTGGATGGCAGAAGCCGCCCACAACTGGAAAAAGGTGAGTTGAATGAGAACAGACCAATCATCAACCCTACACTACGAAGAAAGATTCTTCCACACGGTGTTCGCTTCTGGGCGTGAAGTCCCTTACAATCCCATCCTCGCCGAGGCGGCCGACCACTCCCGTGACCGCTGAAGTCGAATGCACCCCGCCTTCGCCGCCGCGACTGCTAGCGTGAGAACCGCACCCGACGCAGTCCCCGAAGAGGAGTACACAGATGTCCGATTTCGATGCCATCACCGAGGAATCCCTGGTCACGAAGGGTGGGCGCAAGTGGTCGTCCTTCCCCGGTTCCATCGGAGCGTTCATCGCCGAGATGGACTTCGGGGTCGCACCCGCAGTGCGTCAGTCGCTGCAGACCATCGACGACCGCGACCTCTACGGCTACGCTCCTGCCGATCTCGTCGCCGATCTGAAGACCGCGACCTCGAGCTTCTGCTCCGAGCACTACGGCTGGCGCATCCCCGTCGGCCACATCGAACCGGCCAGTGACGTGCTGGCCGCGTTCCTCGGCGTGCTCACCCACCTCACCCCGTCCGACACTCCGATCGTGCTGCCGACACCGGCCTACATGCCGTTCTTCGACGTCGCGCGGGTGACCGGCCGCGAACTCATCGAAGTTCCGATGCTGCGCTCGGAATCCGGCTGGTCCCTCGATCTCGACGCCATCGCCTCGACCCTGACGCCCGGCGCGACGTTCGTCCTGTGCAATCCGCACAATCCGATCGGCAAGGTCTACACCGAGGCCGAGCTGTCGGCACTCGCGGACGTCGTCGAGGAAGCCGGAGCCCGCGTGTTCTCCGACGAGATCCACGCTCCCGTCGTCTATGCCCCTGCTCGGCACATTCCGTATGCTGCTCTCACCGAGGCGACCGCCGCACACACGGCGACCGCGACGGCTGCGTCGAAGGCCTTCAACATCCCCGGCCTCAAATGTGCTCAGCTCATCCTCACCTCTTCTGCCGACCGTGACGTCTGGGCCGAGAAGGGGCAGTTCGTCTCCGGTGCCGCCTCGAATCCGGGAATCCTGGCGACGACCGCCGCATACTCCCGTTCGAAAGACTGGCTGAGGGAGGTCAACGGCTACCTCAAGGGAAACCGGGATCACTTCACCGATCTCGTCGGCTCGCTGCTGCCGGGCGCCGCCTACATCGAACCGGAAGGCACGTATCTGGCGTGGCTGGATCTGCGCGGCTACGGCTTGGAGTCGGGCCTGTCCGATCTCATCCGTTCCCGCGCCGAGGTGGCCGTGACCGAGGGTCGCCTGTGCGGTGAGGTCGGGGCCGGGCATATCCGATTCAACTTCGCCCTTCCTCGTCCTCTGCTCACCGAGGCGGTTGAGAGGATCGCCCGGATCCTCTGAGCTTCGGACTGAGGCACGTCAGCATTCGGTGCTTCAGTGCTCGGGCAGCCATTCGATGAGGTCGAAAGAGGAGCTGGCTCCCGCACACTCGCGGATCTGCTGATCGAAGCGCAGATAGTACTCGAGATTGCACTGCTGCATGAGAGCGCGGAACCGCACGGCCGGCTGAGTGCCGTCGACGAGGGCCTCGGGCAGCAGCGGGTGGGTGATCACGGCACGGGCGATGTCAAAGTACAGATCGAAGAAGCCTCTCAAGCTCAGCTCCGGACATCCGGTTCCCGGCGCTGATCCGCCCGAGGTCAGTGCGTTCATGCGCTGCTCCAACGGAGGCAGTTGGGCGAGAGCGGAGTCGAGTTCGAAGGCCCGAGTCGTCATCCTGCGAGCCGCGGCGGTGGAGTCGGGTGTCAGCTCTCCCGCCTCGGACCAGCTGGGATCTGACATCTCGGGCAGCCGCGCCGACAGCTGAGCGGACCGGTCTGCGAAGCCGATGAGGATTCCCGGCCTCAGCTGCCTGTATCCCAGGCTCCGGGCAATATACTGCAGTCGGTCCCGCAGACCGCGCGAAGACTCCGGAACGGAATACAGCACAGTGTGGAAGCGACCCTCATAGTCCGGAAAGACATGGTCGCCGGCGATGTCGCCGAAGTCCGAGAGGATGTGTTCGCTCAGGCGGTAGACGGAGACCCGCCCGATTCGTTCGCTGCTGATGATGCCTCGTTGGACCATCCGCACGAGTTGATTGTGCACGCTCGAGGAAGAATACCCGTGCTCGCCCAACACACTGACGATGACGGGCCCCGGCAGTCCGCTCGCCTGCAGACACCCGAAAGCGGAGATCACATCGAAGGCGATACGTGTCATCCGATAGCGATCGCCCACATCTGTCCGACGTTTCGGGACATCGTGGACACTCGTCATGGCCAGATCCTACCGTGAAAACACAAGGATCGGTGCCGACAAGGACCGAGATCGCAGCGAAGCGACGAGGAGCCACGACATGGATGACGAGAAGCACTCAATCGATCAGCGCGCGTACCAGATGTCCCGCACATCGGGACTGCTGGCGGGGGCCATCACGGCCTTCATCGCCTTCTGCGCGTTCCAGATCTTCGGGTTCACCATCGCCGAGACCGCAACATGGATGTTCGCACTCGGGCTGATGGCTGCGTCCGGAACCTTCGCCGCCGTCTACTTCGTCGGCAGGTCGACCCTGAGGAGGCAGATGGCGGCCACCTGAGTTCGGGCTCGGGCCCCCTCCCCAAGGATCTCCCCTCAGATGCCGTTCGGAGGCACGGGAGCGATTCCGAACGGCGCCAATCCGGCTGCTCCCCCGTCGGCGGCCGTGAGTACCCAGACTCCCCCATCGTGGCGAGCCACGCTGTGTTCCCAGTGGCTCGCCCGTGAACCGTCTGCCGTGACGACCGTCCAGTCATCGGCAAGGGTCCGCGTGTCCGCGCCGCTGGTGGTGAGCATCGGTTCGATCGCCAGGCACATTCCGGGCTTGATCTTCGGGCCGTTCGAGCGTGCACGGTAGTTGAGCACCTCGGGAGCCATGTGCATGGAGGTGCCGATCCCGTGTCCGGTGAACTCCTCGACGAGACCCAGGTGGGGGAAGGAATCGGAGACGAAGTCATCGATGGCGTCTCCGATGTCGCTGACTTTCGTCCCGGTTGCGAACGCCGCGATGCCTGCCCACATGGCCGCCTCGGTGGCGGATGAGAGCTCACGATCGGCGGCAGTGCCCGCTTCGTCGCCGCCGACGATCATCGTCAGTGCGGAGTCCCCGTGGAAGCCGTCGACGATCGCGCCCCCGTCGATCGAGACGATGTCGCCGGCGTGGAGGACACGAGGCCCCGGGATGCCGTGGACGATCTCCTCGTTCACGGAGATGCACACGACCGCAGGAAATCCCTGGTAGCCCTTGAAGTTCGACCGTGCCCCGGCGGAGTCGATGACAGCCTCGGCCGCGGCGTCCACCTCGGCTGTGGTTGCCCCGGGAACGGCCGCGGACCGGGCCGCTGAGAGCACTTGTCGTGTCAGCTGCCCGGCCCGATGCATGAGCTCAAGCTCCGCGGGAGTCTTCAGCTCGATACGTGGTCCGAAGATCATCGAATGGTCGACAGGATGCGTTCGGTGATGTCTTCGACTTCACCGAGGCCGTCCACCTGGCGCAGAAGTCCGCGGCTGCGGTAGATATCGGTCAGCGGCTGCGTCTGCTCTTCGTACACATCGAGTCGGTGCCGGATGACGTCTTCGCTGTCATCGCTGCGGCCCTCGGTCTGAGCACGAGCGAGCAGGCGCGCGACAACCTCGTCGGTGTCGGCCGTGAGCTCGACGACGTGCTCGATGGCTTTGTCCTCGGCCGCGAGGATCCGATCGAGCTCATCGACCTGGGCACTGGTGCGGGGGTATCCGTCGAGGAGGAACCCATCGGCGGCATCATCCTGTGCCAGACGGTCGGCGACCATGGAGTTCGTGACCTCGTCCGGCACGTATTCGCCGGCATCCATATAGCGTTTGGCCAGCTTGCCCAGCTCGGTCTCACCCTTCACATTCGCCCGGAAGATGTCTCCGGTCGAGATCGCCGGGACGCCGAGCGCCTCGGACAGGCGGGCGGCCTGCGTTCCCTTGCCGGCGCCGGGAGGGCCGATCAGGATGATGCGTGAACTCATAAGGTGTCCTTCCAATGGGATGTCCGCTGAACGTCAGCGTCCGGTCATATCAGCGCAGCAGCCCCTCATAGTGGCGCTGCTGCATCTGCGCGTCGATCTGCTTGACCGTTTCGAGGCCGACGCCCACGACGATCAGCAGGGAGGTGCCGCCGAACGGGAAGTTCTGATTGGCGTTGATGAGCACCAGCGCGATCAGCGGGATGAGCGCGACGAAGGCAAGGTAGAGCGAGCCGGGGAAGTTGATGCGGCTGAGCACGTAGCTCAAGTATTCGGCGGTCGGGCGACCGGCCCGGATACCGGGGATGAAGCCTCCGTACTTCTTCATATTGTCCGCGACCTCTTCGGGATTGAAGGTGATGGCGACGTAGAAGTAGGCGAAGAAGATCGTCAGCAGGGCGTACACGGTGATGTAGAGCGGATGGTCACCGCGTGTGAAGTAGGTGTTGATCCATTCGACCCACTTCGATTCGGGATCGAAGAACTGCGAGACCAGGCTCGGCAGGTAGAGCACCGAGGAGGCGAAGATGACGGGGATGACACCGGCCATGTTCACCTTGATCGGAATATAGGTCGAGGTTCCGCCGAACATCCGACGGCCGACCATGCGCTTGGCGTACTGGACGGGAATCCTGCGCTGCGACTGCTCGACGAAGACCACGAGGGCGACGAGCACGAGACCCACGACCATGACGATGAGGAAGATGTCGACGCCCTGCTCGCGGAAGATCGCGCCGAGCGAGGAGGGGAAGGCCGATGCGACGGAGGTGAAGATGAGCAGCGACATTCCGTTGCCCACACCGTGTTCGGTGATCTGCTCGCCGAGCCACATGATCAGCCCGGTGCCTGCGGTCAGAGTCAGCACAAGGACCGCGATGCCCCACCAGGTGTCGTTGGCGATGAGGTCCTGGCAGCCTTCGACATTGCCGAAGAGCGCACCAGAGCGGACGGTCGCCACAAGCGTGGTCGAGTTGAGGATCGCAAGGCCGATGGTCAGGTAGCGGGTGTACTGAGTCAACTTCGCCTGACCCGATGCGCCTTCCTTGTGGAGGGCTTCGAAGCGCGGAATGACCACGCGCAGCAGCTGGACGATGATGCTCGCGGTGATATAGGGCATGATGCCCAGGGCGAAGATCGACAGCTGCAGCAGCGCGCCGCCGCTGAAGAGGTTGATCATGGCGAATCCGCCCTCATTGAGCTGAGGCGAAGCCACACATTCCTGCACCTTGGTGTAGTCGATGCCAGGCGAAGGAATGAACGAGCCGAGTCGGAAGATGACAAGAATGCCCAGGGTGAAGAGGAGTTTCTTCCTCAAGTCGGGCGTTCTGAAGGCCCTCCGGATTGCGCCGATCAAGCGTCCTCCTCGTTGGGGGATGAAAAGTCAGAGTCGTGGTCGCGACCTGGCGATTGAGACAAATACCTGCAAAAGACTACCAGGGTATGGCCTGCAGGCCGAAACCGACCAAGCCCGGTGCAGGGTCCGCTCAGGCTTCAGGTCCAGGGGGATTCGCAGCGGTCTCGGGCCGGATCACAGACCGTCTCCGTGACCTTTCCGAGCATGCAGAAGGGGGCGGCCACCGAAGTGACCGCCCCCTTTCCGGCGATGAGGCCGGGATACCGTCCGCGTGGAACGGATCAGGCCTCGTTGGCGCTTCCGCCTGCAGCCTTGATCTTCTCGGCTGCAGAGCCGGAGAACTTGTCTGCTGTGATGTTCAGGGCCACGGTGATCTCACCGGTGCCGAGAACCTTGACGGGCTGCTTTGCGCGCACAGCGCCCTTCTCCACGAGATCGGCGACGGTGACGTCTCCGCCCTCGGGGAACAGGCTGGACAGCTTGTCGAGGTTGACAACCTGGAACTCCACCTTGGCGGGGTTCTTGAATCCACGCAGCTTGGGCAGACGCATGTGCATCGGAGTCTGGCCGCCCTCGAAGCCGTGCGGAACCTGGTAGCGGGCCTTCGTGCCCTTGGTTCCGCGTCCGGCAGTCTTGCCCTTCGAAGCCTCACCACGACCGACGCGGGTCTTGGCGGTCTTGGCTCCGGGGGCAGGGCGCAGATCGTGCAGCTTCAGCGAGTCGTTGTTCGACATATCAATCGACCTCTTCCACAGTCACGATGTGGCGGACAGCGTTGATCATTCCCCGGATCTCGGGGCGATCTTCCTGCACCACAACGTCGTTGGTCCGCTTGAGACCGAGCGAACGCAGCGTGTCGCGCTGGCTCTGACGGTATCCGATTGCGGACTTGCGCTGAGTAATCTTGAGCTTTGCCATCAGGACTTCGCCCCACTTTCAGCGGCTGCTCGCAGCAGTGCGTGCGGAGCAACCTCGTCGACGGGCAGGCCACGGCGAGCCGCAACCTCTTCCGGACGCTCGAGGCCCTTCAGCGCGGCGATCGCGGCGTGCACGATGTTGATCGCGTTCGCCGAGCCCAGCGACTTGGACAGGACGTCCTGGACGCCTGCCGCATCGAGCACCGCACGAACGGGTCCACCGGCGATGACTCCGGTACCCGGAGCGGCCGGACGCAGCAGGACGACACCTGCGGCTTCCTCGCCCTGGATCGGGTGCGGAATGGTCTTCTGGATGCGGGGAACGCGGAAGAAGTTCTTCTTCGCTTCCTCGACGCCCTTGGCGATGGCGGCAGGAACTTCCTTCGCCTTGCCGTAGCCCATGCCGACCATACCGTCGCCGTCTCCGACCACGACGAGAGCCGTGAAGGAGAACCGACGTCCGCCCTTGACGACCTTCGACACGCGGTTGATCGTGATGACGTGTTCGATGAACTGGTTCTTGTCTTCACGGTCGTTGCGACCGCCGCGTCCACGGCCTTCGCCGCGTCCGCGACCCTGACCGCCCTGTCCACCCTGGCCGCGGCCACGGGAGGAACGGTCACCGCTGTTGTCGGTGCGGGTCTCAGCAGCTGCCTGCTGTTCCTTGTTCTCTTCAGTGCTCATAGGGCCAATCCTCCTTCACGGGCACCTTCGGCGATTGCCTGCACACGGCCGTGGTAGGCATTGCCTCCACGGTCGAAGACGACGGATTCGATTCCGGCGTCCTTGGCACGCTGAGCAACCAGCTCGCCCACCTTGCGGGCTTTGCCGGTCTTGTCGCCTTCGAATGTCCGCAGGTCGGCTTCCATGGTGGAGGCCGAGACCAGGGTCTTGCCGACGGTGTCGTCGATGACCTGGACGAAGACGTGGCGCGTGGAGCGAGTCACTGAGAGGCGAGGGCGCTCGGTCGTGCCGCTGACATGCTTGCGCAGTCGAGCGTGACGACGCTTGCGAGCAGCTGCCCTGCCTTTGCCGTAGCTTTCCTTCTTGCCAAAGGCCATCTTTACTTACCAGCCTTTCCGACCTTGCGACGGACGATTTCGCCGGCGTAGCGCACACCTTTGCCCTTATAGGGCTCGGGCTTGCGCAGCTTCCGGATGTTCGCAGCGGTCTCACCGACGAGCTGCTTGTCGATTCCGTGGACAGCGACCTTGGTCTGGCCGTCGACGCTGAAGGAGATTCCCTCCGGCGGTTCGACGACGATCGGGTGGCTGTAGCCGAGGGCGAACTCGAGGTTCGATCCCTTGGCCAGGACACGGTAACCGGTTCCGACGATCTCGAGGGCCTTGGAGTAGCCATCGGTCACACCGACGATCATGTTGTTGATGAGCGTTCGGGACAGTCCGTGCAGCGAACGCGATTCGCGCTCTTCGTCCGGACGGGCCACTGTGATGACACCGTCTTCGAGCGATACGGTGATCGGCTCGGCGATGGTGACGGACAGCTCGCCCTTAGGTCCCTTGACGGCGACATCCTGGCCGTCGACCTTGACCTCGACGCCGCTGGGAACGGAGATCGGGTTCTTGCCAATACGTGACATGTTCTTCTCTCCTTCCTTTACCAGACGTAGGCGAGGACTTCCCCACCCACACCCTTCTTGGCGGCCTGACGGTCCGTCAGGAGGCCTGACGAGGTCGACAGGATGGCGATGCCGAGGCCGCCGAGAACCTTGGGCAGGTTCGTGGACTTCGCGTAGACGCGCAGTCCCGGCTTCGACACCCGGCGCAGGCCGGCGAT
This sequence comes from Brevibacterium sp. K11IcPPYGO002, assembly GCF_050920635.1. Lineage (NCBI taxonomy): Bacteria > Bacillati > Actinomycetota > Actinomycetes > Micrococcales > Brevibacteriaceae > Brevibacterium > Brevibacterium sp. K11IcPPYGO002. The sequence goes on along the minus strand of NZ_CP131929.1, from coordinate 1,345,754 downwards.
CGAACGTTCCCGGTTGGGTCCGAACTTCAGGTCCAGGAGCAGCGTCTTGCCGACTTCGGCGTCTTCGACGCTCCAGCCGGTGATGTAGCCCTCGGTCTTGAGGATCTCGGCGATGTTCGACTTGAGCTTCGAGAACGGCATGCTGACGTCCTCGTGATAAGCCGAGTTGGCGTTGCGCAGACGTGTAAGCATGTCTGCGACTGGATCAGTCATTGTCATTTGGGCACGTGCCCTTCCTCGTTACGGTTTCCGCCCACATGCTGTGCTTGGACCTGCAACGTAGCGATTATTTTTGCTTGAACGGGAACCCGAGGTGACGCAGCAGTGCACGTCCCTCGTCGTCGGTTGCCGCGGTGGTGACGACGGTGATATCCATACCGCGGACGCGGTCGATCCGGTCCTGGTCGATCTCGTGGAACATGGACTGTTCCGTGAGGCCGAAGGTGTAGTTACCGTGTCCGTCGAACTGACGATCCGAGAGTCCGCGGAAGTCGCGGATACGCGGCAGTGCCAGAGTGATGACGCGGTCGATGAACTCCCACATCCGGGCTCCACGCATGGTCACGTGGGCGCCGATGGGCTGACCTTCGCGCAGTTTGAACTGAGCGATGGACTTGCGGGCACGGGTCACGACAGGCTTCTGACCGGTGATCAGAGTCAGGTCGTTGATCGCGCCTTCGATCATCTTGGAATCGCGTGCTGCGTCACCCACACCCATGTTCACGACGACCTTGGTCAGACCGGGAACCTGCATGGGGTTGGCGTAGTTGAACTCATCCTGCAGCTTCGCAACGATCTCTTCACGGTAAATCTGCTTGAGACGCGGTGCGGGACGGCTGGTGGTTGTTTCCGTCATCAGATCTCCTCCCCGGTGCGACGCGAGAAGCGAACCCGAATGGTCTTGGTGCGACCGTCGCGTTCGACGCTCTCCTCGCGGTATCCGACGCGGGTGGGCTTGTTGTCCTTGGGGTCAACGAGCGCCACGTTGGACACGTGGATGGGGGCTTCGTGGGTCTCACGGCCACCAGCGGTGCCGCCGGCCTGAGTCTGCGTAGCCTTCTTGTGTTTGATCACGCGGTTGACGCCCTCAACGAGGACGCGGTTGCGTTCGGGGTAGACGGCAAGGACCTTGCCCTGCTTGCCACGATCGCCACCACGGGACTGCCGAGCGCCGGCGATGACCTGGACGAGGTCGCCCTTCTTAATATTGAGCTTGTTCGCCATGCTCACAACACCTCCGGTGCCAGGGAGACGATCTTCATGAACTTCTTGTCGCGGAGTTCGCGTCCCACGGGTCCGAAGATACGGGTGCCGCGTGGTTCCTCATCGTTCTTGAGGATGACAGCTGCATTCTCATCGAACTTGATGTAGGAACCGTCGGGACGACGACGTTCCTTGGCAGTGCGAACGATGACGGCCTTGACGACGTCACCCTTCTTCACGTTTCCGCCCGGGATTGCATCCTTGACGGTTGCCACGATGGTGTCACCGATCGAGGCGTAGCGCCGACCGGAGCCACCCAGGATCCTGATTGCCAGGATCTGCTTGGCGCCAGTGTTGTCGGCGACTTTGAGTCGCGACTCTTGCTGAATCACTATTTTCTCCTGTCGTCGCGCTGGTTCTCACGCCTTGAGCGCGAGCCTTGCGGAACGGATTCATTGACATTTCACCCCGTTCCCGGTAGCCGCCCGCGGCCTGCAGGAGGCCGCGGGCGGGACCGGGTGGGTGGGGTGGCGTTGACTACTTGGCGCGTTCGACGATTTCGACGAGCCGCCAACGCTTCGCGGCCGAAAGGGGCCGCGTCTCGGCCACGAGGACGAGGTCGCCGATACCGGCGGTGTTCTCTTCGTCGTGAACCTTGTACTTGACCGACTTGCGCATGACCTTGCCGTAGAGGCGGTGCTTCATGCGCTCCTCAACCTCGACGACGATGGTCTTGTCCATCTTGTCGGATACGACGTAACCACGTGCGGTCTTGCGGGAGTTGCGTTCCGCAGCAGTGGCCTCGGTATTCGTGGTCTCCGCCATCACTTGCTCTCTTCCTTGGCATCAGCGGGGTTCGGACGGATGTCCAGCTCCCGTTCGTTGAGCACGGTGTAGATACGAGCGATGTCCCGACGCACGGCCTTGAGGCGACCGTGGCTCTCCAGCTGACCGGTGGCCGACTGGAAACGCAGGTTGAACAGCTCGGCCTTGGCCTTCTTGAGCTCTTCCTGCAGACGCTCGTTGTCGTAACCGTCAAGCGCGTCGATGGAAAGGTTCTTCGAACCGATAGCCATTCTCACTCACCACCTTCGCGGGCCACGATACGGGCCTTCAGCGGAAGCTTGTGGATCGCCAGGCGCAGAGCCTCGCGAGCAACTTCCTCGGACACACCGCCGAGTTCGAACATGACTCGACCGGGTTTGACATTGGCGATCCACCACTCCGGCGAACCCTTACCGGAACCCATGCGGGTCTCGGCAGGCTTCTTCGTCAGCGGGTGATCAGGGTAGATGTTGATCCACACCTTGCCGCCGCGCTTGATGTAGCGCGTCATGGCAATACGTGCGGCCTCGATCTGACGGTTGGTGACATAAGCCGGCTCGAGAGCCTGGATGCCGTAGTCACCGAAGGACACCGTCGTGCCTCCCTTGGCGGCGCCGCCCCGGTTGGGGTGGTGCTGCTTGCGGAATTTCACTCGACGAGGGATCAGCATTTCTCAGCCCTCCGATCCGGCCTCAGCCGCGGGGGCTTCGGCACTGTTCTCAGTATTACGGGCCTGGTCGCCTCGGCGCGGTGCGCCTTCCTGACCACGTCCGCGGCCTCCACGACCGCGCCCACGGCCACGCGGGCCACGAGCAGCAGGAGCCTTGGCCTGCTCGGCAGCAAGCTCCTTGTCGGTCATGTCGCCCTTGTAGATCCACACCTTGACGCCGATGCGTCCGAAAGTGGTGTGGGCTTCGTGAACGCCGAAGTCGATGTTCGCGCGCAGGGTGTGCAACGGCACACGGCCTTCGCGGTAGAACTCGGACCGGCTCATCTCAGCACCGCCGAGGCGGCCGGAGCACTGCACGCGGATGCCCTTGGCACCTGCGCGCTGGGCGCTCTGGATCGCCTTGCGCATCGCACGGCGGAAGGCCACGCGGCTGGCGAGCTGTTCGGCAACGCCCTGAGCGACGAGCTGTGCGTCGACCTCGGGGTTCTTCACCTCAAGGATATTGAGCTGAATCTGCTTGCCGGTGAGCTTTTCGAGCTGACCGCGGATGCGGTCCGCTTCGGCTCCGCGGCGACCGATGACGATGCCCGGACGTGCGGTGTGGATGTCGACGCGAACACGGTCACGCGTGCGCTCGATATTCACCTTCGAGATGCCGGCCCGCTCGAGACCGGTGTTCATCATCTGACGGATCTTGACATCTTCGAGCACGTAGTCGCGGTAGCGCTGCCCCGGCTTGGTCGAGTCAGCGAACCACTTCGACTTGTGATCCGTGGTGATTCCGAGTCGGAATCCATTCGGATTGATCTTCTGGCCCATTAGCGGTTCCCCTTCCGGCTCTTGCGCTGAGGCAGGTCGTCACCGCTGGCCAGAACCACTGTCACGTGGCTGGTGCGCTTCTCGATGCGAAAAGCACGACCCTGGGCACGCGGACGGAACCGCTTCATGGTCGGCCCCTCATCCACGAAGGCTTCGGAGATGACCAGTTCGTTCTCGTCGAACGCAACGCCTTCCTCGTCGGCCCGGACACGCGCATTGGCGATGCCGGAGGCCACGAGCTTGTAAATCGGATCTGATGCCGACTGTTCTGCAAACTTCAACACTGCAAGTGCTTCGGTCGCCTGCTGACCACGAATGAGGTCGATGACGCGCCGAGCCTTGCGAGGCGTAACGCGCAGGTAACGCGCCTTAGCCTTGGCTTCCATCGCTTCCTTCTCTCTTCTCTAGGATCGAAAGAGTGCCCCGCCTCAGCGGCGGCGCCCCTTGCGATCGTCCTTTTCGTGGCCACGGAACGTCCGTGTCGGTGCGAACTCGCCGAGCTTGTGTCCGACCATCGACTCAGTGATGAAGACGGGGACATGCTTGCGTCCGTCATGTACTGCGATGGTGTGTCCCAGGAAGTCCGGGATGATCATCGAGCGACGAGACCAGGTTTTGATGACATTTTTGGTGTTCTTCTCGTTCTGACGAGCCACCTTCTGGAAGAGGTGTTCGTCGACGAAAGGACCCTTTTTGAGGCTACGAGGCATAAGTCAGTACTCCAATCAGCGCTTCTTGCCGGTCCGGCGACGGCGCACGATGTACTTGTCGCTCTCCTTGTTCGGCCGGCGTGTGCGGCCCTCCAACTGACCCCACGGGCTGACTGGGTGACGACCACCCGAAGTACGGCCCTCGCCACCACCATGCGGGTGGTCGATCGGGTTCATCACGACACCGCGGACGGTCGGGCGCTTGCCCTTCCAACGCATGCGGCCTGCTTTGCCCCAGCTGATGTTCGACTGCTCGGCATTGCCGACCTCGCCGACCGTCGCACGGCAGCGCGCATCGACGTTGCGGATTTCGCCCGAGGGCATCCGCAGCTGTGCGAAACGGCCGTACTTCGCCACGAGCTGCACGGACGAACCGGCAGAACGAGCGATCTTGGCACCGCCGCCGGGACGCATCTCGACTGCGTGCACGACGGTGCCGACCGGGATGTTGCGCAGGGCAAGGTTGTTGCCCGGCTTGATGTCTGCACCCGGACCGGCTTCCACCTGCGCGCCCTGCTTGAGGTTCTGCGGGGCGATGATGTAGCGCTTCTCTCCGTCTGCGTAGTGCAGCAGAGCGATGCGAGCCGTACGGTTCGGGTCATATTCGATGTGTGCGACCTTCGCCGGAACGCCATCTTTGTCATGGCGGCGGAAGTCGATGACACGGTACTGACGTTTGTGACCGCCGCCCTGGTGGCGAGTGGTCACGCGTCCCTGACTGTTGCGACCGCCGCGCTTGGGCAGCGGGCGCAGAAGCGACTTCTCCGGTGTAGACCGGGTCACTTCGACGAAGTCGGCGACCGACGAGCCACGGCGGCCCGGGGTCGTCGGCTTGTGCTTACGGATTCCCATGAGTCTTGTCCTTCTTTGACGAAGGATCGCTTAGAGCGATCCACCGAAGATGTCGATCGATCCGTCCTTGAGGGCGACGATGGCACGCTTGGTGTCCTTGCGCTTTCCCCAACCGGTGCGGGTGCGGCGGCGCTTGCCCTGACGGTTCAGGGTGTTCACCTTGGCGACCTGCACATCGAAGATCGTTTCAATGGCTTGCTTGATCTCGGTCTTGTTCGAGTCCTGGTCGACGAGGAAGGTGTACTTGCCTTCGTCCATCAGGCTGTAGGTCTTCTCCGAGACGACCGGAGCGACGATGATGTCGCGCGGGTCCTTGAAGTTCAGACTCATGATGCGTCCTCCGATTTGCGGTTTCCGCTCAGGAACGCGGCAAGAGCTGCCTCGGTGAACACAATGTCATCGGCGAGCAGCACATCATAGGTGTTGAGCTGATCGGAGGTGAGCACGTGAACGTGGGGCAGGTTGCGCACGCTCAGGTAGGTGAGCTCGTCGTCACGCTCGAGCACCACGAGAGTGTTCTTGCGCTCGGACAGGCCGGCCAGTGCGGCCTTCGCCTGCTTGGTCGACGGGGTGTCGCCGGTGACCAGGTTCTTCATCACGAAGACCTGATCGAGGCGTGCACGGTCGGACAGGGCTCCGCGCAGAGCGGCGGCCTTCATCTTCTTGGGGGTCCGCTGCGAGTAGTCGCGCGGGACCGGTCCGTGCACGATTCCGCCGCCGTTGTACTGGGGAGCGCGGATCGAACCCTGACGGGCGTTGCCGGTTCCCTTCTGCCGGTAGGGCTTGCGACCGCCACCGCGAACTTCGGAGCGGGTCTTCGTCTTGTGCGTACCCTGACGGGCCGCAGCCAGCTGTGCAACGACGACCTGGTGGATCAGGGGCACGTTGGTCGGCACGCCGAAGACCTCGGCGGGCAGATCAACCGAACCGGCCTTGGCACCAGCGGCATCGATGACGTCGACTGTCTTGACATCAGTCATTACGTTCAGGCCTCCTTCACGGCCGAGCGAACGAGGACGACTCCACCCTTGGGGCCGGGAACGGCGCCCTTGATGAGCAGGAAGTTGTTCTCGTTGTCCACGGCGTGGATCGTGAGGTTCTGGGTGGTGTGCTTGACAGCGCCCATACGGCCGGCCATGCGCATACCCTTGAACACGCGACCAGGTGTCGCGGCTCCGCCGATCGAACCTGGCTTGCGGTGGTTGCGGTGCTGACCGTGGGAGGCACCGACACCGGCGAAGCCGTGACGCTTCATGACACCGGCGGTTCCCTTGCCCTTGGTCTTCGCGGTCACATCGACCTTGATTCCGGCTTCGAACGTGTCGACGCCGAGTTCCTGGCCGAGCTCGTAGTCAGCAGCGTCTGCAGTGCGCAGTTCGACCAGGTGACGGCGTGGGGTCACACCGGCCTTCTCGAAGTGGCCTGCGGTCGGCTTGTTGACCTTGCGAGGATCGATTTCGCCGAATGCGATCTGCACAGCGGGGTAACCATCGGTTTCCTCGTTGCGGACCTGAGTTACGACGTTGTTTCCGGTGGCCACAACGGTCACCGGCACGAGGTTGTTCTGCTCATCCCAGACCTGGGTCATGCCCAGCTTGGTTCCCAGCAGGCCCTTGACCTTGCTGGTGGTCGGGAGAGCGGATGAACGAGTGTTCGCCATTGCTGCCTCCCTTAGAGCTTGATCTCGATGTTGACGTCGTCAGCGAGGTCGAGACGCATCAGCGAATCGACTGCCTTCGGCGTCGGGTCGACGATGTCGATCAGACGCTTGTGCGTGCGCATCTCGAAATGCTCACGGCTGTCCTTGTACTTGTGCGGCGAACGGATGACGCAGTACACGTTCTTCTCCGTTGGCAACGGCACGGGGCCCACTACAGTCGCACCTGCGCGAGTGACGGTGTCCACGATCTTGCGTGCGGCACTGTCAATCACAGCGTGGTCGTACGACTTGAGCCGAATGCGGATCTTCTGTCCCGCCATGGCGTCGTCTCTTTCTTTAGTTGCTTCCGGCCATCAACTCGCGGAGGTCTGAAGACTCCCTGCCGTCTGTGCCGGCTGACCATGACCGACCCCCGAGGTCGGGCGTGTCGGCTGTTCCCGGCGGAGAAATTCTCACTTCTCCCCCAACCACCGACGGCGCTTCTACTCATTGGCTGCTCGGTCCGAACCCGCATGATGCAGATTCATCGATCCGATAGTGTTTCGGGCTGTTCGCGGTATCACTACCGCAGTGCAGGGGTCAACGCCCAAAACGCAACTTCACTATCTTGTCATAGAGCACTTCACCCGCGCAATTCCGGGGACCGTGCCTGTGAGGGAACTCTCAAGGATCCCGCGAAGCGCATCTGATCTCGCCTCGCGCTCCGCGACCCTCGGCAACTCACCCACCTGCACCGTCCGACCGAACACTGACGAACATCGCCTGGGTATGACGAACATCGCCCGGGCATGCGGAAGGGCCGCAGCTCCTAAGAGCTGCGGCCCCAGCCGATGGTACTCAGTGAGTCAGATCAGGCGTTGATCTTGGTGACTCGACCGGCGCCGACGGTGCGTCCACCCTCGCGGATAGCGAAGCGGAGGCCGTCTTCCATGGCGATCGGCTGGATGAGCTCGACCGACATGTCGGTGTTGTCGCCGGGCATGACCATCTCGGTGCCCTCGGGCAGCGTGATGACGCCGGTGACGTCCGTGGTCCGGAAGTAGAACTGCGGACGGTAGTTCGAGTAGAACGGGTTGTGACGTCCGCCCTCGTCCTTGCTCAGGATGTAGACCTGAGCTTCGAACTTGGTGTGCGGGGTGATCGAACCCGGCTTCACGATGACCTGACCGCGCTCCACGTCTTCGCGCTTGGTGCCGCGCAGCAGCAGACCGACGTTCTCACCTGCACGGGCATCCGGCAGGGTCTTGCGGAACATCTCGATGGCGGTGACGGTCGTCTTGGACGACTTCTCCTTGATGCCGACGATTTCGATTTCGTCGTTCGGCAGGAGGACACCGCGCTCGACACGGCCGGTGACGACGGTTCCACGACCGGTGATCGTGAAGACGTCCTCGACAGGCATGAGGAACGGCTTGTCGACGTCGCGCTCCGGCTCCGGAACGTTGTCGTCGACAGCTGCCATGAGATCCTGAACGCTCTTGACCCACTTCTCGTCGCCTTCCAGCGCCTTGAGAGCGGACACCGGAATGACCGGAGCGTTGTCTCCGTCGAAGTCCTGGCTCGAGAGCAGGTCGCGGACCTCGAATTCGACGAGCTCGATGAGCTCCTCGTCATCGACCATGTCGGACTTGTTCAGAGCCACGACGATGTAGGGAACGCCGACCTGACGCGCGAGCAGCACGTGCTCACGGGTCTGGGGCATCGGGCCGTCGGTAGCGGCGACGACGAGGATCGCACCGTCCATCTGAGCGGCACCGGTGATCATGTTCTTCACGTAGTCGGCGTGACCCGGGGCATCGACGTGAGCGTAGTGACGCTTCTCCGTCTGGTACTCAACGTGCGAGACGTTGATGGTGATGCCGCGCTCCTTCTCCTCAGGTGCGTTGTCGACCTGGTCGAAGGCGCGAGCCTCATTGAGATCCGGGTACTGATCCGCCAGGACCTTGGTGATCGCAGCGGTCAGGGTGGTCTTTCCGTGGTCAACGTGGCCGATGGTGCCGATGTTGACGTGCGGCTTAGTCCGTTCGAAACTAGCCTTTGCCACTGGGTTCCTCCTCGTGGTTGGAATAAGATATGCGGTTCATATCTTAGACCTTGTGTTGGTTATCTTTCATTCCGGAGATCATGTTCTTGATCACCGGGGCGACCGGAATTCGGAGATTACTCTCCGCCGCGCACCTTCTGGATGATCTCCTCGGCAACAGCCTTCGGGACCTCCGCATAGCTGGAGAAAGTCATCGAGTACACCGCACGGCCCTGGGTCTTCGACCGCAGATCACCGATGTAGCCGAACATCTCCGACAGCGGGACCACAGCCTTGACGACCTTCACACCGGAAGCATCGTCCATCGACTGAATCTGTCCACGCCGGGAATTCAGGTCGCCGATGACGTCACCCATGTATTCCTCAGGGGTACGCACCTCGACGTCCATGACCGGTTCGAGAAGAACCGGGTTCGCCCGCTGGACGGCCTCCTTGAAGACCATCGAACCGGCGATCTTGAATGCCATCTCCGAAGAGTCGACATCGTGGTAGGCGCCGTCGACCAGAGTGGCCTTGACACCGACCATGGGGTAACCGGCCAGGGCACCGAGCTGCATGGCGTCCTGGATGCCGGCGTCGACGCTCGGAATGTACTCGCGCGGAACGCGTCCGCCCGTGATGGCATTCTCGAACTCGTAAATCGTATCGCCTTCGACCTCGAGAGGTTCGAAGGTGACCTGGACCTTCGCGAACTGTCCCGATCCACCCGTCTGCTTCTTGTGGGTGTAATCGTACTTCTCGACAGTGCGACGGATTGTCTCACGGTAGGCGACCTGGGGCTTGCCGACGTTCGCCTCGACCTTGAACTCGCGACGCATGCGGTCGACGAGGATGTCGAGGTGCAGCTCGCCCATTCCGCGGATGACGGTCTGGCCGGTCTCCTCGTCAAGTTCGACCTGGTAGGTCGGGTCTTCCTTGACGAACTTCTGGATGGCCGAGGACAGCTTCTCCTGGTCGCTCTTGGTCTTCGGCTCGATGGCCACGGAGATCACAGGCTCCGGGAAGGTCATCGACTCGAGAGCGATCGGGTTGGCCGGGTCGCTGAGCGTGTCGCCCGTCGTGGTCTCCTTGAGACCGATGAAGGCGTAGATGTGGCCGGCGAACGCCTCTTCGACAGGGTTCTCCTTGTTGGAGTGCATCTGGAAGAGCTTGCCGACGCGTTCCTTCTTGCCCGACGAGGTGTTGAGCACCTGTTCGCCGGACTTCACATGACCGGAGTACACGCGCACGTAGGTCAGCGATCCGAAGAACGGGTGAGAGGCGACCTTGAAGGCCAGAGCCGAGAACGGCTCGTCCGTCGAAGGCTTGCGGGTCAGCTCCTCTTCGTCGTTGCTCGGGTTGTGTCCGATCATCGGAGGCACGTCGAGCGGTGAGGGGAGGTAGTCGATGACCGCGTCGAGCATGGGCTGCACGCCCTTGTTCTTGTAGGCGGAACCACACATGACCGGAAAGGCCTCGGACTTGATGACGAGTTCGCGGATGCCGGCCTTGATCTCAGCCGTCGTGAGCTCTTCGCCCTCGAGGTACTTCTCCATGAGCTCTTCCGAGTTCTCGGCGACGTCCTCGACGAGCTGTGCACGATACTGAACAGCCTTGTCCTTGAGATCCTCGGGGATCTCGACCTCGGTCATGTCCTGACCCATCTTGGTCTCGTCGGGCCAGATGTAGGCCTTCATCTCGAGCAGATCGACGACACCGGCGAATTCGCTTTCGGCGCCGATCGGCAGCTGGATGACCAGCGGCTTCGCGCCGAGGCGCTCCTTGATGGTGTCGACGGTGAAGTAGAAGTCAGCACCGAGCTTGTCCATCTTGTTGACGAAGCACACGCGCGGAACGTCGTACTTGTCGGCCTGACGCCACACGGTCTCCGACTGGGGCTCAACGCCCTCCTTGCCGTCGAACACGGCGACGGCACCATCGAGGACGCGCAGCGAACGCTCGACCTCGACCGTGAAGTCGACGTGACCGGGGGTGTCGATGATGTTGATCTGGTTGTTGTCCCAGTAGCAGGTCGTCGCGGCCGACGTGATCGTGATGCCGCGCTCCTTCTCCTGGTCCATCCAGTCCATGGTGCCGGCGCCGTCGTGGGTCTCGCCCATCTTGTAGTTCACGCCGGTGTAGAAGAGGATGCGTTCAGTCGTAGTTGTCTTACCCGCATCGATGTGGGCCATGATGCCGATATTACGGACCTTGTTCAGGTCGCTGAGCACGTCAAGTGCCACGGTGTCTCTCTCTCAATCGATGATTTGCTCGACTCCCCTGTGCCGCCGGTCGGCGGCACTCGCGGACGAGGTCCGCCGACCGGCGCGCAGGGCAGGCGATTACCAGCGGTAGTGGGCGAAGGCCTTGTTGGACTCGGCCATCTTGTGAGTGTCCTCTCGGCGCTTGACTGCTGCGCCGAGGCCGTTGCCGGCGTCGAGGATCTCATTCATGAGCCGTTCGGTCATGGTCTTCTCACGGCGCTGGCGGGAGTATCCCACGAGCCACCGCAGAGCCAGAGTGGTCGAACGAGCCGGACGAACATCGATCGGCACCTGGTAGGTCGCACCGCCGACGCGGCGGGAGCGGACCTCGAGGGACGGACGGATGTTGTCGAGAGCCTTCTTCAGGTTGACAACGGGATCGTTGCCGTTCTTCTCGCGGGTGCCCTCGAGGGCACTGTAGACGATCCGCTCTGCGGTCGAGCGCTTGCCGTCGAGCAGGATCTTGTTGATCAGCTGCGTGACGAGCGGTGAGCTGAAGACCGGGTCAACGACGATCGGTCGCTTGGGTGCAGGACCTTTGCGTGGCATTACTTCTTCTCCCTCTTCGCACCGTACTTGCTGCGGGCCTGCTGGCGACCCTTGACGCCCTGGGTGTCGAGCGAACCGCGGACGATCCGGTAGCGGACACCGGGCAGATCCTTGACGCGGCCACCGCGCACGAGCACGATCGAGTGCTCCTGCAGGTTGTGTCCCTCGCCCGGGATGTAGGCGGTCACCTCGATCTGGCTCGAAAGCTTGACACGAGCGACCTTGCGAAGAGCCGAGTTCGGCTTCTTGGGGGTGGTGGTGTACACACGGGTGCACACTCCACGACGCTGCGGGCTGCCCTTGAGGGCAGGAGCGTCCGATCCTGCTGTATTGACATGCCGTCCCTTGCGGACGAGCTGTTGGATTGTCGGCACTAAGCGTTCTCCATTTGCTTCTCGATAGACCTAATTCCCAATGCCGGCCACGACCGCAGTCGCCTCTGTGAACCGTGGGACATATCCGACCGGACACCGGGTGAAGCTTGGCTCCCGATGCCAGTAACCACGCGAGTAATCGACCCCTGCGCCCGGGTGTGTCGCAAGGACACGGAAGCACAGAGACGACATCTCGGCGGCCTGCATCGACGACTTCTCTCAGGGATTCCGAGCCTCACAGAACACTCGGCAGGATCGATCGACGACGCAGATAACACAATCAGTCGCCTACCAGAATATCTCTCTCGAGCACGTCTGGTCAAAATGGCGATCATCCATCCTACCTCTCCGCACCGGCGAAATCACGCAGCACTCCCCTCGCCCGATCAACCGCACGGCTCACCAGCGTATTCACAGACCGGCGGCGCACTTCTCAGCACTCGGCAGAACATGGTCGCCGCGTGGGCGGATTCACAGCGATTCCGGTCCGCCGCCTCGGCGAGGACCCATCCCCACTTTCCTTGACTCGTTCAAGAGAAGCAGGCATTCTGGTGCTGTGAACGGGACGAAGCATGAACACGACGACGCCGCTGCGGCTCTGCGGCAGACGTCGCTGCGCGTGACGAAACAGCGAGTCGCAGTCCTCGGTGCCGTGCGGGATCACCCGCATGCCGACACCGAGACCGTGATCCGCTCGGTGCGGGAATCGCTGCCGGCGGTCTCCCACCAGGCTGTCTATGATTCGCTTCACACTCTCACCGAGGTGGGGCTCGTCCGCTGCATCAGGCCCGCGGGCTCGGTGGCGCGGTACGAGCGTCGCATCGGGGACAACCACCATCATCTGGTGTGCCGATCGTGCAATCTCATCGTCGATGTCGACTGCACGATCGGGCAGGCTCCGTGCCTGACCCCGTCCCATGATGCCGGCTTCGTCATCGAGCAGGCCGAAGTGACGTTCTGGGGCCTGTGCCCCGACTGCGCGGCCGCCGGTGCTCAGCCGACCGGCGACGATCAGTTCTCGGTCGTGTGACTCCGGCTTCCGTTCACCACCACCCGTCTTCTCCCGAGGACACGACTATGCCCTTTCTGCGAGGGTTGCCCATCCCGTCATCCGAGTCGTCGAATGCGACTCGACTGTGAAAGGAACACGATGACCCAGACGACCACCGGCGGCTGCCCGGTCGCACACACTTCCACGGAACCGGCGGCGCCGGATTCCGACCAGTTGGTCAATCCCGTCCAGGGTGATGCCAATGCTCAGTGGTGGCCCAATCGGCTCAACCTCAAGATCCTCGCCAAGGGTCAGCCGGCACGCGACCCCATGGACCCCGACTTCGATTACGACGCGGAGTTCAACAGCCTCGACTACTACCAGCTCAAGGCCGACATCGAAGCACTGCAGAAGGACAACCAGGACTGGTGGTCCGCTGACTTCGGGCACTATGGTCCGTTCATGATCCGCATGGCCTGGCACTCGGCCGGCACCTACCGTGTGCAGGACGGCCGCGGAGGCGGCGGCGAAGGCCAGCAGCGCTTCGCACCGCTGAACTCCTGGCCCGACAACGTCTCACTCGACAAAGCCCGTCGCCTGCTGTGGCCGGTGAAGAAGAAGTACGGCAAGAAGATCTCCTGGGCCGACCTCTTCATCCTCGCCGGCAACGTCGCACTCGAATCGATGGGCTTCAAGACCTTCGGCTTCGCCGGCGGCCGCAAGGACGTCTGGGAACCCGACAACGATGTGTACTGGGGCTCCGAGACCGAGTGGCTGGGCACCGACAAGCGCTACGTGGGCAACCGTGAGCTGCAGAAGCCCCTGGCCGCGACCACCATGGGACTCATCTACGTCAACCCAGAAGGCCCCGAAGGCGAACCCGATCCGGTCAAGGCCGCGATCGACATCCGCGAGACCTTCGGACGGATGGCTATGAACGACGAGGAGACCGTCGCTCTCATCGCCGGTGGACACACCTTCGGCAAGACGCACGGCGCCGGCCCCGAATCGCACAAGGGCGCCGACCCGGAAGCCGCCGCGCTCGAAGAGCAGGGTCTGGGCTGGAAGTCCGACTTCGGCTCGGGCCAGGGCAATGACTCCATCGGTTCGGGCATCGAGGTCACGTGGACCTACCACCCGACCCGCTGGGACAACGAGTTCTTCCACATCCTCTTCGCCTACGAGTGGGAGGTCTTCGAGAACGAAGGCGGACACCTGCAGTGGCGGCCCAAGGACGGCGGCGGAGACGATATGGTCCCGATGGCCCAGGGCGACGGGCGCCGCGAGCCCCGTATGCTCACCACCGACCTGTCGCTGCGCTTCGACCCGGCGTACGAGAAGATCTCGCGCCGCTTCAAGGATGATCAGAAGGCGTTCGAGGATGCCTTCGCTCGTGCCTGGTTCAAGCTCACCCACCGCGATATGGGTCCGGCGACCCGTTACCTCGGCCCCGAAGCTCCGAGCGAGGAGCTCATCTGGCAGGACCCGGTCCCGGCCGGCACTCCGCTCGATGGCGCCGGCCTCGAGGCCGTGAAGGCTGCCGTCCGTGAGTCCGGTCTGACCGTCTCGCAGCTCGTGTCGACGACATGGGCCGCGGCATCGTCGCACCGCGTCTCGGACATGCGCGGCGGCGTCAACGGCGGTCGTCTCCGTCTCGAACCGCAGCGCAGCTGGGAGGCCAATGAGCCTGCCAAGCTCGCCGAGGTGCTCCCCGTTCTCGAGGGCATCGCGGAGTCCACCGGAGCATCGTTTGCCGATGTGCTGGCGATCGCCGGTGCCGTCGGAGTCGAAACCGCTGCCGCAGCAGCCGGGCAACCGATCACGGTTCCGGTCTCGACCGGTCGCGGCGACGCCACCCAGGAGCAGACCGATGTCGACTCCTTCGGCTACCTCGAGCCGACTCACGACGGCTTCCGCAACTACCTCACCGAAGGTCTTCCGCTCAAGGCCGAGTACCTTCTGCTCGACAAGGCCAGCCTGCTGGGTCTGACCCCGCCCGAGCTCACGGTTCTCATCGGCGGCCTCCGCGTCCTCGGTGCGAACTACGAGGACTCCGAACTCGGTGTCTTCACCGATCGCCCCGGCGAGCTGACGAACGACTTCTTCGTCAACCTGCTCGACCTCGGCAATGTGTGGAAACCAATCGGACCGTCCGAGACGGCCAATGTCTACGAGTGCTTCTCCCCCGAGGGCGAGAAACTCTGGACCGGCAGCCGGATCGACCTCCTGTTCGGAGCGAACTCCGAGCTTCGCGCGATCGCCGAGGTCTACGGCTCGGATGACGCGAACGAGAAGTTCGTCGCCGACTTCGTCAAGGCCTGGACGAAGCTCGTCGACGCCGACCGCTTCGACCTCAAACGCTGATCCGGCGACGGTCGCCGAGGTGACCGACGCGTCAGCATGACGATGCCCCCACCGACCGGTGGGGGCATCGTCTGTGCTGCGCTGATATCAGGCGGCGTTCACTCGTCCCGGTTGAGGACGGCGAATCCGGTGAAGATCCGCTCGAAGTGCGTGACGGCGGCGTTCTCGATCGTCGTCTCGTCGGTGCCCGCCGAGGTGGAGTCAGCGCTCGCGTCCGATCCGTCGGAGTCAGAGGCGCTGCCGTCCGAGCTGGTTCCGTCAGAACTGGATCCGTCGGAGGAGCCCCCGGAGTCGGCGCTGCCGTTCTGGCTTCCCGGCATTCCGTTGGACTGTCCGCCGGGCATGCCTCCGCCGTTCGACTGCCCCCCGGGCATGCCTCCGCCGTTCGACTGTCCGCCGCCCTGAGCACCGCCCTGCTGGCCGTCCATTCCGCCGGGTCCGTTCTGGCCTCCCGGCCCCTGACTCGTCCCCGAATCGTTCGACGCCATGGCCGTCGACGCACCGATCGCTCCTCCGGCGAGACCGCCGACGACGAAGAGGGCCGATCCGGCGACCACCGCAGGCACGAGCGGGACGCGTCGCTTCTGCTTGCGTGGTCCCCCGGGGCTGCCGGACTGTGGGATCTGGGCGGACCGGTCATAGGGGTTCACCCACGGTCGCTGTCCCTCCGGGATCCCGGCCTGCGGATCGGGTGCCGAGCGCGTGGTCTGCTCGGCCCATTCGTTCGCACGGCCTTGGTCGGTCGGTTGCGACTGCATTGCCCGGTCGGGTCCGGCATGAGGTCCTGCCGTGCCCTGCGCTTCGATCCTGCGAGTGGTGTCCACGCCGTTCGAGTCCGGCGCTGCATTCTCCGCGTGGTCCCGGTTCTCCGCGTGGTTGCGGTTCTGGTCGGGGTTCTGGTTCTCGCTCATGGAATCTCCTCTGGTTGTCGGTGATTCCACTCTCGGCCCCCTCGCTGTAGCCCTTCCCGGTCGTGCCTGTGGCCAGCCTGTGCGATTCGCCTCAGGCGGCAGGCAGGCGCAACTCGAAGGTCGTACCCGCGTCCGTGCTCGACATCGAGATGCCGCCGCGCATGAGTTCGATGAGTCCGGCGGCGATCGACAGTCCCAGCCCCGAGGAGCCTCCCTTGGCTCCGTCCTGCCGTGTCCGCGAGGGGTCTCCACGCACGAAGCGGTCGAAGACTCGGTCCCGGATCTCGGGCGGAATGCCCTGACCATCGTCGCTGATGCGGATCGCCACGACATCGCTGGGCAGCTGCCCGGAGACCGGTTTCCGGGCCGCCAGTGCCTCAACGTGCACGCTGGTGCCCGGGGGCGTGTGCACGCAGGCGTTCGTGAGCACGATCGACACGACCCGGCGGACCTGATCGGCTGCTCCGCGCACCTCGAGGGCCTCCGGGGGGACATCGAGGGAGATCGCATGGTCGGGGTTGACCACATGGGCGTCTTCGACGAGTTCGACGAGCAGGGAGGAGACGTCGACGGTATCCTCTCTCGTCGGCTGGCGGCCGGCTTCGAGCCGGGCGAGGAGAAGGAGATCATCGACGAGGGAGGACATCCGCATCGCTCCCGAATCGATCTTGCCCAAGGAGGTGGTCACCTCGGCGGGCAGATCATCACGGTACGGGCGGGTGAGGTCGGCCCAACCGCGGATCGTCGCGATCGGAGTGCGCAGCTCATGGGAGGCGTCGGCGACGAAGCGGCGCATCTGCTCCGTGCCGCGGTAGCGCTCCTCGAGGGCGGAGCCGACGTGGTCGAGCATCCGGTTGACCGAGGCTCCCACATCACCGACCTCCGTGCCCGGCACCGCGAGCTCGGCGGGAACCCGCAGGGCGAGCTCGGGTTTGCCGGCGCTCAGCTCAAGGTCGGTGACCTCCCTGGCAGTGCGGGCGACGTCACGCAGGTCCCGCAGCTGGCGGTGGATGATCACGGCCATGAGCGCGGCCGTGGCGATGACGCCGATGAGGACGACGAGCGCGGTCGTCCAAGCCGTGCGCTCGAGCGCGGAATCGACACTGCCCTGCGGAACACCGTAGACGGTGGTGGTTCCGCCGTCCTCGAAGGCCACGACCCGGTAGGCGCCGAACCCGGGCACCCGCACGGACTCATGGGCGGATTCGGCGCCCTCGGGCTCGACCTCGAGCAGGGCGTCGATCGCTTCTGCGGACAGCGCGCGCGGACGGGTCAGTCCCGCCTCGGCGATGAGCCCCTCTCCCCCGTCACCGGAATCGACGACGACGAGAGCACCATCGCCGACCCCCGGCTGGAAGAGATAGCGCAGAGCCGAATCGACCGCCGCCGCCGAGTCATCACCCCCACCGGAGGTGCCCGGATTGCCGCTCGCCCCGGGGCCCGCACCGGGGCCGTCTCCCGAACGTGCATGCGAGGTCATCGATGTCAGTTGGGCGTCGAGGTCGGTCATCAGCGAACCGCGCACGCTCAGCCAGGAGGCGGTGCCGATTCCGGCGCCGACGAGGAGGAGGACGAGTCCGGCGAGGACGATGAGCCTCGTCTGCAGCCGCCACCGGCGCAGAGTCACTGTTCCGCCCGCATGATGTAGCCGGCCCCGCGCTTGGTGTGGAAGAGATTCGGCAGGTCGGGGAACGGGGTGTCGATCTTCTTCCGCAGGTAGGAGACGTAGAGTTCGACGATGTTGCCGTTGCCGCCGAAGTCGTAGTCCCACACGCGATCGAGGATCTGGGCCTTCGACAGCACCACCCGCGGATTGCGCATGAACAGCAGCAGCACCTCGTACTCGCGAGCCGTCAGCTCGATCGGATGACCGGCGCGGGTGACCTCGTGAGAGCGTTCGTCGAGTTCGAGGTCGCCCACGCGCAGCACATCATCCTCATCGACCGGACCGTTCGAAACCCCCCGGCGCAGGCGCACCTCGATCCGGGCGATGACCTCATCGAGGTTGAACGGCTTCGTCACGTAGTCGTCCCCGCCCAGCCGCAGACCCGTCAGCCGGTCGTCGACCTCGTCTCTGGCGGAGAGGAAGACCACCGGAGTGTCGATGCCCTCGGCTCGGATCTTCTCGATCACGGCGAACCCGTCGAGGTCGGGCAGCATGACGTCGAGGACGATCGCGTCGAAGCGTGCGCTCCTGGCCAGCGCCACGGCCTCGCGGCCGGTGCCGACTCCCTCGGCTTCCCAGCCTCTGACGTGGCAGGCCATGACGAGGAGCTCGGAGAGATTCGCTTCGTCGTCGACGATGAGGATGCGCGCCGGCGGATTCGCTGTCGGGTTCATAGCTCGATTATCCCCTCAACCTGCACTGAGATCGTAGAGCGAAACGGAGTCGACGGTCGTCGCCTCGTAATTCGCCTCGACCCAATCCGCGATCTGGGACGAGGCAGAGTCCGAGCCCCCGCCGGGGCCCTGGCCGCTGGAGCCCGATCCGATGTAGTAGTGGATCTTGCCGTCGGCCACGAGCTGTTTGAACTCGGCGAGGGTCGGTGACGGATCGGTGCCGTTGAACCCGCCGATCGCCATCACCGGCTCTTCGAGCGCGAGCTGGTATCCCGCAGCCTGGTTCGCCCCCGTCGTCGCAGCCACCCACGTGTAGTCCGAGGCATCCTGTTCGAGCAGCTGTGTGAGTTCGTCCGAGGGTTCGGAGGCGCCCAGCAGACCGCCCATTCCGCCTCCGCCGCCTCCGGGCGTGCCGTCCGTGCCGCCGGCGCCGGCCTCGGAATTGCTGGTCCCGCCGGGCGAGCCACCGGGCGTGCCGTCCGTGCCGCCGGCGCCTCCGCCCGGCCCGGCTCCTCCGCCGGGCATTCCGCCACCACCGGGACCACCGCCCAGACCTGCGCTCGTGCCGGCGATCGTGACGATCGATCCCTGCGTCGACCCGGCGATCGTGCGCACGGCCAGCTGAGCCGGAATCGCAGCGCTGCCGAGGATGGCCACCGCGACGAGCACCGAGGCAAGTGCCGTGCCGATCCGCCGGTGCGCGGTGACGATGAGGACCAGAGCGCCGAGGATCGAGACGACGAGCACGCACCAGCGCAGCACGCCCGGGATCCCGGTCATCTGCGAGCTGATGATGAACTGCCACGCCCCGGTCAGGGCCCAAGCCACCGCCAGCAGCAGACGTGGGAGGAATCCGTCACGGGCGAGCAGCACCGCGACGCCGAGGCCGATGACGGCGGCGATCGCGGGAATGAGTGCAACCGTGTAGTACTCGTGGACGATCCCGTTCATATTCGACAGCACGAGCCACGTGACGATCAGCCACGCACCCCACATGAGCAGTCCCGCGCCGAGGCTGCCCGTGCCGATTGCGGCGGACGCGCTCACCGCACGGCCGGCCTCCCTGTCACCGTCCGTGACGGTGGGAACACGGCGACGGCGGGCCGCCTCGGCGAGGGTGAGGAGAACGACCGTCACGACCAGGAGGAACAATGCGGTGGGCAGGAACCACGACACCTGCTGGCCGAAGCTGCCGGTGAATAGGCGGGTGATGCCCGTTTCGCCCCATCCGCCGCCCTGACCGCCTCCTCCGCCGACGGAGCCGGTCTCGTTGCCGGTCAGCCGTCCGAAGCCGTTGTAGCCGAAGGTGAGTTCGAGGAAGGAGTTCGACTGGGAGCCGCCGACGTAGGGGCGGGAGCCGGCAGGGGTGAGTTCGACGAGGGCGATCCACCAGCCGGCGCTGACGATCATCGACCCGAGCGGGATGAGCAGCCACAGCAGGCGGCGGGGCCAGGAGGTGCGGGCGAAGAGCACCCAGGCCACAGCGAGGCCGGGGACGATGAGGAGGACCTGGAACTGTTTGGTCAGGAAACCCAGCCCGAGGCAGACTCCGGCGAGGACGAGCCAGCAGACGGTGCGGCGGGCCGAGGGTCGCCGGCGAGCCCCGGTGAGCGTGCGCAGGGCGTGCTGGGTCGCGACGACGGCACCGATCATCAGGGTCACAAGCAGCGCGTCCGGGTTGTTGAACCGGAACATCATCGCCACGACCGGGGAGACGGCGAAGATCGCACCGGCGCCCAGCGCGGCAGCCTTCTCAAGTCCCGGTCCGACATGGGACCGCAGGCTCAACCGCAGCGAATGGACGATGAGGAGCACGCTCACCCCGGCCAGGAGGACCTGAGGCAGCAGCATCGAGAACGATGAGAAGCCGAAGACGCGGGCGCTCAGGGCCATCAGCCACAGTGAGGCTGGGGGTTTGTCGACGGTGATCGCGTTCGCCGAGTCGAGGGAGCCGAAGAGGAACGCCTCCCAGTTCTCCGATGCGGCCTGCACGGCCGCCGCATAGAAGGAGTTCGCCCAGCCGTTGGCCGTGAGATTGGCGAGGAACGCCGCGATCGTGCCGAGTGTGAGCACGGTGAGTGTGATCGGGTACCAATGCCGTCGCAGTCCGCGGGTGCGGGCATATCGGGTGGGGGTCTCAGACATGGTCGATGTCCTTTTCGTTCGGGTGCGCCGTTCCGGCTGCAGCAGTCGTGGTGGCGCGGTGGACGCTGTGGTGGGAACCGCGGGCGAAGACCCATGTGCGCATGAGCACGAACCGGACCACAGTGGCGGCGAGGTTCGCCGCCGTCAGCACGGCGAGCGTGCCGACAGTTGCCCCCGGTCCGGTGAATCCGTCTGCGACGGCCAGACCTGCCGAGGTGAAGGCCAGGCACAGGCCGAAGGCCGCCATGCCTTTCAACTGGGAGGTCAGGCGGCGGTGCGGAGATCTCACTCCGAAGGTGTGGCCCCGGTTGAGGGCCGTGTTCGCGATCGTCGAAAGGAGCAGCGCAATGATGTTCGCCGCGGGCTCCGAGACGAATTGGATGCCGAGGAGGAACAGCACGGCGTAGAGCACGGTGCTGATGATCCCGACGTCGATGAAATGGAGGATCTGCGCTCCGGTGTTCGGTGCGGGGACTGCGTGACTGACCCGGGTGCGTCCGCCGGTGCGCAGCCGGACGATGCCCTTGATGTCCTTCCACGCCGTGCTGACCACGTCGACGGAGGAGTCCGGGTCATCCGTCCAGTCCGTGCCGAACTCGTGGATGCGGTACCCGGCCCACTCGGCGCGAGCGAGCAGCTCAGTGTCGAAGAACCATTCAGAGTCCTCGACCTGCGGCAGCAGTTCCTTCGCTGCCCGTGCCGACAGCGCTTTGAAACCGCATTGGGCGTCACTGAACCCGACGCCGAGGCTGAACTTGAGCAGTCGGTTGTAGCAGCGGGAGATGATCTCGCGTCTGATCCCGCGCTCGACCGCAACACCGGGCTGCAGGCGAGAGGCGATGGCGACATCGGCCAGCCCCGACCGGATGATCTCGACCATCGGGTCGAGGACTCGGATGTCTGTGGCCAGATCCACGTCCGTGTAGGCGACGACGTCCGCCGACGAGGCCTGCCACACCTGGTTCAGTGCGCGACCGCGGCCCTTCTGTTCGAGGCGGACGTACTCGACCTGCGGGTACGTCGCCGCCAGGGTCGCGGCGATGATGGGCGTCTCATCGGTGCTCGCATTGTCGGCGATGATGATTGTGACCTCGGTTCCGCGGGAGGGTTCGACGGCCAGGAGGGTCTCGACCGAGGCGGCCAGCGAAGCCTCCTCGTTGTACACCGGGACGACGAGGTCGACGGTCGTGGTCGGTCGGGTGGCCGTGTCTGCTGTCTGCGTCTCCGGCTGCTGCCAGGCGCTGCTCTCATGTCTCATGCCCTCCACATTCGCGGCGGTCGATAGGCCCAGCATTGGTCGAAGCTGTGGCCCTGCTGTGGAGTCCTCGTCACCGCAGTCCTCCCTGCTCGCGAATGTGAAGACCGCTACACTGGGCTTCATGGCCGATGACGACTCCCCTCCTCCTCAGCGGCGCATCCGCGCCTCCGACCAGGACCGCGACGATGTCCTCTCAGTGATCACCGATGCCGTGACGAACGGTCGCCTCGACCCCGAGGAGACGGCGCAGCGACAGGACGACGCGATCGGAGCGAAATTCCTCGACGAGCTCATCCCTCTCATCGACGACCTCCCCGAGGGCGACTCGCTCCACCGGAAGCTCGCCCGCCAGACCGGTCAGACGCCGGGTCCCACAGATCCGGGCTCCCAGCTGCAGCGGCGCGGACCGAGCGAACTCTCCCCGGCTGCGGAACCGGGATCGGCTTCGCCGATGAACTCCGTGGCCATCATGTCCGGACGTCAGCTCGACGTGCCTCCCGGCACCGCCGAGGTCACCACCTACGCCCTCATGGGCGGTGACAACATCGACCTCTGCGAGGTCATGGGTCCCGGAGTGACCGTCGAACTGAACTCATATGCGATGTGGGCCGGCAACGACATCTTCGTGCCGCCGGGAGTGCGCATCCGCGACGAGACCATCAACATCATGGCGGGCAATGAGGTCCGCCGATCCGCGCAGGGTGACGGGTCCAACGGGACCGTGATCCTCAAGGGCTTCTCCCTCATGGCCGGACACGACGTCCGGCTCGCCAAAGGCTATCGAGCAAAGGATCAGGGTCAACTGGAATGAAGATCGGTGTACTCACCTCGGGAGGCGACTGCCCGGGCCTCAACGCTGTCATCCGCGGCATCGTCCGCAAAGGCATCCGCGCCTATGACGCGGAGTTCGTCGGCATCCGCGACGGCTGGCGGGGTCTGCTCGACGACGACATGTTCGATATGACCATGCTCGACGTGCGCGGACTGTCCGGACGCGGCGGAACCATCCTCGGCACCTCCCGCACCCACCCCTATGAGGACGGCGGACCCGAGCGGATGCGGGAGGTCATGGCCGCCCACGGCATCGATTCGCTCATCGCCATCGGCGGCGAAGGCACCCTGGCCGGCGCCTCACGTCTGGTCCATGAAGAGGGCCTGCACATCGTCGGCGTGCCCAAGACCATCGACAACGACCTCGGCAACACGGACTACACTTTCGGCTTCGACACCGCCCAGTCCATCGCCACCGAGGCCATCGACCGACTCCGCACCACCGCAGAGTCCCACCACCGCTGCATGGTCATCGAGGTCATGGGACGCAATGTCGGATGGATCGCCCTGCACGCCGGCATGGCGGCAGGCGCACACGCGATCCTCATGCCCGAGTTCCCCGTCTCCTTCGAACAGATCTCGGACTGGGTGCGCTCGGCAAGGGATCGCGGGCGCGCACCCATCGTCGTCGTCGCCGAAGGGTTCATCCCCGAAGGATTCGACTCACAGGTCGCCGACCACGGCGTCGACAACAAGGGACGGGTCCGCCTCGGCGGGATCGCGAACTACCTGGCCCCGAAGATCGAGGAGATCACCGGCATCGAATCTCGGGCGACGATCCTCGGACACCTGCAGCGAGGCGGCTCCCCCACCGCGTACGACCGGGTCCTGTCGACCCGGTTGGGCATGGCTGCGGCCGACCTCGCCCAGCACGGGCACTGGGGCAAGATGGCCAGCCTCAAGGGCACGGACATCGTCTCGGTGGAGATGTCATCGGCCGTCGACAGCCTCAAGTCCGTGCCGCTGCATCGCTGGGAAGAGGCACAGGTTCTCTTCGGCTGAGTGAGTCCGACATCTTCACCGAGAAACGGGTGGAGTGTCGAAACACGGGCGCACACACCCGTGTTTCGACACTCCACCCGTTTCTCGATGTCGCAGCGTGAATAGCAGGAGGGGCGTCCACCGTGTGGTGGACGCCCCCTCTTCGCGTGCCTCTCTCAGACGCTGCGACTCAGCCGCTCAGTCTCAGCTGAACGCACCGTAGTCGTAGTCCTCCAGCGGGATGGCGGAGCCGGAATCGGCGCCGATGCCCGCGTAGAAGTCGCCGTAGCTGTTGGTGAACATCTCGGCCTTGGCCTCTTCGGTCGGCTCCACCACGAGGTTGCGGTGGGTCTGCAGGCCGGTGCCGGCAGGGATGAGCTTACCGAGGATGACGTTCTCCTTCAGCCCCATGAGCGTATCGGACTTGCCTTCCATGGCCGCCTCGGTGAGGACGCGGGTGGTCTCCTGGAAGGATGCGGCCGACAGCCACGACTCGGTGGCCAGCGAAGCCTTCGTGATGCCCATCAGTTCGTCACGAGCCGAGGCAGGCTGGCCGCCTTCGGCGACCACACGACGGTTCTCCGCCTGGTAGCGGCCGCGGTCGACGAGCTCACCGGGCAGCAGGTTCGTGTCGCCCGACTCGATCACGGTCACGCGACGCAGCATCTGCCGCACGATGACCTCGATGTGCTTGTCGTGGATGCCCACACCCTGCGAACGGTAGACCTTCTGAACCTCCTCGACGAGGAAGCGCTCGGCCTCACGGCGACCGCGGATGCGCAGCACCTGCTTCGGATCGACGGCACCGACGATGAGCTGCTCTCCGGCCTTGACGTGCTGGCCGTCCTCGACCATGAGACGGGCACGCTTGGACACTGCGTGCTCGATCTCCTCGCTGCCGTCATCGGGGGTGATGATGACGAAGCGGGTCTTGCGGCTGTCGTCGATCTTCGCCCGTCCGGTCGCCTCGGCGATGGGAGCGAAGCCCTTCGGTGTGCGAGCTTCGAAGAGCTCGGTCACACGCGGCAGGCCCTGCGTGATATCACCGGTCGAAGCGGCGGCACCACCGGTGTGGAACGTACGCATCGTCAGCTGGGTACCGGGCTCACCGATCGACTGGGCAGCGACGGTGCCGATGGCCTCGCCGATGTCGACGAGCTGACCGGTCGCCATCGAGCGACCGTAGTGCTCGGCGGAGATCTGCGCATCGGAATCGGCAGTCAGCACGGAGTGGACCTTGAGCTCCTCGATGCCGTTGGCCACGAGCATATCCACCACAGCGCCGGTGACATCGGACTTCGCCGGCAGGAGCACATTGCCCTCGGCGTCAGTGACATCGGAGACGGTGAGACGCCCGTAGACGCTGGTCTCGGCGTACTCGTGCGGAACCAGGTTGCCCTCGTGGTCGCGTTCGGCGATCGGCAGGGTGATGCCCTTGTTCGACTCGGCCTCTGCGGCACGGATGATGACATCCTGGGACACGTCGACGAGACGACGGGTGAGGTAACCGGAGTCAGCGGTACGCAGAGCGGTGTCGGCCAGGCCCTTACGCGCACCGTGCGAGGCGATGAAGTACTCGAGCACGGCGAGTCCCTCACGGTAGTTCGACACGATCGGACGCGGGATGATCTCACCCTGCGGGTTCGTCACCAGACCACGCATACCGGCCAGCTGACGAACCTGCATCCAGTTGCCGGATGCGCCGGACTCGACCAGGCGCAGCACCGAGTTCTCCGCGGGGAAGTTCGTGCGCATGATCTGGTCGACCTTCTCGGTCGTCTCCGTCCACAGCTTGACGAGCTCGTTGCGACGCTCGTCGTCGGTCAGTGCACCGAGTTCGTACTGCTGCTGAACCTTCGTATCGATGACTTCGGCATCGTCGATGATCTCGGTCTTCGCCTCGGGTGAGACGACGTCTGACATTGCGATGGTGATGCCCGAGCGGGTAGCCCAGTGGAAGCCGCCGGCCTTGAAGTTGTCCAGCGTGTGTGCGACCTCGACCTTCGGGTATTCCTCGGCCAGGTGGTTGACGATCCGGCTCAGGGCCTTCTTGTCGATCGTCGAGTTCACGAAGGCGTAGTCGGCAGGCAGGTACTCGTTGAACGTCGCACGACCGAGAGTGGTCTGCACGTCCAGCGGGTCTCCGGCCTCCCAGCCCTCGGGAAGCTCCATGTCCGCGCTGGGAACGACGTCTTCCAGGCGGATGGTGATCGGCGAGCCCAGGTCGAGCTCTCCGTGGTCGAAGGCCATGATGGCTTCGCCCATTCCGGAGAACGCGCGTCCTTCGCCGGGCAGTCCCTTGCGCTCGGAGGTGAGGTGGAACAGACCGATGATCATATCCTGCGAAGGCATGGTCACGGGCTTGCCGTCCGAGGGCTTGAGGATGTTGTTGGCCGAGAGCATGAGGATGCGAGCCTCGGCCTGCGCCTCGGGGCTCAGCGGCAGGTGCACAGCCATCTGGTCACCGTCGAAGTCAGCGTTGAACGCCGAGCAGACGAGCGGGTGCAGCTGGATGGCCTTACCCTCGATGAGCTGCGGCTCGAACGCCTGGATGCCCAGGCGGTGCAGGGTCGGTGCACGGTTGAGCAGCACCGGGTGTTCGGTGATGACCTCTTCGAGGACGTCCCACACCTGCGGATGCTGACGCTCGACCATGCGCTTGGCCGACTTGATGTTCTGAGCGTGGTTGAGATCGACCAGACGCTTCATCACGAAGGGCTTGAACAGCTCCAGCGCCATGGTCTTGGGCAGACCGCACTGGTGCAGGTGCAGCTGCGGACCGACGACGATGACCGAACGGCCCGAGTAGTCCACACGCTTACCGAGCAGGTTCTGACGGAAACGTCCCTGCTTGCCCTTGAGCATGTCCGACAGCGACTTGAGCGGGCGGTTGCCCGGTCCGGTCACCGGGCGTCCGCGACGTCCGTTGTCGAACAGCGAGTCCACGGCCTCCTGCAGCATCCGCTTCTCGTTGTTGACGATGATCTCGGGAGCACCGAGGTCGAGCAGACGCTTGAGGCGGTTGTTGCGGTTGATGACGCGACGGTAGAGGTCGTTGAGGTCCGAGGTCGCGAAGCGTCCACCGTCGAGCTGGACCATCGGGCGCAGCTCCGGCGGGATCACCGGGACGACGTCGAGGACCATGCCCTCGGGGTTGTTGTCGGTGGTCAGGAACGCGTTGACGACCTTGAGCCGCTTGAGTGCACGGGTCTTGCGCTGTCCCTTGCCGGTGGCGATGAGCTCGCGCAGCTTCTCGGCTTCGCCTTCGAGATCGAAGTCGATGAGGCGCTTCTGGATCGCCTCGGCGCCCATGGCACCGGTGAAGTAGAGGCCGAAGCGGTGGAACATTTCGCGGTACAGGCTCTCGTCACCTTCGAGGTCGTTGACCTTGAGGTTCTTGAACCGATCCCACACCTGCTCGATACGGTCGACCTCGCGGTCGGCGTTCTTGCGCAGTTTGTCCATTTCCTTCTCGGCGGTGTCGCGCAGCTTCTTCTTGGCCTGGGCGGTTCCGCCTTCGGCCTCGAGCGCGGCGAGATCCTCTTCGAGCTTCTTGGCACGACGGTCGATGTCGGCGTCACGGCGGGTGCCGATCTGCTGCTTCTCGACGTCGATCTTGTTCTGCAGGCTGGGCAGATCGCGGTGACGGGAATCCTCGTCGACCGAGGTGATCATGTAGGCCGCGAAGTAGATGACCTTCTCGAGGTCCTTCGGAGCCAGGTCCAGCAGGTAGCCCAGACGCGAGGGCACACCCTTGAAGTACCAGATGTGGGTGACGGGAGCGGCGAGCTCGAGGTGGCCCATCCGCTCACGACGCACCTTGGCACGGGTGACTTCGACGCCGCAGCGTTCGCAGATGATGCCCTTGAAGCGGACTCGCTTGTACTTTCCGCAGGCGCACTCCCAGTCACGGGTGGGGCCGAAGATCTTCTCGCAGAAGAGTCCGTCCTTCTCCGGCTTCAGGGTGCGGTAGTTGATGGTCTCAGGCTTTTTCACCTCACCGTGTGACCAGCCGCGGATGTTCTCCGTGGTGGCAAGACCGATGCGCAGTTCATCAAAGAAATTGACGTCAGGCACGTAAATCCTCTTTCCTGGCGATGAACGAATCGTTCATCAAAAAGTTGTGTCGGTTGAAGTGGAAGTCCTCAGACTTCTTCTACGGTCTGTGCTTCGCGGCGGGAGAGGTCGATGCCCAGCTCTTCGGCTGCGCGGTAGACCTCGTCCTCCGACTCGCCCATCTCGACATGGCCTCCGTCGGAAGACAGGACTTCGACGTTGAGGCACAGGGACTGCATCTCCTTGATGAGGACCTTGAACGACTCCGGGATTCCCGGGTCGGGCAGGTTCTCACCCTTGACGATGGCTTCGTAGACCTTCACACGGCCCGGGATGTCATCGGACTTGATCGTCAGAAGCTCCTGCAGGGTGTAGGCGGCACCGTAGGCCTCGAGGGCCCAGACTTCCATCTCACCGAAGCGCTGACCACCGAACTGCGCCTTACCACCGAGCGGCTGCTGGGTGATCATCGAGTACGGTCCGGTCGAACGCGCGTGGATCTTGTCGTCGACGAGGTGGTGGAGCTTGAGCATGTACATGTAGCCGACCGAGATCGGGTACGGGAACGGCTCACCGGAGCGGCCGTCGAACAGCTGGGCCTTGCCCGAGGAGTCGATGAGGCGGTCCCCATCGCGGTTCGGGGTCGTCGAATCCAGCAGTCCGCGCAGCTCCTGCTCGTGCGCACCGTCGAAGACCGGGGTGGCCAGGTTGGTGCCGGCCTCGGCTTCGCGGGCGGCATCGGGCAGCTCGGCGGCCCACTCGGGGTTGCCCTCGATCTTCCAGCCCTGCTTCGAGATCCATCCGAGGTGGATTTCGAAGACCTGTCCGATGTTCATACGACGGGGAACACCGTGCGGGTTGAGGATGACGTCGACGGGGGTGCCGTCGGCGAGGAACGGCATGTCCTCGACCGGCAGGATCGTCGAGATGACGCCCTTGTTTCCGTGACGGCCGGCCATCTTGTCGCCGATGGTGATCTTGCGGCGCTGGGCCACGTAGACGCGGACCATCTGGTTGACGCCGGGCGAGAGCTCGTCGTCGTCCTCACGGTCGAAGACGCGCACACCGATGACGGTGCCGATCTCGCCGTGGGGAACGCGCAGCGAGGTGTCGCGGACCTCTCGCGACTTCTCACCGAAGATAGCGCGCAGCAGGCGCTCTTCCGGGGTCAGCTCGGTCTCACCCTTCGGGGTGACCTTGCCGACGAGGATGTCACCGTCGGTGACCTCGGCGCCGATGCGGATGATTCCGCGATCGTCGAGATCGGCCAGAGCGTCGGGCGAGATGTTCGGGATGTCCCGAGTGATCTCTTCGGCACCGAGCTTGGTGTCGCGCGCATCGACCTCGTGCTCCTCGATGTGGATCGAAGAGAGCACATCGTCCTGGACGAGACGTTGCGAGAGGATGATCGCATCCTCGTAGTTGTAGCCTTCCCAGGACATGAACGCCACGAGGAGGTTCTTGCCCAGAGCCATCTCACCGTTCTCGGTGGACGGTCCGTCGGCGAGGACGGTTCCGGCTTCGACGCGGTCGCCTTCGTCGACGAGGATGCGCTGGTTGTACGAGGTGCCGTGGTTCGACCGCTTGAACTTCGCAGCCTTGTAGGTCAGCTGGGTTCCGTCATCGGCGAGCACAGTGACGTAGTCGGCCGAGACCTCGGTGATGACACCGGACTTCTCGGCGGTGATGACATCGCCGGCGTCGACGGCGGCACGGTATTCCATGCCGGTGCCCACGACCGGGGATTCGGCCATCACCAGCGGCACGGCCTGACGCTGCATGTTCGCTCCCATGAGGGCGCGGTTGGCGTCGTCGTGCTCGAGGAACGGAATCAGAGCCGACGCCACAGACACCATCTGACGTGCGGAGACGTCCATGAAGTCGATCTGGTCGTGCTGGACCAGCTCGGCCTCACCGCCGCCGCCCTTCGGACGGGCCAGGACCTCGACCTCGGCGAAGCGCTGGTCGTCGGTCAGCGGTGCGTTGGCCTGGGCGATGTTGAACTCGAGTTCGTCATCGGCGGTCAGGTACTGCGTCTCATCGGTCACGACTCCGTCGACGACCTTGCGGTAAGGCGTCTCGATGAAGCCGAAGGGGTTGATGCGGGCGTAGGACGCCAGCGAACCGATCAGACCGATGTTCGGACCCTCGGGGGTCTCGATCGGGCACATGCGGCCGTAGTGCGAGGGGTGCACGTCACGGACTTCCATGGCGGCACGGTCGCGTGAGAGGCCGCCCGGTCCCAGTGCGGAGAGACGGCGTTTGTGGGTCAGACCCGCGAGCGGGTTGTTCTGATCCATGAACTGCGAGAGCTGCGAGGTGCCGAAGAACTCCTTGATCGCAGCCACCACGGGGCGGATGTTGATCAGGGTCTGCGGGGTGATCGCCTCGACGTCCTGAGTCGTCATGCGCTCACGCACGACGCGCTCCATCCGGGACAGGCCGGTGCGGATCTGGTTCTCGATGAGCTCACCGACGGCGCGGATGCGGCGGTTGCCGAAGTGATCGATGTCATCGAGCTTGACGCTGATCTCGACCTCTTCGCCGTCGCGGGTGCCCTTCGCCGTGTCCACTCCTGCGTGCAGCGACACGAGGTAGCGGATGGTAGCGACGATGTCGTCGGTGGAGAGCACCGAGTCCGACAGCGGGGCTTCGACGCCGAGCTTGCGGTTGACCTTGTAGCGACCGACCTTGGCCAGGTCGTAGCGCTTCGGGTTGAAGTACAGGTTGTTGAGCAGGTTGCGGGCGGCCTCAGCGGTCGCGGGCTCTGCCGGGCGCAGCTTCTTGTAGATGTCGAGCAGCGCTTCGTCCTGCGTGGTGACGGTGTCCTTGGCCATCGTCTCGCGGATCGATTCGAACTCGCCGAACTCCTCGAGGATCTTCGCTTCGGACCAGCCGAGAGCCTTGAGCAGCACTGTCACGGACTGCTTGCGCTTGCGGTCGAGGCGCACGCCGACCTGGTCGCGCTTGTCGACCTCGAATTCCAGCCAGGCACCGCGGGACGGGATGATCTTCGCGGAGAAGATGTCCTTGTCCGTGGTCTTGTCGACGCTGGATTCGAAGTAGGCGCCGGGCGAACGCACGAGCTGGGAGACGACGACGCGCTCGGTGCCGTTGACGATGAACGTGCCCTTGTCGGTCATGAGGGGGAAGTCACCCATGAACACGGTCTGGCTTTTGATCTCGCCCGTGTTGTTGTTCATGAACTCGGCGGTGACGTACAGCGGCGCCGAGTAGGTCATATCGCGTTCCTTGCACTCATCGATCGAGTACTTGGGAGCTTCGAACCGGTGCTCACGGAACGACAGCGACATGGATCCGCCGAAGTCTTCGATCGGCGAGATCTCTTCGAAGATGTCTTCGAGACCCGAGGTGGTGGCGACGGAGTCGTCTCCGATCTCGATGGCCTCGGCGACGCGGTCCTGCCACGCCTCCGATCCGATCAGCCAGTCGAAGCTGTCCGTCTGCAGACCGAGCAGATCGGGAACCTCGAGGGGCTCGCGAATCTTCGCGAAGGAAATTCTCTTGGGGGGATTAGCGGTCCTGGTGTTGTCGTTGGCGGCGGCCAATTGGTTCCTTCCGAGTGCTTCACCATCTGATACTTCGTCTGCCCACTCGCTCCGGCGACGTCCACGGGGTGTGTCAGATTTCGACTCCCGGCGTCGGCATGGTTCACTTGAGTGGAAATGCTGTGCC
Source organism: Brevibacterium sp. K11IcPPYGO002 (assembly GCF_050920635.1). Classification (NCBI taxonomy): domain Bacteria; kingdom Bacillati; phylum Actinomycetota; class Actinomycetes; order Micrococcales; family Brevibacteriaceae; genus Brevibacterium; species Brevibacterium sp. K11IcPPYGO002. The sequence goes on along the minus strand of NZ_CP131929.1, from coordinate 1,314,232 downwards.
CACCGCTATATGAAGGCACACCACAGGCAGAACGATGCAAATATCAAGCTTATAGCATCAGGTCAAGCCTGGCAAGACGGACAGTTTCAGGGCAGATTCTTCGTCCACAGTCCCACCCATGCCCAGGTGCCGAATCCGGCCTGATCGTTGATCGCCAGCATCCACGAGTTCTCCACGGCGTTCCAGGTGTACACGCGCTCGACCGCCGAATGCTGCGCGAGGCTGCGGTGATTGGCGACCTTGAGCCGGGCACCGAGGCGGTGCCCACGGTGCTCGCTGAGCACCAGGGTTCCTCCTTGCCAGCCCACGGTCGGTCTGTCGGCTGAGGACCCGACCTGTGTGTACCCCGCCGGTTCCCCGTCGAGGAGGGCGAGTGCCGTGGCCATGGATTCTCCCTTGGCCGTCTTCTCTGCATCGAGGGCCCTCACGCGCTCACCGTCCCAGCTCTCCTCTCCCCCGAATTTCGCAGCTCCCGGCACGTCGGTGCTCAGCCGGCGTTTGCACAGAGCGATGTGCTCCAGTCGATGCTCCGGGACCGGCCCTCGCCAGGTCTCGATGACGTAGTCGTCGACGTGGGCACCGAGGTCGAGTTCGGCCGCGGTTGCAGTCGGCGCGACCGAGCACCGTTCGATCTGTGCGAGCCCGTACCCGCGGCTGCTGAGAAAAGACACCTCCGGCAGAGCGGCCGGCAGCGTCCCGGCACCGGTTTCGGCGGCCAGACGGGCACCGCGCAGATTCGCAGCCCTGACGGATTCCGGAATCTCGCAGAAGCTCGACAGCGCTGTCCGGCCCTCTGCTCGCAGCTCGGCCTCCATCACCGTCAGCAGCGCGGCACCCAGTCCACGACGGCGATGGTCCGGATGCACTCCGCACCAGACCTCCGCAGTGTCGGTATTGCTGGTCAGGCGAAGTTCGGCCACGCCTTTGGCCACGATCACCCCATCGATGCGCCCGATCCAGGTGAGAGTGGTCCGATATTCGCTCGTGCTGGTCAACGCGTGCCGCACCTCGTCGGGAATCGGGTCGAAGTCCTCCCCCAGCCCGGAGGCACGGTTGATGACGGTGTCGAAGTCCAGCAGCTCGGGCATCAGTGCCTCGATCGCCGCGGGATCGACGTGTCCCGACCTGATCCGGGTGATCTCCATCTGTGACCTCTGTCGTCGCAGGTGGCCGCCTCACTGCGATGCCTCCTTCGCGCATCGTCGCGCTGACAGCCGGTGGGTGACATTCTAGACTGCGAACATGACACGAGTGAGAGTTCTCAGCTTCGATCCTGCCGCAGTCAACTGCGGAGTCATCATCGGCACCGATCGCACCCTGCTCGTCGATGCCGGGCCCGGCCCCGCGGCTGCCGAGCACCTGCTGGAGCGGGCGGGCCGCCTCGGCGAGGAGATCGGCGGTGACCGTCCGCGCGCGATCGAACTCGCGATCACCCACGACCATTGGGATCACTTCTTCGGCGCCGCCGCCGCCGTATCCGCCGGGGTCACCGCCGTATACGCGTCATCATCGTTCGCTTCGGATCAGGAAGCCACGGCCTGGATCGCCCTCGACGGAGTTGCGGGCGGCGACTTCCCGGAGGACTATCGGTCAAGCCTCCCCGACAATCCCGGCGACCTCGTCGTCGACGTCTCCCCTGTCGATCCGTCCCCCGGGGACGTGCGACACCTCGACCTCGGCGACTGCCCGGTCGAATTCCATGTCCTCGGCGGTCATTCGACGGCCGATCTGGTGATCCGGCTGCCCGAACTCGGAATCGTCTTCGCCGGCGACCTCGTCGAAGAGGCGGCCGCCCCTCAGGCCGGTGCCGATGCCGCCTTGAGCGAGTGGGCCGAGAGCCTGCACACCCTGCTGTCGTTTCCCGAGGCGACAACGTTCGTTCCCGGTCACGGGGTCCCGGTCGATCGTGATTTCCTCGCCCGTCAGCTCGCCGATGTCGAGGGGCTGATGGTCGATCAGGGAGACGCCGAGGTGGCTCTGCCCGCCCGTTCCATGCCGGGCGACCATGATCGGACGATTCCCCGGGAGCATCGCCTGGTCTGACCGGACGGGTCGAGTATGCGGCCCGGGATCAGGAACCCCGACGGTGCAGGGCGGTGACGAGATCGCGGCCGATGGCCCCGAACAGCGTCTGCGCCCAGACGCTGTCACCCTCGACATAGGGACGGTCGCCGTCGAAGATCCACTGCAGTTCGCGGCCGGACTGCAGATCGGACAGGCAGCTGCCGCAGACGGGGACGCGGACGCTCTTTCCCGCCAGGTGACCCTTGCGCTCGGTGCTCACCTGCCGATTCGACCGTGCTTCCCCGTGCAGAGGGTTGACCGTGCACAGACTCTGCGGCAGTCCCCGGGTCCGTGCCGACCTCGTCGAGCCGGAGGCCCGTGCGACATCGGGCTTCCGCGCCCGTGCTCCGTGCTTGGCCGATCTGTGCAGCTTCACCTCGGCGATCTCACGACCGGCCTGACGCAGCAGCACCATGGCCCCCGCGAGGTCGATGCGTTCAGCTTCGGTGTCGTCGACGATCGTCCTGGCCATCTGGTAGGCGTCGAGTGCCCGTTCCACTCCCTCGGTGTCCGTCGCACCGAGGTTCTGGGTCTGCAGCTGCGTGATCTCTTCGGCCAGTTCCGTCGTGTCCTCGTTCAGTCCTTCCCGCAGCGTCTTCCGCTGCAGATCATCGACTCGGTCGAGCAGTCGGGCGGGCAGTTCGAAGCGGCGGCGGGTGCGCGCGGCTTTCGCCCTCTCCCGCCGTGAGCGGGCGAACCAGATGACGGCGATGACAAGGGCCAGAACCAGAACCGCTCCCCCGAGGAACAGCGTTGCCGTGGAGCTCGCCCCGTCGACAGTCTGCACTTCGCTGCCCGGTGCCTCCTGGCCAGTCTCCCGTTCGGGTGCTGCCTGCGGGTCGGCGTAGAGGTCGAGGAGCATGTTCAGCTTCGTCTGCGACGGCGTGCTGTGGCTCCATTGGTCACGTCCGACGGACATCTGCTCCATCACCTGCATCTGCAGGTCGTGCTGGTCCTCGAAGGTGTAGTCGACGACGAGGTCGGTGTTCGTGTCGATCATGATGAATGCACCTTCACCGCCGTTGTAGACCTTGACCTGCTCGAGCAGGTCCCGGTCGGCTCCGTCGTCTCCGGAGACGATGACGTAGACATCGAAGTCGAGGCCGTCGATCTTCGTCTCCGCCTTCTGCAGCAGGGTCTCATTCACCTCTCCCTGCGCGGACTTCGTCACGTAGACGGGGTCGGTGCTGAGCGCCTCGGCGATCGTCTGAGCCTGTTGGGTCACTGGTCGGCTGTCCGTTTCTTCAGTGCGCGGCGGATGAAGTGGATTCCGGCTCCGACTCCCCCGCCGACGAGGATGCCGACGACGGCTCCGGCCACGGCGCCGCCGGTGCTGTACTCGAGGTCGTGTGGGTCGGTCGCGGTATCCCGCTTGACCAGCAGCGGGTTGCCGTTGTCATCGTGCTTGTACGAATAGCTCGAGGCGAGGTCCTCGGTCTCTGCGGAGCTGAGCTGTTCGACGCCTTTCAGCGCGCTGCGGGACTCAGTGTCGTCGAACTCACCACTGAGATGGGCCATTTGGGGTCGGTACACCCCTTTCTCGCCCACGCCCATGATGCCTGAGGCGTCGACGGTGAGCACAGCCGCCTCGGCGTCGTCCATCTCGGTGACGATTCGGGCCGCGAGCAGATCGAGGTCGCCGTCCGCGTCGTCGAGGTCTGAGGTGTTGAGGAAAGCGACGTAGATGGGGGTGTCGGCATCGGCGACGGCGGCCCTGATCTCCGCGATCTCATCGTCTTCGATCTCGAATTCCGGGTAGCCGTCGAAATAGACGGGATCCTGGGCCAACGATTTCGCGATCGCCTGGTACCGAGACGGATCGTAGTCGGGGTCGATGGCGCCCTCGATGCGGTCGGTGAAGATCGAGTCGACATCGATCCGTCCGCTGTCGATCGTCTCGATGCGCTCGGCCTTCGTCTGGTCGAAGAAGTGGCCGCTGAGCAGGGCGGCGCCGATCGACACGGCGGCGACAGCGATGACGGCGATGACCCAATCGAGTGGGTTGATCGAACGGGCAGTTCCGGTGGCCATCATCGGCTCCTTCCGAGGGCGGAGTGCCGTGGGCTCATGGTCTCCAGCACCGCCTCGTCGAGGGGCTGGAAGCTGCCGAAGCCGGAGAGCGCGTAGGCGTCGTCGCGTTGGAAGTACGGGACAGCGCGGGCGGAACCGGGGCGCTTGGGCACCATCAGTCGTTCCGGATCGTGGCCGGCCGCCAGGTCCTCGCGACAGTCGACGCACAGCGCCGCGGTGAGGCTGCGCCCGGACTGTCTGAGCACATGATCATCGATGTCTCTGCGGTGGTGCGGGAAGAGGAAGCAGAAGCGCGGTTCGTCGTCCAATCTGTTGGAGCGCCTGCGCAGCCCTCGACGCACCCAACGGTCGAGGGTGACGAGGGCGCACACTGCGTGGCGGTGGGCGAAGTCGACGGATTCGGCCCAGTCCGGATGGGCTGTGGTCAGGACGGCCAGAGCGTCCTGGATTCGTCGCCCTCGGTCATACAGAGCCCACGTGTCGTCATCGGGATGCTCGGGTTCGGGGATCGGGGCGGCCGCCTCGGTGACGGCTTTCTGGAGGTTGCGGGACTTGACCAGTTCCGGTGTCGTCGTCAGCTTCGTCCGCCAGGAATAGCGATTGCGGCGGTGCAGCAGCCATAGGGTCGCGCCGAGCGCCGCGGCGGCCGTCGCACCGAAGACGAGCGCGTCGGGGTCGGAGTGGTCGAGGCCGAAGCGTTCGATGTAATCCTCGCTGCGGGTACCGACGTCGCGGGTGTCGAAATCCGGGGCAGAGGGTGGTTCGGTCCCGTCGGCGGCGGCGACGAGGACCTGCAGATAGTAGGGGACGGCGAGTTCGACGGGGATGAAGTCATCGCTGCGGGACCTCATCAGTTCGGGTGCGCCCGAGGGGACGACGGGTCCGTTGTCGGTGACGAGATAGGCGAATGAGCGGGCTGAGGTCTCGCCTTCGGTGAAGAGGACAAGGGTCTGCTTCTTCCCCGACTCTTCGTGCATGGCGAAGGCGAAGTCGGAGGTGAACTTCGCCCAATCGCCGTAGCCCATGGTCTGGAGGCCGGGAGTGATCGCGAGGTAATGAGTCAGACCGGTGTCCTCGGTCTGCTGTGAGGCCCGCCGGATGGCGGTGAGCTGGTTCTCGGTCAGTCCGGGTCTGACGATCTCATCGATATAGAGGGGTTGCTGCGCCCAGGTGTCGCGGATGCGATCGCGCAACTGCTGCTGCGCGCGGGCGTAGCTCGTCGTCTCGGTCACCATACAAGGATAGTTCAGGTTCTGCCAAGCCTCCGTCCGACGGTGTTCCGAATCGGTCACATGGCGGCGGGACGGGATGGGCATTCGCGGCGGGGGTGGGCCGCCTCGGCCGGGATGCAAAGAACCCCCACGGTGGACCGTGGGGGTTCGAAGCCTCAGGCAGCAGTCAGACCGCTGCTCGGGAAATCACTTGAGGGTGACGGTGGCGCCGGCAGCCTCGAGGGTTTCCTTGGCCTTCTCGGCGTCTTCCTTCGAAGCGCCTTCGAGGACGGCCTTGGGAGCTCCGTCGACGAGGTCCTTGGCTTCCTTGAGTCCGAGGGAGGTGAGTCCACGGACTTCCTTGATGACGGGAACCTTCTTCTCGCCGGCCGATTCGAGGATGACGTCGAATTCGGTCTGCTCTTCAGCGGGAGCGGCGTCTGCGCCACCGGCTGCAGGGGCAGCGGCAACGGCGGCCGGAGCGGCAGCCTCGACGTCGAACTCTTCTTCGAACTTCTTGACGAACTCGGACAGTTCGATGAGGGTGAGCTCCTTGAAAGCCTCGAGGAGCTCGTCGGTGGTGAGCTTAGCCATGGTGGCTAGTCCTTCCTGTTTTGGTCACGATCAGTGACCGGTTCGGTTTGGGGTGATGCTCAGGCGTCGGAAGCAGGAGCGTCGTCCTGCTTCTCGCGGAGGGCATCGACAGTGCGCACGGCCTTGACCAGCGGAGCGGTGAAGAGGTAAGCCGCCTGGTGGAGGCTTGCCTTCATGGCACCGGCTGCCTTTGCAAGCAGCACTTCGCGGGATTCGAGGTCGGCGAGCTGGTTGACCTGTTCGGGGCTGAGCGCGGCTCCATCGAAGTAGCCGCCCTTCACCACGAGCTTGTCGTTCGCCTTGGCAAAGTTACGCAGAGCCTTGGCAGCCTCAGGTGGTTCGCCGTTGACGAACGCGATCGCGGTGGGCCCATTGAGGTGCTCATCGAGACCGGTGACTCCGGCTTCCTTGGCTGCAATCTTGGTCAGCGTGTTCTTTACCACGGCGTAGCTGACGTTCTCACCGAGAGAGACGCGCAGTTCTTTCATCTGCGCGACGGTGAGACCGCGGTACTCGGTCAGCAACACAGCGTCGGAGTTCTCAAACTGCTGTTTGATCTCCTCGACTGCGGCTGCCTTGTCTGGCCTCGCCATGGTGTTCCTTTCATAAGTCGTCCGGCCTGTCCCGACAACAGAAAAAGCGCTCCACGCAGGATGGCGTGAAACGCTTGGCCGACGATTCCATGAGGAATCCGACGGAAGAATCTCGAGCTCACCTGCGTGGGTCACTCCTCACGGAGTCTTCGTCTGCGGGCACCGAGATTCGATGGCGAATCACGGTGATTCCACAGAGACCGACGGTCTTGGGTGTCTCAAGTCTAGCGAAGTCATTCCCGGCAAGTCCAATCCGCCCGCCGAGACTCCTCCCACACTACCTGACGGCGGCGCAGCAACCTGGCGCGAGGTTGCTGCGCCGCCGTCAGGTAGTTCTTAAGGCGCGGGTGTGTGGGTGTGTCAGTATTCGATCACGACACGGCCGTCGATCTTGCCGTGGATCATCTCGTCGAAGATCGCATTGATGTCACCCAACGGCCGCTTCGTGAACGTCGGATGGATCTTTCCGGCGGCGTAGAACTCGAGAGCTTCGACCATGTCCTGGCGCGTGCCGACGATCGATCCGCGAATCGTCAGACCCTTGAGCACGATGTCGAAGATCGGTGCAGGGAAGTCTCCGGGCGGCAGACCGTTGAAGACGATGGTGCCGCCTCGGCGAGTCATTCCGATCGCCTGACCGAACGCAGCGGGATGGACCGCGGTGACGAGGACTCCGTGGGACCCCCCGACCTTCTCTTGGATGATCTCAGCAGGATCCTCGGCGAAGGCATTGACGGTGATTTCGGCTCCGTGCTTCTTCGCCAGCGCCAGTTTGTCGTCGGCGACGTCGACTGCGACGACGCGCATACCCATGGCCACGGCGTACTGGACGGCGATGTGTCCGAGTCCGCCGATGCCGGAGATGACGACCCATTGTCCGGGTTTGACCTCGGTGCGCTTGAGTCCCTTGTACACGGTGACTCCGGCACACAGGACAGGGGCGATCTCATACGGATCGGCACCATCGGGAATGGTCGCGGCGAACTTCGTGTCGACGAGCATGTACTCGCCGAAGGATCCGTCGATGCCGTAGCCGCCGTTGACCTGAGATTCGCAGAGCGTCTCCCATCCCTGACGGCAGTGTTCGCAGGTTCCGCAGGCTGACCACAGCCAGGCGTTGCCGATCATCTGGCCGACCTCGACATCGGTGACGCCTTCGCCGACTTTTTCGACGATGCCGACACCTTCGTGACCGGGAATGAGTGGAACCTTCGGCTTGACCGGCCAATCGCCATGTGCGGCATGGAGGTCGGTGTGGCAGACGCCTGAGGCGATGAGCTTGACCAATGCCTGGCCGGGACCGGGCTCGGGAATCGGGTTGTCACCGACGACCAGTTCCTGGCCGAAGCCTTCTACGACTGCTGCTTTCATTTCGGACATCATTCGCTCCTTTGTGATGATGAGGATTCATTTGGCAAACGGGGCTTGAGTCTGTGGTGGAACTACCCGACGACGCCCCAGCACCGTGGCGCGAGGTTGCTGCGCCGCCGTCGGGTAGCAATTGGGGTCAGAAGAAGCCCTGGGCGTTCTCCGAGTAGCTGACGAGCAGGTTCTTCGTCTGCTGGTAGTGGTCGAGCATCATCTTGTGGTTCTCGCGTCCGATGCCCGAAGCCTTGTACCCGCCGAAGGCCGCATGTGCCGGGTAGGCGTGGTAGTTGTTCACCCACACGCGTCCGGCCTGGATCTCGCGACCGGCCCGGTAGGCGGTGTTGCCGTCGCGCGACCAGACTCCGGCGCCGAGGCCGTAGAGCGTGTCGTTGGCCGTGGCCATTGCGTCCGAGTAGTCGGAGAACGTCGCGACAGAGACGACGGGTCCGAAGATCTCCTCCTGGAAGATCCGCATCGTGTTCGTGCCCTTGAAGATCGTCGGCTGCACGTAGAAACCGCCGGCCAGATCCCCGTCGAGGTCGGCCCTGCCGCCGCCGGTGAGCACCTCGGCACCTTCCTGACGGCCGATGTCGAGGTAGGACATGATCTTCTCGAACTGGTCGTTCGAGGCCTGGGCGCCCATCATCGTGTCCGTGTCGAGCGGGCTGCCCTGGACGATCTTCCTCGTCCTGGCCACGACCTTCTCGAGGAAGGTGTCGGCGATCGATTCCTGGATGAGCGCACGCGACGGGCAGGTGCAGACCTCACCCTGGTTGAGCGCGAACATCGTGAAGCCCTCCTGGGCCTTGTCCGCGTAGGAGTCATCCTTGGCCAGCACATCCTCGAAGAAGATGTTCGGCGACTTGCCGCCGAGCTCCAAGGTCACCGGGATGATGTTCTGCGAGGCGTACTGCATGATCAGACGACCGGTCGTCGTCTCTCCGGTGAACGCGATCTTCGAGATCCGCTTGTTCGACGCCAGCGGCTTGCCGGCCTCCAGACCGAAGCCGTTGACGACGTTGAGCACACCGTCGGGCAGCAGATCGGCGATGAGTTCGACGAGGACGAGGATCGACGCCGGAGTCTGTTCGGCGGGCTTGAGCACGATCGCATTTCCGGCAGCCAGCGCCGGCGCGATCTTCCACACACCCATGAGAATCGGGAAGTTCCAGGGAATGATCTGTCCGACCACACCGAGCGGCTCATGGAAGTGATAGGCCACGGTGTCATCGTCGATCTGCGAGAGTCCGCCCTCCTGTGCTCTGATCGCTCCCGCGAAGTAGCGGAAGTGGTCGACCGCCAGCGGCAGATCGGCGTTGAGGGGCTCGCGGATCGCCTTGCCGTTGTCCCAGGTCTCGGCGACGGCGAGCATCTCGAGGTTGTCCTCGATGCGATCGGCGATCCGATTGAGGATGTTGGCCCTCTCGGCCACCGCCGTCTTGCCCCAGGCCGGAGCCGCCTTGTGCGCGGCGTCGAGCGCGAGTTCGATGTCCTCAGCCGTGCTGGCCGGGATCTCAGTGAAGGTCTTCCCGGTGACGGGGCTGGGATTCTCGAAATAGCTGCCCTTGACCGGCGGCACCCACTGACCGCCGATGAAGTTCTCGTAGCGGGACTTGAAGGTCACGAGCGACCCGTCTTGACCAGGCTGTGCGTAGACAGTCATTGCAACTCCTTTGATGCGTCTGATTCCACCGGATTGTCTCCGTGTGACCACGACGCTACCGAGGGCAACGTTGCATATGGGTTGCATCCCGTCGCCGAGGCGGCCGCCCCGTTACCGCGCACCCAACCGCAGTCGGTTCGCGGCGGTCAGAGACCCAGCGCCTCCAGACGCACGACCGCGGCGTTGCGTTCGGCGGCCTCGGGCGGGGCCAGTCGCAGCACGGTCATGAGGACGTCGACGTCATCGCGGAAGTCCGGCAGGTTCGCAAACCGCCACAGCTGCTGCCAGGTCCCGTCCTGCAGCAGAGTCTCGCGCATGAGCGCATCGACCTCCGCCGCGATCTCGCGCACCCCTGGTGCTTCGGAGCCCGGCAGAACGGTTCCCGTGAACTGCTCGAGGGCCGAATCCGCATCTCCTCTGGCCAGTGCCTGAACGGTTCGCTCAAGATCCGAATCGACGTCCCCGCGCAGCCGGTAGGGGCGGGCGTCGATGCGCAGATCACCGAGGTTGCCGATCGTTCGGCGCAGACGGTTGATCTCCGCCCGGACCGTGACTTCGCTGCCGCCGACCGACCACAACCGCTCCGCCAGTCCGGCGCTGCTGATGCCGTCGGGGAAGCGATGCAGCAGCAGCAGGATCTCGGCGTGCCGCCGGGTAAGCGGAATTCGGGCTCCGTCAGAGCCTTCCACGGCAGGGCTGGGACCGAGCACGGTCAGCCTGGTTCCGGCCGCCTCGGTGCCGGTGCGGATCTGCTGCGGAGCGAAGAGCTGGGACAGTTCGGCGCCCGCGGCCCTCGCCGTCGAGGACAGCAGCGGCAGCACGATGGACGAGACGGCGTCATCTCCCCCGGTGACGTCGATGATTCCGATGACGTGCCCGGTCAGCGGGTGGGTGACGGGGACCGCGCTGCAGCTCCAGGAATGGACGTCGGGAGCGAAATGCTCCGCCCGGCTGACTTGCACGGGTCGGCCCGAGCGCAGAGCCAGCGCCGGGGCGGAGGTGCCCATCACCTCTTCTGACCAGTCCGACCCGGAGACGAAACCCATGGCTTCGGCACGGTCGCGCACACGTCGCTCCCCCTCGACCCACAGCAGACGACCCTGTTCGTCGCCGAGGGCGGCGAGAAGCCCGGCATCCTTGGCAGGTTCGATGAGGTGGGACCGCAGCAGCGGCATGATCGCATGGAAAGGATGGCGTCGCCGCACCTCGGCGAGACGATCGGTTTCGAGTGCGACGTGGGCCCGGACCCTGTCGGGGTCACGCAGCCGGGCCAGAGACCGATCCCATGATTCCAGCACCGAAGTCCGCACCGCGGGACCTGACGATGGAATGTGGAGGCCCGAAGCCGCTGGACCGGACAGCCTTTCATGTGCACGCCGAACGGCACACTGATAGGTGTCTTCGAGCAGCAACGTCGAATCCATGGCGGACGGTCCACCTCCATCGGCGGGTGTCGGAAGAGAGCCTCAACTGCTCATAATCTAATCGCGAACCCCTCCGCGAACAAGGCCCCGTCCACGCCCAGAACTACCTGACGGCGGCTCAGCAACCTCGCGCGAGGTTGCTGAGCCGCCGTCAGGTAGCAATTGGGGAAGGGAAGAGGGCGGGACGCGAACGAATCGCCTCCCGCCCTCTCGCAGTGCATCGATCAGATGCGCAGACCAGAGTGGTCGACCGGAACGGCCGGGCCGTTCGAGGTCGTGATCGTGGCCTTGCTGATGTAGCGGCCCTTCGAGGAGGACGGCTTCAGACGCAGGATCTCTTCGATCGCAGCATCGAAGTTCGCCTGCAGAGCTTCCTCGGAGAAGGAGACCTTTCCGATGATGAAGTGCAGGTTCGAGTGCTTGTCGACGCGGAATTCGATCTTTCCGCCCTTGATGTCGTTGACGGCCTTGGCGACATCCATGGTCACGGTGCCGGTCTTCGGGTTCGGCATCAGGCCGCGGGGACCCAGCACCTTACCGAGACGACCGACCTTGCCCATCATGTCGGGGGTCGCAACAGCGGCATCGAAGTCGGTGAACCCTCCGGCCACCTTCTCCAGCAGGTCATCGGAACCGACGTAGTCAGCACCTGCTTCACGGGCAGCTTCTGCACGGTCGCCGGCAGCGAACACCAGGACCCGAGCGGTCTTACCGGTACCATGCGGAAGGTTGACGGTGCCGCGCACCATCTGGTCCGCCTTGCGGGGGTCAACACCCAGGCGGAGAGCGACCTCGACGGTGGCGTCGTACTTCGCCACTGTGGTCTCTTTGGCCAGGGCGATCGCCTGAGCCGGTTCGTAGTTCACATCTGCGGCGATCTTCTCAGCCGCGGCCTGGTAGGCCTTGGAACGCTTTGCCATCTGCTTTACTCCTTGCAGTCGTGGTGTGGGCTGCGTGGGCCCTGCCACTGTGTGGGGTGAGGTCTCAGACCTCGATGTCGGTGGTGATGCCCATGGAACGCGCGGTTCCGGCGACGATGCGGTCGGCCTGGTCCAGGGTGTTGGCGTTCAGGTCGGGCATCTTCGTGGTGGCGATCTCGCGCACCTGGTCGGCGCTCAGGTGAGCAACCTTGACGGTGTGCGGGGTGGCCGAACCCGACTTCACTCCGGCGGCCTTCTTGATCAGTTCGGCTGCCGGCGGGGTCTTGAGCACGAAGTCGAAAGAACGATCTTCGTACACGGTGATCTCGACGGGAACGATGTTTCCGCGCTGGGATTCTGTGGCGGCGTTGTAGGCCTTGCAGAATTCCATGATGTTGACGCCGTGCTGGGCAAGCGCCGGACCGATCGGAGGAGCCGGGTTAGCGGCACCTGCCTGAATCTGGAGCTTGACGAGGCCGGCTACCTTTTTCTTGGGAGGCATGTACGGTCCTTAATCTTGAGGTTTCGATGTGCCAGACATATACAGCACATCGTTCGATGGCGGCCTTCCGATAAGGGCCGCAATCAAACCACACCAGTATTCCATGCGCGCACGCCTGTGGGCAAATGCTCGTGAGGGGCATCACCCAATCGAATTCTCGCCATCGAATTCTCGCCGAGGCGGCCCCACCGGGGAACGGCGAAGGGGCCCGGATGCTTCCGGGCCCCTTCGGTCGGGATCGCGCCGAGGCGATCAGTCCACGTGTGCGGTCGTCAGAGCTTCGAGACCTGGTCGAAACCGAGTTCGACGGGAACATCGCGTTCGAAGATCGACAGCAGCACGGTGAGCTTCTGCGACTCCGGACGGATCTCCTGGATCGTGGCGGGGTGCCCCTCGAAGGAGCCCTCCTTGACGAGCACCGACTCGCCGACCTCGAACTCCACCTCGGTGACGGGTGCGGACTTGGCAGCGGCTTCGGCGGCCGGGCCCTCGGCAGCGGCGGCTTCGGCCTGGCGCTCTTCGAAGATCGGGGCGAGCATCGAGAAGACCTCGTCGATCGACAGCGGGGTGGGGTCGTAGGCGTTGCCGACGAATCCGGTGACGCCCGGGGTGTGGCGCACGGCGCCCCACGACTCGTCGGTCAGTTCCATGCGGACGAGCACATAGCCGGGGATCCGCACCCGGCGAACCTGCTTGCGCTGTCCGTTCTTGATCTCGACGACGTCTTCCATCGGCACCTGCGACTCGAAGATGAACTCTTCGAGGTTGAGGCTGACTGCGCGGTTCTCGAGGTTCTGCTTCACGCGGTTCTCGTAGCCTGCATAGGAGTGGATGACGTACCAGTCACCTTCCTGCATGCGCAGCTCGGCCTTGAATTCCTCGGCCGGATCGACCTCGTCGGCGGCGGCAGCATCCTGCTCGCCGTCGGCCGAGTCGGCCGAGTCGGCAACGTCAGCGGACTCAGCGTCATCCGAGTCCGTCGCGTCTGCGGTCTCGGCGGCGAGCGCCTCGGCGTCGTGGGCCGTCTCTTCGGTTTCGGGCACCACAGCGGCACCCGACTCCTCGGGAGTGACGTCCTGGGTCTCAGGGGTCTCCTGCTCAGGTGAGTTGGTATCCGACACCGATCAATTCCTCGCTTCGCGTTTTGTGATTCCCGATTGGGGGTGAAGTTTGAGCTTAGGGGTGGGTCACGGCTGAGGCCGTGTCACCACAGGGGCCACAGCGGAGTTCCGCCGAACACCCATCCGACGAGTTTGCCGAAGACCAGGTCGAGGCCCGTGACGAGAAGCATCATGAACAGGATGAAGCCCAGCACGACGAGCGTGTAGTTGAGCAGCTGCTTCCGGGTCGGAGTGACGACCTTCTTGAGCTCTGCCACAACTTCGCGGAAGAACTGCAGGATTCGTCCGAAGAATCCGAGCTTCTTGGGACCGGAGGCACTGTTGGGTGCGCTGCCAGTCTTCTTTGCCGGTGTGTCGCTCACACATCCCCACTCGGTCGGTTTCGTTTGGCTTCACAATTGTTCGTGCCGGTCGAGGACGGCGCCTGGCCGATGAGACTTCGGCAGAGTCAACTGCGCAGGGGTGACAGGACTCGAACCTGCAACCTACGGTTTTGGAGACCGTTGCGCTACCAATTGCGCCACACCCCTCTGATCGGCCCAGAGATCGACTCGATCCCTGTGGTGTCCGACCACGAGAAACGAGCATACCGTGCCCGACCGTCGTTCGTCGAACCGAGGGTCGACGCAATGTCTCGAACGTGTCGATGCTCACTCACCGACCGGTTCGTCGACCGGCGGCTGACCCACGAGGGGTCTGGGTTCGGGGAAGCGCATCCACGGCTCGATCTGCACCTGTTTGTCCGGTGTGACGGTGATGATCTGCACGTCGATGGGGCGCTTCGTCTCGTTGTCGACGCGGATGATGCTCAGTTCCGCGTTCATCTTCAGCGGTCCCGGTGTCAGTGCATTCGCCAGGGCGCCCCCGGTCGTCGAGCTGACGTAGCGAGTGCCCGAACCGAAGTTCTCCGGTCCGACCCGTCGGTGCCAGTGTCCGCTCAGAGCGTAGTCGGCGCAGCCCGAGCGCAGACTCGGTGCGCCGACGGCGGGGTCGTGGATGAGCATGATGTCGAAATCGGCCGCGCAGGCTTCGTCGCGCAGTCGCTGCGCATACTGGTCGGCGGTGAGGTCCGTCTCCAGCTGCGGACCGGACCCGAAGACTGTGCGACGCGGGTCGGCGGCGCCGAAGAAGGTCACCCCGGCCAGCTCCGCCGCGGAGTCCTCGAGCACCGCCCAGCCGCGGGTCTTCGCGTGCTCGGTCGTTTCCATCGAATCGTGGTTGCCCTTGACGATCATGCGCGGCAGCTTCTCCGGCAGTTCGTCGTCGAGGACGTCGAGGCAGTAGTTCTCTGCCGATGTGCCGGTCATGGAGATGTCCCCGCCGTCGATATAGGCATCGGCCCGGCTCATTCCCGCGACCGCACCGACGACGCGCGCCATTCCGATGTTGCAGTGGATATCGGATCCGTAGACGAACGTGGACACGCCCTTTCGGCCTTCGCCATCGCCGCTGTCGGCGGCGGGTACGCCGACTCCGGCGGGCGGGACGAGCCCCCGATCGGACCAGTTGCCGGTGATCGGACGGGAGTTCCATTGCGCCCGCAGCGCCTCGAGGACATCGTCGTAGAAGGCGTCGTTGTCCTCGGCGAAGTCCTGCACCGCGCCGAACGCCGTGTCGATGATCCCGCCGAGGCGGCCGGTGACCTGGGATCCGGCCAGTGGCGTGTCCGCGAATGCCGGATCGGCGACGATCGGCTCCGGACGGTTGAGCACGGCGATCCCCAGCCCGGTGAGGACGAGCACGAGCACCAGGCCGATGCCGAGGAGTTCCTTGCCGGCGAAGGCGCGGATGACGATATCGGCTCGGGCGGGTCCGAGGAAGAGGGCAAGGCCGACGAGTCCGCCGGTGATGAGGCAGACGGCCAGAGCCCATCGGGTGAGGATCTCCTGGCTGAGACCGCCGATGACCTGGTCGATCTGCGCCTGCGGGGCCGAGAACAGCGAAGCATAGGAGGCGATGTCACCGCCGAGGGCGTCGACGGTTCCCCCGCCGGGGTCGGCTACCGCTTCGGGGTCGGCTGCCGGCCGCTCTTCGTCGTCCGAGTCGCCGGACACGGGGATCTCCCCGACGTCGACATGGAGTCCCAGACCGAGGGGGATGACATCCTCGGCGGGCACGAGCAGTCTGCCCAGGGGGCCGAAGTCGACGGTGAGCCGGGAGTCAGCGGTGACCCGGTACTGCGCCTCATGCGGGCCGAAGGTGAGATCGGCTCGAGAGGTGAACAGCGCCCAGGGCAGAGTCACGAGTGCGACTGCCGCGAGGGTGATGACGAGTGCGGTGATTCTCCGACGTGATGACACGACCACCAGTCTAAGGACGCTGCCCGTCGTCGATGGAGCAGCCGATGAAGGTCGGTTCGGGTTCGAGGGTGATGCCGAACGCGTCCTCGACGCCGGCGACGATCGTCGCCGCGAGATCGATCACATCGGCCGTGCTCGCGTGTCCCCGGTTCGTCAGAGCCAAGGTGTGCTTGGTCGACAGCGTCGCCCGCCCTTCACCGAGGCTGTAGCCCTTGGAGAAGCCGGCGTGCTCGATCAGCCAGGCCGCCGAGGTCTTCGTCTTCCCCTCGATCTTCGCCCCGCTGAGCGGGTCGGTCACCGGGTAGCGAGGAGCCTCGGCCGGCAGGATCTCGGGGTTGTCGACGATGGGGTTGGTGAAGAACGACCCGGCAGACCATGAATCATGGTCGTCCGTGTCGAGGACCATGCCCTTCGACCGGCGCAGCTCGATGACGTTCTCGCGCACGTGGGCCGCCGGGACGCGGGTGCCGATCTCGACGTCGAGTGTCGATGCGAGCTGAGCGTAGCGCACCGGCAGCGACTCGTCGCTGCGCTGGAGGTCGAAGGTCACCGAGAGCACGACGAACTGCGGCGTCCCGGCCGCGATCTGGGCGCGTTTGAGCGCCGAGGTGCGGTAGCCGAATTCGAGTTCGCCGGCGGTGAGGTGGCGGACCTGACCGGCGACGCGGTCGAAGACCTCGACGGAGGAGATGAGCTCGCCGACCTCCGTGCCGTAGGCACCGACGTTCTGGATCGGGGTCGCGCCGACCGATCCGGGGATCCCGGACAGTGCTTCGAGTCCGGACAGCCCCAGGCCGAGAGTGCGGGCGACGAAGGCATCCCAGTCCTCCCCTGCCTCGGCGGTGACCCGGGTGTCGGTCGGCGAGGTCTCGGTCGTCTCCACTCCGGTGGTCCGGACCACGCAGACCGCACCGTCGAACCCGGCATCGGCGATGAGGAGATTCGATCCGCCGCCGATGAAGAGGACTTGCACCTTCTCCTCACCGCTGAGGCCGAGCGGGTGGGCGGTACAGAAGTCGAGCAGTTCGTCTCGGGTGTTCGCGACAGTGACCTCCGGGGCCGGCCCGCCGAGGCGGAAGGTGGTGAAGCCGGAGAGTTCCTGCGGGTGGGATTCGGTCACGCCGAGATCCGAACCTGGGTGCGGCTGAGGACATCGGCACCACCGGACTTCACGGTGATGTCGATGCGGGCGGTGCCGACGGCGGGGTCGACGGCCCCGACCGTGGCGGTGAGTCTGAGCGAAGTCGTCGGGGTCGCCGGTGATCCGGAATCGGCGTCGGGGACGACGACGGGCGCGGAGAAGCGGGTCCGGTAGTCGACGATCGCACCGGGGTCGCCGAGCCATTCGGCCACCGGGGCGATGACCGCCGCCATCGAGAGCATTCCGTGGGCGATGACATCGTCGAGACCGACCTCGCGGGCAAAGCGTTCGTTCCAGTGGATCGGGTTGTGATCGCCCGAGGCCGCGGCATAGTCGACCAGGGAGGCACGGGAGAGCGGGATCTCGGATTCCACGACGGTGTCTCCGATGGTCAGCGTGGAGAAGTCGATGGGGCTCATTCTCCGTCTCCTCTCACGACGATGGTCGAGGTCACGGTGACGACGGGCTGCTCCGCGACATCAGTGATCTCGGTGCGGGTGGTGATCATGGCGTTGCTGCCCGCGGCCCGGACTCCGTCGACATGGGTGACGGCCGCCAGGACGTCGCCGGCGACGATGGGACGGGTGAAGGAGAACTGCTCGGAGCCGTGGACGACCTTCGAGAAGTCGATACCCGAATCGGGGTCGGAGATGTAGGCGGCTTCCGATTTCTGCGCGATGATCACGGCAAAGGTGGTCGGGGCGACGACATCGCGGTAACCCAGTGCGGTCGCCGCCTCGGTGTCGAAATGGTAGTCGGCCTTCGCTCCGGTGGCGAGCGCGAACTCCGCGATCGCCTCCCTGGAGACCTCGTAGGGCTGCGGCAGGGAGAACGTGGCCCCCTGCTTCTCCGTATTCACCGGCATATGCGCTCTCTCTTCTGCTGGGGTCGGTATCGACACCAGCCTAAAGCACGGCCTCCGGATGAGGTTCACCGGCGAAGAATTGATCGCGCGTTCGTATCCGGTTCACACAATTCCTGCACCATCGGGCTCATGGCTTCGAAACTGGTATATGTTGTCCACATCACATTTGGTAAGGAGTAGTGCGATGACGAACGAATCCCCCAGCGCAGACCTGACGAGCCCCGAGGCGCAGACACCGCAACCCGGTGCGCGAGTCAAAGACGCTGTCGCGGTCCCCTCACCGCAGGCTCCGGGTCCCGACGCCCCCGCCGCCGGTGCCCCCGCCACCGGTGCGCCGGCAACCGCTGCGCCGGCAGCTGCGACAGCCGCTTCGGGACCGGCCGCTGCCGATGACGCCCCACCGCAGGTCGAGGTGGCCGTGGCCACCGACGCCGCCTACGCCGGCAAGGAAGCCGACAGGGTCCAGCTGCGTCGACCGCTGCGCAACGTCTCCGAGGTCCGGCACTTCTTCCGCACGAATCAGACCCCGATCTTCTTCGTCGGAGCCACTCCGTTCAACCTGCTCGGTCTCGACCGGTGGGTGCGCAATTTCTCGTACATCACCTACTACGACGGCTGGGACGGCGGGCATCCGCGCGTGTTCTCCCCGCGTTACAAGCCCTATGTCGAGTTCGAATCGGGTGAGGCGATCAACAACTGGCTGCTGCTCAACGCCGAGGTGCGTGCTCATATGACGCGCAACATCCCCCATGGTGAGCGGGTGAAGGTCGCGATGGTCTTCTTCGACGAGGAGACGGAGCGGATCTGCCGAGAGCTCGGCTACGATCTCATCCTGCCGTCGGCCGCTCTGCGCAATCAGCTCGATTCGAAGATCGAGACGACGAAGCTCGGCAATGAGGCCGGTGCGTTCTCCGTGCCGAACGTGCTGACCACCGCTGACACCTATGACGAGCTCAATGAGCGGGCCGCCGAGGCGGGGCTGGGCACGGATCTCGTCGTGCAGACCCCCTACGGCGATTCCGGGAAGACGACGTTCTTCATCTCCGATGCCTCCGGTTGGGAGACGCACAAGGACGACATCATCGGCGAGCAGCTGAAGGTGATGAAGCGGATCAACAACACTCCGGTCGCCGTCGAGGCGGTCATCACCTCCAGCGGTGTCGTCGTCGGCCCGTACCTGACCGAGCTGGCGGGCTTCGCCGAACTCACCCCGTACAAAGGCGGCTGGTGCGGCAACGAGATGAAGCCCGATGTCCTCAACGCAGAGCAGCGGGCGCAGACCCGTGAGCTCGTGCGCAAGATGGGCGAAGGTCTGCGCAAACGCGGCTACCGCGGGTTCTTCGAAGTCGATGTCCTCGTCGATCTCGACAACGACGACTGCTACCTGGGTGAGCTCAATCCGCGCATCTCCGGGGCCTCGGCGATCACGAACGTCACGGCAGGCGCCTATGCCGATGTGCCGCTGTTCCTGTTCCATCTGCTCGAATACCTCGATGTCGAGTTCGACCTCGACGTCACCGAGATCAATGAGCGCTGGGAGGAGCTCTCCGGAGCCGATGAGTGGAGCCAGATGATCATCAAGGAGACGGCTCCGATCACCGAGTACATCACGCATTCCCCGCTGACGGGTCAGTACTATCTCGACCAGTACGGGACGCTGACGTACAAACGTGCCGCGCTCGACTGGCACCCGCTGCAGAACGGCAGCGAGGTGTTCTTCCTGCGCATCTTCGGGGCCGGAGACTACCGCTGGAAAGGTGCGGACCTCGGAGTCCTGGTGACGAAGAATCCCCTGCAGACGAATGTCGGCGGACCCGATGCGCTGAGCATCCGGGCCAAGCACTTCATCGACTCGATCCGCGCGATGTATGCCGGAGTCCCGGTCGTCGCCGACGATCCGTCGCCGGCCCTCGGCGGGCCGGGAGCCAAGGGCGACTGAGCCCACACATCCACGGTGGACAGAGCCGCCTCGGTGGTAACCTCAACACGAACCGAGGCGGCTCCCAGCTGCCGTCCGCGGACACATTCCGCGCACGAACCGAGGCGAGAATCAGAGGTGCAGAGTGATCGAACCGTCACCGGAGCAGACCGCGGCCACTCCCCCGGCGGACCAGACCGTGACCCCATCGGCACCCGCCGACCCGGCGGCCGGAATCGACCGGGACAACTGGCAGGATCCCGACAACGTCCGCTGGTCCTTCCAGAACGTCGCTCGGGTGCTTCCCACGACGCCGATCTCCCGGGGCGCCGGACCGGTGGCGGAACTGCCCGCGGCCCCGCGGGACCTCGGCGAGGTCGAAGTTCCCGCAACCGAGTATTCGGAGGCGCGCAGTGTCCGCAGCGTCATCGAATCCACCGATACCGATGCCTGGATGCTCATGCACAACGGGACCGTGCTCACCGAGGAGTACTTCGGGGACATGACCCCGTCGACCGAGCATCTGCTCATGTCGGTGTCGAAGTCGCTCGTCGGCACCGTCGCAGGTGTCCTCGCCGGTTCCGGTGACCTCGACCCGAACCGCCTCGTCACCGACTATGTGCCCGAACTCGCCGAGTCCGGCTATGCCGGCGCGACCGTTCGCCATGTCCTCGACATGCGTTCGGGCATCCGCTTCTCCGAGAACTACCTCGACCCGAAATCCGAGGTCAGACAGATCGAGGAGCAGATCGGCTGGGCCGAAGCGAAGCGGAAGAACCCCGGCATCGGCATGTACGAGTTCCTCACCACGCTGGAGGCGAAGTCCGAGCACGGCGGAGTCTTCGAGTACCGGTCGTGCGAGACCGATGTGCTCGGATGGGTGTGCGAGAAGATCGCCGGCGAACGCATGCAGTCCCTGATGTCACGGGTGCTGTGGTCGCGGATCGGCGCCGAACATGACGCGATCATCGCCACCGACCAGTACGGGGTGGGGATGTTCGACGGCGGCATCAACACGAGTCTGCGTGATCTCGCCCGATTCGGCTACGTCTACATCAACCGCGGCCAGTCGCTGACCGGACAGCAGGTGGCTCCGACGACGTGGATCGGCGATACGCTGACCACTTCCGAGGATGTGCGTCAGGCGTTCGCCGATGGGCCCGGAGACAATCGGATGCCGGGCGGGGCGTATCACAACCAGTTCTGGTTCCCGTTCCCCGACTCCCATGCCTTCCTGGCGCTGGGCATCCACGGGCAGATGATCTACATGAATCCGGGCGCCAACGTCCTCGGCGTCAAGCTCTCGAGCTGGGGGCTGCCGCAGGATGCGACGAAGATGTTCCCGACGATCCGCGCGTTCGAGGCTCTCGCGAGGGCCGTCAACTCCCCCACCGCTGAGTAGCCGGGAGCCGGCGGGCCGCCGTCACGCACCGTCACCCGCGACCTGCACCGTTGCACTCGCTTCGCACCGGCGGCGTCATCTCCTACAGGTGCTCGATCATCGCGGCTCGTTCCTCGCATAACCTCCCGTTGCAGCAGGTGTGTGTGCGGGGAATCGTGAGGGATGCTCACGTCGCTGCCAGAGTCGGGGTCGTCCCCCGGTGCGAATGTGCCCGAATCGCTACAGGTGTCGCCGGATCCGCACACCGAACCGGGGGTTCTCGACAACCGACCGTGGCAGAATCGTGGTGTATCGACAACGCTTGTGATCGCCGAAGCGCGAAGGAGAAACACGATGACCCCGATTCGCCGGACCACCTGGATGCCCCGCCTGCTGACAGCGGCCGCTGGAGCCGCTCTCGCCCTGTCCCTGACCGCCTGTGGCGGTTCCGGAGGGGACGAGCCCGCAGAGGACCAGAAATCCGAAGCGGCGCAGACCGACGAGGGAGGATTCGGCGGCGGCGCCGTCGGATCGGAAGCGGCCGAAGCGTCCGAATCCGAACCCGCCGAGGCGGAACCCACCGACACGAAGTCGACCGATCCGTTCGCCGATGCCGCGAAGACGACGAACTGGGCCAGCGACGACGGCATGAAGATCGACAAGAAGGGCAACGGTGTCGTGCCCGCCGCATCCATCGAAGCCGACCTCATCGACCTGTTCGAGAACAAGCTCGAATTGACGGTCAAAGAAGCCAAGTGCGACTCGGATATGGACCTCCGCGAGTGGTACGGCTTCAAATCGTGCCAGGTCACCGTCAAAGACAAAGACGCCTACAAAGGTCGGAAGAAGTATTTCGGCACCGTCAAGATCGTCGATCACAAGGACCAGATGGTCAAGTACGAGCTCATGTTCCCCGGCATCGACAAGGACGACTTCGACTTCAAGGACTGATCACCGAGGCGGCCTTCTCCCGGCCGAAGCGATCCCCGACCTCCCGGGCCGCACGCAGAACGCCGAGGCGGCTCTCCCCTCACCGCCCGGTCGCCGAGTTCTCGTCAGCGCTTACTTCGTCGCCCGTGCGGCTGTCGTCCGTACGGGCGATGAAGCGTCTCCGCGGATGTCCGGACGAACCGGTGATGACATAGCTGCCGGCCGCCTCGGCGGGCTCCGGATTCGGTGCGTCGAGGGCGTCGCGGATGATCCGCCGCGGATCGTATTGTCTCGGATCGAGCGCCTGCCAGTCTTCAGCGCCCACGGATTCGGCGGCTCGTTTCCGCGCGGCCTCGGCCTGGGCACGGAGCAGGCGAACCATTTCGCCGAGTTTCTCAGCGTAGTGGGGCAGCCGGCTCGGGCCGAGGATGATCGCGGCGATGATGCCGACGAGGACGATCTTCTCGAAGCTCAGGCCGAACATGTCCGGCTCCTTTCCGTGGGCGCGGTCTGCGCTCGTCCGGTCTCCAGCTCATCTGCAGTCGGTGCCTCGAGGTTCGAGCGGTACCCGCGGGTCCGGTCGTGGAGCCATGCGATGGCGAGCGCTGCGAGGAAGAGCAGGACCATCGGGGCGGCGACGAAGAACATGGACAGCACATCGGCGGCGGGGGTGACCAGGGCGGCGAAGACGACGATTCCGACGATGCTGACCCGCCAGGCCTTCGCGATCGAACGGGCAGGGAGCAGTCCGATGAAGTTGAGGACGACGAGGAAGACCGGAAGGACGAAGGCGATGCCGGTGGCGATGACGATCTTGAAGACGAAGTCGAAGTAGTAGGACGCCTGAAGGATGGTGCTGTCCTCGCTCGAGGCGAATGAGGTGAGCACCTCGACCATCCGCGGGAAGACGTAGAGGCCGGTGAGGCAGCCGACGACGAAGAGAGGAAGTGCGGCGCCGAGGAAGCCGAACGTGTACTTCTTCTCCTTCGCGGTCAGCCCCGGGGTGAGGAATCCGAAGATCTCCCCCAGCCACACCGGGCTGGAGAGGATGATTCCGGAGTACACGGCGATGCGCAGCTGCAGGTCGAAGGCCCCGGTGACGCTGTCGTAGTTGAGCGAAGCGCTGCGAGATGCGGCGAGGTCGGTGATCGGAGCGCGGAGGACGTCCATGACGAAGTCCGACGTGAAATAGCCGACGACCGTGCCGACGAGCAGTGCCACCGCCGCGCGCACCGCCCGTGTCCGCGCCTCCCGCAGGTGCGCGGACAACGGCATCTTCGCCGCGGCGGCGGTGCTCATGATCGCGGCCGCGTCTGATCGGCTGGGCCGGCCTCGGCGGTGGAGTCGTCCCTCGCCAAGGCGGGCGCAGGGGTGGGATCGGTGACGATCGGGTCGGTCACCGCTTCGTATCGCGGCGCAGCCGCCGCCTCACCCGACCGGGTGTTGGCCGATTCGTCCTTGAGGATGCGCACGGACTGTCCGAGGCTCTTGGCGAGCGCGGGCAGCTTGGCCGCGCCGAAGACGAGGATGATGATGGCCAGGATGACGAGGGCGTGCCAGCCCGTGAGATTGTGCAGCATGATGATGAGCCTTTCTCTGAGTTGTCAGGGATTTTCGGGGGCGCCTTCGGGAGGGGTTCCTCCCTGGCCTCCGCCTCCCGGGGCACCGCCGCCGGTCGGTTCGGTGTCGGTGTCGACGGGGACGTCGAGTGTGGCGGTGTAGCCGGAGTCGGTGTCACCGCTGATCGTGGCGATCTGGTGCTCGCCTCCGTCGTCGCCGAAGACGTTGTCGTCGTCGAGGCTGACAGCCGAGAGGTTCTTCACCGATCCGTCATAGGCGTCGAGTTCGTAGACGGCATTGCAGGCGTCTTCGGGCAGGGCCATCTGCGAAGTGGCGATGGCATTCTCGGCATCGGTGATGGAGTCGACGTCCGGGTAGACCTCGAAGTGGATGTGCGGCCACCTGCCGGAATAGCAGGCAGGGAAGATCGAGGTGAAGGTGACCTCGCCGTTCTCATCGGCGACCTGGACGCCGCGCAGCCAGGTGGCGTCCTCGACACCCTCGGAATACATCGAGTAGCGACCCTGAGCATCACAGTGCCACGCGTAGACGGCGGCACCCTCGAACGGGGCATTGTCACCGGCCATATCGGTGACTGTGAGGGAGAAGGTCAGAGGCACCCCGTCGACGGTGTCGGACCCGTCGATGTTCGAACGGATGTCCGAGCGCACGATTCCCGAGTCTTCGAGGATGTCCGGACCGTTCGTTCCGTCCGCCGGGTACGGGCCGGCCGTCTCGTCGGGGATCTCGGTGACCGATCCGCTGCCGCTCGAGGCCGAGCTCGTCGAGCCGGAGGCCTCGGAGGTGCAGGCGGCCAAGGCCATTGTGCCGACCCCGGCGCCGACGAGCCCGAGGACTCCACGTCGGCTGAAGAGAGTGCGGATGTCGAACGAGGCGCCCTGGTCGACGACCTCCTCCTCAGGTCGATCGAGGAGCCGTCCTTCGTAGGCGGGTCCGTTGGGGGTCTGGTCCGGTTCGGGTACGCGAGCCATGAGCTGTCCTTCCTTCGATGATGTGATGACACCATCGTGGACATCGGCTCTGGCGCGGGACTGTGGCGTTCCTGGGCGGCGACTGTGGAAGCTCAGACCGGCTGTGTTCCATCCCACCAGTCGAGGACCCGTTGGGCCTGCAGAGTCACCCATCTCGAGGGTTCGCCGACCGGGGCGTCGACGTGGAACCAGACCTCGCCTGCCAGGCGGTGTTCCTGGTCCCAACGGCCGTCGTCACTCCTGCGGGAGCGGATCGACTCCACGGCTTCGGTCATGCGCGGGTCCGCCTCGGCGCCGTCGATGCTCGTCGCTTCCCGGAAGTAGTCGAGTGCGGGCAGAATCCCGTAGAACCACCGTCTCGGATGGAACAGCGCGAGGGCACGACCGTCGAAGGGTTCACCCGTGCTGCGCCTGCGGAACAGGTCCCTCGACAGCAGGTATTCCTCTCCCCTGGCCCGCGCCTCGGCAACTCGTCCTGTGTCACCCGTGGTCCTCTGGTAATCGAGGAGTGCCACCAGCGCATTGAGTGTGGAGTGGTAGGACGCGACCGTCGACCCCTCGACCCATTCGCAGTTCCACCCTCCGTCTTCGAGCTGGTGGTCGATGAACCAATCGACGAGGCCGTCGACATCGGCGCCCAACCACAGGCCGTTCGACAGGGTCCACGAGTTGATGCAGACGTCGACTTCGCCGTCCCAATACGGCAGGTTCTCGTATTCCCAGCGTACGGATTCGAGCTTCTCGGCCGTGCCCTCCAGCGCCGAGGCGGCCATCCCCCACTCGCGCAGATCCTTCAGTGCCCACGTGGTCGCCGTCCATGGCTGTGATCCCTCATCATCGAAGGCGAAGTCGGAGGGGAAGAATGCCCCGCCGGCCCATTGCCCGTCCGGACCCTGCTGGGACAGCAGCTCGGCGCCGAAGCCTTCGTGCTCCACTCGAGCGCGGGTTGACTGCCAGATCGCGTCATCTGCACCGAGCAGGTCGCGTTCGACCTGCCAGCGCAGGGCCGGGTCCGAGTCGAGCAGCCAGTCGGACAATTCTGTGCTGATCATCGTCGATCTCCCACGTCGGTCGAACAGTCTCTTCGAGACTAGACCCCGAAGCGTGCGATGACCATACCCCGACCCGCACTCCGCTCAGCTGCGCAGTGTCCGTTCCCACGCCAGGGTTGCCAGCGCTGCGGCCTGGTCCGGGAGATGGGCATCATCGAACTGGACTTCCGGCGAATGATTCGTCGCAGCCGTCTCCGGATCGATGCCTTCAGGCGTGACGAAGAAGAACACGAAGGCGCCGGGCACCTGCTCGAGCACGAAGGAGAAGTCCTCGGACCCCATGAGCGGGTCCGGCACCTGCACCACTCGGTCGGCGCCGAAACGATCGGTCAGAACTCGCATGGCGAAGTCGGCTTCGCCGCTGTCGTTGACCGTGACGGGGTACTGCTCCGTCCACACCACCTCGGCCGTGCACCCGTGAGCGGCCGCGATCGATTCCGCGAGCCGTGCGGCACGTTCGGGAAACCTTCGCGTCGTCTCGTGGGAGAGTGTGCGCACGGAGGCTCCGAGCTTCGCCGAGGCCGGGATGACGTTGACGGCCGCTCCTGCTTCCAGCTGCGTCACCTGGGCGACGATGGGATCGAAGACGCTGAATGAACCGGTGACCATCGAGTGCATCGCCTGTCCGAGTTCCAGAACCGGACGGACCGGGTCGACGGCGTCTTCCGGCCGAGAGCTGTGACCGCCGCTGCCGTGCATCGTCACGTGCAGCGTATTCGCCCCGGCCATGATCGTGCCCGGTTTGGTCACGAACGTTCCCGGCACCCCCGGAGCCACGTGGATCGCATAGGCCGCATCGGGTTTGTGTCCGATGGCGTCGTACATCCCTTCTTCGAGCATGATCTTCGCCCCGCCCAGGCCCTCTTCGCCCGGCTGGAACATGAAGGCCACGGTGCCGCGGAGGTTCGCACGGTGGGCACAGAGAAGACGGGCTGCCCCGACGAGACCGGCCACATGGAGATCATGTCCACAGGCGTGCATGTTCCCGTTGGTCGAGGCGAATTCCAGGCCGGTCGCCTCGACGACGGGCAGGGCATCCATGTCCCCCCGCAGCAGCACCGTGGGCCCAGGCAGCTCTCCACGGAGAACTGCGACGATCGAGCTCAGCTCTCGACCGAGGGTGATCTCGAGCGGCAGGCCGTCCAACGCGTCGAGGATTCGCTGTTGGGTCTCCGGCAGGTCGAGGCCGACTTCGGGGTTCCGATGGAGGTCGCGACGCACCTCGCGCAGGTCGTCGGCGAGGACTCGGGCTTCGCTGGAAAAATCGAGTGTCACGATGGGCTGTCCTTCTGAGGTCGGGGCGGGAAAGGGGTGGAGAGTCGGCACGGGTCAGTATGAGATCTGAGCCCTCGCCGGCGGGTCGGGGAACCACGCCTCACGGTCCTTGACGAGGGCACCGCCCTGGAGGACCGCTTTGACGTTGTCCGGGTCTGCCAGCGGCGTGATATCGGCGATGGGATCGAAGTCGACGACGATGATGTCGGCGAGTCTGCCCGATCGGAGTGTGCCGATGTCTGCATCGAGGCGGAGGAGTTCGGCGGCATTGCGGGTGCCGGCCACGATGGCCTCCATCGGGCTCAGACCGAGTTCGACTGCATGGACCGGTTCCCGGAGATTCTGACCGTGCGGGCACACTCCTGCGTCCGTGCCGAGAGCCGTCCGCACACCGGCGTCGAGCGCTGCCGCCACACGTTCGCGTGCGATCGCCGACCACTTCACCTTCTTCTCATAGAGATAGGCGGGAACATCCCTCGGACCGGGCACACGCAGCGCGCTGGAGAGCGTGGGGACGAGGAACGTCCCGTGTTCGAGCATGAGATCGATGCCCTCATCGTCGATCCCATAACCGTGTTCGACCGATGCGGCACCACCGCGAACGGCAGCTTTGATCCCCTCGGTGCCTTGTGCGTGGGCGGCGACCGGCTGGCGCGAGCGCTTCGCAGTCTCGGCGACGATGAGACGCACATGCTCCTCGGGGACGCCGATGTCGTCCGGGGTGTCGGTGGGACTCGACACTCCGCCGGTCGTGCAGACCTTGATGACGTCGGCACCGCCGCGGATGAGGAGCCTCACCATGCGCTTGACGTCGTCGTCGGTGTCGATGATCGGGTCCATCGGCAGACCCATCGGGACCGGACGTCCGTTGGGCAGAGTGAAATCGGTATGACCGCCGGTCGGAGAGAGGGGGACGACGGCGATGTGCATCCGCGGTCCGCGGATGAGATCGGCTTCGACGGCATCTCTGACTCCACGGTCGATTCCGCCGAGGTCGCGGACCGTCGTCACACCGGCCATCAGGGTCTGATTCGCTCGCACCCCCATCCGGAACACGCGCTCGGACTCGAATCGCGCCGCCTCGGCGGGTTGGTCTTCGACGGCCAGCCCCAAGTGGACGTGCGCATCGATGAACCCCGGCAGAATGGTCTTGCCCGTCAGATCGACGACGGTGGCGTCCGGAACACCGTCCGTGGGTTCGGCACGTCGGCGGGCCGGGCCCGCATAGACGATGCGGGCTCCGTCCACCTCGATCTCGGAATCGAGGACGACCTCGCCCCCGGTCCCATCGATGAGTCTGGCACCGCGGAGGATGAGTCGGCCGACGCCTTCAGGCGTGGTGGGAAGGTAGGCAGACGCCCTGCTTGACTCGCTGTCATCATGGCCGGTGGCGTGCTTCACACGGCAAGACTGGCACGGGCGGAGCGAATCGCGCAATATCGGAGCTGGGAATTCCCGAATACAGAAACTCCCCCACCGGACTCGTCGTCGCGATGAGGGAGTTGAACGGTAGCGGGAGGGGGACTCGATCCCCCGACCTCACGATTATGAGTCGTGCGCTCTAACCAGCTGAGCTACCCCGCCCCAGCGCCGCATTCGAGGCGGCACGAGAGCCCCGAAAGGGAATCGAACCCTTGACCTTCTCCTTACCATGGAGATGCTCTGCCGACTGAGCTATCGGGGCAACAGGTAAGAATTTACACGGGTTCGCGCTGCCAGGGCAAATCGGGGCGAAGTGACGTCACTCACACGCGCTCGGTGCCGTCTCGGTTCATTCCGCAGACGGCGCAGAGTCACCCTCACCGCCGGAGGAGACCCCTACTGCACCGGGTCGAAGCGCCCCGCCAGGAAGCCCTGCAGACGACCGGGATGATTGGTGATGATCCCGTCGACCTCGGCGGTGAGGAGCTCCCGCCACTCGTTCATCTCGTCAGCGGTCCAGACGAAGACGCCGAGGTCGTTGTCCATGATCTCGGTGACCACCGATCTGCGCATCGTGAATCCCTTGTACGAAGGATTGATCGCCACCGCTCCGAGTTCCCGAGCGATCTCGATGTCCTCGGGCTTGGGAACCATGCGCAGCAGGAAGCGAGCCACCATCGGCAGCATATCCCGACAGGTCTCAAGCGTTTCGATATTGAACGATTGGACGATCATGCGGTCGGCGATGCCGGTCTCGACGACGAGTTCGGCGATCCGCGCCACCGCACCGGAGGACCACTCCCCCTTGAGTTCGAGCAGGAGTTCGCCGCCTCGGTGCTGGATGTCGCGCATCACGGCGGCCAAGGTGGGGATCCGCACTCCGTGGAATCCGGGGCCCATCCATGATCCCGCGTCGACGAACGACAGCTCCTCGGCGGTCAGGCCGGCCACGGGGCCCTTGCGGTTGGTGGTCCGGTCCAGATCCGCATCGTGCAGGATCACGGGAACCCCGTCGGCGCTCGTCGAGGTATCGACCTCGATGAAGTCGACGCCGAGGGCTCGCGCGGCATCGACCGCGGCCAAACTGTTCTCGGGCACGACCGCCGAATACCCTCGATGCGCGATCACCAGCGGCCGGCGCCCCGCGCCGGGACGTTCAACGATGCCTCGCTCGTGGAGGAACTGCAGAAAACTCATGCCTTCAGCCTATGCCCTGCCCCCGATGACCGTCGCCCCGCTGCAACGGTCAGGTCCCGGCTATCAGGAAATCTCGCCGAAACCTCCGAGCGCGGCCCGCGACGTAGTATCTTGTGAGCTGGTTCACTCAATGACTGTAAGGATCGTCCATGGAAGCCATCTTCGCTGCCGCAATCGTCCTCGCCTTCATCGCTCTCGGCGAGCTGGTCTCGATCTGGTCGAAAGCGCGGATCCCCAGTCTGCTGGTCGCGATGCTCGGCATCTTCGTCTTCGCCAAGATCGGCATCGTTCCGGAGTCGATCGTCGACGATTCGATGCTCGTGCAGATCTACACGATCCTCGTCGCTCCGCTGCTGTTCCATATGGGCACGCTCATCCCGCTGCGGGTGATGGCCAAGCAGTGGCGTTCGGTGATCATCGCCGTCTCGGGCATGCTCGTCGCCGTCCTCCTCATCCTCGCAGTCGTCGCCCCGATCTTCGGCTTCGACACCTTCGTCGCCGGTTCCGGACCGCTGGCCGGCGGCATCGTCGCCACCAGCCTGACGACCGAGGGGCTCACGGCTCAGGGGGCCGCCTCGGCGATCATCGTCCTCCCCGCGCTCGTGCTCATGCTCCAATCCCTGCCGTCGATGCCGCTGACGAACTTCCTGCTCCGCCGCTATGCGACGAAGCTGCGCGACAGCGGCGAACTCCACGAGCTCGCCGCCGCCCACCACGAGGAGGAAGAGGAGGCCGCGCAGAAGAAGAAGCTCGTGACCCTGCCGTCCTTCCTCGTCGACAATCAGCTGTTCATGCTCTTCCTCATCCTCGTCGGCGGATCGATCGCAACGCTGCTGGCCGTGCCCACGCACATCCCGTCCTCGATCCTCGCCCTCCTGCTCGGCATCGCCGCGGCCGCGATCGGTCTCTCACCCGACAAAGCCATGGAGCGGTCGAACTCCTTCGGCGTCGCCATGGCCGGCGTCATCGCGATCGTCATGGCCCCGCTGGTCTCCGCGTCCGTGCAGGACGTCATCAACGCGTTCCTGCCGACGATCACCATCCTCGTCGTCGGCGGTGCCGGCATCGTCATCGGCGGCTTCGTCGCTACGAAGCTGCTGCGCTGGAAGGCCCCGCTGGGCATGTCGGTGGCGCTGACAGCGATGTACGGCTTCCCGGCCGACTATCTGCTCACCAATGAGGTCGCCCGGTCCATCGCCCGCGACGACGATGAGAAGGAAGCGCTGCTCAATGTCATGCTTCCGCCCATGCTCGTCGGAGGCTTCACCTCGGTGTCGGCCGGCTCCGTCGTCATCGCCAGCGTGCTCGTCAGCCTACTCTGACCACTCTGCCGACTGCCAGGGCTCTCGCCCCGACGACGCTGACTCCCCACCGGAAAGGCCACCATGCACGATCTGCTCGCCGATGGCCGGGCTCTGCTCCCGACGCTGCAGGAGCTGCGACGTTCCCTGCACACGTTCCCAGAGGTCGGTCTCGACCTGCCCCGCACGCAGGCGGCGGTCCTCGATGCCCTGTCCGGGCTCGATCTCGAGGTGACCACGGGTGTGGGCACCACCTCGGTGGTGGCCGTCCTGCGCGGATCGCACCCGAACAGGCCGGCCGCCGCTCCAGCGGTGCTGCTGCGCGGAGACATGGACGCTCTCCCGGTGACCGAGGAGACGGATGAGCCGTTCGCCTCGACGAACGGACATATGCACGCCTGCGGACACGACCTGCACACGGCTGGTCTCGTCGGAGCCGCGCGACTGCTCCACGCGCATCGCGACCGGTTGGCCGGGGACGTCGTCTTCATGTTCCAGCCCGGAGAGGAAGGCTGCAACGGAGCGTCGGTGATGATCGACGAAGGTGTGCTCGACGCCTCCGGCACGAGGGCGATCGCCGCGTTCGGAGCGCATGTGTTCCCGGGCCCGCGCGGCGTGGCCGCCACCCGGCCGGGAACTCTGCAGGCGGGGTCGAACACCCTGCGGGTGACCATTCACGGTCGCGGCGGTCACGGTTCCCAACCGCAGACCGCGGTCGATCCGGTGCCGGCCCTGGCCGAACTCGTCACGGCGCTGCAGAACATGGTCAGCCGCCGCATCGACGTCTTCGACCCGATCGCGATGTCCGTGACCCAGCTGCACGCCTCGGACGCGATCAACGTCATCCCCGCCTCGGCTACCATGGGCGCGACCGTGCGTACGCTGTCCGACGAATCACTCGACATCGTCCGTACCCGGTCGAAGCAGCTGGCCGACGGCATCGCCGCGGCCCACGGATGCACTGCGGAGGTCGACTTCGCCGTCCAATATCCGGTCACGGTCAACGACACCGACGAGACCGCATGGGCGATGGACGAACTCCGCGGCTTCCTCGGCGAGGACCGGGTGCAGCTCCTCGAGCAGCCGATCATGCCGAGCGAGGACTTCTCGTTCGTCCTCCGCGAAGTCCCGGGCACGTACCTCATGTTCGGGGCCGAACGCACGGACGTTCCCGCGGAACGACAGGGAAACAACCACTCCCCCTTCGTCATCTTCGACGATTCGGTGCTCGGCGATCAGGCGGCGCTCCTGGCCCACCTGGCGGTCGAACGCCTGGCGAAGGAGACGCACACGGACTAGCCGCAGGCGTGCGCGACGGCTTGCACGGCGGCGTGCGGCGTGCGCGGCGGAGTCCAGCTGGTGTGGCTGCCGATGCCCGATCCCGCATCAGCGACGGAAACGATGCCACCATCGCCGAGGTGAACCCACCGACTCCGGATCGACGGGCTGATCCCCCGGTTCCGCCTCGGGATCCCCGGGTTCCGCCTCGGTGACGGAGTCGTTCTTCTTCGCATTCCGACGCCGCCGCCATGCGGCGACCTCCTTCTCCACGTCGCGGGGCGGAGTGAACACGGGCGGGCCCTCGCGCAGATCCATCACGGCCTCGCGGACTCGGGCGTTGAAGCCGGCGAGGTAGTCTCGGACGTCAGATTCTTCGGTGAAGGCGTCGACGGTGTCCTCGAGGACGGCGTTCTCCTTGCGCAGCTGGAAGGCGGCCGGAGCGACACCGTTGATGCCTTCGGAATCCATCTTCTGCTTGATCCACCAATCGGGATCGGATGAGCCGTGCAGACCGGTCAGCGGTTTGCCGAGGCCCGGCAGATCGTCGAAGTCACCGCGCTTGATGGCTCGGTCGAGAGCGGATTCGACGACGGCGTTGCGGTCCTCGAGCGAATTCAAACGCCGAGGCGACTGCGCATCGTCCGTGTCATCGCTCATCGGTTCGGCCCTCCTCGACGGAGCTTTTCCGCTTTGTCCTCACACGGTAGGCGTCGGTCGGGCGACTGGGCAAGGGAACGGGTGGAAAATGAGAGAAGCTCCGTGACCCCTCGGTCACGGAGCTTCTCCGTTCTGCGTGGCAGATATAGGATTCGAACCTATGAAGGCAATGCCGGCTGATTTACAGTCAGCTCCCTTTGGCCGCTCGGGCAATCTGCCGCAGTCAGCGCTCGATGAGCACCTGAAAAGAATACAAGGCCCGGACCCGAATCACCAACTCGGTAGACGCAGATCACAATTCGGGGCCTCGACTAGA
The DNA here is from genome assembly GCF_050920635.1 of Brevibacterium sp. K11IcPPYGO002. Taxonomy (NCBI): domain Bacteria; kingdom Bacillati; phylum Actinomycetota; class Actinomycetes; order Micrococcales; family Brevibacteriaceae; genus Brevibacterium; species Brevibacterium sp. K11IcPPYGO002. The sequence continues at coordinate 1,281,153 of NZ_CP131929.1, read as the reverse complement.
CTCGGGGGCACCAGCCTCGCCCGTTTCAGGCGGGCACCACCGATTGCAGACAAAGGAGCATTCATGGCCAGCGAATCCTCATTCGACATCGTCAGCAAGGTCGATCGTCAGGAAGCCGACAACGCGCTCAATCAGGCGGCGAAGGAGATCAACTCCCGCTACGACTTCCGCGGCACCGATGCGTCGATCGCCTGGAGCGGGGAAGCCGTGCAGATGAAGGCCAACAGCGAGGACCGGGTCAAGGCCATCCTCGACGTCTTCCAGTCGAAGCTGGTCAAGCGCGGAATCTCACTGAAGTCCCTCGAGGACGGTGAGCCGTACCCCTCCGGCAAGGAGCACCGCATCGACGCGTCCCTCAAGGAGGGCATCGACAAGGACAATGCGAAGAAGATCTCGAAGATCATCCGCGACGAGGGCCCCAAGGGCGTCAAAGCGCAGATCCAGGGCGATGAGCTGCGCGTGAGCTCGAAGAAGCGCGACGATCTGCAGGACGTCATCGCCCTGCTCAAGGGACAGGACCTCGACGTCGACCTGCAATTCACCAACTACCGCTGAGCCGGTGTCGCTCGGGGAGACCTACCCCGAGCGCCTCCGACGCGAGCTGCACTCCCCCGAGATCGGAGCCTGAGCGCAGCTCGCGTTTGTGGTCAGTGCGCCGAGGAGATGCCGCAGAATTCGCAGATCCACCTCGGCGAATCGGACCACAAACGGAGACTCCGCAAACACGACCGCATACCCCATTAACACGCTGACTGCCTGACTGTGACGGACTGTGTCCCCATCTGACCGAACCATACGTTCCTTGACCCGCACGTGACGGGCTGTGACGCCGATCATCGGCTCGGCCCCCGCGCATCCGCCGCCGCTGTGAAGATGGCGGCATGTCCACCACACTCATCACGCCGCGGATCTCCGCCTCGGCACCGGCTTCTGCGATCGAACCGCACCCGGAGGCTCGGCACCGTCTGCGCCGAGCGCTGTCCTTCGAGGTCATCCCACCCAGGTCCGAAAAGCAGGCCGCACGGCTGCCCGAACTGCTGCGATTCCTCGACTCGCTGAGCCCCGATTACCTTGCCGTGACCTCCTCAGCAAATAGCGGCTGGCTGCAGGGCACTGCGGACTTCATCGCCGACATCACCGCCACCACCTCCCTTCGACCCTTGGCGCATCTTGCCTGCACGGCCGGCACCGAGGCGCAGCTGCTGCCCTGGATCGACCACCTCCTCGGCGTCGGGGTGCGAGGATTTCTCGCCATCCGCGGGGACTTCCCCGCCGGAGAATCGAGCCTGCCGCCCGGGCACCTGCCCCACGCCGATGCCCTTGTGCAGCTGCTGCGCACCGTCGAGACCGACAACGTCGCCCGGCTGGCCGCCGGACGCCTCGGCATCGGCGTCGCCGCCTATCCTTCCGGGCACCCCGAGTCCACAGGGCCGGAAGAAGACCTCGACGTGCTGGCCGCCAAACAGCGCAACGGTGCCGACTTCGCGATCACGCAGCTCTTCTTCGACCCGCACGCCTACGCCAGGCTGCGCCGTCGCGCCGAGCATGCCGGCATCACCATTCCGATCATCCCCGGCATCCTGCCGATCACCGACATCAAACGACTGCACACGATGGGACGCCTCTCCGGACTCCCCGTCCCCGACCACCTCATCGCCCGCTTCGATCACGCCGGAGATGCCGCCGCCGCTCGACGCATCGGGCTCGAGATCACCGCCGAACACACGGCCGCGATCCTCGACCAGGGGGCCGACGGCCTCCACTTCTACACCTTCAACGACCAGAACACGACCGAAGACCTGCTCACCGCACTCGAACAGAAAGGAATCTCAGTGAGCTCCTTCCCACCCCAACCCCCGCCTCGGCGCTGGCCGCCATCAACCGATCTTGAATCAACGACAGCGAAGGAGAACCACGCATGACCGCCCCATTCCCGACCGCCACGATCACCGGCTATCCGCGCATCGGTCCCCGACGCGAGCAGAAGAAGGCCCTCGAATCGTATTGGGCCGGACGCATCGACGCCGCTGAGTACGCCCAGGCCTTGCACACTCTGCGCATCGACACCTACCACCGACTGCGCGAGCTCGGGCTCACCGAGGACTATGCGATCCCCGTGTCCTACAGTCACTACGACCACCTCCTCGACACTGCGCTGAGCGTCGGCCTCATCCCCTCCGAGACCACGGGCACCGACTTCGACCTCGACGAATACTTCGCCCTCGCCCGCGGCACCGCGCAGCGTTCCCCGCTCGAGATGACGAAGTGGTTCGACACCAACTACCACTACCTCGTGCCCGAACTCGAGGACTCGACGAACTTCAAGGCCCACCCGCAGCACCTGCTCTCCCTCGTCTCAGAGGCCCGGGCAGCCGGCCACCTCGTCCGCCCCGTCCTGGTCGGACCGGTCACCCTGCTGACCCTGGCGAAGACCGCACCCGGTACCACTGCCTCGCCGCTGGATCGGCTCGAAGAGCTCACCGCGGTCTACCTCGACGTCATCTCCATCCTCGCCGCCGCCGGCGTCGACTGGGTCCAGCTCGACGAACCGGCGCTCGTCACCGACGACCCCGGGTTCACCGATGAGCAGCTCGCCGAGGCGGCCGGGCGCGCCTATGCCACCCTGTCCGGGGCGGGCACCCACCCGAAGATCTTCGTCACCGCACCCTACGGATCACTGAGGTCCGGGCTCTCGACGCTGGCGACCTCGGGCGTCGACGCCCTCGGCGTCGATATCTCCGCCGCCACCCGCGCCCACGCCCCCACCTACCTCGACCGTGTGGCCGCCGAGGTGCCCGAGCCGACCCACCTCGTCGCCGGCATCGTCGACGGACGCACTGTGTGGGCCGCTGACCTGCGAGAGAGCCTCGATGCGCTCACTGGTCTGGGACGAAAGTCGCTGAGCGTGTCCACGTCGACTTCCCTGCTCCACGTCCCCTACACAGTGGCCAACGAATCCGCGCTCCCGGTCGACGTCGCCTCGTGGCTGTCCTTCGCCGAGGAGAAGGTCACCGAGGTCGAAGCCCTGGCCACGGCCCTGTCCTCCGGACCCGAGGCGCGCGCCGCGGCGTTCAACCGCTCCGACCGTGCCCGTCGCACCCGGGCCGAATCCTCCCGAGTGCACAACGCCGAGGTGGCCGCCCGCACCGCAGCCGTGGCCGGTGACAGCGGCTTCCGCACCGACTATGCGACGAGACGACGGGCTCAGTCGGTCCTCGAGGTCCCGTCCCTGCCGACGACGACGATCGGGTCGTTCCCGCAGACGGCCGAGGTTCGTCGGGCTCGTGCCGATCACCGAGCGTCTCGGATCGACGATGCCGCCTACGAGCAGGCGATGAAGGCGGAGATCGATCGGGTGGTGACCCTGCAGGAGGACCTCGGACTCGACATCATCGTCCACGGCGAACCCGAACGCAATGACATGGTCCAGTACTTCGCGGAGAACCTCGACGGCTTCGCGACCACGGACAACGGTTGGGTCCAGTCCTACGGTTCACGCTGCACCCGGCCGCCGATCCTCTTCGGCGACGTCTCTCGCCCGGCGCCGATCACCGTCGAGTGGTCGAGCTACGCCGCGACGCGGACCCAGAGGCTGGTCAAGGGCATGCTCACCGGTCCGGTGACGATCCTCGCGTGGTCGTTCGTCCGCGATGACGTCCCACTGGCCGAATCGGCCGATCAGATCGCACTGGCGCTCTCGGACGAGGTCGCCGACCTCGAGGCGGCCGACATCGGCATCATCCAGGTCGATGAGCCGGCCCTGCGAGAGCTTCTGCCGCTGCGGGAGGCCGACCGTCAGGCCTATCTCGACTGGTCGGTGCGTTCCTTCCGGCTCGTCACTTCTCGCGTCGCTCCTGGCACGCAGATCCACACCCATCTGTGCTATTCGGAGTTCGGTGAGATCATCGAGGCGATCAACGCCCTCGACGCGGATGTCACGAGCATCGAAGCGGCTCGGTCACGAATGGAGGTGCTCGACGACATCGCCGACTTCGACTTCGTGCGCGGGATCGGGCCTGGCGTCTACGACATCCATTCGCCGCGGGTGCCCTCGGTGCCCGAACTCACCGAGCTCATCGATGCGGCACTGGCGAAGGTTCCGGCTGAGCGGCTGTGGATCAATCCGGACTGCGGTCTCAAGACCCGCAGCTATTCCGAGGTCCGCGCCTCACTGGCCAATCTCGTCGCCGCCCGTGATGAGGTTCGTGCCAGGAAGGCACCCACGGTGGCGGTCTGATCCGGTCGGGCGGGAGGGCGTGCCTCGGTTCCGTGCCACAGGGCGCGCCGCCCGTCCGACGCCGGCTTCAGCCTCGGGGCAGCTCGAGGGGAATGTAGTACAGGCCCTTCGAGTCCTCTTCCGCACTGACCCGCAGCCGATCGTCGACGGCGATGTAGTCGTTGACCTTGATGGTCCCCTTCGTCTCGCTGAGCTTGCGTACGGCGAAGGCCGGGATGAGACCTTGACGACCCGAACCGTCGACGGCCAGGGCGTATTTGGGTCCGGTGGCACGCACCCGGACGTCGATGGCGCTTTCCTGTTCGCGCAGCGCCACCGGATCGAGTTCGTGTTCGGGGTCGGTCAGTGCGGTGAGCTCGACGGCCAGCGTGTCGGCCATGTCATCGACCGTGGCGAGCATGTTCGCCATGGCGCGAGCGAATTCGCCGTGCAGCTTGCTCGGCTTCATCGCCGCACCCGGTTTGTACATGTCTTCATGGGTCAGTTCGCTCCAGGCGTCCTGGAGGCGGGTCTTGACCTGAATTTCGGCGAACACCGGCTGCCCCTGGTCCGAGGGGATGCGGAGGATGACGTGGCAGGCTCGGTAGCCGCTGGCCTTCGGAGGGTCCGTATAGTCCCGCGACTCGATGAGTTCGAAGGAGCCGAGTTGGTCGGGGTCGCGCAGGGCCGCGAACATCATCTTCTGGTCGCGTGGGGATTTGCACAGAACCTTGATGCCGACGATGTCGCGGATCTGATCCTCGACCTCGTCGGTGTCACGGATGTCGAGCTGCGGATCCTCATCGAACTTCTCTGTCAGCTTGGCCAGGGTCCGCGCGGCGTCCTTGATCCGATGCCCGTCGACGTCGAGGCGTGAGATGTCCTTGTCCTTGAGCAGGCCCTTCTGCTGTTCGGTCAGCCAATGCTTGATCCGCACAGCCGCCGTCTGCCAGGCGTCGAGGCGTTCGACGTAGGCTCGTTCGACGATCGTTCTCAGCCGCGAATCGTCGCTCACGGTGCCTCCCTGCCGGTTGACGGCCCGCAGACTGGTGCGCAGCGGACGTCTCCGACTCTACGCGCCGGAACCATCCCACACCGGCAGCGACTCGTCACCCCGTTGCACCGGGTGGAATCGGTACGAACGGTGACCGATGTCGTTCGGAGTGTAGGCGTGCCGCGACCGGTGAGGGATACTTGAGCCCTGGGAGACGACACAATCGTGCGTGGTGCGCGATCGGCGCGAAATGCTCCGAACCTTCAGCTGCCGGCGGACGGCTGGCCGACGGATTCGGCAGTGACGTGGCCGCGCGCCTCGGCGAGCATCGCCTCACGGGTGGCGAGTTTGATCCGCTCACGTCCCACGGTCTCACCGGCCGCCTTCTCGGCGGCCTCGACGCGGTGGTAGCCCTCCCAATCGGCGAATTCGACGCCCTTGGATTCGAGAAGGTCGACGATGGCCGATTCGTCCGGGTACACGGGATCGGTGAGCACACCTGCGGCACGGTCGTCGAGGATGTGGCCGATGGTCTCGAGCGCATCGCCCTTGGTGTGGCCGATGAGCCCGACGGGTCCGCGCTTGATCCATCCGGTGGTGTACACGCCCTGAACGACATCGGCTTCGGCGGCCGTGGTCTGATCATCGGAGTCGACGACGCGCCCCTCATGGTTCGGGATCACGCGATTGCGATCGTCGAAGGGCAGCTGTGGCAGCTTTGTGCCCGCATATCCGACGGCACGGTAGACGGCGTCGATCTCCCAGTCGTGGAAGCTGCCGGTGCCGGTGGCACGGCCGGAGCCGTCGAGTTCCATGCGTTCGGTGCGCAGCCCCGTCACCGTGTCCTCGCCGAGGATAGCGACCGGTGCGTGCAGGAAGTGCAGGTGGAGACGCCGCTTCGCTCCGGTGGGTTCACGCATGGTGAAGTCCGTGAGCGTCTTGGCGACCTGCTTGGTCTGGTTGCTCGACTCGATCGCCTGCATCGACCCTTCGTCGAACTCGAAGTCCTCCGGGTAGACGATGAGGTCGACGTCCTTGACGGCGCCGAGTTCACGCAGCTCCAGCGGGGTGAATTTCGCCTGGGCCGGTCCGCGACGGCCGAAGATGTGGACATCGGTGACCTGCGAGGACTTCAGCCCCTCGTACACGTGATCGGGGATCTCTGTGGTGTGCATATCGTCGGCCTGCTTCGCGAGCACGCGGGCGACGTCGAGGGCGACGTTGCCGTTGCCGATGACGGCGACGCGCTGCGCATCCAGCGGCCAGGACTGCGGGACGTCGGGGTGCGAGTCGTACCAGTTGACGAAGTCCGCGGCACCGTAGGATCCGGGCAGATCGATGCCGGGCAGATCGAGTGCGGCGTCGACGAAGCAGCCGGTGGAGAAGACCACCGCGTCATAGCGGTCGGTGAGCTCTTCGAGGTGGAGGTCGACTCCGTATTCGACATTGGAGAACAGGCGGATATCGCCTCGGTCGAGGACCTTGATCAGGGCGTTGATGATGCCCTTGATCCGCGGGTGGTCGGGAGCGACTCCGTAGCGGACGAGTCCGAAGGGAGTCGGCAGGCGATCGAAGAGATCGATGCTCAGATCGAAGTCGCGCTCTGCCTTTGTCATGAGGTCGGCCGCGTAGATCCCAGCAGGACCGGCGCCGACGATGGCCACCCGGAAGGGACGAGTCATTCTCACACCTCTCTTTTCAGTCCCATCGAGTCTATCGTCAATGTAGGTCATCCTTACAATGACGTGACCAAACTCGCATTGTCGCCGGCAGAGCAGCAGACAGCGGGCATCCACACGCCGCAGTCTCACCGGCAGTCCCACCGTCTCCCCCGCAGCCTGTCCTCACTAGACTGAAGCCCGTGAGCCAGAACCCTGCCCCCGATGAGAGCGCAAGACGCCGTGCCGGACTGATCAACGGATTCTCCGCCTACCTGCTGTGGGGTGTGATGCCGCTGCTCTTCGCGGCCGCGGCACCCACCGGCGCACTTGAGCTCGTCTCCCACCGAGTCATCTGGTCGCTGGTCTTCTGCGCGATCCTCCTCATCTTCACCGGCGGTTTCCTGCGCACCTGGCGGATTCTGCGCTCACCGCGTCTCTTCGGCGTTCTGCTGCTGGCCTCGGTGCTCATCGCCATCAACTGGACGACGTTCATCTTCGGGGTCGAAACCAACCAACTCGTCGAGATCTCGCTCGGCTACTACCTCAACCCGCTCATCTCCATCGGCCTGGGCGTGATCTTCCTCGGCGAGAAGCTGCGGCCCCTGCAGTGGACTGCGGTGGGCTTCGGTCTGCTCGCGGTCATCATCGTCGGCATCGGCCTCGGCCGCGTCCCGTACCTCGCGTTCACCGTCGCCCTGTCCTTCGGCCTCTACGGACTGGTGAAGAACAAGGTCGGCAGCCGAGTCGGCGCGCTCGAAGGCATGGCCGTCGAAAGCCTCGTCCTCGCCGTGCCCTCGGCGATCTACCTCATCGTCCTCGGCTCGCTGGGGCTGCAGACGTTCAGCGGGTTCGGCGGTTGGCACGTCTTCGTCATCATCATCACCGGCCCGGCCACCGCGATCCCGCTCATCCTCTTCAGCGCCGCCGCCCGCCGCATCCCCCTGTCCTGGGTGGGCATGCTCCAATACCTCACCCCGACCATCCAATTCACCCTCGGCGTCACTGTGCTCGGAGAGATGATGTCGACGACTCGTTGGATCGGCTTCTTCGTCATCTGGATCGCCGTGATCCTGCTGTGCACGGACATGATCCGCCACAGCCGACGCCCCTCTATTACTACCTGACGGCGGCTGAGCAACCTCGCGCGAGGTTGCTCAGCCGCCGTCAGGTAGTAATTGGGGCGGGCCCCAGAATTACCCACACCGTCACCGAGGCGGTCCCACCGTGCCGTGATTCAGCTCAGGACTGCCAGCGCTCCTCCGGCCAGTACCGCGGCGACCGCGACGGCCGCGCCCATTGCTGCCGTCGTCTTCCACCCCATCGCCTTGCCGACCATGACCATCGACGGAATGCTCAGGGCCGGCAGCGCGATGAGCAGTGCACCCGTGACACCGACGCCGACGCCGAGTGGCACGAGGGTGAGGATGATCGGAATCTCTCCACCGGTGGGAATGACCAGCAGGGTCGCCACGACCGCCACGATCAGGACCGCGCCGGCACCCAACTGAGCTTCGAGCCCGAAGACCCCGGTCAGCCACGGTGCGATGAGTCCGATGACGAACACGAGCGCAAGGTGTTCGGGCACAAGGATGAGTGTGAACCTGGCCAAGGACCGCAGGTAGCGGGTGGGCAGCGACGACAGACGCGCCGAGGCGGCGTCGGGCTCGGGTGCCACCTCGGCGGGACCGCTCACCCACCGTCCGATGAGAGCAGCCGCACCGACGGCGATGAGGAGCGCGAAGACGATGCGCACGACCATGTACTGCCATGGCAGGACGAGGGCCAAGAAGATGAGGACTGCGGGGTTGAGCAGCGGATTGCCCACCCAATAGGCAAGAGCGGCCGACCGCCGGACGCCCGAATCCCGCAGACCTGCGGCGACCGGCGCCGCACAGCAGGTGCACATCATCGACGGCATCGACAAGACGGCACCGACGAGGGACTGACCGGTGTGGCTGCGACGATTGAGCAGCCTCAGCAGCCAGTCACGCGGCACCAGGGCATCGACGGCGGCCGCGACGAGCAGCGCCACGAGCAGGGCCTTCCACACGGCGGTGAAGTACACCAACGTGAACTCCCACGCACCGGACAGCGACACCGAGTCCCCGGCGGCGTCGAAGAGCGGCGAGCCCTCCCACAGCGAGGTCTGGCTCAGGGTGAGAGTCTTGTCCCAGTACGGCAGCCATTTCGACCAGCTCAGGCCGACGACGAGCAGCAATGCGAGCACGCCGAGTCCGACCCAGTCGGCGGCACTGAGTCTCTGCGGGGGCCGAACTGGTGCCGAAGCCGAGGTGTGCGTCATCGCGGTATGTCCTATGTGCCTGTGCCGAAACGGCCGAGAAACTGATCAGAAGCGGTCGGAAGAAGGTTTCAGGAGGTGCGGGCGACGACGGAGTCGGCGAAGGCGAACAGCGAGTCCTTGACACGTCCCTCCGGCAGCGGGGCCAGAGCCGACTTGGCCTCATCGGCCCAGCGCAATGCTTCTGCTCGGGCCTTCTCGGTCACTGGATGGGCCGCCAGCGCAGCACGAGCGGCTTCCAGAGCGTCATCGGAGGTCAGATCCGCATCGAGGAGGTCGACCACCTCGGCGGCGGCGGCATCACCCTCAGCGGCAGCGGCCCTCACGTAGAGCACGGGCAGGGTGGGCACGCGTTCGCGCAGATCCGTGCCCGGGGTCTTGCCCGACTCGGAGGATGTCGTGGTCAGGTCGATGATGTCATCGGCGAGCTGGAAGGCCACGCCGACGCGTTCGCCGAAGACCCGGACGGGCTCGGCCAGCGCCGCATCGGCTCCGGAGAACATGACGCCGAAGCGCGCCGAGGTCGCGATGAGCGATCCGGTCTTGTCGGCGAGCACCTGGATGTAGTGCTCGATCTCGTCGGCGTCCTCCGGCGGGCCGGCGAATTCGTTGAGCTGACCGAGGACGAGACGCTCAAATGTCTCGGCCTGGATGCGCACGGCTTCGGGGCCGAGGTTCGCGGTGACGCCGGAGGCCTTGGAGAAGAGCAGATCGCCGGTGAGGATCGCCACCGAATTGCCCCACACCTCATGGGCGGCCGGTGCTCCGCGGCGCACGGGCGCGTCGTCCATGACGTCGTCATGGTAGAGCGATGCGAGATGGATGAGTTCGACCGCGACGGCCGCGTCGATGATGTCGTCGTTGTTCGCATCGCCGAGGCGGGCGGTGAGCAGAACCAGGTTCGGACGGGCGCGTTTTCCGCCGGCGGCCAGCAGATGCTTCGATGTCTCGTCGGGCAGTCTCCGCGTCTGTTCGGTGACCTCGTAGAGACGGGCCTCCACGGTTTCCAACTGAGTCGAGATCTCTGCCGCGAGCTGGGCGTCGTCACCGGTGAAGGTGGCCGGAGAGGCTAGGTGGCTCATGTCCTCGTCATTCGTCGTAGTCGTTCTCGGCATGCCGTTGTCACAGCCCTTGCGCTCGGAGTTCCTCACTGTGGTCTCACCGTGGTCCGTGCGCTCAGACATTGCTGGTGGCCGGGACGATTCGGGTCAGGGCGGAGATCACCCTGTCGATGAGATCGGCCTCGGAGACCTTCGGGTCGCGGTAGAGGTTCGCCAACAATTTGACGACGAACTCCATCACAACGTCAACACCCATACCGTACTTGATTCCGAACTGCATGAGCGCAGGATGGCCGATGATCGAGGCGAAAACCCGGCCCAGGGTGAAGTATCCGCCCAGGGAGTCCCCCAGCAGCGACGGGTACTCCTCGAGACGACGACGCATCACGGCCTGCGGGTAACGGGAGTAGGTGGAGATCACCTCGGCGGCGATGCGTGCGGACTCCAGGGCGTAATCGATGCCTTCGCCATTGAACGGATTGACCATTCCGCCCGAGTCGCCGACGAGCAGCAGACCGCGGTGGAAGTGCGGTGTGCGGTTGAAGGCCATCGGCAGGGCCGCGGACTTGATCGGTCCCAGGGAAGTGGTTTCGTCGATGCCCCACTCGTGCCCCATGTCAGCGATCCACTGGTTCATCATTCCGCGCAGATCCACGGACTTGAACTGCGGTGAGGAGTCGAGCAGTCCGGCACCGATGTTCACGGTGCCGTCGCCGAGGGGGAAGATCCACCCGTATCCGGGCAGGGTCTCGGATTCCCCGGCCGCATTCGTCGACCGCATCTCCACCCAGGATTCGATGTAGTCATCGGCATGCCGCGGCGTCGTGTGATAGGCGCGGGCGGCGATTCCCATCGGGCGATCGTCGCGCTTCTCCAGTCCCATCGAGACGGCCAGCCGGGAGGAGACTCCGTCAGCGGCGATGACGATCGGTGCCCGGAAGTGGGCCTCGGGTCCGACACGGCGACCACGGTGGTCGGTGCCGGATGCGTGGACTCCGCGGATCCATCCGTCCTCGCCGACGTCCGGCGACATGGCGCGAACCTGTTCGAAGAGCCGTGCCCCGCTGCGCTGAGCGTGGCGGGCGAAGGCTTCGTCCATGCTCATGCGCGGGCGGGTCACCCCGTAGTTCGGTGTGCCGTCGATATCGGGCCAGTCGAGTTCGAGACGGTGGCCGCCCCCGATGAGTCGCAGGCCCTTGTTCCTGTGCCAGCCGTCGGACTCCGACAGCTCCATACCGAGGTAGCCGGCCTCTTTGACCGCACGCGGGGTCAGGGCATCGCCGCAGATCTTGTCGCGCGGGAACCCGGACTTCTCCAGGATGATGACCTCGTGCCCGGCCTGGGCGAGGTAGGCGCCGATCGCGGAGCCGGCCGGGCCGGCACCGACGACGACGACTTCGGCATCGAACTCATTCATCGTCAAAGCTGGGCCGACTCCGCGGTGTCGGCCGCCTCGGCGGGTTTGAGAGCGTGGTGGACGGCGACGATTCCGCCGGTGAGGTTGCGGTACTTCACCTGGTCGAAGCCGGCGTCGAGGATCTGGTGGGCGAAGGCGTCCTGGTTCGGCCACTCACGGATCGACTCGGCGAGGTAGACGTAGGCTTCCGGATTCGAGGACACGGCACGTGCCACGGCGGGCAGGGCCTTCATCAGGTATTCCTTGTACACGAGGCTGAAAGCGTCGAGTGTCGGAGTGGAGAATTCGCAGATGACGAGGCGTCCGCCGGGTTTGAGCACGCGCAGCATCTCGGTCAGAGCCTGATCGACGTCGTTGACGTTGCGGATGCCGAAGGAGATCGTGACGACGTCGAAGCTCGAATCGGCGAAGGGCAGGTCCATCGCATCGGCGTAGATGAAGTCGATCTGCGGGTGCCGGCGGCGGCCCTCGGTGAGCATACCGGTGGAGATGTCCCCGGCCACCACTTCGGCGCCGTGGTGGGTGAACGTCATCGAGGAGGTGCCGGTGCCGGCAGCCAGATCGAGCACGCGCTCACCGGGCCCGGCGGCCACGGAATGGGCGACGGTGCGCCTCCAGACGCGGGTGAGTCCGAAGGAGAGGACGTCGTTCGTGAGGTCGTATCGGGAGGCGACATCATCGAACATCGACGCGACGTCGGCGGGCTGTTTGTCCAGCTTGGCACGGTTCATGACCATATTCTCTCAACACCTCAACCGGGAGGGCGAATCCGGATCCCTGGCAGGGTTGATACTGAACTAGAATCGAGGCGACATGACTTTGACTTTCGGCACTTCCGACATCCTCTCCGCCCCTCCCCGTCTGCGCGTGCGGTCCCGTTTCGTCGACGACGTCGATCCCGGACCCGGCTTCCCCTTCGAGTCGGGTCTGCCCACCACCGTGGAGCAGACGCTCGAACTGCTGCCGACCGACGGCTTCTCCTGTTGGGTCCGAGACACCTCCGGTCTCATCGGCTTCGGCCGCACCCTGCGCATCCGTGCTCGCGGTCGGCAGCGATTCACCGAGCTCTCGGATGCGTGGAAGGCCATCACCGAGGCGGCCCAGATCGAGGACGAGGTCGATCTGCTCGGATCCGGGCTCATGTGCTTTGCCACGGTCGCATATTCGGGCGAATCTGCGGTCGATTCGATCATCCACGTCCCCGAGTTCGTTCTCGGCCGCCGCGGCGGCCGCGTGTGGCTGACCTCGATCTCGACGGCCGAGGAGCCGCCGCTGCCTCCGGTCCTGCAGGCCGAACCGCTGCAGCGCGTGCAGTCGGCCCGCGCCGAAGCCGGGCACCTCGGTCCCGAGAAGTGGGCTCGGCTCGTCGAGCAGGTCGCCGGCATGCTCACCCCGATCGACACCTCCGCAGAAGTGGATGCATTCTCGGAGGATCCGACTCTGCGTAAGATCGTCCTCGCCCGCGACGAGGTCGTCACCACCGATGAGGACATCGACGTGCGTGCGGTGCTCGGCGCACTCAACCGCAGCTACCCGAGCTGCTGGACTTTCGACATCGCCGGTCTCATCGGGTCGACCCCGGAACTGCTCATCGGGGTCGAGAACGGCAGAGTGACCTCACGTGTGCTGGCCGGGACCTACCGCGTGGAGAAGGACCCGATGGAGGAGATGCCTGCGGCCCGGAGGCTGCTGAGCGCGCACAAGGACAGCACCGAGCATGCCTTCGCCATCGCTTCGCTGCAGCGCAGTCTCGGTTCGGTCGCCGAGGATGTCACCGTCGATGAGCGCCCTCACCTGCTGCCCTTGGCCAATGTCATCCATTCGGCGTCGGACGCGCAGGCGAACCTTGCCACCGAGTCCGGGCTCACCGCCCTCGACGTCGCCGCAGCGGTCCACCCGACCGCGGCCGTCGGCGGGTACCCGCAGGCGAGCGCGGTGGCGCATGTCGATGAGCTCGAACCCCTCGACCGCGGCCGTTACTCCGGTCCCGTCGGGTGGATGGACGGGCGCGGAAACGGCCAGTTCGGCATCGCACTGCGCTGCGGTCAGCTCGAGGACCGCAATCGGATACGGCTGTATGCCGGGGCCGGAATCATGCCGGATTCGGATCCCGCCACCGAGGTGGCCGAGACGGATGCGAAGCTCAAGCCGATGCGTCGGGCGCTCGGTTTGGACTGAGGGTCCTCATAGTCATCGGAACTCCCCGACGCTGTCCCGCGCCCAATCGGCGAAGGTGAGCGCCGGGCGGCCCACGAGGCGGGCCATGTGCCCACACCGAAGGCCATCGACTCAGTAGTGGTAGCGGGCCTGAAGAATCACGAGGTCTTCGTCGACGACGAGATAGACCAGTCGGTGCTCATCGGTGATGCGCCGCGACCACGAGCCCTGGGCTCCGTACTTCAGCTGTTCGGGCTTGCCGATCCCCGAGAACTGTGCAGGCGGACACGGTCGTAGGCATCGAGCAGGCGGCGAGCGTTGGTCGATGAGCGGAACAGGTAGGCGGTCTCTTGCCATGCGGCGTACTCGGCGGCCGGCATCAGAACAGCATTGCCCTTGCGAGAGACGATCTCGACGGCAACACGGTCTTCATTCACTCGCTCTATGAGCGGGAACAGGGTCTTGCGCGCCTCGCTTGCGCTGACGGACATGATGAGAGCCTCCCCTTTCGAACGAGTGGTACATGTTTTTGGTACCACCAATCGCAATGATCGGTCACAGGAACTACCCAGCGATAATCCCGCATAAGGCTGCGCAGTCTCAGTCGAGTCGGACTTCGATGATGCGACGCGTCCCGGCGGTGGTCGCGCTGCGATCGTCGGCGGCGCCGAGGCCCTCGTCCATGGCATGGTCGAAGCTCACCAGGTCGCTGACTCGCATGTACTCCCATCCGTAGGCTGCGGCGAGATCGGCGAATCCGCGACCGTGGGGGACCGTGAAATAGCGCTCCAGGAAACCTTCGAGGTGGGGCTGAGAATGTTCGAGCCCGGAGAAGATCGCTCCCCCGTCGTCGTTGAGTACGACGATCGTCACGTCACCGGCAGCCTCGGCGCTCGGGGTGAGCAGTCCGCCGATGTCGTGGAGCATGGCGATATCACCGATGAGCAGGAAGACCGGCTCCCCCAGGCCCAAGGACAGACCTGTCGCTGTCGAGATCAGTCCGTCGATTCCGGCGAGCCCGCGTGAGGCGTGTATGCGGGCGCGGATGTCGGTGGCGTCGCTGAGGTAGCGCACCGAATTCGAGCTGGCCAGGAAGAGCGTGAGGTCCTGCACGGCCAGCCGCTCGGTGATCGTCCGTGCGGTCGACTGGAATTCCCTCGCCGAGGCGTCACCCGAGGTCCCGGTCCCAGTCGGCTCCGGGCGGGATTCCGCGGCCCGCTCTGCTCGTGCGGCTGCCACGAGGGACGTCCCGGCGTCGATCCAGGCGCGCACCCAAGCCGGCCCCGAGGCGGCAACCCCCTCTGCCTCGCCCGCTGCCGTCAGCCCACCGGGCCTCTCGTCGCGGGCGGTCAGATCGCACGCATCGATGGCGTCGGGAACGTGCTGCACAGTCACGGATTCGTCGGCCAACAGTGCCGCCACGGGCCTGGTCAGGGTCGGTTTTCCATGGACGATGACGGTGCGGATCGCCTCGCGCAGATCGGGATGATCGCTGAGCACACGGGCATGGGCAGGCACGATGGTCGACGGCTCGGCTGCTCCGGTGGCCGACAGGTCAGCAGCGGTGCGAGCCAGCGGGCTCGACGGTTCGGCAAGCACCGGAAGGTGTTGGTCGGCGGCGAGCGCATGCAGAGATTCGGCCGGATACCCGCCGGCGTCCCCGGCGACGAGGACGGTCCCGTCGGTGATGGTGACTCCGACGCGCGCACGAGGCTCAGACACGGTCGGCCTCACACGTCGCCCTGCGTCGTTGCCAGCCAGCGCGCCGATCTCGTCCGTCCACGCGTTCAGCTCCCCCGGGGTGGGAACCAAGGGGGTGTCGAACTGCACATTGAACTGGACGGGGCCGGCCGCCTCGGTGACGGTGCCTCTGTGTGATCCCAGTGCCGCGGCCACGGCGTCTGACACGGATCGGGCGACCGCCTCGGCGCTGTCCCCGGCGGGGACATCAAATCGGGCACGGACATCGGAGAGCACCTGTGACTGGTCGTCGATGGTCTGGTTGGCTCCGGTACGGCGCAGCCGAGCGGGACGGTCGGCGGTCAGCGCCAGCAGCGGCAGATGCCCGTACGAGGCTTCGAGGACGGCGGGATGGAGGTTGGCCACGGCCGATCCGGACGTCGTCACGACCGCCACGGCGGACTCGCTGCCGCGCGCACGCAGACCACGGGCCAGGCCGAGGGCGAGAAAGGCAGCATCGCGCTCATCGACGCGCACATGAGTCCGGACGAGCCCCGCCTCGTTCAGCGGTGCCACGGCATAGACCAAGGGCGCGGACCGTGAACCGGGGGCGAAGACGACATCACTGACACCGGCGTGAACCAGGCTTCGGGCAATCTGCTGCGCCACCGCGCTCGAATTCGACATCACCTGATATTCAACCACCTGACCACCTGTGGTTCACCTCTGCCCTCTAACCTCGAGAAATGCGCCGCTCGTTGATCTTCGCGATGGGGGCACGTGCCATCCGCACACTCACCGCGGCCCGCTCCCAGCGCGGACGCTATCCCGCCCGCGACCAGACCACCTCCTTCCTCGGACCCGAGCCCCGCGGGAAGGACGCCCGGACCTGGCATATCCGGGACAAACGGAAACTCTCGCCGAGGCTGCGCGAATTCTTCCTCTACTCCCCCGCACTCGGCCGCACCGTCGGGGTCCGTGTGCTGTTGCCGGGCATTCCCGCCGAGGTCAGCCCCGTCATCCACCTCTTCCACGGCGGCGGCGATGATTTCCGCTCATGGACGGATTTCGGATCCGCCGAGGAACTCACCCTCGACTCCCCGTACCTCGTCGTCATGCCCGACGGCGGGGCGGGAACGTATTCGCGCCTGGCCGTCGGCAGCGAGGTCCACGACTGGCCGCGCTTCCACACCGAGGAGATCCCGGCCTTCCTCAAAGCGAACTTCTCCGTCGACTGGGCGCCTGCCAGCCAGCTGCTGGCGGGACTGTCGATGGGCGGATACGGGGCGATGAAGTATGCGGCCTGGCATCCCGACAGGTACGGATCGGCCGCCGCGTTCTCCTCACCCCTGGATCCCCTGTCGACCGTCCCGGCCTTCGATATCATCGCGATGCGCGAAGGAGCCCGATCACTGAGCCTGTTCGGTGACCCCGGCACCGACCGCAGCGAATGGCTGGCGAATTCCCCGTATGCTCTGGCCGAGAACCTCCGCGGCCTCGACCTGTGGTTCAGTGCCGGCTCCGGCAGCCTCGAAGGGGCAAAGGATCGCGACCTGCTGGAGACGATGATCAGCTCGCAGGGCGAGCGCTTCTCCGCGCGACTCAACTCCCTCGGCATCCGGCATTCCTGGTTTCCGCGCACCAGCGGCCTGCACAACTGGACGAGCTGGGAACGCGAACTCGGCGCTTGGCTGAAGACCCTCGCCAAACGGCGCAACTATGCGAGTTCGGATCGCGGACGGACCGATCGCGTGGCCGATGGCGGACAGTTCACCTTCCTCACCGGACATGCCCTCTTCGACATCCACGGGTGGCGGGTGGAGATCTCCCGTCGTCGCGCGCAGGTCGTGCGCTTCGACGCCGTCAGCGCCGCCGGCTTCTCCCTGAGCGGAACCGGCAGCTTCCGTGTGCGCACTCCCGGGCTCTTCGATCCCGGATGCCGCTACGACATCAGCGTGTCCGGTCCCAGCGGGGACAACGCCTATCAGCAGAAGGCGGACAAGAAGGGGCGACTGACGTTCACCGGTCGGCTGGCCGCGGCCATGCACGATCCGATCATCCCCGGCAAGCGCACTGCGCACTTCGCCAGGCTGGGACAGGACGAGGTGACCACGGTCAGGATCGCCTCGGCGACGGTCGATGAGGCGGTCGATCGCAGGCGGTCCACAGCCGATGTTCCAGATCCGGCACAGACAGAATCCACGAACGATCCCGCTGGCGTCTATATTGAGAGCGGTCGCGAATCGTCGGCCGCCGATTCCTCAGAACGCTGACTCGAGAGGTCATCCATGAAACGCATACTCCCAGCCATCGCTCTTTTCGCCGGACTCTCCCTCGTCGGCTGCACGGGCGGAGGAGACAAACCGGATCAGGCTGACGGCGGCGACTCCTCGCAGGCGGCAGCCGAAGAGACCCCGCAGGCAAGCAAACTCGACGAAGCGAAGCTCAAGGAAATCCTCGAGTCGACCCAGGCCGACGGCCAGTCGTTCAAGGCCGTCGACGGTGCAGGCAATGCCTCCAGCGAGGCAACCAAGGCCCTGGAGAGCTCCGAGTTCGAACCGGCCAAGTGCAAAGACATCACCATGAACCTCCTCAACGCCAACCTCGCTGCCAAGGGCACCACCGTCGCTGGAACTTCCACCGACAACATCCTCTCCGCAGCCCTGTCGAGCTATGACGATGTGGACGGAGCACAGACCCAGATCGAGGGTGCCTCGACGATCGCAGAAGAATGCAGCGATGTGAAGATCAAGACCGCCGGCGTCGAGATGTCCATGAAGTACAAGACTTTCGACGCCGAGGTCGACGGGGCAGACGAGACCAATGGAATCGTCGCCTCCGTGGAGGCCGGCGGACAGACAGCCATGAACCTGCGTATGGTCTACGCCCTCGTCGGCAACAACGTCGTGGCCGTATCCAATATCGCCGATGTCGAAGAAGCGACCGTGACGAATGCCGCTGACGCTTTCGTCGAGTCCGTGAAGAAGGCCGGCTGACCCGGCTCAGCCAGAGCCAGTTCAGCCGCGCAGGGCGCTCCAGCAGTCCTGGAGCCGGTCGGCCCACCACTCGAATCGTCCCGGATCCACCGCCAGCTGGTGCAGGCGGTCTGGGTCCGGGACGATTCGCGTGACCGGGACGGCACCGTCGACCGGTGTCAGCGCTTCGTGTTCGGCGACGATATCGGCGGTGAAGAGACGGCCGGTGCCCAGTCCGCAGGCCACTCGTTCGCCGAGGATGTCCCGGCTGCGGTCGGTGTGCGGCAGTCTGGCGGCGAGTTCGGCACCGGCGGCCAGGCCGACAGAGGATTCGAGAGCCGAGGACACGACGGCCGGCAGGCCCGAAGCACTGATGACATCGAGGGCGGCGCCGATTCCGCCCAACGGCTGGACCTTGACGATGATGACCTCGGCTGCCCCGAGCTCTGCCACGCGCAGCGGATCCTCGGCCTTGCGGATGGATTCGTCGGCAGCGATGACGATCGGCAGTCCTCGCCGGGAGAGTTGCCCGCGCAGCTCGGCGAGCTGCTCGACCGCGGGCACCGGCTGCTCGAAGTATTGGAGATCGAATTCGGCGAACGCTTCGCAGGCCTCGAGAGCTTCGGTCGGTGAGTAACCGGCGTTCGCGTCCAGGCGCAGCGTCGTATCCGGGAAGAGCCTGCGGAACTCCCGCAGGCGCTCCAGATCCTCTGGGAGGGAGTCGATACCGTGTTCGGCGACCTTCGCCTTGACGGTGCCGACCCGGCCATAGCGAGACAGGATCGGTTCGACCTGATCCGGTGGGCAGGCGGGCAGGGTGCCGTTGACGGCGACGGTCTCACCGCTCGCCACCGCAACCGGAGCGCAACCGCGCCCCTGATCGGTGGAGGGCACCGCCTCGGCGAGGGCGGCGGGCTGCGGGATCAGCCCGGAGAACTCGAGGGAGGCGCGCAGCCACCGGCTGGCCTCCTCGGTGCCGTATTCGACGAACGGGGAGAACTCCGCCCACCCGGCAGGGCCCGAGAAGAGCGCCACCTCCCGCTCCGTGATCCCCCTGAACCGCGTGACCATCGGCAGCCGCACCACATGCAGGTCCTCGATGACCTCATCGAAGCGTCGGGGAAGATCGAGCGGTGCTGAGGAGAGGGAAACAGGTTTGGGTGCATAGGAATGCGAACGGTCAGAATCGGCCATGAGCCCAGACTAACTCTCACCGTCCCTGCCACGCCTGCCTGCCGCTGGGAACCGCACCATTCGCCACCCGGGCCCGGACCGTGGGCGAAGGTCCACGCGCTAGGCTGGGGACCATGACGGTTTCAGAAATCTTCGACCCTTCTGCCTGGCGTGAAGTCTCCGGCTTCGACTTCACCGATATCACCTACCACCGGGCCATCGATCCTGCCACCGGCAGCGACATCGGCTGTGTGCGCATCGCCTTCGACCGCCCCGAGGTCCGCAACGCCTTCCGTCCGCACACCGTCGACGAGCTCTACCGCGCCCTCGACCATGCCCGCCAGACCTCGGACGTCGGCGCCGTGCTGCTCACCGGCAACGGTCCGAGTGAGAAGGACGGCGGCTGGGCGTTCTGTTCCGGCGGTGACCAGCGCATCCGCGGTCGTTCCGGCTACCAGTACGCGTCAGGTGAGACCCGCGAGAGCGTCGATCCGGCCCGTGCCGGACGCCTCCACATCCTCGAAGTCCAGCGGCTCATCCGCACCATGCCGAAAGTCGTCATCGCCGTCGTCCCCGGCTGGGCCGCCGGCGGAGGGCACAGCCTCCACGTCGTGTGCGATATGACCATCGCCTCCCGCGAGCACGCGAAGTTCAAGCAGACCGATGCCGATGTCGGCTCCTATGATGCGGGCTACGGCTCCGCCTATCTGGCGAAGATGGTCGGGCAGAAGAAAGCCCGTGAGATCTTCTTCCTCGGCCGCACCTACTCCGCTCAGGAGATGGCAGATATGGGTGCCGTCAACGAAGTCGTCGACCACGCCGACCTCGAAGCCGCCGCCCTGCAGACGGCTCGCGAGATCCTCGGCAAGTCCCCGAACGCACAGCGCATGCTCAAGTTCGCCTTCAACCTCGTCGACGACGGACTCGTCGGCCAGCAGGTCTTCGCCGGTGAAGCCACCCGACTGGGCTATATGACCGACGAAGCCGTCGAAGGCCGCGATGCCTTCCTCGAGAAACGCGACCCCGACTGGTCGCCGTTCCCCTGGTACTACTGAACCGAGTCCGCGCATGACCGCACGCGAACTGCAGCCCGCCGAGCTGCCCGAGGCCATCGATCGGGCACTGACCGGGACGTCGATCCTCATCCTTCCGTCGGATCGCGACGGCGCCGTCACCGAGGCGGCTTTCCGCAATTGGGCAGGACCGGGCCCCGCTCCGGCGCTGATCCTCTTCACCTCCGGGTCGACGGGGAAGGCGAAAGCGGTGGCGTTGTCAGCAGACGCGCTCACAGCCTCGGCCCGGTCGACCGAACGGTTCCTCTCCGGACCCGGCGACTGGCACCTGTGCCTGCCGGTCAACCACATCGCCGGGTTCCAGGTCGAGCTGCGCGCCCGCTTGGCGGGCCGCGCCCCGGTCAGGGCCGCCTCGGCGAGGTTCACCGCCCAGTCCTTCGCCACCGAGGTCACCGCCTTGGTTGAGCGGGCGGGTGACCGACCGACGTACACCTCGATCGTGCCCACCCAACTCCACCGGATCCTCGAGGACGGCTCCGCCACCGAGGCGGCCGGACGGATCGCGCACATCCTCCTCGGCGGAGCGGCGATCTCACCGTCGCTGCTCGACCGGGCCGAAGCCGCGGGGCTGGCGATCGTGCGGACCTACGGGATGAGCGAGACGGCGGGCGGCTGCGTCTATGACGGGGTGCCCTTCGACGGGGTCGAGGTGACCATCACCGAGGCAGGGACGATCGACCTGACCGGACCCGTCGTCGCCGACGGCTACGTCGAGATCGGCGACGACGGGACCATCGGCCCGGTCGACTCCCCCGACCTCACCGTCGACGAAGCGGGACGGAGGATCATGCACACCAGTGATCTGGGACGGATCGACTCCGGCGTGCTCAGTGTGCTCGGTCGCGCCGATGACATCATCGTCTCCGGGGGCACGAACGTCTCCCCGCACGCCCTGGAGACCGGACTGCTGCCGAGCTGGCAGCAGGCGGGAATCGCGGAGATGCTCGTGACCTGGGTGCCCGATGAGGAATGGGGCAAACTCATCGTCGCACTCGTCCGGACTGCCGACGACGGTGGAGTCGAAGCGGAGAATCCGCGAGAATCGGCACAGCGACTCAACGCCCTCGACCATGGGATGACGGGGTATCTGCTGCCGCAGCTCGTCTTCCCGGTCGCGGAGATTCCGAACCGCTCGATCGGCAAACCCGATCGCCGGGCGGCGGCCCGGATCGCCGCGGATCTCATGGCGAACGATCCGAATACCCATACCGGTGAACAACCGGTAATATAAGACGGCTCCACAAACCGACAGGAAGGTGAGCGAGACCTATGGCTGATGCCGCCCAGTGGATTTCTGGAGCTCGACTGCGAACTCTGCCCCTGGCTCTCGCACCCGTCCTCATCGGAACCGGCGCCGCTATCGGTTCACTCGGCGGATTCACCGCCTTCATCCTCGACGACATCTCCGGCAACGACGAGCATGTCAGCCTCACGCAGATCCTGCTGCGCGGGTTTCTCGCCCTCCTCGTCTCTCTGTGCCTGCAGATCGGTTCGAACTACGCCAACGACTACTCCGACGGCATCCGCGGCACCGATGACGAACGTGTCGGACCCGTCCGTCTCACGGCGACCGGGCTGGCCGAACCCCATGCGGTCAAACGGGCGGCTTTCATCTTCTTCGGCCTGGCCGGGGTTGCAGGCATCGTGCTCATCCTTATCTCGCAGGCGTGGTGGTTCCTCATCGTCGGGGCCGCCGCCGTCGCCGCCGCCTGGTTCTACACCGGCGGCAGACGCCCCTATGGCTACATGGGCCTCGGTGAGGTGTTCGTCTTCGTGTTCTTCGGCCTTGTCGCCACCTTGGGCACGATGTGGATGCAGGTCGGTCACCTCAGCCTCAGCGGCTGGGCCGGTGCCGTTGCGATCGGATCACTGGCTTCGGCCGTGCTCATGGTCAACAACCTCCGCGACATTCCCACCGACATCGAGGCGGGCAAGATCACTCTGGCCGTGAAGATGGGCGACAATGCCGCGCGCATCGCCTACGCGGTGCTCGTGCTGCTGCCCTTCGCGCTGCTGGCGCTGGCGATCCTCGACGGACATCCCGCCGTCGCCTTGGCGATCCTCGCCCTCGTCCCAGCGCTGAGTCCGCTCAAGACGGTGCTCAGCGGCACGACGGGTCCAGGGCTGATTCCGCCGATCAAATCCACCGGACTGACCGGATTGGCCTTCTCCGCGCTGATGGGCCTCGGTTTGGCGCTCTGAGGCGCGAGGTTCAGTTGGACTGGCCGCCGTCTTCTCCGAGACGCTCTTCGACGATCTCGTCCTCTGCCGCCTCATCGGCGCCGACGCGCTTAGGCTTCGACGCGCGCTTGGCCACCTTCGCTTCGATCTCGGTCGCCGCCTTGGCGCGCATCTTGCCCAGCAGCAGATAGCTCAGCAGTGCCCCGATGATGATGGCGGCGATCGCCATGACCAGATTGAAGCCGAGGAACGGAAACAGGACGAGGCCGGCGGCGATGATGAGGCCGAAGCGTGCGAGTGTGTAGAGCCAGAAGGTGCGCATTGTCCTAATTTTAGCCTCCGATCGTGACAGTCTTGTCACCGCCCGCTGGAGGCCGCGCTCAGGTTGGTGGACTATCCTTGGTGCATGGCTCGATTACTCATTGCCGCGATCGTCCTGGCGGCAGCGGTGACACTGTACGGACTCTTCGATTGCCTGCTGCGCGATCGGGGTCTGATTCGAGTCCTGCCCAAACCTGCGTGGGCACTGATCATCCTCATCATTCCCGTCCTCGGATTCATCCTCTGGTACCTGTTCGGTCGCGGTTCGGAGGACAAGCCCACGCGCGGCACACGCCCTCGCGGTCAGGTCGCCCCCGATGACGATCCGGACTACCTGCGACAGGTGGACCGCGAACTCAAGCTCGGCAAGCACGCGCCTCCGGCGGAGGACGGCGATGAGACGAATCCCCCGCACGATGACTCCACCGAATCGGACGACGACAGCGGTCCCGCTGACTCCTCCGCCGACTCCGATGACCGGGGCACCAAAGGCGACGGCCGCGGCCGCTCCAACTGAGCACATCCTCGGCGCACTATCGCCTCAGCGGTGCGAGACCATCCTCGCGTGAAGACCCATCTGGTGTGCGAGACCATCCTCGCGTGAAGACGCCTCCGCGATAAGAGACCCCTCGCGGGCCAGCTGCTGTTGTGAACCAGGTGCGTTGCCATGCTGCGATTCGGCGAATAGTCATTGCTTTCTCTGAATTGCACACCGAAGAACGTGGTGATTTCAGAGCAGACTGAGCCGAAACTGTCGTCCGCCGCCTGATCACGGCATCGAACCAACACGCAAACGGCACGGTCTGAGATGGAGAGCCCAGTTTCAAACATGGGCTGTTCGCCCCTGACTGGGCTGTCAGCAGTTATGGCTCCCGAGTGCGGGCGGTGGTCCCGAGTGCGGCGGTGGCTCCCGATGCAGGACGTCAGAGCGGCCCTGAGAGCGACGCAGCGCCTCAGTCGAGGCCGGAGTATGAGTGCAGGCCGTTGAAGTACATGTTGACGACGGTGAAGTTGAAGATCACCGAGGCGATGCCGATGAGGTTGAGCACCGCCACCTTCGTCGGACCCCAACCGCGGGTCGCACGGGCGTGCAGGTACGCGGCGTAGATGACCCAGACGACGAACGTCCAGATCTCCTTCGAGTCCCAGCCCCAGTAGCGGCTCCAGGCCACCTCGGCCCAGATGGCACCGGCGATGAGGGTGAAGGTCCAGGTGATGAAGCCGACGGCCGCGATCGTGTACGAGGTGCGCTCCAGGTCGGTGCTCGAGGGCAGACGGTGCAGGAACCGCAGCCACTTCGGGTCCTTGGTCTCATGCACGCTCTTCAGGATCTGGAAGACCGCGAGGATCGCAGAGATGTAGAGCAGTGAGGTCGAGAGGATCGCGATCGGCACGTGGATGGCGATCCAGTACGAATCCAGCGCCGGGATGAGCTTCGCGGCAGGGGTGTAGAAGACGGTGATCGCCAGTCCCAGGCACAGCAGCACTCCCCCGGAGACGAACGTTCCCAGGTAGCGGACGTCCTTCTTCGTCAGCACGAGGAGGTAGACGATGACGGTGATCGCTGTGGCCGTCAGCACGTACTCCATCATGTTGCCCCACGGCACACGAGCCACCGACAGGGCACGGGTGAGCACGCCGCCGACATGGAGGAGCATGGCGAGCACGAGCAGCGAGGTGCCGATGCGGGCTCCGCGGTGCCGGTTCTTCCGGGACGACTCCACCGCGCCGGAGTCGTCGCCCGGCCGGTCGAGGACCGCAGTCGTCGCCGTCTTCCGATTCGTCCGCCGCACCGTGCTGGCCTTGGCCGAGGTGGTGATCTCGGATTCCGAGGTCTTGAGTTCGCGTTTGCCGAAGAGATCGAAGGCGTAGAAGATCATGGCGACGGCGTAGACGATCATCGCCGAGATGATCAGCTGGTTCGACCACATTGCGAGGTCAGTGTTGACGTCCATTCATCCTCCGCACCACAGGAGTGCTCTTCTATCGCATGCTGCTGCCAGACTGTCTGTCTGTCCTGATGTCGTTGTGCGCCCGTCCGATTCCGCGAGGAGACCGGAGGCAACACACTCCGCGGCTATTCTACTCCCCGTAGTACTTCGGGTTCATCTTTCGTCGTCCTCACCGTCTGCGCCCTCATCGGGCTCCGGATCGCGCAGGGCCTTCACCAGGTCATCGACGGCGCGTTCGACCATCGGATCCTCACCACGGGCCAGGGCGGCCACCTCGGCGTCGCCGTTCCTGATCCGCACCCAGACGCGGCGGCGGGGAATGAACAGGGACAGGCCGAGCCCACCCAGAACGAGGATCGCACTGATGAGCATGAGCGCCTGCGTCGGGTCCTGGGAGATGTCGACGGCGATGTACTTCTTGACTCCGTCGAAGGTCACCGAACCGCCGTTCGGCAGGTTCTGCGTCTCCCCCTCGGCGAGCTGGATGACGAGCGGATTACCCGACTCATCGGTCATCTCCGTCATGTTGTCGGCATCGAGGGTGTACACGGACTGCGGGACTCCCGAATCAAGGCCGAGGTCACCGGTGTACCCGCTCATCACGAGGTAGGGATTGCGCAGCTCGGCGAAGCTCGAGATCAGCTCCCCGTCCTCATTCTGTCCGGCCGTGGGCAGGAACACGCCGACGAACCCCATCTGCGTGCCGGCCGAGTCCGGGACCTTGATGACGCCTTCGGAGGTGTAACCGGGGTCTCCGCCGTCCGGGATGAACACCTGCGGACCGGACTGGACGATATCGCCCTTCGCATCTCGCACGGTCACCTCGGGGGCGTAGCCGTTGCCGGTGAGGTAGACGCCGACGCCGCCCACGCGCACCGGTTCGTTGACCTTGAGCACGTGCGATTCGGTCTCCCCGTCCGCCGTCGTCGTCACCTTCGCATCGAAGGTGCGCGGCTGACCGAACTGATTGCCCGCCGCCTGATCGTCGAAGGTGGAGGTGAAGGAATCGAGCTTGAGCCGGAAGTCCGGCAGATTGTCCGCATCGTAGTAGGAACCGGGTTCGAAGGAATCGTAGGAGACCAGCGAGTTCGAGAACGTCTCACCCTCGACGAGGATGCGCTGACCTTCGTAGCCGAACAGCGAACCGATCGCCATCGTCAGGGTCGCCATGAGAAGCGCGATGTGGAAGACGAGGTTGCCGGTCTCGCGGAGATATCCGCGCTCTGCGGCGATGTGATCGGACTGCCGATTGATCCGGTAACCGGACTTCTTCAACCGGGCTTCCGCGGCGTCGAGGAAGGCCTCGTCCGCGTGTTCACGGGTGTGTGCGTCTGCCTGCTCCGAGGTGAAGGAGGCGTATCCGGGCATCCGGGACAGCCGCCTCGGTGCTTTGGGCGGGGACGAGCGCATCGCCTTCCAGTGCTGTTTGGTGCGCGGGACGACGCAGCCGACGAGCGAGATCATCAGCAGCAGATAGATCGCGGAGAACCAGATGGACGAGTACACGTCGAACATCTGGATGGTGTCGAGGAACTGCCCCCACGCACCGTTGTTCTCCAGGAAGGTGTTCACCCGGCCCGGGTCCTGGATCCGCTGCGGCAGCAGAGAGCCGGGGATCGCAGCGAGCGCGAGGATGAGCAGGAGGATCAGAGCCACACGCATCGTCGTCAGCTGCGTCCACGCCCACCGGCACATACCGCGGAACCCGAGCTGCGGCTGCGTCACCGTCGACTTCGCGACAGGCTTGTCCCCCTGCTTCGCCGTCGATGTCGCACCCGATGTCGACTGCGTCTTCTCCGAGTCGTCGGTTGAGCCCGCCACTAGATCACCACTTCGAATCCATTGATGAGACCTTGCAGAGAGGTCATCCACATGTTCCATACGCCGCTGGCCATGAGCACACCGAGGATGATGAGCATGATGCCCCCGGCGCGCACGATCGCGGTCTGATGCCTGCGCACCCAAACGAGTCGTCCGGCGCCCTTGTGGATCGCCAGCGCCAGGAGGATGAACGGGATGCCCAGACCCAGGCAGTAGACGAAGGCCAGCAGCGCTCCGCGCCAGATCATCCCGTCACCGCCGAAACTCACCGACATGCTCAGCACAGCTGACAGGGTCGGACCCACACACGGTGCCCAGCCGAGGGCGAAGGTCGCTCCGAGCACCGGTGCACCCCAGAGCCCGGCCTTCGGTCTGGCACGGATCCGATGTTCGTTCTGGAGCAGGCCGAAACCGCCCATGAACACGAAACCGGCGAGGATGACGATGACGCCGAGGACGCGGAGGATGATCGACTGCCACTGGGAGAACAGCGCTCCGAGCGCGGAGAAGCTGGTTCCCAACAGCACGAAGACGACTGTGAAGCCGAGGACGAACAGGCTGATGCCCACGACCACTCGCCACGTCTGCTTGTCCTTCAGCGAGGATCCGGACAGCCCCGTGACGTACCCGACGTAGCCGGGCACCAGGGGCAGCACGCACGGAGAGACGAACGAGACGAGACCGGCCAGGGCCGCCGCGCCGGCAGCCAACAGCAGCGGTCCCGAGAGGACGGTCTGGGCGAAGTCCGCCCCGAGCCCACTCACTCGGACAGCACGTCCTCGATGAGTCCCTTGAGAGTCGACGAGTCGACCTCGCCGACGACTCTGGCTGCCGCCCGACCCTGCGCATCGAGGACAACCGTCGAGGGGGTGGCCTGCGGAGGCAGGACGCCGGAGAGCAGAGAGACCATCTCACCGTTCGAATCGAGCATGTTCGGGTACGGCACCTGGTAGTTCTGAATGAACGCGTTGGCCGCGGCCTCTTGGTCGCGGACGTTGACGCCGATGAACTGGGCCTTGTCCCCGAACTCCTCGGACACCGATTTCAGGTCCGGGGCTTCCTTCCGGCACGGCGGGCACGCCGCGTACCAGAGGTTGACGACGACCGGAGTCGGGCGCAGATCTGCCAGCGACATCGACTCTCCGTCGAGGGTCTCGAAGCTCAGTTCAAGAGGCTTCCCCCGATCCTCGACCGCCACCTGCGAGACGACGCCCGAACCGGAGACGTAACCCTGGTCGGATCCGGCCTGATCGGCCAGCTCATCGTTCTCGCTGCAGGCGCTGAGCGCCAGGGCCGTGCCGGCGGCGAGCGCCGAGGTGAAGAGGGCCCGCCGGTTGAGGGGATGGCGACCGAGACTCATGCTCCCGCCACCGCGGTGCCCGGCTGCAGATCCGCACAGATGCTCTCGTAACTCACGGACACCAGTGTGGAGGAATCGAATGTGAAACTGGTGATAGAAGCCAGGTCACACTCACGTCTGCGCGGGTCGTGGACGAGCGAACGTCCCTCCCCCGACAGGCGGGTCATCCAGATCGGAAGCTGGTGGGAGACGATGACGCCCTCGGCGTCGGGACCATGGAGGTCGAGTTTGGCACGCAGACTCGCCATCGCCGCCCGCATCCGCAGCACGATCTGCTTGTACGGCTCTCCCCAGGACGGGATGAGCGGGTTGTAGAGGCGCACCAGGTTCTTCGGTTCGGCGAGCCTGCGGGCATTGAGCTTCTGCCCCTCGAAGGAGTTCGCCGCCTCGATGACCCGGTCGTCGTCGAACACCGGCAGGTCGAGGGACTTCGACAGCGGACGAATCGTCTGCTGGGCCCGCAGCAGCGGAGAGGCGACGAGTTCGACCGGACGCGTGGACGCGGCGTGGAAGTGCTCGGCGACGCGCACGGCCATCTCATGTCCGCACTCGGTGAGGCCGAAATGCGGCAGACGACCGTAGAGGACGCCATCGGGGTTGTCGACTTCGCCGTGGCGGACGAGGTGGATGGTCGTCATGACTGTGCCTTCCCGGCCTCCGGAACTGCGGCCGCGGCCTTGGCCGCCGCAGGCAGGGCGCTGATGATCCGGTCGAGGATCTCATCGGTGTGGGCGTACGAGAGGAACCAGGCTTCGAACGCGCTCGGGGGCATGTGGATGCCCTGATCGAGCATGGCATTGAAGAATGCGGTGTAGCGGTCGACGTTCTGCGCCCGGGCCTGGTCGTAATTCGTCACTTCGGTGTCGGTGAAGAACACGGAGAACATCGAGTTCGCGGACTGGATGACGTGGGCGACGCCTTCGGCCTCCAGGCTCGCAGCGACTGCTGGACGGAGAATGTCCGCGGCACGACCGATATGCGAGTACACGTCCAGTTCGGTCGTCAGCGTGAGCGTGGCCAGCCCGGCAGCGGTGGCCACCGGATTGCCCGACAGCGTTCCGGCCTGGTAGACGGGCCCGGAGGGGGCGAGGTGCGCCATGACGTCGGCGCGACCGCCGAAGGCCGCTGCCGGGAAGCCTCCGCCCATGACCTTGCCGAAGGTGAACAGGTCGGCCGGCCCGTCAGGATAGCCGAGGGTGTCGGCTTCGTATCCGTACCAGCCGGCGGCGGAGACGCGGAAGCCGGTCATCACCTCGTCGCTGATCATCAGCGCGCCATGAGCCTTGGTCAGGCGGCGGATCGTGTTCGTGAAGCCGTCGCGGGGAGGCACGACACCCATATTGCCGGGGCTCGCCTCCGTGATGACGCAGGCGATGTCCTCGCCGTGTTCGGCGAACACGGCTTCGAGCCCGGCAGCGTCGTTGTAGTCGACGACGATCGTGTCCTGCGCCTGGGCTCCGGTGACTCCGGGAGTGTCGGGCAGGGAGAAGGTGGCCAGTCCGGAGCCGGCCTGGGCCAGCAGCGAGTCGACGTGACCGTGGTAGCAGCCCGCGAACTTCACGACCTTGGACCGGCCGGTGTATCCGCGGGCCAGGCGGATCGCCGACATCGTCGCCTCGGTGCCCGAGGACACGAGACGCACCTGGTCGACGGGATCGACGCGGCGAACGATCTCCTCGGCGAGTTCGACCTCACCGGTCGACGGAGTGCCGAAGGAGAAGCCCTTGACGGCGGCTTCCTGGACGGCGGCGACGACCTCGGGGCGGGAGTGGCCCATGATCATCGGACCCCAGGATCCGATGAGGTCGATGTAGTCGTTGCCGTCGGCGTCGCGCAGCCACGCACCGGTCGCCTCGGTGATGAACCGGGGGGTTCCGCCGACGGCCTTGAACGCGCGGACCGGGGAGTTCACTCCACCGGGGATGACCGCCTCGGCGCGGGTGAAGAGGGCGGCGGACCGATCGGTGGTGTGACCGTTCGTCTCTGCTGTCGTCATGGTTCTCCTCTGATTCTTCGCGGGTCGGGTTGCGTCCCGGGATCGTTCTCAGTTACGCGTGCGGACGGCTCAGGCGCCGTCGATGTCGGTCATATGGTCGAACACTTTGGTGAAGATCCGGCCCAGGGTCGCCATCTCCTCGGGGTCGAGGAGATCGACGAGGTGGCTGCGGACTCCGGAGACATGGTCGGGAGCGGCGGCCTGCAGCAGCTGCCATCCGGCCTCGGTCATCACACAGTTGACTCCGCGGCCGTCCTCGGGGATGGCGGAGCGCTCCAGCAGTCCCCGCTTCTCCATGCGGGCGACGCTGTGGGTCAGCCGGGATCGGGACATGGTCGTGTCGGTGGCCAGCAGCGCCATCCGCATCGTCCGGTCATCGTGTTCGGACAGACGCACGAGGATCTCATATTCGGGCAGGCCGATGCCGTGCTTGTCCCGCAGCTCCTTGTCCAACTGTGTGCTCAGCAGCTGCGAGCCGTTGAGATAGCTGCGCCAGGCCCTCTGGTCGATGGCCGACAGCCAGCGTGGCTCGGTCATCACCGGCCTCCGGCTGCTGTGCGGTTCGGCAGGTGACCTTCGGCCTCGGTTCGGAGGCGCTGGGCGACCTCGGTGGCCCAGTAGGTCAGTATCGCGTCGGAGCCGGCACGTTTGAAGGCGATGAGGGATTCGTCGATCGCCTTCTCCCGGTCGATGGCTCCGGCGGCGGCCGCGAATTCGATCATCGCGTATTCCCCGGACACCTGGTAGGTCCACACGGGGACGATGGATTCCTGGGCCACCTCGGCGAGCACATCGAGATACGGCAGGCCGGGCTTGACCATGACGATGTCGGCGCCTTCGGCGAGGTCGAGGCCGAGTTCGCGCAGCGCTTCGCGACCGTTCGCGGGATCCTGCTGGTAGGTCTTGCGGTCGCCCTTGAGTTCGGAGTCGACGGCTTCGCGGAAGGGACCGTAGAAGGCGGAGGCGTATTTCGCGGTGTAGCCCATGACGACGGTATCGGTGAATCCGGCGGCGTCGAGGGCCTCGCGGCAGTAGGCGACCTGGCCGTCCATCATCCCCGACAGGCCCAGCACCTCGGCCCCGGCGCGGGCCTGGGCCAGTGCCATCGAGGCGTAGCGATCGAGGGTGGCGTCGTTGTCGACTGCCCCGGCCTGGTCGAGGACTCCGCAGTGGCCGTGAGAGGTGAATTCGTCGAGGCACAGATCCGCCATGATCACGGTGTCATCACCGAGTTCGCGGGCCAGCAGCGACAGCGCCCGGTTGAGGATGCCGTCCGGGTCGTCGGCCTGTGAGCCGATCTCGTCCTTGTGTTCGGGGATGCCGAAGAGCATGAGGCCGCCGACTCCGGCCGCCACGGCTTCTCGGGCGGCTTCGAGCAGGGAGTCCAGAGTGTGCTGGACGACTCCGGGCATTCCGCCCAGCGGCAGCGGTTCGCTCAGGCTCTCCTTGACGAACATCGGCAGGATGAGCTCCGAAGGGTGGAGTCGGACTTCGGAGACGAGGCGACGCAGGGCCGGGGTCGACCGCAGCCTGCGGGGACGGACGGTTCCGGGAACCAATGACATGTCAGGCCTTCCTTCTGCGGCGCTTCTGACTCGGACGCTGCGGGGAGATCCCGGCTTCCACGTCTTCGGCGCGCTGGGTGAGTGCGAATTCGACGAGACCGTCGATGAGCGAAGTGAGGTTGGCTTCCTCGGCGAGGACGTCGACGCGCAGTCCGTGTTCGGCTGCGGTGTTCGCCGTCGCCGGTCCGATGCAGCAGATCACCGAGGTGGGGGCGGGCTTGCCGGCGATGCCGACGAGGTTGCGCACCGTCGAGGAGGAGGTGAAGAGGAAGGCGTCGAAGTCGCCGGCCTTGATCGATTCGCGGATCGGCGCCGGCGGCGGGGAGGCGCGCACGGTGCGGTAGGCGGTGACGTCGTCGGGGTCCCACCCCTTCTCCAGCAGTCCGGCCACGAGCACCTCGGTGGCGATATCGGCGCGCGGCAGGAGCACCGTGTTCATCGGGTCGATGTCATCGACGAAGTCCGGCCAGGCGGCGGCCAGCCCCCGTGCGGAGTGTTCTCCGTCGGGAACGAGGTCGGGGGTGATTCCCCAGTCGACCAGTGCCGCGGCGGTGCGACCGCCCACGGCTGCGACTTTGACTCCGGCCATCGAGCGGGAGTCGAGTCCGAAGTCTTCGAACCACATGCGC
Organism: Brevibacterium sp. K11IcPPYGO002; assembly: GCF_050920635.1. Taxonomy (NCBI): domain Bacteria; kingdom Bacillati; phylum Actinomycetota; class Actinomycetes; order Micrococcales; family Brevibacteriaceae; genus Brevibacterium; species Brevibacterium sp. K11IcPPYGO002. Next base: position 1,248,622 of record NZ_CP131929.1, on the reverse strand, counting down.
ACGGCGCGCACGGCGTTGACCGAGGTGAAGCCGACCCATTCGTAGGATCCGTCGACGAGGCCGCGGATCGCCTTCTCCATCTGGGTCGGTGTGCGCGGCGGCTGAACGGCGATCGTGGGCACGACGGTGCCGACGGCGCCGAGTTCGGCCAGGGCCTCTGCGGTGGAGGTTCCCTGTTCCTTCGTCCGTGGGATGAGGACCTGCCAGCCGAAGAGCGGTTTGGATTCGAACCAGCCGAGTTCTCCTCTGGATTCCACTCCCTGCCCCATGATCACCACCATACGATCGGTTCCTGACTGCGCCATGGACAGCGCCTGCTTCAAGGTCGTCTCCACGCTTGTCTGCTCGACCGTGGAGATGCCCCACCCGAGGAGGACATTCGTGTCCTCGTCCCAGCCATCGGCGAGCAGTGCCTCGATGGCCTGTTCGTGGGCGGCGGCGCTGCCGGTAAGGACATGTGTGGTGTTGCGGTGGCGGGAGACGTCGACATGGGTCTGCGGTCCGGCTTCGATGAAGCGCACGGATCGGACGCGGTTGGTCGTCAGCGCGGTTCCGGTGTAGGCCGCTGTCGAGGCGGAGAGTCCGACTCCGGGCACGATCTCGACCTCGACCTGTTCCTTGCGGCAGACTCCGGCTTCAGCGGTCGTGGTCGTGAAGATGATTCCGTCGTCCGAGCTCAGCCGCACCACGGTCTTGTCCGGGCGGGCGAGTTCGGCCATCCGCCGGCCGCGGGTCGAGGCGGCGACTCCGAGGTCGGCGGCATCAATGAGCGTGGCGGCCTGCGGCACATAGGCGGTGACGATCTCGGAATGGACGTCGGCGTCGTAGACGACGGTTTCGGCGGTGGCGAGGATTTCGGCGCCGCGCATCGTCATCAGACCCGATTCGCCGGGTCCGCTGCCGATGAAGACGACGCGCGGGGCTGCCGGCAGGAGTCGGCGCGGCTGCACCTGGCCCGTTGTCGGTTGGCTGTTCATCCCTGCTCCTGAACCTTGACTGGGGTGAGGTGATCGGCGCTGGCTGCCGGATCGATGCCGAGCCTGCCCAGGAGGTCCTCGGCGGCGGCGGTGCCGAGTTCGTCCGCGACACGGGCCAGTTCCTTCTCGGTCACCGACAGCTGCTGATCGCCGGCGGTGCTCCAGTCGACGTCGAGGAGTGCGGGCAGTTCGGCACTCTGACGGGTACGGGCGAGCTTGCCGTCATCATCGGCCATGACGGCGTCGACGATGAATTCGGTGCCTTGGATCTTCGCCAGCGCGCCGATGGGAGCCGAGCAGCCGGCTTCGGCGCGGGAGAGGATCGCCCGTTCGCAGGTCACGGCGAGGTCGGTGGTCTGGTCGTGGATCCGACGCAGAGCGGCCCGGACCTCGGCATCCCCGTCGAGGATGTCCGCAGTGGTGGCGAAGGCGCTGTCGGCGCTGCGCGTCTCCACCGCCAGTGCTCCCTGGCCGGGCGCCGGGAGCATGACGTCGAAGTTGAGCGAGTCGGTGGCCTCGGCGAGACGGCCGATGCGACGGACGCCGGCCGCGGCGAGGACGACGGCATCGAGGCGGCCGTCGCGGACGTGGGCGATGCGGGTGTCGACGTTTCCGCGCACACCCCGGACCTCGATATCGGGACGTGCCGCACGCAGCTGCACGGCACGACGCGGCGAACCGGTGCCGATGACGGATCCGGCGGGAAGGTCGGCCAGACCGAGCCCGTCACGGCCGATGAGGACATCGGCCGGGTCGACGCGCGGCGGGATGGCTGCCATCTGGATTCCCGCCTCGGGGGTGGTGGGCAGGTCCTTGAGCGAGTGCACGGCCAGATCGATCTTGCCCTGGTGGAGGGCCTGTCGGACGGCGGAGACGAAGACTCCGGTGCCGCCGAAACCGGCCAGGGGCGACATGTTGACATCGCCCTCGGTGACGACCTCGACGATCTCGACGCGCCAACCGGTCAGCGCCGCGATCTGGTGGGCGATCGCTGTGGACTGGGACCGGGCGAGCTGGGACCGGCGGGTGCCCAGACGCACGGTGCGACCGCTGAAGTGTTCGGGTTCGACGATGTCGAGGGTGTGATCGGCGACCGGGCGGATGCCGTCGGCTTCGACGTGGTGGGCGCTGGCGGCCTTTGCGACCTTCGTCTCGGGCGTGGTCTTGGCGTGGGCGACCTTGTTGACCGGCAGGTCGAAGAGCTGCATGAGCGCTTGGGCGTAGTCGACCTCGGATTCGGTCACGGCGAGTTCCTTGACCTTCACGGTCGGGGTGTGGATGAGCTTCTCCGCCACGCGGTGCAGGGATTTTCGGATCTCTGCGAAGGCCTTGTCGTCGACGGAGTCACCGAGCTTCTTCTCCAGGCGCTGGGTCTCGGAGGCGAGCACATCTTTGGCGTGGGAGCGCAGAGCGGTCACGGTCGGAGCGACCGAACGCTCCCGGTAGCCGGTGGCGATGTTCTCCAGCTCGGCGGAGATGATGGTGCGGACTTCGTCGATGGTGCCGGCGACCTTCGCATCGCTTTCCCTGTCGGACCCGCGCAGCAGTTCGCGGATCTCTCCGAGACCGAAGAGGGCGACATGTTCGAACTCGCGGACGCTGGGGTCGATGTCGTGCGGCAGGGCGAGGTCGATGAAAGCCTTGTTCGCGGCGCCCTTGGGGTTCTGTGAAAGCCCTGCGACGATGTCGTCACGGCTGACCACGACTCCGCGAGCACCGGTGCAGGAGACGATGAGGTCGGCGTCGGCGATCTCTTCGGCCATGATCCGCGGGGTGAGTTCGCGCGCTCGTCCGCCCACCTCGGCGACGAGGCGTTCGGCCTTGTCCAGGGTGCGGTTGAGCACGGTGATGTGGGCAACGCCTTCCTTGTGCAGTCCGGACACCACGAGGCCCGACATGGCTCCGGCGCCGATGACCAGGGCATTGGCGGCGCGCAGGGAGCCGATATGCGCGGCCGAGGCTTCGAGGCCGGCACCGAACAGGGACCGGGCGACATCACCGAGGTCGGTCTCCGAATGGGCGCGCTTGCCGACCCGCAGCGCCTGCTGCAGCGTTTGGGAGAGTTCGGACGTCAGTGCCTTGTCCGACTGCGATTCCGTGAACGACGAGCGCAGCTGACCGAGGATCTGAGCTTCGCCGATGGCCATCGAGTCGAGCCCGCAGGCGACCTTGAGCAGGTGCTCCATGGCCTGATGGTCGTAGTGCGCGTAGAAGTGCCCGGCGATATCGGACCACTCTTTGTCGATCGAGGACACGAGTGCATTGCCGAGGTCGGCCAGTCCCCCGTGGAAGGCGGAGACATCGGCGATGAGTTCGAGACGATTGCACGTCGAGAGCACCGCGAGTCCTTCGACATTCTCTCCGGCCAGGGCGTCGCGGCGCAGAGTGCCGACCTCACCGGCGCCGAAGGCCATGCGATCGAGCATGTCGATCGGAGCCGACTGATGTGAAATGCCGAGAACCAAGAGAGTCAATTCCTGTGCTCCTCAAAACCAGGGTTGAGCGGTGCCGTGTCCAGCGCCGAATAGTATGCGAGTACTTGCAGCTCACTGGCCAAGTCGACTTGATGGACACGGACGGTATCCGGTGCGTCGAGCACGGTGGGTGAGAAATTGAGAATGCCGCGCACACCTGCTTCGACGGCCCTCTGGGCCGCCGCGGATGCCGCGGCTGCGGGGACGGCCATGACCACCAGGTCGATGTGCTCGGACCAGGCGGGCAGGTCATCCAGGGAGGAGACGGTCAGGGCACCGATGGAGGTGCCGATCTTCTCTTCGTCGATGTCGAACACGGCGGTCAGCCGCAGACCGCGGCGCCGGAATCCGGCGTAGTCGGCCAGCGCCGAACCGAGGCGTCCGGCCCCGATGATGGCGACGCGCCGGTCGCGGTCGAGGCCGAGGAACGTCCGCAGGGTCGCGGCCAGCTCCGGACAGGAGTAGCCGACCCCGCGGGTTCCCGATCGCCCCAGCTGGGACAGGTCCTTGCGCAGAATCGACGGGGACACACCGCTGCGCGCGGCGAGGTCCTCCGACGAAATTGTGTCCTGGCCGGTGGCGGCGACCGTCTCGACGGTCTGCAGATAGATCGGGAGCCGGGATATCACGCGCTCGGGGACGTCCTTGCGAACGACACCCTCAATCCTGTTGGCGGACAGAATCTCGCCCACGAATCCGCCTCACTCCTTCAATCGATCTCATGCGCCCAAGGCGTCGAGCGCCTTGGACAGCCGATCCTTGTCGACTCGATGAAAACTGTGTTGTCGCCCGTTGAGGAGAACGACCGGAACGTCCCAGCCGTACTGTGCGGCCAGATCGTCATCGGTGTCGATGTCGATCTCCGTCACGGTCACATCTCTGCCCGCGGCCACCTCGGTGACGGTCTGGAGCGCGTCAGCGCACAGATGGCAGTCGACACGCGTGAGAAAGGTCAGGTCGACCATGGCTCACTCCTCATCGGGTGCAACAAACCCCGCCGAGAAATCACTCGAGCGGGGGCGTAGGACCGTCGGGTCTTACTTCTTGTTGCGACGCTGGTGACGTGTCTTGCGAAGCTGCTTGCGGTGCTTCTTCTTCGACATACGCTTGCGGCGCTTCTTGATGACTGAGCCCACTCGGGTACCCCTTGTGCTTGTCGGTGGAGGGTGAACTTCAGGTGCCCACCCATTGAACTAACCGTGCAATTCTATCGCTTGGCCACCTGCTTTCCCAAAACTGTGTCCAGATCCACAACGGCCGCGCCGGGCGATCCGCGCGGGCCCGGGGGTCGGGTTCGGTTCGGGCAGCGTGCGCGGCAGGGCCGGGTCCGGTTCCGCCGGGGTCGGCTCCGACTGTGCCGGGATCGGCTCCGACCGAGCGGTCGTCGGCCGACGGGGCTCAATCGAAGTAGGGGTCGAGGGCGTAGAAGGGGAAGATGTTCTTCCGGGTGCCCATCACGGCACGGTCGAGTTCCGCTTCGGGATCGAATCCCTTCGACCAGGGTTCGAAGGCCCCGTCGAATCCGTCGGTCATCGACAGCGGAGCTTCCCGCCCGGTCGTCGTCTGCGCGTACGAGGCCCAGCGTCCCGGGATCCGCGCCCCGGGATCGATATCGCGCCCGGCGGCGACGGCTAGGAGGTTCGTCCAGGCTCGGGGCACGACGTCGATGATCGCGTATCCCCCTCCCCCGACGGACAGCCAGCGGCCGTCGGCATGGTCGACGGCAAGATCGCGGATGCGTTCGGCGGCGATGCGCATGGCGTCGACGCTCAGGCGCATATGGGTCAGCGGGTCCTCCCGGTGGCCGTCGCAGCCGTGCTGGGAGACGATGACCTGGGGTTCGAAGGCGGCGACGACCTGCGGGACAGCGGCATCGAAGGCGCGCAGCCAGTCCGCGTCCCCTGTGCGCGGGGGCAGGGCGATATTGACCGCCGAGGCGGCCGCCTTGAGTCCCCCGATATCGGCGGGGAACCCGGTGCCGGGGAAGAGGAACTTCCCCGATTCGTGGATCGAGATCGTGAGCACTCGAGGGTCGTCCCAGAAGAAGGCCTCGACCCCGTCGCCGTGGTGGGCATCGGTATCGAGGTAGACGATGCGTTCGTATCCGGCGTCGAGGAATTCGGTGATCGCTCCGGCTGCATCGTTGTAGACACAGAAGCCGCTGGCCTTGCCCGGCATCGCATGGTGCATGCCGCCGCAGAAGTTCACCGCGCGACGAAACTCCCCGGAGATGATCGCGTTCGCGGCATTGACGCTGCCTTGGAACAGCAGCGCCGAGGCGGTGTGCATATTATCGAACCCGGGAACATCCTCGGTGCCGATGCCGTATCTGTTCGCGTCCTCCTCCTCGAGCCCCTCCTCGGTGCCGGCCTGCTTGACCGCGGCGATGTAGTCGGGGTCGTGGAGGCGGGCGAGCTTCGCCTCGTCGATCTCACCGATGGGATTGACGTGGACGTTGGCCGCGTCGAAGAGTCCGAAGTCGGCGGCGAGCTTCGCTGTCAGGTCGAGCCTGAGGGGGTGCATGGGGTGGCTGGGACCGAAGTTGTAACCGGTCACTTCGTCGTCCCAAACGACATACACATCATTTTCGGCCATGCCCACCATGCTATATGGCACAGCTCACTTGCACCGATTCCGGGGCCACCGGCTCTACCATGGTGCCTGTGCCCAAGAATTCCTCGCCTCGCTACGACCGGCTGCTGAAGCCGGGCCGGTGGGTCCGTGACTTCGTCGACGACCTCGCCGTCGCGTCACCGGCGCGCCTGGCCATCGGGTCCTTCGTCGCCGTCGTCGCCGCGTTCGCGATCCTGCTGATGCTGCCGGCGAGTGTGCGTGAGCCCGGTTCGGTCGATCAGGCCACGCACATCGCGAACTCCGTGTTCGTGGCGGTCTCCGCCGTGTGCGTGACCGGGCTGACCCCCGTCGTCACGGAGGAGTACTGGTCGGACTTCGGGATCTCGGTCATCACAGCCGGCATTCAGGTCGGCGGTCTCGGGATCCTCACTCTCGCCTCGGTGCTGGGCATGGCGGTCTCCCGCCGCCTGGGTGTGCGGCAGCGCCTCATCGCTCAGCAGGCCACCTCGGCGCTCAACCTGGGGCAGGTCGGCACCCTGCTCAAAACGGTCGTCGTCACCATCGTCACCGCCGAGGCGATCCTCGCGGTGCTCATGTTCCCGCGGTTCCTCATGCGCGGGGAATCGCTCGGCGATGCCACCTGGTACTCGGTGTTCTATTCGATCTCGGCCTTCAACAACGCCGGGTTCACCATCCATCCCGGCGGAGCGGCTCACTTCGTCTCGGATCCGTGGATCCTGTCGCTGATCATGGTCGGCGTGTTCGTCGGGTCGCTGGGCTTTCCCGTCGTGCTCATGGTCACGATGTTCTGGAATCGGCCGAGCCGCTGGGATCTGCATACGAAGCTGACGCTGACGACCACGACGGCCGTCCTGGCCGTCGGGCTGCTGCTGTTGGCGCTGTTCGAGTCGGCGAACCCTGCGACGCTCGGCGACAAGAACGCCGGTCACACATTCGTCGAAGTCCTATTCATGGCCGTGATGCCGCGATCGGGAGGGTTCTCGACGATGGAGATCGCGGACATGAGTCAGGCCTCGCACCTGCTCATGGACCTCATGATGTTCATCGGCGGCGGATCGTCCTCGACGGCCGGCGGAATCAAGGTGACAACGGTGGCAGTGCTCATCTTGGCAGCATTCGCCGAGGCCAGGGGCCTGCAAGACGTCCACGTGTTCGGCCGGCGGCTGACATCCTCGACGATCAAGCTGTCGATCTCGATCCTGCTCACGGGTGCGATGATCGTCTTCGTCGGCACGCTCGCAATGCTTCAGATCAGCTCCGAACCGCTCGATCGGGTCCTGTTCGAGGTGATCTCGGCGTTCGGCACCGTCGGGCTGAGCTCCGGAGTGTCGGCGTCCTCACCGAATCTCGGCCTCTATGTGCTGGCGGTGATCATGCTCATCGGCCGACTCGGTACGATTACTCTTGCGGCTGCTCTGTCCATGCAGGACTCCGCCCGTCTCTACCGCTACCCCGAGGAAAGGCCGGTCGTTGGCTAACGAACACACCTCAATCCTGGTCATCGGACTGGGACGCTTCGGATCCTCGACTGCGGCGACTCTGGCCAAACTCGGTCGCGAGGTGATGGCCATCGAGCACAATCCCGAACTCGTCAAGGACTGGAGCGGCAAACTCACGCACGTCGTCGAGGCCGACTCGACGAACATCGACGCTCTGCGCCAGGTGGGTGCCGGTGACTTCTCGACCGCCGTCGTCGGCATCGGAACCTCGATCGAGGACAGCGTGCTGACCACGGCCAACCTCGTCGACCTGGGCGTCTCGCAGGTGTGGGCGAAGGCGATCTCGCCGTCGCACGGCAAGATCCTCCACCGCATCGGCGCCCACCATGTGCTCTATCCGGAGTCGGATGCCGGCCGCCGCGTCGCTCACCTGGTCAGTTCGCGGATGATGGAGTACATCGAGTTCGACGAGGGCCATTTCGCCGTGGTGAAGATGCGTCCGCCGCGGGAGATCCAGGGCTTCACCCTCAGCGAGTCCGGTGTCCGCGACAAATACGGTGTGACGATCGTCGGCATCAAGAGTCCCGGCCGCGACTTCACCTACGCCGACCCGACGACGCGGGTGGGCAAACAGGACCTGCTCATCGTCGCCGGGCACGTCGAGCTGCTGGGTCGGTTCGCCGGCCGCCCATAGGCTGTGGGGCGGTGCCAGAGGTAACCGCGGGTTCAAAGTGTGAAAGCAGTGACTTCGATCAGGGCATCTGCATTTCGAAGCAGTTGGTGCATCGGTCAAGTCCGACAACACCGCAGTGGCACACCCCACGTGAAGCGATCGCCCCGCATCATGGGTCTCGGAACGCTGGCACAGGAAGTGTGAGTGCGCGGCATGAGAGCGGGCGACGGGAATCGAACCCGCGTCATCGGCTTGGGAAGCCGAAGCTTTACCATTAAGCTACGCCCGCGCGTCGCCACCGAATTCAAACTGTTCGCCCAGGCAGAGCCCGGTGCGATCATGCCGTGGTCAGCGACTCGAACCAGTCTACAGCGTCTGGCCCGAGGTGCATCCGACAACCGCGGGTTCAAAGTGTGAAAGCAGTGACTTCGATCAGGGCATCTGCACTTTCAAGCAGTTGGTGCCGTGGTTGAGTGCGAGCTCAGGAACGCACCCGTGGGGCAATGAACTTCCTCAGGTGCGGTGCCTGCCCGAAGAGTTTGGTTGCGCATTCTTCAAGGTGAGTCACCTCGGTGAAGTTGAGACGAACGATTCGGTAGCCCAGCTCCAGCAGCCGGTTGTACTGACGAACCTCTTTGCGCATCAGCCCAACTCCGTTGTCGGCATATTTGGAGAAGCCGTCGACGAGAACGATCGTCCGCGATTCTCTGTGCAGAAAGTCCACACGAGCGATGACTGCGCGCCTATCCCAGATCCTGGCCTGCCGACTGAATCCGGTCAGCCTCAGCTGCGTGAGGTTGTACGCGAAGCGACTCTCTCCGTAACTCTCCGACAGCGGACCGATCGCCGACAGCAAGCGCTGCGCTCTCACCTGGCCTTTCGACAGTCGGCCCAGCACGGGCAGGAAATCCTCGGCGATTCGGCGCTCGGCCAATGCCAGCGTGTCCGGTGGGTAACCGAACCTGGCCGCTGCGTCCGCTCCTACGTCGGAACCGAATGTCGATCTGCGCAGACAGGACTCCAGCGCGGCGAAGCCCTCCGGTTCACCCAGCTGGCCGATGAGGTCGAATGCGGTGCGAATGGGCGAGGTGAGCGCCATCTTGCCGATGCGGACGACGTCCTCGTCAGGAATGGTCTTGGAGGTCCTCGACACATCGGCACTGCTGTGCCGCCTCGTCGGATGAGCGATGAAGACCTTCCCCCGAGGCGGTCGATGCAGCGGAAGGTCATGGACGAATGCGGCGGAGACTCCCCAGATCACGTCGTCGAATCGGTAGTGCGGGTACGAAGCCACCCGCAGCTTCTCGAACATGTCGAGGAGTTCGAAACGAGGCCTCCCCGACTCCGGGTCGGTCTGCTCGACGACTCTGTGAATCCACGCTTCATCCGTGATGAACCCCGCTATCGCGCCATGTCTGGGATTCGAACAGCGGGCGATGACCGAATACATCCCTTGAGTGAGTGCCAAAAGGCAGCAGTCTTTGGCGTCACGGATGCATCTGCTCTGCACCCCACGCGCCCTGAGTTCACTGGTGCGGACCACGTTGTACATGCGGCAAGACTGTCGCTGCGCCTGAGACTCCGACAAGGCCTCCTCAACCGCCTGTGGAATCGCCCTCGGCATCCACACCCATGAGACGTCCGAGTCCGCATGCTGTCAACAGTCCACGGCGTTTGAGTCACCGGTGCCTCCGGACTCGCGTGGTACTCGATCGAAGCCGAGTTCTCAGCGCAATGACGCATGCGCCGAGGCGGTCACGACGCAGCCACAACGCTGCGGTATCCACAACCGCGTGTTCGAAGTGCATGCGTCCTGATCGGAATCGGGTCGCCTGCACTTCGAACACGCGGTTGGCGGACGGGGTCAGTGCTCGACGGCCTCCTCGGCGCCGAACCCGGTGTGGGCACGGACGTCCATCTCTGCGGCAAGCTCGGGGCTCTCGACGGTCCGGTCGGTGATCGACGCGATCCAGCCGAGGATGAATCCGAGCGGAATCGAGATGATTCCCGGGTTGGACAGCGGGAAGATCGCGAAGTCGGCACCAGGGATCATTGCGGTCTCGGAACCGGAGACGACCGGCGAGAAGGCAATGAGCACCATCGCCGAGATCAGGCCGCCGTAGATCGACCACACCGCACCGCGAGTGGTGAAGCGCTTCCAGAACAGCGAGTACACGATCGTGGGCAGGTTCGCGCTGGCGGCGACGGCGAAGGCCAGCGCCACAAGGAATGCGATGTTCTGCCCCTGCACTCCGATGCCGCCGATGATCGCGACCGCACCGATGACGATGACCGTGCGACGGGCGATCTTGACCTCCGCATCGGAGTCCTCGACCTTGCCCTTCTTGATGACGTTCGCGTAGATGTCGTGGGCGAACGAGGCCGCCGCCGTGATGGCCAGACCCGCCACCACCGCGAGGATCGTGGCGAACGCGACCGCGGAGATGAAGCCCATGAGGATGGGCCCACCGAGGTGGAGCGCGAGCAGCGGTGCCGCCGAATTCACTCCGCCGGGAGCATTGTTGATCGCGTCGGCACCGACGAGCGCGGCGGCACCGTAGCCGAGGACGAGAGTGAAGAGGTAGAACGCGCCGATGAGCCAGATCGCCCACACCACGGAACGGCGCGCTTCCTTCGCAGTGGGAACCGTGTAGAAGCGCATGAGGACGTGCGGCAGACCGGCGGTTCCGAGCACGAGGGCCAATGCCAGGGAGATGAAGTCGAGAGGATTCTCGCCGTACTTCAGTCCCGGCTCGAGCACCGCCTCACCGACGCCGCCGGCCGCGTTCTCCACTGCCGAGGCCAGCAGCGTGGAGAGATTGAAGCCGTTGAGGGCGAGCACCCAGACGGTCATGGCGAAGGCACCGGCGATGAGCAGGACCGCTTTGACGATCTGCACCCAGGTGGTGCCCTTCATCCCGCCGACGAGGACGTAGATGATCATCAGCGCACCGACGACGGCGATGACGAGCGACTGACCGACCTTGCCGTCGATGCCCATGAGCAGGGAGACGAGACCGCCTGCTCCGGCCATCTGGGCGAGGAGGTAGAAGAAGCAGACCGCCAGAGTCGACAGTGCTGCGGCCATGCGCACGGGACGCTGCTTGAGCCGGAACGACAGCACATCGGCCATGGTGAACTTGCCGGTGTTGCGCATGAGCTCGGCAACGATGAGCAGAGCAACGAGCCAGGCGACGAGGAAGCCGATCGAGTAGAGGAATCCGTCGTAGCCGTTGACGGCGATTGCACCGCAGATGCCGAGGAAGGACGCAGCTGAGAGGTAGTCGCCGGAGATGGCGAAGCCGTTCTGCGGTCCGGTGAACGACCGGCCGCCGGCGTAGTAGTCCGAAGCGGATTTGTTGTTGCGGCTGGCCCGCAGGACGATGAACATCGTGACCGCGACGAATGCGGCGAAGATCGTGATGTTGAGGACCGGGTTGTTCTCGACCTCGGTGGTCGCTGCGCTGAGGAGGTCGACTCCCGAGGCGACGAAGTCTCCGATTGCCAGAGTGCTCATGAGCGGGTTCCTTCCGATTCGGCCAGCAGTCGTTCACGGATCGCCTCCGCGGGAGGATCGAGCTTCTTATTGGCGAACGAGACGTAGAACATCGTGATCGCGAAGGTCGTCACGAACTGCAGCAGCCCGAAGACGAGCCCGACATTGATCTCCCCCACGACCTTCGTCGACATGAAGTCATGAGCGTAGGTGCTGAGGATCACGTAGAGGAAGTACCAGACGAGGAACGCGATCGACAGCGGGATCACCACCGAGAATCGTCTGCGCTTGAGGGCCTTGAACTCCGGGCTCTCCTCCTCTGCGAGGAAGTCAACTCCGGTGTTGACAGGGTCAGTCATTCTTTCTCCTTTGAATGGACAGAACATCAGTGTCCTGAATCACATGACCCCAAGGTAACGTTCAGCATGCACTGGGGAATACCACCGAAAGTTGGTAGCTTGTTCACATGAATGCGCATGCCAAGGAAACACGGGCACTCAAGGTCGAGACCCGTCGCCTGTTCGTCGAAGCCGTCGACTCCCTGCATGAGAGCGGAACGGGCGACGTCGTCTTCGGAGGCATGGTCGAAGAGGGTTCGGTCGCGGTCGAAGCCGTCGCCGGCGCCGACAAGGACCTGCTCTCGTCGCTCATCGTCAGCACCGGGCGCGGTCTCGGCGGACGGGCCATGACCGAAGGCACCCCGCAGCTGACCCGCGACTATGAGATCGACCCGCTCATCACCCATCACTACGACGAGGAGGTGCTCGGTGAGGGCATCCGCGTCCTCGTGGCCGTGCCCACCCTCCACGGTGGTGAGGTCACCGGCATGGTCTACTGCGGCCATCGCGCGGACTACGACGCCGCCGCCCCGCAGACGGGAGACCTCGTGAGGCGAGTGCGACAGCTCTCGGTCGATCTCGCTCGACTCGGCTACCGGCAGCAGCCGCTTGGCCCGGTCAAGGAGGAACCGCTCTATCCGGATCTTGATCCCTCGGGACGCGAGGCTCTCCGGCACACCTATGCGGAGCTGCGAGCCATCCGCTCCGGCATCGTCGACGAGGAGACCCGGGAGAAGCTCACCGGCGTCGAGGCGCGCCTGGCCGATATCCTCTCCGGGCACAATCCGGAGAACTTCCAAACCCCGGTGCCCGCGGTGCGGCTGTCGCCGCGGGAGACCGACATCCTTTCGCACGTCGCCCTGGGATGGCCGAATGCCCGCATCGCCGAGGCGCTGTCGCTGCGCGAGTCGACGGTGAAGTCCTATCTCAATACGGCGATGGTCAAGCTCTCGGCACGGACCCGGCATGAGGCCGTGTCGATCGCCCGCTCGTCCCACGTCCTCCCCTGAGCAGGGAGAATCGGCTCAGCCGTTGATGACCTCGGAGTTCTCCCGTTCCATCTCCACGGAACGGTCCGCCGCCGCCTGCGCGGCCGCCTCGGCGATATCGAAGATCCCGGAGTCGAGGAACTGCTGGAGACCGGCCAGGGTCGTGCCGCCCTTGCTGCTCACGGCCTGACGCTGAGCGGCGGGATCGGGCTTCTCGGTCAGGAGTCGGCCGGCGCCGTCGGCGGTGGCCACGACCATCTGGCGAGCGACGTCCTCACTGAGGCCCTGCTTGACGCCGGCGGCGATCATGGCCTCGGCGAGAAGGAAGAAGTACGCGACCCCGGACCCGGAGATTCCGGTCATGGCAGGTATCTGGGATTCGTCGAGATCGACGACGATGCCGGCGCCCGACAGCAGGGACCTCAGTGTGTCCACGCTGGCGGCGGTCACCTCGGCGGAGGGGGCCAGCGCGATGACGCCGTGACCGATGGCGCTCGGAGTGTTCGGCATGATCCGGACAATCGGATTCTCGGGGGCGAGCTTCGCCAGGTCCGCAGCGGCGACACCGGCGGCCATGGACACGAGCACGGAGTTCGGGTCGAGGTCGTCGGCGAGTTCGCGCACGGTCGCGGCCATCATCCACGGCTTCACACCGAGGAAGACGAAATCGGCTCCGGCTGCGGCCCTGCGGTTCGCCTCGGGATCGTCCTCCACCGAGGTGACCGCCGCAGTCGGCAGATCATGGAGGAGGCGCTGCGCCGAGGCGGTCGAGTTCGTCGTCGCGCGGACGGTGATGCCCGCGTCGGCGCTGAGGATTCCCTGGATGAGGGCCGTGCCCATGTTGCCGGTTCCGATGGAGGCGATGGTTGTCAAAGTGCGCCAGCCTTTCGTTGGGGGTGGAGTGGTCGGTGGGTGTTCCTGCGTGTGGGCGTGCCGATGCAAGGTTCGACGGGAGGTCGTGATCGGTCCCGGGGTCAGCTCTCGCCGCCGAATGTGCCGGATCGCGAGGGCTTGTGCTCGGTGGTGCGGGTGTGGCTGTGGGTGTTGCGTCGGGGAGCATCAGCCTCGAGGCCGAGGTGCTCGCGGGCGAAGGCGATGGAGTCGGCGAGCATCTGCTCGCGGACGGACTGTCTGCGCACGAATCGGGTGTTGACCTCGACGACGACGTCGCCCTTCCAATTGTGTTTGGCCAGGTACTGCAGGGTCTCAGCGACGGGCATCGTACCTTCGCCCGGAACGAGGTGTTCGTCCTTGAGGGAGCCGGCACCGTCGGTGAGGTGGACGTGGCGGAGCTGATCGAAGATCTCGCCCACCGTCTCCAGGGCGTTCATGCCGGCGGTGGAGGCGTGGGAGAAGTCGAAGGTGAGGTCGTCGTAGTCCTCGTCCAAGGGGTTCCAGTCGGGATAGTAGACCTGGATCTCGCGCAGGCCTGCACGCCAGGGGTACATGTTCTCCACGGCCAGTCTCACTCCGGTCTCGTGGGCGACCTGGCGGACGCCGTCGACGAAGCCGAGGGCATATTCGCCCTGCCATCGGAACGGCGGGTGGAGGACGACGGTGTCGGCGTGGACCTCTTTGGCGAGGTTCGCGGTGATCCGCAGCTTCTCCCAATGGTCTTTGTGCAGCACCCGGGGCAGGAACAGCAGGGTCGGGGCATGCAGGGAGAGGACGTCGAGACCGGTGTCGCTGGCGAGTCCGTTGATGAGGTCGACATCGCGGGTGTCGGCATTGTGGGTGATCATGATCTCGACCCCGTCGTAGCCGTGTTTGGCTGCTTGGGCGAAGGTCTCCTCGACGGTCATGGGTGAGACGGAGGAGCTGGAGAGGCCGAGTCTGATCCGGTTGTCGGAGACGTGATGAGCGTCTTTCTCATAGATGTCGTGTTTGTCGAAGTACTCCTTGTGGCGTTTCGAATTCGAGCGCGCGGAATTCTTGGTGGTCAACACCTTCCGCTGGGACTTCGACTTCCTGCTCATCCCTTCCAGTCTAACGCGGCTCCCTCACCCCAGAACTACCTGACTGCGGCCCAGCAACCTCGCGCGAGGTTGCTGGGCCGCCGTCAGGTAGTAATTCAGCCGTAGAGGGTTTCGGTGTCCTCGTCGACCCAACCCTTGGAGCGTTCGACGGCCTTGTTCCAGAGGCGGTAGAGACGGTCGACCGTCTCGTCGTCCATCGACGGATTCCAGCGCTTGTCCTCACGCCAGTTGCCCTTCACGTCGTCCTCGCCGTTCCAGAACTTCACGGCGATGCCCGCCGCATAGGCCGCGCCCAGCGCCGTGGTCTCGATGACCTCGGGACGGATGACGGGCACGCCGAGGAGGTCGGCCTGGAACTGCATGAGCGTTTCGTTCGCGACCATGCCTCCGTCGACCTTGAGCTCGGTGAGTTCGACACCGGAGTCGAGGTTCATCGAGTCGAGCACCTCGCGGGACTGGAAGGCCACGGATTCCAGGGCCGCACGGGCGATGTGGTTCTTGTTCACATACCGGGTCAGACCCACCATCACGCCGCGGGCGTCGGACTCCCAGTGCGGGGCGAAGAGCCCGGAGAAGGCGGGCACGATATAGCAGCCGCCGTTGTCCTCGACCTGTTTGGCCAGGGTCTCGACCTCGGGGGCGTCCTTGATGATGCCGAAGTTGTCGCGCAGCCACTGGACGAGCGAACCCGTCACGGCCACCGATCCCTCGAGCGCGTAGACGGCTTCGTCCTCGCCGATCTTGTACGCGACCGTGGTGAGCAGGCCGTTCTTGCTGGCCACCGGTTCATTGCCGGTGTTGATGAGCATGAAGTTGCCGGTGCCGTAGGTGTTCTTCGCCTGCCCCTTCTCGAAGCAGGCCTGGCCGAAGGTCGCGGCTTGCTGGTCGCCGAGGATGCCGCAGATCGGGGTGTCGATGATGAGTCCGTTCTTCGCCCCGTATCCGTAGATCTCCGAGCAGGACCTGATCTCCGGCAGCATCTCGACGGGAATGCCCATATCCGCCGCGATCTCGGGGTTCCAGTCGAGGCTGTCGATGTTCATCAGCATCGTCCGCGAAGCGTTCGTGACATCGGTGACGTGGATTCCACCGTTGACTCCGCCGGTGAGGTTCCAGATCACCCAGGTGTCCATGGTCCCGAAGAGGAGGTCCCCGGCCGCGGCGGCTTCCTTGACCCCGTCGACGTTGTCGAAGATCCACTTGGCCTTCGGACCGGCGAAATAGGTCGCCAGGGGCAGACCCACCCGGTCCTTGTACTTGTCCGGTCCTTCGTCCCCGGCAAGCTCATCGCAGACCTTCTGGGTGCGCGCGTCCTGCCACACGATGGCGTTGTAGACGGGTTCGCCGGTGTGCTTGTTCCAGATGACGGTGGTCTCACGCTGGTTGGTGATGCCCACGCCCTCGAGCTGGTGGCGGTTGATGTTCGCCCGGGTCAGGGCCTGACCGATCGCCTCGTTGGTGTTCTTGATGATCTCGATCGGGTCGTGCTCGACCCAGCCGGCGCGAGGGAAGATCTGCTCGTGCTCGAGCTGACCGGAGGACACGATCTGTCCGTCATGGTTGAAGACGATCGCCCGCGACGAGGTGGTGCCCTGGTCGATGGCGAGGATGAACTTTTCCTGACTCATTGTGACTCCTGTGTCGAAGTGATTGTCTGTGATCGTGGTCGGTTGTCTGCGATCGTACTCAGACGAATGCCTGCGAGGCCAGACCGGCCGCGACGCCGCCGACGAGAGGCCCGGCGATCGGCACCCACGAGTAGGCCCAGTCGGAGCCGCCCTTGTTCGGGATCGGCAGCAGTGCGTGGACGATGCGCGGCCCCAGGTCACGGGCCGGGTTGATGGCGTAGCCGGTGGGGCCACCCAGGGAAGCACCGATGACGACGACGAGAAGGCCGACGGCCAAGGGGCCGAGCTCGTGCGGGGTCTTGCCGAAGAGGAGGATGACGAACACGAGGACGAAGGTTGCGATGACTTCGGTGACGAAGTTCCAGCCGTAGGAGCGGATCTCCGGGCCGGTGGAGAAGGTGCCGAGGATGTTGCCCGCGTCCTTCTCTTCGTCGTAGTGCTTCTTGTACACGGCCCAAGCGAGGACGGCACCGAGCATCGCACCGATCATCTCCGCCGCCAGATAGGCGACGGTGTGACCGAAGGTCACGGCGATGCCGGGAGCGTATTCGTCGGCTCCGCTGGCGAGGATGCCGAAGGTCACGGCCGGGTTGAGGTGCGCTCCGGTCTTGTAGGCGACGAACACACCGGCGAAGACCGCGAGGCCCCAGCCGAAGGAGATCAGCAGCCAGCCGCCGCCGTTGCCTTTGGTCTTTCCGAGGACGACGTTGGCGACGACACCGACGCCGAGCAGCATGAGCATCGCCGTTCCGGCGATCTCGAAGAGGAAGATGGTGCCCATATCTCACAAACTCCTATTGTTTGTCTTTCCGGTGGGTTCTCCGGTCGTTGGTCGCCCCGGAGGGTGCTCCGAGGTCGGTCGATATTCGATTGTCGGTATTCGGTTGTGGTCCCGCACTTCGCTGTGAACGGTTCAGTGGAGGGTCGCACCGACCAGGGCCGCCGCCGAGGCGTCATCGTCGGTGGACTCGGCCGCGACCTGGGCGTCGACGTGGGCTTTGAACGCCTCGACTTCGGCCGCCCGACGGTCGTCGTCCCAGCCGAGGACGGGTGCGACGATGGCCGCGACCGCCTCGGCGGCGTTCTTTCCCCGGTCCCGGGATTCGTAGTTCAGCCGCATTCGCCTCTCGAGGATGTCGCCGAGGTGGACGGCCCCCTCTGCGGCGGCCGCGTAGTGGGCTTCGACGCGCAGGTAGCGCTGCGCGCCGTCCAACGGCTGGCCGAGTTCCGGATCCTCATCGACGAGGTCGAGCAGTTCCTCGATGAGGGTGCCGTAGCGGCGGATGAGACGTTTGACGCGATCTTCGTCCCACCCGTACTTCTCCGCGATCCCGGACTGGCCGCGCCGCAGCGCACCCACCCCCTGGGCACCGAGCAGCGGCACGGATTCGGTCAGCGACCTGCGGTCCTTCGCATCGTCGCCGAGGACGAAGTCGACGGCGTCTTCGGCCATCACTCGGTAGGTGGTGAACTTGCCGCCGGCGATCGCGGCCAGGGCCGGTTCGACTTCCATCACGGTGTGTTCCCGGGAGACCTTCGTCGAGGCCTGTCCTTCTTTGACCACCGGTTGGAGCAGCGGGCGCAGTCCGGAGTAGACGCCGATGACGTCGTCGCGGGTGAGTTTGTCGGCGAGGATGGCGTTGGCGTGTTCGAGCAGGTAGTCGATGTCCTGCGAGGTCGCGACCGGTGCGTCGACGTCTTCGTTCCACGGGGTGTCGGTGGTGCCGATGACCCAATAGCCTTCCCACGGGATGACGAAGAGGACGGATTTCTCGGTCTTCGAGATGATTCCGGTATTCGGGTCGGCCTTGATCTTGTCTTCGGCCACGGTGATGTGCACGCCCTTGGAGGCGAGCACCTTGAGTCCGGCGTCGGCCTTCGCCAGATCCTGCTGCTCTTCGGTCCAGACGCCTCCGGCGAGGATGGTGCGGCGGGCGTGGATGTCGAATTCTTCACCGGTGATCTCGTCCCGGGCGTGGACGCCGGTGACCTGGTCGCCGTCGTGGAGGTAGCCGATGACGGAGACGTGGTTGGCGGCAGCGGCCCCGTAGCTCACGGCCGAGCGGACCAGAGTCATGACGAAGCGGGCGTCGTCGACCTTCGCGTCATAGTATTCGAGGGCGCCGACGGCGGCGTCGTCGGCCAGTCCCGGGAAGTGGGCGCTCAGCGCCTTCTTTCCCAGGTGACGATGCATCGGCACGGCGCGTTTGCGACCCGGTCGGGTGGCCATCGTGTCGTAGAGGAGCACACCGGAGCCGATGAAGGCCCGATCGATGAGGCGGTGCTCGAAGGGGAAGACGAATGCGACGGGTTCGACGAGGTGAGGCGCGGTGTGCTGGAGCAGCAGGTCACGTTCCTTCAGCGCCTCGGCGACGAGTTTGAAGTCGAGCATCTCGAGGTAGCGGAGTCCGCCGTGCATGAGCTTCGAGGACCGGGATGAGGTTCCCGAGGCCCAGTCCTTCGCGTCGACGACACCGACCTTGAGTCCGCGGGTGGCTGCGTCGAAGGCCGATCCT
The DNA here is from genome assembly GCF_050920635.1 of Brevibacterium sp. K11IcPPYGO002. Taxonomy (NCBI): domain Bacteria; kingdom Bacillati; phylum Actinomycetota; class Actinomycetes; order Micrococcales; family Brevibacteriaceae; genus Brevibacterium; species Brevibacterium sp. K11IcPPYGO002. The sequence continues at coordinate 1,229,521 of NZ_CP131929.1, read as the reverse complement.
GCTCCGGTGACTCCCCCACCGACGACGAAGACGTCGAGCGGGTCCGCCGCACTTGTCGTCTTCAGGGTCTCCAGAGCCTGGTCACGGAAGTTCGGGGACAGTTCACCATTTCGCATCAGCTGGTTCGTGCTTTCTGTCAGACGTTTCGGACTTCGACCGAGGCCGGCACGGGCAGATCAGTGCAGGTGCCGCCTCGGCGACTAATCAAAAACTAGCAGGTGAACCTGAATTCCGATACCGATCGGCGGCCGCGCGGGCGGCTGCCGATTCCGGGGAACACGGGAGCACGGCCCGACAGTGACTCAGTCCAGGGCAGCGACGGGCTCGACGCGCATCGCCGAGGACTGCTCGGCCGAGTCGAGGAGGTCGAGTTTGCGCATGATGATGCCTTCACGCAGTGCCCATGGGGAGATGTTCATGACGCCGATGTCGAAGATCGTGAAGGCCGCCTCGGCGACGATCGCTCCGGCCAGCACCTGACCGGCACGAGCTTCGGACACGCCCGGAAGGGTTGCCCGTTCCTCGGGTGTGCGGGAGGCGAGGGTATCGATGATGCCGTCGAGGTCGCGGCGGAAGAGCTTGCGCGGAGCGTAGATTCCGTCTCCGCTGGGGGCGGCGCCGGCGATGCGGGCCAGGGAGCGGAAGGTCTTCGATGACCCGACGACCTGGTCGGGCACTCCGACCCTGTTGATGTCGCCGGCGATGCGTCCGATCTGCGCCCGGGCATGCTTGCGCAGGCGGTGGATGTCGTCTGCAGTGGGCACCGGGTCAGGGAGGAAATCCGAATAGGTGCGTCCGGCTCCGAGCGGAACCGACACGGCTGCCTGTGGGTATTCGTCCTGGCCTGCCGCGATCTCCAATGAACCGCCGCCGATGTCGAGCAGCAGGATCTTCCCGGCCGACCACCCGAACCAGCGGCGGGCGGCGAGGAAGGTCACGCGGGCTTCGTCACGGCCGGACATGACGTTGAGGGTGACCCCGAGCTGGGCGTTGATCGATTCGATGAGGCCGACCCCGTTCGGGGCTTCCCTGACCGCCGAGGTGGCGAATGCGAGGATCTGCTCCGCCCCTTGGTCTTCGGCGATCTCGACGGCATCGGCGATGAAGGAACGCAGTCGTTCCTGACCTTCTGCATCGATCGAACCGTCGTCGCTCAAGTATTCGGCGAGCCGGAGCACCTCCTTGTGCGAGGTGGCCGGCAGGGGCGGTGCTCCGACGTGGGCGTCGACGACCAGGAGGTGGACGCTGTTGGAGCCGATATCGAGGACTGCTAGGCGCATTCGCTCAGTTTATCCTCTCCTCGGGACTCCTTGCCCACGAACTCAGGAACCGTTCTGCCAAGCAGATTTGGTGAAACCGAATTCCGGCGGTTCCTTGGCGAAGAACGCCTCCTGGCCGCGGGTGATCTCTGCACGGTAGGCATCATCGAGCCACCGAGGCGGCCGTGTGCCCTCGGTCAGATCACCGTCGAGGATCGCCTTGGCTCCGACCTGGCTGAGTCGGGACAGTCCCACGATCCGCTCCCCCAGAGCCTGCGCGGTCTCCGATGGGGTGTCGGAGACCTCGTGGAAGAAGCCGAGTTCGGCCATCGTCTCGAACTTCACGATCGAGGCCGTGATGAGCAGATACCTCGCCCAGGCATCACCGAGGATTCGAGCCAGTCGCTTCGTGGGTCCGGCCGGGTAGACGAGTCCGAGCTTTGCTGCGGTGACGCCGAAGATCGATCCGGGGGCGGCGATGCGGATATCGCAGGCCGCGGCGATCTCCGTTCCCCCGCCCACGCAGTTGCCGGTGATGGCGGCGATCGTCGGTGTCCGCGAGTTCGCCAGGGCCGCCTCGGCGGTGGAGTTGAGTTCCCAGAAATCGTCGAGCGGCACATTGAGGTCGGCGATGTCCGAACCGGCGGAGAAATGTCCGCCGGCCCCTGTGATCACCAGCGCGCCGATCGAATCGTCGGCATCGACGTTCGCGATGATCTGCGGCAGCGCCCGCCACATGGGCCGGGAGATCGCATTGCGTTTCTCGGTCCGATCAATGACGAGGGTTCCGACCCCGCCGGAGACGGTGAAGTCGAAACCCTCGAGATCGACCGGACGGTATGAACCGTCTGGTCTCATCTGTGTGTTCTGCCTTTCGAGAGGTCAGCCCCGGTTGTCGGGAACCTCGCGCTGGTCCTCACCGTCGTAGGCGCTCAGGGGACGGATGAGAGCGTTGTTCGCCTGCTGCTCGAAGATATGAGCGGTCCAGCCGGTGATGCGGGCCATCACGAAGATCGGGGTGAACTGGTCGGTGTCGAAGCCCATGAGGTGGTAGGCCGGGCCCGAGGGGTAGTCGAGGTTCGGGTAGATGCCCTTGCGCCCGACGAAGTCCTCTTCGAAGGTGTTGTACAGATCGAGCAGATCGTTCGCACCCTTGACGGCGACCATGTCCTCGAAGGCCCTGCGCATGGTGGGAACGCGCGAATCGCCGTTCTTGTACACGCGGTGGCCGAAGCCCATGATCTTCGCCTTCTTGGCCAGTGCCTCGTCGATCCAGGCCGAAGCCTTGTCGGCGGTGCCGACCTCTTCGAGCATCGCCATGACGGCTTCGTTCGCTCCGCCGTGCAGCGGACCCTTGAGCGCGCCGATGGCACCGGCGACCGCCGAGTACAGGTCCGATGTGGTCGAGGTGATGACGCGACCGGTGAAGGTCGAGGCGTTGAACGAGTGCTCGGCGTAGAGGATCATCGACACGTCGAAGCAGCGCACGACTTCCTCGGCGGGAACTTCGTCGAAGACCATCTTGAAGAAGTTCGCGGCGTAGCCGAGGTCCTTCGTCGGGGCGATCGGGTCGAGGCCGTGACGACGACGGTGGTCGATGGCCACGATCGTCGGCAGCTGGGCGTAGAGACGCTCGGCCTTCGCGAGGTTCGCCTCGGCGCCCTCGGTGTCGGCCTCGGGGTCGACGGCACCCAGGTAGGCCACGGCCGTCTGCACGACGTGCATCGGGTGGCAGTCCTTGGGCAGGCCGAGAATGAGGTCGACGAGCTTGCTGTCGATCTCACGCTGGGAGCGTTCGCGTTCCTGGAATTCTGCCAGCTGCGCCTCGGTGGGCAGTTCGCCGTTCCAGATGAGGTAGGCGACGTCTTCGAAGCTGCGCTTGGCGGCGAGCTCCTGCACGGGGTAGCCGCGGTAGGTCAGCGAGTTGGTCTCCTGGACCACTTTGGACACTGCGGTGGTGTCGACCACGACACCGGCGAGGCCCTTCTTGATTTCTTCGGTCACTGGTGACCCTCCTGTGAGAAGTTGAATACTGCGGCGTCGAACTCGTTGTACGCCGAGTAGTCGATCGTGTCATACAGGTCCGCACGGGTCTGCATGCCCTCGAGCAGGTCCACCTGAGTGCCCTTGTCCCGAATGGTCTGCAGGCCCGATTTGATCGCACCCATGGCGATGCGCAGAGTCGTGACCGGGTAGATCACTAGTTTGACTCCGACATTCGCCAACTGTTCGGTGGTGAACAGTTCGCTCTTTCCGAATTCCGTCATGTTCGCCAGGATCGGCACGTCGACGGCCGAGGCGAATCTCTCGAACTCTCCGAGATCTCGCATCGCCTCGGGGAAGATCATGTCTGCTCCCGCATCGGCGTAGGCCTTCGCCCGGTCGATGGCGGCGTCGAGACCTTCCCCAGCGCGGGAGTCGGTGCGGGCGCAGATGACGAAGTTCTCGTCGCGGCGTCCCTTGACGGCGGCCTTGATGCGCTTGGACATCTCGGCCGCGGTCACGACCTCCTTGCCGTCGAGGTGGCCGCAGCGCTTCGGGTTGACCTGGTCTTCCAGGTGCATGCCCGAGATTCCGGCGTCCTCGAACTCCTGGACGGTGCGGGCCACGTTCATGGCTTCGCCCCATCCGGTGTCGGCGTCGATGAAGGTCGGCAGGTTCGTCACTCGGGCGATATTGCGTCCGTGGTCGGCCACCTCGGTGAGCGTGGTCAGCCCGATGTCGGGCAGGCCCATGGCCGCGGAGAACGCGCCGCCGGAGATGTAGACGCCTTCGAATCCGGTCTGCTCGATCAGCTGAGCATTGATCGGGTTGATGGCGCCGGGGAACTGGACGATCTCGTCGCCTGCGAGCAGCTCGCGGAACGTGGCGCGGCGCTCGGCGGGGGTTGCCTGTGCGCCGAGCATCAGAAGATGCCCTTCGATCCGCTGTGCTCGAGTCCGTCGACGACGAAGCTCAGTTCGGCAACGCCCTTGGCGTCGAGGCTCTCGAGGTTCTCGGCCAGATCGAGGAAGCGAGTCTGCTCCGAGTCGGAGACGATGCCCTCGGCCAGGGTCTTGAACTTCTCGATGTAGTTCGCACGGGCGAAGGGACGGGCACCGAACGGGTGGGCGTCGGCGACGGCGATCTCGTCGGTCAGCGTCGAGCCGTCTTCGAATTCGATCTCCACGCGTCCGCCGAAGGCCTTCTCGTTGGGGTCGATCGAGTGGTAGCGGCGGGTCCACTCGGGATCCTCGGTGGTCTCGATCTTGTGCCACAGTTCGACCGTGTCGGGACGACCGGCGCGCTCGGGGGCATAGGAGTGCTCGTGGTGCCAGCCCTGGTCCTGCATGGCCACGGCGAAGATGTACATGATCGAGTGGTCGAGGGTCTCGCGGCTGGCACGAGGATCCATCTTCTGCGGATCGTTCGCACCGGTGCCGATGACGTTGTGGGTGTGGTGCGAGGTGTGGATGACGATGCGCTTGATCTTCGTCAGGTCCTCGATCTGTCCGCCGAGCTTGCGGGCGAGGTCGATGAGCGCCTGGGCCTGATATTCGGCCGAGTGCTCCTTGGTGTAGGTGTCGAGGATCGCGCGCTTCGCTTCGCCCTTGCCCGGCAGCGGGATGGTGTAGCGGGCTTCGGGGCCGGAGAGGATCCAGGCGATGAAGCCGTCCTCGCCTTCGTAGATCGGGTTCGGGGCGCCCTCGCCGCGCATGGCACGGTCGACGGATTCGACGGCCATCTTGCCGGCGAACGCCGGAGCGTGGGCCTTCCAGGACGAGATCTCGCCCTTGCGCGACTGACGGGTCGCCGTCGTCACGTGCAGTGCCTGCTGGACGGCCTGGAAGGTGACCTCCGTGGGCAGGCGGAGCATTGCGCCGATACCAGCTGCGGCCGAGGGGCCGAGGTGGGCGACATGGTCGATCTTGTGCTCGTGCAGGCACATTCCCTTGACGAGGTCGACCTGGATCTCGTAGCCGGTGGCCACACCGTTGATGAGGTCTTTGCCGCCGATGCCCTTGTGCTGGGCGACTGCGAGCACGGCCGGGATGTTGTCACCGGGGTGCGAGTACTCTGCGGCGAGGAAGGTGTCGTGGAAATCGAGTTCGCGCACGGCCACACCGTTGGCCCAAGCGGCCCATTCCGGTGAGAAGCGGTCGCTCACCGGCAGACCGAAGATGTTGGCACCGGGATTGAACGGGTGGGCCTGGGCCTGTTCGCGAGCATGGGTCGGAGCGGAGCGACGCACGGATGCGGCAGCCACAGAAGCGTTGTCGATGACGCGGTTGATGACCATTTCGGTAACTTCGGAATCGACCGGCGTCGGGTCGGATGCGACCTCGGCGATCTTCCATGCGAGCTGATCTTCGCGAGCCAGGTTCTCTGAGCTCTTGTAGGTGCGGACTTCATGATTGATCATGGATACCCCTTCATAGTCCTTGACCGGAAACGGTCACGTAGTGCTGACACAACTGTAGGCCACGTCACTCGACAGGTCCCTGCCGGTCGGAAATTTATCTCGACATCAAGATATTTTACCCGAAGCGTGTCCCAGTTCACCAACGGGGTCTCCATGCTCTTCTGCCGCGAGGGATGGTTGTGGGAATATTGGGTCATGACTCGGACTGCCCTGGACTTCGACGAGAACTGGTTCGACGACGCGGAATATGCGCGCCTGCGCAGACGCATGCCGATCCCCTATGTCAACGCCATCCCGGTGCGGGTGAGCGAGACCGGCAACGTCGAACGCATCGGCCTGCTGCTGCGCAGCCTCGAGGACGGCACCCTCGGGCGGGAGGTCGTGGGCGGGCGGATCCGCTTCCATGAGACGATCCGCACGGCGCTGGTGCGTCACGCCGAGAACGACCTCGGCCCGATGGCGCTGCCGGTCATTCCGCCGGCGATCAGCCCGTTCCACATCGCCGAATACTTCCCCACCGAGGGTTCGGCGCTTCTCCATGATCCGCGCCAGCACGCGATCGCCATGTGCTTCATCATGGAGGTCCGCGGCGAATGCACTCCGCGGGCCGATGCCCTCAGCCTCGATTGGCTGACCCCCGAGGAGACTCTGCGCCCCGATATCGTCGGCGAGCTCTGCTACGGCCAGGACCATATTCTGCGCATCGCGCTGGCCCACCTGGGCTTCCGCGTCTGAGCCACGAGCGCGCCCGGATGAGACGAAGCTTCTCACCTCCGGACTTTTTCTACAGCCCGTAGAACCTACTTGGTAGACTGAAGGCGACGCGGACGATACCGCCTGTCGGGGCCGTCGTCGGCGTCAGGGTTGACCAGGCCCCGATCGAGAGGTGCGAGATGTCTGCTCAATCCAATCCGTCCGAATCCGGCCTGAACCTCGAACTCGGCGTCCTCGTCGGCTTCGACGGCTCCGAACTCGCCGCCCAAGCCGTCCGCTACGGCTCAGTCGAGGCCGAACGACGCAGAACCGTTCTCACCGTCGTCACCGCCTATGAGCTGCCGACGATGATCTACCCGAATATGGCCTCCATCCCCAGCGAGCCCGAGGATGACAAGGCGAAGACGAAAGCAGAGAAGACCCTCGCCGAGGCGGTCGACCTTCTGCGCGACTACTCCGGTGAGACGTCCTTCCGCACGGCGCCCGGCAACTCCGCCGGTGCGCTCGTCACGCTCAGCGCCGATGCCGAGGTCGTCATCGTCGGTGCCCGCGGGCGCGGCGGCTTCATGGGCCGCGTCCTCGGCTCCGTGTCCACGGCTCTGCCTGCCCACGCTCACTGCCCGACGATCGTTGTTCCCGAACGGTCGACTTCAGCATCTGCGGACACAGACCCGGTGGTCGTCGCCGTCGACGGGTCCGAGACCAGTCGGGTCGCCATGTTCACGGCAGCCGCCGAGGCGACCCTACGCGGAGCGGAGCTCGAACTCGTCGTGGTGCTGCCGGCCGGTGAGGAGTGGCTCTATTGGTACCCCGATCTCGAACTCAGCTCCGAGGTCACCGCGCGTCGGCAGAAGCAGCTGGCCGAAGGTCTGGAGAAGGAGGCCGCGACGCTGTCCGAGCAGTTCCCGGATCTGACGGTGACCACCTCGGTGCCGGTCGGCGATCCGACCGAGACCCTCGTCGAGATCAGCTCCCGCGCTCAGCTGACCGTGTTGGGCACCCGCGGGCGCGGGCGGATCCGCAGCGCTCTGCTGGGATCGGTCTCGCGCGGAGTCCTCAACCATGCAGAAGGACCGATCATGGTGGTTCCGAGCTGATCGGCAGCGCCGTGCTGATCAGCCAGGAAGTGCTGATCAGCCGAGCCCGGCACCTCGACGGCGACGGCTCACCAAGAGAAGTGTCGCGCCGAGTGCCAGCGCTCCCGCGCCGACGGCCAAGGGTAGTGCGAGCCCACCGCCGGTGCGGGGCAGGTCTCCATCCCCACTCGCCGAGGCGGTCCCGGAGGAATCCGAATCATCGCCCGTTCCTACGGCGTTCGCCTCGGCTGCATCTGCCTCGGAGCCGGAGTCGGCAGTGCCGGCATCTGCCGTGCCGGCATCGAATCCGTTGCCGTCGTCGGTACCGTCAGACCCGACATCACCCGAGGCAGCACCGTCGGAGCTGGCGCTGTCGGAGGCGGTGCCGCCCGTACCAGCGTCGGCATCTGCACTCGGGCCATCGGCACCTGCGTCCACGTCGTCGCTGGTTCCGGCATCCTCGGAACCTGCGTCTGCGTCGTCGCTCGTTCCTGCACTGTCGGCGTCATCGTTTGCACCTGCATCATCAGCACCTGCCGCGGAGTCGGAGCCGGCATCGGAACCGGCGCCGGCCTCCGCATCGTCATCCGGGGCTGGTTCTTCCGCCTCGGCGCGCCTGAGTTCGACATCGTCGATCTGCTCGGATGCGGCCTGAGCTTCCGCGCGCTCACCATCGGCGGGTGCCCCGCCTGCCGGCACCTCATAGGTCGTCGCTCGCAGCGCTTCGTCGCTGACTCGAACCCGGGTGAAAGCGGGCACGTCGTTGTGGACGCTCTTGCCTTCCCAGTCGAGGCCGGGAACGTAGTCATAGAACTTCGACCCTGACGAGGAGGTCAGCGTGAGGTAGAGCGTCTGCCCGTCTTCCTTCTCTTCCTCGGCTCCCGCTTCCGACCCTTCCACTCGCTTGCCTTCGCCGTCCATGAGGAAGGTGCGGTTGAAGATGTGGTCATGGCCGGAGACGACGAGGTCGATGTCATTGCGGGCCGCGACCGGAGGGATCGCCTTCCGCAGCCGTTTGACGTCGATGTCGTCCCAATGGGTTGCCGTCGAATAGATCGAGTGGTGGAACCCGAGAACAGTCCAGCGTGCCTGGTCTCCGTGCTCGGCGACGACCTCGTCGATGAACTCGGCGTGGGCATCCACGTCCGGGCTGTTCGAGTTGATGTTGAGGAACAGGACTCCATCTTCGATGAACCAGTAGTCGCCGCCGGAGGTGATGACGCCGCCACCGCCGTGGTCCTGGCTCACATTGGGTCGGTTGAAGTGCTGCTCGTAGGCTTTCGAAGACACATCGTGGTTGCCGATCGTCGTCGCCTGCGGGATCGTGCGGGTCGCTTCCGGTGCCAGGTATTGAGCATACTGCTCCTGGTTGCCGGCGGAGTTGACCTGGTCTCCCAGCGAGTAGAAGAAGCTCGGGTCGTCGGCGGTGGCCACTGCCGAGGACAGGGTCCGGTCCCAACCGGCCGCGTCGTCGGGATCTCCGCCTCCGGCGCCGACCTGGGGGTCGCCGAAGACGAGGAATTCGTCATCTCCTCCGGACGATCCCGTGGTGAACCGCTGCACCTCGGTGAACCCGTCCTCGTCGCTGCCGACCTGGTAGGCGTAGTCGGTGTCGGGTTCCAGGTCGGTCATGCTCGCGTGGTTGTAGTGGCGTTTGAGGTCGGTGGCGAGACCGGAGTCCGTGGTCTCAGCCGCTGCCGCGTCGGCGGGAAGTTCACCCCCCTCGAGTTCACTCACCGGTGCCCACCGGACCTCTCCCCCGCCGGAGCTCTCACTCATCCACGAGAGGTTGCGCGTCGTCGAGTCGGCCCCGACCTGCAGCACCGCGTCGGTGATCGCCTCACTCCCCGCATCCGCCTCGGCGGGCGTGTCCGTCGGGTCCTGGCTCGCGGTCGCACTCGGTCCGCCCGAGCCGAGAGATGGTTCGGCGCGCACGGGCACCGGGGCCGCCACCAGAGCGGCGAGCAGGGTGGCGGCGGACAGGGCACTGAGTGGTCGCTTGAGTCGTTGAGTGTTCACCCGCCCATTCCTACCGATCAGTAGTGTCTGGTCGTTCGAGGCCCGTCGACGAGACAGGGAACGGGAGGTGAATCGTCGATGACGGATCCCGGCCTCCGCGTCGCTTCCGCTCCCGGTCGCTGCTTCGCTCACCTGTTGTACAGTGGTGGCTACGACAGGGGAGCGCCGTCAGGGGCGCTGAGAGTGCAGAAGAAGCTGCAGACCCTCGAACCTGATGCGGTCAGTACCGCCGAAGGAAGTCGAGACTCTTCACCCCTCCTTGATATGAGGAGGCACAATGCCGGAAACCACCGCGCCGACCACCACCCCCGCCCGCGCGCGGGCCTTCACCGCGGCGCCGAAATCCAAGCAGTGGCGGGTCGTCGACTATGTCACCACCGCCGTGCTCGGCATCGCGGTGGGACTCGTCTTCTGGGTTCTCGCGCTGAGCTGGAAGGTTCTCGAACTCGCCTTCCAGGCATTCCCGCCGTCGATCGGCCTCATCGCCGGTCTCTGGGTGCTGGCCGGTCCGCTGGCCGGTGCCATCATCCGCAAACCCGGTGCCGCGCTCCTGTGCGAACTCATCGCCGCCATCGTCGAAGCCGTGCTCGGCTCCCACTTCGGGGCGACCGTTCTGCTCTCGGGACTGCTGCAGGGCCTCGGTGCCGAACTCGTCTTCGCCGCTTTCGGCTACAAACGCTTCACCCTGTGGGTCACCGCCGCTTCGGGCGTGCTGGCCGCGGCGTTCATGGCCGTGAGCGAGAACATCATGTACAACGCCGAATGGCAGTTCGGCTTCCAGGCGATCTACGCGGTCTGTGCGATCATCTCCGGCCTCGTCATCTCCGGGATCGGCGCGTGGTACGCCTACCGGGCGATCGCGGCCACCGGGGCTCTGAGCTCCTTCGCCTCCGGCCGTCGCTGATGGCGCTGCCGATCACGGCCGCGGGCTTCTCATGGACGCACACCGACCGTGAGGCACCGGCGGTCGGTCCGCTCGACCTGGAGATCGCGGCCGGAGAGAAGGTGCTGCTGCTCGGCGCCTCCGGAGCCGGGAAATCGACGTTCCTCCACGCCGTCGCCGGTGTCCTGCCCGAGGAATCGGGTGAGGCCACCGGTGAACTCCTCGTCGGCGGTGAGAAACCGGATCCTCGCCGAGGATGCACCGGGCTGGTCCTCCAAGATCCCGATTCGCAGGTGATCTTCTCCCGCATCGGTGATGATGTGGCGTTCGGGATGGAGAACCTCGGACTCCCGGCCGCGGTCATCGAGGCTCAGGTTCCCAGATCTCTGCAGGCCTTGGGACTCGATCTGGCCCCGGAGCATCCGAGTGCCGCTCTGTCCGGCGGGCAGAAGCAGCGGCTGGCTCTGGCCGGGATCCATGCGATGGCCCCGGAGGTCATCGTCCTCGACGAACCGACCGCCAATATCGATCCCGCCTCGGCGACCGAGGTCCGCGATGCCGTGCTCACCGTGCAGGCCGAGACACAGGCGACCATGCTCGTCGTCGAACACCGGGTCGAGCTGTGGATCGAGCACGTCGACCGTGTCGTCGTACTCGGCCGTGACGGGATCGTCGCCCAAGGTCCGCCCGAGCGGATCTTCTCCGATCCGGACCTGACCGAAACGCTCATCGGCTGCGGCATCTGGATTCCGCAGGACTCCCCCACCCCGCGCCGAGGCGGGGCCGCAGGAAGCGGTGGGACGTCGGGCCGCCTCGGCGAGGTTCTGCTGCGCACAGATCGGCTCAGTGTTGCTCGACCGCGCATGGCCACCCCCGCCGCGACCGGCTTGGACCTGAGACTGAGCGCCGGTCAGGCGCTCGGAATCGTCGGCGCCAACGGGGCAGGCAAATCAACCACGGCCCTGACCTTGGCCGGCCTGCTGCCCGAATTCTCCGGGCAGGTCTTCGCCGAGGCGGCCCTGCGGGAAGGAGCCAAACGACCCCGACCGTTCGCGTGGCCGTCGAAGCAGTTGGCGGCGCGCATCGGCATGGTCTTCCAGGAACCAGCCCACCAGTTCCTCACTTCGAGCGTGGCGGCCGAACTCGAACTGGGTCCCCGGCTGGCAGGGTGGTCTGCCGCCGAGTCGCAGGCACGGGTGGATGAGCTTCTTGAGGGGCTCGGGCTCGTCGGGTTGGCGCAGGCTCATCCGCAGAGTCTCTCCGGTGGGGAGAAGCGACGCCTGTCGGTGGCGGCGATGCTGGCTCCCCGGCCCCGGGTGCTCATCGTCGATGAGCCGACCTTCGGTCAGGATGCGCTGACGTGGGCGGGGTTGGTGGAGATGTTCCTCGATGCTTTGGAACACGGCTCCGCGGTGGTCGCGGTCAGCCACGATCTGGCGCTCCTCGAGGCCATCGGCGCCGATCTCCTCGAGCTCGGCGACCGCAGCAGCGCTGCACGAGTCGGCGACAATGAGTCGGATTCGCATGTCAAGGCGGGTGATAGCGGTGAGTGACAGTCTCGATATGCATTCTCTCCCCGCACCCGAGGCCGCCGTAGAAGATCCGGGGCAGCTCATCCCCGTGGTGCGTTCCACCGCTTTGGCTCGGTGCAATCCGCTGACGAAGATCGCAGTCGCGCTCATTCTCATGGTCGGGGCGCTGCTGAGCATCGATCCGGTCTCTGCGGGGGTGGTGCTGCTGGCAGCAGTGCTGGCGCTGCCGGCGACGGGACTCGATCTGGTGGCGGCGGCCAAGCGGCTGTGGTTCCTGCCCGCCGGCGCTCTGCTCGCCGCTTGGGGCACGGCTCTGTTGGCGGAGAAGACCGGGGATGTGGTCGTCGACTTCGGCCCCGTCCTGTTCACCACAGGGTCCCTGGCCGCGGCTGCGGCGATCTTCGTCCGCGCCCTCGCCTTGGCGATCCCGCTCATCGTGCTCGCATCGACGATCGATCCGCGTGACCTCGCCGATGCGCTCATTCAGCACCTGCGGCTGCCAGAGGTCGTCGTGGTCTCGGTTCTCGCGGCCTCTCGTCTGCTCGGACTGTTGGTCAGTGAGTGGCAGGTGCTGGCGATGGCGAGGAGGGCCAGGGGTGTCGCGGGTGGTTCGCTTCTGCGGCGCACGGGCAGCCTCTTCAGCGGGGTGTTCGTCCTGCTCGTGGTCTCGATCCGCCGGGCGACGACCCTGGCGATGGCGATGGAGGGTCGGGCATTCGGTCGTCCCGGACGCACGTGGCGCAGGCGGTCGAGGTTCGCGGTCCGAGATGTCGTGGCGGTGCTTCTCAGCCTGGCTGTCTGCGCGGTCGCGATCGGTGCGGCTCACATGCTCGGAGTCTGGAACCCGATCGTCGGGTGAGGCGACGCGGATATGGCACGACTCAGAGCTGTTTGAGGAGGTCCTTGCCGAAGGCCCGCCATTCCTCCAAGGCTTCGGGGCTGGGCAGTTTGGACGCGGTGAGGACGAAGAGCGTCTTGTCATCGCTCTTCGTCTCGGCTGCGGCTTCGACCTTGATGCCGCCGTCGAGGTTGGCTCGCCAGAAGGAGCGCTTCGTCGTCTCCGAGGTGCGGGGATCGCCGTCGAGGGCCACCTCGTTGAGGGTGTCGCCGACGAGGGAGGCGAACTTGGCGATGAGTTCGGAACGATCGCCCGGGATGGTGCGGGAGACGGCGACGTCGAAGGTGCCGTCGGCGCGCTGGCCGGGGACGCGACGGCCGATCTCCTGCTCATAGGCGACGACGGCGCCTTGGACCCACCAGCCGTGGTTGTCGACTCTGCCGTCGAACTGGGGATAGAGAGCGTCGGCGAGTTCTTTGTGACTCGCCGACGCTCCCCCGGCCGCCTCGAGGCGTCCACGGGTGTCTGCCCATGGTTCGCCGAGGGCCTTTTCGATCGATCCGATGTTCTGCGCTTTGGTCGCCATGGCAGAAGTCTATGTGCTCGTTCGACCCGGGATGAAGGCCTGGAAGGGGTTCAGTCGATCTTGAGTTCACCCATCTCGTCCCAGCCCTCACCGTCGATCTTGCGGGAAATGATCTTCGGGGTCGAGACCAGATGAGGGCGCATGGCTTCGAGACCGGCGGCGAAGTGATCGCTGGTGACGTGTGGTTCTGCGCCCTCGTCGGTGAACGCCTCGACGAGGACGAACTCGTTCGGGTTCTCCAGGCTCTTCGACCATTCGAAGAAGAGGTTGCCGGGTTCGGCGCGGGTCGCCTCGGTGAAGGCCCGAACGGCTTCGGGGAACTTATCGACGCTTTCGGGTTTCACGTCATACTTCACGACGATGAAGATCATGGTTATTCTCCTTCAGCTGATCAGCAGTACGGGTCGATCCCAGCTTAATTCTGCCGCAATTGCGAATCGACCGCTGTTCAGTCGAATACTTTGCTCGCTTCCACAATGATCAAGCGTTCTTCTGCCGATCCGGTGAAAGGAGTCCGGTGCCAATCGCTCCACAGATTGTCGACCCGCAATCCGACTGAGTGAAGATCACGTTGCAGTGTTTCGGCAGACCGGAAACGCAGTCGCAAAGCAGTTTCAATGGTTCGACCGGCGCCGATGAACTCATGACTAGTTGTCATCGTCACTGTTCCATCTGCGTCGGGACCCGAGACTGATTCGGACTCTCGCAACGTACCCGCCGAAGTCTCGCGAACTTCAGTCGGGCCGCCCCACGCCTTCCACGATTCGTTGCGTGGGTTTCGGGTCTCGAATACGAGACGCCCGTCTGGCTTCAACCCTTGAGCGATATCGAGCAGAGTTGTCTCCCATGCCTCGTCGATGATGTGCATGGCGACGTTTCCGCTCATGAGAATCAGATCATTAGCGTCGCGGTCAATGAGTTCGGAGGTGCCCATTCGCCATTCGACCCGGTCGCCGCCGGGCCGATTTGCCGCGTGAGAAAGCATCGCAGCCGCAGGATCGATACCGACGATTCTGCGTCCCTTCTTGGCGAGGGTGACAGTCAGAATTCCGGTTCCACAGCCGAGGTCGGTGATAAATGAAGCCGAGAGATCGTCAGCCATCGCACGAAAGTAGTCGTGGTCAGGTCCGTGGCCGTTGTCCTCGTCATAGATTCCGACGAGAAGCTCGTCGTCGTAGCCGGCATCCTCCATCCGACCGGCTCACAGCCTTTCGGCGATGAGGACGAGGAAGTCGCTGTCAGCTTCGAAGGGACGGAGTTCCCAGGTGGAGAACTTCTGGTCGACGAACATCCCCGTGGCTTTGACGTCCTCGATGAAGTCGTCGAAATCGTACCCGCGTCCGGCACCGAAGCCGGACACGAATCGACCACCGTGCTTGAGGGTCGATTTGATGTTGCCGAGGGTCTGCCGACGCGAGGCGGGATCGAGGAAGGACAGGACGTTTCCGGCGCAGAAGGCCACGTCGATCTCGGTGATTCCGGCACCGGCGAAATCGAAGTCGGCGAGGTCGCCGGTGTGCCATTCCCCGCTGGGGAAGTCCTCCTCGGCGACGGAGATGAGGAATTCGTCGAGGTCGACGCCGAAGACGGTGTGTCCTTCGTCGATGAGCTGTCCCCCGGCCCGTCCGGTTCCGCAGCCGGCGTCGAGGATGCGCGATCCCCGCGGAGCCATGGCGTTGACGAACCTGGCCTCACCGCCGATGTCGTGCCCGGCGGCCGCGAGATCGCGCCACCGCTGCGCGTAATTCGCCGAATGGTCGGGGTTGGCCCTGCGTACCTTGTTCCACTGATGGTCGAAGCTCATGCCCTCATCCTAGGCCGGAATCTCAGGCGAAGACTTCGGTGACCACCTCGGCGACCGCCCGGACGGGATCGCTGGGGTCCGGGGAAGTCAGCACGATGATCTCGCGTCCGCCCGCCTCGGCGACCGGGTGGAGGTCGACGTCGGGCCCGCCCAACGACATCATGATCGGCGTCGCCAGGGTCAGACCGAGCCCCGTTCCGGCGAGTGCCAACGCGACCGCGGTGTCCGTGACGATGTGGGTCTCCTTCGCATTGATTCCCAGCGCCGAGGTGGCCAACCGCATCGCGCGGCCGAAGAGCTCCTCGGCCGGTGGGAGGATCCAGTCGGCCTCGGCCAGATCGTCATCGCTCGGCCGGGTCGTCCCCGCGGGGACGACGATGCCGAAGTCCTCCACGGCCACCGCCTCCCAGCGCAGCCCGCGCATCGGCGGCAGCGGCGCGGCCGGGTAGTTGATCCCGATGCCTAAGTCGATGACTCCGTCGATGACGGCGGCCGACATGGTCTCGACATTGATCTCCCGCGCCCGGACTTCGATATGCGGATGACGCTCGGCCAGCGCCCGCACCACCTTCGGCAGCGCCGTCGTCGATGCCGACCCGAAGACGCCGAGGGTGACGATGGCCTCGCTGCGGAAGTCCCGGCCGAGCATCGCCATCTCCGCCTGCTGCTGAGCGGCGAGGATGCTCCGGGCCCTGGGCAGCAGGGTGCGCCCGGCTTCGGCGAGGACGAGCCCGCGGCCGCGACGTCGGAACAGGTCGGAATCGACGACTCGGCGCAGCGCTGAGATGTGCTGGGACACGGCCCCGACGCTGTAGCCGAGGTGGTCGGCCGCCCGCGTCATCGACCCGAGTTCGGCCACTGCGACGAATGTGCGCAGCTGTCCGAGCGTCCATGTCATGGCAGCACTCCCTTGTCTTTAGGTTTCTTGAACACTGTGTTCACAAACTCTCCCTTGCCCTTAAGTGTGATGGCAACCACAATGAAGTCAAGACATAAACGCCGACATCGCCGTCGGCACTCTCCGTTTCCGGGGTGACCAATGACGGTCGCCCCGGCAGCAGACAGCGAGGTGAACCGTGGAATCTCCCACCGCATCGACCACCGCCCCTAACACCCACGGGGTCCCCGGCACGTCCAGAGCCCTGCCCGCCGAAGCTTCCGTGGTCATCATCGGCGCCGGCGTCATGGGAGCGGCCATCGCCTACCACCTGGCCGAACGCGGAGCCCGCGACGTCGTCATCGTCGAACGCGACACCCCCGGAGCCGGATCGACGTCGAAGGCCGCCGGAGGTGTGCGCTGCCAATTCTCCGACGAGGTCAACATCGCCCTGGCCGCCCGCGGGCTCGACGTACTGCGGAACTTCGAGACCGATTTCGGCGTCGACATCGACCTGGTCAGCAACGGCTACCTGTTCCTCCTCGACAACGATGACGACGTGCGCGCGTTCACCGACAACGTCGCCCTGCAACAGCGGATGGGCTTGGACTCGCGGATGCTCACCATCGCCGAGGTGGCCGAGCTGGCCCCGTTCGTCAACACAGAAGGGCTGATCGCCGGGGCGTTCAACCCCGGCGACGGTCACTGCACCCCCGAGGCCGTCGTCGCAGGCTTCGTCACCGCCGCCCGCGAGCGCGGGGTCACGGTGGTCAAGAACTGCGAGGTCACCGGATTCGACACCGGCGGCGGGACGGATCGCAGAGCCACCTCGGTGATCACGAATCAGGGCGCGATCAGCTGCGAACAGGTCGTCGTCGCGGCGGGAGCCTGGTCCGGCCCCATCGGGGACATGGCCGGGGTCGACCTGCCGGTCAAGCCGCTGCGGCGGGAGATCATGGTCTCCGAACCCGTCGATTTCGACACCTCGCGGATGCCCTTCACGATCGACTTCTCCACCAGCTACTACGTCCACCCCGAAGGCGCCGGGCTGCTGTTCGGCTGCCCCGATGAGGTCGATGACTGGTCCTTCAACGACAAACGCGACCCCAACTGGCTGGCCACCCTGGCCGAGCACATCGACGCCCGCACCCCGGAACTCGGCGATGTCGAAGCGAAACACGGGTGGGCGGGACTGTATGAGATGACGCCCGACCACAATGCGCTCATCGGCGAGGCCGAGGAGAGGCCGGGATTCTTCTACGCCTGCGGATTCTCCGGTCACGGCTTCCTCATGGGCCCGGCCGTCGGAGAGGTCGTCGCCGACCTCATGACCGGCCGCAGCCCCTTCGTCGATGTGACTCCCATGGACAAACGACGCTTCACCACCACCGGACTGCGTAAGGAGCTCAACGTGATCTGAGTCCTCGCACACCCGCCCTCACACCCGACCTCCCCAACAACGACGGAACACCGCCGACCGGCCAAGCGGCCGATCGACACAGCAGATGACGAAAGGACAGCAATGACCGCACTGCCCACCGATCAGACCATCACCGACCTCCTCACCTCAGGGCTGAGCGCCTGCGGAGTGGACGCATCCGTGCTTGAGGGATCGACCGCCTCGGCGAGCCTTCCGGCCCGCTCCCCCATCACGGGACAGGACCTCGGCACGATCGCCGCGGACACCGCGCAGACGGCGGCGAACAAGATCGCCGCGGCCCAGTCTGCGTTCGAGACCTGGCGGGACGTGCCCGCTCCGATCCGCGGGCAACTGGTGCAGCGGTGGGGACAGCTGCTCGGCGAGCACAAGGAGGATCTGGCGAAGATCATCACCGTCGAAGCCGGCAAGACCCCCTCCGAGGCGGCCGGTGAGGTGCAGGAGATGATCGACATCTGTGAGTTCGCACTCGGTCAGTCCCGGCAGCTGTGGGGCAAGACCATGCCCAGCGAACGGCCGGGTCACCGGCTCATGGAGACGTGGCATCCCCTAGGCGTCGTCGGTGTCATCTCCGCGTTCAACTTCCCGGTGGCCGTGTATTCCTGGAACACAGCTCTGGCCTTGGTGGCCGGTGACGCGGTTGTGTGGAAGCCCTCGGAGAACGCCGTGCTCGCAGCCCTCGGGGCACAGTCCCTGCTGGCCAGGGCCGCCGCCGAGGTGGGGGCACCGGAGAACCTCGCGCCCGTCCTCATCGGCGGCCGGGACATCGGCGATGTCATGGTCCGGGATGACCGCGTGGCCCTGGTCTCGGCGACGGGATCGGTGCGGATGGGTCGCGAGGTCGGCCCCGTCGTGGCCGAGCGCTTCGGCAAGATCCTGCTCGAGCTCGGCGGCAACAACGCCGCCATCGTCGCCCCGAGCGCCGATGTCGACCTGGCACTGCGCGGAGTGGTCTTCGCGGCCGCCGGAACGGCCGGTCAGAGGTGCACAACACTGCGACGGCTCATCGTGCACGAGTCCATCGCCGACGAGTTCGTCGCCAAGGTCGTCGCCGCGTACAAGACGCTGAGCATCGGATCGCCGACCGATGACGGAGTGCTCGTGGGACCGCTCATCAATTCGGGTTCGTACGAGGCGATGCAGGCAGCCCTCAAGCAAGCAGAGGCAGAGGGCGGCGAGATCCTCTGCGGAGGCGGCCGGGTGCTCGCCGATGAGCGCCCGAACGCCCACTACGTCGAACCGGCAGTGGTGCGGATGCCCAGTCAGAGCGCCGTGGTCAAGGAGGAGACGTTCGCCCCGATCCTCTACGTCGTCACGTATTCGGATCTCGATGAAGCGCTCGAGATCCACAACGGGGTGCCGCAGGGTCTGTCCTCGGCGATCTTCACTGCCGAACTCGCCGAGTCCGAGAAGTTCCTCTCCCGCTCCGACTGCGGCATCGCCAACGTCAACATCGGCACCTCCGGCGCGGAGATCGGCGGTGCCTTCGGCGGTGAGAAGGAGACCGGCGGCGGACGCGAGTCGGGTTCGGATTCGTGGAAGGCCTATATGCGTCCGGCCACGAACACGATCAACTACTCCGGCGAGCTGCCGCTGGCGCAGGGCGTCGAGTTCCTCTGAGGAACCGTCGCCGACCGCCTGCCTCGTCCAAGGGCTGGCGCAGATATCACCCCGTCCACGAATGGATATCTGCTGCCAACCCTTGACCGAGCGAGTCGGGAGGGAGGCGCCGCGCGACTGTCTGCTTGCCCACAGATCCGGGTGCGGCCGCGACTTCGGCATTGCCGAGGACTAAAATCGAGTCTGGACCAGTGAACGCCGTTGAAACCCCGCACCTCATTGAAGGAGACCCCTGTGATTGAGCTGAAGACGCCCGCCGAGATCGACAAGATGGCGGTGACCGGCCGTTTCGTCGCGAAGACCTTGGCCGAGCTGACCTCGATCGCAGAACCGGGCATGGACATCATGCACCTGGAGAAGACCGCGCGGAAGCTCATTGAGGACGCCGGAGCGAAGTCCTGCTACTGGGACTACGCCCCGTCCTTCGGCTCCGGCCCCTTCCGCAATGTCGTCTGCCTGTCCGTCAATGACGGCGTCCTCCACGGCAAACCGCACAACTACGTGATGAAGGACGGCGATCTGCTCACCCTCGACTTCGCCGTGTCCATCGACGGCTGGGTCGCCGACGCCGCCCGTTCCGTCGTCGTCGGCGACGGCAGCGATGAGGACCAGCGCCTCATCGACACCACCTGGGCCGGCCTCGAAGCCGGCATCGGCGCCGCCCAGGCCGGCAACCGCCTCGGCGATATCTCTAAGGCCATCGGTGACGTCGCCGATGCCCACCGCATCCCCGTCAACCTCGACTTCGGCGGGCACGGGCTCGGCCACACGATGCATGAAGATCCGCATGTGCCCAACCGCGGCAAGGGCGGTCGCGGGCTGGTCCTCAAACCAGGACTGACCCTGGCCATCGAACCGTGGTGGTCGTTCACGTCGAAGAAGCTGTCCGTCGACAAAGACGGCTGGACCCTGCGTCTGGCCGACGGTTCGAATGGTGCCCATTCGGAGAACACGATCGCCATCACCGAGGATGGTCCCCGAGTCCTCACCACGCTCGACTGACCGAGCTGCCGCACTCTGCCGGCAGGGGCGTCCGACGAACTCATCGTCGGACGCCCTTTCTAATGTCTCGCCGCTCCTCAGATCTGCCATGTCAGCGGTCCGTGCCAGAATTGCGGTATGTCTTTCACGTGCTCGGAATGCGGCTATTCGACGGTCAAGTGGTTGGGACGCTGTCCCGAATGCCAGGCCTGGGGCACTCTTGAGGAGAAGGGTGCGAACTCGTCGAAGGTGAAGACGAAGGTCAAGAAATCCAGCGCGGCGAAGCCCATCAGCGAGATCGACTCGACGCTCGCGCAGGCACGGTCGACATTCGTCCCCGAGTTCGACCGGGTGCTCGGCGGGGGCATCGTACCCGGCGCGGTCGTCCTGCTCTCCGGAGAACCCGGTGTCGGCAAGTCGACGCTGCTGCTCGACGTCGCTGCGAAGATCGCGATGTTCGGAGTCAAGGTCCTCTATGTCACCGGTGAGGAATCCGCCGGCCAGGTGCGGCTGCGCGCCGAACGGATCAACGCCCTGGCCGACTCCCTGCTCCTCGCCGCCGAGACCGATCTGGGTTCGGTGCTGGGAATGATCGAGGCCGAACAGCCGGAGCTGCTCGTCGTCGACTCTATCCAAACTTTGGCCTCTTCCGAGGTCGAAGGCATCCCCGGCGGAGTCACCCAGGTCCGCGAAGTCGCCTCCGCCCTCATCCGAGAAGCCAAGGCCCGATCTCTGCCGACAGTGCTCGTCGGCCACATCACGAAGGACGGCACAATCGCCGGCCCTCGCCTCCTCGAGCACCTCGTCGATGTCGTGTGCACCTTCGAAGGTGAGAGGCATTCGCGGCTGCGCATGCTGCGAGCGGTGAAGAATCGCTTCGGCCCCACCGACGATGTGGGCTGCTTCGATATGGAGGAGAACGGGATCAAGAGTCTCGAGGACCCCTCGGGCCTGTTCCTCTCGCGCAGCGGGGCGAACCCGCCCGGCACCTGCCTGACCGTGACGCAGGAGGGCAAGCGTCCGCTCCTCGTCGAAGTCCAATCGCTCATCACCGAATCCGCCGGCGGCCAGTCCCGTCGGTCCGTCTCCGGAGTCGACTCCTCACGTGTGGCGATGATGCTGGCCGTGCTCAGCCAGAACGTCGCGCAGGCGAACCTCGCCAAGAGCGACGTCTTCACCGCTACGGTCGGCGGAGCGAAGCTGTCGGAACCGGCCAGCGATCTGGCGATCTGCATGTCCCTGGCTTCGGCGCTGCTCGGCAAGCCGCTGGCTCGCCACCTCGTTGCGATCGGCGAGGTCAGTCTGTCCGGAGAGATCCGCAACGTCCCCAATCTCGGCCAACGCCTCAACGAAGCCAAACGTCTGGGCATCACCCATGCCGTCGTGGCCAAGGGCGCGATGACCAATGTGGCGACGCCGGAGAAGATGAAAGTCGAGGAGTGCGAACACATCGCCGGGGCGGTCGAACTCATGCTGACGAATGGCGCCCTGCGGGAGCAGAAGTGAGAAAGTTCGGGACTTTCGCACGGTTTTGGCGCATCCTGGTGTCATGACCACGACAGTATTTCCAACGTTCCGGACCACCGATGCGGCAGCGACGATCGAGCTGCTGGTCACGCTCGGATTCACCGAAAGACTGCTCGTACGCAATGAGCAGGATCCTGCGCTCGTCGATCATGCCGAATTCGCACTCGGAAACAACGGCGGGATCATGTTCGGCTCGGTCCGCCACGACGGATCGGCACTCGACGCGGTGGGCGGCAGCTCGATCTACGTCGTCGTCGACACCGAACGCGAAGTCGACCGGCTCTACCAGGAGATCGTCGACCTGGGGCATGCGATCGTGCGACCGGTTGCGACTCAAGACCACGGCGGCCGCGAATTCGACTTCCGCGACCACGATGGCAACTCGTGGGGAGTCGGCTCCTACCGCGGTGCCTGAGGGCTCAGTCCTGCGGTTCCTCTGACTGCGTCTCGCCGGAGTCCTTCTCTCCGGAGTCCTGCTCCGACTTCTTCTCTTCGTCGGCTTTCTTCTTCTCCTCCGCGGCCCTCTTCTCCTCCGCGGCCTTCTTCTCCTTGGCCTTTTCAGCGGCGCTCTTCTCGAGCGTGAACTCAGTCGGTTCGCTCTTCTTGTCATCGAGTTTCACGATGAGCTCATAGTCACCGGGGGCGAAGTCATCGTCTTCGCGGTTGCAGTTCTTGTCGACCTTGATCCGGTTCCACTTGAGCTTCGCGGTCTTCTCCGACTGCGGTGCGAACTCAGTGGACGCCTCTGCATTCTCGTCTTTCGAGGCCGCGCAGTACTTCGACGACCACACGACGTCACCGTCTTTCTCGACGATGAACTCCTGCTTGTCGGTGCCGACCTCGATGAGGCAGGTGGCCGAGTGTCCGTTCTCGATGACCATGCCGAATTCGGGTTCTTTTCCGTCCTTCACGGAATTCGGATCCACCTTCGCCTTCAGCGAGACCTGGTCCTCCGGGCACTTTCCGCTCGCCGCTTTCTTATCAGGCACCGGGGCCGCTGTCGTCGATTCGGCCGGAGTCGTCTCCTCGGCAGCAACCTTATCCGAGCCATCACTGCGGCCGCCGATGGCCGTGACGATGCCGACGATTCCGAGCACCAGGAGCCCCACGACTAGGAGGCTGGCCACAGCGAGCGTGATGCGGCGTCTGCGGTACACGTGAGCAGGCAGCTTCCCGCTAGACTGGCGGGGCTGCCCGGCAGCTCTGCTCGGCTGCGAACCACGATTGGAAGGAGTCATCGCTTTGAGCCTAGGCAATTGCGAATGAGCATCCAAATGACACACCGAGCCGGTTCCGAATCCGATTCCTCCGGGCCTTCTGCCGCCTTTCCCGAGGTGACGGAGCCTGTGCTCAGACGGGTCCAGGACACGATCATCGCCTGGTTCGAAGAAGCCGCCCGCGACCTGCCGTGGAGGGCTCCGAACACGAGCGCCTGGGCGATCCTCGTCAGCGAGATCATGTCTCAGCAGACGCCTGTCGCCCGGGTCGAACCACGGTGGCGTGCCTGGATGGAGATGTGGCCGACCCCGACCGATCTCGCTGCCGCGCCGACCTCCGAGGTCCTCCACGCCTGGGATCGTTTGGGTTATCCGCGCAGGGCCCTGCGGCTGCAGGAAGCCGCCGAAGTCATCGCTGCGAACCTGAACAACCGGGTTCCCGAAACGACCGAAGAACTCGAACGATTGCCGGGCATCGGTTCCTATACCGCCGCTGCGGTCTCGTCCTTCGCCTTCGGCCGAAAGACGACCGTGCTGGACACGAATGTTCGTCGGGTTCTCATCCGTCTCTTCGCAGGAAGAGAACGTCCTACCAGTTCCCCCAGCCGGAAGGAGACTGCGTGGGCGGCCGGCCTCGTGCCCGAGGATGGACATGTTGAGTGGAACGCCGGTGTCATGGAGTTCGGAGCCCTCGTCTGCACGGCTCGCAATCCCGACTGCCCCGCCTGCCCGCTCCAGGACATCTGCACATGGAACCAGTTGGGCCGACCCGCCTCGGCGACGAAGCCGAAGACACAGAAGTGGGCGGGCACGGATCGACAGCTGCGCGGAGCGATCATGGACGTCCTCAAAACCGCCCATGCCGCCGGGGACGACCGGGACGGCGTCAGCCTCGACGTCTTCACCACTCCGATGACTGACTTCGATCCAGCGCTTCTCGACTCATTGGCCGAGTCCACGGCCGCAGCAGTGGCCCGAGTGCGGGAACTCAGCGCCGACCGGGACAGGCTCTCTCGACTCATCTCTGATCTCGTCACCGACGGACTGGCACAGCAGATCGACGGCCGATTGGCACTGCCGAACCGCTGAAGCCCGAGCCGGCGCGCGACAATAGGAACAGCAGAGGTGGGGCGGCCGCCATCGCCCCCACCCGGCCGGTGAGAGGTGTGATCTGAGTCCGTCTCAGAGGTATTTGATCATCCGTGAGTTGCCCAGGGTGTTCGGTTTCACCCGTGCCAGATCGAGGAACTCTGCCACACCCTCATCGGTGGAGTGAAGCAGCTCGACGTAGACCTCGGGTGAGACGGGGATGCCTTTGATCGGCTCGAAGCCGAGCGATCCGAAGAACCCGGTCTCGAAGGTCAGGCAGAACACCCGGTCGACACCGATCTCACGGGCATCGGTGAGGAGCTGTCTGATGATCGCCTTGCCCACCCCCCTGCCCCGATAGTCCGGGGACGTGGCGACCGTGCGGGCCTCGGCGAGGTCAGCCCAGATGATGTGCAGGGCACCGCAACCGGCGAGGATCTCCGACCCGTCGGGCTGCGGGTCGACGACCAACCAGAACTCCTGCAGCGACTCGAAGTACGTCACCGTGTCCTTGGCGAGCAGAATCCGCTCCCCGGCCAGCGGAGCGACCAGTGCCTCGATGCCTTTGACGTCGCCGGTCCTCGCCCGTCGCAGGTACAGGCCTCCGGGCAGTTCGTGCTTGGAATGGTGGTCTTCGGAGATCCGCTCGTGGTCGAAGTCGCCTGCGTGTGAGCTCATACCCACATTCAACACCATCCCCGGCTGCGAATACGAAAGAGTCCGGGGAGCCGGCTGGCTGCCGACTCCCCGGACTCTTACGCGTTATCCGAGAAGGTGAGGAACGATCAGGCCGAGGTCTCCGAGGACCCGCTCGAACCGGACGAACTCAAACCTGCGAGTTCGCTGTCGACATCCTCAGCGGGCTTCAGGCTCTCGGTCTCGATGCCTTCGAAGGTGAACTCAGCGTCCTTTCCTTCACCCTTGACGTCGACCTTCACGGTCTGGCCACGCCCGAGCTCCTTGAACAGGATCTTCTCCGACAGGGTGTCCTCGATCTCGAGCTGGATGGTCCGACGCAGCGGTCGGGCACCCAGGACGGGATCGTAGCCGCGTTCGGCGAGCAGATCCTTCGCCTTGGCGGTGACGTCGACCTTCATGCCCTGATCGGCAAGGCGGACGTCGAGACGCTCGAGGAAGAGATCGACGATCTTGATGATCTCGACCATGCTCAGCTGCGGGAACACGATCGTGTCATCGACGCGGTTGAGGAACTCGGGACGGAAGTGCTGCTTGAGCTCTTCGTTGACCCGCTGCTTCATCCGGTCGTAGTTGGTCTTCGTGTCACCCTCGACCTGGAATCCAAGCTGGAGTCCACTCGAGATATCACGCGTACCGAGGTTGGTAGTCATGATGATGATGGTGTTCTTGAAGTCCACCTCACGGCCCTGCGAGTCGGTCAGGCGACCGTCCTCGAGGATCTGCAGCAGCGAGTTGAAGATGTCCGAGTGGGCCTTCTCCACCTCATCGAAGAGGACGACCGAGAACGGCTTGCGGCGAACCTTCTCCGTGAGCTGACCGCCCTCTTCGTAGCCGACGTATCCCGGAGGCGAACCGAACAGTCGCGAGACCGTGTGCTTCTCGGAGTACTCGGACATGTCGAGGCTGATGAGCGAGTCCTCATCGCCGAAGAGGAACTCGGACAGCGCCTTGGCCAGCTCGGTCTTGCCGACGCCGGTGGGGCCGGCGAAGATGAACGAACCGGAGGGACGCTTCGGATCCTTCAGTCCGGCACGGGTACGACGGATCGCCCGCGAGATCGCCTTGACCGCGTCGTCCTGACCGATGACGCGCTTGTGCAGCTCGTCTTCCATCCGGAGCAGACGCGAGGATTCCTCCTCGGTGAGCTTGAAGATCGGGATGCCCGTGGCAGAGGCGAGCACTTCGGCGATGAGATCGGCATCGACGACCTTCGAGGTGTCGGTGCCGGACTTGCGCCACGCCTCGGTCTGCTCTTCCTTCTCCTTCTGCAGCTTCATCTCGGAGTCACGCTCCGAGGCTGCCAGTTCGAAGTCCTGAGCATCGATGGCGGCTTCCTTGCGGTGGCGGGCCTCGAGGATCTTCTCCTCCAGGTCACGGATCTCCTGGGGAACCGACAGACGCGAGATGCGCAACTTGGCACCGGCTTCGTCGATGAGGTCGATCGCCTTGTCCGGCAGATACCGGTCGTTGATGTAGCGATCGGACATGTTCACCGCGGCTGCCAGGGCCCCGTCGGTGACGGTGACCTTGTGGTGCGCTTCGTACTTGTCCCGAAGACCCTTGAGGATCTCGATCGAATGCGCCAGCGACGGTTCGGGAACCTGGATCGGCTGGAACCGACGCTCGAGGGCTGCATCCTTCTCGATGTGCTTGCGGTACTCGTCCAGAGTGGTCGCACCGATGGTCTGCAGCTCTCCCCGAGCCAGCATGGGCTTGAGGATCGACGCGGCGTCGATCGCACCTTCGGCGGCTCCGGCACCGACGAGGGTGTGGATCTCGTCGATGAAGAGGATGATGTCGCCGCGGGTGCGGATCTCCTTGAGCACCTTCTTCAGGCGCTCTTCGAAGTCACCGCGGTAGCGGGAACCTGCGACCAGCGAACCGAGGTCGAGGGTGTAGAGCTGCTTGTCGGCGAGGATCTCGGGAACATCGCCGTTGACGATGGCCTGTGCGAGTCCTTCGACGACAGCAGTCTTGCCGACACCGGGTTCGCCGATGAGAACGGGGTTGTTCTTCGTACGGCGTGAGAGGATCTGCATCACGCGCTGCATCTGCTCGTGCCGGCCGATGACCGGGTCGAGCTTGGCTTCGCGGGCCGCGGCGGTGAGGTTGGTGCCGAACTGGTCGAGCACGAGCGACCCCGAGGGGGTTCCCTCTTCGCGACCGCCGGCGGACACGGGTTCCTTGCCCTGGTAGCCCGACAGCAGCTTGATGACTTCCTGCCGGACGCGTCCGAGATCCGCGCCGAGCTTGACGAGCACCTGCGCGGCAACGCCTTCGCCCTCACGGATGAGGCCGAGCAGAATGTGCTCGGTGCCGATGTAGCTGTGACCCAGCTGCAGGGCTTCACGGAGGCTGAGCTCGAGGACCTTCTTCGCCCGCGGGGTGAAGGGAATGTGGCCGCTGGGCGCCTGCTGGCCCTGGCCGATGATCTCCTGGACCTGGTCACGCACCTGTTCGAGGGAGATGTCCATGCCCTCGAGAGCCTTCGCTGCCAGACCTTCACCCTCGTGGATGAGGCCGAGCAGAATGTGCTCGGTGCCGATGTAGTTGTGTTTGAGAAGTTTCGCTTCTTCCTGCGCGAGCACCACGACGCGTCGTGCTCGGTCGGTGAACCGCTCGAACATATTCATCCTCCTCGGTCTTCTGATTCTTCTGAGCCTAACCACCACGACCGCGGATCTATTGCAGGTTTCGCCATCAGCCGAAAGGGTTTGGCTGTCGGCGAAATTCTCTAGACTCGAGACCCATACAGCAACGTCAGAGAGGACGCAGACATGCCCACCGATCCCACGATCATCCGGGACCTGGCCCGGGCCCACGGTCTCGACATCATCACCGATTCCATCGTCATCAACGAGCTCGGCCTCGACTTCCAGGTCGCCATCGCCGAGGCGGTCGACGGCGAATCGTGGGTGCTCCGGATACCTCGGCGTCCGGATGTCTCCGCCCGCGCCGCCGTCGAGGGCCGGTTCCTCAAGGCCATCGCACCGCACCTGAGCGTCGCGGTCCCGGATTGGCAGGTCCACTCGGACGATCTCATCGCCTACCCGCTGCTGCCAGGCACTCCCGGGCTGACGGTAGATGACGCCGGAGTGCCGCAGTGGCATTTCGATGTCGAATCCCCCGAGTATGCCGTGTCGCTGGGATCTGTCCTCGCGGAACTTCACACCGTCGACCCGGCCGCCGTTCGGGACACAGGCATTCCGGAGTTCTCCCCCACAGAGATCCGACAGCGCAAGCGCGATGACATCGAGACCGTCGCCGCTGAGTTCGAGGTGGCGCCGAACCTGCTCCGACGGTGGACCGCGTGGCTCGACGATGACAGTTATTGGCCGTCGTTCTCAACCGTGACTCATGGCGAAGTGTACCCGGCGCATCAGCTCATGGACGGACCCGTCAATCTGAGCATCCTCGACTGGACGACTGCTGCAATCGGCGATCCGGCCAGGGATTTCATGTTCCACCACGCCAGCGTCTCGGCCTCAGCGTTCGAGAACGCGAGCGCGCGATACGTGGAAGCCGGCGGTCGGATATGGCCCAGGTTCGCAGAGCACTGCGGCGAGCTCTACTCGACGTCGCCCGTCGAATTGGGTCTGTACGCTCTGCAGACTGGAGACTCGGAGCATATGAGCGCAGCACGAATTCAATTGAACCCGGAGAACTGAACCGACTTCAATAGCCGTCCGGTGAGCAGGGGTCTTGCCTCAGCCGCAGTGCAGGCTCCCTTGATTCGTGTGCAACTTCATCGAATCATTTGGCTGCCCATCAATCGGTATGATCTTCAACTACTCTCCACCTGGCAATTGTCTGTGATGTTTCATCATTGCTGTGTTGCCGCATCGCTGGAAGAGGGCAATTGAAAATGCGAAGGCCGAGCACAAAAAGCCCGAGGGGCCAGCGATTCAATTCGCTGGCCCCTCGGGACTAATCGGAGGTTATCGGCTTTCGAATGAGCCTCTTACTTCTCCGCTGCTTCGTATGCTTCGACGATCTCCAGCGGGATCCGCCCACGATCACCGAGCTGGTATCCGTTGCTCTGAGCCCATTCGCGGATCTTCGCCGTGTCCCGCTTGGGTCCGGACGAACCCGCACGGCGGCCACGACCACCGGTGTTGGCTACACGACGTGCCTTGGCGATGAATGGGGCGAACGTCTCACGGAGCTTTTCGGCATTCTCGGTTGAGAGCTCGAGTTCGTACGTTGCCTGATCGAGGCTGAAGCGAACGGTTTCCGCCGCTTCGCTTCCGTCGAAATCATCCGTGAGAACGAGGCGCATTTCCCTTGCCATGTTCACTCTTTTCGTAATCAGAGGATTTTGTCGATGTCATCTTAACATCCGTTTCAAGATTATCCTCGATTCCGCTAACTTCGATCTCTGAATAGTACTTATCAACCTGTGCGCGTTCATTGCGATCTGCGCGGACGATATTCCGGAATACATACCAGAACAGCAATCCCACACAGATCGACGGGAGCAGCGCTTTGAGGATATCCAACATATTCACATCAGCCCTCCTGAGCCGAATCCTCCTGCGAAGAAGCCAATGGCTTGGTGAATGGGAACAGAATTGTTTCGCGGATTCCCAAACCTGTCAGTGCCATGAGCAGACGGTCGAGCCCCATTCCCATTCCGCCGGTCGGCGGCATTCCGTGCTCCATGGCCATGAGGAAGTCTTCGTCGAGACCCATCGCCTCGTCGTCGCCGCGAGCGGCGTCCGCAGCCTGAGCTTCGAAGCGCTGCCGCTGGATGATCGGGTCGACGAGCTCGGAATAGCCGGTCGCCAGCTCGAAGCCGCGCACGTACAGGTCCCACTTCTCCACGACGCCCTTCTTCGTCCGGTGCTCACGCACCAGCGGTGAGGTGTCGACCGGGAAGTCGGTGACGAAGGTCGGAGCCCACAGCTTGTCCTGATAGAAGTGCTCCCACAGCTCTTCGACGTACTTGCCGTGTGACCTGAAGACGCCGTCTAAGTCGACGTTGTTGTCGGCGGCGATCTTGTCGAGGACGTCCAATCCGGTCTCGGGAGTCACCTCGACGCCGGATTCCTCGGACAGGGAGTCGTACATGCTCACGACCGGCCAGTCTCCGCCGAAGTCGTATTCGGTGCCGTCGTCGAGAGTCACGATGAGAGATCCGGTGGCTTCCTGGGCCGCGTTCTGGATCAGGGTCTTCGTCAGATCGGCGATCGAGTGGTAGTCGCCAAAGGACTGGTAGGCCTCGAGCATCGCGAATTCCGGGGAATGCGTGGAGTCAGCGCCCTCATTGCGGAAGTTCCGGTTGATCTCGAAGACGTTCTCGATTCCGCCCACGACCGCCCGCTTGAGGAACAGCTCCGGGGCGATGCGCAGATACATGTCGATGTCGTAGGCGTTCATATGCGTCTTGAATGGGCGCGCCGAGGCACCGCCGTGCATGGTCTGCAGCATCGGGGTCTCGATCTCGACGAAGTCCTGGTCCGCGAAGGTCTTCCGCAGCGATGACATCACTTTGGCGCGGGTGAGCATCGTCTCCCGGGCCTGCTCGCGGGTGATGAGGTCGAGGTAGCGCTGGCGGACGCGGGTGTCCTCGGCGAGTTCGGTGTGCAGGCCGGGCAGCGGGCGGATGGCCTTCGATGCCATGGTCCACGAGTCCGCGAGGACGGAGAGTTCACCGCGCTTGGACTTGATGACCTTCCCGTGCAGGAACAGGAAGTCGCCGAGGTCGACGTCGGTCTTGAAGTCATCCAGGCGCTCCTGACCGACTTCGCGCAGCGAGAGCATGCCCTGCAGTCGGGTGCCGTCGCCGGCCTGCAGGGTGACGAAGCAGAGTTTTCCGGTGGTGCGGACGAAGACGACGCGGCCGATGACGCCGACGACGTCGTCGGTCTCCTCACCGGCTTCGAGTCCGTCGTGGGCGGCGTGGACCTCGGCGAGGCTGTGCGTGCGGGGCACCGTGACCGGGTAGGCGTCGGATCCGTCATCGAGGAGACGCTGGCGCTTGTCCTTTCGGATCCGGATCTGTTCCGGGTCGAGGTGTTCGGGTGAAAGGTCTGCGTTCTCAGGTGTCTTCGAGTCGGTGTTCGCCATGCTTCAAGGCTACCGTGGACGGGCCGCACGGGGGAATTCGGCGGTCAGTCCAGAGCAGTCAGGATCTGCTGTGCCTGGGCTTCTGTGATCCGTCCCATCGCCAGGGCTTTCGCGGCTGTCGATCGCGCAAGCGCGATGTAGCTGTTGCGCACGGACGGGTTCGACCGGCTGAGGCTGAATTCGCTCAGTGCGGCCAGGTGCGCTTCGATGGTTCCGACGTCTCCGCGGCTGATCGGCCCGGTCAGTGCCTTGGGCCCATTCTGCATGGTGTTGGCGACGCTGGCGTCGACGAGGGCGTGGAGGACGGCCGAGGGATCGGCGACTCCCGCCTCTGAGAGCAGTTCCATGGCTTCGGCGAGGATCGTGATCGAATGGTTCGAGGCGTGGGTGATGGCCGCGTGGTAGAGGGGACGGTCCGCTTCGGCGATGTCGATCGGCTCGGCGCCGAGTTCGACGACGAGGGCCTCCCCCACCGGACGGATCGGTGCCGGCGCTGTGACCGCGATCGTCGCCTGCCGCAGCCGACTCAGGTCGACTTCGGTTCCGGTGAACGTCAGGGACGGATGCAGGGCGATGGGCAGGGCGCCGAGGCGGGTCCCGGCGTCGAGGACGTCCGTTCCGTACCGGCCCGAGCAGTGCACGAGGATCTGCCCGGCGTGGATGCGTCCGAGGTCGGCCAGGCCCGTGACCAACGGCGCGATCTCGTCATCGGGAACGGCGACGAGAACGAGTTCGGCGCGTTCGGTGATCTCGTCCGGGTCGAGGACGGGCACTGCCGGCAGCATCTCCTCGGCGCGTTCGAGGCTCGCCGTCGAGGTGGCGCTGACGCCGATGATCGCGTGCCCCGCCTGCCTCCAGGCGGCTCCGATGCTGGCCCCGACTCGGCCGCAGCCGATGATTCCGATGCCCAGCCGCGGTGCGTCGCCCTGGCTCATCCTTCGCCCTCCTCGAGGAACTGTGTCCGGTCGGTGTGGGGACTCTTCGCCGCCGCGTCGTAGGTCTCGCGGGCGATCCGAGTGCGTTCGGCATGCTCGGTGAAGAAGCGTTTGGCGGCGTCGGCATCCTGATGCTTCACGAGCGGGGTGATGGGTCCGGCGGTCGAATGCACGGCCACAGTGCCCAGGTTCAGCGCTCGCATCAGCGGGCCCTGATAGTAGCGCAGGGACTGGACCCTGACATGGGGCACAAAATCGACTCGTCGGTCGAGGATGCCCAGGCGCAGCACGAGCAGGGAATCGGTGAGCGCATAGGCGCGTCGCTTCCAGACAAGGGGGTCGATGATCCGTGAGGAGCGCGGCTGCGCGTGGAACAGCTCCTCGGCCGCCGCTGCGTCGGGATGTGTGGACTTCCGGTCGTACATGGCCGACCGGACGAGGCCGTCGGCGGAGATGCCTGCGGGCAGCTGCGGGTCGGGCAGGGCGAGACCCACCATGAGCAGTGCCTGGTCGATATCGCCGACGGGCAGGAGCAGATTCTCGTCGTTCTTGCCTCCGTCGCTGGCGATATTGTATTCGGCCCTCCACCAGCCGGCCCAGCGCCACAGCAGCGGCTGATGCAGGCAGACGGCCTGCAGTCGGTCGAGGGGGATGACCTTGCGGGAGGTGGAGAAGAGTCCGTGTCTGACGGCCAGCCCGTCTTCGCTGATGCGGACGACGAAATTGGCATTGTCGAGGTTCTTCTTGAATGCGGTGAATGCGGCGAAGATGCCGGGCAGTCCACCGATGAGGATCGGGAGGAAGGCCTCTTCGATCCCGACGACGAGGAAGACGACGGCAATGGCGATGAGGGCGACGATCACGCCGACGGAGATCAGCGTTCCGGTGTTGAGCAGGGAGGACACGATGACACGGTGGGCGGGCACACGGATGATCTCGCCCTCCTCACCGACATCGGCCGAGAGGTTGTACGGGGCCAGCAGATCGTTGAGGCTGCCTTCCGCTTCGTGGGAGACGTCGTCGGCGAGGGCGCCCAGCCGTTTGCTCAGCCGGACTCCGATGCTGTCGGCGCTGCGTTCGGGCACGGAGAGATCGATACCCCGCTGTTCTCCGCTGGAGTCGTGGGCTGGGCCGCCGTGGTCACCGGCCGTGACGCGAGCCTGACCTGCCGCATCCGCACCGGTTTCAGCTTCACCGGCTGCTCCTGTTTCGGGCTCGGGCCCACCGTGCTCGACTGTGGTTCCGCTCGGTGCCGTGGCGGCCGCAGTGGAAGCGTTCTTCTTCGCCTTCACCGCGGCGAGAAGCTCATCGCGAAGCTCTTCGGCACGCTTCTTCGACAAATATTTCAGGGAGATGTTCGAGTCGGTGCCGCCGGCGACGTCGAAGACGAGTTCGCCCATTCCGAGCATGCGCGGCAGCAGCTTCTGCTGCAGGTCGATCGACTGGACGCGGTCCAGACGGGCCTTGCGCAGCTTCTTCGACAGCAGTCCGCGCCGATAGTAGATCGCTTCGGCGTCGACCCGATATCCCATGACTCGCCATGCCAACCAGCTGAAGAAGGCTGTGAGAACGAGGATCAGGATGATTCCGCCGACGACGGCGAGGATCACCAGCGGGTGGGCGCCCAGCCATTCGGCGAAGGTGAGGTTGACGGAGCGGCCGGAAGCCAGGTCTTCGACGGCGCTCTGGAAGAAGTTCTGCAGACCGTAGACCGCGGCGATGAAGATGCCGACGAGGACGCCGAGGCTCTCGAGAATCGGCGTCAGCGGATGGACACGGTGCCAGACCTCCGGTGCGGCCGCCTCGGCGGGAGCGTTCGGGGTGTCGGGCGAGGATTCGTCGCTCATGGTCACAGTCCGGCGAGATTGGCCTGGCCGAGTCCGGCGAGGCTGTCGCGCAGGCGATCGGCTTCGGCGCGGGGCAGTCCGGGGATCGTCGCGTCGGTGGCGGCGGAGGCGGTGTGGAGTTTGACGGTCGCCAAGCCGAACATGCGGTCGATGGGGCCGGCGTCGACGTCGACGAACTGAAGTCGGCCGTAGGGCACGACGGTGGCGCGGTGGAACATGATGCCGCGGCGGACGAGCAGGTCGTCTTCGCGTTCGGCATAGCCGATGGCACGCGCCTGCCGAAGGATGATGATCGTCGAGATGATGCCGTAGACGGCGACGGCGATCCAGGCCAGGTGCAGCCAGGGCATCTCGGAGGTGAAGATGATCGCGACGACCAGACCGGCGATGAGCAGCGGAACGAGCAGAGTCATTGAGGCGAGGACCTCTTTCAGCCCGTACTTCGGGCTCACCCGATTGAAGGGCACATCGGCTCCGATGGAGAAGAAGCGGTCGCGGTTCATGCTGTTTCGGCTCCCGGCGGGTCTTGGGGTGGGATCTCGCAGAATCCCTCGACGATCATGCCGACGATCATGAGCACGGCGGCAGAGATCATTGCGACAAGCATACCTGCGGCCAGGTCGTTGCGGATCCCCGGGGCCGACAGGAAATAGTACCCGGCGTTGCCGAGATACCAGCCGGAGAGTCCGGCCCCGGTCAGGGCGCTGGCCTTGGCCATGATCGCCACTCTCGCCGCTTGGATCGGGTCGATCTCCTTCGTCCGGTCCCCGTCGTTCCATTTCTTGATGGGCCAGCCGAGCATGAACAGGATGGCGGAGAGGACGAGCATGCCGATGACGGCGAACCAGGGCAGGCCCGGCAGTGAGAACCCTTGGCTTTCGAGCACCACGTCGACCACGATCGCGAGCACCGTGCCGATGACGGCCCACACGGCGAGGGTGGACGAGGAGGTTCTCTGCATGCTTCCCAGTCTCTCAGATCGCGGACGGTTATCCAGAGGTGATCCGGGAGATGTCCTGGTCGTCGAGTTCGGCCAGAACCGCGCTGAGGGGGCGCCGTCCCTGAGGGGTGTCGATGAGTGTGTCTCCGACGAGCTCGGCCCAGGGGGCGAGCACGAAGGCGCGTTCATGGGCGCGTGGGTGCGGCAGCGTCAGCCGCGGGGTCCGGCGGTGCTGCTCGGCGTCCTCGCCGCCGAAGCGGATGAGGTCGATGTCGAGGGTGCGCGGTCCCCACCTGAGTTCGCGCGTGCGCCCGCAGGCGACTTCGATTCCCTGTGCCACCGACAGCAGCTCGAGTGCCGACAGCGTCGTGGTCACGAGCACTCCGAGGTTGAGGAAGTCGTCCTGGTCGACTCCGCCCCAGGGCGCGGTGCGGAAGAGTGAGGAACGGCCGGTGACGGTGATGTCCGGATGCCGGTCGAGGGCGGCCACCGCCTGGTCGAGGGTGTCCGCGGCATCGCCGAGGTTCGCCCCGAGGCTGAGATACGCTTCGGTCTCCCCCGCGTCTGCGCCGGCAGCGCGGTGGCGTTCGACGCGGATGCGCACATCATCGAAGGTCCGCTGGATCGGAGCGGATGGTTTGTGGACGACGACTTCGACGTGTTCACACAGGCTCAGGCAGTGGTCGGCGATGCGGTCGGCCAGCGTCTCGATGAGGTCGAAGGTGTTGTTCTCGACGATTCCGGCGACGTCTTCGGCGAGTTCGCCGTAGTGGATCGTCTCGGCGAGGTCGTCGGTGGCTGCCGCGCGTTCGATCGAGGTGTGCAGGGTGACGTCGATGACGAAATCCTGGCCTTCGCGTTTCTCGAAGTCGAACACGCCGTGATTGCCGCGCACTGTCAGCCCGCGCAGTTCGATGCGGTCGGGGGTCGCCTCGGCGCCGGTCATCGTCCGTTGCCCTCCGTATCGAGGTTCGCGGTAGGGTTCGCTGCTGCGGAGTGTTCCCGGACCGCGGCGATGACCTTGCACGCGACCGCCGAGGTGGCCGGATCGTGGACGCGGACCGCCCAGGCGCCGGCCTGCGCGGAGATCGCGGAGATCGTGGCCGTGGCCTGATCCTTCGCCGCCTGTTCGGCCCGCTTCGGGTCGTCGGGGCTGAGCAGGGAGGCGATGAAGCGCTTCCGGCTGGCGGCGACGAGGAGTCGGTGGTCGAGGGCGGCGAATTCGTCGAGGGAGGCCAGCAGCTGCCAATTGTGTTCGGCGTTCTTCGAGAACCCGAGGCCGGGATCGACGATGATGTTCGCAGGTTTCACGCCGACGTCGATGGCTTCGTCGATGCGGGTGCGCAGTTCGGCGATCACCTCGGCGACGACATCGTCGTAGTGGAAGGTCGCCGAGGCCTGATCGAGGTAGCCGCGCCAGTGCATGAGCACGATGGGGGCTCCGGACTCGGCGGCGACGCTGAGCATGGTCGGATCCGACTGTCCGGCGGAGACGTCGTTGATGATATGAGCCCCGGCTGCCAGGGAATCTGCGGCGACACGGGCACGCATCGTATCAACGCTGATGACTGCTCCGGCAGCAGCGAGCTCACGCACGACCGGCACGACTCGGCGCAGCTCTTCGGCTTCGTCGACGCGGGCCGATCCCGGACGCGTCGATTCGCCTCCGACGTCGATGATGTCGGCACCGGCGGCCACGAGTTCGAGGCCGTGGGCGACGGCCCTGTCGTGGTCGAACCACAGTCCGCCGTCGGAGAAGGAGTCGGGGGTGACATTGAGGACGCCCATGATCTGCGTCGTCTTCACTGCTGAGAGATCCATCGCTGTGTGATCCGTGTTCTGGCCTCAGCGGCCGAGGATGAGACTCATCGCTTCTGCGCGGGAGGCGCTTTCGCGCAGCTGCCCACGCACGGCCGAGGTGATCGTCGAAGCTCCGGGCTTGCGGACTCCGCGCATGGTCATGCACAGGTGTTCGGCTTCGACGACGACGATGACGCCCTGCGGTTCCAGGTGGTCGACGAGCGCATCGGCGATCTGCGAGGTCAGGCGTTCCTGCACCTGGGGGCGACGAGCATAGATCTCGACGAGGCGGGCCAGCTTCGACAGACCCGTGACCTTGCCGTTCTTGCTCGGGATGTAGCCGATGTGGGCGACTCCGTGGAAGGGCACGAGGTGGTGTTCGCAGGTGGAGTACAGGTCGATGTCGCGGACGAGGACGAGTTCCTCGTGGCTGATGTCGAAGGTCACGCCGAGGACTTCGGCCGGGTCGCGGTGGAGACCGGCGAAGATCTCCTCATAGGCGCGGGCCACTCGGCCCGGGGTCTCCAGCAGCCCTTCCCGGTCGGGGTCTTCGCCGACGGCGATGAGGATCTCACGCACGGCAGCGGCGATGCGCTCCTGGTCGACCTTGTTCTCCTGCCCCGAGGGTGCGGGGCCGAGGCCGGCGGAGACCTCTTCGATATCGGCCATCAGTCGTTGTTCCCTCTGTCTTCGTTCGTCTCATTCGTCGCCGGTCCCCCGGTTCCGGGACCGCCTGTGCCGGATCCTCCGGCCGGGCCGGTCGGTCCGCCCGTCGGGCCGGTGGGGCCGTTCGGGTTCTCGGGTCCCGGCGGGTTGTGCGGGACATGGGGTCCGCTGACACCGGTGGGTCCGGCTCCGGGGATGTCGGTGGTGTCGACCTCGGCTCCGGTCGAGCCTTCACCGTCGCTGCGTTCGCTCAGCGGTGCGGGAGGTGCGATAGGACCGCGTTCGGAGACGGGTCGATCGTCGTGGGCCAGCCACACGTCGCGGGTGGCGCGTTTGACGACAGGGGCGAAGATCTCTTCGAGGGCGGCCTGGTCCAGCGTTTCGCGTTCGAGCAGCTGGTAGGCGAGGTTGTCGAGCACATCGCGGTTGTGCGTCAGCGCCCAGTAGGCGTCGGCGTGTGCGGAGTCGATGAGACCGCGGACCTCGCGATCGATCGAGGACAGGGTCGAATCCCCGTATTCGTCGCCGCCGCCGTAGCCGCGTCCGGCGAAGGGTTCGGATTGGTCGTCACCGATCTTGACCATGCCCAGCTTGTCGCTCATTCCGTACTGGGTGACCATCTTGCGGGCGATGTTCGTCGCCTTCTCGATGTCGTTGCTGGCGCCGGTGGTCGGGTCGTGGAAGACGATCTCCTCGGCCACGCGCCCGCCCATGGCATAGGCGAGCTGGTCGAGCAGCTCATTGCGAGTCGTCGAGTACTTGTCTTCGCTCGGCAGCACCATCGTGTAGCCCAGTGCCCGTCCGCGCGGGAGGATCGTGACCTTGGTGACGGGGTCGGTCTGGTTCATGGCCGCGGCGACGAGGGCGTGTCCGCCCTCGTGGTAGGCGGTGACGAGGCGTTCCTTGTCGTTCATCAGTCGGGTCCGCTTCTGCGGGCCGGCGATGACGCGGTCGATGGCCTCATCCAGAATTCGATTGTCGATGACCTTCGCGTTCTCTCGCGCGGTGAGCAGGGCCGCCTCGTTGAGGACATTGGCCAGGTCCGCACCGGAGAATCCGGGGGTCCGCTTCGCGACCTGCCCGAGGTCGACCTCGTCGGCCAGCGGCTTGTCGGCGGCATGGACCTCGAGGATGTGCTTGCGGCCCTTCATATCCGGGGCTTCGACGGGGATCTGCCGGTCGAAGCGGCCGGGACGCAGCAGCGCCGGGTCAAGGACATCGGGACGGTTGGTCGCGGCGATGAGGATGACGTTGGTCTTGACGTCGAATCCGTCCATTTCGACGAGCAGCTGATTGAGCGTCTGCTCGCGCTCATCATGCCCGCCGCCCATACCGGCACCACGCTGACGGCCGACGGCGTCGATCTCGTCGATGAAGATGATGCAGGGGGCGTTCGACTTCGCCTGCTCGAAGAGGTCACGGACCCGGGAGGCACCGACGCCGACGTACATCTCGACGAAGTCGGAACCGGAGATCGAGTAGAACGGGACTCCGGCCTCACCGGCGACGGCCTTGGCCAGCAGGGTCTTACCCGTACCGGGCTGACCGTAGAGGAGCACGCCCTTGGGGATCTTCGCTCCCACGGCCTTGAACTTCTCCGGTTCGGCGAGGAACTCCTTGATCTCTTCGAGCTCCTCGAGGGCCTCGTCGACTCCGGCGACGTCGGTGAAGGTGACGTCCGGGTTCTCCTTGTTGACCAGCTTCGCCTTCGACTTGCCGAAGTTCATCATCTTCCCGCCCGACATCTGCGAGATGAGGAACCAGAAGACGACGAAGATGATGACGAACGGGATGAGCGTGCCCAGCAGCGACATCAGCCAGCTCTGCTTGGGAACCTCGTCGGTGAAGCCCTTGTCCGGGCCGGCGGAGTCGACAGCCTTGACGACCTGCTCGCCGCGCTGTTCGACGTAGAAGAACTGGACCTTCTTGCCGAAGTCCTTGTCGCCGACTGTGAAGTCGTCCTTGAGAGTGAGGTCGACGCGCTGGTCCTTGTCGACGATCTTGGCCTGTTCGACCTTGTCGTCTCCCAGCAGCTGCAGACCCTGTTCGGTGTCGATCTGGCTGAACCCGGACTGGCTGAACAGCAGCGCACCGATCGATACGACGAGCAGTGCCAGGACGATCCAGACCAATGGGCCCTTCGTCGCCTTGTTCAGCAGGGGGCGACGTTTGTTCGACTCGGCCATAAGTCCTCTCAGGAAAAAGATGTGGGCAACCGTTTCAGGCTACCGAGGCTGCCTGGGAACATCCCCCACAGCCTAGTACTTCGCACCCTTATAGCCCGAATGCGTGCCGAATCTATTCCGTCACAGACCCCGGAGGCGGCCCGGGTTCGCCGCGGGCGTAAAAAGCGGTGCAGTCGGTTCAGCTGTAGACGTGCTGAGCCAGGGTCGCGACGAACGGCACATTGCGGTACTTCTCCGCGTAGTCGAGGCCGTAGCCGATGACGAATTCGTTGGGCACATCGAATCCGACGTACCTGACGTCGATGTCGACCTTGACGGCTTCGGGTTTGCGCAGCATGGTGCAGATCTCGACAGTGCTGGCCCCGCGGGTGCGCAGGTTCTGGACCAGCCAGGACAGGGTGAGGCCGGAGTCGATGATGTCTTCGACGATGAGGACGTGACGATCGGTGAGGTCGGTGTCGAGGTCCTTGAGGATCCGCACGACGCCGGAGGACTTGGTGCCCGACCCGTAGGAGGACACGGCCATCCAGTCCATCGTCACCGGAGAATGCAGGGCACGGGCGAGGTCGGCCATGACCATCACGGCCCCTTTGAGGACGCCGACGAGGAGGATGTCCTTGTCTTTGTAGTCTTCATCGATGGCTGCGGCCAGTTCAACGAGTCGTGCGGCTATCTGCTCTTCCGAGACGAGTACTTTTTCGATGTCATTGCCGAGATCGTTGATGTCCACGAGTGTCGATTCTCCTCAGATGCGGGTCCTGGAGATTCCATTATGGGTCACTTTGCCTCACCGGTGCCAGTGGGCCCGGATGTCGGTGCCAGTTCGTCGTCGACGGCCCCCGGACCGGCCGACAGCCAGCCGGTGATCGCCATCAGCGCGGAGATGATGACCATGAACCACAGCGGCACCTGCCAGCCTCCGCTGACGCCGAGCAGTCCGCCCACGGCCAGCGGGCACAGTGCGGCGAGCACATAGCCCGACGACTGGACGAATGCCGAGGTCGAGGCCGTGACCGAGACCTCGCGGGTGCGTGAGGTGATGAGCGCCAGTGCGGCGGGGAAGGCGAATCCGCCGTAGCCGAGCAGAGCCGCCCACAGCCACGGGACGCTGAGCGGGCTGAGCAGCAGTCCGGTATAGCCGGCGACGGCGCTGACGCCGAAGGAGACGAGGAAGGCCCGTGGGGCGATGGACCGGACGATGATCTGCGGGGCGAGGAATCCGCCGGGCAGACCGCCGAAGGTGACGATCGTGAGCATGATCCCGGCGAGGAAGGGGTCGAGTCCGGCATCGCGGTAGATCTGTGGCAGCCACCCGAACTGCAGGTAGGCGTTGGCCGATTGGAGACCGAAGAACATCGCCATGTACCGCGCCTTGGGTGAGGTGAAGACCGGTCGCCGAGGCGGCGCCTCCTCCTGCTGCCCACCGGGATCCGCGGCCTGT
Source organism: Brevibacterium sp. K11IcPPYGO002 (assembly GCF_050920635.1). NCBI lineage: Bacteria > Bacillati > Actinomycetota > Actinomycetes > Micrococcales > Brevibacteriaceae > Brevibacterium > Brevibacterium sp. K11IcPPYGO002. The sequence goes on along the minus strand of NZ_CP131929.1, from coordinate 1,189,076 downwards.
CCGGTCAGGACGGGCACGGACTTCAGCGTCCGCAGCACCGTCCAGGTGACGAGTGCGGAGAAGGGCACGACCATCCAGAAGCCGAGGCCGACGCGCCACCCGCCGAACTGTTCGGCCAGGGGCGCGGTCAGCAGCGAAGGCAGCATCGATCCGAGGCCGAGCGAGACGGTGAACGTCGTCGCTCCCAGGGTGGGCCGGTGCGGGAAGCGGGACTTGACGTAGACGGGCAGGATGACATTGCCGATCGACATTCCGGCCAGGGCGAGGACCGTGAGCAGAGCGAAAGCCACCCATTCGGTGACGATCGCGCGCAGACCGACGCCTGCGACAATGAGAGCCGCACTCATGGCCAGAGCGGAGAACAGACCGAGTCGTTTGAGCAGGGGCACGGCGATGATGCCGCAGACGGCGAACACGAGTCCCGGCAGAGCCGTGAGCAGACCGGTCTGCCATTCGGCCAGGGAGAATCCGTCGGTGACCTCGGAGAGCACGGGGCCCAGCGAGGAGGCGGCCGGCCGCAGTGAGGCGGCGATGAGGACGAGGCAGGCCAGGGCCAGACCGTCGAGGCCGCGGGAGCGTCGGAAGCCCTGCTGGGGCGAAGTCGTCATGGCCTCATCCTTTCAGACAGCTGTTGTCGCCGGACACGCGGGCCGCGGTCCCACGGAGGCGCGCTGTCGGACACAATCTCCGATGGTATACCGTTTGACGGTCGTAGGCTGGGCACATGATCCTTGTGAAGAATGTGCGCCTCTTCCCGCGCACCCCCGATGCTCCCGCCGTCGATGTCGAGATCACCGAGGGACGATTCTCTCGCCTCTCCCCCGCCGAGGATGCCGCCCCCGGTCCCACCCCGACCGGTACGGGGACGACGCCGACCGGGGTCGAGGTCATCGACGGTGCCGGGCGGATCCTGCTGCCGAGCCTCGGCGATGTCCATGCCCATCTGGATTCGAATCGGATGGGCCAGACGTTCCGTCCGCACACCGCCGACGGCACTCTGCACGGGTACATCATGAACGATCGGGAGAACTGGCGAGGCGGCGAGCGCAGCGTCGCCGATCAGGCCGCATTTGCGATTGCGAAGATCATCGCTTCCGGAGGCACGCGCATCCGCTCACACGCACAGGTCGATGCCGACTGCGGTCTCGAGCGCTTCCACGGGGTCAGGGCCGCGCTCGAGGCTCATGCCGATGTCCTCGACTTCCAGGTCGTCGCGTTCCCGCAGGCCGGAATCGTGCACGAGCAGGGCGTCGAAGAGCTGCTCGATGCGGCTCTGGCCGACGGCGCGGACCTCGTCGGAGGACTCGATCCGCTGCTCTACGACCGGGATCCGGTCTCCCACCTCGATGTCGTCTTCGGCCTCGCTGAGAAGCACGGCAAGGGCATCGACATCCACCTCCACGAAGCGGGCACCGCGGGACTCTTCTCGCTCGAGGAGATCGCCGCGCGGACACGAGCCGCGGGCATGGCCGGGCAGGTCACGGTCTCCCATGCGTTCGCACTGAATACGAACCCGGAACCCGAGGTCGCCCGGGCCCTTGATGTCCTCGCCGAGGCGGGAGTGGCCCTGACGACGGTTGCCCCGGCCAAGGGTGCGCTGCCGCAGGCGCTCATCCGTGCCCGACGCATGGCTCTGGGGCTCGGTGAGGACGGTCAGCGGGACTATTGGAGCCCCTATGGTGACGGCGACCTGCTGCGCCGGACCTGGCAGCTGGCGTTCACGAATGGGTTCCGTGCAGACGCAGATATCGAAGGCTGTCTCGATATCGCCTCCCGCGGAGGAGCTCAGGTCATGGCCGGCGCCCGCCCCGACGGTTCGGCGCTGGTCGACGATTCCCGGTTCGGTCTGGCCGTGGGCGCTCCCGCCGACTTCGTGCTCGTCGAGGCCGACACGGTCACCTCGGCGATCATGGACTGCCCACGGGACAGGGACGTGTTCAAGGCGGGTCGGCTCATCGCCTCCGGCGGCGAATTGGCAGGCGGGCCGCGGCTGAGCTGAGCCTCAGCGGGCCTTCGCTGCGAGCTGGAACACGGCCTGCCCGCCTCCGACGACGACTTCCGTGTCCCCGGGCAGGGACAGTCGACCGCGCCTGCGGTCGCGGATGAGGGCGCAGAGCTCGGCGACCCGCACCGCTCCGAGGTTCTGTCCGGGCACGCCGAGTGAGATCACCCAGTCGCGCACGACGCGGCTGAGCACGGCATCGTCGAGTGCGGTGAAGACCTCCACCGGCACCGAGGCGGCTCCGCGGACCTGCTGCCCTGCCGCCTCGGCGTGGGCATCGATGAAATCGGCGTCGGCTCGGCAGAGGTCGGCGGTGCGGGCGAGGTTCGCGGTGACCGGTTGACCGAGTTCGGCTTCGAGTCCGGCCAACAGCTGCCGGGCCCGGACTCGGGTGAACGCGGTGTCGGCGTTCATCGGATCGTTCCAGATCTCGATGCCCTGGGCCTGACAGGATGCTTCGGTCTGGTCTCTGTCGAGGCCGAGCAGGGGCCGCATGAGACGACCGGCCAGCGGGCTCATTCCAGCCAGGGACCGGGTGCCCGATCCGCGCATGAGGCCGAGCAGTACGGTCTCGGCTTGGTCGCTGCGGGTGTGGGCGGTGAGGATCCAGTCGGCTCCGGCTGCGGCCCGAGCGGTTTCGAGGGCGGCATAGCGGGCGGTGCGCGCCGCAGCTTCGAGGCCTTCGTCGCCGGCGTCGATGCTCACACTCATCACCTCGGCGGGCACGCCCCAGGATTCGGCGGTGGCGGCGACCCGGTCGGCCACCTCGGCGGTGACGGTCTGCAGACCGTGATCGACGGTCAGCGCACGGGCACGGATCTCACCGCGCCGATGGAGGAACGCGGCCGCGTGCAGCAGAGCCATCGAATCCGCTCCCCCGGACACCGCGACGATGAGGCCCGGTGCGGACGCTCCTGCGTCCGCGAGTGCGGCACGAACGGCAGTGCGGATGGCAGCACTCGCCGGGTCGAGGGTCGGCCGTCTCGGCGAGGCTGCGTCGCGCGGACCCTCAGCCGTGGACACGGTCGAGCCAGAGCTGCGGATCGTGGATCTCTGCCGTGCGGGGAAGGTTCGCGGGTTCGGCATAGATGCGGGAGAAGCCCTTCTGTCCGACCTCGCGGCGGACGGCCCGGACGAACTTCGCCCCGTCGCGATATTGGGCGAGTTTGAGATCCATTCCGAGCAGATTGGTGAGGAAGCCTCCTTGGGCGGCATCGCGGCGGGCCTCGAACTTGCGGCGCAGCCGGCGCACGCTCGGGATCACTCCCGCGCCCACTTCGTCCATGACGACATCGGCGTGGCCTTCGAGCAGGGACAGGATCGCAGTGGCCTCGTCGAGTGCAGTGCGCATGTTCTCGTCACGGATGAGGTCGATGATGCTGGCCTCGCCCTTGACGATGCGCCCGAGGGTGGCGAAGAGGTCGACGATCCCGCCGACTCCCGGCATCGTCAGTCGGGTCGACACGGCCCCGGAGAGCAGGGTGCGCATATGGTCGCGCAGCCAGGGCGCGGTCGCGAACTGCACTTGATGGGTGGCTTCGTGGAGGGCCACCCACATGCGGAAGTCACGCGGATCGACGTCCATGGCCTTCTCGGCGATGAGCACGGCGGGGGCGACGAACATCAGCCGTCCCGTCTCCACGGCGAAGGGGTCGAACTGGCCGAGCACGCGGGTCGACAGGAGCGAGAGCACCCCGGCGACCTCGACGGCACCGGCCATCGCGGTGGCGGGGCTGACCGGGGCGGGCAGGGCCGCCTCGTCGAGCATTCCGTTGACGGACTGCGCGTTGGCTTTGACCCAGCTGACCTGGTCGAGGACGAGCACGGAACCGGCGGCGAGCCGCCCGCGCACAGCATCGGCGTGCTCCGGCGGCAGCAGAAACGAGTCGAGCACGAGGTCCTGAGCTGTCAGCGCATTGTCCTTCATCCCCTCGACGAGTGTCTCGAGCACACCCGGTTCGGGGACCTTCGCCGCGGAGACGAGCTCACGGGCGGTGCGGGCGGCGAATCCCTCGTCGATGATCATCGGCAGCCGCAGTTCGCGAGGGCTGTGACGATTTCGTCCACGGTCTTTCTGGCTTCCAAGATCTCGTCCTTATCCACGTCGTCGATCTGGATGGAGAATACGAGGTAACGTCCCTCCGCGTCGAGGACTCCCCCGGCCAGGGAGGTCACGGTCGACAGCGTTCCGGTCTTCGCATGCACCACCCCGGAGGCGTTCTTCTCGTCGAGGAATCGGTCATGCAGGGTGCCGGTGAGTCCGCCGACGGGAAAGTAGCTGACGAGCCCGGCCAGAGAGTCATCGGCGACGACCGAGGCCTGCAGGACGGTCGTGAGATCGTGTGGGGCGATCCGATTGTCATAGGACAGCCCCGAGGTGTCGACGAGGTGGGTGCGTCCGAGATCGACGGATTCGCCGAGGGCTTCCAGGACCGCCTTCGGACCGTTCTCGAGGCTGCCGTCCCTGCCTTGGGCGATGGCGACCTCGTTTCCGAGCACCTCGGCGACGACGTTGTCGCTGTGCACGAGCGCGTATTCGACGATCTCGGAGATCGTCGCCGATTCCACCCGGGCGAGTTCCTTCGGGTTCTCGGACGGCGTCTCGGTTTCGGACTCGTCGGCCTCCGCGGTGACGGTGATCCCGGTCTTCTTCAGCTCTTCTTCGAAGATCGAGAACGCGTCCTTGGCGGGGTGCTCGCTGCGGCCGCGCCATTCGGCGTTCGTCGATCCGATGAAGGCGGTGTCGACCATGATCGGCTGGATCGGGGTGATCACGCCCTTGGCGATATCGGACCGGGACCACCCGGAGTCGAAGTCCTCGCCGACGTAGCGGCTCGTGTCCAGGTTGAGGGCCACCTCGGTGATGTTCTGGTCTTTGAGGGCGGCCGCGGTGTCCTCGGCCAGGGTCCGCAGCCCCGCGTGCCCATTGACCGAACCGGGATCGGAATCTCCGGCCGACAGGAGCACATCGCCTCCGGCGGTCAGCGTCAGGGTGTGCGTGTCCGCATCGAAGTCCGTCGTCGTCGCCAGGCGCTTCTCCCCACCGATCGCGGACAGGGCGGCGGCCGCGGTGAGCACCTTCGTCACGGAAGCGGGAGTGCGCGGTTTCGTCTCGTCCTTCGCGTAGAGGACGTCGTCGCTGATCCCGTCGCGGACCTCGAGGCCGAAGCCCTTGACCTTCGAGTCCTTGAGCACTGCGTCGATCGTCTTCGGGATCTGCGTGGGAACGGGAGCGGAATCGTCGACCGCCGAGGCGGGGGCGGGCACCTGCCCGGCGTGAGCCTGCGGGGTGGGCACGGTCTGGACCTCGACCTGGGGGTCGGTGGTGAGCACACCGGGCAGACCGGGCACGAGGTCATAGGCGTCGACGGCGGCGTAGGCGCCGAGCACGAGAACGACGGCGCCGGCGGCGATCGCACCGCCCCTCTTCCGCCGCGATTTCCTGCGTTCGCGGCGCGGGGAGCCGGAGTCCGACGGGTTCTGCGGCGCATCGGTGTCGTTCAAACGCAGGCTCTCATTCCTCGACGACCGTGGGGTGGCCGCCGTCGGTGGGCGGTGACGGGGACTTGTACCATCTATTCTAGTGATGCACCCCTAACGTGAAGGAGCACTATGGAACTGCTGGCCACAATCGAGATCCCTCAGGGGTCCCGCAACAAGTACGAAGTCGATCATGAGACCGGTCGGGTCAAGCTCGATCGCTACCTCTACACCTCGATGCAGTACCCCGCCGACTACGGCTATATCGAGGACACCCTCGGCAACGACGGCGACCCTCTCGATGTGCTCGTGCTGCTGCCGGAGCCGCTGTTCCCCGGCGTGCTCGTCGACATCCGCCCGATCGGCATGTTCCAGATGGAAGACGAGGCCGGCGGCGACGACAAGGTTCTCGCTGTTCCCGCCGGAGATCCCCGTTGGGACTCCTACACCGACATCTCGGATGTGGACCAGTTCATGCTCGACTCGATCGAGCACTTCTTCAGCCGGTACAAGGACCTCGAGCCCGGCAAGTTCGTCAAGGGGTCGAGCTGGGCGGGCCGCGAAGCCGCCGAGGCCGAGATCAACGCCTCCATCGAACGGTTCAAGGCCGAGGGCCACTGAGCTCTCCCCTCACTCCCTGTGCTGGTCGCTCAGCACTTGTTCCGAACCGCCCGGATGATGACATCCGGGCGGTTTCGCATGTCCTCCGCCGCTGCCCGAGCGTGACGATCATCACGATTTCTTAGGTGACCCTAAGGGGCAGTGTGAGCCAGGTTATGCGATTGTCGAGTCATGAAACTCGATCATGTGTCATACGCCAGTGAACCTGACGGCTATCGTGCGACCGCCGAGCGGATCTCGGAGAAGCTCGGTGTGGTTCCCTACGACGGCGGTGTGCATCCTCGATTCGGCACCAGAAACCTCATCTTCCCCCTCGCGAACGGCCATTACCTCGAAGTCGTGGAAGCCTTGGAGCATCCGGCCGCTCTCTCGACGCCCTTCGGTCAGGCGGTCCGGGCTCGTTCCGAGCTCGGCGGCGGCTGGATGGGCTGGTGCGTCTCGGTCGACGATCTCACCGCAGTCGAATCCCGCCTCGAACGCAAGGCCGTCGACGGCAATCGCACGCCGGAGTCCGGTTTGGAACTCAAGTGGCTGCAGATCGGTGTCAAGGGGCTCATCGCCGATCCCCAGCTGCCGTTCTTCATCAAGTGGTCCGCCGACTCTTCGCAGCACCCGTCGACGTACAAGACGAATGCGGGAGTCGACATCGACACCCTGCAGATCGCCGGGGACCGCGACCGTCTGCGCGACTGGCTGGGCACTCAGGATGCCAAGCCGATCTCGGAGATCAACATCGACTGGTCCGCGCCCCACGGGACGCCGGGCATCATGTCGGTGAGCTTCAGCACGGCGAACGGCCCCGTCACCATCTGAGACCCTGCGGGGTCGCTGGTGAACCGGTGGGGCTCTGTGCCACAGCACAACAGAGTTCAGGACGATCTGTGCGGAGTTTCCCTTGAGAAACCCGCACAGATCGTCCTGAACTCGTTTTGAACGCAGCCGCTGACTATCGGCTGCGGCGCTCACTTGTCGCGGCCGTGGCCCTTGCCGTTTCCGCGGCCGTTGCCCTTGCCTCCGCCGTTGCCCTGGCCCTTGATGACCTGAACGACTGTCGGGCGCGGCATCGCAGCCACTCCCTTCTTCACGTCGGTGGAGTCGACGTAGTCGGGGAACTGCGAATGCTGATCCGAATAGGATCCGTCCTCGCCGGGGTGCTGGACGGCGACGAAGGCGGACCGGTATTCGTCGTGGATGAGCGGCCCGCAGACCTCGGCCTCACGCGGCACCGACAGGAACTGTTCGACTCGGCCGCGCTGCTTGCCCTCAATAGTCACTTTGAAGAGGCCATCACAGTAGCCGATGCCGTCGGGAGCGCCGTCGGTGGAGATCCACAGATTGCCCGCCGAGTCGAAGGCGACGTTGTCAGGGCAGGAGATCGGTGAGACCTGATCGGCGGGGAATCCCGAGAAGTATGTGGCATCGCCCTGTTTCGGGTCTCCGCAGACGAGCAGCAGGGTCCAGTCGAAGTCCGTCCCGGTGTGGTCGCCTGTCCGTTCGGTGATCTCGACGATATGGCCGTCGCGGTTCTCCGTGCGCGGGTTGGCCTCGTCGACTCCGGCCTTGCCGGAGGTTCCGCGGTCGGAGTTGTTCGTGCAGGCGACGTAGATCCGCCCGTTGACCGGGTTGGGTTCGACGTCCTCGCAGCGGTCCATCTTCGTCGGTCCGACCTTGTCCGCGGCCAGACGAGTGTTGACGAGGACTTCGTCGACGGAGAAGCCGGACACCTGCGACTTGCCGTCCTTGACCAGCGGAAGCCACTGTCCGCTGCCATCGAATTCGCCGTCGGAGGGCACGTCGCCGCTGCCGTCGATCTCGGACTTCGGGGAGTTGCCGGTGAACTTCGCGACATAGAGGTCGCCGTCGGTCAGCAGCGTCTTGTTGTGTTCGCGATCGCCTTCGATGAAGGTGTCCTTCGACACGAACTTGTAGAGGTAGTCGAACTTCTCGTCGTCACCCATATAGGCGACGGCATGACCGGAGTCGGAGATCGTGACGTTGGCGCCCTCGTGCTTGAACCGCCCCATACTCGTGTGCTTGACGGGAGTCGATTCCGGATCCCACGGGTCAACCTCGACGATCCAGCCGAAGCGGTTCGCCTCATTGGCGTAGCCGGGCTTGTTCGTGTCGAAGCGGTCGACATCGTTCTCCCAGCCGTTGGCCGAATCCTCGCTGTCGAGTCCATAGCGTTTGTCGGCCGCCGAGGTGCCCTGGGCCTTGAAGTAGGAGTTGAAGTTCTCTTCGCCGGAGACGACCGTTCCCCATGGGGTGAGTCCGCCCGAGCAGTTGCCCAGCGTGCCCTGGGTCCTGTCGCCCTGCGGGTAGTCCTTCGTCCGCAGCAGGTCGGAGCCTGCGGCGGGGCCGGTGAACTCGTATTCGGTGTCGATGAGGAAGCGACGGTTCTTCTTCCCGTTGACGTCGACCGACCACGGGGAGTTCTTGTGGCGGCGTTCGAGCTCGACGACGGTCAGACCGTGGGCCTGCCGGCTGATGGCGCGCTTGTCAGCGGCGGCCATCGACTCCGGGTACATGATCTCGTCGTTCGTGTACTCCTGGTTGGCGAAGAGCAGTGCCCGGTTCTCGTCGGACTCGTCGACCTGGATGGACAGGAAGTCGTTGTTGTAGCCGAATTGGCGACGCTGCGCTTCGGGGCTCTGGTTCTCCGGATCGAATTTCGGGGAGTCGGGGAACAGCGGGTCGCCCCAACGGACGATCGGATGCCAGGAGTAGCCCTGCGGAACGATGAACTCATCGACTTCGTGATGGACGGGGTCGATGGCGGAGAACTTCAGGGTGCCGTGTCCGGCCGCCGCGGCGCTGCCGGCGGTCGGGCTGGGTGCGGTGGTCACGGCGAGCGCCAGGGCTCCCGCGGCAGAGGCACCGAGGACGGCGCGGCGGCTGAGCTTGGCGTCGACGATGTCACGGAAGTAGCCGTTCGACGAGGTGTTGCAGGTGGCCTTGAGGCACGCGTTGTCGCATTTGAGGGCGCAGGTGACGGCGCTGCGCTTGCCGCGTACGTGGTCGGCCATCGGTAGGAATGTTCTCATTGCTTCTCTCCTCGCATCATGGTTCCGGCTCCCTCCGACAGCCCGACTGCTCGGTCCGACACCGGAGGGTTCACCCGGTCGAGACTGTCACCGGCACCTGACCCGAGTTCAACCCAAGTGTGAACACCGGGTGAACCCTGCCGCACTCAGCCGATGTCGACGAGGGCGAGCACTCCCGGGGCGAGGAATCCGACGGCGTCGATGATGACGTGCGCCCACACCAGCGGCATGAGTCTGCCCTTGCGCAGGAAGTACCAGCCGAAGATGATGCCCATGGCGACGTTGCCGATGAATGGGCCGATGCCCTGGTAGAGGTGGTAGCTGGCCCGGAAGAGCGCCAGGGAGATGATGATCGGCCACGGTCCGTACCCCAGCTGCCGCAGTCGCAGCGCCCCGAAGCCGAAGATGAGCACCTCTTCGAGGATTCCGTTCTTCGCGGCCGAGAGCAGCAGCACCGGGATCGTCCACCAATGATCGCCGAGGTTGGACGGCTGGATCTCGGCCGTGATCCCCAACGCCCTGCCGCCCGCGTACACCCCGAGGGTGCCGATGCCGATCACGAGGAAGATGAGGGCACCGTGGCCGAGGTCGCGCAGTCGGTGCCCGTCGACTCCGAGCCGGATGGGCAGCGGCCGGGCCGGTCGGTCTCGACTGAGCAGGTAGAGCCCGAGGGCGACCGGCACCAGGGCGAAGCCGATGTCCAGAAGCTGATAGATCAGGTCGAATCCGGGTCGGGGCGAGATCGAGGTGTTGAGTTTCGCCTGGGCGTCGCTGATCGGTCCGCGCGTGGCGATGTCTGCCAGGCGCACGATCGCGTAGACGGACGCCTGCCCCAGGGACAGCGTCGCGATGAGGCCGAGCTCGAACCACAGGCGCTTTCTCTCCTGCGGTTCGAGCTCGGTCGTCATGGACTCAACTCTAGCGGGGACGGCTCAGTGTTTGGGTTCACCATGCCCGTCGTCGCGGCGCGGGTGCTGGCTGCGCAGGGTGAAGTCCGTTCCCGGCGCATCGCCTCGCTCCCCGTCGGCGTCCCCGCCGTCACTGCCGGCGTGTTCGTCGCCGCGTCCGTCGTCGAGGCGGTCGGACCCCGTCATCTCCTCCGGCACCGAGGCGGCCCTGGCCGAATCCGCGGACGTCGAGTCCACAGTCGGTGCGGGCGCCTCGGTGGGAGCCTCCCCTTCTGTCCGTGTCCGGGTGTCACCGGAACCGGCGGCAGCGCCCGCACCGACAGGCACCGTGGCGGTCTCGCGCTGCCGCGCCCGGGCCTCGGCGGCGTCGAGGACCTCACCTCGGGCCATGTTCTTCACGTACTTCTTCTCGGCCCGGCGTTCCTTGACTCCTTCGAGCAGCAGGTAGAGCACGGGCACGAGGATGAGCGTGAGCAGGGTCGAGCTGACCAGACCGCCGATGACGACGATCGCCAGCGGCTTCGAGATGAACACTCCCCCGCCGGTGAGACCGAGGGCCATCGGCAGCAGAGCGAAGATCGTGGCGGCCGCGGTCATGAGGATCGGACGGTAACGCAGCCGGGCGCCGTGGACGATGGCTGTGCGCAGATCGACCCCGCGGATGCGGAAGTGGTTGATGAGGTCGATGAGCACGATCGCGTTCGTGACCACGATGCCGATGAGCATGAGCAGACCGATCATCGACGTCAGCCCCAGCGGAGTGTCGGTGATGAGCGAGAGCGCAACCGAACCGGTGGCCGCGAACGGAATCGAGACCAGCAGGATCAGCGGCTGCAGCAGTGACTTGAACGTGGCGACCATGATGACGAAGACGATGAGGATCGCCGCAAGCATCGCCAGTCCCAGCTGCGAGAACGCTTCGTTCTGCTCCTGGGTGGCGCCGCCGGTGTCGACGGCGACCGTATCGGGCAGGTCCACCTCGTCGAGGGCGGACTGCACTTCGGTCGACACGGCTCCGAGGTCATCGCCTTCGGGCGTCACGGACACGGTGGTCGAACGCTGCGAATCCGTGTGACGGATCGTCGGTGCGGTCTTGACTTCCTTGACCTCGGCGACGTCATCGAGTTCGATGAAGCGCGGCTCCGAGGTCACGGGAGCGCCCGCGTTCGGGTCGCCGCCTGCCGTACCGGTGCCGCCGGCCGCTCCGGCACCGCCAGTCGCACCACCAGCGCCACCAGTGCCACCGGCGCCTCCGGCCGCGCCGGCATCACCTGAACCGCCGGCTCCTCCGGCTGCTCCTCCGGCACCTCCTGCCGCGCCTGCTCCGCCGGCAGGCGTCGCTTCTTCCGGCTTGCCCGGGATCTTGAGTTTGCGCAGCTTCTCCACAGTGTCGGCATTGCGGTCGAAGAGCAGCACCGAATGCGAGACATCGTCGATGACGACCTCACCGATCTGCTGACCATGCATGGCACGCTGCACATACTGGCCGATGGACGCCTCGGTGAGGTTCTCCTCGGCTGCCTTCTCATGATCGACCTTGACCTCGATCACGGGCTGGACCGCAGCGATATCACTGGTCACCGACTGTGCCGAAGACACCCCTTCGAGCTTGTCGCTGACCGTCTTCGTCGCGTCCTCGAGTTCCTGTGGATCGGTGGCCGTGAGCGTGACGTCGATCGTCTGCGAACCCGGAGTCGAGCTCTGACTTGCCACCTCGACGTCGCCGGCGCCCTCGAGATCGTCGAACTGCTTCTGCAGGTCCGCGGAGATCGACTGCGCCGAGACTCCGGACTTCGTGTTGACGATATAGGTACCCGTCAGGGACGAATCGTCGGTGAAGCCGAATGACGTGCCGCCCAGCGACAGCTGGTAGTTGTCGACATCGGATTCGTCGGCGAGGATGTCCTCGACCTTCTTCGCCTGCTCCGATGCCTCGTCGAGGTCGGTGCCAGGGTCGAAGGTCTGCGAGATCTGCAGGGAATCCTGTCCGGTGTCGCCGAAGAGTTCGGTCTTCAGCTGCGGGATCATCGCTCCGGTGCCGGCGAGCACGAGCACGGCGATGAGGATCATGACGATCGGGTGCTTCGTCGAGAACGAGATCGCCGGCATATAGGTCTTCTGCAGACGCGTCACCGGCGAGTGCATTCCGGCGAGTTCGTCGACTGCCACCGTGCCGTCTTCGGTTTCGCCGTAGCGTGGACCGCCCGCGGCCACTCCGGTCGGTCCGGAACGAGTGGCGGCGTCGGCATGGGCCGAAACATCCGCAGGAGACGGACTGTCGGCACTGTCGCGGGCCCCGGTGTCCTCAGCGGCGGCACCGGCGGCGACGAGGTCGCGCTTCTTGTCGGCCTTCTTCGCCTTCTTCTTCTCCGCCCGCCACTGCGACAGCATCGACTTGCGGCTGCGGCGGATCTCCTTCTTCTCCGCACGGGTGAGTTTGACCTTCGCTTCACGCTGACGCAGGAACCAGTAGGCGAGGACGGGCACGATCGTCAGGGCCACGAACAGGGAGGAGAGCAGGGCGATGGTCGCGGTCAGGGCGAAGGGCCGGAACATCTCGCCGGTCTGCCCGGTCACGAACGCCAACGGCAGGAACACAGCCACCGTGGTCAGCGTCGATGCGGTGATGGCCCCGGCCACCTCGGAGACGGCGGCGAGGATGTTCGAGAATTTGTCACCACCGGAGGCGTGGCGCCTGCGGATCGCTTCGATGACGACGATGGAGTCGTCGACGACGCGGCCCACGGAGATCGTCAGCGCACCGAGGGTGAGCATGTTGAGGGTCTCCCCGCCCATCCACAGGCCGATCATGGCGATGAGGAGGGACAGCGGAATGGAGATGGCGGTGATGATCGTCGCCCGCACCGACAGCAGGAAGACGAGGATGACGAGGACCGCGAAGATCAGGCCCAGCCCACCCTCGTTGAGGAGGTCGTGGATGGACTGTTCGATGAAGGGTGCCTGGTCGAAGGCGGAGACGAATTCCGTGTTCTCCCCCATCATCTTCTCGAGTTCGGGCAGCTTGTCGGCCACCGCATGGGAGACGTCGACGGTGTTCGCGTCGGATTCCTTCATCACCGACACGGACAGCGAGGGTTCGCCGTTCGTGCGCGAGATCGACTCGACGGGTTCGTCGACGAGCTTGACGTCGGCGACGTCGGAGATCTGGATCGGTCCGTCCGTGCCGGAGATGACGAGGTCTTTGATCGCATCGATCGAGCGGATGCGGGTGCCGACCTCGACCGGGGCCGTGCCGTCAGCGCCCTTGAGCTCACCCGCCGAGGTGGGCACGCCGTTGGACTGGAGGATTCCGGCCACCTCGTCGAGGTTCGCCCCTTCGTCCTCGAGGTCGTCGCGGCGGATGCTGATCTCGACCTGTTTGGTCTTCGCTCCGGCGATCTGGACCTGGGAGACGCCGTCGACCTTCTTCAGCTCCGGCTCGACGATGTCTTCGAGATTCGCTGCCAGCTGGTCCTCATCGGCGTCCGAGGTCACCGACAGGGCGAGGACAGGAATATCGTCGGTGCCCATCATCATGACGTTCGGTTCGACCCCGTCGGGCAGGGTCGGCTGCACCTGGGAGACGGCGCGCTGCAGGGCACGGACGACGTCATCGGAGTCGTCGCCGTACTTCGTGCTCACGGTGATCTGCGCACTGCCCGCCGAGGATGTCGAGGTCATGTCCTCGACCTCGGGCAGTGCGGTCAGCGCCCCTTCGAGAGGGTCGGTGACTTCGGATTCGACGGCCTCGGGGGTGGCTCCCTCGTACGAGGCGGTGACCGTGGCCTGGGGATTGTCGAGGGATGGGAAGAGCTCTTGTTTGAGGGCACCGGCTCCGATGACGCCGAAGATGACGGCGACGACGGAGATGAGCGCGATGAGCGCCCGGTTCTTCAGGCTCAGCCGGGTCAGGAAACTCACAGAGGGGACTTTCTTTGTCGTAGGCAGAGGGGCGACGACGCAGAACGCCGACTCAATCAACCATCCTAGTGAGTGTCGCCTGAACCGCCCATGAGGAAAACCTGACTTCTCTGATTAACGGCTGAGCACGCCGCGCCCCGAACACCAGCTCGGTGAAACTGCACCAGCTTGGTCCCTGCACCGAGCTGGTGCAGTTTCACCAAGCTGCAGCGCATGTGCGGGTGCGTTTGAGCGCGTCACTGAGCCGGAGTGGCTGTGCGGGGGCGGGTCTCACGGCCGAAGAACCACAGGCCTGCGGCGATGACGCCGAGGACGCCGGTGAGCAGGAACGCCCACGAGTAGTCGAAGTGGTCGACGACGGCTCCGGCGATGATCGGGCCGAGGATGGCTCCGCCGTCGAGGGCCATCTGGTAGCGGGCGAGCACTCGGCCGCCCTTGCGGTCGCGGCCGATGACATCGGCGACCGTGGCCTGCTGCGCGGGGTTGGCCAGGCCGGAGCCGACGCCGGCGATGATGGAGAACGCGAAGAACAGCCAGATCGAGTCGATGAAGGCCAGCGCCGCGGTGGTCACGCCGAGGACGAACAGACCCCATTGGATGAACGGTTTGCGCCCGACAGTGTCGGCGAATCGTCCGACCACTGTCACCGCCGAGGCGTTGCCGATGGCGAACATCGTCAGGGCCAGTCCGGCCACGGCGGTATCGGCTTTGAGGGCCTGGATGGCGAAGAGCGGGTAGATGGCCACACGGATGCCCATCGCCGACCAGCCTTGGACGAAGGCGGAGACGAGCGCCGAACGGTAGGCCGAATCCTTCCACGCTTCCCGGAAGGACATGACTTCCTGTTGCTCCTTGTCCTTCTCCGCCTCCAGCCGGGCACGCCCGGATTTCGTCGAGGAGCCGAAGGATGCGGTGGAGGCGAGGAAGATGCGGACGACGATCGCGGCGATGAGCAGACCGACGGCGTAGATGACGAACGGGATCCGCATCCCCCATCCGGCCATCGCACCGCCGAGGACGGGTCCGGCGATATTGCCGACGAGGAATGCGGTGGCATAGGTCGACGACGCCTTCGCACGGGCGTCGATCGGGGCGAGACGGACGATGAGCGCCATCGCGGAGACGCTGAACATCGTCGACCCGATGCCGCCGAGTCCGCGGAAGATCAGCAGCTGCCAGTAGTTCTGGGCGAATGCGACGGCCGCGGTGGAGGCGGCGACGATGACGAGGCCGGTGATGTAGATGCGGCGTTCGCCGAAGGCATCGACGAGGCGGCCCGACGAAGGCGAGAACACGAACCGGAAGAACGCGAAGGAGGAGACGACGATGGTTGCGGCGGTGACCCCGAAGTCGAAGCTCGCCGCGAACTGCGGCAGGACGGGGGCGATGATTCCGTAGCCCAGAGCCACGATGAAGGCCGCGGCCACGAGGACATAGATCTCCTTGGGCAGGCGGCGCGTGTCCGGAGTCTCGGTGTCGGGAGTGCTCACAGGGTATCGAGGAACTGTTCGGGTTTCGGCAGAGGGCGGGAGCTCGTGGTCAGGCGCTGTCGGTAGCGTTCGGGGACGGCTCCGATGTAGAACCAGCCCATAAGCAGTTCGTGATCGTTCAGGCGGTGGAGGCGGCGGACCGGTTCGGTGTTCGTCAGGGTGCCCGAGCGCCACATGACTCCCCAGCCGGCTTGCCACAGGGCGAGTTCGAGCAGGTGGCCGGCACCGGCGGCGGTGGCGTGCTGCTCCCATTCGGGAACCTTGTCGTGTTTGACCGGTGAGGAGACGAGTGCGAGCAGGAGCTCTGCCCGCAGCGGCTTCGTATTGGTCTCGCCCGGCTTGCGGACCACTCCGGCGGCTTCGTCGAGGGCGTCGCCGAGGCGGTGCCGGTCGTTGCCGCGGATGATGAGGAAGCGCCAGGGGCGCAGGGCCTTGTGGTCGGCGACCGAGGAGATCGATCGGATGATCTCGAGCAGGTCGGAATCGTTCGGGGTCTCCGGGTCGACCTTCGAGATCGACCGTCGGGTGCTCAGGGCGTGCAGGACCGGATCGGCGACGATGTCGATCGATGACGGGGCTGAATAGTCGGGTCCGCGGCGGATGGTCGTCACGGCTGCGGTTCGGTCACTCGCCGAGGCGGCGGCATCCTCGGCGAGGTCAGCGTTGTTCTCGCTCTGCACTGAGCGGGCGGTCTGCGCGTCCTGCGCGGCGAGGTTCTTGGCCCACGGGCCGGTGTTGCCGTCGAGGAAGTGGGCACGGACCCGGTCTTTCGTCACTTCGCAGGCGTCGCCCGCGTCTGTGGATCGTTTGTGCTTCTTGTGTGCGGACTTCTTGCACTTGTCCTTCTTGTGGCTGCCCATCAGCTCACCCATTCGGCGAAGGCGGTGCGGGCCTTACTGAGTTTCGGGTCGATGATGACACGGCAGTAGCCGTTGTCCGGGTTCGCTGTGTAGAAGTCCTGGTGGACCGCCTCGGCGGGATAGAAGGTGCCGAGGGGTTCGAGGGTGGTCACGATCGGATCATCGAAGAGGGTCTGCGCGGATTCGATGGCTTCGGCGAAGTGCTGTTTCTCGGTCTCGTCGCGGTAGAACATGGCCGACCGGTACTGGGTGCCGACGTCGTAGCCCTGGCGGTTGAGGCTCGTGGGGTCATGGCCGGTGAAGAACAGTCCGAGGATGACCTCATCGGGGACGATGTCGGCGTCGAAGGTCACCTGCAGGGCTTCGGCGTGGCCGGTCATCCCGGAGCAGACCTCACGGTAGCCGGGATTGTCGGTGTGTCCGCCGGTGTAGCCGGAGATCACTTCTCTCACGCCGGTGGTCCGCTGATAGACGGCATCGAGGCACCAGAAGCAGCCGGCGCCGAGGGTGAGGGTACGAAGATCGGTCATGCAACGTATAACGATGACGCGCGCAGGTTATTCCCGGCAGGTCCCGCCTCACATCACCGGGCCGGACGGCAGAGAGAAGCCGAGCTCGGCGGCTGCCTTCTGCGTCGAGGGCTGATGCCAGAACTTCGCGACCGATTCGTTCGTCGACAAGGACCGCATCTCGGCTTTGTCCAGGAAGAGGATCCCGGACAGATGGTCGGTCTCGTGGGCGACGATGCGCGCCGACCAGCCGGAGACCTCCTCGGCGATGGGGTTGCCCTGCAGGTCGACGCCCGTCAACGCGATCTCACGGGGGCGGGCGACGACGGCCTGATAGCCGGGGATCGACAGGCATCCCTCAAAGAAGGCGACATCGTCGGCCCCGGCGCGTTCGTAGCCCGCATTGAGGACCACCCGCAGCGGCATCGGCTCCCGTTGCCGGACCCTCGCGACCTCGGGATCGCGGGCACCTGGGTCTTCGGCCACGAACATCGACAGGCCGATGCCCACCTGTGGCCCGGCGAGGCCGACCCCCGGGGCGGCGAGCATGGTCGCCCGCATCACCTCGGCGAGCTGCTCGAGCTCAGCATCGTCGACCTGCCCGTCGAAGGGGCGGGTGTCGGTGCGCAGGATCGGGTCCCCGGCCTCGACGATGGGCGCGGTCCCGCCCCCCGCCTCGGCGGCGGTGAGGACGGCGCGGATCTGGTCGGCGATCAGTGCATCGGCGGCGTTCACGAGGCGGTGTCTCTTCAGTTCGCGCGGGCGACGATGAGTTCGGCGTGCTTGAGCAGCGGGGCGTCGATCATCTTGCCCTCGAAGGAGAACGCGCCCTTCTCCGTCTTCGCCAGGTCGAGCACGGACTGCGCCCAGGTCAGCTGTTCGTCGCTGGGGCGGAAGGCGTCGCGGACGACGGGCACGTGGTTGGGGTGGATGGAGACCTTGCCGGAGAACCCCGACTGCACGGCATCCTCGGCCTCGGCTGCCAGACCTTCGAGGTTCGGGATGTCCGCCCAGATCGAGTCGAGTGCGAACTTGCGGTGGGCCCGAGCGGCGAGCAGGGTCTGGCTGCGCACATGCGTGGCCACGTCCCGGTAGCCGCCGTCGTCGTTGCGGGAGGAGCCTCCGCCGAGGTCGGCGATGAGATCCTCCGAACCCCACATCAGTGCGTAGACGTTGGGGGCGGCGGCGATCTCGGCGACGTTGACGGCCCCGAGGGCGGTTTCGATGAGCGCGATGACCTGGAATCCGGACAGGATCGACACATCGGAGGCAAGCTCTGCCTTCGGCAGCATCACGGCCGTGTACTCGGTGCGTGCAAGCATCTTCAGATCCTCGCCGAGGTGGCCCGAATCGTGGGAGTTCACCCGCACGACCGTGCGGGATGGGTCGAGCGGGAAGTCGACGATGGACTCCCGTGCGGCGGCTTTGTCAGCCTCGTTGACGGCGTCTTCGAGGTCGAGGATGACGATATCGGAGCGTTCGGCCGCTTTCGTGTACCGGTCGGGACGATCGCCGGGAACGAAGAGCCAGGCGGGTTTGAACTCGAGTGACATATGGGGGCTCACTTTCCGGTGTCGGTCTGATCGGCGGACTCGGTCGCGGACGTCGTGGTTGCCGACTCGTGGCTGGAGTCGAACATCATCGCCTGGCGCATAGCCTTCGCGACGAGCTTGCCGTCCTGGTTGTAGCCGCGGTGTTCGAAGGTGACGATTCCCTGACCGGGACGGGACTTCGAATTGCGTTTGTCGAGGATCGTCGTCTCCGCGTAGAGGGTGTCGCCGTGGAACATCGGAGAGGGGAAGCTGACCTCGGAGAAGCCGAGGTTTCCGACCGTCGTACCCTGAGTCAGCTGGGACACGGACAGACCGATGAGGGTCGCCAGGGTGAACATCGAGTTGACGAGGCGCTCGCCGAAGGGTTCGGTGGCCGACCAGGCGGCGTCGAGGTGCAGGGCCTGGGTATTCATGGTCACGGCCGTGAACCACGTGTTGTCCGCCTCGGTGATGGTGCGGCCCGGTGCGTGCCGATAGGTGGCGCCGACTTCCATCTCGTCCAGCCACAGACCTCGTTGTGCAATGACCTTGTCACTCATGTAACGCTCCTCACTCGTCGTGATTTGAGTTTATCGCCATTCACCGGACCCCTGCGACCCGGGGGTCAGGTCGGGGTTGCCGACTGTCATTGACGGCGTCGTGGTCCCAACAGCGCACCGAGGGCGGCTCATCCGGCATGGAGTCCGGGTGAGCCGCGTCGGTGCGGTCAGCGTATGCTGCTGACCTCGGTATCGAGTTCGTTGAAGGCCGATGACCAGCCGTCGTACGCGCTCGCATCCGTCCCCGAGTCGCCCGGCAGGCCGGTCAGCGAGAACGTCATGCGGGTGCGGTCGGCGGCCAACTCCTCGAGTGCGACGCTCACGCGCGGGGCATCGTCGACCTCGCCGGGACTCCCCCAGGTGAAGTCGAGGCGCACGGGCTCGTCGATGTGGAGGTACTTCCCGGCCGTCGGGAACTCCTGTCCCGTGTCGGGAATGCGCATCGTATAGGTGTATTCGCCGCCGACCCGCAGGTCGACGGAGACGGATTCGCGTGGGGTGACCAGAGTTTCGGGGTGGAACCAGCGGGCCATGACGTCCGGGTTCGTCCAGGCTTCCCAGACGCGGGCCCGCGGTGCGGCGAATTCGCGGACGATGGTGAAGCCGGGTTCTCCCGCCTGTGCGCTGTTCGGATCGGTCACCGGGGTGTCCGTTTTTGCTATGGTGTCGGTGCCGCTTGTGATGTCAGTGTTCTCGGCGTTCATCGCTGTTCTCCCCTTTGAGTCGTGCATGAAGTCTGCGTTGTGCGTGATGTCTGCGCTGTTCGGTTCGTCGTTGACGTTGATGGTCGGTCCACATATCGGTCTGCGGCGGACGGATCGGTCGTTGAAGGGTCGGTGGGCACCTCCTCGGCGAGGATGCGATCGAGATTGTCGAAGCGCTGCTGCCAGTCGTCGTGCGCCGCCTGCAGCCAGCCGGCCGCCTCGGTGAGGGAATCGGGGTTGAGTGCGACGATGCGCTGCTGCGCGGATTTCGATCGGGTGATCAGCCCCGCCGTCTCGAGCACCTTGAGGTGCTGGGAGACTGCCGAACGGCTGATCGGCAGCGGCTCTGCGAGCTCACCCGCGGTCCTGTCTCCACCGCGCAGCCGATCGATGATCGCCCGACGCGTCGGATCGGCAAGCGCCGAGAAGACGAGATCCATACTCATTTAAGTATCCCTTTAATTAAGTATTTACTACAATACACTCTTCGGCCGCCCCGTCAAGGGAGCCCTTGGACGATCCGCGACAGGGGTACGGCGCCACCGGATGGGACCTCTCAGGACACTTGCGCCCAACCCGACTAGGCTGGAAGGAGCCGCTCCGGCCCACCCCGAGCTCGAGGAGAGACATGGATCGCGATTCGATCGACTGCTGGCTGACCGACATGGACGGCGTCCTGGTCAAGGAGAACAATCCGCTGCCGGGAGCCGCAGAGCTGCTCGCCCAGTGGCGCCAGGCCGACATCCCCTACCTGGTGCTGACGAACAACTCCATCTACACCGCTCGCGACCTCTCCGCCCGGCTGCGCTCGAACGGGCTCGACGTTCCCGAAACGAACATCTGGACCTCGGCGATGGCCACCGCGGATTTCCTGTCCAATCAGGTCGAGCACGGCACCGCCTATGTCGTCGGCGAGGCGGGGCTGACCACGGCGATCCACGAGGCCGGGTTCGTCATGACCGAGCACGACCCGGACTTCGTCGTCGTCGGCGAGACCCACTCCTACTCGTTCGAAGCGATCACGAAGGCGATCCGCCTCATCGATGCCGGCTCCCGCTTCATCGTCACGAACCCCGACGCCACCGGCCCCTCTCCGGAGGGTGTTCTGCCGGCCACCGGCGCCATCGCCGCCCTCATCACAAAAGCGACCAACCGCGAACCATACGTCGTGGGCAAACCGAACCCGATGATGTTCCGCTCGGCGCTGAACAGGATCGGCGCCCATTCGATGAGCACCGCGATGATCGGCGACCGCATGGACACCGACATCATCGCCGGAATGGAAGCGGGCATGCACACGGTCCTCGTGCTCTCGGGAATCTCCACCGCCGAGGATGTCCGCCGCTTCCCGTTCCGACCCAACGAGATCGTCGACGGCGTCCACGAGCTGCTCGACGTGCCGCTGGAGAGCCGCGGCGAGCTCGGCCCCGATCCCACCGGCTCCGCCTGAGACACATACTCCTTCGCCGACACACCCCAGGCACCGAGAAACGGGGACAGGCACCCCAGGCGCCGAGAAACGGGCTGAGTGTCGAGAAACGCATGTGCGCACCCGCTTCTCGACGCTCAGCCCGTTTTTCGATGGAACCAGCCCCCACACAACTTAACGTTTAATAGCATTTGCTTGCATTTGCGCATCTTTGGAGTCATCCTTGATAGATGCTCCGAGTGCTGACGACGAAGCAGCTCCGTGGACTCGGCATGTCCCGCAGACAGCTGGCCGAAGCGAAGCGATGCTGCCTGCGCCTCGTCAGGAAGGGTCACTACGTGATCCGCAAGTCGTGTGATGCTGACCATCACGGACCCATCCGCGGTCTATCCACGGATCGCGACACTTCGTTCCCAAAAACCTTCGGAGATCTGCGGGACGAAGCCGAGGAGCTGCGGGTCCAGATCGCATGCCGCCTCGATGAGCTTCTGCCTGGGGATGTGTTCTCCCATGTTTCGGCTGCGCTCATCCACCGTCTTGACCCAGCCGTTCTCGAATCGCCGAAAGTCGAGATCTCCAGGGACTCCCCTACCCGCAATTACGATGGTGTGTTCATCTACTCGCGCAGACTTCCACCGGAACAGGTCTCATCCGCGTTCGCCTATCCGGTCACTGCTCTGCCCAGGACTCTGGCTGACATTGCCCTTGACCGTTCGCTCGAGGTTTCCGTCCCGCTCATCTCTCAAGCACTCCGCTCGGGAGAGGTGGGCCGGGCAGACATCACCGATCTGCTGGCGAAAGGGCAACGCGGACGCCGAAGAGCCCTCTTGGCGGTTGATCTCTCGAGCGCCGAATATGAATCTCCAGCCGAGGCGGTCTGTGCGGTCAAGTTCCATCGCTTCGGAATCACCGGAATGGTCCCGCAGGTCGACACCTTCACAGAGTCGGGAAGGTTCATCGGACGCAATGACTTTCGGCACAAGTTCGCTGCTGTCGCAGTGGAAGTCCACGGTCTCGGCAAGTTCTATCTCAACCCTCACGGCCCCGATGAGGCGGCCAAATTGAGTCATCAGCGCAATATGGATCTTCTCAATGCCGGTTTCAAGGTCTTCAACCTGAGCTTCGGCGACCTCTTCAGGCCTCGCATCTTCGCTGCGATCAAGCGGGCCATCGAGACGACTGATCAGCGAAAAACGGGCTGAGTGTCGAAACACGGGTGTGCGCGCCCGTTTCTCGGCGAAGCAACCTGTCCCCAGCACGGCTACTGCAGCGATGATGTCAGGCGCATGACGGATTCCATGTACCGACGAGGCCATGGGCGCTTCTCCCATTCCTCCAGGGTGAGTTCGCGGCTGACGTCCTGATAGTCGGCGACGACGTCGACGATGTCGTCGACCAGGTCGCCGCCCGTGGTCAGCAGGCTGATCTCGTAGTTGAGGCCGAAGGAGCGCATGTCCATGTTCGACGAGCCCATCACGGCGTAGGTGTCATCGACGATGAAGCACTTCGTGTGCAGCACGGCGGGTTTCGGGTACAGGAAGATCCGCACACCTGCTTCGAGCAGCGACCGGTAGTAGGACGACTGTGCCCGGTCGACCATGTACTGGTCCGCCTGCTCGCTGACGTAGAGTTCGACGTCGACCCCACGCCTGGCCGCGGTCTCGACTGCGGCCAGCAGCGATTCGTCGGGCACGAAGTAGGGGCTGACGATGGCCAGACGCGTCTGCGCCAGGTACATCATCGAGGTGAAGACCTTGAGGTTCGGCGAGGTCGTGAATCCGGGCCCGGAGGGGACCAGCTGCATCGCGCTCGTCGCGCCGCCGACCGGCGGCTCATTGCCGTCGCGGTCGTAGGGGCGGATGCCCAGCGCCTGCCCCGATTCGGAGTACCAGTCGGTGGAGAACGCCGCTTCGATTCCGGCGACGATGGGCCCGGAGAGTTCGACCATGATGTCGTGCCAGGTCCGGCCGATCTGAGAGTTCTTCCTGTTGAGGTAGCTCGAATCGATCATGTTCTGCGACCCCATCATCGCCCGCTTGCCGTCGATGACGAGCAGCTTGCGGTGGTTGCGCAGGTCGATGCGCCGGGCCTTGCCGCGCCACGGAATGAACGGCAGCATCAGGTGCCATTCGATTCCGGCGGCGTCCAGTCGCTTGCCGAGCCGGTGGAACCCCGGATACTTCCTCGACCCGATATGGTCGAAGAGGACACGCACCTCGACCCCGCGCGCCGACGCCCGCTCGAGCGCCCGGAAGAAGACATCGGTCGTCGAATCCCACGCCATGATGTAGATCTCGACGTGGACGTAGTCGGCGGCGTCGTCGACGAGTTCGGCCATCCGCGCAATCGACGCTTCGTAGTCCGAGATCACCCCGTGGCTGTCGCCGGTGACCATCGGCAGTGCGGTCAGCGCCCGCCCCAGTTGGGCGACGGAGACGAATTCGGGCTCGGCGACCAGAGACGGCGGCACGTCCGGCAGGTCGTCGGCACCTTCGTGCATGAGTTCGTTCGCTTCGGCCTGGATCCGCGCCCGGCGCTGATTGATATACGGGCTGCCGAGCAGCAGGAATGCGGGAATGCCGACGATCGGCACGAACAGGATGAGCAGCAGCCACGCCGATGACGATGACGGGCGACGGTTCTCCGGCACCACACCGACCGCGATGATCTTCACGATGTATTCGATGACGATCCACGTCGTCGTCGCCACCGATGCCACCATGCTGAGATCCATCTGCTCCCACTTCCCCTTCGGTCGCCGTCTCACCTCACGGTGATATCGGATAAGAATATCGCCCGCCGAGGCGGACCTGCACGTCCGTACGGATGTGCGGCGCCGCCTCGGCGGGCGATGATGGTGCTCAAGCTCGGTCGGGTGACCGACGGGAGGTCGGCACCCGCACCCGAGTCAGGCGATGAACTGAGCTCAGAGTCCGAGTTCGCGGGCGATGAGCATGAGCTGGACCTCGGTGGTGCCTTCGCCGACTTCGAGGATCTTCGAGTCGCGGTAGTGGCGAGCCACGAGGTATTCGTTCATGAAACCGTAGCCGCCGTGGATCTGCGTGGCGTCGCGCGCATTGTCCATGGCGGCCTCGCCGGCGATCATCTTCGCAATGGCCGCTTCCTTCTTGAACGGGAGTCCGGCGAGCATCCGCGAAGCCGCGAGGTAGTACGCCGACCGGGCTGCGACGACGCGTGCTTCCATGCGGGCGATCTTGAAGGAGATGCCCTGGAAGTCGGCGATCGGCTTGCCGAAGGCCCGGCGTTCCTTCGCGTACTTCACGGACTCGTCGACGCAGCCCTGCGCGGCGCCGACGGACAGGGCGCCCACGGCGATGCGGCCCTCGTCGAGGATACGCAGGAAGTTCGCGTAGCCGCGGCCCCGTTCGCCGAGCAGGTTCTCTTCGGGCACCTGCACATTGTCGAAGGTCAGCGGGTGCGTGTCCGAGGAGTTCCAGCCGACCTTGTCATAGGCCGGTTCGGCGGTGAAGCCGGGGGTGCCGGTGGGGATCATGATCGTCGAGATCTCCGGGACTTCGCGACCCGAACCAGAGGTTCGGGTTCCGGTCACGGCGGTGGCGGTGACCAGGCGGGTGATGTCGGTGCCGGAGTTCGTGATGAAGCACTTGCTGCCGTTGATCGTCCAGGTCCCGCCCTCCAGAGTGGCCTTGGTCCGGGTGCCGCCGGCATCGGATCCGGCCTCGGGTTCGGTCAGGCCGAAGGCGGCCAGGCCCGAGGCGTCAGTGAGCTTCGGCAGCCATTCCTTCTTCTGCTCTTCGGTGCCGAAGCGGTAGATCGGCATCGCTCCGAGCGAGACTCCGGCTTCCAGGGTGATGGCCAGGGACTGGTTGACCCGGCCGAGTTCTTCGATGGCCAGGCACAGGGCGAAGTAGTCGCCGCCCATTCCGCCGTACTCTTCGTCGAAGGGCAGACCGAACAGGCCCATCTCGCCCATCTTCGCAACGAGGTCGTAGGGGAACTCGTGCTTGGCGTCGAGTTCGGCTGAGACGGGTGCGACCTCTTCGTCGGCGAATTTCGCGACACCTTGGCGCAGGTCTTCGTATTCTTCGCGCAGCATGCCCGGAACAAAGGTTTCCATTGTTTCCTCCCCGCTTGTGGCGTGGTTGTGGTGTGAGTGGCTGGTGACTATTCGGCGGCTTCTGCGACGGCCTCGGCTGCGGCTTCGTCGACGACGGTGGCGAGCACCTCGTCGAGGGCGACCTGGGCGCCTTCGACGGCGGTGACGGTGACGATTCCGGCTGCGGGTGCGGTGAGCACGTGTTCCATCTTCATCGCTTCGACGACGACGATCGGGGCTCCCTGTTCCACTGCGTCTCCGGTCTCGACCTTGATATCGACGACGGAGCCGGGCATCGGTGCGAGCACCTCGGCGCCTTCGAGTCCCGGCGTCAGCGACGAATCTGCCAATGGCCGGGTGAAGACGTGGATACCGGTGTCGGTGCTCACCCAGATGCTGCGGTCGCGGGCATCGGAGAAGATCCGGGCGGTGTGCTGGATCCCGTCGAGGGTGACGTGCCACAGTCCGTCGGCATCGACATCGACGGCTCCCGCACGAGCCTCGACTTCGGCCGCCTGTCCTCCGGTGGCCAGGGTGACCGTGGGGCGGAAGTCCGGGCGTGAGGTGCGCCAGGCGCTCGGTCCTGCCCACGCCGAGGCGGTCGACCGATTTGCGGTCAGCTCGGCGGCTGTGACCGGTCCGGTCAGGGTCGTACCGGCCGCTCCCCCCGTGACCGTGACGGCTGCCGCCGCCAGCTGCGCGTGGGTCTCACCGGCGGTGTGCGCCAGCTGATCCTCGCCGAGGTTGTCGATGAGTGAGGTGTCGAGGTCACCGGCGACCACCTCGGGCAGGCTCATGAGAGTGCGCAGGAAGTCGATGTTCGTCACGATTCCCGGAACCGCCGAGGCGGCGAGCGCGGAATCGAGGCGGGCGATGGCTTGGGCGCGGTCATCGGCGCGGACGATGAGCTTGGCGATCATCGGGTCGTAGTCCGAGGCGATGGTCTGCCCGGCCTCGAGTCCGGCGTCGACGCGGATGCCCTCCCCGTCCGGGAAGACGACGTCGAGGGCGCGACCGCCGGTGGGCAGGAATCCGCGCGAGGGATCCTCGGCGTAGATTCTCGCTTCGATCGAGTGCCCGGTCATCGTGATGTCGTCCTGGGTCAGCGGCAGCTCTTCGCCCGCGCCGACACGCAGCTGGAGTTCGACGAGGTCGACTCCGGTGACCTCCTCGGTGACGGGGTGTTCGACCTGCAGTCGGGTGTTCATCTCCATGAAGAAGAACTCGTCGGGACGGTCGGCCCCGACGATGAATTCGACGGTGCCGGCGCCGACGTAGCCGACGGATTTCGCGGTCTCGCAGGCGGCCTGGCCGATTCGGGCGCGGGTCTCTTCGTCCAGCAGCGCCGAGGGCGCTTCCTCGATGACCTTTTGATGGCGGCGCTGCAGGGAGCATTCGCGTTCACCGAGGTGGATGACGTTGCCGTGAGAGTCGGCCATGATCTGGACCTCGATATGGCGCGGAGTGGCGACGAGACGTTCGAGGAACAGGGTGTCGTCGCCGAAGGAGCTCGCGGCTTCGCGGCGGGCAGTCTGCAGTGCCTCGGCGAGCTTGCCGGCTTCGAAGACCGCGTGCATGCCTTTTCCTCCGCCCCCGGCTGAGGGCTTGATGAGCACGGGGAAGCCGATGTCCGACGAGGCGGCAATGAGGGACTCGTCGCTCATGGCGGCGTCCTTCGTGCCGGGCACGAGCGGCACGCCACGGGAGGACACGGCCTGCTTCGCGGTGATCTTGTCGCCCATCGTCCGGATCGCGTCGGCCCCGGGGCCGAGGAAGACGATTCCGGCGTCGGCGCAGGCGGCGGAGAATTCGGCGTTCTCAGACAGGAATCCGTAGCCGGGGTGGATGGCTTCGGCGCCCGTGGCCTGCGCGGCGGCGATGACCTTGTCGATGCGCAGGTAGGACTCGGAGGCGGCCGCCGGGCCCAGGTGGACCGCGGTGTCGGCGGCCCTGACATGGGCCGCATGGGCGTCGGCGTCGGAGTAGACGGCGACGGCGCGGATGCCGAGGCGGCGGCAGGTGCGGATGACGCGCAGGGCGATCTCGCCGCGGTTGGCGATGAGGACGGTTGTGAACATTTTCGTCATGGTGGGGCTCACATTCTGAAGACGCCGTAGCCGCTGGCATTCAGCGGGCGTTCCATCGGTCCGAAGCGGGCGAGTTCGAGGGCCAGTGCCAGTACCTGGCGGGTGTCACCGGGTTCGATGATTCCGTCATCCCACAGACGTGCCGTGGAGTAGTACGGGTTGCCCTGGGCTTCGTACTGGTCGCGGATGGGCTGTTTGAAGGTGTCTTCGGCCTCTGCGCTCCACTCTTCGCCGCGAGCCTCGAGCTGGTCGCGTCTGACCGTCGAGAGCACGCTGGCGGCCTGTTCGCCGCCCATCACGGAGATGCGGGCGTTGGGCCACATCCACAGGAAGCGCGGGGAGTACGCGCGGCCGCACATCGAGTAGTTGCCGGCGCCGAAGGAACCGCCGATGACGATGGTGAACTTCGGGACGCGGGCGGTGGCGACGGCGTTGACCATCTTCG
Source organism: Brevibacterium sp. K11IcPPYGO002 (assembly GCF_050920635.1). NCBI lineage: Bacteria > Bacillati > Actinomycetota > Actinomycetes > Micrococcales > Brevibacteriaceae > Brevibacterium > Brevibacterium sp. K11IcPPYGO002. The sequence continues at coordinate 1,161,406 of NZ_CP131929.1, read as the reverse complement.
CGCCGTGTTTGGCGATGCCGCCGGCTTCGTAGTCGCGGCCGACCATGAATCCGGAGATGTTCTGCAGGAACACCAGGGGCACGCTGCGCTGGTCGCAGAGTTCGATGAAGTGGGCGCCCTTCTGCGCTGATTCGCCGAAGAGGATGCCGTTGTTGGCGATGATGCCGACGGGGTGTCCGTCGAGGTGAGCGAATCCGGTGACGAGACTCGTGCCGTATTCGGCTTTGAATTCGTGGAACTCGGATCCGTCGACGAGGCGGGCGATGACTTCGCGGACGTCGTACGGGGTGCGTGAGTCCACGGGTACAACGGAGGTCAGCTCCTCCGGCGAGTGTGCCGGCAGGCGGGATTCGATGACGTCCCAGTTCGCGGTGCGCTTCGGCCCGAGAGTGGAGACGATGTCGCGCATGATCTCCAGCGCATGGGGATCATTGGCGGCGAGGTGGTCGGTGACGCCGGAGACGCGGGAGTGCAGTGCGCCGCCGCCGAGTTCTTCGGCGGTGACTTCCTCACCTGTGGCGGCCTTGACCAGGGGTGGGCCGCCGAGGAAGATCGTGCCCTGTTCGGAGACGATGATCGATTCGTCGGCCATGGCCGGGACGTAGGCGCCGCCGGCGGTGCAGGAGCCCATGACGGCGGCCAGCTGCGGGATGCCGGCAGCGGAGAGTGTGGCCTGGTTGAAGAAGATGCGGCCGAAGTGCTCTCGGTCGGGGAAGACGTCGTCCTGGTTCGGCAGGTTCGCGCCACCGGAGTCGACGAGGTAGATGCACGGAAGGTTGTTCTCCTTGGCGACTTCCTGGGCCCGGAGGTGCTTCTTCACGGTCACCGGGTAGTAGGTGCCGCCCTTGACGGTGGCGTCATTGGCCACGATCACGCATTCGCGTCCGGCGACTCGGCCGATGCCGGTGATGATTCCGGCTCCCGGGCTGGCGTCGTCGTACATGCCGTTGGCGGCCAGCGGGGAGAGTTCGAGAAAGGGGGTGCCGGGGTCGAGGAGATGCTCGACGCGCTCACGCGGCAGCAGCTTGCCACGATCGATATGACGCTGCCTGGACTTCTCGGAACCGCCGCGGGCCGTGGCCGCAATGCGCTCCCGGAGTTCAGCGATGAGTTCGGCGTGGGCCTCGGAGTTGACCTGCCCCGTCGCCGGACTGACCGCAGTTCCCACTGCTCTCATTCCATCCTCATTTCAGTTAATGATTCTTAACTGACTGTTATGATACTGCTCACAGGCAGAACTGACAACGCATGAGTTCGACCGCACCGACGTCTTCCGCGACGGCGGGCATGAGGCTCAGGGAAGGAGGCCGAATGTCGATCTCAGACGGGGCCAAACCGACGGCGCGAGCGGCGGCGAAGGCAGCCAGGCGCGAGCAGCTGCTCGAGGTCGCAAAGACGCTCTATGCCCAGCACGGCTTCCATGGGGTGCGCCTCGACGATCTGGGCAAGGGTGCGGGGATCTCGGCACCGGCGGTCTACCGGCACTTCTCGTCGAAGGAGGCCGTGCTCGAGGAGCTGCTCGTCGGCATCTCCGCCTATCTGCAATCGGGAGGTGAGGAGATCGTCTCCGCTGCCTGGGATACCGCCTCGGGGATCTACCCCGCCGAGGCGGCCCGGACCCTGCGACGTCTCATCGATTTCCATGTCGACTTCGCCATGGGCGAGCCCGAGCTCATCCGCATTCAGGACCGCGACCTCGAAGCGCTGCCGGACGAATCGCGACGGACCGTGCGCCGCCTCCAGCGTGCCTATGTCAGCCGGTGGGCAGAAGTCGTCGAGGCCGCCCATCCGACGTGGACTCTGGAGACGTCAACGGTGCGCGTGCACGCGGCGTTCGGGATGATGAATTCGACCCCGCACCAGGCTCGTCGCTCCAGCGCCGAGGTGGTCGGGGTCGAATTGCGCGCGGCTGCTGCCGCGGCGCTGGGGCTCAGGGAACGATGACGAGCTTGCCGCGCACATGGCCGGTGGCGCTGTCCTTGAAGGCCTGCGGAACCTGGTCGAGACTGTAGGTGGCGGCGACGTCGACGGTGAGTTTGCCCTCGTCGACGAGGAGTCCGAGGCGAGCAGTCTCGGAGCCGTCGGGACGCACCCAGATGTAGCGTCCGTCGTGGTCGGCGACGCTGGGATCGGCCACCGAGGCGTGCGCTCCGTCCTCAGCGAGCACGGCCAAGGTGTCGTCGAGAACTCCCCCGACGAAGTCCGCGACCCCGTCGACCTTGCCGCCGGCCGCCTCGAGGACTCGCTCGACCAGACCGTCGCCGTAGGTCACGGGTTCGGCGCCGAGACCGCGCAGGTATTCGTGATTGGTCTCCGACGCGGTGCCGATGACGCGCGCTCCGGCGGCCCGGGCGATCTGCACGGCGAAGCTGCCCACTCCCCCGGAGGCTCCGTGGATGAGCACGGTCGTGCCCTCCAGGTCGCCGAGGGAATCGAGAGTGCGCAGCGCGGTGCCGCCGGCCAGCGGCAGTCCGCCTGCCTGCTCCCAGCTCAGGCTCTTCGGCTTCGCGGCTACGGCATGAACCGGCACCGCGACCTTCTCGGCGAAGGTTCCGCCGCCGAGGACATCCTTGCGGGCGTAGGCGACGACTTCATCGCCGATGGAGAACTCCGGGGTGTCGAAGCCGAGTCCGACGACGACTCCGGCGACGTCCCAGCCCGGGATGACCGGGAACTGTGTGGGCATGACCGGGTCGAGGTGCCCGCCGACGAGCTTCCAGTCGACCGGGTTGACTCCTGCGGCCCTGACCTCGATGAGCACCGAGGCGGGCGGCAGCTTCGGATCGGGCAGCTCGCGGACGGTGATGTCGTCGAAGTTATCGGTGTAGGCGTCGTAGACGGCGGCGCGCATAGCAATGGCCTTCCGGTAGATGTCAGTGACACTGAAGTCTCAGTGCCTCTGGACAACACCGGAAGGCCATCGAGCTATTCCAGGTGCCGGCCCCGCCTCGGCGATCATCGGGTCAGGCAGGACCTAGCTGACCTGCGACTTATTCGTAGGTCTCCCCGGTCTTGGCACGCTCGACCAGCGAGGCCGGCGGGGTGAAGTGCTCGCCGTACTTCGCGGCCAGATCGTTTGCCCGATCGACGAAGCCGGCCAGCCCGCCTTCGTACTGGTTGACGTACTGGAGCACGCCGCCGGTCCACGCGGGGAAGCCGATGCCGAAGATCGAACCGATGTTCGCGTCCGGCACCGAGGTGAGCACACCCTCGTCGAGGCATTTGATCGTCTCGATCGCCTCCGCGAAGAGCATCCGCTCCTGGAGATCGGCGAAGGGCTGGTCGTTCGACCCGGACTCGTACTTTTCGCGCACACCAGCCCACAGCGAAGTGCGCTTGCCGTTCTCGTCGTAGTCGTAGAAGCCGGCGCCGTCCTTGCGTCCGGTCCGTCCCTGCTCGACCATCCAGTCGAAGACGGACTCGGAGGGGTGGGAGACCCAGGTGCCGCCCGCGGCCTCGACCGCGTCGCGAGTCTCCTGGTTGATCTTCTGCGACAGAGTCAGCGTCAGCTCGTCGAGCAGCTGCAGGGCACCGGTGGGATACCCGGCCTGCAGGGCCGCCTGTTCCACGCTGGCCGGTTCCACTCCCTCACCGACGGCGGCGACCGCCTCGGCGATGAAGGTGCCGATGACGCGGGAGGTGAAGAATCCGCGCGAGTCATTGACGACGATCGGGGTCTTCCGGATCTGCTGGACGAGGTCGAAGGTGCGGGCGAGGATCTCGTCGGAGGTGTTCTCGCCGCAGATGATCTCGACCAGCGGCATCTTGTCGGCCGGCGAGAAGAAGTGGACTCCGATGAAGTCCTTGTCGCGGGTGACGCCCTTGGCCAGGTCGGTGATCGGCAGGGTCGAGGTGTTCGAACCGAGGACCGCATCGGGTTCGACGATGTCCTGGATCTCCTGGAAGACCTTCTGCTTGAGATCGACGGATTCGAAGACCGCTTCGATGACGAAGTCGACACCGGCGAAATCTTCGGCCGAGGCGCTCGGGGTGATCCGGTCGAGGACGGCCTGCGACTTCGCCTCGGTGGTCTTGCCCTTGGCCAGGGCCGATTCCTCACGCTTGGCGGCGTAGGCCTTGCCCTTCTCCGCATTGGCGAGCTCGACGTCCTTGAGGACGACCTCGATCCCGGACTTCGCTGCGCTGTAGGCGATCGCGGCACCCATCATTCCGGCACCGATCACGCCGAGCTTCTTCACCTGTCGCGGCTCGAATCCGTCGGGGCGCGAGCCGCCGGAGTTGATGTGGCCGAGGTCGAAGAAGAACGCCTTGATCATGTTCTTCGCCACCGGAGTGTGGGTGACGTTGACGAAGTAGCGGGACTCGACCGTCAGCGCGGTGTCGATGTCGACCTGTGCACCTTCGACCGCTGCGGCGACCACGGCGCGCGGAGCCGGCATCGGCGCACCCTTGCCCTGCTTGCGCAGAAGAGAGGGCAGCGCGGGAAGCATGGCTCCGATCTTCGGCGAGGACGGGGAGCCGCCGGGGATCTTGAAGCCCTTGACGTCCCACGGCTGCACGGCCTCGGGGTTGGCCTTGATCCAGGCCTTGGCCCTGGACTCGAGTTCGGCTGCCGGAGCGAGTTCGTCGACGAGGCCGAGGGCCTGAGCATCGGCGGCCTTGAACTTCGTCGACGGCAGGATGGCTTTCTGCAGTGCGGTCTGGATGCCGAGCATGCGCACCGACCGGGCGACTCCGCCACCTCCGGGCAGCAGGCCCAGAGAGACCTCGGGGAAGCCGAAGCGGGCACTCGGGTTGTCATCGGCGGCGATCCGATGGTGGGCGGCCAGGGCGAGTTCGAGTCCGCCGCCCAGAGCCGCACCGCCGAGGGCCGCGACGACCGGTTTGCCGAAGGTCTCGAGGCGACGCAGCACCTTCTTGAGGTGTTCGACGGTCTCGAATTCCTCCTCGGCACGGGCCGGATCGGCCTCGCGCAGCTTGTTGAGGTTTCCGCCTGCGAAGAAGGTCTTCTTCGGGGAGGTGAGGACGACACCGGTGATGTCATCGACATTGGCTTCGAGCCACTCCACGGTCGCCTCCAGGGCGGCTGCGAAGTAGTCGTTCATCGTGTTGACCTTGGCACCGGGCTCGTCGATGACGACGGTGACGATGCCATCGGCATCGGTGTTGCGCTGGTAGTCGGCAGCGGTGGTTTCAGTTTTCGTCATGTCAGACCCTTTCGATGATCGTCGCGATGCCCATGCCTGCGCCGATGCACAGGGTGACGAGTCCACGCTTGAGGTCGCGGCGCTCGAGTTCGTCGAGGACAGTGCCCAGAATCATGGCGCCGGTGGCGCCCAGCGGGTGGCCCATGGCGATGGCTCCACCGTTGACGTTGACCTTGTCGTGGGGGATGTTGAGATCCTTCATCCACTTGAGCACGACGGCGGCGAAGGCCTCGTTGAGTTCGAACAGATCGATATCGTCGACGGTCATGCCTGCCTTGTCGAGGGCCTTCTGCGTCGCAGGGGTCGGGCCGGTGAGCATGATGGTGGGTTCGGAGCCGGTGACCGCGGTGGAGACGATGCGGGCGCGGGGCTTCATCCCCATCGTCTGCCCGACTTCCTCGTCACCGAGGATGACCAGCGAGGCGCCGTCGACGATTCCGGACGAATTCGCGGCGGTGTGGACGTGGTCGATGGCTTCGATCCAGTGGTACTTCTGCAGAGCCACCTCGTCGAATCCGGTCTGCGCGGCGAGCTTGGCGAAGGCCGGGGGCAGCTGCGACAGCGATTCGACGGTCGAGCCGGGGCGGATGTGCTCGTCACGGTCGAGCACGGTGATCCCGTTGATGTCCTTGACCGGGATGATCGATTTCTCGAACCGGTTGTTCTCCCAGGCCGCGGCGGCACGCTTCTGCGATTCGGCGGCGAAGGCGTCCACGTCTGCACGGGTGAAGCCCTCTGTGGTGGCGATGAGGTCGGCACCGATTCCCTGCGGGACGAAGTAGGTGTCGTAGTTCGTCGTCGGGTCCTGCGCCCAGGCTCCGCCGTCGGATCCCAGCGGCACACGCGACATCGACTCGACACCGCCGGCCAGCACGAGGTTCTCGAACCCGGAGCCGACCTTCTGTGCTGCGAGGTTGACGGCTTCGAGTCCGGAGCCGCAGAAGCGGTTGACCTGAACTCCGGCGACGGACTCGTCGAGCCCTGCGACGATGGCGGCGACTCGGGCGATATCCGACCCCTGCTCGCCGACCGGTGACACAACACCGAGGACGATGTCGTCGATGGCCTTGTCGTCGAGCTCGGGGTTGCGCTCCCGAATTGCGTCGATGAGCCCGGTCACGAGATCGATGGGTTTGACGCTGTGCAGCGAACCGCCGCGGTTCTTGCCGCGTGGGGTGCGCACTGCGTCATAGATGAACGCTTTGCTCATGTGTTCCTCACAGTCTGGATGGAAGACCGATCACAGTATTTGATCGATCGTTCAGTAACATTCGCATCCCTATTGTGTCCCACTTTCGAGTGACGGGCAACACACGCACGAGCGCCGACGCAAGCAGAGTGAATTGGTCGCACACTCGTACTTCCGCAACTTCCTCAGTTGTCGAATATTCCGCGTTTCCTTTCGACGACAGACGTGATTATGATAAGCCGACACATCAACTCGGAACCCTTGGAGAATCATGTCCTTGACCACCCCTGCCCGCACGAAGACGGGTTCGAAGCTCATGGCACTGACCCTTGCTGTCGGCCTGCTCGCCGGCCCCATCGCCGTCGATGCACAGCCGGCCGAAGCGGCAACGAAGAAGTGCTCGGCGAAGATGTCGATCTCGAAGCCTCGCCAGTACTCGTACACCAACGTCAACGTCTCGAAGGTCGGCTCGAAAGCCAAGGTCGAGACCCTTGCCCACTACAAGACGACGAAGACGAAGAAGAAGGCCACCGCATCGAAGAAGGGCAAGGCCTCTCTGAAGTACTACATCTCCGGCGCTACCCCCGGTAAGGCCGTCAAGGTGACCGTGACGGCAAAGAAGGGCAAGACGACGTGGAAGTGCTCGACGTCGTTCAAACCGGTGAAGAAGCGCTGACGGCTGAGTCACACTGCGTTCGGACCTCGTGCCGATTCTCTTTCCGGCGGCGGCGATGCCCCTCCGCAATTCTCGGGCCCGTCTCGACATGGCAGATCATGTCGAGACGGGCCCGATGTCTTCCGTGGCTCAGATCCCGCAAATTCCACAGTTTCGCGAAACTATTCAATGACTGAAACATTTTCGCCGCGGAAATCACCTGATGTTCGGTAGCATCATCTGCAGTTTCCACCCCGGGAACACGTTGATCCCCTATCCGCAGACCACTCCCCCAGATGCGCGACCCACCCATTGCGCCAGGGTTTCCCGCTCCCCACCTTTCACAGGCTTCTTCTGAGCCTGGTGCGTTCCTCGTTTCGCACCGCGGTCTGTGGAGCAGGCGATACCGAGAAGCGAGCACCTTCGATGATCCAGAACCTACGCGAAAACGAGCTCAGCGAACTGCTGAGCGTAACCAGAGGGGCCGGGTCCGACACGGTCGTCGTCACCGGTCCTGCCGGTTCGGGGCGTACCACGCTCCTCACCTCTGTGGCTGATGCAACCACCCTTTCGGTGAGCATCCTGCGTGCCAACCCGGTCGAAAGAGAGTGGCGACTCTCCGGACTATCCGCGTTCCTCGCGGCTGTCGACGATGCCGTCGGGACGAGCCTGCGGTCGCTGATCACGTCGTCCACCGATGAACGATCGACCTTTGCCGTCGCAGAGAACCTCGACGCTTCTCTGCGGCAGAGAACTTTCAACGCTTTCGCGGTCATCGTCGATGATGCCGATCTGATGGATCCGGCCAGTCTCGAGGTGATCGGCTATCTGCTGAGACGTCGCAGCGTCAAGAATCTGCGCGCGATCCTCTCGGTCCGGTCGATCGACAGATCCGGACCCCTGAGCAGCTTTCCACGGGTCGTCCTGAGCCCGCTCAAGGTCGAATCGCTCATCGAGTTGGGATTGTCCTCGACGTCGCCTCTGGCGTGGAAGAGCGTGCTCGAAATCGTCGCCAGGTGCAGTGCAGGCAATCCCGGGTCATTCGAATCGCTCCTCTCGGCGATTCGCCCTGGAGCGCTGTACGAGAACGAAGCTCTCTCACTTCCCCTCAGACCCGGTCCCGAGCTGCAGCAGACAGCGGGGCGCTCGTTCGAGAACTGCTCCATACAGATGTTGGATGCGCTCAGAGTCATCTCGTGCGGTGCGTACATTCCCGCCCACATCGCCGAGCAGGTCGCGCAGGTCGGTGAGGGAAGCATCGAGGACCTCGTCGCACAGGGGTTGGTCCGACAGATGCGGAACGGCGTCGAGGTCTGCGATCCACGCATCCGATCGGTTGTCTACTATTCGATGACCGACACCGAACGTCATCGTCTTCATGCGGCGATCGCCGATGAGCTCGCGGACGATGAGGCCGTGCTGCACATGTGGCACACCAGTTTCGCTGCCATCGATGCCGAAAGAATCGTCGGTCTGTTCATGTGTGCAACCGAATGTGTCCGAGGCGGTCGGATACTTCACGGACTGGAATTGGCAGAGCGAGCTCTTCTCCTCTCTGACGGCCCTGCGCCTGAGTCGGCGGTCGAGGAGCTGACCGCAGAGCTCATGGCACAGTGCCAGTACACGCTTGCGCGCAGATATCTGCGGTTTCTGCAGGGGCGGAAAGGTACCAATGAAGTCACCCCCTCGGTGCTGAGGCTGCGAATCCTCATCGACTATGCCGAATTGAGCGTGATCAACGATCAGCATGTGATGAGAGTCGTCGACAGCAATGCGGAGAAGTCACCGCAGGCCTGCGCCTCCCTGTTGGCCAGTACGGGATTCTGTTATCTCCAGCAATGGGACGCAGAGAATGCACGAGCAGCAGCTGAACGATATCAACTCTGCTCGGCCCAGATGCAGAGGTGGCTCAGGTCGTCGAATCAGTCGTCGATCTCTTCGACGCAGCCCTCAATGGACGATGCCTTCCCTCCACCGAGGAACTCGCTGCCACCGGCGACCGCATTCGACAGACCTTCTCCGTCGAATTCTCATGGATAGTCATCGCCCAGACGCTGTCCTTGGCCGACCGATTCGACGAGGCTCGTGCAGCGTTGAGCAACTTCTTCGACCAGTCATCGCATCTCACACCGCTATGGGCGAGGTTCTCCAGGGTCGTGGCGTTCGACAACGAGGGCCGCGCCGGAAACTACCATCGCGTTCGCGAACTGGACGAACTGCTCAGCGCCGGCAATGACCATCTCGAGAGCGTGTCCGTCAACGATCACATTCGAACCGCGAAGATGGCAGTTCTTGACGGCCATTCGGACCTCGCACGCAACGCAGTGCACGATGCCCGCCGTCTCACGGCACAAGGGTCGAGTCAGCTGCTGAGATGCAGGCTCGCGACGATCGAAGCACGCACAGCGATGCAGGAGGGTGATTTCGCCTCCGCAAACAGGCATTTCGCGCGCTGCCACCGTCTGTCGACGCGGCTGCCCAGCCCTCACCTTCTGCGCTATCTCGACGACTTCATCGAGTCCCTCGTCTATGTCGGCGATATCTCCAAGGCCAAGCGGATCCTCGCCGAGCTCGAACAGGCACAGCGGGATGTTCCGATGACCTGGACGGCAGCGGCGGCAGGACGCAGCAGGGCGCTGCTCATGTCCGGCAATGAAGCGTGGAGGGAGTTTTCCCGACTCCTCGATTCGTGGACGAGTCCGGAACTCGAATATGTGCGTGGTCGGACGTTTTTGGCGTACGCCCATAAGCTCAAAGAACTCGGCTACGACGCCGACAGCGAGGAGATGAAGGCCATCGGCAGATCCGTCCTGGCCGACATCGGGTTCGGAGACGCTCGAGTCGTGGGAGAAACGCACGCCGAGTCGACCGGGTCGATCACGGATTCCCTCAACGACAAAGAACTTCCGGTCGTCGAACTGCTCACTCAGGGCTACAAGAACCATGTCATCGCCCATGAGCTCTTCGTCTCTGTGCGGACGGTGGAGCTGAGACTGACGAATATCTACCGCAAAGTCGGCGTGAAGTCCCGGTTCGAGCTGATGCGGGCTCTGGACCAGGAGAACAAGGCCCGCTCCGAGGACGAGTGAGTGCAGCGCGTCCGTTGCGGACCAGACAATCGGCTGCTGTCCTCAGTCAGGCCGTTGGCAGTTCGGCCACGAGACACACCGGGTCGTTGGGCGAGGCGTTCAGCCTTCGCGGTCTCAAGGTTGCGTGCGGCTGCGGCGAGTGCTGTCTTGCCCGACCCTCCGTGCATCCGGCAGACAGTCAAACCCTACCGCGGCGGCAGGCGACACTGGTCTCCTCGCTTCTTGTTAACGGCCTGGCACTTCTTCGGATCCCAGTTGCTCTTGTCGACGGCCATGGTCACAGCCCCCGCACTTCAACGGTGTCGAGGACGTCGATCCTGGCCCCGACCGGGACTGTGTGCAGGTGATCGTTGATCTGGAGGGTGATGGTGCCTGGTGCGGCTGCGTGGATGGCGTGGAGGGTGCCTCTGCGGCAGTAGCCGAGGGCGGACCAGGTGGGGAATGAGACGGTGGAGCCGATGTGGTCGGTGGTGAGCTCCGAAACGTATTGGATCTTCATGCCCGAAGCTAAACGCCGGGCACGGGAGAGTTACCAGGGACGACACGCAGGCACCTCGCAGAATTACTCTCTGCGGCGCTCAGAGCTGCTGTTTTGAGACTGTTAACCTCCTCGGCAGCATCGTAGCCAGCGAGGGCGATTGCGACGAAATTTCAGTTTCGATCGATATGACTCGAACACACAACGGCCAATATTGTTACTGGAACGTCACGAACGAGGGCTATGCACCCCTGGATACGGGCCCACCGATTGATAGGCACCAGGAGCCTTGTTAGGTTGAAGTGGTCCACATCACAGGTGGGCAAGCAAATGTAGAACTATTCGAAAATGTCAGATAGGAAAACAGATGCGAAAAGCACCCCGCAGTATCGTTGGAGTACTTGCCACCGTGGCTCTCGCCGGCACAATTGCCGCGAGCCCCGCAAATGCTTCAACCAATCCCCAAGTCGAGCAGAACACTGACGGAAGCAAAGATGTAATCTACCCAATCACAGACAACAACTCTAAGGCCGGAGTCGTCTACGAAAAGGGTGTCCAGCCTCAACTCAGCGGCGGAAAAGACGGCAACGAGTTCTACGTCAAGCTCTCACCCAAAGATGTCAAAGCCGCCAAATCGGCTGCTGGTGGCGCAGCTGGCTGGGTTGTCGGAAAGCTGGCCGGTTCAGCAGCCGCAGGCATAGGCGCGGGGATACTTGCCCCATACTTTGCCGATATCCCGTGCAAGGCGGATGAAACTTACACAATCCGATGGAAGCCAGTCAACGCTCCCGAGCCCTATAATTACAAGGTAACGGGCACTAAGTGCGGGTGATGCAGATTGCCGAAAGACTCTATGATACGGAACTTTAAATTCTCAATAATTCTCGGAGTCTTGTTTCTGATTCTGGGAACACTCAGTCCATACTTCACCGATTTCATTCCCTTCTTTCGCGAGCATGAGCCTGCGCGCCTTGCTTTGGCGATAGTGTTCCCGCTGATCGGGGTTTCAATAGGGAGTCAGATTGATAAACGGTTGCAAGCGTCAAGCACAGCCGATTTGGACGACGCGTAGCGATAGTCCTGAGTGACGGGCTAGATCCTGAGCCAGCGTGTTCAGCAGTGTAATGCTGCGGGGCACGCTGGCTCAGTGACGCCCTGACTCGGATGGCCCGCATCACTGGCTCAGGGTGCGGTTGTGCTGCATGCAAACAAGCCGAGCCTAGACGCTTGCGGGCGGAACGGTTCGCATTCGAACGACCGCAAGGCCGATGGAAGACTTTCATGCGATAGTTCATCCCGTGACGCTGGATGTAGTTTTCCGGGGTAGGATGCTCGGATGAGTGACGACTTCAGCTTCATCTATTCCGAGCAGTTTCGGGATCACCTGAAAAGCATCAGGCAAGTAGCCATGAACACGCCGCAGGTGCGAAGTGCCACTCAGGCCGCGCTAGCGGCATCCCGTGCGGTCGGGCCCCAAAGTGTTGCCTCCGCTTACATGAGGACTAGCACGCCGGTAATTTCACGCGACATGCTAGCCACGATCTCAAAGGCAAATGCGACTTCAACTCGTGCAATTGTTGACGGCCTAGTCGGGCATCTACGGATGAACCCGCCCGTAGCAAAATTCGCCGCAGTCCCGGCTTCGACCTTGCCGGCTCTTAGCCGGATGGTGGCCACGAGCACTGTAGTTGGATCCCAGTTTGATACCAGTACGATCCAGGCACTATTTGAGCAGGTCCGGCGAGCTCCGCCTAAGGAGGAAGAAGACGTCCCTCCCGAGCTCGCGGGAGTGGTCAACGAAGAGTTCGAATCGATCCCGGAAAGCGATCGGCAGACTCTTACTCCACAGCAGGTGCGGCTGATCAAAGAGGTTGTCCGAAATCTTGTTATTTCAGCTCTTGTTTGCCTGTATCTCACCGCACAGGAAGGCAGTGACCTTTTTAAGCAGGCTGCAGATCTACTCGGTTTATGGGCGATTTTCGACAGGAGGGTAAGCACGATTGCAGACCGGGTAGTCGATTGGGCGGCCGCGCCGGAGGGCAAGGAAGACGCGGACGACGACGAAAGCTAAATGCCTCGTTCGTGCCCGCATCCGGGCCAGTGGTGTTCCGCGTCGGCGGCTGACTCACGATGGTGTGGTGGCGGGTAGACGTGGCCGATTCTGAGCTCTTCCGCCGTTGGTCTGTATGGGTCTTTCGGGTGGACGATGGTCAAGGTTGCCAGTTCCGGCCCGTCTTCCCCGATGGTCTTCCACCCGTAGCCTTTGCGCATGTCGGGGTTACTGGTTTTAATGTACTGTCCGCTCGTGAGCAGCCAGTGACGGTGCCATTCGCCGGGCGATTCTGTGGCCATGTGGTTCCAGTACTTCCGGCCCGGCTGGGGGCGGACGGTGCGGTTGATGTAGTCGCTGTCGGTCATGGTTTCTCCTTGATGAGATGCCGGCTGTGTGAGGGCACGTGGTCTAGCCAATGGCGGCCGTACTGGAACTGCTCGTATGTGATCCTGTGGCCGATGAGTCCGATTACCGCCTCCGTGGAGATCGGCGCTCCGAACTTCCCGCTCAGGTTCTCATCAACTCGGTCGACGACCTGCCTACAGTTCGCGCATATTGGCGGTTGGTCGCTGTAACCGCGCCCTGGTAGCGGCGGGTCTTCGATGTACGCCTCAGCGCAGAGCTGGCAACGTCGTCGGCGTGGTAGCAGCTGGAATCCGAGGTCTTTCATCAGGCGTTCGATCGTGCATCGGGCCACATGCCCGCGCCCTAACGGGTCGGGTTCGCGGTTGAGGACGATATGCATCTTCCTGGCTCCGAACGCATCGTAGTTGTTCGCGTGCACCGTGCTGATCTCCTCTTTCAGGATCTCGTCACGTATCTGCCTGTTCGAGGCTGGGCGCTGTTTGCGGGCATAGTAGGTACTCGGAGCGATCTTCACGCCGGCGGCACGCAGCGTGGCACAGATCGGCTCGACTCCGAATTCGTCCTTGTGCTCGTCAATGAAGTCGACGATTACTTCGAGGGGCGGTCGAGCTCCGCCGCGAAGAAAGCCGAGGCTGACTTCAGGATTTGGTTAGCCCGGCGTAGTTCCCGGTTCTCTTTCTCGAGATCCTTGATCCGCTGGGCATCAGCGGTGGTGGTGCCGGGCCGGTCGCCGGCATCGACCTGGTCCTGGTTGACCCACGACCTCAGTGTTTCCGGGTTCACGCCGAGCTGGTCACCGATACGGCGGAAAATGCCGCGGCGGGCACCAGGGTCAGCTTCGAGCGCATCGAGGACCATGCGGACCACTCGTTCACGAAGCTCGAGGGGGTATTTCTTTTGCGGCATGACACGGAAGTCCTTTCCGTGGCTTCACTGTCTCCATTATTCCCGGGGCGAATCAGTTCCGGCAGGCCTAATGGCAAGACCGTACCGCCGTTCCGAACCGGGGCCACAAAGGAAGCCGCACGCAACGCACTACTCGAACACCTGACCGAGTTGCGTGCGCAAACGATCGCCGGGGAAGTATCCGGCGCGGTCACCCTTGGTTCGTTCGCTGACGACTGGTTCACCCGGTGGCGCGAATCCGCGAACCCGCCGGCCTCCACTGTTTGCACCTACCGGGCTGCGGTGAAGTGGATCAAGGAAGAACTCGGCATGCTCCGGCTCACAGAATGCACCACAGGGCGCCTCGAACGAGGTGTTGGGCGTATCAGTGAAGCGCACGGGCAAACGACCGCGAAACAGGTACGTTCTGTGTTGCGGAGGATCTTCGCTAACGCGGTACATCTGGACGCCCTCACGGCGAACCCTGCTCTCGGTATCTCCACGGTGAAAGAGCAGCTGCAAGAAATTCGGGCGATGACCGCGGCCGAAGTTCAACAGCTGCGCACCGCGGCCCGAACATGGGAAGCGACACCGGTGACAGCGAACAAACCCGTGCGCCGAGAAATTGCGGACAGCATTGACGTCATGCTCGGCACCGGTGTTCGCATCGGTGAGCTCCTCGGCATTCGCTGGGACGACGTCGACCTCGAAGCCACTCCCCCGACGATCTCAGTCATGGGCACTGTCACTCTGGGTGCGGATGGTGGTGGGATGCAGTATCAGCCGGCTCCGAAATCGGAGACCTCGAAGCGGATACTATATCTGCCGACAATCGCTGTCGAAGCTTTGCGGCGACAGTTTGAGGACCGGGAGTTCAGGCCAGAGTCTGAGGCAGTGTTCGCGTCCGAGACGGGGACGTGGCGGGATCCGTCGAACTATCGGGCACATTTCCGACAGGTGCGGAAGATCGCGAAACTGGATTGGGTGACACCGAAGACGATCCGCAAGACCGTCGCCACGACGATCTACACCGCGGACGGCTTGGACAATGCGTCCCAGCAGCTTGGACACTCTGAGGTTGGGGTGACGGCGAAACACTATGTGCAACGGCTCAATATCGGCCCCGCCGGTGTAGTTGGGGTGCTCGACGAGTGGTTGCAAAGCGCATCGTAACCGCAATATCGGCGGGTGCCGGGCATGAAAAAATCCCCTCCCCCAGACCGTTAAGCCTGGTGGGAGGGGCTGTTGCCGAGCCGCCTGCGGGAATCGAACCCGCGACCTATTCATTACGAGTGAATCGCTCTGCCGACTGAGCTAAGGCGGCAACCGACCTAACTTTAGCCAACTTCTCTCCCGGCGGTCAAAACGACGATCGCCCTCCTGGGCGGTTCCGACCGAGAGCTTCGTCACCCCACGCTGACAGGCGACAGCCGAGCAACTGTACCGCCGTCGAGCGGGTGCCTCCGGGTATCGACGCGACACCCGTTAACCTTGAAAGGACAGTTGACACACAGACACGAGGGAGAGACATCCATGGCAGAGTTCGACTCCGACGACTTCATGAGTGACTTCCAGGCGCTCATCGAATGTGAGTCGTTCTCCCAGGATCCCGAATCGCTGGCTCGCAGCGCCCGACTCGTCTCGCGCATCGGCACCGGAATGCTCGGCGCCGCACCTCGGATCATCGAGACCGACGGACACCCGCATGTCCTGTGGCGGTTCGGCTCAGGACCCCGCAAGGTCGTGCTCATCGGCCATCACGACACCGTCTGGCCTACCGGCACGCTCGCCGACTTCCCGTATTCGGTCAAGGACGGAGTGGTCCGCGGACCCGGCGCCGATGATATGAAGGGCGGATTGCTCATCGCCATCTATGCGTTGGCGCTGGTCCGTACCCGGCTCGGCAGCCTCGACGGTGTCAGCCTCCTCATCACCGCCGATGAGGAACTCGGTTCCCCGGGCTCCCGGCAGATCATCGAGGACGAAGCGCGCGGAGCGAAGGCGGCTCTCGTGTTCGAAAGCGGCGCTGCCGACGGTGCCGTCAAGATCGCTCGCAAAGGTGTGGCGATCTATCGGCTCGAGGTCACCGGTCTGGCATCGCATGCCGGGGTCGAACCGGAGAAAGGCATCAACGCCACCATCGAGGTGGCGAACCAGGTCATCGAGATCGCGGCACTGCACAAACCCTCGGTCGGCACCTCCGTCGTCCCGACCGTGATGGCCAGCGGATCGACGACGAACACCGTGCCCGCCAAGGCCGTTGTCGGCATCGACTCCAGAGCAGCCTCGGTGGATGAACAGGTGCGCATCGATGACGCTCTGCGCGCGCTGACGCCCACAGTGGCCGGTGCGAAGATCGAACTCAAAGGCGGAATCAACCGTGCCCCGCTCGAAGAGAAGATGGCGATGGGCCTCTATGCCCGTGCCCAGCGACTGGCCGGACGGCTCGGACATCCCCCGCTGCGGTCGGTCGCCGTCGGCGGCGGATCTGACGGCAACTTCACTGCCGGGGTCGGCACCCCGACCATTGACGGCCTCGGCACCGTCGGCGGAGGATCCCATGCCCGGACCGAACACGCTCTGCAGATCTGGATTCCCCGCCGCATCGAGCTCACCGCGGCACTCGTCGCCGAACTCCTCGGCGACGACTGAAAGCCCAATCACTCCCCCAGCACCGGCGAACGTCGGCGATCAGATCGCGCCGGTGCGGTCCTCCTGCAGCCAGGGGTTCGACAGCAGCACGAAGGCTGCTTCGACGATGAGCACGGGCGACATGTTCGTCTGCAGTCTCTGCCGGGCCTCGGCGATCGCATCGATGCGCAGCAGCGTGGTGTCGGGTCCGTCCCGGTTCGCCTGTTCGGAGATGAGATCGATTTCGCCGGCATTGATCCATCCGTCTCGGATCCCCAACTGGTACATGAGGATGTCGCGGTAGAGGCTCATCAGCTCGAGGAAGATCCGGTCGAGTTCATCGTTGCGGGCCCGCACCGAGCGGCGTTTCTGCTCCTCCTCGAGCTTTCTGATCTGCGCTCTGGCCGAAGGCGGAATCGTCTTCTCCCCTTCGACACCCAACGTGGTCAGAAGCTGAGTCCGTTCGGCGGCATTGCGCTCTTCGACTCGTGACTTCGCGGTCTCTGCGGCGGCGTCGACGATGCGACCGGCCAAGCGGATCGTCGCCCCCACGGAGGTGAGTTTGCCCGGAATGGCGAGGATCTGCTTGCGTTCGGCATCGGCCGACTCGTTGAGCGCCAGATACTTCGCGCGCCCGATATGATTCTGAGCCACGGCCGCAGCCCAATGAGCGCGGTCCTCGGAGACGTTGTCACGCTGCATCAGCAGCTGCGCCACAGCATCCCGAGAGGGGATGCGCAGTCGCACCGGTCGACACCGCGACCGGATGGTGGTGAGCACATCGATCGGACTCGGCGCACACAGCAGCCACACGGTTCCCGGAGGCGGCTCTTCGATGGCTTTGAGCAGCACGTTCGCCGTGCGCTCCATCATCCGATCGGCATCTTCGATGATGACGACACGCCATTTCGAGTTCACCGGCGACGCCTGCGCCTTGGACACCAGTTCGCGGACCTCTTCGATCGAGATGACCGATTTCTGCGTCGACATGATCGTCAGGGACTCATGATGGCCCGACAGCACCCGGGCGGTCGCATCGTTCGATTCCGTGCCCCCGGAGATGAGCGCGGCGGCGAAGGCGCGTGCCGCGTTCGACCTCCCCGAGCCGGGAGGCCCGGTGAATAGCCACGCATGGGTCATCGCCGCCGGGTTGTCCAGGGCATAGCCGAGCTGGGTGATGACGTCATCCTGGCCGACGAGTTCGTCGAAGACGCTCACTTCAGGAATCCTCCGGGTTGGTGAAGCGACGGTTGCTGCGTTCGCGCTGCCTGCGCAGACGCTCCCTGGCCTGCCGTTCGATCTCGGCCTGGGCCTGCAACCGCTCACGGCTCATCTCACGTGCGCTGCGGACCGGCAGAACCGTGGTCTCCGCGTCCCCGGCAGCGGCCGAGTCATCGGCCGCGTCATCCGCCTCGGCCTCCACAGCCGGTTCGGGACGGTGGACCACACGGGTTTCGGCCTCATCGGGATCGACGCGGTTGACGATTCGGGTCTCCGCTTCGTCGTCCGTGGCGATTCGGTCCGTCGGCACTCCGTCGGCATCGTCGCTGTCGTCGATGAGCGCTTCCGAGGCGGACCCGCTGGCCGGCAGCACAGTGGTCGCCGCGTCCTCGTCAGAACTGCGCGTGCCCTTCGCCTCTAAGAAGGACGGGGGTTCCTCCCCCGCCGAGGCGGCCCGATCCTCCCGCAGATCGGCACCGAGGTCGACGCGTTCGGTGGGAACGGCGCCGGAGATCTCAGCATCGGCGTCGGTGACGGCAGAGGGAACGAACCGGTCGCCGGAGGCGGGAACGAAACGGGGTCCACGTTCGTGTACCGCGTCATCGCCGATCGTGTCGTTTTCGTCGGTGTCGCTGTCGTCTGCGACTGTTTCGTCAGCCTCGTCATTGCCGTCGACGGCGGTGTCGTCGGGCTCGCTCTCACCGTTCACATCTGCGGAGCTCTCACCGGACGCGTCGGCGGCCTCGTCGTCGGCCTCCGCCGGATCACCTTCGTCCGCGGTGCCGGCGGCCACGGCAGCGATCGGCACGGAACTGCGTTCCGGACCGCTGTCGGGCTCAGCGTTCGACGTCGAGGTGGGGGCCGCCTCGGTGCCGGTATCGCGTTTGACCAGCGTCTGCGGAAGCCTGGCGCGGATGGCGGCGAGGATCTGTTCGGTGAGTTCATCGGCGTCGACCGAGGCGTCGAGGACGACATACCGGTCGAGTTCCTTATGCGCACGGGACAGGTAGGTCTGGCGCACGCGCTGATGGAACTGCTGGTTCTCCTGGTCGAGGTAGTTGCTGTCGCCGCGCTTGCCCATCCGTTCGGCCGCGACCTCGGGTTCGATGTCGAGGACGATCGTCAGGTTCGGCACGAGCCCCTGGGTGGCCCACCGGCTCAGTGCGAGGATCGTCTTCTCGTCGAAGCTGCGGCCGGCCGACTGGTAGGCGATCGTCGAATCGATGTACCGGTCGGTGATGACGATGTTTCCGGCATCGAGGCTGGGGTCGACCAGGGATGCCACATGGTGGGCCCGGTCGGCGGCGAAGAGCAGGGCTTCGGTGCGCGGGCTCGGCGGATCCGAGTCGAAGAGGACGGAGCGGATCTTCGTGCCCAGCTCGGTGCCGCCGGGTTCGCGCGTGGACTCCACGTGATAACCGTCATCGGCCAGGGCAGCGGAGATGCGTTTGATCTGCGTGGATTTGCCCGAACCGTCTCCGCCTTCAATGGCGATGAAGAACCCGGCGCCGAGGCGTTCGGCGGAGTTCCCGAGTCCGCCGGCCGCGGTCTCCGGCTGGCTGGGCGGACGGAATCCGTGGACGATGTCGACGGACAGGCCCTGCAGTCTGTGCGGGTCGAAGGTGAAGAGTCCGATGATTCCGGCGATGAGAGCGGCGATGCCGAAGACGAGGAATGCGACGTCGCTGGGTGCCAGCACCCAGTCGGGGCTCGAGCCGACTTCGACCGTGCCGCCGAGGTCGAGTGCGTTGATCACCAAGGCCAGGCCGGCGCCGGCGACGGCACCGTAGCGGCGGGAGAAGTCATAGGGCTGAGCGCGCACGCCGATGCCGACGAGGAACGCGATCGCCGCCGAGAGCACGACCTTGCCGGAGAGCTCGTTGATGCTGCCGGTGGCCAGGAGGAGCACACCGGAGACGAGCAGAGCGAAAGTGGACACGCGCGGACGGGACATTCCGGGAGCGAAGGTCGGCCCCATCTCGAATCCGATGGCCCAGCCGACGAGGCAGCAGGCGATGATGACCGCGAAACCGGCCTGACCGTAGCCGTGGCCGATCGCAGTCGGCTGAGCGAGCATGAAGGTCGCGCCGAGGGCGGCGAAGAGGCCGATGCACACCCACGGGTTCGCGATCGCCTCGGCGGGACGGGCCACCCGGGCTTTGAACTCGGGGAACTGCCCGGTCGTCGCGGACTCCGCATGCAGGGCACGTTCGGGGGTGAGGAAGATGATGACGGAACCGGCGGCCATGCCGATGCCCACCAGCAGAGACACCCAGCCGAGAGCTTGGGTTCCCGCTGCGGAGCCGCCGAGGATCTGGAAGGCACAGGAGACGAAGACGAGGACGGCCGCGGGAATGCCGACGCGACGCCACGGCTTCTCGTGTCTGAACGGGTTGATGCTCATGAGCAGGCCCACCACGGCGCCGAGGAACAGGGCCGCGACCCACGTCAGCCACGCACTGGGAGCGAGGCTGAGGACGACGAGGAGTGCGGCTTCGACGATCGCAGTGATGCTCAGAGCGGTCTTGCGCACCGCCGGAGGTCGGGAGGCGAACACCTTGGCAGGGATGAAGAGGCCGGCGCAGGAGAGGGCGAAGACGATGAGCAGAGACAGACTGCCCATCTGGTTGTCGAATCCTCCGGCGCTCAGCGACTCCCCCATGGCGGTGTACGCGCGTCCGCCCACCGTCGCGACGAGTCCGCTGGTTCCTGCCACGACATAGCTGATCGCGACAAGAACGATCAGGGCACCCCAGGCGGCGGTCTCGGTGACCAGGCGGCCGGGGGCTCCGGGCAGTCGGTGTCCTGTAGTCGTCAACATGCTCACAGCCCTACACTATCTGCCCGAACTGACATATCTCTTGGAAACGAGTGCGATCTGCGACAACCCGAACCCGACCGACGCCTGCCGATCCTCTACTCTTGAACTCGTGCACAGAGACTCACAGGCGATGACCACGGTGGCCGCAGACGGCTTGGGCCCGGTGGAGGAACTCGCGTTCGCCCGCGTCCTTCTCGATTCGGTCAAGGCCGGACGTCGCGGGGCGACTCTGCGGATGTACCGACCGGCCCCGACCTTGGCGTTCGGCGCCCGGGATCGTTTCCTGCCCGGTTTCGCCACCGCTGTCGAAGCGGCCCGTGACCACGGCTTCACGCCTGCTCTGCGCAGCCTCGGCGGACGTGCGGCTGCCTACCATCCGGGGGCCCTGGTCATCGATCACATCGAACCGAGTGATGCGTTCATCACGAACACCAATGCCCGGTTCACCGGTTTCGGGCAGGACTATGTCGAGGTGCTGCGGAGGCTGGGCATCGATGCCCGCCTCGGCGAGATCCCCGGCGAATACTGTCCGGGTGAACACAGCGTCAACGTGGCCGGTCGGATCAAGGCGATCGGCACCGCGCAGCGGGTGGTCTCCGGGGCGTGGCTGTTCTCGTCATCCGTCGTCGTCGAGGATCCGGATCCGATCCGCGCGGTGCTCACCGATGTCGAAGCCGCCCTCGGGATCGATTGGGAGCCGTCCACGGGCGGATCGATCAGTGAGATCCACCCCGAGGTGACGATCGATTCCGTCGCCGAGGCGTTCGCCGCCTACTATTCCGATGCGAATCCGCATACGCCTCTGTCCCCCACTGCCGAGGAGCTGGTCGATGTGGCCGCTCATGCGGACAGACATCGCCTCTGAGGACACACCATGACCGTCACCATTCGTGAAGCACAGCCTGCGGATCTGCCCGACATCCTGCGGCTCGTCCGCGAACTGGCCGTCTATGAGAAGGAACCGGATGCGGTCGAGGCCACCGAGGCGGACTTCGCGGCAGTGATGTTCCCCGACGATGGGCACGCGAACACGTTCGGTCTCGTGGCCGAGGCGGACGGCGACGTCATCGGCATTGCGATCTGGTTCCATTCGTTCTCCACCTGGACGGGCAGGAACGGCATCTGGCTCGAAGACCTCTTCGTCTCCCCCGACCATCGCGGCTCGGGCGCCGGGAAGGCACTTCTGGGTCGGCTGGCGCGGATCTGCCAGGAGCGCGGACTGACCCGACTCGAATGGTGCGTGCTCAAATGGAACACACCGTCGATCGGGTTCTATGAATCTCTGGGTGCGAAGCCGCAGGACGAATGGGAGACCTATCGCCTCGACGGAGAGGCGCTCACCGATTTCGCGGATTCATCGCGCGACTGAGCTCGCCCCTGAGGCACTGCTGACCTCGTCCCAGCAGTCACAGGCCACGGGAGAAGAAACGACTTTCGCCACCGGCCCGGAACTTCAGGCAGGTGGCGAAAGCAGTCCAAAGCGAATGCCGCGGGCTCGGCGGCCGTCGGCTCAGGGAGTCTTCGGCTTGGCCGTGCTCGTCTTCTTCGCGGCAGTGGTCTTCGTCCCTGTCGACTTCGTCGCTGCGGACTTCGTGGTCGTCGACTTCTTCGCGGCAGTGGACTTCGCCGCCGTCGTCTTCTTCGCTGCCGTCGTCTTGGCTGCCGTCGTCTTCTTTGCGGGTGCCTTCTTCGCCGGAGCCTTCTTCTTCGCCGGTCCCTTCGCGCGCTTCTCAGCGAGCAGAGTCGCGGCGCGTTCGAGCGTCACGGCTTCGACGGAGTCGTCCTTGCGCAGGGTCGCGTTCGTCTCGCCATCGGTGACGTATGGTCCGAAGCGGCCGTCCTTGACGACGACGGGCTTCTTCGTCTCCGGGTCCTCACCGAGTTCCTTCAGCGGTGCCGCGGCACGACGACCGCCGCGCTGCTTCGGCTCGGAATAGATCTTCAGCGCCTCCTCGAGGGTGATGTTGAAGATCTGCTCCTCATCCGTCAGCGAACGGGAGTCCGTGCCCTTCTTCAGGTACGGTCCGTAGCGGCCGTTCTGTGCGGTGATGTCCGTGCCCTCTTCGTCCTGACCGACCACACGCGGCAGGCTGAGCAGCTTGAGCGCGGTCTCGAGGTCGATCGAGTTCAGATCCATCGACTTGAACAGCGAACCGGTGCGCGGCTTCGGCTTCTTCGCGCCCCGCTTCGGCTTCTCCTCGGGCTCGGGCAGCACTTCGGAGACATAGGGTCCGAACCGACCGTTCTTCGCCACGATGGTGTGTCCGGTCTCCGGGTCGACACCGAGCTCGCGGTCGCCGTCGCCCTGGGATTCGATGAGTTCGGCCGCCTTCGCCGCCGTCAGCTCATCGGGTGCCAGATCGTCGGGGACGGAGACCCGCTTCGGGTCCTCGCCGTCCTTCTCCGCGGCGACCTCGAGGTAGGGGCCGTAGCGGCCCACCCGCAGGTTCACACCTTCGCTGATGGCGACGGTGTTGACCTCGCGCGCATCGATATCGCCGAGGTCGTCGACGATGGCCTTGAGGCCCTCGCGGTCGTGGACCTTGTCGCCGAAGTAGAACCCGGCCAGCCAGTCGTTGCGGTCCTCCTCGCCCATCGCGATCCGGTCGAGTTCGGATTCGAGGTCGGCGGTGAACGCGTAGTCGACCAGACCGGTGAAGTGCTCCTCGAGCAGGCGGACGACGGAGAACGCCAACCAGCTGGGCACCAGTGCGTTGCCGCGAGTGGTCACATAGCCGCGGTCCTGGATGACGGAGATCGTTGCAGCATAGGTCGAGGGACGGCCGATGCCGAGCTCTTCGAGCTGCTTGACCAGGCTGGCTTCGGTGAAACGGGGCGGCGGAGCTGTGGTATGTCCGTCGGCTTCGGCCTTGATGACCGACAGCGACTGGCCCTCTTCGACCTGCGGCAGCCGCGACTCCCCGGACTTCGTGTCGTAGCGGGACGCGTCCTGGCCCTCTTCATAGGCGGCGAGGAACCCGCGGAAGGTGATGACGGTGCCGCTGGCGCTGAATCCGGCTTCATGACCGTCGGCGAGAGCGGCACTGACCTTGATGGTCGCGGTCTTGCCCTTCGCATCGGCCATCTGGCTGGCGACGGTGCGCTTCCAGATGAGGTCGTAGAGACGGAATTCGTCGCCGTTCAGCTGCTTGGACACCTGCGCCGGGGTGCGGAACGAGTCACCGGCGGGTCGGATCGCCTCGTGGGCCTCCTGCGCCGATTTCTGCTTGCTCGCGTACTGGCGCGGCGAGTTCGGAACGAATTCGGGACCGTAGAGTTCGGTCACCTGCTTGCGGGCGGCGGCGATGGCCTGGCCCGACAGCGCCGAGGAGTCGGTACGCATATAGGTGATGTAGCCGTGCTCGTACAGCGACTGGGCGGTGCGCATGGCCTGACGGGCGCTCATGCGCAGTTTGCGTCCGGCTTCCTGCTGCAGGGTCGAGGTCGTGAATGGTGCGGCCGGGCGACGGGAGTAGGGCTTCGACTCCACCGCGGTCACCGTCAGCGCATCCTTGGCGCTGCCGTTCAGCTCCGTGGCCAGGGATTCCGCGCGGGCCTGGTCGACGATCGTCGCCGAGGTGTTCTTCAGCTCTCCCTTGTCGTTGAAGTCTCGGCCGGTGGCCACCCGCGACCCGTCGAGGGTGGTGAGGTTCGCGGCGAACGGGTTCGTCCCGTCCGGCAGACCGAGGTCGATGTCGAGGTCCCAGTAGTCGGCGGGCACGAAGGCCATGCGCTCGCGTTCGCGTTCGACGACGAGTCGAGTGGCCACGGACTGGACGCGTCCGGCCGAGAGCCCTGCGCGGATCTTGCGCCACAGTACGGGTGAGACCTCGTAGCCGTAGAGGCGGTCGAGGATGCGGCGGGTCTCCTGCGCGTCGACGAGCGAGGTGTCGATATCACGGGTGTTCTCCAGGGCACGGTCGATCGCCTCAGGCGTGATCTCGTGGAAGACCATGCGCTTGACCGGGATCTTCGGTTTGAGGACTTCGAGCAGATGCCACGCGATGGCCTCTCCTTCGCGGTCCTCATCCGTTGCCAGATAGAGTTCGTCGGCGTCCTTGAGCAGGCGCTTGAGTTCGGTGACCTTCTTCTTCTTGCCCGGGTCGATCCGATAGTAGGGGTCGAAGTTGTTGTCGACGTCGACAGCGAACTTTCCGTACGGCCCCTTCTTCATATCGGCGGGCAGCTCCGAGGGAGTGGGCAGGTCGCGGATATGACCGACTGAGGCCTCGACGTCATAACCGTCGCCGAGGTATCCCACAATCGTTCGCGCCTTCGTCGGAGACTCGACGATGACGAGGCGACGGGGCTTCTTCTCGGTTGTGGTCACGCTTTCACATTCCTCTCACGGCATCAGCTGCCCGCTGCAACGGACGATCCGGCCCAATGTAACACTGTTGATCGGGCACGTTCCTCATCGGCCCTTGCGGCCCGGACGCTGCCCGGACATCGTCCGATCTCGGCTCGGGCACGGGGTCAACGGTTTTCCGATCCTATCCCTATTCCGCAGACGACCGAGTCGCCGAGCTCTCGAGTCCACCGCTGACGGGCAGCAGCGCTCCCGCCGCGCACAGGGCTCTGACCTGTGCGACGAGCTGGTCTTCCAGGGCCGTGGGATCGACTTCGAGAAGCTGAGCCAGGGCCCCGGCCGTCTGTCTCAGAGTCAGTGTCCCATCCGCGACGGACACGAACCCGGCCAGTGCCGTATCGAGGTCGAATACCTGCCCGAAGCCGATCCCCTGTTCCAGGGTGATCGAGTTGGGTTCCGACGCTCCGGGAACGAAATGGCGATGTTCGACGAGGTCGGGTGAGCGGGTGAAAGCCGTCCCGGCGATCTCCTCCGGCCCGGCCGCTGCCAGCCAGGATCGGATCGCGATGATCGTGGAGAGGAACTCCGCGAGTCCGTGCGGATTGTGCGCCAGCGCCGAGGTGACTCTCACCCGGGCCTTGAACACTCCCTCGGCCGTGCCCGACAGTCCACCGACGAGGCCCGGCTGATCGTCACCGACCGCGGAGTCCGGAGAATCAATTGTCGGCGCATCGTTATCGGACTTTGTCATCGATACGTACCCGAAGACGATTTCGTCCACAGCTCTGGTGGCGAAGTCGTCGAGCCATGCGGCGACTGCGTTATTCCAGACGGTGCTGGCGCGAGGGGTCCCGCCGTCGCGGATCCACGTTTCGGCGTAGGCGATGGGGTCGAGGGCCTCGCGTTCGATGACGAACACCGACGTGTCGTCATCGCCGACCCAGGCCTCCGGCCCTTCGTCCGTCCCCGAGGCGGATTCCCAGTTTCCGAGGCAGACGCTGCGTCCGCCCGGGGTGAGGATCTCCGGGATCCGGGTGAACAGCTCCCGGACGAGGCGGTCTCCGGTCATTCCGCCGTCCCGGTATTCGAAGGTGGTGTCCGTGCTGCGCGGGGTGATGACGAACGGCGGATTCGACACGAGCAGATCCACGGGTTCGTCCAACGGTTCGAGGAGGGACCCGTGCCGGAATTCGATCGTCGTCACCGCGTTGAGTCCGGCCGAGAGTTCGGCTAGGCGCAGGGCTCGACGGGAGATGTCGGTGGCGATGACTCGGTCGCTGTGACGGGCCAGCAGCAGAGCTTGGATTCCGCAGCCGGTGCCGATGTCGGCGGCCACACCCACGTGGTCACGCGGGGTGATCGACACCAAAGTCCGGCCGGCTCCGCCGAGTCCGAGTACGAATTCTCCGTCGAGGACATCCGGTGTGGTCAGGGTGCCGTGGTCGGCCACGAGGTAAAGGTTCTCGTCCCCGGGACGGAAGCCGCGCGGGACACCGACGGGAAGATCATAGGGGGTCAGGGCGAAGGGGGCGACCACCTCGTCGTCGTCCACGGTGATCAGCCCCGCCTCGGCGGCGGTGTCGAAGGACTCCCCCAGCAGCGCTCGGACGTCGGTGACCGGGACTGTGCGGTGGAAGTGGAAGAGCAGCGCCGCGCTGGCCAGGGCCCGGTCGGCGACCGTCGACGACTGGTCCGCCAGCGTCCGGGTGCAGTGGTGGATGGCGGGTGCGGCGTTGTTGCGCAGCAGCGCCTCCGAGGTCGGGCCGCCCCAGAACTGGCGCAGCCGTGGTTCGGTGTATCCGGAATGGTAGAGGGTCTCGCCCAGGTGGGCCAACGGCAGATCAGTCACAGAAGAATCCTAGCGACTGCGCCATAATTGACTCATGGC
This sequence comes from Brevibacterium sp. K11IcPPYGO002, assembly GCF_050920635.1. Lineage (NCBI taxonomy): Bacteria > Bacillati > Actinomycetota > Actinomycetes > Micrococcales > Brevibacteriaceae > Brevibacterium > Brevibacterium sp. K11IcPPYGO002. The sequence continues at coordinate 1,134,653 of NZ_CP131929.1, read as the reverse complement.
CTCCTCTGCTCTTCTCGACATCGTCACCGGTTTCGGTGCCCGGAATGAGCGGATCGTCCATGTCCGCGATATCCCGCAGCGTTTCGAACGCGACGCCGCGTGGCCTGACTGGATCGACGAGGAACTCAAGCACGCATGCCATGCCATCGGCGTCGACGCTCTGTGGCAGCACCAGCTCGAAGCGGCGCAGACGGCCAGGGACGGTTCCGACGTCGTCATCGCCACCCCCACCGCCTCAGGCAAGTCTTTGGGATTCTGGCTGCCGGTGCTCGAAGCGATCCAATCGACTCGCGGGAAGCTGCGCACCGCCTCGGCGATCTATATCGCGCCGACGAAGGCACTGGCCGCCGATCAGCTGGCCAAACTCGAACGGTTCGTCATCCAGGGCATGCGTCCTGCCAGCTATGACGGGGACACCTCGCAGGTCTCGAAGGACTGGGCCAGGCAACATGCGAACATCATCTTCACCAACCCGGACATGCTCCACCGCAGCGTTCTGCCCCAGCACGAGCGCTTTTCCCGGATGTTCAAGAACCTGCGATTCATCGTCATCGATGAGGCCCATCGCTACCGCGGAGTCTTCGGCTCCCATGTCGCACTCATCCTCCGCCGCCTGCTGCGCATCGCCGCCCATTACGGGGCAACACCGGTCGTCATCGGAGCTTCGGCGACGATGGCGGACCCGGACGCAGCCTTTGCGAAGCTGACCGGGCGGTCCGCGCATGCGGTGACCGAGGATTCGTCCCCGCGCGCAGCCGGCAGCTTCGCCCTGTGGGAGCCTCCCGTGTCTCCCGGCGGGGACCGGCGCAGCGGTCTGGTCGAAGCCGCCGATGTCATCACCGATTCCATGTGCGCCGGTTTTCGGTCGATCACGTTCATCGCCTCCCGCCGCGGCACCGAAGCCCTTGCCCAGACTGTCCGCGACCAGGTGGGGCAGGTGGATGAGACCCTGACCGGCAAGGTCGCCGCCTACCGCGGCGGGTATCTGGCCGAAGAGCGCAGGATGCTCGAGACCGCGCTGCGTTCGGGTCAGCTGCTGGCCGTGGCGTCGACGAATGCGCTGGAGTTGGGCATCGACATCTCCGGACTCGACCTCGTCATCATCTCCGGCTGGCCGGGAACCCTGGCCTCCCTGTGGCAGCAGGCGGGGCGCGCCGGCAGAGCCGGACAGCGGTGGATGGCCGTGTTCATTGCCCGTGATGATCCGCTCGATACGTTCGTCGTCCATCATCCCGAAGTCATCTTCGACTCCCCCGTCGACGCCGGCGTCATCCATCCGGGCAACCCGCATGTGCTCTCCGGTCACCTGTGTGCGGCCGCCGCCGAGGTGCCTCTGAAGTCGGCCGACCTCGTGCACTTCCCGGACAATTCGCCCGCCGTCATCGACGACCTCGTGGAGGCGAAGATGCTGCGGGCACGGCCGACCGGATGGTTCTGGGCAAAGGACCAACCGGCGGCCGACCTGTCCGATATCCGCGGCGCCGGCGGCGGACAGTTCAGCCTGGTCGAGGCGAGCACCGGCACCCTGCTGGGCACGGTCGACGAATCGGGTGCACATACGGGAGCCCATCCGGGAGCGGTGTACACGCATCAGGGCATCGACTTCACCGTCCTCGATCTCGACCTCGAGGACCGGATCGTCGCCGTCGAACGCGCCGAGGTCGACTACACGACTCAACCGCGCTCGCAGACGGAGATCTCGATCGTCGACACCGATGCGCAGCGGGTCCTGCCCTCCGGGGTGGCTGTGTGCAGCGGAACCGTCGACGTCATCGATCAGGTCGTGGCCTACCGGATGCGGGCCAAACGCGGTGGAGCGATCATCGCCGAACACGAGCTCGACCTGCCCGAGCGCACGCTGCGGACGAAGGCCGTGTGGTGGACGATTCCGCAGAGCATCCTCGACGAGGCCGACGTCGTCTCCGGAGACCTGCCCGGAGCCGTCCATGCCGCCGAGCATGCCTCGATCGGTCTGCTTCCGCTCTTCGCCGGCTGTGACCGCTGGGACATCGGCGGTGTGTCGACGGCGCTGCATGCCGACACCGGACTGGCGACGGTGTTCGTCTATGACGGTCTGGCCGGGGGCGCCGGGTTCGCCGAACGCGGCAGCGAGGTCATCGAAGAATGGTTGGGTGCGACCAGGGACGCCATCGCCGCATGTGAGTGCATCGACGGCTGCCCGTCGTGTGTGCAGTCGCCGAAGTGCGGCAACGGGAACGAACCGCTGGAGAAGGACGCAGCGCTGCGGCTGCTGCGCACCGTGCTCAGGTAGCAATCCCCTCATTTCCCGGCGACGGCCTCCTCTCTGACCTTCGGCAGAGGCCCAGGGATGTCGACTTCGATGACGACGTAGGCGGATTGCTCACTCAGCGAGGCACGGCAGTCCTTGAGGTGACCGCCATTGCGAATCGCCACCTCCTTCGCCATCTCACACGGTTCTCCGGTGGCCAGTCCGCGCACGGCGTCCGCGGCGGCGAGCGCCGCCAGGTCCGCGGCGCTCTGCGCCCGACTGTGGGCCACGAAGGCCTGGCCGAGGCTGCCGATGGCGGCGACGAGGACGAGCACGGTCGAGCAGAGCCCCACAACGATGTTCGTCATGACGGCCCGGACCTGTCCCCTTCGAATCGCGCAGTGGCATGCGCATCGACGGCGTCGAGGAAGAAGATCGCAGCCGGCAGTTCGATCGTGACGGTCACGACCGAGTATCCGCCGTCGGCTCGGACGCGGACCGACGAGGACTCACCGGCGTGCTTCTTCGCTTCGGACACGACGGCGGCTCGGGGTTCGCCGCGGGCGATCTCACGGGCCGCGGACCGGGCTGCGTCGAAGGCTCGCAGCTGGGAGAAGCCGACCGCGGCGGCTCCCGTGAGCAGCACGATGAGAAGCACGACGGCCGGCATGACGACGGCGAATTCCGCGGTCGCCGTTCCCGAATCGCGATCCCAACCTCGCTGCCGCTGACGGGAGCGTCCGCGTGCCATGACGGTTCAGCTTCCCAGACCGAGCGCCGTGGAGATGACCCCGGTGATGAGTTCCTTGATCGGTTCTGATTTGAGGACGACGACGAGCAGTGCGGCGAATCCGCATGCGGCCAGAGTGGTGATCGCATACTCTGCGGTGGTCGCTCCGGTGTCGGAGTCCCAGAACTGGTCGATCTCAGTGTGGTCGGCGACCGGTTCGATCTGACCCGTCGGCGGATCCTCGATCTCCGGGGGCGGTGAAGTTGTGGCCATGCTCTCCTCCTTGGCTGAAACCCCGTTCGCACTCTGCGAGCGGACCTTCAGCCTGGGAGTGAGCGCACTGTCGTGTCCAGACGCGGTTTCGTGCCTGTGGAAACGGGTTCGGCGTCCACAGGCTCACCATGGACGAGTGGAGAGGTCGTCCACAGGAATCGGCGTGCGAGTCAGCGCCGCCGGTGCCTCAGGTGTTGCCGGCCCAGTCGTCTCTGAGGATGGCCATGATGACTTCGTCGTGGCGGCGGCCGTTGAAGAACACGGCTTCTCGTCGACGGCCTTCTTCGACGAAACCGGCCTTGGTGTAGGAGGCGATTCCGCGGGTGTTGAACGCCCAGGTCTGCAGCTCGATGCGATTGAGTCCCAATTGGAGGAACCCGTACTTCACGGCCAGTCGCACCGCATCCGATCCGTAGCCGCGCCCGTGGAATTCGGGGCCGAGGACGATCGCCAGAGTGGCGGACTGGTTGATGGGGTTGCGTCCGTAGAGGGTGACGTGGCCGACGAATTCTTCGGTTTCGGTCAGCTCGATGCTGAAGCCGACCGCTTCGCTCGATCTGTTCGCGCTCCACTGTGAGAACTGTTCGGACACTCCCCCTTCCGGCCGCGGCAGAACCGTGTGATTCTGCAGGACGACGATCGAGGGATCGAACCACCACTGCTCGAGATAGGGCAGATCATCCTCCCTCAGAGGCCGCAGACGCACGGATCGGCCGACGAAGAGGTTCTCGGCGTAGTCCTCGGCTTGTTCGACAGTGGACAGCTGATTGAAGGGTGTGACCGGTGCCATGTCCCGAGCCTATCGGTCGAGTCTGAAAACCAGGTCACCACTTCAGAAGAACACGGTCGTGAGGTCGGTCAGCAGCGAGATGACGACCGGGACGACCGAGAGCAAGAGGAACGCCGGCAGAATGCACACACCCAAGGGCAGCACCAGCTGCACACCCAACGAGGCGGCGGCCTCCTGCCGACGCCGGCGTGAGGACGCCCGCAGCTCCTCGGCCACGGACTCGATGAGTGGTGCCGGGCCGACACCGGTGTGTTCGGAGAATTCGAAGACTTCGAGCACCGGCAGCAGCCGATCGTCGTCGGCGAGCCTGCGCCCTCCGATCGTCATCGCACGGGCGATCCTCTGCAGATCCGATCGGTCATCGGTCGCCTCGGCGGTCAAGGTCAGCGCCACGGGAATCGGCAGGCCCGAGGTCAGACAGATCGCTACGAGATCGAGGTCGAATGCCAACTGATCATCGGCCACTGCCGGCTCTGTCCCCGACTCGGCCGGACCCGCCTCCGGGGTGGCCGCCTCGGTGCCGGTCGGATCGGTCCTGCCCTCGCCGAGGAGGCTCTGCAGTCTCCGGCGGGTCGATCCGGACCACAGCAGCACGCCGAGTCCGACACAGGCACCGATGAGCACAGCAAGCATGGTCACCTCTGCGCTCGCAGCATCATCGTCCGCATCCACCATCGGCCGGCCCCGTACAGGAGGAGTCCGGCACCGATGCTCAGCTGTCCCGGCAGCCCGCTGATGAGTTCCAGGGGTCGGACGCCGATGAGCAGTCCGAGACCGACGCCGATGAGCGGCAGCCAGCTGAGCACCCGCACCGTCGACCGCGGGCCGGCCATGGCGATGCGACGTTCGCGTTCGGCGTCGAGGGCGTCTCTCTGGGCGGCCGCGTAACGCAGGATCATCTCGGCTGCGGGGGCTCCGGAACGTTCGGACACCGTCCACACGGCGGCCATTCCGGTCAGTACGTGAGCGGCGGCCTCCGACAGCGCGCTGCTGCGGGTGGCGATGGCGCGTCCGGGCTCCTCACCCAACGAGATCGCTCGTGAGATCGGGGCCAGTGCGTCATTGTGGCGGCTGAGCGTGGTCATCACCGCCTGCGGAGTCATCCCCACCTTGAGCAGATGGGCGCAGTTCTCCACCGCGGCGATCGCCCACAGCCGCTCGGCCTGATCATCGGCGGTGTGGCCGCCTCGGCGAAAGACGGCACGCACTCCTTTCGGCACTGATTCGCCGTCCTCTGCACGGTGCAGGAGTTCCCGCAGTCTGACACCCGGGTCCGGGGGCGCCGCAAGGACGATCCCGGCCGCGATCAGAGCGGCGGTGAGGACGATCATTGTGCGGATTTCTGTTCGAGCACGGCTTCGAACCGGGCCAGGGCCCGGCGGTTGACGGTGCCGGTCGTCGACGGCGAGGGGCGGCCCCACACCGGTTCCATGACGACTCCCTCGGCTCCGACCCTCGTCGGAATCGCCAGTTCCGTGATTCCCCGCTCGGAACCGCTGCGACGCAGATGAATGACGAGGTCGATGGCGGTGGAGAACTGCGAATACACGGCGTCCGGACTCATCTGCGCCAACGCACCGAGCGCGGCCACCCGGCTGGGCACGGCTTCGGCGGTGTTCGCGTGGATCGTTGCACACCCGCCCTCATGACCGGTGTTGAGCGCGGTGAGCATGTCCCGGACCTCCGCGCCGCGGCATTCCCCGACGACGAGGCGGTCGGGCCGCATCCGCAGGGCGTTGCGCACGAGGTCGGTCAGAGTCACCTCGCCGCCGCCTTCGACGTTGGCCTGGCGGGCTGCGAGTTGGACGGTGTGCGGGTGGGTGACGATGAGCTCGCGGGAGTCCTCGACGATGACGATGCGCTGGATCGTCTCGACCAGGGACAGCAGAGCACCGAGGAGGACTGTCTTCCCCGTGCCCGTCCCGCCGGAGATGAGGATGTTCGCCCGTGACGTGACCGCCTCGGCGATGAGGGGGCTGATCTCATCGGGGACGAACCCTGAGTCGCAGAGTTGGGAGTAGGGGAATCCGGAGCGTTTCGGCACGCGGAAGCTGATCGTCGTCGTGTCCCCGGAAATGGGAGGGACGATCGCGTTCATCCGCACCCCGTCGGGCAGGCGCACATCGACATAGGGAGAGGAATCGTCGAGGCGACGCCCGCCGAGGGCGGCCAACCGGACAGCTAGGGACCGCACCTCCTCTTCGGATCCCAGGGACAGGTCGAGCAGCCGAGGCCCGCCACCGGTGTCGGCGAAGATCTCACGCGGTCCGTTGACGAACACGTCCGTGGTGCCGGGCACCTCAAGCACGGACTGCAGGGGTCCTGCCCCGGACAGCTGCGCGGACAGCCGGGTGACGAGTTCGAGCAGGGCGGACGAACCGAGCACGCGTCCGGTGCGTTGGACCGCCTCGGCGACGGCGGCCGTGGTCACCGGTCCCGGCTTGTCGAGCAGCGTTTTGCGGACATCGGCGACCAGCGAGGCGTCGAGCCATTCGCTCATTCGACCCACTCCCCCAGCAAGCGGTCGACGAGGCGGCCGAGGTGCGCGCCACCGGGGATGCCCTCGCCGCGGTCGACGGCGGCGGACAGTCCCCGATCATCGCGGATGCTCCCGGCCAAGCTCAGACCGATGGAGTCGGCGAGGAGCTCGGCGTCGAGGCCTCCGGGTCCGGTTTCGCGGACGACGAGGCGCACATCGGGGTGGGCCTGGGACAATCGCTTGGCCACTTGGGAGGAGGCGACGGCCGACCGGACCCGGGCCGGGGAGACGAGAAGGACATGATGGCAGCGTCTCGTCCACTGCGGTGGGGCGTGGCGGGGCAGATCGACGATGACGAGGTCGAAGGCCTGACCGGCTGCGGCGAGGAAGTCGTCGAAGACGTCGGGGTCGAGGTCGACCGTGTCGTCCCGACCCCAGGACAGCAGCGCGAGTCCGTCGTGGCGGGGCAGCGCATCGGCCAGGGCAGAGGGGCGCAGCTGTCCGCGAGAGGCGCTGAGGTCGGTCCACCGGGGCCCGGGCACCGCTTCGGCGCCGAGGACGAGGTCGAGTCCCCCGCCGAGCGGGTCGGCGTCGACGAGAACTGTGCTGTGATCAGCTCCGGCCCGTCGGGCGAGTGCGCATGCGAGCACGGAGGCTCCCGCTCCTCCGCAGCCGGCGACGACGCCGACCGTGGTCCCGGGTGCACCAGGCGGTTCGACGGCGGCGATCATCCGTCCGCTCAGCCATTCCGCAGCGGCGGGCAGCACGGCGAGCTGGTCGACGCCGAGGTGGGCGGCCTTCGCCCAGGTCGAGGAGGGTTCGTCATCGTTGAGGACGACGAGGATCGTGTCCGATCTGTCGGTGGCGGGGGCTTCGCGGACGTCTTCGCCGAGGAGGATGAGCGACGCTGACTGCCAGCCTCCGGAGTCGGGAGGCAGAACGGTCAGGGAGATGCCGATGCTTTCGGCGACTCGGGCGCATTCTTCGGTGATCGCACCGAGGTCGGTGATGAGGGCTACCTGCATGCACCGAGCCTGGACTCGAGCGGTAGCCTCCGGCCAGGTCGGAGCGCTGCCCTGTGGAGGGGACGACGAAGGGGCGCCTCCTGTGAGGTTGAGTCACAGGAGGCGTCCCAAGTGGCAGCCTGCAGCTTCCATCCAGGTCAGCCGCGGTGGGTCGGCCGCTCGGTCACATCATGTGGTGCCGATGGGCACCGGCTCGACCGCGGCGTGTCCACAGCGCTGACGTGCGAGTGGAAGCCGGACCGAATCAGCCGCGCTGGATTCCTTCGATATTGCGCAGGACACCGGTGGTGCTGCCGTCGGAGTCGCGGACCTTGAACGAGGATCCGTTGTCCTCGAGACTGAGGTACCAGTCGCCGGGGTAGATCGTGAACACCGGCATTCCGGTGGTCTCGTCCACGGCTTCGCGCGGCTCGGGAACGGCGAACCAGAACGCCTGGATGATGGGGCGTCCACCGTCCTGGTTCTGTGCCTGACCGTTGTCCTGACCGGCGTTCCGGCCGTTGTTCTGCTCATCAGCAGACCGGTTCTGACCGGCATCGGCGGGCACCGGCTGGTTGTCGACGGCCGTCTGCGCCATGGTCTCGTCGGTCGAGCTGTCCGGGCGCCCGTCGGTCTCCGGACGGTTGGCATAGTCGGCGACGGGAACGTACTGAGTCGGCTCTTCGCTTTCGGGAGCGATCGTCCGCTCCGCACTGGTGGCCGGCTCCATCACAGCGGTCGCCTGCCCGTCGTCGTCCCCCGCCGTGTCGTCGCCAGCAGTTGCCGTGTCATCGCCCGCAGACGCCGTGTCATCGGCCGGAGTGCTGACAACCGTAGCCTCGGTGGAGCGGACATTCGCATCGTCGTCTTGACCCTGCACCGGGGCTTCGTCGGTCGAGGCCGAAGAATCCGATGGCGAGGCGGTCGAGGACTGTGCAGCCGATCCCGCGCCGGCGACTTCTGTGTCTTCTGCGGAGTTCGTATCCGAGGACTTCGCGTTGACCTTGGAGACCAGGTCGCTGCTCTCGGCCGGCGACACGACCGTCGGGGTGTCGTCCTCCTTCGCCGAGGCGGCCATGGACCTGTCCGCAGACGTGTCCTCGTTCGCCGCATCGGTCTCAGCAGCCGGCACGGAGTCGGTCTCCGATTCGGGAGCGGCGTGGCGGCCACGCCGACGTTCGGAGTCCGAGTGTGCGGCGGCGACACCGGCAGCACCGGCGCCGATCACCCCGGCGCCTGCAGCAGCGGCCGCAGCGCCCGGGTGTGTCTTGTCTCCTGTCTCGGTGGGCTGGGCCTCGGCTTCAGCGGCCTGGCCGCTCGCGCCGGTGGGCTGACCGTCGGCCGCATCGGCCTGCGGCCGGCCGGCTCCGACTCCGAATGTCTGAGTCGGTTCGCTCTGCGAATGCTGCGGGGCGTCCGAATCGCGACGGCCCAGATAGGTCTGACCGTCACCGGTGCTGTGCACCGGTCCGTCGGCCGAGGCCTGATCAGTTGTCGCGTCCTCGTATCCGGGCGCAGCGCCCGCCTCCGAGGTGCCGGCAGGTGCGGCGAAGGAGCTGGCAGAACGCTCGGCGTCCTGCTCCTGCGGCGGAGCGTAGGGGCTGGGCTGGTTCTGCTGTTCCGGACCGCCGAAATGACCCGACTGACCGAACTGGTCCTGCTGACCCTGCTGTGCAGGCTGACCCGACTGTCCCGGGCCGCCGAACTGGTCCGACTGTCCCCGACCGCCGAACTGACCCGACTGTCCTGACGCACCGAACTGAGTCGACTGGCCCGACTGTCCCGGCGCACCGAACTGAGTCGGCTGGCCGGACTGTCCCGGGCCGCCCGGCTGACCGAACGGAGACGGCTGGCCGGGTCCCTTCTGTCCTGCACCGGCCGGAGCGGCACCATACGGTGCGAATCCGGGTGCGCCGGCACCCGGTCCGGTCGCACCGGGCACATTGGCCACTGGTGCCGGATGCTGGGTGTGCTTGGTGACGGGGCGAGCCTTCGGATGGGTTTCGATGTCCTCGCGGCCGGCGAATTCCTTGGCGAAGAACGGCAGCATCGTGAACACACCGGCGAAGAATGCGATGAGCCCGGCGAAGAACGTCAGGTACGAGCCCACATGCCAGTAGACCGCCGAGGTGAGCAGGTCGATGAACACATAGGTGAAGGCGATCGCCGAGAGCACGGAGATGAATTGGTCGAGGCTGAGGGATCCGACCCGCAGTCGGCTGCTGCCGAGCTTGTTGACGAGTACGGCCGCCACGAGGAGCAGGATCGTGAGCACCCCGAATACGAGCGCGCCCATATCCGCGACGTTCCAATGCCACAGAGTCGTCGTCTCATGTCCGAAGCCGTAGCTGTAGCTGCGGTAGGGCACGAACAGGGCGATGAAGGCGAGCAGACCGGCGAAGAGGAGGAAGAGATCGCGCAGAGTCAACGGGCCGAGGATTCCCGGGCCGGTCTTCCGCTTGGGCGCAGGCGCTTGGCCGAACTGACCCTGGCCCGGCGCTGAGCCGTACGGTCCCGGTGCCGATCCGTACTGCCCGGGAGCAGAACCGTATGGTCCGGGTCCCGACCCGTACTGGGCCGGAGCCGATCCATAGGGTCCTTGCGCGGCGGGCTGTCCGGGTGCCGAACCATAGGGCCCGGGTGCGGAACCATAGGCCGGCGCGGGAGCCGCACCGAACTGTCCCGGTCCCGACCCGTAGGCTGGCGGCTGACCACCGGGCTGCTGCGCGTTCTGACCCGGGTACTGCGGGGGCTGATCCTGCCACGGCTGTGGCCCGGACCCGGTTGGATGCTGCGGCGAACTCATCGCTGACTCCAGTCGATCTCGGGGAAAGGTAACAGTGTTTCCGTGTCCGCGCGGGTCGGATCCCGACGGACTCTGACCCCATCCTTGCAGAACACAGGCCTCCTGTGCACTCATACGCGCTTTCTCAGGCACGTCGGGAACCGCGCATTCCCGCACCGAGGAGGCTCTTCGGTGACCTCATCACCGTCGAAGCCATGTGACCCATACCACGACAATTGCGCGGCGGCTACCCCCGATTTCCCCGTTCATCGGATGAAACTGCCCTCCACTGCCCCCGACCACCGGTATACAGTGCAACTAGAATTTTCGATCCACCAAGGAAGTCGGAGGGAAAGCATGACCGAAACCGCTGCCGAGCAGACAGAGACGTTTGCCCCGCCTGAGCAGTTCGCCTCAGACGCCAACGTCAAGGCCGACGAATACGAACGTGCCGAGGCAGACTACTTGGGCTTCTGGGCCGAGCAGTCCCGCGAGCTCGTCGACTGGCACGAGGACTTCGATGAGGTCCTCGATTGGACGAATCCGCCGTTCGCGAAATGGTTCGTCGGCGGGAAGCTCAATGTCGCCTATAACTGCCTCGACCGCCACGTCCTCGCCGGCAACGGCGACCGGGTGGCCATCAACTTCGAAGGCGAACCGGGCGATTCCCGTGCTTTCACCTATGCCGAACTTCTCGCCGAGGTGTCGAAGGCGGCGAACACGCTGACCGACCTCGGCGTCAAGAGCGGCGACCGGGTCGCCATCTACCTGCCGATGATTCCCGAAGCCGTGATCTCGATGCTCGCCTGCGCTCGCCTCGGTGCTGCACATTCGGTCGTCTTCGGCGGATTCTCCGCCGATGCACTGCACTCGCGCATCATCGACGCCGAAGCCCGCGTCGTCATCACCGCCGACGGCAGCTACCGTCGCGCCAAGCCCACGAGCCTCAAGCCGGCCGTCGACGAAGCGATCTCCCGGGGTGACACTCCGGTCGAGCACGTTCTCGTCGTCAAGCGCACCGGACAGGACGTCGATTGGGTCGAAGGCCGCGACCAGTGGTGGGAGGATTCCGTCGGCCGGGCCAGCGACGAACACGAATGCGAGTTCTTCGACTCGGAGCACCCCCTGTTCATCCTCTACACCTCCGGGACGACAGGAAAACCCAAGGGCATCCTCCACACCACCGGCGGCTACCTCACTCAGGTGCTGTACTCGATGAAAGCGGTCTTCGACATCAAGCCCGAGACGGATGTCTTCTGGTGCACCGCCGACGTCGGCTGGGTCACCGGTCACTCCTATGTCGCCTACGGCCCACTGGCCGCCGGCACCACTCAGATCATCTACGAAGGCACCCCGGACACTCCGCATCAGGGTCGCTGGTGGGAGATCATCGAGAAGTACAAGGCCACGATCCTTTATGCCGCCCCGACGGCGATCCGCACGTGCATGAAGTGGGGCGAGGAGATCCCGGCGAAGTACGATCTGTCCAGTCTGCGCCTGCTCGGCAGCGTCGGCGAACCGATCAACCCCGAGGCCTGGCGCTGGTACCACCGCGTCATCGGCGGTGAGCGCTGCCCGATCGTCGACACCTGGTGGCAGACCGAGACCGGGGCCCATATGATCGCTCCCCTGCCCGGCGTACTGTCGACCAAGCCCGGCTCCTCACAGCGTCCGATTCCCGGCATCTCCGTCGATGTCGTCGATGATTCGGGTGAGAACCCGGCCGGCCCCGAAGGCGGGCTGCTCGTCATCCGCCGCCCATGGCCGTCGATGCTGCGCGGGATCTGGAAAGACCCGGAGCGCTTCAAGGAGACCTACTGGTCGCGGTTCGAAGACACGTACTTCGCCGGCGACGGGGCCCGCCGCGATGAGGACGGGGACATCTGGTTCCTCGGCCGCGTCGACGATGTGATGAATGTGTCCGGTCACCGCCTGTCCACCGCAGAGATCGAGTCCTCGCTCGTCGCGCATCCCAAGGTCGCCGAGGCGGCTGTGGTCGGCGCTGCCGACGATACGTCCGGTCAGGCCGTCGTCGCGTTCGTCATCGTCTCCAATGGAGTCGAGGACTCGCCAGAGACCGCTGAGGAGCTGCGTCAGCATGTGGGCAAGGACATCGGCCCCATCGCGAAGCCGAAGAAGGTCCACATCGTCACGGACCTGCCCAAGACCCGCTCCGGCAAGATCATGCGTCGCCTGCTCAAGGACGTTGCCGAGAACCGCGAGGTCGGCAATACGTCGACCCTCGCCGATGCCTCGGTGATGGACCAGATCGAAAAGTCCGTCGCAGAAGCCTGAACCTCGCTCTGAGGCCGAGGTCGGATGACCCGTCGGTGACAGACGGCCCTGCCGCATAGCGGCCGTCGTCGGGATCCGACGGGTTTTCCAGGTTCCCCGCCGATTCGCCTTTGGCCGCAGGGCGCGATCAGACTACTCTTAAGTTAGATTGTCCTCGTTCTCGATTTAGGAGCTCTCATGGCCGAACGGTCCATCAGCGAACTGATCAAAGGCATCAGCGACGATTCCAAAGCGATCGCCGAAGAAGAGATTGCCCTCGCCAAGGCCGAAGCCACTGCCGGCGCGAAGAACCTGGGCATCGGAGCCGGACTGGCCGTTGTCGCTCTCTTCCTGCTCTTCCTGTCCTCGTTCATGGTGATCTTCGCCGGTGCGGCCGCATTCCATGAGGGACTGGGCTGGCCGTGGTGGGGCAGCTTCCTCATCGTCTTCGGTATCCTCGCCGTCATCGCGATCGTCCTCGTTCTCATCGCCCTTCCGCTGTTCAAGAAGGGCAACCCGGTTCCCGGCACCGCGATCGGCTCGGCCAAGTCGCTGGTGGCCTCCGTCAAGCGCGCAGTGAAGAACCCCTCGGGACCCAGGTACTGACACTCCTTGCGATACTGAGAACCGCGGCAGGAACGAAGGCGGCGCCGGACATCAAGTCCGGCGCCGCCTTCGCATCTGCCTCAGAAATCGATGTCTCAGAAATCGATCGCGATTGGAGCCGTCTTGTCCCATGCGCCCGCCCAGCCGAGGTGGTCGAGGGCGAAATCGAGGATGCCGGCAGTGAAGCCCCAGACCTTGAGCACTCCGACGTCGAAGGCCGGGGTCGAGATCTTCAGATCGGGACGGGAGAAGGTGCCGCGATTGGCAGGGGCGACGAGATCGGCGATGGCCACCCGGTAGACAGAATACGACTCCCGCTGATCCATCACATGCACCCGACCGGGCTGACGCCAATAGCCGACCACCGGTGTCACCTCGAACTTCGAAACCGGGATATAGAGCGGATCCATCTCTCCGAGCACTTCGACGGTGTCCGGGGCGATTCCAGCCTCTTCCTCCGCTTCACGCAGTGCGGCGGCCGCCATGGAATCGTCTTCGGGGTCACGGCCCCCTCCGGGAAAGGCGACCTGGCCGGGATGATGGCGCAAGGTCGCAGCCCGCTGGAGGAGCACGATGTCGACATCGGCGACGCCGAGTTCGGTCAGGCGCTTCTCTTGTGCTTCTCCCGCCTCGGTGCGGGCTTCTCCCCCACGCCCGAAGAGCATGAGCACGGCGGCGTCACGGGCGGCAGCCTCGGCCGTTCCCTTCTGTCGGCGCAGCCACAGCGGGGACCCGTGCGAGACGGCGAGGGCTTCGAGCTGCCCGCGCAGGGCTCCATCGGCGATCGTCGCCGATTCGGGTGGAAGGTCGGGGATTCGGGCGCTCACGGTCCGTCCTCGGCGACAGCCTCCTCGGCGGGAGTGGCCAAGGGTGCCATTTCGAACCGGAGCATGGCGCGTGCCTTCTCCGGGTCGAGCTCCCCGATGCCGAACGAGGGGCACAGCGCGGTCAGGGGGCAGGCTCCACAAGCGGGCTTGCGGGAATGACAGATGCGGCGGCCGTGGAAGATCACCCGATGCGAGAGCATGGTGAGGTCCTTCTTCGGGAACAGGGCCGCGATCTCATGTTCGGCCTTGACGGCATCGGTCTCCTCCGTCCACCCGAAGCGGCGCGCCAACCGTCCCATATGGGTGTCGACGGTCAGTCCTGGAGTGTCGAAGGCGTTGCCGAGGACGACGTTCGCGGTCTTGCGCCCGACTCCGGCGAGCTTGACGAGCTTGTCCAACTTGTTCGGCACCACACCGTCGTACTCGTCGACGAGTTCGTTCGCGAGCTTGACGATGTTGCGGGCCTTCGCCCGGTAGAACCCGGTGGAGCGGATGTGCTCCTCGACCTCGATGAGATTGGCCACGGCCAGGGCATGAGCGTCGGGGAAGGCGGCGAAGAGGCTCGGGGTGACCGAGTTGACGCGGATATCGGTGGTCTGAGCGGACAGGACGGTGGCGATGAGCAGCTGGAACGGAGTCTCGAAGTCGAGCTCGCATTTCGCGTTCGGATACACCTCGGCGAGGATGCGATGGATCTTCCGGGCCCGGCGGGTCCGCCCCAGCAGGGTCTCCTTCGCGAACTTCCGCGCGCTCTTCTCTGCCACAGTCAACACGACTCACCATCCTAATCCGTGCCCCGCCATTCCGCAGTCACGCCGGTCACACCCTCGGCTCAGGCATGTGTGCCCGGATCCGCGCGCCGGGACGCGACCGTCTGCGGAAACGGTGAGGTCGGGAGTCGCGTCGGGCGATGCGGCAGAGGTTTTCAGACTGATGGGCCACACTCCCGCGTCTTTGCTGGTATCGATGCAGATGACCAGGTAGATTTATGTGTGATTATCACGACAAGGAGGAACCAGTGGATATTGAAGTGGTGCGGGGCGCGACGCTCTTCGCAGGTCTGGACGATGAAGCCACCAGTGCATTGATGAAGTTCATGAACCCGCGGAGTCTCCGTCGGGGAACCGTGCTCTTCCATGAGGGCGATGCCGGTGACGAGCTCTACATCGTCTCCTCGGGCAAGCTCAAGATCGGCCGCGAGTCCTCCGATGGCCGTGAGAACCTGCTGTCCGTGGTCGGCCCGGGCGAGATCATCGGCGAGCTCAGCCTCTTCGATCCCGGCCCACGTTCGACCTCTGTCACCGCGGTTTCCCAGTCGGAGCTGCTCAGCCTCAGGCACGAGGACCTCACCACCTGGCTCAACGAGCGCCCGCAGGCCGCGATGAACCTGCTCAAGGCTCTCGCCCAGCGTCTGCGCCGCACGAACGAGACCGTCGGCGACCTCGTCTTCTCCGACGTGCCCGGCCGTGTCGCCAAGGCCCTGCTCGACCTGGCAGCCCGCTTCTCGAAGCCGGCACCCGACGGTGTGCTCGTCGCTCACGACCTCACCCAGGAAGAGCTCGCTCAGCTCGTCGGCGCCTCCCGTGAGACCGTGAACAAGGCGCTGGCTGACTTCGCCGCCCGCGGCTTCATCCGTCTCGAGGCTCGCTCCGTCGTCATCCTCGACATGGACAGGATGCGCAACCGCGCCCGCTGATCCTCCTCGCGGCGTCGTAACCGCCACAGCGCACGAACGCCCCAGCCGCTTCGGCTGGGGCGTTCGTCCTGGTCGGGACAATTGTGCGACGTGACCGGCGCTCGCCGTCGAAGTGGCTGTCGCGTCAGCGGCGTGCTTCAGGCATCGGCTGCGGGCAGAGCGTCGAGGTAGGCCAGCTGGGCCTTGACGATCTGTTCGGCTGCCGGCCGCACGCTGTCATCGACGTCGTGGTAGACGATGTCACAGACCCCCGAGGCGGTGCTCGCTCCCTGCTCGAGTGCCGCTTTGACCTGCTCGATGCGTTCGAGTCGGTGGGACCGGTAGTAGTCGATCACCTCGGCGGGTGCGTCGATACGCTCGCCGTGGGCCGGCTCGATGATCGCGAACTCACCGGCGTCGAGCAGTTCTCTCAACCGGTCGAGGGAATTCAGGTAGTCACGCAGCGAACCTTCCGGGTGGGTGACGATCGTCGTCCCCTCCCCCAGGATCGTATCGCCGCTGTAGAGGGCACCGGAGTGGATGAGGCTGATGCTGTCGCTCGTGTGGCCGGGGGTGGCGACGACGCGCAGGACATCCGCCGGGGTGCCGCCGAAGGCGACCTCGTCGCCGTCGACCACGGGATCCGTGTGCCGGGCGAAACGCTCGAGCACAGCATAGACGGGCACCTCAGGGGCCCACTGGTCGATGCTTCCGAGCATCTCGGAATGGTCGGCGTGCTGGTGGGTGAGAACGATCGCCGCCAGATCACGGTCGGCCACCTCGGCGAGGAAATTCTCACGGTGATCGGCCATCTCCGGTCCGGGATCGATGACGACCGCGGAGGTGTCGTCCTGACTGGTGAGCACGTAGGTGTTCGTTCCGGTCAGGGTCATCGGGCTGGGATTGTTCGCACGGATTCTCATGAGTCGTCGCTCTCCTCGTCTGTCGTTTCGTCGTCGTCATCGCCGCTGAAGGTCAGGAAGCCGGGGTTCTGGTCGGTGTCGGTCTCGCCGACGGCAACCGCACGGTCGCGCAGACTGCCTTTGCTGTGAGGGTCCTTGCCGGTGTGGATGACCACTTTCCAATCGCCGTCTTCGGCGATGATCTCCGGCCGCAGCGGGTGAACGTTGCGGATCTGTGCCATGGCCGCCCCCACAGACGGGACCCCGGTGAGGCTTTCGACGATGATGCGGGCGGCCGCGCTGATGCGGTTGGGGTCCCCACCCACCTCGGCGAGGATCTGTCCGGGGCGTTTCCAGCCGGCGGAGGTCTCGTTCGGGGACAGGAAGTCGACTTCCTGGCCGAAGGGGACGGTGGCGATGAAGTAGGTGGTGTCGAACCGGTGCAGCTGGGTGGGAGTGTTGATCCAGCGCAACCACGGTTTGCACAGATCGGGACGCAGCCGCAGGTCACGGTCGCGTAGGACCTGCGACCAGGACACCTCGTTCGAGAACAGCCTCGACCGGGTGGTGTGCCAGTCTGTCTGCGGTGAGGCCACGATCTCCCGGTCGACATCCTCGGCGAGCAGGATTCCGGTGGCGGCGAAGGTGATGCGGGCGGCCGCGGAGAAGTGGTGAAGGGCGCGGGATTTGTTCTCGATGCTCAGCGCACGCGCGCACCGGGCCGAATTCCATCCGGCCAGAGGCAGCTTCCGCACATCTCCCGGGCGCAGGCTGCTGGTGGGAAATGCCCACCGGTTGCGGTCTTCGACGCCGCGAGCGTCGAGCTGCCGGGTGATGAAGAGTTCCAGCCCGTCCGCGGAGTCCCGGATCAGCACGATCGCCGAGGTGGGGCGCGGGGCTTCGGGGACGGGCCACCGTCCGTCGGACTGCCAGTGGTCGAGCAGCCACCGCAGTTCCGACGAGACGGGAAGAGTGCGTCCGCTAAGCGGCATCGCCTGAGACCTCGACGATGACTTCGACCTCGACGGGGGTGCCCAGCGGCAGGGTGTTCACGCCGACAGCGCTGCGGGCGTGCTGCCCGCGGTCTCCGAAGATCTCGCCGTAGAGTTCGGACACGCCGTTGATGACGGCCGGCTGCTGGGTGAAGTCATCGGCGGAGTTGACGAAGCCGGTGACCTTGACGACGCGCACGATCTGATCGAGGTCGGCGATGACTCCGGCGATAGCGGCAAGGGCGTTGAGCCCGGCTGTGCGTGCCAGCTGGTAGCCGGTGTCGAGGTCGACGTCCGTGCCCAGGTGTCCGGTGGCGGGCAGTTTGCCGTCGACAACCGGAAGTTGGCCGGAGGTAAAGACGTAGTTCCCGGTGCGCAGTGCAGGGACGTAGGCGCCGGCAGGGGTGGCGATCTCGGGCAGTTCGAGGCCGAGTTCGGTCAGACGCTCAAGGGTCTTCGACATGGTTGCTCTTTTCGACGTAGGTGGTCAGGAGGGTGATGGTGGTGCGGGGATGCTCAGCAGCCGCCTCGGTGCCGGAATCGGATCATTCCTTCGGTCGTTTGAGGTAGGCCACGAGTCCGTTGTTGTCAGGACCCGGGACGACCTGCACGAGTTCGTATCCGTCCTCACCCCACTGGTCGAGGATCTGCTTCGTCGCATGGACGATGAGCGGCACGGTGACGTATTCCCACTTGGTCATGATTCTCCTCAGTTGTAGATGCGTCGCCGAGGCGGTCCGAAAGTGATCCGGTGTGCCGACTATCTCTGATCTGATCGACGACGCTGGTCCGTTCCCCACACTAGCCCAGACCGGGCGAGCCGGGCACCTGCGTTCCGTGACGGCCGTGTGCTCGGCTCAAGTGGGTGCGGGCCTGCAGGCACACGGGACTGTGAAGGCGGGGAGGATCTGGTCCTCCCCGCCTTCACAGGAACGGTGTCCGATGGCTTCTATCAGCCGGTCACGGTCACGAGGTCACCGGTTCAGTTGCCGCCGAGGCCGGGAGCTTCGTCGCCGTCGTTGCCACCGTTGTTGCCACCGCCGTTTCCGCCGCCGTTGTTGCCGCCGCCTCCGTTGTTTCCGGAGTTGCCGCCTCCACCGTTTCCGCCGTTTCCGCCGGTGCCTCCGCCGCCGGTTCCGCCGTTGCCTTGGCTGCCGCCACCGCCGCCTCCACTGCGGTTCGTGCCGGACGAGGAGCTGCCTCCACCGGACCCACCGCCCTGGAAGAACTTGCTGCTGGGCTTCGGGAAGCCGGTGTTGCCCTTGGTCTCCTTGACTGCCTGGCTCATATACGCCTGCCAGGTCTTACCGGAGATCGTGGCACCGTAGATGTGGCCGCGAACAGCGCCGGCACCGTTCGTGCGCCAGTCATGCGTACCGCTCGGGTCTCCCGTCCAGACCGCGGTCGACAGGGTCTTTGTGAACCCGAGCAGCCAGGTGTGACCGACCTCGAAGTTCGTCGTACCGGTCTTCGCACCGGCCGGGACGCCGATTTTCAGCTGACTGGTCGTACCGCCGTTGAACGTCTGCGTCAGTGCGTAGGCGACGCCCCTGGCCACATCCTTCGACAGGACTCGCTTGCAGCCTTCACCCGGCAGGTCGAGCTTCTCGCCCTTGCGGTCCTTGATCTCGAGGATTGGTTTGGGACCGCAGAACTCACCCTCGTTGGCGAAGGTGGCGAACGCCGCGGCCATGGCGATGGGCGTGGTCTCCGTCGTTCCGAGGATCGACGACGGGGACAGGGCCTGGATGAAGCCGGACTTGTCTTCATAGTCCAGGGTCTCACCGCTTCCGTAGCGGATGCCCAGATCCATCGCGGTGTCCATGATGTCGCACATGTTCATCTGGTTGCCCATGGCCGCGTAGCCCGTATTGACGGAATTCTTCGTTGCCTCGAGCGCGGTCATTGAGCCCTTGCCTTCGCCGTCGCCGGCGTTGTTCGGGTCCCAGTCTCCGGCCATGTTCGGACAACCGTCGTACTTCCAGGAGCTTGCCGGGAAGTTGCGTTTCGTCGCATTGACCGTGGTGTTGAGGCTCTTGCCTTCCTTCAGCCAAGCCGTGAGCACGAAGGGCTTCCACGTCGAACCGACCTGGAATCCGCCGCCGCCGTTGTGCTTCTTGTCGACGGTGTAGTTGATCGAGGTCTTCTTGTTCTTGTCCTTCTTCTTGACTTCTCCCGCGGTGTACTCACGGTTCTCTGCCATTGCGATGACTTCACCGGTTCCCGGTTCGATCGTCACCAGGGCATGTCCGGCGCCGGAGGGGTCGCCGACGGGGACGCGCTTCTTGACCTCTTTGTCCGCGATCTTCTGAATATCCGGATTGAGGCTGGTCTTGATCGTCAGGCCCCCGCGTTGGAGGAATGCAAGTCTCTCGTCGGCAGTATCCCCGAAGGTCTCATCATTCATGATGACGTTCTGTACGTAGTTGCAGAAGAATTCGCCTTTGCTCTTCGCCGCGGAGCAGCCATTCGGCGTCTCGTGCAGATCGAGATCGAGGTCGGTCTTGACCGCCTTGTCGTATTCCTTCTGCGTGATGTGATCGTACTTGAGCATCTGTCCCAGCACGGTGTTGCGACGCTTGAGCACCTGATCGGGGAACCGCTGCGGGTTGAACGCCGAGGGGTTCTGCACGATTCCGGCGAGCATCGCCGACTGCTGGATGTTGAGATCCTTGGCGTGGATTCCCCAATACCGGTAGGCGGCAGCTTCGACGCCGTAGACGTTCGGGGATCCCGAGTAGTTGTTGATGTTCATGTAGCGGTTGAGGATTTCCTTCTTGTCGTACTTCTTCTCAACCGCGACAGCGAGTTTGGCTTCGCGCAGCTTACGTGCGTAGCCGGCAGTGCCTTCGGACTCCTTCGCCGCCGCCACGCCTTCGGAGTTGTCCTCGGCGTGCGCGTTCTCTGCGAGCACGTTCTTCACGTACTGCTGGGTCAGCGTCGATCCGCCCTGAGTCGTCGAGGACACCATATTGTGCACCGCTGCACGAGCGATGCCTTCGATGTCGACACCGCCGTGTTCGAAGTACCGGTAGTCCTCGACCGCGATCGTCGCGTTCTGCATGTCCTGCGAGATCTTATCGAGAGGCACTTCCTGGCGGTTCTGCCAGTAGAACTCCGCGAGCTCAGAACCGTCGGAGGCGAGCATCGTCGACTTCTCTCCGAGGTCCTTGATCTCCAAGGTAGCGGGAAGCGAATCGAAGATCTCGACAGCACTGTTCGCACTGGCTGTTGCGACGCCGACGCCGGGAATGGCCAGACCGGCCGCGACGATTCCCGCCACCGCACTGACGGCCACGAACTGCATGAACGCGCCCATTTTTGTGGGTGGGGCGTTTGACTCAGGAGACACCATGGTAGTCAGTTTAACGAATTCGCCTTGTGCAGATCTTCAGAAATCGCTGAACGGCCTAGGCTCTTGCAACGAGTTCCAGGACGCTGACTTCCGGTCGGCAGGCAAAACGCACTGGTGAGTACGGTGAGAAGCCGAGTCCTGCGGAGATCGTGACGAGACTCTGCCGGTAAGGGAAAACTCCGCGTGCGCGTGTCCGATCGAGGTCGCAGTTCGTCACCGGTGCGCCCCAGAAAGGCACACGGATCTGTCCGCCGTGCGTGTGTCCGGCCATGATGAGATGCGCCCCCGCCGAGGCGAATGCCTCCAAGGTCCGCGAATACGGAGCATGTGTCACTCCCACTTTGAGACCGGCCGACGGATCGAATTGCGGATGCTCGAGGTCGCCCTCCCCCGGTTCTCCCCCACTCCAGCGGATCCGATCACGGTCGATATGGGCGTCGCCGAGGCCCGAGAAGTGGATACGGGTGCCCTTGATCGTCAGGGCCGCCTCGGTGTTGTCGAGGGAATGCCATCCCTGCCCGCCGGCCCTGGAGACCGACGCGGATGTCGGTTCTTCGAACCCGCGGACGAGGGACTTGACGTCGAGGTCGGGGTTGACGCGGTGCTTGACCTGGGACGGTGAGCGCAGATACTTCGCAGGGTTCTTCAGCTGCGGGGAGAAGAAGTCGTTCGACCCGAGGACGAACACACCGGGGATGTTGAGGAGTCCCGAGTAGACGTCGAGGACCTCGGGCACGATGTCGGCGGAGAGGTTGTCGCCAGTATTGACCACGAGGTCGGGTTCGAGGCGAGTGAGCGCTGTGACCCAGGCGGCGCGATGCTTCTGCCAGGGAGCCAGGTGCAGGTCGGCGACGTGGAGGATCCGGATGGGCTCGGCTCCGGCAGGCAGGATCGGCAGGGTGTGGCGGCGGATGGCGAAGAGGTGCGGTTCGATGACCGCACCCCAGATTCCGGCGGCCGCGGGAACGGCAAGAGCACCGGCGAGGAGAGCGCGCTTCTTCATTCCCCCAACTCTATCCGCTCCCCCAATTGCTACCTGACGGCGGCCCAGCAACCTCGCGCGAGGTTGCTGGGCCGCCGTCAGGTAGTAATCAGGGGGTGGGGATGGGGGTGTTGTGTTCTTTGGCGGCACGGTGGGCGCGGCGGCGGTGCAGGGATCTCATCCGGCGGCGACCGACGAGGCGGCAGATGACGTAGATGAGGAACGAGATCGTCGTGACGAACGGGCTGATCGGCACCACCGGCGAACCGAGGGCGATGAGGATGCCCCCGACCGAGGCAGTCACGGCGAAGATCACGCTGAGGACCGGCACCCACACCGGGGAGGCCGAGAGCTGAGTCGCCGCGGCGGCCGGGGTGATGAGCAGCGCAAGGACGAGGAGGACTCCGACGACCTGCACGCTCAGTGCCACGGCAAGTCCGAGGGTGAGCATGAAGACGATGGTGAGCACGCTGACCGGCACGCCCTTCGCCCGAGCCACGTCAGGGTCGAGGCTGGAGAACATGAGCGGACGCCACACGATCGCCAACACCACGAGCACGGCCAGCGCGCAGATGATGAGAGTGAGGATCTGGCCGGGAGTGATGGCGACGATCTGGCCGGTGAGCAGCCCGAATTTGCTCGCCGCCCGCCCGTCGTAGAGGGCAAGGAAGAGGATCGCCAGGCCCAGGCCGAAGGGCATGAGGACGCCGATGATCGCGTTCTTCTCCGAATCCTTGGCCCCGCCGATGCCGATGATGAGAGCGGCGACGATGGATCCGACGATCGACCCGGTCACGACGTCGAAACCGACGAGCAGAGCGAAGGCGGCACCGGCGAAAGAGAGTTCGGAGACTCCGTGAACGGCGAAGGGAATGTCGCGGGCCATGACGAAGACGCTGATGAGACCTCCGACGACGCCGAGGAGCCCAGCGGCGATGAGCGAGTTGGCCAGCAGCGCGACGAGTTCGCCGTAGTCCTCGAAGGTGAAGAGGTTGGCAAAGATCTCAGGAACACTCATCAGTTCACCACCGTCCCGTCGAGGTCGAAGGAGTCATCGGGCAGATTGTGGTGGTCGACGCACTCCTCTTCACCGCCGACGACGACGAGGCGTCCGCCGACGCGGACCACTTCGACCGGGGAGCCGTAGAGCCGGGACAGCGATTCGGTGGTCATCACTTCAGAGGGGGTGCCGATGAGGAAATGCCCGCCGACGATGTAGAGGACCCGGTCGACGTACGGCAGGATCGGGTTGATCTCGTGGGTGACGAAGACGACGGCGGCATCGCGTTTGACCCGCTGTTCGTGCAGCAGAGCGGCCACCACCTGCTGGTGGTGCAGATCGAGCGACAGCAGCGGTTCATCGCAGAGCAGCACTGCGGGATCATTGGCCAGGGACTGAGCCACTCGCAGCCGCTGCAGCTCTCCGCCGGAAACCGTGCCGGCGGGGGCATCGGCATAGTCGGTGGCGCCGACGGAGGCCAAGAGTTCCTCGACCTTCTTCTTCCGACCCCGGGACAGCAGGCCCATCCCCCACCGGTGACCGTCGATGCCCATACGGACCAGATCGCGGCCGCGCATCGGGGTGTGCGGGTCGATTCCGCGCTGCTGCGGAATGTAGCCGATGGCAGGGTTGCCCTTATGCACTTCCCGACCATCGACCTCGGCGGTTCCGGCCGACAGTGTGTTCTGCCCCAGCAGCACCTTGAGCAGTGACGTCTTTCCTGTGCCGTTGGGGCCGAGCACGGCGAGGAACTCCCCCGGCGCGACGTCGAGGTCGAGATCGTGCCAGAGCACCCGCGGGCCGAAGCGCAGTTCGGCATCGCGCAGTCGAATCACCGGCTCCCGGGGTGCAGGTTGTGCGGAAGCGTCGGATTCTTTGGCCATAGTCAGTGCTTGTGTCCTTCGAGTGCTGTCGAAATATCGGTGATGTATCCGTCCATCCAATCGACGTAATGCTCGCCGTCGGGCATGGTCTCGGCGAGGTCGACGACCGGAACATCGGAGTCGTCCGCGGCAGACTTCAGCGCTTCCGCCTGGGGACCTGCCGCCTGAGTATTGTATCCGAGCAGCACCGCCTCGCCGTCGGAGATCTGCTTCTCCGCTTCCTTGAGCACGAGCGGCGGCACATCGTTGCCTTCTTCGACGGCTTCGAGGAATTCGTCCGACGTGATGTTCTCCAGGCCCATATCGGCGAACAGCCACAGCGGCACCGGCTCGGTCGCCGCGACCTTCTCACCGTCGTGGTCCTTCTTGGCCGCGTCGATCTTCGTCTGCAGTTCGCCGAGGCTCTTCTTGTACTCATCGGCATTGGCGGTGAAGTCATCCTTGTGCTCCGGCACCGCCTCGCCGAGGTGGATCGCCGCCTCATCGACGAGTTTGGTCATCGTGGGCACCGAGTACCAGACATGTTCGTTGAACTCGCCGTGGTCATGCCCCTCATGGTCGTCGCCCTCATCGGAGTGCTCGTGGCCGTCGTCGTGCGTGTGTCCGCCGGCCTGAGCCTCGTCTTCGTCGTGGCTGTGGTCATGAGGTTCGTTTCCGAGATCCTCGGATCCGGGCAATCCCGAGATCGAGACGGCATCGATCACCTCGGGATCGGCGTCTGAAGCCTCGAGCATCGTGGTCATGAAGGCGTCGTAGCCGCCGCCGTTCTCGACGACGAGGTCGGCTTTCGACAGCTTGAGGCGGTCCTGGGTGGTCGCTTCGTAGGAGTGCGGGTCCTGATTGGGATCATCGATGATCGGGCTCACCTCGGCGTAGTCGCCGGCGACTTGGGAGACGATGTCGGCGTAGACGTTCGTCGAGGTCACGACCCGCAGCTCGCCCGATTCCGAACCGGAGGCTCCTCCCCCGCAGCCGCTGAGGACCAAGGCCGTCGAAGCGGCGATGGCTCCGGTGGTGAGAGCGATTCGCGAAGATGTCATGAGGAGCCTTTCTAAGGCATCGAGGATCAAACAACATCATCGACGATACTCAGATCAGAAGTCCGGCACTAATATAAATATTTATATATAGCAACGCTTTTATACGTCCCCACCCCTTTCAGCACTCTGCGCGTACGCCCAGGGGTTTTCGGCCGAATGGCGTGTATGAGCGGCTTCAGAATTCATACGCGGTGATCTTGATCAGGGCGTATGAATTTCGAAGCCGCGAGTGCCGACTTTCCGTGGGCCGTGTGCCGTCCGCTCTTGCGCTTGTACGAGTCTGATGGGCAGTCGAGCACAGTCGCCGGAGACGACGAACCGCCCGGAAGCGGGTGCTTCCGGGCGGTTCGTCGGCCGCTTCGCCTCACCGATCAACACCGGGGGGCACCAGCAGAGTTTCTCAGGCGGCCTTCGCTTCGAGCTTGGCAGCCAGCAGGGCAGCGATCTGCACGGTGTTGAGTGCCGCGCCCTTGCGCAGGTTGTCGTTGGAGACGAAGAGGACGAGCCCCTTGCCAACTGGCGCCGACTGGTCGGCGCGGATGCGACCGACGAAGCTGGCGTTCTGACCTGCGGCCTTGAGCGGGGTCGGGACCTCGTCGAGGGAGACTCCGGGTGCCTGCGACAGGATCTCGGCGGCCTGTTCGGGGCTGATGTCGGAGTCGAATTCGGCGTGGATGCTCAGGCTGTGTCCGGTGAAGACAGGCACGCGCACGCAGGTGCCGGCGACGAGGAGGTCGGGCAGTCCGAGGATCTTCCGGCTCTCGTTGCGTAGCTTCTTCTCTTCATCGGTTTCATTCTGCCCGTCGTCGACGACCGATCCGGCCATCGGCAGGACGTTGAACGCGATCGGTTCGACGTAGTTGTTCGGCTCCGGCAGATTCACCGCAGTGCCATCGGTGGTGAGCTTGCGGGCATCGGGCAGACCCGCTTCGAGCTGGCCGGCGAGTTCCTCGACTCCGGACAGACCCGAACCGGACACGGCCTGGTAGGTGGCCACGATGAGACGGGTCAGCCCGGCCTTGTCATGGAGTGCCTTGAGCACGGGCATGGCGGCCATGGTCGTGCAGTTCGGGTTCGCGATGATTCCCTTGGGCGGCTCGTCGAGGGCGTCGGGGTTGACCTCGCTGACGACGAGCGGAACCTCCGGGTCCGAACGCCAGGCCGAGGAGTTGTCGACGACGGTGACTCCGGCGGCGGCGAAACGCTCCGCCTGCGCCTTGGACGTCGCCCCACCGGCGGAGAACAGAGCGATGTCGAGTCCGCTCGGATCCGCCTCGGCGGCATCTTCGATGGTGATGGGCTGGCCCTTGAAGTCGATCGTCTTCCCGGCTGAACGGGCCGAGGCGAAGAGCCTCAAAGAGCCGATCTCGAATCCGGGATCATCGGCCAGGAGGTCGAGCATGACTCCGCCGACCTGGCCGGTTGCTCCGACTACTCCGATATTGACGCTCATCGTCCGGTACCTCCGTACACCACTGCTTCGTTGTCTTCGCTGTCGAGTCCGTAGGCGGCATGGGCGGCACGGACCGCGTCGTCGAGCAGGTCTGCTCGGGTGATGACGCTGATGCGGATCTCCGAGGTGGAGATCATGTCGATGTTGACCTGGGCTTCGCTGAGCGCTTCGAACAGGGTCGCGGTCACGCCCGGGTGCGAGCGCATTCCGGCGCCGACGACGGAGAGCTTACCGATCTGGTCGTCGTAGCGAACCTGGTCGAAACCGATCTCGGCCTTCACCGCGTCGAGAGCTTCAAGCGCCTTGGCTCCGTCGTCCATGGGCAGGGTGAAGGAGATGTCCGTCTTGCCCGGTTCACGGGTGGAGATGTTCTGGACGATCATGTCGATGTTGGCCTCCTGCTTGGCCAGAGTCTTGAAGATCTCAGCGGCCTTGCCGGGGACATCGGGAACACCGACGATCGTGACCTTGGCTTCCGAGCGGTCGTGGGCGACGCCGGAGATGATTGCCTGTTCCATGGTGGACTCCGTTTCTGGTTCCGCTGCCGGGATCGATGAACCCCGGCCCTGGCGGAAGGCTTCGGGGATGGGTGAATCGGTCACCCAGGTTCCTTGGTTGCGAGAGAATGAGGACCGCACATGTACGGGCACGTTGTAGCGGCGCGCGTATTCGACACAGCGGAGCATGAGGACCTTGGCGCCCGAGGCGGCCATCTCCATCATCTCTTCGTAGCCGATCTCATCGATCTTGCGTGCCGTGGGCACGATGCGCGGGTCGGCGGTGAAGACGCCGTCGACGTCGGTGTAGATCTCGCACACATCGGCATCGAGCGACGCGGCCAATGCCACAGCCGTGGTGTCCGAGCCGCCGCGGCCGAGGGTGGTGATGTTCTTCGCGGTCTGGCTCACACCCTGGAATCCTGCGACGATGGCGACGTATCCATCGTCGAGGGAGGACCGGATGCGGCCGGGAGTCACGTCGATGATGCGGGCCTTGCCGAACTGCTCATCGGTGATGACTCCAGCCTGGGAACCGGTGAAGGACTGGGCTTCGAAGCCGAGGTTGGCGATCGCCATGGCCAGGACCGCCATCGAGATGCGCTCACCGGCGGTCAGCAGCATGTCGAGTTCGCGGGCGGGGGGCATGGGGGAAACCTGTTGGGCCAAGTCGATGAGATCATCGGTACTGTCACCCATGGCCGAGACCACGACAACTACTTCGTGGCCGGCTTGACGGTACTCGACAATTCGTTTGGCCACCCGCTTGACCGATTCCGCATCGGCTACCGAGGACCCACCGAACTTCTGGACGACTATGCTCACTGCAGTATCTTCCTTATCGCTGATAAGTTCCGTGCCAGGCGATCGATTCCATGGTTCCAAACATGGAGGTCTCGTGCTGCATCGATCAGGATTTCAGCCGTGTCGGGCTCCCGGCACCTGAACCATTGTATGAGGTAGGTCATTTCGGTTCACCTTCGCCCGTCATTCAGACACCGCCTGACCGGGCCGAACGCCCAGTCCTGCGACCCCGCGCGATGACCGTGCACACGGGCGAGACGGCGGTTGGTCACCGTGCACTCAGCCCCTGCTCAGAAATCGTTATAAATGGTGGCCTGCGGAACGCCGGATCCACCCGCCGAGGCGGCTCGCCGGCTTCGTGCCGACGGGGGCTCCCCTTGACGATCAGTCTGACCGTCGCTCCACCGTGAAGAGGTCACCGGGCTGACAGTCGAGGACCTCACACAGGGCGATGAGCGTCGAGTAGCGCACGGCCTTCGCTCTGTTGTTCTTGAGCACGGAGAGGTTCGCCAGCGAGACCCCGACGCGCTTGGACAGTTCGGTCAGGCTCATGTCTCGCCGGGTCAGCAGACTCTCGAGGTGGCAGACGACCTTGGCGGAGTTGAATTCCTCGACCATCAAACGAGTCCTTCGAGCTCTTCTTGAGCCGCGCGTCCTGACCTGAAGCACCGCCGCAGCAGTTCGGCGCCGCCGACGATCCCGAGAACGAGGAAGGCGTGGACGACGGTGAGCCCCGATCCCACGTCGTCGGCAATGCCGATATCGGCGGAGATCCAGTTGCCGCCGGGAATCTTGGTGACGAAATGCAGGATCCACCCGATTGCCACGATCCATTCGAACGCCGCGAACGCTCGGCATGCCCGAGGCGTGAAGGGTGTTCCCGCTGCGATATCTCGGATGACAGGCACCAGGGAGATCGCGGCGGCCAACACCGTGAGGATGAGAGTGACCTCGGCGATGATCACGAGCACCACCGCTCCTGCCGAGACGTCGGCCGTCGGAACGACGATCTCGGTGAGCCCGGTCAGCGATGCCGCTCCGGTCCCGGCGTCGAGCGAGGATTGTGCGCCTTCGGAAAAGTCCACCGTCACCGCCACTTCGGAGTGGATCATTCGTGTGACGAGGTCAGTGACGGCGTAGATGACGTAGAACCCGACCGCCAAACCGATCCAGAGTTCGTACCCTGTGCCGAAAGCTTTGCGCTTCTGTGGTTCGTCGTCCGGCTTCTGTTCTGCAGTCGGTGTCATGACTGTGCCTTCCCGTCTCGGCGAGGAGCTGGCGAGCCTATTCCTCTGACCTCTGCCCCATTCGATGACTTATCGTTTGTCGATATATCGATAATCAATATGTTTCACGATTATCGATATGGTGTCAAGAGGGCGAAACTGAGGCGGTCAGTCGATCTCGCGGCGGCCGGAGAACGCCCGGCCGAGAGTGACCTCGTCGGCGTATTCGAGGTCTCCGCCGACGGGCAGCCCCGAGGCCAGGCGGGTGACGGTCACACCGAGCGATCCGAGCAGCCGGACGAGGTAGGTGGCGGTGGCTTCACCTTCGAGGTTCGGGTCGGTGGCGATGACGGTCTCCTTGACCTCGCCGTCCTGCAGGCGGGTCATGAGCTCCTTGATCCGCAGATTGTCGGGCCCCACCCCGGCCATCGGGTCGATGGCTCCGCCGAGGACGTGGTACAGCCCCCGGTACTCCCGGGTCCGTTCGATCGCGACGACGTCCTTGGGTTCTTCGACCACACAGATCATCGACCGATCGCGGCGCGGATCCTGGCACACCGTGCACTCGGCTTCCTCGGAGACGTTTCCGCAGATCTCGCAGAACCGCACTCGCTTCTTCACATCGGTGAGTGCCTGAGCCAGCGCATTGACGTCCTGCGAGTCAGTCTGCAGGATGTGGAACGCCAGACGCTGGGCCGATTTCGGCCCGATGCCCGGAAGCTTGCCGAACTCCTCGACCAAGTCCTGGAGGGCACCTTCATATACAGCGCTCATACTTCTCTTTCGTCAATGATCTCGCCGCCGAGGACCCGTGCGATCACGTCGACGCCCATCTGCGGCGCTTCGGAGACGTCGAGGTCCGTTTCCGGATCATACTCGTCCTCGTCCGATCCCGACCGCTGCGGGGAGGGGTTCGGTCCCGGCGCCGAGGCGGCACCCGGTCCCGATCCGCCCGCCGGGTTGACCGTGGGTGCAGATCCGTAAGCGGATCCGGCAGGCGGAGTGGTGGTGACACCGTGCTTCTCGGCAAGAGCTGCAAAGCGCGATTTGAACGGCTTCTCTCCTCCCTGAGTCGAAGCCGGCGGCGGAGACTGCACGGCAGGTGCCGACTGGTCGAAGGAGCCTCCTCCGAAGCCGCTCGGGGTGTCGGCGAGATCAGGATCGTCGAGATCGTCGTCGGGCGGCGGAACGACGACGGCTCCGACGTCGACGGCTCCGCTGCCTGCGCTCGTCTCGTCGATGTCGGCCGAGGCTGCGGCGGTCGACGCAGCGCCTGTCGGTGAGATGTCGATCGGCGAGGGGCCGTCGTTCCAGCTCGGTTCCTCCCACCGCGGTTCGACGTACTCCATCGGCGAATCGTCGCCGAATTCGGATGACCTTGCTGGCGCTGGTTCCTGCCGGCGGGAGTGGTCAGACCGGCCGAAGTCGTCTGCCGGTGCATTGCCGGAACCTGTCGAATCGGTTCCGGCGTCCGTCGGCGTACCGAAGAAGTCGTCGTCGGACAGATCGGGCACTACGACATCCGGGACGGCTGTTTCGGAAGAGTCATGGTCAGGAACGCTCGGTTCAGGAGCGTTCCAGTCTGGGGTTTCGGAGACGGACGAGTCCGAAGCGGGAACCTGTTCGACCGAGGATTGTGGATCAGAACCAGCCGATTGCTCTTCGGTCTGCTCAGCCGGTCCGACGGGGTTGTCCTGAGGTGTGGGTTCAGTTTGTGGACCCGGCTGTTCTCCCTCCTCGTCGTCGGAGGACCAGGGGCCCTGTGTCGGACCACTGGGTTCCCAGAACTTCTCGTGGTCGACCTGGGGTTTGTCGACTTCACGGGTGCCGACGACTGCGGCGACTTCCTGCGGGCTCGGGCGGCGCTGGCTCGGCGCCGGTCCGTGATTTCCTCCGGAGTCGTTCACGGGCGGAGCAGAGGACCCCTTGCCCTGGCTGCCACCGCCGGCACTTCCTCCGCCGATCCGACCGACATCGCCGATGTCGATTCGAGCCTGGATGCCGAGGACGTCGTTGATCGCTGCCGCGAGTTTGGCCGCATGATCGCGCTGCTGGAACCCCTGGACGGATCCGGCATTGTTGAAGCCGAGGTAGACGACTCCATCGGAGAACGATTGGGGAATCGCATTGGCTGCGATGATCGCGCGAGTCAGACGGCTGCGCTTCTCCACCGAGGCGAGGATGCTCGGCCAAGCGCGGCGGATCGCTTCGATCTCACCGCCGATGTCGCCGGGTCCCGCCACCGAGGTGGCTTCCGGTGCCGCTGCCTGCTCGGTCATCTGACGCTGATGCTGGTCCGCCGGCGCCGAGTCCGGCGCCGAATCCGGCGCGGAGTCCGGTCCGGAGTCCGTTGCGGAACTGGGCGCTGAGGCACCGGCAGGGTCGTACCTCTGCTGATTGTCCTGCACAGATTGCGACTCAGTTCGCGGCGCACCCGCCGCTTCGACCGAAGGCTCGGGCGACGAATCGGCCGAAGGCTGCGGTTCCTGCGCCGGCCGGCCCACATCTGCGCTCCGGGGGTCATCAGCAGGCTGCTGCTGCGGACCCGCGTCCGCGGTCTGAGATTGCGGCTCGGACTGCGACGCCGGCTCCGGCTCGGTCTGACGCTGTTGCCCCTGCTCAGGTTGTTGCCTCGGCTGCGCCGGAGATTCGTTGAGCATCGACTCGGCAGCTGCGGCCATGGCTGCGATGTCGTCGAAATCATCGTGAGCTGCACTCTGAGACTTCCCGGCGGGCGCATTCGCAGCAGGTGCCTGCCCCTGGCCTGCCCCATCCGCCGACGGCCGACCGCTCGCGTGTCCCTGGTCAGCTGCAGGTGCCTGCCCCTGCCCTGTCCCGCCGGCCGGAGCTCCCGGCCCAGCGCCCTGATCGGCACCCTGGTCCGGGGTCTGCGCCGGCGGCATGTTTGCGGCCACGCCGGTGGCCGACATCCCGATGCGACGCTCCATCCGCTCGACGCGGCTGAGCACAGCGTCTCGGCTGCGACCGGAGCCGGGCAGCAGAATGCGGGCACAGATGAGTTCGAGCTGCAGCCGCGGCGAGGTGGCACCCGACATCTCCGTCAGGCCCACATTCAGCAGGTCCGCGGCACGGGAGAGCTCGCCCTGTCCGAAGCCGTTGGCCTGCAGGGTCAGCCTCTCCAGACGGTCCGGCGGCACTTCGGGCAGGAAGGCATGGGCCGCCTCGGGGGCGGCATGGATGACGATGAGATCGCGGAAGCGCTCCAGCAGGTCCTCGACGAAGCGCCTGGGGTCCTGACCGGATTCGATGACCCGCTCCACCGCGCGGTACACCCCGGCCCCGTCACCGGCGGAGAACGCATCGACGATGTCGGACAGCAGCGAATCCGGAGTGTATCCGAGCAGAGCGACGGCTCGACCGTAGTCGACCCCGTCGGGCCCGGAACCGGCGATGAGCTGGTCGAGGACCGACAGCGTGTCACGCACCGAGCCTCCGCCGGCCCGGACGACCAACGGCAGCACGCCCTTGGCCACCTGCACACCTTCACGCGTGCACAGCTCGTCAAGGTAGTTGCCCAGGGCCTCCGGCGGCACCAGGCGGAACGGATAGTGGTGGGTCCGCGATCGGATCGTGCCGATGACCTTCTCGGGCTCGGTCGTGGCGAAGACGAATTTGATGTGCGGCGGCGGCTCTTCGACGATCTTGAGCAGAGCGTTGAAGCCCTGCGAGGTGACCATGTGGGCCTCATCGAGGATGAACACCTTGTACCGGTCGCGCGCGGGCGCATAGACGGCGCGCTCACGCAGGTCACGGGCGTCGTCGACGCCGTTGTGACTGGCTGCGTCGATCTCGACGACGTCGAGTGAACCGGGTCCGCCGTTGGCCAGATCCCGACAGCTCGGGCACTCCCCGCACGGAACCGGAGTCGGCCCCTGCTCACAGTTGAGGCACCGAGCCAGGATCCGCGCCGAGGTGGTCTTTCCACACCCGCGCGGGCCGGAGAACAGGTAGGCATGGTTGATGCGGCCACGTTCGATGGCGGCCTTCAGCGGATCGGTCACATGCTCTTGACCGATGACCTCGTCGAAGGTCTCTGGGCGGTATCTTCTGTACAGTGCGGTGGACACGTCCCCTAGCCTAATGCCAACGACTGACACGGGATACGGCTCCCCGAGTCCCGCCGTTGTCGCTGACCTCCCGATCAGGCACGATAGAGATCATGAGCTCAGCCACCCCCTCCCCCGGCGAGAACGACCCCGCGAAGACCTTCCGCATCGGCCACAAGGAACGCGACGAGGCGATCGAGACCCTCCGCGAGGCCGCCGGCGACGGTCGGATCACGGTCGACGAGCTCGACGAACGGATGGAGAAGGTCCAGGCTGCGAAGTTCCCCATCGACCTCGACGCGGTCCTCGCCGACCTCACCACCGAGCTGCCCTCCGATCGCTTCCGTCCCACCTCGGCGCTCGCACCCGCCGCCGGTCACGCCATGGCGATCCAAGGCCACGACCGCTTCGATCCGCTCGTCATCAGGGCCGGCTGGGAGTCCGAGGTCCGCCGCGCGCGATGGGCTGTCCCGCCCTTCATCCGCTGCGAACCCTCGATGTCGAACATCGAGCTGAACTTCCTCGAGGTCGAGACCGATCTCGAGGTCATCGAGATCGAGGTCGTCGCCGGTATGGGCTCGGTCACCGTCGTCATCCCCGACGACTGGGCGGTCAACGTCGACCAGCTCTCAAAGTCCTGGGGAAGCGTGAAATCCGTCGTCGACGCCGTTCCGACCGGCCGCCGTCCTCTCGTGCGCGTCGGCGGATCGATCGGGATGGGAACGTTCAAGGCCCGCTTCGCGAACTACTTCGACCGCCGTCGATTGGCGAAATGATGGAGACCGGACTCGGCGCTGTCATCTTCCTCACCGTCTGCATCATCGTCGTCTTCAGCATCGGCGCCTGGCTCGTCTATCGGGTGATGACGAAACCGGGTGCGCACATCGGCTCCCGCCTGCCCAAACACGACCCCCACATCGAGGCGGCCCCCACCGACCCGCCCGACCGCGGATCCGCTGCGGACCGAACCGGAGCAGACGACCCCGACGACCCCGACAGTCCCGATCACGGTCACCGGCATCCTTGAAAACCGGTCCCCGCCGTGATCGACTTTCACTATGTCTGAGATCCAGATCACGCGCATCGCTGCCGACGATGAGTCTGCGCTGCTGACATGGAACGACGTCATGCGCACCGCCTACACCGAGGGCCGCACCGCCGCCTGGTGGCGCAGCGCCGAGACGACGTTGACCCAATTCGCCCACCCGCGCCCGGGAGGGCAGGACATCGCCCTGGTGGGCCGCCTCGGCGAGGAGATCGTCGGCGGCGTCGAGATCAGCCTCTCCCCCGACACACCGACAGATATCGAACTCGGTGTCCTCTCCGTTCACCGTCGTCGAGGTTTCGGCACGGCCCTCGCCGAGGCGGCCGCGCAGTTCCTTGGAAACGATGACCGATCCTCGGCGATCGTGCAGACCGAAACCTACTGCCCGGCCGGGGTCGCCTTCGCGAAAGCGCACGGGATGAGCATCGGCAACGCAGAGCACCGGCTGCTGCTCGACCTGCCCGCCTACCTGGCGGCCGATGCGAATCGGTACAAGGATTCGGGGGCGTCGACGGTCGTGCCCGTGATCAGGGAGGACCCGGACTTCTCGGTCACCTCATGGATCGGAGCCTGCCCCGAGGACGTGTTGGAATCCTGGACGCAGCTGCGGGAGCAGATGGATGAGGACGTGCCCGTCGGCGACCTCACCCGCTCCGCCACCCATGCCAGCACCGCAGCGATCCGCAGCCATGAGGAGCGGATGGAAGAGCAGGGCTGGACCTTGGTCAGCTCGATGGCGCATGTGGGCGACCTCGCCGTCGGCTATACGGAGATCATGGTCTCCGCCCACGATCCGCAGATCGTCATCCAGGAGGACACGCTCGTCGACCGTGCCTTTCGAGGGCGTGGGATCGGTCGGGCCCTCAAGGTCGCGAACCTGCGTCAGCTGCCCGCGGTCGCCGCGACCGCCTCGGCGGAATGGGTGCAGACGTACACGGCGACGGACAACGAACCGATGCTCGCACTCAACCGGGACCTCGGGTTCGTCATCGCCGATACGATGACCGCCCTCGAGAAGAAGATCGAGCGCAGCCACGCGTGACAGTCCGGTCGACTAGAGTGGACGGTGACCCGTCCGGCCATCGAATCGAAGCAGACCGCCGTGCCCTCAGAACTCCTCATCGCCGTCCTCGTCTTCATCATCGTCGTCCTCGTGACCGTGCTCGTCATCCGCTCCCGTGCGAAGAAGGCCCGCCACGACGCCGAAGCGAAAGCACCCGCCGCCCCACGCGATCCCTTCGCCGCCGACCAGAACACCGGCGGTGACCCGGAGACCATCAAAGCCGGGGACCTCCTCGAATTCGGCAACGAGAAATTCTTCGTCCGCGGCACCCTGCGCATCTCCGAAGGCGGCTACGACTGGGCCGAGCACTTCTTCCAGGCCGACGCCTCGGCGACCCGCATGTGGCTGAGCGTCGAACGCGACCCCGATGTCCAGATCGCCCGCTGGCGCGACCGCCCCGACCTCGACATCGAACCGAAGGCCCGGACCATCACCATCGACGGCACCGATTACGACCTCGTCGAACACGGCACTGCCTCCTACCGGTCCGAAGGCACCACGGGACTGAACGAGAAAGGCGGTGTCGACTATGTCGACTACGAATCCGGCGACGGCCGCCTGCTCGCCTTCGAACGCTTCGACCACGGGCGCTGGGAAGTGAGCACCGGAGAGACCATCCCGACCGGCTCCTTCACCATCTACTCCGGCAGCTGATGCTCACCCTCCCCCGCCCGCTCGACGTCCCCTTCACCGACACCAGTGCCGAGGCGCTGCGGCTCAGCCTCGACCACGACCGGATCGCCCCGCTGGCTGCCCGCAGCATCGATGTGTCCACCGTAGCTGCACCCACTGACACAGGGTCCACCTTCGCCGAGGCGGCGCCAGAGCTGACCCTGACCCTGACCGTCATCGGATCTTCTCACCAGGCGATCCTGAGCGCCGGGCCCACCGATGCGTTCACCGAGACCTTCGCCTGCCTCGGCGAGGATGCCGACGATTCGTCTCCGAACCGACCGCAATGGGACCGCGAAGTCATCCGCCACGGTCGGTGGGCCGGTTTCACCGAACACCGATTCACCGCGACCCGCACGAGTGTGCACGGGGATTTTCCGGGCGCCGCCGCCGAGGTGCTCGCCGCCGGTGCCGACCGCGCCCTTTCTGCAGACGACCACCTTTCGGTCGCGTTCCCCGGACAGCCCGGCGCACTGACGGCATTGTCGCTGACGTGCGCGGGACCTGACCGGATAGCCTGGCAGTCGTGGCACTGCTACCCGCAGCATCAGGAGATCGTCCACAGCAGCTCCGAACTGAGGAGGTCGACATGAGTCAGGGACCGAACGTCTCGATGAGCGGAGGCTCCTTCGACTTCGACCGTGCAGGAGGCGGCGGGAACGGCCCGCAGCGCCCCGGCGGACCGCATCGTCCCGGCAGCGGACCCGGGCGAAAGCCGCGCCGCGTCGGCTGCGGAACCATCATCGGAATCGTCATCGTCCTCGTCGTCCTCGGCAATGTCTTCCGCGGCTGCGGATCGTCCGCGAGCGCCGACTGCGGTGACTACGACCTGACCAACGGCCAATACGTCTCGAACCCCGGCAAGGGCGACTACGAGAAGAACGGCAGCAGCTATGACTACGTCGGCTGCGACACCTCCCGGTCCGGAGGCGGCGGATTCTTCTTCCTCCCTTTCTTCACCGGCGGCGGATCGAACTACGGCGACGGCTCGGGCTTCCGCGGCGGCGGACCGGGCACCGGAAAATAGGCACAGCGAAAGGCAGACATGCTTCTGAACTACCTCATCTACGAGACCGGAGTCGTCCTCTCCTATGCGGGCTGCGGACTCCTCCTCATGGTCATCGGCTACTTCGTCGTCGACCTGCTCACCCCGGGCAAGCTCCACGTCATCCTGTGGGAGCAGAAGTCGCGCAATGCCGCAGTCCTCGTCGCCTCCGACCTGGCCGGAGTCGCGATCATCGTCATCGCCGCCATCCGTGCCAGCTCCGATGACCTGGCCGCAGGCATCCTGTCGACCCTCGTCTTCGGCATCCTCGGCATCATCCTCATGGCCGTGAGCTTCCTGCTCATCGGGCTGCTCACCCCGGGCAGGACCGGCGACCTCATCAATTCCCCGCAGATGCACCCCGAGGTCTGGGTCAACGCCACCGCCCACCTGGGCATCGCCGGCATCATGGCCGCAGCCCTCCTTTGAGCACCGCTGACGAATCCGGTCAGACGTCGGCCGAAACCGCACCGACCGACACGACCACCGACACCGTTACCGCCACCGAGGCGGCCCGTCCGATCACCCTGCCGATGCGTCCGGGTCCGGCTCGGTTCTTCGTCCTGCTCGCCGTGTTCATCTGCGCGAGCTGCGGAATGGTCTACGAGCTCGCGCTCGTGGCCTTGGGGTCCTATCTGCTCGGCGACACCATCGTCCAGGCTTCCATCGTCCTGGCCGTCATGGTCTTCGCCATGGGTGTGGGGTCGCTGGCGACCAAACGGCTGACCGGGTTCGCCGCGGTCTCCTTCGCCCTCATCGAAGCGGCCCTGGGCATCATCGGCGGCCTGTCCGTCATCCTCCTCTATCTCGCCTTCGCCTTCGCTGACGTCTACACGGTGGCCATGGTCGCCCTCGCCTTCGTCATCGGCGCGCTCATCGGCGCGGAGATCCCGCTGCTCATGGAGCTCGTTCAACGCATCCGCGCGCAGAAGGCCTCGAGCGCGGTGGCCGACCTCTTCGCCGCCGACTATGTGGGCGGACTCATCGGCGGGCTCGCCTTCCCGTTCCTCCTGCTGCCGCTGCTCGGACTGCCGCGCGGTGCCCTGGCGGTGGGGATGACGAATGCGCTGGTGGGCATCCTCATCGTCCTCTGGCTCTTCCGCTCCGAACTCAGCCGTGCCGCGACACTCATGTTGGCAACGCTGCTTGTGCTCATCCTCGGCGGGCTCACCGTGGTGTGGGTGTTCACCGATGACATCGAAGTCACCACCCGGCAGCGTCTCTACCGGGATCCGATCGTGTATTCGCAGCGGTCGGACTACCAGGAGATCGTGCTCACCGAGGCGAAGAGGACCGGCGATACGCGGCTGTTCCTCAACGGGGATCTGCAGTTCGCCTCGGCCGACGAGTACCGTTATCACGAAAGCCTCGTCCATCCTCTGCTGAACGGTCCTCGCCGCAACGTCCTCGTCCTCGGCGGCGGCGACGGACTGGCGGTGCGCGAAATCCTCAAGTATCCCGACGTCGAGTCCGTCACCCTGGTCGACCTCGACCCGGCAGTCCTCGAGCTTGCGAAGACCTCGGAGCACTTCACCGCGTTCAACGACGACTCCCTCGACGATCCGCGGGTGAGAACGATCGCCGCCGATGCCTTCACCTGGCTGCGGGAGGCGAAGCACACCGCCTATGACGCGGTCATCGCCGATCTGCCCGATCCCGATGACGTGGCGACGTCGAAGCTCTACAGCATCGAGTTCTACGGGCTCATCCGCCAGGTGATGTCCGCGGAGGCGCGCCTCGTCGTCCAGGCCGGCTCCCCATACTTCGCCCCTGAAGCCTACTGGGGCATCGGTGAGGCCGTCGCCGAGGCGGGACTGTCGACGACTCCGTACCACGTCGATGTTCCCAGCTTCGGTGATTGGGGATACTTCCTCGCCGATCTCGGCGGAAAGGGCCCCGAGGTGTCCGTGCCCGATGATGCTCCGGACGGGTTGAAGTTCGCCACCGCCGAGGTGCTCGCCTCCTCGACGACGTTCCCACCGGACCGTGATCGCGCGTCTGTGGGCACGGTCGAAGCTTCGACGCTGCTGCACCCGCGGGTGCTCGATCAGGAACGCGGAGCCTGGGTCGGCTACTGACGGCGGCGTCTGACACGGGCTTCTGACAACGGCGTCCGACTGCGGCAGAGGGCCGACCCAAGCGGGTCGGCCCTCTGCCGTTCCTCTGTCGGTGTTGCCTCGTTGTCGCGGTCAGCCGGCCATGAGGCTGGCCAGGCCGCCGACGATGCCGAAGGAGATTCCGAGTGCCCATCCGAGGACGAGGAGTCCGAGGAAGACAAGGCCCAAGATGAAGCCCCATTTGCCCATCTCGTTGTCTCCGTACCCTGCTTCCTGTGAGCGCTTGCGCGCCATGTGTCCGGTGATGATGCCGATGACTGGTCCGATGAAGTTGAATCCGAGGAAGGTCGACAGACTCGCCACGAGCGAGACGATGCCGAGCACCCTGCCCGGATCCTCCTCGGCGCGCTGGCCGTAGCGATTCTGCGTCGGATAACTCTGCGGTGCCTCGTACTGTCCGGCGGACGGGTGGGGGTACTGACCCGCGGAGGTCTGATCGAACTGATCGGGCGTCGGGCCGGGTGCTGCGTTCATGGTGCTGGTCTCCTCTGTATCGGCTGTTGGCACCAGCCTAGGAAGACCTCACCGGCTGCCGACAGGGACCAATCCCCCGACCCGGAGGGGGTTTTCCCGATATTCAGTGCACGTCGACAAGTGCGTGGTCTTCTCGTCCCATGAGATAGAGAAGCAGCTCGAGCGGTGCCCCGGTGATCGTCGTGGCCTCACCGCTGCCCTTCTTCCCCGCTGTGCGGGTACCGAAGCCCGGAGCTTCGATCGTCACGGGACCCTTCGCCTTCGCCGCGTAGGGCAGGAGGGCCACCTTCGTCTGTGCCCAGACGGTCGCGGTCTCTGCTTTCGACAGCCGACGCGGAATCCACTCGATCGCGGCGCGGCGGATGTCCTCGTGGTGGACGAGGAACTCGGTCGTGTTCATCACCGTCTCCACTCCCGGCAGGGCGCCCGGGGTCCACTTCGGCGGCGCGGCGACGAGTCCGAGCAGCCGACTGAACGGCATCTCGGCGTACTCGTCTTCCTTCGCCCGCAGGCGGTCGGAGAACCTCGGCATGAAGATGCCCGCGGCTGCCCGTGGGTGGCGTTCGCGGATGACGAGGTGGGTGGCAAGGTCCCTGACCGTCCACCCCTCACACAGGGTGGGGGCGTCGTCCCCGGCGCGGCGGGCGGTGTCGACAAGGCGCAGTCGTTCGGCTCGAGCCAGATTGTCTCTCATGATTCTCAGTCTTCCATTCCCGGCTTGGACTCTCCTGGATGCCTGGCCGAACCGCCGCCCGATCGCCTCACCGGCCCGCCCACGCGGTGACGAAGTCGGCGACGCGGGAGATCGACCGATAGTCGGCGAGCTCGTCACCGCGGGTCGGTCCGTCGGTGACGATGACGACGGGTTTGCCTTCTTTCGCGGCCGCCCTGACGAAGCGCAGTCCCGACAGCACCGCCAGCGAGGACCCGAGCACCACGAGACCTGCGGCTCCGTCAGCGATCCGATTGGCTGCCTGGACCCTGGCGGCCGGGACGGAATCGCCGAAGTAGACGACATCGGGTTTGAGCAGCCCACCGCATTCGGGGCAGTCGAGGACGGCGAAACCGGCGGTGTCCTCGAGTTCGACATCGCCGTCGGGTGCGGTTTCGACGTCGATGGGGTCGATGCCGACCTCCTCGGCGAAGTCCGGGTTGAGTTCGCTCAGTCGCCGCTGCACCCAATCGCGGTCGAACAGGTGCCCGTTGCTCAGGCAGATCACCCGGTCGAGGCTGCCGTGGAGGTCGATGACGGGACTCGGCGCCGGCGCTCCGGCACCGTTCCCCCGGTCGGCGGCGACCGCCTCGGCGGCGGCCTGATGGAGTCCATCGACGTTCTGGGTGATGATTCCGGCCACGGACAGCTCGGCCAGGGCGAGGTGGGCGCGGTTGGGTCGGGTGCCGCGCATCCGCGGCCAGCCCATCCATGATCGCGCCCAGTACCTGGCTCGCTGGTCGGGGTGGGAGTGGAAGGTCTGGATCGTCATCGGCTTCCGCGGCGGGGAATCCGGTCCGCGGTAGTCGGGGACGCCTGAGTCCGTGCTCATTCCCGCCCCTGTCAGCACCGCCCAGTCCGCATTCGCATGCTGCCTGGTGAGGACGTCGATGATCTCGGCATCGGAGTGGCTCGCTTCCGGACGCACACGTCCGCGCAGGGGGTCGAAGATGACTGCCATGGCTCCACTGTAGACATCGGATCCGCCCCGTCGCCCAGTTAGGTGGGGCCAGATTGCCATTTTCGCGTCGAGAATGTGCAATCTGGCCCCTCTTAAGTCTCGCCGGCGGGGCGCGCCTGCGACAGCACGGGGCTGACCGGGCGCTCGCCGAGGTCTAAGGTGGGTGCATGGTCACAGTTCTGCTCGTCCATCATTCCCCGTCAGCGGCGACGGTACAGATCGCCGAGGCGGCCGAATCCGGACTGCGCATGCCCGAGCTCGGCGACATCGACGTCACCGTCGGTCCGGCGCTGGAGGCGAGCGTCGAGGATGTGCTCGCCGCTGATGCCTATGTGCTCGGCACGACCGCGAACTTCGGCTATATCTCCGGTGCCCTCAAGCACTTCTTCGACACCACGTATGACGCGGTGCGCGAGCCGACTGCCGGCAGGCCGTTCTCCTACTGGATCCACGGCGGCTATGACACGACCGGGGCCGAGACCGCGATGAAGCAGATCACGACGGGCCTGGGCTGGAAGCTCGCCTTCGACCCGCTCATCTTCACCGGCGAAGTCACCAAGGCGCATTTGGAGCGGGCCACTGAGCTGGCCGCCACAGTCGCAGTCTCCACCCCCTAATTGCTACCTGACGGCGGCCCAGCAACCTCGCGCGAGGTTGCTGGGCCGCCGTCACGTAGTAATTGGGGAGTTTTTGGTGAAAGTACTTTCCAATATGGAAAGTAGTTGGTACTGTGGAATCACTTCCACAGAGCAACCCCAATCAGAGGAACCGACATGAACGCCAACCCCACCCCGCAGCAGGCGGCAGATCTTCTCAGCCAGGTCGAAGCGAACCAATCCCAGGCCCGCGGCGGAGATGCGTGGCCGCTGGTCACACTGCTCTTCGTCCTCTCTACAGGACTTTCCGTCGGGCTCATGGCCATCGGCATCATCGACGACAACACCACCCAGCTCGTCGTCGCCGGAGCCGGACTGAGCTGGATCATTCCTGCCCTGGTCGTCTACCTCGTCAAGGCCCTGTCCTGGAGCCGCCGCTCCACGGCTCTGCTGCTGACATGGCTGGGCGTCATCATCCTCGCCTTCGTCGCCGGCGTCATGGCCGATTCGTTCGCAGTCGGCGGTCCGATCCCGTTCATCGCCGCAGGACTGCTGTGGGTCGCCGCCCCGTTCTTCTCCCTGCTGGCCCTGCGCCGCTGAGGAGGGACCGACGATGACTGCGAAACACAACTCCGCGACCGAACCAGAGGACGCGCGCACCGAAGACGAGACGATCCCCCACCTCGGCGACTCACTGACCCGGCTCGAACCGGAGCTCAACAACCCCACGAGGCTCGGCATCGTCTCGAGCCTGAAGAACCGGGACAGAGCTGAGTTCAAACTGCTGCGCGACAGTCTCGGCGTCTCCGATTCCGTGCTCTCCCGGCACATCACCGCACTCGAGAAAGCCGGAATGATCGAGGTGAAGAAAGGGTACGTGGGCAAACGCCCGCGCACCTGGGTCTCGATCAGCAAAGACGGGAACACCCGTCTCGAGGCACACATCCAAGCACTGCGGGAACTGGCCGGCGCATAGGCCTGAGAATCACTGTTCCCCCTGGTGAGAAGATCAGTTAGGGTGATGGAAACCGATGCAGGGAGGCATGATGACCACACCGACGAGCACCGAGATCCCGCTCCTCGAACTCCACGAAGTCTCGACACTCATTCGGACCAGGCAGCTGTCCTCGCGTGAGGTCACCGAGGCGATGCTCGAGCGCATCGACACCCTCGAACCCCGACTGCAGGCCTTCGCCACGGTCATGGCCGAATCGGCCCTCGCCGAGGCCGACCGCGCCGATGCACTCCTGGCCCGCGGAAACTGGCTCGGCGATCTGCACGGTGTCCCCGTAGCGGTGAAGGATCTCGCGAACACCCACGACGCACCGACTGGTGCGGGCACTACGATCCACTCAAACTTCCGCCCCGACTTCGATGCCACCGTCGTTTCCCGACTGCGGTCCGCCGGAGCCGTCGTCCTCGGCAAACTGCGTCTGACCGAGGGCGCGTTCACCGGCCATCATCCGGACCTGCCGACCCCGGTCAACCCGTGGGATGCCGACACCTGGTCGGGGGTCTCCTCCTCCGGTTCGGGTGTGGCCACCGCGGCCGGGCTCTGCTTCGCCTCACTCGGCTCGGACACCGGTGGATCGATCCGCCTGCCGTCCTCGGCCAACGGCGTCACGGGACTCAAACCGACCTGGGGCCGGGTCTCCCGCCACGGCGTCTTCGCCCTCGCACCCAGCCTCGACCACATCGGGCCGATGACCCGCAGCTCCCGTGACGCCGCGATCGTGCTGCGCGCCATCGCCGGCCACGATCCTGCCGATCCCACCTCGTCGCTCGAACCGGTCCCCGACTATCCACAGGCTCTGCGCGTCGACCGGGCCCCGGTCGTCGGCTTCGACCGCAAGTTGGCTGAAGAGCACTTCGATGCCGCGACGAATGCGATGCTGGAGGACACCATCGAAACGATCACCGACCTGGGATGGCGGGTGCTCGAGGTCGAGACTCCCGGTTTTGAGGCCGCGGCCAAGGAATGGGCGGCTCTGTGCGGGGTCGAGACCGCCGGTGTCCATTCGGAGACGTATCCGGCCCGGGCGGACGAATACGGTCCCGACCTGTCCGGTCTCATCGAGATCGGGCGCGGACTCTCCGCCGTCGACTACCATCGGCTGCTCGAATCGCGGAGAGACTTCACCGGCCGTATGCGCACTCTCATGGCCGATATCGATCTGCTCCTGCTGCCGGGAATCGGCGTCGGCTCACCGACGATTGCGCAGATGGCGAATCTGGGGTCCGATCAGAAGCTGTTCGCCGCGGTCACGGTGCCGACGGCTCCGATCGACAACTGCGGAATGCCGTCGATCACTCTGCCCGCAGGGTTCACCGAGCGGGGCACTCCCCTGGCCGCGCAGTTCGTCGGCGGTGACTTCCAGGAGGCGCACGTTCTGGCCGCCGGTCACGCCTTCCAGCAGGTCACAGGC
Organism: Brevibacterium sp. K11IcPPYGO002; assembly: GCF_050920635.1. Classification (NCBI taxonomy): domain Bacteria; kingdom Bacillati; phylum Actinomycetota; class Actinomycetes; order Micrococcales; family Brevibacteriaceae; genus Brevibacterium; species Brevibacterium sp. K11IcPPYGO002. Next base: position 1,090,667 of record NZ_CP131929.1, on the reverse strand, counting down.
TTCCACACCCGCCATCCGGCAGTGTAGAAGCAGCACCGCGGCTCACTTCGCCGCGCTGCGGGCCACCATCTCCGTGATCCACGTCGGGGCGAAGGGCGAGGTGCATCCCGGTGAGGTCGGGTAGTCGCGGAGCACGCCGAGGCGCTCACCGATGTCGATGGCCCGGTTCCGCAGGTCCGGGTTCTCGATGCCGATATAGGACAGCGTCTCGTTCATCGCCCATTGCAGACGTTCGGGTGCCTCCGCCATCTCCGCTTCGATTGTGTCCAACAGTCCGGACAGATCGAGGCCATCGGGTTTCCGGTTCACCCGCTCGCTCGTCAGCGCCCATCCGGCGGAGGCGACCACCGGGTCCGGATCGTCCATCCAATCCCGGCGCAGCGCCTCGGCGTGGGGCGACTTCTTGACGATGTAATTGACCAGCCACCCGTGGACCTTCGGGACTCGGGAGTCACGCAGCATCTCATCGAGCTGTGCTTGACTCCAGGCCTTCGGGCGCATGATGAGAATTGCGACGAGGCGGGCCGCGGTGTCTCCCGACGCCCAGAGTTCAGCGGCGAGTTCGTCGTTCTTCTTCAGGTCTTTCGCTACGGCCCGCAGCTTCGTGAGGTTGACCGCGTGGTCGTCGCCGTGGCGGGCGTTGACGGCACGGATCTTCTCATCCTCGAGCGAGGCCAGAGTGGCGAGCACTTCGGTGCTGGTGGTCATGGTGTCCTCCCGGATCGGGTCCGTGTCGGCGCCGAATGCGCGCATCGGTGTGAGCCGATGATAGCCGACGCACAGGCGACGCGGCAGAAGTTCTGTCGGCAGTCCGGCTCAGTCGTCAGCATCAACATGAGGTGAGGCATCGAATTCGGTGCGCGCCTTCTTCGCATGGCTGAAGCCGACGATGACGACGATCATGCCGACGGCGGCGCCGATGACGGTTTCGATGGCGCGGGAGGCCAGCAGCTCCGGAACCGGGTGCGGGGCGCCGATCTGGGTCATGAGCAGGGCCAGCAGTGTGATGAAGAGCAGAGCCACCGAATAGTTGCGCAGCACGAAGATCTCGGCGAGGAACTGCAGCAGGATCACCCACACCACCAGCTGCCACGCCTCGGTGGGGAACGACAGCAGGAACGCGGTGACGATCACGCCCAGCAGGGTTCCGACCACACGCTGGACGCCGCGCTTGAGACGGGCCGAGCGGCCGGGCGGAGTGATCGGGGCGACCGCCGCGACCATCGCCCAATAGCTGTGGGACAGAAGCGGCAGCACATCGATGAGCAGGGTGCCGAGAATTCCGGCGATGAACGGGGCGATCGTGAATCGGGCGGCATGGGCTGCCAGGTCGGACTTGCCCACCGGCGACAGCCCCACCCGCACATAGGTCTCCTTCTCCGGAGGCATGCGTTCCCCGGCGAAGTGGGCAAGCGCTCCGAGACCGATGCACACCAACGCCGAGGCAGCCGCCACTCCCATCGCCACCGGCACCGATGCGCCGCCCGGAATGGATCCGACGGCTCCGGTGGCGAAGATGAAGAAGATCGACCCGCCGGGTTTGAGCCGGAAGCGCAGGGCGATGGCCGCACCCGCACCGGACACGAGCGAAGTGATGACGACGAGCACCCACACCGAGGCTCCGAGGCTGCTGAGCAGGGCCCCGATCCCCACGCAGATGACAAGGACGGCGGCTGCGATCGACTGGCGTCTGGTCCGCGATCGTGGGGATTCGAAGCGCGCGTAGATACCGGTGAACGCACCGAAGGCGGCATAGACGGCGAGGTCGAGGCGGTCGATTCCGAGCAGCACGAGGAGCGGGACGGCGACTCCCAAGGCGATGCGGAACGCGGGAATATGGTCGCGCTCGCCCGGTGGGATGCGGAAGAACTCCTGTACGTGGCTCAAACGGATTCGGCCTCTTTCGACATCGGAAACGGACCCCGGTGACGGGATCGCTGACATGGGTGGGTGAGCTGAGTGCTCCCTTCGATCGTAGTCCGCCGCAGGCGCGCTTCGATGTCATCTGCCGACAGGAGTGATCAACCTCGCTCGCCGAGGCGACCGACCGAGACCGTGAACGCCACCGTCAACGTCGACGAGGCCGAATGCGGTCATCCTGTCCCGTCCGAACGCGTGCCGCCTGCCGGTTGAGATGGTCGCGTTCGGCGAGGCTGCCGGCACGTTCGGCGGCCCGAGCGTAGAGGTCGGCGGCCCGCTGCGGCTCCCCTGCCCGTTCGCGCAGGTGCGCTTCGACGGCGAAATAGCGCGGCAGGCCCTCGTCCAGGCCCCGAAGCTCGGTCAGGCCCGCCGCCGGCCCGTCGGCCTCCCCGACGGCCACGGCCCGATTGAGACGCACTATCGGGGTATCGCGCAGCGCCAGCAGTTCGTCGTACCACTGAACGATCTGCACCCAGTCGGTGTCCTCGACACTCTGCGCGTCGGCGTGGAGAGCCGCAATGGCAGCCTGCGCCTGATATTGGCCGATTTCGTCGCGGGCAAGCGCCGCCTGCAGGAGATCAATGCCCTCGACGATGAGCCGTCGATCCCACAGGGTGCGGTCCTGATCGGCCAGGGCGATGAGTCGGCCGTCCGGGCCGAACCGGGCGTCGCGGCGGGCGTGGTGGAGGAGCATGAGGGCGAGCAGTCCGTCCACCTCGGCGGAGTCGATCATCGACGTAAGCGTGCGCGTCAGGCGGATCGCCTCGGCGACGAGGTCGACGTCTCCCGAGTGACCTTCGTTGAACACGAGGTAGAGGGTGGTGAGCACCGAGGACAGGTCGCCGGGTCGGTTGAGCCGCGCCCCTGCGATCGTGGCCTTGGCGCGGCTGATGCGCTGGGCCATCGTCGACTCGGGCACCATATAGGCTTCGGCGATCTGCTTCGTCGTCAGTCCACCCACCGCCCGCAGGGTCAGGGCCACCGCCGAGGCGGGGCTGAGGTCGGGATGGGCGCAGAGGATATAGAGGTCGAGGGTGTCATCGGCGTTCGGAACGCCGTCGGTCCCGGGTTCGGCCGAGGCTCCGGGTGAGGCGAGGGTGGCGGCCATGACCCGTTCCTCACGTTTCATCCGCGATCCTTCAGATCGCACGGTGTCGAGGAACTTCCGCCATGCCACCGTCACGAGCCAGCCCCGCCGGTCACGCGGCGGGTCGGACGGCCACGATCGCAGGGCTTCGATGAGCGCGTCCTGAACGGCATCCTCGGCGGTCGGGAAGTCTGCTCCACGACTGACGAGGATGCCGATCACGGCGGGGACGAGCTCACGCAGCTCCGCCTCGGCGAGGGGATCCGGATCGATCATCGCGGACTCCGTTCGCTTCCCTGATCATTCGTCCACGCTGGGTGCGTGGTCGAGGAACGGGCGCAGTTCGAGCCATTCGTTGATCGGCTCCCCTCCCTTGCCCGGTGCCGCGGACAGCTCGCCGGCGAGTTCGAGAGCGCGGTCGTAGTTCTCGACGTCGATGACCATCCACCCGGCGATGAGGTCCTTCGTCTCCGGGAAGGGACCGTCGGTGACCGGAGGCTTGCCCGGTCCGCCGGATCGGACGAAGGTGCCTTCGGGCGAGAGCGCCTGGGAGTCGACGAATTCGCCGGAGTCCTTGAGCTTGTCGGCGAAGGCGTTCATGTACGCCACATGCGCGTCGACTTCGTCGGGACTCCACTGATCCATCGGGGTGTAGTTCATGAGGTCGCTCGACATCCGATAGTGCTTGAGCATGAGGTACTTGGCCATGATGGTCTCCTTGTCTCGTGCCGCTCGCACGGGTTGTGCTCGCTGACATGTCTGGGACGCAGCCGGACTCGTGTTCTCGACATCGCCGGCGAAGAATTCTCGATCTTCTTCGGCGCCGAAGCCGAACACAGTCCCAGAATAGGCCGATGTGTCCGTCCTGGAACATGCGTCACCGGATCCGAACACGAATCGGCCCAGGTCACGGCTCCGCGCTGAGAGGCTTGTCTTGTACGAAACACCGACAGCCTTTTGCACACGAGACCAAGGAGCAGATCATGAAGGCACAGACACTTCTCAAGACCATCACCGTTGCCGGAGCTCTCGCCGCGACCCTGACGCTCTCGGCCTGCGATATGAATATCACCTTCGGCCCCGAGGGCCAGGGGCAAGAGCAGGGCCAGGAGCAGGGCGGCCAGCAGGCGCAGCAGACCGAGGACACCGAGACGACCGCCGAAGAACCGGCATCGGATTCGGGCTCCACCTCGGACTCCGCCGGTTCGGACTCTACCGGATCGGATTCGACGGGCACGACGGATAACGGCACCACCGACACCGGCACCACCGGCAGCGGCGGATCCACGGACTCCGCCAGCGCCTCCTCGGCGAGTGATTCCTCCACATCGAACGGATCGTCATCGAACGGTTCCACATCGAACGGATCCTCGTCGTCGAGCGGAACGACCGACAACGGCTACCAGGGCCCGCGGATCGGCGAAGACGGAGTCGAACTCGATGCCGACGGCAACGGCAAGATCCCCGCCGACGTTCTCGAGGCGGACATCAAGAACGCCTACGCCAAGCAGGGCACCACGGTCGACAACGTCGACTGCTACTCCGACCTGCGGATCTTCTCCCACAGCGGCTCGCAGAACTGCACCGTCACCGCTGCCGGCAAGAATCACTACGGCACTGTGAAGATCACTTCGGCGTCGCAGTCCGGCATCGGCTACAGCCTCGAATTCCCGAACATCTGAGCCGACCCCGCACGCTCGCCTCATCGGCGCAGCGATCTCGATCCGCTCTCCTCGAGCAGCCGCGATTCGCCTGACGAAGTGCGCGCATCCCCACCCGTACTCCCCTGGCCCGCATCGGCCCGGGGAGTGCGGTCATTCACGTCGTGGAACACGTCGGCTTCCTGTGGTGTTGTTCTGAGGCGGTTGCTGACAGAGACGGCAGCCGCCAGGACAGACAGTCTGCACGACAGAGACAGATAGGAGCACCATCATGGCCATCACCGATAAGAAGGTCGCATTCCTCCTCACCCGCGGGGTCGAGCAGATCGAACTCACCAGTCCCCGCGCCGGACTCGACGAGGCCGGTGCGACGACCGTCATCGTCTCCCCGTCAAAGGGCACACTGCAGGCGATGGAAGGCGATTGGGAGCATGCCGAGACCTTCGACGTCGACGTTCCCGTCGCCGAGGCCTCGGTCGATGACTTCGACGCCCTCGTCCTGCCCGGCGGCACCCTCAACGCCGATGCCCTGCGTCTGGATGAGGACGCCGTCAACCTCGTCAAGGCGTTCTTCGCCGCCGACAAGCCCGTCGCGGCAATCTGCCATGCCCCATGGATCCTCGCCGAGGCGGGAGTGGCCAAGGGACGGAAGCTGACGTCCTTCATATCGACGAAGACCGACCTGATCAACGCCGGTGCCGACTGGACCGACGCCGAGGTTGTCGTCGACGGCAACCTCATCACCTCCCGCAACCCCGGCGACCTCGACGCGTTCAACAAGGCGATCGCCGAGAAGCTGAGCTGACCGGAAACGTCGACACAATCAGGGCAAGCCTCGACGAGCTCCTCGGAACGATCGTTCCGGGGAGTTCTTCTGTTCGACACCTGAGGTATTGACAGCCCCGATTATGATCTACTCATGTCAGCTTCCCCGTTCGTCAAGGCGACGACTCCTGCCCTCGCGGCCGTTCTCATCGGACTGCTCCTCACGCTCATCGCAGCCCCGTCCCCCGCGAACGCCGCGTATCCGACCGCGGGGGCGATCGGGACGATGCACAAGTCGCTCGGCGGAAACGGCGGCAAGCTCGGTCCGGCCGTCGGTCCGCAACGCTGCACGCTGGTCCAGAAGGGCTGCTATCAGTCGTTCAAGAACGGCAGCATCCATTGGACGAAGTCGACCGGTGCGCATGCCACGTGGGGTGCGATCCGCACCGCGTGGAAGAAGTCCGGCTGGGAACGCGGAGTTCTGGGATATCCGACGAGCAATGAGTACCGCTCCGGGTCCGAGACCCGGCAGAAGTTCCAGCACGGCATGATCGTGTGGACGGCGAAGTCCGGGGCGAAGGTGCAGGTGACGAAGACGGCGGCTCCGGCGTCGTTCACAGTATCGGGATCGGGGTTCGGCCACGGCGTCGGCATGAGCCAGTACGGAGCGCGTGGCATGGCCGCAGCCGGGAAGACATCGACTCAGATCCTTCAGCACTACTACACCGGCGCGAAGGTGACGACGACGTCGAAGAACGCCGACGACAGGCTGAGGGTGCAGCTGCTGACCGGGAAGAAGTCGGTGACGATCACTCCCCGGTCCGGGAAACTGAGGGTCAAGATCGGGTCGAAGACCGTCGAGTCGGGAGCGACGGTCACGGTCGAGCGCACCTCGACCGGCACGGTCAAGGCGAAGGTCGGGTCGAAGAGCTATGCGGCCTCGAAGCTCATCGTCGAATGGCAGGGAACTCGCTATTGGAAGTCATCCTCGGCGACGACGGTGTCGGTCAGCGGTGCACAGAACGGGGCGACCGGCGCCTACCGGCACGGGCGGATCGAGATCGGGCAGCTGAAGAGCTCGCTCAATGTCATCAACGTGGTGGGTCTCAACAGCGAATATCTGCCGGGCATCGCCGAGGTGCCGGCATCATGGCAGTCCGAGGCACTGCGTGCTCAGGCCATCGCCTCCCGCACCTATGCCTATCGCAACCTCGGTACTCCGAAGTCCGCGTGCGACTGCAATGTCTACGACGAAGTGGCCTCGCAGCGTTTCCTCGGGTGGACTCATGAGAACGCAAGCGATTCGGGTCCGTGGCGCAAGGCCGTGGCGGCGACCCAGACGATGAGCGGTTCGACGGTGAAGTCCGCGCGCGTCGTGACGTACAAGGGCAGCCTCATCGACGCCGTGTACTCCTCTTCTGCCGGGGCCAAGACGCATTCGGCCGCCGAGGTGTGGGGATCACCCGTGCCCTACCTCGTCTCCGTCGATGACTCACCGTCGAAGTATGCCTCCGCGAAGAACCCGAACGCCTCGTGGACGGTGACGATCAAGCAGACCGCTATGGCGCGGGCCTTCGGGCTGGCAGATGTCCGGTCTGTGACGGTGACGAAGACCGGGTCAGGTCTGGTGAAGACGGTGAAAGCCACCTCGGTGAAGGGGAAGACCGCGAGCCTCACCGGCAGTCAGCTGCGAACGAAGCTCACACTCAAGTCCGCATCGTTCGGTGTGAAGTGACATGACGTCGTGAGATGAATCGACGTGCCCCGACACCCTCTTCCGGGTGTCGGGGCGCGGTTATGGTCTCCGACCGGTTCGAACGCTGGCTCGGGCGCCGGATCAGACGCCGGCAGGGGTGAGCAGACCCCGGTCGACGAGTTCGGCTTCCTTCTCGCGCACGATCGGGATGACGGTCTTGCCGAACGCCTCGAGTTCCTCCTGGAAGTGGAGGAAACCGGTGAGGATGAGGTCGACGCCGATCTTCTTGTACTCGATGATGCGGTCGGCGACCTGTTCGGGAGTGCCGATGAGCTGGGTGCGGAAGCCGTCGTTGTACTGGACGAGGTCTTCGAAGCTCGAATCCGCCCACATGCCCTTCTTATCGTGAGTCGAGGCACCGGCCTGCTGCACGGACTTGCGGAATCCTTCGACGGCGCCTTCGTCGGCTTTGGCAATGATCTCGCGCAGCTGTTCGCGGGCCTTGGCTTCGGTGTCGCGGACGATGGCGAACCCGTTGAGTCCGAATCGGACCTTCCGATTGTGCGCCCGAGCCACCTCGGTGACATCGTCGTACTGTTCGCGGAATCCGTCGCAGTCCTTGCCGTTGGAGAAGTACCAGTCGGCGTGCTTGCCGCCGTTGATGCGCGCGGCCGACGAGTTTCCGCCTTGGAAGATCTCCGGGTGGGGGCGGCCTTCGACCGGGTAGGGTCCGGGACGGAGGGTGAAGTCGTCGACGGTGTAGAAGTTGCCGCGGTACTCGACGTTCTCCTCGGTGAAGAGCTTGCGGACGACGTCCATGAACTCCGCGGACCGGCGGTAGCGTTCGCCGTGTTCGAGCCAGGGCAGGCCGAGGCGGGTGTACTCATCCTTGAACCAGCCGGAGACGACGTTGATCGCGGCCCGGCCCTTGCTGAACTGGTCGGCGGTGAGGATGAACTTCGCGAGCACGGCCGGTTCCCAGATGCCCGGATGGATGGCGGCGATGACCTTGAGCTTCTCCGTGGCCAGGGCCAGCGCGAGCGAGGTGGCGGTCGACTCGTGCTGCTGGGCCGCACCATAGCTCGAGAGGTACCGAACCTGACTGAGCGCGTATTCGTAGCCGACGGCCTCGGCGGTCTGCGCAAGCTTGACGTTGTAGTCGTAGCCCCAGTCGGTGCGCTGTTCGATGTTCGACACGACCAGGCCGCCGGAGACGTTGGGCACCCAGTAGGCGAACTTCAGGTCTTCGGGCTCACCGGTATAGATCGGGTTGGCGTGGATGTTCGTCATTGTGTGTCCCTTCCCATCGAAACTGGCATGAGCACCGTGTCCGCGGGTCGTGCGCTGCGCAGGCTGCGGGTTGCGCGATCTGTCCGCCCCGGACCGGTTGCTGCGACGTCATCGGGCCAGTTCCCTGAGGTCGCTCGTGATGTGTGCAGGTGTGCAATATCTTGTGTGCAGGTGTGCTGTGCCAGACTACTGAGACGCAGACCACACGCGGCGGACAGATTTCGCGAAGCGACGCACGCCGTCACAATGACGCACTTCGCCAAGAACCGTCATCCGATTTGCGTTCCGGCAACGGCCGTCTGCTGCACCCAGCTCCGCATCCCTCACCCTTGGCGGCACACCACCTCGTTGCACCGGTGCGTGGAGGCAGGAACGATGAGGGATGCGGACGCACCTGGAGGAGGTGGCACGAATGGCGTGAACTGCCACGAACGGTGTGGGATGCTCGAAAACACCATCGGTCACCCCGCCTCATTGAGGTCAACGCGCACTGGCCGAGCTGTCGAGGGTCAGAAGCCGGTGAATCGACGAAGTCCCGGCCCGCAGAAACTGCGAGACCGGGACTTCCGTGGCGGAGGATAGGGGATTCGAACCCCTGAGGGCGTTAACCCAACCCGCGTTCCAGGCGAGCGCCATAGGCCACTAGGCGAATCCTCCGCGGATCAGCTTATCCGAGTCATGACGACAATGCGAAATCGCGGTGGCCGAGTGTGAAGCATCCCACTTCCCGCAGGTGAACAGGCGACCTCGGACTCGGCTTCCGACCGCGAATATTCGACCTCATCACCCGACGGCACACGGTTCAGTCGGCCACGGCGCGCAGATGCCGTTGTGCCTGCGGCTGCGCCTCGGGACGCCTGCGTTCGATGCTGCCGTCGTTGACCCAGCCGTGCAGCGTCTCCAAGCGAGACCGCGACACCGTGTCCACGGGCTGATAGGCCGAGAGCGTCAGCCTCTGGTTCTCCTGCGCGATGAGCGTCGTCATCGTCAGCTTGAGCGTGCCCACATACGGGTTCTCAATGGTCTTGACCCGCCCCACGGAACGACCGACCGTTCCCGAATCCCAGAGTCGGCAGAATTCCGGATTCCTGCGCAGCCGCGACAGCAGCGGCGACCATTCCGGATCGTCGATCGACTCCGCGTAGGAGGCACGCAGTTTCGCCACGACCTGCGCCCGGTGGCCGTCATCGGAGTGGAAGGTTCGCGCCCATTCCGGGTTCTCGAAGGACTGGATCGCGCAGTTCCGGTCGGCCGGAGTGAGTGCTTCGAGGTCGGAGGCGAGATACCGTTCGACGGAGTTGAACGCGAGGATCGTGTACCGCGGGTCGGTGACCATCGCCGGCAGCGGCAGCAGTTCGTCGAGCAGGCTGCGCATCTGCTCGCCGACCGCCGAGTCCCCGGGGTTCGCCACCCGGTCCGGGTATCCGCCCAGCAGGAAGAGATGGGCACGCTCCTCACGGTCGAGCAGCAGCGCCTCGGCGATGGACTCGAGCACCGACTCCGAGGGATGGACCTCACGCCCCTGCTCCAGCCAGGTGTACCAACTGGTGCCGATGTTCGCGAGCACCGCGACCTCTTCACGCCGCAGTCCCGGCACCCTCCGCCGAGTACCGGCCGCAAGACCGACCTCGCAGGGCCGCACCCGATTGCGTCGCGAGCGCAGGAATCGTCCGAGCTCCTCGGTTCTCACTTGTGCCATGCCTCCATTGTCCGCCCGACGGTCAGGCTCTTCCACCCTGTCACCGCTCTCAACCTGGTGGTCCGACCAACACCATCGACACGCCCTCCCACTGCCCCGCGGCCCATCGCAGACTGGATCCATGAGAGATTCCCACACGCAGACATCATCGACCTCTGCCGATGAGGTTCCGACATCGGCCCCCACCGAGGCGGCTCCCGGTCACGGACCCAACGTCGACCCCGCGCCCACCGCAGGCCATCCCGCCCCGGTGCTTTGGCCGCTTCACCTCGGCGCGTTCCTCGCGACGTTCATGTTCTCCGTCTCGAACGTCGCAATCCCCGCGGTGAAGGCCGACATCGGTGCGAGTGATGCGACCTCGGCCCTCATCGTCGGTCTGTTCTCCGCAGCCTTTGCCTCCGGCCTCATCCTCTGCGGTCGCATCGGGGACCGCTTCGGGCGTCGCCGCCTGTTCATGATCGGCACGGGCGCACTCGTCATCACCTCAATAGCCGTCGGACTGGCACCCGATCCGCTCTTCCTGCTCGTGGCTCGCGCAGCCCAGGGCTCGGCAGCGGCGATGATGATGCCGCAGATCCTCGCGAGCTTCCAGCATTCGCTCTCCGGGGCCGCACGGCTGAAGGCGATCAGCCTCTTCGGCGCGTTCTCCGGAGTCGGCACCGTCGGCGGTCAGGTCCTCGGCGGAGGACTCATCTCCCTCTTCGGCGAGACCTGGGGGTGGCGAGCGGCGTTCCTCAGCTGCGCGCTCGCCGCCGCAGCCGCCTATCTCGGTTCCCTGCGACTGACCGAATCACGCAGCACCGATCCGGCACCCCTCGACGCCCCCGGCGCGATCCTCCTCGGCGTGGGCATGATGAGCCTCGTCACCGGACTGGCGCTGGGACCGGTCACCGGCTGGCTGCCCATACCGGCGATCCTGCTGACGGTCAGCGCCTTGAGCTTCGCGACTTTCGTCGTTTGGCAGTCCCGAGCCGACGCGACAGGCAGGTTCCCACTCATCCCGCCCGCCGTCGTCGCGGTCCCAGCCGCGTGGGTGGGAATGCTCATGGCCTTCGTCTTCTTCGCGGGGTTCGGCACCTTCCTCTTCAACTTCTCCTTGGTCTCCCAGACCGGACATGCCGATCCGGCATATATCTCGGGTCTCACCCTCGCCGTTTTCTGCATCGCGTTCCTCGTCTCCTCTCTGTACGTCCATAGTCTTGTCGGATTCTTCACCGGTCCAGGCACCATGCTGCTGGGCACCTGCCTGCAGATCGCAGGACTTCTCGGCATCGCATGGGTCTCTTCGAGCGCAGGAACAGGGTGGCACCTGTGGTTCCAGGGTCCTGCGCTCGTCCTCGGCGCGGGGCAGGCCATGCAGTTCGGCCCCTTGGTGGGCACAATCGTCGGCGCCGTCCCCGACCGAGTCGCCGGGCTGAGCGGCGGTCTCATCGCAACAATGCAGCAAGCGGGGATCGCTGTGGGCGTGGCGCTGCTGGGCGCGCTCTTCCACTCGTTCACAGCCGCCTTCGGCTTCGACGTCGCGTTCGGCATTGCCTGCCTGGTGCAGATTCTGCTGAGCTTCGTCTTCGGCGCCGGCGCGTGGTATCTGCGCCATGCGGCCCGTCCGCGTGTGGCCCCGCCCACTCGTTTTGTCCGCCGAGGCCGCTCTCGACTAGACTGATTCACGGCTCCCCGTGCGGCGTCATCTTGTGAACTCCCCCAGGGCCGGAAGGCAGCAAGGGTAAGCGAGCTCTGTCGGGTGCACGGGGAGTCCTCTATTCCCCGACAACTCCCCAACATCACAATTCCACAACTCCCCTTATCCCCCATCTGCCCAGGTCAGCTCTGCCTCCACGGCCATTCGGTCACCGGATTCGGCGCCGCGATGCAAATTCGTTAATACTTTCGTGATTTTGCTTCATTACCATGAATCGCAGTTCTCATCCCTGTGCTTGAACGAGGTTTCCCTGTTGTCCACGAAGATCCACGGGGCCGTTGCCGCCCTGTCGGCACTGGCCCTGCTCACGGCGTGCACGCCGTCGAGCGATGATCCCGATGCCACCCGTGATGGCGCGAACAAGACCGCCGAGGCGGCCGCGGATCCCGTATTCCGCGTCGGATCCATCACCGCCGAAGCAGCAGAATCCGCGACCGAATCGACGTCGACGTCCCAGCCCAGCGACGATGCGACCTCCACCGCGGAACCGAGTCCGGCCACCGATGCTGCGACCGCGATGCCCGGCGCCGGAGACTTCGGGGAAGTGACCGAATCCGGCGACGAGATCGATCTGGAAGCCGGCCAGAGGATCGGCATCTCCGTCGAGAACGCCGACCTCAGTGACATCTCCGTCACCGAGGAGGCCCACCCCCGAATCGCGCACGATCCCGGCACATTCTTCGATGCTTCCGGTACCGCGCTCGAGTCAGAGGAGGACGCCCAAGCCGGTTCGTCGACACCGAGCTCCACCGAATCCGGATCCAGCGACGACGAGTCCACGGAAGAGTCGAAGGGCAGCGATTCAGAGAGCAAGGACGATGCCGAAGCGGTCTCCGCCCCGGATGACTCCGCCGCCTGGATCTCGACCTACGGCCTCGTCGCCGACAGCGAATACACCGTGAAGGTCACCGCCACTGCTGCTGACGGAGACGAAGTCGACCTCGACGCAACGATCACTGTCGGCGCCAGCGACGGGGCACCGATGTCGGTGCGCACGACACTCGCCGATGACCAGACGGTCGGCGTCGCGGCCCCCATCATGCTCAACTTCGGTTCCACCGTGTCCGAGGAATTCCGTGACGATGTGGAACGTCGACTCTCGGTCAAGGTCACCGACGAAGACGGCGAGGAGCGTGAGGTCGAAGGCTCGTGGGGTTGGCTCTATGACGATCCGCAGTCCCGCCTGCACTTCCGTCCGAAGGAGTTCTGGCCCGCTCATTCCAAGGTCTCCGTCGACGTTCCGCTCAAGGACGTGCCGACGGGTGAGAACAGCGTGGGACAGAACGATCTCACCCTCGATTTCGAGATCGGACGCAAACAGGTCGTCAAGGCCGACGTGAAGACCCACCGGATGACCGTCACCCGTGACGGCAAGACGGTCATGGACTTCCCGGCCTCCCTCGGCGCACCGAAGTCACCCTCGTACAACGGCACGCACGTGGTGATGTCGAAGGCCGCCGACTATACGATGACCTCCGAGCAGTGGGACTACGAGACCGATGTCCAGTGGGCTGTGCGCATCCACAACAACGGCGAATTCATTCACGCTGCTCCCTGGTCGGCAGGCGTGCAGGGTTCTCAGAACGTCTCGCACGGCTGCGTCAACCTCACCACCGCACGGGCGAAGGAATACTATGACTCCGCGATCTTCGGTGATCCCGTCGAGATCACCGGTTCGCAGGTGAGCCTGTCGACCAATGACAGCGACATCTCGGACTGGGTCTATTCCTGGGATGAATGGAAGAAGCTGAGCGCCCTCGATTGAGAGCGCCCAGCTCGCCCGGCTGATTCGGCTGCTGCTTCGCCGTCGACCTACTTGTCGAGCTTCTCGACAGCTTTGTCGATCATCGGCACATAGCGCTCGAGCGTCCAGGGGACGGTGAGCGGGTTGATGATCGAGGAGCCGGTGACGAAGGGCTGGTCATCCGGAGCCACGACGGCCCCGGCTTTGATCGCCGGAATGTTAGCATACAGTCCCTGCGATTCGATCTCTTTCCTGTTCTTCTCATCGGAGTAGAAGGTGAAGATGAGGTCCGAATCGTTGAGCTTGTCCGCGTTCTCCAGACCGATGAGCGCTGAATCCGTTCCGGGCTCGTCGTAGTCCTCCTTCAGCTCGTCGATGATCGGATCCGGGGTCAGCCCGAGCGCCGAGACCATCGCCACCCGCTGCTCGTTGGGGTAGAAGACGCCGAGGGTGCCGGGACCCGAGTTGTAGATGAAGGAGAATGTGAGGTCCTTGTATTCCTCCCGCTTCGCCTCTTTCAGCTGCGTCTTGATGTCGTCGACGAGTCCTTCGGATTCCTCTTCCTGGCCGAGCGCCTTGCCGATCGTGGTGATCTGCTCATCCCACTTGATCGTCCACGGCTGCTTCGGGTACGCCACGGTCGGGGCGATGGCATCGAGCTGCTCATACTGGTCGGCCGTGATTCCCGACCAGGGAGCGAGGATGACATCGGGTTCGAGCTCGGCAATGGCCTCGACGTCGAGTTCCGTATCGCCCTGGAACTGTTCGGGCAGCTTCTCGCCCTTGTCCTTCACGGCCTCGTAGATCCACGGCATATAGCCGGTGTCATCGGATCCCCAGGCGTATTCCTCCATACCGACCGGAGTCTTGCCCAACGCGATCGCGGTCTCCGTCGATCCCTGACCGAGGGTGACGACGCGCTCGGGCTCGGACTCGATGACCGCTTCGCCGAGTGCGTGCTTGATCGTCACGGTCTCGAAATTCGCTGACCCGGACCCCTCCGCGGCCTGCGATCCCTGCCCGCAGGCGGTGGCGGTGAGCGAGAGTGCGACGAGCGCTCCGGCGATGACGGCCCGGCGGCTGTGAGGAACTGACATTCCTGTCCTTTCGACAGTGGTCGGAGCCGGTTGCGGCTCCTCGACATTAACGTAGGACAGCCTAACTTAACCAAGGGCGCACTTGGCAATACATGTGACTCACTTCACGTCAATCGTCTTCATCTGCTCACAGCGGAAACCCTCGCCGAGGCGACCATGCGAACCGTAGGCTCACCCCATGACCGACATGCTCCCGCACAGCTCGACCCCGCCGCTGCTGTGGCGTGAAGCGCTCGGCCGCGCTCTCCGCCTGCGCCGCACCGATCTGGGTCTCACCCTGGCTCAGGTCTCCGCCCGGTCCGGGGTCTCGACCCAGTTCCTCTCCGAGATCGAACGCGGCCTCAAGGACCCGTCGTCCGAGGTCATCGAGGCCGTGGCCGAGGTACTCGGGCTCCAGCTGCCGCAGATCCTCGTGCTCGCGGCCCTCGGCCTGACCTCTGGTGTTCCTGCAACCGCGCTGCTGTCGGCGACCGGGATGACGCAAGCCGCACCTGCTCCGCCGGCAGCGGGTCAGGTGCGGCTCGCTCTGGCGGCTTAGCCGTTCCCGGCCTCGGTCCTGTTCGCCCTCAGCACCTCGAGGCGGGCGCGATATTCGGCCTCCTCGATGTCACCCTGGGCGAAGCGCTGCGCCAGAGTCGCCTCGGCGCTCCTCGTTCCTTCTCGTGCCGCAGCCGCCCACGGCGGTCCCCCGGCCTGCCGCCACCGGCGACGGTTGAGCGTCACGATGAGAGTGACGATGAGTCCGATGACGAGGACCCAGAAGATCGGGATGAGGAAGAAGAACGGCCAGGCCAGCGGTCCGTGTTCCATGTGCATGATGCCTCCTTGGCGGGTGTCCACGCCGTTCGTGGACCTGGTATCCATGACACACCTCGAACCGGTCGCAGCGAATCCGCTGGTGGGAGTCACCTGTCCTGCTCCGCACGGAGCACCACTCAGTGCTCGTTCAGCCAGCCGGGCGAGACCAGCCCCGATTCGTAGGCGAGGACGACGAGATGAACACGGTCCCTGGCCCCGACCTTCGTCATGATGCGCGAGACATGCGTCTTCGCGGTCAGCGGGGAGAGCACGAGCGAGTCGGCGATCTCATCGTTCGACTGACCGCGGCCGACGAGCGCGAGGACTTCGCGTTCGCGGTCGGTCAGCACGTCGAGTCCCGCATCCGGCTCTGCTTTCAGGCCCAAGGACATGCGGGAGAGCAGGTACTTCGTGACTTCGGGTGAAAGCAGAGCCTCACCGGCGGCCACGACGCGCACGGCGCGGATGAGGTCGGTCGGATCGGTGTCCTTGAGGAGGAATCCGCTGGCCCCGGCCCGCACGGCGCGGACGATGTATTCGTCGAGCCCGAAGGTCGTCACGAGCACCACGCGCACGGCGTCGAGCCGCGGATCGGCGGCGATCTCCTCCGTCGCCCACAGGCCGTCTCCGTCGGGCATGCGGATGTCCATGAGAACGACGTCGACGGGTGCCGTGCGCAGCGCTTCGAGCAGGGCCCGCCCGCCGGAGGCTTGGATCGTGACCTCGATATCGTCCTCGGAATCGAGCAGTGAGGCGAAGCCGGCGCGCACGAGCTGATGGTCATCGGCAATGGCGACTCGGATCGGTGTCATCGCTGTGCCTCCTCGTCGCGAGTCTCTGCAGGGTCGGCGTTCCAGGGAAGGTCGACGTCGACGGTGGTTCCCCGCTGGCCCTCCGACGTCAGGGTGAGTGACCCTTGGAGCAGCTTCGCCCTCTCACGCATGCCCATGATTCCCGTCCCTTCGACTTCTCCGGACATTCCCGATCCGTCATCGCTGATGCGCACGTGCAGCCGGTCCGAATTCCGCTCGATCACGACACGTGCACTGTCAGCGCGAGCATGTCTGAGCACATTGGTCAGTGCTTCCTGAATGATCCGATAGGCGGCTGCGTCCGTCGATTGACCGGGCTGCTCCCGCGCTCCGTCGGAGTCTGTGGCTCGCCGATCGTCCACGCTGATGTCCGTGGAGCCGACGAGGCGGGAGACCAATGTCGGAACAGCGTCGAGGCCGAGCACCGGTGCCAAGGGTGCCGGTCCAGAGGCTTCCGCAGCACCGGTGTCGGAGCGCATCGTGTGCAGCACGGTGCGCACTTCGTTGAGTCCGGTGCGGCTGAGTTCTCTGATGGCCGCAAGTGCCGAACGCGCCTGTTCGGGATCGCGGTCGATGAGGTGTTCGCCGACTCCGGCTTGGACGTTGATCTGGGACAGTGCATGGCCGAGGACGTCGTGGAGATCCCGGGCGATGCGCAGCCGTTCGGCCTGGACCACCTCGGCGCGGTGGGCGCTCTGCTGGGCGGCCTCCTGGCGACGCAGTTCGCTGCGGCGGCGGACGAAAGCACCGATGCCCACGGCAATGGCCAGTCCGATCGTCGCCGAGACCACTCGCCCCACCGACCACTCGATTCCCAGCAGGGGACCGAGCAGCAGGCTTCCCAACCAGACTCCCACCGCCGAGGCGATCGCCCAGAGTCCACGTCCGCGAACCATCGCTGCGACGACGGCGAAGAGGAAGGCGGCGTAGAACGGCGTCGCTCCTGGTCCGGCCGGTGACCACGGTCCGTGGTCGCCCCACGCGTCCGGTCGCATGCCGACGTCGCCGGGGCCCGAATCGGGCGTCGCTGCCGCCCACACCAGGATGTCGAGGACGACGAGTCCTGCCAGTGCGGCCACGCGCGGTCCGGGCCACCTCGCAGCGAAGAGGAAGACCGCCGGGGAGACGACCGCAGTGCCGATGCGCACGATCATCGCGGCCGCAGACGTCTCGGTGTGGAAGGCGAGGACGATCGCGAAGGGCAGCTGCAGCACCACCGCGGCGACGGTGAGCAGGACGATTCGTCTGCGTGTGCGCGGCGAAGATCCTGCCGCGCGGGCGCGACGATCTCGACGGTCCGGTCTCATCCTCCGATCGTAGCGACCCGGCCAGGATGTCGTCGTCATCCTCGGGGAGTACGTTCGACCACCACGCGGGGAGCAGTGAGTCAGAGGATGACGTCGACGAGTCCGAAGTCCCGCGCCGCTCTTGCGTCGAGAACGAGATCGCGATCGAAGTCACGGTGGATCTGCTCCGGGGTCCGTCCCGTGCTGTCGGCGAGCATCTCTTCGACGTCACGGCGCTGCCGGACGATCTCGTCTGCGGCGACGATGAGGTCGGGGATCGTGCCGCGTGCACCTTCGGCATGCGGCTGCCGCAGCACGGCGCGGGCGTGTGCGAGCATGGCCCGCCGGCCCGGTTCTCCGGCGGCCAGGAGCACGGCCGCATCGGCGACCGCCTGCCCGACGCAGGTGGTGGCCACGGGCGCACCGATGTGGTGCATTGCGTCGAAGATCGCGGTCATCGCGGTCAGAGAGCCGCCTGGGGAGTTGATGTACATGCTGATCGGCAGGTCCCGGCTGCTCGAATCGAGGTGGAGCAGCTGCGCAATGATCGTGTTCGCCACTCCGTCGTCGATGGGCACGCCGAGGTAGACGATGCGGTTGCCGAGCAGGTGCGAGTAGACGTCGACGATCTTCTCGCTGCCACCGGTCCGGTCGACGACGTTGGGGATCGTGTACTGGCTCATCGCCCTCCTCCGATCTGGACGTGCAGGTCGGCCGGGGAGTCGATGATGCGGTCGATGAGTCCGTACTCGATCGCCTCCTCGGCGGTGAACCACCGGTCTCGCAGGGAGTCTTCGAAGATGCGTTCGTAGGTCTGCCCGGTCGCCTCGGCGATCCGGTGCAGGACGGTGTCCCTGACCGAACGGAGGTCGTCGCCCTGGAGTTCGATGTCGGCGGCGGCTCCGCCGATCCCGCTCGAGCCCTGGTGGAGGAGGATGCGGGCGTGGGGCAGAGCGAGTCTTCTTCCCGGCGTGCCCATCATGAGCACGAACTGTCCCGCCGAGGCGGCCCACCCGAAGGCGATCGTGACCACGTCGTTGGGCAGGGCGGCGATGGTGTCGGAGATCGCGTGCATCATCGGCACTGACCCGCCGGGAGAGTTGATCCACAGGTGGATATCGGAGCGCGGATCCTCGGCGGAGAGGAGGACGAGTCGGGAGATGATCTCCATTCCGTTCTCGTCCCGCAGCTCGCCGTTGAAGACGACGGATCGGTAGGCGTAGAGCATGCGCTGGGATTCGGGGATCGCGGTCGTCGTCGGAGACTCGTCGGCCTCGGCGAACACCGATGGGTTGGTTGCGATTCGTGTGTGCATGTCTCAACTGTGCGACCCAGCGACGGCGGCCCGAGCACGGATCCGCTGGAAGCGGGACCGTGCCGCTGTGAGCGGACGGGCACCGGCATCTGAGGCTCCGGCGACCCTTGACTCTTCGACCGGGCGCGGACTTAGGATCGACGGCATGAGCACACAGCGAGATCGGGCCGGTCGCCTCATCGATGTGCACGGTCGCACATTCGCCGCGGAGGCCGGGATCACACTCCAGGACAAGCCGGCCCCGCTGTGGCAGCTGCTCGTCCTCAGCCTGCTCCTGTCCACGCGCATCAGTTCCGACATCGCCCTCGCGTGCGCGCGCGAGCTGTTCTCAGCGAAGTGGAGAACGCCGCAGCGTCTGCGCGCGAGCTCGTGGCAGCAGCGCGTCGATGCGCTCGGACGCGGCGGGTATCGCCGCTACGATGAGAGCACCGCCACCCGTCTGGCCGAGGCCGCCGATCTGCTCATCGACCGATGGGACGGGGACCTGCGGAAGCTGCGCGATGAGGCCGAGGGGCAGCCTCGTCGGATTTCGGGGCTCCTGCAGGAATTCACCGGGATCGGTCCGACCGGGGCATCCATCTTCCTCCGAGAGGCCCAGCAGGTCTGGCCCTCGGTGAGGCCTGCATTCGACACTCTCGTTCGCAAGGGCGCGAAGACGGCCGGGCTGCCGGAGCAGGACGAGAAGCTGGCCGCATTGGTCGATGACGACGACCTCGCAGGACTCGCGGCCGCGCTCGTGCGTCTCGCCCGAGATCCGGACCTCTCCGCCGACGCAGAGGACTGAGACCTCCGCCCAGGCCCGCGTGTTAGCATCGTGGCGTCTGAAAGGGGACGAGATGATGGCGAATATGTGGCTGACGCTGCAGCTGCTCGTCGTCGTGCTCTCTTCCGACCTCGACTCGGTCGTGCCCCAGTCCCCCACTCATCTCATCGTCCTCGCCCTCCTCGGTGCAGCCCTGCTGACGCCGATCGCTGCATGGGCGAGCATGGCTCTGCTGCGTGTGCTCTCACTGTCGGCACTCCCGCCGTCTCTGCCGGGCACGCGCCGAAGCATCCGCGAATTCCGTATGCCGGAGGAACCCGGCACTCCGGGTACGGCTCTGCCCAGAGCCCCCTCTTCCGTCGTTCACGCCATCGCCTGAACGACCTCGATCGCGTTCCGTACGCAACTCCTCCCCCGCCTCGGCGCGGGTGATCCTCATCAGTCATCACGGTGATGGCCGCACACGGCCCATTCAACCGCGCCTCAGTGCGCCTAAGTCCGAAGGACGATCACCTGTGAACATCTACGAATTCCTGCCCATCCGCCTGCTCGTCGAGGCCGCCTACACAGTGGTCACGGGGATCAGCGACATTCTCGAACCGCTCGCCGGCGGCTTCAGCGCCGCTCTGGCCGTCATCGTACTCACCGTGCTGGTCCGCGCCGTGCTCATCCCCGTCGGGGTGTCCCAGGTCAGGGCCGGCATCACTCGAAAACGGCTGGCCCCGAAGATCAGAGAGCTGCAGACGAAGCACAAGAAGCAGCCCGAACTCATGCAGCAGAAGCTCATGGAGCTGTACAAAGAGGAGAATGCCTCCCCCTTCGCCGGATGCCTGCCGGTGCTGGCACAGACCCCAGTGCTCATGGCCGTCTATGGCCTCTTCATCAATGCGACGATCGGCGGGCATGCCAATGAGCTGCTCGATCACACGCTCTTCGGTCTGCCCCTGAACACAAGCTTCGTCAGACTGCTCGGCGCCGGGGATCTCACCGGCACGGCCATCACGGTCTACCTCATCCTCGTCGTGCTCATCACCATCGTCGCCGGCTTCTCCCGCCATCTGCTCACTCCGGCTGCGCCCGAGACCCCGGCCGTTCCCGCGGGGAATCCGGGGAAGAACGGGTCGGATGCTCCGACGATGCCGGATCTGTCCGGGGTGATGAAGACCCTGAGCTTCATGCCCTTCCTCACCGCGATCTTCGCGCTCTTCGTCCCCTTGGCCGCCGCACTCTACCTGGCGACGACGACCACGTGGACGCTCGGCGAACGGCTCGTCCTCAACAAGCTCCTCGGGGCGAACGACCCCCAACCCGAACAGTCCTCTGCCACCCGCGGCTGAACCGGGACGCGACGCTCGCAGCAACGACAGAGCCCGGGACGAAAGAACGGAGTCCTTCGTCCCGGGCTCATGCGGGGACCGCCTCGGCGATCGAGGGATCAGGCCATGATCGGCTCCGGGCGAGCACCGGCCATGACCCTGAGGTCGCCGCCTTCGACGGTGGCACGCACGGTGCCGCCCTCGTCGACCGCCTCGGTGACGAGGAGATCGGCGATGCGGTCGTCGAGTTCGCGCTGGATCACGCGGCGCAGCGGACGGGCACCGAACTCGGGCTCGTAGCCTTCATCGGCGAGCCAGTCGAGAGCCTCTGCCGAGACGTCGAGGGCGATGCCCTGAGCCTCGAGACGCTGCTTCGACGCGGCCAGCTGCTGATCGACGATGGAGCGCAGCTGCTCGCGATCGAGGCGGGCGAAGATCACGGTGTCGTCGATGCGGTTGATGAACTCCGGCCGCATGAATTCCTTGAGCCGCCCCATGACCTTGGCCTTGAGGTCTCTCTCGGCGTCCTCCGCAGCACCGGAGGCGAAGCCCAGCGGAGTGCCGGACATGAACTCGGACCCGAGGTTCGAGGTCATGATGATCACGGTGTTGCGGAAGTCGACCGTGCGTCCTTGGCCGTCGGTGAGACGTCCGTCGTCGAGGACCTGCAGCAGCAGGTTGAACGCATCCGGGTGGGCCTTCTCGACCTCATCGAGGAGGATGACCGAATACGGGCGACGGCGGACCTTCTCCGTCAGCTGACCGGCTTCGTCGTAGCCGACGTAGCCGGGAGGGGCACCGACGAGCCGGGACACCGTGTGGCGTTCGCCGAACTCGCTCATGTCGAAGCGGATCATGGCCGACTCGTCGTCGAACAGGGTCTGCGCCAGAGCCTTCGCCAGCTCCGTCTTTCCGACGCCGGTGGGGCCGAGGAAGAGGAAGCTGCCGATGGGTCGGTTGGGATCGGCCATACCGGTCTGGCGGCGGCGGATGGCGCGGGAGACGGCGGTCACGGCTTCGTCCTGTCCGACCACTCGGTCGTGGAGGACCTCCTCCATGTTCGCCAGACGCGCCTTCTGGCTCTGCGTCATCCGCTCCGCCAAGATTCCGGTGGCGCGGGAGACCACATGCGCGATCTCCTGCTCGCCGATGATCGCCTCTGCGGCAGCGGTCTTCACGGCCTCCGCGTCCGGGTTCTCGGCTGATTCGATCCGGGCGGCCACCTCGTTGATCTCATCGCGGACGCGGCCTGCGCGCTCGTAATCCTCGACCTCGATGGCGGACTTCTTCTCCGCTTCGAGTTCGGAGAGCTTGAGCTTGAGCGCGTCGATGTCGACCGCGGGTCCGCGCCCCAGCGACATCCGGGCGCCGGCCTGGTCGATGAGGTCGATGGCCTTGTCCGGCAGGAACCGGTCGGTGATGTAGCGGTTCGACAGCTCCACGGCTGCGCGGACCGCCTCGGCGGTGTAGGTGACCTCGTGGAACTCCGCGTAGCGGTCTTTGAGTCCGTCGATGATCGTCACCGCGTCCTCGACGCTCGGCTCACCCACGGTCACCGGCTGGAAGCGGCGTTCCAGAGCGGAGTCCTTCTCGATGGTGCGGTACTCCTTGAGCGTGGTTGCGCCGATCATGTGCAGGTCGCCGCGAGCCAGCCGCGGTTTGAGGATGTTGCCGGCGTCCATCGAGTTCGCTTCGCCGTTGCCGCCGGCACCGACGAGGGTGTGGAGTTCGTCGACGAAGACGATCATGTCTCCGTCATCGGCGATCTCGTTCAGCGCTCCGGTCAGGCGCTCTTCGAAATCACCCCGGTAGCGGGTGCCGGCGAGCATTCCGGGCATATCGAGCGCGATGATGCGCTTGCCCTGCAGCTGCTTGGGCACCTGACCGGAGTGGATGGCCTGGGCGAGGCCTTCGGCGACCGCGGTCTTGCCGACGCCTGCCTCGCCGAGGAGGACCGGGTTGTTCTTCGTCCGGCGGGCGAGGATCTCGATCGTCTGTTCGATCTCCTCCGCACGGCCGATGACGGGATCGAGTCTGCCCTCGGCTGCGAGTTCGGTGAGGTCGGTGCCGAACTTCTCCAGCACGGATTCCTGACCGTCCTCACCCTCGGCTTCCTGGCCGGGGTGCATGCCTGCGGCTTCGGCCGCCTCGGCGCCGGCCTGCAGTGCGGCCTGGGTGACTCCCGCCTGGGCGAGGATCCGACCGGCGGGCATCTCCTGATTGAGCACGAAGGCGAAGAACATGTGCTCCGGATCGATGTAGGTCGATCCGAACGCTCGCGCCACCTGGTAGGCATCGAGCAGGGCGCGCTGGGCGGAGCCGGTCAGTGTGGGAGTGGAATCCGCCTCGGTGTCGGTTGCAGCCGGAAGCCGCTCTTCGACGCTGGCGGCGATGGCCTCGGGGTCGGCGCCTGCCTGGCGCACGGCGGAGATTCCGGGTTCGGAACCGACCATGGTGCGCAGGATATGGAGTGCGTCGACCTCGGACTGGCCGTGGCGGCCTGCGAACTCCGCGGCCGCTTCGATGACCTCATGGCTGCGCTTGCTCAGCAGTCGGTTGATGTCGACGGAACGGCCTCGGCGGGCTCCGGTCTGTCCCTGGAGGAAACGAGCGAGGAACTCGTCGAACGAGTCTCCGCCCGAGCCTGCGGGTCCGAAGAATGTGGCCAAAGCTGACCTCCTCTTTCAAAGTTGAGCGTATACGACTCAATCAACAGAGGTGGGCGCGCGGTTATTCCCGAGTCGGCTGAGTTCGGTGTCACATGCGGTGACGGGCCGACGTGCGGTCAGCCCTTCGAAGGCCAGCCGTTGGGTTCGCAGCCCTGCAGACCCTTCGTCTGCTGCTGCATGAGCGGTGCGGTCTTGCCCGGTCCGGGGCAGGATTCGTGACCGTGGCCCAGCGCGTGCCCGACCTCGTGATTGATGAGGTACTGCCGATACTGGACGATGTCATCGAATTCATCGGTGGCCGCCACCCAGCGTTTGGCGTTGAGGATGACGTTGGGTCCGTTGCGGCACGAAAGCTTGCCTAAGGTCCGCAGAGGCAGGCACATCTCGTCGACGGTGTCAGGGCTGGCGATGGAGATCATCGTGTCCTGTCCTTCGTCGACGAGTTCGATGGAGACGTTGTCGATGTCCTGCCAGCCGCGTTCGTCCTGGAGGGTCTTGATGATGAAGTCGCCGGCCTCGTCGACGTCGATGGGCAGGTTGTCTTCGACGCGCAGAGCGACCTTGAAGGTGGTGCCGTCGTCGCGGTTGGGTCCGGTCTCGTCTTTCGGCCGGTCCCATCGGCCGCTGCCGTGGGTGTCGATATCGTCTTCGCTCACCCCGGCGGCTCCGGCGTCGTCGATGCTCGAGGTCTCGGAGGGCGAAGAGGATTCCGTCGGCTCACCCGACTGCGTGGTCTCCCCCGTCGGGTCGGCGGAGGCGGCAGGGGTCTCGGCGGCTTTCGGAGTCGGTCGGGTCTCGTCGTCGGCTGCGGGCGCGCAGGCGCTCAGCCCGATGAGCAGCGAGACCGCGGCAAGGGAGGTCAGGGTGCGGAGGCGTGGGCGGGAGACGGGGCGGGTTCGACTGAGCACGCCTGTGAGTCTATCCGCTGCCGATTCATCGAGAAACGGGCTGCGTGTCGAGAAACGGGTGTGCACACCCGAGTCTCGGCACTCAGCCCGTTTCTCGGCGAGCGGTCAGAACTCGAGGATGCCGCCGGGCCCGCGCAACCTGGCATGCAGGCGACAATCCGACCCCTCGACCACTGTGGTGTCCCCGGCCCCGAGCACGTCGAGCACCTCCCGTGCAGCCTCAGGTTCTGGACTGTCCACGCGGAAGTCGAGCAGCTCGAGGGTGGGCAGCGCCGCCTCGGCGGGGTGGACGGATTCGCCCCAGTCGATGAGGAACGGCTGCGCACCTGAGTGCGGCAGCGGGGAGCGGGTGGTCAGCCGCCACTCGAGACGCTCACCCTCGGCGGTGTCGCGGGCCATGTCCTGGACCTCCCCGAAGTCGATGCCCGCGGTGTTCGCGGCCGCGATCTTCGCGAGGAATGCCGGCGGGTGGATGGCCCAGGTCTGCAGGGTCGGCTCGGAGGCCAGATGCGCGTCGAGCGGCAAGGTCCCGTCAGCGGGCGGTTCCTGCTGCGGGTCGGGGCCGAGGATTTCCAGGTAGGTGCGCGCCCCCTCCGGCCAGCCCGCCGGGGCGAGCCCGAGGAGATGATTCGCGGTCCCCCGTCCCGGGTGCGAACCGCCGGGGACCGCGCGCAGACCGGTGGCCTCTTCCACGGCGGCGACCCCGGCCTCGAGGTCGGGCACCGTGATGATGAGGTGGTCGAGCTGCGCGGGAATGGTGTTCAGAGTGTCCATGATCCACCCGGACCTTTCAGATGAGCGTGCAGACCCTCAGTCTCCCCTTCTTGGCCGTCGAGGGCAATGATGTCGAGCGCGATGCCGAAGAAGTCGAGCACCGAACCGACCGCGGCCGGAGCGTCGCTGGCTGCCCACAGCTTCTCGAGACGAACCCACGGCATCTCCTGCCTTGCCGGATGGTCGGAGTCCTTCCAGTCGATGAGGAACGGCTGGATTCCCGACCATGGCAGCGGGGTGCGCCTGGACAGGCGCCAATCGAGCACGGTTCCGTCCGGTCTGCGCCGGGTCATGTCACGAACCTCGCCGAGGTGGACCCGCGGTTCCCGTGACCGCGCAGCGGCCGTGACGAGACCGTCGAAATCGTCCGGCCGGATCGCCCACCTCTGCACGGTCGGTGCGATGATCCCGGCCAACCGCGCGGCCGCGAGCGCCGGGTCCTGCTCTGGGTCGGGACCGAGGATCTCGAGATACGTGAGCGGGCTCGGACCTTCTTCACGCGCGAGTCCGAGCGAATCGGCGAACTCATCGCTGAGCTCGAGCCCGAGCAGCGCATTGGCCGTCCCCAGACCCGGATGAGCGCCCCCGTCAACGGCCGCGACACCGAGGCGAACCTCACATTGCTCAACATATTTCTGAAGGTTAGGAACGGCGATGACCAGATGGTCGAAGCAGGAATTACTCAACATGTCTCAATATTAAGCCACGAATTGACTGCGATTGCGCGGATGCGCTTAACTCAGGGCATGCACATCCACTTCGGGTTCCGCGCCGGACACTGCCGCTTCCTGCCGTTAATGGCACCCGCAATGTCCGCAGATTGTTGAACTATCTCTCTCAGTTCCTCCTGTTCCACCCCTTTGACCCGAAGGACCTCTTCTATGACGGACCACCGTCTCTCCACCTCAGCGCCTCTGACTCAGCGGCGCCTCGACCGCCGCTCGGTCCTCAGCCTCGGTCTCGGCTTCGGCGCTCTGCTCACCCTCAGCGCCTGCACACCGCGTGACTCCGGTTCACTGACCGAGGGCGAACCCGTCCGCGGCGGAGTGCTCACCTACTTCGAACCCCAGACCTGGACGCTGCTCTACCCGCCGTCGGTCGGCTTCTACCCCAACGGCGGGATCATGAACAACATCTCCGCGCGTCTGCTGTGGCAGGATCCGAAGAGCCTCGAGCTCTATCCGTGGCTGGCGACCGAACTGCCGGAGACGAACGCCGATGCCACGACCTACACGTTCACCATCCGTGAGGGTGTGACCTATTCGGACGGTTCGCCGCTGACGCCGGAGAATGTGGCGAAGAACTTCGATCTCTTCGGTCGCGGCGACGAATCCCGCACGCTGCCGGTGTCCGAGCAGATCTCGAACTATGAGCGCAGCGAAGTCCTCGACGAGAATCGGGTGCGGTTCCGCTTCTCGGCCCCCTCCCCCGGTTTCGCGCAGGCGACGTCGACGATGAATGCGGGACTGCTCGCCGATTCGACCCTCGACCTCGATGCCGAGGGCTTCGGCCCGGGCGGAGCCACGCAGAT
Source organism: Brevibacterium sp. K11IcPPYGO002 (assembly GCF_050920635.1). Classification (NCBI taxonomy): domain Bacteria; kingdom Bacillati; phylum Actinomycetota; class Actinomycetes; order Micrococcales; family Brevibacteriaceae; genus Brevibacterium; species Brevibacterium sp. K11IcPPYGO002. The sequence goes on along the minus strand of NZ_CP131929.1, from coordinate 1,063,837 downwards.
CCACACCTGCGGCCCCTTCCACATCACTGCCGAGACGATCGGCACGAAGCTCTCCGTCCGTGCCCGCGAGGACTACGACTGGGCGCCCCCGCATCTGAAGCATCAGGGCCGGGCCCACCTCGACGGCATCGACTATCTGACGAACAACGAATACTCCGTGCGCATCGGGGCTGTGCTCTCCGGACAGGCCGACGGTGTCCGCGACGTCCAGGCCCCGGATGAGTCCCGTGTCACCGAGCAGGGTCTGCGCCTCTATGCGAAGGCGACGAACGGCATCAACAACAGCATCAATCTCCGGTTCCGCCACGACCTGCTGTCCGATATCGACGTTCGGCGAGCGCTCATCGCCGCCATCGATCGCCAGGAGATCGTCGACAAGCTCTTCACCCCGAACTACCCCTTGGCCACCGGCCTGCTGGCCAAGGGCGCCATGGGATATGTCGACCAGTCGGGGTCCTGGGACTTCGACCCGGAGAAGGCGAACCGCCTCCTCGATCAGGCCGGGTGGAGTGAGCGCAACGGGCAGGGTTATCGCGTCAAGGATGGTCAGCCACTGGCGCTGACGGTGAATATCGCGCTGCCGCAGCCCCGGTCGAACGAGGTTCAGACCCTCATCCAACAGCATCTGCGCCGCGTGGGCGTGCGCCTGTCGATCAACCCCGGTGACCAATCGAAGCAGACTCTCGACGCCCTCGAACTCGACACCGTGCAGATCTACCACTCGATGGTCGCCCGCGCCGACTTCGACAATCTGCGCTCGAACTACTCCTCGATCAACCGCGACGTCTTTCTCAACGGAGTCGACCGCACCGACGCCGACGATGACTCGATCGATGCGAAGATCGACGAACTCCTCGAGACGCTGGCTGCCGAACCGAACCAGGAGAAACGCCAACAGGCCGCCGAGGCGGTCCAGAACTACCTCGTCGACCAGGCCTATGTGCTGCCGTTCTTCGAAGAGCCGCAGGTCTTCGCCTTCCGCCGCCGCGTCCACGGCTTCGCCACCGAACCCGTGGGACGACCCGACTTCTACAGCACCTGGCTGGCAGGAGAGAAATGATCCTCGACACCCGTTACCTCATCCTGCGCCTGGGCCAAGCGGTCCTCGTGCTGCTGCTCGCGTTCACCGCGGCATTCATCCTGCTCAGCCTCATCCCCGGAGACGGCGTCACTGCCCGCTTCGCCGATCCCGCCCTGGGTCTGTCTCCCGATCAGATCGCCGAGATCCGTGAAGCCACCGGAGCCGATGACTCCTGGTTCGGCCGATACCTCACCAGCCTCACCGGGTTCCTCACAGGCGACTTCGGCTACTCGGTCCAGACCGGTGCGGCCGTGTCGACGATCATCGCGGCGGCTCTGCCGTCGACCGCGGTTCTCGCGGCCTCCGGTTTCGTCACTGCCCTCGTCCTCGCCGTGGTCATCGCCGTCTTCGCGACCTTCGGTCCGTCCACCGGGCCGACGGCCAGGGTGCGCCGGGTCCTCGACTCGGTGCCCAGTCTATTCATCTCCATCCCGGTGTTCTGGCTCGGAATCCTGCTCATCCAGGTCTTCTCCTTCCAACTCGGGGTCGTCTCCGTCGTCGATCCCGGCCCCGCCGAGGCGCTCGTGCTGCCGACCCTGACCGTGGCGGTTCCGCTCTCGGCCCCGATCGCCCAGGTGCTCATCCGCTCCATCACCGAGGTGCAGGCCTCCGGCTTCGTCAAGGTCACCACGGCCAAGGGCGCCTCCGAACTGTGGATCCTCGTCCACACCGTCGCCCGCAATGCGGTGCTGCCGGGGCTGACGATCATCGGCCTCGTCTTCGGCGAGCTCGTCGCCGGCGCCGTGGTCACCGAGACCGTGTTCGGCCGCAACGGCATCGGACTCATCACCGCTCAAGCGGTCACCCACCGGGACAATCCGATCCTGCTGGCCGTCGTGGTCATCGCCACCTTCGGCTACGTCATCATCAACCTCGCAGTCGACCTCCTCTACCCCGTCATCGACGTCCGGCTGCGCACGAAACGCAGCGCCGCCTCGGCGGGCAAGGCCCTGCGCAGCCACGACGAACCCACCCGTCGCGCCATGACGGCGACTGCGGCCAGCGTCGGCGTCGACCTCGATTGGGACGACGAGTCGAAGGAGAAGAACTCATGAGCATCGTCTTCACCCGCGGCCAGGTCACCGAGAACCGGCGCGCACGCGGCGGCCGGGCACGCGCCGCGCTCACCCCGGCCACCATCGTCTCCGCTCTGGTTCTGCTCATCGCGATCGCCTGGGCGCTGGCCCCCGGCCTCTTCACCCATTTCGACCCCAACGACGGCGGAGACACCCCCGCGCTGCTGGCCCCGAGCCTCGAGCATTGGTTCGGCACCGACCAGACCGGCCGCGACGCCTTCACCCGAGTCGTCTACGGCGCTTCCCAGTCCCTGTTGGCCGCGCTCGTGGCTGTCGGGGTCGGGCTGATCGTCGGCACCACGATCGGACTCATCGCCGGCACCCGGCGCGGACTCGTCGACGATGTGCTCATGCGGTTCATCGATGTGCTGCTGTCCATCCCCGCGATCCTGCTCAGCCTCTCAATCGTCGTCGTCCTCGGCTTCGGGACGATCAATGCGGCCATCGCCGTCGGAGTCACCGCCATCGCCCAGTTCGCCCGTCTCGCCAGATCACAGGCGGTGCAGATCAATACGAGCGACTTCGTGGCCGCGGCCTACGGGTCCGGCGCCACGTATCTGACCGTCCTGGTCCGCCATACCCTGCCGAATTCGATCTCTCCCGTGCTCTCGCTGGCGGTCCTCCAGGTCGGTTCGGCGATCCTCCAGATCTCCACGCTCGGATTCCTCGGCTACGGCACTCCGCCGCCCACCCCGGAATGGGGGCTCATCATCGCCGAGGGCCGCAACTTCGTCGCCACCGCCTGGTGGCTGACAGTGCTGCCCGGCCTCGTAGTCATGGCCATCGTGCTCGCCACCCACCAGATCGGCAACACCCTGCGAAAGGTGACATCATGACCGACTCCTCACTGCTGCGCATCGACGGCCTGTCCGTCGACTACTCCCACCGAGGCGGCTCCGCGGCACCGGCCGTGAGCGAGCTCGATCTCGTGGTCCGTCCCGGTTCGATGACGGCCGTGGTCGGGGAATCCGGTTCGGGGAAATCGACGACCGCCAACGCCGTCATCGGTCTCCTCCCCTCATCCGCGCAGGTCACGGCCGGGCGGATCCGCCTCGGCGAGGTTGATCTGCTCAGCCTGGGCCCCTCCGGTTGGCGGGGTGTGCGCGGATCTCAGATCGGCTACGTCCCGCAGGATCCGGGGTCCTCGCTCAATCCGCTGCAGACGGTCGGCAGGTCCGTCGCCGAGGCGCTGCGCATCCACCGTCGCGCGGGCCGCGCCGAGGCTCGCGCCCAGGTCGTCGAGCTGTTGGGCCGGGTCGGCATCGACCAGCCGGAGAAACGGGCCGACCAGTTCCCGCATGAGCTCTCCGGTGGGATGCGGCAGCGTGTGCTCATCGCCGCTGCCATCGCGCTGCGCCCGCGCCTGCTCATCGCCGACGAACCCACCTCCGCCCTCGACGTGACGGTGCAGAAGCAGGTCCTCGACCTCCTCGACGAACTGCGCACCGAGACCGGGATGGGCATCCTCTTCATCACCCACGATCTCGCCGTCGCCGGCGAACGCGCCGACGAGGTCGTGGTCATGCAGGGCGGACGCATCGTCGAATCGGGGCCGGCCGGACGGGTCTTCTCCGACCCGGCCACCGATTACACCTCCCGCCTCATCGCCGATGCTCCCGCACTGCAGACGAAGGCACGAACTGCCCGCGCCGAGGCGACCACTCAGTCCGCAGACCCGTTCGTCTCCGTCGAATCGCTGACCCATGTCTTCGACCGTACGGATGATCGGATCACCGGCATCGAGGGTGTGGGTTTCACGGTGGCGCGCGGGACCACGCACGGTCTCGTCGGCGAGTCCGGTTCGGGCAAGACCACCGCGGGCAAGGCGCTGACCGGGTTCCTCACCCCGCAGTCCGGGCATGTGCGCATCGGTGACTTCGACGCCGCGGAGCTCGGGCGCGGTCGTCCCTCACGGCAGCGGCTGCGGGAGTTCCGGCGCACCGTCCAACTCGTGCATCAGAACCCGTTCTCCGCTCTCGATCCCAAACATTCGATCCGGTCGACCCTGACCGAGCCTCTGCGCAACTTCCGCCTCGGCGATCGTGCGTCCCGGCCCAGGCGTGTCTCCGAGGCGATGGATCGGGTGGCGCTGCCTGCCGACTTCCTCGATCGGCGTCCCGCCGAACTCTCCGGCGGGCAGCTGCAGCGAGTGGCGATCGCCCGCGCCCTCATCGTCGAACCCGAACTCGTCGTCTTCGACGAGGCGGTCTCGGCTCTCGACGTTTCGGTGCAGGCGCAGATCCTCACTCTGCTCGATGAGCTGCAGCGGGAGCTCGGTCTCACCTATGTCTTCATCACCCATGATCTCGCCGTCGTCCGCCAGATCGCTGATACGGTGTCCGTGATGTCGCATGGGCGCCTCGTCGACGATGGCGCGACCGAAGAGATCTTCACTCGCCCGCGGTCCGCCTATACCCGCACGCTGCTCGAGGCGATCCCCCGTCCCGCGACGCTCTCGGCCGCAGCAGCGCCTGCGAATGACCGACCCGCGACCCCGACCCTGCTCACCGCAGCAGCAGAAAGCTGAGAACCATGACCCCTCACCCCACCGACCCTCAGGCCACCGACGCTCGGGCCACCGGCACTCAGGTGACCGGACCGAAGCTCGGCTTCTTCACCCGCCTGCTCGAGGACGCTCCGGCCGCAGACCGCTATCGCTTCGCCCTCGAACAGATCGAGACAGCTGAGGACTTCGGCTTCCAATCCGCCTGGGTCGCCCAGCATCACTTCTCCGCGGCAGAGGGCGGACTGCCGTCCCCGCTCGTCTTCCTCTCCCACGCCGCCGCCCGCACCCGCCGGATCAGCTTGGGCACCGCGATCATCACCCTGCCGATGGAGAATGCCGTGCGGGTGGCCGAAGACGCCGCCGTCCTCGACGAACTCTCCGCCGGTCGCCTCGAGATCGGTCTGGGTTCGGGCGGGAACCCGAAGTCGTTCCCGGCCTTCGGAACGAGCTTCGATGAGCGTCGGGAGGTCTTCGCCGACAATCTCGCGACCCTGCGCACACTGTTCTCAGGTGACCGGCTTCCCACCGCTCACGGTCTCTACCCTGCCCCCGATGGGCAACGTCCGAACCTCGAGCGACGACTGTGGCAGGCGACGTTCTCCGCCGGCGGGGCCGGTGCGGCCGGCGCAGCCGGTGACGGACTCATGCTCTCGCGGACTCAGCCGCGCCCCCAGGACGATCCGGCGGCACACCTCGACGAGGTGCAGCTGCCGGTCATCGACACCTATCTCTCGCAGCTGCCGGACGGAGCCGAACCGCGCATCCTCGCCTCCCGTACCGCAGTGGTCGCCGATGCCGAGGATCTGCCCCGGCTGCGTGAGATCACCGAACCGGCGCTGCGGGCCGAGGCCGACCGCCTCGTCGGCTATGACACGTCGTCGCTGACCCTCGCCGAGCTCCTCATCGCCACCGACACCTACCTCGGCACGCCCGAGCAGGTGAGCGAACGTCTGCAGCATGACCGCGTCCTCGACCGGGCCACGGACGTCAGCTTCCAGGTGCACTCGGTGCCGGCGACGAACGAGACCGCCCTGCGGTCGATCGAACTGCTCGCCACCGAGGTGGCACCCGCCCTCGGGTTCTCCGTGACCAAGGAGAAGGTGCACTGAGATGGCCGATATCATCAACCTCCTCGCCGGAATCGCGGCGAACGATCCGCTCGATGAGCTGCGCGGCCACCGGGCGCAGGCGAAGGAGAACGCCCAGCTGAGTTTCGAAGCTCTGCTCGAGCCCGAGGATCCGCGCGGTGTGTCTTACCGGGAGCGTTATGCCGTGGCCGCGTTCACCGCCGGACTGCTCGGTTCGGACCGTGCCGAGGAATTCTACCGCGACCTGCTTCGGGACGAAGATGAAGCCGCGTCGTGGGCGGTCGCGGAACTCCTCGACGAGGCGGTGCTCGCACTCGATTCGCGCGCCGAGGTGCGCGGACCCTACGGGATCGTCGATTCCGCGGCACTGTCGGCGGAGAATGTGCCCGGTCCGTGGTTCACCGCCGACACACAGTCACGCCAGACGTTGGGAGCCCGGCTCATCTCGGGGCTCGAGTTTGCTCATCTCCTTGCGCTCCATCCGCGCGATGCCAGGCCGGCGCACCTCGCCCTGCTGCTGGAATCCGGATGGGACGAGGACGGCATCGTCACCCTGGCTCAGCTCGTGTCGTTCCTCAACTTTCAGATCCGCATCAGCACCGGGCTGGCCGCACTCGCGCTTGCGCCGATCGCAGCCGGTGCCCCTGTCCCGGATTCCCTGTCGCGGGACACCGGCGGGGCAGGCAACGCCGTGGTCAACGAGGACGAGGCGGCCGCCTCGGCGAGGGAATCTGCTGCCCTGACCGCCGTCGGGGATCGAGTGAACACGTACCCGGATCTGGCACGACCCACACTGTTCCAGCAGTCGGGTCTCGGCTGGGTGCCGTGGATCGCGCCCGTCGCCGAGGCGGAGCTCACGGAGACGCAGCGTGACTCGCTCATCGAGGCCGGGCGGGCGAAGAACCCGTACTTCCGACTGCTCGCCCGCGATCCTGCAGCCCTGCGCGCGCGGACGCTGACGGACCTCGACATCTTCTTCAACACCACCGACGGTCTCGGGCGAGCCGAACGCGAACTCGCGGCGACTGCGGCGTCACGGCTCAACGGGTGCCTGTTCTGCGCGTCGATCCATTCCGATCGAGCCACCGAGGAATCCGGGCGTCGGGAACTCGTCCAGCGCCTCCTCGACGAGGGAATCGGCACGAAGAGCCGCCTCGGTGATCAGGTGTGGGACGCCGTGGTCGATGCCTCGGTCGCGCTGACGCTGACCCCGCAGGCTTTCGGTGCCCGGCACCTCGAGCAGCTGCGTGCGGCGGGTCTCGACGACGGCGACATCATCGACGCCCTGAACTGTGCCGCCTTCTTCAACTGGGCGAACCGTCTGATGCTCTCCCTCGGCGAGCCGGAGCAGCTGAAGTAGGCCTCGCCGAAAAACAGGCTGAGTGTCGAAAAACGCATGTGCGCGCGCGTTTCTCGGCACTCAGCCCGTTTTTCAGTGGGAAGGTGCAGACCTCAGCCGACGTCCATGAGCGTCGAGCGGATGATGAAGCGGTTTCCCGTCGGTGATTCGACGCTGAAGCCGCTGCCGCGGCCCGGCACCACATCGATCGTCAGATGCGTGTGCTTCCAGTACTCGAACTGCTCCGTCGACATCCAGAAGTCCAGTCCTGCTTTCTCGGCATCGTCGATGGGCAGGTCGAAGTGGCCGAGCAGCACATCGGCTTCCGAGGTGAGGAAGTCGCCTTCGGGGAAGCACATGGGCGACGAGCCGTCACAGCAGCCGCCGGACTGGTGGAACATGAGCTGTCCGTGTTTGTCGACGAGGCCGGCGAGCAGGTCGATGGCGGCCTGAGTCATCGCCACCCGCGATTTCTCTTCGCCCTCGATCGTCGGTGTCGATTCGAGAGCGGCTGTTTCGGCTGTTTCACTCATCAGAAGAATCCTTGTGCATTTTCGGAGTAGCTGACCAGCAGGTTCTTCGTCTGCTGGTAGTGGTCGAGCATCATCTTGTGGTTCTCTCGTCCGATGCCCGAGGACTTGTATCCGCCGAACGCGGCGTGGGCCGGGTAGGCGTGGTAGTTGTTCACCCAGACGCGGCCGGCCTGGATGTCGCGTCCGGCTCGGTAGGCGGTGTTTCCGGTGCGGGCCCAGACGCCGGCTCCGAGGCCGTAGAGGGTGTCATTGGCGGTGGCGATCGCGTCGTCGTAGTCGGAGAACGAGGTCAGGGCCACGACGGGTCCGAAGATCTCCTCCTGGAAGATGCGCATCTTGTTCGTGCCCTTGAAGATCGTCGGCTGGATGTAGAAGCCGCCGGCGAGGTCACCGTCGAGTTCGGCTTTGTCGCCGCCGATGAGCACCTCGGCGCCTTCATCCTTGCCGATCTTGAGGTACGACATGATCTTCTCGAACTGGTCGTTCGAGGCCTGTGCGCCGACCTGGGTGTCGGTGTCGAGCGGGTTGCCCTGCTTGATGGAGCGGACGCGTTCGACGCCGGCTGCGACGAAGTCGTCGAAGATCGAGTCCTGGACGAGTGCACGCGAGGGGCAGGTGCAGACCTCGCCCTGGTTGAGGGCGAACATCGCGAAGCCTTCGAGCGCCTTGTCTCTGAAGCTGTCGTCGGCGGCCATGACGTCGTCGAAGAAGATGTTCGGTGACTTGCCGCCGAGCTCCAGGGTGACCGGGATGATGTTCTGCGAGGCGTACTGCATGATCAGGCGACCGGTCGTCGTCTCTCCGGTGAAGGCGACCTTGCGAATGCGTTTGTTCGATGCCAGCGGCTTGCCGGCTTCGACACCGAACCCGTTGATGATGTTGAGGACGCCGGGAGGCAGCAGGTCGCCGATGAGTTCGGCGAGGACGAGGATCGACGCCGGGGTCTGCTCGGCAGGTTTGAGGACGACGCAGTTGCCGGCGGCGAGCGCCGGTGCGAGCTTCCATGTGGCCATGAGCAGGGGGAAGTTCCAGGGAATGATCTGTCCGACCACGCCGAGGGGCTCGTGGAAGTGGTAGGCGACGGTGTCGTCGTCGATCTGTGAGATGCCGCCTTCCTGCGCCCGGATGGCCGAGGCGAAGTAGCGGAAGTGGTCGACGGCCAGCGGGAGGTCTGCGGCCAGCGGTTCGCGGATGCCCTTGCCGTTGTCCCAGGTTTCGGCGACGGCGAGCATCTCGAGGTTGGATTCGATGCGATCGGCGATCTTGAGCAGGATGTTCGCACGTTCGGCGACCGAGGTCTTGCCCCAGGCCGGTGCCGCGGCCCACGCGGCATCGAGTGCGGTCTCGACATCGTCGGCTGTGGAGCTGGGGATCTCGGTGAAGGCCCGCCCGGTGACGGGGGTGATGTTCTCGAAGTAGTTGCCGTCTTTCGGCGGCACCCACTCTCCTCCGATGTAGTTCTCATAACGGGGCTTGAACGTAACGAGCGCGCCGTCGGTACCGGGTGCTGAGTAGACTGCCATGACACTCCTTCGTGTGAGTCCATCCACCCCGTCTCTCATGCCGTTTCGCACGCTGCGCCGGGCTTTCGTGGCCGACGCGGAGCGGATGTGTCCGTGTCCTCTCACCCTAAGCCGGAACCGAGGTGCGGACAATAGCCGTCATTGCTTCGTGATCGAGTTCGGAGAGTCCGCTCACGCTTCGACAATGGTGCCATTGGTGGGCAGCGTATCTTCGAATCGAATCGGTACAGCGTCTGCACGGGAGATGTCCATACTGCTGATCGCCTGGACATGCAGATGAGGTTCGGTGCTGTTGCCGGAATTCCCGCAGCGCCCGAGCCTCTGGCCGATCCGGACAGTCTGTCCGACCTGAACTTCGACACTCCCCTGTTGGAGGTGGCAGAGGGCAACAACAGTGACATCACTTCGGATCATCACGTGGTTCCCGGCGAGTGCGGGCCATCCGGCATCGACCCGTCTGCGTTGAGTCATCGCATAGCCGAGCGAAGGCAGACCACGGTAGGCCGGGTGATCTGCCGCGGAGTCGTGGATTGCCGCAACAGTGCCTCTGATAGGTGCGAGTACGTCGCGGCCGAAACCTATGAACTTCTCTGGCTGTTCCGGACGAAACAGCGACTCGAGTCCGAATGCGGCCGACCGCCCGGAGCCATCGACCGGCACGAAATCGATCGCGTACGAACTCGCGAACCGCGTGGTCCCGTGGCTCGGCACACGATCCCCTGGACTGTTCTGGACCAGCCAACGACCAGTGAAAGGGTAGGCGAGCACAAAAGGTTCAGCTGTCATTTCCATCGTCGCCGCATTCCCCATTCGGAAGAAGAAGCTGTGAAGTCGATTGCGTCGCAGAGTCTGCCGCCGATTGTCTGGTGCTCCACGAACAACTGACCGCGGAGATATCCCGCACGTCCAGCCGTGCGAAGAGACGGAACGTTCCAGGGTTCGATATACAGATCGATGCGCTGGATCTGAGGAATCGACAGACCGAAATCCGTCAACGCGATAAGGGCGTCTGTTGAGAACCCACGGCCTTCTGCGTGGCGGCCCTGCTGCCGACGGACCCAAGAACTGGCTTCCGCCTTGTCGGCAGTGCCAAGCAGCGAACCGGTCAACGGCACAGAGGGGTCGGTCGACAGGCTTCGTGCCATTTCGACGTCATGTTGGTCAGCCGGGCGCTGCTGAATCGCCCCGTGGGCTGGAAGAATCTGTGCCCGATTCGGCAGTGTCATCCCACCGGCTTCACCATGATCAGGCACGGCGTATCCGCTCCCCACAGGTCGGTCTCCTCCAGCGGCAGGAAGCCCATCTTCTCGTAGAAGTGACGGGTCCGCGCATAGTTCGGGTCTGCCTTCGACGGTCCGAGGGTCTTCACCTCGAGCAGCTTCGTTCCCCGGGCCCGCGCTTCCTCGGTGATGGCCTCGTCGCGCTGAGCGCTCCAGCCCGCTTCAGTCATGGGCTCCACCCTAGACTCCGCATCGATGCTCCGGTACCCCGTTGCTAGACTCAGCCCCATGAGCGAGCCCGAATCCCCCGTCCTCCGACTGATCCCGTACCTCGCGGCGATCTCTGCAGCAATCTTCGCGGGACTGGCCATGGCAGGAACCGGAGAGAGCAACCTGCTTGTCACTCTGGTCGCGGCAGGAGCCGGGTACTTCGGTGCCTATTTCATCGTCAAGCTCATCATCCACGCCATCGTCACTCGAATCGATTCCGGCGGCCACAACGACCAGAGCTGACGTTCTCTCCGCCGCCCCTACTTCTTCGCCTGCGCGGGCACGACGACCTTGCGGATGATGATGAGCGCCGAGGCGGCCACCGGCACCGCGACCACCGCACCGAGCACGCCGCCCAAGGTCCCACCGGCGATCGCGGCGATGATCACCAAGGCACCGGGCACGTCGACCGCCGCCTTCATGATCCGCGGGCTGAGCAGATACGCCTCGACCTGCATGTACACGAGATAGTAGATGCCGGCCGTGATGCCCAGCCCGGGCGAGACCATCAGACAGGACGCAGTGATGATGATCGCGCCGGTGATCGGTCCCACCAGGGGAATGAGCGAGGCGAGGAACGCCACGAACGCCAAAAGCGCCGGCAACGGGGCACCGATGATGGTGAGGAAGATCGCCGAGCACACACCGTTGACGACTCCCAAGGACACCTGACCGAGGACGTAGCGTCCGATGGAACGGGTGACCTCCTCGGTGACGGATTCGACCGTCGGCCGCGATGAGGCCGCGACCAAGGAGAACATTGCGGATTTGATCGTCGGCATGGACACGGCGAAGTAGATGGTGAGGATGACGACGATGATCACACCGGTGAGGAAGCTGAGGATTCCCGCCCCGATGGACACGACGCCGCCGCCGAGGGAGAGCACATTCTTCGGATCCGAAGCCCAGTCCGAGATGTTGGCGAACACCGCATCGATGTCGATCGCGCCGGTGAACTGCTCCTCGAGCTCGGTGACCCATCCGGTCGTGGCGAGGTTCGCCACGATTCCGGGCAGATCCGCGATGAACGTCTGGATCTGACTGATCACGGCCGGAGCGATGAGCAGCGCAACGCCGACGACGATGAGGATGAAGGCCACGACGACGATGAGCACCGACAGCGACCGCGGCACCTTGCGATCGAGGAGCCACTGCACGATCGGTTCGAGCCCGAGGGCGAGGAACAGCGCCAGACCGATGTAGATGATCACTGTCGCCACGGACTGCAGCGCCGTCATCACCAGGATCGCCAGCCCCACGCCCAAGGCTCCGGTGAAACCGAGCCGGAACGCGCTGTTGAGTGTGAGGGACTTGCCCTGCCCAGTGCCCATGGAAACCAGTGTAACCAGCGATCATGCACTGGTCGGTCGACTCACGTTAGGATCGGAGCGAACCCTCAACCGCTAAGAAAGTGAATCGTCGAGAATGAACGCAGATCCGAACGGCATCGATGTCTGGGAAGCGTTCCTCGACCCGCAGACCGACTATTCGCTGCCCGACTTCTCCGCGGTCACCGCACAGACGCTGCTGACCGCGGTTCACACGGCCACCGATTTCGCCCGCGCCGAGGTGGCTGCCATCGTCGCCGACGACGCCGAGTCCACGTTCTTCTCCACCACGGTGAGATTCGAATCCGCGTCCGTGCCGATGACCCGCATCGCCTCCGTGGCGGCAGCCATCGAGTCGAATCATCTCCGTCCCGAACTCACCGACGCCATCTCCGAGATCTGGGAGCTCCTGTCGGCCGCCCAGACCGAGATCCTGCTCAACGTGGACCTCTTCCACCGCATCGAACAGGTCTCGGTCGCCGACCTCAATCCCGAGGACAAGCGTCAGCAGGAACTGACCATCGACAAGTTCGTGCGTGCGGGAGCCCGCCTCGGCGAAGAGGAACGAGAGCAGATGGCCACGATCGCGGCCGAGCTGACCACGCTGGAGAACTCCTTCTCCCGCGCTCTGCAGCTCGATACGCGCGAGTTGGCCGTCCACCTCAGCGAGGCCGATTCCCTGGCCGGGATGAACGACGATCAGATTGCGGCAGCGGCGAATCGCGCCGCCGAGCGCGGCGTCGACGGCTACCTGCTGCCGCTGAACAACTTCACCCAGCAGGGTGTGCTCGAATCCCTGAACACAGCGCAGACGCGCCGGCACGTGCTGAACAATTCGATGGCGCGCGGTTCCCGCGGCGGCGAGGGCGACACCCGCACCCAGGTCGCCGACACCACGGCGCTGCGTGCGCTCAAGGCGCATCTGCTCGGATACCCCTCTTACTCGTCCTTCGCCGTCGACAATCAGACCGCGGGCAATCCCGATGCCGCTGCCGATATCGTCTCCTCTCTCATCAATCCGGCGAACGCCCAACTCGATGAGGAGCTGGCACAGGTCAAGACCCGCTACGGCCTCGAGACGGTCGCAGCAGAAGACGTCAAGTACTACCTTGCGAAGTTCCGCGCCGACGAGTTCGGCATCGACCCCGACGAGGTGGCCAAGTACTTCGAGTTCGACACGGTCCTGACCGAGGGCGTCTTCCGAGCCGCCACCGGCCTGTACGGCATCACCTTCGCCCCCTACGACGGTGTGACTGCCTGGCATGAGGACGTCCGCGTCTACGAGGTCACCGACGTCACCGAACGTCCCTTGGGGCTCGTGCTCATCGACCCCTACTCGAGGGACACCAAGCGCGGCGGAGCCTGGATGGACCAGCTGGTTCCTGCCTCCCGACTGACCGGGCTGCTGCCGGTCGTCACTCTCTCGCTCAACCTCGCCAAGCCGGGCCCCGGACGCCCGACTCTGCTCAATCCGACCGAGCTGACGACGTTGTTCCACGAATTCGGTCATGTCCTCCACGGGCTGTTCGCGAACTCGACCTACCCGTCGACGGCAGGCACTGCGGTTCCGCGCGACTATGTCGAGTTCCCGTCCCAGCTCAATGAGATGTGGCGCTTCCACCCGCAGGTCCTCCCCCACTTCGCCAAGCACGTCGACACGGGTGAGCCGATGCCGCCCGAACTCGTCGACGCCCTCATCGCCTCAGAGAAGTTCGGGCAGGGCTTCGACACCATCGAATACCTGGCAGCTGCCATGCTCGACCTGTCCTGGCATTCGCTTGAGGCGGGTGAACACATCACCGATGTGCTGTCCTTCGAATCCGAGGTGCTCGCCGCGGCCGGGTTCTCCCCGCTCGTTCCGCCCCGTTACCGGTCGACGTACTTCGGACACATCTTCGCCTCCGGCTATGCGGCCGGCTACTACTCCTACCTCTACTCCGAGGTCATCGCCGCCTGGGTGAGCGAATGGTTCGAGGCCCAGGGCGGGCTCAACCGGGAAGCCGGTGAGGCCTTCCGCGAGGCCATCCTCGCGCCCGGCTATTCGGTCGACCCGATGGCCGCGATCGAACGCTTCTTCGGCACTCGCCCGGATGTCGCCCCGCTGCTGCGTCGTCGCGGTCTCGCCGAACCCGTCACCGAGGCGGACGACGAGGGCGAGGAGGCCACGACCGAGGCCGAGTCCGGAGCCGCCTCGGCGAGGTGGGACCACCCCAACCACGAGGCGGTCGCCGCCGATCTCACGGCTGCGGGCATCGATCCGCGCATCGAGATCTTCGACGGCTCGACGCCGACGGCAGCGGCAGCGGCCGAGGCCCTGGGCACCGAGGTCGGGGCGATCGCGAACAGCCTCATCTTCTCCTCCGGCGGCTCCCCCGTGCTCATCATGGCCTCGGGCGCCCACCGGGTCGACACCGCCCATGTCGCCGAACTCATCGGCGTCGACTCCCTCGACCGGGCGTCGAAGGAACTCGTCCGTGAGGCCACGGGGCAGGTCATCGGCGGGGTCGCTCCCTGCGGTCATCCGGGCCCGATCCCCACGTATGTCGATGTGTCGCTGAAGGACTATCCTGTTCTCTGGGCCGGCGCGGGGACACCGAATTCGATGGTGCCCCTGACGTACGAGCAGCTGCTCACGGTCACCGGGGGAAAGGAAATCACCGTTGTCGCAGAAGAGTCCTGAGTCTGGGCGTTCCGAGTCTGAGTCTGGGCAGCCGGGTCGCACCACCGATCCGGCGCACACCACCTCGGCTGCACGTTTCGCAGCTTTCGCTTCCTCTCGCGGCCGCTACTATGCGGTCTTCCTCGCCGTGTTCTGCGCGGTGCTCATCATCTCGAACATCTCGGCCACGAAGGTCATCGGCTTCGGCCCCGTAGTCACCGACGGCGGCGCGTTCCTCTTCCCCATCGCCTACATCCTCGGCGATGTGATCAGCGAAGTCTACGGCTTCAAAGCCGCTCGCAAGGCTGTGATCACCGGTTTCGGTCTGCAGATCCTGGCCACTTTCGTCTTCTGGCTCGTGCTCATCTCGCCTCCGGGGCCAGGCTACGAGAACCAGGAGGCCTTCGCCGCGGTGCTCGGCTTCTACCCGCGTATCGTCGCGGCCTCCCTCGTCGGCTACTTCGTCGGCCAGCTGCTCAACTCCTGGGTGCTCGTGGCGGTGAAGAAGCGCATGGGCGAGTCGAAGCTGTGGGTGCGACTGCTCACGTCGACCGGCGTCGGCGAGTTCGTCGACACCCTGCTGTTCTGCATCATCGCCTTCGCCGGAGTCATCCCGGGACTCGACTTCCTCAACTACATCGTCGTCGGCTTCGTCTACAAGGTCGCTGTCGAAGTCATCTTCCTGCCCGTGACCTACCGCGTCATCAAGCTCGTCAAACGCCACGAACCCAGCTACGAACTCGACGCGGCTGAAGCCTAGGCGAACCGGACGCCCAGTGCGGGTGGCAGCGGACGCCCAGCGCGGGTGGCAGCGGACGCAGCGTGGTCGGCCAAGCACGAACGGTGGTCTGCGGCGAGTGTCATCGAGTTTCGTCCTCGACCGCATCGACTTCTGTCCCTGAACGCATCGACTTCTGATCAGGTCACCGGGATAAAACTCGATGCGCTGATCAGAAGTCGATGACTGACCGGAACGGACCAGTCGAAGACCGACCGGCACCGGCCGGGGCGACCGTCACCACCGGGTCCGCGCCTACTTCTTCGCGTAGTACCGGCCGAGGACGTCCGTCTCCAGCTCTGAGAAGCGGCCGTCGATCATCGACTGCCGGATCTCGTCGACGAGCGAGACGACGAAGTGCTCGTTGTGGATGGTGCACAGGGTGGAGAAGAGCATCTCCTTCGCCTTGTACAGGTGCCGCAGGTAGGCCCGCGAGTAGTTCCGGCACGTGTAGCACGAGCAGTCGGGGTCGAGCGGGCCGAAGTCTCGGCGGTACTTCGCACCGGTGAGGTTGTACCGGCCGTCGCGGGTGTAGATCGCGGCATTGCGGGCCACGCGGGAGGGGGAGACGCAGTCGAAGGTGTCCGCGCCGGTCTTGATCGCCTCGAACAGGTCGTCGGGTTCGGAGATGCCCAGCAGGTGCCGCGGCTTGTTCTCCGGCAGCTCCTCGCACACCCAGCGGATGATGATGCCGAGGTTCTCCTTCTCCAGCGCCCCGCCGATGCCGTAGCCGTCGAAGTCCATGGCGCCCAGGTCGCGGGCGGCCTTCCGTCGCAGGTCTTCGTACTGCGCACCCTGCAGCACACCGAACAGCGCCTGGTAGGGCCGGTGCGACCGCTCCTCGGTGAGGCGGAAGTGCTCCTCGATGCAGCGGATCGCCCACAGTCGGGTCCGCTCCAGCGACTCCTCCTGGTAGCCGCGAGTGTTGACCAGCGTGGTCAATTCGTCGAAGGCGAACATGATGTCGGCGCCGAGTTCGTGCTGCACGCGCATCGAGATCTCAGGGGTGAAACGGTGCATCGACCCGTCGAGATGGGACTTGAACGTCACCCCGTCGTCGTCGACGTTCGACAGCCGCTCCTTGCCGACGGCGACGAGGTCGTCGTTCTGCTCCCCCGTCGACTCCATCGAGATGACCTTCTTGAATCCCGACCCCAGGCTCATCACCTGGAATCCGCCCGAGTCGGTGAAGGTCGGTCCCGGCCAGTTCATGAACCTGCCCAGACCGCCGGCCTCGTCGATGAGGTCCGACCCCGGCTGCAGGTAGAGGTGGTAGGCGTTCGAGAGCACCGCCTGACCGCCGAGTTCGGCGACCTCGTCGGGACGCACGGCTTTGACCGTGGCCTTCGTGCCGACCGGAATGAACGCCGGGGTCTGGATATCGCCGTGCGGGGTGTGGATGACCCCGGCGCGTCCGCCCGTGTCCATGCGGGTGCCCACCTCGAATCCGAAGTTCGATCGGTCGTTGATGGGTGCGGTCTCGAATGCCGCCGAAGTTTCGTCTGCAGTCACCAGACAAGCTTAACTAAGTCCATGACGTTCACCCAGATGCTCACCCTCTCGGAGGCCGCCCCCATCGTCATCGACGGCGGTCTGGGCAGCGCCGCCGAAGATCGCGGCATCGACCTCGGCCACGCCCTGTGGTCGGCCGAGCTCATCCGCCGTGATCCGGACACCCTGCTGGCAGTGCACTCCGCCTTCGCTGATGCCGGTGCCCGCATCCTTACGACCGCGAGTTACCAGGCGACGCCGACGGGCTTCGCCGAAGCAGGAATCAGCGTCGCGGAAGGCAACCGGATCATCACCGACAGCGTGAGAGTCGCGCGCAGTGCCGCAGAACGCAGAGACGTCCTCACCGCCGGTTCCGTCGGCCCCTACGGCGCAGCTCTGGGCG
Source organism: Brevibacterium sp. K11IcPPYGO002 (assembly GCF_050920635.1). Classification (NCBI taxonomy): domain Bacteria; kingdom Bacillati; phylum Actinomycetota; class Actinomycetes; order Micrococcales; family Brevibacteriaceae; genus Brevibacterium; species Brevibacterium sp. K11IcPPYGO002. The sequence goes on along the minus strand of NZ_CP131929.1, from coordinate 1,046,542 downwards.
ACGGTGCCGAATACACCGGCGACTACCGCTTGTCCTCGTCCGAATACACCGCCTTCCATCGTCCGCGCATCGCTGCCCTCGCCGAGGCGGGAGCGGACCTCCTCGCCATCGAAACCCAGCCGCGCCTCGACGAGATCGCAGCGATCATCGGCCTGACAGACGAGACCGGACTTCCCTCCTGGGTGACCGTGACTCTACAGACCGGCACGGACACGAACGTCCCGACCTTGCCCGACGGCAGCACCTTGGCGGAGCTCGCGGAGGCGGCGGCCACCTCGGCGAGTGTGCAGGCGATCGGAGTCAACTGTGTGCGCCCATCCCTGGTGACTCCGGCACTGAGAGAACTGTCCCGGCGCACGGATCTGCCGCTCATCGCCTATCCGAACTCGGGTGAGATCTACGACGCGAACACCCTGACCTGGCGCGACGGCGCGGAAGCCGGCGTCGGTTCGTGGCCGGTGGCGGAGTGGACCCGCCTCGGTGCGCGGATCATCGGCGGCTGCTGTCGGGTGCGTCCGGAGGACATCGCAGTCCTGACGGAGCGGACCCGAGCCTGAGTCCTCAGGCCCGAGCTCTCACGAGGTCCGGATAGAACTTCTCGGCGACGTTCGGGTGGGACCGCAGCCGGGAGAGGAAGGCGTTCTCGCCGTACACGGCGTGCAGAGCGTCGCGTTCGTCCTGAGTCACACCGCGGGCATCGGCGGCGAGTTCGGCGGGCAATTCGACCTCGGGCAGGCGAGCGTTCAGAGCCGGGTTGAAGAAGAACGGAATGGAGATGCGGTCCTGCCCGGGTCCGGTCGGCAGGACACGGTGGACGGTGGCTTTGAGGTAGCCGTTCGTGGCGACTTCGAGGAGTTTGCCGATGTTGACGACGAAGGTGTTCTCGATCGGATCCGCATCGATCCAACCGTCATCGGTGAGCACCTGCAGGCCGGTGGTGCCCGGCTGCGGGTAGAGCAGGGTGAGTGTGCCGGCGTCCCGGTGTTCGCCCACACCCTGGGACACGGACTCGGATTCGGCTTCGGGGTAGCGGACGATCTTGATGAAGGATTCGGCATCCTCGGCGAAGGCGGACGCAAAGTGGTCACCGGGCTGGCCGAGGCTCAGCGCCCACTGTTCGAGGAGACGAGCGCCGACCTCGCTCAGCTGCGCGTGCCAGGATTCCGTGGCCTCGCGCAGCTCGGGCAGCGATTCCGGGTACTGGTTGGGACCGGTGAGGTGGTCGAAGTCGTTGACCGGTTCGGTCACGGGTGCGCGTTCTGGGCCGATGTCGATCTGCTCCCGCCAGTCGACGCGGCCTTGGGTGCGTTCGCCGCCGGTGCGGGTGTAGCCGCGGAAGTGCGAGGAGTTCGTGTTCTCGATCGCGAGCTTCTCTTCCTCGGGCAGAGCGAAGAAGCGGCCGGCGACGTCGATGATGCGGGTGAAGTCGGCGTCGGGAATTCCGTGGCCGGTGAGGTAGAAGAAGCCGATCTCATGGGTGATGCGGCGCAGGTCCGCACGGAATGCCTCGGCGGTCGCGGGGTCATCGGCCAGGCTGAGGTCGAGGATGGGGAGCTGGGTGACGGTCATGTCACAGACGATAGGCACGTCCGCCGTCGTCGCAGCGGCATTCCGTCATCGTGCGCAACACTCAGTCACAGTGCGCTCTCCCGGAACTCCTGCTTGAATAGTCGGGTGACCCACTTCTATCGCCCCTCCGAGGGCCACCGCCTGCCGCACGACCCCTTCAACGCCATCGTCGCGCCGCGTCCCATCGGCTGGATCGGCACCCTCGATGCCGACGGTCGTCGGAACCTCGCGCCCTATTCGTTCTTCAATGCGCTGAACTACTCTCCACCGCTCGTAGGCTTCTCCAGCAACGCGTGGAAGGACACCGTCGCCAACTGCCGAGAGACCGGGGAGTTCACCTGGAACCTCGTCACTCGGCCCCTCGCCGAGGCGATGAACGCCTCGTCGACCACCGCTGAGGTCGACGAGTTCTCCGCCGCAGAAGTCGAGGCGGCCGAGTCCGTGGAGATCTCTGCGCCACGCGTGGCAGCCTCACCGGCGACCTTCGAATGCCGAGTCACCCAGATCATCGACCTCCGCACCTCGGACGGGGAGAGCTCCGGCTCGTGGTTCACCGTGGGCGAAGTGGTGGGGGTCCATCTCGACGAATCCCTGCTCGACAACGGAATCGTCGACACAGCCGCCGCCGAGCCGGTGCTGCGCGGCGGCGGACCGACCGCATACTTCGGGATCAGCTCGGATCAGCGCTTCGACATGCGCCGACCGGGCTGAGTTCGATCACCCGAGATCTCAGCCGAGCATCTTTCCCGGATTGAGGATCCCCAACGGATCCACCGCGGCCTTGATCGCAGTCTGCAGCGCCCGCGCACCCGCATCGAGTTCGCGCACCAACCACTCCTTCTTCAGATATCCGACCCCGTGCTCACCCGTGATCGTCCCACCCAGATCCAGACCCAGCTGCATGATCTCCGCGAACGTGGCCTTCGCCTCGGCCACACTCGCGGCATCCGAGGCATCGAAGAGCACACTCGGATGCATATTCCCATCCCCGGCATGCCCGGCCGTAGCCACCTCCACCGTGTGCGCAGCCGCGATCTCATCCAACCGGGCGAAGAACTCGCCGAGGCGGGACCGGGGAACACACACATCATCGACGAGCTCTCCCCCACCGAGACCAGCCACATACGGCTCCATCGCCGGTGACACCGCCCGCCGAGCCGCCACGAACATCTCCGAATCCGCCGGATCCTCGGAGAAGAACACCTCATCAGCCCCCTGAGACTCAGCGATCGCCGCGAACCTCTCCAGTTCGGCCACACCGGCAGGGCCCGGAGCATCGGACTGGACAAGCAGCAGCGCACCGGCCCCATCGGGCAGACCGAAATCCCCGTACGCATTGATCATGCCCACGGTGCCTCCGTCCATGAGCTCGAGCAGCGACGGAGCCGCACCGGAGGCCATGAACTCAGAGACCGTATGACCGGCCGATTCCATGTCCGGGAAGATCCCGACCCCGGTCACCGGCGGTGCCAACAACGGTCGCAACCCCAAAGTGACCTCGACGATGACACCCAGAGTGCCCTCGGACCCGACGAACAGTCCCGCCAGATCGAGACCGGCCACGCCCTTCGCCGTCTGCCGCCCGAGCTTCGTCACGGTCCCATCAGGCAGGACCACGGTCATGCCCCGCACATAGTCCCTCGTCACCCCGTACTTCACGCAGCACATGCCACCGGCGTTCGTGGCCACGTTCCCACCGATCGTCGAGATCGCCACCGACCCCGGATCCGGCGGATACGACAGACCGTGCTCAGCCAGAGCCTGCTTGAGATCCTGGTTGATGACCCCGGGTTGGACCCGGCACGTCTGATTCACCTCGTCGATGTCGACGATCGCGTTCAGTTTCGCGACGTTGAGCAGGATCGCCCCGTCCGTGGCGTTCGCCGCCCCCGACAGTCCCGTCCTGGCGCCCTGAGTGACCACGGGAATCCGATGCTCGGTGGCGAAACGCATCACCGCGACGACATCATCGACGCTGCCCGCCCGCACCAGGGCCACAGCTTCACCGACCGGACAGAACAGGGCCTTGTCCGCCGAATACGACTCGATGACGTCACGGTCGGTCACCAGCGCTCCCGGACTCAGCTCGGCGGCGAGTCCGGACATATCCGCAGTCACTGCAGCGTCTGCACTCATCATCACAGCGACGCAGCGACCTTGAGCACGCGCTCGAGCGCCTCGTCGGGGCCGATGCTCACACGCACGCCGCCCTGCAGGCGACGCACGGCCACGGCCTGTTTCGCACACTCGCCTTCGAAGGCGACGGCCGCCTCGGGGTCGAGCGCGATCCACACATAGTTGCCCTGGGCATCGGGCACGGACAGACCCAGCTCCCGCAGTTCGTGCGCGAACCGGTCGCGCACCGCGGCGATCTCCTTGGCACGCACGGCCACCTCGTCGACCCGGGACAGCGATTCCCGGGCCGCGGCCTGGGCGCCGGCGGTGACGGAGAACGGAGCGATGACCTGTCGCATCGCCGAGGCGATCTCGACGTCGGCGATGCCGTAGCCCACGCGCAGACCCGCCAGGCCGTGCGCCTTCGAGAAAGTGCGGGCGAGCACGAGATTCGGGTGCCGCTTCCGCGCGGCCAGACCGTCGGCCGCCTCGGTGGCGAATTCGAGGTACGCCTCGTCGAGGACGACGATGACGGACTCGGGCACCTCGGCGAGGAATCCGTCGAGTTCGGCGTCCGTGATCGTCGGACCGGTCGGATTGTTCGGCGAGCACAGCAGCACGAGGCGGGTGGTGTCGTCGATCGCCGCAGCCAGGCCGGCGAAGTCGTGGCGACCGTCTGCCAGGAGATCGACGGGGCGCTTCTGGGCACCCCGCGCCGAGGCGAGGATCGGGTACATCTCGAACGACGGCCACGGATAGACCACGGAGGTGCCCGCCTCGAGGGTCGTGTTCGTCAGCGCCGTGAGGACCTCGGAGGCACCGGCGCCGGGGACCACCTCGGCGGGTTCGACATCGAGGTGGGAGGCGATGTCGGCCACGAGCGCGGCCGCGGTGGGATCGGGGTAGTTCCCCGGAGCCGCCGAGGCGGTCGCCACCGATTCGACGATGCCCGGCAGCGGCGGCAGGTGATTCTCGTTCGAGGACAGTTTGAACGGGGTCAGGCCCGGGGATGCGACGGGAGGCTTGCCGGGAACATAGGGAGGGAATTCGGCGAGCGCGTCACGGAGCAGGAAACGTTTGGACATGTGCCCATATTTGCACACCTTGTGGCGAGCAACACAGACTGTCTTGCCAAAGCGTCCGAATGGTCGGATTCGGACGGCTGGGGCGGACACTCATCCGCTGTGAGAATGCTCTCGCCACGCGCAGTTGCCACTGCCCGGGTTACAGGAGTGCTGATGCCGGAGAGTACCCTGAGAGACGAATACACGTAGTCAGAGACGAGGAATGAGAGTCCAAATGCCCTCACCGCAGGAAAAAGTCGACGTCGTCTTGATCGGCGGCGGCATCATGAGCGCCACTCTGGGCGCCATGCTGACCGAACTTCAGCCCGACTGGGACATCCGTGTCTACGAGAAGCTCGACTATGTGGCCACCGAGAGCTCGGATCCCTGGAACAATGCCGGCACCGGCCACGCCGCACTCTGCGAACTCAACTACACCCCCGAGGACTCCAATGGTCAGATCGACCTGGAGAAGGCCTCGAACATCAACCAGCAGTTCCACCACTCGCGCCAGTACTGGTCGCACCTCGTCGACACCGGTGTCATCACCGACCCGAAATCCTTCATCAACCCCATCGCCCACGTCAGCTACGGCCGCGGCGACAAGGGCCGTGACTACATCAAGAACCGGTACGAGACGATGGTGCGCAACCCGCTGTTCGCGGACATGGAGTACACCGACGACCCGGCGACTCAGGCCGACTGGCTGCCGCTGATGTTCGACGGCCGCGGACCGGGACAGGTCAACGGCATCTCGCGGATCAAGAAGGGCACTGACGTCGACTTCGGCTCTCTGTCGACTCAGCTGCTCAGCTACATCGCCGACAAGGGCGCGACCGTGCGCACCAGCCACCAGGTCACCGATCTGCAGCGCTCCTCCGACGGATGGACTCTCACCGTCAAGGACCTGCTCTCGCACGAGACCCACCAGGTGGGCGCGAAGTTCGTCTTCGTCGGCGCCGGCGGCGGCGCGCTGCCGCTGCTGCAGAAGTCCGGCATCCCCGAGGGACGCGGCTACGGCGGCTTCCCGGTCTCCGGAATCTTCCTGCGCACCGGCAACGAGGATCTCGTCGCCCGCCACCAGGCGAAGGTCTACGGCCAGGCGGCACAGGGTGCTCCCCCGATGTCCGTGCCGCACCTCGACACCCGTGTCGTCGACGGCAAGGACTACCTGATGTTCGGCCCGTACGCCGGGTTCTCGCCGAAGTTCCTCAAGAAGGGACGCTTCACCGACCTGCCGTTCTCCGTGCGCGGGAACAACCTCGCCACGATGCTCAACGTCGCCAAGGACAACACGGATCTCGTCACCTACCTCCTCGGCGAGCTGGCGGCGACGAAGAAGGCGCGCTTCGAGGCGATGAACCAGTTCATCCCGAACATCGACCCATCCGACTGGGAGTTCATCCAGGCCGGTCAGCGCGTGCAGGTGATGAAGAAGGATCCGAAGAAGGGCGGTGTGCTCCAGTTCGGCACCGAGCTCATCTCATCGGCCGACGGTTCGATCGCCGCTCTCCTCGGCGCCTCGCCGGGTGCGTCGACGGCGGTGCCGATCATGATCGAGCTGCTCAAGACCTGCTTCCCGCGTGAGTACGCGGGCTGGGAGAAGAGCTTCAAGAACATGATCCCTTCGCTCGGCCGCGACCTCGTCGACGACGAGACGCTGCTCAAGGAGGTCTCCGAGTACACCTCGCGGACGCTGCAGCTCATCTGACGCAGAGCGTCAGCTGACACAGCGCAGGCGAGAGAAGCGGCCTGCCGGAATCACTTCCGGCAGGCCGCTTCTTGTGTCAGGCTAGGTCCCTCAGCAGGGCCTCAGAGCTCGACTTGGCGGTTGACGTCCTTGTAGAGCAGGTAGCGGAAGCGTCCGGGACCGCCGGCATAGCAGGCCTGCGGGCAGAAGGCGCGCATGGAGATGAAGTCACCCTCCTGCACCTCGACCCAGTCGCCGTTGAGACGGTAGACGGCCTTGCCCTCGAGCACGTAGAGGCCGTGCTCCATCTCGTGCGTCTCCGCGAACGGGATGACCGCTCCGGCTTCGAACGTGACGATGTTGACGTGCATGTCATAGGCGAGATCGTCCGGGTCGAGCGGACGGGTCGTGCGCCAGCGTCCGTCGGTGCCGGGCATCGGCGAAGGCTCGACATCGGCTTCGTTGCCGAACTTCGCCGACGGGGTCAGCCCGGACACGGGCTGGTAGCGTTTGCGCACCCAATGGAAGCGGGCCGCCTCGGTGCCGGTGGACTTCGCCGACCACGTCGATCCGGCGGGCAGGAACGCGAACCCTCCCGGGGTCAGCGTGTGCGCGGTGCCCTCGTGGGTGACCTCGAGCGTTCCCGCCATGACGAAGAGGAACCCCTCGACCTCGGGCTGCGGTTCCGGCTTCTCGGAGCCGCCGCCGGGGGCGACTTCGAGGATCGTCTGCGAGAACGTCACCGCTCCCCCGGCCACGGGCTTGCTCAGCACCCACGACCGGGTTCCGGTCCATTCGGGCAGATTCGAGGTGACGATGTCGCGCAGCACTCCGCGCGGGATGACCGTATAGGCCTCGGTGACGAGAGCACGGTCGGTGAGCAGATCGGACTGCGGCGGGTGTCCGCCGGTCGGGGCCCAGTAGGTGTACGGGTCGGTCGTCGTCATGGGCAGGGTCTCCTTCGGTCGGTGGTCAGTGCGCTCAGTCGAGCGAGCCGGTGCGGGCGAGCTGCCCGAGCTGGGTGAGGCTGAGGTTCGTCCGCGAGGTCACGAACTCCTCGGTGTGAGCTCCGCAGACGAGCCCCCGGTCGAGGTAGCGGGCGAGCGCCTTCGCGGTGGCGGGTTCGTCGAGGACCGTCGAATCCGCCTTGAACACATAGTCGTGCAGGCGCTGCGCCGCCCTGGCCCCGCCTTCGCGGTAGAAGGCGAAGGTCGCCAGGAACCGGGTCGGCAGCTGGTGCGGGTGCAGGTCCCAGCCCTGGTAGATCCCCCGCTTGAGGTGGCGGCGGACGAGGCCGGCGTGCAGCGCCCAACCGTGGTGGACCTCTGCGGGCTCGCCGAGCGGGAGGATGTTCGTCGACCCGTCGGAGAGGTGGACTCCGGTGCCGGCGACGGCGAGCATCATCTGGTTCTTCGCGAAGTCCGCAACCGGATGGTCCATCGCCTGGTAGGCCGCGGCCACGCCCAGCGACGCCGAATAGTCATAGGTTCCGTAGTGCAGCGAGGTCACGCGCCCGGCCCCGGCCTGCAGTGCCGTCGCCAGGGGCACGGTGCCGTCGGCGGCGAGGACGATCTGCGGGGTCTCGACCTGGATCTCGAAGGTGATCGTCCCCTCGCCGAGGCGGTGCTCGGTTTCCAGCGCACGCGCGGCGAGCACCATCGCCCTCACCTGGTCGACGGTGCTGACCTTCGGGAGGGTGAGCACGAGGTTGTCCGGCAGACTGCCGCCTGCCTTGATGAGCTCGGTCAGGAACAGGTCGAGGGTGCGCAGACCGCGTTCCCGGGTGGCCGTCTCCATGCATTTGAATCGGATGCCGACGAAGCCGGGGGCTCCTTTCTCGGTGCGCCCGGCCACCGCATCGCGGGCGGCCTGGACGACCCACCGGTCCTCGGTCTCATCGCCCTGGTCGCCGAAACCGTCTTCGAAGTCCAGGCGCAGGTCCTCGATCGGCTCATGTTCGAGTTTCGCGGTGACAGCCTCGGCGAGGAGTTCGGCCTCTCTGGCCACCTGATGGATGCTGGCCACCTGACCGGGGATCGCGGGCCCGGATTCCTTCCGGGCGGCGGTGATGACGCGTTCGGCCAGCTGCAGCATTCCGCCGTGGGCCTCGACGCACTCGAGCGCCTGCTGACCCCACTGGTACGGCAGGTCCGCACTCGTGCGGTGTCCGGGCACGTACACGGTGTGCACGGGCTGACGGACGTCGCGGTCTCCCGGATACGCGGTCGCCAGAAGCTCGTCCGTGTCCCCCAGCAGTGAGTCGATATCGGCCAGTGTTGATCGTTCCACTTTCACATTCTCTTTCTCTGCACGGGGTTCGACGGCGAGGCGGCAATGCCCGGCCCGGCCTCATTGTCTCTCATTCTCCGCCCCCAGGCACGCAAGGCTCTCCGGGTCATCGGGACGAGACGTGGGCGACCGCCTCGGCGACCTTCTTCGCGACTTCGGGATCGAACACGGAGGGGATGACGTAGCCGGGGTGGAGTTCATCCTCGGGGATGCACGAGGCGATGGCATCGGCGGCTGCGACCATGATGTTCTCGTCGACATCGCGGGCTTCGGCGTCGAGGAGGCCGCGGAAGATCCCGGGGAACGCGAGCACGTTGTTGATCTGGTTCGGGAAGTCGCTGCGGCCGGTGGCCACGACGGCGGCGTGCTTCGCCGCCTCGGCGGGGTCGACCTCGGGGTCCGGATTGGCCATGGCGAAGACCAGCGCGTCCTTGTTCATCGCCGCGATATCGTCCCCGTTCAGCACGTTCGGGGCGGAGACGCCGATGAATGCGTCGGCACCGACGACGGCTTCCTTCAGCGTGCCGGAGAAGCCCTCGGGGTTCGTGTTCGCCTGCAGCCACCTCTTGTGGTCGGTGTCGACCGTCGAATCCGGGCCGATCGCTCCGTCCCGGCCGCAGGCGATGATGTTCGTGGCTCCGGCGACCTGGAGGAGGCGGATGATGGCGTTGCCGGCTGCGCCGACTCCCGAGACGACGATGCGCAGGTCCTCGAGCTTCTTGCCCACGACCTTGAGCGCGTTCTTCAGCGCGGCCAAGGTGACGACGCCGGTGCCGTGCTGGTCATCGTGGAAGACGGGGATGTCGAGTTCTTCGCGCAGCCGGGCCTCGATCTCGAAGCAGCGCGGGGCCGCGATGTCCTCGAGGTTGATTCCGCCGTAAGCCGGGGCAATGGCCTTGCAGATGGAGATGATCTCCTCGGTGTCCTTCGTATCGAGAGCCACCGGCCAGGCGTCGACGTCGGCGAACTGCTTGAACAGCACGGCCTTGCCCTCCATCACCGGCATGGCCGCCTCGGGACCGATGTCGCCGAGGCCGAGCACCGCGGTGCCGTCGGTGACCACGGCGACGGTGTTGCGTTTGATCGTCAGCCGTCGCGCATCCTCTTTGTTCGCAGCGATCGCCTTGCATACGCGTGCCACACCGGGGGTGTAGGCGCGGGAGAGGTCATCGCGGTTGCGCAGGGGCACCTTCGGGGCGGATTCGAGCTTGCCGCCGAGGTGGAGGAGGAAGGTTCGGTCGGAGACCTTGTGGACCTTGACACCGGGCAGGGCGCCGAGAGCGTCGGAGACCTCGTCGGCGTGGGCGACATCGCGGGTATCGGCGCTGACGTCGATGATGACCGAGTGCGGAGTGGACTCGACGACGTCGAGGGCGGTGACTGAGGCGCCGGTGGCGGCGGCCGCGGCGACGAGGTCGGAGGTCGAGGCCTGACCGATCTCGGTGCCGACGCGCAGGGTGATGGAATATCCGGGGCTGGTGGCGACCATGGGAAATATCCTCCTTGATATCGAATTTCCGTATTATGGATAATAACTTTTGCCTGGTGGAAATTCTAGACGGTACCCGTGAATTCGGAAAGTTTCTTCCATTCACGACTACACTGAACGGAGTTTCACTGCCGAGACTCACCACAGATTAAGGAACTTCGATGAGCAGCAACGACACCCCGGCGGTCCGCCAGTCCAAGGGCGGAGTGCAGTCCGTCGAACGTGCGTTCGGACTGCTTGAATGCATCGCGAACTCCGCAGGATCGGCGACGCTGAGCCATATCGCCGCGGACGTCAATCTGCCCCTGCCGACGATCCACCGCCTGCTCAACACCCTGGTCAATCTCGGCGTGGTCCGACAGCTGCCCGACCGCGGCTATGCACTGGGACCCGGTCTGGTGCGGCTCGGCGATATCGCCGGCTCTCAGCTCGGCGCGATCGCCCGGCCCTATCTGCGCGAGCTCGTCGCCGAACTCGGAGAGTCGGCGAATGTGGCGACGATGGACGGAGACATGGTCGTCTACGTCGATCAGGTCGCCTCCGAACGACAGATGCGGATGTTCACCGAGGTGGGACGCCGGGCCCATATGCACGCCACCGGGGTCGGCAAGGCCATCCTCGCGGGCCTGGGATCCGAGCAGGTGCGGCATATCGCCGCCACCGCAGGAATGCCCACCCCCACGGAATACAGCATCGGCACGATCGAGGACCTCGAGGCAGAGCTGGGCCGCATCCGTGAGCGCGGCTATGCCATCGACGAGCAGGAGCAGGAGCTCGGAGTGCGCTGCTTCGCCATGGCGATTCCCGACTCCCCCGCTCCCTTGGCGATCTCCGTGTCGGGTCCGATCAGCCGCGTCGACCAGGCGTTCGCCGATCGGGCGGTGCCGCTGCTCAAAGACGCGGCCGCCCGCATCTCCGCAGAGATGCAGAGCGGCCGCTGACGTCGCCCTCGGGTCCTCGACCGGGTCAGGAGTCTCCGCCGGCCGTTCCCGAAGTGCCGGCGTTGACGTCGTTCAGACGATAACGTCGAGCCGCCTCGGCGGGGATGGATCCGTCGATCTCACCGCGCTTGGCAAGCAGCTGCAGGGTGCGCACGACCATCGAGTGCGCGTCGATCTTGAAGTGCCTGCGCGCGGCGGCGCGGGTGTCGGAGAAGCCGAACCCGTCGGCGCCGAGGGTCGCGAAATCGTGGTCGAGGTACGGCCGGATGAGGTCCGGCTGAGTCGAGTCGAAGTCGCTCGTGGCCACGATCGGTCCCGGCTGGCCCTCCAGCTTCTGCCGCACGTACGGCACGCGGTCGGCCGCCTCGGTGCCGTCGGCGGAGTTGAGCTCCGCTGCCTCGCAGTCGAGGCCGTCGCGGCGCAGCTGGGCCCATGAGGTCACCGACCAGACGGCGGCGTCGACGCCCCAGTCGGCGGCGAGCAGGTCCCGGGCTTCGAGCGCCCAGGGCACGGCCACACCGGAGGCGAGCAGCTGCGCATGCGGACGCTCCCCCGGGGCCTCGGCGACGCGGTGGATGCCCTTGAGGATGCCCTCGACGTCGACGTCGTCCGGTTCGGCCGGCTGGAGCATCGGCTCGTTGTACACGGTGAGGTAGTACATGACGTTGCGCTCATCCTCGCCGAGGTCGTGCTCGCCGTACATGCGATGCAGACCGTCGCGGACGATGTGCCCGATCTCGTAGCCGAAGGCCGGATCATAGACGCGCACGGCCGGGTTCGTGGCCGCGAGCACCGGGGAATGGCCGTCGGCGTGCTGCAGCCCCTCACCGGTCAGGGTCGTCCGTCCGGCGGTGGCGCCGATGATGAATCCGCGGGTCATCTGGTCACCGGCGGCCCAGAAGGCGTCGCCGGTGCGCTGGAACCCGAACATCGAGTAGAACACGTAGATCGGGATCATCGGTTCGCCATGGGTCGAGTACGCGGTACCCGCAGCGGTGAATCCGGCGGCGGCACCGGCCTCGTTGATGCCCACGTGGAGGAGCTGACCGCTGGTGGCCTCCTTGTAGGAGAGGAACATCTCGCGGTCGACGGCGAGGTAGTTCTGCCCGTTCGGGTTGTAGATCTTCGCGGTCGGGAAGAACGCGTCGATGCCGAAGGTGCGGGCCTCATCGGGGATGATCGGCACGATCCGCTCGCCCAGCCCCTTCTCTCGCATGAGGTCCTTGAGCAGCCGGACGAAGGCCATCGTCGAGGCGGCCATCTGCTGGCCCGAGCCCTTCTTCGTCTGCGCGAACGCCTTGTCACTCGGTGCGGGCAGGGTGATCCGATTGTTCTCCGGCTTCCGCGCCGGCAGGAATCCGCCGAGCTGACGTCGGCGGTCGAGCATGTACTGGATCTCCTCGGAGTCCTTGCCCGGGTGATAGTAGGGCACCGCGTACGGGTCCTCGTCGATGACCTTGTCGCTGATCGGGATGTCCATCCGATCGCGGAAGGCCTTGACGTCGTCGGCGGTGAACTTCTTCATCTGGTGGGTGGCGTTGCGGGACTCGAACGTCGTGCCCAGACCGTAGCCCTTGACGGTCTGCACGAGGATGACGGTCGGCTTGCCCTTGGTGTTCACGGCCTTCTGGTAGGCGGCGAAGACCTTGTGATAGTCGTGGCCGCCGCGCTTGAGGTTCCAGATGTCGTCATCGGACAGGTGGTCGACGAGGCCCTTCGTGGCAGGGGTGCGGCCGAAGAAGTTGTCGCGGATGAATCCGCCGGATTCGGCCTTGAACGTCTGGTAGTCCCCGTCGAGGGTCTCGTTCATGATCTTCACGAGGTCGCCGGTGCGATCCTTCGCCAGCAGGTCGTCCCATTCGCGGCCCCACAGGACCTTGATGACGTCCCAGCCGGCGCCGGTGAAGGTCGCCTCGAGCTCCTGGACGATCTTGCCGTTGCCGCGCACGGGTCCGTCGAGGCGCTGGAGGTTGCAGTTGATGACGAAGGTGAGGTTGTCGAGTCCTTCGTTGGCGGCCAGCTGCAGGGCGCCGCGCGATTCGGGTTCGTCCATCTCACCGTCGCCGAGGAACGCCCACACCCGCTGATCCGAGGTGTCGGAGATGCCGCGGTTGTGGAGGTAGCGGTTCATCTGCGCCTGATAGATCGCGTTGATCGGGCCGAGCCCCATCGACACGGTCGGGAACTGCCAGAACCCCTGCATCAGCCGTGGGTGCGGATACGAGCTCAGTCCGTGCGGGGCGCGGGAGACCTCCTGCCGGAACCCGTCGAGGTCGGCCTCGGTCAGGCGGCCTTCGAGGAACGCCCTGGCGTACATTCCCGGTGAGGCATGGCCCTGGAAGAAGACCTGGTCGCCGCCGCCGGGATGATCCTGGCCGCGGAAGAAGTTGTTGAAACCGATTTCGTAGAGCGTCGCGGCACCGGCGTAGGTGGAGATGTGTCCGCCCACGGAGATCTCCGGCCGCTGCGCCCGGTGGACGAGCATGGCGGCGTTCCAGCGCAGCCATTTCCGGAAACGACGTTCGACCTTCTCCTCACCCGGATAGAAAGGCTCCTGGTCGACGGGGATGGTGTTGACGTAGTCAGTGGTGGTGACCTTGGGCTGGGCGACGGAGTTCGTGGCCGCGCGTGCACGCAGCGCCTCCATGATCTCGGCCGCGCGCTGGGTTCCGCGCGCGTCGACGAGCCCTTCCCAGGACTCGATCCATTCATCGACCTCTTCGTCGGTGATTCCCCTCGAACTCGCCGAGGTTGTGTCCTGTGTCATATCGGGGTTTCCTTCTCACGGGGTCCGGGCTCCCGGAACAGTACCCCGGGAGCCCGGAGATGGAAAGTCCTGTCTCAGCAGGTGATGGTCAGGTCTCAGCAGAAGTCGGCGACCTGCGCCCACGCGTCCTTGTTCTCGTCGACGCCTTCACGGGTGAAGGTGGCTTCGATGAGGCCGTAGGGACGGTCGGCGACGATGAAGACCTCGTTCGGGTTCTCGAGCCCGAAACGGTCGATGTCATAGAGGAAGTGGTGCTTGTTCGGGCAGGAGAAGCGGATCTCGTCGATCTCCGGCACGGCCTCGATGACCTTCTCCCCCATCTGGTACAGCGTGTGCTGCAGGGCATGGGAGAAGTGGTCGGTGAATGAGTCGAGGATGATCTCCTTGACCTTGGTGTAGACGGCCTCGAAGTCGAGGTCGGTGGTGTTGTAGATCCACCGGGTGGCGATATCGGTGGCGAGGATCCGGTCGTCGGTCTCCGGCAGAGTCGTGTACTTGTCCTTCGGGTAGCCGACGAAGCCCGATTCCGTGGTCTTGAGCACGGTGAGCCCGTTGAAGCCGGAGATCAGCGTGTCCTCGTCGCCGTTTCGGGTGAAGACGACGGTGCGGACCTCGGGTGCGGACTTGAAGAACGAGTGCTTGTGGTCGTTGATCCGGTCCCAGCCGTATTCTTCGGCCTCCCAGCGACCGCCGGTGACCCAGTCGAAGCTCGACGTGAAATGGTCGGCCAGGCCCATGAGGAACTGTTCGGGCGAGCTCACGCCCAGCTCCTTGGCCTTCGCGAAGACCGTGTTCTTCTGCGTGTCGGTGGCGACGACGTGCTCGTTGTTGCCTTCGGTGTGCGCGGTCTCGAAGTCACCCCACAGCTGCGAGGTGACGTTGAGATCGCGGATCTCGTGGCGGTCGGTATCGCGGTAGACCCGCATGAGTCGGTTCTCCGCCTTGCCGTACTGGTTCGATGTCAGTCGGACCTTGCTCATTTTCTTCCTCCAATTCGTCGGCGTGCGGCCCTGCGCACACCGTGACCATTCGATTGGCGAGGCCTGCCGGCAGTTCCCGGTCGGCTTCGGCGGTTTGTTGAGGATGGCGATCCTGCAGGGGGCCTGCTTCCCCTGTGAGCGGTTGTGGGCGCGGCTCAGCTGCCGCGGTAGGTGCTGTAGGCGAAGGGGCTGAGCAGCAGCGGAATGTGATAGTGCTCCTGGCCGGCCTGGACGGTGAAGTCGATGGTGACCACGGGGTGGAAGTGGTCGACCTTTCGGGCTGCGAAGTAGTCGCCGGTGCCGAAGACGATCCGGTAGTTGCCCGGCTCGAGGTGGTCGGGGCCGAAGTCCGAGACTCGTCCGTTGTCGTCGGTGCGGGCCGAGACGATGACCTCGTCACCGGAGTAGAGAGTGGCCTCGAGATCAGCGGCGGGGGTGCCGACCATCGAGTCGAGGGCGTGGGCGGTGATGAAGCTCATGCGAGGATTCCTTCGAGTCTGAGTTCGGCGATCTGGATGAGCTGCTGCCCGACCTCGGCGGCCTCATCCTCTGCGGTGTTGTCCATGCGGCGCTGCAGTTCGGACAGGATCTCCTCAGGGGTGCGCCCGGCGGCGCGGATGAGGAAGACGCGGTCGAAGCGGGCTTCGTAGGCGGCGTTGCCCGCGGCCAGCTGGGACTGCACATCGGCTTCCATGGTGCCGAGTCCGGCCTGTTCACGGCTCGAATGGGCCGCCTCGGCGCTGTCGCCCTTCGCCTTCTCGCCGATGCGCGGATGATGGGACATCGCCGCGTCGATCTCGGCGCCGGTCAGCGGTGTCGCAGTTCGGGATGCCGCCTTGGCGGAGTAGAGGTCGGCCAGGGGGCGGGCGTCGACGACCGCGTCGATCCACCGGTCGACGTCGAGGCAGGGACGCAGAATTCCGCGGGCATCATCGGCTGGGAGTCGGTTGAACTCGGCCAGGTCCACGGTGACCTCCTTGGCAGGCGCTGAATGACTTTCACCGTTCGGAATACCATTTCCGAACAACTGCTCCGAGTCTGCTGGGCACTACTGGGAATGTCAAATTGCTCACATATTCTTGTGGAAACTTTCTTTCGCATGGTGGATACTGGGTGTGTGGCAAACGCCGCACACCCGACCATCGACGATGAGGTTGAATGAGTGCATGAGCCTGACAACCATTGATCCGACCCCGACGATCGTCTGTGCGCCCGATTCCTTCAAAGGTTCGGCCTCCGCCCCTGCCGCCGCGGCCGCCATGGCCCGCGGTGCCCGGGCGGTCTTCCCCGACGCGCGAGTCGCCGAGTTGCCCTTCGCCGACGGCGGGGAGGGCACGCTCGACGCTCTGCTCGCCGTCTGGGGAACTCAGCCGCGCACCGTGCACACGGTCGATGCCCTGGGCAGGACCACCTCGGCGGACTTCGGTCTCTCCCCGGACGGACGGACCGCGGTCATCGAAGCCGCCCAAGCCAATGGCCTGCCGCAGGTCTCGGACGTGGGGCTGCAGCCCGAACGCGCCGATACCTTCGGCGTCGGGCTCATCGCGGCCGCGGCACTCGACCTCGGCGTCGAGGAGATCCTGCTGTGCATCGGCGGCTCGGCGAGCACGGACGGCGGGACCGGAATCCTGGCCGCCCTCGGCGCACGCTTCAAAGATGCCGCAGGTCAGCCGGTCGCACCGGGCGGTGGCGGGCTGGCAGCGATCGCTGAGGTGGATACCTCGGGGCTGGATCGACGGGCCACGGCGGTGCGGTGGCGCATCGCCGTCGACGTCGACAATCCGCTCACCGGGCCTCGCGGGGCCGCCGCGGTCTTCGGCCCGCAGAAGGGAGCGGATGCGGACTCGGTGACCGTGCTCGATTCCGGGCTCGGGCACTTGGCCGGGGTGCTCACCGGCACCCCTTCCGAGGCGAGAGACCTGGCGGCGACTCCGGGATTCGGGGCCGCCGGCGGGATTCCGCTGGCGCTGACGACGCTGCTCGGCGCCGAGGTGGTTCCCGGATCGACGATGGTCGCCGAGGCTGTGGGCCTGGCCGAGGCTCTGGCTGATGCCGACTTTGTGCTCACGGGAGAGGGGTCCTTCGATTCCCAGTCCTTGGGCGGGAAGGTCGTCGCGGCCGTACGGGACCACGCCCCCGCCTCGGCGAGGGTGATCGTCATCGCCGGTCGGGTCGGCCTGTCCGCCGCGGAGTGCTGGGAGGCCGGGATCACGGCGGCGCTGTCGATCGCACCGGGACCCGCGGACCTGGCCAGCCTGTCCGAGCGCGCCGAAGCGCTCATCGAGGACACGGCCGCGCAGGCGTGTGCACTCAGCTCGCCGCCGAACACACCATTTCAACGACGAAAGGACGCACCATGACCACGACCATTCAGACTCAGCTCACCGTCGGAGACATCGCTCCCGACTTCACGCTCACCGACGCCGAGGGACGGACCGTGTCGAAGTACGACTTCGCCGGCCGCAGCGTCATCCTCTACTTCTACCCGAAGGCGGCATCGCCGGGCTGCACGACGGAGGCCTGCGATTTCCGGGACAACCTCTCCGCCCTGGCGGCCGCCGGCTTCGAGGTCCTCGGCGTCTCCCCCGACGACACCGAGTCGCTCAAGGAATTCGTCGCTGAGGAGGGACTGACGTTTTCGCTGCTCTCCGACCCGGGCGCTGCGGTGGCGAAGGCCTACGGCAGCTACGGGCAGAAGACGATCGGGGAGCACACGTTCCAGGGCACTCAGCGCTCGACCTTCGTCATCGGCGCCGACGGCACGCTCACCCACGCCGAGTACAACGTCGACGCCCGCGGCCACGTCGCCCGCCTCCGCACCCAGCTCCTCTAACTACTACCTGACGGCGGCCCAGCAACCTCGCGCGAAGTTGCTGAGCCGCCGTCAGGTGCTTCTGGGCGCATCATCCGGTGCGCAGACGGGCGGCGAGGGTCCCGAGGATGCGTTCGAACGGCGCGGTGCGGAACAGGTCTCCGAAGGTCAGGCGTATGATCTTGTACCCCCGGGCCTCGAGCGCCGCTTCACGCGCCTTCTCCGCGGCGAGACTCTCTCGTGTCGAACGGCCCTCCATCGTGTACTTCTCCATCCCGTCGATCTCGACGATGAGCCGGGCATCGTGGTTGCAGAAGTCGACACGGGCGATGACCTCGCCGAGGTGGCCGAAGAACTCCACCTGCGGTTCGAATCCGGAGATGCCGTGTTCGAAGAAGCGCACCGCGGCGATCGACTCCGAGGGGGCCTCGCGCCTGCCGTCGGTGAGGTCGAGAGCACGCAGCACCGCGGCGTCCCCGCGGGATTCGGGACACTCCGCCAGCACCGCTTCGATGCGGAAACGCGTGGTGCGCCGCCGGCGGATCACCTCGTCGAGCATCGGCACGGACACGTCCGGACCATAGTCTCGCGCGATGTCGATGAGCGTGCGCTCCACCGTCGTCACCGCATAGATGCCGACCATCTTCCGGTGTGCAGACGGAATCGCGCGATTGCGCACATAGAGGTGCCGGTACTTGCGACTGACGTTCGGCCGGAACACCTCCACCCTCATCTCAGCCGGATACGCGATCGGGAGCTCGTGGATGAGTGCCGCCGACAGATGGGAGAAGACCTCGCGCCCTTTCGTCACCCGCCATCGCCCCGATGCGGTGTGGATCTTCTCGGCCCGCGTGCGAATGAGCACTCTCAGGGGTTCGATCTCATCGCGCATATCGCCCTGGTAGCCGAATTCCTCGAAGTCCGCTTCGGTCAGAGCCGCCCAGATCGGCTCATGTCGCGCGTCCGCGCAGGAGCCGGTGGCCACATATCGTCCTCGCGCTACGCGTTCGAGACAGCACTTCTCCCCGCGCCGGATCTCGTCTTTGGTGAACCCCTTTTGAGTCGTCATACTTAAGTACATGAAGCCAAATTGCATCGTCATGCATCAAAACACAATAGTCCGTACTAATCTGTGGATAACTTCTCCCCGGAACTACCCGACGGCGGCCCAGCAACCTCGCGCGAGGTTGCTGGGCCGCCGTCGGGTAGTAATTCAGCGGGCTTTTAGGAGGCGGCCCGCGGGGGTCTCGAAGTCGACCGGGGCTCCGCGCAGCACCGTTCGCGTCACACGACCGCGGACGGTGCGGGTGTCGTACGCGCTGATCTGGTTGCGGTGCCAGAGTTCCGTGGCCCGCACCGTCCACTCGTCGTCGGGGGCGAAGACGGCGAAGTCCGCGTCATTGCCCTCGGCGATCGAACCCTTGCCTTCGACCCGAGCCACGGCCGCCGGAGCCGCGGACATCCAGCGGACCACCTCGGCGAGCTCGATTCCGCGCTTCGCGGCTTCGGTCCACACGAGCGAGAGTCCCAGCTGCAGCGACGAGATCCCGCCCCACGCCGCACCGAAATCGCCTGTGTCGAGCAGTTTGAGTTCGGCCGTCGAGGGCGAGTGGTCGGAGACGATGCAGTCGATCGTGCCGTCGATGAGCCCCTGCCACAGCGCCTCCCGGTTCGATTCCTCACGGATCGGCGGACAGCACTTGTGCGTCGTCGCCCCGTCCGGGATCTCCTCGGCGGTGAAGACGAGGTAGTGCGGGCAGGTCTCGACGGTGAGCTTGATGCCCTCGGCCTTGGCCGCGGCGATCTGCCCCAGCGCATCTGCCGAGGACAGGTGCAGGATGTGCGCCCGGGCTCCGGTCTCCCGGGCAGCGTCGATGACGCGGGCGATCGCGACGTTCTCGGCTTCGCGGGGGCGCGTGGCGAGGAAGTCGGCGAACTTCGGACCCGAGTTCTTCGGCGCCGAGGTCATCACCTCGTGATCCTCGGCATGGACGATGAGCATTCCGTCGAAGGAGGCGATCTCGGCCATGTTCGCCTTCATCTCCGCCGGTTCCAGCGGCGGGAACTCCTCGACGCCGGAGTCCTCGAGGAAGCATTTGAACCCGTAGACGCCCGCGTCGTGCAGGGGCCGCAGATCCGCGGTGTTGCCTGGAATCGCCCCACCCCAGAAGCCGACGTCGACGAAGGCCTTGGGTTCGGCGACAGCCCGCTTGGTCTCCAGGGCCGCGACGTCGACCGTCGGCGGCAGGGAGTTCAGCGGCATGTCGACGATCGTCGTCACTCCCCCGGCCGCGGCCGCGCGGGTGGCGCTGGCGAAGCCCTCCCACTCGGCGCGACCGGGATCGTTGACGTGGACGTGGGAGTCGACGAGACCGGGTAGCAGCACCTGATCGTCCCCGATCTCGATGACGTCGACCCCCGCCGAGGCGGCCGTGCCCAGATCCTGTCCACCGCGGGCGATCTCGGCGATCTTCCCGTCCCTGACCCCGACCGTCGCCGGCTCGATGCCCTCGGGCAGCAGAGCCTTCGCGGCATGGATGATCAGGTCGAAGTCGGCGTCGTTGCTCATGTTCCTCCTCGGTCGCCCGCCCCTGAGGGCCGGTGAATGCAGTTTCGGTATACCGTTCTAGCCTACTCGGCTCGGGCCGTTCGGCCCAGCCCTCCGGCGGGTTCGACCCCGCCTATTTCGCTGCGGCCAGTTCACCCATCGGGCTCAGCGCGCTCGGAGCGTCGGCCGGAGTCTGGGCGAGCGTCTCGAACTCGTTGATCTGATCGAGGGCGGTGCCCATCGAGATGTTCGTGACGCGTTCGAGGATGACTTCGACGACCACGGGAACCTGGTGTTCGTCCATGAGCTCCTTGGCCACGCGCAGCCCTTCGCCGATGAGCTCGGGATCCTCGACCCGCAGCGCCTTGCACCCGAGCCCCTGGGCCACGGCCACATGGTCGACTCCGTATCCCGACGATGCGGAACCGGCGGTGTTGATGTTCTCGAATGCCAGCGACACCTCGTAGTCCATCTCGAAGCCGCGCTGGGACTGGCGGATGAGACCGAGGTAGGAGTTGTTGACGACGACGTGGACATAGGGGATCTTGTGCTGCGCACCGACGGCGAGCTCTTCGATCATGAACTGGAAGTCGTAGTCGCCGGACAGAGCCACGACGGTCTCGCCGGGCTTGCCCTTGGCCACGCCGAGCGCTGCAGGCCCGGTCCAGCCCAGGGGTCCGGCCTGACCAGCGTTGATCCAGTGCCGGGGACGGTAGACGTGGAGCATCTGAGCGCCGGCGATCTGGCTGAGGCCGATCGTCGAGACATAGGTGACGTCCTTGCCGAAGGCTTGGTTCATCTCCTGGTAGACGCGCTGTGGTTTGATCGGCACCTCGGTGAAGTTCGTCTTCCGATGTTCGGTCGCTTTCCGTGCCGTGCATTCGCCGGCCCAGCCGGTGAAGTCCGGCAGTCCGCCCGACCGCGAACGCGCCGCCGCCAGCAGCGCATCGAGCGCGGCACCGGCGTCGGAGGCGACTCCGAAGTCGGGGGCGAAGACGCGTCCGATCTGGGTGGGTTCGATGTCGATGTGAACGAACTTCCGACCCTTGCGATAGACCTCGAGGTTCCCCGTGTGGCGATTGGCCCAGCGGTTGCCGATGCCGATGACGAGATCGGATTCGAGGAAGGACGCGTTTCCGTAGCGCACGTGCGTCTGGATTCCGACCATGCCCGCGGCCAACGGGTGGTCATCGGGGATCGCACCCCAGCCCATCAGGGTCGGCGAGACCGGGATGGAGGTGAGCTCGGCGAATTCGACGAGCCGGTCGGCGGCATCGGCATTGATGATTCCGCCGCCGGCGATGATGATCGGGTGCTCCGCCTCGGCGATGAGGTCGAGGATCTTCTCTGCCTGCACTGCGGTGGCCGCAGGCTTCGCGGGTGCGAGCGGTTCGTAGGTGTCGATGTCGAAGTCGATCTCGGTCTGCTGCACGTCGATGGGCAGGTCGATGAGCACGGGACCGGGGCGGGCCGAGCGCATGAGCTGGAACGCCGTCTGGAAGACGCCGGGCACCTGTCCGGCTTCGAGCACCGTCTTTGCCATCTTCGTCACCGGTTTCGCGATCGAGGCGATGTCGACGGCCTGGAAGTCCTCCTTGTCGAGCACGGCCACGGGAGCCTGGCCGGTGATGCACAGGATCGGCTGGGAGTCGGCGGCCGCGGCGTAGAGGCCGGTGATCATGTCCGTCCCTGCCGGGCCCGAGGTGCCCAGGCAGACTCCGATGTTGCCCGGTGCCGAACGGGTGTAGCCATCGGCCATATGCGAGGCTCCCTCGACGTGCCGGGCCAGGGTGTGGCGGATTCCGCCGTGGGCCCTCATCGCCGAATACAGCGGGTTGATCGCCGCTCCCGGCAGCCCGAAGGTCTCGGTGGCGCCTTCCTTCTCGAGGATGAGCACAACGGCGTCGACTGCGCGCATGCGTGTCATTGTTCGTCCTTTGTTCTGGAGCCGACGACGACGCTGTCGCCGGCTCGGTTCGTGGTGGGGCGGTGGGAAATCGCCGAGGCGGTCGTTCAGTTCTCGTTTGTGCCCGAGAGGGCCTCGATGACGGTGAAGAGACCCGAATGGTCGAGTCCTCCGTTGCCCTGCTGCACGGTTGCGGCGACGAGCTGGGCGACCGTGGCGCCGAGCGGGATCGCCACTCCTGCCTCGCGGGCGGCGGCGGTGACGATGCCCATGTCCTTGTGGTGGAGTTCGAGCCGGAATCCGGGGTCGAAGGAGCGGTCGAGCATCTTCTGCCCCTTCTGATCGAGCACCTTGGACCCGGCCAGTCCCCCGCCGAGGACCTGCAGTGCCGCACTCGTTTCGACTCCATAGGCTTCGAGGAAGACGACGGCCTCGGCAAGGAGTCCGATATTGCCGGCGACCATGAGCTGGTTCGCGGCCTTGACGGTCTGGCCGGCGCCTGAGGGGCCGACGAGGACGATGGTCTTGCCGACGGCGTCGAAGACATCGGCCGCGGCGTCGAAGTCGGCCTGGTCTCCGCCGACCATGATCGACAGGACGCCGTCGATGGCTCCGGGTTCGCCTCCGGAGACGGGCGCATCGAGGGGTTTGAGACCGGCGTCCTTGGCCTGGGCCGCCAGTTCGGTGGCCACATCGGGACGGATGGTGGAGAAGTCGATCCAGGTGGCCCCGGCTGAGGCGTGGGCGAGGATTCCGTCGTCGCCGGTCAGCACGGCTTCGACGTCGGGCGAGTCGGGAACCATGGTGATGATGACATCGGCCCCGTCCACCGCCTCGGCGATGGTGGCGGCGGCACTGCCTCCCGCCTCGGCGAGGGCGTCGGCCTTGGCCGGGGTGCGGTTGAAGCCGCGGACGTCGAATCCGGCGTTGATGAGGTTCTTGGCCATGGGCAGGCCCATGATGCCGAGTCCGATGAATGCGATGGTCTTGGACATAGTGGGGGTTTCCTTCGAGTCGTCGGTGGTGAGGTTCAGGCGGTCTGGGCGGCGCGATCGAGCCAGTCGAAGGCGGTGGCGCGGTCCTGTTTGTATTCGAGTGCCACGGATCCGGTGTAGCCGAGCTCGAGGGCGCGGTCGATCCACTGGCGCAGCGGCAGCGATCCGGTGCCGGGTGCTCCGCGGCCGTCGGCGTCGGCGATCTGGATGTGGCCGAAGTTCGGGGCTTCGGCTTCGATGACGGCCGCGACATCGTCGCCGTTGACGTGCATGTGGTAGAAGTCGGCGAGCACGGCGATGTTCTCGGGCCCGTCGGCGCGGACATGTCCGACCACCTCGGCGGCGTCGGCGTAGCGCTTGAGCGGGTAGGCCTCGGCCCCGGAGACGGGTTCGACGAGGACGGTTCCGCCGATCTCGGCGACCTTGCCGGCGGCCAGCGCCAGGTTGGCGGCGGCCGTGGCGTCCTGTGCGTCCGCGTCCTGGCCGTCGGTGCGCAGTCCGTAGAGCGCGTTGAAGGCGCGGCAGCCGGTGCGGCGGCCGATGTCGACGACGATGTCGACGTTCTTCGCGAAGTCCTCTTCGGCACCGATGATCGAGACCATTCCGCGGTCGCCGGCGGCCATGTTCCCGGCCCAGAAGTTCAGGCCCTTGAGGGCGACCCCTGCGGATTCGAGGGAGGCGATGAACTCATCGACCTCCGCCGAGGTGGGGGTCGGGTTCCCGTCGAAGGGCCACCAGAATTCGACCTCGTCGAATCCGGCGTCCTTCGCTGCCTGGGCGCGTTCGAGAACGGGCAGTTCGGTGAGCAGGGTGGAGCAGTTGAGGACGTAGCTGCCAGGTGAGGTGAAGTTCTGGGACATGGAGCTCTCCTTTGAGTTGCCGCTAGTTTCCGTATTGTGGAAGTTTATTTCCATTCCGTGAAATCAGCATAAGCGGCCCATGGAGTTCCCGTCAAGACCTTCGTCCCAGAACTACGTGACGGCGGCCCAGCAACCTCGCGCGAGGTTGCTGGGCCGCCGTCAGGTAGTAATTAGGGGTGGAGGGAGGTGCCGTCGACCCAGACGCCCGCGATGTCGGCCGGGGTGCCCATGGCGAAGATCGTCGCCAGGGCGTCGCCGTCGTCGGCGGCGTGGCGGATGCCGACGTCCAGGGGCTGCCCCTCGGCGGGACGGATGAGCACGGCGTCGAAGCGCTTGCCTTCGCTGAGCACGCCGACATCGTCGAGTTCGAGCGCTTCGGCACCGGCCGCAGTGGCCAGGTGGAGCAGATGCGCCGAGTTCAGGGCCACTCCCCCGGACGGATCGAGCTGCTGCATGAAGTACGACTGCACCCCTTCCTTGAGCAGGTTGAACCCGGTCCCCGCCCCGACGTCGGAGCCCAAAGCCACGCGGACGCCCGCCTCGATATGCCGGCGCAGCGGGAAGAAACCGCTGGCCAGAGCCGAGTTCGAGGTCGGGCAGTGCGCGGCCACGGCCCCGGCCTCGGCCATGCGTGCCAGTTCCCGATCCTGCGGGTGGACGTTGTGTGCGAGTACCGTGCGCCGACCGACGAGTCCTGCCCGGTCGTAGGTGTCGAGATAATCACGAGCCTCGGGGTGGATCTGCGCGACTCCGGAGATCTCATCGACGTTCTCGTTCAGGTGCGAAGTCACCCAGATGCCCGGATTCTCCTCCACGAGTCGGCCGCCGGCGGCCAGCAGCTCGGGACCTGCGGAGAACGAGAACCGCGGCGTCACCGCGTAGCGCAGGCGTCCGTTCCCGTGCCACCGGTCGATGAGCGCCTGACTCTCCTTCGTCGAGCGCTCCACATCGGTGAGCAGCGACTCGGGCAGGTTCCGGTCGCTGGTGACCAGGCCAGAGGTGATCCGCAGCCCCGATTCTGAAGCGGCGGAGAAGAAGACGTCCATGGCGCTCGCGAAGTGCGAACCGAAGACCATCGCCGAGGTGGTCCCCGCCGAGATCAGACCCGTGAGGAATTCGCCGGCCACCGCCTTCGCGTAGGCCGGGTCGGCGAGTTTCGCCTCTTCGGGCAGGGCGCACTGGTCGAGCCAGTCGAGCAGAGGCCGCCCGAGGTGGCCGATGGCCCTGACCTGCGGCAGATGGACGTGCGTGTCGATGAGTCCGGGGATGAGCACACCGTCGCGGAGGTCGATGACCTCGGCGTCCGGATGCGCTGCCCGGGCCGTATCGACGTCGGTGCGGGAGGTGATGAGCCCGTCGTCGACGACGAGGGCGATATCGGACGCCGAACGCAGCCGGCCTCCGGTGAACGGGTTGTCCGGCGTGTCGAAGACGCGGGCACGGTAGATGACCACAGTGGTTCTCCTTGAGTCAGTGATGAAAGTCAGTGGTGAAAGTCAGTGATGGAAGTCAGCGTGAAGCTCAGCCGATGCGGCCGAGCAGGTCCGCGGCGACGCTCACGGCGATCGTCGCGGGCGCTTTGCCCGGCAGCTCGGGCAGTCCGATGGGGCAGCGGATGGTGTCGACGGCCTCGAGGTCGAAGCCCTCGGCGGCGAGGTTCTTGCGGAAGCGCTGCCATTTCGCATTCGAGCCGATGAGTCCGACCGAGCCGAGGTCGCCGCGGGTCAGTGCCGCGGAGCACAGGTGCAGGTCTTCGGCATGGTCATGGGTCATGATGACCACGTGCGCTCCGGCCGGCAGGCTCTCAAGCACCTCTTCGCCGACGACCGCGAATTCGCGGCGGATCCGCGCCACCGGCGCCTCCAACTCGTCGAGAGCCTCGAGCTGTTCCGGACGGGAATCGGACACGGTGAGGTCGAGATCGTGGCGGGCGAGGATCCGGGTGAGTTCGAGGCCGATGTTGCCGATGCCGAAGATCGCCACCGAGGCGGGCACCGGCAGGGGTTCGAAGAGCATGGTGACCTCTCCGCCGCAGCATTGGCGACCGTATTTGGCCGGAGCCTTGTCGTTGAGCCGCAGGGTGAGCATCTCCGGGGCCGTCTGACCCTCGGCGAGCAGTTCCCGGGCACGGGTGAGGGCCGTCATCTCGAGATTGCCCCCGCCGATGGTCCCGAACAGGTCATCGGCGGTGGCGATCATCTTCGCTCCCGCTTCACGTGGGGCGTGCCCACGCACCGCGGCGAGAGTGATGAGGACTGCCGGCACCCGAGCTGCGCGAAGCTCGGCTGCGGTGTCCATCCAGGTCATGACGGAACTCGTTGTCCTTCCCTCGCCGAGGCTGCCGCCCCCGAGCCCTGACCGCGGGCTTCTTCGATCGCCCAGAACACCGCTTCGGGTGTGGCCGGAGAGGCGAGGTCGACGCTGTGACCGGGTCGTGCGAAGGCCCCGACGGCCTCGCGCAGGGCTTCGCGGACGGAGAAGGCGAGCATGAGCGGGGGTTCGCCCACGGCCTTCGACCCGTACACGGCTCCCTCTTCGTGTGCCTTGTCGAGGAAGGTGACGTTGAAGACCTCGGGGACTTCGGAGAAGCTCGGGATCTTGTATGTGCTCGCCGCCTGAGTGGCCAGACGTCCCCGGCTCGGCTTGTCCGATTCGTCCCAGCGCAGATCTTCCAGCGTCAGCCAGCCGGCGCCCTGGATGAAGCCGCCCTCGATCTGTCCGAGGTCGAGCAGCGGTGACAGGGAGTCCCCGACGTCGTGGACGATGTCGACGCGACGCAGGGTGTAGGAGCCGTCGAAGCGGTTGACTTCGACCTCGGACACCGCCGCCCCGTAGGCGAAGTACTTGAACGGCTCCCCGCGCATCTGCGAGAGGTTCCAGTGCAGGCCCTCGGTGCGGTAGAAGCCGGAGGCCGAGAGTTGGATGCGCTGGAAGTACGCGGTGTTGATCAGCTCTTCCCAGGTCACCGTCTTCGGTGAGGACAGCGCGGAGACGATCCCCCGTGAGATCTCGACTTCATGCGCAGGAGCACCGAGGATGCCCGCGGCGACCTGTCGCAGCCGGTCGAGGATCTGGTCGCAGGCGTTCTTCACCGCTCCGCCGTTGAGGTCGGATCCGGAGCTCGCCGCCGTCGCCGAGGTGTTGGGCACCTTGTCCGTGCGGGTCGGCGCCAGGCGCACCGTCGACAGGGGCACGCCGAGGGTGGTGGCCGCGACCTGCAGCATCTTCTGGTGCAGGCCCTGGCCCATTTCGGTGCCGCCGTGGGTGACGAGGACGGAGCCGTCCTTGTACACGAGCACGAGCGCTCCGCCCTGGTTGAAGGCGGTGAGGTTGAACGAGATCCCGAACTTCACCGGAGTGATCGCCAGCCCCCGCTTGATGTGCTCGTGGCTCGAGTTGAAGGCGTGGATCTCGGCTTCGCGGGCCTCCAGATCGGATTGGGAGATGAGCTGATCCCAGCATGCTTCGATCCGCTCGGGGTGGCGTACCGGCTGATAGTAGGGAGTGTCCTGGCCGTCGGCGTAGAAGTTCCGGCGCCGCAGCTCCCGGGCGCTCAGTCCCAGCTGCGGGGCGACACGTCCGATGATGTCCTCCATGACGAGCATGCCCTGCGGGCCGCCGAAACCGCGGAAGGCCGTCTGCGAGGTCTTGTTGCATTTGGCGATGCGGCCGGTGACTCGGATGTTGGGCACCCAGTAGGCGTTGTCGATATGGCACATCGCGCGGGTGAGCACGGGTTCGGACAGGTCGAGGCTCCACCCGCCGTCGGCGGTCAGTGTCGCATCGAGGGCGAGGATCTTCCCCTCCTCGGTGAATCCGATCTTCCACGACGAGTGGAAGCCGTGTCGTTTGCCGGTCATGGTGATATCGCGGGTGCGGTCGAGCCGCAGTCGCACGGGCCTGCCGGTCAGCTTCGCACCGAGCGCGGCCAGGGCGGCGTAGCCGTGGGGCTGCATCTCCTTGCCGCCGAAGCCGCCGCCCATGCGCAGGCACTGCACGGTCACCTCGTGGGCGGGGACTCCGAGGACGTGGGAGACGATGTCCTGAGTCTCGGTGGGGTGCTGGGTCGAGGACTGGATGAAGACCTGTTCGTTCTCGTCCACATGAGCCAGGCAGGCCTGCGTTTCGAGGTAGAAGTGCTCCTGACCGGCGAACTCGAATTCGCCTTCGAAGACATGGGCGGCGTCGGCGAACGCGGAGTCGACTTCGCCCTTGTCGATCGACAGGGGTGTGCCGTGGTAGCTGTCGGCGGCGATCGCATCTCGCACGGTCACCAGCGACGGCATCTCCTCGACCTCGGCGGTGACTGCTGCAGCGCCTTCCTTCGCGGCCTCGAGATCCTCGGCGAGGACCCAGGCCAGGGGCTGGCCGAAGAACATGATCTCGTCGACCGGCAGCATCGGCTCATCGTGTTTGACGCCCTGGTCGTTGACGCCGGGGATGTCGGCGGCGGTGATGACCTTGACGACGCCGGGCACCGCATAGGCGGGTGCGACGTCGATGGCGCCGAGGCGGCCGTGGGCGGTCGTCGACTGCACGGGGAAGGCGTGGAGGACGCCGGTGAGGCGGCCGATGAGGTCATCGGTGTAGAGCGCGGTTCCGGTGACGTGGCCGAAGGCGCTTTCGTGGTGGTGGCGTTCGCCGACGACCGGGTCGGCGGGGCGCTGGGAGAGCTGGCTCATCACTGGACCTCCTTGCTGGTCACGGCCGGGTGGCCGAGCTGCTCGGCGTAGAAGCGTTCGAGGGAGGACCGCAGCATCGCGGTCCGGTATTTCGCACTTGCTCGGTGGTCGTCCATCGGGGTGCCTTCGGCGGCGAGGGTCTCGGCCGCCGCATGCACGGTCTCCAGGCTCCACGGTCGGCCTTCGAGGAGGGCTTCGGTGGCGGTGGCGCGCAGCGGGGTGGCCGCGACTCCGCCGAGGCCGATCCGGGCCTTGGCGATCATGCCATCGCGGATGTCGACGGCGTAGCCGATCGCCACCGAGGAGATGTCATCGAAGCGGCGTTTGGCGATCTTCTGGAACGACGTCAGCGGAGACAGCGGCAGCGGGATGCGGATGGCGGTGATGAGCTCATCGGAGGCCCGCACCGTCTGCCGGTATCCGGTGAAGTAGTCGGCCAGCGCCACGGTCCGGGACCCGCGCACCGAGGTGAGCACGAGTTCGGCTTCGAGGGCCAGCAGGGCCGGCGGGGTGTCGCCGATGGGCGAACCGGTGCCGAGGTTGCCGCCGATCGTCGCCCCGTTGCGGATGAGGCGGGAGGCGAACTGCGGGAACAGTTTGCCCAGCAGCGGAATGCTGCCGGAGAGTTCGCGTTCGAGTTCGGACAGGGTGTGGGAGGCACCGAGTTCGACGAACGATTCGGTGCGGCGGATTCCGCGCATCTCCTCCAGCCGGTCGACGGCGAGGATGTTCTTGGCGCGCGCTCCCTTGATGTTGACCTCGACGCCCCAGTCGGTGGCCCCGGCCACGACGGTGACCTCGGGATCCTGACTCAGGGCCTCGACCGCCTCGGCGAGGGTGGCGGGACGACGGTAGCGTCCGATCCGGCCCGTGGCGGTGTCGGCCCGCTGATAATCGGTGGCCACGGGGGCCGGTGCCGGGCGGTCACGGCGGGCGGCCAGCGCATCGTCGGCGGTGGGCTGTCCGAGAGCGTTCGCGGCGTCGCGGATGGGACGGTAGCCGGTGCAGCGGCACAGGTTGCCCGACAGGGAGTGGAGGTCGAAGCCGTCCTCGCCGCGATCGGGGCGGTAGTATTCGGCGGCCATCGAGGAGATGAAGCCGGGGGTGCAGTATCCGCACTGGGATCCGCCGCGCACGGCCATCTCTTCCTGGACGGGGTGGACGGTGTCTCCGTCGGCCAGACCTTCGGAGGTCACGACCTCTCCCCCGTCGAGGGCTGCCGCCGGCAGCAGGCAGGAGTTCACTGACGTCCAGCGGGTTCCGCCGGATTCGTCGGGGCGGGCGACCATGATCGCGCAGGCCCCGCATTCGCCTTCGGCGCAGCCTTCCTTCGCTCCGGTCAGACCCTGACCGCGCAGGAAGTCCAGCGCATTCGTATGGGGTGGGCCGTCGAATTCGCGGACGGTCCCGTTGATTGTCACTTCGGCAGTTGACTGGTCCGTTGTCGCTGCGGACATCGCACTTCACACCTCCCGCGCCTCTTCACTGAGGCGCACAGTGCATGGTTGGAACAATGTGCTTCGTTCTTCGAGCTTCTGGTTATCCATGCGAACAGCGCAGAAGAACGTGGAATCGGGGACTCATGCGTCCCCGCAGGTCAAGCCCCGTGGGCGATCTGACCCTTTCCCCAAGCTGAGTGTCCAACCATTTTTCTCATGCTCCCAAGATAGCCGAAATCGGGCCGCGAACGAAGTACAGGACGAAACCGGCCGAGACGACCCACAGCAGCCAGTGGACCTGGCGGGCACGGTTGCTCATGGCGTGGATGAGCGCCCAGGAGATGAATCCGACGCCGATTCCGTTGGCGATCGAATAGGTCAGCGGCATCGTCACCATGGTGAGGAAGACCGGCAGCGAGGTGCGGAAGTCGGTCATGTCGATCTCGCGGATCTGCGTGACCATCATGGCGCCGACGACGACGAGCGCGGCGGCTCCGGCTTCCATCGGGATGACGGCGATGAGCGGTGAGAAGAACATCGACAGCAGGAACAGCACACCGGTGATGCAGGCGGCGAGCCCCGTGCGTGCCCCCTCGGCGATTCCCGCTGCGGAGTCGACGAAGACCGTGTTCGACGATCCCGAGGCGGCTCCGCCGAAGACCGCGCCGAGACCTTCGACGATGAAGGCTCCGCGGATGCGCGGGAACATTCCGTCATCGGTCTGCAGTCCGGCGCTGCGGGCCAGTCCGGTCATCGACCCCATGGCGTCGAAGAAGTTCGTGAACACGAGGGTGAACACGAGCATCGTGGCCGCGAGGACGCCGATGTGCTGGAATCCGCCGATGAGGTCGAAGGAGCCGATGAGACCGAAGTCGGGAAGGGCGATGACCTGCTGCGGGAATTCCGGAGCGGCGAGGTTCCAGCCCAGCGGGTCCGGGTCGACCGGGTCGCCGACGGTGCCGAGCTTCGCGAAGGCCTGGATGATGATCGCGGCGATCGTGGCCACGATGATGCCGATGAGGATGCCGCCGGGAATCCGCCGTGCCACGAGGATGCCGATGAGGACGAGGGCGAAGACGAAGACCAGGGTCGGCAAGGAGCCGATCGATCCGTCCTGGCCCAGCTGGACGGGAGGTCCGGCCGGGGTGCGGGTGACGAACCCGGCGTTGACGAAGCCGATGAAGGCGATGAAGAGTCCGATGCCCACCGTGATGGCGATCTTCAGCGCGTGCGGGACGGCGTTGAAGATCGCGGTGCGGATGCCCGTGGCGCCGAGGACGACGATGATGATGCCGTTGATGACCACCAGGCCCATCGCATCCGCCCAGGTGACCTCCTGGACGACGGACACGGCGAGGAAGCTGTTCATCCCCAGGCCCGCGGCGAGACCGAACGGCAGCCTGGCGACGACGCCGAACAGGATCGTGATGACGCCGGCGACGAGCCCGGTGACCGCGGTCAGCTGAGCGAAGTCGAGGCTGTCGCCGGCGATGTCCTGGGAGCCGCCGAGGATGAGCGGGTTGAGGACGACGATATAGGCCATCGCGACGAAGGCGACGATGCCTCCGCGGATCTCCTGTCTGATCGTCGACCCGCGCCCTGTGATTTCGAAGAATCTGTCGAGAAGCCCCGGTCTCGAAGATGCGGTCTGCACCGCTTGGTCGTTGTCAGCCATTTTCATGGACCACCTCAGGTTGTTCGATTTGGTCAGTCGGCGACACCATCGTCGTCGACCCTGCGCCTTGAACATGCGCAATGAAACAGACGGGCATCGATCCTCGACCGATCCAAAAATTCCACATCCTGGAAAACTCTTTCTGTTTCATCGAGCAAGTCTCGCCGCTCGACCCTGATGTGTCAATCATCACACCCCTGCCCGCACCGATGCCATCTTTCGACGGGACAGACGAAACCCCTGATCAGAATCGACTGATCAGGGGTTTCCCGTGGCGGTGGCGGTGGGATTTGAACCCACGGTAGGGGGTTGCCCTACACAACATTTCGAGTGTTGCACCTTCGGCCGCTCGGACACGCCACCGCCGACAACTGTACAGCGGTGGACTTTCTGCGTCCAAATCGGTTCGCCGTGAGCTGGGACACGTCAGCGTCTGGCCGCGAAGAACTCCCGCAGCAGGGCCCGAGCCTCCTCCGCTCGGATCCCCGAGGTCACCTCCGGATGATGGAGTGCGGCGCGGTCCCGCAGCAGGTCCCAGACAGACCCGACGGCACCGGCCTTGTCGTCGAAGGTGCCGAAGACGACTCGGTCGATCCGAGAGCCGACGAGGGCCCCGGCGCACATTGCGCACGGCTCCAGGGTGACGACGAGCGTGCAGCTGTCCAAGCGCCACTTCCCCCTCGCCGAGGCGGCAGCGGAGATCGCCATGAGCTCGGCGTGGCCGAGCGGATCGGCATCGACCTCCCGCCGATTGTGACCGCGCCCGATGATCTCACCGTCCCCGTCGACGACGACGGCACCGACGGGAACGTCGTCATGAGCCGGGGCGAGGACCGCCTCGGCGAGGGCATGCCCCATCCATTCGCCGAACCGGGCCGTGGTCGCAGCGGTCAGCGTGCGGCCTCGAGCTGATCGGCGAAGCCGACGGTCTCACCGACGTGGGCGACGACCCGGGCGGGATCGGAT
This sequence comes from Brevibacterium sp. K11IcPPYGO002, assembly GCF_050920635.1. NCBI lineage: Bacteria > Bacillati > Actinomycetota > Actinomycetes > Micrococcales > Brevibacteriaceae > Brevibacterium > Brevibacterium sp. K11IcPPYGO002. Next base: position 1,013,755 of record NZ_CP131929.1, on the reverse strand, counting down.
CGATAGCTCTCGACCTGGTCGATGAGCGTGGCGGCGGGGACTCCGCGGTCGGAGTAGATATCGGCGTCTCCACCCCATTCGGAGTCGGCGTCGAATTCGAGCATCTCGACCTCGTCTTCGTCGTCGTCCTCGGCGGCCGAGTCCTCATCCTCCTCGGCGCCGAAGTCGTCTTCGGGTTCGGCATCGTAGGCGTCGGGGCGGGAGTCGAGGAAGTCGGCGAAGATCTCCGCGAACGGGCTCGCCTCGACGGCGGCGAGATCGGACAGGAAGACCTTGACCTCGTTGTTCCCGCACAGACGCACGAGCCCGAACCATTCGTCTTCGTGTTCGATGACGGCCACGGCCTCTCCGTCGTCGCCGGCGGCCGAACGCATCATATCGACGAGGTCGTCGAGGTCGTTCGCGTCGCGGACGTCGACATCGAGGGCGCGGAAGCCATCGCCGGAATCGGCCAGGATCTCAGTGAAGTACGACATGCCTCCATTGTGAACGCTTCGGACCGCATTGACCACTGCCGAAGCGGCGAAGTTCTCCCGTACCATTTGGGGTATGCATCTTCACGTAGCCGATCACCCGCTCATCGCACACAAACTCACCGCTCTGCGCGATGCGAACACGGATTCCGCTCGCTTCCGCCAGCTCACCGAAGAGCTCGTCATGCTGCTGGCCTACGAGGCGACCCGATCGGTGGCGGTCGAGGACAAGGAGATCTCGACCCCGGTGACGACGACCACCGGCACCCGCATCGCCGAACCCCGCCCCGTCGTGGTCCCGATCCTGCGCGCCGGCCTCGGCATGCTCGACGGAATGCTGCGCATCCTGCCCACCGCCGAGGTGGGCTTCCTCGGAATGGTCCGCGACGAGACGACCTTCGAACCCAGCGCCTATGCCGACCGCCTGCCCGATGACCTCACAGGTCGGCAGATCTTCGTCGTCGATCCGATGCTCGCCACCGGCGGCACCCTGGCCATGGCCATCGACTTCCTGCTCGCTCGCGGGGCTCGCGACGTCACTGCGGTGTGCCTCGTCTCCGCCCCCGAGGGCGTGGCACGCATCGAACGCGACTACAGCGATTCCGCCGAGGTGAAGGTGTACACGGCCGCACTCGACGAGAAGCTCAACGAGAAGGGCTACATCGTGCCCGGACTCGGCGATGCCGGGGACCGGATGTACGGAATCGTCGACTGAGACCTCGCGGATGACGATTTCGGTCGTCAGCCTCGGCGAGTGGGACGTCATATTTCGTCACGGTCGTCTCATTTTCGGGTTTTCCTTTGCGCGGCCGAAGTTTTGTGACAAATAATGAAGCCATGACTTCGACGATTCATCAGATGCGAATGCCGGGCGCACATATGTGTATGCCCTGCGTTCGTGGTCGGTGATCTCACTCCCGCTGTCCGGCCTCGAACGAGTTCACTCAAGCAGCGGACTCCTCCAGTCATATCGACCTCATGGTCGAAAGCAAAGGACAGCTATGCCGAATCCAGAACCCGCCTACGTCCACCCGCGCAGTGCAGTGGCCACTCGACGTGCAGGAGCCAGGTTGAGCGCAGTCGACCCGCAGAACGCACCGCACACCTTCGGACCGGCCGGGGTCGTCCCCTCGCCGAAGGCCGCTCGCGGAATCATCGTCTACATCGGACTCGATGAGTCCAAGGCCGCAGCCGACGGCACGAACCTCTCCGCGATCGCCGCCGAACTGCAGGCCTACGCCAAGGAACTGGCCAGCCAGGCCGAGACCCAGGCCGTCATCGCCTTGGCCCCGGAAGGCCGCGGCAGCGACATCGACGCCGTCCGGGCCGTGGCCACCGGCTCCCCCGCCGCGACAGGCGCGCCGGCGGCGACCCACGGGCCCGTGCGCTCGCGCATTCCCAACCGCATCCACCCGCCGGCTCTGCGCGAGGAGACTGCTCCGGCGGCTCCCGCACCCCGCGGTTTCGGTGGTCGCGCCGGCGATGCCTACACCCAGGCGACAGGGGAACGCCTGCGCATCGACATTCCCCGCCGCGAGGTCCGCATCGACGGTGACCTCGTCGATGTCACGACGAAGGAATTCGACCTGCTCGCCACCCTCGTCTCCCACGCCGATGAGACCCTGCCCCGGGAGGACCTCATCACCGCGGTGTGGTCCGGCGGTGAGGTTCCCGACGAACGCACCGTGGACGTCCATATCCGCCGACTGCGGCGCCGCCTCGGCGAATACGCCTCCGTGGTGCGCACGATGAGGGGTTCGGGATATCGCTACGACACTCACCCCGATGTGACGGTGTGGAGCGCGACGGCGCGTCGCTGATGTCGAGCGGCTGTGAGCCGCGTCGCAAGTCGCTTCCAGCGTGGGGCCAGACTTCCCGGTTAAGATCGTTGATCGATGAACCAGGCATATTCCTCACCGCGCAGAAGGCATAGCCCCGCGAAGGGCATCACCGCATTGATCTTCGGGATCCTCTATGCGGCATTCCTGCTTCTCCACAATCTGCTGCCGACGCGGATGGGCGTCGCGCTCATCCTCGAATCGGTGCTGCCGTGGACGGGGATCGTCCTCGCGCTCGTGCTGCTCATGTTCCTCATCCGCTTCTCGTGGCTCTCGGCCATCGGATTCCTCGTGCCCGCTCTGGTGTGGACGGGGATGTTCGGTCCGGCCCTGCTGCCGAACGATGATTCCGGTGATCCGGACCTGACGGTGGCCACCCACAACGTGGGGGCGAGGATGCCGCAGCCCACCGCTGCCGCGCAGAACATCGTCGACCGTGATCCGGACATCGTCACGATCCAGGAGCTCGAGTCGCTGTCGGGCAAGATCATCCACAAAGAGCTCGACTCCTCGTTCGAGCATTCTCAGGTCGTCGACACCATCGGAGTGTGGTCGAAATGGCCGATGTCGGAGCCCGAGGAGGTCGACCTCGGCCTGCAGTGGCCGCGGGCTTTCGCGACCACGATCTCGACCGATCACGGTGACATCCGCTTCTATGCCGTACATATGCCATCGGTGCGCCCCGGCCACGAATCGATGCGCAATGCCGCTCTGCGCCGCTTGGCCACGGCCGTGGAGACCGACAGCGCCGAGCATGTCGTCGTCGCCGGCGACTTCAACACGGCGACGACCGACAACAATATGGAGACCCTGGTGCCGCCGCTGCAGGATACCCGGGAGGAGGCCCGAGGCGGCTTCGGCTTCACCTGGCCCGCCCGGTTCCCCGTCACCCGGCTCGACCATGTCCTCTACCGCGGTTTCGACGCCACCTCCGACGAGGTGCTCGAACGCGGATCGAGCGACCATCGCGCCGTCCTCGCCGGGCTCGACCTCAAGTAGTCGGGGTCAATGCGTGCACTGCCCTGTCGGCTGCGGTGTGCGCTCGGCGGCACCGGCGTCGAGTTCGTCGGCGATCTCGGCTCGGGTGAGGGCGTAGCCGGTTTCGTCATCGGTGGCCGAACGGGCGAAGACCATGCCGACGACGTTTCCGTCGGTATCGATGAGCGGGCCTCCCGAATTGCCTTCCCTCACGATTCCGCGCAGGGCATAGACTTCCCGGACGACCGACTGCGAGTCGTAGATGTCGAGTCCGCGGGCGTTGATCTTCTCCCGCACGCGGGCCGGTGAGATCGTATAGGGACCGTTGGCGGGGAATCCTACGACGACGGAGTCGTCGCCGGGTCCGAGCCCGTTTCCGAAGTCGAGGGCGGGGGCCTCGAGCCCAGCGACTCGGAGCACGGCCACATCGGCTTCGGCATCGAATTCGACGACCTCGGCCCGGTACGGCCTGCCCTTGCCCCCGACCTGCACGGCCAGTTCCGTGGACCCGGCCACGACGTGGGCGTTGGTGGCGACGAGTCCGTCCTCATAGACGAAGCCGGAGCCTTCCGAACCGGTGGCGCAGCTGGTGGCCGTCGTCGTGATCTTGACGACCGAATCGTCGACGCTGCGTCCGACGGCGACCATGCCTTCGTCGGGTTCACCGACTCCGCGGATCTGTTCGGGCTGACCGGAGAACACCTGTGGGAACCCGGAGGCGCTCAGTCCCTTCGCCAGTCCGCCCAGCGCGTTCTGGGAAGAGTAGGGAATGGTGCGGTCGATCGCGGCGATGACGGTGGAGTCGGCGACCCAGCGGTTGGGTTCGACGAGCGGGGAGGTGCGGATGAAGCCGGCGGCGAGCCAGACGACGAGGACATAGACGACTCCGGCGGTGATCGTGCCGCCGATGGCATCGATGCCCTGACCGAGGTCGGAGTCCATGTTGTGCTTGATCCACGCGCCGATGCCGCTGCCGGCGAAAGCGAAGAGAACACTGAGGACCAACGGCATCGAGGCCAGCAGCATGAGCACACCCGGGTTGTCCATGACGTCGGTGCCGGCGCTCAGCGATTCGACGAACGGGGAGAGCAGGCGCCCGAGAATCCAGCCGACGATGAAGCCGGCCGCGGTTCCGAGCGCGGTGATGATGCCCTGGCGGAACCCGGCGAAGAGCGCCCCGATGCCGAGGACGATGAGGAGGATGTCGAAGATCGTCACCGCTGGAACTTACCGCACAGTCTGTCTGGAGGCCGCGAGCAGTCGTTCGCGGGCGTCGGAGAACTGTTTGAGTTCGGCTCGTTCGATCTTGCGTTCCTGTTCTCCGCCGATACCCGCGAGCACACGCATCCGCGTCGTCGACAGTTTGCCGGAGGTGCGGATCATGGTCTTCATCTCCTCCTTGCCGCCGGGGAACGACTTCGCCCAGTCGCGGCCGTTCTTCCGACCCTTCCAGGTGCCGAGCATGTCGACCTCGGCGTGGGTGAGCCAACCGGAGTTCGCATAGTCGCCGAGCATGTTCTGGGTGTGCATTCGCTCGCTGCGGCGCAGAATGAGTCCCAGCGTCACCCAGGCGGCGGAGAGAATGGCGCTGAGCACGACGAGGCCGATGATCTGCGGGAGCATTCCGCCCATCACGTTGCGGGTCGCTTGCCCGAACGCACCGAGGAGAGTCATCGAGGCGTTCCAGAAGCCGTGCAGGACCATGCCGAGTGCGAGCCCGGGCAGCCACATGAGGATGAGCGACCACCACGGCCATTTGCGGGCGGCGAGGCCGATCGACACACCGGCGCAGGTCGAAAACGCAGTGTGCAGCAGCGGTGAGCCGAGGCAGCGCATGGCGAATGTCACTGCCAGTCCCGGAAGTTCGCCGTCGTTCCACGATTGGCCGAGGTAGAGGATGTTCTCGGTGAAGGCGAATCCGGCACCGATGAGCGAACCGTAGACGAGCCCGTCGAGGGGGCCTTCGAAGTGGCGACGGGCGGCGAGGACGATGACGAGCAAGAGAACGGTCTTGGTCGATTCCTCGAGGATCGGAGCCTGAATGACTGCACCGATGACGTCGGGCACCCCATTGATGCCGACCATATAGAGCGCGATGTCACCGACGAGTGAGAAGCCGAGGGTGAGGATGACCGAGGCGACGGCTCCCCAGAGAAGACAGATACCCAGGAGGAGCTTCGGCTGCGGTTTCCATCGATCGAGCCAGAGCACATACGCGATGATTGCCAGAAGCGGGATCGCCGCGAGTCCGATGAGACCGAAGAGGCGGACGCCGAAGCTCAGTCCGCCGAGCAGAGCGAGAAGGCCGAGCCCACCGACAAGAGCGACGAGAACGAGGATCGCGGCGACGAGGCGGACGATGTTTCCGGTCGAATCGGGTTCGGTCTCCGGTTGTGCCTTTCGCACGGCACCGGTCCAGGGAGTATCGGTGACGACCTGTTGAGGTGCCTGCATTCCTGCACGGATCCGCATCTCCTGAGTCACCGTCGGCGCAAACCGCGGCTGAGCATAGACGCGAGCCTGCGCAGGCGGGGGCGCATACATCACCGGCTGACCGGGCATGGGTTGCCCGGGCATCGACTGCCCCTGAGGCGGCATCGGGTGGCCGGGAACCGGTTGCATCTGAGGCTGGCTCTGCATGTGAGGCTGGCTCTGCGGCGGCATGGGTCCGCCGGGCGCCTGCTGCGGAGTCGGCTGCTGCGACCCCTGCACTCGCGGCCGGAACCGATCATGATTATGCGGCTGGCCCTGAGGCGGCACCTGTCCCTGTGCCGGGGGAACATTCGGGTTCGGTGGGCCCTGCACCTGGGGCGGCTGCGGTCTCTGCGAACCGGGACCGTTCTGTGCCGACATAGATCGTCCTTCTGCAATGGGGGAAATTCCGCTCACCTCAGTCTAGAGTCCAAGCCCTCAGCGAACGGCCCCGTCATGTATCTGTCCAGCAACACTTCAGCCGACTGCCACGTTCTGCTGACGGCTCCCCGAGCCCCACTCAACCATTTTCGGGTGTGGATGGTTGCGAACTCTTCGACACCACCTCGGCGCATTCGATCATCGTCCGACTGCCGACGTCGCCCACCTCACGCGCCCGACGTCGCCATTCTTGCCTGCACCACTCCCCTCCCCCTCGCCTCCGACAGGTCGCCCACTCGCACGTCACATTCTGTGGATTCTCGAAGCGGTATCCACAGCCTCTCGGGCGGCCCTAGTCCGACACGGGGCTCTCCGTGTCGAATCGGTCTATGACTACTCTCAGACTTGCGTCGTTGCGCACCGCATTGCTTCTCACCGTCCTCACAGTCGCGTCCCTCATCGGGCTGGGACCGGCCATGGCCGCGGGACCACCGGTCAGCCTCGGCGAGGTTCCTGTGCTCACCGCTCCCAGCGCCTACGGACCGGGTATCTGGCACCACGCCAAACAGGGCAAGACCTGGTACGGCTCCTACCGGACCTTCCCGGACACCTCCGCCTACTGCATCGATGCGGGGAAGAAGTCCCCGCTGCCGAAGTACTTCAAGGGCGCGAAGGCAGACACGGTCACCTCGGCTCGCACCGCGTGGGCGCTGCACGAATACGCCGACTCGCAGTCGAAGGATGTGCAGGCCGCGCTGAGCGCGATGGCCCGCTTCGACAAGGCGCTCCCCCATGATCACAAGGTGCCGCCGGCGAAGCCCGCCGACCTGGGCAAGAAGTTCACCGGTGCCGCGAAGAAGCACTCGACGATCCTCGCCGAGGCGAAGAATTTCGCCGGCCCCTACACCCTCGACATCAGCCTCGAGCCGGTCATGCGCATGCCCGTTCTCGAGCCCTATGCCGCCCCGGAGTCCGCCCCTTCTCCTGACTCCTGGGCCTCCGATTCGCCTGCCAGCAGCAAGGACAGCGCCAAGGATGACCCCGGCAAAGGCGCGGTACTCGGCACCCCCACCGATGAGGCGACGCTGACGGTCTCCCTGCTCAGCGCCTCCGGAGCACAAGTCCCCGACGTCCCCGTCACGCTCACGACCGCCGGCGCCGAGAAGGCCTCGAAAACCATGACCACGGGGAAGGAGCCTGTGACCACGACACTGCAGGCGAGCACACCGGGCACTCTGTCCGTGACCGCGAAGGCGAAGGTCGCCCCACAGACTGTGCGCGTGTTCGAACCGACGTCCGGCACGCGAGTGCAGCGGGTCATCACCCCGGACACTCCCGCGTCCGTCACGGACAAGGCGTCACTGGAGCTGAGTTCCCAGCCGAAGGTGACCACCGAGATCTCCGATCAGACACCGACACCGGGAGAGCCAGTCACCGACGACTTCACCGTCTCCGGTCTCATCGGCGACCACACCGTCACGGTCGTTCACACTCTGTGGCAGACCGCGACGGCACCGACGCAGGGCACGAAGAACGATGACGCTCGCGAAATCGGGTCCGTGACGTCGAAGAATGTCGGCAACGGCAACCACACCTCCGGCGAGATCACCGTGCCGACTGACTTCCACGGCTGGCTGTACTTCACCGAGACGATCGCCGGGGACAAGGCGACGAAGGAGTGGAAGGGTGTCCACGGCCAACCCCGCGAGACGGGGTTCGTCCCGTGGACCCCGACAGCCGACACCGAGGCGGTGCTCGAGGGCACATCGACTCACGACGAGGTGGCCGTGACGGGTCTGCGGCCGGGTTCCGAAGCCGTCCTCACCATCACCGCCTACCATGTGGAGACCGAACCCGAGCAGTCGAAGAAGACCGACGGCACGGAGCTGTCCGTGCAGGACTTCACCGTCATCGCCGACGAGAAGGGCCACGTCGAGATCGACACGGAGCCGATCGATATGCCGATCGGTTGGGTCACCTATGTGACCGCGATCGAGGGCAGCGACGTCAATAGGGCGTGGACAAGCGATTGGGGTGTTCCCGCCGAGACCGTGCACCGTCCGCCCGAGGAGAAGCCGTCAACACCCCCGGCACCGGAAGAGCCGAGCACTCCGCCGGAGGAGCCAAGCACCCCTCCGGCTCCCCCGGAACAACCCGAGCAGCCGAGCACTCCCCCGTCTCCTCCCGAACAACCCGAGGCTCCTCAGGCCCCGGAAAAGCCCGAGTCTCCACCGGTCGAACCGGTCGCGGAAACTCCCACGGCGCCCGCGGCCCCGGCACCATCCGGTGAGCTGCCCCGCACGGGCACGACTGGCACCGGCATGCTCATCGGCCTGGGCATCGTCTTCGTCGGACTCGGCTCAACGATCCTGCTGATCTGCGGCAGCCGCCGCGAGAAGGACTGAGAATTGAGCTCAGGGGTGTTCTAGGCCGATCGTCCCGGCGAGAACACCCCCAGCCCGCAAGACTGCCGCCCCACGCAGCGCCAGATCGTCCAGTCTGTCGTCGAGTGCGGCGAGCATCGAGCTCGTGTCACCGAGCTCTCGCATCATTGCCAAGGCTTCGCGGATTTCGTGAATGCCGTACCCTCCGGACCGCAGCGCGGCAGTGCTCCTCGCATCTCTGATCGCTGCGAATCGGTAGAGACGCGCAGTTCGAGCCCCGGATCCCACCCGGTGCGGGGTAATCAGTCCCTCCGATTCCCAATATCGCAACGTGGATGCACGCACGCCCACCGCCTCAGCAAGTTCGGTGATCGTCATCGATTCGTGGGTCGTCTCGCCCCCAGGCTCGCCGGCAGTTTCAGCTTCGGACCGGATCGAGAACAGCATCGAGCGTGCTGCAACGACCTGCCGACGATGCTCGTCCACTTCAGTCACTTTGCCGGTGAGAAGGGCGATCGCCTCACCGGGATCGAGCCGCGGAAGTTCGGTCATCACCGATCGGGCAGCAACAGGGCCGACGGCGAAAGCAAGATCACGGTATGCGGACAATGCACTGACATGCACGTCTGAGTACCGCCGGTAGCCGTTGACCTCCCGTGCGGCCGCGGGAATGACACCGCGGGATTCGAGCTGACGGACCTGCTGTACCGAGTACCCGCTGATCGAAGCCACGTCCGAAGTGCGAAGAGTGATCACTTCCCTAGAGAAACCCGACATAGGCACTTCAAGTGCACACTTGGATCATGAGTATGCACGAGATCATCGACCGAGTCCACAGTCTCGACGGACTGCTCCACATCGCTCCTGAGGCCGGCGGCCCGTACCCCGAGTTGACCTGGGGAGACCACTTCTTCTATTTCGCTCTCGACGGAGAAGTGCCTGCGAACACTCAGCCTTTCGCCACCATCACCACCAAGGACTACCCCGATGACACAGCCTCCGAGCTCTCGGCTCCCGATCGGTGGAGGCTCAATCTCCACATCGGGCGTGCCCGGTACTCCGCACTCTTCGGCGAACCTGACCCCGATGTCGACGCGAACGCGGACATCCTGGGTCAGCAGTCCGTCACAGACGCAGTCCACCCCCACCCGCTGTATCGCAGGCAGGGGTGGGTAGCCGTCGTGAATCCGGGATCACGCACAGGGAAGCAGGTCGACGAACTCCTCATCGCCGCCCACGACGATGCTCGGCATCGCTGGAAGCGAGCTCATCGCCAGGGGTAGGGCCGCCGCGGCGGGATCCTCAGTCCTGCACCCAAGTGTCGGCCCAGGCTCGGGCGCCGTTCATCATCAGGCCGACATCGGCACCGACGAGAACGAAGGACGCTCCGGCTTCCAGGTACTTCCGTGCCTGCTCGGGATCGAAGGCGTTGACGCCGACAGGTTTGCCGGCAGCCTTCACTGCCTCGAAGGTCCTGGCCACCGCGTCGGTGACGTCCGGGTGGGTCTGCTGGCCGAGCAGCCCCATCGACGCGGCCAGGTCCGAGGGACCGACGAAGATCTGGTCGATTCCGTCGACCGCGGCGATCTCGGCGGCATTGTCGACCGCAGTCGCCGATTCGATCTGTACCGTCAGGGATACGAATTCCTCGGCGCGCCCCAGGTACCCGTCCACGGCGTTCCACCGGGAGGCCCTGGCCAGGGCCGAACCGACCCCGCGCACACCCTTCGGCGGATAATGGACGGCCGCCACGGCCGCCTCGGCGTCGGATTTCGTATCGACCATCGGCACGAGCAGGTTCTGCGCTCCGAGGTCGAGGTACTGCTTGATGAGCACCGTGTCGTTGACCGGCACCCGGACGACGGGGGTGGCCGGGTAGCCGTTCATCGCGCGCAGCAGACTCGTCGTGGTCTCGAGTCCGATCGGGGAATGCTCGGCGTCGATGAGCACCCACTGCATTCCCGAGGCCGCGGCGATCTCGGCGGCCACGGGCGAACCCGAGCACACCCACATTCCGGCCAGGTACTGACCGCCGCCGAGTCCGGCCACACGGTCGGTGAAGGTCTGCGGAAGCTCTACTCGAAACGGCATGTGATGACTCCCAGCTCTCCGTAGTCGGCGTGGACCGTGTCGCCGGGACGGACCCACATGGGGCGGGTGAACGATCCGGCGAGCACGGTCTCTCCTGCCCGCAGCACGTCTCCGTGTTCGGCGAGTTTGTTCGCCAACCACACGATTCCGCGCGCCGGATGGTCGAGGACGGCGGCGGCGACTCCGGAGTCCTCGATCGTCTCATTGCGATAGAGCAGAGCGTTCACCCGACGCAGGTCGACGGCATCGACGGCGACCGGCCGACCACCGAGGACCATCGCCCCCAGCGCCGCATTGTCGGAGATGGTGTCGACGATCGTGCGACCCTCCATCTCGATGCGCGAGGACAGGACCTCGAGTGCGGGGACGACGTACTCAGTGGCGCGGAGGACGTCGAAGAGACTGACATCGGGTCCGCGGAGCTCATCACGCAGCACGAAGGCGAGTTCGACCTCGATGCGCACCCCGGAGTACTGGGAATGATCGATCACGGAACCGGTGGCATAGACCTGGTCGGCGAAGATCGCTCCGTAGTCGGGTTCGGTGATGCCGGTGGCCTGCTGCATCGGCTTCGAGGTCAGTCCGATCTTATGACCATAGAGCCGACGGCCGGCAGCCTCCCCGCGACGGCGCCATTCGTTCTGCACCGCATAGGAGTCTTCGACTGTCATATCCGGATACTTCGCGGTGAGCAGACCGATCTTCTTTCCTGTCCGCTCCGCAGCCGCGAGATCGTCGGCGATGGCCGCGATCGTTGCCTCATCGAGCATGTGGATTCCTTTCAGAGCTGGTTGCCCAGCTTGCCCTCGTTTTCATCCGCGCGGGTGTAGGAGAACCCGTCGGCACCGATCGTCACGGCCATCTCCGAATCGTCCGTGCGGGCGTGCACGGGCTGCGGGTTGCCGTCGAGATCGAGGACGAGTGAGGCATCCGTGTACCAAGACGGCACAACGGGGTTGCCCCACCAATCGCGGCGCTGATTGTCGTGGACGTCCCAGGTGATGACCGGATTGTCCGGGTCGCCGGTGTAGTAGTCCTGCGTGTAGACCTCGACGCGGTGTCCGTCGGGGTCGCGCAGGTAGAGGTAGAACGCGTTCGAGACGCCGTGGCGGCCGGGCCCGCGTTCGATCGAGTCGGACCGGCGGAGGGCACCGAGTTTGTCGCAGATGGAGAGGATGTTGTGCTTCTCATGCGTGGCGAAGCAGACATGGTGCATGCGCGGTCCGTCTCCGCCGGTCATCGCCGTGTCATGGACGGTGGACTTGCGGCGCATCCACGCGGCGTAGACCGTGCCCTCTTCGTCCTGGATGTCCTCCGTGACACGGAACCCGAGATCCTGCATGTACTTCACCGCCCGCGGCACGTCCGGGGTGACCTGATTGAAGTGGTCGAGGCGGACGAGTTCGCCGGGGATGTGCAGGTCGTAGCGCCACGACATGCGTTCGACATGATCGGATTGGTGGAAGAACTCGTACGGGAAGCCGAGCGGGTCGACCACCCGCACGGAGTCGCCCACGCCCTTGACGAAGCCGTCGGCGCTGCGGCGGACATCGCAGCCGAGTTCGGTGTAGAAGGCCACGGCCTTGTCGAGCTCTTCCGGGCTGCGCACCCGGTAGGAGAACGCAGCCACGGCAGCGACCTCGCCCTTGCGCAGGACCAGGTTGTGGTGGATGAACTCCTCCGTCGAGCGCAGGTAGAGCGTGTTCTCGTCCTCTTCGGTGACATAGAGTCCGAGCACGTCGACGTAGAACTCCCGCGACGCGGCCAGATCGGTGACGACGAGTTCCATATAGGCGCAGCGGAGGATGTCGGGCGGGCTCGTCTGCGGCGTGGCGATGGGGTTGTCGGCGGCGATGCTCGTCTCCTGGCTGACGAAATAGCCGGCCGAGGTCCGAGTCATATCAGTGCGTTTGGTCATGGCTGCTTCACTGCTTTCCGAAGACGGGGTTGTGGACCTCGCCGAGGTTGATGTGCACGGACTGCTGTTCCGTGTAGAAGTCGATCGACCGGTACCCGCCCTCGTGCCCGAGCCCCGAGGCCTTGACACCGCCGAAGGGGGTGCGCAGGTCGCGGACGTTGTTCGAGTTCAGCCACACCATTCCCGATTCGACGGCCTGGGAGAAGTTGTGGGCGCGCTTGAGATCCGAGGTCCAGATATAGGCGGCCAGACCGTACTTCGTGTTGTTCGCCAACTCCAGGGCCTCCTCGTCGGAGGAGAACGGGGTGATGGCGACGACGGGCCCGAAGATCTCCTCCTGGAAAATCCGCGCGTCGGGCTTCACATCGGCGAACACGGTCGGCTGGACGAAGTTTCCGGTCTCGAAGCCCTCGGGGCGTCCGCCGCCGGCGACGAGGCGGGCCTCGGACTTGCCGATCTCGACGTAGGACATGACCTTCTCATGGTGCTCGGGGTGGACGAGCGCAGCCACCTCGGTATCGGGATCCGAGGGCAGACCGACCTTCACACGCTTGGCCTGGGCCGCGTAGCGCTCGACGAACTCGTCGTAGATCGATTCCTCGACGAGGATGCGCGAACCGGCGGTGCAGCGCTCCCCGTTGAGGGAGAAGACGCCGAAGATCGTGGCGTTGACGGCAGCCTCGATGTCCGCGTCGGCGAAGACGACAGCCGGGGACTTGCCGCCGAGCTCCATCGACAGGCCCTTGAGCCAGGGGGCGGCATTGGCGAAGATCGTCTGGCCGGTGCTCGATTCGCCGGTGAAGGAGATGAGCGGAACGTCGGGGTGCTTGACGAGCGAATCGCCGGCGAAACCTTCCTCACCGAAGCCGTTGACCATGTTGAACACACCGGTGGGCAATCCTGCCTCTTCGAAGATGCCCGGCCACAGGGAGGCCGAGAGCGGAGTGAACTCGGCGGGTTTGAGCACGACGGTGTTGCCGGTCGCGATCGCCGGTCCCAGCTTCCAGGACTCGAGCATGAACGGCGTGTTCCACGGAGTGATGAGCCCGGCCACGCCGATCGGCTTGCGGTTGACGTAGTTCGCCTGGCGGCCGGGGACCTTGAAGGCGTCATCGACCTGAGCGACGATGAGGTCGGCGAAGAAGCGGAAGTTCTCCGCCGCGCGCGCCGCCTGCCCCTTGGCCTGGGTGATCGGCAGTCCGGAGTCGAAGGACTCCATGGCGGCGAGTTCGTCCTTGCGGGATTCGACGATATCGGCGATCTTGTTGAGGATGCGGGCGCGCTCGCGCGGGAGCATCGTCGGCCACGGCCCCTCGTCGAAGGCCGTCTTCGCCGCGGCGACGGCGGCTTCGATATCGGCCTTCTTGCCCGAGGCCGCCGTAATGTAGGGCTCGTTCGTCACCGGGTTGAGGACGTCGAATTCGTCTCCGTCGATGGAGTCGACGAACTCGCCGCCGATGTAGTGGCGGATCTTCTCCGGCATTGCGGCCGGCAGGGTGGTGGACTGTGTCATGAGTTGTCCTTTCGTGAATCTGTCTGCAGATCCGTGGTCGGGGCTGTGGTCGTCTGGGAGTTCTGGAAGCTGTGCAGCGTGGCCGAGCGGTGCTCGCGCACGGCCCGTTCGACCTCCTGCGCCGAGGCGCGAGCTCGGATGAGGGCGACGATGCGGGAGTGTTCCTCCACCGACTCGAGCGCCCGTTCGGGGACGAAGGAGAACGTCGAATCCCGCAGGTGGTTGAGTCGGTCCCATTCGAGTTCGACGAGGGTGCACAGCCGCTCGTTCGGGCAGCGCCGGTAGAGCGTCTCGTGGAATTCGTGGTTGAGTCGGGTGAACTCGGCCGGTTCGAATTCGTCGAGCAGCGCCCGCATCCGATCGTTGATCTGCTCCGCGGCATCGAGATCATCGGCACCGAGGTGGCCCTGAGCTTGGGCGACGGCCGCGGCCTCGAGAATCGCGACCGCTTCCATCGACTGGGTATAGGAGCCCTGGTCGACCATGGCCACGCGGGCCCCGACGTTGCGCTCGAAGGTCACGAGCCCGTCGGCCTCCAACCGACGGATGGCCTCGCGCACCGGCACCACGGAGGTGTCGAGTTCGAGGGCGATCTGCGCGAGCACAAGTTTGTGCCCGGGCTGGTAGGTCTGGTCGGCGACGCGCTCGCGGATCCACCGGTAAGCGGTCTCGGCCTTGCTCAGGGACGGGGCCGCGGTCGCTGCCTGTTCGGTCTTCACCGTGAGGCCTTCCATTCGTCGAATTTCGCCTTCCATTCGCCCTTGGGCGGGAAGAGCTCTTCGATCGGGTTGCCGGCGGCGACCTGTTCGGCCACCCAACCGTCCTCGACCTCCTTGGCCAGTGCCGCGTCGACGACTTCTTCGACGAGGCCACGGGGGATGACGATGGCTCCATCGTCGTCGGCGACGATGACATCGCCGGGTAGGACGGTGGCGTTTCCGCAGGCCACGGCCACGTCCGATTCCCACGGCACGTGCTTGCGACCGAGCACGGCAGGGTTCTTCGCGGTGGAGAACACGGGCAGGATCTCGGCCACCTCGGCGGAGTCGCGGACTCCCCCGTCGGTGACGACGCCGGCGGCGCCGAGAGATTTCGCACGCAGGGCGAGGATGTCGCCGAGGGTGCCCGAACCGGATTCGCCGCGGGCTTCGATGACGACGACCTCGCCGGGGCGGATCGAGTCGAACGCCTGCTTCTGGGCGTTGAAACCGCCGCCGTGGGACTTGAACAGGTCTTCGCGGTTGGGTACGAAGCGCAGGGTCTTCGCGGTGCCGACGATCTTCGCGCCCGGTTTCAGCGGGGCCACACCTTCGATGACGACATTGTTGAGTCCGCGCGACCGCAGCTGAGCCGACAGGCCCGCGGTCGGAGCCTCGGTGAGTTTGGCGACGAGGTCGGCGTCGAGTGCCGTCGCGGCAGTGCCATCGGCGTCGCCCTCCGGGGCAAGTCCGGCGGCAACACGCGAGCCCCAGGCGTCGACGGTGAGTGCCTCGTTCACCGCGGGGAGGCTGCCGAGATTCTCGTCGAAGTCGCCGGGCCCGTCGACGACCGTGGTGGTCAATCGTCCGGAGCTCAGCTCTTCGCCGTTCGCCGAGGCGGCCGTGACCTCGACCTCGACCGTGTCACCGGGGGCGACGACCGAGGATCCGGCCGGGGTGCCGGTGAGGATGACGTCACCGGGCTCGAGGGTGAGATGCTGGCTGAGGTCCGCGACGATCCGCGGGAGGGTGAAGATGAGCTGGTCGGCTCGCGTGCCGTCATCCTGGACGACCTCGCCGTTGACCCAGGTGCGCAGGCGCAGGGAGTCGGGGGCCGCCTCGGCGGCGGGAATGACTTCGGGACCCAGCGGGGTGTAGCCGTCGCGGCTCTTCGAGCGCACGTTCGACCCCTTGTCCGGGGTCTTCATGTCGTAGAGGCCGAAGTCGTTCGAGGCGGTCACGCCGGCCACATACGACCAGGCGTCGGCCTCGGTGACATTGCGGGCAGACGTGCCGATGACGACGGCGATCTCACCTTCGAAGGCGAGCAGCGAGGTGCCTGCCGGGCGCTTGATGGACTGGCCGGAGGCGGCGACGGAGCTGGCCGCCTTGAGGAAGTAGGACGGCTGGGCGGGGCGTTTTCCTCGTTGCGCCGCACGGGACTCATAGGCCACATGAACGGCAATGATCTTGCCCGGGCGGGCGGGAACACCTGCTGGAGTCGACATCGATCTCACACCTCATTTCGATTGGCTTCACTACAGATCGTATATGATACGGTTCCGGAGAACAAGTAATCCAGGCCACAGAGAATGTGGCCGGGATGCACTGCAGACGCACGACAGGACACAGGAGTCATGGCAGCACAGAAGCACACTCAGACCCGGGTGGCGTTCGCGACGATCGTCGGCACGAGCATCGAGTGGTACGACTACTTCCTCTACGCGGCGGCCTCGGGGCTGATCTTCAACCAGCTCTTCTTCGGCCCGCTCGGATCGACGCTGTCGACCATGGTCGCCTTCGCGACGGTCGGGATCAGCTTCCTCTTCCGCCCCTTGGGCGCATTCCTCGCCGGACATTTCGGCGACAAGCTCGGCCGCCGGGTGGTCCTCATCATCACGCTCATCGCCATGGGCGCCGCAACTGCGCTCATCGGCTTCCTGCCGACCTACGAATCCG
This sequence comes from Brevibacterium sp. K11IcPPYGO002, assembly GCF_050920635.1. Lineage (NCBI taxonomy): Bacteria > Bacillati > Actinomycetota > Actinomycetes > Micrococcales > Brevibacteriaceae > Brevibacterium > Brevibacterium sp. K11IcPPYGO002. Next base: position 997,050 of record NZ_CP131929.1, on the reverse strand, counting down.
CGGGCGTGCTCGCCCCGATCCTGCTCATCGCCCTGCGCATCATCCAAGGCATCTCAGCCGGCGGAGAATGGGGCGGAGCCGTTCTGCTCGCCGTCGAGCACGCAGATGAGAAGTCACGCGGACTGCGCGGTTCCTTCCCGCAGATCGGCGTGTCCATCGGCCTTCTGCTGTCCTCGGGCGTACTCGCCCTGATGACGTCGATCGCCCCGGGCGATGCCTTCCTCGAATGGGGCTGGCGGGTGCCGTTCTTCCTCTCCATCGTGCTCGTCTTCATCGGCTACTGGATCCGCCGCGGAGTCGAGGAATCCCCCGTGTTCCACGAGATCGCCGAACGCAAGGAGCAGGTGACGAACCCGCTGGGCACGCTCATCAAGAGCCACTGGCTGCTCGTCGTCCTCGCCTCGCTCGTCTTCATGGGCAACAACGCCGCCGGATACATGACCACCGGCGGATACATCCAGAACTACGCCACGGACCCGGCCGGCCCCATCGGCCTCGAGCGCGGTCCCGTGCTCTGGGCCGTGGCCGCCTCGGCGGTGTCCTGGCTGGTGTTCACGATCATCGCGGGCGCCGTCTCGGACAGGATCGGACGCCGGAACACCTACATCCTCGGCTGGATCCTCCTGCTCGCGGGCATCTTCTCTCTGTTCCCGCTGGTCAACACCGGTTCGGTGGGCATGCTCCTGCTCGGACTCGTCGTCCTCACCATCGGCTTGGGCTTCACCTACGGTCAGCAGCCGGCGATGTACGCCGAGCTGTTCCCCTCCAGCGTCCGCTTCTCCGGGGTCTCGGTCTCCTATGCGATCGGGTCGATCCTCGGCGGCGCCTTCGCCCCGACGATCGCGAAGGGCCTCGTGTCATCGACGGGAACGACCGCCTCGGTGGCGGTGTACCTGGGCGTCGTCGCCGTGCTCGCCCTCGCCGCGACCCTGCTGCTGCGTGATCGCACCGGAATTCCGCTGGGCCCCGACCACGAGGACGAGCAGGCGGTGAGCCCGATCATCGGGATCGGGGCGCTGCAGGTGACCCGCGATGACGGTGACCGGCACCACCCCGCCGACACCAGATCGTATATGAACTGATAGCATTCGAATATCACGACGACGTGTCACGAACCGGAGGTTGACATGCATTTCCATCAGAACGGCTACGTGTCCGCGGACCCGCGGATCGAAGAGGCCGCTGGGTACGGAATCGAGCGCAGCGAGGAGCTGCCCGATGAGGTCGATGTCCTCATCGTCGGCAGCGGTCCCGCGGGAATGATCGCGGCGGCTCAGCTGTCGCAGTACCCGCACGTGAACACGCGGATGATCGAGAAGCGCGATTCCCGGCTGGTCATCGGTCAGGCCGACGGCATCCAGGCGCGTTCCGTCGAGACCTTCCAGGCGTTCGGCTTCGCCGAGGAGATCATGCGCGAGGGCTACCACATCACGGAGATGGCGTTCTGGAATCCGGATCCTGAGAACCCCGAGAACATCATCCGCACCGGTCGGCCCAAGGATGACGAGCACGGGATCAGCGAGTTCCCGCACCTCATCGTCAACCAGGCACGCGTGCTCGACTACTTCGCCCAGTTCGCCGCCCAGTCCCCCGGCAAGATCACGCCCGACTATGGGATCGAATTCGTCGACCTCACGGTCGACCAGGACGCCGCGACCGCCTCGGCGAAGGATCATCCGGTATCGGTCACCGTCCGTTACACCGCAGGCGAGCGCACCGGGGAGGAACGCACCATCCGCGCCGGCTACGTCGTCGGGTGCGACGGTGCCCGGTCGAAGGTCCGGTCGTCGATCGGTCGGACGATGTCTGGCGATCAGGCCAATCATGCCTGGGGTGTGATGGATGTGCTCGCGGATTCCGATTTCCCCGATATCCGCACCAAGTGTGCGATCTCGTCGAAGCACGGCAACATCCTCCACATCCCCCGCGAGGGCGGGCATCTGTTCCGGATGTACGTCGATCTCGGCGAGGTGCCCGAAGATGATGCGCGCAAGGTGCGGTCGACGAGCATCGACGAGATCATCCGCCGGGCGAATGCGATCATCGCGCCCTACAGCATCGACGTGAAGAACGTGGCCTGGCATTCGGTCTACGAGGTCGGGCACAGGCTCACGGACGCCTTCGACGACACCGATGAGACCGCACCCGATTCGCAGTGCCCACGCGTGTTCATCACCGGCGATGCCTGCCATACGCATTCGGCGAAGGCCGGACAGGGAATGAACGTGTCCATGCAGGACGGCTTCAACATCGCGTGGAAGCTCGGGCAGGTCATCTCGGGCCGGTCGTCGACGGAGCTGCTGCGCACCTACTCCGCCGAACGGCAGGTGGCGGCGAAGAATCTCATCGAGTTCGACAAGGAATGGTCGACGCTCATGGCGACTCCGCAGGAGGAGCTGCCGGACAAGACCTACCTCGAGGACTTCTACGTCAAGACCGCGGAGTTCCCAGCCGGGTTCATGACCGAGTACACGGAGTCGATGATCACGACGCCGACGACGCATCAGGAGCTCGCGGTCGGATTCCCGATCGGCAAGCGGTTCAAGTCGGCTCGGGTCAAGCGCAGCTGCGATGCGAATTTCATCCACCTCGGTCACGAAGCGCGTGCCGATGGTCGCTGGAGAGTCTATGTCTTCGCCGATCGGGCCGCTCCGGTCGTCGACAGCTCCGCTGACGGCTCCGCCGGTGAGTCGAAGGTGGCGGCGCTGGCGGAGTGGCTCGCATCTGATCCGGCCTCTCCCCTGGTTGCCTTCCGCCGGGAGGGCGAGGATCCCGATGCCCTCGTTGAGCTCAGCGTCATCTACCAGCAGGAACACAAGGAGTTCGCGTTTCCCGATGTGCCGCAGGTCTTCCGTCCGCACGTGGGCGCCTACGACCTCGAATACGTGGAGAAGATCTACGCGACCCTGCCCGACGAGGACATCTTCGAGGCCCGCGAGATCAGCCGCGACGGCGCCGTCGTCGTGGTCCGCCCCGACCAGTACGTCTCCGGCATCTTCCCGTTGGACGCACATGCCGAGATCGGCGACTACTTCGCAGGAGTCTTCGAACCCGTGAAGTGATGCCGGAATGGTTCCGTGCTCAAACGCCCTCGACTGGTGGTCTCTGGACTGCTGGCCGGGGGCGTTTGGTCTGCGCGAGGAGCCCGCAGATCCCAGCTGAGATGAGTGCGGCGGCTCCGACGAGCCACAGCCCATATCCGACGGAGGGGTAGCCGATCTCCATTCCGCCCGTCGGAGTGCCGTCTGGCAGCTGACCGTCCCACATCAACAGCGGCGGCTCGAGGACGAGTCCGATGAGGAGGACGACGATGAGGGCTCCGATGAGCATGGCCGCCGCGGCCCACCACCGAGCCGAGGGGAAGAAGAGACCGAGGACGGCGATGGTGATGATCAGCGCCCAGAGGACGAGGTAGAACGTGTCGGGAGGAGTGGTGGAGTCGAGTGACCAGTCCCCCAGCGAGGTCATGATGATGCGCGGGCCGCTGTCGTTGAAGCTGTCGATGACGGGTATGAAGAGGGTGATGACCCAGGCGGTCAGCGTGATGAGCGGAAGCAACCGTGCCAGGCGCCGCAGTCGGCGTGACCTCTCTGCAGCCTCCCCCGGTGTCCTCCGCTGAGTGGTGCGTTCGATCCGGCGGCGGTCGCTGATGAACCCGCACACTCCTGCTGCGATGAGTGCGCAGCCGCCGAGCGTCCAGAGGAGGACGCCTGCTGACGGATCGGCGACGATGAGGGCTGAGCGGTCCTCGCCGGCGGAATCTGTGACCCAGACTCGCTCACGGGGTGGGCGCGCGAGGAGGACGATCTCGATGATAAGGAGCCCGACGCCGCTGAGACCAGCGACGAAGGACCAGTGAGAGAAGGGGCTGAACGCTCTGGCGGTTGCGGCACAGATGAGCACGACCGCCCATGCCAGCAGCAGTGTCGGCAGGAACTCGAGGCTGCCGAGGGACGTGACGATGAAGCGTTCGTCGCCGTGATCGCCGCTGTCGAAGATCGGGATCCAGATCATCAGCACCCAGGCGGCGACGGCGACCCACGGCAGCCGCTGTGCGAGGCGATGGGTTCGGTTCCCGCGAGGCCACGCGGTGACCCTGGGCTCCGTGCGACTGGGGGATGCTGCATCGGGAACGTGTGCGGTACCGCTGCGGACCCGGCTTCGACGATGACCGCCGAGGAGGCCGCAGACTCCCGCGGCCAGAAGACAGAGACCCCCGATAGCCCACAGCCCTGCACCGACCGCCGGTTGAGCGACGACCGTTCCGAAAACCGGCCTCCCCCGATCATCGACGGCGTCCCACATGATCGTCGGCAGATTCGCCAACGAGGCGGCCAACACGAGGAAGGCGCAGGCGCCGAGAATGAGAGTTCCCACCGACCACAGGCGCCCGACGACGTCCGGCCACGGGTGCGAATCGGGCCGAGACCGGCCGCTGATCAGGGATGAAGCAACCGCACATACGACAACGCCGACGGCGACCAGGACCATCGACACACGAGCCTCCTCGAGGTCGAACGGCGGTCCGCCGAGAGCAGTGACGATGATCCGCGGCGGGTGCGGCGCTTCGGAGATGTCCTCAGGGCTGGCGGCCACCGGAACCCACAGCATGAGAATCCACAGGCAGAGCGCAGACCACGACAGTGCTTGGGCGAATCGCAGAAGCAGTCGGCCGTCTGAAATCCGTCGGACTCTCACCAGCCCGGGCCGAGACTTACGCGGCGGGACCATGGCGCTTCGACATGCAGCGTTTGATCCGTTCACGACGGTCATGGTCCTGTTGGGCAGCTGCGACCAGACCACAGATGCCGGCGGCGACGAACAGAAGGCTTCCCAGAACCCACAGGCCGAAGCCTGCCGCAGGATAGGCGACTTCCATGCCGCCGGTGGGCATACCGTCGGCCGTCTGCCCGTCCCACATCATGATCGGCGGATCGGCGACCATCTGCAGGAGTCGCAGTCCCAGCACTGTGCCCAGAACGATGGCCGCGATCGACCACCACTTCGATGCGGACAGCAGCCAGGCAGTGAACGCGCCGGTGAGAATGACGACCCAGAGCACGAGGTAGACCTCATCGAGGTCATTCATGTCGATCGGCGAGAACCCGAGAGACGTCACACGGATCCGCATCGAGCCGGGTCCTCCGCTGTCGAGGACCGGCACGAAGATCGTGATCACCCAGCAGGCCACCGCCCCTGATGGGAGCACACGCGCCACAAGGTTGAGACTGCGCCCCCGCGCAGTCGTCAGAGGTGTGCTTCCGTTCTTACCCGCCCTGTCCATAACTACGATTCTCTGCAGTCTCTCTGTGACAGGTGTTGCCGCCATGTTCCAGATCCGACACGCAGCTCAGTCGGGCCCGAACACCACCTGCACCAACTGATGCTCGACCATGCTGCCTCCGCAGTCCTTCGCGGACGGGCGCCGGTGCGCATTGCGTCTGCGCCAGTCGGCGATCTTCTCGGCACGCGTGCAATACCGTGGTGGCCGCTCTTCCGGCTGAGCCGACGCTTGCGGTTCGTCTGTGCCGACCTCTTCGGCGGCGACCGTTGCCCTGCTGTCTTCCCTCGCTGCTCTCCTGGCTTCCTCCCTATCCGGTTCGAGGATTCGGGAGAAGAGCTGCTGCCAGTCCGATCCCGGCGGCGAACCGCCCGGTTCCGACACTGATACGGGACGCGGGAACCGTATGCGACGGACCACCGCTGGCGTGGCCACCTCATAGGAACGCCCACTCGGCGTGGTGACGCGCAGCCCGTCCGCTGTGGCCTCGTGCGTCCACCCGGGATGTTCCTTCGCGTAGTTGCAGGACGCACACAGCCCGGAGCCGTTCTCCCAGGTGGTTTCTCCGCCTGCGGCGACAGGCTGAGCGTGATCGGCGTGCCGGATCGGGGCGTCGCACCACGGGGTCCGGCAGACATCGTCACGGAAGGTGATCATCTGCCGCAGTCGGCCGGTGAACTCCCGGCTCTTCGCATCCATTCCCACCAGCTGCCCATCCTCGGGGCGGGTGAAGATCCGGCTGATGAACATCTGTGCTTCGTTCGCGGCGATGAACTCTCGGGCCGTCTTCGCCGGCAGCGGCCCGTACCCCGGAAGCCAGGCCGGAACGAGTCCGTCGGAGAGCAGAGATTCGGTGTCGACGAGCAGATGGATCTCCGCGGGCACCGCCGTTGCGCTCGCCTGCCCGCTCAGCCGTTCGACGAACGTATCGGCGATGACCTGCTGGCGGTTCCGTCCGCCGGCATCACCGGCAGCAGTGATCGTCTCAGCGCCGGCCCGGAGGCTCTCATAGGCGGCGACGGCCCGCGTCAGCGGCAGGATCGCGGAGATCCTGGCGATCCCGTCATCGATCACGGTCATGTTCACTCGACGATTGGACTTCGCTTTCGCTGCCCTCTTCGCGGCCGCCTCGGCGTCCATCTCCGCACTGAGCGCACGCACTTCGGCGCGCAGGCTCCGCAGCCCGGACGGCCCCAGACTCCGCTTCATCCGCATATCGACCGTGCGCCGATCGGCAGCGACGAGGACCGCGGTCTCATCGACCATGATGCGCACCTTGTCCTCGGAGATCTCCCCGCCGGCCAGAGCTTTGAAGGTATTGGGCATGCCCGTGACGATCGAGCGGGCAGTGCTGAGGAACTTCCGGCCCGATCCGGGCGAGACCTTCTTCGCCAGCCCGACCTCGTCACCGGCGCGCTTTCCGCAGTCGAGCGCGGGCACCCGGTTGAGCCGGTCCCGCTCGATGCGCAGTGTCTCGAAAGCCACTGTCTCTTTCGCCTGTGCGGCGGCGACAGCAGACTTGAGTTCTTCGAGCGCTGTGATCCGCTCCAGCGTCTCGGCCTCGGTGTCGCCCGGGTCGAGTGCGCGCAGGAAGTCACCGATCCGAGTGATCTCGGTCAGCGGATCCGGAACCGACGCTGGTTCCCGTGCGGGGTCGACGTCCATATGAAGACAGTACCCAGCGGCACTGACACGACTTCGCAACCGCCCCCGAAGAAGACCGTTCGCGCAGGTCACGAACTGTTCCCGGCTCAGCCGCCTCCGTTTCGGGCTCAGCCGACTCCGTTTCGGGCTCAGCCGACTCCGCGCTGGATGCGGTTGAGGATCATGTCCATGGCGACGATGTTGTGGCCGCCGTCGGGGATGATGAGGTCGGCATTGCGCTTCGACGGCTCGACGTAGAGTTCGTGCATCGGCTTGACCGTGCCCAGATATTGGTCCTCCACCGACTGCAGGGTTCGCCCGCGGTCGACGACATCGCGTTTGATCCGGCGCAGCAGGCGCACATCGGCATCGGTGTCGACGAAGAGCTTGATGTCGAGCAGCTGGCAGATCCGCGGTTCGGCGAAGATGAGGATACCTTCGACGATGATGACGGGTGCGGGCTCGACTCGCGTCGTCTCATCGCTGCGGTTGTGGATCGAGAAGTCGTAGACCGGGCTGTCGACCGCCTGCGAGTTCCGCAGCGCAGTGAGGTGGTCGACGAAGAGGTCGTTGTCGAAGGCGTCGAGATCGTCGTAGTTGACCTTCTCGCGCTCCGCATAGGTGAGTTCGTCGCGCCGTTTGTAGTAGTTGTCGTGGAAAAGCACCGACGGCGGCCCCTCGCACTTGTCCAACAGCGCCTGAGTCAACGTCGTCTTCCCGCTGCCGGTTCCGCCGGCCACGCCCACAACCAAAGTCTCCACGGCACAAATATAGACCACGACCCCCGCCGAGGCGGCTCCCGGCTTCCGTGCTCAGCCGAGGCTGCGGGTCAGCTGAGTCCACAGCTCCTGGTCGAAGCGCCGCCTGCCGAGCAGACCGGCCATATGCCTCACCGCATTGTCGACCTTGCCGCGCCAGACCTCGATCGCCATCTTCGCGTCCGCCCGGCTCAACGCGCTGAACATGGCACGGTCGTCGCTGACGATGCGGTCGCTGGCCGGAGAATAGTCGAGCTGCAGAATGGAGATGAACAGACGCAGCCGCAGAGTCAGGGCCTCGAAGGCACGCGCCGATTCCCGCAGCCCCGATGCCCGGGCCAGCTCCTGCTGGAAATGGAGGTCGGCGTCCTCGACGTCGATTCCGCTGCGCGTCGGCGCCGAGGCCTCGACCTGCCGCAGAGCCAGCTGCACGGGCACGAGGTAGCGCTGCGGACGCAGGGCCAAGGAGCGGAGCACGACCTCCCCGATGGCCATGCGCGCGGCATAGAGGTCGAGCACATCGACCGTCGTGATCAAGGGGATCCGTGCACCGCCACGAGAACCGTCGAGGAGTTTGTCATCGACCATCCGTCGCAGCGCCGCGTCGACCGAGGCCCTGGGCACCTGCATGCGACGCGACAGCAGGCGCGGATTGATCCGATCGCCGGGTTCGTATCCGGAATCGATGATCTCCTCACGCAGCGCGATCGCCAGGTGTTCGGTGATCGACCGCGTCTCCTTCGGCAGCCACGACGAGATCTCCATTGAGTCAGAAGTGATGGAAGTTCTCTGCGGCTCGTAGGGGACCGATTCCCGCCACAGCACTCCTTCGAGTCCGTGCCGAACGCGGTCGGCCACCAGATCGAGCAGGGACCCGGGAATGTCCTGACACTCGCCGAGGCGGCTCTTGAGTGCGCTGACGAAATCGTCGAAATCCGCGCACACCGCCACCCGGGCTCCAGCCCCGTCGGAGAGGTCGTCAGGAACCTCACCGAGGGGGTCGAAGACGAGGAAGTCACCGTCACCGTCGAGCAGGCCGAGCAGTTCGGCGGTGGGCACCTGCCGATGCTCGCTGTCGAAGCGCTGTGCCCACCGCCCGACTCCCGCAATCCGCAGGGCCGCGGTGATTCCGGCGATGCGTCGCTGTACCCGCCGAGGCGGCACGATCGTCGCGGACTCCTCACGACTACCTGCTCCACCTGCATCGATTCTGCGAACACCGACGATGACGAGGGGAAACCCGCTGGCAGCGAGGACGAGCTCGGAGCCGCCGGACATCTCGGTGACGGGGATCGTCAGCGCCCTCACCGACCGAGAGACGATGCTCTGACTCAGCCCCGTCGCCTCGGACAGAGCACGGGTCGAATAGTCTCGCCCGGAGATCCGGGCCCCCGCGGTCGCGACGAGAGCCTCGACGACCCGGTCGGCAGTCTCCTGGATCGGCGGGCGACCGCTGCGGGGGCGATCCTCAAGGTCGGATCGGTTCGCCCAACGACGCAGGGTCGACGGTGATGCACCCGTGCGCGCGGACGCCTCGGCGAGGGTCGACGTCGTCAGCAGCGACACCGCGTCACGACGGAACTCAGCGGAATACATCCCTCTATCTTAGGACTTCTGACTCAAACATTCTCAGCGTTCCACTCCATCTCTTCACCCCCGGATTTCGGCGGCGCATACTGATCTCACACCCCGGCTCCACGGTCAGCGCCGATACGTGAGAGCACCGAATCCGAGCACCGAAGGAGCACAGTTGCTGCACACCGAAACCGACCTCGCCACGCTCACCGCCCAGTCGATCGACACCGTCCGCCGGTGGCTGCGAGTGTCGACGTCGATGACCACGGCGAAGAACCCCGCGGCCGAACGCCTCTCCGCCGTCCTCTCCGACGACAACGGCCTCGACTTCACTGTCGGGTTCGTCGATCGGGTCGTGCGCACTGACGATGTCCACGCCGCCGCCGACGCGCTGGCCGAGGTCGGCAAGCTCGCCCCTGAGACGATGTCGTACCTCGACCGCGCGCAGATCAAGGCCGGTGCCGCACTGGCCAAGATCGCCCCGCAGGTCGTCGTGCCCGCCGCCCGCACTCGTCTGCGTCAGATGGTCGGGCATATGGTCGTCGACGCCCGGGACAAGCAGTTCGGCAAGACCGCAGCCGCGCTCACCGCCGACGGTCACCGGCTCAACATCAACCTCCTCGGCGAGGCCGTACTCGGTGACGGCGAAGCCGACAACCACCTGGAGCAGACCCACCGGCTGCTCGCCCGTGACGATGTCGACTATGTGTCGGTGAAGGTCTCCTCGGTGGCTTCGCAGATCTCGATGTGGGCCTTCGACGAGACCGTCGACTATGTCGTCGACCGCCTCCGTCCGCTCTACCAGCAGGCCGCGAAAGCCCCGACCGGTGCGAAGTTCGTCAACCTCGATATGGAGGAGTACCAGGACCTCGAACTGACGATCGCGGTATTCACGCGCCTGCTCTCCGAACCGGAGTTCAAGGATCTCGAGGCCGGAATCGTCATCCAGGCCTACCAGCCCGATGCGCTCGGCGCCGTGCAGCGGCTGAGCGAATTCGCTTCCCGTCGCGTCGAGAACGGCGGGGTCGGGATCAAGGTCCGCCTCGTCAAGGGCGCGAACCTCGCGATGGAGACCGTGCATGCCGAGATCGCGGGCTGGCCTGCCACGACGTGCGATTCGAAGCAGTCCACGGATGCGAACTACAAGCGGGTCCTGCACTGGCTGTTCACCCCGGAGCGGATGAAGGGGCTGCGCATCGGTGTGGCCGGCCACAACCTCTTCGACATCGCCTTCGCCCACCACCTCTCCGTCGAACGCGCGGTGACCGACCGCGTCGAGTTCGAGATGCTCCAGGGCATGGCCAGCGAGCAGGCCGCCGCCGTGACCGAGGACGTCGGAGACCTCCTCCTCTACGTTCCGGCCGTGCATCCGAAGGAGTTCGACGTCGCGATCTCCTACCTCGTGCGCCGCCTCGAGGAGAACTCTGCGTCCGAGAACTTCATGTCCGGAATCTTCGACCTCGCCAACGGCAACGACGTGTTCAAGCGCGAAGCCGACCGATTCACCGCATCGGTCAACCAGCTCGAATCGATCCTCGACGCCGAGGGCGAGACCGCACCGGCCCCGAACCGCCACCAGAACCGGTCGACCGAAACACTCGGCGAGACCGTGGTGCCGACCCGGTTCTTCAATGAACCCGACACCGACCCGTCCCTTCCGGCCAACCAGGAGTGGGTGCGCACAATCATCGCCGAGGCGACCGCCCCCGGCTACCTCGACGACCGTCCGAACGCGCCCAAGGTCGAATCCACGGACGTACTCGATGAGATGATCGCCCGCGGTCGCGCCGCCGCTGCCGACTGGCGGGCCCTCGGCGCCGCCGGTCGCGCCGAGATCCTCCACCGAGCCGCGGACATCTTCGCTGCCCGTCGCGGCGAGTTCATCGCCGTCGAGGCGGCCGAGGTCGGCAAGATGCCATCGCAGTCCGATCCCGAGGTATCCGAGGCCATCGACTTCATCCGCTACTACGCGCTGAATTCGCTCGAGCTCGACAACCTCGAGGGCGCGGAGTTCACTCCCGATGAGATGGTCGTCATCACTCCCCCGTGGAACTTCCCCGTGGCGATCCCCACCGGCGGCACCGTTGCGGCGCTGGCGGGCGGATCCGCAGTCATCCATAAGCCGTCGAAGCCGACCCCGCATTGTTCGGCACTCATCGTCGACTGCCTGTGGCAGGCCGGAGTGCCCAAGGACGTGCTGCAGCTGTGCGCACCGGTCGAGCGGGAGCTCGGCCAGCATCTCGTCTCGCATCCCGATGTCGACCGGGTCATCCTCACCGGTGCCTCGGAGACCGCGGCGATGTTCAAGTCCTTCCGTCCCGAACTCCACGTCAATGCGGAGACCTCGGGCAAGAACGCACTGGTCATCACCCCGGCGGCGGACCGAGACCTCGCCATGGCCGACCTCGTGTACTCGGCGTTCGGACATGCCGGGCAGAAATGCTCGGCCGCCTCGTTGGGCATCATGGTCGGGTCGACCTACGATTCCGAGCGCTACCGTCGCCAGCTCGTCGATGCCGCCTCGTCGATGGTCGTCGATTGGCCCTCGAACCTCGCATCGACCATGGGCCCGCTGACCGAGGACCCGTCGGACAAGCTGCGTCGGGCACTGACGACGCTGGAGCCCGGCGAATCCTGGCTGCTCGAGCCCAAGCAGCTCGACGATTCGGGGCGCCTGTGGAGCCCGGGAATCAAGGACGGGGTCAAACCCGGTTCCTTCTTCCACCTCACCGAGGTCTTCGGTCCGGTGCTCGGTCTCATGCATGCCAAGGACCTCGATGAGGCCATCGAGTTCCAGAACGCCGTGGACTTCGGCCTCACCGGCGGCATCCATTCCCTCGACCCCGAGGAGGTCGCCACCTGGCTCGATCGCGTCGAGGTCGGCAACGCCTACGTCAACCGCGGAATCACCGGTGCGATCGTGCGTCGGCAGTCCTTCGGCGGCTGGAAGCAGTCCTCGGTGGGGCTGGGATCGAAGGCAGGCGGCCCGAACTACCTCATGCTCTTCGGCCATTTCGCCGATGCCGGCAACCAGGACCTCGAGGCGGCGAAGGCCGATGACAAGCGCTGGTTCGAAGCCGAATTCGGTGCGGCGAAGGACCACACGGGACTGCGCGCGGAGGCGAACATCTTCCGCTACCGTCCCCGCCCGGTCACCTTGCGCGTGACCGCCGAGGCGAGCCTGTTCGATCTCGAACGCTCCCTCCACGCGGCCGCCACGGTCGATTCCCCGGTGCAGCTGTCCGTGGCCGAGGATGTGGCAGCCGAGGTGAAGATCGCGGTGACGAATGCCGGTGTTCCCGCCCGCACGGAGTCGGCCGCCGAGTTCGCCGAGATGGTCGGTCAGGGTCGCTACGACGACACGGTGGGTGCCCGCATCCGCGTTCTCGGTCGGTTCGAGGACGAGCTGCTGGCTGCAGCCGCACCCCGTCCGGAGGTCGCGATCATCGATGAGCCGGTGACCACCTCGGGACGAGTGGAGCTTCGGTACTACGTGCAGGAGCAGGCGGTGTCGATGACCCTGCACCGCTTCGGCAACCCGAGCCGTGACTTCCACGAGCTCGCCGCCACCCTCACCTCCTAATTGCTACCCGACGGCGGCCCAGCAACCTCGCGCGAGGTTGCTGGGCCGCCGTCGGGTAGTTCGGGGGCAGGGTGAGTTGTGTAGGATGAGTGCCACCTGCAGCACTCAGTGGACTGTCCGACTGTTCACAAGCTGTTCACATCTTCGCCGCTGTCGTCGATGAGTGAGCCGCTAGGGTGCAAGGGACCGCGCACGTGATCGTCACGATGCGCACAGCCGCTCATCCGCCCGAAAGGCTCCCATGAAAGTCACGACAACTCTCTCTTCCGCCGCGGCGCTCAGCCTCGTCGCAGGCCTGTCCCTTCCCCTCGCACCGACGCCCGCAGTCGCAGCAGACGCTGCGGCAGACGGCATCCACATCTCCGAGATCGCCTACACTCTCGAGACCGACTTCATCGAGATCGCCGCCGATCCCGGCACCGATGTCTCGGGCTGGACCTTCGGCTCGGTGACTCGCGGCGGCAGCGTCTATGCGCAGGAGAACACGATCACCGCGCCCGAGGACACGACGGTCGGTGATTCCGGTGCCGTGGCCATCGACGTGCCGGTCACGAACTCCGTCAAGGCCGGCTCGGCCGCCGACGGCGAATACGGTTCGAGCGCCTTCGTCATCGACGATGACGGTGAGTTGGTCGACTTCCAGCAGATCGGCGGCGTCGTCGGCGGCAAGGGCGTCACCGGCGCGAAGAACGTCTATACCCCCGCACCGGTCGTCGGACAGGAAGCCGAGCCGACGGGCGCGACGGCCGCCGGCGGCCAGTCGATCCAGCTCACCGGCGACGCATGGACGTCGGCGGCGCCCACCCCGAATGCCCTGCCCGACGGCGACGGCGGTGACCTGGATCCCGACGGCGTCACCCCGATCGCCGATATCCAGGGCACCGGCGACGCCAGCCCCGTCCAGGGCAAGACCGTGACCACCCGCGGTGTCGTCACCGCCGCCTACCCCGAGGGCGGGCTGAACGGCTACTACATCCAGACCCCGGGCACCGGTGGAGCAGGCGCCGATGACGCGACCCCCGGGGCCTCGGACGGCATCTTCGTCTACTCCCCCGACACCGTGGCCGATATCAGCATCGACGACCACGTCGAGGTCACCGGCACCGTGTCCGAACACTACGGACAGACTCAGATCTCCGTATCCGCGTCCGGCTTCGAAACAGTCGACGAACCCGCCGAGGCGGTCAAACCCGTCGAAGACGCTTTCCCCGCAGGAGACGAGAAGCGCGAATCGCTCGAAGGCATGCTCGTCCAGCCGAGCGAATCGCTGACCGTCGCCGACAACTACAACACGAACACCTACGGTGAGGTCGTCCTCGCCACCGGTGAGGGCACCCTGCCCCAACCCACCGACGTCCACCGCCCCGGCACCCCCGAGGCAAAAGCCCTGGAAACCGAGAACCTCGACCGCGAGGTCGTCCTCGACGACGGTGCCACCGTGAACTTCCTCAAGGCCGACAAGGACATCCCCCTGCCGTACCTCAGCCAGGAGGACCCGGTCCGCGTCGGCGCGCAGGCGACCTTCACCTCACCGGTGGTGCTCGGCTTCGATCACGAGAAGTGGCGGTTCCAGCCGACGACCCGCCTGACCGGAGCCAACGCCGAGGCGGTGCAGCCGACCACGTTCACCGACACCCGCACCGACGCCCCCGAGGCCGTCGGCGGGCAGGTCAGCCTCGCCAGCTTCAACGTGCTCAACTACTTCACCACCACAGGCGACCAGCTCTCAGGGTGCCAGTACTACGACGACCGCAATGGTGACCACATCACCGTCCGCGGCGGCTGCGATGCCCGCGGTGCCGCGAACGCGGAGAGCCTCAAGCGGCAGGAGACGAAGATCGTCACCGCGATCAACAAGCTCGACACCTCGGTCGTCTCGCTCATGGAGATCGAGAATTCCGCCGCCTTCGGCAAGGACCGCGATGACGCGCTGGCGACACTGGTCAAACGCCTCAACGAGGCGGCCGGGACCCAGAAATGGGACTTCGTCGAATCCCCGTCCGCGGTCCCGTCCGATGAGGACGTCATCCGCACAGCCCTGATCTACCAACCCGCCGAAGTGGCCCCGCAGAACGAGTCCACGATCCTTGACGATCAGGATGCGTTCTCCAACGCTCGCGAACCCCTGTCCCAGGCGTTCGCTCCGAAGGACGACTCCGGTGAGGTCGAGAAGGACAAGACCTTCGTGACGATCGCCAACCACTTCAAATCCAAGGGGTCGGGCTCAGGTCCGGGCAACGAGGACTCCGGCGACGGTCAGGGCGCGTCGAATGCTGATCGCGTCAAGCAGGCCGAATCGCTCGTCGGGTTCGCCGGTGACCAGCAGGAGGCCGCGGACAGCGACCTCGTCTATCTCCTCGGTGACTTCAACTCCTACACTCAGGAAGACCCGATGCAGGTCTTCTACGAGGCCGGATACAAGGACATCGCCGCTGAGAAGACGGACGAATCCACCTATGTCTATGGCTCGCGCACCGGCAGCCTCGACCATGTCCTCGCTCTCGACGCCTCGGACGCGGGCAACGATGCAGGTACGGATCCGTCGGCCTTCGACTCGGTCACCGGGGCCGATGTCTGGAACATCAACTCGGTCGAGTCCCTGGCGCTCGAATACAGCCGCTTCAACTACAACATCGCCAACCTCTACGCGCCGGACCAGTTCCGGGCTTCCGACCATGATCCGGTCGTCGTCGGTCTCTTCGACTCCTCAGATGAGGGCGGGGACGACGACGCCGACGGTTCCGATGAAGCGGATGCCGGAGACAACGCCGACGGCGCAGGCGATGATGCGAACGCCGACGGTTCGAGCGATCATCCCGGCGGAAAGAACGCAGGGAAGAACGGCAACCACTGGGGCAGCCGCGACGGCGACCACCCCGGAGGCAAGAACGCAGGGAAGAACGGTCGCCACAACGGTTGGTGACACTTAGTCGATGACGGCCACCTGCCCTCGCATGAGCACTCGTGCCGTGCGGAAGAGGGAGGTGGCCGTCACTGTGTCCGCGTCGAACACGGCACCGGCGGTGACCACACCCGACGGGGTAGCCAGCCGCACTTCCGGCCCGACTGCCCCGGGCCGGGAGCGCCGGATGATGCGGTTGATGATCGTGTCCGGGATCTGCGCGGGCGCGGTCTGCCATTCGTCCAGAAGTTTTGGTGTCTCGCCGGCCAGAATTGATTCGGAAGCGATCTCCACGACTCGTTGCGTCTGATCGTCATCCAGAAACGAAAACGAATTCGCGGCGTTGAGGGCAGTCATTGTCTTGCTACTTGCTCTCGCACCCTCGATCCGCAGTGCGCCGGCCGCTTTGAGCCCGAACTGCAGGCCGCTATCCAACACTCCAGGCCGAACAAAGCAGACATCCTGGATCGGATAATGCAGACTCTCTACATCGGAAAACGCAGAAACGCTGCATCGGATAATGCAGAGCAATCCAGTGAGAACTTGTACTCCCGAAGTAACACTCCTACAGACGTCACTGCACGGATGCCAGCGGCCTCAGCGTACGGATCTCGGCACGATCGCCATGGCCGCGAAGCCGAACAGAGCGACGACGGCGAAGAGGTAGAAGCCCCACGGGTAGGCGATGCCCGCGGTGACGAGGGCACCGGTGATGAAGGGGCCGACGATGGCACCGATCCGCCCGATGCCCGAGGCCATGCCCAGCGCGGTGCCGCGGGCTTGAGGCGGGTAGACGGCCGAGACGAAGGCGTAGACGAGCACCTGGGCGGAGAAGACGAAGACTCCCGTGATGAACACGGCGAGGTTGAGCAGCACCTGGCTGGTCATCGGGATCGACAGTGCGGCGAGGAAGATCGCGGCGAGGACGAACCACATGAGCACGATCTTCTTCGTCCCGTGCTTGTCGGCCAACCAGCCGGCCAGGACGAGTCCGACGACGGCGCCGATGTTCATGACGAAGAGCATGACCAGCGAATCAGAGACCTCGTAGCCGGCGTCGGCCATGATCTTCGGCAGCCAGGTGTTGAGTCCGTAGACGAGCAGGAGTCCCATGAAGCTCGCTGCCCACACGCCGATGGTCACCAGCGCGAGCTTGCCTGCGAAGAGTCCGGCCATTCCGGTCTTCACCTGTGCGTCGACAGTGCCGTCGACAGAGCCGGCCGGATCGGCGGCGTCTGCGTCCACCGCTTGTGCAGCGGCGGGGTTGCGTTTGAGTTCCTGAGCGATGAGGAAGACCTCGGACTCGGGCAGTTTCCAGATCAGAAGGGGAACCATGACGAGGCCCGCGATGCCGCCGGCGAGGAAGAGCAGGTGCCAGTTGTGGGAGTAGGCGACGGCGAGCAGGGAGATCGCCACCGCACCGGCGTGATAGCCGGTCATCGTCAGGGTCGTGGCCTTACCCGTCTTGCCGGACTTGTTGTACTCGCTGATGTAGGCGAGCGCACTGGGCATCACGGCTCCGAGGAAGAGTCCGGCGATGAACCGGCAGATGGTGAACAGTGCGACGTTCGGCGCGAATGCGACGAGCAGGGTGAAGACGCTGAAGCCGATGACGCAGCCGATGATCGCCCACCGCCGCCCGATCCGGTCGACGACGGGGCCGACGGATACGGCGCCGAGGCCGACGCCGACGAGACTGAGGGTGGCCACCATCGTGGCCGCCTCGGGGGTGAATCCGAGGGCCTCGGTTGCCAGCAGCTCGGGGATGACCGCGCCGAGGACGACGAGGTCGAAGCCCTCCAGGGCGACGGCCAGCCAGCACAGGACTGCCGGCCAGCGCCCCGCCGAGGCGAAGCCGGTCGTGGATGCGGATGGGGAGGGTGCGGACATCGATGTCTCCGAGGTGGTGTGGTGTCGGTCAGAACGGGTAGGGCGCGATGGACGAGCGCATCGTCACCCATTGGGTTTCGGTGAAGGCTTCGATATTCGCCTCGGCCCCTCCGAATCGGGATCCGTTGCCGGAGTCCTTCATCCCGCCGAAGGGGACGTTGGCTTCGTCGGAGACGGTCTGTTCGTTGATGTGGACCTTCCCTGTGTCGACGAGGTCGGCCAGGTCCATGGCCATCCCCACATCGCCGAGGATGCCGAGCGAGAGCCCGTATTCACTGTCGTTGACCATTGCGGCCGCCTCCTCCAGGGTGGAGAAGCGTGCGACGGGTGCGACGGGCCCGAAGATCTCCTGAGCCCAGGCCGGGTTCGAGGGGCTCAGGTCGGTGAGCACCGTGGGTGGGACGAAGGCACCTTCGCCCGGTCCCCCGGCGACGAGCCTCGCACCGTCGGCGGTGGCTTTGTCGAGGATGTCACGGACGTGGGTGCGCTGTTTCTCGTCGATGATCGGTCCGATCGCGACCTCCTCGGTGGCGGGGTCGCCGACCGGCAGGTTGCGAGCGCGTTCGGCCAACTGTTCGACGTACTCGTCATAGATGGAGTCGTGGACGAGGTGGCGGCCGGTGGTCATGCAGATCTGGCCCTGGTGCATCCACGATCCGAAGGCCCCCGCCGAGGTGGCCGGACCGACCTCGGCTCCGGGAAGGACGACGAGCGCATTGTTTCCACCGAGTTCGAGGTGGCAGCGCTTGAGGAGGCGACCGGCGGCTTCGCCGACCTTGCGTCCGGCCGCGGTGGACCCGGTGAAGGAGATGACGGAGACCTCGGGTGCGGCGACGACGGCTTCACCGGCGTCGAGGCCGCCGGGCAGGACCTGGAGCAGCCCTTCGGGCAGGCCCGCCTCGGCGAAGACCTTCGCGATCGCCACTCCGGCGCACACGGCGGTGCGCGGGTCCGGCTTGAGCAGGACTGCGTTGCCCAGGGCCAGAGCTGGGGCGACGGAGCGCATGGCGAGGATGAGGGGGAAGTTGAACGGGGCGATGACGGAGACGACTCCGGCGGGCACTCGGCGGGCGAAGGACCAGCGGGGTTCGTTCGAGGTCAGCACCTGGCCCTTGGGGTGGCTGGGCAGCGCGGAGGATTCATAGCAGATGGCTTCAGCGGAGGAGATCTCGAGAGCGGCCTTCGGCGGGATGGAGCCGGCTTCCCGGATGATCCAGCCGGCGAGCTCATCGGCGTGTTCGGCCCACAGGGCACCGGCGCGGCGCAGCACTGCGGCCCGTTCGGCCGGAGTGGTCTTCGCCCATTCCTTCTGTGCAGCGGCGGCTCGCGTGGCGGCGGCGGTGACGTCGTCGGCGCTGGCGGCACCGAGGCGGCCGAGGGTCTCACCGGTGGCCGGTTCGATGACGTCGTAGGTCTCTCCCGAGCCTGCGGTCCAGATGCCGGTGAAGATCTTCTCGTGCCAGTCGGTTCCCAGGAAATCAGTCATTGTCTGTCCTCACTTCTTTGTCGGGGCGGGACTGTGGTGCACCTCTCGTCAGGGTAGTGATCCGCACCACCCGAAGCCACAGTGATCCCATTCATTGAGAATCTGGCATCGGAACCGCTAGAATCCGAGGCATGGCGAACTCTCCTTCCGGCGATTCGATGATCGATCGGCTCGTGCGCGTGCTCGCATCCTTCGACCCGGACCATCAGAGCCTGAGCGCCGAGGAGATCGCAGAGCGTGCCGAGCTGCCGAAGTCGACGGCGTACCGACTGATCGGTGAGATGATGCGTCACGACCTGCTCCAGCGCGACCCCACAGGGCGCATCCGGATCGGGGTCGGAATGTGGGAGCTGTCGAACCGCGCCTCGGATGCCGTTGATCTGGCTTCGGTGGCCCGCCCGCACATGATGGGTGTGCATGAGTTCGTCGGTGAGAACACGCAGTTGGGCATCCTGCGGGAACGCGAGGTGCTCATCATCGAGCGCATGTCGGCGCCGAATGCAGTCATCCACCGGTCGAAGACCGCCGGTCGGCTGCCCGCTCATGCGTCCTCCTGTGGGCTCGTGCTTTTGGCCTACGCGCCGAAGCATCAGCGGGAGGCATATCTGCGGGGACCGCTGGCCGCGATCACGGAGAAGACGACGACGGATCCTGCCTCATTGCGCACAATGCTCACCTCGATCCGGTCTCACCATTTCGCCGAACTGTCCGGCCATATCGATGAGGGCACGACTGGCATCACGGTTCCGGTCTTCGACGCCGGCGGGGCGGCGATCGCCGGTCTCGGGGTCGTCATCGATTCGGAGCATCGGAAAGGAGTGCCTGCGATCATGCGGGTCCTGCGGACCGCCTCGGCGAGGATCACGCAAGATCTTGCGAACGATCGTCGCTTCGCCGACTGAGCAGGATCGCTGCGGCTCGGACCACGACGACTCAGATCAGCACGCCGACGATCAGGCAGAGAATTCCCAGCAGCGGCAGTGTTCCCTGTTTGAGCGCCGAGGCGAGCAGCTCGCGGCTGGAGAGCGCGAGCACCAATGCCGCGGCGACCATCGATCCGGCTCCGACGAAGACGAGGGTGAGTCCGACTTCGGCAGCGCCTGTGCCGAAGACGATGAGGCCGATGAACACGGTGAGAGCGAGGAAGAGGTTGTAGAAGCCTTGGTTGAAGGCCAGGGACTTCGTCGTCTCGGCCTCGGCTTCGGTCGTGCCGAAGGTGGCGCGGGCACGTGGACTCGTCCAGGCGATGGATTCCAGGTAGAAGATGAAGACGTGCAGGGCGGCGGCAAGGCCGGCGAGGACGAGTCCGGCGATCGTCATGCGCGGGCCGCGAATCTCGCTCGTCGCTTCTCCGCCTCCTCCTCTCGATTCTTCGGCGGCGCGTTCGTCACCAGCGCATCGAGGAGATGCTGAGTGGTGTGCGCGATCTCCTCGACCGCGGCGTCGAAAGCCTCGGCATTGGCCTGCGAGGGTTTCGTCGTCCCGGCGAT
This sequence comes from Brevibacterium sp. K11IcPPYGO002, assembly GCF_050920635.1. Lineage (NCBI taxonomy): Bacteria > Bacillati > Actinomycetota > Actinomycetes > Micrococcales > Brevibacteriaceae > Brevibacterium > Brevibacterium sp. K11IcPPYGO002. Next base: position 976,441 of record NZ_CP131929.1, on the reverse strand, counting down.
CTTGCGCACGTACTGCAGAGCGGCGGCATGGACTTCGTCGGAAGTGGCTGCGGGCTCGAAATTATGGAGGGTTCTGATGTTTCTGCACATGCTGAAACGGTACTCCTCGGCACTGACACAGAACAGATCTTCCGCCGACTGCGGACGGAATTCTCGAGGATTGGAGCGCTGAGCCTTCAGTCCCTCTTAGGCCGGTAGGTGCGGCCGAAGCTGCGCGGATTGGCCTCGTCGATCGTGGCGAGTTCCCAATCGAGGCGTCGCCCACCGGGGACATCGAAGATCCGCGTTCCGTCCCCGAGGAAGACCGGGGCGACGTAGACCTGGAGTTCGTCGATGAGGTCGACCTCGAGCGCCTGCCGGGCGATATCGGCGCTGATGATCTGGATATCGCGGTCACCGGCGATCTTCTGGGCCCGCTCGACCGCCTCGGTGATGGTGCAGTTCATCGCCGTCACCGAGGCGTCTGCGGCCAATTCCTCGGGACGATGGGTGAGGATGATTTCCGTCCCCGACCACGCCCCACCGTACGGTTCGGCTGTCATCTCATCGCGGATGTCGGCCTGCGCCTTGGCCGCGTCATAGCCGCGCCGACCGGAGATGATGACCGCGACCCTCGATGCCATGTCCTCCGTGGTGCCCTCGGCGGTCTCCGCGGTCTCGCCCAGCCACGACATGTCATGGCCCGGCCCGGCGATGAACCCGTCGATCGAACAGGTGAAACCCCATGCTACTTTTCCCATCACTCCCCCTCGAGCTGGCGTAATCGGCTCTAGTGATTGCAGATTGCAATTAGTCAACCACTGTTGAGCGCCTCAATCAATGCTTGACGCAATCAAGCAGCCCCGCAGTCAGTGGAATGCTCTCCGGAATTTCATCGTTGTGCCTGATGAGGGCCACATCAGCCGGGCTCCGCAGATTTTCGAGAAAGAAGGACATCGCCATGGCAGATTTCACGAACAAGGTCGCACTCGTCACCGGTGGAGGCTCCGGACTCGGAGAGGCGATCTCCAAGGACCTCGCCTCCAAGGGCGCGAAGGTGGTCCTCACCGACATCAATCTCGACGCCGCGCAGCGCGTCGCCGATGAGATCGCCGAAGCCGGAGGAACCGCCTCGGCGATCCAGCAGGACACGTCCTCGAAGGAGGATTCGGAGAAGGTCGTTCAGTTCGCCGTCGACACCTATGGTGGGCTCAACTTCGCCGTGAACAACGCAGGCATCGGCGGCAAGCAGGTGCCCGTCGGTGAGACCGACCTCGACTCCTGGGACAAGGTCATCGACGTCAACCTCAACGGCGTGCTCTACGGCATGCGTTTCCAGATCCCGGCCATGCTCGAGTCCGGTGCGAAGGACTCCGCGATTGTCAATATGGCTTCGGTTCACGGAACCGTCGCCGCGATCAACAACGGCGCGTACACCGCCGCGAAGCACGGCGTCGTCGGCATCACGAAGAACGCCGCCGCCGAATACGGCGCGGAAGGTCTGCGCATCAACGCGGTCGGCCCCGGTTACATTACGACTCCGTTGCTGGAATCGAGCCTCGATGCCGAAACCCTTGAAGGGCTCAAGGCCAAGCACCCCCTCGGCCGCCTGGGCACCGCAGATGAAGTAGCTAAGGTGGTGTCGTTCCTGCTCTCCGACGACGCTTCGTTCGTCAGCGGCGCCTACTACCTCATCGACGGCGGCTACACCGCGGTGTGAGGCCCCCGGCCGGCGAACCGGACCTGGCGTTCAATGTTCCGTGCTGTTCAATCTCCTTGAACACCTGCGGTTCATTGAACACCGGGAATCGTCTGCCCGCGGGCCATGGTTCAGACCGACGACCAAGCAGCCGCCACCGCTTCTGCAGCCGCTTTCGCAGTCACCTGCGGTCGGCACTGATGGGCGAGATCAGTCGTCCACGCCTGCTCTGAAGGAATCGAAGCGAACGACACGGCACCCGGGCTCGTGAACGGCCCGTGACGCGAGAACAGCTCTGCGGCCTCGCTGCTGATGATCCCATTGACCGCCATCGCCCACATGTCATAGAGATCGCGAGAGGCATGTCTGTCGTTCCACGCTGCAAGTTTCGCTGCAGCGAATGCAGGAGCAGTCAACACGGTGAGCCGAGCAGGCGGCGCATCACTGTAGCGCTGTTCGATTTCTCGCCACTCGGTCGGCCAAGGTGGATATCCCTTCTGCGACAGCAGTTGAATCTGAATACGCGAATCGGCTACCGACATCACCGCAGGCTCCGAACGCCGAGTGTCAACCAGATCCGGAGTGAACGCCGGGCGGCCCAACGAGCGTCGCAGGCTCCTGCTCACCGCGGCTTGGATGAATCCGGCCACCAGCTGCCTGTCGCCGACGGCGATCAGATCGATGTCCTCAGACAGCCTCAAATCGGTCAGATGGGTGCGTGTCAGCGCAGTTCCACCGAAGAAGATGACGTCTTCAGAGACCGCTGCTGATAGAGCCGCCAGGACATGCGAAATGAGATGGTCACGGCGCACCTGGGATTCCGCGACACCGAAATCCTCAGCGATTGAGCTCGCCTCGTCTGCGTCGAGTAAACCCGGATCCGGCCCCGGCATCGGAGCCTTCGCTTCACTCATGCCTTCTGCCCCGTCCCCCGCACAATTCGTCTCACGGCGTCATTTGCTCGAACTGATCCGCCGACGACCTCGGCAAACTCGTCGAGGTCGATCTGCGGCCGCAGGTTCCTGGCCGCCTCTGCCGATGCTTCAGGGTTGCCACCCTGTGCCGGCCTCATCAGCAGGTCGAAGAGTGTCTGCTCACGAGACGCGATCAGCCCCGAGCCGAGCTCGGTCCTCTCCACTGAAGCGTCAATGCCACCCAGATCGCGATGAGCAAAATACACGGTTCCGCTTCCGACCCGAAGAGGCCTGCGCCCGGCGACAGGGATCGCCACCACCGTACTGCCGATGGCACGAGGGATCGCACCCCAGAATCGAGCAGCGCCGATCCCCATGAGAATCGCCTGTCGACTTCCGTGCCTGGACGCGGCAACCGCAAGCGCGGCGGCCTCAAGACTCGGTGACCATGTACGGGCATCCTGGCCATTCGGAGGTGCGGTGTACACCCCCCGCGCGATGCGCTTGAGCGCACCTTGGTCGACGAGGTCATCGAGTACTCTCCACGAGTTCGTCCCGAGACTTCGCGCATCCTGATAGCGCATCGTCCTCATCGGCGCACGAGCGACCGCCCTGAGGATATCGATCGCATCTGTCATTCCGACCACCTCTCAACTATGCACAAATATACCTTTTCGGTATATTTCTGCATAGTCACGCCAAAATGGTTGTGGCCCACCTCAGTGCTCGTGCCCGGCCGGCACTCCGACTTCTGCCTCCTGACCTCGCTCGATGACGACGAACTGGCCCATCATGCCCTCGTCCTCGTGCAACAGCATGTGGCAGTGATACATGTACGGCATCGTCGGGTCGGTGAAGTCCTCGAATCGCATGAGCAGCCGGTAGTCGCGATTCGGTTCGAGGTAGATCGTGTCCTTCCTTCCGCTCATCTCCACCGGCGGCGCCTCCCCATCGACCGAGAGCACGTCGAACTGCACATCATGGACATGGAAACTGTGCGGGATCGGCTGCCTGCTGCGCACTTCCCACACCTCGGTGTCGCCGACGTAGGCCACCTCGTCGATGCGGTTCATGTCCATCCGCTCACCGTTGATCTCACGTTCCTCGAGTTCGAACTTGCGGGTCCTGGCGGCCTCGGGCCCGTCCAGGGCATCCTCCTCGGCGTGCTTCGACGGCGACCACGCAGGTTCGGGAGCAGGTTTCAGGGTCTCGGCTGCGCGGAATTCGAGAACGTCGAAGGAATCGTGACCGCCCATCGTCGCCGGCACCGCCACCCCGCCGAGGTCGACCTCGGCCGAACGCATCCGCACCGTCTCGCCCGCCGAGAAGTCGACGACCACCTCGGCGCGCTCCCCCGGCGCCAGGCGGAGCCGGTCGACCTCGGTGGGTTCGCCGAGGAGTCCGCCGTCACCGGCGATGAGATCCATCGTCCGGTCGGGGAATTCGAAGGCGTAGGTTCTCGCCGTCGATCCGTTGAGCAGGCGCAGCCGCACCTTCTCCGACGCCACTTCCTGCACTCCGCCGATCGTGCCGTTGACCATGACGGTGTCGCCGAGCATCCCCGGCTCGGCACCGTCGTGCGAAAGCTCGAGCTCACCGTCCTCGAAGGATCTGTCCTGAACGATGAGCGGCAGGTCGTCGACTCCGTATTCGTCCGGCAGATCCGCCTCAGTGCTGGCATCGTCGTCGAGGATGACCATCCCGGCCAGCCCTTTGTAGACATGGTCTTCGGTCTTCCCGTGCGGATGCGGGTGGTACCACAGGGTCGCGGCCGGCTGGTCGATCGTCCAGTACGGCTTCCACGTCTGACCAGGGTCGATCATCTGGTGCGGTCCCCCGTCCATCTTCGCCGGCAGATGCATCCCGTGCCAGTGCACGCTCGTCGGTTCGTCGAGGTCGTTCGCGACGTCGACGGCGATCTTCTCCCCGCGCTCGGCCCGCAGGGTGGGCCCGAGAAATGACCCGTTGAATCCCCAGGTCTCCGTCGGCCCGTCCTGTCCGGGGAACTCCGTCGCCCCTTTCTCAGCGGTGAGGTCGAAGGTGCGCACACCGTCGTCGACCGTCGATTCCGCCAACGGCGGGATGGCCAGTTCGTTGTCGAACTCGGCCTGCGTCACCGAGGTGGTCGACACTCCGCAGGCTGCCAACCCGACCGCGACGACCACCGCAACGGCGGCACCGGCCGCGACCGAGGCATGCCTGCGCCGTTTCATCGCTGCTCCCGCTTCCCGAGCATCGCCTGGATGCCGAAGGCCGCCAGTCCGGTGAGGGCACCGATTCCGGCGCCCATTCCGAGGCTCGGGATGAGTGCCATGAACACCGCCGGCCCGGTGCTGATCAGCCCGGTCCCGGCGAGCAGTCCGCCGAATGCAAGGGTGAGGAAGCCGTGCGCCCCACCGCAGATCGTCAGGGTGAGCACGGGGCGAGCGACGCGGGCGAAGCCGACGGTCCCGATCCAGATCGCACCGGTGAGACCGAGCAGGGTCAGCGCGCGGACGGCACCGTCGCCGAGGATGGGCCACAGTCCGGTCAACGGCCACAGGAGTGCCAGAGAGGACAGACCGACGATGAGCGGCCAGGACAGAGGGCGTTTCGAATGTGTTGTCGTATTCATGTCCTCCACTCTTCCGACCGGCCAGATCTGCCACATCGGCGCTGAGGCGTCAGTTCCGCCCGCCCGAAGGCGAGACCCGCGTCGCCTGCAGGCGATCGCCGGATCGACGCCGGACGACTGCGGCGAACGCGTTTGCTCCGTAGTCTTGGACTATGGGTTCGGCAGATGCTGGTGAGACGGGTGAGGAGCGCGAGCGCCTCGAGCCGTGGCTGACCGATGCTTCTCTGGCGGTTGCGGTGACCCTGGTGATCTCGCTGGTCATCGCCGCCGATTCCGAGTCGTCCCCGCTGCCCGGCGTCGCCTGGGCCATCGGCTTCGGCGCTCTGCTGCTCCTGCGTCGCCGACTGCCGCTGGCCGTACTGGCCGTGACCGTGTTCGGGATCTTCGCCTACTACGCTCTGGATCTGCCGCCGATCGGCATGGTCCTGCCCGCTGTCGGCGCTCTCTACTCCACTGCCGAGGTGCGGCGCACCTCGTGGTCCGTGCTCGGCGCCGCCGTCCTTATCGCGGTGTCGACGTTCTACAGGTTCGATGACCTCGACCCGCGTGCCCACCTGACCGGGTACGGCTTCGTCACCGAACTGGCGTTGGCCGCCGCCGCAATCGCCCTCGGCTCCGTGGTCCGCTTGGTCCGCGAGACCCGAACGCAGTCGGCGCGCATCGCCGCCCTCACCTCCGCCGAGGAATCCCGAGCCGCCGAGGCGCGGATGCACGCCGAACGGGTGCGCATCGCCCGCGACCTCCACGACACGATCGGCCACACCCTGTCCGTGGCTTCGCTGCACACCTCCGTGGCGGGCGAGGCCGTGGACCCGGACGACCGTGCGGCCGCACTCGAACGGGTGCGCGGTGCCACCTCGGAGGCACTGAGGGAACTGCGTCGCACAGTCAGAGTCCTCCGCGAGGAGTCCGCGGGCGAGACCGACCCGGGTCCCGCCTCGGCGTTGGGGTTGGCTTCGATCTCCTCCGTCATCGAGGCGGCCCGCGCCGCCGGCCTCGACGTCACGGTCGACCTCGACGTCGACCCCGGACAGCTGCCGCGGGCCGTCGACGCCGCGGCATTTCGGATCGTTCAGGAATCGGTGACGAACGTGCTCCGCCATTCCGGGGCGGACGTGGCCCGTGTCTCCGCGCATGTACGTGCCGACGAGCTCATCGTGCGCATCGTCGACAACGGTTACGGCGGAACCGTCGATCCGGAGCCCGGTGCCGGCATCCGCGGGATGAGGGAACGGGCGGGACTGCTCGGTGGTCGCCTCGGTGTCGGGCCGAACGACGAAGGGTTCACTGTGACCGCGCACCTGCCGATCGATGTCGAGGAGGAACCATGACCGAGGTGATCCGCGTCGTCATCGTCGACGATCAGGAACTCGTTCGGGCCGGTCTGCGGCCCCTGGCCGAACGCGACGGTGACATCACGGTCGTCGCCGAGGCGGCGAACGGAAGGTCAGGCCTGTCGCATGTGCGGGAGCTGCGCCCCGACGTCGTGCTCATGGATATCCGCATGCCCGTCATGGACGGGATTGAAGCGACGCGGGCCATCGTTGACGACGCTGCGTTGAACGGGGTCAGGGTGCTCATGCTCACCACCTTCGACGAGGACGAGAACGTCTTCGCCGCCATTCGGGCGGGAGCCGCCGGGTACTTGCTCAAGGATGTCTCTCCCAGCGATCTGCGCGCCGCGATCCGCGCTGTCGCCGCCGGTGATGCCCTGCTGTCACCATCGGTCACCGCCGGGGTCATGCGGGCCGTCGCCGAGGGACATTCCCCCGATCCGATCGGCCATGGACTCGATGAGCTGACGGAGCGGGAGGTCGAGGTCCTCAGCGGAATCGGGCGTGGGCTGACCAATGACGAGATCGCCGCCGAACTCTTCCTCAGCCCCGCCACGGCTCGCACTTACGTCAGCCGGCTGCTCACTCGCCTCGATGCCCGGGACCGTGCCGCGCTCATCGTGCTCGCCTATGAGACGGGGTTGGTCCGGCCCGGCGATGCCACCCCTCGCTGATCGACGACTGCTCCCATCGAACGTCCTCAGAGCACCCAGTGCACACTCTGTTTGCAGGCGTAGCGTGGCAGGCACAGCCCAAAAGGTTTGGACCGTGGACGACAACACAAGGTGATCGACCATGAGCACGACACAGACCTATCAATATCCGAAGACCCTGGCGGTGGTCCTCGGCAAGAGGGCGGCACTGTTCCTCTTCATCGGCGTCCTCGGGTTCCTCCTCGTCAAGATCGTCGGCCCGATCCTGCAGTCCGGCCCCGAGTATGTCGTCGAGGCCGTCGTCTCCGGGATTCCGCTGCTCATCGCCGCCGGCAGCGCTATCGCCGCGCTGACTTTGGCGATCGTGCACAGAGTGCGTCACAAGGCTGCGTGAATACTGCCCCACATGGGTTCACTCCGGGTGCGCGACGATATTGAACACGTTGCCGTCGGGTGCGCGGACGAAGAACCGTCGCACTCCCCATTCTTCGTGGGTGAGCGGGTGGACGATCTCGATGCCCTGCTCCTGGGCTTCGGCGAAGGCAACGTCGACGTCCTCGACGAGCACCGAGGCCACGGGATTCGTCTGCCCCGTCTCATCCTCGGTGAGCACCTGCACGCTGGCGCCGGTTTCCGGGGAGGTGAAGCGTGCGACCCAGCCGAGGTTGAATTCCTCACTGCTCAGCCCGAGGAAGCCCGAATAGAACTCCCGCGCGGCGTCGATGTTGTCGACAGCGATGTCCGGGATGATCCTGTTGACCTTCATGGCATCACCACTGATCGTGGTCGAAGATCTGGCAGAACACGCTCGTCATCTGATCGCTGAAGAGGACGAACTGGACCTCATCGATCGATTCCCAGCGCCCGCGGGACCGGCCGTCGACGATGACACTGTGAGCCGCCTCGGCGACGTCTCTGGGCGACCAACCGTAGACTCCGCCGCCGATGGCGGGGAAGGCTATCGAGGTCGCACCGAGCTCCTCGGCGAGGTTGAGGCTCGATTCGAAACAAGACTCGAGGATCTCCGGGTCCGCCTCGCCCGCGTTCCGGTTCGGTCCGACAGTGTGGATGACCCAGCGGGCGGGCAGATCTCCCGCCGAGGTGGCCACGGCCTGGCCCGGCGGCAGACCGCGCACATGGGTCGTCTGTCTGACCTCGCGGCAGGCTTCGAGGAGCGCGGGACCGGCCGCGCGGTGGATGGCTCCGTCGACCCCGCCGCCACCGAGCAGGGACGAATTCGCGGCGTTGACGATCGCGTCGACGGCCACCTCGGTGATATCGCCTTCGAGAACCGTGATCTTCATGTCTTGAGTCTAGACATCGGCACTGACATTGCCCACCGTTTCGGGCGTAACCTGAGGTCAGCGCGAAGGAGGGCTCATGTGCAGACTGCTCGGGTTCATCTCCCCCACCCCGACTACGGCCGGGGATCTCATCGGGACCGATGAGTGCAGGCAATGGCAATCGATGGGGACCGTCCACGATGACGGATGGGGCACGGCATGGATCGACACCCGCGCCGAGGCGGTCGCACGGTTCCGCACGCCCACGGAAGGGGCGGATGATCCCCGGTTGGCCCGGGCATTGGACACGGATGTCAGTGAAGGTCGGATCTGCCACCTGCGGATGGCGACGACGGGGCTGGCCGACCTCGAGGAGAACACGCACCCGTTCCTCGCCGACGGTGTGGCGATGGCGCACAACGGTTCTGTGCACCCGATCGAACGACTGCGCGAATTCGTCAGCGTCGCCGAGGCGGACGAGGTGGGCGGAACGACGGATTCGGCGATCATCTTCGCCCTTGTTCTGCGGCGGCTGCGGCAGGGTGAGTCGCTGCTCGGATCCGTGGTCGGGACAGTGCGGATGCTGCGGGCCGGCTTCGACCACCCGGGCATGAATCTGCTTTTCCTCACTCTCACAGAGATGATCGTCGTCCACGCCACCGCGGGCACGCAGGTGCCGTATCTGCAGGGCCCACTGCCGCCGGATCATCACGATCACTACTACCGGATGAGCTGGCGGCGTTTTCCCGACAACGCAATGATCGTGTCCTCCTCGGGGCTCGACCACAAGGGGTGGAGCCTCATCGAGCAGAACACGATCATGCGGCTGACCGTCGCCGATGGGGCGGAGACGATCGTCAGACTGTAGGCGTTCGGCCGGGGTGGGGCCGTCAGGCCGGTCAGGCTTTCTGGACGGTGATGGTCCAGCTGGCGTCGGTGACCCGGTCGAAGTGGGTGACGGGGTAGCCGTTCTCGGCGGCCCACTGCGGGATCGCCTCGGTGGCCTGGGTGCAGTCGAAGTTGATGACGAGTTCGTCACCGGCGGTGAGACCGTTCATCGCTTCTTTGGCTTCGACGAGTGGGAAGGGGCAGACCTGGCCGTCGGTTTCGAGTACTTGCTTCATACTGTCCTGCTTTCTGCCGCGGGCGCTGCGACCTGCGACTGCTTCGGTTTGATTGTGGCCTTCGCCGCGATTCCGGCGCCGGCGATCATGAAGACCATGGACACCCAGCCCTGGTATTCGAATTGGGCGGTCGAGACCATGGCGTTGCCGACGGTGCAGCCGCCGGCGATGGCCGCGCCGACGCCCATACCGATTCCGCCGATGATCGACTTGATGATCGTGCCCTTGTCCGGCACGCGGACCCGGAACTCGCCGGAGGCCTTGGCGGCGATGAAGGAGCCGACGAGGATGCCGATGACGAGCATGACACCCCAGTCGATGAGCTGTGTGTCACCGGTGGTGAGGAACCCGGTGAGGTTCGCCGAGGGGGTGGTGATGCCCAGACCGGAGTTGCGGCCCGTGGCGGCAGAGAGCGGCCAGGCGATCGTGGCGATGATGCCGATGACCACGGCGGTGGCGAAGGGGTTCCAGCGCTTCTCGGTGAGCAGGTGCGCCAGACCGGTCTTGCGCGGCGGCAGGGCTGCCATCGGGGCCTTGAGTTTGCGATTGTGATGGACGGCCAGCCAGATGGCGATCGCTGAGATGACGGCGACGAAGACCCAGGGGCTCAGCCCGGTGCTCGCCTGCAGGGTGCCGTTGTCCAGGGTGATCGAGCGGATTTCGTCGGTGAAGCCGGCGAGAGGGCCGAGCTTCATGACAGCGGAGAACAGCGCGTAGAAGATGAGGGCGAACCAGCTGCCGACGAGTCCTTCACCCGCTCGGTAATAGGTGCCCGTCGCACAGCCTCCGGCGAAGACGATGGAGAAGCCGAAGATCAGTCCGCCGACGATCGAGGCCAACCACGGGAACGGTGTGGCCTCAAGACTGATGACCCCGAAGCTGTTGAGCAGGAACAAGCCGATGGAGTGGACGGCGATGAGGACGATGAGGGCTGAGAACCAGCGCGTGTTCCCCGTCAGGGAGAGGTCGCGGAAAGCTCCGGTCACGCAGAAGCGCCCACGCTGGAGGACGAATCCGAGGACGAGGCCGACGATGAGTCCGGTGATGATCATTGAGCTGCTTTCTGTTCACGGCAGGTTCGCGGACGAACACAACAGTTGCCCATTTTGCTCAACAATCCGGGGCGAGTCAACCGGGGGTCAGGTTAGCGCCCGCGCCTTAGTTGCACCGAAGCGCCAACCCCACAACGAGAGTCACCCCATGTCCGTTGACTGTCATCGAATTGCCGGCCCAATTGCCCACGGGCATCGCTTGCACGGTCATCTCATAGGTGGAGATGTTCAGCAGTGACGGATCTTTGAACGTGATGGTGGTATCGGTCGTCGTGTATTCGTAGGTCGTGCTCGTCAGCAACCTTCTCTTCACAACTGTGACCTTGTAGACGATCTGCACCTCACCGACCTGAGCTGGTGGTGACCAGTCGAGCCTGAGCTCGCTCCCCAGCAGCGTGAGGAGTACCGAGTTATCAGTGCACCTCAAATCTGAAATGTCTAGCGAACCAGCGTTGAGTTCCCCCTGGCTCGTCTTCGAATCAGTCCACCCGGCGAGCGTGCCGTTGACCGCGACCGGACCCGCGACGAGGGCGAGCAAGGCGACGACCGCCAACAGCAGACGGGCCCGTTTCCATGATGGCCGCGGCGAAGTTCTGCCTGTCATGACACCCTCGCTTTCCGCGTTCTCGAGACGATTGCCGAACCAGTGACCACGAGCAGTAACGCAGCGAGCAGAATCCACTGCCAACCGTCGATTCCGGTCCGCGGGAGATCACCAGATTTGTCACCATCGGAATCAGAGTCAGAATCACCTGGCGCAGAAGGATCACTGGGGTCACCCGGATCTCCGGGCCCCGTCGAGACCTCGTCGCCAAGGCCTTCAGCGAGCACACGCACCCCCGCCGTGGAACCAGCAACCGCCTGAGCATCGGCCCCGGCGTCGAGAGCAGCGGTCACTTCGACTCGGCGAGAGTCCTCGCTGTCCATGTCCAACAGCTTGCGCCCTCCGTCGGCTGCGGACTCCAATTCGCTGAGCAACATCCCGCTGGCCAGCAGTTCCGAGCCGGTCGGACACGGGGCTTCCGCTTCGGTCATCTTGCATGACCGCACGTCGATGAACAGCGAATCGGCCAAAGCCTCAGTCGACACTCCAGACCCGATCGAGACCGTTATATTCCCGGCTTCGGGAGCATCAGCCCAGATATCGACCGTCCATTTCGCCGATGCCCCTGGCCCGAGATTGCGCATCTTCTCGACATCGCCGAAATCACGCATACGCAGGATGTCATCCGTCGTTTCTGCCGACGCGGACACGTCGTGGTCCGCACCTGCGCCGAGGACATCCTCGGCGAACGATGCCTCCGGCACTGCGTGCCCTCCGACGGCCACGGCCACCACCACCGGCAGCGCGATGGCATGCCGCGGTGACCGCGCACGGGGGCGGGTTGCCTCGGCGAGGGCGTCGTCGTCTTCCTCTTCTCGGCGTGGCCAGAAGGCCCACACGACGAGGAGGCTCGCCGCGACCGTGATGCCGCCGAGCAGGAGCGGATTGCGCCACTGCTGAAGGATAGGAGCGACCCCGGGGACGGAGAACATCACCGTCCGGACAGTCTCGGCGGTGTAGGGGTCAGGGTCTTTCTCGGAGTTCGCGTCGCCCTTCATCTCAAAGGACACGGCACCGGTGGAGTCGTCAATGCTCTGGATCTCGGTGACGCGGTGGGTCACCGGCAGGACCTTCTCACCGCGATCGACGGTGACGATGTCGCCGACCTTCATGTCCTTTGCGGGGATCTCACGAACGAGAGAGGCCGATCCGGCCGGGATCGTCGGACTCATCGACCCGGTCTTGAACATGATGATCGACACGTTGAACACGAAGCTGAGGATGACGAGCACGATGCAGACCACGCCGAGAACAGCGAGGATGTTGAGCACGGCCCCGCCCAGCCATGAACCCACGCTGTCCTTCGCCGCCATGGTCAGTTCTCCGGCGCGACGGACTCGGCGTCGAACGTCCAGGTGTGAGTTGCCGACTGTCCCTGCGCGTTGGTCGAGGCATCACTCGGCAGGCTCACTTCGAAGCAATAGGCCTGGATCGAGGCACTGGCAGCCTCGAGAGTCGGCTCATTGGTGCTGGTATTCGCAGTCGTCAATGCCACGGTGCTCGACTCCCCGCCGAACACATAGGTCGCCGAGCCGTTGAAGTTCCCGGCACCACAGGCGAACCCGGAGACGTCGCCTGCGGAAATGTTCTGAGTCACCGCCCGATACTTCAGTGCGCCGGCCATGGCGTTCGGGCTGTCGATTCCGTTGCCCCTGACTGTGAGTGCACCAGCGATGGACGTGTCTGGACTGGTTCGCACAAACACGGGGGCGTAGACCTTCGACCCCGGAAACATCGGTGCGGAATCGAAGGTCATCTCATTGGTGCTGGTCCACTGGTCATCGATCGACAGCTCGATGTTGAACGTCCCGGCCTCGAACGACCCGTCAGCGGTTTCATTGTCCGTCCACGCGGCGACCGTGGCCGTCGCGCCCACGCCGAAGACGAGGCCGCCAGCGAGAATCGCCTTGATGCGGCGGCCTCGCAGCTGCCGCCGCTGAAGATTCCTGCGTCGCTGACGCATCTGCCGTCGACTGACCGGGCGGGCATCATCAGGCACCCGCCCGGTCGAGAAGAGCCTGCGAAGCGACGAGAAGTGGAAAGGCATGAATCAGGTCTGCGTGATCATTCAGCCGAGGTCGCGGTGAACCCCCACTGCGCAGTGGTGTTCTGCCCCTGCTCCAGCGAGTCGCCGGCGGTGACCTGGAAGCACAGAGTGACCCGGTCGCCGGTCGCAGTGTCTGCGCCCGCGGAGAGGTTGAAATCAGCAGCTCCCGCGGTCGAGTCCAGCGCCGTTCCCTCGGGCACAATCGACGTGCCCTCTGCGGTGGCCGAGCAGTCCCCTACCGAGGCGACCTGAACGATCGCGTAGGTCAGCGCCGCAGCGTTGTCCCCGCCACCTGCTGCCGAGGTGAGAGCGACGGTCGAGTCATAGCTCGTCGGTCCGTCGAGGCGCAGCACGAAAGGTGCCGCCACGGTATCGCCGGGCGACATGTTGTTCCCGCCGTCGAGGTCGAAGGTCAAGGCCGCGGCACCGTCACTGCTCTCATGATCGGCGAAGTCGGTTCCATTGGTGCTGCCCTGAACGTTGAACGAGCCGGCACCGAAGGTGCCTTCAGCCCACTCATTGTCGGTCCAGGCCGCCAGCGTCACGGCAGCGCCGACGCCGAGGACGATGCCACCGGCGAGGATGGCTTTGAATTTGCGCGAACGCGTCTTGGTTGTCGTCACAATGACTCCTCATCTGCGGCGCATCAGCGCCTCTGTTCTGCGGCGCACCAGCGCCAAGGTCACAAAGAAATGAAGCGGGTAATGACTTCATTGTGACTGCTGAATTACTTTACAGATACTTTTAGACACCACTTCTATTATCTGTTATTGAATGGTTACCAAGCGGCCACCTCAGCGCTCTCAGACCGGCCCGCGCTATCGCGCCTCCAGAAGCGCCTGACTCCCATTCATTGAGAACGCCATCGCTTCGTGTCCGTGACTCGGCGCACACTGTTGAGAAGACAGAAGGCAAGGAGGCCAAGGTGGCACAACTTCAGACAGACGTTGCGATCGTCGGAGCCGGACCCGCGGGACTCATGCTCGCGCACCTGCTGCACAATGCAGGCATCGAATCCGTCGTCATCGACAACCGCAGCCGCGACGACATCGCCCACACCCACCGCGCCGGCATCCTCGAAGCAGGATCGGTGCGCATGCTCGAGGCTGCAGGCGTCGAATCCCGCGTCCACTCGGACGGGCACCGCCACGACGGCATCGACATCCGAGTCAACGGCTCCTCGAACCACTTCGACTTCCCCGAACTCGTCGGCGAATCCGTCTGGCTCTATCCGCAGAACGAGATCTTCGTCGACCTCTCCGCCGCCCGCGAACGGACCGGTCGCCCCACCTATTATTCGGTCACGGACACCCGCCTCGGCGATATCGAAACCGACCGCCCGTGGGTCACCGCGACCACCTCAGACGGCGACGAGCTGCGCATCGACGCCCGCTACGTCGTCGGCGCTGACGGCTCCCGCGGACCGTGCCGCTCGATGATCCCCGACGGCACCCGGCAGCGCTTCTTCCACGAGTACCCGTTCGCCTGGTTCGGCATCCTCTGCGAAGCCCCGCCCAGCCACGAAGTCCTCATATACTCCCGCTCCGAACGCGGCTTCGCACTCATCTCCCAGCGCTCCGATGACGTCCAGCGCATGTACTTCCAGGCCTCCCCCGACACCGACGTCACCGACTGGTCCGATGACCGCATCTGGACCGAACTCCAGGCCCGCGTCGACGGCCCCGACGGCTTCGAGCTCAAGACCGGACCGATCTTCGACAAGACCGTGCTGCCCTTCCGCTCGGCCGTGACCGAGCCGATGCAGCACGGTTCGATGTTCCTCGCCGGCGACAGCGCCCACACCGTCCCACCGACCGGAGCGAAGGGCCTCAACCTCGCCTTCGCCGATGTCGCCGTGCTCGCCCCGGCCCTCATCTCGGCGCTCAAGGACTCCGACGCCGAGGCGCTGGCCGGCTATTCGCAGACCGCGACCAAACGCGTGTGGAAGGCTCAGAACTTCTCGTACCAGATGACACGGATGCTCCACACCGACCCGACTCAGGATGCCTTCGAAACGAAGCGCAGCCTCGGCGAGCTGAGATCCATCCTCGAATCCGACCACGGTCGCCGCTACCTCGCCGAGTGCTACACCGGCTGGCCCCACGGCTGAGCCGTAACCCCACCGACCCCACCACGATGTCAACCGACGAAGAGACGAAGAAAGGTTCGACGATGAGTCAGCACCAGTCCTCGGACACCGACGATCAGACCGTGAAAGGCCCCGACGACGCCGCCGAATCCCAGGCGACACTGTCCGCCGAGATCGACGGTATCGAAGCGCAGTACAAGCAGGACGTCGCCGGCGGCAAGAAGCCCGAGACCCAGCCGCGCCTGGACTACCGGCCCTACCGGTCATCGATCCTGCGCCACCCGACGAAAGATCCCCGCCACACCGACCCCGAGACGATCGAGCTCTTCTCCCCCGCCTTCGGGCACCGGGACATCGGCACCCTCGAATCCGACCTGACGATCCAGGCCGACGGCGAACCCATCGGCGAGCGCATCCGCGTCACCGGCCGGGTCCTCGACGGCGAAGGACGCCCCGTGCGGGGTCAGCTCGTCGAGATCTGGCAGGCGAACTCGGCCGGACGCTATATCCACAAACGCGACCAGCACCCGGCCCCGATCGACCCGAACTTCACCGGCGTCGGCCGCACCCTGACCGGCGACGACGGCTCCTATTCGTTCACGACGATCAAACCGGGCCCCTACCCGTGGAAGAACCACCACAACGCCTGGCGACCGGCCCACATCCACTTCTCGCTCTTCGGATCCGAGTTCACGCAGCGGATGATCACCCAGATGTACTTCCCCGGGGACCCGCTCTTCGCGCTCGACCCGATCTACCAGTCGATCACCGACCAAAAGGCGCGCGACCGCCTCGTGGCGACCTATGACCACAACATCACCGAGCACGAATTCCTCATGGGATACAACTGGGACATCGTGCTCACCGGCGCCAACCGGACCTGGATGGAAGAAGAGGACGATGACTGACACTCCCACGACCCCTGATCTCACTCCGACCCCGGGCCAGACCGTCGGCCCGTTCTACGGCTATGCGCTGCCGTTCGCTCACGACAATGAGCTCGTCCCGCCAGGCTCGGCTCGCGCCGTGCAGCTGACGGGAACCGTCTTCGACGGGGCAGGCGACCCGGTCCCCGATGCCATTCTCGAGATCTGGCAGCCCGATGAGCACGGCGTCGTCCCCCGAGAGACAGGCTCGCTTCGCCGCAACGGCTTCACCTTCACCGGCTTCGGCCGCGCCGCCGTCGACCCGGAAGGCGAGTTCAGCTTCTCCACGGTCAACCCCGGCCCCACCGAGGCGGGCAAGGCACCCTTCATCAGCGTCGTCATCTTCGCTCGGGGTCTGCTCAACCGACTGTTCACCCGCATCTATCTGCCCGAGGACACCGCGGCCCTGACCGCCGACCCGCTCCTGTCCTCGCTCGACGAGGACGAGCGCGCCCGCCTCATCGCCACTCGAGGGGCTGACGGATCGCTGCACTTCGACATACGGTTGCAGGGTGAGGAGGAAACCCCCTTCCTCCGTTTTCCCAGCCATGAGGACTGACGCGACATGACCGACACCGCCCACACCCGGTTCCTCTTCGCCCCCGGCGATCTGCGCGGTTCCGAAGCCATCGACGACGCCGCGTTCATCACCGCGATCGGCCAAGTCGAGACCGCATGGATCGTCGCACAGGGACGGGTGGGGCTGGTGTCGTCGGAGATCCGCGCCGAGGTGGCCGCCGCCATCGATGCCACGATCCGTACGCTCACGGACGATCACACCGAACTCGAGTCCTTGGGTGAGGCCGCCGAATCCGGCGGCAACCCGCTCATCCCGTTTCTCGCCCGCGTCCGCTCCCGACTCTCCCCCGAAGCCTCGCGCTGCCTGCACCGGGGGCTGACCAGCCAAGACGTCATCGATACGGCCATCGGCCTGCTCGTCTCCCGCGTCGTGCGGCAGATGCAGGCCAGGCTCGAAGTCATCGGCACCTCCCTCGTCGAACTCTCCGACGCTCACGCGACGACCCTGTGCCTGGCCCGCACCCTCACCCAACCGGCCCTGCCGACGACTTTCGGCCTCAAGGCCGCAGCCTGGGCCGCCGAAGTCAACGAAGTCCAAGGCCAGGCACCCTACGTCGACTATGTGCAGGTCGGCGGGGCAGCTGGCACCCGTGCCGCGATCCGCTGGTTCGCCGGCGACTCCACCGACTCCCTGCTGCGCGAATTCCACGTGCAGATGGTCGGTCCCGATGCGGCGCTCACACAGGTCCCCGTCCCCTGGCACACCGATCGCGTTCGCATCCTGTCTTGGGGCTCCCACCTCGCCCAATGCGTCACAGTCGGGGCCTCCATCGCCCGCGACGTCCTCATCGGCGTGCGCCCCGAGATCGGTGAGCTGTCCCTGACGTCGACCGGCGGATCCTCGACGATGCCGCACAAGTCGAACCCCACCTCGGCGGTGCTGCTCCACCGCAACGGGATGCGCGTCCCCGGAGCGCTGTCCACACTGACCACGGCCGCCGCCGAAGCCATCGAAGAACGCTCCGACGGCGCTTGGCATGCCGAATGGCCGGCTCTGTCCGAGCTCATGACCCTGGCGATCTCCTCGCTCATCATGCTCGACGAGATGATCGCGGGCCTGCGCGTCAATGCTGAGGCCATGCGCGCGAACCTCGATGCCGCCTCGCCCGGGATCTACGGGGAGAAGCTCGGCATCGTCTTCGGCGACCGGATCGACAAAGACACCCGCGCAGCCATCATCGCCCCCGGATCCGACCCCGTCGCCGCACTCCGAGCAGAGATCGGCGACGACGACGGAATCGAGGAATTCTTCACCCCCGAGTCCTACCTCGGCGAGGCCGAGGACATCCGCCGCACCATCCTGGCGACCATCAACAGCTCCGGACCGCAGGAGATCGACCTGCCGCCCTTCGACTGAGCCCCGCATTTCGACTTGAGAACCGACCGAAGAAAGTGACACCCATGGACCTCACCGCATCCGTACTTGCCGCCCCCGCCGCCCCCGCCGACGACGCCCGGGTGCTCGTCGTCCTGCCCTCGCTGGGCACCTCCGCGGCCGCCCTGTGGCAGCAGGCCGCCACCGAGCTGAACGCGCTCAGCCCGGAGACGACGGTCATCGGCATCGACCTGCCCGGTCACGGTCGCTCGGCTCCGATCGACGTCCCCGCGGGGACGTCGGTGGCTCCACGGATGACGATGTCCGACCTCGCCGAGGCGGTCCTTGCCACCCTGGACCGGGTCCTTCCCGATGTGGCCGCGCCCGGCGCTCCCGTCGACCTCGCCGGTGATTCGATCGGCGGCGCCACCGCCCTGCAGCTGGCACTCGACCACGGCGACCGCTTCGGTCGCATCGCGGTGTTCTGCACGGGCGCGAAGATCGGTGAGGCGACGGCGTGGGAGGAACGCGCCCAGACGGTGGCGACCTCGGGCACCCCGACGCAGGTCATCGGTTCGGCACAGCGCTGGTTCGGTGAAGGGTTCATGGACCGGGAACCGGATGCCTCGGCCGCGCTCCTCCACTCGCTGCAAGACGCCGACCGCTTCTCCTATGCTGCTCTCTGCTACGCGCTGGCCGACTTCGATGTCCGCGCACGACTGCCCGAGATCACGCGTCCCCTGCTGGCCGTCGCGGGCTCTCAGGACCAGCCGACTCCGGCGACGAAACTCGCCGAGATCGCAGGTGATGTTCCCGGGGCGCTGCTCGAGGTCATCGACGGTGCCGCCCATCTCGTCCCGGCCGAGGCTCCGGTCGTGACCGCGGGCCTGCTCGCCGACTTCCTGCAAGGCAAGGGCCTCGGTGCAGGGGCCGGCGGCACCGGCGGTGCGGGCGCAACTGCCGCGAGCGATTCGCCGGCCGACCTGCCCACCGCCTCCGGTCCGCGAGAGGCCAGCCGCGACGAGGTCCGTGAAGCCGGAATGACTGTGCGGCGGCAAGTGCTCTCCGATGCCCATGTCGACCGCGCGAACGCGAAGGTCGACGACTTCACGAGCGACTTCCAGGACCTCATCACCCGCTACGCGTGGGGAGAGATCTGGACCCGGCCCGGGCTCGAACGTCGCATGCGCTCGGCGATCACGCTCACGGCGATGATCGCCGGAGGCCACGAAGCCGAATTGGCGATGCACGTTAAGGCCGCGCTGCGCAACGGGCTCACCCGCGACGAGATCAAGGAGGTCCTCCTCCAGTCGGCGATCTACTGCTCCGTGCCGAGCGCGAACACCGCCTTCTCCGTCGCCTCTCGAGCCCTGGCCGAAGCCGAGGAGAACGCGGACTGAGCGCCCTGGCCTATCGATCGGCCGCCTCGGCGAGGGCCCGGGCGGTTAAGTGGGCTCAGAGTGCACATTTTTCACGAGATTCTGGCAATCTGGCCACACTCAACTGAGCAAGCGAGGGTTCCCCGACCACAGGGACCCGCGGCGGAGCCGACTGAGGCTGTTCGAATCGTCACAATGCGTCCACAGGACTACCGGGCAGCGCCGATCGACAATAGGCTGGTGCGGTTGCCTCCCCGATCTCGCCTGCCCTGAAGGAGCCCCATGAGTGATGCCCCGGTCTCCCACGGAGTCTACAAGTTCGCTGTCTTCGCCCTGGCGATCGGCGCCTTCGCCATCGGGGTGACCGAATTCGCGACCATGGGCCTGCTGCCGATGATCGCCGAGGAGCTGGGCATCACAGTCCCCCAGGCCGGGCATGCGGTGTCGTTCTACGCCATCGGCGTCGTCGTCGGCGCGCCGCTGATCACCACCATCGCAGCACACATGGATCGCAAGCTGCTGCTCCTGTGCCTGATGGGGCTCTTCGCTCTGGGCAACCTCGCCTCGATGCTCGCGCCGACGGCCGGGCTGTTCAACATCGCACGCTTCGTCTCCGGCCTGCCGCACGGAGCTTATCTGGGCATCGGAGCCGTCGTCGCCGCCTCCCTCGTCCCGGCCAACCGCCGCGGCCGAGCCATGTCACGGGTGATGCTCGGCCTGACGATCGCGAACATCTTCGGCGTTCCCTTCGCCGCGGCACTCGGCAATATGTTCGGCTGGCGCAGCGCCTACGCCCTCGTCGCCGGCCTGGGAGTGGTCACCGTCATCATGGTCGTCATCGCCGTGCCGCGCGTCAGTGTCGGAGCCGGCGAGGTTCCCTCGGCCCGAGGCGAGATCAAGGCGCTCGGCCGCGTCCAGATCATCCTCACCCTCGTCGCAGGCTCCGTCGGCTTCGGCGGCATGTTCGCCGTCTACACGTACATCACCCCGACCATGACCGACGTCGCCGGCGTCCCCGGCGTCGCGATCCCCTGGGTGCTCGCCGTCTACGGCCTGGGCATGACCGCAGGTTCGCTGATCGCGGGCCCTCTGGTCGACAAGTCCATCGAGCGCTCGGCCACCGGCGGCATGATCCTCTCGGCTCTCGTGCTCGCCGCCTTCGGCGCCTTCACCCATATAGCCGCCATTGCGATCATCGCCCTCTTCCTCATCGGCATCTCCGGGTCCATGATCACCACGGCCCTGCAGATGCGCCTGTTCCGCGAATCCCATGACGCCCCGAGCCTGTCCGCGGCCATGAACCACGCCGCCTTCAACCTCGCCAATGCCCTCGGCGCGTGGCTCGGCGGAATCGTCATCACCGCCGGCCTCGGCTATCGTGCACCGGCTTGGGTGGGCGTGGGCCTGTGCCTGTCCGGGCTGGTTGTCATCTCCATCGCGATCTTCCTGCGCCGAGGCGGCTCCCCCGACCCGAGCACCCGCACCTCCGTCGAGACCTGAGTCCCGGGCCGCACCGAGAAACGGGCTGCGTGTCGAGAAACGCGTGTGCACGCCCGTGTCTCGACGCTCAGCCCGTTTCTCGGTGAAAGTGCCGATACGATGAACGCATGGATCACCCCGCGCCCAGTCGCTCTCTTGCCCTGACCCGTCGCCCGAAGTCGGCCCTTCTGCTGACCCTCGCTGCTTTCGCCGTCCTCGCCCTTCTGCTGCTGAGCGGATGCGGATCGTCTGATTCCGAAGGGGACTCCGGCGAGTCCTCCGGGAGCTCGGACTCCTCGGCCGCTGCGGGAACCTGCTCCTACCCTGCTGACTCGCAGTCCGGCGCGAAGGAAGTCGACGCTCCTGAAGAGAAGCCGCAGGCAAAAGGCAGCGTCGACGCAACCGTGGCGACGAGCGCCGGGGACCTCGCAGTGACTCTCGATGCCGACCGCACACCGTGCACAGTCAACAGCTTCCTGTCGCTGGCCGCGCAGAAGTACTTCGACGACACCGACTGCCACCGACTGACCACCGAAGGCATCTTCGTCCTCCAGTGCGGTGACCCCACGGGTACCGGCTCGGGCGGTCCCGGATACTCGTTCCCAGATGAGCTCGATGGTTCCGAGACCTACCCGGCAGGGACTCTGGCCATGGCGAACTCTGGTCCCGATACGAACGGCTCCCAGTTCTTCGTCGTCTACGATGACAGCTCGCTGCCGCCCGACTACACGGTGTTCGGACAGCTGGACGAGAAGAGCACGAAGACCGTCGCCGACATCGCGGCCAAGGGCACGGACTCCGGCGCCGGCGATGGAGCGCCCAAGGAGAAAGTGACGATCACGCAGGTCTCGACCGCGGACTGACCGCCGGTCTGAGTCGTCCAGAACACTTCGACCACCTAGTAATCCCAATTAGTGAGACTCGGAAATCGCGTTTTGTGAGACGGGCGTAGTGTCTATTCGTCGCCGTCGACGCTGTGCCTGACACAGCGCCGACGGCCTTTTCCATTGGCACGGACCACCCGCCCGTGCCTGCACTCACGAAACAGCGGAGCACCACGACCATGTCCACCGAAACACAGCCGGAGAATCCCTCCTCAGCACCCGGAGTCGACGACGCGATCGCGGCGACTCGGAAGAACAATACCCGCGGCAAGGTCCTGACCGCCTCGATGGTCGGCACCACGATCGAATTCTTCGATTTCTACGCCTACGCCACGGCCTCCTCGCTGGTCTTCCCGGCCCTCTTCTTCCCCAACCAGACATCGACGACTCAGCTGCTGAGCTCGTTCGCGATCTTCGGCGTCGCCTTCGTCGCCCGCCCCCTCGGCTCGATCATCTTCGGCCACTTCGGTGACCGCATCGGCCGGAAGAAGACGCTCATCGCCTCCCTGCTCATCATGGGCATCGGCACCTTCCTCATCGGCCTGCTGCCGACCGCCAGCACCCCGGGCTGGGTCGTCCTCGCCCCGCTGTTCCTCGTCCTCCTGCGCTTCTGCCAGGGCGTCGGCCTCGGCGGCGAATGGTCGGGCGCGGCCCTGCTGGCCACCGAGAATGCCCCGAAGGGCAAACGCGCCGTCTGGGGCACTTTCCCACAGCTCGGCGCACCCGTCGGCTTCATCATCGCGAACCTGCTCTTCGTCGCCCTCGGCACCTGGACCTCCCCCGAGGCGTTCCTCGCCTGGGGCTGGCGCATCCCGTTCCTGCTCTCGGCACTGCTCGTGGCCGTCGGCCTCTACGTGCGCATGTCGCTCATGGAGACCCCGGCGTTCCAGCTCGTCGCTCAGAAGCAGCAGATCTCGAAGGCCCCACTCGGACGGGTCTTCGCCACGAGCTGGAAGCCGCTCATCCTCGGCACGTTCATCATGCTCGCGACCTACGTGATCTTCTACTTCATGACCGCGTTCACCCTCACCTACGGCACCTCGCCGGCCACCCCGGAACAGGCGCAGTCCCTCGCCGAGGCGGCAGGGAATTCCTTCGATCCCGCAGGCTTCGTCGCGGGGCTGGGGTACACGAAGAACGAGTTCCTCACATATCTCATTATCGGAGTCGTCTTCTTCGGAATCTTCACCGTCGTCTCCGGACCATTGGCCGAGAAGCTGGGTCGGCGGAAGATGCTGCTCGGTGTGACCGTGCTCATCGCCGCCTACGGGCTCGTCGTCAATGCCCTGTTCAATGCCGGCACCCCGGGAGTCATCATCGGCCTCATCGTCGGCTTCATCCTCATGGGCCTGACCTTCGGCCCGATGGCCGCGTACCTGCCGGAGCTCTTCCCCGCCAACGTCCGCTACACCGGATCGGCGATCTCGTACAACATGTCCAGCGTCATCGGGGCCGGTCCCGCACCGTTCGCCATGGTCGCTCTGTGGCAGGCCGAAGGAGGGTCGATCGTCTACTGCGGCCTCTACATCATCGCCGCAGCGATCCTTACGATCATCGCCCTGTGGCTGGCCAAGGACACCTCGGAGATCGACATGGAGGATCAGCTCAGCTGAGGCTGCCGAGCTCGACCAACGCCCTGAGGGCCCGACCGACGTTGTCATCGGTCGGGCCCTTTCGCGTCCGCGGCCGGCGGCTCAGGCCGGTCACCCGCATACACGGCAACACTACGATTTCGTCACAACCACCTCGGCGATCATCGATGCGACATGAGTGTGACCCAGTTCACGGTAGGATTCCTCGCAGACACTGCTCAGACTTCAACGTCAGAGCGAACCGCGAACGTGACTCATTTGTCACCGATCCCCTGGAGGAACCATGAAACGACGCTCGAGTCTGGCCATTGCGGCCGTCGGCGCCATGCTCGCCCTGTCCGCCTGCGGCGGAGGCGATTCCGAACCTGCAGCGACCGCCGAGGGCGGGGTGCCCCTGGTCAAGGAAGGCAAGCTGACCACCTGCACCCATCTGTCCTACCAGCCCTTCCAGTTCGAGAAGGACGGCGAGGTCGTCGGCTTCGATGTCGACATCGTCGACGCCGTGGCGAAGAAGCTCGGTGTCGAGCAGGAGATCATCAACACCTCGTTCGAGACGATCACCTCGGGTGCGGAATTCAACCAGAACAAATGTGACGTGGCTGCAGCGGCGACGACGATCACCCCCGAACGTGAAGAAGCCACGGACTTCTCCGAGCCGTACTTCGACGCGAACCAGGCGATTCTGACGAAGGATGACAAAACCGCGGAGGATGAGGCCGGGCTCAAGGACTTCAAGGTCGGTGCACAGTCAGGCACCACCGGCCTCGACTACGCCGAGGAGCACTTCAAAGACTCCGAGGTCATCACCTACGAAGATCTGCCGCTCTCGCTCGAAGCGCTCAAGACCGGTCAGGTCGATGCCGTCATCAATGACAATGGTGTGCTGTACAACTACAACAACGAGAACAAGGGCTTTGCGATCGGCTTCGATATCAAGACCGATGAGCATTACGGCATCTCGATGAAGAAGGGCAACACCGAGATGAAGAAGGCCGTGGACGACACGATCAAGGAGATCAAGGACAACGGCGAGTACGACAAGATCTACGAGAAGTGGTTCGGCGACGCTCCGAAGTGATTGCCTGCGAATGGGCGGCCTGCTGCGATCTGTCGTTGCAGCGGGCCGCCCGTTCGGCTGAAATCGACCGACCTGCTTGAGTCTCTTCCGTCTCTCACGGCACGCACCCTGGCGGACATCCCCGCCACAGTCTTCGAAGGACAACCATGTCAGTTCCCTCCGCGTCAGAGGACGGCCGCCCGACCGGCCCCGCCGTCCCCGTCGCCACCGCCACCCCGAAAGCGAAGATGAGCAAGCGCCAGAAGGCGAAGCTCTCCCGCGGCATCCAGTACGCCATCCTCGTCATCATCGCGATCCTCATCGCGATCTTCGCCGACTGGCCGACACTCATCGACACGTTCGGACGGGCCGACATCGCCACGGGCATGTTCCCCGACGTCATTACGATGGCCTTGAAGAACACCGTGATCTACACGTTCCTCGGCTTCACTCTCGGCCTTGTCATCGCCTTGTTCGTCGCGCTCATGCGCCTGTCCTCGGTCGGCGTCTACCGGTGGCTCGCGACGATCTACATCGAGTTCTTCCGCGGACTCCCGGCCCTCGTCGTCTTCCTCGTTCTGGGATTCGGCATGCCTGTGGCCTTTCCCGGATTCAACCTGCCGCAGCTCGTCGTCATCATGATCGCTCTCGGCCTCGTGTCCTCGGCGTACATGGCCGAAACCATCCGCGCCGGCATCCAGGCGGTGCCGAAGGGGCAGATCGAAGCCGCCCGGTCTCTCGGCATGTCCTCCTCGCGAGCGATGTTCACGATCGTTCTGCCACAGGCGATGCGCATCATCCTGCCGCCTCTGACCAACGAGCTCATTCTGCTCGCCAAGGATTCGTCGCTGGCCTATATCCTCGGCTCCTCGGTCGACGGCCGTGAGCTCGCGGCACTCGGTCGCGCCGAGATCGTCAACACCGCCAACCTCACACCCTTCATCGTCATCGCACTGTGCTACCTCATCATCACGGTTCCGCTGTCGTACCTGTCGCGGGTGTTGGAGAAGAAGTACGGTTCCGCAGATTCTGGAGTGAAATGATGAATGTCCCCACCGCCTCGGCACGCGCGACCACAACCCCGATCATCGCCATCCGCAACCTCCAGAAGAGCTTCGGAACGAACCAGGTCCTCACCGACATCAGCCTCGACGTCGACAAGGGCGAGGTCGTCTGCGTCATCGGGCCCTCGGGCTCCGGCAAGTCGACGATGCTGCGCTGCATCAACACACTCGAAACACCCACCGGCGGCTCGATCGTCGTCGACGGCATGGACATGACCGACCTCGATCTCGACATCGACGCCGCCCGCACCCGCATCGGCATGGTCTTCCAGTCCTTCAACCTCTTCGCCCACCTCACCGTGCGTGAGAACCTCACGATCGCGCAGACGAAGGTCCTGGGGCGTTCGAAGGCCGAGGCGAATAAGGTCGCCGAAGCGAACCTCGCGAAGGTCGGGCTCTCCGAGAAGATGGAGGCCAAACCGGGATCGCTGTCCGGCGGGCAGCAGCAGCGGGTCGCGATCGCCCGGGCCCTGAGCATGGACCCCGATGTCATGCTCTTCGACGAGCCGACCTCCGCACTCGACCCGGAGACCGTCGGTGACGTCCTCCAGGTCATGCGCAACCTCGCCGAGGCGGGAATGACGATGGTCGTCGTCACCCACGAGATGGAGTTCGCCCGGCAGGTCGCCGATCGCGTGGTCTTCATGGACGGCGGAGTCGTCGTCGAGGAAGGACCTGCCAAGGACGTCATCGGCAACCCGGCCGAGCAGCGGACGAAGGATTTCCTCTCCCGCGTCCTCCATCCCGGCCAGCTGGGATAGCCGCGATCTCGCCGACCGCTCACGTTACCGTCGCTGTATCAAGCTCTACGGCGCGCGCTCGACGCTGACGTGAGCGGTCGGCGAATGCGAGCAGGTTCAGAGGGTGAAGCCGGCGGGGAACGGGTCGCTGGGGTCGAGCATGAACTGTGAGGTCGCGGTCAGCCAGGCACTGCCGGTGATCGTCGGCACCACAGCCACATGCTCGCCGACTCTCGTCTCCTCGACGAGGCGTCCGGTGAACGAGGTGCCGATGAAGCACTCGTTGACGAAGTCTGTGTTCAGGTCCAGCTGCCCACGGGCGTGCCGGATTGCCATGAGCGCGATCGTCCCGGTGCCGCCGGGCGAACGGTCGAGCCAGCCGGGGTGGTTGATGAGCACATGCCTCGCATCCGGCACCTCGCCGCTCGGACCGGGTTGCGTCGGCTCCGTCAGGAACACGACGTGCTCGCAGCCGCTGTAGCCGGTGACCGGGTGCACCGGCGACAGCTGTTCGTTGACGGCGGCCATGATCTCGCGACCGGCGGCGGTGAAGTCCTCGGAACGATCACGTTCGAACGGGACGCCGACGTCGGCGGCGGAGACGAAGGCGTAGAAGTTCCCGCCGAAGCCGATGTCGCAGGCGATCGACCCTCGCCCGGGCACCTCGACGGACTGGTCGAGAGCGTGCGCATACGAGGCGACGTTGACGATGGTCACCGACTCGGCATGACCGTCCCGGACGACCACCTCGGCGGTGATGAGCCCGATCGGGGCGTCGAGGCGCACCGTCGTCACGGGCGAGGTCACCGGCACCATTCCCGTCTCGACGAGCACGGTCGCCACCGCGATCGTGCCGGCCCCGCACATCGGGAGCACGCCGGTGACCTCGATGAAGAGCACTCCCCAGTCCGCGTCGGCACGGGTCGGCGGCTGCAGGATCGCTCCCGACAGCCACCCGTGGCCGCGCGGTTCGCACATGAGGAAGGTCCGCAGATCGTCGGAGTTCTCGATGAACCACTCACGGCGTTCGGCCATGGACTCACCGGGGAATGGTCCCACTCCCCCGGTGACGACGCGGACGGGCAGCTCCTCGGTGTGGGCTTCGACGGTCTGGATGAGACGGGTGGTCTGCACGGTCGATCGCCTCGCCTTTCTCGCTCAGTTCTCCAGAACCTCTTTGAGGATGACGCGGTAACCCTGGCGGGAATCGTAGCCGTGGATCTCACGGGTGTCGAGCGCCGACATGAAGTCGAGCACCTCGGCGGTGATGACCTGTCCGGGCACGAGCACCGGAAACCCGGGCGGGTACGGGGTGACGAATCCGGCCGAGACCGGATGTTCCCCGTTCTCGACCCGGCGTCGCAGCTCATGCGGCAGCACGTGCTCGATGTTCTGGCGACGCAGACCCGCATAATAGGCGGTGCGCAGGTCGCCGTCGGGCAGCTGCTTCGACGGGTCGTCGGCGGGCACCTCGGCGGCGTAGTCGGGGGCGAAGGCCGAGAAGTCCGGCAGCGGCGGCATCACCGCGGCGGGTTCGGTCGACGCATCCTGTTCATGGAGTTCGTGCGGGTCGTTGAACTTCCCGGCCAGTTTGACGAGCACCTCGATGAGGTAGGCGACGGCCGAGCGTGAGGTGCCGATGTTCGTCATGAACAGCACCGTGTTCCGGCTCGTCTTGTTCACCTGGATGCCGTAGCGGTCCATGAGGTGTTCGTGCTTGAACGTGTCCCCGTCGACTCCCGTGCCCGAGATCTCGACGGTGATGCGGCTGGGATCGACGACGAACTCATCGCGGACCCAGGCGTCCCACATCGTGGAGAGCCCATCGCGCAGCGGCATCGTCCGTTCGGTGACCCGATATTCCTCGGGGATGAGATCGGCGGCGGTGAGCACCTTGAACGTCTTCTTCAGCAGAGGATGACGCGCGATCGCCGAGGACAGGCTCATCGCCAGGTCGAGCTGCTTCTGCACAAGTGCGAAGCCCTCCATCTCCACCTGCCTGCGACCGAGGTCGAGGGACGCGAGGATCTGGTAGTTCGGTGACGTCGAGGTGTGGGTCATGTACGCCTCGTGGAACGCCTCCTCGGCGCCGGTCGAGAACTCCTGATCGTAGACGTGGATCATCGACCCCTGGCGCAGCGCGGTCAGCGTCTTATGCGTCGACTGGGTCGCGTACACGCGGATCGTCGCGTCCGGCGGCGGCAGCAGGTCCTCCTCCAGCCACACCGAATCGGGGGCCGGGGCACCGGTCTCGGGATCGAACAGGCGCTTCTGCTGCTCCCGGTACGCCGCGGCGTGGGCGTTGGTGGCGAGGTTCTCCTCGAGGGTCTCCGCGGCGACCATGGCGGTGCGCTTGCGGGTGACCGGGTGGAACCGGGCGAAGGCGAACCAAGCTTCATCCCAGAGGAAGACGAGGTCGGGTTTGATCGCCAGGCATTCGGACATGACCTTGTAGGGGTCGTAGACGATTCCGTCGAAGGTGCAGTTGGTCAGGGTGATCATCCGCACCTCGTCGAGGCGGCCGGCGGCCCGGTAGTCGAGCAGCAGCTGCTTGATCCTGTTCAGCGGCACCGCCCCGTAGAAGGCGACGTCGTTGAGCGGATACGCCTCGAGGTAGGCGGTGCGGGCACCGGTGAGCATGAGCGCATGGTGGTGGGACTTGTGGCAGTTGCGGTCGACCATGACGACCTCGTCGGGTGAGACGACGGCCTGGTGGACGATCTTGTTCGCCGTCGACGTGCCGTTCGTGACGAAGTACGTGCGTTTGGCCCCGTACGCACGGGCGGCCAGCGACTGTGCCTTCTTCAGTGTGTGCACCGGCGCGAGCAGGGAGTCCAACTCCCCCGAGGTGGCGCTGGATTCGGCGAGCAGCAGGTTGAGCCCGTAGAAGTCGACGAAGTCGCCGATCCACTTCGACCCGACGACGGAGCCGCCGCGAGACACGGGCAGTGCGTGGAAGACACCGGCGGGGCGGCGGGCGTGCTCTCGGATGGCGTCGAAGAACGGAGTGTCGTAGAGGTGCTGGGCGCGGCGCAGCAGGGACAGATGGAGTTCGAACTGGTCCTCGCGGCGGAAGACGCGACGGAACCGGTGGGTCAGGGCACCGGCGAGGCTTTCGATATGGGCGCCCGCCATGAGGTAGAGGTCGAGTTCGGGGCGCAGATTCGCCAGCGTGTCGGCCAGCCGCAGCACCCGGCGCACCGAATTGAGCGGGCTCATCGGCGCCGTCGGCGATTCCTTCGTCGAGGTGTGCGCGAACTCGATGGAATCGCGCAGGTCACGGCTGAGCACCTCGCGGGTGTTGTCGGTGAAACCGGGGCGGATGACGCAGGCGAGCAGGTTCGGGTTCGTCAGGGCCGCCGCCACCGCATCGTCGGCGGTGGGCACGATGACGTAGTCGTAGATGAACTGGTCGGAGGCGTTGCGGAGTTTGAGCAGGTCCGTGTGCAGTTCGTCGCGACCACCCTCGGTGGTCTCGTCGACGATGAGGACCTCGAAGCGGGGACGGGTATCCTGGCGGTCCTTGAGTTCGGCTCGCTCATCCTCGGTGAGGTCGTCTTCACCGGTGTCGGGCACGGTGGTGCCGCGCAGCCGATTCACCGCACGTGTGATCATGTCGTGCGCGCGGTCGAATTCGCCGTTCGAGAGCAGGTCGGTGATCTCCTCGACATAGCGCTGACCGAAACCGGCCCAGTAGAGCTCGATCGTCTTCAGCGAGCGCAGCGAGCGCCACACCTCGCCGTCTTCGGCGATCATCGAGAAGTCACCGCCGCTGACGGCCAGGCGTTTGATCGCGAACTTCAGGTACTCCCACGCGTCCGAACGCAGCCGCCACGTACTCGCCGGCATTCCCGGATCCCGTTCGAGCTGGGCCCGGCGCGGCGTCGAGTGGGCTCCTGCGCGACTGTGCCTGCGGCCGCCGCCGAGGTCGGTGGGCTCAAACTCCTGCGCCGTTGCCTGGTCGGAGTCGATTCCGGTCATGCGAGAGCCTCCTGGCTGTCAATCTCAGTCCCCACCCCGGTCCGGTGTGGATTTCCTGCTCACGGACTCAGTCGGCGGACCGTACTGATTCCGTTGTTGCACGATCATACGACCTCACGGTTGCGAATGGGCAGGGTGGTGGGCTGTTGAGACAACCACGGGAGGCGAAATGATGATAAGCATGGGGTATGGACACCTCCGCGTCTCTTTCTGCAGGTCATCTCATCGTCGAGGAACTCGAAGCACACGGAGTCACTCGCACTTATCTGGTTCCCGGCGAGTCGTATCTCGATGTCATCGACGGTCTCCGCGATTCGTCGATCACCCCGATCGTCTGCCGCCAGGAGGGCGGGGCCGCATATATGGCCGTCGCCGAGGGGCGGATGACCGGAGTGCCCGGAATCGCCATGGTCACCCGTGGTCCCGGAGCGGCGAACGTCAAGGTCGGCGTCCACACCGCCTTCCAGGATGCGACCCCGCTCGTCGTCTTCGTCGGTCTCATCCCCACCGATCATCGCGGCCGCGAATCCTTCCAGGAATTCGACCTGGACGGCTGGTTCTCCTCGACCGCGAAGAAGGTGCTCACCCTCGATGATCCCGATAAGGCCGCCGAGGTGGTCGTCGACGCCATGCACACCGCCGTGACCGGGCGGCCCGGTCCCGTCATCGTCGGTCTGCCCGAAGAGGTCCTCGTCCGCCCGACGTCGGGGACGGTGCTGCCCCCACGCGTGCACGGTTCGGCCTCACCGTATGCCGGGGACGTCACGGAGCTGCGGGCCCGCATCACCGCCGCCGACCGTCCCGTGCTCATCATCGGCGGCGAGGACTGGTCCCCGTCGACCTCGCGGCGCATCGCCCAATGGTCACGCGACCGCGGCCTCGGCGTGCTCGGCACCTTCCGCGCCTATGACGGCATCGACCATGACAGTCCGAATTTCCTCGGCATCCTGGGCTATGGCGCGTCCCCCGTGGCGAAGCGAGTCCTCGCCGAGGCGGACCTGCACATCTTCTTGGGCTGTGTCCGCACCGATGTGGCCACCGACGGGTTCACCAACGGCGTCGACCAGCGCACCGTCGTCATCGGCCCCGACGCCGATGCGCACGGCCATTTCGGTCGTCTCGACCAGCACATCGTCACCTCGGTCGGGCGGTTCGCCCAATCCCTGTTCACCGAGGAGGGAACCCGCACCTATTCGGTGTCCTCCGACGGGTCGATCGACGAACCGCCGCTCGGCGATGCCCTGTCCGAGGCGGCCGGGGATGCCGTACCGCTGCCGGGTTGGGTCGCCGAGGCCCGGGCCGAGCTCGAGGCGTGGCGGACACCGCAGGTGGCAGGTTCGGGGTCGGCCGCCTCGGCGGGATTCGTCGACATGGACGAAGCATTCGTCCATGTGCAGGACCTGCTGCCGGACGACGCGATCATCACCTACGGGGCGGGGAACTTCTCCGGCTGGGCGACCAGGTTCCTGCCCACGCACGGGTTCCCCTCGGCGCTGGGCCCGCGCAACGGATCGATGGGATTCGGTGTGCCGGCCGCCGTCGCCGCCGCGCTCGTCCATCCGGAACGGTCCGTGTTCTGCATCGCCGGCGACGGGGATTTCCTCATGAACGGGCAGGAGATGGCCACGGCCGTCCAATACGGCACGGACCTTACCGTGGTGCTCAACGACAACTCGGTCTACGGCACGATCCGAGGCCATCAGGACCGCGAATATCCGGGCCGGGCCACGGCCACGGCACTTAAGAATCCGGACTTCGCAGCCATGGCCACGGCTTTCGGCGGGCTCGGCATCCGCGTCGAACGGACCGAGGACTTCCGCGACGCGTTCGAACGGGCTCTGGCACACAAGGGGCTCTCGCTCGTCCACTGCATCACGGATCCGACCGTTCGCGGGGCGCGCCTGCCGTGAACTGCTGGTGTGAACGGGCCGGTGTGAACGGCGGAGCGGACGACGTGCGAATCTGACTAAGGTGGCTCTATGAGAATCGACGCGATCTTCACCGACCTCGACGCCTACACGCTTGATCCGACCCGCCCGCGAGCGCAGAAGATCGGGGTGTGGGGCAACCGGATCATCGGCTTCGACGAGGAGCTCGATGGCATCGACGCCGACCGGGTCGAGTCCCTGGGCGGGGCGACGGTGCTGCCGGGCTTCAACGACGTCCACTGCCACACGACGTGGTTCGGTCTCACCCTGGCCTCGGTCGATGTCACGGCGCTGCCCGGCGGTCTGCCCGATGTCTACGCCGCGCTCGAGAAGGCCGCGGCGACGACTCCGTCAGGGGAATGGATCGAAGCCACGGGGTACGCCCACCGTGACTATGACGGGCAGTATCCGGACCTGGGCCGTCTTGACGAGATCACCGGGGACCGCCCCCTGTTCATGCGGCAGACGTCCGGCCACGCCGCGATCGCCAACACCGAGGCGATGCGACGGGCCGGGATCCTGGACCCCGATTTCGAGGAGCCGGTCGGCGGGAAGGTCGTCCGCGACGCGGCCGGACATCCGACGGGGCTGATCGAAGAGACCGCACAGACGCTGGTGCAGGACCTCATCCGCCCGTATTCGCTGGACACCGTCGTCGACGCCCTCGATCTGGCGACGGCCTACTACGCGAAGGAAGGCATCACGTCTTTCGGCGAATGCGGAATCGCCTACGGCTGGATCGGCCACTCCCCCATCGAGATCAGCGGCTACTTGCGAGCCCGCGAAGAGGGCAAGCTGCGGGCGCGAGCCCAGCTCATGCCCCAGGCCGACGGGCTGCATCCGATCGCGGCGAACTCCGCCGACGGGTTCGGCATCGGTCTGGATGCGGGACTGCGCACCGGCCTCGGCGATGATCTCATCTCGATCGGGCCGGTGAAGTTCTTCATGGACGGTGCCCTGTCCGGCGAGACCGCGGCGCTGCGGGAGAACTATGCGGGCAAGGACCACCCCGGCTATCTGCAGGACGACGCCGAGGTGCTGCGGCAGCAGATCCTGGACACCTATGCCTCCGGCTGGTCGTTGGCCGTGCATGCCATCGGCGATGCCGCTGTGGATGCGGCGGTCGCCAACATCGTGGAGGCGCAGAAGCGCTACGGCCGCCGGGCGGTGCCGAACCGGATCGAGCATGCCGCTTTGGTCCATGACGAGCATCTGGCGACGCTGGCCGAGCACGGAATCGTCGTCACCCCGCAGGCGGCGTTTGCCGACGGCATCGGGGACGGGATGAACGCCTCGCTCGGTCCGGACCGGCGGCACCTGATCTATCGGGCGAAATCGTTCGTCGATGCGGGTGTGCCGATGGCCGGCAGCTCGGACCGGCCGTGCGCCGACGGCAATGTGCTGCGCGGAATCGAAGCCTATGTCACCCGCCGGACCCGTGACGGGGATGTCATGGGTTCGGCGGCCGAAGCCCTGAGCGTCGATGAGGCGATCGCGGCCTACACGGTCGAGGCGGCAAAGGCCTCGGGTCAGGGCGCGGACAAGGGAACACTGAGCCGAGGCAAGCTCGCCGACTTCGTCGCCCTGGACACCCACCCCGGAAACGTCGCGGCGGACGAGATCGCGCAGATCCCCGTCCGCGCGACAATCCTAGGCGGCAACTACACCCACCAAACCCCCTAATTGCTACCTGACGGCGGCTGAGCAACCTCGCGCGAGGTTGCTGGGCCGCCGTCAGGTAGTAAGGGGAGCAAGTCAGTGGGGGAAGTCTAAGTCGGTGAGGACCTTTTCGAAGACTCCGAGGCCGCGTTCGAGGTCCTCTTCGCTGATGTTGATCGGCGGGACCACGTGCAGTCGGTGGTAGTTGTTGAACGGGATGACGCCGTGTTCCTTCAGCGCCGCCACCACCGAGGCGACTTCGGGTGAGCCGCCGCCGTAGGGGGCCAGCGGCTCCTTGGACTCCTTGTCCCAGACGAGTTCGATCGCCCAGAACGCTCCGGTGCCGCGAACCTCTCCGACGTGCTTCGAGTTCTCAGCGATCTGCCGCAGACGCGGACCGATGATGTCCTCCCCGATCCGGGCGGCGTGGTCGATCATGCCCTCATCGGCCATCGCGTTGATCGTCGCGACCGCGGCCGCGCATGCCAGCGGATGCCCGGAGTAGGTCAGCCCGCCGGGGTAGACGCGTTCGGCGAAGGTCTCGAAGATAGCATCGCTGATGACGACTCCGCCCAGCGGCACATACCCGGAGTTCACACCCTTGGCGAAGGTGATGAGGTCGGGGACGATGTCGAAGTGTTCGAAGGCGAACCATTTGCCCGACCGCCCGAATCCGGCCATCACCTCATCGGCGATGAGCACGATCCCGAACTCGTCGCACAGCGCCCGCACACCCTGCATGTACTCGGGACTGGGCACCATGATTCCGGCGGTGCCGGGAATGGACTCGAGGATGATCGCCGCGATCGTCGCCGGCCCCTCCAACTCGATGGTCCGCCGCAGGTGCTGCAGTGCGCGTTCGGTCTCTTCGGCTTCGGTGGCGGCGTGGAACTCCGAACGGTAGAGGAAGGGCCCGAAGAAGTGGACAACGCCCGATTCTCCGGTCTCGTTCTCCCACCGGCGCGGGTCACCGGTGACGTTGACGGCCGTCTGGGTTCCGC
The DNA here is from genome assembly GCF_050920635.1 of Brevibacterium sp. K11IcPPYGO002. Lineage (NCBI taxonomy): Bacteria > Bacillati > Actinomycetota > Actinomycetes > Micrococcales > Brevibacteriaceae > Brevibacterium > Brevibacterium sp. K11IcPPYGO002. The sequence goes on along the minus strand of NZ_CP131929.1, from coordinate 941,465 downwards.
CGTGGTAGGACCGGTAGCGGGCGAGCACCTTGGTCCGGCCGGTGTGCAGACGGGCCATCCGGATGGCGTGCTCGTTCGCATCCGCGCCGCCGTTGGTGAAGAACACCCGGTCGAGCCCGGCAGGGGTGCGATCGGTGATGAGTCGAGCCGCCTCGGAGCGGGCGGCGTTGACGGTGGCCGGGCTGATCGTGCACAGCACATCGGCTTGGGCCTTGATCGCGGCCACGACGGCCGGATGCTGGTGGCCGATGTTCGTGTTCACCAGCTGCGAGGAGAAGTCGAGGAACTCGCGACCGTCACCGTCGACGACCGTCGACCCGAACGCTCTGACCACCGTCGGCGGGTCGATGAGCCGCTGCGCCGACCACGAGTGGAACACGTGCGCGCGGTCGAGCTCACGGGCTCGAGCCGATTCGTCCTTGAGCGCTGCGAGGTCGGCATCGCCTGGTTGGTGCACCATCGTCACCCTTTCACTGAAGTACCGGGGATGAGCACGGAATCCGCGCCCGTGGGCTCATCGTAGAACACATTCGACTACAGTGACGAGCATGTCTTACCGGACCGTCGTCAGCCCCGTCGAGGCCGAGATCGAGATCAAGAGATCCCGTTTCCTCGCCCGCCTCTCCCCCGCCGCCGATGAGGCCGAGGCCAGATCCGTCATCGCCGCCGCCCGCGCCGCGCATCCGAAGGCCCGCCACCATTGTTCGGCGTTCGTCCTCGACACCGATTCGCGCACTCAGCGTTTCAGCGATGACGGGGAGCCGGCCGGCACCGCGGGCGCTCCGATCCTCGATGTCGTCACCGGCCACGATCTGACCTTCGTCGTCGCCGTAGTCACCCGGTATTTCGGCGGCACCCTGCTGGGTGCGGGCGGGCTCGTGCGCGCTTACGGTCAGGCCGCCTCGGCGGCGGTGGAGAGGGCCCGGATCGTCACCCGTCGTGAACGCGTCCCGGTGTCAGCAGCCGTCGACTATGCCCAGGCCAACGCCCTGGAGCGGGCGGCCGGGAACCGGGGGTGGACGACGCGGGCCGACTACGGCGGTGAGGTCGGACTCGACGTCCTGGTTCCCCTCGCCGAGGTGGCCGATGCGCAGGCGATGTACGCCGACCTCACCGCCGGCCGGGCAGAGCCCGAGGTCGGTGAGGTCGAATGGGTGTGAGGCCGGGGATCGGCGCTCGGATCAGCGAGAGCTGATCAGTCGAGCGCGGCGATCTTCGCGACCTGAGCGTTCGTGAGCATGACGAGGTCCTCGGGGCGGATCTCGATCTCGAGTCCGCGACGGCCGGCCGAGACGAACACGGTGGAGTGATCGAGCGCGGTGCGGTCGACGACGACCGGCACGGCATGGCGCTGTCCGAACGGAGAGACTCCTCCGACGGGGTAGCCGGTGCGGCGTTCGGTCTCGGCCACGCCGGACAGCTGGGCCTTCTTCGCACCGCGTGCGGAAGCCAGGGCCTTGAGGTCGAGCTGACCGGAGACCGGGACGAGCGCGGTCACGGGCTGACCGTCGACCTGGATCATCAGGGTCTTGAACACCTGGTCGGAGCTGACGCCGAGCTTGTCGGCGGCCTCCGAACCGTAGCGGCGGGTGGCCGGATCGTGATCGAAGCTGCGCAGGCTGTAGTCGATGCCCGCCAGGTTGAGCACTCGCACGGCCGGGGTCGCCGCACTGGAAATCTTGGATGCAACTGTCATAAGGGGGTAGTGCCTCCTGCCCGCAGGTCGGCGGGGCCAGAAGGCGCAGATCTCACGACTTCGTGTCCCCGCGTCGATACGGACGGAATGTTGTATCGGTGCTGATAGGTACCCGCCCACAATAGGCGAAGTAGGCTCGCGGACGCCAATTCCCATGACTTCAAGTGACTCGTCGGTAAGCCCGTCGAGCATTTCGGCCGGGGAGGTTCAGCCCCACCCGAGCTCGTGGAGCCGGTCATCGTCGAGACCATAGAAATGCGCGATCTCATGGACGATGGTGATGACGATCTCCTCGCGCAGGTGATCGACATCCTCAGCGAAGTCGATGAGGTTGTCACGATAGATGAAGATGTTGTCGGGCATCTCGAACCCCGCGATCCCCCGCTCCCCGATCGGTGTGCCCTCATAGAGGCCGAGCAGGTGCCGGTCACCGTCCTCCGGCCGGTCCTCGACGAACAGGGCGACATTGTCCAGCTGTTCGGTCACCCCGGCCGGCAGCAGATCCAGGGCTTCGCCGAGGATCGCATCGAACTCCTCTTCACTCAGAGCCTCCATGCCTCCCACTCTAGCGACCCCGATCCCCTCGCCGAGGCGGCCGCGCGAAACGTCGCAAAGCGCCGTTTCCGTCGTGTGACCGAGGACACCCCTTTTCGTTTTGCATTCCGCGAATCGGGTGGGATAAGCTTAACGTCGTTGCCCACGGGGAATCCGAGGACAACCTGGGCCCCCATCGTCTAGAGGCCTAGGACACCGCCCTTTCACGGCGGCGACACGGGTTCGAATCCCGTTGGGGGTACGGTGTAAGATCGTAAGGTCTTCCATCACAACAGCAAGGCCCTGTGGCGCAGTTGGTTAGCGCGCCGCCCTGTCACGGCGGAGGTCGCGGGTTCGAGTCCCGTCAGGGTCGCGGAGCATAAGGCTCTTCTTCGGAAGAGCCTTTGTTTCTCTCGGCATACTTGATGAGTATGTCGGCGGCTCGGCTCTGTAGCTCAGTTGGTAGAGCGTTCGACTGAAAATCGAAAGGTCACCGGATCGACGCCGGTCGGAGCCACCAGAAGGAAGCCCCGCTTCCCAGTCCAGGACTGGGAAACGGGGCTTCTTCGCGTCTGCGCTGCGAAACGCTGCCCACTTGGTTCAGAGGGCCCGACGTGATCTGCGCCCCGCATTCGGGACCCCTGACTACCTTTGCGGTGACTCTGCGGATTATTCGCGTAGTACTGCGGAATTTCGGCATACCCCCGCCACTACGCTGATTGCGGCCCCGGGAGTGGTTGCTCCTCCCCGGGCAGACCGCCTCCCGCACAATCCCCTGGGAGCCCGGTCTCCACATCCCCACAGTGAGCAGGAGATCCTCGACGTGCGCACTTCAGCAGATATCGGTCAGCTCGGAACCGGAGACCACCCCTCGCTCGCAATCTTCGACCGCGGACCGGTCCCGGCCCCGCGCACACTCATCGACATCTTCACCGAGACCGTGCGCGCCCACCCCGATGCCACTGCCATCGATTCCGCCGATGCCGCCCTGAGCTACCGGCAGCTCGCCGAGGCGGCCGACCAGTTGGCCCAGCGCCTGCACCGGTGCGGGATCACCCGTGGTGATCGGGTCGGCATCCGCGTTCCCTCGGGAACCGCTGACCTCTATATCGCCGTGCTCGGAATCCTCACCGCCGGATGCGCCTACGTCCCCGTCGACTGGGACGACTCCGAAGAGCGCGCGGCCACCGTCTTCGACGAGGCCGCAGTCGCCGCCGTGATCGGAGAGAAGCTGAGCATCGTCCCCACTGCCGAACCGGCCCCCGCCGCCTCGGCACCCGCCGGACCGCCCGGCCTCGCCGACGATGCGTGGATCATCTTCACCTCGGGCTCGACGGGCAAGCCCAAGGGTGTGGCGATCACCCACCGTTCGGCCGCGGCTCTCGTCGACTCCGAACATTCCCTCTACCTCGCCTCCGACCCTCTCGGTCCGGCCGACCGGGTCATGGCCGGGCTGTCCGTGGCCTTCGACGCCTCCTGTGAGGAGATGTGGCTGGCCTGGCGCAACGGTGCCGTGCTCGTGCCCGCACCCCGAGACATCGTGCGTTCCGGCCCCGACCTCGGCGACTGGCTGACCGCACAGCGCATCACGGCGGTCTCGACCGTGCCGACGCTGGCTTCGCTCTGGCCTGCCGAGACACTCGAACACGTGCGTCTGCTCATCTTCGGCGGGGAGGCCTGCCCGGCCGAGCTCATCGCCCGCCTCCACGAACCGTGGCGGGAGGTGTGGAACTCCTACGGCCCCACCGAGGCGACCGTGATCGTCAGCGCCGCCCTCCTCGTGCCCGGGGACATTGTGCGCATCGGCCGGCCCATCGACGGGTGGGAGCTCACCGTCGTCGATCCCGACACCGAACATCCGGTGGGGTGGGGCGAATCCGGAGAGCTCGTCGTCGGCGGCGTCGGCCTCGGCCGCTACCTCGATGCCGAGAAGGACGCCGAGAAATACGCTCCCCTGCCGGCGCTCGGCTGGGATCGGGCCTACCGCACCGGCGACCTCGTCCGTGCCGAGACAGACGGCCTCCTCTTCGAGGGCCGGATCGACGACCAGGTCAAGCTCGGCGGCAAACGCATCGAACTCGGCGAGGTCGACACGTATCTCGCCGCAATCCCCGGAGCCAACACCGGAGCCGCGGCCGTGCAGAAGACGAGCGGCGGCTCCGACGTCCTCGTCGGCTATTTCACCGAGACCGAACCCGGCAGCATCGACATCGACGCCGCCCGAGCGGAACTGACCCAGAAGCTCTCGGCCGGAGTCGTCCCGGTCCTCACCGTCCTCGACGAGATGCCGATGAAGAGCTCCGGCAAGGTCGATCGCAAGGCGCTGCCGTGGCCGCTGTCGACTCCCGAGACCGAGGCGACCGGGCTGAGCCCCGATCAGCAGTGGCTGCGAGAACTGTGGGTCGAACAGCTGGGGCCGATCGCCATCGATGCGGAGACGAACTTCTTCGAGGTCGGCGGCGGTTCCGTCCAAGTCGCCCGTCTCGTCGCACGCATCCGCCGCAGCCACCCGAGCGCCTCGATCGCTCAGCTCTACGCCCATCCCACCTTGGCTCAGATGTCCGACTACATCGGCACGCTGTCGTCCTCCCAAGCCAGGAATCCGATGCCCGGACGGCTGCCGGTGGGTCCGAAGATCTTCCAGATCGCCTTCCTGACCGGCATCTACGCTCTCAACGCCGTCCGCTATATCGTCGCCACGGTCACCGTCGTCTGGGCCCTCTACTTCTTCCTCGCCGCCGCGTGGGTTCCACCCGTGCCGTTTCTGCCCGTCGCCGCCGCCTGGTTCCTCATCTTCTCCCCCATCGGACGCATCGGCCAGGCCGTCATCGTCGCCCGAGTGCTCACCGTCGGCCTGCGGCCGGGACGTTATCGCCGAGGCGGCTGGACGCATGTGCGCCTGTGGGCCGCCGATCGCTTCTTCGTCTTCCTCCGCCTCGAGCACCTGGCCGGCACCCGCCTGAACACCCTCGTCCACCGTCTGCTCGGAAATTCCGTCGGCACCGGCGCGTACCTTGCCAACCAGCCGCCCGTGTCCGGGCTCGCCCGGATCGGCGACTGCGCCGTCGTCGAGCGCGATGCCGACCTGCGCGGCTATCGCGTCGTCGGTGACACCGTCCACATCGGCCCCGTCACCATCGGCGATTCCACCCGGATCGGCACCCGCGCGGCCATCGAGCCCGGGGTCACAGTCGGCTGTCGCAGCGAGGTCCAAGCAGGCTCCCTCGTCGACATCGACATCGACGCCGATGAATCCTGGGGCGGTTCGCCGCTGGAGTTCCTCGCCGAGGCGGGGCTGAGCTGGCCCGAACAGAACCAGTTGAGCTCGTACGACGCCACCGCTTGGTCGACGGCGACACGGATCCTCGCCGAATCCGCCGGCATCATGCTCATCGGCCTGCTGCCGCTGCTGGCGTTCGTTCCCGGAATCGCCATCGTCCTCCCCCAGGTCATCGGGATCGGCGATTTCCCGACCGTGGCGACGACGCTGGCCGCCTGGGTGCCGCTGACCGCCGTGCTCACGGCGCTGACCTGGCTGACGCTCGTCACCATCACCGTGCGGGCGCTGGCCCACTACGTTCAGCCCGGCTACTACCGCCAGGATTCGGCCACAGGCTGGGCAGTGTGGCTGACTCAGACCCTGCTGGACCGGACCCTGATCTCGGCGTATCCGGTCTACGCGTCGATCGCCACTCCCCTCTTCCTGCGCTGCCTCGGTGCTCGCGTCGGCAAGGACACGGAGATCTCCACGCTCGAGACCATCCCCCACCTGACCTGGATCCAGGACCGGTCGTTCATCGCCGACCATGCCCTCATCAACGCCCCGCGTCACTATCGGGGCTGGATCCACATCGGCACGACCGTCGTCGGGCGGGGGACCTTCGTCGGCAACTCGGCGATCGTCGGTGCCGATATCGATCTGCCGCCGGACTCCCTCGTCGCCGTCCTCGGTTCGAGCCCGGTCAAGGCCGCCGTCGGCACCTCGTGGATCGGCGGGACCGCGCAGGCGATTCCCCGCTCCCGCAATGATTCCCAGTCGGCACGCACCTACCGGCCGTCGACGGCCGTGAAATGGGCCCGGGGCGCGGTGGAGAGCGGACGGTTCATCCCCTTCATCCTCACGAACTGGATCGAACTGGGACTCGTCGCCGCCCTCAACGCCATCTATATGAGCACTCTCTTCGCCACGGGCTCCCCAGCGCAGGGGCTGATCATGGCCACACTGTGGGCGTTCCCGCTGACCCTGGGCGCCGGCATCGCCTCCGTGCTCATCGCCGTCGCCGCCAAATGGGTGCTGGTCGGGAGGTTCACGGCCCGGGAGCGCCCGCTGTTCAGCAGCTTCGTCTGGCGCAATGAGCTCGCCGATGTGTTCGCCGAATCCCTGGCCGTGGCGTCGCTGATCAAGATCGCCATCGGTTCCCCGCTGGTCGTCTGGTACGTCCGGATGATGGGGGCGCGCGTCGGCCGGGACGTCTGGCTGGAGACCTGGTGGCTGCCGGAGTTCGATATCATCGACATCGCCGACCGTGCGAGCGTCAACCGCGGCACCGTCCTCCAGACGCATCTCTTCCATGACCGAGTGATGTCCCTTGTTCCCACCCGCCTCGAATCCGGAGCCACCCTCGGCGTCAACAGCTTCATCCTCCCCGGGGCCGTCGTGGGCGACCGCACCGTCGTCGGCGATGGATCCCTCGTCCTCCGAGACGAAGAGCTGCCTGCCGACTCCCATTGACAGGGCAATCCCGTCGAACCGATCACGAAGGGAGTTCCGGCATGACCGGCACCACCACCGATCGTCCGATGCCCGGGCCCAGGCGGCCGCGTGAGATCTGGACCGGGCGGTCCGAAGTGTGGCTGTCCGAAGTCTCCTCCGACCCGGCCGAACCGATGCGCAATGTCGCCGGCGGAGGACTGCGGACGTCGAACCGGATGCTCACGAACGTCGTCGACCGCGAACGACGCCGCAGACGCGCCCGGTCCTCGGGAGTCGATGCCGCACGCGGATTCGCACTGATCGGCATGTTCGCCATCCACATGCTGCCCGCCGCACGCGAGGACGGGACGCCGACCCTGGTCTGGCAGCTGCTGGCGGGGAACTCCGCGGCTCTCTTCGCCGTGCTCGCCGGAGTCTCGCTGGCGTTCAACAGCGGTGCCGAACAACCTTTCACCGGGACGAAGATGAACCGCTCACGGGCAAACGTCGCAATCCGCGGCCTCCTCCTCATCAGCCTCGGAGTCGGCCTCAACCAGATCGGTCTGGCAGCTTTCGACATCCTCCCCTACTTCGGAGTGATGTTCCTGCTGGCCATCCCCCTGCTGCCGCTGCGAGCCCGGACGCTGCTCATCATCGGCGCCGTCATGATCGTCGTCCTGCCGCTGGTCCGCTTCCTCATCCATCGTCAGGTCGACGGATTCGGCTGGCATCCGAACCCGACTCTCGCAACGATCATCAGCGCTCCGGTCGACGTGCTCTCCTCTCTGCTCATCACCGGTGCCTATCCGGGCCTGACGTGGTTCGCTCTCGTCTGCATCGGCATGGGCATCGGACGTCTGCAACTGCACTTCACGACTCCACGGATGCTCATCATCGTCGCCGGTGGAGCGGCGATGCTGTTCGCGATCGCCGTCACGAGGCTCCTGGTCTACCTCAACCGCTTCGGCGGATACACGATCGTGCGCACCTCCTTCCCCGGCAAGACGACCGACGAGGTCGATGACTTCCTCGTCTACGGGCCCACCGGCCCCCTGCCCACCGCGTCGCCGGGCTGGCTGATCTCGGGCGGACCGCACACGAATACCCCGTTCGCCTTCCTCATCGGAGTCGGCTTCGCCATGGCAGCCATCGGCACCTGCATCCTCATCGCCCGTCGCAGCAATCTGCTGCGGCCGCTCGTCATGATCGTCCGGATTCCGATGTCCCTCTACGTCAGCCACCTCATCCTCCTGACCATGTCACCCGACGACTTCGGAGCGTTCCGCCTCTTCATCGTCCAGTGTCTCTTCGCCTTCCTGTTCACGGCTGTGTGGCTGCGCTTCTTCAAGCGCGGCCCCGTCGAAGCCGTCATCACAGCAGTCACCCGCGCCCTGACGAAGCTGCTGGGATTCGGCGCATCACCAGGCAGCTCCGTGGCCAGGGCCTGAGATGGCGACCGGCGGGGCACCGACGACCGGCGCCTACCGGTGGAGAGATCGTCGGCTGCCGCCGCACACCCGGGTGCTCATCTGCCCCACCGAGGCGGCAGGTGCCTCAGGTGCCGTCGGACTGCTGCTCACCCTGCTCTCCCGGGAGTTCTCCACCCCGATCGATGACCTCGTCTGGCACCGCCCGAGCGTCGCCACCGTGCGGACCGGCTCGGACCGGCTCTTCACATCCATCTCCCGCACCGACGGCTGTGTTGCCGTGGCCGTCAGTCGCCGCCGCATCGGAATCGACATCGAAGCGACCCAGACACAGGAGCAGAGCCGCGACCTGCTGACTCTCTTCCATCCGCGCGATCAGGCAGCCGCGAACCGAGTGGACGGGGCAGCTCGCAGGAGGCGCGTGACGACGATCTGGACCCGCATCGAATCCGTCCTCAAGCTCCGCGGCACAGGGCTGAGAGTCGACCCCGGAACGGTGAGGGTCGGCCCGGGCCCCGGCGCGCTGAGAGGCCGCCGCATCCGCACGGTCTCTGCGGTCGCAGCGCTGTCCGCGACGGCCGAGTATTCGGTCTCGCTGGCTTGGGATCGATCCCGCAGGGCTTCCCACTCCTCTTGAAATCCCCACCGACTGGAGTAGGTTGAAGATGAGTTCGATGACCCGCCCACGTCGTGGTGGTGCCGGGTGAAAGGAGAGCACGATGACGAACAATCCGACGATTCAGGAACTCAGCCACGAGGACAGGGCTTTCCCACCCCCGGCGGAATTCGCCGCGAATGCGAATGCGAAGGCCGACGAGTACGACAAGGCCGCGGCCGACCGGATCGGCTACTGGGCCGAGCAGGCACAGCGCATCAGCTGGGAGACCCCCTTCGACACGGTCCTCGACTGGTCGGAGAAGCCCTTCGCGAAGTGGTTCACCGGCGGCAAGCTCAATGCCGCCTACAACTGCGTCGACCGCCACGTCGAGAACGGCCTCGGCGATCGCGTGGCCTACTACTTCGAAGGCGAATCCGGCGACACCCGCACCATCACCTACTCCGATCTGCTGCGCGAGGTCTCGAAGACCGCGAATGCGCTCACCGAACTCGGGGTGGGGACCGGCGACCGCGTCGCGATCTACATGCCGATGATCCCCGAGACGGTGTTCGCCATGCTCGCCTGCGCCCGCCTCGGCGCCCCGCACACGGTCATCTTCGGCGGCTTCTCCGCCTCGGCGATCGCCGATCGCGTCAAGGACTGCGGAGTCGAGTTCGTCATCACCGCCGACGGCGGCTATCGCAAGGGCAAGCCCTCGGGCCTCAAGTCCGTCGTCGACGAGGCGATGGACGACTGCCCCGAGGTGCGCAATGTCCTCGTCGTCCGCCGCACCGGCCAGGACGTGGACTGGAATGACGACCGTGATCTGTGGTGGCACGAGGTCGTCGATCGACAGCCGGAGACCCACACCGCGGAGGCCTTCGACGCCGAGCATCCGCTCTACATCATGTATTCCTCGGGCACGACCGGAAAACCCAAGGGCATCATGCACACCACCGGCGGCTACCTCGTCGGGACCTCGTTCACGCATTGGGCGGTCTTCGACATCAAACCGGAGACGGACGTCTATTGGACGGCCGCGGACATCGGCTGGGTGACCGGCCACTCGTATATCGTCTACGGTCCGCTGGCCAATGGGGCCACCTCGGTGCTCTATGAGGGAACCCCGGACACCCCGCACCGGGGACGGTGGTGGGAGATCGTGCAGAAGTACAAGGTCTCCATCCTCTACTGCGCCCCCACGGCCATCCGGTCGTTCATGAAATGGGGTCGCGACATCCCCGCCCAGTACGACCTGTCCAGCCTGCGACTGCTCGGCAGCGTCGGTGAGCCGATCAACCCCGAAGCATGGATGTGGTACCGCGAACACATCGGCGGGAATAGCTGCCCCGTCGTCGACACCTGGTGGCAGACGGAGAACGGCAGCATCCTCATCAGTCCCCTGCCGGGCGTGACCGAGACGAAGCCGGGATCGGCGATGCGCCCGCTGCCCGGCATCGTCGCCGACGTCTACGACGACCAAGGCAATTCCGTCGAACCCGGAAACGGCGGCTACCTCGTCATCAAAGAACCGTGGCCGTCGATGCTGCGCACCCTGTGGGGCGATGAGGAACGGTTCAAGAAGACCTACTGGTCGCAGTACCCGGACGTGTACTTCGCCGGAGACGGGGCGAAGATCGACCGCGACGGCGACTTCTGGGTCCTCGGCCGCGTCGACGACGTCCTCAACGTCTCCGGGCACCGGATGTCGACCGCGGAGATCGAGTCCGCCCTCGTCGCCCACCCGAAGGTCGCCGAGGCGGCCGTGGTCGGGGCGAGAGACGAGATGACCGGTCAGGCGATCGAGGCATTCGTAATCCTCAGGGAGAGCGCGGACGACGGCGGGGACGATGTCGTGGGTGAGCTGCGAGGTCATGTGCGGTCCTCGATCGGCCCGATCGCGACTCCGCGCTCGATCATGATCGTGCCCGATCTGCCGAAGACCCGGTCGGGCAAGATCATGCGTCGACTGCTCAAGGACGTGGCCGAGAATCGCGAGGTCGGCGATGTCACGACTCTCGCGGACTCCTCGGTGATGGACCTCATCCAGAAGGGGATGAAGGAGAGCTGACCGCCCCGGGAGACCGGCGATTGACGAACCCGCCCTTGCGTGACCTACAGCACACTGATGTACTGTTGAGTAACATCTCGTGGGACCCGCTTGGGCGGGTTCGCTTCGAGACCGACGGCACTGACACCTAACTGCAAGGACGCATCGACATGACGCGTGGAACGACGATCGCCGGCAGCCGCATCCTCATCACCGGGGCCGGAAGTGGAATCGGTCGGCTCATGGCTCTCGAAGCCGCTGACCGCGGGGCCGCCGAGGTCATCATCTGGGACCTCTCGACTGAGAGCGGTGAGACTGTCCGCCAGGAGGTCGAAGCCAAGGGTGTTCGCGCCCGCGCCTTCTCCGTCAATGTCGGAGACTCCGCTCAGGTCGCCTCCACCGCTCAGGACGTCGGCGACATCGACATCCTCGTCAACTGCGCCGGTGTCGTCACCGGCAAGAAGCTCCTCGACGCCGACGAGGCCGCGATCCGACGCACCTTCGACGTCAACACTCTGGCCCTGTACTGGACGACGAAGGCGTTCCTGCCCGGCATTCGGGCACGCAACCACGGCTCGATCGTCACCATCGCCAGCGCTGCCGGGCTGACCGGCGTGGCCAAGCAGACCGACTACTCGGCGAGCAAATGGGCCGCTGTCGGCTTCACCGAGTCGCTGCGCGGCGAGCTGCGCACAGACGGCAGCCGAGTCAACACCCTCGTCGTCTGCCCGTTCTACATCAACACGGGGATGTTCGCCGGCGTCCAGACGAAGTTCCCCCGTCTGCTGCCGATCCTCGAAGAGAACAACGTGTCCACCCAGGTCATCGACTCGATCGAATCCGGTCGTGAGCAGCTGGTCATGCCCTCACTCGTCCGGTTGGTCCCGGGCGCCCGTCTCCTGCCGACCCGCGCGTTCGACAGGGTCATGGACTTCCTCGGCGTCAACCAGACGATGGACCACTTCACCGGTCGGACCGGCAACGGCAGCTTCCGCAGCCGTCGTGCGGCACGCAGACGCCAGCCGGCAGGAGTCTGAGGCAGACTCACCCGGTGCGTCCCCGCCGCTCCCGCGCTTCGGGTCCACAATGGGATCAGGAAGACACGGGAAGGAGCCACCATGGCGATGACCGATCTCGTCCTCGAGGGCGGCGGGGCGAAGCTGCCGGGACTGGTCGGCGCAGTCGAAGCCCTTGCCGACGGCGGCTATGACTTCCACCGGATCGCCGGCACCTCGGCCGGGGCCATCGTCGGCGCGCTGACCGCGGCGGGCATCGGCCCGCAGACGCTGCGAGAGAGGGTCCTCGAACAGGATTTCACCGAATTCGAGGACCTGTCTCCTGCGTTCCGCCTCGTCCCCTGGCTGGGCAGAGTGCAGGGACTGCTGGTGCACAAGGGGATGTATGTGGGGCAGGCGCTCCACGATTTCCTCGCTTCGGCATTGGCCGATCAGGGAGTGCGCACGTGGGGTGACCTCAAGCTCGAGGATCCGAACAGCGCGGCCGGCCCGGAGCGGTCGTATCGACTCGTCGTCATCGTCTCCGACGTCTCCCGCGGCCGTATGCTCCGCCTGCCCTGGGACTACGACGAGGCCCTCGGCGTCGATGCGGACAGTCAGTCCGTCGCCGAGGCGGTGTGTGCGTCGGCGGCCAGCCCGTTCTTCTTCCGCCCGCGGGCTCTGCCTGCCCAACCGAGTGTTGCCGGCGGGGACTCCGTGCTCGGTGCCGACGGCGGTCTGCTCTCGAACTTTCCCGTCGACGTCTTCGACCGCAAGGATGCGTTTCCGGCACGGTGGCCGACCTTCGGTGTGATGCTCTCGGCCCGGCAGACAGCGGCCGCGGAATGGCGGCCCAACGCGACGACGTACCAATACGCGAAGTCCGTGCTGTCGACGATGATCAACGCCCACGACCGGCGGCACATCGATGACCCCTCGGTGACCGAGAGGACGGTGTTCGTCGACACCACCGGACACAGCAGCACGGACTTCGCCCTCACTGACGATGACAAGCTCGACCTCATCTCGTCGGGCCGAATGGCCGGAGAGAAGTTTCTGGCCCAGTGGGACTGGCAGGAGTGGAAGGACCGTTTTGACCGGAAATGATCCTGACCCCCATGGCCTGCGACCGAACGACGTGTCAGAATGAGGGCCCGACCCTGATTGCGAGTGAAGGAGAGATCATGAGCGAGTTCGACGCGGATGCAGCAGACCGGCTGGAAGACGACCCCATCCTCGATGATCCCGAACTCGACGAACCGACGGCCGATGAGTTGGATGATCCCGAACTCAGCGCCGCCGAGGCCGAGGCCGACCAGGTCGACGCCGACTCCGACATCGATTCAGACATCGATGACGAACCCGGCGACGCCCCCGTCGAACCCGGCGCGGAGGGACCCGAAGGGACCGGCATCGAAGGCGCCGACGATGTGCTCGTCGACGACGCCGGCTGGGAAGACGAGAACGAGGCCCCCGACCTCTCGGACGAGTTCGACACCGATCAGTCGCCCGCAGCGGAACAGGGAAACCGCGTCGGCGACGAGATGGTCTCCGACGGCGATGACGACTTCGAGGTCGCCGAGCTCGACGGGGATGACCTCGATGTCGATGCCCTGGCCGATGACGGGACCGAGCAGGTCTCGGTCATCGACGGCATGCCCGAAGTCATCGACGACTCGTATCAGGAGGACTGAGGCCGGTTCAGGTCGGAGAACGCCTGGTAGGACAGCACACTCGTGATCTCCGCCGGCTCATCGCCATCGAGGACGGCGAGCGACCGCATCGCTTCCGACATCGCCGCCCGGTAGAGCAGTGATCCGGTGCTGATCCGCCCGACCCCTGCCTCGGCGAGTGTCGACCCTGGATATCGCGTACTGGCCAGCACATTCACCGGGACCCGGCTGTGGCCGGTGATCGCCTCAACCGTTGTGAGGTCGAGGTCCCCTGGGACGAAGATGCCATCGGCACCGGCAGCGGTATAGGCGTCGATGCGGCAGGTGACCTCGCCGAGGCTGTCCCGGCCGAGCCAGAATGTATCGATCCGAGCGTTGACGAACAGAGCGGGGAAGGCTTCCTTGATCGCCGTCACCTTGGCCGCGAGGACTCCGGGCTCGCTCATCCGCCCCTGTCGTGAGTCCTGGATGTTGATGCCGTCGATGATGAGGCCAACCTCGGGGTCGGCGGCGAATGATTCGCGTACGACGCCGACGACGGATTCGGGACCGTCACCATATCCGTCTTCGAAATCGCAGGTCAGCGGCAGTTCGGGAACTGCTGCGCGGACGGCGGCGACGAGACGTGCGGTAGCCGACAGAGTTTCCCGGTCCTCGTCGGCGGCGCCGATGCCCGCCGCGACTCCCAGACTTGTGGTCCCGATGGCCGCATGCCCCGCCTCGGCGAAGAGCTGAGCACTGGCCACGTCCCACGCACAGGGCAGGATGAACGGGTCGCCCGGTGTGTGCAGGTCGCGGAAGGCTGTCACTGTGTCAGTCAGAGCCGATCCTTTCGTGCCGCGAGCACCCAGTCGAGGTGTTCACGCCCTTCCGGGGCGATCTTCAGCGCCCGCGAGTTCGGCCGTCTGACAATCCACTCACGGTCGAAGAACGTCCGGCAGATGTCGTCGCCTAAGACCCCGCCGAGGTGCGAGCGCCGTTCCGTCCAATCGAGGCACCGGCGCACCATCGGGCGTGGGGATGACGAGCGTTGACCGACGACCACGCCGAACGCCTCGGCGAGGCCGGTCCGGCCTTCTGCGGTCACGGTCATGGACTCACCGATCCATTCTCGCTGCATCAGGGCGGAGAAGAGCTGAGTGCCGAGCCGGCCTGCGATGTGCCTGTAGCAGGTTCGTGCCTCGAGCAGCTGACGGTCGCGGGTCTTCGCCGCCAAGGACGGTGCGGCGGCCACATGATCTCCGGCGAGAGCCCCCGTGTGTTCCAACCAGTCCGCAATGTCGGTCGAGGCGATCTGGACGTAGCGGTGCTTGCCCTGACGTCGTTCGGTGAGGACCTCGTGGTCGACGAGGATGCTGACGTGGTCGGACAACGACGACATCGGAATCGACAGGGCGCGGGAGAGTTCGGTGAGCGTCCACGCCCGCCCGTCGAGAAGGCTGGCACAGATCATCACGCGCGTGGGGTCGGCGATGGCCGATGCCAGGGCGGCGATATTCGGTGCGGACTCAGGGAATCTCCTCGTCATGTCCTCATCGTAGGGCTGTGTCGTTTCGTGATTCCCGAAATGTCCCGGCTTCGCGTTCTGCCGCCCAGCCTGGACTGCACCACGCATGGCCTAAGGTTGAGGGCGGGAGTTTCCGTCCGAGGTGAGGGGGCATGCGTGGCCGAATTGACAGAGGGCACCGAGGCGGCCGACCGACTCGAATCCGCACTGACCGGCCGAATCGATTCGTCCACCCTCGACGAGATCGCAGCACTTGCCCGGCAGGTGCCGCGTGCCGAGATCGGCCGCCTCGTCCATACTTCGACGCCGCTGCAGTCCGCGATGCTCTTCCGGGTGCTGACGAAGGAAGAGGCCCTCGATGTCTTCGAGGATCTGCCTCCGGCGTACCAGGCCGAACTCATCGGCAACCTCCGCGAACCCGAGGTTGCCGACATCGTCGACGGCCTCGACCCCGATGACCGGGCCGAACTCTTCGGAGAGCTGCCCGCCGGAGTCGCCAGTCGTCTGATGAAGGGGCTGACCCCGGACGAGCGGGCGATGACCTCGGCCGTCCTCGGCTACCCGAAGTCCGCGATCGGCCGCTACATGTCGCCGGAGGTCCTCGGCATCCACGAGGATTGGACGGCGGCTCAGGCGATGGAGGTCGTGCGCGCCCGCATCGACGGACCCGAGACCGTCTATCTCCTGCCCGTCGTCGGACCCGGCCGGGTGCTGCGCGGAGTCGTGTCCCTGCGCAACCTCATCGCCGTCGACGAGGACACGATCATCGAGGACATGGTCCGCGACTCGATCAGCACACATGCGCTGACCGACCGTGAGGAGGCCGCTCGCGAGTTCCTCTCCCACCGGCTCATCGCGATGCCGGTGACCGACCAGGAAGACCGCCTCGTCGGCATCCTCACCATGGATGACGTCCTCGACATCATCGACGAGGAGGACGCCGAGGATATCGCCCGCGGTTCCGGCACGGAACCGTTGGATCGCTCCTACCTGTCCTCGACCATCATGCGACTGGTCAAGAGCCGCATCGTGTGGCTGCTCGTCCTCGCCGTGTCTGCGATCCTCACCGTCCAGGTCCTCGAAGTCTATGAGGACCGGCTCGATCAGGTCGTCGTCCTCGCCCTCTTCATTCCCCTGCTCACCGGCACCGGCGGCAACACCGGCAACCAGGCGGCCACCACCGTCACCCGGGCCCTGGCTGTCGGAGAGGTGCGCATCCGAGATCTCGGCCGCGTGATCTGGCGAGAGCTGCGCGTCGGGGCGCTGTTGGGTGCGGTTCTCGGCGTTCTCGGTTTCTGCGTCGCCGGCCTCGTCTACGGCTGGGCGATCGGCCTGGTCATCGGGCTGACGCTGCTGTCGGTGTGCATGATGGCCGCAACAGTGGGCGGACTGATGCCGATCATCGCGAAGAAGGTCGGGGCCGACCCCGCGGTGTTCTCCAACCCATTCATCTCCACGTTCTGCGATGCCACGGGTCTCATCCTCTACTTCACGATCGCCACCGCAGTCCTCGGCCTGAGCTGATGACGCCTGCTGGGCCACGGTCTCAGCCCGACCAAGCCTCCCACAATCGCGCGTAGCGACCGCCTGCGGCAACGAGGTCGTGGTGGGTGCCTTCCTCGACGACGCGTCCGTGCTCCATGACGAGGATCCGATCGGCCTTCTCGGCCTGGCTGAGCCGGTGCGCGACGATGAGCGCACCACGGCCGGCAAGGGCCGCCTCGGCGGAGGATTCGAGGGCATGGGCTCCGGCCGATCCCGCCTCGGCGGTGGCTTCGTCGAGGATCGCGAAGTCCGGGTCGGCGAGGACGAGACGGGCCAGAGCGAGCGTCTGCTCCTGGACCGCAGACAGACGGACCCCGCCCTCCCCGATCTGCGTGTCGAGGCCGTTGGGCAGGGATCGCGCCCAGCCCGCACCGACCGTGGTCAGGGCCGTGCTGACCTCGTCATCGGTCGCATCCGGACTCGGCAGGGAGACGTTGTCGCGCAGGCTGCCGGAGAAGGTGTGGACCTCCTGCGCGACCATGGCGATGTGCCGGCGCAGCACGGATTCGTCCAGCGATCCCACATCCACCTCATTCGCCGAGGCGGCCCCGCCGTCGGTCAGCCGTGCCCGTCCGTGACCGGGAGCGGAGAGTCCCGCGGCGATCTTCGCCAGCGTCGTCTTCCCGGCACCGGTGGTGCCGACGACGGCAACGTGCTCACCAGGGGCGATGCTCAGGTTCACGCCGCGCAGCACGTGATTGTCCGTATCCGGGTCCGCGTCGTAGGAGAACCACAGATCCTCGAGCACGAGCCACGGGGCGGCGGGAGCGGCCCGGGTCGATCGGCTCGGCGCGGTGGCTGCCTCGTCGATGACTCCGACCATGCGGGTCAGGGAAGCCCCGGCCGACTGGACCTGGTCGAAGAGCCCGACGAGGGCACCGATGGGGTTGAAGAGACGGTGGAAGACCAGAGCCGCCGTGGTCACGGCTCCGGCAGTGGACTCGCCGAACCAGACGAGGGCGAAACCGGCGATGAGCAGCAGGGAGAGCACGACCGCCTCGGCGCGATTGTTGCGGCCGAAGGCGCGGGTGAGGAACCGGAAGACGTCGATCGACAGATCGCGGGCGTGCGCGGAAGCGGAGTCGATGCGACGCATCTCTCCGGCCTCGGCGCGGTAGGCGCGCAGGGTCGCACCCCCGGTGAGCCCGCCGAGCAGACGCCCGGCACGCCGGCCGAAGGCTGCGCGTTCCTCCTTGTAGATGGGTTCCGACCGGGGCAGATACCAGCGCAGGGTGAGCCAGTACATCGGCACGGCGACGAGCCCGGTGAGCCCGAGGCGCCAGTCGATGGCGGCCAGACCTGCGGCGGAGACGATGACGACGAGAAGGGATTCGACGACGAGCGGCAGCACTTGGCCGGCGGCCTCACCGATCTTCCGGGAGTCGTCGGCGACGCGGGAGACGAGGTCTCCGGTGCCGGTGACCTCGATCCGCTGGGACTCGAGGGATAGCGCCGAGTCGACGACTTCGGTGCGCAGTTCGGCGACGACAGGCATGGCGATGCGGGCGAGCGCCCACGCACCGATCCACGTTCCCGCGGCCATGACGTTGCCGGCGATCGCGACGGCGACGGCGCACGTCCAGACGAGTTCGGGACCGGCTCCGGCGGGGAGTTCGTCGACGAGGCGGCCGATCGCCCACGGCCCGACGAGGCCGGCCCCGGCATTGGCCGAACCGGCGATGACGAGGAGGACGATCCAGCCGGCTCTGCGGCGCAGCAGCGGAGCCAGATGAGCGAAAGAGCGACGTCGGGAGGCGATCGTCAGGGTGGTCTGCGTCGGCGTCGTCATCGGGTCACCGCGTCTCTGTAGGCGTCGGCGCCGTCCGCGTCTGCCTCGAGCAGGTCGGCATGAGAACCGATGAGCAGCGGGCCGGACGTCGGACGATAGACGACGGTGTCGGCGGCGGCGAGGAAGGCCGGTGAGGAGGTGAGGATGATCGTGGCTCGATCCCGTGTCCGGCGGCGCAGTCGACAGAGTCCGTGGGCGATCTTCGCCTCGGTGACGGCGTCGACGGCGGTAGTGGGTTCGACGAGGACGAGGATCTCGGGGTCGGCGTTCAGCGCGCGAGCCAGTGCGACGCGCTGGCGCTGACCGCCGGAGAGATTCCCGCCGAGCTCCTGGATCCGGTAGTCGAGTCCCCCGTCGACGAGGTCGAGCAGTTCGTCGGCTCCCGAGGCGGTGAGTACCTCGGCCGAGACCGGCGGGTGATCGGTTGCGCAGTCGACTGCGCGGTCGTCGGTGTCTGAACGGTCGTCGGCGACGACCATGGTGATGTTCGATCCGATGGTGCCTTCGAACAGGTCGACGTCGTGGGGTGCGACGAGCATCCGGGCGGGGCCGAGGGTCCGGGCATGGGAGGTCAGCGCCGACAGCAGTACCGCTGCGTCCTCGGCATCCTCGGAGACGATGCAGGTCAGTGTGCCGCTGGCGGTGGTGAGTTCGCCGGCATCGCCGTTCGTCGGCCATCCGGTGATGGTGATTCCGGATTCGGTGGTGGTGACGCTCGGGCGGTTGTCGGCGGTGTTTCGGGTAGTGGTGGCCGCCTCGGTGATGGTCTCCGTTCCATCGCGGGCGTCGTTTGGAGCGTCGATGTCGCCGAGCAGGCGGGCGATCCGTTCGGCGGCGCCGTGGGATTGGGCGAAGAGGCCGACGATCTCGGCGAGTGCGCGCATGGGTTCGGTGAGGAAGGCGGTCATGCCGAGGATGCCGATCAGCGCCCCGACGCTCATCTGGCCGTCGATGAGACGCAGACCCGCGACGATGAGGACGATCGCCAGCACCGCGGACATCACGAGCGCACCGAGCCCAGCCAGGCGACCGGTCCTCTCACCTGTGGCGATGCCGGCTTCGGCGGCCGCATCGGAGGTGGCGCGGTAACGACGCACCGCCCACGGCTCCCCTCCCATCGCCTTGACCACGCGCAGTCCGTGCATGAGGTCGGACGCCGAGCGTCCCGCGGAGGCGACGGCGTCGAGCTGGGCGGTGGCCTTCGCGGACACCGAGCGGCCGGGCAGAGCGACGATGATGAGTCCGATGGGCACGGCGACGAGGACGACGAGTCCGGTCACGGGGTCGGCGATGAGCAGGAAGACCGCCGCGGTGATCATGCCCAGCACCGAGGCGATGCCGCGGCCGGCCTGCTGGAAGGACGTGGCAGCGGTGTCGGCATCGGCGGAGGCGATCGAGAGCACCTCCCCCGATGTCCGGTCGGGTGGCAGGTGTGATGCGGTCAGGGCGGCGTGGGTGATCTCGACGCGCAGGGCATGGGCTTCGTGTTCGCGGGCGGCGTTGCACAGGCGCGCGCCGAAGCGGTAGCCGAGGCTGAGGATCGTGAAGAGGAGACCGAGGCCGAGGACCGAGACGATGAGTCCGGGCATCGAGAGCGGGATGATCGCGCGGTCGACGATGATGCCGATCGCCACCGGGACGAGGGCTTCACAGACCTGCCACAGTGAGAGCGTGGCGGCGCCGCCGAGCAAGGGGCGAATACGCCGGCGGGCGGATCGGCGCAGCAGCTGCGCCCCGGTTTCAGGGGTCTTCGGCACAAAGGCTACCCTAACAAATTCGGTGAGGAGCCGGCTCGGATGAACAGCCGACTGCCAGGGCGGGCCCCTAGGATGACCTCATGACTTCTCCGATCGACTACGGCATTCCCGATCTCACAGGGCGCACGGCCCTCATCAGCGGCGCGAACAGCGGACTCGGCCGGGTCGCCGCACGCGTGCTGGCGGGGCGGGGCGCTCATGTCGTCCTGGCCGTGCGCAACCGCGCCAAGGGTGAAGCCGCCGCAGAGACGATGCCCGGCAGCACCGAGGTGCGCGACCTCGACCTCGCCGACCTGTCCTCGGTGCGCGACTTCGCGGCGGAATTCACCGCACCGATCGATCTCCTCATCAACAATGCCGGGATCATGATCCCTCCCCTGTTCCGGACCGCCGATGGATTCGAATCGCAGTTCGGGACGAACCACCTCGGCCATTTCGCCCTGACGAACCTGCTCCTGCCGCAGGTGCGTGAGCGCATCGTCACCGTCTCCTCCATCGCCCACCGGTTCGGCACGATCGACTTCGACGACCTCCAGTGGAGGCGGCGACCGTATCGACCGATGGCCGCCTATGGCCAGTCGAAGCTGGCGAACCTGCTCTTCGTCTCCGAACTCCAGCGCCGATTGTCCGAACGGTCGTCACCGGTGATCGCGACGGCAGCCCACCCGGGAATGGCGGCGACGAACCTCTTCTCCTCCAGCGATGACGGCTCCTTGGACGCCCGAGTCAGCCGCGCGTTCACCCGGGTGGTCGCCCAGAGCGAGCAGAACGGGGCCCGGCCGATCCTCTGCGCCGCTGTCGCCGACCTGCCCGGAGACAGCTACATCGGACCGACCGGTCCGTTCGAGATCCGCGGAAAACCGGGGTTGGCATCTCGTTCGGCGAAGTCCACCGACACCGAGGTGGCCCGGCGACTGTGGACGGTGTCCGAAGAGCTCGCCGGGGTCGGATTCCCGGAATTGTGAGGACTGCCGATGCTTACGATGACGAGGGTGGAGCCATGACGATTCTGCGCAACGTACACATCATCGACGGCGACGCCGCCGGGGATCCTGTCGACATCGACTTCGGTGACACGACCACGTCGATCCGCCCGGCCGAGGGCGGGACAGGGGCGGTCGCGGAGAGGTACGTCCTGCCCGGTCTCATCGACACCCATGTGCACCTGAAATCACGGGCGCCGCTCGTCGACGCGCTTCGCTCGGGACTGACGACGCTCGTCGATCTCGGAACGCATCCGGACTCGCTAGTCGACGAGTTCCGGTCCGACCGCGGAATCCCGGCGATCATCAGCGCGGGATCGGCCGCCTCGGCGCCGGGAAGCACACAGATCGAGGTGATGGGATTCCCCGTCGAATCCGGTGTCACCGGGCCCGAGGATGCCGTCCGGTTCCTCGACTGGCGGGAGGCCGGTGGGGCCGATCTCATCAAGATCATCATCGAGGACCCGGACGCCACCGAGGTGCCCGCGCTCGACGTCGAAACGCTGCGGGCGCTCGTCGACGGAGCCCGCGGCCGGGGGCTGCTCACCGTCGCGCATGCGGTCACACCGGGGGCGTACGATCGCGGCCTCGCGGCCGGCGTCAATGTGCTCACACACGTCCCTTTCGGGGCACGGCTGAGCGAGGCGACGATCTCTCGGATCGTCACCACGGGCACCATCGTCTCCCCCACCTTGGTGATGATGCGTGCGATCGCCGAGGCCCGCCTCGGCGATCATGCCGATTCCGCGTTCGCGCTCGCTGTGTCGAATGTGCGCGCCCTGCATGCGGCGGGAGCGCGGATCATTGCGGGCACCGATGCGAATGAGACGCCGTTCGCGCCCGTGCCCCACGGGGCGTCGCTGCACGATGAACTCGGGTACCTCATCGAGGCAGGGATGACCGTCGCCGAGGCGATCCGGTCGGCCACGTCGGGGGCCGCCGTTGCGCTCGGACTGGACGATCGGGGCCGGATCGTCGACGGTGCCCGTGCGGATCTGCTGGTCTTCGAGACCGATCCGCGGGATGACGTGGGGGTTCTGCGCGCCCCTGCTGAGGTGTGGGTCGGCGGAGCGCTGGTCAGCGGCTGACCGGTTGCACCGGTTGACCGTGCCCGGGGCAGTTCAGCGGAAGGCCTGCTGGCCGGTGATGTGGCGGCCGAGGATGAGCGTGTGGACCTCGTCCGTGCCTTCGTAGGTGCGCACGGACTCGAGGTTGTTCGCGTGCCGCAACGGTGAGTATTCGAGTGTGATGCCGTTGCCGCCGAGCATCGTCCGGGCCTCCCGGCAGATGGCGATGGCTTCGCGGCAGTTATTCAGTTTGCCGACGGAGATCTGCACGGGGTCGAGGGTGCCGGCATCCTTGAGGCGTCCGGTCTGGATGGCCAGGAGCGTGCCCTTCTGGATCTCGAGGGCCATATTCACCAGCTTCTCCTGAGTGATCTGATAGGCGGTGAGCGGCTTGTCGAACTGGAGTCGGTTCTGTGCGTAGTCGAGAGCGACTTCGAAGGAGTCGCGGGCAGCGCCCATGGCGCCCCACATGATTCCGTACCGGGCCTCGTTGAGGCAGGAGAACGGACCCTTCAGGCCCGTGACCTCGGGCAGGACCGCCTCGGCGGGCAATTCCACGTCTTCCAGGTCGATATCGCACTGGATGGAGGCCCGCATCGACAGCTTCTGCGTGATCGGGGTGGCGGTGAAACCGGGGGTGCCGGTGGGCACGAGGAAGCCGCGGATACCGTCGTCGGTGGCGGCCCAGATGACGGCGATATCGGCGATCGAGGCCAGACCGATCCACCGTTTGGCGCCGTTGAGGGTCCACGATCCGTCAGCATTGCGGGTGGCGGTGGTGGCCATGGAGGCCGGGTCGGATCCGGCGGTGGGTTCGGTCAGTCCGAAGCAGCCGATCATCTCTCCTTTGGCCATTCCGGGCAGGTAGCGGTTCTTCTGCTCTTCGGATCCGAATTTGTGGATGGCCGACATCGCCAGCGATCCCTGCACGGAGACGAAGGTGCGCAGTCCCGAGTCACCGGCCTCGAGTTCGAGGGCGGCGAGACCGTATTCGACGGCGGAACGTCCCGGGCAGCCGTACCCCTGCAGATGCATGCCGAGGAGGCCGAGCTCGCCCATCTCGGCCACGATCTCGGTCGGGAAGGTTGCGCTTTCGTACCAGTCGGCGATGTTCGGGCGGATCCGATCATCGACGAAGGTCCGGACCTTCGCGCGCAGGGCCAGCTCATCGGCGGTGAGGAGTCCGGCGAGGTTGAGCAGGTCGGAGGGGTCAGCGGTGGTGTCTGGGGCGGTGTCTGCGGTGGCTGTGGTCATGAGGGTCTCCTGGGGCGTCGGGGTCGTCTTCAAGAGTGCCATCGGAATTACTCAGAGTCCAAGAGGTAATATCGAGGTGATTATTTGCAAATAGTTATCAATCTGGGCGGTAGGGGTAGGTCATGGAGTTCAGGCAGGTCACGGCGTTCCTCGCCGTCGCCGAGGAGCTGCATTTCGGGCGGGCCGCGGAACGTCTGCACATCGCGCAGCCCGCACTCAGCCAGATGATCCGCGCGCTCGAACGAGACCTCGACGTCGATCTGTTCGAGCGGACGACCCGGCGGGTCCGACTGACGCCGGCGGGTGAGGCGCTGCTCGAACCCGCCGCTGCGATCGGGACTCAGGTGGACGGTGCCCGGCGCATCGCCCGGGCCGCACAGCAGGGTCTGGCGGGCCGGGTGCGCATCGGATTCGGCGGCACGAGCGGCTACTCCATCCTCTCCAGACTGGCCCGCGAGGTCGGCGAACGGCACCCTGGCATCAGCCTCGACCTGCAGCCGCAGATGTACTGCGGGGAGGCCGCGATCGCGCTGCGCGACGGGGAGACGGATCTCGCGATCATCAGCCCGCCGGTGCCGGCCGGTGTCGAGGTCCACGTCATCCGACAGGAGAGCGTCATGATCGCCATGCCCTCGGGGCATGAGCTGGCCGAGCGCCAGTCGGTGAGCATGGGCGAACTCGCCGGTCAGCCGTTCATCTCCTATGCCCCATCGCACGGATCTCAGGTCAGAGAGGTGATGATGCGGCTGGCCGATAACGCCGGTTTCCTGCCACAAGTCGTCCAGGAGGCACCGGATCCCTACAGCCTGCTGGCGCTCGTCGGCGCGCAGGTCGGCATGGCCGTCGTCGTCGAGTCCTCGGATCACATCCGCATCGACGGGGTGCGCTATGTCCGCCTCGCCGAGGGCGGGGATTCCTTCACTCTCGCCCTCGGCTGGCGCCGGAACAATCCGTCCGAGGCGCTGGCGAGGGTGCTCGACATCATCCGCACCCTCTTCCCCTCCCCTCTTGCTACCTGACGGCGGCCCAGCAACTTCGCGCGAGGTTGCTGGGCCGCCGTCAGGTAGTTCGAGGAGCGCGAAGTCAGCGCGGAAACGAGTGAGAGACTGTGGAGATGGTGCGTTCGCCCGATCTTTCGGACTACGCCGCAAAAATGCGGCGGTTGGCTCAAACAGGTGTCGACCTCGATGTCGACGCCCGGTTCATCGATATGCTCGCGCCCCGCGGGGCGACGATCCTTGATATCGGCTGCGGGATCGGCAGCGCAGTCGCGGCACTGCGCACGGCCGGGCACCGGACATTCGGCATCGACCCGACGCCTGAGGTCCTGCAGGTAGCGACTGACCTATTCGACGCTGCTTGGTTCCGGCAGCTGTCAGCGACAGACCTGTCACCTGGAACGATGACAGATCATCGGCTACCGAAGAACTTCGATCTCATTCTCATGTCAGGTAACGTGCCGGCTTTTCTGACCCGGGCGGAGCTCTCAAGGGCATTCGCCGCCGCAGACGAGCTGCTGGCGCCAGGCGGTCGCCTCGTTGTCGGAACAACGACCCATCGACGAGGCGACCCTGCCGATCTCGATCACTGCGCGGCCGGAACATCACTGAGACTTGGGCATCGTTATGGAGACTGGCACCTCGGCGCATTCGATTCCGAATCACCGTGGTCAGTCAGCATCTATTTGGCCCAAGGTAACCGCCGCACAGCCGACGGTCCCGACGGCATTCACGTATTACCGCCCGAATAGCCCTTATTACTACCTGACGGGGGCCCAGCAACCTCGCGCGAGGTTGCTGGGCCGCCGTCGGGTAGTCCTGGAAGCGCAAAGTTGGTGCGGAACGAGAGAGACTGCGGGTATGGATCTTTCAACCAGCACTGCCGTTCGGCTAGCCGCAACGCGCGGTGCCTCTTCCTCTCACAGCGACGCCGTCGACGCGCAGACAGGTTGAGACCATGAATGTCCACACCCGAATCGCCGTAATCGGAGACGTCGGCGGCCATTTCGGGCCGCTCGCCCATCTCCTGGGAGAGCTCGGTGTGCGGTTCGGATCCGCGATCGAGTGGCCGCAGGACCTCCATGTCGTCCAAGTGGGCGACCTGGTCCACCGTGGCCCCGCATCCGCTGAGGTCGTCGGCCTCGTCGCCGACCTTCTGGAACGAGGCGTGTGGACTCAGATCGTGGGCAATCACGAGCAGCTCTACGTCGACCGACCAATCTTCGGGTGGAATGAAACCATCGACGAGGCCGCCCAGACGCAGCTGCGGGATTGGTGGGCAGATGGTCGTCTCAGACCGGCGGCGGCCGTCATCGACGACTCAGGCGAGGAGTGGCTGATCACCCATGCCGGCCTGACGGCTGGCTTCTGGCGCCATGGGCTCGGAGCCCCCGACAGCGCCGAAGCGACGGTGGCGGCGTTGAAGGAAGCCGCCGACGATGGAGCGCTCTGGCATCCCGGGACGATGCTCCTCGGTGTCGATGACGACAACGCCGGTCCGGTATGGGCAGCCGCCGGGACGGAAGTTTATCCTTCCTGGCCGCGGCTCGGGACCGAAATGCCGTTCAATCAGATCCATGGCCATTCGAGTGCGTTCGATTGGAACCGCAGCCGGTGGTCGGCCGAATCCTGGATCCAACAGCAGATCAGACTCGACGTCGATCACCGCCATGCCACTTTCGAACATGCCGGCCGCAGAATCGTCGGAATCGACCCCTGCCACCTCGCCGAGGCGGCCCCGGTCTTTGACCCGTTCATCCTCCACGGGGCAGTGATCAGCTGAGGGCCCCTCTGGAGAGACCTTGCTCTCAGTGCTACCCGACGGCGGCCCAGCAACCTCGCGCGAGGTTGCTGGGCCGCCGTCGGGTAGTAATTACCAGGAGATGACTTGGGGGACGCTGATGTGTTTGAGCCCCTCGAGACCGAATTCGAGACCGAAGCCGGACTTCTTCACCCCACCGAAGGGCACGCGGGGATCGACGGCACCGTGCTTGTTGATCCACGTGGTCCCCGCCTCGAGGCGAGCCGCGACCTGCCGGCAGACGTCGAGATCCGTGCCCCACACCGAGGACCCGAGACCGACTTCGAGTTCGTTGGCCCACTCAATGGCCTGGTCGAGGTCGGTGTACTTGATGATCGGCAGCACCGGCCCGAACTGCTCCTCGGCCACCAGCGGATTGTCGTTGTCGATGTCAGCGACCAGAGTCGTCGGGTAGAAGTAGCCGGGCTGGTCGGCGACGGGGTCGCCTCCCAGGAGCACGCGGGCTCCCCCGTCCTTGGCCGCGTCGACGAGACGAGCGACGATGTCGTACTGCTGCCTGTTCTGCAACGGACCGAGGACGTTCTCCTCGTCCAAGCCCACGCCCATCGGAGACTGTCCGGCCACCTCGACGAGGGCCTGGCACACCTGGTCGTACAGGGATTCGGGCACGTAGAGCCGCTTCATCGCCGCACATGTCTGTCCGGTGTTGATGAACGCGCCCCAGAACAGGTCTCCCGCGATCTGGGCGGGATCGGCATCCTCGAGGACGATGCCTGCGTCATTGCCGCCGAGTTCGAGAGTGATGCGGGCGAGGTTGTCGGCGGCGGTGCGCATGATCGCCTGTCCGGTCTTCGTCGACCCGGTGAACATGATCGTGTCGACGTCTGCGTGGCTGGTCAGAGCGGCACCGACCGCTCCGTCTCCGGGAACGACTGCGAGCACATCCGCCGGCAGCACCTGGTTGACCACGGCCACGAGCGCCTGCACGGACAGCGGCGTGTACTCCGAGGGCTTGAGGACGACGGTGTTGCCCATCTTCAGTGAGGGCGCGAACTGCCAGACGGAGATCATCATCGGCCAGTTCCAGGGCCCGACGGCTCCGACGACGCCGACGGGACGGTAGTGGAGTTCGGCGTGGGTCTCACCGTCATCGACGAGAACGTCGGGTTCGAGCTCGAAAGCAGCGTTCGCACGCAGCCAGGCCGCGCACGCACCGACTTCGAAACGCGCGTTGGGTCCATTGAGCGGTTTGCCCTGCTCGCGGGAGAGCAGTTCGGCCAGCGCCTCGGCGGAGGCTTCGATCGCATCGGCGGCTTTGCCCAGCAGGTCGCTGCGCTCCTGGGAGGTGCGCGCGGCCCACGCCGACTGGGCCTTGCGTGCGGCGGCCACGGCAGCGTCGATCTCTGCCGGTGTGCCTTCGTGAGTGCGGCCGACGACCTCGCCGGTGGCGGGATCATGGATCTCGCGTCCGGCGGGGTCGACGATGGCGGCAAGAATTCCAGCGGTGGTGGTCATTTCGGTGGCGGTTGCCTCGGCGGTCATGGTGCTCCTTTGATCGGCGACCGGGTGGTCGGCGGCGGTTGGTGTGGTCATTTTCCGGCGGTGTGTACGGCTGTTTCGGGCGGTCGGAACGCTTACGTCATCCCAGGGAACCACCCGAACCGATTCCTGCATAGAGGTGCGGCGCGGACGAGCGGAGGACGATGGCCCAGATCGTGCCGATGAGCCCGGGGACGAGAACGATGGCCGGCAGCAGCCAGGACAGCACCGAGGTGCCCTCTGCGCCGATGAGGGCATTGAAGTTGATGACGATGGCGACGAACAGGGCGAGCAATCCGACCGCAGACAGGCCGGGGGCGATGACGCGGGTCCACAGCGAATACTCCCCCGACGTCGTGCGCAGGAAGCCGACGACGGCGAGCGCGGTCAGCGCCATGAGCAGGACGAGCCCGAAGGCACCCATGTTCGTCAGCCAGGTGAAGAGGGTGACGACAGGGAACAGCGGGTCATCGCTGCCGGAGCCGACCACGGCGAAGACGAGGATGATGACGAGTGCCAGCGCCGACTGGGTGAGGGAGCCGGCCACCGGCGCGCCGGTGCGTCGTGAGGTCCTGGCCAGCGACTGCGGAAGGACCCGGTCCCGGCCGAGGGCGAAGACGTAGCGGGCGACGATGTTGTGGAAGGCCACGAGTGCGGCCAGCAGCGAGGTGAGGAACAGCAGGTTGCCGAGGTCGACGAACCACACCGGGGCGTGTTCGCCGAGGAAGACGAACATGAGGTCGGGTCCGAATTCCTGGGAGCGGCCGATGACCTGCGAGGCCCCTTCGCCGACGACCATCGCCCAGGCGGAGAACGCATAGAACACCGCGATGATGCTCACCGCGATGACAGTGGCCCGACCGGCCGTGCGACGAGGGTCTTTGACCTCCTCGTTGTAGATGGCTCCGGATTCGAAGCCCATGAAGGCTGCGATCGAGAATGCCAGGGCCGCGCCGACCCCGGGAGCGAAGAGCTGGTCGAACGCGAGCCCGTCGCCGGTGATGCCTTCGGGGCTGTGCGCAAGTCCGATGATGTCGAAGACGATGACGACGAGGAAC
The DNA here is from genome assembly GCF_050920635.1 of Brevibacterium sp. K11IcPPYGO002. Lineage (NCBI taxonomy): Bacteria > Bacillati > Actinomycetota > Actinomycetes > Micrococcales > Brevibacteriaceae > Brevibacterium > Brevibacterium sp. K11IcPPYGO002. The sequence continues at coordinate 912,540 of NZ_CP131929.1, read as the reverse complement.
TCCGCACCGACGATGATGCCGAGCACCTTCGCGGAGAAGTCGACGCGGAGGACTCCCATGATGCCGACGATGACCCAGGCGATGAGGGCGCAGACCCACCAGGACCAGGAGACGCCGAAGAGGGTGTCGAGGAAGGAGGAGAAGACGAAGCCGAACATCCCGGCGATGCCGATCTGCATGGCGTTGTAGGCCACCAGTGCGGTCATCGCCGCACCCATCCCGGCGGGCTTGCCCAACCCCTTCGAGATGTAGGCGAAGAAGGCGCCGGCGTTGTGGACGTGGCGGCTCATCGCGGCATAGCCGATCGCGAAGAGGATGAGGACGATTCCGAGGACGACGAAGGACAGCGGAATCCCGACCAGACCGGTGACGGCGAAGTTGCTGGGTACGCCGCCGGCGACGACGGTCAACGGCGCCGAGGCGGCGATGATCATGAAGACGAGCGCGGGGATTCCGATGCGGCGGGCATCGAGTGAGGCCGCGGCCGCGGATGCGTGCCCGACCTCCGTGGAATTCCGCTCGGCGGCATTGCCGAGCGGGGAACCCAGGCCGCCATTGGCCGGGTCCGAACTGAGTGTGCTCATGTGATCTACCTAACAGTCAAAGTGATTACTGCCAGTGTGGACACCGCCCGCCTGTCGCGTCTTGGCTTTGCAGGCAGAGTTCTTGACGATTCGCGCATCCGCGCCTCGGCCCTTTCGGTTCAGCCGCGGCGGGGACCGGCTCAGCCGGCCTGGGCGCTGCGGCGATACCCGGCGGGCGGCTGGCCGACGACGCTGCGGAACAGCCGGGAGAAGTGGGCAGGGTCGCTCAGTCCCCACCGGGCGCCGATGGCGGCCACCGGAGTCTGCCGTTGCCCGGGGTCGGCGAGGTCGAGTCGGCACTTCTCGACGCGCCGCCGCCGGATCTCCCCGGCCACGGTCTCACCGCTGCCTTCGAAGATCTGATGCAGGGTGCGCACCGAGATGAAGTGGGCGGCGGCGATGGTCGAGGGGGTGAGCTGCGGGTCCGAGAGATGAGCATCGATGTAGTCGGTGATCTCGGCACACAGTCGCTGCCGTTCGTCGATCTCACTGCCTGTGGCCGAGAGCTCATCGGCCATCACCGTGGTGAGCAGATCGACGACGTTGCCGGCCAGCCGCACACCGGTCGCCCGGCTGAGGGTCGGCAGCATGGCCCCGGCCTGGGAGATGACCTCGGCGACGACCGAGCCGAGCTGGTGGTCGGCACCGATCGGGGTGGCGGTGAGCTGACCGACTGTTCCGGCAGGAAGGTTGACCCGCGACTGCGGAAACATCATGACGTAGGACGAGAAGTCCGAATCGAAGCTGAGCGTATAGGGACGCGATGTGTCGTAGATGGCCAGCGAGCCGGGGGCCAGGGCCATCTCTCGCCCGTCCTGGACGAGCAGACCGTGCCCGTCGAGCTGCAGTGAGACCTTGAAGTAGTTCGTCCCGGCCGGGCAGCCGTGCGATTCCGATCGGGCTCGGGCGATCAGCTCGGGAGTGCGCAGGACGGCATGCGGGTGGGCGTTGATCTGCGACATCACCACGGAGTCGTAATCGCGCGCGCTGATGCGACCCTGGAATCCGCCTCGGCGCTGGGGTTCGGTATCGAGGGGGACGAACGAGTCCGAGACCAGGCTCCGCCAGTCGTCGAAGTCGTTCGCAGTGTCTTCAAGCAACATCGTCGTCCTCAGTTCGCTCGGCCCCGACCGCTGCGTCGAAGGCTCGTTGTCCGGTCACTCTATCCCCAAACGGCGGGGCAGTCACGACTTCGAGCCAGCTTACCGACCATTTGGTCATATATCTCCAGCAAAGCTCCCTCCACCCGGCTTACGTCGACCCCGTCGGATCAGCTCGACCGGCCGAGTCGGGCGATGAGATAGTCGAGCTGGGCCCGGAAACCGGCGAAGTCGAATCCGTACCCGCCGATGATCGCAGTGGTCTGCGCACCGAGGAAATACGTCAGGAGCACCTCGGCCTCCGATTCGATGTCGACCTCGCCCCGCAGCCGACCATCGGCATCGGCCTCACCGAGCCAGGCCACGATCCACGCCCGCCACAGCTCCATGGTCTCAGCGGTCGCGCGGGCATGATCGGGATTCTGGGCCACCTCGGCGAGATAGGACAGGACGACGCGGGCCTCATCATGTAGCTCCGGCGTCACCGGGAGCACCTCATAGGCGAAGGCACGCAGCGCATCGAGCCCACGCAGACCCGCCGTCGAGGTCGCCACCCTGGCATTCGTGGCCTCGAAGACGTAGAGATAGGTGGCCGCCAGCAGGTCTGCCTTCGACCCGAAATACGACTTGATGACTCCATTGGCGAAGCCCGCCTCAGTCGCGATATCGCGCATCGTCGCCCCATTCAGACCTTGGCGGACGATCAGGCGCAGCGTCGCCTGCACGAGGTCCAGTCGACGCTGGTCGTGGTCGACGATCTTGGGCATGGCTCCTCCACAGCGGTGCAGATCGAGTCTTGACTTTATTTCCTACGAGTGTAGATTTTAGCGTGACTCAGCCCACAGGCCCAGATTGCAAAGGTGCACCATGTCCTGCCATTCCTCCACTCCCGTCGCCGAGGCGACCACAGCCACCCCCTTCACCCTGCCGACCGAGGCCGAGATCTCGACCGTCACCGCGGTGCTGCGCTCGGCCGGGCACTTCCCCGACTCCGCACGCATGGCCTACATCGGCCTGCTCGATCCCGTGCGGGGCACGGATCGGACCACCGCCGAGGTGGATCGCCGCTTCCGTGCCTTCATCCTCGACAAGTCCGCCGGCACCGCCCACGATATCGTCGTTTCGGCGACCCGTGAGACGGTCGAATCCGTCGCCGAGGTGGACTCCACCGAAGAGGGCGAGTTCCCCGTCATGGAAGAGGAGTTCGAGGTCGTCGAAGAAGTGCTCGCCGCCGATCCGACGTGGCTGGCGAGCCTCGAGAAGCGCGGACTGCCCGTCGCAGAGGTGCGGGTGGCACCGTTGTCGGCCGGCGTCTTCGAATACCCGGAGGAGAAGGGACGGCGGATCCTGCGCGGGCTGGCGTTCCACCAGCAGCATGAGTCGGACTCGGCGTGGGCTCATCCGATCGACGGGCTCGTCGCCTATGTCGACGTCACGAACCGAACCGTCGACCAGGTCCTCGACCTCGAGAACGCACCGGTGCCCACCGAACACGGCAACTACACGGATCCCGAGCTGACCGGGCCCGTGCGGACTTCGCAGAAGCCGATCTCGATCACGCAGCCGGAGGGGCCGAGCTTCACGGTCACCGAGGGCAACCACATCGAGTGGGAGAAGTGGTCGTTCGATGTCGGCTTTGATATGCGCGAAGGCCTCGTCCTGCACAACATCGCCTTCGACGACGGTGAGCGCCGTCGCACGATCCTCGATCGGGCGGCGATCGCCGAGATGGTCGTTCCCTATGGTGACCCCTCGCCGGTGCGGTCGTGGCAGAACTATTTCGACACCGGCGAATACCTCGTCGGGCAATGGGCGAACTCGCTCGAGCTCGGGTGTGACTGCCTCGGCGATATCACCTATCTGTCTCCGTGGGTGGCGAACAACCTCGGCGAACCTCGGCAGATCAAGAACGGCATCTGCATGCACGAGGAGGACGCGTCGATTCTGGCCAAGCATTCGGACCTGTGGTCGGGTGTCGCCTACACCCGCCGCAATCGCCGCTTCGTCGTCTCGTTCTTCACCACGGTCGGCAACTACGACTACGGGTTCTATTGGTACCTCTACCTCGACGGCACGATCGAATTCGAGGCCAAGGCCACCGGTGTCGTCTTCACCTCGGCGCTGCCGAACGGGTCGACGGATTTCGCCTCCGAGATCGCGCCCGGTCTCGGCGCCCCGTTCCACCAGCACCTCTTCGGCGCCCGCCTCGACTTCGCCCTCGACGGCGGCACGTGCCGGGTCGAGGAGGAGGACGTCGTTCGTCTGCCGGTCTCGGACGACAATCCGCGCGGCAATGCCTTCAGCCGGTCTCGGACCGTTCTGGCGACCGAGTTGGCTGCGCAGCGGGATGCGGATCAGTCGAAGGCGCGGACCTGGGTGGTGACGAACCCGGAGTCGACGAACCGCCTCGGCGAACCGGTCGGGTACAAACTGCACCCGACGGGTCTGCCGACGCTGCTCGCGGCCGAGGATTCGTCGATCCATCGGCGTGCGACGTTCGCGTCGAAGTCGCTGTGGGTCTCGCAGTATCACGAGGACGAACGGTATCCGACCGGGGACTTCCCGAATCAGCATCCCGGCCATGCGGGGCTGCCGGCCTGGACGGCGGCCGATCGCAGTGTCGACGGGGAGGACATCGTCGTCTGGCACAGCTTCGGCCTCACCCACTTCCCGAGGGTCGAGGACTGGCCGATCATGCCCGTCGACACCGTCGGCTTCAAGCTGCGACCGGAAGGGTTCTTCGACCGCTCCCCTGTCCTCGACGTGCCCGCGCCCGAGTCCGGCTCCCCCTGCTGCGACTCCTGACCTCCCCAATTGCTACCCGACGGCGGCCCAGCAACCTGGCGCGAGGTTGCTGGGCCGCCGTCAGGTAGTTCGGGTGCGATTGGGCCGGAATTGACGATGCGCGCACAACCGTCGCCGACGGCTTGCCGAATCGTGCACACCTCGACCGCAGGCATTCCTCGGCGGTGACCGGCGTCACTAGCCTGAGGCCATGACAACCGAGCAGGAGGCAGGCAGCGTGGCCGCGAACATCACCAGTCATCCGACGACTTTCCCCACCGAACTCCCCGATGACCACTTCGACTACATCGTCGTCGGAGCAGGATCGGCCGGGTGCGTGATCACCCGCCGGCTCCTCGATGCCGGGAAGAAGGTCTGTCTCATCGAGGCCGGCGGGGACGAGACGAACCCGAACATCGACCATCTCAACAACCTCGGTCTCATCTGGCATTCGGCTCAGGACTGGGACTACTACACCACTCCGCAGCCGGCTGCGATGGACCGGAAGATCCATCTGCCGCGCGGGAAGGTGCTCGGCGGGTCGAATGCCCTCAACGCCGTCATCTGGGTCCGCGGTGACGCCTGGGACTACGACCAGTGGGTCGAATCCGGATGCCCCGGCTGGTCCTGGGACGAGGTCGCCCCTGTCTTCGCCGCGATCGAGAACTATGACGGCGAGATCACCGAGAACCGCGGCACCAGCGGGCCGATGGATGTGCGCGTCGACTACGCACGCAACCCCCTGCAGGAGGACATGTTCACGGCCGCCACACAGACCGGCGTGCCCGTCAACGACGACTACAACTCCGGCACCGTCGAAGGCATCGGAAAGATCCAACTCAATGTCCGCGACGGCAGACGGCTGAACACCTGGCGCGCCTACCTCAAGCCCCGCCTCGGCGATGAGAATCTGACGATCCTCACCTCCGCTCACGCCCGTCGGCTTCTCCTCGACGGGACCGCGGTCACCGGTCTCGAGATTGATTTCCGGGGACGGGTCGGCACTCTGTCCGCCGGCGAGGTCATCCTCTCGGCCGGCGCCCTGGCCTCGCCCGAGCTTCTCCTGCGCTCGGGCATCGGTCCCGCCGAGGAGCTTGCCGAGGTCGGCATCGACTCGGTCGCCGATCTGCTGGGCGTGGGCAAGAACCTCCAGGATCATTGGCTCTCACCGGTCGTCTTCGCCACCGGCGATCGGGAGGTGCCGATGGGAGAGGTCGCTCCGGCTGAGGTACATTTCTTTGCGAAGTCCCGACCGGAGCTGCCGGTCCCCGACACTCAGCCGCTGTTCTTCTCCGTGCCGATGTATGCCCAGGATGCTGCCCCTGCCGAGCAGACCGGACCGGGTCCCGGCGGAGCTTTCACTCTGCAAGGCGGCCTGGTGCGTCCCGAGAGCCGCGGCGAGGTCAGGCTCAGCGGGCCGAACCCGCAGGATCCGCTCGTCGTCGATCCGCAGGTGCTCTCCGCACAGGCCGATGTCGACGCTCTCGTCGCCTCGGTGAGGCAATGCCGTGAGATCGGGCGAGCCGAGGCCCTGTCATCGTGGCAGCCCACCGAGATCCACCCCGGCCCCGAGGTGGCCGACGAGGATCTCGAGGACTACGTCCGCGGGTCGGTCGTGACCTATCATCACCAAGCCGGAACCTGCCGGATGGGCACGGACGCCGAGGCGGTCGTCGACCCGGCCACGTTCGAGGTCCGGGGCGTGAGCGGGCTGCGGCTGGCCGATGCGTCGATTATGCCGTTGGTGCCGACCGGGAATACGAACGCTCCGACGATCATGATCGCCGAACGCGCCGCGGCCGCTCTCGTCGGCTCCCCCGCCGACGGAATCACCGCCCCAGCCTCTCACTGATTCCCCTTATTGCCACCTGACGGGGGCTCAGCAACCTGGCGCCAGGTTGCTGGGCCCCCGTCAGGTAGTAGGAGGCTGGTATCTTCTACTTCGTCGGCCGATCTGCAGACGAGAGGGACTGGGAGTGCACGAGGCAAGCGATATGACCGTCCCCGCACAGGAGCTGCTGGTGACGATCGGGACGGGCCTGCTCGCCGGTGGGATCTCGTCGGTCGATGTCGAAGACGCACTGACCGGACTGGCGCCTGCGGTCGGATTGAGGTCCATCAACGTTGCCGCCCTCCCCAAGGGCCTCTTCCTCACCATCGGCCCCGGCAGTCCCACCCGTTTCGAACGCATCGGCCCGGACCTGCGGTTCGACCAGACTGCGAAGCTGCTCGACATCGTCGATGCCGTGCGCTCGCGTCGGCTCGGCGTCGAGGCCGCCAGCCGCATGATCGAGGCCGAGGTCTATGGGACTCCTGCTCGCTGGCCCGGATGGGTGACCTGCCTCGGCGCGGTGCCCATCGGCGTCGGACTGTGTCTGCTGCTCGAACCCGGACTGGTCAACCTCGCCTTCGCCGCCCTCGGTTCGCTCATCGTCGCGGCAGTGCTCGCCGTCAACGCCCGCCACCCCAGCCTCGGACCGCTGCTGCCGGTCACCTCGGCGTTCATCGTCGCGGTGCTCATCCTCATCGGCTACCGCCTCGACTGGCTGGACAGTCCCCTGCGCACGATCGTCGCCACCCTGGCCCTGCTGCTGCCCGGCAGTGCCGTGGTCACCGGACTGACCGAGATCTCCGCCGGGGCATTGTCCGCCGGCAGTTCGCGGCTCGTCTCTGCCACCGTCCAGTTGGCGATGTTCATCGCCGGCGTCGCCGGTGCCGCTGTGGCCACCGGAACCGGGGTCGAAGCCCTTGCGAACTCCCAGCTGACCGCCTCGACCTGGTGGCTGTCGGCTCTCGGCGTGGCGGCCGCGACGCTGGGCCTCATCATCTATCTGCATACCCCACTCGAGCACACGGTGCCGATCGTCCTCACCATCGCCGCGGCCGCGCTGGCTCAGCTGGGTATCGGCGCCGAATTCGGCGCGGCCATCGGCGGGCTGGCCGGCGCTTTGACCGCATCGCTGGTGGCCGTCGTGCTCTCTCGCCTGCCGAAAGGGCCGATCTGGCGGATCAGCTTCGTGCCTGCGTTCCTCGTCGTCGCGCCAGGGTCGTTCGGGCTCCTCAACGCCTCGCAGATCGAATTCGGCGACGGGTCCGGGGTCGCCGGCAGCATGCTGGCGGCTGCGACCACGTTCTTCACCATCGCCATCGGCACGGTCATCGGCGCTGCCATCGCCCACGCGGTCGAACCCAAGGACGAAATCGTCGCCTGAGCCAGGCTTCCTGCTACCTGACGGGGGCCCAGCAACCTCGCGCCAGGTTGCTGGGCCCCCGTCAGGTAGCAATTGGGAGGAAAGTCAGGAGGGTTCTTCCTCCGCGAACGGAGTCGACGCCCGATCGAGACGGTCGACCTCGTCGGCGCTGAGCTCGAGTCCCGGTGCGGCCATGACCGCCTCGAGCTGCTCCGGCGTACGTGCCGAGGCGATCGGTGCCGTCACGCCCTTGGCCAACAGCCAGGACAGCGCCACCGTCGCCGGAGCGACATTGTGCGAATCAGCGATCGCGACGAGATCATCGACGACCTTGAGCCCCTCGGAGCCGAAGTACCCCTGCACCATTCCACCCCGGTCGGCCCCGTCGAGGTCGGCCTCGGTCCGGTACTTGCCGGTGAGGAAACCCGCAGCGAGGCTGAAGTAGGAGAACACCGCTAGATCTCGCCGCTCGGCGACCGGGCGCAGATCGGTCTCGAATTCCCTCCGATAGACGAGGCTGTACTGCGGCTGGATGGCCACCGGCTTGACCAGCCCTTCGTCCTCGCATGCGGCGAACCACCCGGCCAGACGCGCCGGCGAATAGTTCGACACGGCGATATGCGAGGCCTTACCGGAACGGACGATCTCATCGAAGACGCGGGCCACCTCGGCGATGGGGGTCACCTCATCGTCACGGTGGGCGTAGTAGAGGTCGACGTGATCGGTCTGCAGACGCTCCAGTGAGGCGTCGATGGCGGTGCGGATGTATTCGGGGTCCTGCGTCTTGTGGTCGGGATGGTCGCCGACCTTCGTGGCGATGACGACGTCATCGCGGTTGCCCCGCGAGGCCAGCCAGGTGCCGATGATGGTCTCCGATTCGCGACCGGTGTTGCCGGGCACCCATGCAGGGTAGGACTCGGCGGTGTCGAGGAAATTGCCGCCGCCGGCCACGAAGGCGTCGAGGACGGCATGGGACTGCGCCTCGTCGGCCGTCCACCCGAAGGTGTTCGTGCCGAGATTGATCGGGAAGACGGACAGGTCAGTGCCGGGAATCTGCTTCCGAGACGTCAAACTTTCCTCCATTCGTCGAATGCTCGGCCGCGTTTGGACCGCGCACCGACGTAACGGATGAGTGCGGAGGACTATTCCGCCGAGGCGGCCCGCCCGTATCCGCGCCCCGTGCGGGAGGTCGTGAACGCCGACGTTTCGTAGCCGGCGCGGGCCTCGGCCCGCGCCTGAGCGACTTGGTCGGGCACCATGGCACCGAAGACACGGTCCCGGATCGGCTGCGGCAGGAGTCCGACCAGTCGGGTCACCGGACCGATGAAACCGGGCACGGTGATCTCGAAACGGGGCCGGGTCACCGCGTCGACGACGGCGGCCGCGACATCGTCGGGACGCAGCAGCGGGCCCGCACCGGCGCCGGTCCCCGCGGCCAGGACGGTGTCGACGACGGCGGGCATGACGGCGGTGAAGTGCACCCCGGTTCCGCGCATCTCTGTGCGCACGGCCTTGAGGTAGCCGAGCACCCCGTGCTTGGTCGCCGCATACGTCGCCTCCCCCGGGGTCGGCAGAATCGATGCCGCCGAGGCGACCGTGATGAGGTGCCCGTGCCCGGCCTCGCGCATGGCAGGCGCGGCAGCCTTGATCCCGTTGATGACGCCGAGGAGGTTGACCTCGAGCTGCGCGCGAGCGACCGTATCCGGTTCCTCGTCGAAAGAGCCGACCCACATGATTCCGGCATTGTTGACGAGCACATCGACGGGTCCGAGATCGCGGCGGACGGCTTCGAGGAAATCGGCGAAGGAGTCCGGGTCGGTGACGTCGAGGCCGAAGGCAGCCACTCCCAGTTCCGCGGCGGTGTCCGCAGCCGCTTCACGATCGCGGTCGCCGATGGCCACCCGGGCGCCGGCGGTGGTGAAACGCGCGGCGATCGCCTTGCCGATTCCGCGTGCCCCGCCGGTGACGGCGACGACCTTTCCGCGCGTTGAGCCGGAGCGTTTCATGCGGCGGTTCCTCCCTTCTTCATCTCCCGGTCGATCTCCCACAGGTAGTGGTCGAAGTCGACCTCCATCGTGTGCCGGGGAGAGTCGTAGAACTGCTTCTTGTTCCGGCGGTCGTCGCGGGCCATCTCTCGGACCATGTCCCGACGGCTCGGCAGCTCGCAGTCTCCGGTGAGGATCTTCGCGACCAGCTTCGCCTGGGCCTCGGACAGCGGCATGACCGCGCCCACCGGTTGGAGCAGGCCGATGAAGAACAGACCGGGCCGATCGGGGTGGACCATCCGCTTCCACAGCGGCAGATCGTTGTTCTCGACGTCGACGACATCGGAGGACAGGAATGGGAAGGACACTCGGTAGCCGGTGGCCCAGACGATGAGGTCGGCCGGGGCTGAGGTTCCGTCGGTGAAGACGACGCGGTCGCCATCGAGGCGTTCGATCCCGGGACGCACCGTCACGGCACCGGCCTTGAGCCGATCCCGGATGGCATCGGATTGCACAGGGTGGGACTGGCCAGGCGCATGGCCGGGCACCGGCAGTCCGTACTTCTTCAACCCGCCGGAGAGGATCGCGCCGAGGCGCAGCCGGGCCGAGGTCATCCACCACGGAGCCCAGCCGGGCAGGACGATCTGGTCGGTGGCCATGCCCATGATCGTCTTCTTCATCACCCATTGGCCGCGTCGGATCGACAGGGTGACGGTGTTCGCCCGGTGCGAGCCCTCGACGGCGATGTCCATGGCCGAGTTGCCGGCACCGACGACGACCACATCGCGTCCGTCGAGCTGGTCGCCGCTGCGGTAGTCGTGGGCGTGGATCTGTTCACCGGCGAACTCCCCCGGGTAGGCAGGATCGGGCCAGCGGGCATCCCAATGATGGCCGTTGGCGACCATGACGGCGTCGTAGTGCCGAGTCTCCGACACGGCGTCCGGACCGGTTCCGGATCTGATGTCGACCTCCCAACCGCCATGGCCGCCTCGGCGAACATCGGTGACTTCGGTGTTGAAGGTGATCGTGTGACCGAACCCGAAGTGGTCGACGTAGTCGCGGAAATAGGCGAAGACCTGGTTGTGGCTGGCGTAGTGCGGGTAGTGCTCGGGCATCGGGAAGTCGGAGAAGGCCATGCGCGGGCACGAGGTGTTGATCTGCAGGGTCTCGTAGCAGGCGCTTTGACCGTTGGGGTTGCCGAAGAGCCATGTGCCTCCGATTTCGCTGCCTTTTTCGAAGCAGTCGAACGGGATCGCCGAGGTGTAGAGGGTCTTCGCGGCGGCGATGCCGGACGACCCTGCTCCGATGATGCAGACCTTCGGCAGTGAGGGGTCCGGGGCGATCGGAGCGGTGGGGGCCGGAGCGCGACGACCCTGTCGAATCATGTAAGCCATGTCACAGAGTATGCCAGTGAAAATAAGAATTTTCACTATAATGGGAGGATGGATTCTTCTCCGGCCCAGCCTTCTGCCCCACGTCGCTGGCACGGCACTCTGCGGTCGGAACGGGATTCGGCGCGTCGTACGCGCCTGCTCGACGCGGCTCTCGAGCTCTACGGAACGATCGGGTTCCGAAAGACCTCGGTACAGGCCGTATGCCAGGAATCGGGGGTCTCCAGCCGGTCCTTCTATGAGCTTTTCCCGACTCAGGAGAGCCTTCTCGAAGACCTCTACATCGAACTCAACGAGGAGATCTCCACGGCCCTCGACGAGGCGCGGATCCCCTCGAGCGCCACACTGGCCGAGGCCGCCGGGCTGATCGTCGGGGCGGCGCTGTCGCCGATGCTCGATGACGAGCGCAAGGCCCGCGTCCTCGAGGTCGAAGCCGTCGGCATCTGCGACTCGCTCGAGGAGCGTCGCCACGAGACGATGCGACTGCTGGCCGCCTCGGTGCGGGGAGCCTTCGACGAACTCGACCACGCCTACGGCCTCACCGCGCCGGCCGCTGCCGGCGACCTCACGAGCATCGTCCTCGTCGGTGGAATCACCGAGGCGCTCGTGCAGCGCATCCACACTCCCGCCGATGAGCGGTCTTCCCGGGATGAGTTCCTCACCGCCATCGCCGAGGTGGCCCTGCGCGCCCATGGCATCGCCGACCGCCAATTCCGCCTCCGCCCGGTGTGATGGTGCCGCGGGCACGGCGGGGGCCGGTGGTGCCGTCCGGGCCGACGGTCAAGGCTCACCTGAGGAGACGGTCCATGCGACGGTCGGAGAGCTTCTTGCCTCCGGTCTGACAGCGGGGGCAGTATTGGAGGGATTTGTCGGCAAAGGACACCTCGGCGATGGTCTCCCCGCAGACGGGGCACGTCTCGCCGGTGCGGCCGTGAACGGAGAATCCGCGTTTCTTCGCGGTTTTGATCTTGCCCGGCGGCAGGCCGATGAGCCTGCTGCGGGCGGTGTCGAGTACCTCGTGGATGGCGGTGTGCAGTGTCTGCGAATCGACGGTCTTCGCGGTCGCGAATGGGGAGAGTCGGGCGGCGTGGAGGATTTCGTCGGTATAGGCGTTGCCGAGGCCCGAGATGATTCTCTGATCTTCGAGGACCGTTTTGATGCGAGAGGTCGACTCGGACAGTGCGGCGGCGAGTTCGTCGACGGTGAGGCTCAGGGCGTCGGGGCCGAGCGAGGTAAGGGCGGGCACCTCGGAGAGGTCGCGGACGAGGGAGACGGCAGCGTTCTTCTTCGATCCGGGTTCGATGAGGTCGGCGGCGGCACCCGAGGCCAGTCTCACCCGCATTCCCAATGGCCCTCTGCCCATCCGGATCGGACCGCTCGGTGCGGTGTCGTGCCAGGTCAGCCAGCCCATGCGGGCGAAACGGCAGACGAGGTCGAGACCGTCGAAGCCGATGATGAGGGCCTTCCCGCGGCGGGCCGCCTCGGTGATTTCGAGTCCCGCGAGCGCATCGATACTCGGGTCGACGGTCTTGAGCAGGCTGAGTTCGGCGATGTCGGCGCGCGTGACGAAGTCCCCGACCAGCCGCGGACGCAGGAAGTCGACGAGCGCGTCGACCTCGGGCAGCTCCGGCATAGTCCCAGTATCCTCCTCACCCCACGATCCCAACACCCCCAATTGCTACCTGACGGCGGCTCAGCAACCTGGCGCGAGGTTGCTGGGACGTCGTCGGGTAGTTCGCAGACGCACATTCCCGGTCTCGGGAGGTGACCGACCTTGAGAACCCTCGAGTGCACGACTAGCGTGGATTAATCACCGGCAGCCGTATGGTTTCGGTGGATCCCTGACTGCCGAAGGAGGCGGACAATGGCTGAGAACGTTGCTCAGAAGCTCATCCGATCACATCTGGAGTCCGGGGAACTCGCTCCCGGAAACGAACTCGGGATCCGGATCGACCAGACTCTCACCCAGGATGCGACGGGCACCCTGGTCATGCTCGAGCTCGAGGCCCTCGGCCTCGACCGGATCCGCACGGATCTGTCCGTGCAGTACGTCGATCACAACCTGCTGCAGACCGATGAGAAGAACCCGGAGGACCACGAATTCCTCCGCTCTGCGGCGGCGCGATTCGGGCTGTGGTTCTCCCCCGCCGGCAACGGCGTCTCCCACCCCGTTCACCAGTCCCGGTTCGGCAAACCCGGTGCGACTCTCATCGGCTCGGACTCCCACACCTGTGCCGCGGGCGCTTTGGGCATGCTCGCCATCGGCGTCGGCGGCCTCGAGATCGCCATGGCCATGGCCGGTGAGCCCCTCTTCATCAGCGCCCCGCAGATCATGGGCGTCGAGCTCACGGGCACCCTGCCCGACTGGGTCTCGGCCAAGGACGTCATTCTCGAGATGCTGCGTCGTCACGGCGTCAAAGGCGGAGTCGGGAAGATCATCGAATACCACGGGGACGGGTTGAGAAACCTCACGGCCATGGACCGTCACGTGATTGCGAATATGGGGGCCGAACTCGGTGCCACCGCCACGGTCTTCCCCGCCGACGATGCCGTCCGCGACTACCTGGAAGCCGTTGACCGAAGCGAAGACTTCACCCGCATCGAGGCCGACGCAGGTGCCGAATACGATCTCACTGACAGCATCGATCTCTCGCAGCTCGAACCGCTCATCGCCGCACCGTCGTCGCCGGGCAATGTCACTCCGGTGCGCGAGGTCGCCGGCGACGACGTCTTCCAGGTCGTCGTCGGCTCCTCGGCGAATCCGGGCCTGCGAGATTTCGCCGTTGTCGCCGAGACCCTGGCCGACCGTCAGATCCACGCGCAGATCTCCCTCGACATCAACCCCACCTCACGCGAAGTCCTCGCCGATCTCATCGCCGGCGGATGGCTGACCTCGCTGGTGGGGTCAGGGGCCAGGATCCACCAGTCCGGTTGCATGGGCTGCATCGGCATGGGGCAGGCCCCGGCGGTCGGGCGCAACAGTCTGCGCACCATGCCCCGGAACTTCCCGGGCCGGTCGGGCACGGATGAGGACTCCGTGTGGCTGTGCTCGCCGGAGACCGCGGCTGCTGCCGCACTGACTGGGAAGATCACCGACCCCCGCGACCTCGACATGGACTATCCCGAGGTGCGGCTGCCCGAGAAGTACTCCGCGAACCGCAAGATGCTCGTTTCCCCGCTGGAACCAGAGGAAGCCCGATCGGTCGAACTCGTCAAGGGAGCGAACATCTCGACCCTGCCGGACTTCGATCCGCTGCCCGATGACATCGATCTGGAGATCCTGCTCAAGGTCGGCGACAACGTCTCCACTGACGAGATCATGCCCGCCGGCTCCCGTGTCTTGCCGTACCGGTCGAACATCCCGAAGATCTCAGAGTTCGTCTACATCCAGGTCGATGACACCTATGCCACCCGTGCCGCCGAGCACGACGGCGGGCACGCGATCGTCGGTGGGGAGAACTACGGTCAGGGGTCCTCACGTGAGCATGCGGTCATCGCTCCCCGCTATCTCGGTCTGCGGGTAGTGGTGGCGAAATCATTGGCGCGGATCCATTGGCAGAACCTCGCGAACTTCGGCGTCCTCGCCCTCGAGTTCACGGACGAGTCCGACTACGACTCACTGTCCCAGGGCGATGTGCTTGAGTTCCGTGGTCTGCGCGATGAACTCGGTGAGGGGACGACAATCACCGCCGAGGCGGCCGGTCGACCGTTCGAATTCCGCCATGGCCTGTCGCCCCGTCAGGTCGAGATGGTCCTCGCCGGCGGTCGCATCGCCCAACGCGCCGCCCACCTCAGCTGACTCTACGAACTACCTGACGGCGGCTCAGCAACCTGGCGCGAGGTTGCTGGGCCGCTGTCGGGTAGTAATTATTGGGGGTCGGCGAGGAAGCCTCGGAGGAGCGCCGCCGTGCCATCGAGGTGTTCAGCCATGGCAGCACGCGCGGCTTCAGAGTCGCCGGCGAGGATTGCCTCATGGATGTGCAGGTGCTGCTCGTGGGAGTGGACGAGGTTGGGTTCGATCATCGGGATGCATTCGAGGAGCTTGTTCGCCCGTGTCCGACTCTCGACCATCGAGCGCACTAGGCTCGGCGAACCGGTCATCTGCGCCCAGGTCAGGTGCAGCTGCGAATCGAGACGGCGGTACGAGGCCATATCAGAATCCCGGCTCGCTGCGAGGGCGGCCGCCAACTGACCGCGCTGGGCCGCGGTGAGATCCTGTGCGGCCGCCACCTCGACGATGCCGATTTCGACGACCTTTCGCCAGGTAAGTGTGTCGTCGACTTCTTCGGGTGAGAATCCGCTGCCGGGACTGTCGTCGATCCGCTTCGTGCCCGCACCCGCAGAAACAACTCTTCCGGGTCCGGCGCCGCCGTCCACCGCCTCCACTCGGGTCTTCGTCACGAATGTTCCGCCGCCGCGCCCGCGGCGCACATTCACCCATCCCGCCGACTGCAGTTCGGAGATCGCCTCTCGCAGAGTGGCCCGCGAGATCCCGAGATGCTCCGCCAACTCCCGCTCTGCGGGAAAGCGCTCACCGGGCGGGATGATGCCGAGCCGAATGATCTGCAGCAGGCATTCGATCGTCTCCTCGAAGACGTTGCCGGAACGGGCAGGGGCGATCGCCCGCAGTGCCGTCATCTGCTCCTGCGGTGCGCTCGTTTCCTCAGCACTCATACCTTCACGATCTCACAGCGGAGTCGTATAGGCGTTCGTCAGTCCCCCATCGATGGTGAACGACTGCGCGGTGACGAAGGAGGAATCGTCACTGGCGAGGAACGCTACCGCGGCGGCCATCTCCTCGGCCTCGGCGAATCGACCCATCGGCACATGCACGAGCCGTCTCGCCGCCATCTCCGGATCCTTGGCGAAGAGTTCGCGCAGCAGCTCCGTGTTCACCGGCCCCGGGCACAGGGCATTGACCCGGATGCCTTCCTTTGCGAATTCGACGCCGAGTTCCCGGGTCATGGCCAGCACCCCGCCTTTGGAGGCGGTGTAGGAGATCTGCGAGGTGGCCGAGCCCATGAGCGCAACGAAGGACGCTGTGTTGATGATCGACCCGCGCCCCTGCTTGCGCATGTGTTTGAGTGCTGCCTGAGAACACAGGTAGACGGAGGTGAGGTTGATGTCTTGGACCTTGCGCCACACGTCGAGGCCGGTCTCTGTGATCGACGCGTCGGCCGTCGGCGAGACCCCGGCATTGTTGAAGGCGACGTCGACGCTGCCATAGGTGTCCGCGGCGGTGTCGAAGAGGTTCTCCACGGCGACCGGATCCGTTACGTCAGTGGCGACGAAGAGTCCACCGACCGCCTCGGCGGCTGCCGCTCCGGCTTCGCTACTCGTGTCGGCGATGACGACGTTGGCCCCTTCGGAGGCCAGCCGCTTCGATGTGGCCAGGCCGATGCCGCTGGCCCCGCCGGTGACGACGGCGGTGCGTCCGGGCAGGCGGCGGCAGATGATCTCAGCGGATGCAGTCTCGGAGGGCCTCGGTGATGCGTTCATGGGTTTGTCCTTTGTTCAGGGAGGAGGAATTCGCGGCGGATGCGGCTTCGGGTCAGTCGGTGGCGATGAAGACGCTCTTCGTCTCGGTGAACGAATCCATCGCGTGCGGGCCGAGTTCTCGGCCGATGCCGGAACGCTTGAACCCGCCGAACGGCGTCGAGTAGCGCACCGCGGAATGCGAGTTGACCGACAGCGCCCCGGTCTCGACGCCGCGCGCGGCCCGCAGTCCGCGTCCGATGTCGCGTGTCCAGATCGAGCCGGAGAGCCCATAGTGGGAGTCGTTGGCCATGGTGATCGCCTCTGCCTCGTCGCGGAAGCGCTGGACGGTGACGACTGGGCCGAAGATCTCCTCGGTGACGATGCGATCGTGCGGCGTCTTGGGCAGCACCACGCTCGGTGCCAGCCAGTACCCGGCACCGCTGGGCGCCTGCCCGGTGAAGGCAATGTCGACTCCGTCAAGGAACTCCGACACCATCAGCAGATGTCCGGCGGAGATGAGCGGGCCCATCTCCGCGTCCTCTTGGGCAGGGTCGGTGACCTTGACGCCCTTGACTGCAGGCTCGAGGAGTTCGAGGAACCGGTCGAACACGGACTCCTCGACGAGGATGCGCGAGCGTGCGCAGCAGTCCTGGCCGGCGTTGTCGAAGACCCCGTACGGGGCCGTGGCTGCGGCCTTCTCGAGGTCCGCGTCGGCGAAGACGATGTTCGCCGATTTGCCGCCGAGTTCGAGGGTGGTACGTTTCATCGCCTTTGCCGAGTCCGCGAGGATCTTCTCTCCTACTTCGGTCGACCCGGTGAACACGATCTTCGCCACCCGCGGATCGTCGGTGAAGGTCTGCCCGACGACAGAGCCCCGCCCGGGCAGGACCTGGAACACATCCTCGGGGATGCCGGCTTCGATGGCGAGTTCGCCGAGGCGGATCGCGGTCAACGGGGTCAGTTCCGCGGGCTTGAGCACGACTGTGTTCCCTGCGGCCAGGGCCGGGGCGAATCCCCACCCCGCGATCGGCATGGGGAAGTTCCACGGCACGATGATCCCGACGACGCCGAGCGGTTCGTGGAAGGTGATGTCGACACCGCCTGCGACGGGAATCTGATCCCCGAGGTGGCGTTCGACCCCACCGGCGAAGTAGTTGAGGACGTCGCGAACGTTTGCGGCTTCCCCGCGGGCGTTGCCGATCGTGTGCCCTGCCTCGGCGACTTCGAGTCGGGCGAGGTTGTCGATGTCAGCGTCGACGGCGCGGGCGAAGCTGCGCAGCAGTTCGGCCCTTTCCGCCGCCGAGGTGGCCCGCCACCTCACGAATGCATCCGCGGCGCGGCCGATGGCATCCTTCGCCGATTCGACGGAATGTCCGGCCACCTCGGTGATGGTCGTCTCTGTGGCGGGGTTGAGGACTGCGGTCATGGTCGGGCCTCCACGGTCGGGTCGGTGGTCGTTCGGGTGCGGGCGCGGTCACGCGCGGTAGTAACGAGTGCGGTGAAAAGCCGCAGGTCATCCAGGGTCTCTTCCGGGTGCCACTGGACCGCGAGCATCCGTGCATCGGCCGTTTCGAAGGCTTCGATGCACCCGTCCGCGGCGTGTCCGCTGACGTTAAGGCCTTCGCCGAGGCGGTCGATGGCCTGGTGATGGTGGCACCGGACCGATACGGCTTCGCCGATCGTCGCCGAGGTGGTCGTGCCCGGGACGGTGGTCACGTCGACGACTGCGAATTCGTCCTTCACCTCAGCTTCGTGTGCCCCGTAACCGGTGAGGTCGGGCAGGTGCTGGTGCAGGGTGCCGCCATGGACGGTGTTGACGATCTGCGCTCCGCGGCAGATCGCGAGGACGGGGACGTCGGACTGGCGGGCGCGGCGATAGAGCGTGGTCTCGAAACTGTCGCGGCGGGTGTTGGGTACCTGGGTGCGGAGATGGGCGGTCGCCCTATAGAGAGCCGGGTCGACATCATCGCCGCCGGTGAGCACGATGCCGTCGAGTTGGGCGACCTCAACGGCCGACCACGGCTGTTCCGGCGGCAGGAGCACGACGCGTCCTCCGGCGCGGGTGACCGCGGTGACGTAGACACTGGGCAGAAAGGCTGCATCGCGGTCCCAAACACCGTATTGCCCTCTACCGTAGTAGGTCGGCAGGCCGACGAGGGGGCGGGGCCCGCCTTCGTCCTCAGAGACGTTCGAAACCACGCTTGACCTCCCAGTCCGTCACGGCCGCATCGAAAGCGGCCATTTCGACTCGCCCGGCGTGCGAGTAGTGGTCGACGACCTCGTCGCCGAAGGCGCTTCTGGCGACTGTCGAGGAGTCGAAAGCGGCGACCGCGTCGTGGAGGCGGCGGGGAATGTGCGGCACGTCCTGGGTGTAGGCATTGCCGGCGAGCGCCTCGGGCAGTTCGAGCTTGTTCTCCAAGCCATGGATGCCGGCGGCGATGAGTGCCGCACAGGCGAGGTAGGGGTTCGCGTCGGCGCCGGGGGCTCGCTGCTCGAAGCGCAGCCCGGGCCCGTGGCCGACGATGCGCACCGCGCAGGTGCGGTTGTCCCAGCCCCAGCCGACCGCGGTGGGGGCAAAAGAGCCGTCGGCGAAGCGTTTGTACGAGTTGATGTTCGGGGCGTAGAGGTAAGTGAAATCAAATTGGGTGGCCACGACGCCGGCGACGAAGTGCTTCATCGTCTCCGACATCTCCGTTCCATGCCCGGTTGGGAACGCGGGTTTGCCCTCACTGTCATTGAGGCTTAAGTGGATGTGGCAGGAGCTGCCTTCACGGTCGTTGGGCTTGGCCATGAAGGTCACGGACTTGCCCTCCTGATCGGCGATCTGCTTCGCGCCGAGTTTGTACACGACATGGTTGTCGCAGGTGGAGAGGATATCGGCATAGCGGAATCCGACCTCGAGCTGGCCAAGGTTGCATTCGCCCTTCGCGCTCTCCGTGTACAGGCCCGCCCCGTCCATCTCGGTGCGCAGCCGGTGGAGGTAGC
Organism: Brevibacterium sp. K11IcPPYGO002; assembly: GCF_050920635.1. Lineage (NCBI taxonomy): Bacteria > Bacillati > Actinomycetota > Actinomycetes > Micrococcales > Brevibacteriaceae > Brevibacterium > Brevibacterium sp. K11IcPPYGO002. The sequence goes on along the minus strand of NZ_CP131929.1, from coordinate 893,042 downwards.
CTTCGACCTGTCCGGTGCCGAAAAGCGAATAGTCGATGTTGTACGTGCTCGCAGCCTCGAGATTGCGGTACTCCCCGACCATCGCGTCGCGGTAGCTCGTGTTGTAGAGAGCGAACTCGAGTTCGGTGGCACCGATCGGACTGAAGCCGAGCGCGCCGAGGCGCTCGAGCTGAGCCTTGAGGATCTGCCGAGGTGAAACGGTCATCGGGGTGCCGTCGATGAATGCGAGATCGCACTGGACCATGACGGTCCCGGGGTGCCAGGGGATGTGGCGCACGGTTGAGTAGTCGGGGACGAACATGAAGTCGCCGTAGCCGCGTTCCCACGAGGTCAGCTCATAGCCGTCGACGGTATTCATCTCGACATCGGCGGCGAGCAGATAGCTACACCCCTCGGTGCCATTGTCCATCACTTCGTCACTGAAGAACCGGGCGGTGATCCGTTTGCCCTGCAGGCGACCCTGCATATCGGTGGCCGCGACGAGCACGGTGTCGACCTGCCCGGAGGCGATCTGCGCCTGCAGCTGGTCAAGCGTCAACGGGGATGGAGCAGTGCTCATGGTTCCTCTTCTCAGTAGTGGCGCATCGTTGCGGCAGCTGATGGAAGCGCTTTTATTCAAGGCTCTCGTTTAAGGTATGCCATCAATCCATTTATTGGCAAGAGTGTTGAACTCGATTCCCTCAAGTTTGCTGAATCACTCGATAAATTGACCATTGACAAACCTTTTATTGAAGTGAGAAGCTCAACGACAGAACAGAGCTGTGAGCCCGGTCACGCGCCGCCATTCCGCGCCGACCAGGCGCCCCCGGCACCACCATCAGAGTCGATCTCGCGGTGCCGCCGACGCGCAGGAGATTCCGCGCAGACGTATTAGTTTCGAGCAGAACGGTGTTCTCCATGGCCAATGACGCCACCCCACCCAAAGATCCACAGCAGCAGCCGCCGCCACAAACAGGATCCTCGCCGACGGCGGGCCTCAGCGATGATGAAGCCGGCCTCGCCGAGCTCGGCTACAAGCAGGAGCTCAAACGCGGAATGTCCGGTTTCGGCAACTTCGCCGTATCGTTCTCCATCATCTCGATCCTCGCCGGCTGCATCACCTCCTACAGCATCGCTTTAGGCTCGGGCGGCCCGTCGGCGATTACCATCGGCTGGCCCCTGGTCGGCATCTTCGTCCTCTGCGTGGCTCTGTCCATGGCCGAGGTGTGCTCGAAGTACCCGACCGCGGGCGGTCTCTACTTCTGGGCCGGACGGCTGGCCAAACGCAACAAACGGCATTGGGCCTGGTACGTCGGGTGGTTCAACTTCCTCGGCGAGGTGGCCGTCACTGCGGCCATCGACTATGGTGCTGCCACGACGATGATGGCCTTCGCGGCGCTCACCTTCGGGGTTGTGCCCACGGCGCTGAATACGTTCGGGCTCTTCCTCGTCATCATCGTCATCCACGGCCTGCTCAACACCTTCGGCGTCAACCTCGTCAACCTGCTCTCGGGCGTTTCGGCCTGGTGGCACATCGTCGGCGTGCTCATCATCGTCGGCGCCCTGTGGATCATGCCGACGAAGCACCAATCGTTCAGCTGGACGATGACGGCCTGGCACAACGAAACCGGCTTCACGTTCATGCCGTTCGTATTCCTCATGGGTCTGCTCATGGCGCAGTACACGTATACGGGTTACGACGCTTCAGCGCACGTGGCCGAGGAGACGAAGAACGCTGCCGTCGCGGCTCCGAAAGGCATCGTCATGAGCGTGCTCATCTCGATCATCGGCGGGTGGATTCTGCTCTATTCCATCACTGCGTCCATTCAGGACGGTTCCGAAGCAGGTCTGACCGCGCTCAACGCCACCGAGACCGGACTGCCGCCGGCGCAGGTGTTTCTCGACGCGCTGAACAATCCGACGATGGCGAAGTTCCTGCTCTTCATCGTGTGCGGCGCTCAGTTCTTCTGCGGCATGGCCTCGGTGACGGCGAATTCGCGGATGAGCTATGCGTTCTCCCGAGACGATGCGATTCCGGGGTCTCGGTGGTGGAAGAAGGTCAACCCGCGCACCGGGACGCCGACAAACTCGATCTGGCTGTGCATCGTGCTCTCGACCGTGCTCACGCTGCCCGCGCTGTTCAATGAGACCGCGTATCTGGCGGTGACGAGTGTGGCGGTGATCGGACTTTACATCGCCTATGTCGCTCCGGTGCTGCTGCGCAGGCTCAAGGGCAAAGACTTCCAGGACGGTCCTTGGAACCTCGGCAGGTGGAGCGGGGTCATCGGCTGGATCGCAGTCGTGTGGGTGATCTTCATCTGTATCCTCTTCGTCCTGCCGCCTAGCCTGCCGATCACTATCTCAACGTTCAACTATTCCCCGATCGCGGTACTCGCTGTGGCTCTCATCGCTGTCGTCCTCTGGTATGCCCGCGGGAAGAAGCATTTCATGCAGCACCTGGACAAGGAACAGCTGGCCATTGACGAGAAGAAGCTGCTCGAAGAAATCGACGACTGACCCCTAGTTACTACCCGACGGCGGCTCAGCAACCTCGCGCGAGGTTGCTGGGCCGCCGTCGGGTAGCAATTGGAAAAGAGAAGGCGGCCCGGACGCTCCCGCGGTGGAGAGGTTCCGGGCCGCCGTCTCGTGCGAGCTCTCGAGCGGTCAGGAGCTCACGATCTCACGCTGCTTCAGCCCTTGACCTTGGACTCGATGGCCGCGCCGACCTCGGCGTCGATGTTCTTCCAGTACTGGATCGCATTCGACAGCACCGGCTCCTCGACTCCGTCCGAGAGTGCGCCGGCGACGGTCTCGATGAGACCCTGACGCTCTTCTTCGGAGTAGACCTCGCGGACCAGGGTGTGTGCCTGGCCGAAGTCGTCGTCCTCGGCGTGCAGGCTGTAGGCGCTGCGCACCAGTTCGCCATCGGCCTCCCAGCCGTTGTCGACCGGCCCCTGCTCGTCCTGGTAGGACCGTCCGTACGAGTTCGGGGCGTAGACCGGTGCATTACCCGAGTGGTGGTACTGCATCTGCCCCTCCTTGTCGTACGAATTCGTCTTCGTGACAGGAGCGTTGACCGGCAGCTGGTTGAAGTTCGTGCCGATGCGGTTGCGATGCGCATCCGGGTACGAGAACACGCGGCCCAGCAGCATCTTGTCCGGCGAGAGCCCGGTTCCCGGCACGGTGTTCGAGGGGCTGAAGGCAGCCTGCTCGATCTGTGCGAAGTGGTTCGAGGGGTTCTCGTTGAGGGTGAAGCGGCCGACCTCGATGAGCGGGTAGTCCTTCTTCGACCAGGTCTTCGTCAGGTCGAAGGGGTTGAAGCGGTAGGTCTTCGCCTCTTCGTAGGGCATGATCTGGACGTAGAAGGTCCAGGACGGGTAGTCCCCACGCTCGATGGCCTCGAACAGATCGCGGCGGTGCATATCCGCGTCCTCACCGGCCATCCGACCGGCTTCCTCGTTGCTCATGTTCTCCACACCCTGGTCGGTGTGGAAGTGGTACTGGACCCAGAACTTCTCCCCCTCGGCATTGACCCACATGTAGGTGTGCGAGGAGTAGCCGTTCATGTTCCGCCAGCTCTTCGGCAGGCCGCGGGGTCCCATGAGGTAGGAGACCTGGTGGGCCGATTCGGGCGAGAGCGACCAGAAGTCCCACTGCATGTTGTTGCTGCGCAGACCCGAATCGGGGGTGCGCTTCTGCGAGTGGATGAAGTCCGGGAACTTCATGGGATCGCGGACGAAGAAGATGGGCGTATTGTTGCCCACCATGTCGAAGTTGCCCTCTTCGGTGTAGAACTTCAGCGCGAATCCGCGCACGTCACGCCAGGAGTCCGGCGAGCCGAGCTCACCGGCGACGGTGGAGAAGCGGGCGAGCATCGGGGTCTTCTTGCCCGGCTGCAGGAAGTCGGCCTTCGTGTACTTGGAGACATCCGCGGTGATTTCGAGCTCACCGAAAGCGCCGGATCCCTTGGCGTGGGGGCTGCGCTCGGGCACACGCTCACGGTCGAAGCGAGCAAGCTTCTCGACCAGCGCAACGTCGTGGAGCAGCAGGGGCCCGTCTGCTCCGACGCTCAGCGAATGAGCATCTGATTCCCTCGGCGCACCGGATTCGGTCGTCGAGGGCTTGGTGTTGTCGTGTCCGGCGTACTCATGATCTGTATGTTGCGTCATCACATCTCCTTCAACCGTGAGATTTCAGGCATCGTCGCTCAGCTTGCGATCACGGCCACCGGTGAGAAGTGCTTCCCGCCGGTGCAGCTGATCGAACGACTGAGTGCCGTTGGCCTGATCTCGATTTCCCGACTTCGGCGGAACCTCGTCGGAGTCACTTTCAACATAACGATGTTCGCTACCAGGTACAACCCAGGTTCGGCTGTCGAAATTCCCGTCCCTGACGTTGCCCGTCTCACCCCTGCGCCGAGGCGGCCGATCCATCACTGGAACCGCCCGTCGATCCGCCGGTTCCGGATCCGCCGGAGCCTGCCGATCCGCCGCCCGAACCGTCCGACCCGGAGCCGGTGCTGCCGCTCGTGCCGCCGCTGGTGTCCCCGGTGCTGCCGCTGCCGTCGGTGGAGGTGGAACCGCTGCTCGCATCGGTGCCGTCCGTGGTCGTCGAGCCGCCGGTGGAATCGTTCGTGCCCTTCGTCGTGTCCGAGCCCTGTGAGCTCTGGCCCTCGGCCGTACCTTCGGTGCCGGTCTCCCCCGCCGAGGTGGACTGATCGTTCTGAGTGCTCGATCCGCTGTTCGTGGAGCCCTGACCGCCGTCGGTGCCCGACCCGGATCCGCGCGACGATTCGTCCCCGCCGGTTCCCGAGTCCGAGGTTCCGTCGTTGATGACGGTTTCGTCGTTCGCGGAGCTTCCGGTCACCGATCGTGAGATCTGCGAGGTGCCTGGTGAGATATCTGCTTCGGTGAAGTTCTCGGCCACAACGACCGCGCCGAGTCCGATTCCGAAGGCGGCGACGCCGATCGTCAGCGGGTAGAGGATCCGTTTGCGGCGCAGCTTCTGCCACCAGGTACGGGATCCGCTCTTGGTGTCATCGGCGTCCCCGTCCACGTTCTCGGACTCCCCCTCTCCCGTCGCCGAGGCGGCTGTCGCGTTCGCGTTGCCGGCTGCGGGTTCCGGTGGGGCGAAGGCCGAATCCTCGGCGAGTGAGGGGTCGACTGCAGCGGTCTTCCCGTTGGGGTTCTTCGCGATCTTCGCTTTGACTGCCGGGGCGAGTTTGGATCCGACCTGTTGGATCTTCTCCTTGCCTTTGTCGAGGCTGCGACCGTAGAGAGTGACGGCCAGGGCGGTGACGATGCTGGCGACTCCGGCGCCGACGACAGTGCCTGCGACGCCGAGCTGCCCGCCGATGACCGACGAGGTCGCCGCAGCGCCTGCGCCTGCCAGCAGCTGAGTGGCGGAGATCCGACCGTCCGAGGACTTCTCGTCTTTTTCGTCGTCGACCGTCGCTGTCGATTCGGCGACGCCGGTCGCGGTCGCAGAGGTGGCCGGGGCAGCGGCCGTCGGTGAACCTTGGGGTGTGTCGGGCAGCGTCGTCATCGGCTGCTGTGCGACCTCGCCGTCGCGGCGGATCGGGTTGGGCGGCATCACCGGGGTGACGAGATGTTCGGTGGGTTCGGCCGCCGGGGTCGGGTGGGAGCTGACGATCTCTTCGGTGATCAGCGGCAGGGTCTGGGAATGTTCCGGCATACGAGTGTCATCGTTGTGCTCGCGCTGATCGTTCTTGCCGCTGTCTCCGACCGCCAAAGTTCCTCCAAAGTCCGGTGGAGCACCATTCTCGGACACCGACGTTCGGGCATCCTGACACTTCGTGCCCGAAGCTGGGAAAGACCTGATGGAAACGGTCGGGTAAGGCTCCGCCACCTCGGATGATGCGCGCGAATGTGACGCCGGGGACAATCGGCTCCCACCGATTTCTCAGATGTGTTCGTCGCACCTGCCGGTGTGGAGAACGACCACCGAGACCTCATCTGGAACAGCCTCACCCGGGTCGAGTTCGAACAGCTGAAAACGAGGGAAATCGACGTCGGCTTCGACAGTGAGCACCAACCGGATTCCGTCGGCTGGAACCGGCCGACCGATGACCATCTGCAGCTCGCCAGAAGCAGAATCGGATTCTCTGCCCGAGTCAGCGCCTGAGCCAGTGCCCGAGCCAACGCCCGTGTCGGCACCAGCGTCGCAGGCGACGTCGTCTGTGCTGTCATCGGCGACCATGAGGTTGACGGCGAAGCAGGGGTCGGCCAAATCGACGAGGCTCACGTTCTGCTCTCCGTGGAAGTGCACCGGTCGGAGGGCCGGCACGCGATGCACGTGACCGTCGATCTCAAGGGCCACCTCGGCGGTGGGCAGGAAGGTGCGCGCCATTCCGGGCAGGGCTGAGAACGGGCCCACACGTTCGAGCCTGGCGATGCTCAATCGCCAGGGGTGAAGACCTGGAGTCAGCTCCACCGAATCCGTCAGCCCGACGAGCTCGGTGGTCTGACCGCCGCCGTTGGCCCACGGAACGGGATCACGGTCGGCGAAGGAGGCGAGCGCGCGCATGACTCAGCGCGCCGTGGGCGGGTGGGGCCGCCTCGGCGATGGCGCGGTCATCCCTTGCACAGGCAGAACGGGTGACCGGCCGGGTCGAGGAACACTCGGAACGTTTCTCCCGGCTGTTCGGGGGCTTTGCCTGCACCGATCTCGAGCACAGCCTCCTCGGCGACGTCGAGATCGTCGACCATGACGTCGAGGTGCATCTGCTGCGGGTGGGCCTGACCGGGCCAACTGGGTGCGTGATAGTCCTCGACCTGTTGGATGCAGATCGGCGGCCAGGAATTGGAGACGACTTCTGCCCAGGTGCCGTCCTCGTCGACGGTGACAGACCAATCCAGGAGTTTGCCGTAGAACTCCGCGAGTTCACCGGCGTCGGGGGCGTCGAGCACGACAACGGGCTGCTTTGCGATAGCCATGTCCCGAGTCTACGCCGCCGCACTGACACGACGAAGGCCTGGACACCAGGGCGTAGGATTGTTGAGCAGATCCGCCGATGCTTCCGAATACTCTCGGTCGCATCGGCTCCCGACAGTGAAGGTGCGCGATGAGTTCTCATACCCTGCCCGTCGGCGACGCTCCCGCGGTGCACATCATCCACGACAATCAGGAATGGATCGCTCCGTTCACGGATGCGCTCGACCGCCTCGGCGTCGCCCATGTCGAATGGCTGCTGCCCGAGACCACGATCGATCTTGCCGCCGAACCTCCTGCCGGCCTGTTCTGGTCGCGGCTGTCGGCGTCGGCGCACACCCGCACCGATCCGCAGGTGAAGGAGTACGGGCGAGCGGTCCTCGACTGGCTCGCCGCCGCCGGCCGCCGAGTCATCAACGGTCGCGACGTCTACGAGCTCGAGGTGAGCAAGATCCGACAGCATCGCGAGCTGGCCGGCCAGGGCCTCGACGTGCCACGCACCGCGGCCGCGTTCGGATCGCAGGCGCTCGTCGAGGCGGCTGCCGGCTTCACTCCCCCGTTCATCACCAAGCACAATCAGGGCGGCAAGGGCCTCGGTGTGCGCCGTTTCGACTCCCTCGCCGAGCTCGAGGCAGCCGCCGATGAGTTCGCGCCCGGTGGCACGAATGCGCCGATCGACGGAATCACGCTCATCCAGGAATATGTGCAGCCGGCTCAGCCGTTCATCACCCGCGCCGAGTTCATCGGCGGACGTTTCCACTATGCGGTGCGCGTCGACGTCTCAGGTGGGTCGTTCGAACTGTGCCCGGCCGATGCCTGCGAGGTCCCGGGTGCCGGGGCCAGCCCGGACGTTCCCCAGTTCGCCCGTCGAAACGACGTCACGGCCGCAACCCCGCTCATCGCGCGCCTCGAGACGCTGCTCTCAGGTCTCGGCATCGAGATCGCCGGCATCGAGTTCATCGAAACCGCCGACGGCCGCGAGGTCGTCTACGACATCAATACGAACACGAACTACAACCCGTCGGTCGAGTCCGCCGAACTGTCGGCCGGCCGGCAGCCAGCCGTTGACCGGATAGCGCAGTACGTGTCCGACACCCTCGCCGAGGCGGCCCCGCCGTCGGTGTCCCCCGCCGGGTCCGCAGCGTGGTGAGTTCCCGGGCCCGAGTTCTGATCGATCTGCTGGCAGAGCTGCGCACCGTCCGGCCGGGTCATCGCGCATTGGTGGCAGTGGACGGAGTCGACGGAGCCGGGAAGACCACGATCGCCCGTGAGCTCGTCGACCTTGCGGACGAGAACTCGGGATGTGCCGGCGCTGCAGGCACGCGTACCGATCGGCTGGTCGCCGCCATCAGCATCGACGGCTTCCACCGTCCTCGGGTGATCCGCTACGCCCACGGCAAGGGACCAGACACTTTCTATCGTCATTCCTACGACTACGAAGTTTTCGTCGAGTCCGTCGTCGAACCGTTTCGTCGAGGTGATGCGATCGTTCCAGCTGTGTGGGACGTCGACGAGGATCGTCCGCTGGCGCCGGAACCTCGGAGTCTGCCGAAGGACTGCATCCTCCTCGTCGAGGGGATCTTCCTCCACCGTCCCGAGTTGGTGGGTCTCTGGGATGCGAGCATGTGGGTCGAGGTGCCGTTCGAGGTCTCAGCCCCACGCGGAAACGAGCGGTTCCCCGGAGCCTTCGTCGCCGATCCCGAGGCTGCGTCGAATCATCGCTATGTCGGCGGTCAGCGTCTCTACTTCTCCGAGGCAGCTCCGTGGGAGAAGGCAACATGGGTGCTCGACAATCGCGATCTGGATCGGCCAGTCCTGACCTGCCGAACCGCATTCGATCACTCTGGCAACTGTTCTTGTCCCGGGTGATAGTGTCGGAGTCCTACAGGGGAGCGCCGAGCGAGCCGGCGCTGAGAGTGCATATGCAGACCCTTTGAACCTGATCCGGTGAGCACCGGCGGAGGGAGTGGAATCGCAATGACCACCACAGACTTGGACACGTCGATCACCGTGGCTGCTGACGGAGCGGTATCGGCACTGCTACGATCAACCAGCCGGCAATGGGCGGAGGCCGTCGACCACCGGTTCGTCAGGGAACTGTTCGCCGGCACCATCGACGACACCGTCTTGCGCGACTATCTGGTGCAGGACTATCAGTTCTTCGAATCGTTCCTGTCCATGCTCGGCGCCTGCGTGGCCCATGCCGATGAGCTCGACGCGAAGCTGCGATTCGCCCGACAGCTGGGCATGCTCGTCGCCGATGAGGACACGTATTTCGTCGATTCCTTCGCCGAGTTGGGAGTCGCGCCCGCCGACTACCTCCACCCCGAACTGACCATACCGACGGCGGGCTTCCGCGATGTCATGGATGATGCCGTCGCCTCGGCGTCGTATCCGCAGCTGCTCGTCGTCCTCGTCGTCGCCGAATGGCTCTACCTCGACTGGGCCGAGTCCCGTGAGGAGATGCCGAAGCGGCAGGTTCACCGAGGATGGATCGACCTCCACCGAGGCGAGGCCTTCCGCGAGTGGGTGCAGTTCCTCGTCGACGAGCTCGAACGTGCGTTCCCGACCGACGCCCAGAGCTCAGTAGCCGAGACCCTGACCCGCGCCTGGAACCGGGCCGTCGATCTCGAACGCGCCTTCTTCGACACCGCCTACGGCAGCTGAGCCGCACTCAGCCGCCCGGGACTGCGCATCTCGGCCGCCCAGCCCACTGGCCTAGACTGGCCTCATGAGCACAGGTGTTGATGCAGTCGTCGTCGGATCTGGTCCCAACGGCATGTCTGCCGCGGTCACTCTGGCCCGGGCCGGACTCTCCGTCGAGGTGTTCGAAGCTGAAGCCACGATCGGCGGTGGTGCCCGCACACTCGACCTCGGCCTGGCACCCGGCGTCACCCACGACATCTGCTCGGCCGTTCATCCCCTGGCGATCGCCAGCCCCTTCTTCGTCGACTTCGACCTGCGCGCCCGCGGCATGGAGCTGACCACCCCCGAGATCTCCTACGCCCAACCCCTCGACGGGAAACCGGCCGCGCTGGCCTTCCACGATCTCGACGAAACGGTCGACCGCCTCGGCGAGGCGGGACCGGAATGGCGGCGATTCTTCGCCCCGCTGCTCGACCGTGTCGATGACGCGATCTGGCTCTCCCTCGGTGACAAACGCTCCGTGCCCGAGACCCTCCGCGATGTTCCCGGCATTGCGAACGTCGTGAAATTCGGTCTGCGACTCCTGTCCCAGGCCAGCCCCGCGTGGAACATTCCGCTGTCCCACGAGTCGACGCAGTCCCTGTTCACCGGGGTCGCCGCGCACGCCATCGGCGGGCTGCCGGCGATGGGCACGGCCGCTACCGCCACGATGCTCTCCACGGTCGCCCACGCCGGAGGCTGGCCCTGCCCCATCGGCGGATCTCAAGCGATCGTCGACCACCTCGTCGCCGATCTCGAAGCTCACGGCGGCACCGTGCACGCGAACTCCCCGATCGCCCACGTCACCGACCTGCCCAAGGCCCGCGCCTACCTGCTCGACACTTCGGCGTTGGGTGCGGCACAGATCTTCTCCGGCCTGCTGCCGGCCCACGTCGACACGAGCCTGCGAACGTTCAAGCACGGCAACGCCGCGGCCAAGGTCGATTTCGTCCTCAACGGTCCGGTCCCCTGGTCCGACCCCGAGGTCGGCCGTGCCGGAACGATCCACGTGGGCGGCTCGCGAGCGCAGATGGCCGCCGCCGAGGCGCAGGTGATGAACGGACGGATGCCATCAGACCCCGTGTGCCTCGTCTCCGACCCGACCGTCTTCGACCCCTCCCGCGAGGTGAACGGCCTGCGCCCGCTGTGGACGTACGCGCACGTGCCCTTCGATTGCCCGCTCGACCCGACCGAATACGTGACACGGCAGATCGAACGCTTCGCCCCGGGCTTCCGCGACCGCGTCGTCGCCCACAACGCGATCCCCGCTTCCGAGATGGCCGGGCACAACCAGAACTACATCGGCGGGGACATCGCCACCGGCGTCGTGTCCTTCTACCGGATGATGGCTCGCCCGCGCCTGACCTGGGACTCCTACAGCCTCGGCGTGCCCGGGGCGTTCCTGTGTTCGGCGGCGACCCCGCCGGCCCCGGGCGTACACGGAATGAACGGCTGGTTCGCCGCACGCCGAGCGCTGAAGACCCGCTTCGGAATCGACGAGGCACCCAGCCTGGCACCGGGCGACTGACGGAGTGCGTCCCCGCAGGGACGCACCACCATCCCAAACGTGATCGAATCGGGCACAGATTGTCGGGCGGGACGCCCTGGGCCACGGGAAGTATGGATGAGTGAAGGGAGAGATCGTGATCGCTGAACTCAATACACTCATCGACGCCATCGAGTCGAACCTGACTGCCGATTCCGCGGAGTCCGTCGAGATTGGTGCGCTGGCCGCCAGGCTCGGCACGACCGAGTATCACCTGCGGCGGATGTTCTCATCGCTGGCGGGAATTCCGCTCTCGGAATATGTCCGCAGGCGCAGAATGACCGTCGCTGCCGGTGACGTCATCGACGGTGAGGATCTGCTGAGTGTAGCCGTGCGGTACGGATACGGATCGACGGAGGCATTCACGCGCGCCTTTCGGTCCGTCCACGGTACGGCTCCGTCCGAGGCTCTGCGAAATGGCGGTCCCCTTCGCAGCCAACAGTCACTCAGGTTCCGCCTGACGATCGAAGGGAGTTCGACCATGGACACCAGAATCATCGACCACCCCGCATTCGCACTCATCGGCCATGCTGTGCGTGTGCCGCTCATCCACGAAGGAGAGAACCCGCACATCCGCGAGTTCGTCGCTTCACTCCCGCACACCGAGCACGCACGGCTCAGAACGCTGTCGGACACGACCCCGACAGGACTACTTCAGGTCACGGACGGGGTGGATCCGGACTACCGAGAAGGAACCGACCTCACCTACCTCCACGGGGTCGCGGTCTCAGCGGCCGCCTCGGCGCCGGAGGACCTCGATGTCATTGATGTCCCGGCGGGGATGTGGGCCGTCTTCACGGCACACGGCCCGTACCCGCAGGCGCTTCAGGACACGTGGGCGGCCACGGCCGGCGAATGGTTCCCATCGAATCCGTGGCGGCTGCGTCCGGGGCCTTCGATCGTGTCGATTCTCGATCGCGCCGAGGATTTCAGAACGGCGACAACCGAACTCTGGCTGCCGGTGGAACGGGACTGACTCAGCTCCGCAGCCACCGGTCGGCATCGTCGTCGCAATGCCGGTCAACCACCTCGGGGGCGGTGTCGATGACGTCGTTCAGCCCCGAACGTCGTATCCAGGTGCCAGCCCGCCATGAGGCTCGCGGGCCGATCATCGGTATTGCCCGCGGTGGGATCGTCTCCGGTTCCTCGCCGAGGTGACCCTGCCCTTCCCCCTGTAAGGTGAGGGCCGAGGTGGACTCCGTCGAACTCCTCGGACACCTGTGACCAGTCCGGGATGACCCAACGGCCCTTGCGGCCGGTGGCCTCGAACCAGGTCTGACGGCGTTGGGCGGCGACATCGGCGGGCCCTACGTCATTCGGCTCGGATTCTGGTTCCCGCTGTGATTCCGAACCCGCACCGCACGGCTGCAGACGGTCGCGGCGACCCCTGCACCTTTTCGACGGGAGAGCCGGCGGCGCATGCGGCGCTGCGGAGCTCAGCCAGGGCACGCGCTTCCGCTGTGAGAGGTTCGGCCCAGGCGCCGAATTCGTCATCGTGCCCGCGCTGGGCCAGCCCGAACACGAGCGAGCGTCCCCACGGGGACGGCAGCAGATCTTCAACGGTGAGTCGGTGGTCCGACCCGGTTCGGTGCTCTTCCGGGATGGCCATGGCATCCAGACTCTGTGAGGTCTTCTCAACCTACCCTGACGAATTCCTGCCCGTCGGAATCCTCTTCGTCCGGGCTCACGGGGGCGACCACTTTGGCGACGGCGAGGATCCGGGCACCCTTCGCTGCCTTGAACCCGGCGCCGAGGACTCCGATGATGATGAGGACAGCCCCGCACAGTTCCCCGAGTGTCACGGTCTCCCCGAGGACCAGCCATGCCGCGCTCATTCCGACCACAGGCACGAGCATCGAGAACGGAGCGACGATGCCGGCAGGATTGCGTGACATCAGCCACGACCAGATGCCGGAGCCGAGGATGGTCGCGATGACCACGGTGTAGATCAACCCCGCCGCGCCGAGCAGGCCGGTCGGTGTGCCCAGTGTCGTCATCGAACCGCCGATCGCGGCCGGTCCCTCGACCACGAGGGAGATGAGAAGCATCGGAAGCGGTGGGACGATCGACATCCACATCGTGAACTTCACCGGCTCGACCGAATGTGCCTGCCGATTGCTGATATTGCCGATCGCCCACCCGAACGCTCCGGCTAGCGTGAGGAGGAAGGGGAGGAAGCTCGCTGATGAGTCGAGGCGCTGCCAGCCGACGACCCCCAGTCCGGCCATCGCGACGAGCAGGAACACCATCTGCGAAGCACGGACCCTTTCCTGCAGGAACGTCATCCCGAGCAGCACGGTGAAGGGCCCAGACGCCTGAAGGACGAGGGAGGCCAGCCCCGTGGGCATACCGGTGGCCATCGCCCAATAGAGGAACGCGAACTGGAGCACACCGAAGCCGAACCCGTATCCGAGGATCCACCGGAACTTCACATCCGGCTTCGGCACGAACAGGAGCGCTGGCAGCGCGAGTACGGCGAAACGCAGGGCGACGAGGAAGAACGGCGGGAACTGGTCCAGCGAGAGATCGATCGCAAGGAAGTTCAGTCCCCACATCACCGCCACCGAGGCGGCGAGCAGACAGTGTTTGAATGACATGTCCTCATTCTCGAACCCGATCAGAGTGAAGCACAATCGCAGAATACTGAATCTACTCTGTAGCATACCTTCATGGTCATCGATCCGAAGCATCTCGAACTGCTCCGCCTGTTTGACGAGTACGGCAGCGTCAGCGCCGTCGCCGACGTCACCCATCGCTCCCCCTCGGCTGTCTCGCAGCAGCTGCGGCAGGCCGGTCGCGAGATCGACCGCACCCTCGTCGAACCCGCCGGACGCGGACTCACCCTCACCGCCGCAGGCAGACTGCTCGCACGGGGAGGACGGGACGTGGCCCGCACGCTCGCCCGAGTGCAAGCACAGTGGGAGGGCCACCTCGGCGAGGCCGCCGGAGAGATCGGCCTGGCCGGACTGCCGAGCGCTCTCACCCACCTCCTCCCCGACGCGCTGCGCCGGCTGCGCGAGGAACATCCGCGCATCGACCTTCGCATGGACGATGTCGATCTCGCCGAGCACGAGTTCGCAGGGCTCACCAGGGATGTCGACATCGTCGTCGCGCACAGCCTCGTCGCCGAACGCCCCATCGGCACGGACGGACTCACCGTGGTCCCGCTGGCACGCGAACCCATCGACGTCGCTCTTGCCGTCGACCATCCGCTCGCCGGACGCACCGAACTGAGCCCTGACGACGTCGCCGGATGCCGCTGGGTGGGAGTGCCTCGGGGTTACCCCTTCGACACGATCCTCACCTCGATCGAACACGTGACGGGGCACGACCTCGACGTCGTCCAGCGGATCCGGGACAACCGGCTCATCGAAGCGATCGTCGCCTCCTCGGACCAGGTCGCGCTCCTTCCCCGGTTCACGACCCCGCGCGATGCGGGACTCTCACTTCTGCCGTTGACGGGGGTGACGACGACGCGCTGGATCGTCGCGGTGATGCGGCCGGACACAGCCGAGCGGGTTGCGGTGCGCGCGGTGATCGGCGCGCTCAGCCAGGTCGAGGAATCTGCGGTCTCACCGTCTGCGGGCTGAGGCCAGTTGCTTCAGGCGCGGGCGAAGCGCCGCGGCACGAGTCTCTCCAGCGGCAGGAACGCCGTCCAGCAGATGACGGTCGGCAGGAAGTGGATGCCCAGAGCGAGATACGTCATGAGGTGGAAGAGGAAGAAGAATGCCACGGCCCCGTAGAGCCACTTGCCCTTGAGGAACAGGACGACCGGTGAGAGGAACTCGAAGACGAGTGTCGCCCATTGCGCGGCGATGAGGAGGCCGGGCATCTCGAGGAACGGCTTCGACCATTCGGCGCCGCGGCGCATGAGCGCCCAGACGATGACCGCCCCGTTGGCCCAGTGGGTGATGTTGCCCGAGGCGATCCACTTCATGAGCACCGAGTAGAAGTAGGTGAGGACGACGGCGATCTGCACGATGCGCAGCGCCCAGCCGGCCCGCGCCGAGGCGGTGCCGACGTCCCGGAAGCGCGCCGTTCCGATCGTCGGCAGGACGAAGGCGGCGATGACGAGCGCCATATGGTCGTGCGCGACGTAGCCGTAGCCCTGCGTGTAGAACATCCACGCCCCGAAGCTGATCGCCACGGCCCACCCGCTGAAGCGCTGGAGGAATCCTGCGGCGGCGAGGAGGGAGAAGACGATGATGAGGGCGAGCAGGATCTGCGCGCCGAGGACGCTGACGGCGGGGATGTGGAGGAACCTTGCCAACCACAGCGGCTGATAGAACTCGGGCGTCCAACCGTGGGCGATGACGTCACCGGAGATCGTGAGCACATCGATGATGATGAAGACGTAGATGAAGACGCGGAACACGGCCACTCGGGCCAGGGGGACCTCGGGCATGAACCAGCGGAGGACCGGGTTGGTGGGGGTCGCCTCGGCGGGGGTGGCCGTCAGGGTCGGGGTGCGTCTCATCGGACCTCCCATGTCGCCAGTGTCGTCTGTTCGGGTTCACCGACGGCCAGGCCGTTCTTCAGCTGCGTGGTGGCGCGGCAGAGGATCATCGTCTCCGGTTTCGGTTCGTCCGGATGCAGCCGGATGTACGAGTCGGCCATCGACTGCAGGAGTTCGGGGTGGGCGATGACCCGATCGAGCTGGGATTCGACGTCACCGCGTTCGATGCCGACAGTCGCGGTGTTGAACCCGAGGCGGCGCGGTTCGTCCTCACCGGGGAACTGGGCTTCGAGGCACGTGGAGTTCACGGTGCCGTTGAGGTCTTTGGCGGTGGCGTACTGGGTGAGCGATCCGAGCGGGAAGAAGTCATTGGTGTTGAGGAACTGTCCGCAGGTGAGGATGACGAAGGCAATCGCGGGCACGACGATGCGCCAGCCGATGGAGACCTTCGACAGCGGTTTCACCCGGGTCGCGGGTTTCGACCGGGCGGACGGCCCCGTGCCGGGGCCATCGGACGCGCCGGCAGCGGGGTCCTGGCTCGTCAGGAGGCGGCGCTTCTTCTCTTCCATACGCTTACAGGACTCGTCCTCTCGGGTGCGGCTCGTTCGCAGACAATCCTATCCGCCCCAATTGCTACCCGACGGCGGCTGAGCAACCTGGCGCGAGGTTGCTGGGCCGCCGTCAGGTAGTAAGAGGGGTCAGGAGCTGCGGGCGTAGAGGTTGAGCTGCTCCCACCCGGCCGCATACTTCTGGAACGCGGCGACCGCGGACTCGGAATCGTTGTTGCTCAGCGCAGTCACCCACGAGTCGACGAGTTCCGCGGCTTCGCTCGGCCACAGCACATCGGACATCCCGCCGAGGTCGAGCTCGAGGATCGAGTTCATATCGAAGGTGTCGATCCACTCGGCCAGAACCGAGGTCTGCTCGACCATATCGACGACCTTCGAGGTGTCCGCGATCGTCTCCGAGGCCCATTCCATCCGCGCCGAGGCGGCCAGGATGTCCGTGCGGATGAGCACCCGGAGGTCCTCGTCGGTCTCCTCGGTGATGATCTGATCCTCGGTCAGCGAGAAGAACAGCCACCACGACGGAGGCACGTCCCAGGCCGAGACGCGGGTGAAGATCCTGGTGTCCTTGGCGTCCTGCAGCCACTCCGCGCGACGGCTGGCGGCACGTCTCCGAGCGGACTTCGGAGCGACGATGTCCAAGGTCGCCTTCGAGGTGTGTTCGGCCAGCGAATCGAGCGCCTCCCACCCGCGGATGTCCTCCTGAGCAGGGCAGAAACGGTCGACCCCGTCCGCGGTCTGAGACGCCGGAAGGAAGATCGGAGTGCGCCGAAACGAATCAGCCACGGGCGACGGGGGCAGGGAGATCAAGCGCTTGTCAGCGTCGTGGGAAATCTGCTCCTCGATGCGTGACCGGTTGTCCTCCACCTGCCTGTCTTGCAATTCGGAATGCACCACAAGAGGTTCGAAGATCCGCAGGGTGACGACATAATCGCGACGGTAGGCCATGGGTTCAGCCTATCCAAGGTCCACTCACAAAATGGAACTTCCCAGTATGAACAGGTAGGATTTAAGCGCATAGCAGAGATCTAGTCCGGGGCTATTAGCCCCATAGACGACGGAGGGGGTCACGCCAGTGGGTCGCGGCCGCGCAAAGGCAAAGCAGATCAAGGTAGCTCGGAAGCTGAAGTACTACAGCCCGGATACCGACCTTAATAGACTCCAGCAGGAGCTGGGCGCCGACGCGCACAAGTCTGGTCCGTCCGATCCGTACGACGATGAACCCGACTACTCGGCTTACGCCGACAAGTACAACGTCGACGATGACGACGAGTACGAGGACTGAACTCGGATGAGTCCAGCCGCGCACGGCTGATCTGACACGCACAGAGGGCGGGGACTTCGGTCCCCGCCCTCTGTCGTACGCCCGGGCATCCCTCGCCGAGGCGGCTGCGCCCTCACGCGCATCACGCACCGTTGCGTGCAATTCCTCCGCCTACGTGGCCATCACGCACCGCAAGCAACACACCCCCGTGCAGGAACACGAGGGTGTGAGACCAACGGTGTGAGAAGCCTCTGCGCCGAGGGTGTGAGAGTTTCGGTGAGGGATGCCCCGCGACCAGGCCAGCCGCTCGAGATCTGCTGAGCCGCTCGAGAAGAGCTACTGCAGGATCGCAGCGCCCCCGTCGACGCCTTTGGCGCCCTGCACATAGTAGGGATCGCGCGCCAGAGAACCGTCATCGGCGGCGACGTCGCCGAGCACCCAGGCTCCGGGGCTCGCGGCGAGGACACCGTCGACGGATGCTGCGTCGACGACGAGGACCATGCCGACGCCGAGGTTCCAGGTGCGTTCACGGTCGTCCTGCGGCACTCCGCCGAGCTCGCCGAGCACGGAGAACACCGCCGGGATCTCCCAAGAGGCCCGCGACATCCTGGCGACCAGACCCTGCGGAAGCACCCTGGCCACATTGGCCGACAGTCCCCCGCCGGTGACGTGCGAGACCGAATGGACGGCATCGGGCAGTGCGTCGAAGAGAGCAGCGAGTTCGCCGGTGTAGACATGGGTGGGAACGAGCAGCTCCTCACCGAGGGTGCGGCCGAACTCCGCGACCTGCCTGTCCAGGCCCCATCCCGCCTCGGCGATGATGTGGCGGACCAGGGAGTATCCGTTGGAGTGGATGCCCGAGGACGGCAGACCGATGAGCACGTCCCCGTCGCGGACCTTCTCCGGCCCGAGCAGCTTCGACGCCTCGACGACACCCGTGGCGGCACCGGCGACATCGTATTCGTCCGCCCCGAGCAGACCCGGGTGTTCGGCGGTCTCCCCGCCGACCAGTGCGACACCGGCCGAGGCGCAGGCGTCGGCGATGCCGCGCACGATATCGGCGATGCGTTCGGCCACGACCTTGCCGCAGGCGATGTAGTCGGTCATGAACAGGGGGCGGGCACCACAGACGATGATGTCGTCGACGACCATGCCGACGAGGTCGTAGCCGATGGTGTCGTGCTTATCCATGGCCTGCGCGATGGCGACCTTCGTACCGACGCCATCGGTCGACGAGGCGAGCAGCGGACGGTCGAAGTCCTTGAGCACGGAGACGTCGAAGAGTCCGGCGAATCCGCCCATCCCACCGACGACCGAGGAGTTGTGGGTGGCCGAGACCGCGGCCTTCATGAGTTCGACGGCGCGGTCTCCGGCCTCGACGTCGACGCCTGCGGCGGCATAGGTGGTGGACTTCGGGTTCGCGTCGGAACTCAACTCAGCATCCTTTGTCGGCGGGGGTGTTGTTGACGGGAATCGGGTACTCGCCCGAGAAGCAGGCGGTGCACAGCTGGCTGCGTTCCTGCTGGGTGGCGGCGATCATGCCGTCCAGGGAGATATAGCCCAGGGAGTCCGCGCCGAGGTTCTCGCAGATCTCGTTCGTGGTCAGCCCGTTGGCGATGAGTTCGGCACGGGTGGCGAAGTCGATGCCGTAGAAGCACGGCCACTTCACCGGCGGGGAGGAGATGCGCACATGGACCTCTGCCGCTCCTGCCTCTCGCAGCATCCGCACGAGCGCCCGCTGGGTGTTGCCGCGCACGATCGAATCGTCGACGACGATGAGGCGCCTGCCCTCGATGTTCTCCCGGATCGGGTTGAGCTTGAGGCGGATGCCCAGCTGTCGCAGGGTCTGTGAGGGCTGGATGAAGGTGCGGCCGACATAGGCGTTCTTCATCAGCCCCTGACCGAACGGGATGCCCGAGGCTTCGGCATAGCCGACGGCCGCCGGGGTGCCGGATTCGGGGGTGGCGATGACGAGGTCGGCGTCGACCGGGTACTCCTCGGCCAGCTGCCGGCCCATCTGGGTGCGCGCGGCGTGGACGTTCTTGCCGGCGAGCATGCTGTCGGGACGTGCGAGGTAGACGTATTCGAAGACGCAGCGGGCCTGGCTCGGCTCGGCGAAGCGGTGCGAGCGCAGACCGTCTTCGTCGATGGCGATGAGCTCTCCGGGTTCGATGTCGCGGACGAACTTCGCGCCGACGATGTCGAGTGCCGCGGTCTCCGAGGCGACGACCCAGCCGTTCTCCAACCGGCCCAGCGACAGGGGCCTGACCCCGTGCCGGTCACGGGCTGCGTAGAGGGTGTGCTCGTCCATGTAGACCAGCGAGAACGCGCCTTCGACATGGGGCAGCAGGTTGAGAGCCGCCTCGGTGAGGTTCTCTCCCTCTTCGGTCGCGAAGAGCTCGGTGACCAGGGATGTGTCGTTCGAGGAGTCGCGGAAGGGCCGGGTGCGGGCCGTCTTCTTCGTGGCCTCCTCGACGACCTTCGTCGCATGGTCGCGGCGAGCGTCGGCCATGGTCTCGAGGGCGTCGAAGTTCGTCAGATTGCCGTTGTGGGCCAGCGCCACGGTGCCGAACGGAGTCGGCCCCAGCGTGGGCTGGGCGTTCTCGAACGAGGGTGATCCGGTCGTCGAATACCGGGTGTGCCCGACGGCGATATGGCCCTGCAGGAGCTCGAGATCGCGTTCGTGGAAGACCTGGGAGACCAGGCCCATGTCACGGTAGATGAGGATCTGCTTGCCGTTGCTGGCAGCGATCCCCGCGGACTCCTGTCCGCGGTGCTGCAGGGCGTAGAGCCCGAAGTAGGTGAGTTTGGCGGTTTCCTCGCCGGGGGCCCAGACTCCGAACACACCGCATTCATCCTGCGGTCCGCGGTCCTGGGGGTCGATTTCGTGCGTCAGCTGCCCGTCTCCTCTTGCCACGAGTGAAATTGTCTCATACCCGCAGCTGCCCTCTGACCCGGTGCTCAGACTGTGGAACCGGGGGCCGAATCCCGTCCGGCTCCCGCATCGTCCCCGTCATCGGCCGCGGGAGCCGGATCGTCGACCGCAGGTGCGGCATCCTGGCTCGCCGAGGCAGTCCCGTCGTCGCCAGCGTCGGCATCCGGGTCCTCCCCGCGGGCTTCGGCGATGCGACGGCGCGCGATCTCCTTCGGATCGTCGACCATGTCGATCTGTGCATCGACCCGGAATTCCTTCGATGTCTTCCGTCCCCGCCAGTCGAGGATGAGCGCGACGAGTCCGCCGAGGAACAGTCCCCCGATCCCGAGGACGAGCAGCAGCAGACCCAGCCCCTTGGCCACCGTGTAGCCCATCGGCATATCGGCCGGGTCGACGAAGACCGCGAGGATTCCGGCGAGCACGATGCCGAGAACCGCGCCGATGCCCATGAACACCGAGTACTTGGGGCTGCGACGGACGGAGACGTCGATCTGGTCCTTCATGATCTCCTTGGACATGTGGCCGGATGGGCCGATGGATCGCCGGGATCGCCCCGGAACTACAGGTCGCGAACAGTCTAGTCGAGTCAGCCTGAGGTTCCTCCCAGGCAGTCTCATGCCAGTTCCCATAAACTGGACACAACTAAACTGGACTCAACCAGATTGACGGTCACTGAAGACAGAGGATTGCGATATGTCCCATACGATCATCGTCGGCATCGACGGTTCCGACAACGCCGAATGCGCCCTGCAGTGGGCGATCACGCACGCACAGAAGACCTCCGCAGAGATCCGCATCGTCTCCGCCTACACCGTCCCCGGCGTGAATATGAGCCAGGCCGATATCGTCTACCCCGCCGATTTCGACAGTGCCGTGAAGCAGACCGTCGAATCCATCGCCGAGGCGGCCGCCGCCACCGTCACGAAGGCCGGGATTCCCGTCTCGACGACGATCGCTCCCGGTGACGCCTCCGGAGTGATGGTCGAGCATTCGAAGAACGCCGCCCTCGCCATCGTCGGGGCACGTGGTCGCGGCGGATTCGCCGGTCGCCTCCTCGGGTCCGTGGCCTTGGCGATGCCCGCGCACTCGCAGTGCCCCACCGTCGTCGTCCCGAGCACCTGGCCCACCCGAGTCATGCCCACGACTCCCCTGCCCGTCGATGATCCCGTCCGCACGACGGATGGTCCCTCCGCCGAGGCGGAGACCGCTTCACGCCCCGACTTCTCCGGGGAGGTCGTCGCCGCCGTCGATCCCTTCGAAACCGACACCCCGGTGCTGCACGCGGCGGCCGCTCAGGCAGCGATCTACGGTGTTCCGCTGCGCCTCGTCGGGGTCACCGCCACGCACATCCTCTCGCCGGAGTGGATGCCCAGCGAAGAGCATCTCATCCGGATGTACGACGAAGCGGCGAAGGCCTTCACCGCCGCGGCCGATTCGCTCACGACCGATTTCCCCGACCTCGAGGTGCGGTACTCGATCTTCGACGCTCCCGCCACCGAGGTGCTCGTGTCCGCCACCTACACCGCCGATCTCATGGTCATCGGCTCCCGTGGCCGCGGCGGCTTCGTCTCCACCATCCTCGGGTCGACGTCGCAGGGCGTGCTCTCCCACGCCGTGTGTCCGGTTCGGGTGGTGCGAGTCAACCGCCGTCAGCCCGGTCGTCGCCGCTGAGCCGCAGCCGCGTCAGCCGAGTGCGATGAGCCCGATGCCGGTGACCACGACGAGGGCACCGACGAGTTTGAGCAGCACGTTCCTCTCCCCGAAGAACCACCAGGCCAGCAGGGTGCCGACGATGATCGAGGTCTCCCGCACGGGAGCCACGAGCGCCACCGGCGCCTGCTGCATTGCGTAGAGGACGAGCACATACGCCAGGGGCGAGAGGATCGCCACGGTCACGAGTGCCCGCTTGTGGTTCCTCAGGATCTCACGCAGGTCCGCGCGTCGGTCCCGGCCTCCGGGCAGTGTGAACGCTCCCGCGGTCATGATCAGTCCGACGCAGGTTTCGGAGACCGCGAAGTACAGCAGCGGGGAGTCGCTGACGTGGTTGACCGCGAAGTCGTCCCAGAGCGTGTACGAGGCGATGAACGCCCCGATCAGCCCACCCCACGCCAGGCCTCGCCGCAGACCGTCGCTGGTGGTGGGACCGTCCCCACCGCGGGGGCGGATCGTGACGACAGCGATTCCGGCGATGACGGTGAAGGCTCCGAGAGCCTCGGCGAGGGTGGGACGCTCACCCAGGAGGGCCACGGCGATGATGATCGTCACGACCGGCCCGGTGCCGCGCGCCGTCGGGTAGACGACGCCCAGCGGCGCATGGTCGTAGCCGGACTGCAGAGCAACCGAGTAGGCGATGTGGAACACCGCGCTCAGTGCCGCCGCGCCGACCAGCCCCCAGTTCAGCGGCTGCGCGCCGGTGGCGATGATGACGGCTGCGACCGGGGCGAGCAGGATCGCCGAGAGCCCGTGGTAGCCGAGCACGAAGGCAAAGCCCTTGCCGGTGACGGACTTCGCGGCGAGGTTCCACACAGCGTGGGCGATCGCGGCGATGAGGACGAGCCCGAGGACGGGGAAGGTCATCTCAGCACCGCCCTCTTCGGCACCGTCACAGCTTGATGGCGACGGTCTTCGTCTGCGTGTATTCGTCGAGTGCTTCGATGGACTTCTCGCGCCCGTAGCCGGACTTCTTGAACCCGCCGAAGGGCAGTTCGACTCCCCCGCCGGCACCGTAGGTGTTGACGAAGATCTGACCGGCGTCGACCTCGGCGGCCAGGCGATGGGCGCGGGAGATGTTCTGCGTCCACAGCGCCGTGACCAGCCCGTAGTCGGTGCCGTTGGCCAGGGCCACAGCCTCATCGTCGTCGGCGAACGGCAGGGTCGCGACGACGGGACCGAAGACCTCCTCCTGGGCGATCCGAGACTGCGGGTCGACGGAGTCGACGATGGTGGGGGTGATGAACGCCCCCGCGGCGAGGTCGTCGGCCAGGCCGTCGGGCCGGGTGCCGCCGGTGACGATCTGCCCGGAATCGACCTCGGAGAGGAACCCGTCCACCCGATTATGCTGCTTGGCCGAGATCAGGGGACCGAGCATCGGGTCGTCGAGACCGTAGCCGATGGTCACGGCCGCCATGGCCGTCGCCATCTTCTCGACCACCTCGGCGTGGATGTCGCGGTGAACGATGAGCCGGGAGCCGGCCGAGCAGGTCTGCCCGGCGTTCTGGATGATGGAGCGCACGAGCGACGGAACGGCCGCATCGACATCGGCGTCGGGGAAGACGATGTTCGCGGACTTCCCGCCGAGTTCGAGGACCGTGGGCACGACCCGCTCGGCGGCGGCGTGGGCGATGGCCGAACCGGTCTGCGTCGATCCGACGAAGCCCAGGTGCGCTACCCCGGGGTGGGCGCTCAGTGCCGCTCCCGCCTCGGCGCCGAGGCCGGTGACGACGTTGAAGGCTCCGGCGGGGAAGCCGACGGAGTGGATGAGTTCGGCCAGTCGCACGGTCGACCGCGGGGTCTCGTCCGCGGGTTTGGCGACGGCGCAGTTGCCCGTGGCCAGCGAGGTGGCGGCGGCGCGGCCGATGAGCTGGAGCGGATAGTTCCAGGCCACGATGTGGCCGGTGACGCCGAAGGGCTCCCGCCGCGTGTAGACGTGCATGTCCTCGGCCAGCGGGATCGCGTGACCGTAGTAAGACTCGATGGTGTGGCCGTAGAACTCGAAGTAGCGGGCGCACACGTCGACGTCGGCATAGGCCTGGGTCAGCGGTTTGCCCGTGTCCTCGGATTCGATACGGGCCAGATCGTCGCGGTTGGCGGTGATGACGGCCGCCGTGGCGATGAGCAGACGGGAGCGCTGTTCGGGGCTCGAGCGTTTCCATTCCCGCTGCGCCTTCGCCGCCACCCGCACGGCTCGGTCGACCTCATCTGCTCCGGCGCGGGCGATGTCGCCGAGCTGGCCGCCGGTCGCCGGGTCGATGTTCGCGTAGGTGAGCAGAGAGGGGACATGCCGCCCGCCGATGAACGACGTCGTCTGCGTGATCTGTGCGCTCATCGTCGGTCCTCGAGTTCGGCAGCGGTGAACAGGGGCAGGAAGTCGCCGAGGTCGGCTCGGGTTCCCGAGGCGTCGATGTCTCCGGCGGCGAGCGCGGTGGCGAAGTCGGTGCGTCCGGTGACCAGGCCCAGCCACACCTCGGCGGAGGTTTCGACGACGTTCGGAGGGGTGCCGCGGGTGTGCCGGGGCCCGGCGATGCACTGCGTGACCCCGAACGGCGGGACCCGGACCTCGACGCTGTTGCCTTCGGCGCGAGAGGCGAGCTCTTCGAGGGTGAAGCGCACGGCGGTGGCGGTGGTCGACCGGTCGGCCGGGGCCGCATCGAGCCTCGCCTGGGTCAGCCACATCTCCACGGCACTGCGCCCCTGATCGGGGTCGATCCTTCTGCGAATCGCCATCAGTCCTGCTCCCTCCGCCGAATCTTCGCTACATCTTCACCCACGCAGAGCGCGCCGACAACGTCCGTCCGCCCCTCGGAATCCGTGCCCCCGGTGACCGTGTCCGTGATCGCTTCGATCACGGCGTCGATCGTGTCATCCTCCGGCGCCGAGGCGGCTCCCGGCCCGGCAGGGAACGCTCCGGCCCGCCGGAGCAGGGTCAGCGCCACGAGCCCGGTCGCCCGCGAGGATCCGTCGAGGCATTTCAGCGCCACCGAATACCCGGTTCGGGTGGCCATGACGATGACGCCTTCGGCCCCGCCCTTGGCGAAGACGCCGAGCCGGTCGATGACGGTCGAGTTCGGTCGGCCGTGGCCCTCGATCGCCCACGGGTCGGCGAAGACCGCCTCGGTGAGGGTGCGCGCCTCGTCCTCATACGCGGTCCATGCCCCTGTCGCCGCCTCGGCGGCGCCGTCGGTGCTGCCGATCCGCACGACGCGGCCGATCGCGCGGGCCAGTCCGGTGAGGCTGAGCGCGAACACGGGAGCCCCGCAGCCGTCGATGCCGACCGCGGACGGTTCCTCGGAGGCGAAGGCGGCGACCACCTCGGCGACCTTCTGCTGCACGGGATGGTCCGGGGACAGGTAGGTGGAGGTGTCGGCGCCGATGGCACGGGCGGCGGCGAGGAACGCCGCATGCTTGCCGGAGCAGTTGAAGTACAGGGGCGAGCGCGGGTCGGTGTCCGCATCTCCCCGCACCCGTGCGCGTTCCTGCAGTTCACGCCGGAAGGCTCCGTCGGCGGGATGGGCGGACGGGCACTGCAGGTCGGATACGCTCAGCCCTGCGGCCTCGAGCATCGATTCGACGACCTCGACGTGCCCGGCCTCGGACTTGTGCGAGGCGCTCGCCAGGGCCGCGGCGGGTCCGGTCAGCTGCGCGCCGAGGCTCATCGCGGCGATCGCCTGCAGCGGTTTGAGACTGGAGCGGGTGAACACGGCTGCGTCAGGGGCGCCCAGGCTGATCAGCGGCGATCCGTCCGGGGCGAGGACCACGGCGGATCCGATGTGCCGGGATTCGATGAACCCGGAGCGCTCGACGACTGCGAGCTCGGCGGCTTGGGCGGGAGTGAAAGTCGAGAGGGTCACGCACTCAAGCCTACGACCCTTTAGGCTGGTGGCGTGAAGGTTCTTGTCATCGGTTCGGGCGCCCGTGAACACGCCCTTGTCCTCGCTCTCTCGCGCGACCCGCAGGTCGACGCCGTCATCGCCGCTCCCGGCAATCCCGGGATCGCGCAGATCGCCCACACCGAGGCCGTCGACGCCTCGGATGCCGCCGCGGTGACCGCGCTGGCCGAGACCCTCGACGTCGACCTCGTCGTCATCGGGCCCGAAGCCCCGCTGGTCGCCGGTGCTGCGGATGCTCTGCGCGAAGCCTCCTTCCCCGTCTTCGGCCCCAGCGCGGAAGCCGCGCACCTCGAAGGCTCCAAGGCGTTCGCGAAGGAGGTCATGGAGTCCGCGAACGTGCCGACTGCCCGCACCGTGGTCGCCTATTCGACCGATGAGGCCGCCGCTGCGCTGCGCGAATTCGGCGCCCCGCATGTGGTCAAGGCCGATGGACTGGCCGCCGGCAAGGGAGTCGTCGTCACCGATGACCTCGATGCCGCGCTGGCGCATGCGAGCTCGTGCCTCGAGGTCTCCGATCGGGTCGTCATCGAGGACTACCTCGACGGACCCGAGGTCTCCCTGTTCGTCCTCTGCGACGGCACGACCACCGTCCCCCTGGCCCCGGCT
Organism: Brevibacterium sp. K11IcPPYGO002; assembly: GCF_050920635.1. Lineage (NCBI taxonomy): Bacteria > Bacillati > Actinomycetota > Actinomycetes > Micrococcales > Brevibacteriaceae > Brevibacterium > Brevibacterium sp. K11IcPPYGO002. The sequence goes on along the minus strand of NZ_CP131929.1, from coordinate 866,448 downwards.
CAGGACTTCAAACGCATCGGCGACGGCGACACCGGCCCGAACACGGGCGGAATGGGCGCGTATTCGCCGCTGCCGTGGCTGCCCGCCGGCACGGTCGACGAGATCGTCGACACCGTCGCCCAACCCGTCGTCGATGAGATGGCCCGCCGCGGCACGCCGTTCACCGGTCTGCTCTACTGCGGTCTGGCGCTGACGTCGAAAGGCCTGCGCGTCATCGAGTTCAACGTCCGCTTCGGCGATCCGGAGACCCAGTCCGTGCTCGCCCGGCTGGCCAGCCCCCTGGGCCAGACGCTGCTCGCCGCCGCCGAGGGGCGCCTCAACGAAGTCGCGGCCCTCGAATGGGATCCGCGCTCCTCGGTGACCGTGGTCATGGCCGCCGAGAACTACCCGGGCACGCCGAGCACCGGAGACATCATCCGCGGGCTCGACACCGCCGCGGCCCTGCCCGACGTCAGCGTCCTTCACGCGGGCACGAAGCTCGCGACCGGCCCCAGCGGCGGGTTCGCCCCCGAGGACGCCGTGATCACGAAGGACATCGCCGAGACCGGTGACATCGTCACCTCCGGCGGCCGCGTGCTCTCCGTCGTCTCCCTCGGTGACGACCTCGACGATGCACGCGCGAGGGCCTATGCCGCGGTCGACGAGATCGCATGGGACGGCGAGCAGCATCGCACCGATATCGCCGAGGCGGCCGCCGCCGGACGTATCGAGCTCGCCTCCGGCTACGCCTCCCCCGCCCCGGTCGCTCCGGTGCTGCCGGGCTGGAAGCATGTGTATTCGGGGAAGGTCCGCGACCTCTACATTCCCGCCGACGCCGCCGATGCCGCGAGCGCCGAGCAGCTGCTCATGGTCGCCTCGGACCGCATCTCCGCCTACGACTGGGTGCTCGATTCGGAGATCCCGGACAAGGGCAAGGTGCTCACCGGTCTGAGCCTGTGGTGGTTCGATCAGCTCGCCGATGTCATCGGCAACCATGTCATCAGCTCGGACGTGCCGGCCGCCGTGGCCGGGCGCGGGCTGATCGTGCAGAATCTCTCCATGTTCCCCGTCGAGTGCGTCGCCCGCGGCTACCTCACCGGTTCGGGAATGTCGGACTACCGGGCCACCGGATCGGTGTGCGGCATCCAGCTGCCCGCCGGGCTCGTCGAGGCCGATCGCCTCGAGCCTCCGATCTTCACTCCGGCGACGAAGGCGGAGCTCGGCGACCACGATGAGAACGTCAGCTTCGATGCCGTCGCCGAGACCGTCGGGACGGAGACGGCGGAGAAGCTGCGCGATCTGACCGTGGAGATCTACCAGCGTGCCGAGCAGATCGCCCGGGAACGCGGGATCATCCTCGCCGACACGAAGTTCGAGTTCGGAACCCTGCCCGATGGCACGATCGTTCTCGGCGACGAGGTGCTCACCCCTGATTCCTCCCGCTTCTGGGACGCCGCGGGTTATGAGGCCGGCAAGGCTCAGTCGAGCTTCGACAAGCAGTTCGTCCGCGACTGGCTGACCGAAGAATCCGGGTGGGACAAGGCGTCGGACACTCCTCCCCCGGCGCTGCCCGCCGAGGTCGTCGAGAAGACCCGCGCCCGCTATATCGAGGCCTTCGAGAAGCTCACCGGGGAGACGTTCCCCGGCTGAGGCCCTGCGCGCCGCAGAGCGCCAACACGTGAGCCGCGGGGCACCGACACACAGTCGGTGCCCCGCGGCTTCGTCGTTCCCAGAGACTCCCCGGCCACCTCCTGCCGGCTGTCGCCGACATTCGAGCCGCCAACTCCTCCTGTGCGAATATCGCGGAATGAGACGCTGATTCAGCATCACTGGCAATCTGCGTTGCAGTTTCCATCAATAGAGCCGCAATTGAGCAACGGAATCAGTGGAATCGGGAGTGAACTTCCGCTAAGGTGACTTCACAGTGATTCAGGACACACAGTGAGCGGACTCTGCGATCCGCCTCTGCCACGACACAGCAGTCGGGAGGCACCGATGGACCTCGACATCCTCGACGTCGCGATCTTCGACGGTGAGGCTCTGCGCCCCGAGGATCGCGTGAGCATCCGCGACGGGATCATCACCGAGATCGGCACCGGTCCCGCAGCGGTGCCCGCCGCGCGCACGATCACCGCCGCCGGCAGGCTGCTCACTCCCGGATTCGTCGATGCGCATGTGCACACGACTTTCGGCGGCCAGGAGGCCCTGGCCTGCGATATCAGCGGAGCCGACAGCCTCGAGGCGGCGCTGCAGATGATCCGTGAGTATGTCGCCGAGACGACCCGTGATGACGGCGCGACCGACCCTGCGAACGACTGGGTCATCGGCGGAGGCTGGTCGATGGCGCACTTCCCCGGGGGCGATCCGAGTGCCGACATCCTCGACGCGGCCTGCCCCGATCGGCCCGCGATCCTGCTCAGCGCCGACCATCATTCGGCATGGGTGAACACGCAGGCGATGTCCGCGGCCGGACTCGACGAGACGTCGACGGCGCCTGCCGGCGGCGTCATCGTCACCGATTCGACCGGTCGGCCCACTGGGTGCCTGCACGAATCGGCCATCGACCTCGTCTCCGCATCGGTTCCCGCGGCCTCCGACGAGGAGGTCCTGGCCGGTCTGCGCGAAGGTCAGCGCTATCTCAACTCCCTCGGGGTGACTGCATGGATGGACGCCATCGTCGGCGACTACGGCGGTCACCGCGACCCGTACGGCACCTATGTCGGGGCGGCGGAGACCGGCGAGCTCCATTCCGAGGTCGTCGGCAGTCTGTGGTGGCCGCGCGGGGTCACCGACATCGACGCCGAGGTGGCCCGACTGACCGATCTCGCCCGTGCCGAGGGACGCTTCCGCGCCACCTCGGTGAAGCTCATGCTCGACGGGATCGTCGAATCCCGGACCGCGGCGATGACGAACGAATACACGTGCACCTGCGGCGGCTTCGGAACGAGCTATTTCACGCAGCACCACCTCGAGGCCTCGTTCGCGGCCCTCGATGCGGCCGGTTTCGACATCCACTGCCATGCGATCGGCGATGCCGCCGTCAAGGCAGCCCTCGACGCCTTCGCAGCCGCCCGCAGCCCCGGCGCAGCCAACACCGGCGAACGCCGCCACCATATCGCCCACGTCCAGGTCGTCGATCCCGCCGATGTGCCGCGCTTCGCCGAACTCGGCATCACCGCGAACCTGCAGGCGCTGTGGGCCTGCCATGACGAGCAGATGATCGACCTCAACCTGCCGTTCCTCGGTGCCGAGCGCAGCGGCTGGCTCTACCCTTTCGGGTCCCTCAACCGCACCGGCACCCATCTGGCGATGGGCTCGGACTGGCCGGTGTCGACGGCGAACCCGTGGGAGGCGATCCATGTCGCACTCAACCGCTCACACCCGACCGCCGCGGACACCTCTCCCCTGCTGCCGGACGAGGCGATCGACCTGACGACGGCACTGCGTGCCTACACCGCAGGCTCGGCACACCTCCTGCGCTCGACCGACAACGGCCACATCCGCACCGGTCGGCCGGCCAACCTCGCCTTGGCCAGTGTCAACCCCTTCACACTGCCGACCACCGACATCGCCGGAATCACCAACGTTCTGACGATCTGCGACGGCCGCATCGTCCACGATGATCTGCCGCCTCAGACACCGACCACCACGTCCGCACCGACCACCACCGGCTCAGCCCGCTGACGACGAAAGGCCATCATGACCAGCACAGCCACCTCGGCGCCCTCTGCGGAAACCGGACTCGACCACCTCGAGATCCAGGGCGTGAAGAAGGTCTTCGGCGACAACACCGCCATCGAACGCCTCGACTTGAACGTCCGCAAGGGCGAATTCCTCTCCCTGCTCGGCCCCTCCGGCTGCGGAAAGACCACCCTGCTGCGGATGATCGCCGGGTTCGAGACCCCCACCGACGGGGCGATCCTGCTCGGCGGCAACGACATCGTGTCCCTGCCGCCGCACCGCCGACCGGTCAACACGGTATTCCAGTCGTACCTGCTCTTCCCGCACATGAACATCGCCGACAACATCGCCTACGGACTCAAGCAGGCGAAGGTTCCGAAACCGGAGATCGCCCAACGGGTCAGAGACGCCCTGGCACTCGTTCAGATGGAGGACTTCGCCGGACGCAAGCCCGAACAGCTCTCCGGCGGTCAGCAGCAGCGCATCGCCCTGGCCCGGGCGCTCGTCAACCGCCCGCAGGTCCTCCTCCTCGACGAGCCGATGTCGGCGCTCGACCGGAAGTTGCGGGAGGAGATGCAGCTCGAACTCAAACGACTCCACACGAAGCTCGACACGACCTTCGTCTTCGTCACCCACGACCAGGACGAGGCACTGGCGATGAGCGATCGCATCGTCGTCATGTACGACGGCGTCATCCAGCAGATCGGGACCGGTGAGGACATCTACGCGAATCCGCACAACGGCTTCGTCGCCGGCTTCATCGGCAAGCAGAACTTCATCTCCGCCGAGGTGACGTCGGCCGATTCGACGACCGCGACTCTGAGCACGGCCAACGCCGTGCTCACGGCCCCGACGCTGACACTCAAACCGTCCACCGCGGCCGGTTCGCCCCGTGATCTCACCGTCGGCGACCGGGTGCGCGCAGCCATCCGGCCCGAACGGATGCACGTCGCCCCGGCCGGCGGGGCCTCCGGGGACGCGAACACGGCACGCGGCGCGGTGATCTCGTATTCGTTCTTAGGCGACGTCATCCAGTACATGATCGTCGTCGGCGACAACGACGAGATCCTCGCTCGTGTCCCCGCCGCCGGGCGGGAGCCGATCAGCGCCGGCACCGAGGTGGAGCTGAGCTGGGACGCCGACGCCGTGGCCGTGTACGACCGTGAGCCTGGCCTGCCGACCGCGACCGTCGAGGGCGGTGCCTGACATGGCCGGCACACGACCCGATGTGACATTCCTGGCCCCGCGGGCCGCCTCGGCGAGGTTGAGCCGGCGAGCGCTGCTGGCCGGATTCGGTGTCGCGGGCCTCGGCGCACTGAGCGCGTGCGGGAAGACCACGAAGATGGCGGCGTCGCCGCCGACCGACGGCAAGCTCGAGTCGAAGCTCAACCTCTACTCGTGGGGCGACTACGATGCTCCGGAACTCATCGAGGCGTTCAAATCGAAGTATGACGTGCTCGTCCAGGTCGACTCGTACGGATCGAACGAGGAACTCGCCGCGAAGCTCTCCACCTCACGCGGCACCTCCGGCTACGACGTGGTCGTGCCGACGGGATCGAACGTTCCGCAGATGCTCAACCATGATCTGCTCCAAGAACTCGATCTCTCGCTCATCCCGAACTTCGAACACATCGACGACAACTTCAAGAACCAGTACTTCGACCCGGACAACACGTACACGGTCTGCAAGGCCTGGGGCACGACCGGATTCGTCTACAACACGACGAAGATCGACCGTGAGCTGACCAGCTGGCAGGACTTCGTCGACGCCGCGCAGAAGGAAGCGGCCGGCACGACGGCGCTGCTCGAGGACCCGTGGGAGGTCTCAGCGATCGCCTTGGCCGCCATGGATGTCAGCCTCAACACCGAGGACGAAGACGAACTCGACCGGGCTCGGACGATCGTCGTCGACCAGCTGGCCCCGAACATCAAGGCCTATATCGGCAATGCCGCCACCGGCATGATCCAAGGCAGCTTCACGATGCTGCATGCGTTCAACGGCGACGCCCGGCAGGGACTGTCGGAGGTCAAGGACCCGGAGAACTGGAAGTTCGTGTTCCCGACGCCGTCGGCGAACCTGTGGACGGACACGTGGGCGATCGCCACCGGTGCTCCGCACCCGGACTCCGCCCACGCCTTCATCAACCACATGATCTCCCCGGACACGGCCGTCGAGCAGCTCGACTACATCGGCTATCCGATCGGCACGAAGGGGCTCGAAGAGCAGGCGGTCCAGGCCGACCTCGACGAACGTGACCTCATCTTCCCGGCCCAGGAGGTCCTCGACCGTCTCGAACCGAGCAAGCAGACCCCGGCCGATCAGATCCGCACGAAGATCTTTGCCGACGCCCAGGCCAGGAGTGGAGCATGAGCACAACCACGACCACAGAGACAGCCAGGCGCGGGCTCTCCCCGCGTTTCTTCGGCCCGGCGGCCATGTCGTTTCCGACGTGGGCCTATGCGCTGTTCTTCTTCATCGTTCCGCTGGCACTCATCGTCTTCTACAGCTTCGGCTACAAACCGGATGAGTTCACGGCCATCGCCACCGACCGGCTGTCCTTCGACCGCTACCCGGAGGCGATGAGCGCAAGCTTCGTCTCCACGTTCTTCGCGACCCTGCGGATCTCGATCGTCGGCACGATCCTGTGCCTGCTCATCGCCCTGCCCTTCGCCTACTGGTTGGCGGTCAAGGTCTCCCCGGCCCGCCGTTCCCTGGCCCTGGCATTGGTGATGGTGCCGTTCTGGACGAACTTCCTCGTCCGCACCCTCGGTTGGCAGATCATGCTCTCCCCCGACGGGTTCCTGTCGAACTGGCTGCAGGGTCTCGGGCTGCTCGATGGACCGCTGGACATCCTCTACACCCGATCGGCTGTGCAGATCGGCGTCGTCTACAACTATCTGCCGCTGATGATCCTGCCGCTGTTCGTCGCCATCGACGCCTCCGGCAAGAAGCTGAGGGAGGCCAGCTACGACCTCGGCGCGGGGAAGGTGAAGACCTTCATGCGGGTGACGCTGCCGATGGCGATGCCGGGAGTCGTCTCCGGCTGCCTGCTCGTGTTCATCCCGCTCAACGGCGACTACGTCACGGCGACCGTCCTCGGCGGGGCGAGCGGCTCGATGGTCGGGCAGCTCATCGCCAATCAGTTCAACACCGCACAGAACTGGGCGGTCGGGGCGGCCATGGCGATGATCCTCATCATCTCCACCTTGGTCGTCGTCGGCCTCGGATTCGCGCTGCTCAAGCTCGGGCAGGCGATCACCGCCAGACTCAACAGTGTTCCGCTGCAGGACGGGAGGGCCTGAGATGCCGAAGAAGAACACGTTCGCACGTCGGACACCGACCGATATCGCTCTGCACGTCTGGGGCATCATCGTCTTCGTCTACCTGTTCGTGCCGATCGCGGTGATCATCGCCTATTCGTTCAACAACGGCAAGGTGCTCGCGAACTTCCGCGGATTCGGCCTGCACGCCTACATCAGCGGCATCAACAACGACATCATCGTCTCCTCCATCGTCACGAGCCTGCAGGCGGCCGTGGGCACGGCCATCGTCTCGACGATCTTCGGCACCCTCGGCGGGGTCGCTCTGGCCAGGGCGCGAAGGGGCGCATGGTGGGCGCTCGGACTGACCGCGATCCTCGGGCTGACGCTGGTCACGCCCGAGATCGTCGACGGCATCTCGTTCCTGCCGTGGTTCGTCACCGTCGGCGTCGACTGGGGCATCACTCCGCTCAACAACGGTCTGGTCAGGCTCATCATCTCGCATGCGATGTTCTCGATGGCGATCGTGACGTTCATCATCAGGGCCCGGCTCGCCGGCATGGACACCCAGCTCGAGGACGCCGCCGCCGATCTCGGCGCGACACCGTGGAACCGGTTCAAGGACATCACCCTGCCGATCGCGGCTCCCGGCATCCTCGCCGGTGCCCTGATGTCGTTCACCGTCAGCCTCGACAACACGATCCTCTCGAGCTTCGTCCAGCAGCCGGGCTACACCCCGTGGCCGGTCTACATCTTCTCCGCCGTCCGCGTGGCTCTGCGCCCCGAGGTCGCGGCGATGTCGACGGTGATGTTCGTGCTCACCCTCGCCGCGCTCGGCTTCGTCGGCTTCGTCCTGCGCAAGGCCGGCGGCAATGCCACCGAGATCATCAAGACCATGGCCGCCTGATCCAACCCATCACCGAGGCGACCCCGAAGATCGCCGGCGCCGAGGCGGCCCGCCGTTCCGCACCACCCCGCACCTGCTCATCCGGCGGAGTGTCCGCCGACCGCACCGTGAAGAAAGTGAAGTGACATGGACGTCAATGCCGCATTGGCCGACGCCTCGACCATTCCGTTCTGGCTCGATACCGACCTCCGTCCGGCGCCGCTGCCGCCGCTGGTCGAGGACCGCGAGACCGATCTCCTCGTCGTCGGCGGCGGGTTCACGGGTCTGTGGACGGCGCTGCAGGCGAAGGAACGGGACCCGAGCCGTCGGGTCGTGCTCGTCGAGGCGAACTCGATCGGGTGGGCCGCCTCGGGGCGCAATGGCGGATTCTGCGCGGCCAGCCTCACACACGGCTATGACAACGGGCTAGCCCACCTGCCTGAGGAGAACGATCGGCTCGCGCAGCTGGGCCGGGAGAACCTCGACGCCATCGAAGCAGCGGTGGCGAAGTACGGAATGGACGTCGAGTTCGAACGCACGGGCGAACTCGACGTCGCCACCGAGGACTACCAGGTCGCCGAGCTGCGGGAGGCCCACGATCCCGATTCCGGTTTCGTCTTCCTCGACCAGCAGGAACTCGCGGGGATCGTCAAGTCACCGACGTACAAGGGTGCGCTGTGGGATTCTCGTGAGGTCGCGCTGGTCCATCCGGCGAAGCTGTGCTGGGAGCTGCTGCGCGTCATCCGCGAACTCGGGGTCGACGTCTATGAGGGCACGAAGGTCACCGATGTCAGCGATGCGACGTCGACCGTGCAGGTAAGCACCCGCGTGACCGCGGAGACGATCGAGGACTGCGCATCCGCGCCGTGCACCACGATCACGGCGAAGCGGGTCGCGTTGGCGACGAATGTGTTCCCGTCCCTGCTCAAGCGGGTGAGTCTGCACACCGTTCCCGTCTACGACTATGCGCTGATGACCGAGCCGTTGACCGACGAGCAGATGGCCGCGATCGGGTGGGAGGGCCGCCAGGGCATCGGCGACTGCGCGAATCGCTTCCACTACTACCGGCTGACCGCGGACAATCGGATCCTCTTCGGCGGCTGGGACGCCGTCTACCACTTCGGACGGAAGGTGTCGTGGAAGTACGATCAGCGGCCCGAGACCTTCGAGACCCTCGCTGAGCACTTCTTCGAGACCTTCCCACAGCTGGCCGGACTGAAGTTCACTCACAAATGGGGCGGACCGATCGACACCTGCTCGCGGTTCTTCTCGTTCTTCACCAGCGCCTATGGGAAGAAGGTCGCCATGGCTGCCGGGTTCACCGGGCTCGGCGTCGGTGCGTCGCGGTTCGCCGGAACGGTCATGCTCGATCTGCTCTCCGGCGAGGACACCGAGCTGACAGCGCTCGAGATGGTGCGCAAGCTCCCCCTGCCGTTCCCTCCCGAACCCGTGGCCTGGCTGGGCATCAAGATGACGACGAATGCACTGATCAAGGCCGATGAGAACGAGGGTCGGCGCGGACCTCTGCTCAAGGTCCTCGACGCAGTGGGCATGGGCTTCGATTCGTAAGCTCGCGTCGGCCTGTCCGGCGTCCGGACCCCAGGCGGGGAATTCGGCCGTGGTTGGTAGACTCTGGGTGAGCGCGGGAGGAACTCCCGAACACTTTCACAAAGGAGCAGTACACGCATGGCACGTGTCGTCGTTGAGGTGATGCCCAAACCCGAGATCCTTGACCCGCAGGGCAAGGCGATCTCCGGCGGACTGACCCGTCTGGGCTTCACCGGGTTCGGTGAGGTTCGTCAGGGCAAGAGGTTCGAACTCGAGGTTGACGGCGAAGCCACCGAGGAGGTCCTCGCCCAGGCACGCGAAGCCGCGGAGAAGCTTCTGTCGAACCCCGTGATCGAAAACGTTGTGGCCGTCCGCGTGGCCGAGGATGCATCGTGACCGCTGTCGCTGCTGATCCCACCGCCGCGGCGACCGCAGAGTCCGGTGTCTCCGTCGGAGTCGTCACATTCCCCGGAACGCTTGATGACCGTGACGCCGCTCGAGCCGTTCGCCTGGCAGGGGCGAACCCGGTGAACCTGTGGCATGCGGATTCGACTCTGTCCGGTGTCGACGCCGTCATCCTGCCGGGCGGATTCTCCTACGGTGACTACCTGCGCTGCGGTGCGATCGCCGGATTCGCTCCGATCATGGAGTCCGTCGTCGCTGCGGCGAATGCCGGTATGCCGGTGCTCGGCATCTGCAACGGCTTCCAGATCCTCTGCGAGTCCCGTCTGCTGCCCGGTGCCCTCATCAGAAACGATCACCAGCACTTCATCTGCCGCGACCAGGACCTGGTCGTGGAGAACGCGAACACCGCGTGGACGAGCGACTTTGAGCAAGGTGAGACGATCCGCATTCCGCTGAAGAACGGTGAGGGCGGGTTCGTCGCCACCGACGAGGTGCTCGACGAGCTCGAGTCCACCGGGCGCGTGGTCTTCCGCTACCAGGGCTTCAACCCGAACGGGTCTCTGCGCGACATCGCCGGAATCACGAACGAAGCAGGCAACGTCGTCGGTCTCATGCCGCACCCCGAACACGCCGTCGAGGCCGGTTTCGGCCCCGAGTCCGGCGGCGGAATCGACGGTCAGGGGTTCTTCTCCTCGGCCGTGCGCACTCTCGTCGCCAAGGGCTGAGACCACCCCGGCACGTGGTCCGGCTTTGCTCGGACACGCTTCAGGCCCCGAACTCGGTTCTTTGCGAGTTCGGGGCCTGAGCTGTTGTGGCCGGACAGCAGTGTGTCGCTTTCGCAGTCACCACGGTCGCCGTCGGGCCGGGTGGAGTCACCAACCCGACGGGTCACCGGTCGCTGTCAGCTCCTGTTCTTCCGGCGGGCCAGTCCGATGGCTGCTCCACCGCCGAGGATGAGCAGGGCGCCTGCCGTCAGTCCGGTGAGTTCAGCACCGGTACGCGGCATCGACGAGCCGTCTCCGGATCCGCCGGAATCCCCGCCGTTACCGCCACCGGACTCACCACCGGTCACGACGAACTTTCCTGACCTGCTGACGTCCATACAAGCGGCGACGACTTGGTACGTCCCGACGTAGTACGCGGGATCATCCCCGAGGCCGTAGACCTGGATTCCGGCTGCGCCATCCTGATCAGCCGTTGCCGTCTGCTCGTAGAGCTTCTCGCTCTTATCACCCGAGTACACCTCGAAATGCACATCGGCGTCCGCTGCGCAGTCGGTGAGAGTCATCTGTACGCCCTTGTCTCGGTCGATGAAGTCCACTCCGGAGATTCGTTCGGGACTGATCGAGAGCGTCGGGTCGACGACGCTGCCGTCATCGGTGACCGTGAACGTGGTCTCGGCGCTCTTGTCGCCGCAGGAGGCGGCGACGGTGAAGTCACCGATCCAACCGGTGCCGCCGTCACCGTCCGGGAGGAACTGAACGGATCCGGCCGCATCTTCACCGGCCTCCTGGGTCTCTTCCCAGATCACGGTGTCGGGGTCTTTCGCGGAGCTCACCTGGAACGTCACCTCGGAGTCGACGTGGCAGTTGACGAGGGTGATGTTGACACCGTTCTCGAGGAAGTCGGCCAGCTTCTGGCTCTGCGGAGTGACACTGAGATCGGCATCAGTTCCGTCGTCGTTCTCAGTGACCGAGTATGTCGTCTCGGCGCTCGTGCCGCCGCACTTCGCGCTGACCACGAAGTCACCGATCCAGCCGTCGCCACCGGTGCCGGGCATGAAGGACGCAGAGACCGAACCGTCGTCGCCGGCGGTCTTCGTCTCTTCCCAGATATTCGTGTCCTCGCCCTTGCGGACGATGGTGATTGTCACCTTCTCGCCCGGTTCGCAGCTGCTCACGGTGATGTCGACACCGTTGTCGAGGTACGAATCGATCCCCTGGCTCTGCGGATCGACGCTGACTGCCGCATCCGACTCATCTTGGCTGTCGGTGATCTCCACGCTGCCGGTGAACGTCTTCGACTCCTGCCCGTCGCGGGCGACGGTCACGGTGACATCGACGACATCGCCGACCTTGAGCTCGGTATTGCCGCGGAGCTCTCCGTTGAACGTTCCGTCGCTGTCGACGGTGATGGAGCTGTTCTCGCCCGGTTCGGCGGTGACAGTATCTCCGGCCTGCAATCCGGTGATGGTGTACGGGATGGATTCAGCCGCCTCGTCGACCGGCATCGTCGACCGGTCGAGGGAGAACGAGGCGTCGATCGGGGTTGAGTCCTCGGACGGCTCCTCCGAACCTTCGCCAGGATCGGCCGCCTCTTCACCGTCGCCGGGATCGGCCGCGTTCTCGTCGCCTCCCGGATCAGTCGATTCCTCCCCGTCACCGGGTTCGGTAGGTCTGCCGTCGTTGCCGGGATCAGCGTCGTCACCAGGGCCCGCGGGCGGATCCTCCGGACCCGGGGTTTCTGCGTCACCGTTTCCTGCTCCCTGCACGACCGTCGCGTCTGCTGCAGACTTGTCGTCGGCCAGCGCGACCGCCGGACTCAGTCCTCCGATGGAGAATGCCAGGGCGAATGTTGCCGCCATTGCCAACCGTCTCATGATGGTCCTTCCAGAGTTCTGGCCGGTTGCCGTCTTCAGTTATGGCTTGGACCATACGCAGGCAGAGGAGTGCGCACGACTTTAGTTCATTTAGGTCATGACAGAAGTGATAGAGGTGTTGTGCCGAATGTTTATCACTTCGCAATACTGTTCGCGCGCCCGATCTAGGGCGCCCCGCAGGTTCGGACCAGCTGCTGTGCTCTCACCTGCACAGCAACGTCGAGTCGGGGTCCGAGATCCACACGGCAGAGCAGTCAGATCAATGTCACATTCGGGTCGATTTCGGCATAAGCCAGGCAGAAATCGTTATGCCGGATTTCCGTTCATTTCCTGATTTCTGCGGTGAAAACGAGGCCGGGTCCCCGAGCTCGAGCTCGGGGACCCTGCGACCGGTTGGAACTGTCAGGCCTGCGGCGAGGACCCCTCTTCTGCCGGCGCCTCGGTGCTCTCGCCTTCGGCGTTCGGCCCGTCCGCACTGTCACCGTCGGAGGACCCGGTCTCGTCGCCGACCGGCGTACCAGACTCGGGCTCGGTCTCGGCGAGCACCTCGGCGGTGAACTGCTCCTCGGCGTCCTCCCCGCGGAACTGCGACATGTACAGCCGGTAGTAGGCGCCTTGTGAGGCAAGCAGCTGCTCATGATTGCCGTGCTCGACGATTGCGCCGTCCTCCATCACGAGGATGGTGTGAGCGTCACGGATCGTCGACAGCCGGTGGGCGATGACGAACGACGTCCGATCGGTCCGCAGCGCCGCCATCGCCTGCTGCACGAGTACCTCGGTGCGGGTGTCGACCGAGGAGGTCGCCTCATCGAGGATGAGCAGCGAGGGGTCGGCGAGGAAGGCTCGAGCGATCGTGATGAGCTGTCGCTCACCGGCCGAGACGCTTCCACTGTCGGAATCGATGACCGTGTCATAGCCGTCGGGCAGCTGACGCACGAACCGGTCGACCATCGTCGCCTTGGCCGCTGCGACGACTTCCTCATCGGTGGCACCCAGCCGACCGTAGCGGATGTTGTCGGCGATCGTGCCCTCGTACAGCCAGGCGTCCTGGAGCACCATGCCCACATGCGAGCGGAGGTCGGCGCGGCTGAGGTCGCGGGTGTCGATGCCGTCGAGGAAGATGGTTCCGCCCGTGATCTCGTAGAAGCGCATCACGAGATTGACCAAGGTCGTCTTGCCGGCACCGGTGGGTCCGACGATCGCCACCGTGTGTCCCGGTTCTGCGGTGAAGGACACCTTCTCGATGAGAGGAATCTCGGGAGCGTAGCGGAAGCTCACCTCGGAGAACTCGACCTTGCCCGGGGTGCGCGGGGGCAGTTCCCGCCGCACCTCGTCGGGATCTTCCTCCTCGGCGTCGAGCAGCTCGAAGGTCCGCTCCGCCGAGGCGACTCCGGACTGGAGCATGTTCGCGACACCGGCCATCTCGGAGATCGGCTGCGAGAACTCACGGGAGTACTGGATGAACGCGGTCGCATCGCCGAGCGTCATCTGCCCCGTTGCCACCTTGAGGCCGCCGGCGACTGCGATGAGGACATAGCTGAGGTAGGACACGAACTGCATCGAGGGCATGATCATGCCGGAGACGAACTGTGCTCCCGCTGAGGCCCTGTACAGTGATTCGTTGCGACGGTCGAACTCGTCGAGCATGACCTCATCACGGCCGAAGGCCCTGACGATGTCGAGGCCGGAGAACGACTCTTCGACGTGCCCGTTGACCTCACCGGTGTGCTTCCACTGCGCCTTGAACAGCTTCTGCGACCGAGTGCCGATGACACCGGCGATGATCGCCGACAGCGGCAGAGCGATGAGGGCCAGCAGCGCGAGCTGCCAGGACACGATGAACATCATCACGCCGATGCCGATGATCGTCAGCGCGGACTGCACGAGCTGCGAGAACGCCTGCTGCAGGGCCTGCTGGATGTTGTCGACATCGTTGGTCACTCGTGACATCACATCGCCGCGCTGCCGCGTGTCGAAGTAGCGCAGCGGCAGTCGGTTGATCTTGCGTTCGATGTCCTCACGCAGTCGGTAGACGACCCGCATGACCAGGGCGTTGAGGATGTATCCCTGCGCCCACATGAGCATCGAGGCCACGAGGTACATGAGCAGGACGGCGATGATGATCTGCCCGAGTGCGGTGAAGTCGATTCCCTGCCCGGGCACCACCTCGGCGGTGGCGAGCATATCGGCGAAGTCGTCGCGGCCTTCGGCGCGGGCCCCGGCGATGATGTCGTCGATATTCGCACCTGCGGGCAGCCCAGCACCGATGACTCCGGAGTAGACGACGTCCATCGCCTTGCCGAGGACCCTGGGAGCGATGACGGTGAGGACCACGGAACCGACGACGAGGGCGACGACGTAGATCATGCCCTTCTTCTCGCTGGCCATGAGCCCGAACAGGCGTTTGACCGAGGGCCAGAAGTGCTTGGCCTTGCGCGGAGGTGTGCCTCCGCTCATCTCCAGTTCCTCGCCGCTGGGAATGTACTCGTCTTCCGCAGCCACCACGGTCTCGGTCGAGGTGTCGTCGGCCATGTCAGTTCACCTCTTCCGTGGTCAGCTGGGATTCGATGATCTCGCGGTAGGTCGGGTTCGCCTCGGCGAGTTCGTCATGGGTGCCGCGGCCGACGATCTTCCCTGCTTCGAGGACGATGATCTGGTCGGCGTCCCGGATCGTCGACACGCGTTGGGCGACGACGATGACGGTGGCCTCCCCCGTCGATTCGTCGAGGGCCGCCCGCAGCCGTGCGTCGGTGGCGACGTCGAGGGCGGAGAACGAATCGTCGAAGACATAGATCTGCGGCTTCACCGTCAGGGCTCTGGCGATGCAGAGACGCTGACGCTGCCCGCCGGAGTAGTTCGTGCCGCCCTGGGCGACGCGCTCTGAGAGCCGGTCCTCCTTCTCGATGACGAAGTCGTCGGCCTGAGCGATGCGCAGGGCCTCCCACAGCTCGTCGTCGGTGGCGTCCTCGTTTCCGAAGCGCAGGTTCGAGGCGATCGTGCCGGAGAACAGGTACGGCTTCTGCGGGACGAGACCGATGAGCTGGGCCAGCTGGTGGCGGTTGAACTCGGTGACTGGGGTGCCGTCGATGAGGATCTCGCCTGCCTGCGGGTCGATGAGTCTGGGGATGAGGTTGACGATCGTCGATTTGCCGGAGCCGGTCGAGCCGATGATCGCGGTGGTCGTCCCGGGCTGGGCGGTGAAGGTCAGTCCTTCGAGCACAGGCACCTCGGCGCCGGGATATCCGAAGGAGACATTGCGGAATTCGAGCTCACCACGGCCGGGCAGGTCCGTGACACCGGCGGGGATGGTCATCGTGGTGCGGGTGTCGAGGATCTCGGCGATGCGTTCGGCGCAGACGACGGCGCGCGGAATCATCATCATCATGAATACGCCCATCATCACGGCCACCAGGATCTGCAGCAGGTACTGCAGGAACGCCGTCAGCGATCCCACTTCCATCTGTCCTGCGTCGACGCGATGACCGCCGAACCACAGGACGGCTGCGGTCGCGAGGTGGAGGATCATCATGATGGCGGGGAACATGAGCACGAACAGATTGCCGACCTTGACCGAGGTTTCGGTCAGGGCACGGTTGGCATCGGCGTACCGGTCGGTCTCAAAGGGTTCGCGAACGAAGGCGCGGATGACGCGGATGCCGGTGATCTGTTCGCGCAGAACCCCGTTGATGTCGTCGACCTGGTCCTGCATGCGGCGGAACAGCGGCATGAGGAGGTAGACGAGGATGGCGACGACGATGAAGAGGACGGGCACGGAGACCCACACCAGCCAGGACAGCCCCGCGTGTTCCCGCAGGGCCATGATGATGCCGCCGATGCACATGATCGGGGTCGAGACCATGAAGTTCAGGGTCATGAGCACCAGCATCTGCACCTGTTGCACGTCGTTGGTGTTGCGGGTGATGAGGGTGGCGGAGCCGAATCTTCCGACCTCGAGCATCGACAGGTCGTCGACCTGCCGGTAGATCGCTCTGCGGAGGTCGCGGCCGACGCCCATTCCCGTGCGTGCGCCGAAGTAGATCGCGGTGATCGCAGTGACGACCTGAACGAGGCAGACGAGCAGCATCGTCAAGCCCGTCGACCAGATGAAGTCGGTGTCGCCCTTGGCGACGCCTTCGTCGATGATCCGAGCATTGAGGCTGGGAAGGTACAACGCTGCGATCGTCGAGGCCAGCTGCAGGATGACGACCAGAATGATGAAGGGCCAATAGTTCTTGGCGTATTTCAGGGACAGGCGGAGTAATGCCACGTTGAACGTCCAGAGTGAAGAAAGGCTGACAGTTGAGTCGTGAGAGTTGCGAAGCGCAACAGACTACCTTACATGAGTTCTCCTCCCCGAGGTATATGAACGGACGACGATTCTGGCAGTTCTGCTGAGGCCTCTACTCCACCATGAGGCACTGACACGGCCATCGCACCGCGTGCCTCCTCGATTCTCGGGCGCTCCCGCATACGCTTGACAGCATGAGCTCAACTCTGCAGGACCTGGTCAACCGCGCCGTCTTCTACTCGACGGAGGTGCAGACGCATTTCGGTGCGCTCATCGCCGACGCCGAGTGGGAAGTCGACTTCAGCTCCGACCCGCATCTGACGTTCACGTCGGCCGACGGTGGCGTTCTGCGCGCCCGACCACACCTGCTCGGTTCCGAGTCCGACCGAGAGAAGACTTGGCTGTGGGGATGGGAGAACGTCAATGACTTCCCCGATGCCGTCGTCGGGCTCTCCCACGAGGTGCGCAAGTACGGGGCCGCCGAGGATGTCACCGAGCTCACGACCCCGGAGCTGTCCCTCGATGAGGAGCTCGCACTACGCCTGACCCTGGCGTCGAAGGAGGCCACTGACAAGTGGGCCCACTATCCTGCCGCCGCCGGTGCCGGGACCACGGTATGGCTGCTCGTCGATGCCGCCGAGGTCGCCCTGCCCGCACCGCAGGTCAAGGTCTCTGTGCGCGCGCTCATGCAGGGTCTGACGCAGACGACGGTGACCGATCACCGCGCGGCTGTCGAGGCGTACGTCGCTAAGCGCGGCATTCCGACGGCAGAGCTGCCCGAGGGTGGGCTGCGGATGCTGTTCTCCGACGGCTCCGCCGACCTGTCCTTCGACGATCAGCGTCGCATCTCCAACTGCGACCTGAACGCTCCCTTGGAGGGTGAGGCCGCCGACCAGTTCGCCGCCGCGGAACCCACAGGCACCCCCGCCGAGGCGGCCGCCGCCTCCCGTACGCCGGATTCGGCTTCCGCTTCCGCCGCGGACGATGTTGCCGCACCGTCTGAGACGGCCCCGGCAACTCCGGCGGCTGCTCAGACAGAGGAAACTGCACCCACGAAGTCCGTGCCGGACGAGCAGCCGGCAGCGGAGGCAACCCCGGCGGCCGAGGCTCGGGCCGACGAAGCCGCAGAGCCTGCGGCGGAGGCTTCGGATGCCGCACGCGGACAGCAGCAGCCGGAAGACGAACGACCGCGCGGAGACGGGTCTGTCGAGCCTGCGCGGGCAGAGACTTCTGCCGAGGATGAACCAGTCGAGGAGGCCAAGCCGAAGAAGAAGGGGCTGTTCTCGAAGTTGTTCGGTCGTTGAAGCAGCTTTTGATCTGCCGGATCATTCATCGCCCTTCAGCGATTCACGGGTGCCTCGGGACCCCATCGGAACCCGCGGTCGAAGAGGAAACGTCTCTCGTCATCGTTGTGCAGTGTCAGTTCCGAGTCTTCTGTCCGCAGAGAGAACTCCCCCTCTCCGACCTTCGAGTACCGGAACTCGACCGTGCCGGAGGGATCGCGAATGAGGGTCTGAGCGCCTTTCCGGACGGGGTAGAGCTTCCCTGTGATCGACTGGCCATCGACGCTGTAGACACCGTCCTGGAAGTCCGCGTCGGCGTACCGCACACTCATTCTCTTGCCCTTGCCCGATCCGATCTGGCCGAAGGCGATCTGAGTGATGTCTGCGGTCGTGTGGTCGGTGCCTTCGATCGGGGTCGTCTTGCCTGACGTAGTGACGGTGTAGACACCAGAGATCTCCTCGGGAGTGCCGGGGTTGCCCCAATTCAGGCTGATACCGGTTGCCAGACCGCTGCCGATGATGATGACGACGGCGAGGATCGGGGATACCCAGCGGGTGATCCTGACGAAGATCCGGTTGCGCCAGATGAGGCCGCTGACCGCAGGACCGACGCTGCGCCCGAGTGCGAATCGCATGACTCGAGGCACATTGGGGATGAGCAGGATGAGACCGACCAGTGCCATCGCTCCGGACAGTTGCTTCACCGGCACGTCGAACGTCAGGTTGAGCAGGAAAACGACGCTCATGTCCAGAGCAGCGATGAGTGCACCGAGCCAGGCCGAGCGCCGGAAGAGCAGCAGGGTGACGGCGATCAGCTCAGCAAGGCCCGCCAGAAACTGCACGGTCGGGGAGAACGCCATGAAGCGCCACAGCAGTCCCATGGGGCTCATCTCGCCGTATTGGACAAGAGCATCGGCGTAGTCGGCGTAACCCATCTGAACGTGAAAGACCTTCGTCCAGGCGTAGGGCAGGAGAGACACCGCCAGCCCCATCCGAAGCACCCAGTGGAGGACCCAAAGGATCCCGACCCCTCGAGACCGTGACCGAAGCTGCTGAGCTGACTGTTCTGTTGATTGTTCCTGTATCGCAGTGTCTTGCGTCATCATGGTGATCAGATTACTGACAAAACCACTTGCCCCGAAGTGGGGTTCTCCGGACCATTCCAAAAGACATTCCCCACCACCCTATTACTACCTGGCGGGGGCGCAGCAACCCCGCGCCAGGTAGCCCGGCCCCCATCAGGTAGCAACAAGCACGGAAACACACCATGAATAAAAGAAGAGGCCCTGCCCCTGACCCGAAGATCAGAAGCAGAGCCTCCCCACTAAAAAATTATTGCGGCAGTCACTTACTCTCCCACAACCACCAAGTTGCAGTACCATCAGCGCGAATGGGCTTAGCTACCGGGATCGGAACGGTTAACCGGGCGTTTCCCCACCACTATCACCACCGCAAAACCACACAGACCACCACCACAACCCACAAGGATTGTCAGCGGTAGTGGTCCAAGAACCGCATAGCGAACGCGAACACCAAAAACAATGTCATGCGCACCCCACAAGGGCGCATTCTCTCATCACAACCAGAAAAGATTACTCACAGAAACACTCTCTCGCACACACCAACCCCACAAAAGGGAAAAGTTGATGAGTGATCGGTGTATTAGTACCAGTCAACTCCACACATTGCTGTGCTTCCATACCCGGCCTATCAACCCCATCATCTATAGGACACCTCCCCTGACAAAAGTCAGTTGGAAATCTCATCTCGGAGCCGGCTTCCCGCTTAGATGCTTTCAGCGGTTATCCATCCCGAACGTAGCCAACCAGCCATGCTCCTGGCGGAACAACTGGCACACCAGAGGTTCGTCCGTCCCGGTCCTCTCGTACTAAGGACAGACCTCCACAAATTTCCTACGCACGCAGCGGATAGGGACCGAACTGTCTCACGACGTTCTAAACCCAGCTCGCGTACCGCTTTAATGGGCGAACAGCCCAACCCTTGGGACCGACTCCAGCCCCAGGATGCGACGAGCCGACATCGAGGTGCCAAACCATGCCGTCGATATGGACTCTTGGGCAAGATCAGCCTGTTATCCCCGAGGTACCTTTTATCCGTTGAGCGACCACGCTTCCACAAGCCATGGCCGGGTCACTAGTCCCAGCTTTCGCTCCTGCTCGACACGTCCGTCTCACAGTCAAGCTCCCTTGTGCACTTACACTCGACACCTGATTGCCAACCAGGCTGAGGGAACCTTTGGGCGCCTCCGTTACTCTTTAGGAGGCAACCGCCCCAGTTAAACTACCCATCAGGCACTGTCCCTGAACCCGATCAGGGTCCGAAGTTAAGAAATCCACTATGGTCAGAGTGGTATTTCACCGATCGACTCCACCCCAACTAGCGTCGAGGCTTCCCAGTCTTCCACCTATCCTACACAAACCACACCGAATCCCAATACCAAACTATAGTGAAGGTCTCGGGGTCTTTCCGTCCTGCTGCGCGTAACGAGCATCTTTACTCGTAATGCAATTTCGCCGAGTTCGTGGTTGAGACAGCAGAGAAGTCGTTACGCCATTCGTGCAGGTCGGAACTTACCCGACAAGGAATTTCGCTACCTTAGGATGGTTATAGTTACCACCGCCGTTTACTGGGGCTTAAATTCTCCGCTTCACCCTTACGGGTTAACAGGTCCTCTTAACCTTCCAGCACCGGGCAGGCGTCAGTCCGTATACATCGACTTACATCTTCGCACGGACCTGTGTTTTTAATAAACAGTCGCTTCTCTCTGGCCTCTGCGACCACCACCAGCACATCCCACCGCAAGGGTGGTTCACCGGGATGGTCCCCCTTCTCCCGAAGTTACGGGGGCATTTTGCCGAGTTCCTTAACCACGATTCTCTCGATCACCTTAGTATTCTCTACTCGACCACCTGTGTCGGTTATAGGGTACGGGCAACACACACCCTCACGTCGATGCTTTTCTCGGCAGCAGAGGATCACCAGATCACCCCACCAATTGTGGGGCGCCCATCAGCTCTCACACACTTGTGGGGACGGATTTACCTACCCCCACGTGCTACAACCTTAGACCGTGACTACCATCGCACGGCCTGGCTACCTTTCTGCGTCACACCTCACGCTTACCGACTCCACACTCAGGTCCCACCCGCATCACCAAACACCAGGACCGAAGTCCCAGCGGGCGAATTGGATGGTTAGTCTCATGTGTTTTGGTACTGTCGGTTGTGTGTCGGTACCAGAATATCAACTGGTTGTCCATCGACTACGCCTGTCGGCCTCGCCTTAGGTCCCGACTTACCCAGGGCGGATTAGCCTAGCCCTGGAACCCTTGGTCATCCGGTGGACGGGTTTCTCACCCGTCTTTCGCTACTCATGCCTGCATTCTCACTCGAATCGCCTCCACCACTCGTTCACACGGCGACTTCACCGGCAACTCGACGCTCCCCTACCCAACACCACACCATTACGGCTAAACGTGGTGCTGCCACAACTTCGGCGGTGTACTTAGCCCCGCTACATTATCGGCGCTCAATCACTTGACCAGTGAGCTATTACGCACTCTTTCAAGGATGGCTGCTTCTAAGCCAACCTCCTGGTTGTCTTCGCAACTGAACATCCTTTCCCACTGAGCACACGCTTAGGGGCCTTAGTTGATGGTCTGGGCTGTTTCCCTCTCGACAATGAAGCTTATCCCCCACTGTCTCACTGCCACGCTGAACCTTGACTGGCATTCGGAGTTTAGTTGACGTCAGTAACCCGGTAGGGCCCATCAGCCATCCAGTAGCTCTACCTCCAGCAAGAACCACGCAACGCTGCACCTAAATGCATTTCGGGGAGAACCAGCTATCACAGAGTTTGATTGGCCTTTCACCCCTAACCACAGGTCATCCCCTCCATTTTCAACTGAAGTGGGTGCGGGCCTCCACGCGCTCTTACACACGCTTCACCCTGCCCATGGCTAGATCACTCCGCTTCGGGTCTAGGACACGCGACTAAATTCGCCCTATTCGGACTCGCTTTCGCTACGGCTACCCCACACGGGTTAACCTCGCCACGCACCGCTAACTCGCAGGCTCATTCTTCAAAAGGCACGCCATCACAGTCATCAAGATACTGCTCTGACGGATTGTAAGCACATGGTTTCAGGTACTCTTTCACTCCCCTCCCGGGGTACTTTTCACCATTCCCTCACGGTACTCATTCCGCTATCGGTCATCAGGAAGTATTTAGCCTTACCAGGTGGTCCTGGCAGATTCACACGAAATTCCACGAGTTCCGTGCTACTCGGGCAACGCACACACCACGACAGGTCAATGTTTCGTCTACGGGACTCTCACCCACTCCGGTCCTGTTTCCCACCAGGTTCGACTACACCAACACCAATCGCGGACCAGTCATGCTGAACCGGACCATGCACACCCCACAACACCCTGACAGCAACACCAGCACGCTTGACACTGACAAGGTTTAGGCTCATCCAGTTTCGCTCGCCACTACTCCCGGAATCATTGTTATTTTCTCTTCCTGCGGGTACTGAGATGTTTCACTTCCCCGCGTTCCCTCCACATGCCCTATATATTCAGACACGGGTCACCACCCTCACGAGTGGCGGGGTTTCCCCATTCGGAGACCCTCGGATCAACGCCTGTTTATCGGCTCCCCGAGGCTTATCGCAGATTTCCACGTCCTTCATCGGCTCCTGATGCCAAGGCATCCACCATGCGCTCTTACACACTCACCCAACCCCCTTTCAGGAATTGGCTTCGTGTGCGCGAAAAATTGTTTCATTCACCTCAACTAGATGATGACAAGAAAAATCACATTACATAAACAACACTTTCGTGTTGTTTGATGCTCGCGTCCACTATACGATTCTCAAACCACTACCAAACACCGGCCACCACACAGCACCATTTCGCTGCTGCCTGGCCGTCGGGTTGGTCCTGTTGGTTGAAACCACACCCACACACACTGTGCGGGGTTTGTGATTCCAGGACCCAATAACGTGTTCGTCCTAGCCCACCCGATCACCACCGTCGTCATGGCACACAGGCCACACCACGCTGGTTGGATGAGCGAAAGAAGTGATGTTCCACCCTTGAGCTCCCAACCAGAAACACGGACGGTTTCTGTTGTTGGGGTTCTGATGTGTGCTCCTTAGAAAGGAGGTGATCCAGCCGCACCTTCCGGTACGGCTACCTTGTTACGACTTAGTCCCAATCACCAGTCCCACCTTAGACGGCCCCCTCCCACAAGGGGTTGGGACACCGGCTTCGGGTGTTACCGACTTTCGTGACTTGACGGGCGGTGTGTACAAGGCCCGGGAACGTATTCACCGCAGCGTTGCTGATCTGCGATTACTAGCGACTCCGACTTCACGTAGTCGAATTGCAGACTACGATCCGAACTGAGACTGGCTTTAAGGGATTCGCTCACCCTCACGGGTTCGCCTCTCTCTGTACCAGCCATTGTAGCATGCGTGAAGCCCAAGACATAAAGGGCATGATGATTTGACGTCATCCCCACCTTCCTCCGAGTTGACCCCGGCAGTCTCCTATGAGTTCCCACCATCACGTGCTGGCAACATAGAACGAGGGTTGCGCTCGTTGCGGGACTTAACCCAACATCTCACGACACGAGCTGACGACAACCATGCACCACCTGTACACCAGCTCCAAAGAGAAGAACTGTTTCCAGAACGGTCCAGTGTATGTCAAGCCTTGGTAAGGTTCTTCGCGTTGCATCGAATTAATCCGCATGCTCCGCCGCTTGTGCGGGCCCCCGTCAATTCCTTTGAGTTTTAGCCTTGCGACCGTACTCCCCAGGCGGGGCACTTAATGCGTTAGCTACGGCGCGGAGAACGTGGAATGTCCCCCACACCTAGTGCCCAACGTTTACGGCATGGACTACCAGGGTATCTAATCCTGTTCGCTCCCCATGCTTTCGCTCCTCAGTGTCAGTTACAGCCCAGAGTCCCGCCTTCGCCACCGGTGTTCCTCCTGATATCTGCGCATTTCACCGCTACACCAGGAATTCCAGACTCCCCTACTGCACTCTAGTCAGCCCGTACCCACTGCACGCGCAACGTTAAGCGTTGCGTTTCCACAGCAGACGTGACCAACCACCTACGAGCTCTTTACGCCCAATAATTCCGGACAACGCTCGTACCCTACGTATTACCGCGGCTGCTGGCACGTAGTTAGCCGGTACTTCTTCTGCAGGTACCGTCACCTTACGGCTTCTTCCCTGCTGAAAGCGGTTTACAAC
Source organism: Brevibacterium sp. K11IcPPYGO002 (assembly GCF_050920635.1). Taxonomy (NCBI): domain Bacteria; kingdom Bacillati; phylum Actinomycetota; class Actinomycetes; order Micrococcales; family Brevibacteriaceae; genus Brevibacterium; species Brevibacterium sp. K11IcPPYGO002. The sequence goes on along the minus strand of NZ_CP131929.1, from coordinate 842,230 downwards.
CCGAAGGCCGTCATCCCGCACGCTGCGTCGCTGCATCAGGGTTTCCCCCATTGTGCAATATTCCCCACTGCTGCCTCCCGTAGGAGTCTGGGCCGTGTCTCAGTCCCAGTGTGGCCGGTCGCCCTCTCAGGCCGGCTACCCGTCGTCGCCTTGGTAGGCCATTACCCCACCAACAAGCTGATAGGCCGCGAGCCCATCCCCGATCGAAAAACTTTCCACCAACCCTCATGCGAGGGTAGGTCGTATCCGGTATTAGACCCAGTTTCCCAGGCTTATCCCGAAATCAGGGGCAGGTTACTCACGTGTTACTCACCCGTTCGCCACTCATCCACCAACAGCAAGCTGTCGGCTTCAGCGTTCGACTTGCATGTGTTAAGCACGCAGCCAGCGTTCGTCCTGAGCCAGGATCAAACTCTCCATAAAAAACTTTATGTCACGAATGAATCCCAGCAAGACAGCCAACCCCTCACGGGGTGAGAAGGTTGACCCATAAAATTACTGACCAAACACACCATCCACCCCACACAGCAGATGGTTCGGCGAAGAACCACCCACCAGGGGCGAACCAATGTTTGGCCAGGTGATTGTCTTACCAGAAAATAAATTGTTCTGGCATCACAACTTGTTCAAACAAACACGCTATTGGATTCTCAAACCACAAACACACACCCATCACCACACCACAAGATATAACTCTAGACCACCCCAGAGGCGACGTGCAAATCCAAAACCGACTTTCTCCACGTGACACCCACCACACGGTCTGCAGTGCTCAGCGATGCCACTTGCAGAGCGGCCGGCTGCACATCAGTCCCTGCACCAAACGAGCCCGAATGCCGCGCGATTCAGCTGCCCAGGCGTATAGCTTTGCGCAAGCGTGCGAGCTGCACGTCGATGACGGCACCCATCTCGGTGATCTCTGCCCGTCGGATCCCGCGTTCGACCGCCTGCGATCTCCACCCTTGGACTGCGCTCACGACCTCATTGAGCACTGACACAGCAGTCGGCTTCGTCAGATGGCAGAGAGAGGCGAAATCGAGCAGCGCCTCTGCTTCAACCTCCGCGGACACGACGCCATTGATCGCGGTCTGCCGTTCGACCGCGGGCTCCGGTTCCGGGTTGATGTCGAAAGCCGGGCTCAGCTGCCATCCCGCGTCCGCCCGTATGAAGCCATGGTTACGCAAATGATCGTCCGTATTGTGCAAAGCAACCGAGAATGCCACTCGGCGAAACAGTTCCGCACAGTCGCTGCGCCAGCTCCGGCTGTGGTCTTCGATAGCTTCGACGATATCGAGATAGTCACCGGCTTCTCCGTCCCGACGCCCGGTTGCTGTCATCGCACTCATATATCCGATCCGACGGTCGGCCGTACGATCGAACCTCTGCAGAAGAAGCACGGATCTCTCGTCGACGCTCAGCAACCGAGATTCAGAAGTGTCGATTCCGGCCCTACGGGCGAGCTCGAGTGCCAGACTCTCCCATGCGATGACGTCTCGATCGTCTCCGGGCCGGGAGAACTTCGCGATCAACAGTCGCCCCTCATCGTCCGCCACAGATGCTTTGGGCCGCGCCCCTCCCAGAGATCCTGTCCCAGCGTCAAGAAGGCGCTTCACAGCCGTGCCCGACCCTTCTGCGGCCCCATCGGCAGCCCGCTGCAGCTCGGGCAAGGAGAGCAGTTTCGGTACACGGTTCGTCGGGCTGAGGAAATCTTCTCCAGCCGCACGACGAAATCGCAGAGCCCCTTGCCGGGTGCGGTCGCTGACTCCGAGCAGGAAGTCGATGTCTGTCAGACGGCGGTCTCGCACGACGCCGTCGGCGACCTGCCGCCGATGCTCCTTCGCAACGAGGTTACGACCCCACCGGTCAGGAGAGCAGTCGGCGAATGCTCCCGGCAGACCAGGTACGCTGAATGGGGCTGTCGACAGCGGGAGCTCAGGGTCGATGGAATAGGCCCATCGAGTCCTCGCGTACTCATCCGAATATTTGAACGTCGTCGAGATCTGCCCCCGTGCGATGTGGAAGTACGCGGTGCCGACGAATACCGCCGTTCCGCCATGGTCCATCTCAACCCGGATCTGCTCACTCATCGACGGACCCTGTTTGGAAGTGTTTCAGCGGAACGTAATCTGCCGACATCGGTGCTCAGAGGATCAAATGCGGCGGACACATGGTCGAGCTGCCCCAGTGCCTGCATAACCGACATCACTGCCCCGATTGATACGCCTGCGTCACCACGTTCGACTTTCTGGAGCGTCGATCGAGAGATGCCGGCCCGCTCTGCGACTTCGACTGCCTTGAGCGATTGCATGAGTCGCCACCGACGAATCGAGGATCCGATCTCGCTGAGGCGGCGATCCACTTGTCGAGTGACGCTCATTTGGGCTCCTTATGAGTGCAATACTCACCACATAATCTATTAACGACTAGAATACGCGTCATTAGATCCACCGGCAATGCCCATTTCGAGCGAATCGGTGGCCGGCTCCTGTCCGGGTCGACTCCACACAATCTCTGCGCGTCAGTAAGAACACCGCTCATAGTCGACGGCGACCGGGCCGGAGAATACACGAATGGCCTCGCCCGACTCCCGCTCAGAGTCGGACGAGGCCATTTGCTACCTGGCGGGGGCGCAGCAACCCCGCGCCAGGTAGCCCGGCCCCCATCAGGTAGCAACAAGCACGGGCAACACACCTCATCGTGAATACACCTGACTTCCACAACTCGGCGCTGATTTCGCAAGTCAGTCCGTATTTGTGCTGGTCACAAGGTTGGGGATTGTGTTGGTGGGGCACTAATCGGCTGTCTACCATGGGGTTATGTCGCCTCGTCTACGGAAAGTCACCACTGCTTCTGGGGCCACAGCCGTGCAGATTGTGCGCAAACACCGTGGGAAAGTCACCGTCCTTGAGCACCTCGGGTCCGCTCACACCGAGGCAGAACTGACAGCCTTGCTCGCTGCCGGCGACGAGAAGCTCGCCGACTATGGGGCAGCCGAACAACTCGAGCTCGAATTGGGTTTACCTGCCGATACTGCTGCACCGCCACGAGCGCGAACCGTTGTGGGCTCACGGTCATCTGTCCTCATCGACGCCATCACCGCGTCGTGGAAGAGACTCGGTTTCGCTGACGTGATCGATGACAACGCCTTCTTCCAACTCGTGCTGGCACGATTGGTCGAACCTACCTCGAAGGCAGACAGTCTCCGTGTCCTTGCCGAGCTTGGTATCGAGCCACCGCATCACAACACGTTCCTCAACTGCCTCATCCGGGCCAACGAACGCGACTACCGCGGGAACATCGCAGAGAAGTGCTTCGCCCACAGTGTCGCCACCACCGGCATCAGTCTGCTCCTTTATGACGTGACGACCTTATATTTCGAGGCTGAGAAGGAAGACGCGCTGCGCCAGGTCGGGTACTCGAAAGAACGTCGCGTCGACCCGCAGATCGTCGTCGGACTCCTCGTCGATCGGACAGGGTTCCCGTTAGAGATCGGGTGTTTCGAAGGGGCGAAGGCAGAGACTCACACGATCATTCCCGTGATCAAAGCCTTCCAAGAACGCCACGGTGTCACAGACATGGTCGTCGCCGCTGATGCGGGCATGTTGTCGGCGAAGAATCTCAAGGAACTCGATGATGCCGGGCTGCGGTTCATTGTCGGGTCGAGGCAGACGAAAGCTCCACACGATCTGGCTACCCATTTTCGGTGGAACGGTGAGTACACCGAGGATGGGCAGATCATCGACACGATCACCCCGAAAGGTGTGAAGCGACTCGACCCGGATCGGGTGAAGGTCAGACGCGAACTCGTCTGGTCGGCTCAGGAACATCCGGACGCGTGGCGGGTGGTGTGGCAGTACCGGCGTAAACGGGCGATGCGTGATGAGCAGACTCTGAACCTGCAGCGCAACCGGGCATTGGCGATCATCGACGGGGAGAAGCCGGCGAAGAAGGCCCGGTTCGTGAAGGTCACGGACGAGGAGAAAGCCTTCGATGAGAAGGCTTACGAGCGGGCGATGAAGCTGACTGGATTCAAAGGCTATGTCACGAACATTCCCGCCGGGACCATGCCTGCGACCGAGGTCATCGGCAGCTATCACGACCTGTTGCACGTCGAGCAGTCTTTCCGGATGTCGAAGACCGACTTGAGGGCTAGGCCGATCTTTCACCGGAAGAGGGATGCCATCGAGGCGCACTTGACTGTCGTGTTCACAGCATTTGGCCGTATCGAGGTTCATGCAGGACGCGACTGGGATGTCGTTGAAGAAGGTCATCACGAGTTTGCGGCCGTTGCGGGAGTTCACCGGCCGAGTGGGTGGCCAAGACATCACCTTCGACCCTGAGGTCACTGGTGAAGCGAGAGAAATCGCGGCTGAGCTACTGCCGGACCGATTTTCGGGGCACTAAAATTGTGGAACTCAGGCCGGAGAATACACGAATGGCCTCGCCCGACTCCCGCTCAGAGTCGGACGAGGCCATTTGCTACCTGGCGGGGGCGCAGCAACCCCGCGCCAGGTAGCCCGGCCCCCATCAGGTAGCAACAAGCACGGGCAACACACTCTGGCATCACAACTTGTTCAAACAAACACGCTATTGGATTCGCGGGGTGTTAGCGTCCTGAGTATGAGCATCGAACCCGCAGACACATCACTGCCGAACGCCCAGGCTCCGATCGCCGTCATCGCCGGTGCATCGGGATTCATCGGCGGCGAGCTGCTGAATGCACTCACCACGTGGGGGTATGCAACACGGACGATCGGCCGCTCCCCCGCCTCGGCCGACGCCACCTGGGATCGTCCCGACCGAATCGCCGAGCTCGTCGACGGCGCCGATCTGCTCATCAACCTCGCCGGTCGCAGCGTCGGGTGCCGGTATACGGATGCCAACCGCCAGGTCATCTGGGACTCCCGCGTCGATACGACCCGCACTCTCAATACGGCCGTGGCGGCCGCCTCGGCGCCGCCGCGCCTGTGGATCAACTCGAGCACGGCGACCATCTACCGTCATGCGATGGACCGTCCGCAGACCGAGGACGACGGTGACATCGGCGAAGGGTTCTCGGTCGACATCGCCAAAGCCTGGGAGAAGGAGTTCTTCGCCGGGGACCTGCCCGCGACCAGACGAGTCGCGTTGCGAATGGCGATCGTGCTCGGTGACGGAGCGGCTTTGAACATGTTGGCCACAGCGGCCAGATCCGGTGCAGGCGGTGCCCAGTATGAAGGTCGCTGGTTCCCGCACCGGCGCTATCGCGGGATCGGCCCGGACGCTTCCGGGCCGACCGTCTGGCGGGGGCATCCGCCGACTCACGGACGACAGCGGTTCAGCTGGGTCCACATCGACGATGTGCTCCGGGCGATCCGGTTCATCGACGAACATGACGAGCTCAGCGGGCCGATCAACGTCTCGAACCCACAGGTCGCGGACAATCGCTCACTGATGAAAGCGCTGCGCACAGCAGTGCGCATGCCCGTGGGGATTCCTGCACCCAGGTGGCTGCTCGAGATCGGGATGACCGTCCTGCGTCAGGAGTCGGAACTCGTGCTCAAGAGTCGGTGGGTGCTGCCGACACGACTCGAAGCGGCCGGGTTCGACTTCAGGTGGACCGACATCGATGCGGCGACGAAGAACCTGCTGCGCTGAAGCGAGGTCACACGCTCAGCCGGCGGCCGCCTCGGTGGGGATTCCCTGCTCGACGCAGTCGGCGCAGTATGGTTGCAGGCCCTTGTCCGTGCAATCGATGCACCGCAGGTACTGCCTGCGGCACTCGAGGTTCGCACAGTTGACGAACTCCGGGGTCTTCTTGTCGCAGGACACACAGTGCCCGATGGATTCGACATTGTCCCCGAACTCGACGTGCATGCGCTTGTCGAAGACGTAGAGCGAGCCGTCCCAGTAGCCGGAGCTGCCGAAGGTCTCGCCGTAGCGGACGATGCCGCCGTCGAGCTGATAGACCTCCTCGAATCCGCGGTTCTTCATGAGCACGGACAGGACCTCGCAGCGGATTCCGCCGGTGCAGTAGGTGACGACGGGCTTGTCCTTGAGGTCGTCGTATTTGCCGGATTCGATCTCGGCGATGAAGTCACGCGTGGTGTCCGTGTCGGGCACGATCGCGTCCCGGAACTTCCCGATCTGCGCCTCCATCGCGTTGCGCCCGTCGAAGAAGACGACCTCCTCGCCGCGTTCGTCGAGGAGTTTGTGCAGGGCTCCGGGTTTGAGATGTTGGCCGCCGCCTTGGACTCCGTCGTCTGTCACGGTGATCTCGTCCGGGGTGCCGAAGGTGACGAGTTCGTCGCGGACCTTCACGCTCAGGCGTGGGAAGTCATCGCCCTGACCGTTCGACCATTTGATGTCTGCTCCCTTGAATGGCGCGTAGGACTTCGTCGCCCGCACGTACTGCTTCACGTCGAAGACGTCCCCTCCGACCGTGGCGTTGATTCCATCCTTCGATACGATGATCCGCCCTTTGAGACCGAGACCCTCGGCCAGGGTGTGCTGCCACAGCTTGACCGCTTCGGGGTCGGGCAGCGGGGTGAAGACATAGAACAGGACGATCTTGGGAGTTGCCATGGTTCCCATTCTAAGTGGCGTGCGACCGTCCGATTCCCAGCCGGGAACGGCCCATCCCTTCCCCGAGGCGGCCCTGCCGTGGACGCGCTTCGCCCTTGCGGTGGGGACACGGCTAAGATTGGCCGTGAGTGCCGTGTCGTATGAAAGGGCCCCGAAGAGGACATGACGTCTAACCTCAGCTCTGCGGATTCCACGCAGGTCGATTCCCCGCAGAATGCATCGAAGAAGGTCAAGGAGACGGTCGAGTTCGCAGCGGCGAACCCCGACGTCGAGCAGCCTTTCGCCGATCTCGGTCTCACGGCCGACGAATACGAGAAGATCAAGGCGATCCTCGGACGTCGCCCCACCTCGGCGGAATTGGCCATGTATTCGGTGATGTGGTCCGAGCACTGCTCGTACAAGTCTTCGAAGGTCCACCTGTCCAAGTTCGGTGACAAGGTCACCGAGGACATGAAGAAGCACCTGCTCGTGGGCATCGGCGAGAACGCCGGCGTCGTCGACATCGGGAACGGCTGGGCGGTGACCTTCAAGGTCGAATCCCATAACCACCCCAGCTACGTCGAACCCCACCAGGGTGCGGCCACCGGAGTCGGCGGCATCGTCCGCGACATCATCTCCATGGGTGCGCGCCCGGTCGCCGTGATGGATCAGCTGCGGTTCGGAGCCATCGACCATCCGGACACCGCCCGTGTCGTCCACGGCGTGGTCGCCGGCATCAGCAACTACGGCAATTCCCTGGGCCTGCCGAACATCGGCGGCGAGACCGTCTTCGATTCCGTCTATCAGGGAAATCCGCTGGTCAACGCCCTGGCTGTGGGTGTGATGCGGCACGAGGACATCCGTTTGGCCAACGCGTCGGGACTGGGCAACAAGGTCGTGCTCTTCGGTGCGCGCACCGGTGGCGACGGCATCGGCGGTGCTTCGATCCTCGCTTCAGAGTCCTTCGACGATTCGAAGCCGTCGAAGCGTCCAGCCGTGCAGGTCGGCGATCCGTTCGCTGAGAAGGTGCTCATCGAATGCTGCCTCGAGCTCTTCCACGCCGGTGTCGTCGAAGGCATTCAGGACCTCGGCGCCGCGGGAATCTCCTGTGCGACCTCGGAACTGGCGTCCAACGGCGACGGCGGTATGCACATCGCCCTCGATGACGTGCTGCTGCGCGATGAGACGCTGACCCCTGAAGAGATCCTCATGTCGGAGTCGCAGGAGCGGATGATGGCTGTCGTCCGTCCGGACCGCCTCGAGGAGTTCTTGCAGATCGTCGGCAAATGGGAGGTCGAGACCTCCGTGCTCGGCGAGGTCACCGACTCCGATCGTCTCATCATCGAATGGCACGGCGACGTCATCGTCGATGTGCCCCCGCGCTCTGTCGCTCACGACGGCCCCGTGTACAACCGTCCGTTCACCGAACCGTCATGGAGCGCCGAGGTGGCGGCGAACACCGTTGAGGCCGCTGGTTTGGCGAAGCCCCAGTCCGATGATGAGCTGCGGTCGACGATGCTGCAGCTCGCGGGGTCGCCGAACCTCGCCTCGAAGTCGTGGATCACCTCGCAGTACGACAAGTACGTTCAGGGCAATACCGCACTGGCCTACCCGGATGATGCCGGTGTCGTCCGCGTCGATGAGGAGTCCGGTCTCGGCGTGGCCATCGCCACCGATGCCAACGGCCGCTACAGCTTCCTCGACCCGGCGCGCGGTGCCCAGCTGGCTCTGGCCGAGGCCTACCGCAACGTCTCGACCTCCGGTGCCATTCCGCGTGCGGTCACCGACTGCCTGAACTTCGGATCCCCCGAGGATCCGGAGATCATGTGGCAGTTCGCGCAGGCTGTCGAAGGCCTCGCCGGCGCCTGCCAGGACATGGGAATCCCGGTCACCGGCGGCAACGTGTCCCTGTACAACCAGACCGGCGGAGTGGCCATCCACCCGACTCCGGTCGTCGGTGTGCTCGGTGTCTTCGATGATGTCACCCGCGCCACCCCGAGCGGCTGGCAGGAGCCGGGCCAGACCATCTATCTGCTCGGCACCACCGAGGCGGAGCTCGACGGTTCGGCGTGGGCCGACGTCACGGTGGGCCACCTCGGCGGTGTTCCTCCGCAGTACAAGCCGGCGGCGGAGAAGGAACTCGGCGAGATCCTCATCAACTGCTCGCGCGACGGCATGATCGATGCCGCGCACGATCTGTCCGAGGGTGGACTGTCGCAGGCACTCGTCGAATCGTCGCTGCGCTATGGCACCGGCGCCCGGATCTGGCTCGACGAGGTCTGCGAGCGTGACGGCATCGACGTGTTCACCGCACTGTTCTCCGAATCGGCGGCGCGCGCGATCGTCGCCGTGCCGCGGTCGGAAGAAGTCCGCTTCAAGGACATGTGCACGGCACGCCGGTTCCCGTTCGTGCGCATCGGCATGACCGATGCCGGCGACGGAGCTCCCGAGCTCGAGGTCGTCGACCACTTCCAGGTCGGCCTCGACGAACTCGGCCAGGCCCACGAGGGTACCCTGGCTGATCGCTTCGGCGGCAGCGTTGCGGCGGTGACCGAAACCGCCGTCTGACACTGGCGGCGAAGACTGACTCCCGGACGGCCTCTCGGCCTCGACAAAACCAGCTGCGGTTGGTCCTCTCGAGGCCGAGAGGCCGTCTCGCTGTCGCGCTGTGTCCAAATCGCCCTGCTGGGCGTGACGGTCACGAAAGCGAGTAAGCAGCCTTCTCACCTTGGCGCTTGCTGCGGCTCTAGCGGTCACGCAGCGGTCCGATCAGGCCCCAGGCAAGAGCGGTGAAGACGGCGACGATCGTCCAATAGATCAGCCAGAAGGAATCAGCCAAGCCCGCGATCGCGATTCCGATGGCCAGCAGTGCGATGGTGATCGTCGAGGCGGTCAGGCAGCGCAGCCAGTATCCGAGACTGGTGCGGGTCGGTACGGCAGGCAGTTCCACTTCGTTGGGGTCCTTATGCCGACGGGCGAATCGGCGGTCGACGCGGGCGATGGCCTCCGGACCGAAGACGACGGAGAAGCCGACGTAGAACGCAGCCATTCCGTGACTGAAGTCCGACGACGATCCCCGGTGCAGATCAATGTATGTCAGGCCGACGATGAGGATGTCGATGAGCGGGGTGGATACGAGGAGAACTGTCGAGACCGTTCTCCAGTGCATCAGATACCGCGCGCTTACTCCGGCGAGCAGAACGATCCAGAACAGTACTTCACCGGCGATGATGAACAACAGCATCAGGTTCCTCGCTCAATCGCGTGGGTTTGCCGTGTCTTTTGTTCGAACCTAGTGGTGTGGGAATGGCTGCTGGCCCGATCCAGGAGGCCACTGATTCGGGTGAGCCTGTGTCGTATGACCAGCTTGCGGGTAGATCTGCTGTGGGTGAACCTGTTGCTGAGTCGAAGCCGGCCGGCTTGGCATCGGCACCGTTCCAGCCGGCAGGAGGCCGAGCATGTGGAAGAGTCCGAGAATGATGAAAAGGAGTATGAGCCAGGCACCTTGGACGATCACCATCGACAGTGCCTTATCCAGTGGGCTTGCGTTCAGGCCCCGGCCAGCAACGTAGCTTCCCGCATTCATCACCACGGCGATGACGATTCCGACGACGAGGACCCACCACCTGCGGCGGCGGACGATGTTCCATGCGCAGAATACAGCGGCGAGGTACACGACGCTGATTACAACCTGGGCAATACTCGCGCGAAGCGCCGAATCTGTGCCGGCTCCAGTGCCAGCGACGCTGAAGATGAAGCTCACGACCGGGGTGAGCACCAAAAGGCAGATGCAGCCGAACAGGTAGGTTCCGGCGGCGATGAACCGGCGCGTCCAACTCACATTCTTCACCAGCAGCATGGCGATGGTACCGATGACGAGACGCAGCAGTGATGAGAGAACTGTCCAGAGACTGTAGACGACAGGGGCGTTCGAACTACCGGACATGCTCAACGGTGCCAAGACCAGGCCGGGCAGCACACCGATGATCAGCGCCGCCCAGAACAGTGACCGCGCGAGCCATCCGGGGTGGCGGGAGCCTGCCGTATTCGATATGACTGACGCCCCCGGCGTGGCCTGCGTATCGAATGGTGCCGGAGGACGCGGTGGCACCGGCGGATATGAATACTGATCTGATTCGTAAGGAGCCACCGACTGTGGAGTCGGCCGGTTCGGACTCGTCCAACGCTGCCCGTTCTGCCCATAACTCATGATTCCAGCCTACTGACCCGCGACCGTTCACGCGCCCGGGTAGCCGGGAAGATAACCGGGACGCGTATCGACCGGCCGGGCAGGCACGTTGCGGTGAAAGCTCGCAGAGTTTGCTCGGTCGATGGGTACAGTTGCCCCTCCGATCCGGCCCAGCAGGTGGAATCCACCGAATCCGCCCAGAACGAGTATCAACGACACAGTCACCACCACGGCCGTCATCAGCAAGGGAGACGTGCCGAACGACATCATCGCAAAGAAGGTCAGCTGCTGAACCACAGCGACGATGCCGGACCAGACGAACGAGAGCAGTAGAATCCACCACCGGCGATTGCGGATGATGTTCCACGCCAGATAAGTCACGCCGAAGAACAGAGTGAGACCTGCCGGCACGCGGATGAAGTCCGGTAGGAATGACATGGGCGGCTGCGACGCTGACTGGCTGTAGGGCGGCGACAGAATCGGCACGACAACCAAAGGAACGCACCAGACTGCGACGAAGAGGGACACAGCAGAAGCTCGTCGTAACCACACGGTGTTGCGCACGAGCAGCAGAGCCATGGCTCCAACGACGATAAGAAGTGATCTCAGACCTGTTGTGATCAAAGGACTCAGCATTCCAAGCACTGGGACCAGCGCCGTCAAGGCCACAGAAATCAGCGGTGGAACGATGTAGAGCGCAACTGCGAGGCAGATCAGGCACCGGGAACACCAGAGCATGACCCGAGCGAACTGTTCGGTCTGGGAAGCCGCCGCAACGGAATTGCCGGGGCTGCCCATTTGACCAGCATTCTGCTGGGGCGGCAGCGCCCGGCTCACATCTGGTGTCTGCGGCTGTATCGAACTCATGGTTTCACTCTAGGACCACGCGGCGGACTGCGACGTCCGCTGAAGTAGCAATGCTGACACGTGTACCGCGGCATCTGACATAACCGCCTGGCCCGTCAGCACACGTGACCGAAGATGACACCGACCGCACATGCACGACTGCGAATGTGATTGCCTGAAGGAGAACGATGAGCCTCAGCCGTTCCGCGGCCAGGGACTCAGCAGCACAGCAGAACGACACCACATTCAAGGAAGAGGAACCAGTCATGGCGACGATTCGCACATCCCACGCGGGATCCTTACCCCGCACCCCCGAGCTCATCGAGGCCAACAAGGCCAAGCAGGCGCAGAACACCGCCCGCCTGGCCGGCGAGTCCGTGACGCAGGAACAGGAGCAGGAATTCGACGAGCTGCTGGCCGCCAGCGTCACCGACCTCGTCAAGCGGCAGAAGAACCTGGGCATCTCACTGCCGAACGACGGCGAATACGGTCACGCCATGGCCGCGGACTTCGATTACGGAGCATGGTGGCACTACTCATTCGCCCGCACCGGCGGGCTCGAGCTCGATGATGTCGACAAGTGGGATGCACCGGCTGTGCGTTCCGAACCCGGCAAGACGGTTCTCACCAGCTTCGGCGACCGCCGCGATCGCAACCTGTTCCCCAACGTCTACTCCGACGCCGACGCCGGAACCGACACCGGCCAGCAGCCGCAGTTCCCGAAGGCCACCGGTCCGATCAGCTACATCGGTCAGGACCAGGTCAACCGCGACGTCGCGAACATCAAGGCCGGTCTGGCTGCCGCCGGGTACGACGAGCGTGCCGGGTACATCAATGCGCTCTCCCCCGGTTCGGCCTCCCGCATCGCCAACGAGTTCTACTCGTCCGATGAGGAGTTCATCTGGGCATGGGCCGATGTGCTCCGGGAGGAATACCTCGCCATCACCGAGGCGGGGCTGACCGTCCAGATCGACGATCCCTCCCTGGCTGAGAACTTCGACCAGATCAACCCGGAACCGTCGTTCGCTGACTACCGCTCGTTCATCCAGGTGCGCATCGACGCCCTCAACCATGCGCTGCGCGGAATCGACCCGGCGCAGGTGCGTGTGCACACCTGTTGGGGTTCCTGGCACGGGCCCCACGTCACCGACCTGCCGTTCATCGAGATCGTCGACCAGGTGCTCTCGATCAACGCCGCCGGCATCACCTTCGAAGCCGCGAACGTCCGCCACGAACACGAATGGCGGATCTGGGAAGAGAAGAAGCTGCCCGAGGGCAAGTACATCATCCCCGGAATCGTCTCCCACTCGACGAACGTCGTCGAGCATCCCGAGCTCGTCGCCGAACGCATCGGCCGGTTCGCCAAGCTCGTCGGACCCGAGAACGTCGTCGCCTCCACCGACTGCGGCCTGGGCGGACGAGTCCACCCGGACATCGCCGTCGCGAAGTTGCAGTCCCTGACCGAAGGTGCCGAGATCGCTTCGAAGCGCTTCTGATCTGCGGCCGCAGAAGCAACAGCAGTAACACCGGTCCCCTCCGTCAGGCTCGTCTGCCGAGCGGAGGGGACTTCTGCATCACGCCCCGATGCCGAGCTCCTCGTCGAAGCAATCGGCAAGCGTCGGGTGAGCGAACTGGTAGCCGGTTTCCTCCAGCTTCTCCGGCACCACCCGCTGATCGGCCAGCGCGAGCTCCTTCGCCCCGTCACGGCCGAGCATGATCTCGGTGATGAAACCGGGCGTCGGGATCCATGCGGGCCTGCGCAGGTGGGCGGCGAGAGCCTCGGCGAATTCCGCCTGCGAAACGAGATCCGGGGCGACAGCGTTCACGGGTCCCCGCACATAGTCGTAGAGGACGGCGTGCACATACGTGCGTGCCACGTCGTCGAGGGAGATCCAGGCCAGAGCCTGCTCCCCGCTGCCCAATCGACCGCCGGCTCCGGCGAGGAACAGCGGCGCCTGCAGTTTGAGCAGACCGCCCAAGGAACTGAGGACGACTCCGGTCCGGATCGACACGCGCCTGATTCCGGCGTCCTCGACTCCGGCCGCCGTCTCCTCCCACTTCTGGCACACCTCGGCGAGGAATCCCTCGCCGGCCGGCCCTGTCTCGTCGACAGGTTCGTCGGCTTTCGCCCCGTAATAGCCGACCGCAGAGGCGCAGACGAAGACCGACGGACGCTTCTCCTCGGGCAGACCGCGCATCGTTTCGACGAGCAGCCTCGTCGAGTCGATGCGGGAGGACCAGATCTCGTCCTTCGCGTGCTTGGTGAACCGCGTGGCGATGGATCGCCCGCCGAGGTGGACCACCGCATCCGCCCACGCGAGGTCCCGTGGATTGAGGATTCCCAGATCAGGGTTCCAATGCACCTCGTATTCGAACTTCGGGGTCTCGCGGACAAGCAGTCGGACGAAATGTCCGGCGGTGGAGAACAGGGCGGCGACCTGGCGTCCGATCATTCCGCTTCCGCCGGCGATGAGGATGTGTTTGCCCTTCTTCCGCGTCAGCAGGGGCGCGTTCGTGGATTCGAGGAAGTCGATGTCCATGAGCATCCGCTTGCGACGGGCGTCGAAAGTGGCTTCGAGGTAGTGAGTGAGGCCCCGGTCGATGACGTCGAAGCCCTGGGGAGCCATGGAGAATTCGATGTGGTCATCGATCTTCGTTCCGCCGGCGACCGAGGTGAACTCGTGCGTGTGCTTCCACTGGCTCAGCGGGCCCTTCTTCAGCTCATCGACGAACGAGAACCGCGAGGGTCCCTCCGAATGCACGGAGCTGAACGGCCGTCGCACGAGCCCGTAAGTGCCGGGCACGCTCGTCCTCACCTGCGCCACCGAGCCCGGGGCGATCGGAGGATAGCTCTCTTCGACGATCTCCTGGGCCCAATGAGGCGAGAGGCGGGTCAGCGCTCCTGGCCGAGCATGCCAGTCGAATGTGGTCTCCGCACCGAGCGGAACTTCAGATGTCGACTCAAAGATGGTCATGGCATCCCTCCTACCTCGAATGATGCCACCGGTTTCTGAGAATATGACCCGCAACTCACCTAAGACCAGGTGAATTGTTCTCGCCGAGGCGGCTCACCCGCCCAGCGGTCCCGAAAGACGCTTCCGCGGGACCCGAAAGCCGCTTCAGCGGGCTCGAAGTGTGAGCGCAGTGATCTGGATCGGGGCGCTCACACTTCGAACCCGCGGGTGCAGCGCGGTCAGTCGGCGGCAGGGATCTTGCCGAAGCGGAACGCCGACCAGAAGTCACCGCGCACGTAGCCGTGCTCCGGCTCCGGGTCGAAGTCCCAGTGGCGGACACGGCCGACTTGGAGCGCATCGGCGACGAGCTGCCTGCTGCGCTGCGAACCGAGCACATGCTCCTCGAGATGCTCGAGATCGTAGCGGGACTCGAGTTCGGCGCGCATCGACTCACGCGCCTTGGCAAAGGCCGGATCCTCGGCCCGATTGACCAACTCGTCGGGGTCGGCGGCCAGGTCGAAGAGCAGCTCCGGGTCGCCCGGGCACACGGTGAGCTTGAGATCTCCACGCACCAGCGTGACCTGCGGCCGGTAGGTGCCTTCGGCGAAGTACTCGATGACGACGTCGCGATCCTCGGGTCCGACCTTGCCCGCGGCCTCCCGCCGGGCGGACTCGAGCAGCGAGGTTCCGCTCAGACCGTCATCGATCGCCGAGGCGGCCCCGGAGTTCGCATCGCCGGCACCCACCGATCCCGGCCCGACTTCTCCCGTACCCTGGGCGATGTCGAGCAGGGTCGGCGCGAGGTCGACGAGGCTGACCGGGTTCGCATACCGGCCCGGGGCGATCACCTCGGCGGGACCGTTGATGATGAGCGGAACCCGGGAGGACTGTTCGTACGGGGACATCTTGAACCACAGCCCCTTCTCCCCCAGCATGTCGCCGTGGTCGCTCGTGACGATGATGACGGTGTTGTCCGCGAGGTCGAGTTCGGCCAGCCGACGCCGGATGGCCCCGACGTGGTCGTCGATGTAGTTGACCGCCGCATAGTAGGCCCGACGCGCTCGCCGCAGATCCTCGGTGCCCGGTTCGCGTTCGTCGAAGCCGCACATCGTGCGCAGGCGGTGGCTGTGCGGGTCCACGGCCGGATCGGGAACCTCGGGGTGGGCTGGGTCCGGGATGGCCACCTCGGCGAATCGGTCCCAGTTGGCCTTCGGCGGCTCGTACGGGTCGTGGGGATGGATGAACGAGGTGACCATCAGGAACGGCTGATCGGTCCCGGCGGCCTGGTTCGCGCGTTTGCGATCGTTGAGGTGACGCAGGGTCTTGAAGATCACCTCGTCGTCGAAGTCCTGCTGGACGTTCGCGGTCGCCGCACCGGCGGTGAACACGGGGTCGGCCTCGTGATACCACTGCAGCTTCTGCTCCAGGGGACGGTTCCAGTCGGGCACCATATCGAGGTCGGCCGGGTACACGTCCGTGGTCAGCCGCTCTTCGAAACCGTGGTGCTGATCAGGGCCGATGAAGTGCATCCGCCCGATCAGCGCCGTGTGGTAGCCGAGCTTGCGCAGGCGGTGGGCGAAGGTCGGCACCGAGGCTGCGAAGTCATCGCCGTTGTCGAGGCAGTCGATCTCCGAGGGCATCCGCCCGGTCATCATCGACGCCCGCGACGGCGAGCACAGCGGAGTATTGCAGTACGCACGGTCGAAGACGGCTCCATCGGCGGCCAGGGCGTCCATGTTCGGCGTCAGCGCGGCGGCGTCGCCGTAGGCTCCCAGGGCCTGGGCGGCCATCTGATCGGCTTGGATGACGACGATGTTCGGGGTGGTCATGAGTGGTCCTCTCTGCGGTCGGAGCCGAGGTCGGCTGCGGAATCGGTCACTGAATCCGGGTCGGGTTCCGTCGCCGAGGCGGCCACGGAGTCCGCATCCGTCGCCGAGGCGGCCACGGAGTCCGCCTCGGTCGTGGAGGCGTCGTTCCCTTCCGTCGCTTCCGTCGTCGAGGCGGCGTCCGCCTCGGCGGGGGCGGTACCGTCTTCCGGAGTCCATCCGTCGGCCCACTCCCCCGTCTCGTAGTCGAATCCGACGGGTTCGCCGTTCTCATCCGTGCGCTGGTACCAGTCGGTGTAGTCCTCGTGTTCGGAGTCGATGCCGCAGTTCGCGCCGTCTCCCGGTTCGGTGGGCACGACCTGCAGGGCGAAGTCGTCGCCGTAGGATTCGGCACCGGCGACCACCGCATTGTCCACGGCGTTCTGCGCGTACTTCCGGCGCAGCGCCATCGGGTCGGTGCGCAGCTCCCTCACCCAGGCGATGATGATGAAGAGCATGATGACCGCGAACGGCACAGCCGTGACGATGACGAGCTGCTGGAGTCCCTCGAGCGCGTTCGCGTTGCCGAGCAGGAGCATCACCACGGAGATGCCCGACATCACCAGGCCCCAGAACACGACCACCCACTTCTTCGGCTCCTGGTCGCCGCGGCTGGCGAGCATGCCCATGACCACGGAAGCGGAGTCAGCCGAGGTGATGAAGAAGATCGCGAGCACGACGATCGCCACGAACGGCAGCCATTCGACGTAGGGCAGGTTGTCGACGAGTGCGAAGAAGACCTCGGGGGCGGCCATGCTGTCGGAGAACCCGGCGGCACCGTCCCGGTACATCGAGATCGAAGTCCCGCCCATGACGCCGTAGGCGACGAAGAGCAGCGTCGAGGGAATGAAGATCGTGCCGAGGAGGAACTGGCGGATGCTGCGCCCGCGCGAGATGCGGGCGATGAAGGTGCCGACGAAAGGCGACCAGGAGATCCACCAGGCCCAGTAGTAGACGGTCCACACCGACTGGAACTCCTGGGTCTCGGAACCCCAGGACAGGGACTTGCCCATGAGATCGAACATCGACCCGAGGTACTCCATGAGCGCCGAGGGCAGCAGGTTGAGCAGGAACAGGGTCGGCCCGAGGAAGAGGACGATGCCGACGATGCCGATCGTGAGCACGATGTTGATGCTCGACAAGTAGCGGATGCCCTTCGAGACACCCGAGACCGCAGAGATGATGAAGCCGAGGGTGAGGACGAGGATGATGATGACGAGCATATTGTTCGTCATCGGTCCCGCACCGGAGACGATGCTCGCTCCGGTGCCGATCTGCATGGCTGCGATGCCGAGCGCGGCGGCCGTGCCGAACAGTGTGGCGACGATGGCGAAGATGTCGACGAGTTTGCCGGCGAAGCCCTCCGACTGTCGTTTGCCGAAGAGGCTGACGAAGATCGAGGACAGCAGCAGGGACCTGCCGCGGCGGTAGGCGGCGTAGGCGATCGCACCGCCCACCAGGGCGTACATCGCCCAAGCGTGGAATCCCCAGTGGTAGTAGGTCTGCGCCATCGCGCCGTGGAGTGCTTCGATCGACTCCGGATCATTCGTCAGCGGGGGTGGAGTGATGAAGTAGGTCAGCGGCTCGGAGGGGCCGAAGAAGAGGACTCCGATGCCGATGCCCGCGGCGAAGAGCATCGCCACCCAGGCGAACGTGGAGAACTCGGCCTTCTCCCCGTCCTTTCCGAGCGGGATCTTTCCGTACGGGGAGAACGCGAGGATGAGCATGGCGACGAGGATGACGAGGGCGACGAGGTTGAACAGCCAGCCCACATTCATCGTCGACCAGTCGAATGCGGCCTGCGCCACCGAGGCGACGCTGCCGGAATCGGCGATGCCCCAGATGACGAAGGCGACCGTGAGGGTTCCGGCGATCGCGAAGATCACTTTGTCGAGGGAGTACCGGCGCCGCTGTTCGTCGATGGCGATGCCGGGCACGAGGATCGGGTGGGTGTCGTGCGGGTAGTGGCCGTGTGTGTCTTCGAGATCGGCCTTCACGGGACCGCGCGGGCGGCGGTAGTCGAATTGGCCGAGGTTGCGCCCGGTCTCACGACCGACGCGTTTGGCGTCAGCCCCCATCCGGCGGGCATCGGCCATGATCCGTTCACGTGAGGCACGGCGAGCCGCCTCGGTGGTGGCATCGGACCGCTGATCCGGGCCCGGATCGTGTTCGTCGGTGCGGTTGGAGTCATCTGTCATGTGTCGGTTCACACTCTTTCGATTGTTGCGGAAACTGCCGAGATCGATCGGTGCCGCGCACGAAGACGAACGCATCAGGGCCCGATGGCATGAACGCACATCGGGTCAGAGTCGGGAATCAGGTGATGCGACCGGCCGGCGGTCGTCGATCTGGCAGATGGTCTGCGGATCGGCGATCAGTGACTAGGGCTCTCCGCCCCACCAGCCGACGGCCACGGGTTCCCAGGAATCATTGGCGAAGCCGCAGCTCGGGCGCTCTCGATTCGGGGTCGACCAACCCCAGCGGTGGTGGTCGTCGAATCCGAGAGGGGTCATGCCTTCGGACGATAACAGCTTGCGTGAGGCTTCACAATAAATTCTCAGCAACGAATGGGCGCCGCCATCGCCGAGGATGCACCGGGCTGAGCCGCTCGGACCTGCCCCGCGCGGGAACGGTCAATCGGGCAGTCCCGGTCGATTCGGCAGTCTCGGTCGATTCGGCAGTCCCGGGTCAGCCGATTTCGACGAGGATGACTCCGACGGTGATGAAGCCGATGCCCAGCAGCGCCTTGCGCGTGAGCGGATCCTTCCAGATGACCCGGGAGAGCAGGCAGACCAGCGCGACTCCGCAGGCCGCCCACAGACCATAGGCGACGCCGAGAGGCATGCCCTCGGCAAGTGTGCGGCCGAGGAAGAAGAAGGCCGCGGTGTAGCTGATGGCCACGGGAATGAACCAGATCCTGCGCTGCAGTCCGGCGCTCGCACGCAGGCACAGGGTGCCGGCGACCTCGCTGAGGATCGACAGGGCCAACCACATCCAGCTCATTCGGTCACCTCCGTCTCCACGGTCGCGGATTCTTCGGGAGTGCCGGATTCGACGAGGATGACGCCGATGATGATGAGGGCGATGCCGATGATGGCGCCGACGCTCAGAAGTTCACCGAAGAGCACGACACCGAGCACGGCGACGAGGGCGACCCCGCTGGCCGACCAGGTCGCGTACACGGCACCGAGCGGCATGCCCAGCCGCTGGGTGAGGCCGAGGATGAAGAAGGCCGCGGCGTAGAGGACGACGACCCCGGGAATCCACACCGGATCGGCGACCGCGGCTCGCAGCATCAGGGTGGCGGCCACCTCGGCGAGTATGGCGGTGACGAGCAGCAGCAGACGTGTCGAGTTCATCCGGTCACCTCCGTTTCAGCATCGCCGGACGTTCCCACAGCTGCATCGATGGTTGCCGCTGCGGCATCGTCGGACGTTCCCGCAGCGACTCCCGCAGCGGCATCGATGGCTGCCGCAGCGGCGTCGATGAGCGCGAGCGCGTGCGTGCGCACGGCCGCGATATCGGTGGAGGGGAACACTCCGGTGGCTTCGGACATCCATGCGCCGTCGGCACAGAACCGGGCGGCGGTGAGCAGTGACACCGCACGATCTTCGAGCCCGGCGGTGTCGAACCACGGACCGAGATGCTCGCTCCACGCACGCGACAGCTTCGGGTGGTAGAGCGCATCGGAGAAGATCCAGTAGTCGGCGCGCGAGACCTCGGCGGTGGTGGCCACGGTGACGTAGGCCCGGTGCCGTTCGAAGCTCGTCAGTTCCTGACTCGAATGTCCGGTGTGCTCGCGCAGCCGCTGCGCCCAGTCCTTCGCGGCATGGTCGACGAGCCCGAGCATGAGCGCTTCCTTGGACGGGAAGTGATACATCAGGCCCGGTTTCGTCAGTCCCGCCTGCTGCGCGACCGATTCGAGCGAGATCGTCACACCCTGCACCGAATCGTGCGATTCGGCCAGAGCCTTCGCCGCGTGAAGAATCCGCGTCCGTCCATCATTCGCCATGCCTCAACTTTACCAACCGGTTGGTAAAGTTCGCCAGTGCGGAAGAGAGGGTGGTCCACACCACGCGGTGTGAACCACCCTCTTATGTGCCTCGACTGGGCGTCATGCGCGCGGCTGCTCTCCAGCGAGCTCGTCGCCCATGCGCTTCAGCGGCTATCGAGTCTCGGCTCAGTTCAGCAGTGCCCGGTCGCCGAGCGTCGCTCCCTTGAGTTTCGAGAATTCGCCGAGCAGGGTCTCGACGGTCAGGTCCTTCTTCTCCTCGGCCGAAGCCTGGTAGATGATCCGCCCCTCGTGCATCATGATCAGCCGGTTGCCCAGCGCGATCGCCTGCTCCATATTGTGGGTGACCATGAGGGTGGTCAGCCCGTCCGCCTCGACGATCTTCTTCGTCAGGGTCGACACCAGTGCAGCACGCTGCGGGTCGAGAGCGGCGGTGTGCTCGTCGAGCAGCAGGATCCGCGGCTGGGTGAATCCGGCCATGAGCAGGCTCAGTGCCTGCCGCTGTCCGCCGGAGAGCAGTCCGACCTTCGTCTTCAGCCGGTTCTCGAGGCCGAGTTCGAGAGTCGCCAGCTCCTCTTTGAAGTGTTCGCGCCGTTCCGAGGTGGTCCCCCGCCCCAGCCCGCGCGGCTTTCCGCGTTTGAGCGCAAGGGAGAGGTTCTGTTCGATCGTGAGGTCCGGAGCGGTTCCGGCCATCGGATCCTGGAAGACTCGGCCCAGGTATCCCGCTCGTTTGTATTCGGGCATCCGCGAGACCTCGGCGCCGTCGATGGCGATCGATCCGGAGTCGATGGGCAGACGGCCGGAAATGGTGTTGAGCAGCGTCGATTTTCCGGCACCGTTGGAGCCGATGACGGTGACGAAGTCGGATTCGTCGAGTTCGAGCGAAAGCCCTTGCAGTGCCTTGCGTTCGTTGACGGTGCCGGGGAAGAAGGTCTTGGAGATGTTGTCGATCGTGAGCATGGGTCTCAGATCTCCTTCCCGGCTCTGGAGCCGGTCGCGCCGGCGGGGATGTCGGCGACCTCGGCGGGGTCTTTCATATCGGTCGTTCCCGCCGGCACCGAGGCGGCCGCGCGGTTTCCGCGTCCGCGCAGTGAGGGGATCCGTTTGAGGAATCCCCACCTGGGCAGCAGCAGTGCGATGACGACGAGCAGCGCGGTCGTCAGCTTCATATCGTTCGTATCCAGGCCCGCACGCAGGGCGAGGAAGATGATGAGCCGGTAGACGACCGACCCGAGGAGTGCGCCGAGGCTGGCCATGACGATGTTGCGGCTGCCGAACACGGCCTGGCCGAGGATCACCGAGGCGAGTCCGACGAGGATGAGGCCGATGCCCATGCTGATATCGGAGAACCCCTGGTACTGAGCGACGAGCGCTCCGCAGAGTGCGACGAATCCGTTCGAAAGTGCCAGGGTGAGCATCGTCGAGTTGTCGGTGTTGACGCCGAGGCTGCGGATCATCTCTTTGTTGTTGCCGGTGGCCTGGATGGCCAGTCCGAGATCGGTGGTGAGGAACCAGTCGATGGCGAACTTGAGGATGAGGGCGAAGGCGAGCAGGATCGCAATCGACCCCCAGGTGCCCATGAGCATGTTCTCGCGCAGCGGGGTGAACACGGTGTCTTCTCGCAGGAGCGGCAGGTTCGCCTTCCCCATGATCCGTAGGTTGATCGACCACAGGCCGATCATGGTGAGGATTCCGGCGAGCAGTCCGTCGATGCCGCCTTTAGTGTGAAGCAGGCCGGTGATGTAGCCGGCGATGAGTCCGGCGCCGATCGCCGCGAGCGTGGCCAGGAAGGGGTTGACCCCGGCGATGATGAGGGAGGCTGCGGTGGCGCCGCCCGTGGTGAAGCTTCCGTCGACGGTGAGGTCGGGGAAGTTGAGGACCTTGAAGGTCAGATAGACCCCGAGCGCCATCGCGCCGTAGATGAGCCCGAGCTCCAATGCTCCGAACATGGGTTTCCGTTCATTTCTGGTGTGTGGTTCATGGTGGCCCCGAGGTCGTCGGTGTCAGCGCCGGCGACCTCGGGGCCGGTGACGTTGGTGCAGTCGAGGAGTTCAGGACTCCCTGCACCGGGTCACGGTTGGTGTCGGTTACTCGATGACCTTGTCGGCCTCGTCGACGAGTTTCTGCGGAATCTCGGCGCCCTGGGCCTCGGCGGCCTTCGGGTTGACGACGAGCTCGAGGTTCGAGCTGGTCTCGACGGGCATTTCGGCGGGCTTCTTTCCGTCCTGGAGGATCTTCAGAGCCATTTCGCCGGTCTGTTCGCCGAGCTTCGTGTAGTCGATGCCGCGGGTGATCGCCGCGCCGGACTCGACCTGGCCGGCCTCCGACCCGACGAGCAGAGCCTTGTTCTTCTCTGCCGCCTGGACCATGGTCGACACTGCCGAAACGACGTTGTTGTCGGTGGGCACGTAGTAGGCGTCGACCTTGCCGAGCGAGTCCACGGCCTGAGCGAGCTCGCCCGAGTTCGCGATCGTCGCTTCCTTGATCTTCACATCGAGGCCCTCTGCCGCCTTCTTCGCGAGATCGACCTGCACCTGCGAGTTGACCTCGCCGGAGCTGTAGACGATGCCGACGGTCTTCGCATCGGGTTTGACGTCCTTGACCAGCTTCAGCTGCTCTTCGACCGGATTGAGGTCGGAGGTGCCGGTGACGTTGCCGCCGGGGCTGTCATTGGAATCGACGAGTCCGGCTTCTTCGGCGTCGGTGACGGCGGTGAAGAGCACGGGCTTGTCGGTGATCGCCTGGGCTGCGGCCTGAGCGGCCGGGGTGGCGACGGCGAGGACGAGGTCGAGGTCGTCGCTGGCGAACTGCTGTGCGATCGAGGTCGCATTGGCCTGTTCGCCCTGGGCGTTCTGCACGTCCCATTCGACGTCGACGCCGGCATCCTCGAAGGACTTCTTGAAGCCTTCGGTGGCGGCGTCGAGCGCCGGGTGCTGCACGAGCTGCGAGACGCCGATGGAGAACGAATCGCCTTCGCCGCCACCGCTCTCACCGCCGCCGCAGGCCGAAACCGCAAGAATCGAACCGACTGCCACCATCGCTGTGGCCACTTTGCTGAGACGCATTCTTCTCCCTTTCGGAATTTCGGTCCGCCGGTGCGGATCCGTCACGAATTCTGCATTCGACACCGTCGCTCCTCGCGGGCAAGGACAGTGACGGCAATGCAGATGAATGATGCGCCGCCGTCACTCAGACCGTTCTGAGTTCATGACGCGCATCACGTCGAATGTGATGATATCCACTCTATGGCCCGGCACTGACACCGGGTGCCGAATCCGGGTTTTGGAGACAATCGTCCCAGTATCGTTATCTGCGGCGACAGTCGTCCCCTCAGGGCTCTGTTTCGACGTCCGATCGTCCCAGCACGTCGAGGATCCAGGCGTATTCGAAGGCGACTTCCTTCCAGGCGTCATACCGCCCGGAGACCCCGCCGTGCCCGGCGACCATTTCAGTCTTGAGCAGGGCGTTCGCACCGACCTCGCGGAGTCGGGCGACCCATTTCGCGGGTTCGACGTAGAGGACCCGGGTGTCGTTGAGCGAGGTCACGGCCAAGATCTGCGGGTAGGCCGCCTCGGTGACGTTTTCGTAGGGAGAGTACGAGCGCATGTACTCGTAGACCTCCGGATCATGCAGCGGGTCGCCCCACTCCTCCCATTCGATGACGGTCAGCGGCAGCTCGGGCATGAGGATCGAGGTCAGCGCGTCGACGAAGGGCACGTCGGCGCTGATTCCGGCGAAGAGCTCGGGCGCCATGTTCGCAATCGCACCCATGAGCAGGCCCCCGGCCGATCCGCCGCTGGCCACGAGCCGATCCGGACTCGTCCACCCGGTGTCGATGAGGTGGCGGGCGACGTCGATGAAGTCGGTGAACGTGTTCTTCTTCGCCGTCGTCTTGCCCTGGTCGTACCAGTGTCGGCCCATTTCGCCGCCGCCGCGCACGTGCGCGATGGCGAAGACGACGCCGCGGTCGAGCAGCGACAGCCGCGAGACCGAGAAGTACGGGTCCATGCTCGCCTCATACGAGCCGTACCCGTAGAGGAGCAGCGGTTTCGCCGAGGCGGCTCTGCCGTTCGCCTCGTCCGCGCCGACTCCGTCCGCTGCGTCCTCCGTCGAGGCGGGATTGCCGTGTTCGCCGTGTTCGTCGTGTTCGTCGGATCGGTGCAGGTCCTTGCGGAAGACCACCGAGATCGGGATGTCGGTGCCGTCGCCGGCCTTCGCCCACAGGAGGGTTTCGGTGTAGGCGTCGAGGTCGACGGATCCGAGAACGGGCTGACGCTTGAGGACCGTGTCAGTGCCGTCTGCGACGCTGTGCGAATAGAGCACCGCGGGCGTCGACATGGAGGTGAAATGCAGTCGGATGCTCGTCTGTGCGAATTCGGGATTGCCGCCCAGTGACAGGGTTCCGGTCTCCCGGCCGAAGGGCAGTTCCTGCAGCGATCCGAAGGGTGAGGAGGCATCGCCGAGGCGGATGATGCCGACGCGGGCGAAGCCGCCGCGACGGTAGCTGAGCACGATGAAGTCGGCGAAGGCGTCGACATCTTCGATGCGCAGGTCATCGACCCGCAGTTCGCCGTTGTGCGTTTCGCCGCTGCGCAGCTTTCCGTTGAGCAGCTCTCCGTTGCTGCCTGCGGCTTCGGTGACGATGACGTCGCGACCGGGCGCGGTCGGGTCCGCGGCGGGGACGTCGACGAGCTCGAAATCGGCGCGATTGCGGTTGTGGGTGATGAGGAATCGGTCCTCACCGCCGATGACGGCGTGCTCGACGGTGTATTCGACTCCGTCGACGCGGGGCCAGATCTCCTGCGGTTCGGCTTCGAGGTCGTCGACGCTGATGCTCCAGTACCCGGTGGTCGTCTTCGACCCGGTGACGACGAACATCATCCGGCCCGAACGTGAGAATCCCGAGCCGACGAAGAAGCGCTCATCGGGTTCGTGGAAGATGCACACGTCGTCGCTGCTGTCGGTGCCGACCACGTGGCGCCACACCTTCTCCGGCCGCCAGGCGTCGTCGACGGTGGTGTAGAAGACGAAGCGACCGCTCGGGTCGAGGGAGGCCCCGGCAAAGGTGCCCTCGATCGTGTCGGCGAGGTCATCTCCTGTGACCAGGTCGCGGAGTCGGAGGGTGTAGCGTTCGTCGCCGGTGGTGTCGACACCGTAGAGGAGTCTGCTGCCGTCGTCCGAAAGTGAGAAGGAGCCGAGGGAGAAGAACTCCTGACCGGCGGCGGCGATGTTCGAGTCGAAAACGACTTCTTCACCGGGCAGAGGTTCTTCGCCGACCTCGGGCGGCGTCCAGTCATCGGGCCCGGAGATGGGGATCCGGACGCTGATGCCGTAGTCGAGCCCGGCCTTCGTGCGGGAGAAGTACCAGTAGTTCCCGCGTCGGTTGGGCACGGACATATCGGTCTCTTTGATGCGCGTCTTGATCTCGGTGAAGATCGAATCTCGGAGGCCTTCGAGGTGAGCCGTCTGTGCGCTCGTCCAGTCGTTCTCTGCTTCGAGGTGGGCGATGACTTCGGGCGACTCCTTCTCACGCATCCACTCGTAATGGTCGATGAAGGTATGGCCGTGGTGGGTGCGCTCGAAGGGAACCTTCTTCGCCACCGGCGCAGAAGCGGGGGTGGTCGCTGTCGAGGTCCCGGTCTCGGACTTGGTCCCGGCGTCGGCCCCGGCCCCGGACGGGGTCTGTGCTGCAGGAACGGTGGCAGGAGAATCGGCATCAGTCATGGTCCCACCCTAGTCACTCCGCCCGTTCACCTCGTCTGCGGCCAGTCAGCCGAGGCGTTTCCCCGATCTTCGCTGTTATACCTCGGTGGAATGATCACACACAGACGGGCCGCGACGACCAGGCGACGCCGCGCAGCGATGACCCGCTGTGCGCAGAATGCACTCAACGCGCTCAATGAGCAGAACGCGCAGAGCGAGCACAAGCTCGCAGTGGACACTCAGCAAGCTCTAAGGTGAGTCTCGAATCACACTCGCCTTCAAAGGAGAAGACCGTGCCACAGGCGCCACCTCCCGAGGATTCGACGGTCGAATCCTCCCATCCCTCACGACGCACCTTCGGACGCATCGCCTACGGGGCGATCGCCTTGGCAGCGATCGGAACGGCAACGACCTACTCGGTCAGGGCCGCCTCGGCGAAGGGCGACCTGTCGTCGAATCTCACCCTCATCGCTCCGGCCGGCGCCGGCGGCGGCTGGGACGGCTTTGCCCGCGAGACCCAGCAGGCCATGCGCGTCGACCGGCTGGCCAACAACGCCCAGGTCGTCAACATCCCCGGAGCCGGCGGCACGATCGGCCTCGGCAAGTTCTCGACGATGCACGGCCAGGCGGACACGATCCTGGCCACCGGCACCGCCATGGTCGGCGGGATCGCCCTGAACAAGTCGCCGGTCGGATTCGACAACACCACCCTGATGGCCCGCGTGGCCGAGGACTACGACGTCCTCATCGCCGCCGCCGATTCCCCGCACAATACGATCGACGATGTCATCGGCGCATGGAAGAAGGACCCGAAGGGACTCGTGTGGACGGGCGGTTCGGCGGGTTCGGTCGACCATCTCACGATCGCGCAGCTCGCGCTCCTCGGCGGGATCGCCGCGTCCGACATCACCTACATCCCGAAGTCCGGCGGCGGCGAAGCGATCCAGACGCTGCTCTCGGGGACCACCGACTTCGCCTCCTGCGGCTTCAACGAGGTCTCCGACCAGATCGAAGCCGGACGCGTCAAAGCCATCGGCGTGGCCGCCCCGAAGCGGATCGAGGGCTTCGACGAGGTGCCGACGATGTCCGAACAGGGCTATGAGGTCACGCTGACGAACTGGCGCGGCTGGCTCGGCGCCCCGGACATCACCGGCGAGGAATCCGGCCAGCTGCTCGACATCCTCCAGAAGACCCGCGACAGCGCGGCCTGGAAGGACGCCCTCGAACGGAACAAGTGGACCGACGTGTGGCTGACCGGCGACGAGTTCGCCGAGTTCATCAAGGAGGACTCGTCACGGGTGGAGAAGCTGCTGAAGGAGTTGGGACTGTGAGCGCACAGACGACGAAACGCACGGGCCACCTCGGCGCGGGAACCTGGTGGCAGGGACGGTCAGGACTCATCGTTCCCCTCATCATGGGTGCATTCTCGACCTATCTGCTCGTCGGCATCCTCACGATGGACGTGCCTGCGGATGCGGACAAACCGGGTCCGCAGTTCTTCCCGACGATCATCATGCTCGTCGGCTACGCGCTGACGGTCCTGCTGGTCATTGCCTATATCCGCAATCCCGAACCCGTCGACGTCGACGTCGACGATGCGGTACCGGCCCAGGTCGAAGAGGACAAGGCGTTCTCGACTCCGGTCACCTCGGCGGTCGCGGCCTCTCGACTCACCCCTCATGAGGAGGACGAACCCGAGGACGACCGCGCAGCCCTGGCCGCGGCCCGCAGGGCCGATTCGACGCACCGCACTCACAGTGACTTCGTGTCCCTGGCCTGGGGCGCCGGCGGTTTCGCGGCGTTCGCCCTCATCCTCGAATTCGCCGGGTGGATCATCGCCGCAGCGCTGCTGTTCTGGTGTGTGGCCCGGTCGATGGGATCGAAGAAGCCGCTGTTCGACCTCACTCTGGCACTGACGTTCTCGTCCCTGGTCTACATCGCCTTCGCGGTGATGCTGGGACTCAACCTTCCTTCGGGAATTCTGGGAGGTGGCTTCTGATATGGACGCTCTCATGTCCCTCTTCGAAGGCTTCGCACACGCTCTGACCCCGATGAACCTGCTGTGGGTGTTCGTCGGCTGCTTCCTCGGCACCGCCGTCGGCGTGCTGCCGGGCCTCGGGTCGTCGATGGCCGTGGCTCTGCTGCTGCCGATGACCTTTGCCCTCGACCCCACAGGCGCGTTCATCATGTTCGCCGGCGTCTACTTCGGTGGGCTCTTCGGCGACTCGACGATGGCCATCCTCATGAACACCCCGGGTCAGGCCTCTGCGATCGCCTCGACGTTCGAAGGCCACAAGATGGCCAAATCCGGGCGGGCCCCGCAGGCTCTGGCCACCGCTGCGATCGGCGCATTCATCGGCGGGTTCATCTCCTGCTTCCTCGTCGTCTTCGTCGCTCCCGCGTTAGCGGATCTGTCGACGAGCTTCGGCCCGGCCGAGTTCTTCGCCCTTGCCCTGTTCGCCTTCGTCGCCACCTCCTCGGTGGTCGCCGATTCGGTGCTCAAGGGGCTCACGGCTCTGGTGCTGGGCATCGGCTTCACCGTCATCGGCATCGACTCGGTTTCGGGCACGGAGCGGTTCACTCTCGGCGTCCCCGAACTCTTCGACGGTGTTTCGCTGGTCACGGTGACGGTCGGTGTGCTGGCGCTGGGCGAAGTGTTCTTCATCGCCTCCCGGATCCGCCGCCAGGCCACGGACAACACAGTCAGCTCCTCGGGCCGCCCGTTCCTCTCCCGCAAGGAGGTCGGCGAAGCTCTGCCGGCGTGGCTGCGCGGCACGGCGATCGGTCTGCCTTTCGGCGTCATCCCCGTCGGCGGTGCCGATGTACCGACGTTCATGGCCTACGGCCTGGAGCGCAAGCTCGATTCCCGGCGGAAGGATCCGCAGTTCGGACAGGGCGCGATCCGTGGTCTTGCCGCCCCCGAGGCGGCCGGATCGGCGACGACGGGCATCGCGATGGGTGCGCTGTTGGCTCTGGGTCTGCCGATCTCGGCGACGGCGGCGATCATGCTCGCGGCGTTCCGTCAGTACGGCATCCAGCCCGGTCCGCTGCTCTTCGACCGCTCCCCCGAGCTCGTCTGGGGTCTGCTGGCGAGCTTCTTCGTCGCGATGATCGTCCTGCTCATCATCAACCTGCCGTTCGCTCCGCTGTGGGCGAAGCTGCTGAAGATCCCGGACCCGTACCTCTACGGCGGCATCGCGGTCTTCTGCGGCCTGGGCATCTATGCAACGTCCGCCTCGACATTCGAGCTGCTCATCCTGCTGGGCATCGGCGTGCTGAGCTTCGTGCTCAAGCGCTACGGTGTGCCGTTGGCGCCGCTGATGATCGGCATGGTGCTCGGGCCCCTGGCCGAGTCGAACCTGCGTGATGCCCTGTTGGCGGCCGGCGGAGATGCGTCGACTTTGGTGTCCTCGCCGATCACGATCGTCATCTACCTCGTGCTCATCGCCGCTCTGGTCTACACCGGCATCGGCCGAGTGCTCGCCCGCAAGCGGCAGAAGCAGGCGACACAGGAGGTGCTCGCTCCGGCGAACTCGTCGCAGGGCTGATCCCCGCGGCCGCGGCGTGGGCCGCCGCGGTTGCTGGGTGCGGTTCCGGCCGCGGCGATCACCAGCGACTGGGGAGATGGTCCCGGCTCCGTGCCGAGGATCGTCTCCCCAGTCCTTTGCCGTAAATGGCGTCGAACATAGGTCAGCACCGGATACTTTCTACCCCCAGGAAGTATCCGGTGCTGACCTATTTTCGTGGGGAGTCCACTGCCGGGCGCGCTCTCCCCCGCGTCCACTGCCCAGCGTGCTCTGCCCCGCGCCCACTGCCCATGATGCGGGATCAGCGGTCGGAATCAGATCGGGAGGATGCTCTCGGCAGGAGTCGCCCGGCGCCCTTGAGACCGAAGCTGGTGAGCACAGCGGCGATGAGGACGAGGACCACGGCCGCACCGGCGGCCCACTGCACGCCGAAGTCGAAGGCCGACACAGCCGCCTCGGTGATCCTCTCACCTGCTGCGGAACTCAGTCCGGACGCGTATTCGAGGGCGGAGCCGAGCGTATCGAACTCGGCTCTGTCGGCTGTGTCCCCGATCGCGGACTGCAGCGCGGATCCGTACATGAAGGTCGAGAGCCCGCCGAGCACGGTCGTGCCCATGACGGATCCGAATTCGTAGGCGGTCTCCGATATCGCCGAGGCGGCTCCGGCCTTGTGAGCGGGGACCGCGGCAAGGATGAGGTCGTTCGTGATGACCTCGGCGGCGCCGAGTCCGATGCCGAGGATGAGGAAGGCCAGCAGCAGTCCCATCACGGAGTGTTCGGAGGTGAAGGCGATGATGCCCATGCCGATGGCGTTGAGCGCGAGCGCACAGGGCACGACGACGCGCGGTTCGAAGCGGGCGATGAGCGGCACCGCGAGGTAGCCGGCCGCGACCGAGGTGATCAGCCCAGGGATGAGCACAAGCGCGGCGTCGATCGGAGAGAGCCCGAGCACGAGCTGGAGCAGCTGGGTGCCGAAGTAGAGGAACCCGGCCAGCCCCATGACGCTCAGCAGGTTCGACACCACCGCCGAGGTGAACACGGAGTTCGCGAACAGCCGGACGTCGAGCATCGGGTTCGGTGTGGCGAGCTGGCGAAGGACGAAGCTGGCGCCGGCGACGATCGCCACGGACAGGGTGAACCAGAAGAGGAGGTCGGCGCCAGAGGCCATGCTGTGTTTGATGGCGAAGACGAGCGGGGCCAGGGCGAGCATCGACAGGATGATGGAGAACGGGTCGAAGCGGCCGGGGTTCGGATCGCGCGATTCGGGCAGCAGGATGGCGGCCGCGGGGATGAAGAGCGCGATGAGCGGCAGGTTGATGAAGAAGACCGAGCTCCAGTGGAAGTGCTCGAGCAGAAAGCCGCCGACGATCGGACCCAGAGCGGCACCGCCGGAGAACATCGCGGCCCAGGTGGCGATCGCGATGCGGCGGTCCTTGTCGTGGTCGAAGATGTTGCGGATGAGTGACAGCGTCGAGGGCATGAGGGTGGCCCCGAAGATGCCCAGCAGTGCACGAGCGAGGATGAGCATCTCGGCCGAGGTGGAGAACGCCGCGAGCAGTGAGGCCGCACCGAATCCGGCGGACCCGATGATGAGCAGTTTGCGACGCCCGACTCGATCGCCGAGGCTGCCCATGGCCACCAACAGACCGGCGAGCATGAGCGCGTAGATGTCGACGATCCACAGCAGCTGCGTGCCGGTCGGATGCAGACCGGTGCTGATCGCGGGGATCGCGAAGCCGAGCACCGTGTTGTCGATCGAGATCAGCAGCACGGGGATCATGAGCACCGCAAGGCCGGCCCATTCGCGCCGACCGGCACGCAGCTGTGGAGTCAGTGTCGTCGTCATGCCCACCACTGTACCGTCTGGACGGTACAGTTGGGAAGCGGAAAGGTCACCCGCATTCGCACGCTCAGGAGATACACGGAGTGCTCGACCGCCTCGGCGATGACCGTGTCCCTACCCGCATCCCCGCCCGGCACCATCGGTCCGCCCCCTCACCGCCTCGGTCCGGTTTCGGGCGCACCGTCAGTCTCATGGGCCACGCCATCGACTAGGCTCGTGGCCATGGCACGCAATCCGACCGCAACCAAGGAGAAGCTGCTCGACGCCTTCGATACGCTCCTCGACGAACACGGCACAGCCGGAGCGACTCTGGACGCAGTTGCTGCGAAGGCCGGAGTCTCCAAGGGCGGTCTTCTCTATCATTTCGGCTCGAAAGCCGAGCTCATCAAGGGCAGCTTGGAACGGCTCGACCAGCTGGTCGACGAGGACATCGAAGAGATGAAGGCCGCCGGCGAACGCCTTCACTACTACTACCTCGAGACCTCGGCCGAGGTCGGTACTCCCCTCGACCGCAGCCTCATCGCCGCCGGATGCCTCGCGCTCGAGAACGAGGAGGCCAAGGCGGCTCTGCGCAGGACCAGGGAAGCGTGGTTCAACTTACTCAACGACCACCTCGGCGATGCTGATCTGGCGATGACGATCCAGCTCATCGGCGACGGCATGTACTTCAATCAGAACTTCGGGCTGTCACAGGATGAAGCCCTCGAGCACGTGAAGCGAGTGCTCACCCGCCTCGGGCTCTGAATCACCCACCATGGAGTTCCGGACGTCTCGTGCGGGTTATTGCCTCAGCTTTCCGCACAGATCGTCCGGAAGTCGGCCCGCGGCCGCTGTATCACTCGCACACAGCTGACTGTGGATGGCGCTTCTCTATCCACAGGCTGGTTTCTCGCCATTTCTTTTCAGTGACCGGCAGGCGAAGCTGGCTCCTATGTACGCTGACTCTCGCTGGATGATGCACGATTTTCCGGAGGTGTTCCGAACCCGGGACTACATCGAACGAGGCATCACACGGCACAGCCTCTATCATTCGAAGCGCTTTCAGCAGGTATTGCCCGGCGTACGGATGGACCTCGAACGGTTCGACCGTCGCCCAGTACCGGCGTGGGCCGATGCTGACTGGCTGTTTGATGCGCAGAGACTCAGAGCCGCGCTCCTCCACTACCCGGACATTGCTGCCAGCCACGCCCTTGCCGCGCGGCTCTACGGCTGGCCGCTTCCTTCCACCTGGCTGACGTCGCAACTCCATGTCTCAGTCACAGAGCCCAATTGTCGGATCAGACTCCCAGGGATCACTCTGCGTCGAATGACGACCATGACGGTCAGGCAATGGTTCAGCTTACCCATTCTCGCTCCAGCAGAGGTCATCATCGGAATCGCAGGCGACCTGACGCAACGCGACCTCGTGAAAATCTGCGACGCGGCCGTCGGCAACTGGCACGGACCACCACAGATCGGGCTCGACGAACTGCGTGACTGCGTTCGCACACGTTCATTCCTCCGCGGACGACAGCACCTCTTGGAAGCGGCCAACCTCGCCCGTCCGACTGTTGATTCGCCACCCGAGACAGACCTGCGGCTGTGGGCCGTCGACGTCGGTCTTCCCGAACCTGTCGTGCATCCTCATGTTCCCAGCCGCCTCCTTGGGCGCATTGTCGAACCTGACCTCGGCTATCCCGACGCACGGCTTGCGCTGGAGTACGAGGGCGGTCACCACTTCGAATCGAAGCGGCAGAGAGAAAGCGACCTCAGACGCGACGAAGCGCTCCGTGCAGAAGGCTGGACGGTCCTCCACGTGACGAGCAATGCCAACTACATCCTGTTGGAGGCACAGATTCGTGACCATTTGGGTCTCGAGCCGCGCGTTCGGTCGGGCCGGGGCAGTGGTGGCGGCTGTTGACCATGCAGCGACTGACTGGAATGACGCTCGTCTCAGGCGAGATTCAGCTAAAAGATGGGAAGTTCCGGACGATCTGTGCGGAAAACTGAGGCCCAAATCAGCACAGATCGTCCGGAACTTCCTATAACACGCCTCCGCACGCAGCGAAGATGACCGGTTCGGGCGAGAGTCACCTCAGGTGGTGCACCTCCTGCAGCCCGTACACCGGAGTCTCGATACCTTCGTGCCGGGCCTTGAGCTGCAATGCCAGGTAGAGCGAGTAGTGGCGGGACTGGTGGAGGTTGCCGCCCATGAACCACAGGTTCTCCTGCTGGGTGGGCTTCCACATATTGCGCTGCTCGCCCTCCCACGGGCCCGGGTCCTTCGTCGTCTCCGATCCCAGCCCCCAGCATTTGCCGACCTTGTCCGCGGTCTCCTGGTCAACAAGGTCGGCGACCCATCCGTTCATCGAACCGTAGCCGGTGGCATAGACGACGAGGTCAGCCGGCAGCTCGGTGCCGTCCGCCAACACAACCGAGTCAGAAGTCAGGTGGTCGACCTGGCCTTTGGCCAACTTCACTTTGCCGTCGGCGACGAGCTCGGCGGCTCCGACGTCGATGTAGTAGCCCGAGCCCCGGCGCAGGTACTTGAGGAACAGACCGGACTCGTCGTCGCCGAAATCGAGGTCGAACCCGGCATCTTCCATGCGCTGGTAGAAGTCCTTATCCGCTTCCTTGATCTGGTCGTAGAGCGGGATCTGGAACTCGTGCATGATCCGGTACGGCAGCGACGCAAAGATGAGATCCGCCTTCTCCGTCGTCACCCCGCTCTCAAGAGCGCGTTCGGAGTACAAGTCCCCCATCGCGATCTCCACGAGCGAGTCGCTCTTGACGATGTGCGTGCTCGAGCGCTGCACCATCGTGACGTCGGCGCCGTTCTCGTACAGGGCTCCGCAGATGTCGAAGGCCGAGTTGTTGCTGCCGATGACGACGACCTTCTTGCCCGCATAGGCGTCAGGGCCCGGGTGCTGCGAGGAATGCTGCTGCTCGCCCTCGAAGATGTCCGAGCCCGGGAAAGTGGGGATGCTCGGCTTGCCCGACATGCCCGTGGCCATCACCAGATGGGTCGGGCGCAGAGTGACTTTCTCTCCGTTCCGGTCGACCTCGACCGTCCACCGGCCTTCTGCTTCGTCATAGGTCGCCGAGGCGGCTGTCGTCGATGACCAGTACGGAATCTCCATCACCTTCGTGTAGAACTCCAACCAGTCCGCGATCTTGTCCTTCGGTGCGAACACCGGCCAATTGTCGGGGAACTTCAGGTACGGCAGGTGGTCGTACCAGACCGGATCGTGCAGGCACAGCGACTTGTACCGCGACCGCCACTGGTCACCCGGCCGCTCCCACCGATCGATGACCAGGGAGGGCACCCCGAGTTGGCGGAGGCGAGCGCCGAGGGCGATCCCGCCCTGCCCGCCACCGAGGATGTACGGATCGGCGGTCTTACCCCAGGCGGCGTCCTCCTCGGCGAGTTTCTCCGACCAGCTCTTCCGCTCGGGATCTACGCCGTGTTCGGCACCCTTGGCCCGGCGGGTGCCGCGCGGCTCCTCGTGACCGGCGATCTCCTGCAGCGAGGTGAGCATGGTCCAGGCCTTGATGCCGTCTTCGTCGATGAGGCGGACCAGCCCTTTGCCTCGCCCCACCGAGGTGGTGAAGGTGAACCATGCTTCCGTCACTCCGTCGGCGGTTGCCGCCGGTTCGGCCAGTTCGAATTCTTCCGGTGAGACCCGGTCGAGATTGTGGGTGAGCAGGTCGGTGACTCCGTCGGGGTTCTCCACCGTTTTGAGGTTCCAGGTGAAGGACACGAGGTCCCTCCAGTAGCTGTCGGTGGCGAACAGTCCGGCGGCGGCCGGAATGTTCCTGCGGCTGAGCGCCGATTCGAAGTCCTGCAGCCACCTCATTGCGATGTCGTCGGCAGTCAGCTGGGGACGGTCGAGCGTCGTTGTCATGTCACTCCTCCTCATTGAGTTCAGTGACTCCAAACTAGGCCGGGCGTTCACGGCTCGGAAGAGTTGCATCGGATTGCAAGGCTCGCGCCGGGCCGGGATTCTCACCAACGTTCCGACCCCATGGTCAGAGATGCGTTCCCGTCTTATACTCAAGGCATGCTTCAGCCGGATCTGGCGCATCTCGCCAGAGATCTGACACGCATTCACGATGCCGTGATCACCGGGGCGTCGCCGCCGGTGCAACCGCGCGCGCTGGTCAGGCGTTCGTGGGATCGGATGCTGCGCTTGGGGCTGGACCCGGATGGTGCGAATGCGCGGATCGTCGCCGATGAAGCCGAGCTGGAGACTCGGCGGCGCACGTCGCGGTTGCGACTGGTCGTCGAGGAGATGCGCTCGGTGCTGCTGCGGGCTCCGGACGCGGCTCCGTTCATCCTCGTCGTCACCGATGCCGACGGCGTCATTCTGTGGCGAGACGGTGCGGCATCGGCCAGACGGCAAGCCGATGAGCTCGGATTCGTCGAAGGAGCGCATTGGTCCGAAGTCAAGGTCGGCACGAATGCCATCGGCACGGCGCTGACCGAGGAGGCACCCGTCCAGCTCTTCTCCGCCGAGCACTTCGAAGCCTCGCAGCATCCCTGGTACTGCAGTGCCGTGCCCGTCCACGACCCGCATGACGGAACCCTGTTGGGAGTCGTCGATATCAGCGGCCCGGCGATGACCCTCCACCCGGCCGTGCAGTCCTTGGTGACGACGGCGGTGCGTCTGGCCGAGGCGCGGCTGATGATCGCGCAGCAGGAAGCACTGAACACCTTGCGCGATCGGATGTCGGCGATGCTCGCCGGCACGTCCGGCCCGGCCCTCGTCGTCGATGAGGCCGGATGGGTGGCCTACCAGCAGGGAGTGCGCAGCCGCGACCGCATCGAGGCCCCCGCTGCCGACCGCTCGATCCTCATTCCCGGTGCTGGTCTGTGCCTGCCGGAGAAGATCACCGGCGGGTGGCTGCTGCGGCCCACCGGCGACCGTCGAGCCTCGGTGACTCTGCGGATGAGACAGGACCCACCCGTGCTCGACATCCATTCCGGCACCGACCCCCTCGTCGTTCCGCTCACGCCGCGGAGGGCGCAGATTCTGGCGGCGGTCACCTCGGCGGGGGTTGCAGGGATCAGTGCCGCCGATCTCAGCCAGCGCCTCTACGGGGACGGCGACCATGTGGTCACCGTCCGCGCTGAGGTCTCGCGTCTGCGCCGATCCGTCGGTGCGCTGCTCGCCACCCGCCCCTACCGGTGGGCCGAGGGCGTCGACGCACGGGTGGAGTGACTCTCGGGCCGATGCGGATCAGTCCGAGCCGTCACGTGCCGGCCCCGCGGTAGCTGCCGACCGACCACAGCACGCCCTCGGGGTCCTGGATGGCGAAGTCGAGCGATCCGTAGTCCTGCTCGGTCAGTCCCATGACCTCGGTGGCACCGGCGGCGAGCGCACGCTGGTGGAGCTCACGGACGTTGCCGGAGGCCAGATACACCGACCCCGAGGCGACTCCCGTCTTGGTCATGACCCCGCCGTCGTCGCGGACGGACCCGAGCATCACTCCCCCACCCTCGGGCCAAGCGAGTTCTGCGTGATCGACGCGATCCGGATAGTCGGCGTTCGTGTATTCGGCGATGACGTCGAAGCCGAGCGCCTCCTGCAGGAAGGCGATCGCGGCTTTGGCATCGCGGTAGCGGAAGGTGGGCCAGACGTTGGCATGGTTCTCGGACATGGTCACTCCTGAGTTCGTCGCAGTTGGAATTCCATCATCGACGCACACCCACCATCAGGTCTTGGACAAATGGGAACAGGTCATCCCCTCGCCGAGGCGGCCCCCACCGAATCTGTTCCCCCAGTCCGGGTCCGGGCCACGTCATCGGCGGCCAGCCACCGGCTGGGGCTGAGACCGACGAAATCCTGGAAGTCCCGGTTGAGGTGCGCTTGATCGGCATAGCCGCAGCTCACAGCGATCTCCGCCAAACTGCCCCGGCCGTCCGGGATGAGCCTCCGCGCCCGATCGAAGCGGACGATGCGGGCGGCGTCCTTGAGTCCGATCCCGTATTCGGATCGGAACTGGCTGCCCAGATGGCGCCTGCTCCATCCCACGTCGTCGGCGACGCGGGAGACGGGCAGACCGCCATGGCTGTCGGCGATCCGATGCCAGGCGGCGGCCACCTCGGTGCGGGGACGATTCGCGTCATCGATCGTGCGCGTGAGCACGTCGTCGATGGCGGCGAAGCGGGCGGACCATTCGGTCTCGAGGTTGACCCGCTCGTGCAGTTCCGCGGCCAGCGGCCGGGAGATCCGAGCGAGGTCGACGCTGTGGTGGGCGAATTCTGCGGCGGGGATTCCGAAGAACGCCCGTGGGGCCGACGGGCTGAAATTGATCTGGATTCCCGACATCGTGCCGGGGTGGGCGATGAGCGTCGAGCGCAGGTGGAGGCCGGCGAGCAGCACGTCGAAATGCTCACGGCTGCCGGTGAGCGCATCGACCTGGCACAGTGGTTCGTCGATCGAGACGATGAAGGTCAGAGTTCCCGATGGCAGTCCGAGGTGCGTCCCCGCGGGGACGCCGGAGATGTCGTAGCCGACGTAGTCGCCCACGAACGGCCGCAGACTCGGGTGAGGCCGGCCGATCAGGTCGTCAGTGCGCGACGCGGACATGGCGCCAGTGTAGACCCGCGAGTGCGGGCAGGTGGGCGTGATCGGCCCGGCCCGTCACGATCGTTCGACGACGCCCCAGATCGGGTCCGTGAACGATCGGTCGAGGTCGAGCCCGAATTCTCCACGGAGAACGGCGGCGAAGTCGGCGGCATCGGTCACCGTCCGCTCAATGCGTTCGGGCTCGTCACCGGGGCGGAGGCTGCGCAGCTGGTCACCTTCGAGCGACACCTTGCCGCCGCTGTCGAGCGTCCTTGCCACCACCGGTGCGCCGGTGAAGCGCGTGCCGGGTTTCGTCGCGGTGAACCAGTTCGACACCTCGAGGTCGGATTGTTCACGTGGGACATCCGCGAAGGCATAGACGGTGCGGAACTCCTGGTCAGCACTGGTCCGCGACTGCAGCGCCCAGTCGGCTTCCGCTCGCATCGCCGGTTCCAGCACGGTGTCGGCCGGGACGATCCTGTGCTCTCCGTGCTCTGTCGTCCGCGGTTTCGACTCTGCCTCGAGTGCGAGTGCAGCCTGCGGCGTCCCACCGCCGAACCCCGGGTCGACGAGGAAACGCCGACCCTTGATCTCGACGATCGTCGCCTGGTGGGTCAGCGGTCCGGGCGCGGACCTCCCGTCGCCGAGGTGAACGCGGGCGAGGATCGGGTGCGCGCTCAGCCCGAGCTCTCGG
This sequence comes from Brevibacterium sp. K11IcPPYGO002, assembly GCF_050920635.1. Classification (NCBI taxonomy): domain Bacteria; kingdom Bacillati; phylum Actinomycetota; class Actinomycetes; order Micrococcales; family Brevibacteriaceae; genus Brevibacterium; species Brevibacterium sp. K11IcPPYGO002. Next base: position 803,503 of record NZ_CP131929.1, on the reverse strand, counting down.
AGCACGGCGCGGATGAGTGTCGCATGTTCGTGGCAGTAGCCGCCGCGGCCGGCGTCCAAGAGCTTCGCCGTCAGTGGGTCGAGGTCGGTGGGAATGCCTCGCGACTTCCCTGCCGCGCGTGCGGCGATGACGTCGAGGTTCTCGAAGCAGATCGACCGGACGTGGGCGGTCAGCAGCTCGTCGATGAGGTCGACGATGTCGTCGATCGTCCCGTGCGCCCGACGGCACAGTCCGTCCTCCGAGCTGTCGAGTCCGAGCCGGTCGGCATACCGGGCTGCAAGCGATGACGGTGTCATTGCGGGTGCTTCCATTCCGGGCGCGAGTTCACGCCCACGGTTGGGGTCGGAGTCCGTGGGCTCCTCGATAGTTCGGTGAGCTCGGCTGCTCCCACTCGCCGAGGAGGTCCTCGGGGAGCCGATAGACCGTGACCTGCAGTGGGTGGCAGTTCTCCACCGGATCGGACGAGCCGTCACCGAACATCGGTGCGGACAGATCTCCGCCGGGGCAGGTGGACAGGGCCGCGAGCAGGTCTTGTTCGGCGAAGAACTCGAAGTGGTCGCCCGGGCGTGCCGGGCAGGTCTTCATGAAGTATTCGTCGTTGCTGTTCAGCCCCGTGCACTGGAAGACGTTGAGCACATCGTGGACGTCGAATTCGGTGAGGCCGTAGGGCAGGATCGCGCGGACGAGGTTCGAATGGCAGTGGTAGTCGAAGTCGACGCCGCTCAGCATCTGCGACACATACGGGTCGCATCGGGTGCCCAAGGTGTCGTGCACGCGACCGCCCTCCGGGTCGATGCCGTAGTCGGACAGTGTGTCTCCGACGATGGTGGCCATCGGTCGCAGAAACGGCAGCGTCGACCACAGGCGGTCGAATGTGGACACGTGCGCGGCCTGGACTTGTCGTGTCCGTGACGCCCAGAAGCGTTCCCTGGGATCGTAGCGATTCCACAGATTGAGGTCGCCGACCTGCGGGCCGTCGACGGTGGAGATGCGGCAGACGTGGCCGGCGGGGACGTCCCATGCCTGTCCGGAGCGGATGGGGATGGTGAACTCGTCGATGATTTCCCGGGACTGGGTGTCTTCACCGATCTGTGAGTAGAAGTCACTGTCGACCTCGAGCGCGGGGCCCTGATAGGCGGCTTCCTGCAGACGGCTCTGAGCCATTGGACGCGTCCTCCTCCGTAGTCGTGTTGCCTGCAACGATGCCAGCTTCTCACCGGCTGTCCAAGACGGTGGTCGTCGGGTCTATGCTGAAATCAGAGAGCCGACGCAGGTGAATGAGCCGCGTCGTCGCATGCACCGAACCGCGTGCACCGAGCAGTGGGAGGTCGGAATGGCTGAAGAGATCGACGTGGAGATGCAGGACACGGGAGAGTTCCTGGCCAGCATCCGCTCAGCGACGGGAACCGACGAGATCGTTCTGATGTTCGACGATGCCGAAGAGGTCTCCGACGGAGTCTTGGGCAATGACGAAGCCTCTGTCCGGGCGACCGTGGAATTCCTTCTCAGCCATCAGCCTCCCGGGGACCTGCCTGACCGGATCGACCTCGTCGACATCGCCGCCGCCTACGACGGCGCCGTCGAGTCCATCCGGAAGCTGCGGGGTTAGCAACCCACAAACACTGTGCTGACGGGCTCATGCCGAAGGGCGGAACCGACGCACTGTCGGTTCCGCCCTTCACCATGTGTTTCGATCCGGGAAGCTCCCGGGGCCTTGCTCAGTCCAGCAGGTCGTGACGCACGATCGACTGTTCGCGGTCGGGGCCGACGCCGATGACCGACATCCGGCAGCCCGAGAGCTCTTCGAGGGCCAGCACGTACTTCTGCGCATTGACCGGCAGGTCGTCGAAGGTGCGAGCCTTCGTGATGTCCTCGGTCCAGCCGTCGAAGTACTCGAAGATCGGCTTCGCATGGTGGAACTCGGTCTGCGACACCGGCATCTCATCCTGGCGCACTCCATCGACGTCGTAGGCGACACAGACAGGAATGCGCTCGATGCCGGTGAGCACGTCGAGCTTGGTCAGCACATAGTCGGTGAAGCCGTTGGTGCGGGCGGCGTAGCGGGCGATGACCGCGTCGTACCAGCCGCAGCGGCGCGGACGACCGGTGTTGACACCGAATTCTCCGCCGGCCTTCTGCAGGTATTCGCCCATCTCATCGAACAGCTCGGTCGGGAACGGTCCGGCACCCACACGGGTGGTGTACGCCTTGACGATGCCGACGACGCGGTTGATGCGGGTCGGGCCGATGCCCGTACCCACGCAGGATCCGCCGGCCGTCGGGTTCGACGAGGTGACGAACGGATAGGTGCCGTGGTCGACGTCGAGCATGGTCGCCTGACCGCCCTCCATGACGACGACCTCACCGCGGTCGAGCGCCTCATTGAGCATGAGCTCGGTCTCGGCGACGTAGGGACGCAGACGTTCGATGAAGGGTTCGAAGTATTCGACGATCTCTTCGACCGACACCGCCCGGCGGTTGTAGACCTTGACGAGCAGTTCGTTCTTCTGCCGCAGCGATCCTTCGATCTTCTGGCGCAGGATGGACTCGTCGAAGACGTCCTGGACGCGGATGCCCAAGCGCCCGATCTTGTCCATATAGGCCGGTCCGATGCCGCGGCCGGTGGTGCCGATGGCCCGCTTGCCGAGGAACCGTTCGGTCACCTTGTCCAGCGTCTGGTGGTACGGAGCCACGAGGTGGGCGTTCGCGGAGATCCGCAGCTTCGATGTGTCCGCGCCGCGCGACTCGAGCGCGTCGATCTCCTCGAAGAGCGCCTCGAGGTTGACGACGACGCCGTTGCCGATGACCGGGGTGACGTTCGGTGAGAGGATGCCCGCCGGCAGAAGCTTGAGTTCGTACTTCTCTCCTCCGACGACAACCGTGTGGCCGGCATTGTTCCCACCATTGGGCTTGACCACGTAGTCGACGCTGGTGCCGAGGATATCGGTGGTCTTACCTTTACCTTCGTCGCCCCACTGAGCGCCGACGACAACGATTGCTGGCATGAGAGTGCTTCACCTCGAAGTGAAAGGGGATGTCATTACTCCCCAAGTCTACTGGGTCACACCGACACAGCCGCCATCGGGAGCATTCCCTCACCGAGGCGGCCGCGGGCAGGAGACCCGAAGCTCCCACTCGCGGCCGCACCGAGACCCGACCCCGGTCTCACTCCATGCTCATCCCCTTGGCCGGGGCGATCCGCGACATCGACCTCGCCGGTATCGCCGAGGCGAGAACGGCGGCGAGCACTGCGGCGACGCCGATCAGCCCGATCTGCGTCCACGGCACGGACAGCACCGGATTCGCTGAGGCAGGCATCATCGATGCCGTTCCGACCCAGCCGAAGAACGTGCCGACCCCGGCTCCGACGATCAGTGCGATGACCGTCATGAGCAGCGATTCGATCGTGATCATCCGCGACATCGCGGCTCGGGTGAATCCCAATGCCCGCAGCAGGGCACCCTCTCGGCGTCGTTCGATGACCGAGAGCGTGAGTGTGTTGCCCACTCCGATCACGGCGATGACCACCGCGGCCGCCAGCAGTCCGAGCACCACGCTCAGAGCGACCTGGAACAGCGAGGCGAAATCCGCCCGGTACTGTGCCGCAGTCGCATCGGCTGAGGCACCGACGGCGTCGAGTTCGGAGGTCAGGGCCTCGATCTGCGAAGTCGAAGCGTCATCGGCGATCTTCGCCCAGGTCTGTTCGGCCGCATCGTCGCCGGCGGCCTCCTCGAGGGTCTTGGCATCAGTCCCGCTGACCAGGGCCGTCCCCGCGGGGACGTCGAAGGAAGTCTCGATCGTCAGATCGAGATTCTGATCGCCGAGGCGGACGGTCGCGCTCTGGCCGTCGACATCAGAATCCGCCTCGTCGAGTCCCACCGTTGTCGGGTCGAGGAGGATCGTGCCCTCATCGACGTCGTACCCGTCGCTGCGCAGAACCGGGGAGTCCGCGGCCGCCTCGGCGCTGGTGATCGCCACATCACCGGACCCGTCGGTCCCACCGACGCTCACCGAGGCGGTGGGGGCCGGGATGTTCATGCGCTCCTCGACGATCGGCGAATCTTCGAGCACGGAGGCGATCTTCGCATCATCGGCACCGTCTTGCCCTGCCGCGGAGACCACGAGATCGACCGGGGTGTCCTCGGCGGTGGCGAGCTCGAGGGTTCGCTGCAGGCTCGAGGAACCGACGACCACGGCTGTGACGAGGGTGATCCCGATGAGCAGGGCACCCGTCGTCGAGGCGGTGCGTCCTCCCGCTGTGCTCGCCGACCGTCCGGCCAGCTTCACTGCCGGCGAGCGCCGAGTGATCAGGCCGACTGCGGCGGCGAACAGCGCCACCAACGGCGGCACGAAGACCTTCGCACCGACGAGGAGAGCGACGAAGAGCGCGAAGCAGCCGACGATGCCGAACAGCACGGACTGGCTCGTGGTCCCGAGCAGGCACAGCGCGATTCCGCCGATGCCGAGCACAAGAGACAGGCTCAGTCGCACCCACCGGATGCGCGGGGCGGCGGCAGGCACATCGACCGGTCGAAGTGCTTCGATCGGGGACACCCGGGAGGCGCGGATCGCGGGGATCAGCCCTGCCGCGAGGGTGACGAGGATGCCGACGACGGGCCCGACGACGAACGCCGTGGCGGACGACGACATCTGAGCGAATTCCGGCATCCAGAACGCACGGACCACGGTTGAGAGTCCCCATCCGATGAGGAGACCGAGTCCGACGCCCAGCACGGAGCCGACAGCCCCGAGGCTGAGGCTCTCCACCACCGCGGCCCCGCGCACCTGACTGCGTGAGGCACCGATTGCGCGGAAGAGTGCGAGCACGCGGGTGCGGGAAGCGACGAGGACGTTGAAGGTGTTCGAGATGACGAGTGCCGCGACTCCCGCGGCCAGCAGTCCGAAGGCGATGCCGATGGTCGAGAGCATGTCGGAGGTCTTCGACAGCGACTCGATCTGCTCTTCGACGACCTGGTCGACGGTCTGGACCGATACGTCGGCACCGGCATCGGCGAGCGCGGATTCGACCGCCTCGGCGAGGGCCGTGCGATCGCTCCCATCGTCGGCGACGACTCGGATGGAGTCGGGCACGAGCTCACCCGGAGCGGTGGCCAGCCCGTCATCGGTGAGGTAGAGATTCATCCCCGCGGACGAGGAGCCGGGCATGATTCCGGAGACGGTGTAGCTCGGGCCGGCGGCGGAATGCCCTGGCCCGTCGAACTCGCCGAGGGTGATGGTGTCGCCGACGCCGACCCCGAGGGTCTTCGCGTCGGCTTCGCGGAGCATGAGTTCGTCGTTCGAGTCCGGGACGGAGCCGTCGACGGTGTCGAACTGTCCCTGTGGGAGATTCGTGGCCGACCCTGTCACCGAGGTGGACCCGGCCTTGACGGCGACGAAGGCGGACTCGGTGAGCTGGGCGGACTCGACCCCCTCGACGTCGGCCACCGTCTGACGCATGGACTCGGTGAGCGGGGAGGCCTCATCGGCTGCAGCTGCCGGGTCCTCGGATGCGGCCGCGGTGACGGCGACGTCGGCGCCGGCCCATTCGGCTTGGACCTGATTGCGCAGGGTGTCGCCGAAGGCCTGGGAGAACAGGAGCGCCGCGACGATGAAGGCGACGGACACGGCGATCGCGATCATCGCCGCGCTCAGACGCCCGGAGGCGCTGCGGAGGTTGGACCAGGCGATGCGGATCATCGGGCACCTCCGTCTGTCGGCGCGGACGCGGCGGCAGGCCCGGGACCGGCTGCAGACCCCGGGCGGGCCGACTGGCCAGCAGGTGCGGCTCCCGAAGACGCCGAGGCCGCCGTGACATTCATCAGCGCGGCGGCCACGGAATCCGGATCCGGTTGGGAGAGCTCACCTGCCAGCCGTCCGTCGGCGAGCAGAACGACGCGGTCGGCGCGGGCGGCGGCCCGGGGATCGTGGGTGACCATGACGACGGTCTGCCCGAGTTCATCGACCGAGGCGCGCAGGATGTTCAGGACCTCTTCACCGGAGCTCGAGTCGAGGTTGCCGGTGGGCTCGTCGGCGACGAGCACATCGGGCTGGGCGACGAGTGCGCGAGCGACGGCGACTCTCTGCTGCTGTCCGCCGGAGAGCTCGTGCGGCCGGTGGCCCAGGCGCTCGCGCAGACCGAGCAGGTCGACCATGCGATCGAAGATGCGGCGGTCGGTCTTCTGCCCCGATAGCTGCGAGGGCAGCAGGATGTTCTCCTCGGCACTCATCGCGGGCACGAGGTTGAAGGACTGGAAGACGAAGCCGATGCGGTCACGGCGCAGCGCCGTGAGCTTGCGGTCGCCCAGCCGTGAGATCGCCGTGCGCCCGATGAAGACCTCGCCCGAATCCGGGGTGTCGAGTCCGGCGAGCATGTTGAGCAGCGTCGATTTGCCCGAGCCGGAGGGTCCCATGATGGCGGTGAAGCGTTCGGCTTCGATGTCGAGGCTGAGGTCGTCGAGCGGTCGGACCTGCGCGTCCCCTCTACCGTAGGTTTTGCGCAGTCCGATGGCTTGGATGGCCAGCCTCGGTGCGGGGTTCGAACCCTGGCCCCGGGTCGACCCTTGCGCGGAGGTCGGGGATGAGGCCGGGGAAAGATGGGCATCGGTGTATGTCGCTGATGTGTTCATGCCTCCAGCTTCGTCGCCGGGCCCACCCTCCCACATCGGACCTGAGGATGGTCTTCGCCGCAGAGCGCCGAGGCGGCCGTGGCCCGACCGTCATACCTGAGGATGATTTCGAATTCCTTTGAGCGACCTTGCTCGCCGACGATGAACCGGTCTCGAGCAGTCGGCCCAAAGCACGTGCGAGATGCTTCCGGTTCAGTGACCGGGGCCGACGAGACCGGCTTCGTAGGCGAACACGACGGCCTGCACACGGTCACGGGCCTCGAGTTTCATGAGGATCCGACCGACGTGGGTCTTCACGGTCGGCTGCGCGAGGAAGAGCCGCTCGCCGATCTCGGTATTGCTGAGACCGGTGGCGATGAGGACGAGGACCTCGGTCTCGCGCTGGGTCAGTGACTCCAGGCGCCGCATATCGGCCGCATCGAGACGGCTCGCACCGGCCTCGGATGGTGCAGGCTCAACGCCTTCGGGCTGTGTGGGCGCACTTCCCCTGGCCGAGGTCGCCCCAGCTGACGAGGCCGCTGATTGCGGATCCGAATGGGAACGAGACTCCGCGCCGAGGTGGGGCAGGAGTCGTGTCTCGAGCAGTCGTCTGGTGGTGGTGGGAGCGATGACGGCACCGCCGTCGACGACGGTGCGGATCGACTCGAGGAGCACCTCGGGCAGGGTGTCTTTGAGCAGGAAGCCTGACGCACCGGCGCGCAGCGCGCGCAGGGCGTAGTCGTCATCGTCGAAGGTGGTCAGCACGATGATCTTCGGGGGACGGATCGTCCCCTCGTCGGCGAGAGCGAGGATCCGCTGGGTCGCTTCGATGCCGTCGATGCGGGGCATCCGGACGTCCATGAGTACGACATCGGGTTGATCTTGTACGACGATGTCGAGACCTGCCGCGCCGTCGCCGGCCTGTCCGACGACGGTGAGGTCCGGCTGAGAGTCGATGACCATGGCGAAGCCCGCCCTCACGAGGGCCTGATCATCGACGAGGACGACGCGAAGCGGCCCGCTCTCCCGAGCATCGGTCGGACCGTGCACGGTCGCCTCGTCATCGGCGCTCATCGGCTGCTCTCCTCGACTTCGACGGACTGACTCACTCCGGCCTCGGCAGCCTCGGCAGCCTCGGCGGGCTGTCGCGTCTCAGCCTCCTGTCCTGCTACGGCGAACTGCCCGGTTCCGGCAGCCCCATTCTCTCCCTGATCGGACGAATCATGAGGGCCGGTGCCCGCGGTGAGCCCGGAATCGGGTCCGGGAGTGGGCGCGGGAGCGGACAGCGGCAGTCGGGCCTCGACGAGGAATCCCGTCATCGTTCCGAAGGCGCTTCCCATGACCGCACCGGAAGAGAACCCGGGCTTCGCGTCGGTGCGCGCTTCGGACCGGTCCTTCACTCCGGTCGAACGGATCGGTCGAGCCGTGAGCGTGCCGCCGTAGAGCGCAGCGCGTTCCTGCATGCCGACGATGCCGTAGCCACGGCCGTGGGCAGCCGTCCCTGTCGGGTCGTCGGCTCCGTGGCCGTCCGTCTCTCCGCTCACGCGAGCGCTCGTCTGTCCGGTTCCGTTGTCGCTGATGCGGGCGACGAGCTCCGCGTCCTCGGCCAGCAGCTCGACATGTGCCCGAGCACCGTCTCCGGCATGTTTGAGCACATTCGTCAGCGCTTCCTGAACGATGCGGTAGACGGCGAGCGACGCTCCTTCAGCCAAGCGGCCGCGGTCGACGTCATCCAGTTCGGTCACCGAGACCGGGAGCCCCGCCGACCGCACATCGTCGATGAGGGAGCCGATGTCGGCGACGCCGGGCAGCGGCGACGAAGAGCGCTCGTCGTCCTCCTCGGCGCGGAGGAAGCCGAGCAGCGACCGCGTCTGTGCCAAGGCTTCCCGTCCGGTCTGTGCGATGGTCTCGAGGGCGCCGACCGCGACAGCCGGATCGGTCTTCGACGCATAGCGACCTCCGTCGGCTTGGGCGATGACGACGGACAGGGAATGGGCGATGACATCATGCATTTCGCGGGCGATGCGCATGCGTTCGGCATCGGCGGCCAGCCGGGTCTCGGATTCCCGTTCGCGTTCCAGCAGGCGGTTGCGCTCCCGAATACCCTCGATCTCGCGGCGGCGACGGAATCCGACTCCGCCCAACAGCCAGGCGATGAGCACAATCGACGCACACAGTGCCACGACGACGACCAGCAGCACGTATTCGCCGAAGGCCAAGGGGCGCGGGTTCACCCCGATCGTCGCCTGCAGGGACACGAGGTAGAGCCACCCGCCCAGGAAGAGTGCGCCGAGGAGGCCCAGGACGAGCACGATGCGACCGTGGTTGCGTGTCCCCCACGCCGTCGTCGAATACACGGTGAGCGGAACGGCGACGATGCCGAAGGTCGGACCCATCATCGTGAGCACGGTCAGCAGGCAGCCGACGGCGATGAGCGAGGAGCTCAGCAGCGGGGCTGCGCGCCGCAGTCCCAGCGGCAGCGTCTGGAGCAGAACGATGCCGATCTGCACTGCAACGGGCACCAGGGCGATCTCGCTCCGCTCGGCCTGGGAGGAGGTGAAGACGACGGTCAGATAGGTGATCGGCAGAGCCCAGAGCAGCGAGTCGACGATCCACGGATGAGCGGTGAGGGTGCGACGGATGCGGTCGACTCGGTCGGGGGTGGGCAGCTGCGGCTCCGGGCGGTGGCCCTCGGTCCGGATCGATCGATTGCTCATGTCGGCCATGGTAGTTCTGCGCCGCCGGGGCTCACATCATACTCAGGGCTGATCCGAGCCGACGACGCCGGCCGTGGCGCTCACCCGCGGCAGCACGCTCAGCCTGGACGGCTGCCCACCCCGACTGACCGAGCAGGACCTTCCCTAGCGCACGACCCCGGACCAGCCGCCGCGTCTCCCTCGCTCGGCGAGGATCTGCTCGCGGAGGATGTCCGCGTGCCCGCAGTGGTGCGCGAGTTCCCGCAGAACGTGGAGGAGGACCCATCGCAGCGGCATCGGTCCCGCCCGATGGCCGGTGAGCACGGTGTCGAGATCCATTCCCTCGATCGCCGAATGCGACCGCTCCACGGCGGCCCGAAAGTCAGCCGAAACGCTGGCGATCGTGTCCGAGGAATCAAGGAGGAAGGAGTCCTTGGAGTCGCGCGGCAGCCCGTAGTCGACCCGACTCTTCCCCGTGACCGCCTCACCGAACCAGACGGTCTCGACGAACACCGCATGCTTGAGCAGAGACAGCAGGCGGGTTCTGCTCGGCACCAGGGACCGCCTCGCTTCGTCTTCGCTCAGCTCGTTGAGACTGCCGAGCAGATGCTGTCGGTGTTCGTCGATGAACGCTGTGAACTGTGCGGCCAGATCGGCCTCTCGCAGGGCGAAGGTGCTGTTGGCATCGACTCCGTTGTCCGTCATGGCTCCAGCTTAGAGCCGCCTCGGCGAGGGAGGACACACCTGATCGCCGACTCGCCCGAAATCGCAGGCATCCAGCGTCCTTGTCCGCCAGGTCCCCCACCCCTATGCTGAAGTCACCCACGTAACCCGTCGTTCGGGCAGGAGCCTTGGCATGGTCGCCGGAGCCGTCGACTTCAGGGCATCACCGCTCAGAGGAGGTCGCTCATGTCCACCACGTCAATGCATCCGGCCACGAGTGCTTCGCAGAACCGATCCCCGAACCAGCCCGAGAACCAGCCGCAGTCCCCCGCGCTGCCCTACGCCCGCCGCCGCGATCAGCTCGTCGGGTCCGTCATCGATGCCTCCACCACGGTGCTGGCCCAATATCACCACGACATCGTCAAGTTCGGTATGGGGGCACCGGCCCCGGATATGCTCCCGGCCGCGGATTTCGCCCGGATCGCCTCCGACGTGTTCTCCCCGGAGAACTTCACGTACGGGGAGACGAAGGGCGAGCCCATCCTCATCGAGGCCCTCCACGACTACCTCGCGTCCACCGATCAGATCCCGCCCGAACAGCAGGGAAACCGTGACCGCCTCCTCATCACCTCCGGAGGAATGCAGGGCCTCGACCTCGGGTTCAAGCTCTTCGTCACCCCGGGCGACCTCGTCGCCTGTGAGTCGCCGACCTATACGAACGGCTCGGCGACGGCCATGAGCTATGAAGCGGAGATCCTCGAGATCCCCGTCGACGAAGAAGGCATGCAGATCGACGCCCTCGAAGAGCACACGCAGCGCACCGGGCGCGCCCCGAAGGTCATCTACACCGTCCCGACCTTCCAGAACCCCGCCGGAGTGACGATGTCTCTGCCGCGTCGCGAACGCCTGCTCGAGTTCGCTCACCGCCACCGTTCGGTCATCATCGAGGACAACCCGTACGGAATGCTGCGCTTCGAAGGCCAGTCCCTGCCGGCGCTGAGCGACCTCAGCCCGAACGATCCCCTCATCTTCGGAGTGCGCACCTTCTCGAAATTCGTCGCCCCGGGCCTGCGGGTCGGGTGGATCGACGTCGACCCGGAGGTCCGCGAGCTCGCCGTCAACGCCAAACAGACGATGGACTCCTGCGCCCCCGTTCCCAACCAGCACCTCATCGCCCGCTGGCTGGCCGAAGGCGGTGCCGACTCCCACGTCGAGGTCCTGCGCAAGGCCTACCGCGACCGGAAGATCGCGATGTCAGAGGGCTTGGCCCGCCTCTTCCACGGCGAGATCCGAGCCACCGATCCCGACGGCGGATTCTTCCTGTGGGCGACCTTCGAGGACGAATCCATCAACACCGAAGACCTCATGACCACCGCGCTCGAGGAGGGGGTCGCCTACATCCCCGGTCCCGCGTTCTCCCCGGCCGGGAACTTCTCGAATGCGCTGCGCCTGTGCTTCGCTTCGGCGGCCCCCGACCGCATCGACGACGGCCTCGAACGTCTCCGCCGTGCCGTCGACCGGTACCGCGCATAGCGCTGATCACCACGACGACAACCTCGCCGAGGCGGCCCGCCGGGTAGCTTTGTGGGTGACCTGCCAAGCTACCCAGCGACCGCCACTGGCGCGTCTGTCTGTGTTTGCCTCAGAATACCGTCACCGCCGGCTGCTCGAGGAAGGCGGTCCACGACGGCACAGTACTCGGTAGCGATCCGTCGGACCACTTCGGCTGCGGGGAGTCGTTCCGATACCAATCCTGCTGTCTGACCGGCTTCGACTTTCCCGGTCTCGACCTCACCGTCTTTGGCCGACTGGCGAAGCACTTTCGAGGCGAAGACTTCCCGTCGGTCGCCGACCGGCGCACCCGCATACTCGAGATCAAGCATCTCTTCGGTGAACTGATTGCGTAGAGTGCGTATCGGGTTGAGTTCTCGGCCGACGAGGACTGCGTCCTCGGCTTCCGCGACGAGAACCATGTCCTGATAGGCCGAATGCACGTTCGCCTCGGTGGTGGCGATGAACCGGGTGCCGAATTGGGCGCCGGCGGCTCCCAATGATAGCGCAGCGGCGAGCGCGTGACCGTCAGCGAAACCGCCGGAGGCCACGACCGGGATCTCGGGGAACTCTCGCGCAATAAGGCGGGTGAGTACCAGACTCGTCACTCCGTGCTCGGGCGGATGGCCGCCCGCTTCCGCACCGACGACGACCAGTCCGTCGACTCCGGCTTCCACGGCCTTGGCCGCGTGGGTGAGGCTCGTGACGACGTGAAGCCAGATCGTCCCGACCTCGTGAAAGGCACCGAGGTGCTTCTTCGGTCCGCCCTGTGAGGCGATGATGACCGGCGGCGCATGGTCAATGAGATGGGCGATCGTCTCCTCGGCTCCCTTGCGGTAGAGCGGCATGTTCACCGCCCACGGCCGGTTCGTGCCTGCCTGTATTCGGGTGAGGCATTCGTCGAGATCGGGCAGCCGCATCGGACCTGCCGCGATGACTCCTAGCCCACCGGCGTTGGAGACAGCCAGCGGGAGTTCGGCGCATGAACTGACCCAGGACATTCCGGCTTGGACGATGGGCAGATCCGTCCCGATGAGTCGCGTCAGTGCGGTATCGATGCGCATCTCAGACCGCCGCCATCTTATCGAGGTACGTCTGTGCCTGACGGGCCAACCCGCCGCGTTGGATCTTCGAACTAGCGGTCATGCCCAGTTCTTCGAAGTCGTCGAGGAAGCGAACGTATTTGGGTACCTTGAATCCAGCCACACGTTCGCGCAGCCATGCCACGAGCTCTGCCTCCCCCATCGACTTTCCGTGGGACAGCGAGATGAAAGCAAACGGCACTTCGATAAGGCGGGGATCGGGCACTCCGACGACTACGGCCTGGCGCACCGCTGGATGCAGGAGAAGCTCCTCCTCGATCTCGACGGGAGACACGTTCTCTCCGCCGACTCGGATCATCTCCTTGAGTCTGCCGACATAGATCAGCCGTCCTTCCTCGTCCAGGGTGCCAAGGTCCCCGGTGCGCAGCCAGCCGTCAGAGGTGCAGGCATTGCGTGTGGCCGTGGGGTTGTTGAGATACCCGGTCATGACGTTCCAGCCACGGACTTGGATCTCTCCCCTGGCTCCTGTCGGCACCGGCTCGTCGGCGGCGTCGTCCCAGATCCTCACCTCTACGCCCGGTTGCGGCAGCATCGCCGAAGCGAGCCGCACATCCGCGGGTTCCCACCAGGCCGACTGTGCGACGTTCGGTGAGGCTTCCGACTGCCCGTACCCGGCGACGACCTCAGTTGCTCCGAGTTCCTCGGCCACCCGTCGGAGCACAGCGGCAGACGCCGCTACCCAGGCTCCACGCAGGACGAGGGTTCGCTGCGGTCGGTCCGGGTGATCGAGAAGCATCAGGGCAATCGTGTCATTGCCTGAGAAGTGGGTGCAGCGTTCCCGTTCGAGGACCTCGAGAGCGGTACCAGCGACGAATCGCTCCATAGTCACCAAAGTGGACATCGACTGGGCGCTGCTGAGCACGGACAGCGTGCTGCCCGCTACGTGGAAGAACGGTCGCACCGAATGGAATCTGTCACCGGCCCGCAGTCCCATTCTTACAGCCGAAAAGTGAGCGTCGGCGCACATGCCTCGGTGGGTCAGAAGCACCCCCTTCGGCCGAGACGTCGTCCCCGAGGTGTATTGGATGAGCGAAGTGCTCGCAGGGTCGATTTCGAAGCTGTCATCGACAACGGTCTTGTTGTTGCGATCGGTTGCATCGTCGTCCGTCGTCGCCTCTTGTGACCGGGGGCCGACGAAGTCTGACCAGCGGGTCCATCCGGCAGCGATTTTCGCCTCAGCATCGTCATCGAGCACGACGACGGACTTCAGATGAGGCAGTTCAGGGTGCGGCAACTGGGATTCAGGTCCAGGTCCGATGCTGTCGATAGTCGACAGGAAATCGTTCGACAGCACGCGCGGGGCAGTGATAAGGAACGCCGCCTGCGAGTCGCTGAGCACATGTGCCAGGTCACTTGAGCGGTACCGGGTGTTAACCGCGACGACAACGGCGCCGATGCCAGTGATCGCGTAGAACAGCTCCGCCCAGCGTGGCCCGTTGCCGGCGCACAGGGCCACGCGGTCACCGGCGCGAATGCCGATGCGTTGCAACACCTCAGCGGCAGTGTCGGCTGCGTGCTTAAGCTCGGCATAGGTGACGCGGTCCTCGCCGCAGACCACGGCTTCAAGGTCCGGGACCGTCGCTGCGGCTCGAGCGAGCACTGCCGAGGTAGTCAGAGGACAGGCGTCGGCCGGCACGTCCGTGCGGTCGAATGGGTCCGGGTCGAACGCGGCCGTGGATTCGTTCAGAGCGGTCACTTCCGCACCTCCGTCGTGGTGTTCTCGTCATTTCGGGCCTCAAAGTCTGCGAGTCCCTGCTTCCATTCGCTCTGGGCGAGGTTCGTCTCGATGGCGCGCAGTTCGATGTCGAGACCCTGGTCGAGACTGACTTCGCTCCCCGAGTCTATGGCGCTCTTCGTGAGTTGCATCGCCGAGGTGGGTGCTTGGGCCATCGTCTGTGCCGTCTGCAGCGCGAACTCCCACCCTTCTGCGGCGCTGAGCACCTTCTGCACGAGCCCGAGTTCGACAGCTTCGTCCGAGCGCACCATTGAGTTTGTGAAGAGGAGTTCCTTGGCTTTGCGCATTCCGACGACGCGCTGCAGCCGTTGGGTGGCGCCGATAGTTCCCCAGTGGACTTCGGGGTAGCGAAAGCTCACGTTGTCCTGTGCGTACGCGAAGTCGCAGGAGAGTGCGATCTCTCCCCCGGAACCGACGACGGCTCCCTGCAGATAGGCGATGACCGGGACTCGGCAACGCAGAATCGCCCGGTATGCCGCAAAGGAGGCCAGCCGCCTCTTACGAATCCAGGCGGCATCCTTGTCCCGTCGTTCCTTTAGATCGGCACCGGCGCAGAACGTGGGACCGTTGGCACCGATGAGCACGGCGCCGGGGGGCTCGGCATCGATCGACGCGAAAGTCTCGCTGAGATCGTGACAGAGCTCGAAGTTGACAGCGTTGCGGGCCTCGGGACGGTTGAGAGTGACGACGAGGACCTCGCCGAGGCGCTCGGTCGTCAGAGTGTTTCGAGGACTCGGCACGAGGCCGGCATCTTGTGCCGCATGAGTCATCTGCCTCCGGCTCATGCTGGGTCCTCCGGTCCAGTGGGTTCGACCGCGCCGAGCGTGCGCACAGCTCCGACAGGGTCGAAGACTCCCAGGACTGCTTCGTTGTCTGCTCCCAGCAACGGTGGCACCGTGATTGACGGGTCGTCGTAGCTGTCGAATTTCACCGGGGTGCGTAGTGCAGAGAAGGTCCCGACCGTGGGGTGGTCGAAGGTGCCGACCATCCCCCGGGCTTGTGTCTGCGGGGCGTTCAACGCTTCCTTCACTGTGCGCACTTCGCCGGCGGGAATGCCGTGCTCACCGAGGGCGCCCACTAGCTGGTCACGAGTCCATGACGAGATGGCCGCTGAGAGGGCTTCAGTCACTTCCTCACGACGTTCGACCCGTCCCGAGTTCGTGGCCAGACGCGGATCGTGAACCAGGTCGTCGAGGCCGAGGACCTCACAGATGAGGGGCCAGTGCTGATCGCTGCCGCTGATCTGCACCCAGCCGTCTCGACATTCGAAAGCGGCAGAGGGCACCCGGCCGAGATGTGCGGTTCCAGTTCTCATCGGGTCGTCGTCGAGAGCGAAGGTGCGCGCCGCTGCGAGCGCGAGCAGGCTCGTCTGAACGTCCATCATCGCAATGTCGACGAAGGTGCCGATGCCGTGGGCGCCACGACCGACGAGTCCCGTGAGGATCGCGATCGCCACCCACAGTCCGCTGGTCATGTCCGCCAGCGGAATGCCAGCTTTGGACGGGCCCGATTCAGGCTCACCTGTCAGGTGCATGACACCGGAAAGTGCTTGGAAGACCGTGTCGTAGCCCTTCCGCGTCCGTTCGGGGCCTGTCTGACCGAATCCGCTGGCTGCGACATAGATGAGTTGTTCATTGATCTCGTGCAGGCGATCCCACCCCAGGCCGTAGCGGTCCATGGTGCCGGGAATGAAGTTCTCGACTACGACGTCGACCTCGTTGACGAGGCGTTCGACGATATGTCGGTCGTCATCGCTTCTGAGGTCGAGGGTGATGGACTTCTTGCCGCGGTTGAATGCGAAGAAATAGGCACTCTCGTCACCGATGCGCGGTTCGAAGGAGCGGGTTTCGTCACCCTTGCCCGGTCGTTCGACCTTGATCACTTCGGCGCCCATATCGGCGAGGATCTGTGTGGCCATCGGTGCTGCGAGTACGCGGGAGAAGTCGAGGATGCGGATTCCATCAAGCGGTTTGGTCATATCAGCTCCTGAATGAGCGCATAAGTGCGTTGAGGTCCTGACCGGCGTCCATCGCAGCCGCCGTCGGGAGATCTGCCACGCGGTAGTACAGGGATTTGATGGCGCTCATTGCGCGGGGGGATCGACCGGCCCAGCCGGCTGCGATCTCCTGGGCCCGGTCAACTTCCCTGCCTGCTTCGACGGCCTCGTTGGCCAGTCCGAACTCGGTCATCTCCACCGCCCCGAGCGTGCGACCGGTCGAGATCAGTTCGAAGCCGAGTTTGCGGCCGAGGTGGCGCTGCAGACCGGTCATCACGAGCGCAGGCACGATGTCGTGCTTGATCTCGGGATAACCGAACGACACGTCTTCGGCGACGACGATCATGTCGCAGGCCAGGGCCAGTCCGGCGCCGCCGCCGACCGCGTGGCCTTTCACCGCGGCGACTACAGGCACAGAGAGCTGAGTCGGAAGCGATTGCAGTTCAGAGGTCAGAGCTGCCCGCTCAATTACGCGGTCAGCGTGGTCGGGTGTGAGGTCAGAAAACTCCTTGAGGTCAGCACCGGCGCAGAATCCGCGACCAGCGCCGGTGATCACGACTGCACGCACCTCCGGCGCGCGGTCGCACTCGACGAGGGCATCGCGAATCGCCGTGGTCAGTTCCGTGTTGAGCGCGTTGCGTTTGTCCGGACGATTCAGCGTGATGGTCCTGACTCCTTCGGAGTCCGTGATGATGAGCGTGTCACTGGTCATGCGACGTCTGCCTCTCTCAATATCGTGTTCGCCAGTCCTGCTCTGGCTGTCTTGCTCAGGAGCGTACGGCCGAGGATGCTTTCGCATTCGGCAGAGGCCTCCATCACCGCGTCAAGGTCGAGGCCAGTGTCCACCCCGAGCGAATCGAAGAGATTGACCGTGTCTTCGGTGGCGACGTTGCCGGTCGATCCGGACCCGTAGTGGATCATGTTCGGGTGTCCGCCGACTCCTCCCATGGCTGAGTCGAAGCTGCGGCAGCCGGCCTCATAGGCGGCCATGATGTTAGCGATGCCGAGGCCGCGTGTGTCGTGGAAGTGAGCGACGATGGTGAGCTCGGGAAAGGCCGGCACCAGTTCCGCGAAGAGTCGCTTCGCGGCCGCTGGGTCCGCCAGGCCGGTGGTGTCCCCGATGGTCACGTATCCGGCGCCGAGATCGCGGAACCGTGCCACATCATCGATAACAATCTGCGGGTCGATGGCTCCTTCGAACGGGCAGCCGAAGGCGACCGAGACGACTCCCACCAGGGTGAAATTTCCCGCGGCAATGGCGGCCATCTCTTCGACCTTCTGCCACTGTTCTAATCGACTTGCACGCAGGTTGACCTGCGAGTGCGAGTTGCTGGCTGAGGTGAGCAAGCTGATCTCATCAGCACCGTAGCCGGCCTCAGCGTCTGCCAGCGCACGTTGAACGGCCTTCTGATTAGGGCACGTCGCTTTGAACGAGATTCCTTCACGCCTCGGTAGTGCACTGAGCAGTTCACTGGCGTCGGTGAAAGCGGGCACCTGCTTCGGATGGCTGTAGCTGGTGGCTTCAATGCGTCGGAATCCGGCGCCAGTGAAGGATGCGAGCACTGCGAGCTTCTTTGCAGTCGGTACGAATGCGCTTTCATGTTGCAGGCCGTCTCGGGCGAAACATTCGTTGATGCTCACTCTGTCGTTCATTCTGGTACTGCTCCTTTGTCGTCCCTTTAGGCTATCGCACGACTGTTGATTTAATCAACAGTCGTCATCTATTTCGCCTCACCGTTCCTCATCGCCTGACACCACGCGCCCCGACGCGACCCCATCGCCGCGGCCACCTTGATCGACTGGCGATTCCCCATCAGCATTCAGCTCGGTGCACAGCCTCGTATCCGCTTCACGCAGCGACCTGGCCGGGATACCGATGAGAACAACGAATACTCCGCACAGAATAATGAGACCACTGGCCATGAGACCAACAGATATATCGCCGGTGATCACCTGGATCGCGGCCAGCATTGCCGGGGCCACGGCAGCCATGACCGATCCCGCAGCAGTAACGAAGGCAATGCCGGTAGCGGCGGTCCGCGGCGACAGATAGATCGACGGGATCGAGTAAAAGACCGTGAGCCCCGAGTAGTGAGCGCACGCCATCACGGTGAGCAGCACTACCACGAGCGGCGGTGTATCAAGGGTGAACGCAAGGATGAACATGGTCGCGACGCCGGTCAGCCACGGCACCGCCGTATGCCAACGACGCTCGCGCGTTCTGTCCGAGTGACCCCCGACGAGCAACATGACGATGATTCCACCGATCGGCGGGATTGCAGAGAGCAAGCCCAGTGACAGCGGATCGTCGATGCCGGACCGGTGGATGATTCGCGGCGTCCAAAAGGAGACCGCATTGGCGAAAGTGTACGCCGCACAGGCGCCGAGTCCGAGAATCCACACCCTGGGGTCGCGCAGCGCAACTCGCAGACCGCCGTGCGATTCGGACCTGGCTCCTTTCGTCGCAGAGTCATCCGCAAGGTCTCGCTCAATGACAGCCTTTTCCACGTCGCTCAGCCACACGGCCTGCGACGGCCGGTCACAGAGCGACAGCCAGGCGATCCCCGCGAGGATGAGTGGCGGAATGCCCTCGATAATGAACAGCCACTGCCAGTCAGCAAGACCCGCCACTCCGCCGAAAGCGCTCATAATCCACCCGGACATCGCGGAGCCTACGGCACCCGAGATCGGAATGGCCATAAAGAAGATCGCGGTCACACCGGTCCGTCGGCTCGAAGGGAACCAGTACGAGAGGAAGAGCAAGCAGCCAGGAAAGAATCCCGCCTCGGCAACGCCGAGGAAGAACCGAGCAATATAGAAGGTCACTGGCCCGGTGATGAACATCGTGGCAATGGTGACCAAGCCCCACAACATCATGATTCGCACAATGGTCTTGCGCGCGCCGATGCGGGACATGAGCGCGTTCGAGGGGATCTCGAAGATAATGAAACCAATGAAGAAGCAGCTCACACCCAATGCGTAGACTGCCTCGCTGAATCCCAGATCGCGCTCCAGTCCGATCTGGGCGATGCCGATATTCGTCCTGTCGATAAAGCTGATGAAGTAGCAGATGACCAGGAGCGGCATCAGCCGCAGCGCCACCTTTCGATATATGCGTTTTTTCTCGGCCGGCGACACCTCTGTCGCGGAATTGATTGCCACGGTCAAGCCCCCAATGCCTTGATTCCAGTTAAGTGGTTCAAGTCTCGTCTTGAGTGTTGTACTTGTCAACACTAAAGTCAACATTCATTGCAGGGCATATTCCACGGGCTGCGATCACCTCATCCGGGAGTATCGTGCTCGTGGTGTTCAAGGACGATTGCGACGTCCGCGAGCTTGTTCAGCGCCCGGTCGAGGACCTCCCGCTCTTCGGGGTCCAAAGCCGCCAAGACCGTTTGGTCACGTTCGTTTGCCGCCTCGATGATCTGCTCGAAGAGCGACTGCCCACTATCGGTGAGGGTGAGCTGACTCGACCGGCGGGGGCCCAATGATTTGGAGACTAAGTCCCGATCCACAAGCCCCGAGATGACTCGACTCATCTGTGCTTTGTCGAGTGCAGCCAGACGAGCCAGTTTGTTCACTGTCATCGGCTGTGTTTGGCCGAGCAGGGCCAATGTTCGCCACTCGGGAAGACTGACATCGAATTCTCGCCGAAATCGCGGCCCGGCACTGGCAGACAACAGGTTGGCCAGACGACGCACTCGGAATGAGAGCAGTTCGGTGATCTGCAGCGGCTTCGCCATCGCGTCGCCTTCGGTGTGTGGTACGTCGTCCATATAGTCTTCCAATCTTCTTGCGCGCCGTTGGCATAGAACCGTCAGAACCCTATCGTTCCATGCCGCCGTGCGATTCAGGGCGCTTGAGCCGGTTCGCGAACTGCGCCGACACTTCACCGCGGCCTTTGTCGGCCGCTTATGGCACAATATTGGTGTCGCGCATGCGCGACACGGCGGTGGGGCTCGCCGTACCCAACCTCGGCGCGGGACTCGTGCAGACGCTCGAGACTCCGCAGTCGACAACAGTCCCTACCTCGACCGGCTTCAGCATGCCCGAAAGGTAGGAGAGACCATGACCACCGGCCCCGAACCGAGACATCGCGATCCGAAACATGACGGTCCGCCGCGCGCCCGCATCATCCTCGGCATCGTCCCCGATCAGCCCGCCGAGGTGATCGCCGCCGCCGCGGACTACGCCGCCCACTTCGACGCCGAGCTGATCTGTGCCCATGTCGACGACTCCCGCTACACCGTTGAGACCCGCCCCGACGGCTCCGTGCTCTCGATGCCCATCGATCCCGACACCACCGACGAGGCGGCCACCGAGTTCGACCCCGAACTCGAGCGCCGCATCGCTGCCGCCCTGGCAGGGACGCATGTGGCCTGGTCGACCCGTGCGCTGGCGGGGTCGCCGGCGCAGGAACTCGACCGGCTCGCCGAGGCGCTCGATGCCCGCATGATCGTCCTCGGCGTCCGTCGCGCAGGTGTCCGCGGATCGTTGCACGAGTTCTTCAACGGTTCGGTCGCGATCCAGCTGTCGAGGCACCAGCATCGCCCGCTCGTCGTCGTTCCGCTGGCGGCAGGCGCCGAGGGCATGGACGGCCCCGAAGCCGCTGCGACGTCGCCGACACCAGGCGCCTCCCCCGCTGCTGAACCTCTGACCGGCGAGGCCGGGCAGTGACCCGGCCGGTCCATCTGCGGCTGTCCTATCTGGGGCTCGCGTTCCTCGGCGGCACGCTCGGAACCGCGGCACGCGAGGCGGTCAGTCTGAGCCTGCCGTCCCTCGGCGATGTGCCGTGGGCGATCCTCACGGTCAACATCCTCGGCGCGTTCGCACTCGGTCTTCTCTTGGATTCCCTGGCGCGCAGCGGTCCCGATGAGGGGTGGCGCCGGAGAACGCGAATCCTCGTGGGCACCGGTTTCATGGGCGGTTTCACCACGTACAGTGCACTGGCCGCGGATACGGCGGGCCTCCTCGGCGCGGGTCCGGGCGGTGCGGACAATCCCGGTGTCGGTCTGGCCTACGGGGTGGGCACGGTGCTCATCGGCGGTCTCGCCACGTTCGTCGGCATCGCCACGGCGACGGCGCTGCGTCGAGGCGGCGGTGAGGTCGACGAGGGGGCCGACGATCTCCCGATCGATGCCGACTCCTGGGACGAGGACGCCGCGGATGCCGGTCGCGATGTCTCAACTGACCGTCACCCGGGAGGCGCCCGATGACCCCGCTGGTCTTCATCGCCCTTGCCGCCGCCGGCGGGCTCGGTGCCTCGTCACGGATGCTGCTCGACGGACTCATCAAGTCCCGCATGAGCACCGCCCTGCCGTGGGGGACGATCATCATCAACGTCTCGGGGTCGCTCGCTCTCGGTCTGCTCACCGGGCTGGCCGGAGCGAACCTGCTGCCGGAAGCCTGGCATCTGGTGCTCGGCACGGGATTCCTCGGCGGGTACACGACGTTTTCGACGGCGAGCTTCGAAACCGTCCGACTTCTCCAGCAACGTCGCTGGGTCGCCGGTCTGGTCAACGGACTCGGCACCCTCGTCTTCGCCACAACGGCCGCGGCGATCGGGCTGTGGCTCGGCGGTCTGGCTTAGCTGCGACCGACCGTTTTAAGATCAGCCGCATCTCGACACGCCTCCCCTCATCGAGGCGCTGTCCGCGCAGACGCCAAACGGCCCAGTTGAAGTCGAAGAGCACACATTTGATCATGTGCTCTTCGACTTCGACTGGGCCGTCAGCGCCCGAGCCCGTCACTCCGCCAGCGCCTCAGCATCAGCTCACGCGTAGGCCCGCTGATATTGGGCCGGGCGGTAGTCGATATCGAAGCGCAGGGCGTCGGCGGCGCGCAGCGCGAAGTTCGGGTCGCGCAGATGCTCACGGCCCGCGAGGATCGCATCGGCCTGGCCGGTGGCCAGTATGTGCTCGCCCTGGAACGGTTCGCTGATGAGGCCGACGGCCGCGGTCGGCAGCCCCGATCCCTGGCGCACGCCGGCGGCCAGGGTCGTCTGGTAGCCGGGACCGACGGGAATCGACGCCATCACATTGCCGCCGGAGGAGACGTCGATGAGGTCGACGCCGTGTTCCTTGAGCCATCCGGCGACGTGGACGGTGTCGTCGAGTGTGAGCCCACCGTCGGTCCAGTCCGTCGCGGACAGGCGCACGAACACGGGAACGTCGTCGCCCACCTCGGCGCGGGTGGCATCGACGACCTCGAGCAGCAGCCGGGCACGGTTCTCCGGCGATCCCCCGTAGGAATCGGTACGAGTGTTGCTCAGCGGGGACAGGAACTCGTCGATGAGATAGCCGTGGGCGGCATGGATCTCGACGAAGTCGAACCCGGCCTCGATCGCCCGGCGCGCCGAGGACCGGAAGGCCGCGACCACCTCGGCGATCTCCGTCTCAGTCAGGGCCCGGGGTTCGGCGAGGCCCTCGAAGGCCAACGCGGACGGAGCCACGGTCTGCCAACCGCCCTGCTCGACCGGGACGCTGCCGTCGCCGTCGGTCCCCCACTCGGGATATGTCGAGGCCTTGCGGCCCGCGTGGCCGAGCTGGATGCCGGCGGCCGCTCCCTGCGAGTGAAGGAAGTCGACGATGGGGGCGAAGGCGTCGCGCTGCGCGTCATTCCACAGCCCCAGGTCCTTCGCCGAGATCCGCCCCTCGGGAGTGACGCCGGTGGCTTCGACGATGACAGCTCCCGCACCTCCCCTGGCCATGGCGCCGTAGTGGACGGTGTGCCAAGGGACAGGGACGCCGTCGAGAGCCTCGACGGAGTACTGGCACATGGGCGGAACCCAGATGCGGTTGCGGAAGGTCAGGCCGCGCAGAGTGAGCGGTTCGAACAGCAGATGAGACATGGCACCTCGCGATCTCGTGGAGAATGTGCAATTGGATGTACGACGTTCTTCGTACTTCAATGAAGGACCATACTACGATGAATTTCGTACTACCAAATGTTTCGTACAATGGGGAGATACGGCGCTACATGTGATCGGTGGCTGTTCAGACGACATCCACCGACGCTGACCGACACGATGGCGAGAAGGGAGGGTCCTGATGCGCACACTCGACCACCCCAGCAGGGGCGAGATGAGACTCGACGCGGTTCTGGCCGCGCTGGCCGACCCGGTCCGTCGGACCGTTGCCTGCAAGCTCAACGACGCATTCGACGATCATGCGTGTGCGACCTTCGAGCTGCCGGTGTCGAAGTCGACGGCGACGTACCACTTCCGCACCCTGCGCGAAGCCGGCGTCATCCGCCAGGAGTACGAGGGCACGAAGATCATGAATACCCTGCGCAAGGATGACCTCGACGCTCGCTTCCCCGGCCTCCTCGACGCCGTATTCGCAGCCCAGTACATCGAACGCGCCGAGGCGACCGCCCCCGATCCTCAAGCCTGACCCGACCGAGTCGCCTCCGCCCAGACGCGCCCGAGCCCCCCTCCGCCCCAGACGTGACCGAAGCGGGCGGGCGACGCTCTCCCCTGCGCAAGCAAGCCCTTCTCCCCCGCTGACGAAACTTAAGTGGGGCGAGATTGCCCGCTACTTACGGGTAGACGAGCAAACTGGCCCCACTTAAGTCGCAATCGGGACGACCTCGTCGTTCTGATTGAGCACCTCGACCCAGAAATCGACGATGCCGTCGGACCGGGCCTCAGCTGCTGACCGGCTGCCCCTCCTGCCGGGCCTTGGCCCGACCGCGGGCGAGATCGACCAGTCCGATGATTCCGGCGAAGACGATGACGAGCGCGATGAACCCGAAACCCGCAACGACGGCAGCGCCGTAGCCGGCCAGAGGCTGGACGACGAAGAACACGGCGGTGACGATCGCGATGCCGATGGCCGTGCCCACCCGCTGCCCGGTCTGCATCACGCCGCCGGAGCTGCCCGCGTACTCGACGGGCACCTCGGCCAGAGTGAGCGTCTGGTTCGGGCTGATCGCCATTCCCTGTCCGAGGCCGGTGATCCCGAGCGTCAGCAGCAGCCACCAGATGCTGATTCCCCAGGCCTCATGTGCCAGCACCAGCAGCGCCGAGGCGACGACCCCGGTCAGACCGATCGCCACCCCGAGGACGACCATCTTCCGTCCGAAGGTGAGCACGACACGGCCGGCTGCCTGTGCGGCGATGGCCGAGAGCAGCGCCGAGGGCAGACCGATGAGGCCGGCGTGGAGGGCGGGGAACCCGAGACCGTTCTGCAGGTAGAGCGCCACGATGACCCAGATGCCGGGCATGCCGACGAAATACATGGACGTCAGCGACGCCCCGTAGGCGAAGCTGCGCGTCCGGAACAGCTGCATGTCGACCATCGGTGATCCGCCTCGGCGGGAGTACCGGTTCTCCCACCGCACCCACAGCCAGACGACGGCGACGCCGACCGGGACGAGGGCGTAGATCCACGCCCCTGCGCCGCGTTCGAGGAAGGGCAGCATGACCAGCAGCGTGCCCACGCCGAGCAGCACGAGTCCGATCGGGTCGAAGTCGGCCCGACGTCGGCCCTGCGAGGCGGACTCGGTGCCGGTGCCGATCCAGGCGCTCTTGGGCAGCCAGAACCGGCCGAGGATGATCGCGGTCAGGGCGATCGGCACGTTGATGAGGAACGCCGATCGCCATCCCCATTCGTCGCCGAGGACAGCGATGAGTCCACCGCCGAGGACGGGGCCGATGCCCACGGAGACCCCGACGATCGTGCCGAACATTCCGAAGGCGCGACCGCGCACCTTGCCGTGGAAGTACTGCTGGAGCATCCCCACGCCCTGGGGGCTGAGCAGGCCGGAGCCGAGGCCCATGACGACACGGGCGATGTTGAGCACGAGCGGGTCCGGGGACAGTCCCGAGATGAGGGAGCCGAGGGCGAAGACACTGACGCCGATGACGAAGAGCCGACCACGCCCGAAGAGGTCGCCGGCTCGGCCGGCGGCGACGAGGAGCACGCCGAAGGCGAGCGTATAGCCCGACAGAACCCACTGGATCGCCGAGTTCGAGGCGCCGATCGAGCGCTGCATGTCGGGGAGGATGACATTGACGATCGAGACGCTCAGCAGCGACATGAACATCGGGACGAGCATCACCGCCAGGATCTTGCGCTGCTCTGCCGTCATGACTGTCTCGGAAACATTACCCATTCATATAGTTCTACGCCGCCCTGCCGACAAGCACAATCGGCCTCCGCGGTGCGTTTGCTCACGCACCACGGAGGCCGATGTATTCGCCGACGATGCGGCGGGCCTGCTCCCTTACTCCCCGCGGCCGATGGCGTCCACGGCTGTCGGGTCGGAGGAGTGCAGGAACTCCTCGATGCGCGCGGCCTCTTCGCCTTCGCCGATCGCTCCGGCGGCACGGCCGAGAGCGTAGAGCGCGCGGAGGAATCCGCGGTTGACTTCGTGCGAGTACGGGATCGGGCCGGCACCGCGCCATCCGGCGGCACGCAGGGCGTCGAGTCCGCGGTGGTAGCCGACGCGGGCGTAGGCATAGGCGTCGACGAGGCGGCCCTCCTGGTGCGCTTCCTCGGCGAGTTCCGCCCAAGCCAACGAGGAAGCCGGCAGTGCGGCTGCCACGTCGATGGGCTCTTCACCTGCGTCGATGCGCTTGCGAGCGTCGACGTCCGGGTGGTCGTCCGGCAGGTAGGTCGGCTGCGGGCCGAGCTGGCTGGCATCCAGATTGCCGATATGCGATGGGTTGCCGATGGGCTGGGTCATTGCGTCTCCTTCGTAGTCGTGGGCATAGTCAACATCTTCTCGCCGAGGCGGCCGTCCGCCCCAGCGTCACGGTCAGTTCGGGGACACAGCTATTTCGAGGCCACGGTCAGTTCTTCTTCACTTCGGACGGCAGAACCGTGTACGGGTTCTCACTCAGCGCGCCGGTGACTCCGGCGTCTGCGAGCTTCTCGAGCTGCTTCTCGTCCTTGACGTCGGTGGCCCAGACGGCCAGGTCCACTCCGGTCCATTTCTCGGCGACATCGGCCTCGACAGCCAGGGCCGTGTATCCGCTACCGGAAAGCGACTCGTTCCGTGTCGCCGTCACGTCCCCGGTGAACATGGCGCCGACGCCGGCATCGGCGGCGGCACGGGCCACCTCGGGGTCATCGGTGCGCACGAGCGTCGAATCCTCGAGCCCCGCCTCGGTGATGGTCTTCAATGCGGGGGTGGCCACCTCGGCGGAGTCGATGGCGGGCATGAACACGGTGTCCCCGCCGAACTCGTCGACGATCTGATCCCAGGTGATGGGCTCGCCCGGGCTCGTGTCCTTGCGGGCCGGTTTGATGGTCTGGTCGAGGAATTCGTCCGAGTCGAGCTCGTCAAGGCTCTTCTTCAGGCCCATGTCCTCGGCGGCGGTCTCCGGGTTCGCGGCCACGATCGTACCGTCGCCCAGCGCGGTGAGCGTGGGTGCGGGCAGGTAGCCGAACTTCACATTCTCGGTGAAGGCGCGCTTCGAGTTCGCCGGATACACCGAGGATCCGCCGTCGAGGGCGCCCACGGCCGGCGGGTTGAGCGAATCGACGGTCAGCTGGTCGTCGGAGCCGAAGAGGTTCATCGCGAACACACCCGCGACGAGGACGACGACGATGATTCCGGCCCACAGAGGGGCGTTGAATTTCTTCGGCTCGGGACGATCGGGCACGGGAATGCGTTCGCGGGATTCGGGATCGACGCTCGGCAGCGGATCAGTGGTGCCGCGGCCGTAGCGGTCCCGGTGTGCCCGGCTCGGCTTCTTCTTGCTCATCGGCTGCTGTCCTTCGTCGTTCCGGCCCCGGTGACGAGCCCCCGGAGGAACCCGGCGCCCCAGCACAGGTGCATGGTCGGAAGGACGATGCCGAACCAGAATCGCTCGCGTCGTCCGCAGTCCTTCGCCGCCGAGGCGGTGGCCAGGATTCCGGCGATGTAGCCGAAGCTCGGCACGTGGATGAGCGAGGTGAACCGGCGGAGGAACTTCGGCCACCGCTTCGTCGTGCCCGTCAGTTGGAGCAGGGTCTCGACGACGGCCGCGCTGATGCCGAGCACGAGCAGCGGCGGGGCGAAGTAGCGCAGCGAGTTCTGCGATCCGTAGCGGCGGATGAGTTCGGCCCGCCAGATTCCGGTGGCCCAGAACTGCTGCGCGATCTTCGACCAGGTGCCGCGCGGCCAATAGGTGACTTCCATGTCGGGGTTGAACCAGATGCGGCCGCCGGCGGTGCGGATGCGCAGGTTGA
This sequence comes from Brevibacterium sp. K11IcPPYGO002, assembly GCF_050920635.1. Taxonomy (NCBI): domain Bacteria; kingdom Bacillati; phylum Actinomycetota; class Actinomycetes; order Micrococcales; family Brevibacteriaceae; genus Brevibacterium; species Brevibacterium sp. K11IcPPYGO002. Next base: position 775,974 of record NZ_CP131929.1, on the reverse strand, counting down.
GCTCCCAGTCCTGACCGCGTTTGATGCCTTCGTCGAACCCGCCGAGGTGGTCGAACACTTCCCGACGATAGACGCCGAGGTAGGCCGATTCGGCTTCCTGCGCCTCGTCGCCGGAGTGGTACGCGGGGCCGCCGAGGCCGACCGGGGACATATAGGCCCGTGCCACGGCTTTCTGGAAGGAGGTCCTGCCGCGGGCGAGCATGAGTCCCCCGCAGTTCGCGGCCTTCGTCTCGCGCAGAGTGTCGATGGCCTGCTTGGTGTAGTCGGGCCTAAGTCCGGAATGCGCGTCGACGCGGATGATCACCGGGTGCCGGGTCGCGGCGATGGCGAGGTTGAGCCCGATCGGGGTCGCGGCCTGCGGATTGTCGACCGTCTGGATCCGTGAGTCGCGGGCGGCCATCGATGCGATGATGGCATTCGTATCGTCGGTCGAGGGACCGAGAGCCAGCACGATCTCTTTGTCGCCGTCATACTCCTGCGCGAGGATCGTGGTGATCGCCTGCTCGATGTGCTCGGCCTCGTTGAGGACCGGCATGATGAAGGAGACACCGGGCTTCTCGGCCAGCGGCGGAAGGCCCTCCGGGGTCAGGATCTCAAGTACTTTCGACACGCTGTCAATCTTCCCATACCCGCGCGCACCCGGTCTTGAGGGGGCATACAGGTGGGGCCCGGCTCACAGACCCCGAGCGATGAGCTCCTTCATGATTTCGTTCGTGCCGCCGTAGATCTTCTGCACCCGGGAATCGGCGTAGAGGCGAGCAATCGGGTATTCGACCATGTATCCGTAGCCGCCGAATACCTGCAGGCAGCGGTCGACGACCCGGTTCTGAGCATCCGTGGCCCAGTACTTCCCGGCCGACGCCTGCTCTGTTGTCAGCGTTCCCCTGATGTGTTCGCTGGTGAGGTGGTCGATGAAGGTGCGGACGGACAATGCCTCGGTGGCACATTCGGCGAGGACGAACTTCGTGTTCTGGAAACCGAGGATGGGCCTGCCGAAGGCCTCCCGCTCCTTCGCATAGGCGACGGTCTCCCGGACGGCGAATTCCGCGGTCGCGGCACCGCCGACGGCGATCGCCAACCGTTCCTGAGGCAGCTGCTGCATGAGTTGGATGAACCCGCGGCCCTCGACTCCGCCGAGGACGTTCCCGGCCGGGACGCGCATGTCCTCGAAGAACAGCTCCCGCGTATCCTGTCCGTGCAGTCCGACCTTCTCCAGCACACGTCCGCGGGACAACCCCGGCAGATCATTCACCTCGGCCACGATGAGCGAAACACCCTTCGCACCGGGCTCGTCGCTCGTGCGGGCCACGATGATGACGAGGTCGGCGTGGGACCCGTTGGTGATGAAGGTCTTGGCGCCGTTGATGACGTATTCGTCGCCGTCGCGCACCGCCCGGGTCGTGATGTTCTGCAGGTCCGAGCCGGTGCCCGGTTCGGTCATCGCGATCGCCGAGACGAGCTCGCCGGTGGCCATGCGGGGCAGCCACCTGCGCTTCTGCTCTTCGGTGCCGAAGGCATTGATGTAGTGGGCGTTGATCGTCGAATGGACGCTGTTGCCCCAGGCGGTGTCGCCGACGAACCCCTGTTCCTGCAGGAGCACCGCCTCGTGGGCGAAGGTGCCGCCACCGCCGCCGTACTCTTCGGGGATCGAGATGCACAGCAGACCGGCGTCGCCGGCCCGGGTCCACGTTTCGCGATCGACCTGTTTCTGTTCGGCGAAGCGGGCTTCGTGCGGCACGATCTCCTTGGCGAAGAATCCGCGTGCCAGATCACGCAGGTCGTCGGTCTCCTGGGTTTCCCAGGTGCCGCGGTATCCGTCGAGAATCATTTTTCGTCTCCTGACATTGATGGTTGAGCTGGTGTCAGCGGGTTGAACGGGGGTGCGGGGTCCTTGAGTAGGACTTTCGTGTGCGGTGGGGATGCGCGGGTGGGGATTGTGCGTCCGGGTCACCTCGGCGAGGGGCGATCACACGAGGGCGACCGGCTCGATCGGCAGTTCGTGTTCCGCGGCGAAGGCGACCCAGTGCGCCGTCGGCTCGGCTGCGAAGACCCGCTCGAGCTCTTCGTGCTCCGACCCGAGGAGAGACCCCAGCGCCTTCGCGAAGTGCGGTTCGAGACACGCCACGGCAACGTGCCCGTCGGCCGTGGGATAGGTGCGGTAGACCGGCAGACCCCCGCCGAGGTGGCCTCCCGGTGTGCTCATTCCGTGCCGCGCCGGCCCTGCCGCCCATTCGGCCGCCTCATCGAGGACGACCCGCCGGACGACTCCGCCGGTGCGCTGACCGGCGTCCTGACCGGCATCGCGTCGGGCCTCGAGTGCACGCAGCCCCGCCAGGGCCTGGAGTGCGGCGTGCTCCCCGCCGAGGACATCGGCGACGGGCACCGTGGGCATGGTTCCGGGCAGGAGGGTGGAGTGAGCGGCCTGGTAGGTGAGGTCGTGACCGGGGACGTCGGCACGGTCGCCGGCGAATCCGACGATCTCGACGTGGACCAGTCCGTACTCGTCGACGAGTTCCGGCAGGCCGAGCGCCGCTGCCGCGCGCGGGCGCATCGAGGTGAGCAGCAGATCGGCCTCGGCCAGAAGTGCTTTGAGCTGTTCCGCTCCCGCTCCGTCCTTGAGGTCGATGGTGCGGATCTCCTGCCCGGCGGTGAGCTCCTGGTAGTAGTCGGGGTACAGCAGGTTGAGGGGATCGCCGACGGGCGGCTCGACCTTGATCACCCGGGCGCCGATCGAGTGCAGGCGTGCGGCCGCCAATGGTCCGGGAAGATTGACGGCAAGCGAGATCACCGTGATTCCGGCGAGCGGTTGAGGGGCAGTCATTCTTGGGGCCTCCGGTCGAGTCGACTACTCACTTTTGAACAAACATATAGGATGTTGAAAGACCGTTCAATGCCGCGGAGGGAATCCGTCCCGCGAAGCCGGCAGTATGCGCCGACCTGAGACAATGACGGCGGACGACAGAGGTGAGGACATGAGCGTGCCGATGAATGTGGACAACGGAACCAGCAGCGCCGACGCCGGCGGCCCCTCGGGGTCCGACCTCACCAGCCGGGCCCGCATCCGCAATGCGGGGCTCCACCAGTTCGCGACGACCGGCTTCGCCGGCACACCCCTGCGCGCCATCGCCTCCGAAGCCGGAGTGGCCATCGGTCTGATCTCGCATCATTTCGGTTCGAAGGACGGTCTCCGAGAAGCCGTCGAGGGCTGGGTCGTCGACCAATTCGCCGCAGCGATCACCGGTGCCGATTCCGCCGCTGCGAACTCCGTCGCAGATACGGCCGCTCGCGATGCCGCGGTGGCCCGGATGCTCGAGAACAATCCGCTCATCGTCGGCTATCTGCGTCGCGAACTCCTCGAAGACTCCGCCGATCGCACTCTCATCACTCGCCTGGCCCGGCTCTCGCTGCAGAGCGTCGACTCGATGCGCTCGGGCGGCGTCGCCTCCACGGACAGGGATCGCGTCGATCAGGTCGTCACCGTCATGGTCCGCCAGCTGGGCAGACTGTTCCTTCAGCCGCTCGTCGATCAGGTCGTCGACTCATTTCCCACTGATGAGCGCCCGACTGCCAAGCCGGAGCTGACGATCACCGTACGCACACCGCAGGACTGACCGAGCTCAACTGCACCCGCCCTCATCTGACCCAGCTCAGCTGCACCCGCCTCACCTGCGCGGATATCATGCCCTCTGCCCTCCGGGTTGTGCCGTGTCGCACATTCCCGTACATTCACAACATAGGACATCATACGTCTTACGTGTCGGTCCTAAATGTCAGATGGGGCTTCCGCTCGCACTCACGCCCGCGCCGGCCCTCTACATCATCCACGTGAGGAGGGAGCATGGACGCTCCGGGACTCGGCGGCCTCAACTGGGCCGTGATCATCATCTACCTCTTGGCCACTCTCGGCATCGCGGTCTGGTTCACCCGCCGGGCAGGCAGAGGCAAGGACGCCTTCTTCAAGGCCGAAGGGCGGATCCCGGCTTGGGCGGCGGGCTTCTCCATCTACGCGACGACGCTGTCGGCGATCACCTACATGTCCACGCCCGAGCAGGCGTTCCTCGCCGATTGGTCCTATGCGGCCGGCAACATCGCGATCTTCGCGATCGTCCCGCTGCTCGTGATCTTCTACATCCCGTTCTTCCGCAAGCTCGACGTCACCACGGCGTACGAGTACCTCGAGGAGCGCTTCGGCCCGAGCATCCGCGTGCTCGGCTCGGTCCTCTTCGTCCTCTTCCACATCGGCCGCGTCGCCATCGTCATCTATCTGCCGACGCTGGCCATCAGCTCGGTCACCGACATCAACCCGGCCGTCGTCGCCGGAGCCGTCGGCGTGCTCTCGGTCGTCTACACCTTCCTCGGCGGCATCGAGGGCGTCATCTGGTCCGATGTCGTCCAGGGCATCATCCTCCTCGTCGGTGCCGCGGTCATCCTCATCTTCGGCATCATGGCCATCGACGGCGGGCTCGGCACGGTCGCCGCCGACGCTGCGGCCGATGACAAGTTCATCTCCGCCGACAACTGGAAGTTCGGCGGAGCGGCAGCGGCCATCCCGATCGTCTTCCTCGGTTCGGTCTTCAACAACCTGCACCAGTACACGGCCAGCCAGGACGTCGTCCAGCGCTACCAGACCACGGACTCGCCGAAGTCGACGGCGCGTTCGCTCATCGTCAACGGCTTCCTCGCCCTGCTGACGATCCCGCTGTTCTACGGCATCGGCACCGTCCTCTTCAGCTTCTACCGGCACGCGGAGTCGCTGCCGGAGGGCTTCAACACCTCGGCGCTCGTGCCGTACTTCGCGGTCACCGCGCTGCCGGCCGGCATCTCGGGTCTGCTCATCGCCGCGATCTTCGCCGCTGCGCAGTCGACGATCTCGTCGAGCCTCAACTCGATCTCGGCCTGCGTGACCGTCGACATCCGCGACCGCTTCTTCCCGTCGAAGGACGGAGCGCCTCGCACCGGGGTCGGCTTCTCCCGCGCCGTCATCGTCATCGTCGGCGCCCTGTCCGTCGGCGTCGCGCTCTACCTCTCGGCGACCGATCAGGCCCAGACTTGGGACCTGTTCCTGTCGATCACCGGGCTCTTCGGCGTTCCGTTGGCCGGCGTCTTCGCCCTCGGGATCTTCACCAAGCGGGCGAACACCTCGGGCGTGCTGGCAGGTCTCCTGCTCGGTGCCGCACTGGCCTGGATCGTCCAGGACACGGCCGGGCTCTCGCCGTTTGCCGTCTCCACCGTCGCATTCATCGGCGCCATGGTCTTCGGCTACCTCATCTCCCTGCTCACCGGGACGATGCAGCGCGGCCGCAGCGACCACGATGTGCTGCCGCTGACGATCTTCGGCAAGCGCTCGGCCTACACTCGCCGAGTCCCCACCGAACCCGCTCGGGCGGTCGCCGCATCCGCGGCCTCCTCCCGTGCGGTCTCCGCGGCCGCCTCCCCCGCGGTCTCCGCCGACTCAGCCCCGACGATCGGATCGGATCCGACCGAGCCCGGGGCCGCCTCGGCGAGCAATGACAAGAACGACAAGTAAGGACACGACCATGACTGACTTCCACGGCATCATCCCCCCGCTGCTGACCCCGCGCACGGCGCACGGTGAGATCGACCGGGCGGGGCTGGCCGCCCTCGTCGACCACCTCGTGGCCGGCGGAGTGCACGGAATCTTCGTGCTCGGGTCCTCCGGTGAGGTCCCGTACCTGACGAACGCCGAACGTGACCTCGTGCTCGAAACCGCGCTCGAGGCCGCCGCCGGCCGGGTGCCTGTGCTCGTGGGCATCAGCGAGCAGACGACCACCCGGGTTCTCGACGAGGCCGACCGTCTGCTGGCCATCGGCGGTGACGCCGCCGTCGTGACCACGCCGTTCTATGCCCTGTCCGATGCCGCCGAGGTGGAGCGCCACCTGCGCGCCGTCGCCGCCCATATCAGCGTGCCCGTCTTCGCCTACGACGTGCCGGTGCGCACGCATATGAAGATGCCGCTCGACGTCCTCGTCCGCCTCGCCGAGGAGGGTGTGATCGCCGGAGTCAAGGATTCCTCCGGTGATGACGTCGGGTTCCGCCGTCTGCTGCTGGCGACGAAGCACCTGGACGACTTCGCCGTGTTCACCGGCCACGAGGTCGTCACCGACGGTGCGATGCTCGGCGGGGCGGCGGGCATCGTCCCCGGCCTCGGCAATGTCGACCCCGCCGGATACGTGCGCATCTATGATGCGGCGAGGGCCGGCGACTGGCAGGCTGCGGCAGCCGAACAGGACCGTGTGGCAGCCCTGTTCGACATCACCGGGGCAGCCACGCCGGGTCGCGTCTCCGCGGGTGCGGCGGGGCTCGGCGGGTTCAAGACCGCCCTGCAGCTCATGGGCGTCATCGACTCGAACCGGATGGCCGAGCCGATGGAGGCGCTCAACGCCGACGAGGCCGAGCGCGTCCGCCAGATCGTCAGCACCGCAGGACTGCTGTGACCCTGCCCGCCACCGTCGCCGTCGATGTCGGAGGCACGAAGATCCGTGCCGGCTCCGTCATCGACGGCGAACTTGCGCACGTGCGCAGCGTCCCGACGCCTGCGACCGCAGGTGCCCGGGCCGTTCTCGACACCATCGCCGAGGTGGCCGCCGCCGTCATCGCCGAGACGTCGGGTGCGCGTGGCGCCGAGACCGGCGGTCATGGCAGTGCCGCGACTGCCGGTCGTGGCAGTGCCGGATTCGGCGGTCTTGTCGGGGGCGGGGACGGCTCGGGTTCCGACTTCGTGTGGCGGATCGGCATCGGCGCGGCCGGGGTCATCGACCCGTCGAGCGGTCTCGTCGTCTCCGCGACGGAGTCCCTGCCCGGATGGGCCGGAACGGACCTGGTCGCTGAACTCTCCGCGCGCACCGGCCTTCCCGTGCGCGTCGTCAACGATGTGCACGCCCATGCCCTCGGCGAGGCCGCCGCCGGAGCCTCCCGCGGTGCTCGAAGCTGCCTGCTCGTCGCGGCGGGCACCGGAATCGGCGGCGGGTTCATCGCCGACGGGCATCTGCTCACGGGCCGGAATTCCGCAGCCGGTCATATCGGTCATGTGCCCGTCGCAGCTGCGGCCGGTCTGGGCTGCCCGTGCAGCGGCACCGGCCATGTCGAGGCCATTGCTTCGGGTCCGGCTGTTCTCGAAACCTACCGGCGCCTGGCCTCTGGCTCTGCCGAGCGCGTTCCCGGGCCGGCGGAGCCTGCGGCACACGAACATTCCCGCAATCAGGAATCGGCGAATCCGTCCAGCTCCTCCTCGGGGCCAAATTTAGGATCCGATCATGATGCGGCGGCCGCCTCGGCGAACTCAGCATCCGTCCCGGCCAACACCCGAGAATTGGCGGCGGCCGCCTCGGCGGGGGATGCTCTAGCAATCCGCGCCTTCGACATCGGGGCACGTGCCCTCGGATCGGCACTCGGCGGGATCGTCAATGTCCTCTCCCCCGAGGTCGTCGTCATCGGCGGCGGACTCGCCGAGATGGACGGCATCTGGTGGGGACCCCTCCGGGAGGCCTTCGCCGCGGACCTCATCCCCGCCGCCTCCGGAACTCAGCTCGTGAAGGCAGAATTGGGACAGGATGCCGCGCTCATCGGCGCCGCCGGCCTGTGGAACGACGAGCGCGGCGAGAAGCACTGAGACGCTTCCCTCCCGTGACACCGACACACCGACGAACGCGCCGACCGGCAAGAAGAACGGCCAGAAGAAGGAGACTCACTGATGCTGTCGAAGACCGAGATCCTCGAGGCGCTGCAGGGGCGGCTCATCGTCTCCGCGCAGGCCTATCCCGGCGAGCCGATGCGCGATCCGAGAACGATGGCGCAGGTGGCGGCCTCGGCGGTCAGCGGAGGAGCGGCGGCCGTGCGGGTGCAGGGGCTCGGCGACATCCAGGCGACCCGCTCGGCCGTCGAGGTCCCGATCATCGGCCTGTGGAAGGACGGCAAGGACGGGGTCGTCATCACTCCGACCTTCCAGCACGCCTATGCGGTGGCTCTGGCCGGATCCCACATCGTCGCCCTCGACGGGACACGGCGTGAACGACCCGACGGGCTGAGCCTGGCCGAGACGGTCGAACGCCTCCATGAGCAGACGAACGCCCTGGTCATGGCCGATTGCGGCAGCCTTGACGATGCGAAGGCCGCGGTCGAGGCCGGAGCCGACATCATCGGCACGACCCTGGCCGGCTACACAGGCGAACGGGCGAAGACCGAGGGTCCCGATCTCGGACTCATCAGCGCCCTCCGACGTGCGGAACTGCCCGCGCTGCTCGTCGCCGAGGGCCGCATCCACACCCCGCTGCATGCCGCCGCCGCGGTCGAGGCCGGCGCCGACTCCGTGGTCGTGGGCACCGCGATCACGCATCCGACGACGATCACCTCTTGGTTCACCGAGGCGGTCGAGGGCTGAGTTCGCCGGCAACCGTCCCGGGCTAGGCGCTCCGGCTGCGCGGCCGGAGTACGTGAGCCCGCCACCTACCCGTCCGAGCTGATTTCGCTCAGAGGCTCTGCCATTCCGGTTTGTTCTCGTACGCGTGACGGTAGTAGTCGCCGAGCTGCAGCCGCGACGCCGCCGCATCGTCGAGCATGACCGTGACGTGCGGGTGCATCTGGAGCACGGTCGCCGGCCACATCGCGGAGATCGGTCCCTCGACCATCTGATGCACGGCCTCGGCCTTGTTGCCGCCGGTCGCGACGAGCACGAGGTGTTTGGCCTCCATGATCGTGCCCAGCCCCTGGGTCAGGCACAGCTTCGGCACCTGTTCGACGTCGCCGTCGAAGAACCGCGCATTGTCGAGCCGCGTCTGGTGCGTCAGGGACTTCACTCGCGTCCTTGAGGCCAGGGATGATCCAGGTTCGTTGAACGCGATGTGACCGTCGCTGCCGATCCCGAGGATCTGCAGGTCGATCCCGCCCGCCTCGGCGATCTTGTGTTCATAGTCCGCCGAAGCGGCCGCCAGGTCATCGGCCGATCCCTCGGGACCGTGGACGGCCCCCTCGGCGAAGTCGACGCGCGTGGCGATCTCGGTGTCGATGACGTTGCGATAGCGCTGCGGATGGTCGTCGGCGATGCCGACGTATTCGTCGAGCATGAACGCCTGCGCGTGGGCGAAGGACAGCCCTTCGTTCTTGTGGCGGGTGGTCAGCTCATCGTAGATGCGCAGCGGGCTCGATCCGGTGGCCAGCCCGATGACCGGGGCGGCTTCGGTGCGCAGCAGCCGCTCGATCGCGTCGGCAGCGAGTTCCGCCAGCGTGTATTCGTCGGCGATGACGACTTCCATGTGGTCTCCTTCGTCGTTCAGTCAATCACTTCTGCTCGAGGGCGCGCATGATCGGCTCATAGTGGGCGGTGATCGCGGCGCGGAAAGCCGCGGCATCGCCGGATTCCGCCGCTTCGAGCATGAGGCCGTGGGCCTGCGCTGTCTGCTCGAGGTCGGCGGCCACGGCGACGTTGAGTTTGGGCAGGACGGCCGTGTGCACATCCCAGAACGCTGCGACGAGTTGACCGACGAGCGAGTTTCCGAGTTTCGCAAGCAGTCCCGTGTGGAAGGCGCGATCCTGCTGCGGGAAAGTCTTTCCGGCGGCGGCGAGCGCGGTCATCTCATCGACGAGGGAGTGCAGCTCCGGGTTGGAGGTTCCGCGCAGGGCGTCGACGATCTGCGCGGACATTCCGTGATCCAGGGCCTTGCGCACCTCGACGACATCGCGGAGGGCGTCGAGGTCGTCGCCGGGGCTGAGCACGCCGCGGAAGACGAGGGCTTCGACGAGTGCATCGAGCGTCATATCGCCGACGTACGTGCCGTGGCCGTGGCGGACGTCGACGATGTCGAGGGTCGAGAGTTTGCGGATGGCTTCCCTGACGTTCGACCGCGAGACGCCGAGGCGGGTGCACAGTTCGCCTTCGGTCGGCAGCAGGTCCCCGGGACGCAGACCGTCGGAAAGGATGAGATCCTTGATCCTGTCGGACGTCGTCACTTTCCGTCCGGTCTCTGTCGTCTCCGCCATGATCACCTTCTGCTGGTCGTTCCACGCTGACCCTCCAGTATACGTCTGACATCAGATGTACCGGTGATGAGTTCCCTCCTCGAGACGAGAGCCAGCGCCCTTGTCATATACGCGGCGCTCGATGACTACTAGAGTGATAGGAGTCAGCGGTCGTCGCACGGCCGACAACCACGACCCATTGGAGGAGTCATGAGTGGAGTGGCGGTCACCATCGCCGTTGTCATCATCATCCTCGTCGTCGCCGTCCTGCTGTTCGGGAAGCTGCGCACGAGCGTGTTCTTCACGGTGAAGACGCAGGAGAACGTCATCGTCGAAAGATTCGGCAAGTTCAAGAAGGTCGCGCGGCCGGGACTGAACACGAAGGTGCCGTTCATCGAGACGACGAGCAGGCCGATCTCGCTGCGCGTCCAGCAGCTCGAGGTCAACATCGAGTCGAAGACGAAGGACAATGTCTTCGTCACCGTTCCCGTCGCGGTCCAGTACGTCGTCGAAGAGGACAACGTCGCCGATGCCTATTACCGACTGGCGAATTCGGAGGAGCAGATCCGCTCCTATGTCTTCGACACCGTCCGTTCGGCGCTGTCGGGACTGACGCTCGACACCGCGTTCGAGTCGAAGGACGACATCGCCGAAAACGTCGAGCGCCGACTGTCGGAGTCGATGAAGCGCTACGGCTTCAAGATCGTGAGCACTCTGGTCACGGACATCACCCCTGATCCGCGCGTGCGGGATTCGATGAACTCGATCAACGCCGCGCAGCGTGACAAGGTCGCCGCGCAGTCGCTGGCCGAGGCCGACAAGATCAAGCGCGTGACTCAGGCACAGGCCGAATCGGAGGCGATGCGCCTGCACGGTGAAGGCGTGGCCGCTCAGCGGAAGGCGATCGCCAACGGCATCGCCGAACAGTACGCACTGCTGCAGGAGGTGGGCATCCACAAGACTGCCGAGCAGCTGCTGATGATGACCCAGTACTTCGACACGATGCAGAACGTCGCGCAGGAGGGCCGGTCGAACGTGCTGTTCATGCCGTCGAACCCGGGCGGCCTGGGCGAGATGGGCCAGGAGATCCGCAACGCCCTGTTCGCCGCCAATGCCGCGGACGAAGGCTCGCATCTGCCCGCTCCGCAGGGCCGCGACGACGCGGGCGATGACTCCAGGCGCAGCTCCGGCAGCGGCGCCGACCGTACGAACGTCCCGCCGCAGCCGACGACTCCCCCGGCAGATCGGTCCGGGCAGTATGCCGGCGGACAGGGCCAGGGCGGCTCCGGACAGGGAGCGGGCGGACAGGGCCAACCCGGGCAGGGCCAGCCGGGGCCGGGCCAAGGTCAGCACGGTCAGCAGGGACACACGGATCCGCGCTCCGCGGCCCAGTCGGCCGTTCGCGCCGCCGCCGAGCAGTGGCGCAACCGCCGCGGCGGCAACCAGGGCTGAGCCGGCAACGCTGAGCCGGCCGGCAGTGCTGAACCGGCAGCGCTGGTCCAGCAGAGTTGAGCTGGCAGACACCGCTCAGCGCACACCGCCGAGGGGCGGGTGAAGAGAGATCTTCACCCGCCCCTCAGCCGTATGCGCACCCCCGGAAATCCACTTGGGAACTCCTCCACCGGCGGGGTCCTCCCCATAGGAACTCGCCGCCACCTGGGAACTTCTCTTCCTAGAAACTCGCCGCCTCCTGGGATTTCGACGCCGCCCGCGAACTGACTGACTCCTGGGAACTCGCCGCCTCCCGGAATTATTGGTTGTGCACAATTGAATTGTGTGCAATCATTTTTCCCATGAACATGCTCGATCTCGACCGGCAGCTCTGCTTCGCTCTCTATTCGGCGTCACGAGCGATGACCGCGTCGTACAAAGATCTGCTTGCCGAACTCGGCATCACTTATCCGCAGTATCTGGTGATGCTCGTGCTGTGGGAAGAGGGTTCCGACGACGATGGTGTGACGGTCAAGCACCTCGGCGAGCGCCTGCAGCTCGATTCGGGCACGCTCTCCCCTCTGCTGTCACGACTCGAATCGCTCGGCTTCGTCACCCGCCATCGTTCCGCCGAGGATTCGCGCAGAGTTCTCGTCCGCGCCACCGCCGAGGGCGCGGCGGCCAAAGCACGCGCCGAATGCGTTCCCGCCCGGATCGGTGAGCGCACGAATCTCGACCCAGCGTCGATGCCCGAGCTGCTGAAGACCCTGCGCACGCTGACGAGGAACCTGCGCGCGGAACCGGCGCCCGTCGAGTCCCCCGACCCCCTGCCGCACCATTGAACTCACACCGCACCGCTGACCCCGCACTGCACCGCTGACCCCACATTTCACCACCGACCCCACTGATCACCGCCGATCCCACTGATCACCACTGATCCGACAATGCACCACCAACGGAAGGAAACATCATGAAGGCTCTCTACACAGCAGAAGCACTGGCCACAGGCGAAGGCCGCGACGGCCACGGACGCACGAGCGACGGAAAGGTCGATGTCGATCTCGCGACTCCGACCGAGATGGGCGGCAGCGGCAACGGCACGAATCCCGAACAGCTCTTCGCCGTCGGCTACGCGGCCTGCTATCACTCAGCGCTGCGCCTCGTGGCCGGTCAGGCCAAGGCGAACGTCGACGATTCCACGGTCGGCTCACGCGTCAGCATCGGCAAGGACAATGAGGGCGGGTTCCAGCTCGCCGTCGAACTCGAGGTCACTCTCCCGCACCTCGACAAGGCCGAGGCCCAGGCGCTGGCCGACAAGGCCCACAAGGTGTGCCCGTACTCCAACGCCACCCGCGGCAACATCGACGTCACCATCACCGTCACCGACGACTGAGCGGCAACGCGGCTGTCAGGAGTCGGCGGCAGCCCTCCGGCGGCTGACCGGCTCCGGCGCGCCGGCGCGGGCCAGAACCTCCGGCCGCAACAACAGCTGAGGGGCGGGTGAAGATCTCTCTTCACCCGCCCCTCAGTGCCGTTCTGATCCAGCAGCCGACCCGCAGACCCTGCCCCACCCAAACCTCAGCTGACATCAGCGGATACCAGCTGACACATGCGAACCTCAGCGCGACGCTATGACCTCAGCGCTCGGCCATCGCCTCGAGCGCGGACTTCTCGACCGCCTCGGCGACGGCCGGGGCAACACGGGAATCGAGCGCGCCGGGCACGATGTAGCCGGGCTCGAGGTCATCGCCGACGAGATCGGCGATCGCACGGGCGGCGACGAGCTTCATATCGTCGGTGATCTCGGACGCATCGGCGTCGAGCGCACCGCGGAAGATTCCAGGGAACGCGAGGACGTTGTTGATCTGGTTCGGGAAGTCGCTGCGCCCGGTAGCCACCACGGTGGCGTACTTGGCGGCGACGTCGGGGGCCACCTCGGGGTTGGGGTTCGACAGAGCGAAGATGATCGCGTTGTCGGCCATGTTGGCCAGGTGCGCCTCGTCGATGGTGCCGCCGGAGACGCCGATGAAGGCATCGGCACCGTCGAGGGCCTCGCCGATCCCACCGGCGATTCCGCGCGGATTCGTCGACTCGGCGAGGAACTGCTTGGTCTCGGTCAGATCGGAGCGGCCGGCCTCGACGACGCCCTTGGAATCGAGGACGACGATGTCCTTCACGCCTGCGTCGGCAAGGATCTTCACCACGGCCACACCGGCAGCTCCGGCACCGGAGACGACGACGCGGACGGAATCGAAGGACTTCTTCACCACGCGCAGTGCGTTGGTCAGTGCGGCAAGGACGACGACGGCGGTGCCGTGCTGGTCATCGTGCATGACGGGAATGTCGAGGGCTTCTTTGACCCGGTCCTCGATCTCGAAGCAGCGCGGGGCGGAGATGTCCTCGAGGTTGATCGCTCCGAAAGTCGGGGCCATGCGGACGATGGTTTCGACGATCTCGTCCGTGTCATTGGTGTCGAGTACGATCGGAATCGCATTCAGCCCGGAGAAGGACTTGAACAGGGCGCACTTGCCCTCCATCACCGGCAGCGAGGCGGCCGGACCGATGTCACCGAGGCCGAGCACAGCCGACCCGTCAGAGATGACCGCGACGAGCCGGCCGGTCCACGTGTGCGTGCGCGCCAGCTGCGGTTCGTCCTTGATCGCGGTACAGACCTTGGCCACGCCGGGGGTGTACGCGATCGAGAGGTCGCGCTGGGTCTGGAGCGGTGAGGTGAGCTCGGCGGAGAGCTTGCCGCCTTCGTGTGCCTCGAAGATCTCGGCGTCGGTGATCGGGCCCTGCGAGCCCTGGTCGGAGGCGGCTGAGTTGTGAGCGGTGGTCGTCATGGTTGATCCTCATGGTTGATGCGGCGGCGGTCCGTGAGCGTGAGGAGCTCGCGCGCACTCGGCTGGGCGAGCACTCTGCTCGATGATCGGATCATCGGTGCAGCCGACAGTGATCGTCTGTCCACCGGTCGGCGCGGACACGGTCAGCCGTGAGCACCGGCGATGGTCTGAGCGAAGAACTGGTCACCAGTGAAGGATGGTGCGGTGACGTCGACGCGGCCCGCGACGTGGCCCTAGGTGAAGGGCTACGCGGTTGCGCGCAGTGCGGATACGGCTCGCATGTGGCGAGTACCGACCTCATGGGTCGCATCCGGCAACCCGATCATCATAACCGATGCTGTGACCCGTTACACCCGAAAATCCCGCCCTCACCGAGGCTGTCCCGCCGTTTCGGTGGCACGTTCTCCAGACCTTTGGACCACGCGGGAGGGCTGTGGCCTTCGGCCTCACCGAGGCGGCGCGTCCTTGACGCGCCGACCCATTTCGAAATTGCGACGGGTCAGCGCCGAGGAGGCACGCCCCGATGGCCGACTCATTCTGCAGCCGCGACGGGTCAGTACCGAGGAGGCGTATTCTCCCCGGAAATCGCAGCAGACCTTCCCCGCAATCCCCACCCAGGAACCGCACTCATCCAGAAACCGCGCCTGACCTGCATGGATGAAATCCAACACTCTCATGTCAGTGCCGGATGCAACGATGATGAGGTAATCAGAACCTCTTAGATCTCTCACCGAGAAATATTCGAATCCTTTCTTTGTTTTCTATTGTGACTGTCCGTTTGAACGCTTATCATAGAATTAACAGCTTTTCGATTCAGCACCACTCCCGACAACGAAGTCCGAGGCAGGTGAAAACGCAATGAAGGGCACCACCAACCGTTCGACCCCGGGTCGGGCCGAAGAGCCGGGCGCAGCACAGACTTCGCCGTCACCGCGATTCGCCGTCCGCTTCGAATCCAGCATGTCTCGCTTCGCCGAGAATGCCGTCGCTTCCGATCGTGCGCATTTCTCGCTCCTCGAGTCGGTCTCTTCGGTCGTACTCGAACAGGTGTTCATCGAGTTCGAACTCCCCATGCCCGAGGGGTCCGAGCCTTTCCGCTGCGAGACGATTGCTGCAACCTTCGAGCGTCGAGCCGAAGAGTCCGAACAGACCACCGGCTTCGGCTCGGCGGATACGTTCGAGATCGCACCCACGGACGCACCGTCGTCGACCGATGCGCTTTCCTCCGCAGCAGTAGTGCCTTATGATGCCGACTTCGCCAGCGCGCAGGTGGAAAAGGCGGCTGAGTCCGAGAAGAAGGTCCTGCCTGAATTCCCCGAGCTCGATGAAGGCATCTGCTTCTCGAAATGGGTCTATGACTATGTCGACGCGGAGGACCTCGTTGAGATCTCGACGGTGCTGGGGACCAATACTGCACGCACCTACCGTCAGCTGACCGGCGCGATGACGATCTTCTATGGTCTTCCCCGCTTCGCCGACCGGGTCCGCGCCGGAGAGTTCACCCAAGCCCATGTCGACGTGGTTGCCCGCCAGTGTGCCGACGTCGCGTTCGCCTTCCTTCCGAAACTCGATATCTTCCTGGCGGCCCGGCGCGCCGATATCACCTGCGAGACTCTGCGCCGTGATCTGGCCAAAATGATCGCCCTGCTCATTCCGCCCGTCGACAATACCGAGCTCGCCACCAAGCGTCGTCGCATCGATGTCGACGGCTACAAGGACGGCTCAGCTTGCCTGACCGTCAGCGGACCCTCGGCGGAGATCTTCGCCTGCTACAACCGGATCCAAGGCATGGCTCTTGCCGTGCATGGCAAGAACAAGTCGGCATTCAACTTACCCGTGGGCGTTGAGATCAGCGATGACCGCTCCATCTCCCAGCTCGAGTACGATCTGTTCATCCGGCCTGTCCCGGAGCTCAAGGTCAAGGTCGTGTCGGTCGATCCGATCACGGGAATCCAAACAGCCAAAGACACATCGCTGCTCGACGCCGACGGCGAGCTCATTCCGGATATGAACTCCGACGACGCCGTCGCCGACTTTGCGAAGCATGTTGCTTCGGGCTCAGCCGGCGACGCAATGGAGACGTCCGACGGAAGTTCAGCCGGCGGCGCCGGGGAGTCGTCCGACGCTTGCTCTTCTGACGACCGGTCCGTCGGTTCGGCGTTCGCCCCGGACAGCGAGGACGCTGACGGACCCGTTGAGTATTTCGTCAAGCTGCGTATGCCCACCAATGCGTGGTGGCTGTCGCATCAGGCCGCCACCGTGGTGACCGTTCCCTTCCTCACCCTCACCGAAGATTCGGACCTGCCCGGCACCTTTGCCGATGGCTCGCCTGTACCCGCCGAGGTGGCCCGCACTATCGCCGGCCGCTCGAAGAGCATCCAACGGATCCTCACCGACCCCGGCACCGGCACTCCCCTCGACGCCAAAGCGACGACTTACCAAGTCCCCAGGGATCTTCGGAAGACCCTTGTCGAGCAGTGGACGGTGTGCACCGTTCCCGGCTGCTCGCGTCGGGCCGAGAAGTCGGAGATCGACCACGTCGTTCCGTTCTTCCACCTGAATCCGCTCAAGGGCGGTCTCACCCGGTTCGGAAACCTGCATCCTCTGTGCAAAAAGCACCATGCATTGAAGACCGCCGGCCGCCTTCGGGTCACTATGCCCAAATCCGGTGAGCTCGACTACGAGTTCAAGCACGGGATCACGACTACTGTGTCGGCGCCCGGCCAGCCGATCAATGTGGCCCAAGCGCTCGAATTCGATGCATTGGGACGACTGGGTCTCAAACGGTGGAAACTGCCCTGGTCGATGGTCCCGCCAGCGCCAAGGGTGCTCGAACTCATGCCCGGTGAGTCGACGATCCGCCAGCGCGACGAAGAGAAGCGCCGGCGCGACGAGGAGAGGCGTCAGCGAGAGGAACGCGAAGCCCGACAGCGACGTCTTTCGGAGGCGTATCGGGAGCAGCAGGCAGAAATCAGGCGACTGCGGCTTGAACGCTGCCTCGATTGGGAGAACTCTGTCTTCCAGCCGTGCCTCCCCGCCGGCACAGACCCAGCTGCAATGAAGCAGCTGACTGGGAACGCCAAGTATGCAAAAGCAGTCAAATGGGCGCGTCTCGCGGGCCTCGCCATCGACGACATCACCGTCGACCCGAACGGGCTCGACAAACCCAGCGCTCGTACCAGCACGGGCTCGAGCATCAGCGACTCGGAGGTCAAGACGCAGTCTGAGGACGCTTCCGGCTCCAAGGACGCTGGAGCCGACGATCCCTGGGACCACCGTTTCGTCTCCAAGACGGTGAACTGGGAACACGACCTCGAAGTCGATCCCCCACCATTCTGATGACGCGCCGCGGAGCCTCTGACGTCACTGCAGGTGGGGCCGCTGCAGTTCAAGCGGATGGAAGGCACCCAACCGTCCGGGCACGTAGACTCATGACAATTGAACGATCGCTCAGAGGCAGGTGGAGATCGGACACGTTTCCGCCGACACCTGGAGAAAGAGGAATAGATGAGTGTGCTCTATCTGGTCCGGCACGGACAGGCTTCGTTCGGCACCGATGACTATGATCGACTGTCCGACCTCGGCAAGGAGCAGAGCCGCATCACCGGTCGCTTCCTCGCCTCACAAGGACTCGAACCCGATCGCATCATCCTCGGTGAGATGCTGCGACAGCGCCAGACCGCCGAAGGCCTCCTCGCAGGACTCGGCCGCGAAATGGACGCCCACGTCGACGATGGCTGGAACGAATATGCCGCATGGGAGCTCACCGGCGTGCTCGAAGATCTCGACCCCCGCGCTCAGCACGATTCGAAGATCTTCCAAGGAGAACTCGAACGCGGTGCCGCCCGGTGGGCCTCGGGTGAGCACAACGCGGACTACACGGAGACCTACAACCAGTTCACGTCACGCGTCGATCGAGCCCTCGATGATGCGGTCGCAGCCATGGAGTCGGGACAGTCGACGATCGTCGTCTCAAGCGCCGGCGCCATCGCGTGGACCGCGGCCCGTCTGATCGGCGGCGGCTTCGATCAGTGGATGGCCTTCAACCGAGTGACCATCAACACCGGCATCACGAAGATCATCACCGGCCGAGGCGGAACCAGCCTCATCTCGTTCAACGACCACGGCCACCAGGACCCGAAGAACGCCACCTACCGCTGAGGCGGCGAAAGCCGACCTCGCGAGTCACCCCGCCGAAGCGGCAAAGGGCCGAGCTCGCGAGTCAGCCCGCCGAGGCGGCGAAAGCCGAGGCGGCGCAGGCCGGGCCCGCGAGTCAGTCGTTCCTGCTCTCTCCGGATCGCCCGTGTTCTGTCCCCGTGGGGATCCCGATCACTAGCGGCTCCGCAGGTCCGCAGCATCCGCCTGCGTCCGGTGCGCCTGCCGCGGGCAAGTCGACAGAACCAGGCTTGCCGGTCGGCGCGTCACACGAAGATCCGATGTCAGTCGAACACACGCCGGTCTCCGGCAGGACGAGCTCGACTCGATCCGCTGCTTCGTGGTCCCCTGCAATTGCTGCGACGACGGAGCGGACCTGCTCGTAACCGGTGTACATGAGGAACGTCGGGGCTCGCCCGTAGGACTTCATGCCCACGATGTAGAAATTCGGCTCCAGATGCCCCAACACCCGGGCGCCATGCGGAGGGACCGTTCCGCAGCTGTGATACTCGGGATCGATGAGCGGCCCCAACTGCTGCGGAGCTTCGACAACCGGGTCGAGGTTCAGCCGGATCTCGCGCAGGAATCCCAAGTCGGGACGGAAGCCGGTGGCCGGGACGACCCGATCGGCGTGGAGCGTCACCGGCTCACCGCCGGTCTCGGCCGCCACGGAGCCACCACCGTCGGCGGCGAACCCGGTGATCGTCGTAGAGGAATGCACATCGATGGCTCCATCTTCGACAAGGCGGCGGAGCCGGGCGCCCAGGGCTCCGCGAGCCGGCAGACCGTCCTGGTCCTCCCCGCCGTAGACGGATGCGGGGTCTGCGCGCCTGAGCACCCAGCCGATTCGCGTGCCCGGCACTTCCGCACGCAGCTCTGCCAGAGCCAAGAGCGTGTTCGCCGCCGAATGCCCTCCACCGACGACAAGAGTCTGCCGTCCGGCGAACTTCTCACGGTCACGGCCGGTCACATCGGGCAGAGGCGAGGTGACGAACCCGCTGCGACGTGCCTCGACTTCGCCGGGCGCTGCGAGCCCGGACTGCCCGATCGGGTTCGGGCTCTCCCATGTCCCCGAAGCGTCGATGACCGCCCTGACCTGGAAGTCCGCCGTTGCTCCATCGGAGTTCTGCGTGCGAACAAGGAAAGGAGTCGATTCACGCTGCGCGGTGCCCGTCCGGTCCATTCCGACTCGGCTCACTGCCACAACCCGGGTATCGGTGAGGATGGCGTCCCGGAGTTCATCTGTCTCGGCCAGCGGAATGAGATAGTCCCGGATGAGTTCGTCCCCTGTGGGCAGGTGCTCGCCGTCGGGTTCCTGCCAACCGGTGGGTGCCAGCAGGCTGCGGGCCGCGACGTCGATGTTGTACTTCCACGGAGAGAACAACCCGATATGACCCCACTCGGCCGCTGCCGCCGCGACGGAGGATCCCACTTCGAGGACGAGCGGTCGGGTCCCACGTCGGACCAGCTGGGCCGCGGCCGCGAGGCCGACGGGACCGGAACCGATCACGGCGACCGGCAGATCTGCGAGCGCGATATCAGTCATCGGGAGCCGCCTCGGCGATGGGGTCCGACGTGGTCGTCGGCTCTGTGGATTTCGTCCCGGCGTCGGGGGCGAGATCGACGATGAGGGCTTCGACTCGGGTCCGGATCTCATCACGGATTCGGCGCACCGATTCCAGGCCTTGACCTGCGGGATCGTCCAGAACCCAGTCTTCGTATCGTTTGCCGGGGAAGATCGGGCACGCATCGCCGCAGCCCATCGTGATCACGACGTCGGAGGTGCGCACGGTATCTGCGTCGAGCAGAGTGGGGCTGTTGCGGGTGATGTCGATGCCGAGCTCCCGCATGGCATCGATGGCGACGGGGTTGATCGTCTCGGCCGGTGCGCTGCCGGCGGACCGCACTTCGACTGATCCCCCGCCCAGTTCCCGAAGGAATCCGGCCGCCATCTGGGACCTGCCGGCGTTGTGCACACAGACGAAGAGGACACTCGGCTTTGGCGTTGGCGTGAGACTCATGCTCGATTCGCTCCTTGAACAGAGTTTGAGGGGAAGAAACGGGGTCGTGCCCAGAGCGCGACGTAGACGAGGGCGACGAGGATGGGCACCTCGATGAGCGGGCCGACGACTCCGGCGAGCGCCTGCCCCGAGGCGACGCCGTACGTCCCGATCGCCACTGCGATGGCGAGTTCGAAGTTGTTGCCGGCGGCGGTGAATGCCAGGGTCGTCGTCTTCTCATAGCCCAGGTTCAGGGCTTTGCCGATGACCATCCCGACAGCGAAGACGACGACGAAGTAGACGAGCAGAGGCAGGGCGATGCGGGCGACGTTGCCCGGGTGAGAGGTGATCTCGTCGCCCTGGAAGGCGAAGAGCACGACGATGGTGAACAGCAGTCCGTACAGCGCCCACGGCCCGACCTTCGGGAGGAAGCGATCTTCGTACCACTGACGCCCCTTCGCCTTCTCACCCACGGTACGTGTGAGGAAGCCGGCGAGAAGCGGGATTCCGAGGAAGACGAGGACGCTCGCGGTGATCGCCCAGAAGGAGAACTCGCTGCTGGTCGTCGGCAGCCCCAGCAGATTCGGCAGCCACTGCAGATAGAACCACCCGAGGAGACCGAACGCGAGAACCTGGAACACGGAGTTGATGGCCACGAGCACGACGGCGGCCTCACGGTCGCCACACGCCAGGTCGTTCCAGATGAGGACCATGGCGATGCACCTGGCCAGCCCGACGATGATCAGTCCGGTGCGGTATTCGGGCAGGTCGGGAAGGAAGAGCCAGGCGAGCGCGAACATGAACGCCGGAGCCGCCAACCAGTTGATGACCAAGGAGGTGACCATGAGCTTCTTGTCGGCCAGCACGTGCCCGGTCTCGTTGTACCGGACCTTGGCGAGCACCGGAAACATCATCACCAGGAGGCCGATGGCGATCGGCAGGGAGACGTCGGCGACCTTGACCGAGTCCAGAGCCTCGGCGAGACCGGGCACGAGCCTGCCCAACACCAGGCCCAGGGCCATGGCACCGATGATCCACAGCGGCAGGAATCGGTCCAGCGTCGACATCTTCGCCGCCCCTGGCGATTCAGCGTTGGCAGTCGCCGTGGAATGCATGGTCCCCCTCGAGGTGCGAATCGTGCCGACACCATCGTCATGTGTCGGCATATTGAAGTTCATCGATACGATAGGACCACGAGACATCGACAAATGTCAATGTATGGGCATAATGGAACAGTGACCACACAACCCGCGCCATCTCCGACGGAGACGGACGTCTGCTGCCCGTCGCTGACCGTCTCGCCGTTGAGTCTCGACGACGCCCAGGACTTCGCGCGCATCCTCAAAGCAGTGGCCGACCCGACCCGGCTGCGGCTGGTCTCCCTCGTCGCCGCGCACGAGCAGCAGGAAGCGTGCGTCTGCGATCTCACCGAACCCGTCGGTCTCGGCCAGCCGACCGTCTCCCACCATCTGAAGATCCTCGTCGATGCCGGGGTCCTGCACCGTGAGAAGCGCGGAGTCTGGTCCTACTATTCGCTCGAGGCCACCACGTTGAACCGTCTGTCGGAATTCCTCTCCCCCGGCTGAGGCGGCGCACGGGTAGGGTTCTTTCGCCGAGGCGACCCACCCCCTACCGCTGCCGGTGGACGTGCGCCACGGCTTCGGCGCGACTGCGCACGCCGAGCTTGCGGTAGAGCGCGGACAGCCGATTCTTCAGCGTCCCGGACACCACTCCGAACTCGCGGGCGATCTGCGCGATCGACTTCGACGAGTCGATCGCGAACAGCAGCGACTGCTCGGCCGGGGTGAGATCGGTCTGGAAGTCCGGGGCCACAGGCGAGGTCTCCGGCAGCTCGAGCAGTCGCCTGCGCAGCTCGGCCGCCGTCACCTCGCCCGGGCCGAACGACCTGGCCACCGCCTCCCACATCGGATGCTCAGCCGACTCGTGCACGAGCGCATGCCTCGCCTCTCGGGTAAGCTGTGTGATCGCCAGCACGGACGACGTGATCGAACAGTAGTCGAGCACATGGACGAACGTCTCGAGCGCTTCGTCTGCCCGGCCCTCATGGTGGAGGATGTCAGCGCGCAGCGCCATGGCCGAACTCTTCAGCCTGGGCCCCTGGTCACCGGACAGCGCCTGCCCAGTCGCGCTCCACAGTTCATCGTGCTGGCCGAACACCAGAGCCTGCCGTGCCTTGACGATGGAATATCCAGGGTTCTGCGGGTTCATGCGGTCACCCAGATTCTGCAGCGCCTTCGTCTCCCCCGCGGCAACCAACACGGAGCTGGCGATGTTGAGGATGCCCGAGAACCGCGTACTCTGTGCGTCGGCCATCGGCAGGAAACCTACTTGTGTGCTCTCCGTCAGCAGCTTCGCCGCTATCGATGCGCGCCCCTGGAAGACATAGTGCAGGCTGCGCACGACGTCGGGAATCGGCCCGAGGTGTTCGGTCGGCCGTGCTGTGTCGAGCGCGGAGACGATCTGTTCGGCGGCAGCGAGGTCGAGACGGTCGAGGCTGCGCATCAGCTCAATGCACAGGGCAGTATGCTCGCCCGGCAGCGCCTCCATCCCAAACCGGGACGCGGCCCCTCGCGCCCGATCCAGGCTGCGGTCCATCTCCGATCCGTGCCCATGGCCCATCCCGGCCAAGGCGGCCTCAACCAGTCCGGACAGCAGCGGGTGGGGAGAGTTCGGGGTGTAGATCTCGGCGAACTGGACGGTCCGCTGCAGCATCGACATCGCCTCGGGAAAGCGACCGGCCACGATGAGGTTGCGCCCGTGTTCGAGATTGAGTTCGGACTGCAGCATGAGCGTAGGTCCGGGGTGACCTTCGCCGAGGTGGCGCAGTCGATCACGTCCCGCTTTGAGGATGTCCAGCGCAAGTCGGTTCTCCCGATTCAACCGGTGCGTCCGCGCTTCCAGCGTGGTGAGCACAGCCACCTCGTCGGCTGAGAGCGGCAATGCAGGCTCCGCCCGGAGCAGACCGTGGAGTTCGGGCACGACGATGCTGTCGAAGTCGGTGGCGGCCAGCAGCGTCGGTCCATCGTCTGTGCGAAGCCGCAACCGGGTCGAGTCGATCCGGCGGGCCGCGCTGCGGGCCAGGGTGAGGATCGGGTTCGTCGCGAGGACATCCTCGGGGACGCTGAGATAGGCCTCGACGGCGGTGGAAGCGTCGAGAAAGACGTTGACCGAGCGGCGGGCCCAGGCTCGTTCGAGGACATGCCAGTTCCGGGTCTCGACGGCGACGTCGACGACTTCAACAAGCCCGGATCGCTCATCTGCACGCATCCGACCGAAGGTGTCGGCAGCGGCCGCACCGAGCGCTTCGCGCGGGTTCTTGCCGGCGAGTCTCGGGTCGATCGCGGTGGTGCGGCGGACGAGCATCCGGATGAGGGCGGGGACAGCGAAGACCTCGTCGGGGCCGGTCGAGATCATCAACAGGCCCTCATCGATGAGGAAGGAAGTGAGGTCCTCGGCAGTCGCGTTGGCCGTGTCGGTCACGTCGGCGGCGACGTATGCGGCGTGGACGAGATCGACCGCCGCCGAGGTGATTCGGGAAGTCCACGCGAAGAGAGTCAGCAGGAAGAGTGCCGCGGATTCCCGGGAGACACCGTCGACGACGGGTGTGAGTGCGGGCGCGAGCTGTGCATCGATACGGTCGGGGTCGGTGTCGGCAACCGGCACACCTGCGTTCAGGCGTGCCCGCAGGAGGATGTCGGCGATGCGGGTGCGACCACCGGCGCAGGTGAAGAACTGGGTGAGTTCGGACTCGGAGAGGACATCGCTGCGTTCGATCGCTGCGGCGAATTCAGCCTCCGAGTAGGCTCGTGGCCCCCATTGTGCGTCGAATGTCGAGGGCGGTGGGGTCGCCGTCTCGTGTGGGTTTACGCCTCGGTTCGTATGGTCGTCTGTCACTGTCGGGATCTTCTCTGTCGTCTCGGCGCGCGCCGAGGTGGCAGCCGGGGAGCTGCGCAGGTGGGCTGGGGATGTGCGTAACTGAGTATGACAGATCTGATCGGGCCGACCGC
Organism: Brevibacterium sp. K11IcPPYGO002; assembly: GCF_050920635.1. Lineage (NCBI taxonomy): Bacteria > Bacillati > Actinomycetota > Actinomycetes > Micrococcales > Brevibacteriaceae > Brevibacterium > Brevibacterium sp. K11IcPPYGO002. Next base: position 751,545 of record NZ_CP131929.1, on the reverse strand, counting down.
GTCGTCGAACCTGACTGTTTCCTTACAGCCGCCACCTCAGCCGGACTGACTCGGCCCCTCACACCCACCGATACTCGTACTCGGGCCTCCCCGGGGTCCCGTGCCGGGGCTGCTTGATCGCCTGTTTCGTCGATACGAGATGTTCCAAATACCGGCGGACGGTCACGCGAGACAGATCAAGCCGACGCCCCACCTCGGTGGCGGAGACCGGAACCGGAGAGTCCCGGACGAACGCGGACACGGCGTCCAAGGTCTCGGCGATGAGTCCCTTGGGCAGGGTCGTTGCCGACACGGACCGCAGAGCTGAGAGCGCATTGTCCACCGAGGCCTGAGTCGCCAAGGACCCCGAGCCGGTGAGTCCGCGCCGGAACTCCCGCTGGTTCTCCAGCTTCTCCCGGAAGGCCGCGAAGGTGAAGGGTTTGATGAGGTATTGGGTGATGCCCGATGAGATCGCCGACCGGATCACTTGGAGGTGCCGCACCGCGGTGATCGCGATGATGTCGACGTCCTGACCACGCGAATTCAGGCGCCCTGCAACTTCGAGACCGTGAGAATCCGTGAGGTTCATGTCTAGGAGGACGATGTCGACCGGGGTGCCGGCCGCGGCGAGTTCGTCGAAGCGTTCGATCGCCTCGTGTCCGCCCAGACACGTTGCGACGACGTCGAAACCGGGCACCCGCGCCACGAAGTCCGCGTGCGCCTGCGCCGTCATCGGATCGTCTTCGACGATGAGGACCCGCAGCGCGGCATCATCGCTCACGTGAGTCTCCTTCCGCCCGATCCTGACTCGAACCCTCACCGTCCGTGGTGGGTTCCCTGGCAGAATCGTAGTCGCCCGCCCCGTCCCCCAGCGGGAGCGTGATCGTGAAGATCGCCCCGCCATCGGAGTCGACATCGATATGCCCGCCGAGGCGGCTCACCGCCTGCCGGACCAAGACGAGTCCGAATCCGTGCCGTCCCACGCCTGCGACCTCGGGTTTCGCCGAGGCGCCGAGGTGGAAGAGCGCCTCGATGTCGTCGCCCGCAAGCCCGGGACCGGAGTCCGCGATGGTGATGATGAGCTCCCCGTCCGCGGCGACGAAGTCTGCCCACACATGCTTCTCATCCGCGTCCGCGACGGCGTCGAAGGCATTGTCGAGAAGGTTGCCGGCGACGGTGACGAGGTCGCGGGCATCGAGTCGTTCAGGCGGGAGTTCCCCGGTGGCGGTGACAGTGAGTTCGATGCCGCGTTCGTGGGCCTGCGCGGCCTTGCCGATCATGAGTGCGGTGATGAATGGTTCGTCGAGGGAGGCGACGAAGGAATCCGTCAATCGCTGCGACTCCTGCTCATCCTTGACCGCGAAGTCGAGGGCCTCCTGCACCCGGCCGAGCTCGATGAGTGTGGAGACCGTGTGCAGTCGGTTGGCATGTTCGTGGGTCTGGGCGCGCAGGGCTTCGGACAGCGTCGTCATCGTCGCGAGCTCTCCGGTGAGCTCCTGGATGTCCGTGCGATCGCGCAGCGTCGCGACGGTTCCGCCTTCATCCCGCCCGCCGCGCGGCTGCCGGGCCTGCTTCTGACTGATGACGAGGACTCGATCCTCGGTGAAGTGGATTTCGTCGACCGCGACCCGACCAGTCGCAAGAAGGTCACGGACGGATTCAGGCAGGGCCACCTCGGCGAGGGAGATCGGCGTCGAGTCCTCAACTGTGGGCAGGCCGAGCAGGGACGCGGCCTCGTCGTTGTAGAGGACGAGTCGACCGGTTTCGTCGGCGAGGATGAGTCCCTCGCGCAGGGAATGCAGGGCCGAATCGTAGAACGCGAACAGCCGGCGCAGCTCCTCGGGACCGTAGCCGAGGGTGACTCGGCGCAGGTAGCGGGCGAGCAGCCAGGAGCCGAGACCACCGAGGGCGAGAGCGGCGAGGCCGACGAGGATGATCTGCGGCAGGGAGGCCGCCTGCGCCACGGACAGTGTCTCCAGGGTCACGCCCACGGCGACCATGGCGGTGACCTCGCCGTCGGCGTCGGTGATCGGCACGATCGCGCGCACGGACGGGCCGAGCGTGCCCACATACTCCTCGGTCTCGGCCTGCCCTGCGCGGGCTTTCGCGGTGGACCCGAGGTACGTCTTGCCCAGCTGATCGGGATCCGGGTGGGTGTAGCGGGTGCCGTCACGGTCCATGATCGTCACGAAATCCACCTCGGCGGTGTCGATGACGGTCAGCGCGAACGGCTGCAACCGGGCGGAGGGATCATCCTCGGTCACAGCCTCGGTGACGAAGGGGTCGTGGGCGAGGGTCTCGGCGATGGACAGCACCCGTTCTCCGGCAGCGTGCCGAATGTTGTTCAGCGTCGTCACGTAGCTCGTCACCGACAGAGCGGTGCAGACGATGACGATGAGGACGAGCTGGACGAGGAAGAGTCGCCTCGCCAGGGTCCCGCCTCGGCGAGCCCGGAATCGATCCCGGCCCCGCCGTGGTGGGGCCGGGACGGAGGTCATTACTTCGTGTCGCTCTTCTTTTTCTTCTTGCTGCCGCCGGTCAGCAGGAGGGCCAGGCCGATCGCGGCCAGCCAGGTGTCCTTGGCCACGGCGATGCCGTCCTCGGACGGGCGGATTCCGTCGTCCTTGGTCATCGAATCGATGGAGAAGTAGTTCGCGACGAGGCCTGCGGCAAACGTCGTCAGTGCGGCGCCGGCGATGCGGGTGGGCACGAACGGCAGCAGCAGTGCGGAGCCGACGGCGATCTCACCGTAGGAGAGGAACTTCCCGAACTGGGCGGGGGTCATGTTTTCGACCATGGGCACACCGTTGGCGGCCATCTGCTGGAGTCCCGCGGCGGAATCCTCGTCGAGGCCGAGCTTGCCGATGCCCGAGTTGAGGATGAACGCGCCGGGGGCTGCGCGCAGAAGTGCGGTGCTGAGTTTCATATCCTGCTCCTTCGTAATGGGATCATCACTGAGCCAAGACTATCCGCGAGAGCGCAGGTGCGCCACAGCACAAGGACTGTCGACCCCAGCTGCCGAGACTCTCAGCCCTGCGTGCTGGTGCGGATCCGCTCGATGAGATCGTCGAGGGCGTCGTCGAACTCGCGCTGGGCGTGGTCTTCCATGAGCAGGCCCTGCAATCGGGCCACCGTGGGATACTCGCCGAGGTCGTCGCCGGCGGAGGACTCCTCCTCATCTCCGAGGACCTCCGGGGTCAGGGAGGCCGCTTGGAGCAGAAGCGCGCCGACGAGGAAGCTCGTGAAGGCCTTGTATGCCGCCACCGCCTCGGCGTCGGCAAATCCGAAGCGCTGCAGCGAGGACAGGAAGTCCTCGACCCAGCGCACGCTTCGCAGCGGCGGACGGAGCCAGGGCGCCTGAGGTGGCTGGGTGGCGATGAGAGGGAAGATCCGCGGATGCTTGAGGGCCAGATTCCGCGTGGCATTGGCGACACGCTGCAGATACTCCTCCCACGAATGGGAGTCCTCTGTCATGAGATCGTCGTCGAAGAGGCCGTCGATGAGCTCGTCGACCATGGCCTCGAGGAGGTCCCCCCGCCCCGAAACGTGCCGATACAGTGCCATCGCCTCTACGTCCAAGGCCGTTCCGAGGCGACGCATCGTGAGCTCGCTGAGACCGCAGGCATCGACGAAGGCGATCGCCGACTCGACGACCTGTGCACGATCAAGTCGCTGCTGAACCACGCGCGCCTCCCTTTCCTCGTCGGAGATGTCGCAGACCGGGCGGATTTCACCGTCAGTCTACTCGCTTGATCCGACGCGTCGAGAGATCCCCTGATAACGCGATTACACTGTAAACTCCTCATGGATGACTAAGCTATCACCCTCCATCGACCACCCGACTCGCCGGATCTATTGCGCAGCGAAAACTCGGTCTGCTAAGTTGATTACACCATAAACATGAATAGTGCTCGACAGAGCAGGACGTCCAGACCGATCCATACGAAAGGACGAATCATGAATTCCCACGACAAGGCCGACAAGACCTCAGACAAAGCAGAGGAGCTCAAGGGCAAGGCGAAGGCCGCTGCCGGCAAGGCCACCGATGACAAGAGCCTCGAGGCCGAGGGCAAGACCGACGCGGCCAAGGGCAAGATCAAGCAGGTCGGCGACGATGCCAAAGATTCGCTGAAGGGCGTCAGAGACTCGCTCAAGGACTCACCGGAGAACTGAGGGACGCGGCTGGAGGGCGGAGGCACTGTCCGCCTCCGCCCTTCGGCCATGCTTTCAGATCCTATGCCCCAGAAGTCGACGTGCCGGCACGATCCGGCCCGGCGGCACGAGAAGAAGAGACGATGATGGGAACTGACCGCCATGCTTTCGTCGTGGTGGCCAATCGCCTCCCCGTCGACCGCATCGACGGGACGTGGGAGTCCTCGCCCGGCGGGCTGGTCTCAGCCGTGGCTCCCGTGGTGCGTGAGCACGCCGGAGCCTGGGTCGGTTGGGCGGGCACGCACGACGACAGCCTGGAGTCCTTCGATGTCGATGGGATGAGCCTTGTCCCCGTGCCTCTCAGCCTCGACGAACATCAGCAGTACTATGAGGGATTCTGCAACGCCACCCTGTGGCCGCTGCACCACGACCTCATCGTCGCGCCGCAGTACCACCGCTCGTGGTGGCGGGCCTATCGGGCAGTCAACGCCCGATTCGCACAGGCCGCGATCGCGAGAGCCGAGATCGGGGCGACGATCTGGGTACATGACTACCACCTCCAGCTCGTGCCGGCGATGATCCGAGCCCAACGACCGGACCTCAGGATCGGATACTTCTGCCACATCCCGTTCCCTCCCGTCGAGCAGATGGCCCAGCTGCCCTGGCGCGACGAGATCCTGCGCGGCCTGCTCGGAGCCGATGTCATCGGTCTCCAGCGAGAGGCCGATGCCGCGAAAGTCCGCCAGGCCATGCAGAAGCTGTTGGGCATGGACCCCGAGGAACTTCGCGGCCGCGTCGGCTCGTACCCGATCTCGATCGACGTCGAGGAGATCCGAGCCGCGGCCGAATCCCCGGCCGTACAGGAGAAGGCCCGCTGCTTCCGCCGTGATCTGGGCGATCCCGCCACCCTCATGATCGGGGTCGATCGCCTCGACTATTCGAAGGGGATCCTGCACCGGCTGTGGTCCTTCGAGGAGCTGATCGATGACGGACTGCTCGATGCGCGGGGAACCTGTCTCGCACAGATCGCAGTCCCGTCCCGCGAAGGCGTGCGCGCCTACCAAGACCTGCGCGACGAGGTCGAACATACGGTCGGGCGCATCAACGGGAGGTTCTCCACTCTCGGTCGCGATGTCATCCACTACTCCCACCACTCGTATTCGACAGAGGAAGCCGTCGCCCTGTACCTGGCCGCCGACATCCTGCTCGTCACCTCTTTGCGGGACGGGATGAACCTCGTGGCCAAGGAATTCGCCACTGCCCGCCGAGGCAGGGGCGGGGCACTCGTCCTCTCCGAGTTCGCCGGGGCCGCCGAAGAACTCGACCAAGCCATCGTCGTCAATCCCCACGACCGGGCCGCCCTGAAGGCGGCCATCCATCATGCGACCACGCTCAGCGAAGACGAGGCCCGGAGGCGCATGGATGCGATGGCCGACACCGTCGCCGCCTTCGACGTCCGCCACTGGGCGCAAGCTTTCCTCCACGACCTGCGAGACCCAGCATCTGCGGCGGCTCTGTCGCCCAGCGACTGGTGACACCGCCGATTCTGACCGACCCACCCCAAGGAGACCACTGTGTACACGATGCTCAACAACCAGGAATCCTCGAAGTACGACCTCTACCTTCCCGGCAAGCTCGTCGCCGCGCTGCATTACAAACTCGAGCCCGACGCCAATGAGGTCATGTTCATCTACTGTGAGGCGATCGAGCCCACACAGGCCGACCGCCACCGGTGGGAGCTCATGCGACGGGCCGTCGAAGACGCGAAGGGCCGACGCCTCAAGCTCACCATCACCTGTCCCATCGGCCGCAAGGCCCTCGAACGGCAGGAACCGCCTGTCGATGTCGGTCCCCGGCAGGCAGAGGGCCCACGGGCCTGACCCCGCCCGGCCGACCCTCGCCGGCCGAGCCCCCGCCTCGGCGGGCGCCCAATTCCTCCTGTGAACACTATGAACGCAACCGAGACACCCGTCACACTTCGCTGGCACAGTTGTCGGGTACATCACCACCGCGGCCAATCGTCGCGTGCGATCCCACCCACCGACGGGTGAGGTCGCGAACATCATCTGGAGGAAACATGGCAACGTCGCCACAACAGCAAGGCGGATCCTTCGACAAGGAGATCGCCGCCGCAGCAAACGCTCCCGAACCGGGTGCCCCGCAGCGGAAGAAGGATCGCACGCACTGGCTCTACATCATGGTCATCGTGGCCGTGGTCGCCGGTGCCGCTCTCGGGCTCATCGCCCCGGATGCCGGAATCGCACTCGAACCCCTCGGCAAGGCGTTCGTCGCGCTCATCAAGATGATCATCGCCCCGGTCATCTTCTGCACCATCGTCCTCGGCGTCGGCTCCGTGGCGAAGGCCGCCACCGTCGGCAAGGTCGGCGGACTCGCCCTCATCTACTTCCTCATCATGGCGACCTTCGCCCTGGTCATCGGTCTCGTCGTCGGCAACTTCATCCACCCCGGCGACGGCCTGCACCTCCAGCCGTACGAGGCGGCCGCCGGTGGTGAGGAAGGCGGAATGGTCGCCTTCCTCATGAGCCTCATCCCCGGTGACATCCCGGTGCTTCCCACCCTCGTGCTCGCCCTCCTCGTCGGCTTCGCCCTGCAGTCGATGGGCAAGGCCGGCGAGCCCGTGCTCACCGGCATCAAGCACATCCAGGCCGTCGTCTTCAAGCTCATGATGATGATCATGTGGGCCGCCCCGGTCGGCGCCTTCGGTGCGATCGCCGCAGTCGTCGGCAAGACCGGCTGGGCCGCGATCGGTGCGATGGCGACCCTCATGGGCGCCTTCTACCTCACCTGCGCCCTGTTCATCGTCGTCGTCCTCGGCGGTCTGCTCAAGATCGTCACCGGGCTCAACATCTTCCTGCTGCTGAAGTACCTGGCCCGTGAGTTCCTGCTCATCTTCTCCACCTCGTCGTCCGAGTCGGCCCTGCCGCGCCTGATCGCGAAGATGGAGCACGCCGGAGTCTCGAAGCCGGTCGTCGGCATCACCGTGCCCACCGGTTATTCGTTCAACCTCGACGGCACCGCCATCTACCTGACCATGGCGTCGCTGTTCGTGTCCTCGGCCATGGGTATGCCGATGTCGATCCCCGAGCAGATCTCGCTGCTCGTGTTCATGATCATCGCGTCCAAGGGCGCCGCCGGCGTCACCGGTGCCGGCCTGGCCACCCTGGCCGCCGGTCTGCAGTCGCACCGTCCCGAGCTGCTCGACGGCATGGGCGTCATCGTCGGCATCGACAAGTTCATGTCCGAGTGCCGTGCGCTGACGAACTTCACCGGCAACGCCGTGGCCACCCTGCTCATCGGCAAGTGGACGAACGAGATCGACCTCGACGTCGCCCGTGCCACCCTGTCGGGTGAGAACCCGTTCGACGAGCTCTCGCTCGAACCGGATGCGCACGGTGCGTCGACGGATGCCCCCGAGGCGGCTCGCCCCGCTGAAGGCGAAAAGGTCACCGTGAGCTGACCCCCGGTCGCTCCCGCTCCACAACCGCCACGGGTGCCGATGTCCTCATCGTGAGGACGTCGGCACCCGTGGTGTTTCGTCTTCCCTCGCCGAGGCGGCCCTGCCCTGTCGTACCGCTGTGACGAGGGTTCGAACCATCGGATCAAGAAAACGTCCCGGCCGGCCAATCCACGTGCGCGAGCCCTCCGAACGACACATGTCCGATCCAATACGGACGACCACGAAGTCAGAAGGGGACAGAGACCATGAAGAATCTCACGCTCATCAACGCCCGCACCGTCTCCGGTGCCGCCCTCGCGAGCATCGTCATTGCCGTCGGTCTCATGGCCGCGCCCGGGGGCGCCTCCGCTGCCGAGACCTCACCGACCGATTCGACCGAGGCCTCGGGGGCGCTCATCAACGGCCCGATCATCGATCTGGGCGACCTCCTCGGCGATATCAACATCGGGCAGTTCCAGTAACGACCGATCCCCTGCTTGCTCACGTGAGCCTACAGCCGGGTTGCGCTGAGCACCCGCGCGCCTCCTTGCCGACGGAAACCTCGCCCAAGGAAACCCCCACCCAATGCGAAAGACACGATGACTGACGAGAACGCTCGAATCGACCTCACCTCAGCACAGCGCGGAATCTGGTACGCCCAGAAGATCGAACCAGACAACCCGACGTTCCAGATCGGGCTCTACGTCGATATTCGCGGGCCGCTCGATGTCGACAGAATGCGCAAGGCGGTCGCCACGACCGTAGCCGAAGCCGACTCGCTCAACGTCGTCTTCGGTGAGGACGAAAAAGGTCCCTTCCAACAGCTCGGACCGGCACGCAGCCATCTCCTGGTCCGTGACCTGCGGACGGAGTCGAGTGAGGATCCCGAAGCCTCGGCCCATGCGCTGATGCAGGAGGATCTCGAAACCGTCCACGATGTCGATGAGGGTGACCTGCTCCGGTCCCAGCTGTTCCACATCGGACCCGACCACTGGATCTTCTATCAGCGGGCCCACCACCTCCTCGTCGACGGCTATTCCGCCGTCCTCGTCCTCCGCCGCGAATCCCAGGTCTACCGGGAACTCGCCGATCAGGGAACCGCATCGGACTCGCCCTTCGGCAACCTCGACGATCTGGTGGCCGAGGAGGCTCGGTACCGTTCCTCGCAGCGCTTCACCACCGACGCCGAGTTCTGGAAGCAGGTGCGCTCCGAGTCGGAGACGGCCACCGGCCTGGCCGACCGTCCGGCATCACCGGCACGACGGCTTGTCACCTGCAATGCCGACATCCCCCAGGAGCTCTCATCACGCCTGGCCGGCTCCCGGTCGGCACCGACCCTCATCCTCAGCGCCGCAGCGGCCTACCTGCACCGCATGACCGGACGAGAGTCCATCTCGGTGGGCCTTCCGGTCACTGCTCGTCGCAGCGCCCTGTCCAAATCAGTGCCGTCCATGATGTCGAAGATCCTGCCGGTACAGGTGCAGGCGGCACCGGGGATGACGTCGGCAGATCTCGTCGCCGACGCCGGCGCCACACTGCGCGAGACGCTCACCCATCAGCGCTTCCAGTATCAGGAGCTGAGCACCGACAGCGACTACATCGGGCCTTCGGTCAACATCTTCCCGCACGTCGACGACATCGACTTCGGAATGTCGACCGCCTCGCTGCACCTGCTGTCGACCGGCCCGGTCGATGACCTCTCGATCATCGTCCACGGCATCGGAGCGGATCCCAGCTCCGATGGAGGCAGCAGGCCGGCCATCGTTCGGTTCGAGGCGAACGCCGAACTCTACGATCAGCACAGCCTCGCCGAGCACCTGCGGCAGTTCCTCTCCGTCCTGCGCCAGTTCGATCCGAGCGAAGATCAGCACCTGTCGGGGCTCGCGCTCATCGATGCCGGCGAGTCCGACGAACTCATCGCGGGCGGCCAGGGACCCGCCCAGAGCCTTCCCCGCCACACCGTGGTGGAGGAATTCTCCCGTCACGCCCGCAAATCCCCATTCGCCACCGCGGTCGTCGCCGAGGACGGGCACATCAGCTTCTGCGAACTCGACCGCCGCTCGACTGAGCTCGCGAACCGTCTTCGGGACTGCGGTGCAGGGCCCGGGACTCGCATCGCGGCACGCTTGGGCCGGTCCACCACGCTGCCCATCGCCGTGCTCGGAATCCTCAGAACAGGTGCCGCCTACGTACCCCTCGACCCTGACTATCCGGCCGACCGCCTCGAAGCGATGATCGCCGATTCCGCGCCGGTGCTCGTCATCAATTCCTCTGCAGCGTCGGGTCCCGCCGGAGAAACGAGTGTGAGCACCGACCGACCCGTCATCGACATCGACGCGGAACCACAGTCGACAGCACCGACGACCGAGTCGACCCAGACCGAGTCGACCCAGACCGGGTCAGCGCAGGCCGGATCGACGCCTGCTCCCGACGACCTCGCCTACGTCATCTTCACCTCCGGGTCGACCGGTCGGCCCAAGGGCATCGGGGTCGAGCACCGGTCGCTGCTCAATCTCTTCCACAGCCACAAGAAGACCATCTTCGATCCGGCCGCCCAACGGCTTGGACGAGGACTGCGCGTGGCGCACACGGCAGGGATCTCTTTCGACGCCTCCTGGGATCCGCTGCTGTGGCTCTTCGCCGGGCACGAACTCCACCTCATCGACTCGATCACCCGCCGTGACCCCGAAACTCTCACCGACTACTTCGCCGCCCACGGCATCGACTCGATCGAGACGACTCCTTCATTCGTCAAGGCCCTTCTCGCGCACGGCACGTTCAGCGGCACCGAGCATCCCAGCGTCGTCGCCCTGGGCGGCGAAGCGGTCGAACGCGGTCTCTGGGATCAGCTCGCGGCCCTGCCCGAGGTGGACTCCTTCAACTTGTACGGCCCGGCGGAAACGACGGTCGACAGTCTCACCGCTCCCATCGTCGCCGGTGCCTCACCCGACCTCGGCGGCTCCGTGGCGAACACCAGGCACTACGTCCTCGACTCCCGGTTGGCCCCTGTTCCGGCGCAGGCGCGTGGGGAGCTCTACATTGCGGGGCTGAATCTGGCGCGCGGCTACGTGGGCCGCCCGGCCACCACCTCAGAACGGTTCATCGCCGACCCCTTCGCCGACGACGGCTCCAGAATGTATCGCACCGGCGACATCGTCCGCAGGCCTCTGGCCGGAGGCATCGAGTTCCTGGGCCGGGCCGATGAGCAGATCAAACTGCGCGGCTATCGCGTCGAACTCTCCGAGGTCGAGCTCGCTCTCCAGTCGGAGGGCCGGATCCGGTCGGCCGCGGTCATCCTGGGACAGAACCAGGCCGGCTACAGTCAGCTTCTCGGCTACATCACCGCCGATGAGCAGATCGATACTGCCGAGGTGCGTCGGCGCATGAAGACGCGCGTACCCGACTACATGGTTCCGTCATTCATCACACAGATCGAGCGGATTCCCCTCACCGTCAACGGCAAGCTCGACCGCGCCGCGCTGCCGGAACCGCAGTCGGCGCAATCGGAATCGGCAGCACCAAGGACAGTCCAGGAGCAGGCCGTGGCCGAGGCCTTCGCCCAAGTGCTGGGGGTGGAGACCGTCGGCATCGACGATGACTTCTTCGAACTCGGCGGGCACTCCCTGCTCGCCACCCAGCTGGTGGCCTCACTGCGGGAGAGGTTCGCGTCCCCACCCGCCCTGAGCGAGATCTTCCACCATCCCACCGTCCGCGAACTCAGTGCCGGACTCGACCTCGACGACACGGCACAGGAGCCGGCAGACGAACTCGTCGCCGCAGACCGTCCCGCGACCATTCCCCTGTCCTACGCGCAGAGCCGTCTGTGGTTCCTCAACCAGTTCGACCCGGCATCCGCGGCCTACAACATTCCGCTCACCCTGCGCATCCGCGGAGACCTGGACACCCATGCTCTGCGAGCTGCCATCAACGACGTCGTCGCTCGGCACGAGAGCCTGCGCACCGTGTTCCCGTGGACCGAGGGTCAGCCCGAACAGGTGGTCCGCGCCGCCGACGATGCGCAGATCGCCCTGCCCCTTGTGGAGATCAGCGAGGACCTCGTCGATCACACCGTCGATGCGGAGACGACACACGGCTTCGACGTTTCGACGCAGCTGCCGATCCGGGCCCTGCTGATCAGGCTGGGCACCGAGGATCATCTCCTGCTCCTCACGCTCCACCACATCGCCGCCGACGGCTGGTCGCTGCGGCCCCTGGCCGGTGACCTCTCCGCTGCCTATCGCGCTCGGGCTCGCGGCACCACCCCCGCCATCCCCGAGCTGCCGGTCCAATACGCCGACTACGCACTGTGGCAGCGGAGAACGCTCGGCTCCGAGGACAACCCCGACAGCGAGATCGCCGACCAGCTGGCCTATTGGAAGGACGCGCTGACCGGGGCTCCGGTCGAACTCAGACTTCCCGTCGATCGGCCCAGGAGCGCACAGAACACCGACCGTGTCTCCCGCAGGGTCCCCGTCGACATCGACGCCGAGACCCACGCCGGTCTGCGCCGGCTCTCCGGCGAGCGCAATGCCAGTCTGTTCATGGTCCTGCAAGCCGCCTTCGCTGTGCTGCTGAGCAGACTCGGTGCCGGCAACGACATTCCCATCGGCACTCCCGTCGCCGGCAGGACGGAGACGAAACTCGACGATCTCATCGGCTTCTTCGTCAACACCATCGTTCTGCGCACCGACACCTCCGGCAACCCCAGCCTCGTCGATGTCGTCGATCGGGTCCGCGCGTCCAACCTCTCCGCCTATGCCAATCAGGATGCGCCGTTCGAACGCGTCGTCGACGAACTCGCACCCCCACGTTCGGATCAGCTCCATCCGCTGTTCCAGGTCATGCTGACCCTGCAGAACACTGCCCCCGCGGCTCTGGACATGGGTGACCTCGACGTCGAACCCGCACCCGGGCCAGAGGTGTCGGAGGCGAAGTTCGACCTCCTCCTCGACCTGGCCGAACGTGAGAACGACGGCGCGTCTCGCCCGGTCGGCGAAACAATGCCCACGGTCGATGAGGCTGCCGGCATCACCGGCTCCCTCGAGTTCGACTCCGCGCTCTTCGACGAATCCACCGCCGAAGCCATCGCCGCGCGATTCGTGCGAGTGATCGACCAGTTCGCCGCCGACCCGCACACACCGCTGCGCGAACTCGAGGTGCTGCGTCCGGACGAGCTCGCAGAGATCCGCACTCAGGGTCAGGGCCGCGCCGCGGTCGCACCCGAGTCGACGGTCCTCGACGTCCTCGATTCGACGATCAGGAGGCATCCCGACCGTCGGGCGCTCATCGCCGACGACGGTGAGCTGACCTTCGCCGGCCTCGGGGCCCGCATCGACCAGATCGCTCATGTCCTGGCCTCCCGCGGAATCACAGCGGGAGACACCGTCGCCATTGCCCTTCCCCGGTCCGCCGACGCCGTCGCGGCCCCCTTGGCCGTCCTCTCGATCGGGGCAGTCGCTGTGCCCATCGACCTCAGCTACCCCGGAGAGCGGATCCGGCTGATCCTCACCGCGAGCGCCCCCGCGGCCGTCATCACCGACGAGGCTGAACTCCCGGTCCGCCCGGGCACAGCGATCGGCACCGCCGAACTCCACACCGCCGAGGTCGGTCGACGTGCCGATGACACCGCCGACCACGGTCGCCGCTGGGCCGACCGTCCGGTTCCGAGCGACCGCGCCTATGAGATGTACACCTCGGGTTCGACCGGCACTCCGAAGGGTGTGGCCGTCCCCCACAGTGCACTGCTGAATCTGCTGGCCCATCATCGGGAGACCATCTTCGCCGAGGCGGGACTCGACGTCGGACCGGTCCAGGCGGCGCACACGGCGGGGTTGGGCTTCGACGCCGCCTGGGACCCGGTGCTCTGGCTCGTGGCAGGAGCGAGCCTGCACATCGTCGGCGACGAGATCCGCCGCGATGCCGAAGCACTCGTCCGATTCTGCCGCGAGCATGAGATCCGGGCCCTCGAGACCACCCCGTCGTTCGTCAGGCAGCTCATCATCTCAGGACTGTTCGACGACGAGACCGAGGAAGACCGCGTCCCGCTGTCGCTCGCCCTCGGCGGAGAGGCCGTGCCCGAGGATCTCTGGCAGGAGCTTGCTGCGAACCCCAAGGTGCGAGCCCACAACTTCTACGGTCCCACCGAATTCACCATCGATTCCGTCACCGCCGCAGTCGCGGGAGACCGACCCACCATCGGGCACCCGATCAGGAATGTTCGAACCATGGTCCTCGATCAGAATCTGCGTGAGGTCCCACATGGAGTCGTCGGCGATCTCTATATCGCCGGCGCCGGAATCGCCTCCGGCTACGTCAACAGGCCCAAGGAGACGGCAGCGCGATTCGTCGCCGATCCTCTCGAACCGGGCGCTCGGATGTACCGGACCGGCGACCTCGTGCGCCGACACCCCGACGGCAGCCTCGACTTCGTCTCCCGCGATGACGACCAGATCAAACTGCGCGGATACAGGGTCGAGCTCGGAGACGTCGAGAACGCCCTGGCCACGGGCAGCGGCGTCACCCAGGCGGCGGCCATCGTCGAGAATCTCACGAACCCCGAATCGGCACGGCTCATCGGCTACTACACCGGGGACGCCGACGAGGCGGCCCTCCGCGATCACCTCGCCGCCCAGCTGCCGGCACCGATGGTCCCCCACATCCTCATCGGTCTCGACTCGATCCCGCTGACCTCACACGGCAAACTCGACCGCTCCCGGCTGCCTGCCCCCACTGCTTCGGGGACCACGGACTCCAGAGCCGCGCGCAGCGCGGACGAACACACCATGTGCCGAGTCTTCTCGTCCGTGCTCGGTGCTGATGAGATCGGCCTCGACGACGACTTCTTCGACCTCGGCGGGCACTCGCTGCTGGCGGTCTCCCTCATCGGCCGCATCCGCACTGCCTTCGACACCGAGCTGCCGCTGCGCGCAATCTTCGACTCCCCCACCCCGGCTGCGCTGCTGAATCGACTCGAGTCTCGCGGCCGCACCGAGCCGGCACCCGCCGAGGAGCCCGCGAGGACGGCAGAATCGGCCGACGGTGCGCCGCACATGAGCCTCACCGCGTGGAGTCGGTCGCACGGGCAGCCCCGCCCGCAGCTGATCCCTCTGTCCTATGGGCAGGCGCGGCTGCACTTCCTCAATCAGCTCGACACCGATGCCTCGGACTACACCATCTCCTTGGCTGTCCGATTCTCCGGAGATCTCGACGCGGATTCTCTCGGCCAGGCGCTGACGGACGTGATCGCCCGACACGAGATCCTGCGCACCGTCTACCCCAGTGTCGATGGCAGCCCCGTCCAGCAGATCCTGCCCCCGGACGCCGGCGAGGGTCTCATGGCACGCCGCACCACAACCTCTGGCACGCAGACCGCGGAGCGAATGCGGGACGAGGCCGCCGTCGGATTCGACCTCAGCCGCGACCTTCCCATTCGTGCGAGCCTCTTCACTGAAGGCGACGAGTGGGTCCTCCACCTGGTGATGCACCATATCGCCACTGACGGGGCCTCGCTGAGACCGCTGACGCAGGACCTGTCCACCGCCTATGCCGCACTGCGCGGCTCGGCCCATCCGATGCAGCGCACCCTCGAGGTCCAATACGCCGAGTACGCGCTCTGGCAGCGCCATGTTCTCGAGGACGAGCAAGCCCCCCCGGCAGCGGAGGCCCCGCTCCTGGAACGAAAGGTCCGGGCGTGGCACGACCGGCTCGAGGGGATTCCCACCGACATCACCCTGCCCGCCGATCGTCCCCGTCCCACGACCGCCAGACAGTCGGGTCGTCACCATCACTTCAGCCTCGACGCCCGTACCTCTGTCCGTCTGGCAGCGGTGGCCGCGGAGAACGGGGCCAGCCTGTTCATGGCGCTGCACTCCGTGCTCGCCGGCTATCTCAGCAGGCTCGGTGCCGGTGAGGACATCGTCATCGGCTCCCCCAGCGCCGGCCGCTCGGACCCGGCGTTGGAAGACATGGTCGGACTCTTCGTCAACACCATTCCGATCCGCACCGACACCTCGGCGGGCCCCGGCCTGCGCGAGCTCCTGGCTCGCACCCGCGCCGCAGTCATCGATGCTGTGGAACTCGACGACGTGCCGTTCGAGCGTCTCGTCGAATCGGTCAATCCGCCTCGCGAACTGGGACGCCATCCCCTGTTCCAGGTCATGCTGTCCCTCGAGGAGTCGGCAGCACCGAAACTCGAGCTGCCCGGGGTGACCACGAGCATCGAACCTGAGGTCGAAACCGGTGACGCGAAGTTCGACCTCTCGTTCACATTCCGCCGCAGCGATGCCGAGGCGGGGCTCGCGGTGGTCCTCGACTTCAACTCATCGATGTTCGACGCGGAGACCATCGCCGGCATCTGCCGACGATTCTCCCGATTCGTCGATGAGGCCGTGCAGGATCCCGAACGACCGTTGCACGACATCGCCCTGCTCGACCCGGTCGAAACGCGGACGGCGATCGATTCCCTCACCGGCCCCGAGCCTGCAGACACGCCGCCACCGGTGCTCGACGTCTTCGCCGCCACGGCAGCCCGACTGCCCGATGCCATGGCGGTCCGGTCCGACCAGACGTCACTGTCCTACCGCGAACTCGACGCGGCTTCGTCCGAGTTGGCGCACAAGCTCATCGACCAGGGAGCAGGTGCCGGCGAAACGGTCTCCGTCCGACTGAGTCGCGGCCCCGGCGTCATCGTCGCCACGCTGGCCGTGCTCAAGTCCGGTGCCGCCTTCAACCCGATCGACATCGACTATCCCCGCGGCCGCACCACGGCGATCCTCACCGACGCCGAACCGCTCATCGTCATCACACAGCCGGGCGGCGCCTCAGAGCTCGCGCCCCTCCTCGCCGATGCCGGGATCACGCCGAGCATCGTCGAGATCTCGCCGGCCGACGGTTCGGATCGCACCTCGCCTGCTCCTCAGGGGACGCCGATCCCAAGGGGAACCGCTGCCACCACGACCGCGATGCCGCCCACGCCTCATCGTGAATCGGCGGCCTATGTGACCTTCACCTCCGGCTCGACGGGCCGGCCCAAGGGCGTCGAGGTCGGCCACTCGGCCTTTGCGAATCTCCTCGCCTCCCACCGCACACGGCTCCTGCCGACCCCGAGTGATGAGGCCGATCGGATTCCGGTCGCCCACACCACCGGAATCGGCTTCGACGCCGCCTGGGATCCCCTGCTGTGGATGGTGGTCGGGCATCCGCTTCACATCGCCTCGGAGACCGTCCAACGCGATCCGCAGCAGCTGGCGGCCGATCTGCGCAGACTCGACATCGGGTTCTGGGAGACGACACCGAGCTACCTTCGCCTGCTGACCACCGAACCGGAATTCGAGCGCATGATCACCGAGGCCGCGGAAGAAGACTCTCCGATCATCCTCGCCCTCGGCGGGGAAGCGATCGATCCCGATCTCTGGCAGTGGCTGCGCGACCACCCGGGCATCATCGCCCACAACCTCTACGGACCCACGGAGACCACGGTCGACGCATTCGCCGCGCCTGTGGGCGCCTCCCAGACGCCGATTCTCGGGGCACCGCTTGAGCGCATGCGCGGATACGTCCTCGATGAACGCCTCCATCATGTGCCGTCCGGCACGGTCGGCGAACTGTATCTGGCGGGTGAGCAGTTGGCCCACGGGTATCGGGGCCGACCGGGGCTGAGCGCAGAACGCTTCGTCGCCGACCCCCACGGGGGCTCGGGCGAGCGCATGTACCGGACCGGTGATCTCGTCGTCCGGCACAAGGGCGGAGAGCTCGTATTCATCGGTCGCAGCGATGATCAGATCCAGCTGCGCGGATACCGGGTCGAACTCGGGGAGGTCGAGCGGGCCCTGCGCCAGGCACCGGGCGTCAGGGACGCCGTCGTCCGCCCGTTCGGCACGGACCCTGCCACCATGCAGCTCGTCGGCTATATCATCGCCGGGGCCGGCGCGAGGACGGAGACCGACGCCGAGCTCGCCGAAGACGCAACCGGGACGTCGTCTCCAGACGTGCTCGCCGATGAGGCTCGCGACCATGTGCGTTCGGTCGTTCCGTCCTACATGGCGCCCTCGCACCTCGTCGTCATCGACGAGATCCCCCTCACCGCTCACGGCAAGATCGACGAGGCGGCCCTGCCCGATCCGTCGACAGCGGCCGTCGGATCGCGGCTGATGCCGCGCACGCCGCAGGAGGAGACCGTCGCCGCGATCTTCGCGCGCGTCCTGTCCCTGCCGCGTGTCGGCATCGATGAGTCGTTCTTCGAACTCGGCGGGCACTCGTTCCTCGCCCGGCCCCTCATCGCGGCCGTCAACGAGGCCTTCGGTGCCGATCTGTCGGTCCAGGCCCTGTTCCGCTCATCGACCGTCGAACAGCTCGTTCGCGAGGTCGGCCGAGGCGGTGCGGACTCCATGGCCGACAGCCTCCACCGCCTGCTTCCACTGCGCCGCGCGGGTTCGAAGCCGCCGCTGTTCGCCGTTCACCCGGCCACGGGCATCAGTTGGGGATTCGCCGCGATGCTCCACGGCCTCGATCCGGATCGTCCGCTGATCGGCCTGCAGATGCCCGGCCTCTCACCCGGGGACCCGGCGGAGATGACGGCCCGGACGCTGACCGAACTCGCCGACGACTACATCGACCATCTGCAGACGGTTCAGCCGTCGGGCCCCTACCACCTGATCGGGTGGTCTCTCGGCGGCGTCCTCGCCCACCGTCTGGCCACCCGCCTTCAGGAGCAGGGCGAGTCCGTCGCGTTCCTCGGAATTCTCGACGCCTTCCCCACCGGGCAGGAGCGCAACGCCGATGTCGGCGAAGGGTCCGAGCTGTGGGCGAACTACCTCGGCGCCAATCACCCGGCGATCACGGAGACGACGGAGGGTCTCGATGACGAACGGGCCCTGGAGATCCTGCGTGCACACGGTGATCCCCTCGGCAATGTGGCACCGACGACCATTGCGGCGATGACCCGCGGGTTCTTCACCCTGGCCAGACTGATCCGCGAGGCCCCGGTGGAGACGTTCGACGGTGAGCTGGTGCTCTTCACCGCGACCCGAGACGTTCCCAGCGGCACCCCCGGCCCCGACTCATGGCGCCGATTCGTCACCGGCGACATCCACGTCACCGAGGTCGATGCCCGGCACTCGGACATGCTGAGTACCGAGGCTCTCGAAGAGATTCTTCCCGTCCTGTCCATCCACATGGACGAGGCCGCCGAATCACAGATGAGTTCCATCCACTCCTGGAACCAAACCCCGCCAAGCAACACCACTAGGAGCTGAAACCCCATGAATAATCCCTTCGATGACACAACAGGGACCTTCCGCGTGCTGGTCAACGACCTGCAGCAGCATTCGCTGTGGCCGTCGTTCGCCGATGTGCCCGCGGGATGGGTCCTCGTGTTCGGACCGGCCAGCCGCGACGACTGCCTCGAATTCGTCGAGGAGAACTGGACGGACATTACTCCGCGCCGGCTCGCCGAGATCGCCTCATAGTGATTCGCCTGGAGAATCTGAGGAAGAACTATGGGGCCTTTCGGGCTCTCGACGGCATCAGCCTGGACATCGAGGAGGGACAGATCTTCGGTCTCCTCGGCCCCAATGGGGCCGGGAAGACGACGACCGTCAAGGTCCTGTCCACACTGATCCGCCCCGACTCCGGCACCGCCGTCGTCGCAGGACACTCGGTGACCGCCGATCCCACTGCCGTCCGCCGCAGCATCGGCCTCTCCGGCCAGTACGCGGCCGTCGATGAGAAGCTCACCGGGTACGAGAACCTCGTCATGGTCGCCCGCCTCTACGGGATGAGCCGCCGGGAATCGGCGGCCCGTGCCCGCGAGCTGCTGGCCGAATTCGGTCTCAGCGACGTCGCAGGCAAACGCGCAGGCGCCTATTCGGGAGGCATGCGGCGACGACTCGACCTGGCCTCGGCCCTGGTCGTGCGTCCGCCGGTGGTCATTCTCGACGAACCGACCACCGGGCTCGATCCGCGCGCACGGCTCGACACCTGGGAGGTCATCACCACCCTGGTCAGAGGCGGCACCACCGTGCTGCTGACGACCCAGTACCTGGAGGAGGCCGACCAGCTGGCCGATCGCATCGCCGTCATCGATTCCGGACAGGTCATCGCCGAGGGAACCTCCACGGACCTCAAGGGCAAGCTCGGTGCCGAACGCATCACACTGACGCTGACCCACCGCGACTCCCTCGACAGAACCCTGCGGATCCTCGACCGCATCTTAGGCGACTCCGCCCACCCGCAGACGGACGCGTCGGGACTGCGCATCACCGCGTCCGCACCACTGGGACAGAGGGATCTGCTGCAGGTTCTCGCCGCCTTGGATGAGGAGGGGCATTCCGTCACCGAGGCGGCCCTATGCCGTCCCACGCTCGACGACGTGTTCCTCGATCTCACCGGACAGCCCACCTCGGCGAGGCCCTCACGGACACCGGCAGACACCGCCGAGGTGGGAGTATGACCACGCTCGTCTCCGCCGCTCGCGACAGCTCCGTCATCGCCTGGCGCAATCTGCTCACGGTCCGTCGGACTCCGGGAGCCCTGGTCACCGGGGTCGTCCAGCCGGTGATCTTCGTCTTCCTCCTCGCATTCGTCTTCGGCGGCAGCCTCGGCGGTGGGCCGTACCGGGAGTTCCTCATCGGCGGGATCCTGGCTCAGACGCTGACCTTCAATTCCTCCTTCACCGCCGTCTACCTCGCCAAAGACCTCCAGCTCGGACTCATCGACCGTTTCCGTTCGCTGCCGATGTCACGGGTCGCCGTGATTCTGGGCAGAACATCCTCGGACCTGGTCACCAGCCTCATCTCCGTGGCCGTGACGATGATCTGCGGTCTGCTCATCGGGTGGCGCATCACCGAAGGATTCGGCTCGGCCCTGCTGGGCATCACGCTCCTGCTGCTCTTCAGCTTCGCCATGTCGTGGATCGGTGCGGTCATCGCACTGACGGCCAGGAGCGTCGAGGTGGCACAGAGCCTCGGCCTCATCTGGCTCTTCCCCGTCACCTTCATCTCCGGAGCCTTCGTCTCGATCGACACCCTTCCGGGCCCGCTGCAGACGATCGCCGCGTGGAATCCCATCACCGCGGTCGCCACCAGTGTCCGAGAACTGTTCGGCAACGCACCGCCGGCCGGGTTCGTCACCAGCACGGGCTGGGCGGCCGACAACGCCGTCATCTATGCGATCGTCAGCTGCGTTGCGGTCATCGCCGTCTTCTCGCCCATCGCCGTCTCCCAGTACCGTCGGATCAGTCGGAGATGACGAGAGCCGCGATCGAATACCTCATCAGCGACATCACAGCGATCGAACGGGTGCTCGCCGATCACCCGTGGCTCGATTCGCTGCTGTCACCGGACGAGGTCGCTCGCGCGGACCGTTTTCGCAGACCCGCCGATCGGGCCGCGTTCCGAGGGGCGCATCTGATCTTTCGGCTCATGGCGGCTCGCCGCCTCGGCGTCGATCTCGACGAGGCCGGCGAATTGGAGCTGATACGCCGCTGTCGCACGTGCGGCGGCCCCCACGGCAAGCCGACAGTCCCCGGGGCGGAACTCAGCCTGTCTCGGTCGAACGGGGCCGTGGCGATCGCCTCGGCGCCTGGGACCTCACCGATCGGAGTCGACATCGAACAGGTCCCGACCGATGTCTTCTCCGGCTTCGACGACTACGTCCTCGGCCCGACGGAGACTCTGACCGAGGGCGGCGATGCCGTGCGTCGGCGCATCGACGTCTGGGTGTGCAAGGAAGCCGCGGTGAAGACCACCGGGCATGGGCTGGCCGTGCCGCCCAGTGATATCGAAGTCATGGACCTGCCGTCGGGAATCGGCCCGCACGGACCATGGACAGCCACGATCGCGGCCCCCGGAAATTCCGAACTCGACGCACTCAACATCTCCCGGCTCACATGCCCTCGACCGTATGTCGCGGCGTTGTGCAGTGCCGATCGACTGCCCGTCGAGGCTGTCGGTCTGCAGGAGGTTCTCGCCGGACGGTGAGGATACATGCAGCCCAGCGAGACAAGCCTCCTCAGGACGGAGCCCGATCGCCGAGGACTTTCCCCGGGTTGAGGTTCTGTCCGGGGTCGGTGGCCCGAAATACGGCGTCGACCATGAATGCCCCCGGCTCGCTGATGTCGTCGACGAGCCACGGCTGGTGCTCGGTGCCGACTCCGTGGTGGTGCGACAGGCCTCCACCGGAGTCGATGAACTCCTGCTGAATGCTGTCCTTGACGTCCTGATACTCCGCCAGCGCTGTGTCCTCATCCGTGTAGGGAATCGCGAAGGTGAAGTACAGGCAGGCGCCGCCGTGATAGCTGTGGGACAGATGGCAGAACATGAACCCCGGTCCGCCCTGCTCACTGCGGGTCTGGCGGAATCGCTCGTGCACCCGAGCATGGACGTTCTTGAGATCTCCCCACGTCACTCCCGTTTCGCAGACATCGCCGAAGACCTTGTAGTTGAGCAGGAAGTCGCGCAGATACGGGGTGTCGAACTTCTTCTGATCGTAGACGGCGCCGGGCCCGGAGCCGAGACTGATTCCGCCTCGGCGAGCGATGAGTTCCTTCACTTCGGCCTTCTCACGTGCCACGCGCTCCTTCGACCCTTCGAAGCAGACGTATGACAGGCACATGCCTTCAGTCGTGTCCCAGCCTTTGGACCGCAGGTAGGCGAACAGGGCGTCCTGACCGCGAGCCGCGATCGTTGCCTTCACACCCTTCGGCTCAGAGACCATCGCGAGACTGAACCGAGTCTCGGGCCCGTCTGAGAGACGGGTGAACGCGGGCGTGACCTCGGAACGGGCGATGTCGTGCATGGCCTCGACTCCACTCGCCCAATCGGGGAAGAGGTAGGCGATGACCTGCCGCACCTTCGGCAGCCGATGCACCTGCACCGTGCATTCCGAGATCACACCGAGTCGGCCTTCGCTGCCGAGGACCATCTCATGCACCGAGGGACCCGAATCGCGGCCCGGAATGGGCTTGCTCACCATGACGCCACGAGGGTGGACGACGCGAAGACCACGCACGATGTCTTCGATGTCACCGTACTTGTCCGACTGCATTCCCGATGACCGGGTCGCCGCCCATCCGCCGAGGGTCGAATAGCTGAACGAGTCGGGGAAATGACCCATCGTCCATCCGCGAAGATTGAGCTGCTCCTCGAGGTCGGGTCCATATGCTCCAGCTTCGACTCGGGCGAGGCCCGAATACTCGTCGATGTCGATGACTCGACGCATCCTCCCGAGATTCAGCGAGACGATGGGACGCTCCTCATCCGGACTCGGGGTCACTGAGCCGGAGATGCATGAGCCGCCGCCGTAGGGTATGAGCACGAGATCGCGCTCGAGGACGAGAGCGAGGACAGCGGCGATCTCATCCTCGCTGCCGGGGTAGACGACGGCGTCGACGAGGCGGGTGATCGGCGCGTGGCGCACCCGGTAGAGGTCCGGCAGGGAGCGGCCGAACGAATGGATCACGCGCAGTTCGTCGTCGACGCTGACATTGTCCGACTCGACCACGGCGCCGAGCTCGTCGAGAAGCGTCGATGACATTCGAGACTCAGGTATGGTCAGATCGCTGAGCACCGGGGTGGTCGGCCGCGGAGCATTCCAGAGGTCGAGACCGACTTTGTCCTTGGCGATCGCAGCGAAGTCGGGTTTGGTCTCCCACCGGAAGTCGACTCCTTCGGCTCCCCAGCCCCACCAGCGGTGCCGCTTGACGTCCTGCATTCTCATGGGTTCGCTCATTTCTTCGTCCTTTCCGGCGATTCGACGTGTTCACTGCCGACACCGATGTCATCGGCTCCCGCGGCGAAGAGTTCCGCGACGAGTTGCCGCACCCGCGCGGTGAGTTCAGACAGAGATTCCTCGTCTCGGGCGGTGACCGGTTCACCGAAAGCAACATGCACAGGTGGCCTGCCCGCCGCCGGCCAGACAGCGCCTTTGGGCATCGCTTCGAAACCACCGACGACCGCTGCCGGCACGATGGGAACCGAGGCATCGACTGCCAGCCTGATCGATCCGGCCTTGAAATCAGCGATCGTGCCTGACTTCTGCCGACTTCCCTCGGGGAACAGCAGAACCGGCACACCCGAGCGCAGCAGTGCGCGGGGCAGATTCGCGCTGCCGCGTGATCCTTCGCGATAGATCGGAAACGCGTTGAACAGCCAGCGGACGAAGAGTCGCTTGTGCCACACGGTGAAGAAGTAATCGTAGGCGACTCCGGTCGCAAGGAACCGCGACTGTCTGCGCGGCAGGCTCTGCGCGATCATCGGCGCATCGAGGTGTGAGGTGTGATTGGCAATCACGAGAAAGCCTCGGTCGAGCTGGCACACTCCTGGGGCGATACTCACCGTCGGAGTGATCGCCGAACGGACGAGGCCCCGGAAGAGGACACGCTGGAGGAGGAATCGCAACGCAGAGCGCGTGCGCGACCGGTATTTCGGCGGCGCCGACGGAGAGAAAGTGTGATCAGACATCTCCACTGGTTCGGAGCCGGCAGCGGGATCGGATGGGCGTGAGGACGAACTTTTTTCGACATGACGGCGGATGACGCGCCGAGATGGTGCTTCCGGACGATCATCGTCCCCTGGCTGGGCCGGTCCCGGATTGAGCATCATCACCCTAGCCTTCCTGCGCCCGACGAGAGCCGAGAGCAGCGGACAGGCGGTGGATCACCGGACGCGGCAGCACCCGAAGCGTCGTCGAGATGACCTTCCACCGCAGCTGCGGCACCGAGATCCTCTTCCCACGAGCCGCGTCGCGCAGACACCCCTCCACCAGCATATCCGCGTCCATCCACAGCGGGTCGGGAATCGACGTTCCGGCGATCCCGGCTCGCGAGTGGAATTCGGTGCGCACCCAGCCCGGCACCAGGGCGGTGACGCTCACCCCTGTGCCTGCGGTCTGGACCGACAGCGACTCGGAGTAGTTCTGCGTCCACGCTTTGATCGCGGTGTAGTTGTTCTGGGTCAGTCCCGCGCTGACGGAGCAGACATTGATGATCCAGCCCCGCCCTCGATGCTTCATCGCTCTGGCGGCGGCCCCGCCGATGATCAGCACGGCGCGCTGCATCACTTCGAAGCCTCGATCATGTTCGGTGACATCCGGGCTGAGCAGACTCGCGCGGACCGAGAATCCCGCATTGTTGACCACGATGTCGATCTCGGGTTCGTCGCCTGGCTGCTCTATCCGGGTGGCCACGCGGGCCTGGGCATCCCGGTCGGAGAGGTCGGCGACGATCGTTGCGACGTCCACACCGAATTCCCCGCGGATGCGCTCCGCAGACGACTCCAAGGTGCCGGGGTCTCGAGCAACGAGGACAAGATTGACACCGCGTCTGGCGAAAGAGCGGGCGAAAGCCGCACCGATGCCCGCAGTGCCTCCGGTGATGAGGGCCACATTCATATTGCTACGATACAGGCATCCGATCGTCCGTCCGCGCCGAATCACCGGTGTTCACCACGTTCGCGTCCACTCCGAATCGCACTCTCTATCCGATAGGTCTCCGCATGCACGCCAGCCGATACCTCTTGACCGGTGCCACAGGGTTCCTTGGTCAGGCGCTGCTCCAAGCGCTGCTCGAAAGCGACCCGCACGTCGCCGTCACCGCACTCGTTCGTCCCCGCGGAACCCAGTCGGGACATGATCGTCTGCAGCGGCTGCTCGGCAAGCCGGTCTTCGCGTCCTGGATCGATCGGGTCGGCGAAGAGACTGTGCGTGAGGCCTTCGAGTCACGGGTCACGGCCCTCGAGGGAGATCTCGCTGATCTGCCGCCCTTGACCGATCGCTTCGACGTCGTCATCCACTCCGCATCGAGCGTGTCCTTCGACGCTGCTATCGATGAGGCGTTCGACACCAATGTCGGGGGCGTCGAACGACTCTATGCCGCTCTGCGGGAATCGGATCAGAGCCCTCACGTCATCCATGTCTCGACAGCCTATGTCGGAGGCATCGCGAAGGGCCTCGTGCAGGAGTCCCGGCTGCCCCACACCGTCGATCATGGCGATGAGTTCCGGGCGGCCCGGCAGGCCAGGACCAGCGTCGAGTCCGAATCCAGACAGCCCGAGAATCTGAGTCGATTCATCCGCACAGCCCGCGCTCGACGCTCTCGGATGGGCCCGAAATCGGTGGCCGCCGGGGCGGAAGCCGCCAGGGAGAGCTATGTGCGGGATCGACTCGTCGAGTTCGGACGCACCCGTGCCCAGTCCCTCGGGTGGACAGACATCTACACCTTCACCAAGGCGCTTGCCGAGCGGATCGGCGAAGAGTGGGCAGCCGAGGGGCATCAGGTCTCATTCGTTCGCCCGTCCATCATCGAATCCGCGTTCCGTCGACCGAGCCCCGGGTGGATCGACGGCTTCAAAGTCGCTGACCCCCTCATCATGGCCTACGCCAAAGGAAGCCTCTCGGAGTTCCCCGGGCACGCCGATTCGGTGCTCGACATCATTCCCGTCGACTATGTCGTCAATGTGATCCTCGCCCTTGCCGAACAGGGTCCACTCGAGCGGCAGCCGGCAGAGCACGACAGCGGCTCCGGACAGCCGGATCGAGGGCATTCGGACTACTACCAGGTCGTCTCGGGCACGAGCAATCCCCTGCCGTTCCACCAGATGGTCGGAACCGTCCGCGAGTACTTCCTCGCCCACCCCCTGCCTGACACAGAGGGGGTTCCCACGGTGGTGCCCGAATGGAGCTTCCCCAGCTCCGAACTCATCGAACAGCGCATCCGGCTGAAGGAACTGGTCACGGGCGTCGGCCGCGAAGTCGTCGAGAGGCTGCCCGCCTCGACGCGCACACGCGCTCTGACCTCACGGCTGCACAGAACTGACGCCAAACTGAAGTCACTGCGTCAGTTCGCCGACCTGTACCAGCAGTACACGAAGACAGAGATGATCTTCGATGATGCGAACACGAGACGGCTGCTTGAGCGGCTGCCGGAGGACTGCTCGACCAACCGCAGGTTCGACGTGACCGAGATCGACTGGACGGAGTACTTCCAAGACGTCCACATCCCGGCGATCACAGAACTCACCCGCAGCTATTCGCGCAGACGCCGCCAGAACGAGGCCCCGCCCACTCCGCGTCCCCTGCCGCCCACTTCCGAGGCTCTGGCCGTCTTCGACCTCGACGGGACGGTGATCTCGGCGAACATCGTGCAGCAGTTCGCGGCGGTCGTGCGCGCCACGCAGCCGATCTACAAGTGGCCGGCGATGATGGGAACAATGGCCGGAGTCGTCCCCGGACTGCTGCGCGCCGAGTACCGCGACCGTTCGGATCTCATCCGCATGGTCAATCGCCGATATCAGGGCTTCGAACTCGATGAGCTCCGAGCGGCCGTCACCGGCCGCCTCGGGCAGACGATCCGCGACTCCATCCGCCCCCAGGCCCGGCAGCTCATCGACGAGCACCGCGCGGCCGGTCACCGCACGGTCCTGCTCACGGGCGCTCTCGACGTCCTCGTCGAACCTCTGGCCGATCTCTTCGACGAGGTGGTCGCAACCCGGATGGACGTCACCGATGACGGTGTTCTCTCGGGGTTCCTCGCGAGCCCTCCGCTGGTCGATGAGGCTCGGGCGAACTGGCTGCGCAAATATGCCGACACCGTGGGTGCCGACCTGGGACGTTCGACCGGCTACGGCGACTCTCTGGGCGACGCCGCGTGGCTCGAACTCGTCGGCAGCCCCGTTGCCGTCACTCCGGATCTCGGTCTCTACGGCCTGGCACTGAAGAAGCGATGGAAAGTGATGGAATGGTGACAAGCGACAGAACAATCCACGACCGCCGCGTCGAGCATCCGCCCGGGCATGTCGGAGGACGACTGTTCTCCGATGCGGAGCATCCCATCGTGCTGCGCACAGCATTCGATGTCGATGACTATCTTGCTCACGCTCGAGGGCGCATCGAATTCGACTCAGAGCGCATCGAGGTGCCCGGGGACGTGGCACGCGATCTCAGCTTCCTATGGCGGCTGGAGAACTCGGCGCTGGCCGAGACCCGAGCGATGTTCGCCTCCTGGACGTCCAACGAAGCGCGAATCACAGCCTTCGTGACGGGATGGGGCTACGAGCGGTACTGGTTGGCGCGGGCGCTGCGCGACATGCTCGAAACCGCCCTCAGCCCTGAGGACCTTCGCGGGGGCAGGTCACGGAGGCTGCGCGGAATGTGGGTCGAACGGGGCCTGCCGATCCTCGCACCTGTCGTCGGCGGACTGGTCAAGGAACCTCTCACCGCCGGGCACATGGCCAGGCTCGCGATCCAGGAGGCGGGCCTCCAGGCAGCTGAACGGGCAGTGCGGACACGACTCAGCGGTGAAGCCGCTCGCGTCCTGACCGAGATCATCGACCGGCGCGAGGCGATCGTCCGCTTCTTCCGTTCGGAGGCGGTGGCTCGGATCCGACGATCACGGATCGAAGCCCTCACCGCCCGCGCTCACCTCATGCGGCCGTGGGCTCCCCTGCGGATCGTCGGAGTGCCCGAACCGGATGAGGCCGGCGCTCTGACGAGCATCTTCGCCTCTGCCTCCGACAGACGACGTCTGATCGACTCGGATGCCGAGATCGGACGGTTCCTGCCGGGGAACCCGCAGCCTTCGATGAACCAAGTGACGGCGGCACTGCGCTCGACGCGCAGAGCCCATGCTCAAGCAGGGAGAAACCATGGCATTTGACTTCGACAAGTACGCCGAGACGTCCGAGGCGGTGAACTGGACCGATCTGGATCTCGATGTCTTCGACGACATGCCCTTGGACAGAGACACTCTCCGGTCGGTGCGATACATGTGCGACGTCGAGTATCACACCACATGTTTCGTCAGGGAGCTGCTCGTCACGCCTTCACACAGCGAGGACGCCACGGCAGCATTCATGACGATGTGGAACCGTGAGGAGTTCTGGCACGGAGAGGCATTGGCCGCCGTGCTCGAGAAACACGGGATCCACGTCGATTACGACGAGGTCAAAGCCAAGCGGATGAGCTTGGGGTGGAAACTCGCTCTCGGGCCTGCGAAGCAGTCGGTGCTGTCGAACATGGTGGGCACGGACTTCATTGCCGTGCATATGGCCTGGGGTGCGGCCAACGAACTCTCCGCCACAGCCGGATATCGCAGGATGGCGGCGATGCAGGACCACCCGGTGCTCTCTCCGCTGCTTGAGCGCATCGCCAAACAGGAGACTCGGCACGTGGCCTTCTACACGACTCAGGCACGGCAGAGACTCGAGGACAACCCCCGAGCTCAGAAGATCGTGCGCCTGGCGCTGGGAAAGCTGTGGAAGCCGGTGGGCTCAGGGATGATGGACGATGCCGAAGTCGAACATGTGATGAGTCATCTCTTCCAGGATCACACAGACGAACTGGACAAGCTCGACAAGAGCGTCCAGAAGCTGCCGGGTCTGGACTCGCTGACCATCTTCCGCGATGCCTTCGCCCGCTTGGGAGTCGGCTGACTGCGGCCCGCTCTGCGAAGGATAACTCAGGTTTCTTCTCCATCCGCCCATCCGGATGCTCGCCCGCTGCGAATACCCAGTACACAGCGAGCAATGGAGACCACTTCACTGCTGTGGGATCATCCGCATCACTGTTTCTAAGGAGTGCGGAATGGATTCCGGATCCGGCAGCGACGACTCCGGCTCGGAGTCGGGCAGCTCCGAATCCCAACCGGCTGACTCGAGCGAGTCCGAGATGCCCGACGAGTCCGGCGACGCGTCCATGGCCGATTCCGACCTCGTCGGCAAGGGCTGCTCGGCCTACGCCGAGGCGAACCCGGACGGGGCCGGATCCGTCGAGGGCATGGGCCAGGACCCGGTCGCCACTGCCGCGTCGAACAATCCGATGCTGACGACCCTGACCAAGGCGGTCTCGGGCGAACTCAATCCCGATGTCGACCTCGTCGACACCCTCAACGGTGACGAGTTCACGGTCATCGCCCCGGTCGACGACGCCTTCGCCGATGTGCCCAAGGACGACCTCGACGCCCTGGCCAAGGACTCGGACCAGCTGACGAAGGTTCTGACCTACCACGTCATCCCCGGACAGCTCTCCCCCGATGAGATCGCCGGTGAGCACGAGACCGTCGAAGGTTCGAAGGTGACCGTCTCCGGTGAGGGCGAGGACATGAAGTTCGACGATGCCGGACTGGTCTGCGGCGGTGTCAAGACCGCCAACGCCACGGTCTACATGGTCGACGCCGTGATGATGCCGGAGAAGTGACCGGAACCTCCACAGTGAGAGAGCATCACGATGCAGCGGCCGGGGTCGCCCCTCAGTCGCCCGCAGATCTCTCGTCCGATCGATACTCTGCGAAACGAAGCCTGAGGAGATGAGAACATTGGTGGATGAGCTCAGACGATCCGACGGCGTTTCGACATGGTCCCCCGGGGTCCCCGACCCTCTCCAGACAACAGGCCGCCGGCTCGCCCGACGACAGTTCGGGCGATGCCAGCGGGCGGTTGCTCGTGAGGATCGCCGGGGGTGATGCAGTCGCCTTCGAGCAGCTCTTCACGAACCAGTCGAGCATCCTCATGGCCGTGATCGTCCGGATCGTCAAGAGCCGAACACTGGCCGAGGAGGTCCTGCAGGACTGCTTCACCGAGGTGTGGACGCGGTGTTCGGGATTCGACCCGACCCGCGGCAGCGGACGGGCATGGCTGATCACTCTGTGCCGCAGACGCGCCATCGACTGTGTGCGCAGTGTTCAGTCCCAGCAGGACCGTGACCTCGCCGACGGGCTGCGCACCTCCACCGAGGCGGTGGAAGGAGTCGAGCAGACTGTGATCGACCGGGCGGAGTCGGATCGCACGGTCTCCGCGTTGAAGATCCTCCCCGAAGATCAGAGCAGGCCGATCGTCATGGCCTTCTATCAGGGCATGACCCACACTCAGATCTCGGAGAATCTCCAGGTGCCGCTGGGTACCATCAAGTCACGGATCAGAGACGGAATGAAGAAGCTGCGAGAAGAGTTGGGGGCAAGCCGATGAGCGCAGATCGTGACTATCTGGCTGCCGGGCTGGCCCTCGGCGGGCTCAGCGACTCCGAGCTCGCCGAGGCTCAGGCGCTGGCCGATGCCGATGCCGAATTCCGTGCCGAAGTCGCCGCCTATGCCGACGTCATGGCCGACGCGGCCGAATCCGATGAACCGGTCGAGGTCAGTGCGACTGCCCGCAATGCGATTCTCAGCATCCCCCGAACACATGCGCAGCAGAGGCCGACGGACGGACCGCAGAGCCCGGCGACTCATACCCAGGCGGACCCGACTGCAGCGACCCCGGTCGCGCTCGCGTCTCCGGCTTCGCTGGCCGACCATCGCGAGTCACGTCGCCGCTCATGGCTGCCGTATGCGGCCGCTGCGGCCGCTCTCGTGGTCGCGACCGGCTCCGGGGTGACTGTCTGGCAGCAAACGCAGCGTCAGAACCAGCTCGAGGAGGATCTCACCACCGCGCAGCAGCAGCTCGACGATTCCACACGGCTGATGCAAGCCGATGATCTGCGCACGAGCACCGATGAGCTTCCGGAAGGAGGAACGGTCACCGTGTCATCCTCGGAGTCCGAACAGCTCATCCGGATCAGCCCCGAGGATGTCGGACGGGCTCCAGAGGGGAAATCACTGCAGATGTGGGTGATCGGCGACGAGGGGCCCGAAAGTGCCGGGCTGATGACCGGAGAATCGACGACGATCGCCGGCCACGCTTTCACCGACGGCAGCGTCTTCGGCATCACCATCGAGCCGGAGGGCGGATCGGACCAGCCGACCACGGACCCGGTCGTGGCGATCAACCTGTAAGGCCCGAGGCCAACCTCGAAGAGTCTTCCGTCCTTCGGGGAGTTGCTCCAAGGCAGGTGGGCTCGACGGCACCATGTAGCAATTGAATACTCTGCTGCCGAAAGTGCACAAGTGCTACACTGGAGAGCAGACGCAGGAGGTTGCCATGACTGCACAGGCGCATCAACCTATGGCCCCAGATGAGCAAGTGGATTTCGATGGCCTGAGCCCCCACGAGGTTCAAGACGCCATTCGGCTCTACAAACAGCGCAAGCGGCTCCGGGTGTCCGGTCGTGCCACGCTGCGAAAGCACATCGATCAGGACTATGTCGACAATGCGCAGATCGTTTCTGGAGCGACTCAGCGGCAGGCGGTCCGCAGTGGTGAGATTCGGAAGCGGCTCCTCGAGAGTGAAGGTGCAGCCACTTGCTCGGCCGTGGCTGACATGCGCGGCTCCAACGAGAAAGCCGCACGTCAGTGGGTATCGCGCCAGCGCCACGAACAGAGGCTATTCACCGTCGAGGCACAAGGGCGAGTCATCGTGCCCGCCTTTCAGCTCGACGACGAAGGCGACCTCGACAAGGCGGTCAGCAGCATAATCGTCCAGCCTATGCTCAAGGCTGGCGTCCGCGCATGGGCAATCTGGGCATGGAGCACACGACCGACTGGACTCCTCAGCGGGCGGGTCCCCGCCAAGCTGGTCCACGAGAAGCCAGAGGTGGTTGAGAACGCGGTCAAGATCCACATCGATGACCTCGACTTCCCAGCCGGCGCATGAGTCCCGCGTTCAGACCCGAAGCGCTGACCTGCCCGGAGCCGTCTACGTGCACGGTGGCGATCGATACGCTGACTGACCTGGCTCGCAGAGGCCGACTGCCGTCGACGACCATCTCCGCAGACACAGCCTGGAGTCGCGTTTATGACTCCCGGTTCGGACGCACGGAGTTCAACCCCGGGTTCGGCAACGCGCGGTTCTCCCCGTTCGACTCCGAACTGGGCGAGAACCGGGTTGCCGTCATATACCTGGCAGGAACCCCAGAGGCCGCCCTCCTCGAAGGCAGTCTCCGGGATGTCGACGTGAGCGGCATTCCGGAAGCGGAGGAGGAGAGCTTCCACGGACTTCTGCACGTCGAACTGCTCGCCTCAGAAGAGATGAAGGTTGCCGACCTTCGAGATCCGCAGTTGGACGATCTTGGCCTGAAGCGGACAGCGATTTCGTCCAGCCCCAGCCAGCATTACCCCTGCACTCGCACTGTCGCCAAAGCCGTCCATGCTTCGCCTCAGAATTTCAGCGGCATCATCTGGCACTCCCGGCAAGTAGAAGTCAGCCGACTGCCACGAGTGCCCGTCATTGTTCTCTTCGAAGAGCGTCTGAGCCGAGGCCGTGACGCCTTCCGTCTCAACCCGGGACGAGACTCCATCGGCTCCCTCTACGAAGGCGAAGGGCGAGTACAACTCGATACGCTGCTCGACCGACTCGGTGTGTCCGTCGTGGACTATTGGGACTGATCACTGGCGGAGTGACCAAACTGCGCCCTCACCCCTTGGTCATCACGAACACCGTCACCGAGCTCACGGCCAAGTTGATCCGCAGCTTGCCGTCGCCGTCTCCACCACAACCACCACGGGCGCCGATGTCCTCATCGTGAGGACGTCGGCACCACACGGCCGGATCGGCCTAGTTGGGCCTTCCTTCGCCAGCACTGGACAGCGAGCTCGATTCAGCCCAATAGCCGTCGGCCCCACGCATCCTACCTCGGACTCCCAGCATTCACCTGATCGGCCAGCCCAGCCGTTTGCGGACTTTCGCCGCCATGACTCGAACATCATCGTGTTCGAGCGTGCGGGAGAAGCTCGGAGTTTCTGGAAACGCCGAGGCGGCTCGTGCGAACAGCACGACTGCCGGATCACCCACGACAGCAGACGGGACCCAGAGACCATCGATCCGATCACCCAGCTGATCATGGATGGCTGCGGCCCATGCACGACAGGTGCTCTTCGACGCCTGCGGAAGCGAGGCAGTTGCGCCATGGCGCAGCGCCCAATCCCCAGATCCTTCACCGCCGGTCAGGTTGAGCAATTCAAGCGGCCGGCTCGGGATCCATCCCGATAATGCTCTGTCTGACGTCAGTGTGATCGCCCGGGCGGCCTGGAACACCTCAGTGAAGCAGGTGATGTAGCTCGACGCAGTGTAGGACACCCCGGCAGTCGACTGAGCACCCAGCGGCCCGGGGTGCGGGTCCCAGCGCTGACTGCGAATCGGTCCTGTCCAGCGAAGATCATTCCAAGCCGCCGGATATTGCCCCGAGGTCGTATGGATTCTCCATAACGCTCCGCCATGCTGGTAAACGGTCCCCGGAGGAAGCGTCAGCGGAACTTGGGGGCTGCGAGGGTTCTTCGCCCGAGCGGGACTCACTCATACGCCAGTTCAGCAACCAACGACGCGACAGCCTCAACTGCCCCTCCGGCACTCAGCCACTCGACAGGCGACCTGCCGCCCAGCTCGTCGTTCTCCTCTGTCATGAACCGCTGAATAGTCAGCGGGTGGGCGTACCGAGGGAATTCCGGGATGATCGCTCGCAGTCCCGGAACCACCCGATTCCCGCCGAACTGCCAGTCGGGAAACAGTGTGGAGCGTCCGTTATTCGTCGGCAGAGCATACAGGTCACCTGTCAGCTTCGATCGACGGATGCTGGCTCCTTGCCGTCCCAGCAGTTCGGCGACCTCACCGGTCGTCAGCGCGGAGTCTCGAGCTTCCTTCTCCGCAAGCGTCCGATCCTCAGCGACCTGGATGCGCGCGGCCTCGTGCGACTGCGCGGACAGGTCCTCTTCAGTGAGGTCGGTGACCTCAAGCAGGAAGTCGCGTTCGCCTGCGGACAGGGGCTCCGAGGCCGGACCGCTCATCTCGCGGAGGATGTCCAAAAAGGCATCAACGCTCAGGGGATTGCCCCGACGGTTCAGGGCAGTCTCCAAACGCTCCGTGTGGTCGAATGCCTCAGTACTCATACACACCATGTTACAGCGTGACAACAGGTAACTCCATAGATTAGGGAAATTGCCTTGACACCCAACACAGTTTTGCTTCGTTTCGCTAAAAGGGCCCTCAAGGATGCCGTCCCGGCCACTCACCCCTTCGTCATCACAAACACCGTCACCGAGCTCCCGGCCAAGTCGATCCGCAGCTTCCCGTCATCGCCCATGCCGCCGCTCTGAGCGTCCGACGCCCCGGACGCATCCGGCGAACTCGATGCCGACTCCCCAGCCGACGAAGAAGCCCCACCAGAAGCCGAAGCCGCCGCCCCATCCCCACTGAAAGGAACTGAGTCAGGCAGCGGATTCGCCGGAACCACCTGAGTCGCACCCTTCACATCATTCGACTCCCCATAAACCTGCGAGGCCGAGTCGACAGCAAACCCCGAAGGCATCGACAGCGTCACAGGATTCCCACCCACCGATGCCGCGTCGTTCGCGTTGATCACCGTCGTGACCAGGGTGCGGCCGTCGTTCTTGACCACGGTATAGGCGCTCATATTCCCACCGCCGGAAACCGAGGTCTTAGTGAAATGCCCACCGACACTCGGCACCAACAGCCGCAGCCCCAACATATTCGGACGAACTTGAAACGCATTCGACCGGTCCCCGTGATCGGCCGGATCACAGATGAGCGACATCGGCGCTCCCCCATTGCACGCACCAAGCATCGAATGCATGGCCATGCGCTCGACTCCGAGCGTGGCCGCATACAGTGTGTAATCGGCCGCCCACAGCGCCGAGGCGTTCGTCAGCGACGTGTCATTCGTCCCCGGGCAGCTCGTCGGCCCGGTCTCCTCGAGCCACAGCGGCACACCGGCCGCATCGGCCTTTGACTTCCCGATGCCGAGGTTCTTCTTCGCCGCCTCTTTCGCCAGCGGGACGATTAGGTTCACCGCCTGCGGGACTGGCCACCCTGGCCGCCGGCCTGCAGTCGCATCGACTCGAGCTGCTCGACGGTACGGGCGTCATCGTCGGCATCGACAAGTTCATGTCTGAGTGCCGGGCCCTGCCGAACTTCACCGGTAACGCCGTGGCCTCTCTACCCGGTCAGAACCCGTTCGATGAGTTCTCGCTCGAACCGGATGCCCACGGTGCGCCGACGAATGCCCCCGAGGCGGCTCGCCCCACTAAAGGCGAGTGGGTCTCCGTGAACTGACCGACGGTCCCTCTTGCTCGACTTCCCCCACGGGTGCCGACGCCCTCATCGTGAGGACGTCGGCACCCGTGGCTTCTTCAGACGGTCGTTACCGCGCGCCGCCGAGCATCTCTCCGCCACTCGCGATGAGTTGTCCACCTTTGTACACGTCTCGTTCCCGTGGAGTGTCCATGATGGCCGCAGTGACACTGTCGGAATCGAGGACGATGAAGTCCGCAGGTGCACCGAGGGCCAGCCCGAATTGCGCGTCGTCGGTGAGTTCTGTTCCGTCGGGCCGCTGTCCGGCCATGACCTGTGCACCACCCCTGGAAGCGATGTCGAAGCAGTGCTCGATCGCATCGTCGCGACGGAATCCATTGGTGAATGCCAGCTGCCACGTCCGACGAAGCAGATCGCCGTCTCCGTAGGGGCTCCAGTAGTCGCGTTGTCCGTCCTCACCGAGTCCGATGGCAACTCGATGGTCACCGAGGATGCTCTGCGGCAGGCTGCCTTTCTGCGGGGCGACGGTCGTCACCGAAATCCCGGCATCGGCGATGAGTTCGACCAGCTTCCGGACTTCGGGTTCGGGATTCGTGTTCAGAGCGAAGGCATGCGAGATGGTCACTTTTCCCTCGAGACCCAGTGCCTTTGTCCTGTGTGCGATCTCTTCAAATGAGTAGATTCCAGCGGTGCCTCCTTCGTGGAGGTGGATGTCGACTCCTTTGCCGTGCTTTTCCGCGAGTTCGAAGACGATGTCGAGGTGTGTCTTGGGGTCCCTGTCGTACTGCACCGGGTCAAGTCCGCCGACCAAGTCGGCTCCTTCGGACAGTGCGGCGTTCAGCAGGCCCTTGACGCCCTTTTCTCTCACTATCCCGGCTTGAGGAAATGCGACGATCTGCGAATCGAGGACATCGTCGTATGCGGACAACGCATCACGAACTCCGCTGAAGCGTTCGAGGAGGCAATCCGAATCGATCTGAGTGTGCGAGCGGATGCGCGTTCCTCCGGAGGCAATGATGGTGGCGATGGCGAAGCTGGCCTGGTCGCGTACGCTGCGCTCCCCGTTCCGCCAGTTGGCGCGGTCGTTCATGATGTAGCCGTGCAGGGTGCCGTCGGCCGTGTGAGGCCGGAACCGTTGGCCCATGCGGTTGGAATCGAGATGGGCATGGACATCGCCGAGGCTCGGCAGCAGCAGTTTCGACGGACCGGCCTCTCCGGTCGGGGTGATCGCATTGATCCTGCCATCAGCGACCTCGATGTCGACTGCAGCGTCATCGTGGCGGCGGGCGAATATGCGGACGTTTTTCACAGTGGTCATTTGACTCCCTCGGTCGTGTGGCGGTCTTTTGGTGGTAGGTGGGCTCCAGTCGATCGAGACCTGAAGTCAGAGATGCAGCACTGTCTGAGCGAGAACGGCAGCGACGACGAACGAGCTGGTTAAGGTGATGAGAGCGATGACAACTACACGCCAGCTGAGCTGCTTGACCGCCTTCACGTCACGCCCCAGGCTCAAACCGATGAGTGCCAGTTGCAGGAGGCCGAACAACATCACGTCCATACCGTCGACCAGGCCGGTAAGAGAAGCGGAGAAGGGCACGAAGGGGGCGCTGATAATCGTCGCGAGTCCCAGAACCCAGACGCTTGCCGGAACGGCCGGAACCCATCGTGCCATTTGGAACGACATAGCTGTTAGCGCCAGCAGGAAGACCGTGCCGAGCAGCTGTCGAGGCTCGAATGCACCTGTCCCGATCGCATTGAGCAGGAGTCCGAGTCCTCCTGCGCTGGCGTAGACGAATAGCGAGACTTTCCGCCCGGTGGGTTCGGGCGGGTCCGAAGGTGCTGCCCCTTCTGCTTTTACTGCCCCGCCATCGTCTGAGGGAACCTCAGAGACATCGCCGGCGGAGCCCCGGCGAGTATTCTCCGCCCGGGAGGCATCGCCATCGGGAACAGCTCCCCGAGCAACCAGCTTCGCTTCCTCGATCTCAACCGTGGGACGCCTCCAGATCCTGGTCCAAAACAGATACAGCTTGCGCGCCAGCGGCAGTGAGAGGAAAACGCCTGCATAGAATCCGACGATATTGGTGACGAGGTTGGACAATCCTGCCAACGCCATGATTTCAGTTGCTTGAGATGGATAGAGGACAGACAGGGCCCCGACCCCGCCCAGCATCATCGATGACGACCCGAGCCCGAGTCCCAGAGCGAGAGCCAGAGGGTGGAGAATATCGAGGCTGCCCAGCAGTCCTGCAATCAGCGAGATGTAGAGCGCACCGAAGAGTGATCCGAAGATCCACACTCCGAAGACGCCCCGATACTCCGGTGATCGAGTTCCGAACCGTTCAATGGCGAAAGCCAGAAATGACTCACGATCGACAGACCAACTCGCCCCTATCGCCGACCGCCCCATGCGCAGTCCCA
Source organism: Brevibacterium sp. K11IcPPYGO002 (assembly GCF_050920635.1). Classification (NCBI taxonomy): domain Bacteria; kingdom Bacillati; phylum Actinomycetota; class Actinomycetes; order Micrococcales; family Brevibacteriaceae; genus Brevibacterium; species Brevibacterium sp. K11IcPPYGO002. The sequence continues at coordinate 713,637 of NZ_CP131929.1, read as the reverse complement.
CTGCAATCGGCAACGCAATGATGACAGTGCCGAAGATGTGGCCGACTTCCTGCAGCAGGATCGCAGGCCCGAGGTTGGTGACCTTGCCGATAGAGGGCCCGATGCCCATGCCGAGAAGCGCAAGGAACAGAACGATTCCTATGCGAATCTGCGGCTCACCGACTGCACGGACCCGTCCAGTGATCGGCAGAATTTTCTGGAGCCCGACGATTGCGCCGATGAGAACTGCCCAGATGATAGGAAACAGCACGATTGCCGCTGGCCCGATTCTGATGGTGTGCTCACCGATGACGATCGCGACGAGGGAGATGGCGAACCCCAGTCCGACCGAGACAACCCAGTGCTTCAGCCCAGCCTTTTCGGGCATAGATCCAGCCGAGCCAGTACTCGAAACAGATGATGACGACTGTGTCATTTGTATACCAATCGATGTGAATGGAGCGAACAGTTTCCGCTTGTTCCGCATGAATCATTGCATATCTCGCATCACGTTACAATAGTCACATTCCATCTGGTATACCTAGAGTATGGATTTCTCAATTCGTGCACAGCACATCCTGGCGGGCTCCGGTGCTCATCGGCACTGGGTGAAGGATGGCTACGTTCACGTTCGCGACCAGACCATTGTCGGCATCTCACACACTCGGCCATTGACTCAGACAATCATGGACCTCGGCGAAGTGGTTATGCTTCCAGGCCTCATCGACCTCGATGCCTTAGTTGACATCGACCACCTGCTCCTCGATTCATGGCACGACCCTGAAAATTCCCTCCTTCTGTCGGGCTCCGTCGACCACTGGACTTCGCGCCCCTCGAACGTGCTCACACCTGAGGAACGCACAACTCTTCGTACATTCGGCCTCGTCCAGCTCGCTCTGCACGGGATCACCAGCTATATGCCCATCGCTTCGGAAGTCCATCTCGAATGGGATGAATCGACAGACGAACTGCGGGAACTGGCCCGCGTCTCGAAACAATTGGGACTCAGAGGGTGGCTTGGCCCGTCCTATCGATCATCGGTAGTTGCCGCAGCCGCAGATTCGAACGGACGAATCTCCCGTTCCTTGGTCGATGACGAAAACCGCGGTGAAGCCGGCTTGAGGCGAGCACTCGAGTTCGCTGACGAGATCACGGCCGCGGCAGACCCGCTCATCCACCCGGTCCTTCTGCCGTGCCGCATAGAGACGATGAGCGACGAGCTCCTCCGCGCAACCGCGGCAGAAGCAGAAAAGCGCCATCTTCTGGTGCGCCTCCACAGTTTGCAACAGGGATGGGAGCGCGAACTCATTCAGGAACGCAGCGACCTGACCCCGTTGCAGCTGATCGAGCAGGTGGGCCTGCTCAATGAGCGTCTCCTCATACCGCATGCACTGTGGACGGATCGCCACCCACGGCTGGGAGGACTCGAGACCCCCGCCAAAGAATCTGCGGATCTGCGCCGACTCGCTGCAGCCCGGGCCAGTGTGATCCACTGCCCGCTGACATCATTCCGCTACGGAGAAGTCCTCCACACGCTCAGCGACTACAACGCGGCAGGAGTCACTATGGCCATGGGCACTGACTCGTTCCCACCGGATCTCATCCGCGGCATCGATGTCGGAGTGCACGCTGCAAAGGCGCGGTTCGGATACGGGTCGGCCGATGTGTCTCAGTACATCAATGCAGCGACGAGCGGCGGCGCAGCCGCGCTGAATCGCCGGGATCTCGGAACCATCGAACCGGGCGCCACAGCCGATTTCACCGCATTCTCTCTCAGTGACTTCCTCGACGGCGTCCACGATGACCCGCTGCGCACATTAGTCCTAGCCGGTACCGGAAGAAATGCCGTGTTCTCCATGGTCGCAGGACAGACAGTCATGCGAGACGGGGTGATTCCGGGCATCGATCTCGACATGCTGAGGGCCGAGGCACAGGCGGTCTTTGAGAAATTGCGCGAAGGGTACGCCGTTCGCGATCCATTGGGGCGCTCGACCGATGAAATCTTCCCTCCGACATTTCCATTGGAGCGCTTATGCTGATCCTCACCCGTTCCGACCTCGAAGCGTTGGTCGACACCGACGCGACCATTGCTTCTCTGCGGGAGGTGCTGAGTCGACAGAGCGAGAGCGCGCTGACGGTGGCTCCCCACGCGCTGCGATTGGACGACGATTCAGCGTTCGTCCCGATGATCGGCGCTGACCTCGTGTCAGATATCGTCACGAGCAAGACCCTCATGGACAGCCCAAAGAATGCGAGACTCGGGCTACCGTCGCAACGCTCAGCGATCACCGTCATCGATCGGAACTCTGGCGAGGTGAGAGCCATCCTGCACGGTGGAGTGCCCACTCGCGTGCGCACTGCGGGAGTATCTGCCGTTGCCACCGATGCTCTTGCTCGCCCCGAAGCTTCCGTTCTTGGCCTCATTGGTGCAGGGGCGCTGGCGGTCGAACATGTCCGAGCTGTCAATCGCGTAAGACCTTTGGAGACTGTTGTCGTGTGGAGCAGAACGCGAGAGTCAATGCAGCGATTTCATACTCAACTGGAGAAAGTCTGGAATGATGGCACCATGCCCCGAGTCTCCAACGCGTCTGCACCCGAAGACGTAGTCTCTCGCAGCGAGATCATCTGCACGCTGACGCCCAGCGTGACACCCGTGGTCAAGGGTTCGTGGTTGCGGCCAGGACAGCATATCAACGTGGTCGGGGCCCGTCCGCGACCAACCGATCGAGAAGTCGACGCGGATGCCTTCGATCGCAGCCAGGTGTTCGTCGATCATCTGGACACAGTGGCTCACGAGTCCGGAGACTATCTGCTGGCCAGGGGCGAAGACGGTCGACTGCCCGAAATCGTTTCGGAACTCAGCAGGGTACTGCGCGGGGAGGTCGCTGGCCGCCGAACGTCTGAAGATATCACTCTCTACAATTCTGTCGGCGTAGGTCTCCAGGACACAGCCATCGTCAACGTCATCCTGGAAGCTGCTGCGGCGTCAAAAGCCGGGACGGTCGTGGATATCGATGCCTGAATCCCGCGCGGGAAGTCTGACCGAACAGGCCGAAATCGCCGTTCGCGAAGGCATCATTTCAGGCAGATATGAACCAGGATGCCGCCTGCGAGAACGAGAGCTCTCCGTCGAACTGGGTGTCTCGCGCGTGCCCGTACGTGAGGCACTTCGGAATCTGGAGTTTCAGGGATTTGTCACTATTCAGCCGCGGCGCGGGGCTATCGTGCGCGAGATGTCGACTCAGGACGTCGATGAGCTCTTTGATTTGAGAACCGCACTCGAACCTCTGGCTGCAGGCGCCGCCGCGCGCAGGTACCGAGCTGGGGAGCGACACGAAGGGCTCGACCACGCAATGGAAAAGGCACAGGAGGCGACCGATTCGGCTGATGCCCAGGCCATCCTGCTTGCGAACTCCGAGTTCCACACCGAGCTGGTCCTCGCCGCCCGACACCATATGCTCACCGATGCTATGGCACCGGTGCTCGCTCGCACCAGGTGGCTCTTCGCACAGACTGCCGACCGAAGCGCGGAAATCCAATCCCATGAACATCATCAGATCTACGAGTCGATTCACTCAGGTCAGGACAGGCTGGCCGCCGCCTACATGCTTGCGCATGTGGAATCGGGTCGGCAGCCGTCACTGGATGTCATCGCTGACCAGCGCTGACGGCGTGCCACAGCCTTTCCAGCGTTCACCCCTTGGTCATCACGAACACCGTCACCGAGCTCCCGGCCAAGTCGATCCGCAGCTTCCCGTCATCGCCCATGCCGCCGCTCTGAGCGTCCGACGCCCCGGACGCATCCGGCGAACTCGATGCCGACTCCCCAGCCGACGAAGAAGCCCCACCAGAAGCCGAAGCCGCCGCCCCATCCCCACTGAAAGGAACTGAGTCAGGCAGCGGATTCGCCGGAACCACCTGAGTCGCACCCTTCACATCATTCGACTCCCCATAAACCTGCGAGGCCGAGTCGACAGCAAACCCCGAAGGCATCGACAGCGTCACAGGATTCCCACCCACCGATGCCGCGTCGTTCGCGTTGATCACCGTCGTGACCAGGGTGCGGCCGTCGTTCTTGACCACGGTATAGGCGCTCATATTCCCACCGCCGGAAACCGAGGTCTTAGTGAAATGCCCACCGACACTCGGCACCAACAGCCGCAGCCCCAACATATTCGGACGAACTTGAAACGCATTCGACCGGTCCCCGTGATCGGCCGGATCACAGATGAGCGACATCGGCGCTCCCCCATTGCACGCACCAAGCATCGAATGCATGGCCATGCGCTCGACTCCGAGCGTGGCCGCATACAGTGTGTAATCGGCCGCCCACAGCGCCGAGGCGTTCGTCAGCGACGTGTCATTCGTCCCCGGGCAGCTCGTCGGCCCGGTCTCCTCGAGCCACAGCGGCACACCGGCCGCATCGGCCTTTGACTTCCCGATGCCGAGGTTCTTCTTCGCCGCCTCTTTCGCCAGCGGGACGATGAGGTTCGGCGCCTGCGGACCGCGCCCCGGCACCTTCGACGAATCACAGTCGTAGAGCTGATACCAATGCTGCGCGAGCGCGGTCTTGTTCTTGACATCAGAGTCCAAGAAGGCCGTCATCCACGCCCCGTCGTAGACATCGGGACCGATGATCGGCGCCTCGGGCCGTTTCGCATGGATCGCCTTGGCATACGCCTCGAGCTGCCTGACGTACTTGTCTTCGTTCCAGCCGTCCTCCCGGACGGCACCGTCGGGAACATCGTCGACGGTATAGCCATTGGGCTCGTTCCCGATCCCCAGACCGATGAGCGAATCGCCGAGGATGTCGACCGCATGCGCGGCCATGTCGGCTCCCCGCTCCGGATCGTAGACACCGAGGGGAACGCCGAGGGTGACCGTCGACCCGGTGGCATCGACGAGCTTCTTCAGCCTCTTGAGGTCATCAGGAGTGATCGTGGTCTTCTCGCCGTGCTTCGGCGCCTCCCCCTTCGACGTCCAGAACGTCCTCCGGTCGAGGGCATTGCCGGCGAACCGCAGTGCCGGAGACCCGAGCGCTTTCAGCTGCTCGTCGAGGTTGGACTTCGCCGGGTCGAGCCGCGGGTCGGCAAGGTCGGTGGCTTCGAAGGAGACTCCGATGTTGTCGGACCTGAAGCTCGGTCCCGTCTGTTCAGCGGTCGCGGTGATCGATGCGGCATCACCCGAGGCGCTGTCAACATTCGCCTGCTCGAATTCGGTCGGCGTGGGACTCGGCTCCGGGGACTGATTCGAGGACGACGAACCGTCCGAATCGAACCACGAACATCCCGACAGCACGAGGGCGAGCGCCACCACGCTGCCCTGGATACTCCTTCTGAGGTTCACTCCGATAACTCTGCCCTGTCCCCGCAGAATCGACAACTTCCACAGTGCCTTCGGGAGGCCTCCCGTCCGAATACCCCACCCGCCGAGGCGCCCGCCCCACGCCCATGGCATCGTAAGGGTGAAGATCACGCCACCTGAGCCCACCCGAGGAGAGGAACCGCCATGCCCGACAACGTCGCCCGGCCCTCCCTCACCCCCATCCGCGGGGCCTTGGGTATGTCGGTGGCGATGGGCATGGGCCGGTTCTTCTATACCCCGGCCCTGCCCCTCATGGTCGCAGCCCTCCACTGGAGTTCGGCTCCCGGCGCATGGATCGCGACGCTGAACTACGTCGGCTACTTCATCGGCACCCTCGTCATCGCCCAAGGCTGGGTCGAACCCAACCGCTTCGTCTACCGCCTCAGCCTCATCGTCTCCACTCTGGGTCTCGCCGCGGTCGCCTTAACCCCGAACCTCATCTGGCAGGGCGGCATCCGCACGATCGCCGGCATCGCCTCGGGGCTGATCTTCGTGTGCGTGACCCAACGGATACCCGCGAACTCCCGCCGGCCCCGCGACGGCGGCATCTCCTACGGCGGAGTCGGCTTCGGCATCCTCGTCTCCGGAGCGATCGTGCTCGCCGCCGGGAGCTTCGCCGACTGGCGTCAGCTGTGGCTCATCTGCGCGGCTGTGTCCGCGGTATTCTCGATCATCGCCTGGACGTGGCCCATCCCCGCCCGGATCCCACAACACCCCACCCTCGCCGACCCGACCGATACCACCACCAACCGCTCCCCCGCAGACACCACCAGACCCAACACCGACGATCCCGCCGAGGCGGCCACCCCCTTCGACGCCAACCGTCGGCGAGCCATGGCCGTCCTCTCCACCGGCTACTTCTTCCAAGGCGGCGGCTACATCATCATCGGCACCTATCTCGTCGTGCTCGCCGGCCCCGTCTTCGGCGCCACCGCGGCCGCCTCGACGTGGCTCATCGCCGGAATCGCGACGGCGGCCTCTCCCCTGACGTGGTCAGCCGTCGCCGCCCGCATCGGCACGGTCAAGGCTCTGACGCTCTGCTACTGCCTCCAGGTATTCGGTGCCCTGCTCGCCGTCTTCGGCTCCTCCCCAGTCGTGCTCATCATCGCCGCAGCCCTCTTCGGCTTCACCTTCATCGGGGTGGTCATGATGACGATCGGCGTCGGCACGCAGCTGGGAGTCGCGAACGCCTCGGCGAAGCTGACGTCCTGGTACAGCATCGGTCAGATCGTCGGACCGGCCGTCGTCGCAGCGGCGCTGAGCGAGCATATCGCCGCCGCCTTCGTCGCCTCGGCGATCGCTCTGGCCATCGCCATGGTCCTGACCTTGGTCGGCGTCCTCGCCGGCAATGTCGGGCGGTGACGCGTGCCGGCCATCTCTGTGTCTCGGCGGTCAGCTGCCAACGGCCCTCCGCCGCGGTTGCCGGTGCGAGCGGTCAGAAAGCTATGCGCAAGTCGGGTTCGGCGGTGAGGACCTCTCCATCGAAGTGCTCGCCTGCATCTTCAGCGGACGCTGAACGGTCATTGCCTGGCCAGAAATGGGTGAGAAGCAGCCGCTTGGCACCGGCTCTCTGAGCCCACTCACCGGCTTCGGAAGCAGTCAATAGGTTGCGGCGGGTGCTGTCCTGCTCGCCGGGTCGGTCGGTGGCATCAACGATGTAGAGATCGGCTGCGCGACCGAGATCAGCGAGTCCCGGATGCGGTCCGGTGTCTCCGGTGAAGGCGACCGCTGCCGTCGCGGTCTCGAGGCGAACTCCGTAATTGGGCACGAAATGCGGCAAAGACACGGAGCTGAGCCTCAAAGGCCCGACTTCGAAGTGCCCAGGCAGCAGATGGATGTCGAATGCCGAGGTCATGTCGAGGCCTGGTTCCACAGCGCCGAGGCGGTCGATGACTCCGGCGGGGCAGTACAGCGGCAGCTTCTTCGTCGGTGTCTCGGCATACTGACGGAAACGGAACAGCGCGTGAAGATCGATGCAGTGGTCAGGGTGTTCGTGAGTGATGACAACCGCATCGATCTCAGCATCTGGCACATGACTCAACAGGCGCGGGAACGTGCCATAGCCGAGATCGAGCACAAGTCGGAACCCATCCCAGTCAAGGAAATAGCCGCTGCAAGCCTCCCCTGGGACGGGGTGGGCGGCCGAGGCTCCGAGGACCGTGAGTGTACGCATCACATCAGCCTGTCACGCCTGCCTCGTACCGTCCACATTCTTCGTCATACGGGGGTCGGGACCGATCGCCTCTCTCACTCCGCTGTGGCCGCGAAGACGACCCCTCTGTGAAGGAGGAGGTATCGTTCGCGGTGTTTACGCTGTAATCTTCTCGGCGAGTGCTGTTTGAGGTCGGCAGACTCGGAGGATGCAAAGGCACATGGAATCGCACCCTTCGGCCGGCCAAGTGAAAGGCAGCTCTCCGACGTCGCTGCGCTCAGCCTCGGCGTTGATCAGATTCCGCACCGGCCATCGATCCGGTGGTGCCACGCTCACAGCGAAACCGATAAGGAAGAGAAATTATGGCTATTGTCCTATGGATCCTCGCAGCGCTGCTCGTCGTCTCGGGCGTCTTCGCGATCTTGCGTAAGCAGATTCTTTGGGGCGTCGTCCTCATCGTCGTCGGCTGCCTCGTGGGGCCAGGAGGGGTGAGCATCTTCGCCTGATCTGCTCGCACCGTCACGTGAGGCGTCTCTCTCCGGAGGGGCGCCTCACGTGCAGGTGGAGAACGAGTCAGGACCAGAGCGCCACCGCCCCGTAAGCGCCCCGATCTTCGGGACCGGAAGGCACCACCGCTTCAGCTCAGCTGCCGCAGATAGCTGCTGAATCCGCCGCGCGTGCGACCGGACAGACGAGCAGACGTGAGCACTCTGCAGTCGTCGGTTCTGCGGATATCTCCGCCCTCCCGCAGCACCGCGTCGACGATTGCCTCGTCCTCACCGCACACCAGCGGCGGTACGCCGCCCATGGCTTCGAGCACGCCGGCGCGCAGACCCATGTTCGCTCCGAATATGTACGGGTGGTTCTCGAGCAGTTCGTGGTTGGCATGCCAAGCTGCGATCAGTTCGGTCGATGCTGTCTCCGGGCGTGGGGCCACAGTGCCCACCAGGCAATCGACACCTGTAGCGGCGAGTTCAAGATGTGTGGTGATCCAATGTTCGGGCACTCTGCTGTCGGCGTCTGTGAATGCGATCCACGCCGAGTCGGAGTCTTGCTCTGTCGTCGATTTCTCTTTTCGCATGAAGTGCCTCCATCCGAAGTCGCGGGCTCGACCCACGGACTGAAAAGAGGTCGCGAGGACGAAGACGTCGCGATGTCGGGCGGCGAAATCCTCGACGATGCCCTCCGTGGCATCGGTGCAGGCATCTGCCACGACAAGTACTCGAAACCGACAGTTGATGCCTCTCTCGACAGCGCATGAGCGCGATCGCTGCACCGACTCGAGGCACCCGAGGATGTCTTCCTCCTCATTATGAGCCGGGATGATCACACCCAAACGCGTGATCATGCGTGCCCCTCGGCCGCGGATGGGCGGAAATCCTTTTCGATCGTGATGATGTCCAGACGATAATCCCCTTCATACCGGTGTTCGATCCGATGACGAGGCCAGGCGCCTAAGCAGATGCGATGCACTTCATCGGCATCCAGTGGCCAATCGTCGATCTCTCCCCTCCAGTGGCAGAGCACGAGGACGAAACGAACCGTTGTCGAGCCATCGATCTTCTCCAAGGTGTCGAAGAGCTGGGAACGACTGAGGTAGAAGCCGGTCTCCGACAGCACGACGCAGTCGAAAGTGCCCTGGGGCCACTCGAAGGGAATGGTGGCATGGACGAAGTTGATTGCCGATGAAGGCGCAGCCCCTCGGCGTCTGGCGATTCGCAGAGCCTGCGAACTCGCATCGACTGCCGTCACCTGCGCCCCGACACCAGCGAGCTCATGGGTCAGAGCGCCGACCGAGCAGCCGATCTCAAGGATATGAGCGTACGGAACCGCAGGCAGATGGGTGAGGAGATTCCTGCGTTTGGCGATCTCATATTCGGAACTCCACACCTGCCAGGGGTCACACCGTTGAACGTGGACTTCGTCGAAGACCGCAGAGGCCGCACTGGCGTCGTGGAGCGTCTGTGAGCTGCCGCCGCCGCAGGAAACCGGAGTCGCGGCGGCGCGGAAGTCCGAGACCGCGAAGGTGTCTCCGCCACGACGGAAATGGTCGAGATGAGCGGGGCCGACGATTGCTTCGTCTCCGGGCTGATCGGATAGCGCTGAGACCTGCGAGGGATAGCAATCGAACACTGCCTGCCTGTCGAAGTTCGCTGGATCGGGCAGAAACGACCAGCTGCGCCACGCCTCGTCGGCGGGGTCTGCCCAATGCCAGTACCAGATCGGGTACTCGAGCACCGTCGTGTGGCGGTCACGCCCCAGCTGCAGGGCTGCCGCTCCGATCGCCTCATGATCGCCATGTCCGTCCCGGCTGTAGGGTGAGACGAGCACGACGTGCCCCTGGTGCTGGTCCACTTCGACCGCGATCTCGTCGACGATCCTCTGGCTGAATGCGTCCAGCTGCCCATCAGGCAACCCCACGAAACGGCGGGACAGACGCTCGTGATCAAACAGATCCAGTGCCGCATCGAACTCGCGCAGACGCATCTCTCTGAGTTCCTTCGTCGAGTGGGTGGGAGACGCCGGATGGGATCGTTCCCCTGCGGTGAAGAGCAGGACGACGACTCGATGAGCGGACCGGCGCAGGCGGGCCAGCAGGCCGGCGGCTCCAAGGGCCTCATCGTCCGGATGTGCGGCAAGGATGATGAACGTGGCCCCGGCAGGCATGGCCTCGACCCCGAGCGCGGGAAGATCCTGCACACCGGCTTCCCTCCAACAGGCTTCGGGCGTACCGGTGTCACGATGGTCAAAACCCATTGTGGTCGACCTTCGTGCGCAGTTCCGTGCCGAGAGCGGCTTCATCGCGTGGACCGTGGTGCTGACTGATGTAGACGGTGAGGTCAGCGTCGGCTTTGGCGAAGCCGACATCGCCTGTCAGCGCCGCCGGTCCCGCGATTTCGCGACTCAGGTGCTGGATCCGGCGAACTCCTGAGTAGACGATATTGCGCACTGTCAGGGCCACGGTCCAGGCACGTGCACGGGAGTACTCGTCACTCCCGTCGGCTGCGGCCGCTGCCTGCGCGAAGACGCTACGAATCGAGAAGATCTCAGCCTCGAGCTGACCGATCAGCATCTCACCGACTGTGGATGGGTTGGAGCGCTTGCTGTGCCGCCGCACGGCGTTTCTTGCCAGTCCCACGGCTGCGCCGAACCAGCACGCTGCCACTCGGATGCCTCCCCACGCGAACGCAGGTCGATCCAGGTACCAGTTCGGCGGACCGAGGACGGTGACGGGCGTTTTCGTGAATGCGACACTTCCGCTTGGGATCTCCTGCAGCCCCACGCTCGGCCACGCAGTCGGCTGGACCTGCACTCCGCGATTCCTGAGGTCCACGGCACAGGCGTACGATCCTCTGCCGCTGCCGGCGATGACGATCGCGTGGGAGAGTTCGCCCGCCAAGGAACACCAGGCTTTTTCCCCAACGATCACGGCCTGTTCGCCATCTGCACACACGGTGAGGACGTGAGCTGGAGACTCGGCGGCGTAGACCCCCCAGGTCGAGCCATCGGGTGCGTCGTGTCCGGCTTCGGCAAGGATGCCCAGCGCATCCACATGGGGTTCGAGCATCCGAGCGACAGCGACATCGACGGCCGCCACTTCGAGCAGCGACTCCCACTGCCGCATCTGAGACGACGTCCCGGTGAGTTCGAGAAATCGACTCAAGGCGCGAACCTTGTCAGCGGTCTGCGCATTGCTGGTGACCAGCTTCCTGAGCTCGTCGCGGCAGGCAGGTTCGTCGCGCCAGGAGCCCAGAGGCGCCGAAATCATCCCAGTGACGTCTAACCGATGCTGTGTGTTCATGTCGAGTCTTTCTGAAATCGTCGGGCAGGTCCTTATCAGCCATCAGGCGGTCTGGCTGACATCATCTGTGTCCGGGTCATTGTCGGTGTATACCCGCTGTCGCATCCGCTGTCCGTGAGTCAGTCGCTTCACATCTACGTCGGAGTCGAAGCTTGCGCCGATACCGCCGGCGACGACGCCCATCGCTGCGCTGAGCCAGGCGAGGTCGAGATAGTTGGCGACCATCGCCTTCTGCTGGATCTGGGCCGTCATGAACTCGGGATCGATGACGATGAGACCGCCCAGCAGAATGAGGCCGACCAGTCCCGCGTAGAGCGCGAGCACGGTGATCAGCAGGGTCAGGACGGTCGAGAGGTTGTAGTACATCACCACCGTGGCCAGGCTATCGCTGCGTGGTTCGTCCCAGAGTTTGTGGTTGATGATCAGCCAGGTGACCATGACCAGGATGGCGGCCGCGCCGATCGACAGCAGCCGCGTGGTGGACAGATAGGTCGACATCTGCCAGATCGAACTGTAGAAGATGCCGAAAGCTCCTGTGGCCGATGCCGCGGCGAGGGCTCCAGAAAGCTTCGGGACGGTGCGCCACGGGTCGTTGGCCATCGTCATTCCCAGAACCAGACGTGGGCCTCCAGTGAAGGTGTGGGCGTGCAGCGACTGGTGCTGTGCGTCTTCGTTCCTCGACCAGTCGGACCAGCGCAGCAGAAACCGGCGGGTCGTGTCTTCGGGATCCCACGGCACCAACTTGTTGACCGAACTCATCAGCACTTTGATGATGCGGCGCTTGGTCGACCATGCGCCAAGAGTGGGACAGGACACGATCGCTAAGTTGCTGTCGGAATGGACCTCGGCGATCAGCGGGTCGCCCTGAGTATGGCGCGGGATCTCGGTGAGGATCAGAACGATGTTGACGTCCGGGTAGTCGGCCCGAAGGTCCTCGACAGCGCTGAGGTCGAGTTCGCTTTCCGGTGTCAAACGGATGGTGTCAGTCGCCGTGTACAAGGTCGTTGTGACCCCATACGCGTCTTGCAGAAGCCTTTCGAGTCGTTGATGAATAGCGGCCGCTCGGCGGCTGGGCAGGCCCGGGTCGGCCACGAGAAGGACCTGGAGGGCCTCTGAAGAGGTGTCGAGCATATTGATCCTTCTCAGCTCAGTGAGCTGTCTGAGGGTATGGCTAATTGGTTGGTGAGAGGCGGATGCGTTCGATGAGTTCGTCGAGGGCATCGTCGAACTGGCGTTGGCGATGATCTTCGCTGAGCAGGTCACTCAGCTCGTTCACGGTGGGATACTCCGATAAGTCGGAGTCGTCATCGGGCCTGTCGTGATCGTCTTCGTCGGTGATGGCGAAATTCGTGGAATGGACTTGCAGGAGCAGATCCCCGATGAGAAAGCTGGTGAACGATTTGTAGGCACCGACCGCGGCCGCATCGGAGAACTCGAATTGCTGCAGTGTGGAGAGGAACTCTTCGACCCAGCGCAGGCTGCGCAATGGAGGACGCAGCCACGGGGCTTGGGACGGTTGCGTGGCGATCAGGGGAAAGATCCCGGGATGATCGAGCGCCAGTTCTTTCGTCGTATTGGCCACCCTCTGGAGATAGTCCTCCCACGACGACGGTGTCTGCCTCATCAGCCGGTTGTCGAACAGACTGTCGATGAGAGCTTCGACCATCGCTTCGAGAAGATCTTCGCGTCCGGAGACATGCCGATACAAGGCCATGGCTTCGACCCCCAGGGACTGCCCGAGTCGTCGCATGGTCAGCGCATCGAGTCCGTGTGCGTCGACGAAGGTGATCGCCGCTCGCACGATGTCGTTTCTGGTCAGACGATTCTGGGCCATGGGATCCTCCCTGCCCGAGTTGACAAATGTTGAACCTGCTCGCTCACCTCAGATGTCACACAGCCCAAGACCTCCTTTCACCCCTGAGGCGCGATTAGCGCGTAAACACTTTTACGCTATGCCGTCCAGGCTACATCGGGTCCGCGGCGACGAGAACCCCCTGCAAAATTCGCCGTAGGCTCTTCGCACAGACCCACAGTGTCTGTTAGCGTGATTACGTCGTAAACATGAAAGGAGTCGACATGAAACCCGCAGTCAAAGAATTCCAGGACGATACCGCACTGATGGATGAAGTGAAGCGCCAGGCGGCAGCGGGCATCGCCAAGGATGACCTCTTCGTCATCTCCCATGACGATGACCGCACCGACCGCGTCGCAGGCAGCGTCAACGCCAACGAACCCGACGATCTCAGCAATCTCGTGGGCACCCGGTACGACAAGAAGGGCGACGAGCTGCGTGCGATCTTCGAGGAGTTCGGCTTCACGTCGAACGAGTCCGACGACCTCGAAGAGAAGCTCGACCACGGCAAGATCCTGCTGCTGATCAACAGCTGAGGCACAGGTAGCCGGACACGTCTCACACAGAATCTCCCATCGCATCGGATCCCGCCTGCTTGCGCGAGACCGGTCATGCACGCGAAAGGAAGAAAGATGAACGACAGCTCCCCCGAAGTCGACAAGCTCAAGGGCTCCGCGAAATCTGCCGCAGGCAAGGCCAGCAGTGACAAAGGACTGGAGGCCGAAGGCAAGACCGACAAGATCCAGGCCGAGGGCAGACAAGCCGCAGAAGAGATCAGGGACACGGCTCGTGAAGCCGCCGAATCTCTGAGGAACGGTCCGAAGCACTGACGTTGCCCGGAGGAAGGGCGAGGACCAGGTTCTCGCCCTTCCGCTGCCCCGGCAGGAGAAGAACTCAACGAGTCTCAGCGGCAGATGAGTCAGAAGAGCGAGAAGAACATGGCAGAGACCAACCCTGAACATTCGTTCATCGTCCTGGCGAACCGCTTACCCGTCGACCGGCGCGAAGACACCTGGCAGGCCGCGCCGGGAGGCCTCGTCTCCGCACTGGCGCCGATGGTCAGAGCCGAACGTGGGGCGTGGCTCGGCTGGACTGGAGGCTTCGACGAAACGATCCCACCATTCGAATTCGACCAGATGTCACTCGTTCCTGTCCCTTTGACGGAGGCTGAACATCGAGCCTACTACGAGGGCTTCTCCAATGGCGTGCTGTGGCCGCTCTACCACGACCTCATCGTCACTCCTCAGTACCATCGCACGTGGTGGCGCGCATACGAGGCGATCAATTCCCGGTTTGCGCAGGCGGCCGTCCGATCGGCCGCCTTTGGAGCCACCATCTGGGTCCACGACTATCATCTGCAACTGGTTCCGCACATGATCAGGCTGCTCCGCCCCGACGTGCGGATCGGCTTCTTCAACCACATTCCCTTTCCCCCCGTCGAGCTGTTCGGGCAGCTGCCCTGGCGCAGAGAAGTCGTCGAAGGTCTGCTCGGAGCCGACGTCATCGGCTTCCAGCGCAACTCGGACGCGGAGAACTTCCGGGCGGCGGTGCGTAAATTTGCCGTCGATGCCGATGCCCCGCCTCCCCTGATCGAGGCTTTTCCCATTTCGGTCGATACCGAAGCGATCCGTCAGGCCGCTGACTCGGAGGCGGTGGCTCGAACGGCGACCCAGATTCGCCGCGATCTCGGCGATCCGGACATTCTGATGCTGGGCATCGATCGTCTCGACTACACCAAAGGCATCCCCCACCGCCTCCGGGCGTTCGATGAACTCCTCGATGACGACCTGCTCTCACCGCAGACGACGAACTTCCTGCAGGTGGCTGTGCCCTCTCGCGAGGGCATCGCAGCCTACCAGGACCTCCGCGACGAGGTGGAGCGACTGGTGGGACGGATCAATGGTCGTTTCGCGACGCTGGGGCGAGGCATCGTCCAATACTCACACCATTCGTATTCGTTCGAGGACACTGTGGCCCTGTACCTCGCCGCCGATGTGCTCGTGGTGTCGTCCCTTCGCGATGGGATGAATCTCGTCGCCAAGGAATTCGTCACCGCCCGCAGAAATCGAGGCGGAGCGCTTGTGCTGTCAGAGTTCGCAGGCGCCGCCGATGAACTCGAGCAGGCCACCATCGTCAACCCCCATGACATCTCAGGGCTGAAGACCGGAATGCACCAGGCCGCAAGCCTGGACACCGTCCAGGCACGAGAGCGCATCGCAGCGATGGCGGCAACGGTCGAAGACCATGATGTGCACCACTGGGCCCAAAGGTTCCTCACAGCTTTGCAACCGTCCGCGCCGCTCGGTCCCGCAATGGGGAAGTCAGCGACTGCCCATCGTGACCGAGCCGCGCAGAAGGTTACATCTTCTGATTGACGACGCAATCGACTCAATCGGCGGCGTCCCGCTCACGAGCTCACCCCGCGGCGCCCACCTCATATCCGAATACTTCACTGAGAGAGACATGAATTCCTACATCCTGCTCAACAACCGCGAAGCCTCCAAATACGATCTCTACCTCCCTGGCAGACTCGTGGCGGCTCTCCACTACAATCTCGACCCTGCCGAACACACGATGATGTTCGTCTACTGCGAAGCGATTGAGAAGACAGAGGCGAACAAACACTGCCGGGAGCTGATGCGACAGGCGACTGAGCACACCAGGAACCGCCGTCTCGAACTCACCATCCCCTGCCCCATCGCGCGCAGAGCCCTCCAAGAGGCTTTGGCAGAGGTCACGAGCACCGATGATCTCGTCCCCGCCGAACGGTGAAACTCAGGCCATGAGCAACGCCGAAGAATACCAAGATCGCGCCGCCCGTATCGCTTCCGAGCTGGGCGAACTGTGCGAGACCCACCAGATAGTCGTGGGTGTTGCCGAGTCACTGACAGGTGGCAAGATCGCCAGCCAGCTCGCCGCTGTGCCGGGTTCTGGCAATTGGTTCGCGGGTGCTGTCGTCGCCTATTTCAGCGATGTCAAACATCAGCTGCTGAGAGTCCCGCGGGGGCCAGTCATCTCGCAGACGGCTGCCGAGAGTATGGCAAGTTCTGCGTGCACCCTTCTGGGCTCCGATGCCGCCGTGGCCGCTTCCGGCGCCGGGGGCCCTTCGGGCCAGGAGGGGCAGGAGCCAGGCACGACATGGCTTGCTGTCGCTGTCGGCTCGGAAGTGTACTCCGAACGACAGATCTTCTCCGGCGAACCAATCGAGATCCTCGCTCAGACTCAGGAACGGGCGCTGGCACTATTGCGGGACGTCCTGCGCGAAGCGATCTGACTCATCAGGGGTGTGGCGGCGCGGTTTGAAGCAACAGGGGAATCGTCCTCTTCACCCGGGTATCAAGGAACCGCAGACGGTGACGACTGCTTCGACTTTCAGGCCAGCCCAGAGGCGATGTAGTCGTCAAGCTTCCCCGCCTCCCGGGCCGCTGCGACAGCCAGTGCCTCGTTGGGGTCTTCGAGATGGATCACCAACGCCGCGTCATCGTATGCTCGACCGGCGCAGATCATCTCGCCATCGTGCTCACCACCGTCGGTGATCCAGACTTTCAGATCCTGCTCTTCCAGCGCATCCCAGACATCCGCTGCCTGCTGCTCGTAAGTGGGAGAGAAACGCTCAAAGACCTTTTCGACATCGTCACCTGTGGGAGCCTGTGCCCGCCCAGGTCGGGGAAAGTCGGGTCGCGTCGTTATCTTTTCTGTGCTCATGGTCACAATCTAGCAGTCCAACGGTTCCGCGACTGCCCCTCACATCCGACCAGTTAGATAAGAGCAACCAGGCCACGCGATGCTCGATGCTCCCAATACTGACGGAGTCCAAGAAAGGAGTCACAGTCCAGGCCGGCCGTGGAGATACTCATCCAGCGCGTATTGAACCGGGCGCACCGTAGAGTGCGCCCGGTGAACAATCTCAGATTGGCCTCAGACCGTGGATGAATCGTCTGTTCGGGCATACCTGGCGATCTCATAGGCCTCCGGTCGATAGATCACGGCGTGAGGACGACTCGTCGTCAGATAGTCACGAGCCCAGGACACCACCGCTGCGGCACGTTGCTGCCAGCCTGAGAGAAGACCTGCGTGGACTGCCAGCCAGCCAAGGAACGCCGGCATTCCCTGCACTTGGTATCGGCGCGGAGTCAGCTCGGCCACCGACTGCCCTCGACCGATCATCGCCATATACCCCATATCGACAAACTTGAATTCGCGGCGGGGCCGTCCAGTCAGGTCGGCTCGAATATTCTCTGCCGCCCATCGGCCCGACTGTTTGGCGACCGAGCCCAACTGCGGCAGCTTCCGATCCTTGGCATCAACGATATTGGCGGCATCGCCTAAGACATAGACTCCCTGGCACTCCGGTGCCGTGAGGTCTTTGGCCACATCGATCCGTCCCCCACGACCGGTCGTGAGTCCGGCAGGCTCCAGTAGGTGCGAGGCTTTCAATCCGGCGGCCCAGACGACGATTTCCGCATCGATCTTCGTCCCATCAGCAAGGGAGATATCTGTATCGGAGACTTCCGAGACAGCACTTCCCAAATGCACCTTGACGCCGAGTTTCTCCAACCGGTTCCTGGTGTATTGCTGGGACGTCTGCGAGAAGGGCGGCAGCACAGTGTCGACCATGTCCACCAGGTGAACCGCGCACGACGAAGCGAAACTGTGCGAGTAGTACTTGCCGACTACGTCCCTGATGTTTTCGGCGATGGCCCCGGCAGTTTCCACACCATTGGGACCCGCGCCCACGACGGCAACCGTGAAATTCTGGTTTGTGGAGTGGTCGTGGTTCGCCGATGCTCGTTCCAAAGCTCCGAGCAGTGCTGATGACAATCGGGCGGCGTCGTCGACCGAATACAGGGGGTAGGCGTGTTCTTCCGCTCCGGGAGTATCGAAGAAGTTCGGCTCCGCACCCGAGGAGATCACCAAGATCTCCGCTCGGTAGCGCACACCGTCTGCGGTGGTGACCGTTTTCTTCGCTGCATTGATCGCAACTACTTGCGCCGTGCGAATTGTGACATGCTTCCGCTCCCGGTGGAGGATGGAGCGCAGGGGGCGAGCCACCGTTGAAAGGGCGATCTGGGCGGTTGCCACTTGGTACAACAGGGGCTGGAACTGGTGATAGTTGTTCTGATCGAGCAAGAGCACGTCGACTCCGGCCCGCCCGAGGCGCTTGGCTGCTTCGAGGCCAGCGAATCCGGCGCCGACGATCACGACTTTGTAGGTTCGTGACACGGAGTCCTCGCCCGCGGTCCGTTGATCGGTAGAAGTTTCGTTCATGCTGTCTGTCCTCCTATGGCATGCTGTCGAGCAACCGTTTCGCAGACGCAATCGCTGGGGCTGGTGTCGTCTCGCGTTCTGTGAACAGATGCGCCCGCAACCGGGGAAGATAGTTGAAGCTCTTGACCAAGTCTGTCAGCGATGACGTGAACGCGATAGCCCCTTCGACTCGACCGGGAATCCTCCGCTGGGAATTCCGCGCGAGCGATGAAATGAAGCTCTGCCCCCACCGAACTTCGAAACGGAAAGCGCGGCTTGGAGTGAGCCTCAAGCACTGAAGCTCCGTTCGGATCCGCATGCGACCCAGTCGGCCACACTGACAGGCCGAGAATTAGACTGAGCGCATGCACACGAGTGTTCCAGACGACTGGCAACCCTGGCGCACGCCGTCATCGCTGGAGGGACGTAGACCCGGTCGGTCCGACCTCGAACGGGCCAGTCTTTGCGGCAGGGGCCGTGAAGACGTTCTCCCCTACCCAGACGATGAACTGTGCAGGGGAAAGATACGCCTCCTCATCGTCGGGATCAATCCGAGCCCGTGGACCATTGCCGTCAACGCGCCCTTTGCCCGACCGGGGAATCGCTTCTGGCCTTCGCTCCATCGCGCCGGGGTCACTGAAACCGTGGTCGACGCATCTCGCGGGTTGAGCAGCGCAGATGAGAGGATGCTCGCGGAGCGCGGCCTCGCCATGACGAATTTGGTCTCTCGGCCCACCGCCCGAGCCGCTGAGCTCGATGACGCTGAACTTCGCCGCGGTGGCCAGAGGACGGTGAGTCGAGTGAGCACTCTGCTCCCCCTCTCCGTAGCCGTCGTCGGGATCACGGCCTTCCGGAAAGCGTTCGATCTTCCTCGTGCGGTGGTGGGCAGACAGGACACCAACCAGCTCAATGGTTGGCCTGATCAAACCTCTTTATGGGCTCTTCCCCATCCCAGCGGGCTGAATGCGCATGAGACGCTCAGCAGCCTCGCAGAGCATTGGCACAAGGTGTGGGCCGACGTCGAGGGAGGCGCCGCGAACCGGGCCAAACCGCGGTGAGAGGGCGGGTGATGCCACTCCCCTCGAACGGCACACGCAGCAAATGACCACGGGCGAGATGACCCCGTAAAGCGAGTTCGCTCAGTATGGCCGGACCAGTATCCGAGGCGACGGCGACTCGGACCGCCGCATTGCTGCTGAGCACCAGAGCTGGTTCGACTGGCACATGATCAACGAGGAGATCCCGCGCAGCCTCATACGTTCCCGACCCGGGTTCCCTCGTCACAAGCGCGGTCGCGGCCAGTTCTTGCAAATTGATCTGCCCTCTTCGTAGGGCCATTCATATCGGGGTCCGATCGCCACCAGCAATTCGTCTTAGTGGACCACATGACTGTGCAGACCCACTGGAACATGTGATTCTTCGATGAACCCCAGCTGAAGATGTCCCTGTGAGTCCCGCTCCGGAGGAAGCATTCGCTGCTGCGCAACTACTCCATCTCCGGACACTCCCGGTTCCTGCTGGAGTCGCCGCGATCCGCGGCATTCCCGTTGGCGAGATCTGCATCAGCCGTCTTGGACATCTCCGCTATCTTTCGAGGTCGTCGGCACGCCCGCTGTGACCTGACTCGGCGTTCTCGGTCTCTGAGTTCCCGCTGTTCTGATGACTCGATGTTTCACGGTGGCGCGACGCGTATGCTGGTGTCGAACCGAGAAGAGGGGAATCGTGGACGCCGACGTCGTAGTCGTGGGAGCAGGTCTCGCGGGCCTGCAGTGTGCCAGACGGTTGCAGCGCAACGGTTTGACTGTCCAGGTCTGCGAATCGAGTGATGATGTGGGCGGTCGCGTGCGCACCGATCGAATCGACGGGTTCCTCTGTGACCGTGGGTTTCAGCTGCTCAACCCCGCGTACCCTGCAGTGCGCGCTTTCATCGACGTCGCCTCACTGGACCTGCAGACTTTCGGGGCAGGAGTGATGGTCCGCAAGGGACAGCATCTGACCACGCTGCGCGCATCCTTGAGCCGACGTGGCACCGAGTCATCCGGTTTGAGTTCCGGACTGCTCAGACCGAAGGAGATCCGCGGACTTCTGCGATGGCTCGGTCCGACTCTGCTGCGGCCATCGTCAGCCTCGCGCGCAACGCGGGAC
Organism: Brevibacterium sp. K11IcPPYGO002; assembly: GCF_050920635.1. Lineage (NCBI taxonomy): Bacteria > Bacillati > Actinomycetota > Actinomycetes > Micrococcales > Brevibacteriaceae > Brevibacterium > Brevibacterium sp. K11IcPPYGO002. The sequence continues at coordinate 693,096 of NZ_CP131929.1, read as the reverse complement.
TCAACTCTCGCCGAATCTTTGGAGGCTGCGGGAGTCACGGGAGCTTTGCGCCGAGACGTCATCGACACGTTTTTGGCCGGTGTGCTGGCCGACAGTACTGGCGCGAGCTCGGCGAACTATGCTCGACTGCTGATGAGATCATTCGTGCGCGCGATCCCCGGTCTGCCCAGGAAAGGCATGGCGGCTCTACCCGAACAGATGGCGGCTTCTCTCGAAACGCCCGTGCGCGTGAACACCGCCGTACGAGACCTTCGCGAGACCGATGATGGTGTGGAAGTCGACACCGACCAGGGACGGATACGAGCGCGTGTCGCTGTCACCGCGGTCGGTGCTGAGGATCTCGAGGAACTGACCGGCGAGAAGACTCCTCCTACACGCGGACTGACGACCTGGTGGTTCCAAGCTCCGGAACCTCCTCTCGAGGATCCGCTGTTGGTGCTGGATGCCTCGGCTCCCCAGGGAGGCCCAGATGGGCCCGTCTGGCACACGGCAGTGGTCTCAAATGCAGCACCGAGCTACGCGCCTGCGGGATCGGCGCTCATTGAGGCAACGACGCTGCTCGATCGGCCCGATGGTCTGGCCGACGAACGGGAGATCCGGCAGCATCTCGAACGCATCTACGCCACGTCGACGCGCCGGTGGCAGGTTCTGATCAATCATCGGCTTCCGCACGCACTGCCGGCCTCGGCTCCCCCTCTGATCGACCGATCGGTGCAGCGGATCTCCGAGAGAATATTCGTCTGCGGCGACCACCGTGACACCGGCTCGATCCAAGGCGCTTTGGTCTCCGGCGATCGAGCCGGGCAGGGAATCGCCGGAATCCTCTCATCTGCCTCCCGCCGTTCCGACAACGAACCTAGTGCGAAACGGTGATCGCAACCTGCGGAACTCCCCCTGTCTGTGTCCGAGGAGTCCGGGCATGCCCCGGGCCAATCATCGTGACCACCCCATCCGACGGGCTGTTGCGGCCCTCCTGACCGGTCTCTTCACCGCGACTGCCTCCGTGGGCTGTGCCGCCGCAAACAGTTCAAGTCTGGATTCCCTGCTCGTGGCCGTGTACCGCGGTGAGGCCGCGTGCGACGGGTGCCCGGAGACGGTCGCACAACGGCTGAGAGCCTCGTTCGCCGACGCCGAGGTGGTCTTCATCGGTCGCGATGAACGTCTGCCACTGCAGGCCGATTCCCTTGCAGAGGTGGACCTCTACGTCCAACCCGGTGGCGGGGATGACATCGACGCTGCCGCCGACGCGCTGCCGCCTCGATCCGTCAGGGGCCTTAAACAGTATGTTGCAGACGGCGGTCGTTATCTCGGTCTGTGTATGGGTGCCTACCTGGCGGGACCGGTCGCGTTCGGCCTCGTCGACAGGGATCTCGACGGTGAGGTCGGCCGCCCCGAATTTCCAGTCACTGACAGCAGAGAGACCGTGGTCGACGTCGCGTGGGAGGGGCATCATCGCCAGACGTTCTTCCAAGAGGGCGCAGGCCTTCCTCCACCCGAGGATCGCGCCGACGTGTTCGCGCGCTATGGCAATGGCGATATCGCCACAGCACGCTACGACCACGGTGACGGTATGGCGGGTCTCATCGGCCCGCACGCCGAGGCCGACCAGACGTGGCTGGACGAGGCGGGATTTGCCGATCCGGACGGAGACGACTGGAATTACGCCGTCCCCTTCGTTGAAGCGCTGTTGGACTGACTTCTCCCCGACATCGAATGCCGGTTCTGTGACGGGAGTTCTCCTGAAATCGTCCGGTCGCCGACTCGACGTCAACGCGACCTCGCCGAGCTTACCCTCGGCGAGGTGGCACACACCCGACCGCCCGTGTAAGACTACGTAGGCGATTGCTTTTTCAATGATCGCTCGATCTGCGAATTGGCACACCGACTACGACAGCCTCCCCCACAGGAGCGCGGAGGAACCGAAGGAGCTATCCCCCATGACAGAAAATCCTGGGATCACAGGTCATTGGGACATCGATCCCTCACATTCTCGACTGGGATTCTCCACACGCCACGCCATGGTCTCGCGTGTGCGCGGAGCGTTCAATGATGTCTCCGGTTCGGCCGACATCGCCGAGGATCTTGCCGACTCGACCGCCGAGGTCATCATCCAGACCGCGAGCGTCGACACCCGCAGCGAGGGCCGCGACGAGCACCTGCGTTCGGCAGACTTCTTCGACGTGGAGACCTACCCGGAGATCCGTTTCGTGTCCTCGGCCATCGATGAGGTCGACGAAGGCTCGTACATCGTCACCGGTGAGCTGACGATCCGTGACATGACGAAGACCGTGTCCGTTCCCCTCGAGCTCATCGGCGTCGAGACCGATCCATTCGGCAACCTGCGCGCCGGCCTCGAGGGCTCGCGTCGCATCGACCGCAAGGACTGGGGCGTGACATGGAATACGACGCTCGATTCCGGCGGCGTGCTCGTCAGCGACAAGATCACCCTCGAGTTCGAGCTCTCCCTGATCAAGAACCTCGCCGAGGCGGCCCCCGCCGATTCGTCCGAAACCGCCGATGAGGACGAGGCCTCCACCGAGGCACCGGAACCCGCCCCCGAGGCAACTCCCGCGCCGAATACCCCGGAGTCAGCCCCGACCGCTGAGCCCGCCGGCAAGGAGTTCCCTCCCCCGCCGCCGGTCAAGCCCGCCGACAAGCCCGCAGAGAAGGCCGCGGCGCCTAACCAGCCGGATGCTCAGTCATCCGGGAACAGCTTAGGAAAGCTCTTCGGCCTCCGCTGAATCCAGCGCACGTCCGCAGACGTCAGCGGCCCGATACGGCAGTCCTCACCGCGGATGAGATCGGTACACGAGCCGATCTCACCCGCGGCTACTATTGAGACCAGCACCAAATGACCGGACAGAGGAAGTAGGACTGCCATGGCCAAGCTGACGAAGATGGTTTCCGCCATCGGTTCTCTCAAGGACCTCAACTCCGCCCGCGCCGAGTTCGATGACGCATCGAAGACCATTCCCACCGAGGCTGCCTTCCCACCCGCAGACATCCGTCCCACCGCGGACGACTCCCGCACCCTGATGCTTCGGGTGACGAATCCCGGAAACCCCGCCGAGGCGGCTCCGCAGTCATCGAGCCAAGGTGACACTTTCGCTGTCATCCATGTTCCCGCCGCCGGTGAATTCGCTGCCGTGCTCGTGCTCAACCCCTCCACACAGATCGAGGCAGGTCAGACGTTCGGCACCATCGCCGACGAGGGCGGGTGGCCGGTCGTCGTCGCCATGGTCGAGGAGTTCCTCGGCATCCGCATCGATCACATCGCACAGCTGGAAGCAGACGCGCTCGGTCGCGTCATCGATGAACTCGGTGGCCTGCACGTCTACAGCCGCGCAGCGTTCAGCGCCGGCGGCACTGATTTCGTCGAGGGGACGAATAACCTCGACGGAGCGACATCGGCGATCTTCACTGCGGCAGACCCGGTCGATGATGCCGGCCAGACGCGAACCCGCAATCAACGTGCTGTCGTGCGTGCGCTCGTTCAAACACTCAAATCAGGTGGGCTGGTCAAAGATCCGAACAAGGGCGCGGCGGTGCTCGGACATTTCGCGTCGGGCATTCAGCGCAACGCCGAGCTGACCACGAGTGAGCTCGTCAAGATCGCCAATGGCCTCCGCACCTTGCAGACGGACGATATCGCGGTGGTCACCGTGCCCACGAACTCGCGTCGCGAGGAAGACGGAACGGTCATCATCGACTTCGACCCCGAAGCGGTGCCGGCACTTAAAAACGTTCTGGCCAGCAACGACGTCGCAGACTTCTTCCGTTATCTCGTGTCTTTGGGGTACTGAGACGTGCAGTCTCGCATTCGCCGTGTCACTCGGCGTGAGTCGACGACGTGCCCCGCTTTTCCACCAGGTCGCGGACGCTTTGCACGATCGACCTGTAGTCCTCGTCCCGGTAGTGGAACGGCTGGGGCCCCCATTTGTGGTCTCGGTTGATCCGGACTTGGCTGCTGGCCCTTGTGACTGTTGACTTCACCATAGACTGAGCGAATCTGCGGTATCGGACATAGTCTGCATTGGCAGCGACGGCCCTATCCGCATATTCTTCTGCTTCTGTAGGTCTGACGTCTCGCAGGCTAGTCAAGGCTTCGGCGATCCCTTGCCCACGCGTCACTCTGCGGCTAGCTTCGCGGCTACCACGTTGCAGCCGTCGCCAGCTGCGACCCAGCTTCGCCAGGCTGTCGCTTTGCGGATGCTGGGCACCATCAACGGCTCCAGCCCACTCGATGTCGAGCAGAATAGTCTTCTCCCACAGCCCAGCGCCCTTAAGCCCATCAACAAGCTGGATAAAGCCAGACTTCCATCGGCCGAAGTGTTCTTCATCTCCGAATTCAATGAGTCGCGCACCATTCCGACGTGCTTCGCGGGCAGCACCACAGGATTCGACTTCGATCGAATTCGTCATGGTCGTACCGTCAGGAAATTCCCAGAACCCCCGTCGTTCGTCGACCAAGTCGAGGAGAACGACCTCGAGGTCGCTCGCGGTGTGAACGATCCGTTCGAGACCTGAACCATGAAGATCGTTAGTGACCATTCGCTCCTGGAAAGCGGAGGTCAGTTCACTCAGATCGATTCCGGCTGCCCCGTGCGGAGATTTCAAACTCGTCACCGAGTGCCTGGCCACGTAGGCCACAACTTCAGCTTCAGGCATGAACTCTGCGGTGTCACGACTCACACAGGAACCGAAGATCGCGACCTTCATCGGCGCGAATCCTGGTGGACAACAGATGCTTCATCTTCCTGCCGCAAGCGCTGCCGCTCCTCGTATCGTTCATCCGCGATCTTGCGTGCGCGCGATGCGAGTCTACGGCGGGTGAAGTCATCTGCGGCAGCAATTTCTGACGCACGATCGTCAGGATTCGCGGCCCGCAAGACCACGCGCTTCTTACTGGGGCTCATCCGTAGTGGCGGGGCATCGGAGATTCGAGGGGCGCTCACTGCTTGCGAAGCTGGTTTGGGTAGAGCCGGGAACTTGGCCTTCGGCATCTCGGTATCGAAGGATTCCGGCCAGACCTGTTCGTCAGCGGCGGCCAACATCGGGGTCGGAGTCTCTTCGACTACTTCGACCGTGTCCTGGCGCTTCACATGGCGGGCCCGAGAGGCCTTCATCTTAGACGGGCGCGCTGCATGCCGCGGAATGGGATTCTTGATGAGTTCGGGTTCGAGGATATTGATCTCTTCTTTGACGGCGTTGCTCATCACATCGGCGAGGAGTTTGTCGGCGATATCTTCCTTACCCTTGGCAACATTCCACGCCCACCACCGGTATTTCTCTGCAACAGCCTCGGCGGGGCCATTCATGAGGATTTCGCCACGGTGCATCCACACTGCACGAGTGCACAGCTCCTGAATCACCTTGGCAGCGTGGTTGACGAGCAACACCGTTCCCGCTTCAGCGAGAAGTTCGTCCATTGCACGTTCACTTCTCTCGGCGAAGGTTGCGTCACCTGTCGACAGTGCTTCGTCGATGAGCAGAATCTTCGGACGCGCAGCCAACGCGATGGCAAATCGGAGTCTGGCGCCCATACCCGACGAGTAGGTTCCCATCGGCCGGTGGATCGCCGAGCCCAATGCCGAAAGTTCAACGACATAGTCGAAGGCTTCGGCCGCCTCTTCGGGCGACAATCCCATGGCCAGGCAGCCGAGTCGCACGTTCTCGCTTCCTGACAGCGCTGGCTGCAGGGCTGCACTGACACCGAGCAGAAGAGGCTGGTATCGGACGAGAATGCGGCCGCGATCCGGCTGTTCGACTCCAGCCACATTTCGCAGAAACGTCGATTTGCCGGATCCGTTAGTCCCCACGATGCCGACCATCTCGCCCTCACGAGCGACGAAGTTGACGCCGCGGAGAGCACGAACCGTAGTCTGCCCCCGGCGACCGGCAACCGCGTTCGTCAATCGCCGAATTCCTTTGGCACGGTGGCTCGGATCGTTGGTGTTGACCGTGTATCGTACCTGAACATTTTCGGCAATGATTGTCGGATCCTGAATTTCAGAGTCGGCCATAGTCTTCCTCCCCTCTCCAGAAAAACAGGAATCCAATAACGAGCAGGCCGAATGCCCACAAAGTCCCGATGATCCACATCTTCGGATCAGACTCGACTCCATAGAGCAGCGAATTGCGCACCAGCGACAGATACGCATGCATTGGGTTGTACTGCATTGCTTCCAGAAGCGCTGGGTGTTTTCCCAAACGGTCTTCGATGGAGAAGAACACTCCTGAACCGTAGAACCAGAATCGGCTGAGTATCGACATTAGGTTCGTCAGGTCGGGGAACTTATGTCCGAGTCGCGCGAGGAAACATGCCAAACCCACGTTGAACAGTGTCTGCAGAATTATGACCGGGATGACGAGCACAGCTCGCCACGTGATGGCTTCAAGCGGCGGCACAATTGCAAGAACGATGACCATGACAAGCAGGGTCGGCATGAAATCCAGGAAATTGCGGACAACAGTCGAAATCGGCAGTGCCGCGCGAGGAAATTGAAATCCCTTGATCATCGAAGCACCTGATCTAATCGAAGCAGTCCCCCCAGTCATGCATTTGCTGGTAAACCCGAAGAAGAACACTCCGACCACTAGAAAGCCGATGAAGTTCGGAACACCGCGTGATGTCTGCAAGATGAAACCGAAGATGAACCAAAACGCAAGCACCAACATGAGCGGGTTGAGGAACAGCCAACCATAGCCGAGTAGGTTCTTCCTTGTCGAGCTCGACATCTTGGCCCGAGATTCGGCAATGATGAAGTGCCGACGATTCCAAAGCGAGGCGAGGTAGCTTCGCAGGCTCGTCCGTCGTCCGACGGGGACGAGGCCCTCGCTCGACACTGACGGTATCGTGCTCAGTCCCAGCGGGTTCTTCGTCTCACTCATCGTGCTTCAGCTCCCATGAGTTGAGAATAGACCTGCCCATATCGTCGACCGATTTCCTTCCACCTGCGAGTTGCAAGAACGTGTGCTCGTCCATTGTCCCCGAATCTTGCCCGTGCCTTGTCATCGGAGGCGAGCTCAGACAACAGTTCCGCAAGTTTCTGCGGATTCTCCGCCGGTGTCGACAAGCCCGCACCGTCCGGAACAAGTTCGCGCAATGCAGGCACGTCCGAGATGACAACGGGCCGTGCAAGACCCATCGCTTCGATCGGTTTGATCGGAGTGACCAGACGACAGACCGGTTCGTCCTTGCGCGGCACGACGATGGCATCGAGGGCGAGTTGGTACTCAATTGCCTGAGCTTGAGAGACCCGTCCGGTGAAGACTGCGTTCTCCCCCAGCGGTGCTGCACGTTCCCGTAGTTCCGGCAGAGCGACACCGTCGCCGGCGATCAGCAGCCGCAGGTCCGTGCCTTTGCTCCGGGCCAGGATGACGGCATCGACGAGGTCATCGAGGCCCTCATAGCCGACGATCGACGCCGCCGTTCCGACCCACACCCCGTCATCGGGCAGGCCGAGGCTTCTTCTCACTTCGGCCGGAATTCGGGTGACATCAGTGTCGACGACGGCTTCGGAGACCGAGTTCGGAATGAGTGTGATGGTTTCTGCCGGCACTCCCCCGGCGATCAGGTGCTCACGCATCGTCTCGCCAAGAGTGATGACGGCGTCGGCAGCCGATGCGACTTCGATCTCCTTGGCCCGCATGAGCGCGAAGCGTTGGCTGTCCCGTCGTGCGGAACGCTCTTCCGGACTGCCGCCTGCAGCCGCCCATGTCTCTTCCAGGACACCGCGGACTTCGTAGACCCACGGCAGGTCCGCTGCTGCCGCCGCCGCTCCGGCAGCCAAGCCGTTGACGTAGTGCGTTGTCGTGTGCAGGATCTCAGCACCACGTTCATGCGCCTCGGCGGCGATGCGATTCGCCTGCTCGCTCAGCCGTTCGGACGGCGTGGGACGGGGTCTCAACGGCACATCACGGATGTACTCGACGCCGTCGACGACCTCGACCGGCGCCTGGCTCAGGCGTCCGATGGTCACGGGATACGACGGGCGCGTGATCGCAGCCGTTTGATGGCCGGCCTCCGACAGAGTGGTGAGGATGGCATGTGACCGGTACGCATAGCCGGAGCGGGTATGCGGCAGAGAATTCGTCAGCACATGCAGCGCCGTCGGATGAGCATCTCGGTCATGATCCGCATGGCCGCGGGCCCGACGAGCCGTGATGTGACTCGAAACCTCGGGCCACCATTGAGACTGCAGACACTGTCGTTCATCGATCAGTCGTGTCCGGCGTGCGCCGTCAGGCAGAATTGCGATGGCTTCGTCGATGTGTCCCTTGGTCCACTCGATACGTGAACTCAGTGCGCAGGCACCGCGGACAGCAGCGGCGATCGATTCGGCTTCATCGAGGAGTCCCAGATTGAGAGCGATTTCGCCGAGTAGGCGTGAAGGCGAGGGAGAACCTGCGACCAATGACTTCGCCACTGTCTCTTCTCCGAGCAACCACGCAGATGCCGCCCGACTGGCATCGCCCGGCAAGCGTCCCAGCGTGTGTCCGACGAAACGCGAGGCAGGGCCCGGCAGGCGACGTGCCAACTGCATACCGAAGAACACGCGGTCATCGTTGATGTGTCCGACAGTCGTCACAACGACGTTCGTCAACTGCCGGGCGAGGAAGCGCAGGTTCACGAGACCACCTGCTCGAGGACGCGTTCGTAAGTGCGCCCCATTGCGGCGGCCGAAGCATGTCGAACCACCCAGTCGCGTGGGTTCTGACCTGCAGGCGGATTCGATCCGAACTCCTCACCGGTTTCGACTCGTTCTCGCATCCTCGACATCGCCGCGGCCACGGAATCGACATCACCGGGAACCGCGACTTCTCCCGCCGCGGTCTGCGTGATGATGTCAGCGGCCTCACCGGCAACGACTCCGAGGACAGGAATTCGACGAGCCATCAACGAATAGAGCTTCGACGGGACTGTGCATTCATAGGAATTGAGGCAGCTGAGGCTGACTAGTCCGGCATCTGCCCATTCCCAGTGGGCAGCGAGTTCGGCGCCTGCGATCTGGGGATGGAACTCGACCGGCACCCCATACGCTGCGGCTGCGGTTTTGAGCTCGCCGGTATCGACGCCGCCGCCGACGATGCGCAGTCGCACACCTTCGGTGCGGGCCAAGGCGCGAATCGAGGTGCTGAGATCCTGGGATCGACCGACAGTGCCCACGTACAGCAGGTTGAGCCCTCGGCGATCGGCAGGAGTCCTGCCTTTGACGGCGTCGCCGTCGGTGCCCGTCTCATCTGCGGTAGGGACCAGGGGGATTGCTCCCGTGGCGGTCAGGCCGGATGCGCCTTCCAACTCCGCCGGTGAGACTCCGCTGCGAACGACCTCTGCGGTCACTCCACGCTGTTCCAGGCGACGTTTGAAACCTTCAGTAGTGACGACGACGACCGCCGCACGCCGTTGGGCACGAGTGAGCAGGTCCGGCAGCAGTCGATGTTCGAGACGCTGCGTCAGCGTCCCGGGAAGATATCGCCCGACCGCTCCCGTCACCAAATTCATTTCCGAAATGAGGTCCGGCCACGCATCGCGCACTTCAGCGACATGCGGCACTCGCAGAAGTCGCGACAGGGTGTCGCCCGCCAGCAGAAACGGCAGTGCCGGAGTCGTGGAGACGATGACGTCGGGACGCATTCTGCCCCTCAGCCGGTCAATGACCGCCGACATCGCACCCGTCGCCGATACCGTCTGATCGAGCAGCTGACGAGCCATCGATGATCCGCTATGCAGGTACGGCACGCGAAGGATTCGCTCACCGTCGACGCCGGTGTCCCAAGTGCCGCCGAGTCGCACGTCGACTCGATGACGCCCCCGCCCGACCTTCGATCCGAAGAACCCGTTGCGGTCGGAATACGGGTAATGGGGATGCGGCGCCACCGTGATGACATTGTGACCGGCAGCGCGCAGGTGGTCGACGAGGATCCGCCACCGTCGCTGCGGTGCACCGACCTCGGGGTAGTAATAGTGGCTGAGCAGAACGATTCTCATGCGGTCGTCGCCTCCTTCAGCGCCCGTCGCCGCAGCCACAGCGGCAGCAGCGCATAGAGGGCGAGCAACCCGACCCAGAACACATGGGCCGGGTACGTTGTCGCCGTATTTCCGCTGATGAGTGTCGGGACGGCCATAATGCAGGCAAGGACGCTCAATGCGGCGTGGAAGAGCGAAACGGAACTGTGTGGCCAGCCCGCCTGCTGGATCCGCTGGTAGATATGTTCACGATGAGGCAAGAGAATATTCTCTCCCCGGAAGAGCCGTAGGACCAAAGTGAGTCCGACGTCGAAGAAGACGAAGATCATCGGTGCGATGATAACGACGATCGGGACGCCATGAACGAACAGCCAGACCGCGAGAGCGAATACAGCCGCTCCGATTCCGTAGCTTCCCGTGTCTCCGAGGAACGCCTTGGCCCGACCGAGGTTGAACGGGAGAAACCCGACAGCGGCGCCGGCCAGCGCCAGAGCAAGCAGTGCAATGTCGTTCTCTCCTACCCAGGAGCTGACGAAGGCGAACCATCCGGCAGTGACGATGGTCCACTCGGTGACATAGCCGTTGAGTCCGTCGACGAAGTTCACGGCGTTGACAGTGGTCACGCCGATGACCGCGAAGGCGATGACGTGAGCGATTCCCTGTGTTGAGAACATGGCGATGATCGCGCTGAACAGCAGAGCCAGGATCACCTGTCCGATCAGCCGCCCGGCGGGGCGCAGGGAGTCGAGATCGTCGCTCATCCCGATGGCCGAATAGCACCAGGTCAGGACCAGGAAACCGACAGGAAGGAGGATCCCGCCGAGGCCGAAGACACCGTCTTCGCTGACGGTCCACACCATGGCCAGAATCGTGGCCACGGTGATGCCGCAGCCGATGGCGATTCCCCCGCCGCGTACGGTCGACAGCGTATGCGAGGAGCGATGAGAGGGGACATCGACGACCCCCGCTCGGCGCAGCAGCGGAAAGGCGATGAGGGCGCTGAGAACAGTGACCACCGCGGCCACTACCAGAATCACCAGCGACTGCAGAGCCATCAGAGGCCGACTCCGGTGTCATGGGGGTCTGCGCCTGGCTCGGGGGTTCTTGATGTTGTCGCTGCCGGCTCGATGGCTTCCGTCGCGTCATCGGTGGCCGGTGCCGTCTCGAAGTCGAGGAGACGAGTCAGGTGCTCTTCGAGGCCCGACCTGTGAGTGAAAACCCGCGGGTCCCGAGATTCGGCGACCAGGGCACCGAGTTTCTCCAGATCGATCGGAGCGATCGGCACCTGAGTGATCAGCGGATGGTTGGGGCGGCTGTCGACCTCTCCGGGCGACAGAAGGGCTTCAGTCAGCTTCTCCCCCGGGCGCAGACCCGTGTAGACGATCTGCGCATTACTGCGACCTGACAGCGCTATCACTCTCTTGGCGAGGGCTGCGATGCGGATCGGTTCGCCCATGTCGAGGACCAAGGTCTCTCCGGGGCCACCGATCGCTGCGGCCTGAAGAACGAGTTCACAGGCCTCATCGGCGGTCATGAAGTATCGGGTGACCTCGGGATCGGTGACCGTGACGGGGTCGCCGGCCGCCACCTGGGCCACAAACGTCTCGAGTACGGACCCCCGGGATCCGAGCACATTGCCGAACCGCACCGACATATAACGTCGTCCGGTTGCCGCGGCCACAGCGGCGATCGCCCGTTCGATGGAGAACTTCGTCCGCCCCAGCACTGAGGTCGCACCGGCGGCTTTGTCGGTGGAGATGTGGACGAAGGCATCGACGTCGTGAGCCACCGCTGCATTGAGCAGATCGAGGCTGGCTCCGATGTTGGTGCGCACTGCCTGCTCCGGGAAACGCTCAAGGAAAGTCAGGTGTTTGAGAGCCGCGGCGTGGAAGATGATGTCCGGCTTCGCCTCAGCGACGAGGGAATCGATGAATGCCGGATCTCGCAGGTCTCCGAGGACGAGGTCATCACTGGTCAGAAGGGCTGAGCCCTCAAGACCGAGCTCAGTGGCGTGCAGGCCGGATTCGTCCCGGTCAGTCATGATGAGTCGGGCCGGATCGAACCGGGCGACCTGACGGCACAGCTGTGAGCCGATGGAACCGCCTGCCCCGGTGACGAGCACGACCTTGCCGGTGATCGCCGAAGCGATGTCGTCGATATTCGTTGAGATCGGTTTGCGTCCGATGAGGTCTTCGAGGCTGACATCTCGGAAGCTGCGGTGACGCAGGTCCGCGACGTCATGCGCGTCCGGCTCGGGACGGGCCAACGCGGAGTCCGAGAGTTTCGGCATGATCTTGATCTCGACCGGCCGGGATTCGAGATTCGACGCGATACGGGAGAGCTCTTCGGGCGGCAGGTCAGCGATCGCAATGATGACGGCCCCGGCTCCGGTGCGATCAACATGGGTGGCGATGTCGGCAATCGGTCCGAGCACGCGGATTCCGTTGTAGCGCAGATGCCGCTTGGCAGGGTCGTCGTCGAGGATGCCGACAGCGACGAATTCGTTGTGCGTGTCCTGAGCGATCATATCGAGGGCGAGCATGCCCTGGTTCCCCGCACCGACGACGATCGTGGGCCGGGACGCACCAGATGTGGTGAGGCTGCGTTGCCTCAAGTTGCGACGAATCCAGTTCTCGAGGCTCTTGACCACCACCATGAGCGCCCCCGCCGTGATCGGGACGCTGGTCGGGATGAGCAGTTGACTGGCGAGCGCGAATTCGGCCACCCACATGATGCCGACGCCCAAAGCAACGGTTCCCACGATGGCAGCGAACTGATCGGTTGAGCCACGTCGGTAGCGTCCGCGGTAGATCGCCAGTGGCCCGCCGACGAGGAAGACGATCAGGCCGATCGCCGAACAGACGAACATGCCCAGTGCGTTGACGAGCTCGGTGTGGAAGTCGTATCGCACCAGCGTCATCGCTACGACAAGGAACGCGAAGACGAAACCGTCGATGAGGGACAGTGCCATGGCTCTGCCGTGTCGTCTCATTGGGGTCCGTGAGGGAATGGGCTCTGTGTTGCTTCCCACTGTCCTCTTTTCGTTCTACGGGTCAGACAAGCGACCGGGCTTGCAGCCCTCGCGAATTACTCTCCAAGTATACTATTGGGCACGCTAGCAGTCTTACGTATTGGCATAAACTGACCTCCTGCAGCTCCCCGCAACCCAGACGAATGCAGTTCCTGATGGAATTCAGCCCCTGATCGCGGCATCTTTTCATCCATACAAACCAACTACGTGTGCACTGATGCGAAACCTTGCCACAAAACCAAGAGCGGGTGGCCAGATTCGTGAGACGCCCGCTAGCCTCAGTTTTGCCCCTCCAGACCGCCGCACCTGGTTGTGCTACCGCTGAACCATCGAACCTGAAGACCGCTATCCGACGTCGCAAGCGCGGTGTGTAACTCCGCCCAAAGTGTTCTTAGCGACCATCTGACATTATGCTCTAGAACCGTATCGTACGGTCAACCTAGGCAGTATGAAACCGGATTCCTGCGGCACCTTCGCCATTCTCCTCGCACAGCTACTCATCGAAATCTTACGCAGCGACACGGCGAAGAGGTCCTAACCTCGTTTCCAACCAATTCAAAGTGCCATGGCCGACTCGCAGCGCTAGTACTATTGCGAGTGCGCACATTTGTAGCGTTCCGAGAGTTCAACCTGCCCGCGCGGGTGCCGAAGCCACCGCTGACGAGAACCCACCAAACGAATCACCAGCAAGGAGAAGATGAATGGCTCACCAAACAGTCACGATTGTTGGGCAAGGCTATGTCGGCCTGCCCCTGGCACAAGCTGCGACGCGAAGCGGGTGGAAGGTCCACGGGTTAGATGTGACTGAGTCACTTGTGGACATGCTCAACAGTGGACGCTCGCACGTTGACGACCTCTCAGATTCTGAGATCCAAGAGATGCTCGACTTGGGCTACGTAGCGACTACCGATTCGGCGGTAATCGCGGAGTCCGACGTCGTGGTAATGTGCGTTCCCACCCCGCTCGCGGAAGGTGGCAGTCCTGACCTTGCCGCGGTCAAAGGGGCCAGTCGAACAGTGGGGGACAATCTAACTGCGGGCACGACTGTGATTCTCGAGTCCACCACGTACCCCGGAACAACCGACAATCTAGTGCGGCCCATACTGGAACTTGCTTCCGGCCTGGCGGCCGGTGAGGATTTCAACCTCGCCTACTCCCCGGAGCGAGTAGACCCTGGATCGAAAACGTTCGGGATCAAAAACACGCCCAAGCTCATCGGAGGAATTGATGATGCGTCCACGCAGTCCGCGGCCGCATTCTATCGGACGTTCGTTGATAAGCCAGTCCCGATGACCGGCACCAGAGAGGCCGAGACCGCGAAGCTTCTCGAAAATACCTTCCGACATGTGAACATTGCATTGGTGAATGAGATGACCAAGTTCTGCAAAGAACTGGATATCGACATTTGGGAAGTGATTCGCGGCGCGTCTACGAAACCGTTCGGATTCATGAAATTTACCCCGGGACCCGGAGTTGGTGGTCATTGCATCCCTATCGACCCGAACTATCTATCGTATGAAGTGCGAAACCAGCTCGGATATCCATTCCGATTTGTCGAACTAGCGCAAGAGATAAACAACTCCATGCCGCGATACGTAGTCGACCGCGTATCGGAGCTACTCAACGAGCATCGGAAACCCATCAACGGATCGGACATTCTGCTACTCGGTGTAACCTACAAAGCCGACATCGCAGATCAGCGCGAGTCGCCGGCAAAGCCAGTTGCCGAACTCCTCCTTGAGCGGGGAGCCAACGTTATGTTCCATGACCCAATGGTCGACGTGTGGAACCTAGAAAGCGGCGACATCACTCGCGAAGCAGATCTCGAAGACTCAGTCGTGAAAGCCGACGCGGTAGTAGTTCTCCAAGCGCACGACACATATGATCTGGGCGGACTAGCGTCCAAGTCCAAAGTCATGCTCGACACCCGAGGTTCAGCCCCTAAACCAGCCATTTGGCTCTGAGCCAATAGTTGGCCGAGCTGGCATTCACAGCACCCCAGCAGTCGCGCGGGCAGCAGGAAAGAGGTACTTAATGACTAACCGCCGAATACGTGCAGCTCTGTTCAGCGCGGGGACGGCCTTCGGCCTGCTGGGTTTGCTGTGGACCCTGGTCCCCCTCGCTAGGTACAATTTCTCTTGGATCACCACTGTTCTTATCAGTATTGGCTGGCTATTACTACTCGCACTGTTGATCAGCGACCGTCGAGGCCGCAGTGAGCGCGATCACCTTCGCATCGAACTGAAGACTCACGATGATCGCGGACTCAATCGCACGAACAGGATTCTGACAGCAATCGGAGATGAACGAGCTAAGGAATCGCGTCACGAGTATCACATGGAACGATCGCTCGAGCGAATCGAAGCGCGGCTCGGGCAACTGTCAACACGCTCAGGTTCAGCCCCACACGCTCTCAACGAAGAACACCTCGACATCCTCTTCGTCACGAGTAATGGGGCAGGACTTGGTCATATCACCCGGCTTAAATCAATAGCAAGGCATCTTGGGACTGACCTTACCAAAGAGTTCCTGACACTTTCTCGGGCCTATCGTTCACTAGCCGAGACCGGGGATACAATCCACTATTTTCCTTCCGTAGATGCGGCGGGCATCTCGCCGAAACTCTGGAATCGCGCCTTTGAGCGTCACTTTGCCGCATTGGTCGATGACAGACGCCCCAGAGTGGTGGTATTCGATGGAACGTGGGTCTACTACGGACTGACTAATGTATGTAGGGATCAGGCAATCCCGTTGGTTTGGGTTCAGCGGGGTAACTGGAAGAACGAAGTCAATCAAGCTTCCCCTCAAAGGCACAACGCAATTTCAGTCGTTGACGAAGTGATCATCCCGGGCGACTTCGCCATAGCCGAGCAGGTCGACGTCGGTCCGGAGATAGAGGCGGTGCGAACGGAGCCGATCACCTTGATGAAACGTTCTGACTTGCTCAAACGCCGTGAAGCGATCACAGAGCTCGGATTGGATCCCTCCAATAGATATGTACTGGTGAACGTGGGAGGTGGTTCACTGGGCGACCAGACCGATGTTCGAAAGACAGCATGTGAGGCCATCCACCAATTGGGAGAATCGTGGCAGGCTGTCGTCGTCAAGTCGCCCCTAACCTCCGGTGAAACAGCGCAATCCATTGGTGCCGTGGAGATTTCCGCGTATCCGGTAGCACAGTATTTTATGGCGTTTGAGTTCGTAGTGGCGGCAGCCGGGTATAACTCAGTTCAGGAGACAATCTCTCTTGGTATTCCGAGCGTTATCGTACCGAACTCTCGCTCCATAACTGATGACCAGGTCGCTCGTGCCCAAGGCGCAGCTGAGGCAGGATGGGCAATATCGGCAACAACTGCAGCTGGAATCCGAGACGCGATCGCGCGAATGGCCGACGACGCTCAACGAGCCAAAGTGGTGGACAGCCTTTGTGCCGTCGAAGAAACCAACGGAGCAGAGTCAGCCGCGCAAGCGCTTGAATCTATCGTTCGGCAGTCTCGATGGACCACCAAGATCGACAGAATAGGCACGACGAAGTCCGCCGCGAAGGCAGTTACCGACTGATTGCTGAAAGTTTTCCTCGATGCCACTCCTCAGCAATCGCGAGATGCTCGTTGAACTGATCCGGGCTCAAAGGCCCATGCTTTCCTTTGTCGAACAGCACTAGCTTGAATCTTTCAGTATCGATATCTCGATCCACTTCAGCCACTCCGAAAACACTCGCGAATGGTTTCAAATGGTTTTCAATATGAAACTTGTCCCATCTGTGCTGAGCATAGTAAACATAGTTTGACACTCCACCTACTTCGTAATTAAATGGAACTGACAGGCGTTCGCCGTAGGTTTCAAGCGCCGCATTAGAGTCGAAGCCATCGAAGCCGGCTTGCAGGAGTCGACTCACCTGAGGTTCGTGATAATTCGTGACGATTGTCTGCGGATCGGTAACGAAAGCCAAGGAACCCGGGAATTTTTGCGACGCGCGCAATGAAGCAAAACCTCCGCCAGAGCTACCGACGAAGACAAGCTGAGAGGGTTCAGCGACTTCGACGAGGCGTTGAACTAATTCAACAATCCAGTCCATTGGGTCCAGACCATCGTGCCCGGCATACCAGGCCAGCTTCAAACCCAAGTCGAGTTGGATGCTCGGATCGGCTATTGAACAGAATGATAAACTCTCCGAGCGCAACGAACGAACGCGCTCAAAGCGTGGGAACCAAGTTCCATTGACCATCGCACCGTGGAACACGACATGTAGTGGCTCACCATGCTTGAGGCTGCTGAAAGCGTAGAACTTCATGCCGAGTTTCTTAGGGTGATGAAGAACTGTGTCATTCTCTAAGATCTGGTCGTCAATCGATGCGAATGATCCCCTGGTATCGAAGATTTGAGCCGAAAACGACGCGCCCAATTTCCGTAAATCAGCATCCGGACGCGGCCGCGCTGGCGACGAAATGTCTTCTAACGCCTTGAGCCTCACGGACAACTCACGGACCTGATCTTCGGCTCTTTCCAAGCGCGCCACAAGGTCGGCAGTTAGTGGATGCGATCCGGGGTCTATATAGCGCTCATAATGAGGCATGAATTCAGTCCAATCTAAACAAACGTCTTGCTGCTAACTCGAAGCCGCGTAAAAGCGACAAACGATTCGGCTGGAAACCTCGAAACTGTTATTCGCTCACCATTGCCAGTCTCTGCACAGTGCTGTCCACAGCCGCAATGTAATCTGGCGATTCCAAAATCGCACTTACGTTCCATGACTGAACAAGCGAAATGTCCGATGAGTTAGGTTCACCAAGCCACTCAACCACGCGATCAATCACACTGCCTTTAATTGAGACTGGCACATATGCCTGAATGTTCGGCAAAAACGGCCTTTCAAGGAAGCCCAACCCATCAAATTGATCACAATATACTTTCGCTCTCGCTCCAAGAGCTTCCATGACGCCTCCGGCATGGGGGATTCTTGACAAAGCCCAAGCCAGTCCAATCTCATGGTGGATCGGCGATTGGACAATCCTTCTACGAATCTCCTGAGAACGGAAGAACGCAGAGACTTGATCGCTCGAAAACTCATCTCCACTTAATGCGGCCTCGGTAATAGACTTCCGAAAACACTTGAAACACCGACCACAAGGCTTCCCGGGCTCACCTCTCACACAGCTCTGAGCCTTTAGAAACTGTCCGTGTTCGCGAACCAATTTCGAAGTTAGAACCTCGCTCAAACCAGAAACCGGCAACGACATCTCGATTCCGGCTACTTCAAAAATCGGCGCCCACCGAGAGTAGATTGTTCGATCGCTCAGATCCGAGTATTTGTACTTACCCAGGCCACCAGCTGATTCTAGAACCGTGCCAAACGAGATCGATCCAATCTCCAAAGCATCTGCGTTCAGCACCAGCGGCAAAGAATTTGACCAATCAACTGGAAAGCCTATTGGCTGTCTGATCACCTCGACGTTGGACCGCAGAGAGACCGCGGCACGCCCGCTAGTGGCTACGGCATTGAGACTGTCGAGAGCGGCAGCCTCCTTGTACATAGATTTTGGCAGGTCATCAAGATGAGATCTCCGCATAAAGACTGACACTGTCTGTCTTGGCAAAAGCAGTAGTGCAGCACAAGAATCGATACCTCCAGAAAATGCGAGCCCGGGCAAACTACCCGCGCTTCGGCGGGCGCTATGCCCTTCGACTCCATCGTCCGAAATGACATCAATGCCGAAACGTTCTTTTACGACGCGGCACATCTCGTAGCTTGGAAGATTGGGAACGTTCAGTCGCCTGATTCTGGTCTGACCGCATACCAGCAAAGCCGCCACAGTCAGTAGATCTGGATGGATGTGATCCGACATGCCCAAGGAGCCGCCTGATACCAGCTCTGTCACTACTGGGGTCGAGAGAAGGCGATCATACTGCGCACTCCCTGCACGTGCGGATATGTCGTCACCGCTTTCAAGCTCAAACCTTAGCCAACACGACTCAAACGGTTGCTGCTCAATTGAGTAAGTAATCTTCATTCTTGCCTACATGCCTTTCTGGCTGCGTTCGCCGTCCCAGGGTTCCAAACTCAGCACCGAGTCGAACACAAATAATACCTGCGAGTGGCGACTAGCTCTTCCGGCCACACTTCAGCTAGTTAAATCTCCGAGCTCAGTACCAGTAACCTTCGGGGACACAGACTGGCTGAGGCCAAGCCTCTCGACCAAACTACGCGGAAGCTTACTAGCTACTCCCTGCAGCGTCAGACGATCGGCGTAAATCTGAAGTATGGACTCATCATGGCCCTCACCGAGAATGAGCTTCTCCAACGTCTCGAGGTCGGAAGGGGACCGAGCACCCGCCACCGATTCCAAACCGTCTACTTGTATATCGCAATCATGAAAATGCTGAGCAAGTGCAATCGCCGGCAAAGACCCGCGCCCTGAACCTCTTATCAAGATTTCTTTACAGTCGAGCAGTGTAATCAGCTCCCGCACTTTCATGGCCCAGCGGGGAATCAAGTTGTCATTTGCAGTACCAAATAACCATCCGAAACTCAAATCGACCGATTTAACGTAGGTCGTGTCGACAATTGTCAAGTGATGACTGGGAAATACACTATCGACTCGCGCTTCACGAACGAAACCAAACCGGTCAACGACGCGATCATTGGAAATACTAACAACCAGCCGATCAGTTTTACCGCGCACGAAGCTTGCAGCTAAGGGAACTTCCTCGTTCAGAGAAAGATCTGGCAATAGCGCTAGACGATTTACTCGCTTCCGGGGCAACGCTAATGAGGTAACATCGCGACAGTCTTGAATGTCATCAGTAATCCATCGCGCCCCTTTTGAACGAGGCTTAGGCTGAAGAGGAGTTGATTTAGAACGGTCTTCAAGTGTGCTGGGAACGATCGATGAGAGCCCTGTCCACAAGCGCTCCAAAATATCCGTCTTCGTCGACTCGCGCCTGACTACTTTCCCCAAATTTCTTGCACGCACGGAAGTCGCGATTAGTGGTCGCAGGTAGGGCGGGTTTGCGGCAGGACCGCTCCCAGACTCATTCATATAGCTAAGCGGGGAAGGTGTTGTTCGGCCCGAATTGACGACACTGTACTCAACAAAGTGGCTGTCTAGGAACTTTGCTAGCCGGCCGCCACCATGCAGTATAGAGATGTTGAGTTGCCCAACCGAGCCACGAAGCAGTCCCAACCAAACTGCAGAGTCGAAATCATCGTCTAACACGAGCTCAGGTACCAGTGAAGGCATCAAAGCGTACTCATGAGCGACCACCTGTTGAAGCTCGTCCAGTGCCGATCCATCGTATCTCAAAGCCACGTCGATCGGATTCCAGTACATCGCCCCATTCGAATCTCGCACCAGCTCGTCCTGGTTTGAGCTTTCGGGGCCACTCTCAAACGTCGCGCATGCAGCAGAAACTTCAACAGCTGAACCGAGAAAGTCTACCTCAATGTCACGCGCGGTTGCCCTTAGTGCTAGGCCACGGGCGTCGCAACGAATAACCACGCAATCACCCGATACGTCAGCGTATTCGCAATCAAACTCCTCAGCCGATTGCATCCACGACCCGAGCAATCGACGAGAAACTTGTTCGAGAGAGACATTAAGGCCGAATTGAGGTCCAGGCCAGCCAACTACAGCGCACCACGCTCCCGAGCTAGCTGAAGCAACTGCAATTGGAGCACGCGCTCCCCGCGTGTCCATCTTGAAACTGGGTCGTCCAGACAATTCCGACGAATCCGCAAGGTAAAGCTTCCATGCATGTCGAATCGGCGCATCCGTGGAAAATTCACCCGAGTATTCGATAGAGACAAACTGGCTCCCAGAGGTACTACTGGTAAGCGCAGGCTGCTTCGCACCCCCGATCGCATCTATAAGATCGCGCAAGGCGCCATTCCTTTGATCGATCCACGTAGGTCGCTGGCCAAACAATCGAACGCAATTGAACGCAACCGTTGCTTCATCGTATTGCTTCTCGCCTGCGCTGTCGGGAACACGCAAAAGATACAACTCCCCAACTTCCCACTCTGTCGCGCCCCATGGAATATGTTGCAACAGAGATGGGTCCGAAACAAGCAAAGTATCAATTGATCGACGTTCGCCAAACACCACGGGTTCGACGTGACCGTCGACAAATAGCGCAGAGACGTCATCATCCAACTTATCAGTTGCATACTCGCTGAAACGCATTCCAACCGCGTGTGCAAGCCCGATCCTCTTGGTTTTGGCAGCCATTCCGGCAACTGCGTCAACGATCTGCGAAGTCATTTCAGCACAAGATCGCAGATCCGCGACGAGAACCGCTTCCAGGTTTATAGCGTCGCCTAGAGGAAGACGTGGTTTGAAACTCGACGGCACAAACGAATCAATGTATTCGTGAAGGGGTCTGTAGAAACTTTCCGCTTCAGCGCAACGTTTATGAACCAGCCCAAATCCCTGGGAGTAGATAAGGCGATTCGGATGGCGAAACCCTGGAGCAAATTCGTTACGACTCAAGGAACCAGATGTCAGGCGCACGATCGCCAGCGGCTCATCTCCAACTATGGGAGTCTTAGATTGATACGCTGCTTCCATGCGCAACCGATACTCTGAATCGCCACCTTTGCGCGTGTAATGAAAGTATCCGATCCGGCGTACTGCCTCGGCCCTAAACATTAAAGACGACTCATTGCGACGGAGCACTTTCGGATAACCAATTTGAACCGGATTTAAGTAGTCATCAGTTCGAACGCAAGAAGACTGTGTCGCTACGAGAAGTGGATCATCCAACATTGGTCTAATTTGCCGCTCAAGTCTTTCCGGATGAGACCAGTCGTCACTATCCTGGAAAGTAATGAATTCGCCACGAGCGAGCGTAATTGCGCGGTTACGTATGAGATATGTTCCACCGTTGACGCGTTGCCTCACGACACGAATCCTAGGATCCATTTCCGCAAGTCGTTGGTAAATTCCCTGGTATTCCAGACCGGAATCATCGTCGATAATTAAAAGCTCAAGAGACCTCCAGGTCTGATTTAGTATTGAATGCACGGCGCCGAGAATGGTGTCGTCCCGCCGATATGTAGACATCACTACTGTAACGACAGGCCCATGCAAACACTTTTTCGGCGCAGACCACAGCTGGTCAAATGGAAAGGGCCCCAAACTTGGTTTTAGTTCGACGGGATGCAGATCCGAGCTCGGACTAAGAAATTCGTTGAAGAGCTTCAGCCACTGCGTGGCTGGAATGGCTTCCTCGTTAGCGTCATCGAAAAAGGGGCTATGGATCCCCAAACGGTACTGACGCATCCGCCATGCGTTCGGCTCCATATTTTTAAGCGCCCAGGCCGCTTTTCGACACCGACGCTTAACGATTAGCGACTCGATCAGTATCCGCCTGTATTTCGAATCAAGTTTAGGAAACTGGGGCAAATCATCTACGGCCTGCAGAATATCGATTCCCTGGTCGATTGAAATCGAACGACCAGACAAACAGAGAACCCGCGCTAAACTTTGGAGAATTTCAAATGAATACGATGAGTACAGTCTAATCGCACGGGGATCGCTTGCTATTGCCCTTCGTGCGATCCTCGCGACTTCGCTCGCATCAACATTGGCGCCGCCGTCCAGCAGCGCTGCTAAGATATCCGGGCCCAGTTCGGAGCGTTGGATCAATAATGACCCCTCGCGCTTGGGTGCGTTCAACTTCCGTAAGACCTGAGCGGATTCACGAAGAGCCAGACGAGCGCCAGTCGTCACGGTTTCTCCTTATTTGATCGCAACAAGTGCGACTGAACTGGCGTCGATGAATTCTGCAGATGGAGGTCAGGGTAGTCCTCAAGCCAGGTTCGAACCATCTGTCGCTCAGACTGCCGGTTTACGTCGTCTGCAAAAATGCGGGCACCTTCGGCCAGGCGGTCGCCCAACAAGCTCATCGCCCCACCTCGTAGCTCGCCCAAGGCTTGTGGCGGCCCATCAACAACTAACAGATCAATACGGCTAACCCCTCGTAGCTCCCGAATGTCGTACCACTCGATCTCGCGGTCATCGACCTTGTGCTCAACTATTGGTGCGTGAATCACTGTAGCGTATTCCGAAAGGTCATTTTCGATTAGCAATTCCCTCGTAGAGTTAGCAAAGTCAAGATCGTGCTCGAGAGCGTAAATGTGTCCTGAGCCTGCAGCCTGAACGGCCATGGCCATCCACAGAGTTGAAGTTCCGCTTCCACACTCGATTATGATACCGGGATGATGACGATTGATCGCATTTGTTATATCCAGCATTCCGGTTGGGGTAAGAGCCCAGCCACCCAGTAAAGGAACTCGCCCGGATGGCTGATAAAGCTTCACCAGTTTCTCGAGAGCTTCAATTTCTTTTGGTATTTGATAAGAGAGGTAATAGAGATACTTTGAATGGTCAATCTGCTCACCCTGGCCAACCGAAACTGCTTGGCTCGTTGGACCTACTTGTTTCAGCGCAACCAGTTGCCGCGAAATATTAGCGATGTCCTTTCGAGTGCGCACCATTTCTAACTGCACTTCGTCGACCATGTAGTCAATCCTGGCAGTGAATTTACCTTCAAGAAGCTCCAATAGTCCAAATGTTTCAACTTGACGTCTAACACTTCGATTTAGTTGCTGCTTGGTACGAGCGACTAGCAGTTTGGTTTCATTCAGATTGTCCGAGAAGTGTTCAATGGAAGTCCGGTTCTCAGCTTCCAATTCATAAGCTGCGAGTATTGACTTTTCGATCTTGTCAACTCTCTGAAGTACAGTTTCAAGTTGAGTGCACTTCTGATCTATCCCACGGATTCCGGAATCGATTTCATTAATTTGATCGCTCATCTCTTTTAACATATTCTCTGAAGCGAGCTGTCGTTGTTGGCCTTGTTCAATCTGCGACGAGCTGTTCTTTCGCTCAGCACGCAAATGGCGCAGTTCAGTCCGTATCTCGCGCAATGACTGCGAGGCGGCGCGCATTTTACTGACCGACCAAATGGCAACAATTCCTAGTGACAATATGGCGGCTAGAATGCTGAATTGCCAAGAGTCTGCGACTATTCCAACGATCACTCCCAGAAACAATATGCTGTACGCCGCTACAATTGAGAGCATTCCCTTGGTACCTCTCATCGCGTTGAATCTCGCTTCTGGTGTTCTGAGGTCACTTCGCTTTCGGGCCCTTCAACTATGCTCCGGAGCTCTTCAACCGTGTCAGCTAGCGCCGATTCAGTCCGTATCGTGTTAGCGGAGATTGTCCTCAGCAGCTGGTCGAAATGCATCTGAGGAACTGTCAACGATCGGGACGCAAGAGTCAGATCTTCGAATGCTCGGTGAACTTCCTTCGGCACTTTGATGGCACCGCCGGCCGGATACTTGTTGACGACAGCTTGTATGGTTGCGAGTGACGTCGCTCCACGCGCGTTCTGTTTCTGAATACCAGCCAGCCTCTGTTTCACCGTCTGCAGAGTTCTAATTTGTATATAACCGACACCCAATATGACGGTTAAGATACCGACTGTTGCCACGATAACGGCCCAAACAGCTCCGAAGGCCAGGCCCGCGACAGCGGTCAGAATCGCAGTGCCTGCAGCAACTGCCATGAGAATGTGTCGAACAAACTTCACTTTGAACCTATCTCTCGTAAACCCATCGCGGTATGGTATGCCCAGGTTCGGAACTCACCATCCTGTGTGCCTGATATACCTCGATCATCTCGTAAAATCGACGCTCTTTGTAATCCTCATAAGTCGACGGTGAGTCGAGTAGTTCCCATGTGGACTCTGGAATTACTGTCTCATATATGAATCCAGCTTTGATCAGACCACTCGGCTCGAGAGCTGAAATCAGAAATATGGGTTTGATATAGGGGTATCTGAGTTGCACAAAGGCGAATTGGTCGACAAGTTCATTGACCTCTTCGTCGGTATGTTTCGTTGCTTCGACTGCGATCCTCAACGATGTCTTCACTGCGTTCGGAGGAAGGTAGATACCCGATGGCATCTCCTGGAGTGCTGCCGCAGCTGGAACTGAGTTAACCGAGTTGGTTGTCGAAATTGAAGTCACGGTGGTCCTAGCTCGGAACTGATGTAGAAGTGGGCGAGAAAGGAACAGCTTTCGACGAGTCGAAATCTTCACTGTTCTCAGAAGAATCTTCCAGCCCCGGAGTTGGCATCTCACCGCGAACGAGTCGCTCAATGATTATGGCCGCGTCGTTCGCGCCGTTCCGTGGAAACGCTTCCACCGCCGCAGCTCTCATACGGTCCCTGACCCGCGGATTCATTATCGAACTTATTGCGTTCTCGAAGTCAATACCATCAACAGTCTTCGCACTGGCGCCAAAACCCGCTATTGGGGCGAACGATGCTCGGCGATTCTGATCGTCCAACGTCTCGGTAGCACGGGCGACGAACACAGTCGGTACGGCAAGATGCACAAGCTCATGGTACGAGTTGTAGCCCGACGTCGAAATCGCGGCGTCGAATGCATTTGCATACTCCGCAATCGGATAAACCGGCTTCATCACGATGTCTCCGACGCCTTCCAGGGCAGACGCATGTAGCGCATGGCGAGGAGCAAAGATCGTTAGTTTTTCGCCCGAAGAGGCACTCGTCCGCAGCAAGTCTTGAATTCTGGTCATCAAATCGACAAGCTGCTCGGTCGTGTCTGCAGACAGATTCAACAGGATGGCAGTGCCGTCATCTGGAAGGCCAAGTTCCTCTCGAGCCGCCGACCGAGAAAGCAACTCATCGCGTTGAACCAACGTAATTGGGGGAACGTAAAGGGTTCCCTCCCATTGCCTCGTGGTGAAGCCCATATCAACTGCAGCGGCAAGATCCATCGGCTCAAGCACATAGTCAAATGCATCAGCCATTCGGAGACCAGCTGGCTTTCTCTGCTGCCGCCACAGACCTCGTCTCGACCATACAAAAGTCACATCGGGATACTCACGACGAATCTGCCTAATCACCTCCGGTGGGTTCACATGATCGACGACGACGACAGAGGGCTTAGCTCTATCCAACATCAGTCTCATGCGGGTGTCGAGAATCTTTTCCCAGGCCGGCTTTTGCTTGGCTGCAAACTTCATCTTCTTCGCGGAGGGGAAATACTCGACGGGAAACCCTTGCTCGTGAACAAGATGATACGCCTCAGACATCGTCAGGAAGATCGGCTGAACCTCCGATCCTAGACGTTTAGCATAAGCCATCAAGCGAGTTACATGACCGAGTCCGTGCCCGTTGTCCGTATAGAAAAGTACTTTTGGCTTTCCACTGACGGATTCACTGAGCTTAGGCACGTGAACCTGCGTAGGCACGTTCTTCTTGCGAGGTGGTCCAATCAGATCATTAAGCCTATTGACATGCGACCGGTAGCTGAACCGCTCGTCAAGGGCATTGTGCGCGGTCTCGCGACGTTCGCGGAGAAATTCAGGATCTTCTGCCAGGCGGTACGCAGCCTCTTTAACCTCAGCGGCGGGCAAATACATCGCAGCATCCGAGAAAATAGCTTCGAAGTACGGCGGCAGCATGGCGATTGCTCCTGTGGCAATTGCCTCGAGCACAGCTCTACCGAATGCCTCGTGCATCGCTGGATGGTGGTAATAGGGGTAGATGTCAATCTTGCGAAGGAACTCAAGCGGCGAAAGAGCACCGAATTTGTATACAGTCCAGTTCTTCGGCACGCGCCCCAGCACTGACCGCGGAGTTTTCGCTCCTCCCATGATCGACACTTTGAATGTCCGCAGGGCGGGATAGGCGTCGAAGATCTCACGTTTGCTGATCGGCCACTTTCCCGGAGCATCCCTCGAATGCCGACCGATTCGAATTGGCCGTGGCAGCTGTCGGGGTCGTTCAACATGCCAGTCATCAAGATTGATGATGTTGGACCAGGTAATCGGTAAAAGATCGAGCTTGGGATGCCTAGCCAACATGTTCCTGCGAACGATGGACGACAGCGGAACCCAGGACCACTGATGACCGAATAGTTCTTCTGCCTGAGCCGCCACCTCATGCGGATCATAGAGAAGAGAAGAGACCGCAGGATCTGTGTTGAAAGCGTTTGCGACGAGTAGCCATTTCTGAGCCCGAACCCGAGGTTTGAATGGTTGCCTGACCCCGAACATCGAAGGCCCACGGGCAATCACCAAGCCTGCCTCGATCTGCTGATCCGGACGATACAGTCGAAGCAATCCGCTCTCAATGAGTCTGACGATACTTTCATCCAGGGGGCGTGCGCCGCCGCGTGCCGGCCCCGACAAAGACAGCAATCCTGTTGTATAACCTGCGGCAGAATGCGCCAGAATCTCCTGCGCCAGCGACTTGTTGCCGCCCCCTACTAGTCGCGCATCTGTCACGACCAAAATGTCGACGTAGTTGCTGGTCATTGCTCTCAATTCTCGGCGGGGACGGACGTCATGTTGGTGAGCATTCGCTACAACAGATCATTCCGTCTCCAGTAGACACTTCATTCCATGCTCACAGTCGAGAGTTTATTCCATCATGCGGTTCTCTGTGTCAGCAGCCACTATAGCTGGCGTTGCAAGCCAAAGGGAGTCTCCAGGTTAAGATGAGCGGACTTCCCTTCTCGCAACGACAGAACGGACTGCAACTCGATGCAAAGCACGACGCCCGCAACTCCGGACAAGACGTTCTACTGGCAAGGTTTGGAAGAGTTCCTTGCAGTCGATGCCTTACCGGACGGCATCCATCGCCTGCGTCTATCGACCAGCAATGGAACTGCTTTGACACTGGATCTGAGGATCCACCTCGATCAGGGAGCACCAATGACGGTGCACTTCTACGGAGCACAACAGTTCCCGAGAAAGAACACTGATCCCATTTTCGGTGCTCTTCCCACATCGCGGGATCTCGGCTCATCATACGTACTCATCCATGATCCGACCCTCAGCCTCAGCGTCGACATTGGACTGGCCTGGTACGAGGGATACAAGGGTTTCGCAGCTGCCCCCACCATCCGGACTGTCCTCTGTCACCTCGCCGAGATATCGAACGCACCACGCACCGTGCTGTGGGGAGGTTCGGCAGGCGGCTACGCTGTTCTGCGTCACGTCGGCACCATCCCGAACGCCGTCGGATTCGTCTGGAACCCTCAGACAGCGATCACGCGGTATCAACCCGCGCCCGTCCGCCGCTATGCGAACTTGGCGTTCGACTCTGATGACCTAGCCAGAGGCGCTGCAAGTACGCCAGGCATCACCGTTGATTTGACCACTCTCCCGCAAATGCCTTGGTCAAAGTCGTCAATAGTTTATCTTCAAGAAGCTGACGATCGTCATGTCAGCCGACACCTCGCATATCTGCTCGCTGACCAGTTTCCAGAAGTGTCGAGAGAGGTAGTCCGGCGCGACACATTGTTCGGCCTGATAACGCCCAACTTCTATCTACACCAATCCCTTTGGGAACCTGGTCATACTCGACCGCCAAAATCGGCGATGAATGCTTTCCTGCGCAGACTTCTCGATATGTCGCTCGACCTACCTGAAATCCTTTCGACCCTTCAGCAGACCTCGCATGATCTCATCCGAGCCAGCAAGTCGTCTTTCCGGGGGCCAGTAAGATTCGAGCTCGATGCGCCCGTGAAGCCAGTTTCCTCAAGAATCCGGACAGTGCAATGGGGAAGCCGTTTCGGTCGTGAGGTGACAGCACAAATGACCGATACTGCACCAGCGCTGGTGACCCGGAGCATTCTCGGTCAAAGCATCATTACAGCCTTCAGCGTGCGCAAGAGTCCGATACCGAAGACCGCACTCGATCTCGCTGCCACAGCCAATAGCGAACAACGCCAATATCTCTTGCGAGATCGGCGAGCTTCCGCCAAGGCCGAATTCGATGGGGACAGCGACGTCGAAGTTGTAGTCCTCGATCTCTTCGAGGAAGTACGCGGAACTGTAAATGCAGGAAACGGATTCATCGTCACGAACCATGGGTTCCTCCGCCGATCCGATGGAAGTGACCTCACCGAACATGAGTTCGGGAGCAAACGACATCGCACATTGTGGAAGAGTCGTCTTGAGAGATTAAACGCGATTTCCATCGAGAATGGAGTGGACCTCGTTCTCCTGCATGCAGATGCCGAAAGACTGACAATCCAAGATTGGGAGTGGCTCGGCATTCCGGAACCCACCGTGGAAGTGCTTGACCGCTGGTCCGCCATGATGGACGAAGTTAGGGAGCAATTGCCGGCTGCAACTTGGATAGACGCCGAGGTCGATGCCCCCCTCCACGATGTCGCAACAATCACCGGTGAGAAGCTGGCTCACGTGTTAACCGAGCTCAAGTCTCTCGGCCGGAACGGTAAAAAGTCTGACCCGGAAGATTCGACGGGCTTCGAACACCAGTCAACTGACTCATTCTAGTCGGACGGGCCATTGCTCGGGGTTAACCGGATGTTCGAGGAGGGTGCTATCGATCATTTCGATCATCCGATAGAAAACTGAACCGTTCTCACGACCTTCGTCGCTGATACCCAGCATCGAATCAAAAATGTTCCTGACGTTCAGCGGAATGAACGCTTCGGCATAGAAGTCACGCTCATTCATCGCTGCTCCGTGCCATGCGCCCATACGATGCTCCCAATAGAAAAGATCATACGGATCGATCTTCCTCGAGGCGGAAACGAAGTCTGTTTCGTCCATGTACTCAGCAAATATCGTCGAGACGACTGCGAACCACTCACGTCGCCCAGCATTCTCGACCCTCGCGCGGACCTTTCGGCCCATCTTTAACCAATAAAGTTCCGCCATCGCCTCGGGTGTGACTGGAGGGGCAGCGCCATTACGAATCAACGGAGTGAAGTACCGACGCGCGATCTCCAAGAGATTCCCGGTCACCGCTACGGAGGTCTGTCCGGGAAAATATGTCATAAGGTTTTCAACGACCGAAAAGTGATGTCGCAAATAGCTCGCCTCTGACAGTCGCGATGCAAGCCGACTGCTAGGTCGTGACGCAGGTACCACCGAATGAGGTAGGCTCCTTGAACCAGCCAAATCAACTGCGAAGGCTCGATCTAAGGCGGTTCGCCAATCCGAGCCGTAAGTGTATGCCTCGAAGGCGACACCACTTTGCAACAGGAGCGCGAGCATGAGCCGAGAATCGAGTCCTGAAGTCAGCGCAAGTCGAACGGGCCGTTCTGCGGCAATCTGAGATATCCCGGCAACGGCCCGCTCGATCGTCGTCGAAGCCACCTCGTCCACGGTCCGAATCTGGGGGACAGAATGCGGCCAGAATCGCTCAATTCGACCGGTCTGAAGATCTAAGAGGCAGTTCGGCGGTAGGAGTCTTACTTCAGGGAACGGAGTTCGGAAACCGGGAAATCCGAAATGGAACGCCAAGGGATCCGTAGCATTCCCAGAACCGATTACTTCAGCGACCGGTCGGGCATGTGACCCGACAACTCCCCCTGACACGCAGTAGTACACCGATCTCATACCTGTCGCGTCAGTGGCAATCTTCAGTTGACCCGAGCGCCCGAAGATGACGGCATATCGACCGACTAGGTCTCCCAGAGCCCGTAGAAACCGTTCCTCGCCAACAATCAGTTCTGAGAGCAGATACTTCGCTGGATCAGGCTGCTGATCTGGTTCGGCAATTGCACACGACCCGATGATGACGATGACGCGATCTGCATCAGCGACATGCCTGATCTCGGTCCATGGGTGGACCCACAGCCCTCCGATTGCTTCACACCTGTCAAACGACTCCGGGACTCCCGTAGCCGAATCGGTCAGAACGAATCCCCGCGGATACCGGAGGACATCAATGTCGCCCATACCTCCTAGTGTAGGGGAGCTGCGCAACTATTTCCCGAAGATGCAAGTCAATTCGCGGAGTTCAGTCACGTCCGAAGATATCTCGCGTATAGACTCTGTCCAACACTGGGCGTAGTTCGTCGGTTACTCTGTTGGAGACGATGACACTGGAACGGCGTTTGAATTCTTCTAAGTCGCTAACCACCTCCGAGTGAAAAAACTCCTCCTCAGTAAGGTTCGGCTCGTAGACGATCACTTCGACACCTTTGGCCTTGATCCGCTTCATCACTCCCTGCACAGACGAAGACCGGAAGTTGTCTGAACCTGATTTCATCGCCAGCCGATAGATACCGACAGTCGTCGGGTTCAGTTTCAGAATATCTTCGGCTACGAAGTCCTTGCGTGTGCTGTTAGCCTGCACAACGGCGGCGATGATGTTTTGCGGGACATCCACGTAGTTGGCCAGGAGTTGCTTTGTGTCTTTGGGCAAGCAGTATCCTCCATACCCGAAAGACGGATTGTTGTAGTGCCCGCCGATTCGCGGATCCAGGCTGACACCTTCGATGATTTGCCGCGTATTGAGGCCATGTGTCGCGGCATAAGTGTCCAACTCGTTGAAGTAGGCGACTCTCAGAGCCAAATAGGTATTCGCGAAGAGCTTGATCGCTTCGGCCTCGGTCGGATTTGTCAAGAGGACCGGAGCAACATCGTCGACAGCACTCTCCACGAGCAACCGCGCAAATTTTGCCGCCATGTCAGTGGTGTCGCCGACGATGATCCTCGACGGGTGGAGATTGTCATAGAGCGCCTTTCCCTCCCTCAAGAACTCAGGTGAAAAGATAATTGCTTTCGTACCATGTGTCTCGCGCAGCTGCTGAGTGAAACCGACGGGGACCGTCGACTTGACGATGATCACCGAATTCGGCGCACAGCATCGCACCGCAGAAACCACCGACTCAACAGACGACGTGTCGAACTTACCGGATTCCGAATCATAATCTGTTGGTGTCGCAACTATCACATAGTCCGAACCGGAAGCGTTGCTTTCTAGATCCGTTGTCGCATGCAGATTCAATCGCCCTTCAGCGAGATGCTGCTGTATCTCCGCATCTTCGAGTGGTGATCGACCAGCGTTAATCTCAGCGACCTTGGTTGCGTTGATATCGACTGCGACGACTTCGTTATGTCGTGCGAGGAGAACAGCATTCGACAGGCCAACGTAGCCAGTGCCGACAACAGTGATCTTCATTCATAGTCCTGACAGTAGGTGTGGGCGCCTCGACAGACGGAGGGGACAGAGACTGGATTGCATTTACCGTCTTTGATTTTAGCCCCTGAGGTGCCCACGGCCTCCCCCAACCGTGGCGACTTGGAGCCACCGGCCGCTGTAACATGGTAGTGAGCATTGCAGGTCTGCCGCGTCGACGCGCAAGGCGGTTTACCTCAAACTCCCGATAGAGCGCGCCACGGAAGAGGTACAAAAGTTGCCCGCATCACGTTTACGGACTCTGAGGACGGCGATGTGGCATCTGCGGAATGGAGGACCCTCCCAGTTACAGAAATGGCGACGGCGACGCCGAATGTCTCAGGTAGCGCCGTCAGCGCCTCGCTCAATCACTTCGGCGAATTTGGCGCACTTGAATCTTGAGGACATCTTCCCGGCTCAAGTTAACACCACTCGCCCAGCCGTCTTCGCCGACGTCAATGTCGGCGTCATCCTCGATGAGTTTACAATGGCGAGCTTCGGATATGAATGGCAAACCGTCGCCTTAAGCAGGCACTCATGGCGAGACCAGTTGGACGATCTCGATTTCGTATTCCTCGAGTCTGCATGGAATGGCAACTCGGGTGAGTGGAAGTATCAATTGACGGGAGATTCGGGCCCGAAGGCAGACATCACGGACCTGTTGGAATACTGTCGCCAACGCGGAATACCTACTGTATTCTGGAACAAGGAAGATCCACCACATTATGAAGACTTCCTCCCAATAGCGCGCCTCTGCGACGTCGTGTTCACGAGCGATTCTAGGCTTGTGGATCAGTATCGGGTCGAGCTCGGCCACGACAAAGTCGCCTCATTGCCTTTTGCAGCACAACCAGCCATCCATTCCCCTGCACGTCCGGCTCAGAACTTCGCAGTTCGGGACGTCGCGTTCGCAGGAATGTACTTCGCACACAAGTTCCCCGAACGGCGGGAGCAGATGGATATGCTCCTGGGGGCAGCTGCCGATGCGTCGGGGCGGATGGAGTATGGTCTCGAGATTTTCTCACGTTTCCTCGGCGAGGATGAGCGATACCAGTTTCCGGGCGAGCTCGCCGAACACGTCATCGGTTCCCTCCCCTACCGCAATCTGCTCACTGCCTACAAGTACTACAAGGTGTTCCTCAATGTGAACTCTGTCGTCGATTCGCCAAGCATGTGCGCGCGGAGAATCTTCGAGATCATTGCAGCCGGGACGCCTGTCGTAACTACTCCCAGTGCCGCGACAAGTGAATTCTTCCCGCGAGACGAGCTGCCCCAGCCCGAGAGCAGAAACGATGCTGAACTCGTTCTGCGCGCATTCGTTCGGAGCCGGGAACTTCGTGAGCGGGCTGTCCACAAAGCTCAGCGACGAATCTGGCGCGAACACACCTACAGTCAGCGGGCAATGACTGTGATGGACAGCCTCAACATCGCCTACGAAAATCCGTTTCCACAATCCATTTCCACCGTGGTTTCGACTAATCGTCCGGACCATCTCAATAATGTCATCGCAACTCATGCCAAGCAGCTTCACGATGATCGCCAATTGGTGCTCGTCACTCATGGGTTCGAAGTTCCGGCTGACTTCGCGGGCCGCGCGAAGGATGCCGGAATCGACAATTTCGTGGTCGTTCACGTCCCTGAAGACCGAAGCCTCGGCGAGTGCCTGAACGCCGGAGTCGCTGCAAGCAGCGGAGATGTGATTGCCAAAATGGACGACGATGACATCTATGGCGAGCACTACCTCTCAGACCAATTGGCTGCACTGAGGTACTCGAATGCCGACCTTGTAGGAAAACAAGCCCACTACCTTCACCTGCGCGGGCGCAATATCGTCATGTGCAGATTCCCTGAACGCGAGCACAGATTCACAGACTTGGTCATGGGACCGACGCTGATCGGCAGTCGCGACATTTTCGAACAGTTCCCCTTCGCTCACCGCACCCTCGGCGAAGACACGGATTTCCAGCGCCGCCTCGTCGAGGCAGACGCCAGCATCTACTCGGCGGATCGATTCAATTTCGTTCAGGTCCGCGGGGATCACGCACACACGTGGTCAGTCGACGACGATCTGCTTCTCGCAAATAGCAACGTCCATTCATACGGGTTCGCCGCCGACCATTACTGTTTCTGAGCGACGGAGAGCAGGTCGTTCATAATGACGACGCTTCTCCCTGCTGAGTAACCGTCACCGTAGGGGTTCGCAGCGTTTGCCATCTCTCGGTAGGCTTTCTTGTCGTCAAGCAGGCGAGATACTTCTGCGATGATCCTCTCCACGTCCGTGCCAATGAGCTTCACAGTACCGGCTTC
Organism: Brevibacterium sp. K11IcPPYGO002; assembly: GCF_050920635.1. Classification (NCBI taxonomy): domain Bacteria; kingdom Bacillati; phylum Actinomycetota; class Actinomycetes; order Micrococcales; family Brevibacteriaceae; genus Brevibacterium; species Brevibacterium sp. K11IcPPYGO002. The sequence continues at coordinate 658,801 of NZ_CP131929.1, read as the reverse complement.
GACGGCCTCGGGCCGTTCCGTATTCTCCCGCAGGACAAGTACTGGCTTCCCCAGGCTCGGCGCTTCTTCCTGAATGCCGCCCGAGTCAGTGAGCACGATGTCGGAGTTCGCAATGAGATGCGAGAACTCACCATATTCCACCGGCTCTATGAACACGACGTTGTCAAGATCTTCGATCTGCGGAGCAATCGATGCCCGAACCTGCGGGTTCTTGTGGGCGGGCCACACGATGAGGAGATCCGGATATCTAAGCGCCAGGTGACGCATCGCTCTGCCGATGTTGACCATATTCTCACCCAGGTTCTCACGGCGGTGGGTTGTGACCAGCAGGACTCGGCGCTCGTCCTTCTCTAGATCGGCAAGCCCTGGGATCGAATTCTTCGACGGTCTTTCGACAGCCCAATGAAGAGCATCGATGACAGTGTTGCCGATGACGTGGATGTTCTCGTCGGGAACACCGTCGGCCAGCAAGTTCGATCGCGAGACCATCGTCGGAGCAAGGTGGACACGGGCGATCTGAGAGACGATTTTTCGATTGGCCTCTTCGGGGAACGGTGAGTTGATGTCGCCACTGCGCAGTCCGGCTTCGAGGTGAACGACTGGGATCTCCCTGTTGAACGCAGCGATCGCAGCGCCCATCACGGTCGTCGTGTCCCCCTGGACGAGGACGGCATCGGGCCGGTGCTCTTCGAGGACCGTGTCGATCTTGGAGATGACGTTGCCGGCAATCGCGTTGAGCGTCTGGCCGTGAGCCATGAGGTTGAGATCGACATCGGGGACGATGTCGAATACTTCATTCACCTGATCAAGCATTTCCCGATGTTGAGCAGTAACAACAACGATCGGCCTGAGCTTCGTGTCTCTCTCAAGCGCCTTGATCACGGGGGCGACCTTGATAGCCTCAGGTCGGGTTCCGTAGATCACCATAACTGAGGGGTTTGAGATCTTACTGACGATGCTCAAAAAGGCTCCTACTCGAAAGCGGCGTGACCAAGCAAATCTAACACTGGTGCACCTGAAGTCCGCAGTTCCGACAGTCAGACTCATTTCCTCTATTCGAAAAAACTCATTACCATCTCACATGTCGTCATAAAATGTTTGGAGTCTCAGTAATGCCCCCCAGTCTTGCTGGCCAGCGCCCGTCAGTAGCCGTCATCGGACTCGGGTATATCGGGTTGCCGACCGCTGCGGTACTGGCAAGCTCGGGGGCTGACGTAATCGGTGTCGACATCAACTCCACCGCGGTGGAGACAATCAACGCCGGTCAGGTTCCGTTCATCGAACCCGACATGGCGACCACCGTGGCCGGCGTCGTCTCTCAGGGATATCTGCGAGCCACAACCGAGACCCCGCACGCGGACAACTACATCGTCGCTGTGCCGACACCATTCAAGGACCGGCATGAACCGGACTTGTCCTACATCGAGAATGCAGGCAAACAGATCGCTCCCCTGCTCGACGGCAATGAGCTCATCATCCTCGAATCGACTTCGCCTCCTGGAGCAACAGAGTTCCTGGCCGAGACGATCATGAAGGAACGCCCTGATCTCACCCTCAAGCCCGGCAGCGCACAGACCGTCTACTTCGCTCACTGTCCCGAACGCGTCCTACCGGGTCGGATCATGATCGAGCTGCGGACGAACAACCGCATCGTCGGCACGCTCAACGGCAATGCCGGTGAACGGGCCCGCGACCTCTACCAGCTGTTCTGTGAGGGCGAATTCCTCATGACCGATGCGCGCACGGCCGAGCTGTCCAAGCTGACCGAGAACGCCTACCGCGACGTCAACATCGCCTTCGCCAATGAACTGTCGATGATCGCCGATGGTCTCGATATCAACGTCTGGGAACTCATCGAACTGGCTAACCACCACCCACGTGTCAACATTCTGCAGCCGGGCCCCGGTGTCGGTGGCCATTGCATTGCCGTGGACCCGTGGTTCATCGTCGCCACTGCGCCAGAGCAGTCATCGCTCATCAAGACTGCCCGTGAAGTGAACGACTCCAAGCCCGGATTCGTCTTGGACAAGCTCATCCCTCAGGCGAAGCGCATCAACGAAGTGAAGATCGCAACGCTCGGATTGGCGTTTAAGCCGAATATCGATGACCTGCGTGAGAGCCCAGCTCGTCAGATCGTCAACCGTCTTGCCGAAGAGCTGCCTGAGGCGACGATTCTCGCCGTCGAGCCGAACATCGACGAACTCCCGGCAGAATTGGAGTCCCGTGACAACGTGACCCTGTCCGAGACAAAGACTGCAATCGACCAAGCCGATATCGTGCTGCTGCTCGTCGACCACAATGAGTTCATCCGCATCGACCGCGCTCTGCTCACACAGAAGATCGTCCACGACACCCGGGGCGTGTGGGGGCAAGGATAGACCACCGCCACTTCTCGTTCGGCCCGCTTCGCAGATACTTCTGGAAGCGGGTCGAATCCGTTTCGGCCCATTGACATGGGATGAATCACGGGCCCGCGAAGGTCGTCACGCATATGTCGTCCCGCGTGCCGGCATCCCCGAGGCCTTGACGAAGTAAACATAGGATGTCTAGACTTCAAAACAGGAAATCGGATGGAGATTCTTCGAGAATATCTCTATTTCTCGATCCACACATCCGATCTATAGGATTCTGTTGTGCCCGAGGAAGGGAACTATGTCTCAGATCGCCGAAGTCGACGTCATCGACCTGCGCTTCCCCACGTCACTGAGTCTTGACGGCTCCGACGCGATGAATCCCGATCCCGACTACTCGGCGGCCTATCTCATCGTCTCGACAGACGCACAGCCGGCCGAATTCGGACACGGCTTCGTCTTTACCATCGGCCGCGGCAACGACATCCAGACCGAAGCGATCCGCGTCATCGCCGAAACTCTCATCGGGCGCAATGTCGAAGCGATCCTCGACGACATGGGCGGTTTCTGGAGGGAGCTCGTCCATGACTCGCAGATCCGTTGGCTCGGACCTGAGAAGGGCGTCAGTCACATGGCGATCGGCGCCGTCGTCAACGCCATGTGGGACCTCAAGGCCAAGCGCGCAGGCATGCCTCTGTGGGAGCTACTGGGGTCGATGAGCCCGCAGGAGATCCTCGGCCTGGTCGATCTGCGCTACCTCAGCGATTTCATGACCGTTGACGATGCCCTGTCGATCCTTCAGAAGGCGGAGCACGGCAAGACTGCACGCGTGCAAGAGCTGCGCGACCGCGGCTATATGGCCTACACGACATCGCCCGGCTGGCTCGGCTACTCCGACGAGAAACTGGCCCGACTCTGCCACGAGGCCCTCGACGACGGCTTCGAACAGATCAAGCTCAAGGTCGGCGGCGATCGCGACGACGACATCCGACGCCTGCGCATCGCGCGTGACATCTGCGGTGAAGGCTTCCCTATCGCGATCGACGCGAACCAGCACTGGGATGCAGCCGAGGCCGTCGACTGGATCGGCGATCTCGCCGAGTTCGACCTGCGCTGGGTCGAAGAACCGACCTCTCCCGATGATGTCCTCGCCCACTCGTACATCCAGAAACGCATCTCACCGACGCCGGTTGCCACCGGTGAGCACTGCCAGAACCGCATTCTGTTCAAGCAGTTCCTGCAAGCCGACGCCCTGCGCGTGATGCAGATCGATGCGACCCGCGTTGCCGGAGTCAATGAGAATATCGCCAACCTTCTGCTCGCCGCACACGCTGGAGTTCCGGTCTGCCCGCATGCAGGCGGGGTCGGCCTGTGTGAGCTCGTCCAGCACATGTCGATGTTCGACTTCGTAGCCGTCTCGGGTTCGATGGACGATCGATGCATCGAGTTCGTTGACCATCTTCACGAACACTTCGTTACGCCCGTCGACCTCCGATCCGGACGCTACTGGGCACCATCGGCGCCAGGTACCGGAGCCGAGATCAAACCCGAGACTCTCCAAGCCTTTGCCTTCCCCGAAGGACCGAAATGGACGGAGCTGGCCGATACCGTAGCCCCGAAAGCACCCGCTGAGACTGCCGTCTGAGCAAACGCTCACCTCACCAGTCCCCACTACATTCCAACTCTCACCGCATAACAGGAACGACGACGTGACTGAATCATCTGACACCGCTGTTGACATTGCCCGTGACCATTCGAGAGAACCGATTCCCGGCAAGGTTATCCTCATTGCAGTCCTCGCCGGATTTTCGGGGCTGCTCTACGGTTACGACTCGGGCGCAATCTCTGGAGCGCTCCCGCTCCTCATCGATCAGATGGGTCTCAACGTCGGGGAGCAAGGGCTCATCACCTCGTTGCTGTTGTGGGGCGCCCTCCCATCGATCATCGGCGCCACGGTCGCGGCGAAGCGATTCGATCGTCGACATCTTCTCATCGTTGCCGCTGTCATCTTCCTCGTCGGCTCGCTCGCCTGTGCAATCGCGCCGAACCCAGTAGTGCTCGGTGCTGCTCGATTCTTCCTCGGCCTGGGCGTCGGGATCGCGAACATGTTCGGGCTGATCTATCTGTCCGAGCTGTCCCCCACCCGAATCCGTGGTCTCCTCACTGGCCTTTACCAACTGGCGGTCAACTTTGGAATCCTTGCCGCCTATATCGTCGGTGACGCCTTCCAGACCTCGGGAGGGTGGGAATGGATCCTCGGCATTGGAGCCCTTCCTGCTGTCATCTTCCTCGTCGGCATGGTCCTTGCCCCTGCCAGTCCACGGTGGCTAATCACCCGCGGCCGTGACGATGACGCGCGAAAGGTGTTGAAATCTCTGCGCGGCACCGAAGAAATCGCCCGCATGGAATTCAACGACATCAAGGCCAGCCTCGCCAAGCAGGAAGGCGGCATCGGCATGGTCCTACATTCTGCGCGCCGACCGATGATCGTCCTCCTCATCCTCACCTTCTTCCAGGTCTTCACTGGCATCAACGCCGTCGTCTACTACGCACCGATCATCTTCGCGGAGTCCGGCATGGGTGCCAATGCTGGAGCCTATGCGAACTACGGCGTCGGAATCGCCCTCGTCCTCTCGACCGCCATAGCACTGCCCATCATCGACAAGCTTGGGCGAGTCAAACTGCTCGCGATCTCAATGATCGGTCAGGCTATCGCGATGGTCGGACTCTGGCTACTGCCCGACGCAGGCTGGATCAGCATCTTTGCGGTCTTCATCTACACATTCGCATTCGGCATCGGCATGGGTCCGGTCTTCTGGCTGCTCGTTCCCGAGGTACTGCCCCTGTCGATCCGTGCCATCGGTACCGGGATCATCACCTTCGCCCAGTACCTGTTCAATGCGGTCTTCTCCTGGGCTTTCCCTGTAGCCCTCGACGCTATCGGATCAATCGTGTTCTTCATATTCGCCCTGCTGTCCGCAGCCGCACTGTGGTTTGTCCTCGCGCGGGTGCCCGAAACGTCGAACAAGTCTCTCGAGGAAATCGAGGCCTACTGGCGGACCGAACGAGCCGCCAAGCATCCCGAATCCTCGATCCGGAACTGAGCGGAGGACCCATGCTTACCACACCGATTACCCACCCGGAGCTGCTGGCGGCGCTCGCTCGATGCGGGCATGGATCGAAGATCCTACTCGCTGACGGCAACTATCCGCACGTCACTGGAGTGCCCGCCACAGCCGAGCGCATCGCCTTGAACGTCTCCCCCGGCCTGCTCACGGTCGATCAGATCCTCGTTCCCCTGAGTCGGACACTGACCGTCGAGTCCTGCGAGTACATGCTCACGGCGGAGTCATCGAAGGCACCGGCCGTCATCGGCTACGAAGAGATCCTGCCCGACGTCACCTTCACCGGCCATGAGCGCTTCGCCTTCTATGGTGCCGCCTGCGAACCCGATGTCGCGGTCGTTGTCGCCACCGGCGATGAACGCCAATACGCCAACCTCTTGCTCACGGTCGGGGTGTTCACAGCATGAGTATTTTCGCACCGCCCGTTGTCGACGCGCACCTGCACCTGTGGGACAGGAGCAGGCTCGACTATCCATGGATGACTGAGAATCCTCTGCTACCGCAGACTAGTCTGCCCGAGGACCTTCCGTCGTCGACCACCGGAGCCGTCGTCGTCGAAGCCGGTGCCCGTCAGGACCAGACCGCCGCCGAAGTGGAATGGCTTTCCGAGCTGTCCCACCGATTTCCCGCTATCTGGGGAATCGTGGCGGCCGTCGACCTCACCGCCCCCAACCTCGGCGAGGTACTTACGAAGCTGGGCGAGAATCCACTCGTGGTTGGCGTAAGGGACAACTTCGAGGGCCGTCCCCTCGGTGATCTCGAGCTCCGTTCGTCGGAGGGCCTGGCGCTCAAGAGAGGAATCGTCTCCGTCCTCGAGACTGGGCTGACATTCGACATCTGTGTCCGCAGCGCCCAGCTGCCACAGCTCTCCGGTTTCCTGGACTCGATCGCCGAGGCCCGCGGTTCGGCCGCCGGGCTCGTCCTCGACCATCTCGGGAAACCCCTGCCCGACGGATCCGCTGTCGATCACGAGGACTGGGCCCGGTCGATGCGACAGCTTGCCAGCCTACCTGGGTTGCACATGAAGTTCTCCGGGCTTCCCGGACAGATCGCCGGCGCTGTCGAAGTCGCCCGCGCGCATGAGCTCGTCCACGACGCGCTCGAGATGATCGACGAATTCGGGCCACAACGGACGATGCTCGGCACCGACCATCCTGTCTCCACCCTCGCTCACGGCCTCACGGCCTCCGAGTGGACGGACGTAGCCAACTCAGAGTTCCGCAATCGACTCACCACTGCAGAGTCGGAGGCGGTCAATGGCGGAACCGCCATCAAATTCTACGGACTGAGGAGTCGATCATGATCATCAACAACCCTGTCGTCCGCCGACTGCACGACCAGCGAAGTCTCGGCTTCGGCGGTGCACCGATCGGGAACCTCTACCGGCGCATCGACGACGAAACGGCCATCGGAGCCGTCACGGTGGCCTGGGAACAGGGCATCCGCTACTTCGACACCGCTCCCCACTACGGTCTCGGGTTGAGTGAGCGCCGCCTCGGTGAGGCTCTGTCCGATCGTCCACGTGAGGAATTCCTCCTTTCGTCGAAGGTCGGACGCTTGATCCGTCCGGCTGACCAGCCACGCGAACTCGATGACGAGGGGTTCGCGGTGCCCGGAGACCTGGTACGTGTGCGTGATTACTCCGGCGACGGCATTCGACGCTCCGTCGAGGAGTCCCTCGAACGGCTGGGTCTGGAGAAGATTGACATCATCTACATCCACGACCCCGACGACTACTGGACAGAGGCGTTCGACGGAGCGGTACCCATGCTCAATCAGCTTCGCGACGAAGGCATCATCGGAGCCTGGGGCGCGGGGATGAATCAGGCCGAAATGCTCACCCGTTTCGTCCGCGAGACCGACATCGATCTCGTAATGCAGGCCGGTCGCTACACCCTGCTCGAACAGGGCGGACGAGAAGAGCTTATCCCCGAGTGCGAGCGTCGGGGCGTGGGAATCGTCAACGTCGGGGTCTTCAACTCGGGCATTCTCGCCAACGCGGATCCGCTCGCCCAGGCGAAGTACAACTACGAGGAAGCGCCATCCGGGATCGTCGAGAAGGCCCAGAAACTCGCAGTGCTGGCCATGGCCCACGGCACGACTCTTCCGGCCGCTGCCCTGGCATTCAGTTTCCGGGACCCAGCCATCACAAACGTGACTGTTGGAATGCGGACCGCCGATCAGGTCCGGCGCAATGCTGATCTGTTCCGACAACCTGTGCCCGATGCTTTCTGGGCCGAGGCTGTCGACACCGGGTTGATCGCAGTCGATCCGAAGACATTCGGCTGATTGGTCTGCAGACACGTCTTGGCCAGGACGTGCTAGTTTCCCACTCGCCCCGCAGCAAATGACCGACGCTTCGGTCCGGTCAATAGCCCCAATAGAAGGAGAAACCCCATGGAGTTCATGAGAGTCGGCGCACGCGATCAGGAGACGCCGGTCGTTCGTGTCGGAGACAACCACTTCGACATCAGCAGCATCGTCACAGACATCGACCCGGCGTTCTGGGCCGAGGGTCCTACGCTCGTCGCGAAGGCTCTCGACGAGGAAAGCCTGCCGACGATCGACGTCAAGGGTCAGCGTATCGGTGCCCCGATCACCCGTCCCTCGGCAGTGATCTGCATCGGACAGAACTATGTCGAGCATGCGGCCGAGTCCGGTGATCCGGCACCCGAACAGCCCATCATCTTCTTCAAGACCCCGAACACGATCACCGGACCCTACGATGCGATCGGCATTCCTCCGCGGGCTGAGAAGTTCGACTGGGAGGTCGAGCTGGGAATCGTCATCGGCAAGCAGGCCGCATACCTCGCGAGCCGGGCGGATGCCTTGGACGTGATCGGCGGATACCTCACCGCGAACGACCTGTCCGAGCGTGACTACCAGTCGACTCACTCAGGCGGACAGTGGTCGAAGGGCAAGTGTGTGAAGGACTCCATGCCGTTGGGGCCGATCCTCGTGACCGCAGATTCCATCGACGCTCACGATCTCTCGCTTTCCAGCTGGGTCAACGGCGAACCGCGCCAAGGCTCATCTACCTCGGACATGATCTTCCCTGTCGAGGACATCGTCTTCCGCCTCTCCCAGTACATGCAGCTCGAACCCGGCGACATCATCTCCACCGGAACTCCAAAGGGAGTGGCGTTGTCGGGCAAGTTCCCTTATCTGGTTCCCGGCGATGTGTCCGAGGTCGAGATCGAAGGACTCGGCCGACAGCGCCAGGAGTTCTTCGAAGTCGAGGTTCCAGCCGGAGTCGGCGCCGATCTGCTGCTGAGCTGAGCACGTAGGGTCGGCCGGCTCGGCCGCAGTTTCTCGACGCATATGGATCACAACTATCAAGAAAGCCGAAATGAAATGAGCACATCAGAGGAATTCGCCGGACTGACCGCGATCGTCACGGGAGGAGCCTCAGGCATCGGCAAATCCGTCACCGAGCTGCTGCTGAAGTCCGGAGCGAAAGTCGCCGTCCTCGACCTCAATCCCGACGGAGCACCGGCCGGTGCTCTTGGCCTGCAGTGCGATGTCTCCGACCGAGCCTCGGTCGAGGCCGCCGTCGAGTCCGCTGCCGTCGAGTACGGCGGAATCGATATTGCCATCAACAACGCGGGCATCGGCGCCCAGGGGCAGGTCGATGCGAACGACGATGCCGAGTGGAACAAGGTCCTCAACGTCAACGTCGTTTCCGTCGCTCGCGTGACCGCCGCGGCCCTGCCGTACCTGCGCAAGTCGGATCACGCGGCCGTCGTGAACACCTCGTCGATTGCTGCGACTGCCGGACTGCCCGACCGGGTGCTCTACTCCGCGACCAAGGGAGCAATCTACTCGATGACCCTAGCTATGGCGGCCGACCACGTCCGTGAGGGCATCCGCGTCAATGCTGTGTGCCCGGGCACCGCGAACACCCCGTGGGTGATGGGCGGGTTGATGTCGAGGGCGGAGAACCCAGAAGAGGAACTTCGTCAACTCAATGCACGGCAGCCCCACGGTCGCCTGGTCGAACCTGACGAGGTGGCTCGAACCATTTTGTTCCTCGCCAGTCCGTGGCAAGGATCGACAACAGGCACGACCCTCGCCGTCGATGGAGGCATGCAGGGGCTTCGGCTTCGAGCAGAGTAGATCGACGCGTTTCCAGAGACACCTGCTGGTCGGAGAGCTCTTCGGCTGGCAGGTACTTTGTCATTTCGGAGTCTGGTACCTAACCAAATACCGAACCCAATGATTAATCTACGTTCGGCTCTGGTGGGTGAGTGCCATCAGCGTCAGCCCCTATGGCTTCATCATCGACGTCAACATGATCGACCCAGCGTTGCACACCGGTGACATGTAAAATCATGATTGACTGCGCCAGCCGAGCATCTCCGGCCGCCAACGCGTCGATGATGGCACGATGTTCGCTGAGTGTCTTCTCCACAGCCCCGACTTCGCTCATCCCTCGCCAGGTCCGAGCTCTCGTTGTTTTAACCGAAACAGCTTCAAGCATTGCCGCAAGATAGTCATTTCCGGCATAGCGGGCGATCGTGGAATGGAACTCAAAGTCGTGCGCCACCAGGGACTCGATTGATGAAGGGTCGGTCTCTGAGATAGTGGCTCGCAGCTCTTCCAGTCCGGTCTCATCGATGAGTCCAGCTGCGCGGTAGGCGGTCTCGGCTTCGAAAACCCTCCTGACCTCCAGAATCTCACGCAACGAGCCCGAAGCGTGCACGTCGACAAGGAATGACACTGCCTCGACCATGTCTTCGGCAGCGAGCGCTGTGACATATGTTCCTGATCCGCGCCGGACGTCGACCACGTTGATGAAGTCGAGAGCCTTGACAGCTTCCCGCAGCGAATTGCGGGATAGCCCGAGCCGTTCCGAGAGCTCCGCTTCAGGTGGCAGACGATCCCCGGGTTTGAGCTCACCGCTGACGATGAGGGCCTTGATCTTCTCGAGTGCGTCATCCGTCAGTGCCATGACCTCAACCTACAACACCTTTCTACGCGCCCTCCTCAGGTGCAAAGGCGCCGCTCTGGCCAGAAGTCCGGCACCCCCGCAGTTTCTTGCGTGGGTGCCGGACACATTCAGCTGTGGATCAATTTAACCGGATCGATCACTCGTACACCAGGTCAGCGATCTTCTTGTCATCAATGTTGTCCTTGTCGTACCAGTAAAAGTCGGTCGGGATCTGCTTCTCGAGTTCCTTACCGTCTATTGCGTCCACTGCCGCTTGAACGGTCGTCCCACCTATGTCAAGAGGGCTCTGGGTAACTGCGCCGAGCATCGCTCCGTTGCGGATCGCATCGAGCTGGGCCTTGCCGGAATCGAATCCGACGACTTCGACGTCTTCGTTCCCGAGTTCTTTCACGCCCTGGACAACGCCGATCGCCGCACCTTCGTTAGTTCCATAGATCGCGGCAAGATCCTTGTTCGACTGCAGGATCGCCTTAGTCGCATCCGCAGACTTCGCCTGATCCCCGTCAGCGTTCTGCTGTGCGACGATCTTGATATCCGGTTCATTCTTCTTCATATAGTCGACGAAGCCGTCACGACGGTCGACTCCTGTCGCGGCAGTCTCTGAGTGAGTGACGATCCCGACTTTACCTTTGTGAGATATCGCTTCAGCAACATGCTTAGCCGCTTCCGCCGCGGCAGCCTTGTTGTCAGTTGCCACCGTGGTGACTGGGATGTCCCCGTCGACTCCGGAGTCAAAAGCGATGACAGGAATGTCGTTCGACTGTGCCTGTTGCAGGAGCGGAGACATTGCCTTGCTGTCCAAAGCTGCCAATGCCAACGCGTCCGGCTTGTTGTCCAAAGCCGTCTGCACCTGAGTGACCTGCTGCTCGACATCCGTTTCAGTATCGGGACCGACATATGTGACCTTGACTCCCAGCTCCTTCGCCTTGGCTTCTGCACCTTTTTTCACTGTCTGCCAGAACTGGTGCTGATACCCCTTCGATACGATGGCAATCGTCTTCTCGCCGTCCCCACCTTCGTTTCCAGCCGACCCGGACCCACAACCGGTGGCGAGGAGGGCAATGGTTGACAGTGCCGCCAGAGATGTCATCAGCTTGCTAGTTCTCATAATTGTCTCCTTTGATTCTTCTTATAGGTCTAGGTTTGGGGCTGGGAGGTGACAGCGGTCGAGTCCCTCGCAGGTTTCCGATGGGGTGATACTGATCCACGAGCGGAGGCATTCTTCTTCCGTACGATGTCGAGGTAGACCGCCAGCAATACGACCACGCCGATGGCGACCTGCTGCCATTCCTGAGCAACACCGGCCATCCGCAGACCGTTGTCGAGCACTGCCATAATGAATGCTCCGATCACCGTGCCGACCATGGAACCACGACCACCAGCCAAGGAAGTTCCGCCGATTATCACAGCCGCGATTGCCTGCAGTTCGATACCGGCTCCACCGGTCGGCTGAGCTGAAGACAGTCGCGAGGCTGACAGCACTCCGGCGAGCCCGACGAAAAGTCCGCAGAGCACGTAGACGGTTATGAGCCAAGCTCTGACGTTGACTCCCGAGAGTCGGGTCGCCTTTTCATTGGAACCGATAGCGAAAGCTGTACGGCCGATCAATGTGCGTTGGAGGATGACCACAGAGACAACTATGAGAAGGATGAAGATCACGCCGCCGAGCGGCAGCCGCATACCCGGGATGAGCGAGACGTTCATAATCGCTCCGAAGCCCGGTGTCTCCGAGAAGTAGATCGGCTTCGTGCCGCTGATGACGAGCGACAGACCTTGGGTGACCATCATCATTCCAAGAGTCGCGATGAATGAGGGCAACCCTAGGACAGCGACGTTGACGCCGTTGACAAGACCGATCAGACCACCGAAGCCGATCGTCAATGCGATGCCCAACCACAAAGGCAGTCCCATATTGGTGATGAAGACACCGGCCATCACCCCGCAGAGGATCATGCCCGTACCCACGGACAGATCGATTCCGCCAGTGATGATGATGAACGTGACTCCGAGTGCGAGGAGGCCGACCGTAGTGACAGTGGTGAGAATCGTCGAGAAATTCGTCAGAGTCAGAAACGAATCCGGGTTGATAAAGGCAAAAACGATGATGATGATGACAAGACTTGCGATTGCGAGCAGCTGCTGCAGCGAGTTTCTCCAGAAGCTGCGTTTCGTTTCACTCGCGGACGCAGAATCCGAAATGAGTCGGGGAGCGAGATCTGTAGACATTCAGGCCACAATTCCTTCTGTTTCGACATGCTGGGTAGCAAGTTCCATAACTGAGTCCTGGGTAGCATCAGCCGCGTCAATGATTCCGGTGAGGTAACCTTCGCTGAGCACCCCGATTCTGTGTGAGAGAAGCAAAACCTCGGGCAACTCGGACGAGATGACGATGATCGATTTCCCCTGCTCGCTCAATTCACGCAGCAATTGATAGATCTCCGCTTTGACGCCGACGTCAATGCCTCGTGTCGGTTCGTCGAAGATGAAGATTTCACAGTCCTTGACCAACCATTTGGCAATCGCAACTTTCTGCTGATTCCCACCAGAGAGTTTGTCCAGCTCCTGGTGGATCGACGGGGTTTTGATGGCGAGCGCCGAGGAATGCTTCAGCGCAACTGCGTCGATTGCGGTCTCGTCTATGAGCCCGAACCGGCTGAACGATCTCAAGCTCGGCAATGAGATGTTGTCCCGCACACTCTGTCCAACAAGGACTCCGAGTTGCTTGCGGTCTTCGGACAAATAGCAGATTCCCAATCGTGCCGCTGCGGCCGGATCGGTGATGCGCACTTCGCGCCCGTTGAGCTTCAATGTGCCTGCGGACACCCGGTCAGCTCCGATGATGGCTCGTGCAGTTTCAGTTCGCCCGGCGCCCATCAGCCCGGCCAATCCGAGGATTTCACCTCGACGTAGGCTGAAGCTGACATCTCTCAGTTTCGCCCGGGTCTCCAAGCCGCTGACTTCGAGGACGATCTCATCGGTCCCACGATAAGCCGGCACCTCATCGACTGCGGCAAGCTCTCGGCCGACCATCATTCGGATGACCTCCGGCATTTCAGTAGTGGCTGTCTCAACCGTCCCGATCTTTTCCCCATCACGGATGACGCTGATCCGTTCAGTGATGGCCTTGAGCTCAGGCATACGATGCGAGATGTAGATGACTCCGGTCTGTGGAGTGATGAACTGGCGGATCAGACGGTGAAGGAGTGCGACTTCTTCATCGTTCAGCGCAGCAGTCGGTTCGTCCATGATGATGATGCGTGCGTCATGGCTCATTGCTTTGGCGATCTCGACCATCTGCTGAGCGGCAACCGTCAGATTCCCAACCAGTTCCTTCGGATCGAGGCTGAGCCCCAGCCGAGTGAAGAGTTCACGTGCCTGTCTGTTGAGCTCACGATCATTGACGAAGATCCCGAACCGCGGCTCGCGCCCAAGGAAGATGTTCTGCGCAACTGTGAGGTCATCCACGAGGTTAAACTCCTGGTGGATAATTGCGATTCCGTGGGCCTCAGCGTCCAAGGTCGAAGAGATCTCCGTGTGTTCGCCATCGATCCAGAACTCTCCAGCATCAGCCGTATAGACGCCAGCGAGGAGCTTCATCAGAGTGGACTTCCCCGCACCGTTTTCTCCTACTAGGCCAAGCACCTCGCCGGGGTACAGGTCGAGGTCCACTCCAGAAAGTGCCTTCACTCCCGGAAACCCTTTGCTCGCCCCGCGGATATCCAGCAACGGCACCGCTTCACTTCTGACAGTGGCAGATTCGGACACTACGGGCATGTACGGCAACTCCTCATTGAATTCCAAAGACATCCTATGTCTACTGAAAAACGTTAGATGATTCATTGGTCGCTGACAAGCATTATGCGTACTTTTTGATTTTCTGAAACAGAATCTTCAATCATTGATTGGATGACTTCTCCTGCTGGTGCTGATCACCGCACTGTCGGCAGCCACCTGAAGTCACCGCTCTGTACATATCCGTTTCACGGGATTAGGACTATAAGACCCGGATAGAGTTGCAGTGTCTGACCATCGCCCACCGCTGTGCTGAGGAGAAGAATTGACCGCTGAACCGATCTGGCTTCCCGATCCCGACCAGACTCCGCGACCGCAGATTGCCGACTTCATCGACTTCGCCAACCAGCGCACCGGCCAAAATATGGCCGGATATGACGATCTGTGGAAATGGTCGGTGGACGACCTCGACGGATTCTGGGGCGCGGTCTGGGACTTCTTCGACGTCATCGCCGATGAGCCCTACACCGAAGTCCTCGCCGATCGGTCCATGCCCGGCGCCACATGGTTCCCCGGCACCCGCCTCAACTACGCCGAACACGCCCTTCGAGCCGGCCTCGACGACACACTCGCCGACGAACCGGCCATCATCACCATCAAAGAATCCGGCGAGCGCCGCGAGACCACCTGGCGCGAACTGCGTCGCCAGGTCGGATCTGTCGCCGCCTGGCTGCGCGACCAAGGTGTAGGAGAAGGCGACCGTGTCGTCGGCTACCTGCCGAACACCCACCACACCCTCATCGCGTTCCTCGCGACTGCTTCGGTCGGCGCTATCTGGTCCGCTTGCGCTCAGGACTACGCCGCCGAAGGTGCGGCAACGAAGCTCGGCCAGCTCGAACCGAAAGTTCTCTTCGCCGCCGACGGCTACCTTTGGAACGGTCAGGCCTTCGACCGCCGCGACCAAGTCGCGGACCTGGCCAACCGGATGCCGAGCCTGCGGGCCGTGGTCGGGGTGGGCAACCTCGGCGAGGAATTCACCGATGAACACGGTCAGATCACGAACCTCACCGCCTGGGACGATATCGCCTCCGGGGATGCCGAGCCCGAGTTCGCGCGCGTCGATTTCGATACCCCGCTGTGGGTGCTGTACTCCTCGGGCACGACGGGGATTCCCAAGGGGATCGTGCACAGCCACGGCGGGGTCGTCATCGATCACCTGCGCCTGCTGGGTCTCCACCTCGACATCCGGCCAGGTGACCGGTTCTTCTGGTACACGAACACGAACTGGATGATGTGGAACCTCGTCGCCTCGGCGCTGGTGGGCGGTGCGACCACGGTGTGCTTCGACGGCAGCCCCCTCTATCCGGGGCCGGGCCGGCTGTGGGAGATCGCCGCGGACACGAAGGCGAATGTGCTCGGGGTCAGTCCCGGAATCTTCCTGGCCGGGATGAAGGCCGGGCTTGAACCCGGCACCGAATTCGACCTCTCCGCGCTGCGGACGATCGGTGCCACGGGTGCCCCGGTGCCCGCCCACTGCTTCCCGTGGGTGCGCGATGCCGTGGGCGAGCGCGTGCAGCTGGCCTCGACGAGCGGCGGCACCGACGTCGTCAGCGGCTTCGCCGGATCCGCCCCGAACTGTCCGATCTGGGCCGGGGAACTCTCACGGCCCATCCTCGGCGTGGCGTTGGAGTCCTGGGACGATACTGGTCAGCCGTTGGTCGGCAAGGTCGGCGAGATGGTCATCACCGCCCCGATGCCGTCGATGCCGGTGAAGTTCTGGAACGATCCCGACGGTGAGCGCTACCGCGACACGTACTTCTCGATGTTTCCCGGAGTCTGGCGCCACGGCGACTGGATCACCATCACCGACCACGGCAGTGTCATCATCTCCGGCCGTTCGGACGCCACCCTCAACCGGCAGGGTGTGCGCCTGGGCAGCGCCGACATCTACGACGTCGTCGACGGGATCCCCGAGGTGGCCGAATCCCTGGTCATCGGTGCCGAGCAACCGGATGGTGGGTACTGGATGCCGTTGTTCGTGGTGCTGGGTTCGGGGGTTTCGTTGGATTCTGGGTTGCGGGACCGGATTGCTGGGGAACTGCGGTCGAAGGCGTCA
This sequence comes from Brevibacterium sp. K11IcPPYGO002, assembly GCF_050920635.1. NCBI lineage: Bacteria > Bacillati > Actinomycetota > Actinomycetes > Micrococcales > Brevibacteriaceae > Brevibacterium > Brevibacterium sp. K11IcPPYGO002. The sequence goes on along the minus strand of NZ_CP131929.1, from coordinate 642,526 downwards.
CCGCGGCACGTGCCCGATGACATCATCGCGGTGCCCGCGATTCCGCACACGAAGACGGGGAAGAAGCTCGAGGTTCCGGTGAAGCGACTCATCCAGGGGCATGCGCTGGAGAAGGTGGCGAATCCGGACGCCGTGGATTCGTTTGAGGCGCTGGAGTATTTTGTGCGGTTTGCAGGTGGGGCGCGCAATTGAGCCTGCGTCCGATACCGAGCTGAACGAACCCGACCCCGTACTCCACTGTTCGTGGATGTACGGGGTCGGGCCGCCTCGGCGAGGGTTTTGGTTACTGACGTCGATGGAATCGACGTCATGTCACGGGATCATTTCCCGTCGATGTGTTCGGCTGCGGTCTCCTTGGTGTTTTCGACGTTGGCGACGACCTCCGCCGACTTCAGGCGGGTCTTGATGCCAACGTAGAAGACGATGGCGGTGAAGATGGTGCAGACCAGCTCACCCCAGCCGAACGTGAGCACGCCCATGGCTCCCTCGCCGTAGTTGCTCAGCAGGCTGAGCACGGCCAGTCCGCCGAGCCACAGGATCATCCACCAACCGGACTTGAACTGCAGGGGCGGAATCTTGCTGCGATCGCTGAAAGCGTAGTGCAGGCCGAGGACCACGTAGCCGAGAGCCATCGCCAGGAACAGCTTCCAGTTCGTGTCCCACCCTGTCCAGAACACGATGAGGTTCGCCGCGAGGAACCCGAGGAACGGCAGGGTGTCTCCGCCGGGCAGTTTGAACGGGCGCTCCTGGTCCGGAAGCTGACGTCGCAGCGCCGCCACCGTGACCGGGCCGGATCCGAAGGAGATGACGGTGCCGGAGGTGATGAACCCGACCATCTTCGCCCACGACGGGAACGGGAAGAACAGGAAGCAGGCGACGATGAAGGTGATGAGCAGACCGAACCACGGGATGCCCTTCTTGTTCAGCTTCGTCATCGCGTGCGGGGCATTGCCCACGCGCGCCTGCGAGTACGACAAGCGCGGGGTGAGCGCGGTGAAGATCAGACCAGTGTCGGCGGGAGAGACGACGGCATCGATGTAGAGGATGATCGCCAGCCACATCGCGCCGAGCATGAGCGCGATCTCGGCCCACGGTCCCGCCGAGTTCGAGAACGACAGTCCGCTCCAGCCGTCCTTGAGCAGGTCGGTGGGGATGGCGCCGATGAACGCGACCTGCAGGAGGATGTAGATGATGCCGGTGAGCACGATCGAACCGATGACGGCGAAGGGCACGTTCTTCTGCGGGTTCTTCGTCTCACCGGCGAACTCCACGCCCTGACGGAAGCCGAGGTAGGAGAAGACGATGCCCGCCGCGGGCAGGGCCGCGAAGATCGGTGCGATGCCGTTGGGGGCGAAACCGCCGAACTCGGGCATGTGGAAGTGACCGGGGTTGAACGCCAGCAGCGCCAGGCCGACGAAGACGAGGACGATGACGAGCAGCTTCCACCACACGAGCACGTTGTTGAACTGGGCGAAGAACTTCACTCCGAACATGTTGATGACGCAGAAGACCGCGACCATCGCGATGCTCACGAAGATGCCCGGCACCGTGAGGACGAGCACCCCCTCCTTCGACTCCATCAGCCACGGCATATAGCTCGAGGCGTACTGGACGGCCGCGAGGACCTCGATGCCGACGGTTCCCGCCGCCGACAGCCACGTGATCCACCCGCTGGTGTAGCTGGCGAACGAACCGAAAGCATAGTGCGGGTAGCGCACGACACCGCCGGCGACGGGGAACATGACACCGAGTTCGGAGTAGTTGAGTGCCACGAAGATGATGAGGATGGCACCGATGGCCCAGGACAGGATCGCGGCCGGGCCGGCCATGCTCGCGGCGTCGAAGGCACCGAAGAGCCATCCGGAGCCGATGATCGACCCGACTCCGGTGAAGAGCAGCCCGGTCTTGCCGATATCGCGTTTGAGTCCTTTGTCATGGACGACTGTCACGCTCGTATGCGAGCCCGATGACAGGGAATTGCGTAAGGACACCAGTGCCTCCCTAGGTAGTGACGGCTGAGTTTCCGCCGCCAGCTTTCTCCTGTCGAAACGTGATGTCAATTACATAGCTGGGTTATACGGCAAGGTCACAGACTCAAACGACCCCGAACACGCCTTTTGGGTGTTCGGGGTCGAATGGCGGAACGTCGAGGGTCACTATGTGAGGATTTGGGCCTTCGGGTCTCGGCTGCCGTATCGGCCTGATCAGCTCCCGGCGTTCGCGTCCGCGGTCAGGTGGGCTCGCGCCTCGGCGAGCATGGCCTAGGAAGCCGAATCCGGTCCGAGCCAAAGCGTCAAACTTTGCTGCTTACAGGGTTAGACAGCACTACGCAGGTTCTGCAGTCGGCCCTTGGTCTCTGTAGAGCCGAATACCAGGATCATGAAAAACGCATTGATCACTGCGCTCAATGCGATGAGCACGATAATGATATTGCCGGTTTCAGCGCTTATGGCCGTGACGACGGTGGGCATCATTCCGCTCAGTCCATAGCCGACATTCCACGAGAACGCAGTCGCCGTTGAACGAATCTCGGTTGGGAACGTCTCGTTCAGGAAGATGATGAGTGGTGCGCTGATCGCCCCTGAGAGCATCACCATCACAGCACTAGCTACAAGAATCCACGCCGGCTGATCGGACAGCACATATTCGATCAACCAATACAACCCCGGAATGAGAACGAGGCAGCCAAGCCCCGACCAGAGAAATACCGGTTTACGTCCGACATGCTGGCTAAGGTGCCCGCAAAGCACTGCGACCAGCGCAGATCCGAATACATTGATAATGAGAAACAAGCTAGCTTGGCTTTGGGGCAGGTGAAGGTGAGTCTTGAACACCGTGGGCAGTATGCCGGTTGTCAGGTAGTACGGGGCCGAACCTGCAAAGACGATCGCCGCAGTGATGAGCATTGGTTTGCGCCAGCGTTTAGAGAACAGGTCGCGCACCGGGGTTGGATTAGTGGGCGTGAGTGCCCCCTTCGCGCGAATCGCGTTCTGGCCGGCCTTCCACAGAGGCGATTCCTCCGTGCGCTGGACCACCACGTAGTTGATTAGAGATCCGACGAGGGCGGTGAGGAATAGAATCCTCCATCCCCATTGACCAAATGCATCGTCACCGATGATCGCGCTGATTCCGATCACCATTAGGTTGATGACGATGACAGCAAGACTGGCCCCGCCCCCTTTGATCAATCCCGCCGTCATTCCTCGGAACCGTTCGGGCACGCTCTCCGTGGCGAGAGTATGAGTAGAGGCCGCAATACCTCCAACGAACACTCCTTGCACGATGCGCAGAAGAATGAAGAGCACTGGAGCGACGAAGCCGATGGTTGCGACTCCCGGCAGGACGCCCATCAACGCCGTAGCAATGCCGGCCCCGACGACCCCGATGGTCATCGAGAGCCTGCGGCCATGCCGGTCGGCAACGGTACCGAGAATGAGCGCGCCCAGCGGTCTGACCAGAAGACTGATCGCGAACGACGCGTAGGTCGCGGTCAGAGCTAGCATGTCATTGTCACTGGGGAAGAATACCTGCGACACATAACCGGCCACATGCAGAATGACCATAAGATCGAACATGTCGATCATCCAGCCAAGGACTGCTGCCCCAACTGCTTTACCCTGCTCACGTGTCATGCGCTCTTTGCCGTCGGAAGCGGGCTGTATAGTTCTGGACTCGGACATCATCGTCCCTCCGGTGCGTTTCGTTAAAAATGAACTCTTAGTTGAACTGGAAGATTTCTTTTGGGTTGTTGACGAGTATTCGATGTCTTTGGGTCGGGTCCGGCGCGTAGCGTTCGAGCAGATCAAGCAGCTCCCCATCGTTCGGGACGGGGCCTGAATGCAGAGGGTGAGGCCAATCAGTTCCCCACAGCACACGATCAGGAGCCGCGGCGATGTACTCGCGCGCATAGGCCGTGGCATCGTCCCACGGAAAGCCAGCGACCGATCGTCGGTCGCCGTTTGACAGCATCACCCACCAGTTCCCTCGGCCGAGGAGCTCACAGATATGCGCGAAGTTCGGGTCGTCCAAACCGTATTCATACTGCAGCGGCCCCATATGGTCGATGATGATTGGGGCTTCAACATCAGCAAGGAGGTCAGTGATGGGCTTCGGATCGACGCTGTTGAGATGAAGCTTGAGGTGCCAGCCGAGGGGCGCCACTCGCTTTGCGGTTCTGATCACTTCGTCGGGGACGGGCATACGGTTCTTAAGCTTCGGGTGATAGTTAAACCGAGCACCTCGCATTCCAGCAGCGTGCAGCTCGGCTAGCTCCTCGTCGCTCGTCGAGTCATTGACTATCCCGCACCCAAGATAGTTTGGTCCGGCCCGGTGCAGTGCATCGATCATGGCAGCGTGATCATTACCGTATGCGGTCGACTGCACGATCACTCCACGATCGATGCCGAGGGCGTGGTGCATGTCAAGCATCGCATCAACAGAGGCCTGATAGACGACGTAGGCAGCATCCGGTCGGACCGGGAAATGGTCTCGATCGCCGAAAATGTGCACCTGGCTGTCGCATGATCCAGGTGGCACGTCAGTGGCCGGTGCCCGAGTCTCGGGGTCGTACAGTGCGTAGTCGAACATCTGGCTCCTCATGGTTCGCAACTTTGGTCATTGCAGGGAAGGATGGCTGTCATCTCAGATTGAATGAGGATGTGGTCACGTGTAGTGCCAACCGCGACTTGTCGGACGGGACGGTCGTACTCGTTTGGGAAAATCTCCAACCAGCGTTGGTTGAGGGACTGCCGGACGGCAGAATTCTGAATGCGCACGGAGAGTTTAATGACGTCGTCCCAGGAACTCTCCGCCTCAGCGAGAATGGATGCCAATCGGTCGAACATCAGTTCGCACTGTTCCAGCGGATCATCTGAAAATTTCGTCGGATCGGATCCCTTGCCCCCACCGTGGACGGCACCGGTCATCAGAGTGCTGCCTACAACGCACGCAGCTGGGATTGGATTCTCGTGACTGAATCCGGGGATGTACAGACTTCGTCGTCTCATCGTGTCTCCTCCTAATCGCCAAGGTGCGAATTCACACTACGAAGACGCGAATACGAGCCTCAAGAAGACCGACTAGGTTATTCATAAAAACTCGGAATATATAATAAATGCCCAGGTCAGGAGGGTCGCATCCAACCTGCAGAGCGTGATTTCTGTGCTGCTACATTGAGAAAAGTCGTGACAGCTCGTTCCATCTTCGCTCGGTAGAGAAGCCTGACGGGAAGCCATGCTGAGTCATCAGTAACGGTGTGAAGAGTTACGGCTTCGGTTGCGGTGACATTGTTCGCAACCGACTTCGGGAGAATCGACAGACATTGTGTTCCCCGCAACGCCGTCAGAGCACGATTTCCAGGTAGTGGGTTGTCGAGGAACTTAGGTCGAACGCCGGCCTCTTCGAGCATCTGATCGATCAATCCTTGATAACCGGGTGCCAGGGACTGCGGAGTCACAAAGAACGTCTCATTCTTGAGATCGATGAGTTCGACGCTTTGGGCGCCGCATAATCGGTGCCCGCGTGGGATGGCGATGCACACTTTCTCGCGCGCGATCAGCGTGCTCGAAAGGTCTTCTGACGGAGGGTCGGTCCTCACCAACCCAAGATCGGCGCGACCGCGAAGCACTCCTTCGATTACATCGCGTTCCCACATCTCCAGGGCGTCGATCGCCAGTCCCGGCAGAGCGGATTGATTCGCGGAGACGAGTTTTGGCAGAAATTCGTACCCAACGCTCATGGTGTAGAAGATTGTGAGCTTGCCTTGTCGACCCTCTTGCGCCGCTCGGGCACGCTCGATTGCGCGATCAAGCAAGGTGAGGACTTCGTTGATGTCAGAACGAAATGACTGGCCTGCCGTTGACAGTTCAACCCGTCGGGTGCTGCGAACGAATAGTTCCACCTCTAGATGATCTTCGAGTCTTTTGATTCTTTGGCTCAGCGTTGGTTGCTCAATACCAAGGGCCAATGCTGCCCGTCCGAAATGCAACTCATCCGCCAGATATGCGAAGGACCGTAATGTCTCAACGTCAAGATTCATTCCCGAATTTTATCAATAGTGGTCAGAGTTTGCTTGAGGCTCCGTTTGCGACCCCCTTACGTTGAAGAAGTCGCAAAAATACATTCATTCAGGAAATGAGGCTCTTATGACCCCTTCGCTCCGAGGTTCAATCGTCCCTCTCGTGACACCGTTCAACGATGACCAGTCGATCGACTATGGGGCGCTGAGCGCGCTCGTCGAAGAACAAGTGGAATCCGGATCTCACGGGATCTCAGTAACCGGGACTACAGGGGAACCTGGGTCCCTTGTCCTCGCCGAACGATTGGAAATGATCGAAGCGTCTGCCTCTGCAGTCGCTGGGCGGGTGCCGTTCGTTCCTGGCACAGGCACACACCAACTACCAGAGACAATTGAACTGACGAAGAAGGCCGCCGAGGTAGATGCCGATGCTGCCCTCGTTATCGTTCCGTATTATTCCAGGCCGACACAGGCCGGGCTCTACGAGTGGTACTCCCGAATAGCCGAGTCAGTGGACATCTCGATTCTGCTTTACAACATCCCCTCGCGAACCGGCGTCGAGATCTCCCCTGAGACTGTCGGACGCCTCTATCGCGACCATCCCAATATCATCGGCATGAAGGAAGCGAGCCCCAACTTCTCACACGCCAACTTCGTCATGCAGGAATGCGGCGAGGATTTCCTTCTCTTCTCTGGGCTCGAAGCACTCTGCTTCCCCATTCTTGCTATCGGCGGCGCCGGCTTCATCAGCGTCACCGCCAACTTGGTACCGAGAGAAATCGCGGAACTCTATGACGTGTTCGAAGCGGGCGACTGGAGGACAGCCCGAGCATTGCACTATAAACTCCTCGAACTCAATGATGTCGTACTGACTGAAACCAACCCGACAGCGGTCAAGTGGCTGCTCGGCAGGATGGGCAAAATCAACCCGACTGTTCGGCCTCCGCTCATTCCACTGTCGGAATCAGGCCAAACGACTGTTGCCACAGCCGCCCAGACGTGGAACCTACTGGACGGACGAGAAGCATGGGCATGAGCGAAGTAACCTACTCAGCCTTCTGCCGGACTGGGACGACAACAGTAGCGAGCCAGCTTCTCAAGCGGGGGTATCGAGATCAGCTCGTCCAGGGCGTCGGTCCCGTCGTTGACGACCAAAAGCTTGTCGGCGAGGCGTGGACGATGCGCACGATTCCTGCCCGTGAGGATACCGAAGGACTGTGGCCCGGAACCACGCCCGAATCGGGCCTCAGTCTGTTCGCGGTCGTTGAGTCCGTTCCGCGGGGAGCCGTTCTAGTCATCGACGCGCGTCGGGACCGACGCACGGCAACTGGAGGAGACATCCTCATTGAGCGGCTTAAGTTCAAGGGTGCTGCCGGAATCGTCACGGATGGGTGCCTACGCGATGCGGATGGTATTCGAAAGGCGGGGCTGCCGAGTTTCAGTGCCGGTTCCACCGCTAACGTCAGCCGCAACCACCTTCGTGTTGTCGAACAGGATGTACCTATCGGCTGCGGTGATACTGCGGTCTACCCCGGTGACATCATCGTTGGTGACGCCGATGGCGTCATCGTCGTGCCCGCGCACTGTGCTGATGAGGTGGCGCGAGATGCATATGAGCAGGAAATGCTCGAAGAGTTTCTCGCTGAGAAGATCAGGAATGGCGCTCCATTGCATGGCATCTACCCTCCCTCAGCGAAGGTGAGAGCGGAATTCGCCGGTCAAAGGATCGAAAGATGAGGATTGAATCGACATCTCTGTCGCCGGAGGAAACCTATAGATTGCTGTCCGGGGTAGTCGTTCCGCGCCCTATTGCATGGGTGCTGACGGCCTCTGCGGAGGGCTTGAAAAACCTTGCGCCGTTCAGCTGTTTCACCTTCGTCTCGAACAAACCACCAATGGTAGGAATCAACATGGGCCGTAAGAATGGTGTGCCCAAAGACACTCGCAGCAATATCGCTGTCTCCGGAGAGTATGTGGTCCACATTCCCACTGCAGCATTCACCGAGGCAGTGCATACCAGCGCCAAGGAGTTTCCTGCTGAGATCAGCGAGGTCGACACCTTGGGCTTGAGGACCGTGCCGTCGACACATGTGAGCGTGCCGAGGCTCCGAGACATCCCTCTCGCCATGGAGTGCCGATTCCACAGCACCACCGGTTATGGCGACACCGGGGCAGAGTTCGTCGTCGGAGAAGTGCTTGCCTTCCATGTCGAAGAGCATCTTTACGAGAATGGCAAGATCGACACCGCAAACCTCAATCCGATCGCACGAATCGGCGGCCCAAAGTACTCTACGCTTGGTGAAATCACGACATTGACCGCCATCAAACAAGTTCCGAAGTCGGTGATACGTCACTAGCGCAAATACGGAATTCGGTTGAAATTCCGTCGCCGATCGCGCGTAAAAGAAGATTCTTAAACTAGCCGCGTATGGATCGAGCGCCCGTGCCGGAGACTGACACCAGTTTCTTGCAATCGTCGGTCTCCGGTGCCGCTGCAGCAGTGTCCGCGCCCCTTCCTATGCGATGCCCCGCGATTTGGTCCGAAGATGAGTCTTTGACAACTTCCATATCTACTGATCACGTTTGCTCGCCCCGGCGAGGACATTCCGGGCCGAAAGCTACTTTCACAGACTCTCTCCGAACACGGACGGTTGCTCAGCCCCCGGCGTTCGCGTCCGCGGTCAGGTGGGCGCGCGCCTCGGCGAGCATGGCCTCACGGGTCGCGATCTTCACGCGCTCACGTCCTTCAGCTTCACCGAGTGCTTTCTCCGCGGCCTCGAGCCGGTGGTAGCCCTCCCAATCGGTGAAGTCGACGCCCTTCGACTCGAGCAGCTCGATGATCGAGGACTCCTCCGGGTACACGGGTTCGGTGAGCACACCTGCGGCCTGATCGTCGAGGATGTGCCCGATCGTCTCGAGTGCATCACCCTTCGTATGCCCGATGAGCCCGACGGGCCCGCGCTTGATCCATCCGGTCGTGTACACGCCGGGGATGACGTCCGCCTCGGCGGCCTTGGTCTGATCCTCGGCGTCGACGACGCGCCCTTCGTGATTCGTAATCACCTTCTTGGCCTCGTCGAAGGGCAGCTGCGGCAGCTTGGTTCCCGCATAGCCGACCGCCCGGTACACGGCATCGATGTCCCAGTCGTGGAAGTCCCCGGTGCCGTTGACGCCACCGGTCCCGTCGAGCTCCTGACGTTCCGTGCGCAGCCCGGTCACCCGATCCTCGCCGAGGATGGCCACCGGTGCGTGCAGGAAGTGCAGGTGCAGACGCCGCTTCGCCCCGGTCTCCTCCCGCATCGCAAAGTCCGTGAGCGTCTTCGTCACCTGCTTGACCTGGTTGCTCGACTCGATGGCCTCGAGCGAACCCTGATCGAACTCGTAGTCCTCGGCGTAGACGATGATGTCGACGTCGTCGACCTGACCGAGTTCACGCAGCTCGAGAGGCGTGAATTTCGCCTGCGCGGGACCCCGGCGGCCGAACACGTGGACGTCGGTGACCTTCGAGGACTTCAGCCCCTCATAGACGTGATCGGGGATCTCCGTGGTGTGCAGGTCATCGGCCTGCTTCGCGAGCACCCGGGCCACATCGAGCGCGACATTGCCGTTGCCGAGCACGGCGACCTTCTCCGCATCCAGCGGCCAGGTCTGGGCCACATCGGGGTGGGAGTCGTACCAGTTGACGAAGTCCGCGGCCCCGTAGGATCCGGGCAGATCGATCCCGGGCAGCGACAGCGGTGCGTCGATGAAGCAGCCGGTGGAGAAGATCACCGCATCGTAGCGGTCGGTGAGCTCGCCGAGGTTGATGTCCGCACCGTATTCGACGTTGCCGAACAGTCGGATGTCACCACGGTCGAGGACCTTGATGAGCGCGTTGATGATGCCCTTGATCCGCGGATGGTCAGGGGCGACCCCGTAGCGGACGAGCCCGAATGGTGAGGGCAGGCGTTCGAACAGGTCGATGCTCAGTTCCAAATCGTGCTCGGCCTTGGTCAGCAGGTCAGCGGCATAGATGCCGGCGGGACCGGCGCCGATGATGGCCACTCTGAAGGGAATAGCAGGCATGAGTTTCCTTGATCAGTCGGAGGTGAGAGGAGTCGCTCGGAATGGTTAGGAGCGAAGTCGCTGGAGTTCAGTTGTCGCTGGGTGTTCAGTCGTCGGTGTTCTGCGGCGGCAGTGCGGCGATGAAGGGATGGTCTTTGTCGACGACCCCGTGGGCGGCCGCTCCGCCCGGGGAGCCGATGTCGTCGAAGAATTCGACGTTCGCCTTGTAGTAGGCCTCCCACTCATCGGGCACATCGTCTTCGTAGAAGATCGCCTCGACGGGGCACACGGGTTCGCACGCCCCGCAGTCGACGCATTCGTCGGGGTGGATGTAGAGGGAGCGGGTGCCTTCGTAGATGCAGTCGACCGGGCATTCTTCGATGCAGGCTCGGTCCTTCAGGTCCACGCACGGCTGGGCGATGATGTAGGTCATGGGTTCCTCACGAGTTCGGATGCGTGCGCTGGCACAGGCTCGGTCGCCTGGGTGAACGCACCATCGGCGTAGGGGCTCAGGGTCACGACATCACCGGCGACGATCACGGCCGGTGACCGGACGCCTCGGCGAGCCGCCCGGAAGGCGATGTCGCCGAGCGTTCCGATGGTCACCCGCTGGTTCTCACCGAATCCGTCTTCGACGATCGCGACCGGGCAGTCGTCACCGCGCCCGGTGCGGGCGAGCACCATCGCCGAGTTGATGAGTGTGCCCACTCCCATGAGCACGACGACGGTGTGGTCGCGTCCCCCGCCGATCTCACCGAGCTGGTCGTGACCGGTCACGACCGTGTACGAGGTGGCCACCCCTCGGTGGGTGAGCGGGATTCCGGCGACCGCGGGAACCGAGTTCGCGCTGGTCACGCCGGGAACGACGCGGACATCGACACCGGCGGCCCGACAGGCGGTGACCTCCTCTCCCCCACGTCCGAGGACGAAGGGGTCCCCGCCCTTGAGCCGAACGACCCGGTGGCCCAGCTTCGCCTGTTCGATGAGGATGTCGTTGATCTCGCTCTGCGGCACCGGATGGTGTCCCGGCTGCTTGCCGACGTCGATGATCCGGGCATCCAGGGGTGCGCCGCGTTCGGTTTCGAACTGATCGATGACCGATCGGGCGCCGAGGCGATCGGCGACGATGACATCGGCGCGTTCCAAGGCGCGCAGACCGGTGACGGTGAGCAGTCCGAGATCGCCCGGTCCGGCACCGACGAGCAGCACGGTGCCCGGCTGCTGCGGGAGGAAGAGTGTCATGACTGGTCCTCGGGAGTGTGGATTCCCGCGGCGAGGGTGTTGCCCGACTGCGGGTCGATGACGACGAAGGCTCCGGCCGTGCCGTGGTCGCGGAAGTCCGGGGCCGGCAGCTCGGCGGACAGCTTCACCCGGGCCAGGCCGATGTCGTTGCCGGCGAGCACCTCGGCGGCCTCCAGCCCGGAGGTCTCAAGGTTGCGTTTGGCCTCGATGGTGACGATTCCCTTCACGGTCGTCGTGCCCGTCTTGATGAGCACCCGATCCCCCGTGCGCAGGCCCTCGGACGTGAAGGGGAAGACCTCGGCGCGCAGTTCCCGGCGCGGGGTGGGCAGGGTCCCGGCCGCGGCGATGACGCTGCCCCGGGCGGTATCGACGTCATCGGCCAACCGCAGTGCCACCGACAGCGGCGCACTCGCGGTCTCAAGCGGTCCGCTGGCGGTATCGATTCCAGTCACCGTCGTTGTCAGCCCGGCGGGGTGGATCTCGATCTCATCGCCGAGGCTGACCCGCCCGGCCGTGATCTGTCCGGCCACCGCCCGGTAGTCCCGAAATTCCTCGGGGTCGAGACCCGGTGCCAGTCCCCCTTGCGGGCGCAGCACGGTCTGCACGTCGAGGCGGAAGGCCTCGAGATCGGCGGTGTCCTCGTCCGCACTCGGCAGGGTCTCGAGGAGTTCGAGCAGCGCCGGGCCGGAATACCAGGGTGTGTTGTCCGAGGTGGTGGCGACATTGTCCCCGGCGAGCGCAGAGATCGGGATGAGGTGCGGGGTCTCGAGGCCGATCTCGTCCGCGAGGGTCGTGATGTCGTTTTCGACGGTCTCGATCGCTGCCTGGTCGTAGTCGACGAGGTCGATCTTGTTGACGGCGATGATGACGTGGCGGATGCCCAGGCGGGACACGACGGTCAGATGCCGGCGGGTCTGTTCGGTCGCTCCGGTGCGGGCGTCGATGAGGACGACGACGGCATCGGCGGTCGAGGCTCCCGTGACCATGTTCCTCGTGTACTGCACGTGTCCGGGGCAGTCGGCGAGGATGAACGAGCGACGGTCGGTGGCGAAGTACCGGTAGGCGACGTCGATGGTGATGCCCTGTTCGCGTTCGGCCCGCAGACCGTCGGTGAGCAGAGCGAAGTCGAACTCTCCGCCGAGGAAGCCGCGTTCCCGGCTGGTCGCTGTCACGGCGGCGAGCTGGTCGGCCAGTATCGCCTTCGCATCGTGGAGGAGCCGGCCGACGAGCGTGGATTTCCCGTCGTCGACGGATCCGGCGGTGGCGAAGCGCAGCAGCGTCTTCGTCGTCGTGTCCAAAGTCGGCGTCGCCTCGGTGGTGGTTGTGGTGGCGGTTGCGTCAGTGGTTGTCGTCATCAGAAGTACCCGTCCTTCTTGCGGTCTTCCATCGCCGCGGCCGAGATCCGGTCGTCGGCGCGCGTGGCTCCGCGCTCGGTCACAGTGGTGGCGGCCACCTCGGCGAGGATGGACTCGAGGTCATCGGCGCTCGATTCGACGGCACCGGTGCAGCTCATGTCCCCGACGGTGCGGTAGCGGACCGTCTTGGTCGTGACTGTCTCGTCCTCGCGCGGGGTGGAGAATTCGCCGGTGGCCCACCACATGCCGTCGCGTTGGAAGACTTCGCGGTCGTGGGCGAAGTAGAGCTCGGGCAGCTCGATGCCTTCGCGGGCGATGTAGCTCCACACGTCGAGTTCGGTGAAGTTCGAGATCGGGAACACGCGGACGTGTTCGCCGGGCAGGTGGCGGCCGTTGAAGAGGTTCCACAGTTCGGGGCGCTGGCTGCTGGGGTTCCAGCCGCCGAATTCGTCGCGCAGGGACAGGATCCGTTCCTTCGCCCGAGCTTTGTCCTCGTCGCGGCGGGCACCGCCGAAGACGGCGTCGAACTTCCCGCCCGTGATGGCATCGAGCAGCGGCTGGGTCTGCAGAGTGTTGCGGGTCCCGTCGGGGCGTTCGCGCAGACGGCCGTCGTCGATGTAGTCCTGGACCTTCGCCACCGTGAGGTCGAGGCCGTACTTCTCCGCAGTCTCATCACGGAAGCGGATGATCTCGTCGAAGTTGTGTCCGGTGTCGACGTGGAGGAGTCCGAACGGGATTTTCGCCGGCCAGAACGCCTTCGCCGCGAGGTGCAGGACCGTCACGGAGTCCTTGCCGCCGGAGAACAGCAGCACGGGGCGTTCGAACTCGGCGGCGACCTCACGGATGATGTGGATCGCTTCGGATTCGAGGACGTCGAGGGTGGACAGGGAAGTGTTCGTCGGGTTGGCGGGTGTCGCCTCGGTGGTGGTGCGGGTGTCGTGGTTGAACTGGGTGTCGATGCTCATGTGTGGAGTCCGCATTCTGTTTTGGTCGATCCGGCCCAACGGCCGGCGCGGGGGTCTTCCCCTTCGGCGACGGGGCGAGTGCAGGGCTGGCAGCCGATCGACGGGTACCCCTGGTCAAGCAGCGGGTTGACCGGGACGTCGAAGGCGCGCGAGTAGTCGAGGAGGTCGTCGAACGACCATGCGGCCAGGGGGTTGACCTTGACGAGGCCGTTCTTCTCATCGAAGGTGATCAGCGGCGTGTTCGTCCGGGTCGGGGCCTCGTCACGACGGACTCCGGTGAACCAGAGTTCGTAGCCCTTCAGTGACTTGCTCAATGGTGCGACCTTGCGGCGGGCGCAGCACAGGCCCGGGTCGCGGGCGAAGAGGTCCTTGCCGAACTCGGCGTCCTGCTCTTCGACGGTCTGCTCCGGGAGGACGTCGACGATGTGGACATCGACTCGGCGGGCCACCTCGTTGCGGGTGTCATAGGTCTCCCGGAAGTGATAGCCGGTGTCGAGGAAGAGGACGTCGACGCCGGGCTGGTACTGGGCGACGTAGTGCGGCAGGGCGGCGTCGGCCATCGAGCAGGCCACGGCGCAGGCCGCGGTGTCGAAGTTGCGGGACACCCAGCGGATGACGTCGGCGGGGTTGGCCTCGGGAACCCCGTTCTCCGGGTCACCGGCGAGTTCACGGGCACCCGCCTCGGCGAGGGCTTTGAGCTCCTCGACGGGACGTGGTTCGGGGCGGGGCTTTGCCGGTGCCCCTCCTCTCGCCGAGGTTGCCGAGGTGGGAGTCGCCTCGGTGGTGGTCGTGTTCGTGCGGCTCATACCAGTTCCTCCTCGTCAACGCGGTGGGCCCATTCGGAGAATGTTTCGGTCTCCTCGCGCCCGGCGAGGAAGCGGCGGACGAGCTTCTCGACGTAGTCGCTGAGGTTCTCGGCGGTGACCTTGAGTCCGCGGACGGTGCGGCCGAGTCCGGCTTCGTCGCGGTCTTTCGAGGCCAGGCCGCCGCCGACGTGGACCTGGAAGCCGGGAACCTGTTCGCCGTCGTCGGTGGTGACGATCTGGCCCTTGAGCCCGATGTCGGCGGTCTGGATGCGGGCGCAGGAGTTCGGGCAGCCGTTGAGGTGGAAGCTGATCGGGTGGGGCAGCTCCTCGATGTCGGCGAGGCGCTCCTCGAGCTTGGTGATGGTGTCGGCTGCGGTCTGCTTGGTCTCGACGATGGCGAGTTTGCAGTATTCGATGCCGGTGCACGCGATCGTCGAGCGGCGGAAGAGGTCCTTGCGGCTGGACAGGCCCAAGGCGTCGAGTTCGGCGACGACGGCCTCGACGTCCTTCTCCTCGATGTCGAGGAGAAGGACCTTCTGGTGCGGGGTGGTGCGCAGGCGAGTGGAGCCGTACTTCTCGGCGAGGTCGACGAGTTGGCCGAGCAGGGTGCCCGAGACGCGACCGACGACGGGGCTGACGCCGATGTAGTAGCGGCCGTCGGTCTGCTTGTGCACGCCGACATGGTCGCCGGCGGTGAGCGGTTTGGCCGGTGCCGGTCCGTCGGCGAGTTTGTAGCCGAGGTATTCGGTTTCGAGGATCTCGCGGAACTTCTCCGGACCCCAATCGGCAAGCAGGAACTTCAGGCGCGCCTTGTTGCGCAGACGGCGGAAGCCGTAGTCGCGGAAGATCTGGGTGACGCCCAGCCACGTCTCGACGACCTGGTCGGGGGCGACCCAGGTGCCGAGGCGTTCGGCGAAGCGGGGGACGACGGACAGGGCGCCGCCGACCCACAGGTCGTAGCCGATGCCGTGTTCGGGGTGGTCGACGGCGACGAAGGAGCAGTCGTTGATCTCGTGGACGACGTCCTGGCTGGGGTGGCCGGTGATCGCGGTCTTGTACTTGCGCGGCAGGTTCGACAGTGACTGGTCGCCGATGTAGCGGCGGGAGATCTCTTCGATCGCCGGTGTCGGGTCGATGAGTTCGTCGGCGGCGATGCCGGCCACGGGTGAGCCGAGGATGACGCGGGGGACGTCGCCGCAGGCTTCGGTGGTCTGCAGGCCGACCGCTTCGAGGCGGCGCCAGATCTCAGGCATGCTCTCGATCTCGATCCAGTGCAGCTGGATGTTCTGGCGGTCGGTGAGGTCGGCGCTGTCGCGGGCGAATTCGGTGGAGATGTCCGCAATGACCCGCAGCTGATCGGTGGTGAGCTTGCCGCCGTCGATCCGGACACGGAGCATGAAGTATTCGTCTTCGAGCTCATGCGGTTCGAGCTTCGCGGTGCGGCCGCCGTCGATTCCGGGTTTGCGCTGGGTGTACAGGCCCCACCAGCGGAAGCGGCCGTGCAGGTCGTCGGAGTCGATCGAAGAGAATCCGCGCTTGGCGTAGATGGTCTCAATCCGGGCGCGAACGTTGAGGCCGTTGTCCTCGGCCTTGTCGATTTCGTTTTTGTTCAACGGTTCATGACCGTCGATCTTCCACTGCCCATTGGACTTCTTTGGGCGGGCGGGCCGCTTTGCGGCTCGTTTACCCGCTGTTTCCTTGTTCTCTTCCACCTGAGTGGACATTGCTGTCTCCAAACGCTGAGGGGAACCAGTGATGAGTCACGCTACATGAATGCCGAATTGCTCAACAAATTACCGAAGGGTTTGTGTCACGGAGTGACATATGGCGTCACGGTCTGCCGCGAGCGCGGTCAGGCGTTGAGCATGTCCGGTGCGGTGGGGTGGGCGTAGTCATGACAGCCGCCTTCGGCATGGGCGCTATCTGCATGGGCGCTGCCTGCGCCACTATTGCGGCCGGCCGCGAGAACACCGGCACCGACTCGGCCGCAGATGCCCTCGCGGACTCGGTCGCGGACGATGTCGACGAGCCGGGGCGGCACGGCGGAAGCGGCACCGCCGGTGAGCAGGGGCGGGGCGAGGACGCCGGGCGAGTCAGCGCTGCTGCCACTACCGGCATCGCCGCTCTTCACACTGCCGCTCGCACTTCCGGCGACGCCGGCCTTCGCACCTCCGTCGGCCTTCGCACCTCCGCGGGCGACGAGTCTGCGCGCGAGATCGTCGAAGAATCCCGGAGCCAGCAGGTAGTTCGCTAGCACGGGGCGGGCGCCGCGACTGCGGCTCTGTTCAACGAAGTCTTTCAACGGCACTCCCCCGCCGGCGAGGAAGCCGACCTCGACGGGACGATCGAGCTCTGCCGCCAACAGTCTGCCCATCTCGCGGCAGGACTCGTTCGCCCGTTCGTCACTCGAACCGGCTGCGGCGAGGATGACCTCGTCATTGTCCCGCAAGGGCGGAAGTCGATCGGCGAGGATCTCTGCGAGCCTCGGATCCGGACCGAGCGTGGGGGTCCGTCGAACATCACGGCCCGATTCAGCGGCACGACCGACCGCCTCGGCGAGGTCGACATGGACGTGATAGCCCGGCGAGAGCAGAAGCGGCACGAGAATCACCGGACGGTCGGCGGGCAGTCGGGCGATCACCTCGTCGACGTCGGGCTTCTGGACGTCGACATGACCGAGCATGACCTCGTCGGCGATGCCCCGAATGCGCAGGTCAGTGGCGACCTCCGCGGCGAGCACCTCGATGAGGACCTGCCCGGTCGGCGATGAGGTTCCGTGGGAGATCAGACCCACCGACGGCAGCCCCGTCCCAGCGCCCGCCCGAGTCACAGTGCCCGCCCGGGTCACAGCGCCCGCTCGTGAGTCGAATACGTTGATTGCTCAACGGCTGAGTGGCCGGCGCGATCAGCTTTCGTGACTCTTGAATGCATTGCCACAGCGTAACCCATCCGCATCAACCCCGCACTCAGGCTCGTCATTGGCGAAATTTCGCCATTTTGCGTCATCTTTCGACATACGGCGACCGAGTTCGTAGGATTGCCGTTGATTTCCCATTCTGCTCAACAGTTTCGCTAGTGTGTGTTGTCAACGCACTTCTGCGCATCTGACACGTCCGCGTCGTCGACGTCGTCCTCACCGTCTGCGCCTCCACCTCCTTCGCGTCATCCACGAAAGGCAAGCACATGCGTCAGCTCATCATCCTCGGGATCGTCGGCCTCATCGCGCAGCTCATCGACGGCTCCCTGGGCATGGCCTATGGGGTCACCTCAACCACGCTGTTACTGGCGGCGGGGACGGCACCGGCGGCCGCCTCGGCGGCGGTGCATTTCTCCGAACTGGGCACAAGTCTGGTGTCGGGGATCTCCCATCACCGGTTCGGCAACGTCGACTGGCGGACGGTGGGCATCCTCGCCGGGCCCGGCTTCATCGGCGCGGTCCTCGGGTCGACGTTCCTCGCCAGTCTCAACGGGGAGGCTGCGACCCCGTGGATCTCGGGGATCCTGCTCGCGCTCGGGGTGTACGTGATCTGGCGGTTCCTCGCACTGGGTGGGAAGCGTCCGGAGTTCAAGTCACGGCCGAGTGCGGGGATGCTCGTGCCGGTCGGCTTCGTCGGTGGAGCACTCGATGCCATCGGCGGTGGCGGCTGGGGTCCGGTCGGGACGACGACGCTGCTCTCATCAGGTCGTTTGGAGCCGCGGAAGGTCATCGGGTCGATCGATACGAGTGAGTTCGTCGTCGCCGTCGGCGGTTCGCTCGGGTTCCTCATCGCGTTGGGATCGCAGGGCATCGAATGGCAGATCGTGGCGGCGCTGCTCGTCGGCGGCGTCATCGCCGCACCGTTCGCCGCATGGCTGGTCAAGCTGCTGCCCGCGAAGGTGCTGGCTGTCGCCGCGGGCGGAATCATCATCCTCACGAATATCCGCACCATCCTGCTCACCTTCGGGTTGGATGCGTCTGCTGTGTGGCTGACGCTCGCCGGCCTGGCTCTCGTCTGGTTCGCTCTGCTCGCTCACGTCGTCCGTCTGGAGCGGGTGGCCGCGAAGGCGCGGAAGGCCGAGGAGGCCGGCGTCGAGGTGGCCGTCGGCAATTGAAATTGCATCCGCGTGTTCAAAGGGCAGGCGCAGACCCCTAAGGCTCTGCACCTGCCCTTTGAACACGCGGTTGCGGGCACTCACCACGGCGGGTGAGCGGCGTCGGGAGGCCGGGCCCGAAGCGACCACCGGCAGGTGAGTGGCGTTCATTCCGCCGCCCCGTCGAGCGGATTCGCTTAAGGTGCGATCGTGGCAACGACCCGGTCCCGGCACCCGGTGTACGAGCGCCGCGCATGGGAATAGAGTGGCCACAGTCGCGTCCGCCCACTGATCGAAGTGTGCGCCTGCGACAGACAGGAAGGCTCGGACCACGGCAGATCGGAGACGCCATGGAATGGCTTGAAGTGCTCGCCTGGACTTCCCTCGCCGTCAGCGCTGGCCAGGCAGTGACGATCAGCATCGACATCACGCGCCACCGGCAGTCGATGATGCCGATCATGAACCTCGTCTGGCCGCTCATCGGCCTTTTCTTCCCTCTCGTCGGCATCTGGGCGTACTTCACACTGGGACGGTCGCACCACGAATCAACGGATGCCACGGACTCCCACGATCAGGGCAAGCCGTTCTGGCAGAGCGTGTTCGTCTCTACAACTCACTGCAGTGCCGGCTGCTCACTCGGCGATATGATCGGTGCGCCCTTGGTCTTCCTCACCGGCTTCGTCATCGCCGGTTCGAGCCTGCTCACCGACTACGTCGTTGAGTTCGCACTGGCATACATCTTCGGCATCGCCTTCCAGTACTTCGGGATGGGGTTCACCAAACACGACAGCCCCAAGGACGCCCTGAAGAATGCCATCAAGGCAGACACACTCTCGCTGGTCGCATTCGAAGTCGGCATGTTCGGCTGGATGGCACTGGTGTCTCTGGTCTTCTTCTCCTCGCCGCCAGAACCCGATTCACCGGTCTTCTGGCTGATGATGCAGATTGCGATGATGCTGGGCTTCCTCACGAGTTTTCCGGCGAACTGGGTGTTGGTCAGGAAGGGCGTCAAACATGCCATGTAGGCGGCAACTGAAGTTGCATCCGCGTGCTCAAAGGGCAGGCGCAGACCCCTAAGGCTCTGCACCTGCCCTTTGGACACGCGGTTGCGGGCGCTCACAAGCGGTTGCGGGGACTCACCCGCCGTCGCTTAGCCTCACCCGCCGTCGCTGAGGTGGCCGGTGACGACGATGTTGTCCTCATAGTGACCGGTGTCGTCGTCGAACTCCCCGCCGCAGGTGATCAGGCGGATCTCGGGGTCCTCGGTGTTGCCGTAGACCCGGTAGTCGGGGAACGAGTCCTTGCCGTAGTCGGTGACGTCGTCGATGGTGAACTCGGCTTCGGAGCCGTCTTCCCGGGTGACCAACACGGTGTCTCCGGCCTCGAGTGCACCGAGACGGTAAAACACTGCAGGCCCCTCCGAAGCGGAGTCGACGTGTCCGACGATGAGGGAAGGCCCCACTTCGCCGGGGGTGGGTGAACGCTTGTACCAGCCGGCGGGCGCGTCCTTGCCCAGGGGTGGGACTTCGAGCTCGTCGTCGGCGGTCAGCCCCAAATCCATGAGGCTGGTGTCGACGTCGATGGCCGGGATCCGCAGCCGGGTGGGGGCCGAGGCCTCCATACCGGCTTGCTGATCGCCGTCGCCGCTCTGTTCGGTCCGGGGAGTCGAGGGATCCTTCGGCTTTGCATCGGCCGACGGTGTCGTGCGCGACTCGGACTGTTCGGCGGCGGAGTCGGCGTCGGGTTGGGGTGGTGAGTGGTCGGTGAGAAGACCGGCGGTGATGAGCACGGCAGCGATGGCAAGCAGGGCCAGGGCCGCCGCGGTCCATGCGATTCTGCCGCGGCCGGTCCTGGCCTGCTTGCCGTTCATGTCGCTCCCGTCTCAGTCGTGGTCGAAGGTCACCGGGTTTCGGCCGATGACTTCCGCTTCCGGGAGATCGCGAAGGCGGCTCCCGCTGCTACGAGGACTCCCCCGCCGGCGGCGAGCATCACGGTGTCATCGGTGCCGGCGGTGCTTCCGCCGCCGGTGTCCGGTCCGCCCTTGGGCGGCTGTCCCATCTGGCTGTCAGCCAGCGTCCCGCACAGTGCCGGGGCCGTCGCGGCCTGCGGCAGGCTGTCGTCGAGGGGGCTCTTGGCGTCCTGGACCTCCTGCGACTGCTTGGCAGGATCGAGTCCGTGCACGACGACGGTGGCGCGACCGTCCTTGATCGCGTCCTTCGTGTCGGCGTCGAGGTCGATGGTCCGCTCGTAGGTGGCCGACCCGCCCTTGATGCCGGCGTGCTCGACATCGACCGCGGCGTCGGCGCTGGTGTCACCGGAGTCGGTCAGGGTCGTGGACACCTCACCGTAGGCTGCTCCGCCTTCGGGGGTGTTGACGATTCCGTCGCCGTCCTCATCCGCCGAGGCGGTCGGGCACTCGGCGCTGCCGTTGGCCTTGACGTGGATGTGCTGGACGTGGGGGTACGGGCCGTCCTGGAAGTCTTCGGCCAGTCCTTCGACGTGTTCGGTGATCATCGCCTGATCGCCTTTGAGCGTGATCATGATGTCACCCGAGGCTCCGCTGTCGTTGACCTCATTGAGATCGGCCTGGTAGGTCCAGCCCTGTTCGGAGTCGCTGCTTCCGGCTGTCGCCGCGGCCGCGGGGCCTGCTGCCAGGCCGAAGGCGGTCAGGGCGAGCACCGGGGTGAGCATGAGCTTCTTCGCTGTGCGCATGGTGTCTTTCCTCCTCATAGTCGGACGGTCCCAGTCGGGATCGAACACTCGTGATTCGGAGCACTCTGCGCATCGGATGGGTCGGTGCGTCAATTCATTGTGAATCGACGTCATCTCGGCGAGGTCAGCACCGCCTCGGCGAGGATCACGCCTGCTTGTACACCTTCCGGGCGACGATGACGCCGATGAGGGACAGCAGCGACAGGCCGGCGTAGTAGAAGCCGGGCACGGTCAGCAGACCCGTGGCACCGAGCAGGGCGGTGAGGATGAGCGGGGCGAAGCCGCCGAAGATCGCGACGCCGAAGCTGTAGGCGATGGTCATGCCGGAGCTGCGCACCTTGACGGGGAACAGTTCGGAGAGCATAGCTGGCATCGGGCCGAAGTAGAAGACCATGAACAGGCCGACGATCGCCTCGCACAGGGTGAGGACGCTGATCGACGGGTTCGCGGTCAGGAGGATGAACATCGGCCACGCGACGATGATGCCGACGATGGTCGTCGGGATCATCACGGTCGTCGGACCCACGCGGTCGGCCAGGCGGCCGGCGAACGGGGCGCCGATGAGGGTGATGAGGCCGGCGACGACGGCTCCGGGGAACGCCGCCCACGGTTCGAGTCCGAGGTTGCCGACGGCGAACTGCGGCAGGAAGGTGATGAGGTAGACCGAGATCGTGGCCATCGCGATGATGAGGAACGCGGAGAACAGGCGACCGAAGTGCTCGCCGAGGAGGACGCGCAGCGGGTTGTCGGTCTTCTCGGCGGCCTTGAATTCGGGGGTGTCATCCATCTTCGAGCGGATGTACCAGCCGACGGGCCCGATGAGCAGGCCGAGGGCGAAGGCCACACGCCAGCCCCAGGAGTGCAGGGCCTCTTCGCTCAGGGTCGAGCTGAAGATCCATGAGACACCGGCGGCGAGGAACATCGAGATGCCCTGGGTCGCGGTCTGGAAGGACGCGTAGTAGGCCTTGCCGCGCTTGGCGTTCTCGGTGAGGAAGGCGGTGGCGGACCCGAATTCGCCACCGGCGGAGATGCCCTGGATGATGCGGGCGATGATGAGGCCGATCGCACCCCAGATGCCGATGGTCGCCTCACCGGGCAGGATGACGATGATGAACACACCGAGCGTCATCAGACCGATCGTCAGCGACAGGGCCGACTTGCGGCCGTGCTTGTCGGCGTAGCGGCCGATGAGGATGGCGCCGAGCGGGCGGACGACGAAGGTGATGGCGAACGTCGCCCAGGTCATCAGCTGGGCGGACAGGCCCTCGCCGGGGTAGAAGACCACGGTGATGGAGGTGGCCATGAACCCGAAGAGGATGATGTCGTACCACTCGAGGGCGTTGCCCAATCCGGCCGCCACTACGGCTTTGCGGGCCCGCGACTTCTCTTCGCGGGTGACCTCGATCGTCTCACTCATCGTGTGCCTCTTCTTGTAGTTGCCCGGGTGCCGTGGTCGGCGGAGCCGGTGGTGGTTCGTTGGCTTACGGGATGCAGGCACCGTTGCTCGCCATCCTGGGTCTGATGTCGCTTGCTGTCGTTCTGATCGGTGTCTCTGATCTGGCGAGTACGCCCCTGCTGTCGTCAGCGTGACGATTGTAGTCCGGTCATATCCGGTCGCAAATACTGTCTCAGCAAGCGTCCGTCAGTGCCGGTTGTTACGATCACGATATGTCGACCGAAGCCCGCAATCCTGCTCCTGCCACGGCGGTCGAGGTCCGCGGTGCCCGCGTGCACAACCTGCAGGGCATCGACATCGACGTGCCTCTGAACACCCTCGTCGCCATCGCCGGCGTCTCCGGGTCGGGCAAGTCTTCACTGGCCATGGGAGTGCTCTATGCCGAAGGGTCGCGGCGCTACATCGAAGCACTGTCGACGTACACCCGCCGACGCATGGCTCAAGCCGCCCGTGCCGATGTCGACACCGTCCGCCATATCCCCGCCGCCCTCGCCCTGCGGCAACGCCCCGGAGTCCCCGGAGTCCGCTCGACTTTCGGCACCTCCACCGAGCTGCTCAACGTCATCCGCCTGATGTTCTCCCGACTGGCCTCCCACCTCTGTCCCAACGGACACCGACAGAAGCCGACCCTCAACGTCGCCGCCGAGGAGCCCTTCGACTGCCCCGAATGCGGTGAGACCGTCCACGCTCCCGGCGCCGAGGAGCTTGCCTTCAATTCCGGTGGAGCCTGCCCCCACTGCGAGGGCATCGGCACCATCAGAGAAGTCGACGATGCCTCCCTCATCCGCGACCCCGACCTGTCGATCGACGACGGCACCGTCATCCCCTGGCAGATGTTCGGCTTCAACGTCCAACCACAGATCGCCCGCGAGTTCGGCGTCCGCACCGACGTGGCCTGGCGCGACCTCGAGAGCTGGGAACGCGACATCGTCTTTGCGGGCCCCGAAGAGAAGAAGCACATCACGGTCACCTCGAAGAAGGGACTGCACGACCTCGACTTCACCTTCCGCAACGCCCGCCTGACCGTGACCGAGGAACTCAAACGCGCGGACAATGAGAAGCGCTTCGCCCGGGTCAGCCGCTTCCTCTCCGAACAGGTCTGCCCCGACTGTAAAGGCACCCGACTCTCCCCTGCCGCCCGTGCACCGCGCATCGGTGAGATCGGCCTCGCCGAGGCGACCGCCAAGACCCTCGACGAACTCGTCGACTGGGCCGCGGACGTACCTGCCGGGCTTCCCTCATCGATGCAATCCATGGCCAGATCGTTGGTGAACGCGCTGCTCGGAATGGCCCGCCGATTGCTCGATCTCGGACTCGGCTACCTCGCCCTCGACCGGGCCGGTTCGTCCCTGTCGACCGGTGAACGCCAACGCGTCCAGCTTGCCCGCGCCGTGCGCAATGAGACGACTGGAGTCCTCTACGTCCTCGACGAACCCTCGATCGGTCTCCACCCCTCGAACATCACGGGCCTTCAGGGCGTCATCACCGACCTCCTCGACGAGGGCAACTCCGTCGTCATGGTCGACCACGACCCGCTGGTCCTCCGCGCCGCCGACCACCTCATCGAGATCGGTCCCGGCTCCGGACGCGACGGCGGAACGGTCGTGGCCACCGGCACCGTCGCCGACCTCGACAATCATCCCGAGTCCCGCATCGGCCCCTACCTCACCGGCCGTGCCGAAACGCTCGTACGCGAGTCCGCAGCCGCCTCGGCGACCTTCGATCACGGGCGGATCCGATTGCGCACCGCACCGATCCACACGGTCCATGCCCTCGACGCGGAGATCCCACGGCAGCGGCTGACCGTCGTCACAGGAGTGTCCGGATCGGGCAAGACCACCCTCGTCCTCGACAGCCTCGTCCCCGCGCTCAAGGCCCCCGACGCACGTTCGCGGCCCGGTCATGTGCGTGAGATCGACGCCGACGGGATCGACCGGGTCTACGTCGTCGACGCCACCCCGATCGGCATCAATGTCCGCTCCACCGTGGCCACGTATTCCGGCGTGCTCGACGACCTTCGCCGAGCGTACGCCCGCCTCGAGTCGGCGAAGGTCGACGGGCTCACGGCCGGGGACTTCTCGTACAACACGGGTTCCCTGCGCTGCCCGAAATGCGAAGGAACCGGCGAGATCACCCTTGACGTGCAGTTCCTCCCCGATGTCGACATCCCCTGCCCTGACTGCGAGGGCCGCCGGTACAGTCCGGACGCAGACGAGTACAGCCGTGCCTCGGATGCTGATGGTCAGCCGCTGTCGCTGCCTGATCTGTTGGCGATGTCCGTCGCCGAGGCGCTGCCCCACCTTGCCGAGATGCGCAAGGTCCACGCCCGGCTGAGGGCGCTGAAAGATGTAGGACTCGGATACCTCACCCTCCACGAGGCGACACCGGCACTGTCCGGCGGAGAAGCGCAGCGGCTCAAGCTCGCCACCGAGCTCGGGAAGTCGCAGCAGCACACGCTCTTCGTCTTCGACGAACCGACCGTGGGCCTGCACCCCGAGGATGTGCGTGTGCTTGTGCGCGTCTTCCAACAGCTGCTTGACCATGGCGCAACGGTCCTCGTCATCGAACACGACCTCGACATGATCGCAAACGCCGATTGGATCATCGACCTCGGTCCCGGCGGGGGTCAGGACGGTGGACAGATCGTCGCGACGGGAACCCCGCAGCAGGTCGCGGACACCTCACACAGCGTGACCGGTGAGTACCTCAAGGGGCATTTGCAGCCGAACTCTGCCGGATAGGGTCCAACGCATAGGGACAGAGCCGCCCCGCGCGCCCGAGCGCACGTCCCTGCTCGCCTGAGCAGTCTCAGGCTCCGCTCGCGGCAGCGCCCACGCAGAGGACGAGACCGACGAGCGAGGCAACGGCCATGCCGATCATTGCTGCGGCCATGACCCACAGACGCACTCGACCCGGTCGAAAGGCGAAGCGGGCGATGAGCAGGATCAGATAGAGCACTGCCGCTATCACGATCGTGGTGATCGCTGTGGGCACCGCCGTGCTGCCGAAGACGATGATCGCTGTGAGCACACCCGCGATGACGACGAGGAAGATCCCTCCGGCCACGATCCAGATCGTGCCGGACGAGCTGCGCAGCGCAGGCTGGTCACTGATGCGACGTGACTCGATCGGCTCGCGTGAACTGTTGTCCATGCCGTCGAATCTACCGAGCGAACTGTGACTCGGCTAGGGGATGCGGTGCCTCAGCCCGGCTCCTGCTCGACTTCCTTCGCCTTTTCAGCTTTGGTGAAGGCCTGGTACTTGCGAATGACCTCGAGCGCCGGGCCATCGGCGAGCAGCTCGCCCTTCTCGATCCACAGAGCACGGTTGCACGTGTCTTTGATCGTGCGCATCGAGTGCGAGACGAGGAAGACGGTACCGGCGTTCTCACGGATGGACCGGATTCGGCCCTCGGAACGGTCACGGAACTTCTTGTCACCGACGTTGAGCGCCTCGTCGACGATGAGGATCTCATGCTGCACCGAGGTCGCGATGGCGAACTTCAACCGTTGGGACATGCCCGAGGAGTAGGTGCGCATCGGCAGGTCGATGAAGTCCTCGAGTCCGGTGAATTCGACGATCTCATCGAACTTCTCGTCGATCTCGTCACGGGTGAGCCCCAGCGCCAGAGACCCGAGAATGATGTTGCGAGCACCGGAGAGATCCGGAATCAGAGCGGCACCGACACCGAGGAGGTTCGGCCGTGAGGTCGCATAGATCGCGCCCTCGGAGGTCGGGGTCAGCCCCGTGATCGACCGCATGAGCGTGGACTTCCCGGAGCCGTTGCTGCCGATGATGCCGATGGATTCGTTCTTGTGCGCGACGAAGCTGACGCCCTTGAGGGCGTGGACCTCCCGCAGCTCGCGGCGCTTGGACATGACGTCCTTGCTGCCGAGCTTGAGCTTCTTGCCCGTGGCCAGCGTCTTGTAGCGGACGTGGACGTTGTCGCAGACGACGACGGGCGGGTTGTTCCGCGTCACCTCGGGCAGGCTGCCGGTGTCGAAGGTCTGCTCTTCGTTCGTCTCACTCATCACGACCGAACCTTTCCTCGGCCTGCCAGAAGAACACGAAGCCGATGATGAAGATGCCGAATGCCCAGATCGCCAGGTGCCAGAAGTAATCGTAGGGAATGACACCGTCCTTCATGAGGATGCCGCGGGCGATCGCCAGGACGTTGTTCAGCGGCTGCCAATCAGCGAAGGGCTGCAGCGCCGGGTTGATCTTCTCGACCATGACCTTGAGGTCGAAGAAGACGCCCGAGGTGTAGAAGATCATCCGGGAGATGAACGGAGTCACCTGGGACAGGTCACGGAAGTGGACCGTCGCGCGGGCGAAGATGAAGGCCACACCCTGGTTGAAGACCCAGAACAGGAAGACCAAGGGGATGAAGAGGAACCAATCCCAACCGGGTTTCGCGCCCCACAGCATGACGAGCAGTGCCATGAAGATGAAGGTGGGAATGAAGTTCAGCAGGTTCTGGAACACCGTGGCGATCGGCAGCACGATGCGCGGGAACGGCAGCGATTGGACGAGAGAGGCGTTCGAGATGATCGATTTCGCCCCGCCGTTCATCGAGGTGTTGAAGAACTCGAGGACGAAGACGCCGATGATGACGAAGGGGGCGAAATCGTCGGGCCGGGCGGTGGCGCCCCGCATGATGAAGCCGAAGACCGTGCCGTAGATCAGCGCCGAGAACGCCGGGCGCAGCAGCACCCAGAGCATGCCGAGGCGATTGCGCTCGTTCTCGGACTGCATCCGATACTTCGCAAGCGTGTACGTGAAGTCGCTTCGGTTGAGAAGCTGTCTGACGTACTGGGGCAGAGACGGCCGTCCACCCACTCTCTCGAGTCCGTGGTCGGCAGCAAGCCTGGCCATATCCATGAACAGAAAATTCTCTCGTCGGCGACTGGGGATAGAACAGGAAGAGTCTACGGGATGAGACTAGCGCGGACTCACAGTCGGCTGTGAGCCTTGAAGTCGAAGTCGGGGTCGGCGATCTGGGCCCGAGTCGGAATGTGATTACCGCCGAGTACCCGTCGGGCGGCCGCCTGCATCGGCGGCCAGTTGAACGTCTCGACACCGATGAGCGACGACTCCGGGCCAGGTCCGTCGAAGTGGAAGACCTGGAATTTCGCTCCGCTGGGGTCATATCGGATGATCGTGTCGTCGGCGTCGGGGCTCGTCAGGCCCGCCGTGAACACCTTCTCCGGGCCTTGGAAGCTCCAGTGCCAAGGGACATCGGACCAGACTGTCGAACCGTCTGCCGACCCGCTGCCCGAACCGGCTTCGGGGGCGTCTTCGACACCAATCGATGCCCCGTCCGAGTCTGCGCTGAGGAGTTCGGCGAGGAATTTCCCGTGGCTTTCGGCCACCGGTTCACAGGCCCAGGGGTGGTCGAGTGCATAGGGTCCGGCGGTGACGATGGCGCAGTCGCCGACGGCGAAGACACCCGGATGGGATGTTGCCAACCTCTCATCCACGTCCCACGCATGAGCGGGCCGGTGACCGTCGATCGGAATCAGTTGCGGGCGGGCTCCGACGCTGGTGATGAATAGGTCGTGAACATCGGCCGGGATGTCATCCGGGCTCGAGGTGTGGGTGACGAAGTCGACTCCGGCGGCTTTGTGCCTCTCGAACAGCGCCTGCCGGACGGGAGCGGAGAGCTGTTTGCGCAGGGGTTCGTTCCCGCGCAGGTAGACCGTGGCGCGGTGCCCGGCAGCCACCGCCGAGGTGGCCACTTCCATT
Source organism: Brevibacterium sp. K11IcPPYGO002 (assembly GCF_050920635.1). NCBI lineage: Bacteria > Bacillati > Actinomycetota > Actinomycetes > Micrococcales > Brevibacteriaceae > Brevibacterium > Brevibacterium sp. K11IcPPYGO002. The sequence continues at coordinate 614,114 of NZ_CP131929.1, read as the reverse complement.
CCGAGATAACCGGAGCCCAGCACGCCGACGTTGAGAGCTTCGGTTGCGTTGTTCACGCGAGCGAGGATCCATTCGGCATCGGCGAGGTCGTAGACCGGCAGGGCGTCCGGGTAGGCGGGAACCTCCGGGCGGTTCGCTGCCATCCCGGTGGCGAGGATGCAGTGGGTGAAGTCGATGGACTCCCCCGAGGCCAGGTGGACGGTGCCCGCGGTGGCGTGGTGCTCGGCCAGCGGATGGGGGTGCCGCTGGGTCTCAGCGGTGTAGCGGGAGTCCGCGGCCGCCTCGGCGAGGGTGATCTCTTCTGCCCGGTCACGGACGAAGGTGATGTGCTCCGTCGACTCGAGGTGGTAGGGCAGGTGGTGGCGGGAGCCGTCGAAGAGGTGCTTCGACAGCGGCGGACGCTCGCACGTCTCGCCGGCCCGGGGGTCGATGACGGTGACGGCCTGACCGCGCGCGTTCAGCTCCCGCGCCGCAGTCGTGCCGGCCAATCCTGCACCGATGATGACGATCCGCTTGCTCATGCCTCCATGCTAATCCTCGCCGAGGCGGTCGGGCGGGAGGTGCGGGTGCCCGGCACGGACAGAGGAGGAGCCGTGCCGAGCGCCGTGGAGCCTGGTACGGCTCAGAGTTCGGTGGTCTGAGTGCCGCCTGCCGGACGGTCTCCGGTGATCTTGGACTTGACCATGCGGAACAGGCCCGATGCCTTGCCGCCGGGCAGCCCCCAGTGCTGGGCGGAGTGTGTGACGACCGTGATGAGCCCGAGGTTCGGATCCCGACGGTCATCGAACCAAGCCTTGGCGGAATCCGACCACAGCTCATCGACCTTGGCCTCGTCGTCGACGAACTCGACGCGCCCGGCGACCGACAGCCAATTGCCCGCCTCGGCGATGCTGATATTGACCTCGCGGTTCGTCCGCAGAGCACTTGCCTGGTCGCCGTCGAGGGCGAGGAAGAACCATACGTCGGCATCCTCGGTGACCTCTTGAGGCGCCATCGGGTGGGCGAGGATCTTGCCGTCAGCCAACGCGGTCGCGAGCATGACGGAGTCGGCGCCGCGCAGGATCTTCACGACATCGGCCTGGTTGAGCTCGTCTGTCGCCGCTTCTCCCGCGGGCTTCTGCCTGTCGCCGCGGGTGCCGCCGGCTTCCGTGTCGTCGGTGGCGGAGGAGGCCACGGACCCGGCGGAGGAGGATGCGGAGGACCCGGATTCGCGCGATTCCGAGTTCGGGCCCGCCTCGGCGATTTTCGATTCGTCCACCGCCGTGTGTGAGCCGTCGGGGTTCCGATGCAGCGTCACCCCTTCCGCGTCGGCAGCGTTCTGGGCACGGGCCTCGACGTTGCGCTCGGTGTATCCGACTTCAGCCTGCGGCTTCATGTCCGAGGTCCCGGCCAGCGGCTCGGCCGCCTCGTCCAGTTTCGCGGCGACGTCACGTGCCTTCTCCTCGGCCGGTGACTCGTCACTCGTGTCTCTGTTATTCATGACCGTTTCCCTTCGCAGACGGTTCCTGGCGCTGCAGAGGCCCTCGCGGACCGGATTCGGCGAGCGCGACAGCGACTGCACGGTCATTCTTACACGGCTCTCCGATCGGCAACAGCCCCCTTGGAATCGAGTCCGAGACATGAGGTCCGGAACCGTTCTGCCAGTGTGCATGGGGTCGGGCACAGGCGCGAGCGTGGTCGCGAGGCGGCGCGGCTTCGGAAGCCTCGGGCAGATGCGGCGCCGCGTGCGGCTGCGGACCTCTCGGGCAGGTGCGAGCACTGGGTCTGCGTGCCTACACTGAAGTCATGGATGAAGAAACGACCGTCACCGTCAACGACATCCCCGAAGGGGCCGCCATCATCGACGTCCGCGAGGACGACGAGTGGGAGGCTGGGCACATCGAAGGCGCGATCCACGTGCCGCTGGGTGAACTGCCGGGCCGCCTCGACGACCTTCCTCTCGACGACGACATGTACGTTGTCTGCCGCACCGGCGGACGCTCGAACCGAGCCGTCGCCTGGCTCAACCAGAATGGCTTCGATGCCTTCAATGTCGACGGCGGCATGGGGTCGTGGAACCTCGACAACGGTAAGCCGATCGTCTCCGAGACCGGCGAAGAGCCCTGGGTGAAGTGAAGGTGTCAACTTTCTGATACTTCGCCCGACAACGGCTGGCTTCAGATGGATCGCATAGATGTCACTGACTGGCTGGTCGTGGGTGACGAGTCGATGGGTGCCGACCCTAAGATCTGGATCGCTCCGGGCCCGATGTCTGACTCGCCCTCGCTCCTCGGTGCAGATTGGTTGTTCAAGAGCGCAAAGACCGGCAACCGTCACGACGGACAGACTTATCGTCGACACGATGATGTTGCCGAAGCAGTCGTCTGCGAGGTCGCGAAGCTCTTGGAGTTGCCGACTGCACCCGTGCATTTGGCGGTCCGAGACGGAATCCAGGGCATCATTTCGCGAAATGTGATTCGGAAGGAACACACTTCCCGGTCGGGCGACCTAGTGCTCCTCGGCACCGAAGGATATGTGTCCTGTGCTGGGACCCGAACTACGAACGAGCGCCCAGGTCACAACCTCACGAACATCGCCTTGGTCTTGGAAGGGCTGAAGGGCCCAGCTGAGTCGAACTATGAACCTTGGTCAGCATTCGACGTCTTCAGCGGATACCTGCTGCTCGATGCCCTATGCGCGAATAACGACCGCCACGCCGAAAACTGGGCCATTGAGATACCTCCGCTCGGCGACGCAAAGCAACCCGATCGGCTGGCCGCAAGTTTTGACCATGGATCATCGTTGGCCTCTGCGGTCGAGGACGACGTCTGCGACAAAAAGCTTTCGGCAGTCAGCAAATTCTGCCGGGCAGGAAAAGCCAAACGGTTCGAGGACAGAAAACAATCACTGGTAGAGCTCTGGTACGACTCGCTCAAACAGTCTGACCGCTTCGCTCTGACATGGCTCGAACACCTGGCGAAGCTGGACGTCGGCAAGGTAGCCGAGGTCTGTCATGACATAGATGTCGTGTCAGATGCGCGCGCTACATTGATGACTGCGATAATAGAGGAAAACAAGCGAAGGATTCTCCAATGCGCCCTACAGAACTGATTGCGGCCCCGCAGGTTCCACGTAGCGGCCAGCATGCACGGAAACTGCTCGTTACCCAGAAACTGCCCCCGCGGAACCTTTATGAGACCATCGGAATCCTCACTCAAGAACCCGATTATTCATTCCACTTTTCGTACTTGAGCGCATACGTTCAGGCTGAATACTTCCGTGAGCTTCCGGGACTGCCGAAGGATCCAGGTGGGGTAGATTCCGATCTGCTGTTCCCGTTCTTTGCCGAACGCGTCATCTCTCCAGCGCGCCCAGATCGCTCCAAATCACTGGCGTTCCTCAGACTTTCGGAATCTGCCGAACCCTTTGAGATTCTCGCAAGATCAGGTGGCAGCAGGATCAACGACCATCTTGAGCTGCTTCCGTTTCCAGAGGCAGTTGGAGAAGATCGATATACATTCGCCTTCTTTGTCCATGGTGTGCGGTACCTCGACGGGGAAGGCCACTGCGTTCTCGAGCAGCTGGGGCCCGGCGAGGCCCTGCAGGTGGAGAGAGAACCTTCGAACCCAGAGTCCGAACTGGCGCTCAAAGTCAGTCACAACGGAGCATCATTGGGATACATTCCGCACCCGCTTCTCAATTTCGTCAATCCTGCTGTCGCGGCTGGGGACTATAACTTGACTGTCGTCCAGCGAAACTCCCCGGATGCCGGCTTTCACCAACGGTTGCTGGTCAGGTTGGATTACACAGCTCGCGGAGACGATGCGCCGTTTTCCGGAGTTGATCTCACGGAGTTCTGATCTCAGTCCTTTGAAGGCTCTGTACCCGAACCGGAGGCAGCCGCCTCGGCGGGGTCCGGGATCTCATCCGGTCGGTACTTCGGCAGCCGGGAAGCCGGCACCGCCGCGATCAGACTGATGCCGGCGAGGACGAGGAAGCCGAGCTTGAGCGTACGCAGCCGCTGCTGAGAATTCAGCTCGACGGCATGCTCGACCTGCTCCGGCGTCGCCGTCGTGCCTGCGAGGACGTCGCGCAGTTCGTCATTGCTCACGAAGTTCGCATTGTCGAGGTCGACCTGCTCGACGAGTTCCGGCGGCAGTTCGGGATGATCGTCGGCAGCTGAGGCCAGACCGGCCGAGAGCACCGTGACCAGCAGCGCCCCCATCACCGCAGTGCCGACGGCCGAGGCGAGGTTCTGCGCGGTGCCGCGGATCGACCCGACATCACCGGCCAGATGCTTCGGCGCTGCCGTGACCAGGACATTGAAGACCAGCGTCACCAGCGCACCCTGCCCGACGCCGAAGACGATGAGGCCGAGGATCGTCGGCAGAGTCTCCCAGTTGTTCGTCACGACGAACGCCAGCCAGACGAGCGCCGCCGTCGTCAGTCCGAAGGAGAACAGCGCGATCGTCCTCGGGGAATAGCGTTTGTAGAAGCGGACGATGAGGGTCGCGGTGACGAAGACCGTGAGGTTGAACGGCAGCATCGCCAACGAGGTGTCGAACGGGGTCCGTCCCTGCACGACCTGTATGTAGGTGGGCACGGTGAAGTTCACCGCCGCCTCCATGGCGACGATGACGAACATCGCATAGACCGCTGCGCGCTCACTCGGCCGGCCGAGCACGCTGATGTCGACGAGAGGCACCTTGCCTGCCGCCTTCCGGCGCTTCGTCCAGATGAAGAACAGCTGCCCGAGGACCACGCCGACGACGATGAACACCGGCGCCGGTGACAGCCCGGCGATCGAGAACGGTGCCCCATCCTCGGCGCGGATGATCCCCCACCCATTGAGGTTGTTGAACCCCAACGTCAGCAGCACGACCGCAGCACCGATGAGCGCCGAGGCGACGAGGTCGATCCGAATCGACGCGTCCCCCTTGTCCGACTTCAGCGTGAACGTCAGCGCGAAGACGATGACGGCCAGGCCCAGCGTGATGAAGAAGATCGGTCGCCACCCCACCAGCGTGCCTAAGGTACCGCCGATGAGGAACGCGCTCATCCCGGAGAAAGCCCGCGCCGAACCGAGAGACCCGACCGCAGCCGCCTGCTGCGCGCCGCGGTAGTTCTCCGCAATGAGCGCGACGAGGGCGGGCACGATGATCGCGGCGGCCGCACCGGCGAGCAGCTGACCGGCGATGACCCAGGTCACGGTGCGGGAGAAGATCATGAGCAGCGAGGAGGCCGCGAAGACGACGAGGACGACGCGGAAGATGAGCACCCACCCGATCCGCTGACCCAGCTTCGCGCCCGTCATCACGAGCGCGGCCACCGCGAGGCCGTAGACGACGATCGTCGATGAGGCGACCGTGGGCGGCACACCGAAGTCGTCGACCATTCCGCCGAGCGAGATCGGCAGGGCGGCGACGTTGAACGACATGAGGACCTGGGCGAGGAAGAGCCCGATCATCGGCGCCCACGACCGGCGCTCGTCGGCGACGTCGTTCGATGCGGTTTCGGCACTCATCATTGTCCTTTCCGTCGGCGGTCGACAGCAGCGTTCGATGCGAAGAGGTTCATGCCCAGGACCCGGGAGATGTGGAAGCACACGCGCTGACCGCGCACGCTGTTGCCCGCGGAGTCCAACCTCGGTGAAAAGGTACCCAGCGCACCCTTTCCCGGGGCGATGGCGACGATGCCGCCGGAGACCCCGGATTTGGCGGGCAGCCCGATCTCGAAGAGCCATTCGCCGCTGTTCTCATACATTCCGCACGAGGCGAGCAGCGCGAGCGTGTCACGGGCCACCTCGGCGGAGACGACCTGCCGGCCGGTCAGCGGATTGATCCCACCGTCGGCGAGCGTGGCGCCCATCACCGCGAGGTCGTGCGCGGTGACCAGCAGCGAGCACTGCCGGGTGTAGATGTCGACGGTGTCGAGCGGATCTGTGATGATCCGCCCATAGCTTTCGAGCAGCCGGGCCAGGGCCTTGTTGCGCTGATTCGTCTGCATCTCCGATTCGTACACCCGACCGTCGAGGCGAAGCGGCCGCCCGGCGAAGCGGGAGAGCCCGGAGCGGATGTTCTCCCATTTCTCCGCCGAGGTGGCCCCGGGCATCAGCGCGGTCGTGGCGATGGCGCCGGCGTTGACCATCGAGTTCAACGGTTTGCCGTCGTTGAGTTCGATCGCCATCACCGAGTTGAAGGCGAGCCCGGTGTTGTTGACGCCGACGCGTTCGTGGACGAGTTCGGAGCTGCGGGCCTGACAGACCAGTGCAAAGACGAAGGCCTTGGAGATGGATTGGATGGAGAACTCGATGTCGACATCTCCGGCCTCGTGCACGGTCCCGGCCGACTCAATGAGACTGAGCCCGAACCATCGGGGATCCGCCTCGGCGAGGATCGGAATGTAGTCAGCGACCTCACCGTCGTCGAGCCCCCGATAACGCGCGTGGATGTCGGCCAAAGTCGAGTCGATGAAACGGTCGGAGGGCAGGCCGCCGGTGGAGGCTCGCTGTCTGACCGATTTCTCGTCGGGCCCGACCATCACTGATCCTCGTCCCAATCGTGCGGGTTGGCGTGGACCAGGCCGCTGGGCGCCTGTCCGCGGAGTGATTTCACTCTATCTCAGGGATTTCCTCTTGCACAGGCCTCTGGCCAGTGATGATCGCCGAGATTGTCGGTCGGCAGTCTTAGCGCTCTGCTTCCGTGACGAGCCGGTGGGTTGCACTACGGATGAGCCGCGAAAATGAGCCCCCTTGCTCCGCTCCCACGATAGGTCTACCGTCGAGACCACGGATCACTCCCGCACCTCTTGTGATCCTCAATCCTCCGTCGAACGGCGTGAGCGTGTTCAACTCCGAAGGGAGCAGAAGTCATGAGTGACGAGAAGAAGAACCTGCCGGAGAACGCAGCAGAACAGCAGACCGAAGACGAGCAGGAGATCGAGAGCTCGACCGTCGGAGTCGGCCCCGATACGGATGCCGAAGGCAGTTCCCAGACTCCTGAAGACAGGCTCGAGCGCATCGCCGCCGAGCACGATGTCCCGATCGATCGGGACCCTGAGGAAGCCCAGGCCAAAGCCGAAGGGGCCTACTCCCCCGACAAGGAGCGGGATATCAGCGGTGGAGACACGAAGGAAGAGGACGACGACTCCGTGGAGCCGCCGGACTGAGTCTGCGGCAGCGCGGGCTCGGTCATGGAAATCCGATCCGTCGTGCCTGCAGAGTCCACGATGCAAGAACTCCGTGGACACAACTGTGACGGGTGGCCCGGATTTGGCAAGGTAGAAGAATGACAACACGCGCCGGCCAGTTGGCCCAGGACAAGGATCTCGTCGACGTCCCTGCCCTTCTCGATTCCTATCACGACTTGGTTCCCGACCCTTCGGTGCCTTCGCAAGCAGTGAGCTTCGGGACCTCAGGCCACCGCGGTTCGAGCTTCAACCGTTCCTTCAACGAGGCGCACATCGCGGCCATCACCGCGGCCATCGTCGACTTCCGCCGAGACAAAGGAATTCGCGGACCGATCTTCCTCGGCCGTGACACTCACGCACTGAGTGAGCCCGCATTCCTCACCGTCCTCGAGGTGCTCGCCGCCGCCGAGGTTCCTGCGCTCATCGACGAACGTGACGGCTTCACCCCGACCCCTGCCGTCTCCCACGCGATCCTCGGCTTCAACGCCGGGAAGTCACGCGATGAGGCGCAGGCCGACGGCATCATCGTCACTCCCAGCCACAATCCGCCCGCCGATGGCGGCATCAAGTACAACCCACCGCACGGCGGACCCGCCGGCACCGAGACGACGACCTGGATCGCCGAACGCGCGAACCGGTATCTGGCCGAGGGGTGGGAGAAGATCCCGCGCACCCCTTTCCAGCGGGCATTCCACCTGGAGAACACCGAGAACTTCGACTACGTCTCGAACTACGTCGACGACCTCGAGTCGGTCATCGACTTCGATGTCATCCGTTCCTCGGGGCTGAAGATCGGCGCCGACCCGCTCGGCGGAGCCAGCGTCGACTATTGGGCGGCGATTGCCGAGGACTACGACCTCAACCTCGACGTCGTCCACCCGGACGTCGACCCCACCTGGTCATTCATGACCCTGGACTGGGACGAGAACATCCGTATGGACTGCTCCTCCCCCTATGCGATGGCCGGCCTCATCGCCTCACGCAATGACTTCGACATCGCCACAGGCAACGACGCCGACGCCGACCGCCATGGCATCGTCACCCCCGATGCGGGCCTGATGAACCCCAACCACTATCTGGCCGCGGCCATCGACTATCTGCTCGACTCCCGCACCAACTGGCCGACCGGCGCCGGGATCGGCAAGACCCTGGTCACCTCGTCGATCGTCGACCGCATCGTCGCGGCCCACAACCGCACCCTCTTCGAAGTTCCCGTCGGCTTCAAATGGTTCGTCCCTGGCCTGCTCGACTCGACCCTGGCTTTCGGAGGTGAAGAATCGGCCGGCGCATCGTTCCTGCGTCGGGACGGCAAGGTGTGGTCGACGGACAAGGACGGCATCATCCTCGCCCTCCTCGCGGCCGAGATGACTGCGAAGACCGGACAGACTCCCTCGCAGCGCTATGCGGGACTGGCCGCGAATCACGGCACCAGCTCCTACGCCCGCCAGGATGCCCCGGCGACACGCGCACAGAAAGAACGACTGGGGTCACTGGATGCCTCTCAGGTGGGCGCGAAGACCGTCGGCGGTGAACCCGTGAAGGCGGTGCTCACCTCGGCGCCGGGCAACAACGCCCCGATCGGCGGACTGAAGGTCACCACGGACAACGCATGGTTCGCCGTGCGGCCGTCGGGCACCGAAGACGTCTACAAGATCTACGCCGAGTCCCTGCGCGACGAGGACCACCTGCGCCAGGTCCAGCACGACGCCCGAACTCTCGTCAACGGGGTGCTGGAGTAAGGGACTGCGCGTTGCTGCGGAGGTGCGCTCAGGCGGCGAGTCCCGCAGCGTCGCCTCTCAACGCCTGCTTCCGCGTGTTCGAAGTGTGAGCATAGGGATCTGATTCGCTGCGCCCACACTTCGAACACGCGGATGCGGGAGCACAGGTTCGTGCGCGCGGGATTCCGTGTGTGGGCAAGTGCGCGGGAGCGAGCACGGATGCGGGAGAGCAACTTCGTGCGGGCAAGTGCGCGGGTCACGATCGCGTATCGCTGCTCAAGCAGAACTGTTGCACAAACGCGCGCCACCAGCCGGATGGCCGCGCCGGCCACCACCGCGCCGGGCCTGCGAGCTGCGCCGGCCGCAGTGCCCACATAGAGCCCTGACCACAAGGTTCATCTGCAAGACTTCTTATCTTCACCGGTCGAGCACTCACCATGTAACAACGACCGCCGCACAGCCGCAATGTTCCTGTGTTCCGGCCGTAATCGGCTCCAAGTCGGCTTTCAGTCTCTGTTGTCGCGGCCTCATATTCGATCGCAATACTGTTCTGCGTCAGATGACACGCCGCCCCGAAATGACCTCGCGGTCAACTCGCAGAGGCGGCAGAACAGCAGAAGGGATCGACACAATGACGTCCACCATTCGCAACCGCACAGCAGCCATCGGAATCGCCACCGTCGTCGGACTCGCCGGCCTCGGGCTCGCCACAGGACCGGCCATGGCCGCCGACGCGTCTCCGGCCGACTCATCCAGCCAGTCCACTGACTCCGACGTCGGCACGCAGTCCGTGTACTATCCGACCGATCCGGTCACCTACGCCGACGAGCTCGTCCGAGCCTGGGGACAAGGCGATACCGACCGAGTGGAGGCATTCTCTTCATCCCAGGTCGCCGAGAAGCTCAAGGCCCACAGCGACGACGAAGCCACCCACTGGACCCGCGTCGGCTCAGAGGGGGCCGCCGGCACAACCTACGTCGACTACGAGAACACCGTCACCGGCGAGAAGATGTGGCTTGGGATGCCCACCGAGGCCGTCGTCAATCCCGACGACGAGTGGGGCACTCCCAACGCGGTGCACAAGGTCAACTTCGAGGACTGATTCGATCCAGGCCAGGCGAACGACAGCCGGTGGCCGAGTCTCCGCGACCATTCTGAATCAGAATAGTTGAACTTTCAACTGTATTGATATACAGTCGAAGCATGCTCAACGCACTGATCAAGAAGCTCTTCGGGCGAGACGTCAGCCCCGCCCACACAGAATCGCACCGCGCAACCCACAAGGAGACAGGCACTATGAACACATACACCATCTTCGGAACCGGCAACATGGGAACCGCCATCGCCGAGGTCCTCGGCAAGGGCGGAGCCACCACCGTCAACATCTCCCACGCCGAGGCCGCAACCGCCTCCATCACCGGAGACGTCGTCATCTTCGCCCTGCCCTACCCTGCCATCGACGAGGTCATCGGCAATCACCGCGAGGCGCTGGCCGGCAAGATCGTCGTCGACATCACCAACCCGCTCAACTTCGAGACCTTCGACGAGCTCGTCGTTCCAGCCGGATCCTCGGCGACCGCGGAGATCCAGGCCAAGCTGCCGGACTCGTCCGTCGTCAAGGCCTTCAACACGAACTTCGCCGCCACCCTGAGCACCGGCACGGTCGGTGACCTCTCAACCACAGTTCTCGTCGCCGGTGACGACGAGAACGCAAAGAAGACGCTCATCGAGGGCGTCAACGCCGGCGGCCTCGACGCCGTCGACGCAGGCTCGCTCAAGCGCGCACACGAACTCGAGGCTCTCGGCTTCCTGCAGCTGACCCTTGCCGGTGCGGAGAAGATCAGCTGGACCGGTGGATTCAGCCTCGCCGAGTAAGCCGTCGGACTGGGTGGTCAGCCCTGCGAATCACCGCATCACTGAGTCGACCGCCCAGCCGGAACAACCTTCGACAGTCCAAGCGCCCCGCTCCGGGCTGTTCCGGAACGGGGCGCTTGCGCATGAAGCCGAGGGATGCCCGGCGAGAGATGTGGCTTGGGATGCCCACCGAGGCCGTCGTCCGTCCTGACGACGAATGGGGCACACCCAACGCGGTGCACACGGTCAACTTCGAGGACTGAAACTCCGGCCCTCGAGCCGCAGACCCATGGAGCCGCAGACTCATCGAGCCCCGCACCAGGAATTCCTGGTGCGGGGCTCGGTGCGTGACTCAGCGACGCTGGGCGTCCGCGGCTGCGGCTGCGGTCGGCCGCCTCGGCGAGGGACGGCCGGGAATGGGCCGCCTCGGCGAGGTTCTAGAGGTGGGCCTCCGGGGCGTTCTGCACGTAGTCGGCCACGGTGTCGTTCTTGAACGCGTCCTGGACCTTCTTCAGCTCCTCCTCGTCGACGTTGACGATCGACTGACCGTCCGGGGAGGTGCCGACGCCGGCCACGGGGGCGGTGAAGAACTCGATGTCACCGGGGCGGACATCACGCATATTGAACGCGGTCGAGGAGATGTACTTCGCGTCCAGGCCCGAGTCGACGTACATGTACGGCGCGAAGTTCTTGACCATGTCCTGGATCTTCTTCGGGTTCGACAGAGTATCGGCCGAGATCATCTCGTTCGTCAGCCCGCGGATGAACGCCTGCTGATTGCGCGCACGCTGGAAGTCGCCGTCCTGGAACTGCTTGCGCTCGCGCACGAAGGTCAGCGCTTCATCGCCGTTGAGGACGTTCTCGCCCTTGGTGAACGTGTAGCCGTTCTTCTCGAACGCCTGCTCGGAATTCACGGTCACCCCGCCGAGGCTGTCGGTCAGAGCCTTGAACCCCTCGAAATCGATGATCGCCACGTGATCGAGGTCGGTGCCGATGAAGTCCGAGACCGTCGACACGGCCAGCGGCAGACCGCCGTAGGACAGGGCCGCGTTGATCTTCGCCTTGCCGTGGCCCTCGATGTCGACGTAGGTGTCACGCGGGATCGACATGATCTGGACGTTGCCGCCCGACTCGGGCAGATGCATGACCATGATCGTGTCCGAGCGCAGCCCGCGCGAATCGTTGACGTCGACATTGTCCATCGGCTCATCCGAGCCCAGCAGCAGGATGTTCGTGCCGTCGCCCTCCTTGCCGCCGGCGCTGTCCTTGCCGAAGACCTGCTCATCGTTGAGCTGGTTCGCGTTCTTGTCGAACGACCGGCCGACGCTCCAGACGTAGAGTCCGATGCCGAGCACGCCGAGGATGACGATGATCAGCAGGGCGACGAGGACCTTCCGCCACACGCGCTTCTTCTTGCGTGGGCGCTGCTGTTCCTCATTCTGGTGGTCGAAGAGATCGTCGAAAGTGGTGTTGTCCGTCATCGGCACTCCGGGGTTTGAGCGGTCGGCGCCGGGCGCCGGGGTCATTGGGCAATCCCGCCCATTGTATAGCGACCGAGGTGACCCAATTCTCAGCCGCGCGGCGCACCCCGCGCGAAAGCGCGCGGGCGAACGGGAGGGCAGGGCCGCCTCGGCGAGGTGTTCTGCCTTGTCAGACGTTGTGATACTCGGCTCCGACCGGGATGACCGGGACCGATATCCGTTCGTTACCCACGGATGATCCCGGCGCCGAGGTGAGGGGAGTCACCAGCAATTCCGCGGGCTCGACATGGTCGGTCGGGTCAGGGCTGGATAGACTTTCCTGGTGTTCAATAACTATCGGGAAATTCTGTCGCTTCCCGGTGCTCTCAAGTTCTCCTTGGCCGGTCTCGTCGCCCGGATGCCCATCGCGGTGCTGGGGCTGGGCATCGTCCTCTTCATCCAGGGCGTGACCGGGTCGTACGGCATGGCGGGCATCGTCTCCGCCGTGTACATGATCGTCCAGGCACTTGCCGGCCCCGGGATCGCTCGCCTGGTCGACCGCCTCGGCCAGGCGAAGGTCATGGTGCCCATCGTCATCACCCACCTCATCGCGTTGGCCCTGCTCATCGTCTCCGTGTACGAGGAATGGTGGACGGGATTCGTCTTCGTCTTCGCCGGCATCGGCGGCGCCACCGTCGGCTCCGTCGGTTCGCTGGTGCGCTCACGCTGGTCGCATATCGTCGACACCCCGAAGAAGCTGCAGACCGCGTTCTCATGGGAATCGGTCGCCGATGAGCTGATGTTCGTCTCCGGGCCGGTGCTGGCCACGGTGCTCGCGACGGCCGTGTGGCCGCCGGCCGGTATCATCCTCTCGATGATCACCGTCGGCGTCGGCTCACTGCTGCTCTACATCCAGAAGTCAACCGAGCCCCCGCCGGTGGAGCGGACCACCGACGCGAAGGGCCACGTGTTCTCGAACCCGGGCATCTTTGCGATCATCATCGTCAACATCTTCCTCGGCGTGAACTTCGGTGCCATCGACGTCATCGCCGTCGCCTTCGCCGACGAACTCGGCGTGAAGTCCACGGCCGGTGTGCTGCTGTCGTGCCTGGCGCTGGGATCGCTCATCTCCGGCGCACTGTATGGGGCGAGGAACTGGAATTCGGCAGTCCACCATCGCTACGGCACGGCCGTGGCCGGTCTGGCCGTGGGTGCCTGTCTGATGCTTCTGGCGAATTCGATGGTCACCTACGGCATCATCCTCATCCTCGTCGGATCGGCGATCGCACCGAGCCTCATCGGCGCGAACTCCGTCATCGAGCAGCTCGCTCCCCCGCGCAGGCTCACCGAGGCGTTCGCCTGGCTGGGCACCTCGCTGGGCTTCGGCGTCGCCTTCGGATCGGCCGTCGCCGGCAACATCATCGACGCCTTCGACGCGAAGACCGCGATGCTCCTGCCCGCCGGCTGCGCTGTGCTGGGGGCGATCATCGCGCTGTCGCTGCTCAAGCTGCTCAACCCTTCGCGCTCGAGCCACGAGGCGCGGCTGGAGAAGGACCGCCGGCGCGAGCGAGTTGTGGAGGGGTAAGTCAGCGGTGGGGCGAGCGCTTGCGCGATCGCTGTCTCGCGCGCCTCGGCGAGCATCCGTCACCGTTAGTGTCACACTCTCGCGTTGGTCTCTCTTCGCGCCACTGGCTGCGCATCCATCACCCATAGCGAGCAAACACCCCGTTGCGGCGGGGTGTTTTCGCGTTTGCGGGAGGTGATGCACGGAGGGGATGGCGGCGCGACCGCTCAGCCCAGCCCCAGCGGCCCAAACGTGGCCCCGCGGGGCCACGGAACGGCAGGGCCGCCTCGGTGATGTCAAAGATCATTGACATCCTGATGTCAAGCATGTTTTACTTTTCATGTAAAGAGAAGTTGACATCAAGGAACGGCATGGAAGTTCAGACCTCGAACCTCAAGCAGGTTCGCAAGGCTGCGGGGCTGACGCAGGCGCAGCTGGCACAGCTCACCGGGGTGTCGCGGCAGACGATCATCGCGACCGAGCGCGGCGACTACGCCCCCAGCGTGTATCTGGCGCTGCGCATCGCCCGAGCCTTAGACACGACAGTCGAAGAGATCTTCTCACTCCAGGAGGAATCGTCATGAACAACATCAGCGACAACAAGAACCGCCCCAACGCCTTTGCCGACCGAATCGCCGGCTTCGACGACCCCTCGATGGGAGACGAACGCGAACGCGACGTCATTCTGCGGGCGTATACCTTGGGGGCCGTCGTCTCCACCTACGTGTTCTTCGCGCTTGCACTCATCTTTGCCGTCTTCGGCGCGGGAATGTGGAGTGTGCTCATCGTCTTCGGCTCCATGGTGACCAGCATCGTCATCTCTGCATACTGCCAGCGTGAGAATGTGGACTTCTCCATGTCTATGGCTCGCGTCTCGCCGAGGCGACTGATCGTCGGCAATATCGTCGGCGCCCTGTTCGCCATCGTTTGGGTCGGTGCAATCGTCTTTCATATAAGCAACGGCTACCCGCTCATCGATGCCGGCATGGGAGCAAGCGCAACCTTCGGCGCCCCCACCAGTGCGTACACCATTGCGATCAGTGCAGCGTTCGGCTTCATCCTCGCATTGACCATTATGACGATCTCCCGGGTGCGCAAGATCAAGCAGGCCCGCGCCGAGGCGGCCGCTGCCGATGAGATCGACGACGAGGACTGATTCGACTCAACGCTTGAGGCTCGGTGCTTGAGGGTCGGTGTTTGGGCGTCCATCATTGATGGCGCCAGAACACCCCGGTCCGCTGGGGAGTTTCGCTGTCTGCGGTGTGACATTCCGCTACGTCGCCCCTGCTACTCTTGAGACTCCGTGAAAGAGACCGAGGAGGTGGTACCCGTGATTGCAGTAACAAGGGTGCTCCCCTGCGGAGTCACGGTCGGACGATGAGTCGTCCGGGAGCGCCGATCCTTCATCGCGCTCCCGAAAGGCACGACCATGCATTTCACCTCCGAACAGCACCTCGACGGAGAATTCGTCGAACGTCAATTCCGCCTCGACGATACTCCGGGCATTCTTTGGACACCGTCCTCCGCAACTGAAACCGAGCCGGCTCCGATCATTCTCATGGGTCAGCCCGGCGGCATCGGCATAGAGCGGATGTACCCGCGACTGATGGCACGCGCCCGCAGCACCGCCGCACTTGGGTTCGCTTCCGTTTGCCTCGAGATGCCCGGTTCGGGTGAGCGTCCACGCCTCCCCGGCATGGACCAGGCACGCAATCGGCTGCGTTCTGCCATCCTCGCCGGCGAATCACCCTCCGCTGATCTCATCGACGAGATCATCCTGCCGCTCGTCGAGCAGGCAGTTCCCGAATGTCAGTCGCTGCTCGATGAACTCCTGCGCCTTCCCGGCCTTGCCGACAGTGTCGGCTTCTCCGGCGGAGTGATTGCGATCGCCGTCCGGCTGGCTGCGATCGATTCCAGGGTCGCGGCAGCCGGGCTCTTCGCCGGCAGCTTCATTCCCCAGTCGACCATGGAAGAAGCCCGGCGCGTGACCATTCCGCTGCCCGTCCTCCTGCAGTGGGATGACGAAGGCAATGACCGTGCGGCCGCTCTCGAACTCTTTGACGCCTTCGCCTCAAAGGAAAAGACGCTCTACGCCAATATGGGCGGGCACACAGGAGTTCCGGATTTCGCCGGCGAGGATGCCGCCCAGTTCTTCACGCGGCACTTGAAATGAGCTGACCGCTGCAGCGGGGACCCTGGGGACGAGAAGATACTCCATCGGCCCCGCCCCGTCATGCCCAGTCCTTCTTCGCAGACGTCTCGCCGACTCCGGCGTTGAAGACGTTGTGCGGGTCGAGGTCTTTGAAGTGCGCTTCCATCTTCGGCGGCACGGGGTAGAGCCTGCCGTAGTTGTGTTCGGCGGGAACGGCGGCGCCGCGGGCTTCGAGCAGCTCGGTCATCTGCTTTTTCAGCGCCACCGTGTCGACGCCCTTCTTCGCCACATGGTCCTGGTGGAAGACGTGGCAGAAGAAGTGCCCGTAGTAGGAGCTGATGTGCAGCTGGTCGGCGATCTCGTCGGGCAGCACCTCGAGCCAGTCCTCGTCATCGCGGCGCAGCGCCACGTCGAAGGTGATCATGTCCGAGGAGTCCTCGCGGTTGAGGTTGAAGTACCGGGTCGCAGCACTCGCGGCGCCGAAGCGGTGCAGCATCGCGGACTGAGCCTCATCGGCACTGCACACGAAATAGTCACCGTGGTGGGCCTCCTCGGCGAAGAAATCGTCGAGGAATGCACCCATCCGCGCTTTCTCCTCGGCACTGACGACGAGGAGAAGATGATGCTCGAAGCGGTCGCGGTACTCGAGCATCCGCGTGGGCAGCTGCTGCGGGAGCAGGCCGAACGCGTTCTGCGCGATCGTGTCGGCGACGGTCTCGCCGAAGAACGGCAGCTTCGCGAACACGCCGTTGGCCCAGTTCTTCAGCGCAAACAGCTTGATCTGCTCGCGGCTGCCGGCGTGCTTGATCGAGACGAACGTGTCCTTGCCGTACTTCTCGGCGAGGTCGAACGAGGGGCGGCCCATGTACTCGCCCGAGATCGGCAGCGGCATGTCCGAGGTCAGGATCGCCCGTCGCAGGTCTTCGAGTTCGGCTGGGGAGTTCGTACCGACGTAGAACGTGGTCGCTCCCTCTTCCTTCGGGAAGGTGCGGGTGCGCACGGCGAAGACCATGAGCTTTCCGGCGGAACCGGAGGCCTCGTACAGGTAGTCGGAGTTCGCGTTGAACCGGGCCGGTGAGTCGACGATCCTGCGGACCTGCTCACCGTATTCGGTCTCCGTCGTGTCCTCCGGGGCGGGGGTGACGCCTTCGGGGTCCCAGTCTCCGCGTTGGAGTTTGTCGAGGATGTGGGCGGGGTCGTCACCGAGCTCCACGCCGAGGTGGTTGACGAGTTCGAGTCGCCCCGCCTCGTTGATTCGGGCGAAGATCGCGTGCTTCGTGAATGCCGGGCCCTTGCGGATCTGGGAGCCGCCGGAGTTGTTGGCGATGCCGCCGATGACGGAGGCACCGATCGACGATGAGCCGATGACCGAGTGGGGTTCGCGGTGGAACGGGGCGAGCGCCTCGTCGAGTTCGTACAGGGTGGACCCGGCCAGGCAGATCGCCTCACGGGCGTCGTTGATGAGGTAGATCTCGTTGATCCGCAGGGTCGAGATGATGACGATCGGACGGTCGTAGTCCTGCGCGCCGGGCCCGGAGCCGCCGGTCAGTCCGGTGTTGGCCGACTGTGGGATGACGATGAGGTCGTTGTCGACGCAGACCTGCAGGGCCCGCCACATGTCGACGAGGCTGCCCGGGCGCAGCACGGCCAGCACATTCCCGCCGCCGAAGCGGTTGCCTTTGGCGTACGGTGCGGTCGCCCGCGCGGAGGTGAGGACGTGACGCGGCCCCATGATGTCGATGAACGCGTTGACGGCCGGGAACTGGTGACGTGACTTGCCGGGCATGTGGTCGATCCCTATCGGTAGGCGACGGTTGTTCTCATGGTAGGCCGCAGGCCGCGAACCCCGCGACCTCTCCTATTGCTACCCGACGGCGGCCCAGCAACCTGGCGCCAGGTTGCTGGGCCGCCGTCGGGTAGCAATTAGGGGTGTTTTGTGGATAGGGCGACTGCTGAGAGGCAGGCCAGGCAGATGACCGCCACGGCCGCCAAGGACACCGTGTACGACAGCACGAGCAGCAGGGCGGCGAGCACCGTGGGCAGCAGAAACCCGGAGTACGCCAGCGAATAGTAGACCCCGGTGATGCCGGCGAGCTCCTGCGGTGTGGCGATGGCCTGGACGATGATGAGCCCCGAGACCACACAGATTCCGTAGGCGACACCGAGCACGATCGCCACGATGAACGCGAGGATCGGGTCCGCCAGAAGTGCGGCCACCGCCCCGAGCCCCATACCCACGGTCATCAGCCCGAGTCCGACGACGAGCGCCCGCCCGCCGGTCAGTCGGTTGATCCACGGCACGATGTTCTGCACCAGCGCACCGGCTCCGAGCGTGACGACGGTGAGCACCGTGGCGTACATCGTCGTCCACTCCCCCAGCTCTGCCTGCACGATCGCCGGCATCACGGCATAGGCGACGCCGGCGGCACCGAACACCCAGGGCGCGGCCGGCACGATCAGTCGCAGGAACGTCCGATGCGCGATGAGCGGAACGCGCAGACCGTGCCACCAATGGCCTGCTGCCCGTTGGTCGCGAGGCATCGATTCCGGCGCGAAGATCACCAGGATCAGTGCGGCGAGGTTGAGCACTCCGTGCACCGCGTAGGGCACGACTTCGGGCACCGGCCCCCATTGGGCCAGGCACCCGGTGACCGCCGCGCCCATGGCAAACCCCAAAGTCAGCGTCAGCGAAGGACGCCGGGCGCCGGCGGTGATTCCGGCCCGGTGATCGAACGGCGGGGCCGAGAGCTCCTTGATCCAGCTCGTGCCCACCGACATCGCCACCCCGACGCCGATCCCCGCGAGCACCCTGCCCAGGCAGAGCAGCCAGAACAGATCGAAACCGACCCCGAGGCCGAGGCTGCCGGCGATCGCGGCGAGCGATCCGGCGATGAGGACCGGTTTGCGTCCATGCCGATCCGACAGCGCCGAGGCGACCAACAGTCCCGGAATGAGTCCGCCCACGTACATGCCCAGCAGCAGGTTCGCCTGCCAGATGGCGTAGCCGCCGTCCTCCTCATACATGTGCACGAGCGGGGTGAAATGATTGCCGCCCCACGCGAGCAGGAACATCGCCGGGGCCACCCGCAGCCACGCCCGTGGTCGTCGTGGCCGCTGCGGCCCACGATCGGGAGCCACCTGGCCGAGGTGGGACCGGGCAGGGTTAGGAACCGTCGTTTCGATGTCCGTGGCGGGGGCCGCCTCGGCGTGGCTATTCCGGTCCCCTGTGGGGACTGCCTCGGCGGCGGTGTCGTTCGTGAAGGTCGAGGGGTAAGCGGTCATGGTCCTCCTCAGCGGGACTGCGGGAAGTGGGAGCCTTCGATGTGGGCGCGGACGAGTCGGGCGAAGCCTTCTGCGTCGCCCGACTCGGCGCGGTCGGTGAGAGTTTCGTGCTCGGTCAGGAGCGTGTCGAGGGTGTGCGGCGCGTCGATGGCGACCTGGAAGGTCAGGCGGGCCAGGCGCGGGCCCATGGTGGTGAGCATCTCGGTGACGATGGCGTTGTCGCCGCTGCGGATGAGGCGGGCGTGGAAGGCGTAGTCGGCGCTGGCGAAGCCGAGCGGATCGCCCGCGTCAAGGGCCTTCCTCTGCTCGCCGAGCAGGGTGCGCAGATCGGCGGCCAGAGCGGTGAGGTCGCCGCTGTCGGACAGTGTCTCGACGGCGTCGATCTCGAACATCGAGCGCACGGCGAGCAGGTCGCGGCGCTCCTTGCCCGTCACGGTGGTCACGAGCGCGCCCTTCTTGGGGACGAGGCGGACGAGGCGCCAGCGTTCGAGCTGGAGCATCGCCTCCCGGGCGGGAGTGCGACTGGCGTTGTGCGCGGCGGCGAGGTCGGACTCGATGAGGAGGTCGCCGGGTTCGTGTCGGCCTTCGATGATCTCCCGGGCGGTCGCCGCGGCCATCCGAACGGCGATCGGAGCGGAGTCGTCGATGCGCTGCCAGGGCAGTGTCAGCAAATCATTCACGGGCCCACGGTATCAGATGCATACATTGATGCATGCATCTAACTTTTCGAACTACCCGACGGCGGCCCAGCAACCTGGCGCGAGGTTGCTGGGCCGCCGTGGGGTAGTAATTAGGGTGTGGTCAGGTTGGGGAGGGCTCTTGAACGGTGGTGAGCAGGTGGGTGAGCACGTCGGTGACGGTGACGACCGCGTGGCCGCCGTCGGCCCTCTCCACCAAGGCCAGCTGCGTGCCCACGTCGCGCATCGTCGCGAACGCCCGCACCACGGTCATCGATCCGTCCACGACGGTGACGGGACGGGCCGCCTCGGTGGCGGGAGCATCCTCGGCGAGTCCGAGCACATCCCGGACATGCACCACATGACTCAGCCGACCATCAGCCTCGGCGCGGACGAGGATGCGACGGTGTCGGTCACGGCGCGACGCCTCGCGCACCTCACCCGCAGTCGCTGCCGGACCGACGGCTGTCGGCTCCGGGCGACCGGCCACGAGCTCGTCGAGGCTGAGCCGGGTGAGGTCGAGGGCGCCGAGCAGAGCCTCCGAGGACTCTTTCTCCAAGGTTCCCGCCTGCGCCGAATGCTGAAGCAGCTGCCTCAGGTCCTCCGGCGTATGCGCCTGATCGACCTCGTCGACAGGTTCGACCCGCGCGAGGCGCAGGCACGCGTTCGCAGCGTTGTTGAGCACATGCAGCAGCGGGCGGGTGAGGAACATGAACGCTCGCATCGGCAGCGCCAGCATGATCGCCGAGCGTTCCGGATGCGCCACCGCCCACGACTTCGGCGCCATCTCACCGACGACGAGGTGGAGGAAGGTGACGACGATGAGGGCGAGGACGAAGCCGATGATGTCGGCGATCCACAGCGGCAGGCCGAGCGCTTCGGCGACCGGGGTGATCCAGTGGTGGACGGCCGGTTTCGTGATCGCCCCGAGCGCCAAAGTACACGCCGTGATGCCCAGCTGCGATCCGGCCAAAAGCACCGACAGCTCGGTCGAGCTGCGCAGGGCAGCCCTCGCTGAGCGGCTATCGACGGCGGCGTCTTCGAGGCGGTGGCGTTTGGCGGCGATGAGCGCGAATTCGACGGCGACGAAGAACGCGCTCAGCCCGATGATGGCGATCGTGATCGCGGTGATGACCCAGAAATTGCTCATCGTTCCACCTCGATTCCGACCCGCAGCCGCGCGGGCACATGCGTGGCCACTTCGACGACGTCGATGACGAGGCGCTCGGTCTCCGGGGTGTCGTGTTCGCTGAGGTCGGCGGGATCGATCGGCAGTTCGATCGCGACCCGGTCGCCCACCTCGGGGAATCCGCGGAGATGTTCGATGACGAGTCCCGACAAGGTCTGCGCCGAGGTGGCCGGCAGTTCGCGTTGAAGGACGCGGGCTGCCTCGTCGAGAGGGATGGTCCCGGGGGCCTGCCAGGTGCCGTCTCCGGTCTCGACGAGTTCGTCGACGGTGTGGTCGTGTTCGTCGGCGATGTCACCGACGAGTTCCTCGCCGAGGTCCTCCATCGTCAGGATTCCGGCGAAGCCGCCGTATTCGTCGACGACGCAGGCCATCTGCTCTCCGCGTTCGAACAGCGTGGCCACCGCGTCCGGCAGTGGGAGGGATTCCGGCACGAAGACCGGGTCGCGCAGGAGGGAGCGAACCCCGGTCGCGGTGGAGGTGCCCGTGGAGCCCGGTGCCTCCTCGGCGACGTTTTCGCGGGTGCCCGGCCCCGCCTCGGCGAGGACGTCGAGGAGGTCGATCGTACCGATCACCTGATCGTCGGCGTCGAGCACGGGGTAGCGGGAGTGGCCTCGGCTCATCAGTTCGCGCACCTCGTCCAGGGGCGTGTCGATGTCGATGACGTCGACGCGTGAGCGCCGCACCGTGGCGTGGGCGACCGTCTGGGCCGGGAAGTCGAGGATGCGGTCGAGCATGAGCGAATCGTCGTCGACGATCTCGCCGCCCTCCCGGGATTCGGCGACGATGTGCTTGAGGTCGCGGCGGGTGGCCGAATGATCGACGTCGTGGACCGGTTCGATGCCGAGGACGCGCAGCAGGGCATTCGAGGCTTTGTCGAAGATCGTGATGAGCCAGCCGAACAGGGTCAGATAGATCGAGGTCGAGCGCGCGAGCCAGGTGGCGAGCGCCTCGGGGCGGGCGATGGCCAGGTTCTTCGGGAACAGTTCGCCGAAGAGCATCTGGATGAGCGTCGAGACGAGCAGGGCGAGGACAGTGCCGATGAGGATGCCTGTGCCGGCAGGGATCGGGGTGCCTCCCAGGGCCTCGCCGACGGCTGTGCCGATGAGCGGTTCGGCGACGTAGCCGACGAGCAGACCGGTGACGGTGATGCCCAGCTGCGCGCCGGAGAGCATGAAGGAGGTGCGGCGGGTGATGGACAGGGCTCGGTCCGCGGCGCGATCACCGGAGGCCGAACGAGCGGCGAGGCGGGAGCGGTCGACGGCCATATAGGCGAATTCCTGCGCCACGAAGTAGCCAGTGGCCACCGTGATGAGGAGGACGACGAGGAGGCCGACGAGAAGTGAAAGCAGCCAGGTCAACGGCGACCACCTGCCCGCGCGCTCTGTGCTCGCAAAGCGTCTGCCCGCGCGCTATTGAATTGTTCTGAGGTGCTGAAGGTGATGTCCCAGCCGGGACTTCGATAGTCGTCCATGGTCCTTCCGAAAGTGATCAAGTGGGCGGCTGGTCACGATTATCCTGACCCCGGCTGACAGAACGCTGAACCCGCGCCCCTCCCACAACTAGCCGACGGCGGTTCAGCAATCTTGCGCCAGTTTGCTGAACCGCCGTCGGCCGCGTCTCTGAATCACCGTGACGTCGCTGAATGCGCCCACAGCAGTGCGCATTCAGTGACGTTACGGTCGTCTGGCAGAACGCTGAACGGCGAAGGTCTCAGCTGCCGAAACTCTCCAGGAGCGCGATCACAGACTCTTTTCCGAGCTGATGCGCCGCAAGCGGACTGTCCCCGGTCAGGAGGTTGCGGTCGCGTGTGGTGGCACCGGTCATCTCATCGTTGATGATCTCGATGCCGTCCTTCTTCAACGTCTCGCCGAGAGCCCACGGCATCTCGCCAGGTAGATAGCCGATGTCGATGTTCGCGCCGAAGTCGAGTGCGTCCGGGAACGCAGTGACACGATAGTCGGCAAAGGGATTCGTGGAGCGACCGAGACCCGCGGCCAACAATGCCGCCGGACCATGACAGAGAGTGATGATGAGCCTGTCGTTGTCTAGGAAGAAGTCCAGGGCAGCCTGCACGTCCCGGTCGAAGGGGATGACGTTCATGGCACCGTGACCGCCCGGGATGAAGATCGCGGCGTAGTCGTCGAGGCCGTTCGCGATGACGTCGGAGAGCCTCAGCGGAGCCTTGAATTTCGTCTCGGTGCTCGACCACGCGGAGGCGATGGCCTCGTCCTGCCCGGGGTAGGCCCACCATTCGAATTTTCCGGGCCCGCCGCTGACGGTGGCCACATCGATCTCGTAGCCGGCCTCAGCCATGTGGTGGAGTGGCAACAGCGTCTCGACGGGATGGTTGCCGGTGGAGAAGAACATGCCATTCCTCATGAGCATGTACCGCTCGTCGGTGGCGATCGTGAGGATCTTCCACTTCCCGCCAGTGTATGTCTCCTCGGTGACGAGGCCGTCGAAGTCGGTCCTGCTCGACGTGTACTGGGAGAGCGAGTACGGGCTCGGGAAGAAGGCGTTGGCCTCCGCCTGATCGGGCACCGGGCTCCGGTCTTGAGATTTGTCGCTGTCAGTCATGTCTTCACCTTTCGCTCGTGTGGCTCACTTGCAGGTCGGTGTCGTCGGTGCATCGACTGACCTGTCAGCATACGGCACACGGAAAGGCACCGCCAACGACTCGGCCCAACGGGCACAGGAGCATCAACTGATCGCTGAACCTCACCCCTCCCCGG
This sequence comes from Brevibacterium sp. K11IcPPYGO002, assembly GCF_050920635.1. Lineage (NCBI taxonomy): Bacteria > Bacillati > Actinomycetota > Actinomycetes > Micrococcales > Brevibacteriaceae > Brevibacterium > Brevibacterium sp. K11IcPPYGO002. The sequence goes on along the minus strand of NZ_CP131929.1, from coordinate 590,319 downwards.
AACTACCTGACGGCGGCGCAGCAACCTCGCGCGAGGTTGCTGCGCCGCCGTCGGGTAGTAATTATTCGACGAGTTTGCCTTCTTGGCTGATTTCGTCGGAGTGCATGAGGGCTGCGACGTCTGCTGAGACCGCTGGGATCGACTCGCGGACGACTCCGGCCGACGGCGACCAGACGAGATTGACCGTGAGCTCCGGATCGATCTCGGGGTAGTCGCTGCGGTTGTGGCAGCCGCGGGTCTCCCTCCTCTCCAGGGCGCATTCGAGCGTCGCCCGGGCCGCGAGCACCGACGACCGCAGGTCGAAGGCATGGGAGAGGTCGGCGAAACCGGCAATGTCGGGATGAATACCCACAGACCCCATCCGCGCCTCGATGCCGGCGAGCTTCTCCAGTCCAGCCAAGAGTCCGGCCTCGTCACGGACGACTCCGGCGTGTTCGGTCATGAGGTTGCGGACCTCGCGCTGCAGGGCACGCACGTTCTCCGTGCCCTCGGATGCCAGCAGATCGGAGATCTCGGCTCTGGCCTCGGTCACCGCGGCATGCGACCGCACCTGCGCCTCCAGCGAATCGGAGTACGCAACGGCGGACCGTCCGACGATGCGGCCGAAGACGAGGAGCTCGATGAGCGAGTTCCCGCCCAACCGATTCGCCCCGTGCAGACCCGACGAGGCCTCGCCGATGGCCCACAGTCCCTCGACGTCGGTGCTGTGATCGACAGGGTCGACCCACACTCCGCCCATCGAATAGTGCGCGGTCGGGGCGATCTCTATCGGCGAGGCCGTGATGTCGAGCATCTGCGTCTCCATGAGTGTCTGGAACACCCGGGGCAGCCGGCTCATGATCGTCTCGCGCGGCAGGTGGGAGACATCAAGCCACACTCCCCCGTTCTCGGTGCCGCGGCCCTCGGCGATCTCCGTGTAGGCGGCCAGCGCCACCCGGTCACGGGTGGACAGCTCCATCCGCTGCGGGTCGTAGCGTTCCATGAACCGCTCCCCCAAGCCATTGCGCAGGATCCCGCCCTCGCCGCGGGCCGCCTCGGAGACCAACGTACCTGCCGCGTTCTCGGGTTCGAGGATGCCAGACGGGTGGAACTGGACGAGTTCGGCATCGCGCAGCCGAGCCCCGGCTTCGGCGGCCAGGCGGAAGGAGTCGCCGGTGTTCTCGTCCCGGCGCGAGGAGGTCCGCCGCCAGATCCGGTTGTGTCCGCCGGCGGCGAGGATGACGGCGTCGGCGTAGATCCGGTAGCCGGTGCCGTCGATGACGTCGAAGCCATAGGCGCCGAAGATGCGGCCGTCGGCCACCAGCAGCTTCGTGATGTAGACGCGATCGAGGATCGGAATCTCTAAGGCTTCGGCGCGACGAATGAGGGTGCGCTGGATTTCCAGCCCCGTGTAGTCGCCGGCGAAAGCGGTGCGACGCCAGGTGTGGGCGCCGAAGAAGCGCTGAGAGATCCGACCGTCGTCCTCCTTCTGAAAGTCCATTCCATATCGCTCCAGGTCAGCGATGCCTTCGGCTGCTCCCTGGGTGACGATTTCGACGGTGCGGGGGTTGGCGAGGTCATAGGATTCCTTGATCGTGTCGGCCGCATGCTGGGCCCACGTGTCGTCCGGGTCCATCGTCGCCAGGGCTGCGTTGATGCCGCCGGCGGCCAGGGAGGTGTGCGCGTCCTCTTTCGGACGTTTGCCGACCGCGAGGACGTCGGCGCCTGATTCGGCGACCTCGATCGCGGCCCGCAGACCCGATCCGCCGGTTCCGATGACCAGCACCGAGGTGGAGATGGAGTGTTCTTTTCGGCGGGATCCGCCCTGTGTGGTGTTCATGAATTCCACTATGGAACCGCCCACTCCATACGTCCAATGCATTGTTCGAGTCAACTCGATAGAGATATGCTATCTGCATGTCTGACCTGCAGAGAGAGCGCTCATGAACCTCGAACAGCTGCGGAGTTTCGCCGAGGTGGCCGCCACCGGCCATTTCACGAAAGCCGCCGCAACGCTTCACCTGGCCCAACCGTCACTGTCGAGGCAGATCTCGACGCTGGAGAAGGAGCTCGGGGCCGAGCTCTTCCACCGCGCGCATGGTCACATCACGCTCACGGATGCCGGAGCGACCCTGCTGCCGACGGCGAAACGCATGCTCGCCGACGCCGAGGCGGTCCGCCGTGACATGGATGAGCTCGCCGGTCTGCGGCGCGGTCGCGTCCGGCTGGGCGCGACCCCGACCCTGTGCGTGAGCCTCGTGGCCGAGGCGATCAGTCGGTTCCACACCGCCCATCCCGGCGTCGAACTCGAGCTCGTGGAGAAGGGGTCCCGTGAGCTCATCGAGGCCCTGGCCGGCGGCGAGCTCGACCTCGCGCTCATCACTCGCACCTTCGACCTCGCCCCGCAGATGCCCAGGCTCAGCCTGCGCGGGATCCTCGCCGAGGATCTCGTCGTCATCGCCGCCGCCGGTTCCGATCTGCTCACCTCGGGCCGCGCGCAGACCGATCGGATCACCCTCGCCGAGGTGGCCGACCGCCCCCAGGTCCTGTTCCATCACGGCTACGACCTCAGGGAGGCGACCTCCTCAGCGTTCGACTCAGCCGGGCTGAGCCCCCGGGTCGTCGTCGAGGGCGTGGAGATGGATGCGGCGCTGCGGTTCGTCGAACGCGGTCTCGGGGTCGCGATCGTCCCCGCGATGGTCCTCGTCGACCGGCCCCTGCTCGATTCAGTCCCACTGGTCGACCCGCGGCTGCCGCGCACGGTCAGCCTCGCCACGCGCGCGGACGTGCGAGCGACGAGGGCCGCCTCGGCGATGGAGTCGACGATCCTGTCCACCGCCCACACGCTCACCGACACCGAGCCCGGACTCTCCAACTATGTCCGGGTGCTGGAGTAGGCAGTTCCCAGCTCAGCGCGCCGCCACGCGGACACGGCTCCGAGCCTCAGAACCAGGCGTCGGCGAGCAGCGTGAGCGACCGGCGCTGCACCTCGGGGTCAAACGCGTAGGTGACGGTGATGAGTTCGTCGGCGCCGGTGCGTTCGACGAATTCGGCCATCTGCACAGTCGCGGTATCCGGTGAGCCGACGGCGCTGATGGACAGCATCGGGCTGGTTCCGCCCTGCGCATCGATCTCGGTCGGGTCGACCGGGGGCTGCAGATTGCGGCGGCGGCCGGTGCGCATGTCGTTGAACATCTGCTGGACCGAGGTGAACTGGCGGGCCGCCTCGGCGTCGGTGTCGGCGACCATGACGTTGATCCCGGCCATGACATAGGGCTGGTCGATCTGCGCGGTCGGGGCATCGGTGGTGAACGAATCGCGGTAGGTCTTGATCGCGATGTCGATCTGGTCGGGCGCGAAGTGCGAGGCCAGGGAGAACGGCAGACCCAGCTGACCGGCGATCGAGGCGCCGTTCATCGTCGATCCGAGCACCCAGATGGGCACGTTCATCCCCGCCGAGACCGCCGACTTGATCGGCATGGTGTGCGCCTGACCGGTCTCGGAGAACCAGCCCTGCATGTCATAGATGTTCTGCGCGAAGTCCTGCGGTTCGGCCGAGGACCGGGCGAGCGCCTGCGCGGTCATCCCATCCGTGCCGGGGGCACGGCCGAGGCCCAAGTCGATGCGCTCACCGTGGATGTTCGCGAGCGTTCCATACTGTTCGGCGACCATGAGCGGGGCATGGTTGGGCAGCATGACACCACCAGAGCCGACCCGGATCGTCTCCGTCACCGAGGCGGCCTGCGAGATGAGCAGGGCCGTGGCGCTGGCGGCCAGGCCCATCGTGTTGTGGTGCTCGGCGAACCACAGGCGCTGATATCCCAATTCGTCGGCGAGCTGCGCGTTCGTCATCGATTCGGCGATGGCGTCGCGGGCGTTCGATCCTTCCCGGATGGAGACGAGATCGAGGATGTTCAATGGAACGGACAAGGCGGGGGCTCCTTCGGTGGGTATGCAGTGCGACCGCAGAGCGCGATCACACGACTTCATTCACCTGTGGCAACAGTCCGGGCAGACGGTTCTATTCCTGGTCTGTTCCTGGGCAGACGGTCACAGTCGGCGGCAGACGGTTCAATTCGAGGGCTGCCGACGGATAGTCTTGTGCAACCGGACTCCGCGATGAAGGAGAGAGCATGACCACCTCACCACAGCGCCGAACCGGGCGGCTTCTCACCGGTGCCACACTGTCCCTGGCCGTCGTCCTCAGCGCCTGTTCCTCGGATTCGGACTCCGACGAGACTAACGGTCGGGGCGGGTCGGAGTCGGGGGCCGCCTCGGCGAGCGCTGGGTCCGGATCAGCCGACGCCGGGTCCACGGCGGGTGCGGACTCTCCTGAGGTTGTTGCCACCGGGCTCGAATCCCCGTGGTCGATCGCCTTCGTCGGGCAGACCATGCTGGTCAGCGAACGCGATTCGGGTCGTATCCTCGAAGTCTCCGCAGGTGGAGACGTTCGTGAGGTCGGCCGGATCGATGATGCCTCGGCCTCGGGTGAGGCCGGCCTCCACGGTCTCGCCGTCGACGATGACCGACTCTATGCCTTCTTCGCCGCTGGGACAGAGAATCGGATCGTCAGGTTCGACCTCCTCGGCGAGGCCGGGGACCTGTCCCTGGGTGAGGAGGAGACGATCCTCGACGGACTGCCGACGGCGAACTTCCACAACGGCGGGCGGTTGGCATTCGGCCCCGACGGGATGCTCTATGCCACGCTCGGCGATACGGGCGATCGCGACAGTGCCCAGGATGAGCAGGCGCTGTCGGGAAAGATTCTGCGCATGACACCCGATGGCGAGGCACCCGACGACAATCCGTTCGGCGATTCGCTCGTCTTCAGCATGGGACATAGGAACCCGCAGGGCATCGGGTGGGACGACGAGGGCACGATGTATGCCTCGGAATTCGGGCAGGACACGTGGGATGAGCTCAACGTCATCGAAGCCGGCGGCAACTACGGCTGGCCCGAGGTCGAAGGCATCGCCGAGGATGACGGTGCAGGTGACGGCTCGGGCGGCGGTGACTCGGGCGGCGGTGCCGGCGATTTCATCGATCCGGTGCAGCAGTGGTCACCCGACCAAGCGAGCCCGTCCGGACTGGCCGTCACCGAGGACAGCATCCTCATCGCCGGACTCCGCGGGCAGCGGCTGCACCGGGTGCCGCTTGATGACCTGGCGTCATCGTCGCAACTGTGGACCGGTGATTACGGGCGACTGCGCGATGTGGTCGAGGCACCCGACGGGTCGCTGCTCGTACTGACGAACAACACCGACGGCCGCGGAGAGCCCGGCCCGGACGACGACCGCCTCCTGCGCTTCACGCCCTGACGGCGTACACTCCTGGCTCACTCCACAAGAGAGCTACTCACTCACCGGTGCGGAAGATTTCGCTCGGCATCGAATGCCTGACTTCGGCCAAGACCCGCCAGTGGTCAGCCTCAGCCAGGCGCAGAAAGACGTCACATAAGTTGATCGGAATCAGCACGCAGGCGTCAATCAACACCTTGACTGCGGTCACCGCGTCTCCGAGAATCCCGCGTCTCGAACCGGTCGATAGTCGTCCACATCGTCCTCCATCGCGTCGAGGCGCTCTCGCCGGCGAATACGGTTCCTGCTTTGAAACTCGAGGACATCCCGAAGCAGCACTCTCCGGTGCCGCCCTCGCATCTCATACGGAATCTCGCCTTGTTCCAGATACTTGATCAACGTCGGCCGTGAGATTGCCAGAGTCTCGGCCGCCTGTTGGGTGGTCAGGGACTGACTCCGATGCGATACGGCGACAGCGTCACCGTTCTCAAGCACTGAAAGCACACTGTCCAATATCTCGGCGACTTCGTCAGGGACGGCCACGAAGTCCGCTCCTCCGGCCCCGAGAGTCAGAGATGAATTCGATCGAAGCATCTCCCGCATTCGGGCATACTCCGAATGCTTCGCGGGAAACGTGGTCTTCTCGTCGGAGGCCGTCATGTGTCAATGATATTCGCAATAAACGAAAATCTCTAGGGACTTATGTTCCGCAGCCAGGCTCGCCCGCCTCGCAGGTACGACCGAGGCCCCGAACGCTCTTCGCGTTCGGGGCCTCGTGACAGACGTGCTGCGTCGGTCACCGGACTGCTGACTCAGTTGTCCTTGGTTCCGGGCAGTCCCTGGGACTTGCGGCGCATGAGCAGGACGACGATGACGATGATGGCCAGGCCGCCCACGGACAGCAGCACGATCATCGGCATCGACATTCCGGAGTCGCCGCCGGTGGATTCGCCGATCTCGCCGCGATCCTCGGTGTCCTTGCCCGGTTCGTCGACGACTCCGCCGCCGAGCCCGGCCTTCGTCGACTCTCCGGACGACTCCTTGACCTCACCGCCGGCCCCTTCGGAATCCTTGATAACGAACGAGTAGTCGCCGGAGATCGGGTGGCCGTCCTGCGACACCACGCGCCAGGTGACCGTGTAATCGCCGGGCTTGAGATCGTCGGGCAGAGCGACGCTGAGCTTCTTGCCCTCAACGGTCAGCTCACCTGCGGAGACGTCTTTGCCGTCGACGACGACCTTGACCTCGGAGCCGACTTCCTGGATGTCGCCGGAGAAGGTCATCTCGAGCCATTTGGGCTGCTGGTCGAGCTCGGCACCGTCCTCGGGGTTCGACGACACCAGCTGATCATGCGCACTGGCGGCTGGAGCGAAAGCGAACACGCTCATCGCGGCCACCAGCAGGGCGGCGAAGCCCAGCCTGAGAGCGGACCAGTTCTGTCGTGTCATGAGACGAGTCATGAGAGTTTCTCCTTCGAGGCGTACCTGCGATTTCGATCGTGTCAGCGAGCTTGTGCTTACCAGTATCACTGAGATTTCGCGGCCAGCGTGCGCAGACGATCCGTGATTCCCGGCACGGATACTTCAATTGTCTCAAGAGTTTCTTCGAAATGCTTGAATTCCCCGTACCAGGGATCCTCGACATCGGGGGCGGGGATGTCGTCGTCCCCCGCCGAGGCGGCGCTGACCTCCCCTGCGGCCACCGCGGTCCCATCGGCTCCCGCGCCTCGGGCCGAGACGGCCACCCGCGGATCGAATTCGCGCAGCATCCGCAGCTCCGGGGCCGCCTCGGCGGGAAGACCTGAGATCATCCGCTGCAGCGCACGGTAGTGGCGGGCGGTCATCGCGACCGCCAGATCGCGCTGCGCCAACCATTCGGCCGTGATCTGCCGGGCGATGTGATCGTCGGTGCGGTAGCCGGCGGCGGCGAGCACACGAGCCTGACGAGGGTCGATGGGGTTGCCGGCCTCCTCGTCGCTGATCCCGGCGGAGTCGACGACCGCCTCGGCGCCGGTCTCGGCCAAGTGATGCACGAGCACACGTTCGGCGGTGACGGACCGGCAGATGTTGCCGGTGCACACGAAAACGACGGATGCCAGACTCATGCGGTCCTCCTCGGGCGGGGCGTACGGGGCACTGATCACGATACTGTGGGGCCATGACTTCTGAAACCTCACAGACCTCGATCAGGCCCGCCGACGACCTGTACCAGCACATCAACGGCGAGTGGATCGACTCGTTCACGATCCCCGACGACCGGGCCGGCGACGGAGCCATGCGTGAGCTCTTCGACACCGCCGAGACGAAGGTCCGCGACATCATCACCTCCGTGTCGGACACTGCGCAGGAGCCCGGGTCCGAGGGGCAGAAGGTCGCCGACCTGTTCACCTCGTTCATGGACGTCGAGCGCATCAACGCCCTCGGCGTCGCCCCGCTGGCCTCGACGTTCGCCGCCATCGACGCCGCCGAGGACAAGTCCGAGCTCGCCGCAACGCTCGCCCGACTCGAGACCGAAGGCATCGGCGGAGTGCTCGGCGGGTACGTCACCGCCGATGCGAAGGACTCCGACGTCTACGCCCTCTACCTCGTCCAGGCCGGGATCTCCCTGCCCGATGAGGACTACTACTTCAACGACGACCACGCCGAGGTGCGCGCGAAGTTCCTCGCGCATGTGCAGAAGATCGCGGCCCTGGCCGGTCTCGGGGAGAAGTCCGGGATCACTGATGCCGAGGTGGCCGCCAAGGTGATGGCGTTCGAGACCGAACTCGCCCGACACCACTGGGACCGGGTGGCCTGCCGCGATGCGGAGAAGACGTATAACAAGTATTCGATCTCTCAGCTGCGCGACCTCGGCCCCGAGTTCGACTTCGACTCCTACCTGGGGATCCTCACCGCCGAGGCGGCCGATCTCAAGTACCTCGTCGTCTCCCAGCCCTCGTTCGTCACGGGCATGGCGAAGGTGTGGGCGGAGACCGATATCGAGACCATCAAGACCTGGCTGCGCTTCGTCGTCGTCTCCGACACCGCCTCGCTGCTCTCCGATGAGTTCGTCGAGGAGAACTTCGACTTCAACTCCCGGACACTGTCGGGCACCCCGGCCCTGCGGGAGCGCTGGAAGCGCGGGGTCAGCCTCGTCGAGGGCTACCTCGGGGAGGCCGTGGGCAAACTCTATGTCGCCGCCGAGTTCCCGCCGTCGTCGAAGGACGCGATCGATCACCTCGTGGGCATGCTCATCAAGGCCTATGACAAGTCGATCCGCGAACTCGACTGGATGAGCGAGGAGACGAAGGAACGCGCCCTGGTCAAGCTCGCGAAGTTCACTCCGAAGGTCGGCTATCCGGAGGTGTGGCGGGAGTACCCGGCCGTGATCGACGCCGCCGACCTGGTGGGCAATGTGCGTCGCTGCTCGCAGGCCGAGCATGTGCGGCAGGTCAAACGGATCGGCGGACCCATCGACCGCACCGAATGGCTGATGACCCCGCAGACGGTCAACGCCTACTACCACCCGGTGATGAACGAGATCGTCTTCCCGGCCGCGATCCTCCAGCCGCCGTTCTTCGACGCCTCCGGTGATGTGGCGGCGAACTTCGGAGCCATCGGCGCGGTCATCGGCCACGAGATCGGGCACGGCTTCGACGATCAGGGTTCGCGCTATGACGGCGACGGCAACCTCGTCGATTGGTGGACGTCTGCTGATCGTGAGCGCTTCGAGGAGCGCACGAATGCGCTGATCGCCCAGTATGAGGAGCTGGTTCCGGCCGGTCTCGAGGCCAACCAGCATGTCAACGGAGCGCTGACGGTCGGTGAGAACATCGGTGACCTGGGCGGCCTGTCGATCGGCTGGAAGGCGCTCGAGCTCGAACTCGGCGAACGGGCGGGTACCTCGGGTGTGCCGGTGGCGCCGAGCCCCGAGCAGGCGAAGGCGTTCTTCTCCGCGTGGGCGAAGGCGTGGCGGTCGAAGATGCGCACCGAGGAGCGTGTGCGCAGGCTGTCGATCGACCCGCATTCGCCGGAGGAGTTCCGCTGCAACCAGGTCGTGAAGAACATGACCGCCTTCCACGACACCTACGGCGTGACCGAGTCCGACGGCATGTACTTAGCCCCCGACTCCCGAGTCACCATCTGGTAATTACTACCTGACGGCGGCCCAGCAACCTCGCGCGAGGTTGCTGGGCCGCCGTCGGGTAGTTCGGGGAGGAAACGGGCGCTGGGAGCCCGGGGATCCGAGTGGAGTGACTCAGCGGTGGTGGCGGATGAGGGCGACCATGCGGTAGTCGAATTCCTGCCAGCTCGAGATCGAGGCACCGGATTCCATCGCAGCCTGGAAGTCCTCGACCTCGGTGCGATCGGATTCGAGCGGAATGTCGAAGGGCATCTCCACGTAGAGCAGCCCGCTGGCGTCGGTGTGGACGATGTCGAAACCGGCCTGCTTCGGGTCGAGTTCGTTGTTCATCACGATGAGCAGCCGGTCCTCGGGGGCCGAGTATTCGGTCTCGATGCCATCGACATACCCCTGCTGCGACCGCAGCTCGCGCTGGGCCTGGATGACGAACGCCGAGTATGCGCCGATGCCGATGACCGGAATCCGTGAGGTCAGCGCTTCGGTGGCGACATCGATGAGCCGCGACCGGGCCTTGCGCCCCAGCGGGGACAGATCCCCACCGGACATGGCGACCCCGTCGAAGCCGACCAGCGAGATCCGCCCGTCGTCGTGGTTGGGGTTGAGGATGGTGATGTCGAGGCCGAATCGTGAGTACCAGGGGCGGGTCACCTCGGCGCTGTTTTCGTCCCACCACACGTAGAAGAGGAACGGCACGTTGATCCCGGCCTCCGAGTAGAAGAACGGGGGACGCCGCTCACCTGCGGTGACGTCGAAGGGAACGACGTTTCCCTCGATCGGGGCCGGGCAGGTGGCGAACGAGGTGAACGCGAACGGGTAGTTCACCGCACGGTTGAAATCGACGACGAGCGACCCGTCCTGATTCGGCACTCCGAGATCGATGGTCCGCCACGCCGAGGTGGTGCTCCCGTTCGTCGAATCGTGGAAGTCCAGCTGGAGCCCGGTCTTCGGACACCCGGTGGCGAGCAGGTTCACCTCACCGTGCTGAGTGTCGAACGTGACGATTCCCGCCGCCTGCGTCTGCAGCTGCAGATCCTCTTGAGCGGTTTCGATCGGGTAGGTCTTGAACGGGTCGAACCGGGTGAATCGGGCGAGGAAGACGAAGTCCGGGTCCGGGTCGAAGACCGGAACCTCGAAGAACTTGCCCAACAGCGGGGACTTCGAATTGCGCACACGCACACCGAGGCGGCCGGCCCGGTCGATGAGTTCGTAGAGGACGTTGCCGACGGTGAACCAGTTGAGCGATCCGCCGGTCGGAAGTTTCGCGCTGAACCCGTTCTCCTCGACGCGGACCTGAGGTCGAGCGGGCACGGCTGCGTGTCCGCCGGTCGCTTGTGAACCGGCATCCGATCCGGCATCCGCACCAGCAGAACCATCCGCACCAGCCGCAGAATCTGCGCCCGCACCGGCCGCCGCGTCGGCCTGGTCCGTGACCCTCGGCAGGGTCGAGGTGTCGCTGGGCACGGCCGGGCTCGTCGCCCGGGTCGGCCCCGAGTTGGTCACACCCGCGCCGTTCGCCCCAGTCCCAGCCCCAGGACCTCCCCCAGTCCCAGCCCCGGAACCAGTCGAATCCGAACCGTCTCCGCCGTCGCCGACCGCGCTGAGCAGGTCGAACGTCTCCGCCGCTGGACCGGCCTTGATTCCGGTGTCCAGGGACACGGTCACCCACCCGTCGTCGACGGTGAAGGTGCCGGGGGCGTCGGTCCAGGTCGATTCGTCCTCGAGCCAGTGCAGCCCGACGACGCTTAGCCAGCCGAACGGTTTCGCCAGTGCCGAGTTCCGTGAGTCGCGCCAGGTGTTCCACTCCGTCACGAACTGGTTCACGTCGAACACTCCTTGCCGTCGCTGGTGCGGCAGCAGGATCGCTGCTCCCGCCTGATTCTCGGACCCGGTGGCAACCCGGCGTCTGAGACCTGATCTTCTTCACCTCCAAACTACCGCAAACGATAGGCTGGGGAAATGAATGAATCACTCCCGAGACCGGATCGGGCCGCGACGACAGCGGCCGACCTCGGCGACTTCGTCAGCGCCTCCCCCAGCTCCTATCACGCGGTGGCCACCGCCGCGAAACGCATGGAAGAAGCCGGATTCTCCCACCTCGACGAGTCCGTTCCCTGGGCGCTGACACCTGGGACCGGGCACTACGTCATCCGGGACGGCGCGCTCATCGCGTGGATGAATCCCACCGTCACCGAGGCGGCTGACCGGTTCCGTGTGTTCGGTTCCCACACCGATTCCCCGGCGTTCAAACTCAAACCCGGCGGCGAGTACACCGCTGAGGGCACCCGTCAGGTCGGGGTGGAGGTCTACGGCGGGCCGTTGCTGAATTCGTGGCTCGATCGTGAGCTCGCCTTCGCCGGTCGTCTCGGCCTCGCCGACGGCCGCATCGTGCTCGCCCGCACCGGACCGATCGCCCGCATCCCGCAGCTGGCGATCCACCTCGACCGTCAGGTCAACGAGGGGCTGACCCTGGACAAGCAGCGTCATACCGCTCCCGTCATCGGCCTGGCCGACCTCGCCGAGGCGGACATCATCGAACTGCTCGCCGCGTCCGCCGGAGTCGATGCCGAGACCGTCGTCGGCCACGATGTCTACACCATCCCCACTCAGGAACCGGCCCTCTTCGGTGCGGCCGAGGAGTTCTTCGCCTCGCCGAGGCTGGACAACCTGCTGTCCGTCCACGCCGGTGTCACCGCGCTCACCCAGCTCGATGCCGACGGCCTCGACGGCATCCCCCTGTTCGCGGCCTTCGACCACGAGGAGATCGGATCGAATTCGCGCTCGGGAGCATGCGGCCCGTTCCTCGCCGACGTCACCGAACGCATCGTCGCCTCCTTGCTGCCGCAGTCGACGCGCAGCGATTATCTCGCGTCGATGGCCTCCTCGGTGTGTGTCTCCTCCGATGCCGGGCATGCTGCTCATCCGAACTATCCGGAACGACATGACCCGCATGTCCGCCCCCGCCTCGGCGGCGGTCCCCTGCTCAAGCTCAACGCTCAGCAGCGCTACGCCACGGATGCGGTCGGCACGGCCGTGTGGTCGCAGGCATGCACGGCCGCTGGGGTCGACTACCAGGATTTCGTGTCGAACAATGCGATGCCCTGCGGGTCGACGATCGGACCGCTGACCGCGACCCGACTGGGAATGACCACCGTCGACGTGGGTCCGGCCCTGTACTCGATGCACTCGGCCCGCGAGATGGTCGCGGTCTCCGATGTGCTCGCTCTCGGTGCCGCTGCGAAGGCGTTCCTCCAAGGCAGCTGACCTCGCACCCCCGGCGGGCCTCGAATCCGCCGACACCGCGGTTGTCCTCACCACGACGATCGTGATACGAATTGCACGACCCCACGGGAGCCCGCTGCACGGGCTGAGATCGGACTGCATCGTCCGAGACCGTAGAACCTGATCCGGTTGATACCGGCGTAGGAAGTGAGGACTGCAGATGACTGCATTCACCCCTGAAACACCCGCCCCTGCCACGACTTCGTCTGACGCAGATTCGCACGACGAATTCACCCTCGAGCAGTATCCGACGCATTCGCCGGCGTGGGTCGACGACACGGAGCACGGCATCCGCGTTCCCGTGACCCGCATCGAACTCGAGGACTCGAACGGCCGGGCCAACGATCCCGTCGACGTCTACCGCACCGTCGGACCGGGCAGCACTCCGGAAGAGGGACTTCCAGCTCTGCGATTTCCGTGGATCGAGGATCGCCTCGACACCGAAACGTACGCAGCCCGCGGCCACCGCATCGCCGATGACGGTCGTGCCGCCGTCCGCCGAGGTGCCCCGTCGCAGCAGTGGAAGGGACGCAGACCGGTTCCGCGTCGGGCCAAGACCGGTCGCACGGTCACCCAGATGCACTACGCAAGGCAGGGCATCATCACCCCGGAGATGCGGTTCGTCGCACTCCGCGAGCAGTGCGATGTCGAGCTCGTGCGTGCCGAACTCGCCGCCGGTCGGGCGATCATCCCGAACAACATCAACCACCCCGAATCCGAACCGATGATCATCGGCAAGGCATTCCTCGTCAAGATCAACGCGAACATCGGCAATTCCGCGGTCACCAGCTCCATCGCCGAGGAGGTGCAGAAGCTGCGGTGGGCCGCGAAGTGGGGTGCCGACACCCTCATGGACCTGTCGACCGGCAATGACATCCACACCACTCGGGAATGGATCATCCGCAACTCCCCCATCCCCATCGGCACCGTCCCGATCTATCAGGCGCTGGAGAAGGTCGACGGTAATGCGAACGCGCTGACCTGGGAGATCTATCGCGACACGGTCATCGAACAGTGTGAGCAGGGTGTCGACTACATGACCGTCCACGCCGGTGTGCTGCTGCGCTATGTTCCGCTCACGGCCGACCGGGTCACCGGGATGGTCTCCCGCGGCGGGTCCATCATGGCCGGCTGGTGCCTTGCCCACCACGAGGAGAACTTCCTCTACACCCACTTCGACGAGCTCTGTGAGATCTTCGCCCGCTACGATGTCGCGTTCTCACTCGGCGACGGACTGCGACCGGGGTCCATCGCCGACGCCAACGATGCCGCCCAGTTCGCCGAACTCGACACACTGGCCGAACTCACCGAACGTGCGTGGGCCCACGATGTCCAGGTGATGGTCGAAGGCCCCGGGCACATTCCGCTCCACCTCGTACGGGAGAACGTCGAACGCCAGCAGGAGCTCTGCCACGGCGCACCGTTCTACACCTTGGGTCCGCTGGTCACGGATATCGCACCCGGATACGACCACATCACCTCGGCGATCGGGGCGACCGAGATCGCCCGCTACGGCACGGCGATGCTCTGCTACGTCACCCCGAAGGAGCATCTCGGCCTACCCGACCGCGACGACGTCAAGACCGGGGTGATCACGTACAAGATCGCCGCGCATGCCGCGGATATCGCGAAAGGCCACCCCGGCGCGACGGCCCGCGATGATGCGCTGTCGAAGGCTCGGTTCGAGTTCCGCTGGCGGGATCAGTTCGCGCTCGGCCTCGATCCGGAGACTGCCGAGGCGTTCCACGACGAGACGCTGCCCGCGGAACCCGCGAAGACCGCGCACTTCTGTTCCATGTGCGGGCCGAAGTTCTGCTCGATGCGCATCTCCCAGGACATCCGCGACACCTACGGCAGCGCCGAGGCTCAGGAGGCCCTGGCAGGAATGCAGCGGAAGAGCCGCGAATTCCTCGCCTCTGGCGGAGAGGTCTACCTGCCCGATCCGACCGTCGGCCTCAAGGCGGACTGACCGTCGTTCAGGGCGTGGCGCGTCTATCGCAGTGTGCACGATTCGACTGACGCGCCAGGCCGTGAACGAGCGTTGCGGAGGCGATGTAGGTTGACGGTATGAGCGAACTTCAGCGTGCCTTCGACGCGCATCTGCACATCATCGATCCGACCCATCCGCTGATCGAGAACAACGGCTATCTGCCCGACCCATTCACGGTCGCCGACTATCGCGCGAGGCTGCAGAGCCTGCCCGAGGTGGGAGTCGACGTCGCCGGAGGTGCCGTCGTCTCCGGCTCGTTCCAGGGCTTCGACCAGGGGTACCTCGTCGAGGCGCTGCGGGGGCTCGGCGGCAGCTATGTCGGTGTCACACAGCTGCCGGATGCGACCACCGATGAACAGATCCGCCGCCTCGACGAGGCCGGCATCAAGGCGCTGCGCTTCAATATCGCCCGCGGTGGTTCGGCCACTCTCGATGCCCTCGACAGCTTCGCCCGACGGGTCCATGACCTTGTCGGATGGCATGCCGAGCTCTATATCGACGCCCGCACCATCGATGCCGACCTCGCCGCACGCATCGCCGCACTGCCGGCGGTGAGCATCGACCACCTGGGCATGCACGAGGACGGACTGCCCACCCTGCTGCGCCTCGTCGAGGCCGGGGTGAAGGTCAAAGCCACCGGTTTCGGTCGCGTGGAACTCGACCCCGCCGAGGCGGTCCGTCGCATCGTCGACACCGACCCGACCGCGCTCATGGTGGGCACGGATCTGCCGTCGACGCGGGCACGTCGCCCCTTCTCAGATGCTGATTTCACACTCCTCCTCCAGGTGCTCACCCCCACCGAGGCGGACGCCGTGTTCTGGTCGAATGCGGCGAGGTTCTACGGCCTCGAACCGTCATCCGCTGAGTAGACGTTCATCTCCGCCCAGTAGCATGAGTGAGATGAGTTCACGTCAGTCGAATCTCGCCTCCACTCTGCACACCCTCGACGGTCGCAGCTACGGCAATCTCAAACAGATCCGCGGCCGCTACACCTTCGGACCGGTCACCGTGTTCATCGATCGGGTCCAAGCCGATCCGTTCGCCTCCCCGTCGAAGGTCCGGGTCCGTGTCGATCGTGCCGATGCGAAGGTTCCGCTTGAGCTCACCACCGAGCGCGCCGATCGCATCGCAGCGGCCGACTACCTTCTCCGTGCCGGCAATGAGGTGCTCGCGAAGCTCGATCAACGCGCACTGATCCTCGGCCGCCCCGGGCAGGAGATCCTCGAACGGACGAACATCCTCATCGACGACGCCGGGCTCGAGGCACGTCTGCTCGTCAATCTGCCGGCCCGCGGCCGCCGCATCCTCGGCCACCAGGCCGCCGACATCCTCACTCGCGATCTGCCCGAATTCGCCGAACGGCTCTTTCTCTTCGACCGCTGGTCGGACGCCCCGGCAGGCAGGGGAGGGAACACTCCCGCCCCATCGGCCCACGGGCTCGCCGACCACGTCCAGCTGCACCGGGATCAGCTGGAACTGCGCAGCCGCCTCGGCGAGGCCGGACTCATCGGGTTCATCGGCAACGGGGCGATTCTGCCGCGGAAATCCGGGGATTCGGACCTGCCGATGACATCCTCCGATGCGGTGGCCTTCACCTCCCCTCCCGAACTCGAACACACGGTCGATCTCTCCAGCGGCCACAGCGTCACCGGCATGGGCATTCCCCGCGGGGTCACCGTCATCGTCGGAGGCGGCTATCACGGGAAGTCGACGATTCTGCGCGCGCTCGAACGCGGCGTCTACCCGCATATCGCCGGCGACGGGCGCGAATGGGTCATCAGCGACCCGACTGCCACCTCCATCCGAGCCGAGGACGGTCGCGCCGTGACCGGCGACGACATCTCGGCGTTCATCAACAACCTACCCTCGGGCACTGACACGAGATCCTTCTCCACCACGAATGCCAGCGGATCGACCTCGCAGGCGGCCAACCTCGTCGAAGCGATCGAGGCGGGTGCACGCACCCTGCTCATCGACGAGGACACTTCGGCGACGAACTTCATGATCCGCGACGAACGCATGCGCGCGCTCATCCCCGCCGAACGGGAACCGATCACCCCGTTCGTCGACCGCGTCCGTCCTCTGCTGACCGAGCAGGGCGTATCCACAGTGCTCGTCGCCGGCGGATCGAGCGCGTTCTTCGAAGTCGCCGACCACGTCATCGCCCTCGACGCCTATGTCCCCCGCGAAGTCACGAACCAGGCACATGACCTCGTCGGCGTCACCGCCGCCGACCTCAGCCCGGACTCCGGTTCAGACTCCCCCGCCGCCCCCGCTTTCACCGCCGCACCGCGTGTGCCGACGGCGAAGGCGCTGCGTCCGGCGTCGAAGACGAAGACCGCCCGCGCTAAGGGATCCGACCGGATCCAGTTCGGCCGCGACTTCATCGATCTCATCGCCATCGCTCAACTCGTCGACACGCAGCAGGCCGCCGGAGTAGCCGAGACACTCGAATACCTCGCGGAGATCTTCGACGGACGCACCTCCCTGACCGAGGCGCTGGCCGAGGTCGAGGACATGCTCGATGCCGAAGGGCTCGACGGAATCACGGGCCACCGCGACCATCCGGGTCACCTGACCCGGCCGCGCCGGCAGGAGATCGCCGCCGCGCTCAACCGCTTCCGCGGGTTGAACCTCGAACGCTGACGAGCGCGACCTACCTATCCAACAGTCCAACCAGCTCGGCGTTTGTACCCACCGGCAGTGAGCAGGAGGTCCCTCGGCACACGATCGCCGTCCCCGCGGGGACGTCGACCTCCCGACCGTCCGGTCCGGGCACCCCGGTCGAAGCGGTGAGCAGAGTGACCGCTGGATGCCGGGCAGCGATGGTCCGCAGCGCCTCGTCGCCGGTGGCGACCCGCACGGGCGACAGTGCCCGCTCGGCCTGCCACAGCGCATGGCCGCACCCGCGCGGAGCCTGACCGGCCAGTGCCCGATAGACCCCGAGCAGCCGATCTCTCACCTCCAACAGTCGTCCGGTATCCAGCGCGGCCGCCTCCCCTGACGACTCTGCCGCACCAGGCGTCGCACCGGATTCTGGACCACCGGACGTGGCAGCGTCGACGCCGAGCTCGGCGAGCAGCAGCACCGCCTCGGCGGCCGCCGATCGTCCCGACGGCACGGTGTTGTCGACGGGGTCCGCCGACTTCACATCGATGATCCCGTCGCCGAGCGAATCGACCGCCTCGAGAACTCCGTCCCCTTGTTCGGAGGTGAAGAGGTCGAGCATCGTCGCCGCGAGGTCGACCAGATCCTCCACCCTCGCCGAGGCGGCCCCGCCGGACAGCTGCCGAACCGTGATTCCAGCGGTGATCGTCTGCGCCCAATCGGCGAGCCCGCCCCGCCCGGGGCCGGCGACTCCGCCGGTGAAGCTGCGCCGCACATCGACCACGGCCGAGCCGGCCTGCTCCATCGATTCGGCAGGCTCCGCCGAACCGGCGCTCGCTCCTGCCCGCTTGATTCGCTCGTCCATCGCCGTCCAGAAGCGCACGGCGGTTTCTGCCCATCGCGCCGAATCCGCAGATCCGGCGTTCCCCGTGGTCGCACCACCGGTCGACTCCGCACCACCCGTCGAATCGGCACCACTGACTGACTCAGCGCCCGCACCTGAGTACAGGGCCGCCTCGGCGAGGGCGGTGACGGCCAGGGCATTCCATTCGGTGATGATCTTCTCGTCACGGGCCGGCTGGGACCGGCGAGCGCGCAGCTGGTCGAGCATCTCGCTCTGATGCTTCGTCGCCTCGATGTCCCACGGCGCGGGGTGGTCCGCGTCGAAGGGCACGTCTTCCATGCCGAGCCAGTCGATGATGCGCACGGCCGCGACGACCTGGCCGGACAGCTCGCCTCCGGCCGGCGAATCGACGAGCCCGAGCAGCCCGGCCTGCCCGGCTTCAGCGAATTCTTCGGGGGCGAAGACATAGGCCGCGCCCTCTTCGGAGACTCCCGCCGAGTTGAGTGAATCCGCGTCGAGGGCGGCGATGAATCCGTCATCGGTCGACAGGTCGCTGATCAGGAAGTTCGCGGTATCGGCGATCTCGCGTTCGGCCAGGGCGAGCCATTTCGACCTCGGGTCCAGGGCGCGTTCGACCTTCGCCCAGGCGACGACGGCACGCAGGTAGAGGGCGTTGTCGTAGAGCATCTTCTCGAAGTGCGGCACGAACCACTGCCGGTCGACGCTGTAGCGGGCGATCCCGCCGCGCACCTGGTCGCGCATGCCGCCACTGGCGATTCTGGCCAAGGTCGAGCGCACGGCGATGAGGCAGTCGAGGACGAGCTCACCGGTCAGGTGCCCGTCGGCGCCGAGCCAGCCGAGCCGTCCCTCGGCCCGGACTCGATCGATCGGGTGTTCCCCGGCCTCTCCCTCATTCGCCGAGGCAGTCCCGCCGGTTCCCGGGCGTCCCGAAGCACCGTCGTCCTCTCCCTCACCCGCCGAGGCGGTCCCGCCCAAGCGCACGAACGCGGCGAGGAGCTGGAGGACGTTCATCATCGGCGGGAACTTCGGGGCACCGCCGAATCCGCCCCAGGCCGGATCGTAGGAATCGAGCAGCGCTGCGGCAGCGGAGTCGAGCTCATCGGGGGTCAGGGACTCCGCGGCCGCCTCGGCGGGGAGGGCGCTGGTCACGGCATCGGCCATCTCGGCCAGTCCGCGGTCCATCCGGGATGTCATCTGATCGACCTCATCGCGGCGGTCCGTCCACGTCGCCGACACGGCCGAGAGCACCTGTGTGAATGCGGGCAGATTGCCCCGCGGCGCGGGCGGGAAGTAAGTGCCGGCATAGAAGGGACTGCCGGCAGGTGTTGCGAAGATCGTCATCGGCCAACCGCCCTGTCCGGTCATCGCCTGCAGGGCGTTCATGTAATAGGCGTCGATGTCCGGCAGTTCCTCACGGTCGATCTTCACGGGCACGAACCGGTCGTTCATCATCGCCGCGACCGCTTCGTCCTCGAACGACTCATGGGCCATGACGTGGCACCAGTGGCAGGTGGAGTAGCCGATCGAGATGAGGAGGGGGACGTCACGGCGGGCCGCCTCGGCGAGGGTGTCCTTCGTCCACATCCGCCAGTCCACGGGATTGTCGGCGTGCGCGCGCAGGTAGGGGCTGGTCGATTCGGCGAGTTCGTTCGGCATGCCTCCAGCGTCTCACTTCGGACGATCACACGCGAGGCCATCTCCCGCCCGCCGACAGAGATCGCCGCCCTCCAGCCGACAAGGCAGCTGGTTTTTATGGGAGCATGGGGCCATGAGCACCGCACCGGACACCGACGCCCCCGACCTGAGAATCGGCCTCGACGCCCGCAGAATGGCCCTCACCATCGTTGCCGCCGTCGTCTTCCTCGTCACGTGGGTCGGTGCAGGGCTCCTCGAGGTCAAGGCTCAAGACTCCTCTGTGTCGTCACCGGGTCCGAGCCTCCTTCGCCTCGCGCTTATCGCGGTCTCCGGCGCCGCCGCGATCACGGTCGCCCGCGGTCTTCGCCCGATCCCCCGCAGCGTGTTCATCGTCGTCACCGTGGTTCTCTGCGCCGTCGAAGCGCTCAGGTCGATCTTCACCATCGACACGTTCGGCGCCGACCCCGGGGGCCTGGCCGACAATCCCGCGCTCACCACGGCCTTGGCCTCCGCGAGCCTCATCGTCGCGGTCGCTTTCCCGATCGTTGTGGCCCTTGCCCTGGCCGCGGTCACGGCCCGCCTCGTCCCCGTCGCCGAGGCGGCCTCCCCCGCAGTCCTCCGCCGCCGTTCCCGTGCCGCCGCCATCGGATTGTTCGTGGCGGTCGGGATCGTGCTCCTCGTCTGGCTGCTGCGAACCATATTCGTCGACGCCCTGCTCCTGTTCGAGTACGGTGATGCCTTCAATGCTCTGGGCGCAGCGGCCGGAATCGTCTCCGCCGTCCTCGCCCTGCGGCTCATCGCCGAGTCCCGATCACTGCCTGCCGATGCACCGGCCGTCGGCTCGGCGCCGTCCGGCACCACGCCTCGATCTGCTCGCACTCTCGCGTTCGTCGTCATCGTCTGCGGACTGTACCTGTGCCGGGAGTCGACCATACTGGCGGTCGGATACCCACCGGCGTTCACTTTCGGATACTCGGGCTGGGTCGTCTCCATGTTCGGCCTCGTCCTCGGCAGCCTCGTGCTCGCAATCCGCACACTCAACTGCGCCCCGACCGGTGACATCGCCCCGATAGCGGAAGCTGGTTGAGCGACAAGCTCTGCCCAGGTGAACAGCCGACCGCCCAAACCTGAGCCGGACCATCTGCCGAGACGGCATCATCCGCGTCGCAGTTCCCTCTTCCCCCGCATCCGGCATTCTTCTACACTATGTAGAACTTAGTGGAGCGGGAACCGATCCCGGTGCCCGCCGCTGGGAGACAGGAGAACGACAATGAACGCCGAATCACCCTGGACGCTCGACGCCGCGGACTGCTGGGACCTCCTGCGATCCGCCTCCGTCGGTCGCCTGGCCGTCATCGCCGATGGTGCCCCGGAGATCTTCCCGGTGAACTTCACCGTCGAACATTCCGCACTCGTCATCCGCACCGGCGATGGCACGAAGATCGACGCCGTCCGCAGCCATCCCCGCGTCGCCTTCGAAATCGACGGCGTCGACGGGCAGACCGCGTTCAGCGTCGTCGTCAAAGGCGACGCGAAGGAGATCAAGGCTCCCGACGAACTGCGCGACACCGTCTCCCTCGACGTCTCCCCGCTGCAGGCCGGGACGAAGAATCATTTCGTCCGGATCCTCGCCGAGGAGGTCACCGGCAGGAGCTTCCCGGTGACCGATCCCGCGACGTGGAAGTCAGCGCTCAGCGATGTGGCACCCGCACCGCACGAGTGACCCCGTCGACCGGTTCTTCGTCGATCAGAGGGCTTCGACGACCTCGACGAGGCGGTCGGGGGCGTTGGTGATGATTCCATCGGCGCCGACATCGATGGCCCGTTCCATCTCGCCGATGTCGTCGACGGTCCACACCAGACTCGTCATTCCGAGCTCGTGGATGGCGGAGAGGAAGTCCTCGTCGGCGGCACAGAATTCCGGGTTGACCTGGTCGACCCAGTCGGCGAAGTCCTGGAGTTCGTCCGGGCACGGGCGTCCGAGCACACCGACCGGGATCTCCGGGGCGAGCGCGTGGAATTCGGCGACGAACGCCCAGTTCGCGGACTGGACGACGAGCATGCCGGCGGCCAAAGCCCGCTCGAGGTAATTCGGCACGGTGCGCAGGGCGGACAGGACCGCCTCGGCGATTCCGGGATAGACCTCGGGATGTTTGACCTCGAGCAGCAGGCCGGTGCGGGTGTCGTGGGCGAGGGTGAGCACCTCGGCGAGGTGGGGCACGCGGACACCTGCGAACTCCTCACCCTTCCAGCTTCCGGCATCGAGCGTGGCGATCTGGGCGGCATTCATGCCGGCGATTCTGCGGTCTTCGCGGTTCGGGTACAGGGTGCGGGCGTCGGTCGTGCGATCGACGGTGGTGTCGTGCATGATCACGAGCTCGCCGTCGGCGCTCATGTGGACGTCGGCTTCGATCATGTCTGCGCCCTGGTCGATGCCGGCGATGAACGCGGGGATCGTGTTCTCCGGCCACTCGGCGGACGCACCTCGGTGTGCGATGACCAGGGGCGGAACCCGAACGCGGGCAGGATCGATCACGGTGTCGGCGATGCCGGCGCTGAGGTCTCTGGGCGAGGGATCGGAGGTGGGGGTGGCGAGGGTGATGGGCATTTCAGAACTCCTCCACGGAGACTGCGGGTGGCGTTCGGGCACCGAATCCAACTGCTGCTTAGGCGACCGAACGATGAGTACTAGGCCGCCCAGACTAGGCGGCCCGAGCAAGGCCCGGGTGATGCGCGAGTGGACGGGACATGAATCCTGCCGGTGTCGGCACTGAGACTGCGATCATCCAGTGCAAGGAACGGCGTAGATTCATGAAGTTCGCATCAGGGTAACCCTCAGTAGGTCTCGCTTACCGTCATCAGACGTATCTCTCTTGAAGCAAATGAGCACTTGAATTAAGAGTTATGACGGATATGATCATCCTGTGAACCAACGCACAACGCCGTCGACATTTCTCGATCCCATCGACCGCACGATCATCGACATCCTTCACCGGGACGGTCGAGCACCGTGGTCCAGAGTCGCCGAGCAGCTGGACGTTTCCGCCGCTACGGTCCGCCGCCGATATGAAGCAATGCATTCGACAGGCACCATTCGCGTCGTCGGGGCCACCGATGTTGCCCGACTCGGAATGGGGATGCCCGTCTTTCTGCAGTTGTCCAATGCCCGCGCGGACCTCCCGGAGCTCGTCTCACGCCTCCGCGCTCGGCCTGAGGTGCGCTTCTTCGCGACGCTCCTCGGAAGCGTCGACATCACCGCGGAGATGGTGTTGCCCGAGGGGACGGATTATGGCCGGCTAGTCGGCGAGATCACCGAAGGCACTTCTGCGACTGCTGAAAGCCTCCTCATCACTCATGCCTTCGCTTCGGGCCAAGATTGGGCTCCTCCGCGGGAATCTGCCGACCCCACACGGCTAGCTCCGATCGAAACCTCGCCGGCGGCCCACATCGACCTGACGGATTCCGAGGCCAAGGTGCTTGGGATGCTCATGCATGACGGCCGGACTGGCCTCGGCGCTCTGGCCTCTGCGATCAGCAAGTCGGAGAACACCGCCGCTCGCATCATCGACCAACTGCATAGGTCCGGGGTTCTCGACTTCCGTATCCTCGTCGAGCCGGTTCACTATGGCTTCACTACCGAGTTCTTTCTGTGGCTGGAAGTCGAACCACGCTTCCTCATGGAAACTGCATCAACTCTCGCCGAACACCCTGCGACGAAGTACCTCACCGCCACCACGGGCCGGTCAAACCTGGCCGGTCAGTTCATCGTCCGCGACCGCGCCGAGCTTTTCCGGTTCTCCACACAGGTACTCGCCTCAATGCCAGGCATTCGCACGGCAGACATCTGCGTCCAGACAGCAGTGCACAAACGGGTCTGGACAACGCTCGAGAACGGCCGGTACGCAACCGATGGACAACCGCTCGACCCCCTTGAGTATCTCCAACCCTGTCCGTGAGAGATGGGGCCTGCAGTCGTGGGAAAATGCGCCGAGCCTCAGCGCTGTCACAGCGCCATCCGTTGGCACCCGCCTCAAACAGCTGCGAAGCACAACCAAACAACAAACCAGAGGAGACGGAAATGACCTCACTACCTACTGAGATGACAACGACAGCGCCCTGGCAATGGCCTGAAGAGACTTGGCGGAGAGAGGTCAACCGTGTTCGTGCAGGACGCAAGCTCGTCCACGGCAATCCTGCTCGACGTTGGCCGAACGCTGCGAAGTGCGCCGTGCTCATCTCTTATGACTCTGACCACGAAACTCCATACCTTCGCGACGGCCAGACCTCACCGGGCTCGTTAGCACAGGGAGAGTATGGCAGCCGCTCGGCAGTGCCGCGAATACTGGAAATGCTCGCGCGCCACGAGGTGCCAACAAGCTTCTACGTACCTGCCGTCTCCGCCCTGCTGCATCCTCAAGACATCGACGCCTACGTGGCGGGCGGGCACGAGGTTGCCGTACACGGATGGATTCACGAGCGCAATACACAGTTGCCCTATGAGGCAGAGCTCGACCTCATGGGACGAGCAGCTGACACACTCGAGAAGCTCAGTGGCACTCGGCCGATCGGCATCCGCACGCCGTCCTGGGACTTCTCACATTCGACGCTCCATGTCATCAAAGAACTCGGCCTCGTCTACGACTCCTCTCTTATGGCCGATGATGAACCTTACGAACTCGACGCCGACGGCACACCGACTGGAATCATCGAGATCCCCGTCGAGTGGATCAGAGATGATGCACCCTACTTCATGATGGATCGCTTCGGGGGCCTTCGACCTCATCTGTCGCCCTACGAAGTCGAGCGGATCTGGATAGACGAATTCGAAGCCGCCTATACCGCCGGCAGCATGTTCGAACTCACTCTGCATCCGCATATCAGCGGCCATCGTTCAAGGTTAGCGATGGTCGACCGGCTTCTCAGCCACATCCGGTCCTTCGACAACATTTGGTTCGGTACCCACGCTGACCTCGCCCGACACATCGTCGACATGACTCCTGGTTCCACCACAGATCTGCCGTCTGGTCGATCCTGAATTCTGTCCCCGACGGCATCAACGACGTGCCGTCACTTCGCGAAAGCATAGGCCCACAAATGTCTACTGCACCACAGACCAATCAACCACATGAGACGAAGCTGTCCCGGAAGGGCCGCAAGGCGCTGCTCGCTGGAGCCGTCGGCAACACTGTCGAGTGGGTCGATTGGGCAATCTATACGACCTTCTCGTCCGTCTTCGCCGTGCACTTCTTCCCGGCCGGCGACCCAGCGGTCGCTCTCCTGTCTACCCTGGCGGTCTTCGCCGTCGGCTTCATCATGCGGCCGATCGGAGCTGCGGTTCTCGGCAACTTCACCGATAGACACGGTCGAAAGAAGGGAATGGCGCTGACCATCGGACTCATGGCGGGTGCCTCGGCCATCATTGCCATTACCCCCGACTACTCGATGATCGGCATCTTCGCACCGATCATCCTCGTACTCGCCCGTATGCTCCAAGGCTTCTCCGCTGGAGGCGAATTCGGTGCTTCCTCGGCTTTCATGGTCGAGGCCGCTGCACCTCAACGCCGTGCATTCGCTGGTTCGTGGCAGCAGGTTTCTGTGGGGGCGGGCAGCCTTTTGGCCGCCGGAATCGGAGCGGTCATCACCTCAGCGCTCGATTCTGAGGCCCTCGATTCTTGGGGATGGCGTCTCGCTTTCGCCCTCGGTGCGTTACTGGGCTTGTTCGGCCTCTGGTTGAGGTCCAATGTGGCCGAGTCAGAGTCTTTCGAAGCGGTCAAAGCCGCAAAGCCGACAGATGAGCCGAAGCGCTCATACCTAGCGATGTTCACGCAACACCCCGGTGCTGTCGCACGCGTCTTCGGAATCACGATCGCCGGCACGCTACTCTACTACATCTGGGTCTCCTACCTGCCTACCTACGCGCATGTCGCGACAGGCTTGCCGCTCAATCAGGCGCTGACCGCGAATTTCATGGCCATCGCCTATTTCATCTGCGCGCTTCCTTTCGTCGGTCTTCTTTCGGACAAAATCGGTCGGAAACCGACAATGTCAGCTTTCGCTGCTGGATTCCTTGTGTTGGCGTTCCCCTTGCTCAATTTCCTCGACAACAATTTCTGGATCTTCCTTATTGTCGAACTCATCGGGATGACTCTGCTGCTCGGATATTCCGCCAACTGCGCCGTGATCATGGCGGAACAGTTCCCACCCGAGGTCCGAGCCACCGGTATCGGCCTCCCATATGCCCTCGCAGTCGCTATCTTCGGAGGCACCGCTCCGTACATCATCACGTGGATGAACGACATGGGAGCTGGGGACAAGGTATGGATCTACTGTGCTGTCGCCGCTGCCATCGGCCTCGCTGTCTATCTCACAATGCCTGAGACAAAGGGGAAGAAGCTCGGATGACACCGTTCGCACCACATGCTCTGATCACCGGTGCCGCCAGCGGCATTGGCCGGGAGATCGCCCACACCTACGCCACCCGTGGGTCTCGCCTCACGCTCGTCGACTTCAATGAAACTGCCCTGAGAGCATTCTGTGACGAGCTTCGCCGAGGAGGCACAGAAGCCACCCCGATCACTGCAGATCTGCGCGACCCGTCTGCCCTCACATCGGTGATGGAAACTTCGTTCGCGATCGCTCCGGTACATATACTCGTCAACTCCGCAGGTGTCTATCCTGCAGTTCCGTTTCTCGACATCACCGCAGAAGTATGGGACGCCGTGCAGGCGATCAACGTTCGTGCTCCTCAACTGCTCACTGTCGAGTTCGCCAAACAGGTACGCCGTCTCGACCAGGAGATACCTCCTGGTCTTCCTGCCGTCGTTAATATCTCCTCTGGAGCGGCACTGCGTGCACGCCCTGGAGCCGCACCGTACTCGACGTCGAAGGCGGCCGTCGAGATGGTCACCCGAGCAAGTGCTCTCGAACTCGGTGAGTTCGGCATTCGCGTCAATGCCGTCGCGCCCGGCTTCGTAGTCGTCGACAGCGAGCTCAACAGACTCACCGACGACTATGTCGAAGCAGTATCCATCAACCCACTGGGGCGTAAAGGACGGGCTGGTGACATCGCGCAAGCTGTACTTTGGCTCGCGTCCGCAGACGCCAGCTGGGTGACCGGAGAGATAGTGCGCGTCGATGGCGGATCTGCAGCCGGCGCACTCAACCTCCCTCTGCACTGGCCTGAGACTCGCACGGAGATCGAGTCCGAACTGCACACAGCGAATATCTCCCACTTCGGTGGCAGTGATAATGAGAAAGAGGACCGCAACTAGTGACCAAAGAAACACCAGCGCCATCTGACATCTACACAGTCGTCGGCGGCGGCGCGATTGGCGGTACGCTCGCCGCACACATCGCCTTGGCCGGTCATCCGATCCAGATCGTCGACGCGGACACCGAACACGTTGCTGCAATCCGCAGCTCGGGACTGAAGATCGAGGGGCCCGAGGAATCTCTGAGGGTCGACCTTCCTGCGTTCGACCCCGTCGATGCACCCGAGGAACTCGGTCCGGTTCTGCTGGCCGTGAAATCCCAGGCAACTTCTTCGGCAATGAAGTGGATTGCGCCTCGACTGCGAGAAGACGGTTACGTCGCCTCACTGCAGAACGGCCTCAACGAGGCTGCCATCGCCGAACACATCGGGATCGAACGCACTGTCATCGCCTTTGTCGACCTCTTCGCCGATGTCCTCCAGCCTGGCGTGATCAAGGATGGTGGTATAGGAACCATCGCTTTCGGAGAGTTCTCCGCGGAGTGCGCCGATAGGGAATGCAGTTCGCGTACTTCAGAGAAAGCTGAAGCGGACCTCCGAGCAGACGGAGTCATTCGGCCGAGGGTCGAGAAACTCGCTGCCGACCTTGCGCATTGGGGCAGGCCGATTGTCAGCGGCAACGTCTCCGGCTTCCTCTGGTCCAAGCTCGCCTTCGGGGCAATGCTCACCGCAACTTCGCTCGTCGACGAAGACATGGCTTCGGTTGTGGATTCGAATCGTGCCACGATGCTCGGTCTGGCACGTGAAGTGTATGCAATCTCCGACGAGCTCGGCATCCGGCTCGAGAGCTTCGACGCCTTCACTCCGGACGACTACCGAGCTGAAAGGCCCGAGGGAGTCGTCGACTCGGCGTTCGACTCCCTCTGTCGATGGCTCGAGGGACAGACAAAGACACGCTCGGGGATCTGGCGCGATATCAACGTCCGCAAACGCCCGACCGAAGTGCCGTCGCAGTATGAACCGGTCATCGCGATCGCGTCAGAGCAGGGAGTTCTTACCCCGCGACTGAGAGCGTTGGTCGATGTCATCGGGGAACTCGAACGCGGCGAGGTGCTTATGGGCCCCGAGCTGCTCAAACGGATCTCTTAGGCTCAGACACGATCCGCTTCCAGACAACTGAACTGCAGAAGCAATCGGTGGTCGCGGAACCGAGGGCCTCGCCCGAGCGGTTGCGCGCCCACCTATTTGCGCTTTTTCGCAAGTAAGCGGGTTTACAAAGTTCCCGGCCTTTCGGCACCTCGGGTTGCCTGAACAGGCCCCGCACTCCCACTGCTCGGTGCCAAGTGGCAGACTGGGGATAACCCCGGACGGAGTTCTCGCGTTCCGCACCTCCGATCCTCTCCAGCACGATTGCCGAAGGAGGCGCAGTTCAATGGAGATGCTCCAGAGTGCATTCGACAGTGTCAGCACCGTATCGTCATACATCCTCGTAGCTGTTCTCATCCCCACTGGTCTGTATTTCACGATCCGCACGGGAGTGGTGCAGATCCGCCTGCTGCCCGAGATGCTCCGCACCTTGACGGAGCCGGGCGGACGGGATTCCGAGGGCAACCGGAACATCTCGCCGTTCCGCGCCTTCTCGATCTCCGCGGCCTCGCGAGTGGGGACGGCGAACATCGCCGGTGTCGCATTGGCGATCTCGCTCGGCGGTCCGGGGGCGATGTTCTGGATGTGGCTGACGGCCATCGTCGGCGGGGCCACGGCCTTCGCCGAGTCCGCCCTCGGCCAGCTGTACAAACTCAAGGACGGCCCGAACTTCCGCGGCGGCCCCGCCTATTACATCAAGCACGGGCTGAACATGAAGTGGCTCGGATTGGTCTTCGCCGTCATCGTCGCCATCACCTACGGCGTCGTGTTCAACTCCGTGCAGTCGAACTCCATCGTCGACGCCGTCGGCGCATCCTTCGGAGTCGAGAATTCGGACGGCATCTTCGCCGCGGTCGCCGGTGCCATCATCGCCGTCGCCGCATTCGCGATCTTCGCCGGCGGTGCCAAGCGCATCTCGAACATCTCGGCTTATCTGGTGCCGATCATGGCCGGTCTCTACCTCATCGTCGGCATCATCGTCGTGGCGATGAACATCGGTGCCGTTCCGTCGATGATCGCGACGATCTTCGCTGACGCGTTCAGCATGCATTCGCTCGCCGGCGGCACTTTGGGTTCGATCATGCTCATCGGTGTGCAGCGCGGTCTGTTCTCCAACGAGGCCGGCATCGGTTCGGTCCCGAACGCGGCAGCAACTGCATCGGCGTCGCACCCGGCCAAGCAGGGCTTCGTGCAGGCGCTGGGCGTGTACTTCGATACGATCCTCGTCTGCTCGATCACCGCGTTCATCATCCTGCTGTCGAACCCGGAGTACGGCAGCTCTGCCGAGGGCATCCAGCTCACACAGACGGCGCTGAGCGGTCAGCTCGGGCAGTGGGCGATCCACTTCCTCACTTTCGCGATCTTCCTCTTCGCGTTCTCGTCGATCCTCGGCAACTACTACTACGGCGAAGCGAACATCGAGCATCTGACGACGAACCGCGCCGCATTGCGGGTATATCAGGTCATCGTCATGGTTTCGGTGTTCATCGGTGCGATCGCTGCGCTCGACCTGGTCTGGACTGCCGCAGACATCTTCATGGCGATCATGGCGCTCATCAACCTCTTCGCTCTGCTGATGCTCTCGCCGCTGGTGTTCTCGCTGTTGAAGAACTACCAGCAGCAGCGCCGAGCCGGTTTCGAACCCGTCTTCCACCGCGGCGATCTGCCCACGTTCAAGCGCATCAACACCGAGGTCGACGCCTGGGACGGCACCGACGAGGTGACCACCGCGAAGTTCTGGCAGGACCGCGGGAAGAAAGTTCGCTCCGACAGCGAGTGACGCTGCCGAACAGCAGTCGACAACGCACATCGGGCGCTCCCTTTCGGGGTGCCCGATGTGTTTTCATTTCCCAAGTTCCGCAGGCAGTCCGCTGACCCTAAGGAGGTCCCGATGAGTATCGATCGCGCCGAGTTGGCGAACGCCCTCGCCGAGGCGACCGGATGGTCAGTCACGGCCGATCCCCACCGTGTGACGTTCACGAATGATGATCCAACACAGGTGGTCATCAGGACTGTCACCGATTCCGAGATCGGGGAACTCCGCTATAACGAGAATCGCCGTGCCCAGGGTTACGGAGGCAAGAGGACTGCCGATTTAGGTGCCTTGTGGCTTCCCCTCTTGGAAGCCTTGGGCCCGTTCGAAGGATCACGCGGGATGATTCGTGGGACTGACCTGAGGATCATCGAGTAGCCGCGACCCGTCGAGGTCTGCGGGGAGGCAAAGGGGTCCGGCGTCGCGACTGCGGCACCGGACCCCTTCTGTGCTGATGCGTTCACTCCGCAGGGAGTGTCCGGCGGGTGCAGGGCATCAGCGACCGGATTCATTGCGTGTATGGAGTCACCGACCGGCAGGAGTGAAGTCCGTGCTGCCGACGAACTCCGGACGCGACTTCGGCGCTGCGAAGGGGTCCACACAGGTGTTCTCCACCGAGTTGTACACGATGAAGATATTCGAGCGTGAGAACGGAGTGACGTTGCCATTCGACGCATGCATGCAGTTGGAGTCGAACATGATCGCTCCGCCCGCGTCTCCTTCGAGCACGTCGATGCCGTATTCGTCGGCGAAGTCGCTGAGAGTCTGACGATCCGGGGTGCCTGCGCCCTGCATGATGAGTGACTTCCGATAGTTGTCCTCGGGAGTGCCTCCCACACAGCTGATGTAGCGCTTGTGCGAGCCGGGCATGATCATCAGCGGACCGTTGAAAGAGTAGTTGTCCGTCAGCGACAGCGAAATACTCACCGCACGCGGGCCGGGCATTCCGTCTTCAGAATGCCAGGTCTCGAAGTCCGAATGCCAGGAGAACTCCTTGCCCACGAATCCCGGCTTGTAGTTGATCCGGCTCTGATGGATATAGACATCGGATCCGAGGATCTGACGTGCGCGGTCGACGAGACGCGGATCGTTCGCGATCTTTCTGAAGATCTCATTGGTGCGATGGATGTCGAATATCGACCGGACCTCGTCGGACTCGGCTTCGACGACGGTGCGCTCATCGGCCTTC
Source organism: Brevibacterium sp. K11IcPPYGO002 (assembly GCF_050920635.1). Classification (NCBI taxonomy): domain Bacteria; kingdom Bacillati; phylum Actinomycetota; class Actinomycetes; order Micrococcales; family Brevibacteriaceae; genus Brevibacterium; species Brevibacterium sp. K11IcPPYGO002. Next base: position 559,187 of record NZ_CP131929.1, on the reverse strand, counting down.
ACCTCGGGGTCGTGCGACAGCCTCTGGAGCTCGTCGGTGAAGAGTTTGAGCTCTTCGGGGGTGATGAGCTGATCGATCGTCAGATAGCCCGTGTCCTCGAAGTGCTTGAGCTCCGCCGCCTCGAGGGGGCCGCCTCCGGGAGAACCGAAGACGATCGGACCCGTGCGCGGGAGAACCTCAGTGGTGTCACCGGAGCGAGTCGGATAGAGATCTGTGGTTGCGGTCGCAGCTGACACTGCTGTCATCATTTCTCCTTCCTTCGCTGTGTGCCGTCTGCCGGGCCGGTGGCGTAACTTCTCATCGGCCCCGCAGATCGGGTTGTGCGGCCACCGTAACAGGAGGACATCGTCCCCGGTACCCCGGTCAGAGCCAGAACAGAGAGACCGGCACCCTCGGTGCGACCCAACAGAGATGAATCGCCTCCAAAGGTGCCGGTCATTCTTTGGACGGTCAGCGTTTGACCGACTTCGAGGTCGCTCCGGTTGCCCAGCTGACCTGGCTGAAGGTGACACGGTAGTACTTCTTGCTCTTCGACTTCACCTTGTAGGTGGCCTTGCCCTTCTTCGCGGAGACCGTCTTCAGCGTCTTCCATTTGCTGCCGGACTTGACCTGGAACTTCACCTTCGGGCTGTACTTGATCTTCCCGTAGCGCTCCGGGTGGTAGACCTTCGACGACGAGGTCAGCGTGACCGTGCTTCCCTTGCGCTTTGCAGAAAGCGAAGCGTAGGACTTGCCGCGGACGTAGAAAGTGCCCTTGGTGTAGTCGGCACGCTCGACTTCGCCGTAGCTGTTATAGCTTGAGCCACCGTAGTAATAGGCCCTGACTTCTGAAGGTCCGAGGGTGTACTTACCCAGGCCATCTGACGATGGGCAGATCATGATCCGGTCCTTCTTGGAGCCGCTGTAGTCCGAGAACCACGCAGTATCGGCCCAGCCGTGACGACCCCGGATATCAGTGTCAACGTCCCAGTCATCAATCCTGGACTTCTTATGCTTCATGTAGACGTTTGTATATTTGCAGTTCCAGTCGGACACAACGACGCTGTCTCCCCAGAGCTTTGTAACGTCGAATGATGAACTCGCCGCCTCGGCGGAGACGGCGGGACCGACGGCGAGAGCAAGAGCGGCAACGGACGCCACGAGGGCGCGCTTGAGGAACTTCATGGAGACTCCAACTGAAGATGGGATGGAAGGGGATGCCTGAGTCGGAGTCAACGAATGTGTAATCGGCAACGAGAAGTCACGAACTTGAAAGTTGTATGACCGAAGATTATCACACCTGCAGTCCGCTCGGCTCCTGCTTAACCGCGCCATTCAAGCGTACAACTCAACCACACGCGAAAAGGCGGCCCGAGCGCAATGCTCGGGCCGCCTCGGCGAGTGAAGCTCAGTCAGCTTCCGCCGATCCAGTCTTCGACTGGACCTCGATCAGTTCGCGGGTGCCGCTTCATCCTCGAGGATGAGCGGGTACACGCCGTTCTCGTCGTGGACCTCACGGCCGGTGACCGGCGGGTTGAACACGCAGGCCATGCGGAGCTCTTCCTCAGCCACGACGGTGTGCTTCTCGTTTCCGTCGAGCAGGTACATGACGCCATCGTGGAGCGGGTAGACCTTGCCGGTCTCCTCGTCGGTCAGCGTTCCCTTGCCCTGCACGCAGTACACGGCTTCGACGTGGTTCTGGTAGTGGAACGTCGAGGTGGTTCCGGCGTAGATCACTGTGTCGTGGAACGAGAATCCGACGCGCTCCTTACCGAGCACCATGCGGCGTGAGCGCCAGGTCTCGGACTTCACATCGCGGTCGGTGTCGTTGAGGTCATCGCGGTTGACTACGTACATCTGTGGTCCTTTCGCAAAAGGTCGGTGAAAGTGTTCAGGGGGTGGGCCGCGGACGTCCGTCGCACATCAACGGCGTCCGTCGGCCCGGGTGGACGATCGAACAGGTGAGCTCGATTCCGCCCAAAGCTCAGGCCGGCGCCACAGCTGCGACGCCGGCCCGGCAGAGGTGGGTCAGGCCAGTGCGGCCGTGGCTGCGGCGGGAGCGAATTTGGCCACTCCGGCCTCGATGATGTCCAGACCCGCCTGCAGATCGCGCGAGTCGATCGTCAGCGGCGGCATGATCTTGATGACTTCGTCATCGGCGCCCGAGGTCTCGAGCAGGAGACCGTTCTCGAAGGCGTAGGCGGCAACCTTCTCGGCTACCTCGAGGTCCTCGAAGCACAGGCCGGCCAGCAGGCCGCGTCCGCGGATCGATGCGCCTTCGGCCTTCTCGACGATTCCGTCGAGGCGCTGGTGCAGAGCGGCGATGGTGTCGGCAAGCTGGTTCTGGAACTCGTTGTCGGCCCAGAAGGTCTTGATGGCGGCGGTGGCAGTGACGAACGCGGGGTTGTTACCGCGGAAGGTGCCGTTGTGCTCGCCGGGCTCCCAGACGTCGAGCTCGGGACGGAACAGGGTCAGTGCCAGCGGCAGACCCGAACCGGAGATCGACTTCGACAGGCAGACGATGTCGGGCTCGATGCCGGCTTCTTCGAAGCTGAAGAACGAACCGGTGCGGCCGCAGCCGGCCTGCACGTCATCGACGATGAGGAGGATGTCGTGCTTCTTGCACAGGTCGGACAGAGCGCGCAGCCATTCGGCGCGTGCGGCACGGAGTCCGCCCTCTCCCTGCACGGTCTCGACGATGACAGCGGCAGGTTTGTCGACACCCGAGCCGGAGTCCGCGAGGACCTTCTCCAGCCACAGGAAGTCGGGCACCTCGCCGTCGAAGTAGTCGTCGTAGGGAATCTTCGAGCTGTTGGTCAGCGGGATTCCTGCGCCTTCGCGCTTCATCGAGTTGCCGGTCACCGACAGCGAGCCCAGCGTCATGCCGTGGAAGGCGTTGGTGAACGAGAGCATGTGCTGACGGCCGGTCACCTTGCGGGCGAGCTTGAGAGCCGCCTCGACGGTGTTGGTGCCCGTCGGCCCGGGGAACATGACGGAGTAGTCGAGTCCGCGCGGCTTGAGGATGAGGTCCTGGAAGGTCTGCAGGAACTCACGCTTGGCCGGGGTCTTCATGTCCATCGAGTGCAGCACGGCACCCGACTGCAGGTATTCGATCAGCGGGTTGATCACGGCCGGGTTGTTGTGGCCGTAGTTCAGTGCACCGGCACCGGAGAAGAAGTCGAGGTATTCGTTGCCGTCCTCATCCCACTGCTTGGCGCCCTGCGAACGGGCGAAGGTGGCGGGCCAGGAACGGCAGTAGCTGCGAACAGCTGATTCGCGAGTTTCGAAGATGTCGGGCTTGTCAGTTGGTGTGGGCTTGGCGCTTTCAGTCATGACTTGAGTCCTTTCGACTTCCAAAGTTGTGCGTCTGCATCGGATGCAGTCGCCGAGGCGGTGGCCGCCGGCGCTTATTGCGGGCGATCTCTTCCGCCTCCTGGCACCTGGCGCGTCCGCTCCCTTGCAGCAGGGGTCCGCGCGGCACCGGGGTGGGGCTCGTTACAGGGGCGCGATCTCGTAGAGGTACTCGGTGTCGTGGCCGTCCGGGTAGAGGTCCGGAGTGAACAGCGGGCGACGGTCGAAACCGGCCCCGCGCTTCTCCGCGAACGTCTGGAACAGACGGTTGGACGCCGCATTGTCATCGGTGATCGTCGTCTCCATCCGCAGAGCACCGGTGCGGTCGGCCAGCTCGTTGAGCATGGTCGATGCGAGTCCGTGTCCGCGGAAGTTCTCGTCGACGGCGACCTGCCAGATCATCAGGGTGTCCGGATTCTCCGGACGGGTGTAGCCGGTGACGAAGCCGGCGGGCTCTCCGCCGATCCGTGCGATCACCGAGGTGTCCGCGAAGTCACGGCACCACAGCAGGTACGAGTACGAGGAGTTCAGATCGAGCACGGCTGTGTCTTTCGCGAGCCGCCATAGATGTTGCCCGTCCTCCAGCTCAGGAGTCCGGACGTCGATTTGCGTCTTCGGTTCAGCGAGTGCGTTAATCACGCCAACAAACCTAGCGGGATGAGATTGAGCGTCAACCTCGAAACCGTCGATTCCGGGCCACTTTCACAACGTTGCCCCCGGCCTGCCGACATGTAACGGACCGGACTTTCCCCATGGCATCTCTGGGATGCGTCGGGGCGCTTCTTCGCGCTCATACCGCGCCAGAGGTTCGTTATCGTTTCGTTACATTTGCGCGGAGTTGGAACAAGGGTTCCACGTGTTCCATGTCACTTCACTCGAATTTGGATAGCAAGGATGCCTGCTGGTCGGTGAGGCGCCCGAGGCCCTGTGAGCGGCTTCGCGGCGGCTGCGAGGTTGTTCGCGCAAGCGCGAAGCTGTTCGCGCAGGAGCGAGGTTGTTCGCGCAGCGCCGCCATCAGCCGGAAGCTGAGCGCCTGCCGCCGCCGACACGAGTTAAGTGTGCGAAGAATGTCGCTGAGAGGCCGATTTTCGGCATTCTTCGCACACTTAACTCTTTCTCCCCGCTGCTTCAGGCCGCTGCAGAGGTACGGAAGCAGATGAGTGCGCAAAGCCGGCTCGAAAGGTCGCGACTCAGGTGAGCCCCGCTTGCCTGGCTCCGAACCTCAGACGCACTGGCCTCAGCACTCGACGACGTTGACGGCGAGGCCGCCCATCGCTGTCTCCTTGTACTTCGAGGACATGTCCGCACCGGTCTGGCGCATCGTCTCGATCACCTCGTCGAGGCTGACCCGGTGCTGGCCGTCGCCCCACAGCGCCATGCGGGAGGCATTGATGGCCTTGCCGGCGGCGATCGCATTGCGTTCGATGCACGGCACCTGCACGAGCCCGGAGATCGGATCGCAGGTCAGGCCGAGGTTGTGCTCCATCGCGATCTCGGCGGCGTTCTCCACCTGCTCAGGGGTCCCGCCCATCACGGCGGCCAGTCCCCCGGCGGCCATCGACGAGGCGGATCCGACCTCGCCCTGGCAGCCCACCTCGGCGCCGGAGATCGACGCGCGTTCCTTATAGAGGACGCCGATGGCCGCCGCGGTGAGCAGGAAGTCGACGATGGCCCGGTGCTTCGCGGACTCGCCGCCTTCAATCACTGCGGGAACGTAGTTGAGCGCATAGTGCAGCACGGCGGGGATGATGCCGGCCGCCCCATTGGTGGGTGCGGTGACGACGCGGCCGCCCGATGCGTTCTCCTCGTTGACGGCCATTGCGATGAGGTTGACCCATTCGAGGTAGTAGCCGGGGTCCCGGTCGGGGTCCTCGGCCTTGAGTTTGAGGTACCAGTCGTGTGCGCGGCGGCGGACCTTGAGCCCTCCGGGCAGGTAGCCCGAGCGGTCCAGAGAGGCCGAAGCGCATTCCTCCATCACCGAGTAGATGTGGAGCAGTCCATGCCGGATCTCATCCTCGTCACGCATCGACAGTTCGTTGGCGTGCATGATCTCCGCGATTGACAGGTCGTTCTCGCGGCAGCGTTGCAGCAGCTCGACACCTGAATGGAAGGGATACGGCAGCTCGTCGTCGTAGGACTCGAGCTCGGCATCGACGACAGAGTCCGCCACCGCGAACTCGGCGCCCCCGTCATCGGCCGCACCAGCCTCGGCGGTCTTCTCCTTATCGAGGAATTCGGTCTCCGAGGTCACGAACCCGCCGCCGACGGAGTAGTACGTCTCCTCGGCCAGCGTTGTCCCGGCAGCGTCATAGGCGGTCACGGTCATGGCATTCGTGTGGCGCGGCAGCACGGTCAGGGGTCGTTTGACCATGTCATCCTCGGTGAACGAAAGCTCGACGCCGTTGCCGGTCGAGTCGCCGAGGATGATCGTCCCGGTCTCGGACATCCGCGTCCGCCGGGCGGTGAGCTCATTGGCTTCGATGAGATCGGGACGGCAGCCCTCGAGGCCGATGAGGATGGCGTCGAAGGTCCCGTGGCCGGCGCCGGTGGCGGCCAGGGAGCCGAACACGTCGACGCGCAGATCCGCCACGGATCCAAGCGAATCGCCGAGGAGGTCGATGAAGCTCGCGCCGGCACGCATCGGTCCGACGGTGTGGGAGCTCGACGGTCCGATGCCGACCGTGAAGAGGTCGAAGACACTCAATGGCATGGCAATCACTTCGTTTCTGATGAGATGACGACGGGGCCGACCGAACAGCCGTGCACTCACGTGCATGGCGTGCCGATGCCGACGATGTGTCGGCACCGACCTCGACCGACCCCGCTTCAGGGTTTGTGTCCTCCGCCCGGAGGCTGAGGCTCAGAGGGAGTTCGCCTCGGCGTAGCCGGCGGCGTCCATGACTTCGCCGACCTCGGTCACATTGACCTCGAACAGCCAGCCCTCACCGTAGGGGTCGGAGTTGAGCAGTCCGGGTGAGTCCACGGCCGCCTCGTTGATGGTGACGACCTCGCCGGTCACCGGGGTGTAGAGATCGGACACGGACTTCGTGGACTCGACCTCACCGCAGGTCTCACCTGCGGTGATGGTGTCGCCGACCTCGGGCAGGTCGACGTAGACGACCTCGCCGAGGGCATCGGCGGCGACGGCGGTGATGCCGACCTTGACGGTCTTGCCGACGAGCTCATCGGCCGCGCCGTCGACCCATTCGTGTTCGGCGGAGTAGGTGAAGTTCTGCGGGAGCGGGGGCAGCTGTGCCATATGTCTTCCTTACTGTGACTGCCGGTCAGCGGCGGTCACGACGTTGTTGTGCCGGATGGGACCAGTCTACGAGTCACCGGTCCCATCCGGATGAACTTTGGGTGAGCCTCAGTGGGCCTGGCGCTTGTAGAACGGCAGTTCGACGACGGTGAAGTCGTGCGCCTTGCCGCGGATGTCCACGGTCACGGCGGTGCCCGCCTCGGCGCGGTCCCGGTCGATGTAGGCCAGGGCGATCGGGTGGCCGAGCGTCGGTGAGGGCTGACCGGAGGTGACGGTGCCGACCTCGGAGCCGTCGATCGACACGGCGGCTCCGGAGCGGGCGGCGCGGCGTCCCTCCGAGCTCAGGCCGACGAGCACGCGCGGCGGTTCGGTCTCACCGAGTTTCGCCAGAGCCTCGCGGGCGAAGAAGTCGTCCTTCGTCTTGAACCCGATCATCCGGCCCAGCCCCGCGTCGAACGGGGTGGTGTTCTCATCGAGTTCGTTGCCGTAGAGCGGCATCCCGGCTTCGAGCCGCAGCGAATCGCGTGCGGCCAGTCCGCAGGGCACGAGTCCGTAGTCGGCGCCCGAGGTCACGAGCGTGTTCCACAGGCGGGTGGCGCCGATGTTCGGGATGTAGAGCTCGAACCCGTCCTCACCGGTGTATCCGGTGCGGGCGAGCATGAGGTCGATCCCGGCGATCGTCAGCGGCATCCACGCGTAGTACCCCAGGTCGCGCACCGCCTGACCGATGGTGATGGTGTCACCCCCCGCCGAGGTGGCTCCCCCGTTGGCATCGTCGGTGACCTGGGCCTTCGCCTGGTCTCCGGCACCGGTGCGGGGTCCGAATTCGCCGTGGCCGGACTCGTCGAGGGCGCGCAGGATGATCGCCTCCGAGTTCGGGCCCTGCACGGCGATGAGCGCGGTGGCGTCGGATTCGTCGGTCAGGTGCACATCGGAGCCGGGGGCGACGTCCTGGACGAAGTGCTCCACCCGGTCCTTGAGCGCTGCGACCACGGTGGGCGTGTTCGAGGCGTTGGGGACGATGAGGAACTCCTCGTCGCCGATGCGGTAGGTGATGAGGTCGTCGAGCAGGCCGCCTGACTCGTTGACGATGACTCCGTACTTGGCCTTGCCGATCTTCATCTTCGAGTACTTCGCGACGAGCGCGTAGTCGAGGAAGGCGGCGGCGTCGGTTCCGCTGATGCGCACCTCGCCCATATGGGAGAGGTCGAAGAGGCCTGCGGCCTCACGCACGGCACGGTGTTCGGCGAGTTCCGAACCGTATTTCAGCGGCATGTCCCAGCCGCCGAAGTCGGTGAACGAGGCACCGAGCTCGGCGTGGATGCCGTGCAGCGGGGTCTCTTTGGGCGTGTTCGCAGTCTGATCGGTCATCACTTGTCCTCTTCCTCGAACTCTTCGAAGGCCTCTGGCGGCGGGCAGGAGCACACCAGGTTGCGGTCGCCGTAGGCTCCGTCGATGCGGCTGACCGGCGGGAAGTACTTCGTGTGGCGCAGTCCGGGAACGGGGAACACCGCGGTCTCGCGGCTGTATTTGCCGTCCCAGTCGTCCATCACCACGGTCGCCGGGTGCGGCGCAAGAGCCAGCGGCGACTCTTCGTAGGTATACGACTTGCCGATCTCGTCGATCTCGGCGCGGATGGTGCGCATGGCCTCGATGAAGCGGTCGAGTTCGTCCTTGTCCTCGGACTCGGTGGGTTCGACCATGAGGGTGCCGGGCACCGGGAAGGCCAGGGTCGGGGCGTGGAAGCCGAAGTCGATCAGACGCTTGCAGACATCTTCTGCGGTGACTCCCGTCGCTGCGGTGATCGCGCGGAGGTCGAGGATCGTCTCGTGGCCGACGAGTCCGTTCTCACCCGAGTAGAGGATGGGGTAGACGTCGCCGAGCTTCTTCGCCAGGTAGTTCGCCCCCAGCAGGGCGGCCCGCGAGGCTTCGCGCAGTCCTTCGGCACCCATGAGTTCGAGGTAGGCGAAGCTGATGGGCAGGACTCCGGCGGAGCCGAACATCGATGCGGAGATCGGCAGCTCCTTGGCCTGCGGGTCGCCGGCGACGAGTTCCGGCAGGGTGGCGTCGCCGGGCAGGTACGGGGCGAGGTGTTCGCGCACCGCGACGGGGCCGACTCCGGGGCCGCCTCCTCCGTGGGGGATGCAGAAGGTCTTGTGCAGGTTGAGGTGGGAGACGTCGCCGCCGAATTCGCCGGGCTTGGCGAGTCCGACCATGGCGTTGAGGTTCGCACCGTCGACGTAGACCTGGCCGCCGGCGGCGTGCACCTTGTCGCAGACCTCGCGGATCTGCGGTTCGAACACACCGTGGGTCGACGGGTAGGTGATCATGATGCCGGCGATTGCGCCTTCGTGCTTGGCGATCTTCGCATCGAGGTCGTCCATGTCCACGGAGCCGTCGTCGGCGGTGCCGACGACCTGGACCTGGAGTCCGGCGAGCACTGCGGAGGCGGCGTTCGTGCCGTGCGCGGACTGCGGGATGAGCACGACGGTGCGGGCATCGTCGCCGTTGGCCACGTGATAAGCGCGGATGGCGAGCAGTCCGGCCAGCTCACCCTGCGAGCCGGCGTTGGGCTGCAGGGACACGCGGTCGTAGCCGGTGACCTCGGTCAGCGAGTCCTCGAGGCGGCCGATGAGTGCGCGCCAGCCCTCGGTCTGGTCGGCCGGGGCGAAGGGGTGGATGGAGGCGAATTCCGGCCAGGTGATGGGTTCCATCTCGGCGGCGGCGTTGAGCTTCATCGTGCACGAGCCCAGCGGGATCATCGTCCGGTCGAGTGCGAGGTCCCGGTCGGACAGGGTGCGCAGGTAGCGCATCATCGAGGTCTCGGAGCCGTGGGCGCTGAAGACGGGGTGGGTGAGGAATTCGGTGTCCCGGTGGAACTTCGAATCGTATGCGGGTTCGGGCACGGCGTTGGCTCCGAAGGTCCCCGCCGAGGCGGCTTCGAACTCGTCCGCGTCGACCCGGGCGATGATGCCGAGGGCTTCGAGCAGACCGTTGGCATCGGCGACGGTGTGGGGTTCGCCGAAGGAGACGCCGACGGTGGTGTCGTCGACGACGCGGATGTTGAATCCGGCCTGGTCGGCGACGTAGCGGGCGGCTTCGGCATCGGCCACGCGCAGCGCGACGGTGTCGAAGAAATCCCAGGTGAGAACCTCGGCGCCGGGAGCGGTGTCTGCGGCACCGGCGAACGCGTGCGCGAGGCGATGGACGCGGGAGGCGATACGGGTCAGGCCGATCGGGCCGTGGTAGACGGCGTACATGGAGGCGACGTTGGCCAGCAGCGCCTGCGCGGTGCAGATGTTGGAGGTCGCCTTCTGGCGGCGGATGTGCTGCTCGCGGGTCTGCAGGGCCAGGCGGTAGCCGGGCTTGCCCTGGGCGTCCTTGGACACTCCGACGAGGCGGCCGGGCAGCTGGCGCTGGAGTCCGGACTTCACGGCCATGAAGCCGGCGTGGGGGCCGCCGAAGAACAGGGGCACACCGAAGCGCTGGGCCGAGCCGACGGCGATGTCCGCGCCTTGGGAGGCGCAGTCCTTGAGCAGGGTGAGTGCCAGCAGGTCGGCGTCGAATGTCACGAGCGCCCCGCGGTCATGCGCGCCGTCGACGGCGTCGTGGAAGTCGCGGATGGCACCGGTGGTGCCGGGCTGGGCGCAGACGATGCCGAAGATGTCTTCGCCGACGAGACCTTCGGCGAGGTCGGCGACGGTGACGCGGAAGTCCATGGCCTTGGCACGGGCGCGGACGACGGCGATGGTCTGCGGGTGGAGTTCGGAGTCGAGGACGACGGTTGTCCCCTTCTTCACGGCGCGACGCATGAGCAGGACCGCCTCGGCGACGGCGGTGGCTTCATCGAGGAGGGAGGCATTGGCGATGTCGAGGCCGGTGAGATCCTGGACGACCTGCTGGAAGTTCAGCAGCGCTTCGAGCCGGCCCTGGGAGATCTCGGGCTGGTAGGGGGTGTAGGCGGTGTACCAGGCGGGGTTCTCGACCAGGTTGCGGCGGATGACGGCCGGGGTGATCGTGTCGTAGTAGCCCTGGCCGATGAGCTGGGTGCGCATGACGTTCTGTGAGGCGAGGTCGCGCAGGTCGTTCAGCACGTCGAATTCGGAGCGGCCTGCGGCCAGGTTGAGTTCGTCGTTCTGGATGGATTCCGGGACGGCAGCGGATGAGAGCGCTTCCAGGGAGTCATAGCCGAGTTCGGCGAGCATGGCCCGGGCGTCGTCGGCGCGGGGGCCGATGTGGCGGTCGGAGAAGGGGCGTGCGGTGTCCCCTGTTGCCTGCGTCGTATGGGCGAGTGAACTGGTCAATTGCCGTCCTAGGGTCGGTGTCGCGTCCACCGATGGGAGGACGCAGCGTTCGCTGAGTGTCCTCCCCGATCTGTCGGACCGGAGTCCTTCAGATATGCCTGCAATCGGTGGTACTGGGCCTGAGAGTTTCCCGGGGAGGGAATTGCACCTACGGCGCTGCTCGATGCCCGGCTCGGTTCGGCCTGACAGCGGCAGCTCTCCCACGTCTTGTCTTAGCGGCGTATGAAGTTATGCGCACAGCCAAGTGGGCCTCGGTGGACCCCGGCTGAGACTGCGCCTCCGATTCTAGTGAATGAAGTCACCCCCGACAAACCCCCTGCTGGCCCTCTCGCCGTGACCGCTCGTCGGACCGCTGCGAGGCCCAGCTCCCCGCGGCAGCTCCGCCTTGCCGCGTATGCAGAAATAGGTCGCTATCGGATACTCTGCTTGCTCAGAAGTATCCGATAGCGACCTGGATTCGGGCGCCGAAGCCCGTTAGCGACCTAGATTCGCCGAGGCGGCGTGCGGTCCCGCTGCGATGTTCAGATCGCGTTGAGGTCCTTGCCCTTGGTCTCGGGCAGCTTGACCACGGCGACGATCGTTGCCAGGCAGAGCAGGACCACCCAGCCGCTGGAGAGCCAGCTGAGGTCGAGCGAGTTGAACAGTCCGTTGAGATACGGTGCCGTTCCACCGAACACAGCCACAGAGACTGAGTATGCAAACCCGATTCCTTGGGTACGGACCTTCGTCGGGAAGGCCTCGGACAGGACTGCCGACAGCAAGGCTCCTGCCATCGAGACCACGAGCAGTGCCAGCGTCGACGCAACGAACAACGTCCAGCCGGTGTCCGTGATCATGCCCATGAGCGGATACTGCAGGATCGCCATGAGCACTCCGAAGCCGATGAGCACCGGCCGACGACCGATCCGGTCGGAGAGGGATCCCCAGAAGGGCAGCGACGCGAGTGCGATGATCTGCGCACCGACGGTCGCCCAGTAGGCGGTCTGCGCATCCATACCGCGTTCGGTGATCGCCAAGGTCGACGCGTACGACGTCCAGGTGTAGTGAGCCGCGGTGATACCCGAGGTCATGAGCACGACGAGGACGATCGCACGAGCCACACGGCCGCGATCCAGCGGGGTCGGGTCGACAACTTCTTCCGCTTCATCGGATTCGAAGACATCGCTTTCGACCATTCCGCGCCGCATCCACAGCGCAACGAGCGCGAGCAGACCGCCGAGCGCGAACGGAATCCTCCATGCCCAATCGGAAACAGCCGCCTCGGAGAAGACATTCGTGATTACGCCCCCGATCGTGTAGGCGACCACCGAACCGCCGAAGATGGCGACGAATACGATGGAGCCCCAGAAACCGCGTTTGTGGGCCGGAGCGATCTCGGCGATATAGGAGTTCGCCGTTGCCGACTCTCCGCCGTGGGCGAAGCCCTGTGCCACTCGGATGAGGAGGAGGATCAGTGAGGCGAAGACGCCGATCTGTCCGTAGGTGGGCAGGACGGCGATGAGGAACGAACCGCCTGCCATGATGAGCATCGTGACGATGAGAACGAACTTGCGCCCCTTCACATCGGCGATCTTGCCGAACACGATGCCGCCCAGGGGTCTCATGAGGAACCCTACAGCGAAGACGCCGAGGGTTGCGAGGACGGAGGAGACCGGGTCCTCACTGTTGAACATGGCGGCCGCGATGAACGGCGTGAACACCGCGTAGGCGCTCCACTCGTACCATTCGAGGATATTGCCGATGGTGCTCGCAACGACGGATCGCCGTTTCAGCTGCAGAGGCACCTTTGTCTCTGCGATCGTGTCGGTCATGGCTTCCTTTCCACTGCTTCATTGGAGGTGGTGGTGGTGCTGTATATCTCTGTGGTGCTGCTCGGTGGTGCGGATCCTCCTGTCTCCAGTTCGCCCTCAGACGACGGTGGCGGAGATGGCTTCGGCGGCTGCGATGAGTTCGGGGACTCCGGTTTCGAGGTTGCTGGTGAAGTCACCGGCCGCCGGTGCTTCGCCGTTGAGCCACCTCGTGTAGATGGCTTCGGAGAAGATCGCGGCCTTCCACAGCGCGAACGCCTCGTACCAGGGCAGGTCGGACAGATCGAGTCCTGTCTTCTGCTGATAGCGAGCGGCGAGTTCGGATCGGGTGAGGAACCCCTCCCCTGCCGTGACCGGGGTGAGGTCCATGACCGTGCGCGGGTGCTCGGCGTCGGTATAGGTGACGAGGAAGTAGCCGAGGTCGGCGAGCGGATCGCCGAGCGTCGACATCTCCCAGTCGAGGATCGCGGAGACCTCGACCGGCACGGACGAGGCGATCATCGCGTTCCCGGCCCGATAGTCGCCGTGGACGACCGCGTGTCGCTGAGCGGCCGGAATGTTCGCGGCCAGCCATTCGCCGAGGCGGCTGACCTGGGGCAGGTCTCGTTGAGTGTTCTTCTCCCAGAGGGAGGCGAACAGCTTGACCTGGCGCTGCATGTACCCGTCGGGACGGCCGAGGGCTGCCACCGCGGGAATGGAGACGTCGACGGAGTGGAGGTCGACGAGGCGGTCGACGAGGGCTTCGCTGAGTACGCGACGGTCGGCCGCCTCGGCGAGGAAATCGGGCAGGGTGTCGGTGACGACAGTGCCGGGAACGAAGTCCATGACGTAGAACGGCACGCCGAGCACGGACTCGTCCTCGCAGATATGGAGGATGGTCGGCACGGCCACGTCCTGGGTACCGAGGACCTGCTGGATCTTCGCCTCGCGGACCATGTCGTGGGTCGACTTCGGGATCGGGGGACGCGGCCCACGGCGCAGCACCACGTCGATGTCGTCGCGGCGGATGCGGAAGGTCACGTTCGACTGGCCTTCGCCGATGCGGTCCCAGCGGACGGGGCCGGAGCCCAGCCCGTGTTCGTCGAGGTAGTCGGTGATGACGTCGATGATGAGCAGCGGCGGCGTGGTCAGGGCGCGCGCCTCGGCGGCGGTGTCGACGACGTCGACGAGCTTCTCGGTCATCGCGCCTCTCCGACGTTGTCGAGGCGGGGTGCACCCGCGGCGACTTCCTTGCGACGCTTCGACGAAGCGCGACGGGAGATCGCGAACTTGTGTGTCTCGGTGGCGCCGTCGTAGATGCGGAACGGGCGGACGTCGTTGAGGTACTGGATCAGCGGCAGCTGGTCGGAGACTCCGTCGCCGCCGGTGATCTGAATGGCGCGGTCGATGACGCGGTAGACGGCTTCGGAGCAGTAGACCTTCGCGATCGACGATCGCGAGTTCGCTTCACTCGCGTCGGTCGCGAGCACCTCGGAAGTCTTCGTGATCATCGCATCCGAGGTTTCGATGTCGATGACCGACTGTGCGATGAGCTCCTGGGCGAGTCCCTGGCGTGCCAGGATGTCGCCGAATGCCTCACGGTGTTCGGCGCGGTCGAGTGCCGTGTCCAGTGCGCGGCGGGCCAGTCCCAGCCACCGCATGCAGTGCGTGAGGCGGGCGGGGGCCAGGCGCACCTGAGCATAGGCGAATCCCTTTCCGGGTTCGCCGAGGATCGCCGAGGCGGGGACGCGGACGTCGTCGAAGTGGACGTAGGGGTGACCGCCGGCGATGGTGCGATCGACCGTGTGGATCGACCGGCCGACGCTGACGCCGGGAGTGTCCTTGGGCACGAGGAACATCGTGGCTGCCTGGCCCTTGCGGGCCTGGGCCGAGCCGGAGCCTTCGCCGGTGTCAGCGGAGTCCTCGGCGACGGTGGCGGCCATGACGATGAAGAAGCTGCACAGCTCAGCCCCGGAGATGAAGCGCTTGTCGCCGTTGATGACCCACTCGTCGCCGTCCTTGACCGCGACCGCGCGGGTCGCCAGCGCCGACGGGTCGGAGCCGGTGCCCGGATGTGGTTCGGTCATGGCGAAGGAGGAGCGGACGTCACCGGCGGCCAGCGGAGCGAGGAACTGCTCCTTCTGCTCCTGTGTGGCGATCTGCTCGAGCATGTGCATATTGCCTTCATCAGGGGCCATGCAGTTGAGGACGGCAGGTCCGATCGGCGAGTAGCCGGCTTCCTGGAAGACAGGGGACCAGAATTCGATCGGCACGCCCTGGCCGCCCCATTGGGTGGGCACGTGTGGGGCGAAGACGCCGGCTTCCTTGGCTTTGGCCTTGAGGTCGGTCAGCACTGCTTCGTCGAGGTAGTCGCCCGGATGGGGTTCGGCGGGTATGACGACCTCGCGGATGAAGGTGCGGGTGCGCTGGCGCAGCTCCTCGACCTCTGCTGGGATTCGGCTCATGCTGTGCCTCCTGCTGTGATGAGTCCGCCGTCGGCGGTGAGAATCTGGGCGGTGACCCAGGCAGAATCGGACGAGGTCAGGTATGCGGCGGCTGCGCCGATATCCTCGGGAGTGCCGAGGCGGCCGGCCGGATAGGCGGCGGTGACTTCTTCTTCCTTGCCTTCGTAGAGGGCGGTGGCGAAGCGGGTCTTGACCACGGCAGGCGCAATGCCGTTGACGCGGATATCGGGCCCGAGTTCGACGGCGAGCGTCTTCACGAGGTGGGCGACGGCGGCCTTTGAGACGCCGTACATGCCGATGCCTTCGCTGGGGCTCTGTCCGGCGACCGAGGAGATGGACAGAATCCGGCCCTTGTTCTCCCGGAACTTCAGTCCCTCGTGATGGACGGCCCCCTGGATCCAGGCCAGGGTGCCGAGGACGTTGACCTCGAGGATCTTGCGGGCGGCATCAAGGTCGATGTCGACGGTTTCGCCGTAGACGGGGTTGATGCCGACGTTCGTGACGAGCACATCGAGGTGGCCGTACTTCTCCGCGATAGTGTCGAAGACCTCGGTGCGGTGGGCCGGGTCATCGGCCTTGCCGGCGATGCCGATCGCGGTGCCGTCGGGGAATTCGGCGACGGTCTCGGCGAGCGGTTCGGGCTTGCGGGCGGTGAGGACGACTGTCGCACCTTCGGCCTGCAGCCGCTGGGCGATGCCGAGTCCGATGCCGCGGCTCGATCCCGTGACGAGGGCGACCTGGCCCTCGAAACGGCGTCCGATCGTTGATTCGCTCAATGTCTCTCCTGTGCTGCGTGGTTGTCTGTCAGTGGTGCCTATTTGTTCGACGCTGCTTCTTTTCCGGAGTCGCGCAGCAGTCGACGTTGGATCTTTCCGGTGTGTGTTTTGGGCAGGTCGGACATGACGTGGACGGTGCGTGGGTATTTGTAGGCGGCAAGCCGTTCTTTCGTGAAGGCGATGAGCTCCTCGGCGCTGGCGCGCTGTCCGGCGCGCAGGGAGACGTAGGCGACGACAGTTTCGCCGCGGTAGTCGTCGGGCTGACCGACGACGGCGGCTTCGAGCACAGCCGGGTGTTCGTAGAGGACGTCTTCGACCTCGCGCGGCCACACTTTGTAGCCGGAGGCGTTGATCTGGTCCTTGATGCGGTCGACGAGGTAGATCCAGCCGGCGGCGTCCATGACTCCGACATCGCCGGTGCGCAGCCAGCCGTCGTCGAAAGCCGCCTCATCGGCCTCAGGTTTGCCGAAGTAGCCGGGCGTGATCTGGGGTCCGCGCAGTTCGAGTTCGCCGGCGCTGGAATCGGTGACGACGGTCCCGTCGGAGATGTCGACGATGCGGGCTTCGAGTCCGGGGAACGGCACGCCGATGGCCAGGGTGTCGGTGGCCGGGTCGACAGGGGCTTCGGTGTTCGGCGGGACTCCGATGACCGCCGAGGCAGTTTCGGTCATTCCGTAGATGTTGTGGATGTAATGACCGAACCGGTTCCGGAAGCGCTCGACCGTGGCCGGAGGCACGGGGGCTCCACCGGAGTAGAGGTAGCGAATGTCCTGCAGATCCTCGGCGGTCGCGGACTCATGTTCAAGCAGGGCGTTGTAGACGGTGATCGAGCCGATTGTCACAGTGACCTTGTCATCGCGGATGGCGGTGACGATCTTGTCCGCGTTGACGCGGCCGACGAAGTCGAGCGTGATCGGAAAGATCAGCGAGGTCGCCGCGCAGGCGACGGCTCCGGTGATGTGGAAGAGCGGGGCGATGGCGAGCATGACGTCGCCTTCGCCGAGGTTCATCCACGCTCCGTACGACCGGGCCACGGCAAGCACATTGCGGTGGGTGCCGACGGCACCCTTGGCCGGTCCGGTGGTGCCGGATGTGTAGGTGAGCAGGGCGGAGTCATCGAGTCCGGGCAGCAGTTCGGTGCGGTGACTGGGAACGTCGCTGCGGTGGGAGTCGAGGAAGGGACCCCACGCGTCGACGGCGATCCCGGACTCGGCGGGGGTCGCCTCGGCGAGGGTGGCCTCTGACTCACGGGAGGCTGCCGCCTTGGCATCGCCGGTGAAGTCAGCAGGGTCGCAGTCGTATTCGTCGTCATCGGTCGTGAGCACCCAAGTCAGCGAGCTGCCGGTGAGGGTCTCGCGAGCCTGGCCGAGATCTGCTTCGTCGCAGATGATCGCCGAGGCGGACGAATCGTCTATGAGTTCGCGCAGTTCGCGACCGCGGTACATGGGATTGAGGACGAGAGGGACGATGCCGACTTTCCACGCCGCCAGCAGTGCGACGGCGAACTGCGGGACGTTCTGGAGGTAGACGCCGACGATGCTCGATTTCTGCAGGCCGCGGGCGAGGAACCCGGCGGCGAGCGCTTCGGCCTCACGGTCGATGTCGGTGGTAGTGAATGTGCGGCCGCGGTAGGTCACGGCGGTCTGGTCAGGGTGGGCCTCGACGCGGGCATTCCACGCATGGGCAGTGGACTTGTCGTGGATCTCCGTCGCCTCGCCTACTCCGGCGGGGTAAAGCCGCGTCCACACGTGCTGCGTAGCGGTGGAGGTGTTGTCGGCTGCCATCTGACTGTCGCCCTTCATCATGTCTGGACCGAGCCGGTTCCCTGCGGCCCGACCGAGCGCTCGCTCGGTTAGTTCTGTATCGTAGGTCACACGATGGTCGGGCGCAAGGGCAGACGAAGGAGATGCCTCGGCGGCCAAGGAGAATCAACAGGCGAAGGGATATCTCGGCGACCAAAGGGACCCGCCGGACGAGAATGGCCGTAGATTAGGGATGAGACGACAGTGACACTGAGCAGGCAGGGACGACTCGTGAGCAACGCACCTTCGACCGACTGGCGCGACTACGATGCGCCGTTGCTTTCGCCGATCCTTCAGTCCGCGCTCGACAGCTTCGTCAAAGGCGGATTCCACGGCACGAGCATCCGTCAGCTCGCCGGTGCGGCCGGCCTGTCAGTGCCCGGTCTCTATCACCACTTCGCGTCGAAGCATGCGATCCTCGCCGAGATCGACCGGCTGGCGATGGAGGACCTATGGCAGCGCAGCGTCGCCGCTCTCGCCGACGGCGGGCAGGAGCCGACCGCACGATTCGACAGACTCATCGAATGCCTGCTGCTCTTCCACGCACACCAGTCCGAACTCGCCTTCATCGCATTCAGCGAGATCCGAGCGCTGAAAGATCAGCACCGGGATGCTCATATCGCTGCTCGTGACCGACAGCAGAAACTCCTCGACGAGGTGGTCGAGGAGTGCGTTGCCGACGGCAGCTTCACCACGGAGTTCCCGCGGGACGCCTCACGTGCGATCACGACGATCTGCACGGGCGTCTCGCAGTGGTACCGGGCCGGCGGTGAGCTTGATCCTGCTGGCGTAGCCAGGCGCTATGGCGAGATCTGCGCCCATGCCGCCGGCCTCCCGGTGAGGTAGCGCGTGCCCCTCAGGCGCTGCCGCCGGCGGTGACGACTCCTCCATCGGCGGTGAGCACCTGGGCGGTGATCCAATCGGCGTCGTCCGACGCGAGATAGGCGACGGCACCGGCGATGTCCTCGGGAGTCCCGAGGCGTTTGACCGGGTACGCGGACGCGACCTCCTCCTCCCTGCCCTCGTAGAGCGCGGTGGCGAACTTCGTCTTGACCACTGCCGGGGCGACGGCGTTGACACGGACGTCGGGACCGAGCTCGACGGCGAGGGTCTTCGTCAGGTGCGAGACCGCCGCCTTCGAGATTCCGTAGAAGCCGATGCCCTCGCTCGGCACCTGCCCGGCCACCGATGAGATCGCCACCACCCGTCCCCGGTTCTCACGAAAGTTCAGGCCATTATGATGGACCGCGTCCTGCACCCAGGCCAGCGTGCCGAGCACATTGACGTCGAAGATCTTTCGTGCGGCGTCGAGCTCCATGTCGACGAGCGGACCGTAGACCGGGTTGATTCCGGCGTTGGCCACGAGCACATCGAGGCGACCGAACTTCTCAGCGATCGTGTCGAACACCTCTGCCCTGTGTGCCGGGTCGTCGGCCTTGCCGGCGATGCCGATCGCCGTGCCCTCGGGGAACTCCGCGACTGCCTCGCCCAGTGCTTCGGGCTTGCGCGCGGTGAGGATGACGGTGGCGCCTTCGGCCTGCAGACGATGCGCGATCCCGAGCCCGATACCGCGGCTGGCACCCGTGATGACGGCGACCTGCCCGTCGAAACGACGTCCTGACTTCGGTTCCGCAGAGGCGGCTGTCGGCTGTGCTGCTGAGGTGCTGTCTGACATTGATGAACTCCAGTGTTCGTGCAGTGACATGGTCATTCGGCGCTGACCTGGCGAATCGCCGTGAAGCGAGCGTTCGTTCAGCGATCAGTTCTCATCGTAGGCATAGCCGTCGGAGGAAGACAAGGACTACATCAACAAGCGAGCGCACTGGACGAGAATGGAGTCATGAATCATCTCGAGTTCCACCTCGACGTCGGCCCGGCCGCACAATTCCCACTCGCCCGCGACGCGGTCTTCTCGTGGGCGCTGCAGGACCTCGCCGGCGTCGTCGTCCGCCCGTCTCGCCGGGTGGTCGAGGGCCAGATCGTCGATCTGGGACTCAATCCCGGATGGCCGGCCCCGCCGAGGCGGCTGCGCGGTCGCGATCTGCTCGTGCCTGTGGGTTCGTGCGTCGTGACCCGGGTGATCGATGAGGAGGATCGTGCCGGATTCACCTATCGCACCCTGCCGGGTCACCTCGAGGACGGAGAGGAGACCTTCCTCGTCTCCATCGGCACCGACGATCGACTGGCCGTGACCATCAGCGCCGACTCCGTTCCTGCGCATCCGCTGCTTCGCCTGGGCGCCCCGGTGACGGTGGCCGGACAGGAGATGATGGCCAGGCGGTATGCCGAGGGCCTGAAACGGCAGCTCAGCACCGCCGACAGCAGACGTCACGGCCGCGCCCTCGCCTCGGCCTCAGCACTGCTCGGTCGCGAGCTGAGCTTCACAGAGACCCTGGCCGGCGGTCAGCACGCACTGACCGTGGCAGTTCGAGACGGAGACGCGGAGCTCGTCGTCCGCGAGTTTCCCACCGGCCACGACGCAGCGATCCGGGAGTCCGCGGTGCTCGGTCGGCTGGCCCCGCTCGGCGATCTCGTCCCCCACCTCATCGCCCACAGCGCCGACACCAACAACCCGGTCATCGTCACGACCCGCGTGCCGGGGACCTTTCCGGATCCGGCCACACCGCTGACCACCATCGCTCGCGAGATGGCCGCGGCACTGGTGCGCATCCACGAACTCGACGGCACCGGTCTGCCGGTGACTCCGCAGTCCCCGCCTCCTGGAACCTCGGATCTCGCCGTTCGCGCACAACGCGAATGGGCGGACCTCGACCGCGACGAGGAGGTCCTCACGCACAGGGACTTCTGGGCAGGCAATGCCCTCTGGTCGCAGGGACGCCTCACGGGAGTCGTCGACTGGTCGGGCGCGAGCCGGGGACCACGGGGAGTCGACCTCGCCTGGTGCCGTCAAGATCTCGTGCTGCTCGGCTCCCCCGAGGCCGCCGCCGTCTTCCTCGCCGCATACGAAGAGCGATTGGGCCGCCGCATTCACGACATCCGCGCCTGGGACGTCCAAGCCGCGGCACTCGCCCACGACCGTGTCGAGACCTGGCTGCCGAACTACCACGGAATCGGCCTCACGGACATGACCGCCGAGGATCTCCGCCGCCGCCTCGACGAATGGAACGCCCAGCTGTGAGCACGTCCGGCAGTCGCCGGCGTCCGAAGTCGAACTGAACGGCGGCAGCGCCCGTCGGCCATGCACCCAGCAGCAATCCGATACCTCAACAGTCATGAATGCATGTACATTATTGACTGATTCGATATATGGTGGGATGGACCATACGCGCACCCTGCGTGCTCAAGACAGGATGCGCGAGCCGGGCGTTCCGAACCCGGCAGCACGCGGCGGCGCCGCCGGCCCGACGAGAGGGAGACATTCGACGATGAAGCAGTCGACCACTTCTGAGCACCACGACAGCGGCCCTGGGCACGACCACCACCGGTCACCTGCCCATGACCGCCTCGAGGAGTTCCTCCCGCGCGCGGGCACAGGTCCGCTGTCGGGGCAGATCGTCGTCGACTTCTCCCGTGTCCTCGCCGGCCCGTACTCGACGATGATGCTCGCCGACCTCGGCGCCACCGTCATCAAGGTCGAAGGACCGAAGGGCGATGACACCCGTCACTGGGCCCCGCCGGTGCGCGAGGACGACGCCACCTACTATCTGTCGATCAACCGCAACAAATACGACCTCGTCCTCGACTTCACAGACCCCGATGACCTCGCTACTGCGCAGAAGCTCGCGGCGCAGGCCGATATCATCGTCGAGAACTTCAAACCGGGTGGGCTGGCGAAGTACGGCCTCGACCACGACAGCATCGCCGCGACCAACCCGGCAGTCATCTATGCCTCGGTGACCGGATTCGGGCGTGAGAACCCGCTGCCCGGATACGACCTCCTCGTGCAGGCGCTGTCCGGGTTCATGTCGGTCACCGGCAGCCCCGACGGCTCGCCGTACCGCGCCGGCGTCGCCGTCTTCGACGTCATGACCGGGCTGCACACGACGATCGGCATCCTCGCCGCGATCCAGCACCGCACGCTCACCGGCGAGGGCCAGCTCGTCGAAACCAACCTCATGTCCTCGGCGATGTCCGGCCTGGCCAACCAGTCCGGCGCCTACGCCGCCGCAGGAGTGAATCCGACACGGATGGGCAACGCCCACCCGAGCCTCTACCCCTACCAGCCGATGGCCGCGAAGTCCGGCGAGATCATCATCGCCGCCGCCAATGACGGCCAGTTCCGGATCCTCGCCGAGGTGATCGGACGACCCGACTGGTGCGACGACGAGCGATTCGCCGCCGCGAAGAACCGCAACGCGAACCGCGACGCCCTCGAACCCGAACTGCTCGAGGCCCTCCAGGCACACACCGCCCAGGAATGGTTCGACAAGTTCTCGGCCGCCGGCCTGCCCTGTGCTCCGATCAACACGATCGCCGAAGGCGTCGAACACGCCACGAGCCTCGGCCTGTCACCGGTCGTGGACACCGGCACCGGCGAACGCGTCATTCCGACCGTCCGCAACCCGATCACCCTGTCGAGATCGCAGGTCTCCTACGACCTCGCTCCTCCGGAGCTCGGAGCCGACTCCGATCGGGTCCGCGCCTGGCTCGACAGCCTCTGAACCGTTCACCACAGACGAAGGAGATCCAACAATGGACAACACGGAACTCGACGACATCCTGTCTGCCGTCCGAGAATTCGTCCGCGAGAAGGTCGTCCCCCTCGAGACCCAGGTCGAGGACGAGGACGCTTTCCCAGAAGCCATCATCAAGGAATCCGCCGAAATGGGACTCTTCGGCTGGGCCCTGCCCGAGGAATACGGCGGCCTCGGCCTCAATGCCGAACAGGACGCGCTGCTCGCTATGGAACTCGGCTACACGACCCCGTCGTTCCGGTCCCTGTTCGGCACGAACAACGGCATCGCCGGACAGGTGCTCGTCAACTACGGCACCGATGAGCAGAAGTCCGAATGGCTGCCCCGCCTGGCCGCCGGCGAGGTCGTCGCCTCCTTCGCCCTCACCGAGTCCGAGGCCGGTTCCGACCCCTCGGGCCTGCGCACCAAGGCCGAACGCGTCGGCGACGACTACATCATCAACGGCTCCAAGCGGTTCATCACCAACGCCGAGGCCTCCGACGTCCTCATGGTCTTCGCCCGCACCGACCCGAACGCCACGGGCTCGAAGGGAATCTCCGTCTTCCTCGTGCCCACGGACACCGCGGGCGTGACCGTCGGACCGCACGATCACAAGATGGGTCAGGCCGGCGCCTGGACCTCGGAGATCTTCTTCGACGACGTCCGCGTGCCTGCCGCCAACCTCATCGGCGGCGAGGAGGAGAAGGGCTTCTACGCGGCCATGGCCTCGCTCAACAAGGGACGTCTGCACATCGCCGCGATCTGCGTCGGACAGTCGATCCGCATCCTCGACGAATCCGTGCGTTTCGCCGCCGAGGCGAAGCAGGGCGGCGAGCCGATCGCCCGGTTCCAGCTCGTCCAGGCGATGCTCGCCGACATCTACACCGATGTCGCCGCCGCCAAGTCGCTCGTCCTCACGGCCGCTGGGCGCTGGGACGCCGAGACCGATCGCAAGCTCGGCCCCTCTTCGGCGAAGCTCTTCGCCTCCGAAGCACTCGCCCGCGTCGCCGACAAAGGCGTGCAGATCCAGGGCGGAATGGGCTATATGCGCGAATCCGCGGTCGAACGCTTCTACCGTCACGCCCGCCTCTTCCGCATCTACGAAGGCACCTCCGAAGTCCAGCGCGTCGTCGTCGCCAAGCAGCTGCTGGGTGGCGCACACAAACCGCAGTTCAACCTCTGAGCTGGGCCCTCACTGCACCTGAACGACCAATGACACGGGCCGCCTCGGCGAGGTCAGCCTCGTGTCGCGGCACCACACCCACACGAAAGGCATCACCATGACTGAATCCACGCCCGCGAATTCCGGCATCACCGTCACCGACACCGGCGGAGTCACCGCCATCCCCGGCCTGCTTGCCGGCAAGGTCGCCGTCGTCACCGGCGGAGCCCAGGGGCTTGGCCTGGCGATGGCGCGCAGCCTCGTCGA
Organism: Brevibacterium sp. K11IcPPYGO002; assembly: GCF_050920635.1. Classification (NCBI taxonomy): domain Bacteria; kingdom Bacillati; phylum Actinomycetota; class Actinomycetes; order Micrococcales; family Brevibacteriaceae; genus Brevibacterium; species Brevibacterium sp. K11IcPPYGO002. The sequence continues at coordinate 535,401 of NZ_CP131929.1, read as the reverse complement.
CTCCGGAGCGAAGGTCGTCCTCGCCGATATGAATGAGGAGAGCCTGCAGGCGGCCGTGATCGAACTCGGCGGAGACGGCATCGCCACCGGCGCCGTGTGCAACGTCTCCGACCTCGAGGCCGTCGAGAAGCTCGCCGAGGCGGCCACGACCGCATTCGGCGGTATCGACATCTGGGTCAACAACGCCGGCATCACCCGCGATGCGACGATCCGGAAGATGACCGAGCAGCAGTTCGACGACGTCATCTCCGTCCACCTGCGCGGCACATGGAACGGGCTCAAGGTCGCCACCGCGCTCATGCGCGAACAGGACCGCGGCGGCTCGATCATCAACGTGTCCTCGATCAGCGGCAAGGTCGGCAACCCCGGACAGTCGAACTACTCCGCCGCGAAGGCGGGCATCGTCGGCATGACGAAGGCCGTGGCCAAAGAGGTCGCGTTCAAGAACATCCGCATCAACGCGATCCAGCCCGGTTTCATCAACACCGCCATGACCGCGGCCATGCCGCAGCACGCGATCGACTCGAAGCTCGCCGAGATTCCGCTCGGCCGTCCCGGCGAACCCGAGGAAGTCGCCTCCGTCGTGCTGTTCCTCGCCTCCGGACTGTCGAGCTACCTCACCGGCACCGTCACCGAGATCTCCGGCGGCCGCAACATCTGATCGAGTTCGCCCTCGCCGAGGCGGCCCGACGTTCCTGTCGCACCTTTGCCGAGGCGGATCACCCGATCACCGTGAGAAACGGCCCGACGTCCCCGCGGGGACGTCGGGCCGTTGTCATTCCGTATCTCCGCGTCCGACGCGGCAACGTTTCACCGTAACGGTCCGGCCGCCTCGGCGAGGATCAGGTCTTGGCGGATCGTCGGCCGGGCAGGCGGACCACGCCGCAGGCGACCATGCCGATGAGCGGCAGCAGCGGCCAGATCCAGGTGACGCCGTGGCCGTCGACCATTCCGGTGTCGGCCAGGATGGCCAGGCCCGCGCAGATGGCCACTGAAGCGGCGATCGGCATCCACACGGGAGGAGCGGGACGATCGTCGGGGGACGGTGTTTCGAACCGGCCGAAAATCGCCACGAGCACCCCGGTGGTCGCCAGCAGAACGAGTGCCCACAGCGGACGGGTCAACCACCAGATCCCGGACAGCGGAGTCGGCAGCAGGGCATTCGCGTCGAGGCCGATGAGGACGTTGGCCAGGGCCGTCAGTGCAGTCAGGTGCCAGAGGAACCAGGTCATGATGCGCTGGTTGACGAGCACCGTGAGGAACCACAGTCCGGGGCTGCGCAGGAGTGCGGCCAGCGGACGCCTAAGCATGAGCACGATTCCGGCCTGAGCCATGCCGAGGAAGGCCATGGTCACACGGGTCGGGGCGGAATTCGAGATCGTGTCGGTGCCTGCGGTGATCATCGACACCGGGTACGGGCCGAAGCCGACGAGGAGCCCGAGCCCGGCGGCGCCGATGACGAAGAGCAGCAGGCAGCGTTTGATGCTGGAGAGTCGGCCGTCGAGCCAGGCGTAGCCGAACTGGTGGAAGCTCGCCCAGACGAGCAGGTAGTTCGGATAGCCGGCGAGCCTGCTGTCTGCGACGATGCTGATGAGGTCGATGATGCCGGCCAAGCCGATGCCGGCGATGATCGACCACCAGCCCCATCTCTCCCACAGGATCAGACATGGTGGGGCGACGATGACGACGAGCAGATAGGCCGCGAGGAACCACGTCGGTACGAGTGCCATCTGGGATGCCAACTGGACCGATGCAGGCGCGGCCCCGGCGGCCAGAGCAATGACGCAGGTGACCAGCCAGACGATCAGCAGTGGGATGAGGGGCAGACCGAGTCGGCGCAGGCGCGCCCGCAGCCATTCGGCGTAGCCGGTCTGTCGCCGCCTGGCCGAACGCCAAGACAGTGCGTTGGAATAGCCGCCGACGAGGAAGAAGATCGGCATCACCTGGAACACCCAGGTCAGCGGGTGCGTCCACCTGGCCTGGTCGAGCAGACCATGCGGTTCGATGCCGCCGGTGGCGCTGACGGCGATGATCGTCCAGTGGCCGAGCACGACGACGGTGATCGCTGCGGCGCGGAGGAAGTCGACCTCGCGGCTGCGGGTGTCCGGGGTCGCCTCATCGACCTTGCGGGCTTGGGCCGGGAACGAGCGGGGCATGCGGGGACGTCCTTGTCGGTTGGTCGGGGAACGGCTGTTGAGGGAACGGCCGGTGCGGGTCGCATCCATCGCCGAGGTGGCCGGCCGCCTCGGCGAGGTCAGGCGCGGTATCTGATTTCGCCGCCGACGACGGTGAGCACGACTCGGGTGTCGCGGATCGCCTCGGCGTGGACGAACAGGGCTTCCTCGGAAGCATAGCCGAGGAGCCCGTCGGCCGACGTTTGTGAGAAGGTCGGGTCGCTCGACTGCGGGGCCGCCTCGGCGGTCACACCGGCAGCGGCGCGCGCGGCGACACTCGGGTGGTCAACGCTGAGCCCTTCGGCCACGCACGGGTCGGTGTCGACGAGGATGAAGTCGGCGTCCATGCCCGGCGCCAGATATCCGCGCCGGTCCTCGAGGCCGGCGGCGAAGGCCGGTCCCTGAGTGTGCAGACGGATGGCCTCGACGGCGCTCATTCGGCGGTGCGGCTGGAAGGTCGTGGATGACTCACCTGAAATGTCCGCCCTGGTCATCGCCGCATAGATCGCGGCGAAGGGGTTGGCGGGTTCGACGGGTCCGTCGGAGCCGAAGACGACGTGCGCGCCCGCCTTGAGCAGGTCCGGCCAGGCATAGGCGGCCAACTGCGCGGACTCGTCGATGAGGTGGAGCAGGTGCAGATCGGAGATGCAGTGGCGTGGCTGCATGGACGCGAGCACCCCGAGCTCGGCGAATCGGGCGACGTCGGACGGTTGGATGAACTGGGCGTGTTCGACGCGGTGACGCAGGGGTCGGCCGAACTTCTCCTCCGCGGCCCGCGTGGTGCCTTGCAGTCGCTCATAGACGGCGAGCACATGGTGGTTCGCCTGGTCGCCGATGGCGTGGATGGCCACGGAGATGCCCGCCTCGGTGGCGATGTGCGCCTGGTCGAAGAGTTCGTCCTCGGTCATCTGCGCGATGCCGAAGTTCTCGGTCTCGCCGTCGGTTTCGGGAAACGGTGAGGACATATGCGAGGTGTGCGAGCCGAGCGCCCCGTCAGAGAACAGCTTCAGCCCGCCGCACTGCAGCCAGTCGTCTCCGTCGCCGGTGTGCCAGCCGGTCTCGATTGCCCACGGCACCTCGGGTGAGCGGAGGAACAGCGTCACCCGCATGTCCTGTCGACCGGCTTCGTGCAGGTCGTTCCACCCCAGTGTCGCGGAGATGCCGTCGAAGTCATGGATCCCGGTCAGGCCCTGGGACAAGAAGAGTTCCTGCGTGGTGGCCAGCCGTTCGACCTGGTCCTCGCGGCTGGGTTCGGGGATGAAGCGGGCGACGAGGTCAGTGGCGTCTTCGCGCACCAGACCGGTGAGCTGGCCGTCGTCGTCGTGGACGAAGCTGCCGCCCGAGGGGTCATCGGTCGTGGAGTCGATGCCGGCGATCTCGAGGGCGTGGGCGTTGACCCACAGGGTGTGCAGGTCGAGTGACCACATCGCCACCGGGTGGTCGGGAACCTCGGCGTCGAGGAGTTCCCGGTCCGGATAGGACGGGTCCTCCCACTTGTTGAGGTCCCAGCCGGAGCCGACCACCCAGGTGCCCACCGGAAGCGAATCGGCGCGTTCGCGGATGGCCTCGACCGCCTCGGCGAGCGATTTCGTCTGGGACAGGTCGAGGTCGGTGAGCGAATCGGCGTACATGATCGAGTGGATGTGGCCGTCGACGAATCCGGGCAGAATGACCTGCCCGCCGCAGTCGATCTCGTCGATCTCGAGGCCGGGGATGACCGTGGTCGCACCGACCCCACCCGCCGAGGCGAGCGCCGCAGTCGTCGACGATTCCGCGGCGGCGATGTCGAGAAGTTCGGCCCGGGTGCCGACGGCGACGATGGTCGCCCCGTCGACGAGGAGCGCGTCGGGGGCCGGCTGCGTGAGGTCGAAGGTCGGGGCGGGGGCCGTGTCAGGGGCCGTGTCTGTGTTCGATGCGCTCGGGTCGGAGGCGATCGACGCAGGGGTGCTCGAGGCGGGGGTACTCGAGTCGGGCTGGGGTGCGAACGTGCGCACCACGGCGTTGGAGAACAGACGCATGGACACCAGTTTAGAGCGGGTGCGGCGAAGTCGCTGAGTGGTCCGATCACCACCCCTTCCTTGCTACCTGACGGCGGCCCAGATACCTCGCGCGAGGTTGCTGCGCCGCCGTAAGGTAGTAATTGGTGGGCGAAGGTGAGGGCGCAGCCCGTCTTTTCTACGAGGAGTAGAATTGAAGGCATGACTCACTTCTTCAGCACCGATGACTCGCGGCTGGCGGCGAGCGCTCGGATCATCCTGCCCGCCATCTGGCTCGGGCTCATCATCGGCATCTCCCTCATCGAGGCGCCGCTGAAGTTCACGGCCCCGGGCATCACGATCCCGTTGGGATTGGGCATCGGGCGCCTGGTGTTCGGCGTGATGAACTGGGTCGAACTGGTCATCGCCGTTATCCTGCTGTGGGCCCTGCTCAAGTCGGGAGTCGACCGCGCCTACCGCAGTGTGGCCTGCGGGCTCATCGCAGTGCTCATCATCAAGGTCATCGTCATCCGACCGCTGCTCAACCAGCGCACCGATGCGGTGCTCGCCGGGGTCGACGACGGCGGTTCGGCCCTGCACCTGTTCTACATCGCCGCCGACGGGCTGCTCATCGTCGGGTTGGTTGCCGCACTCGTGCTGGCAGTGCGCCGGTGGGTGACGATCCGGCCGGCCGTCGAGGCAGACGACAAATAGAGGAGGCCGCCGGGTCTGCTCAGACCGAAAGCGCAGCCACCTTCCGTTCCCTCACCTGATCGAGGAAAGCCGAGAAGAGGATCCGGCGGTCGCGGACATCAGCGCCGTTCTCTTCGGGGTGCCACTGCACTCCGAGGATCCAGGTGTTCTCGATCCGTTCGGTGGCTTCGACGACGCCGTCGGCGGCTCGTGCGGCCACGCGGAGACCCTCCCCCACTCGGTCAACGGCTTGGTGATGGCCGTTGCGCACCGTGAGTTCGTCCTGCCCGTAGAGGTCGTGGACGATGGTGCCGGGAGTCAGCGTCACGGTCTCATCGATGAACAGCGGCTGGCCCGGAGCACCCTTGTGCAGGTCGAACGGGTCGAGGTCGGGGATGAGCGATCCCCCGCAGGCGACGTTGAGCAGCTGCGAGCCCCGGCAGAGCGCAAGCAGGGTGGCATCCTCGGCGATCGCCGTCCGAATGATCGCGATCTCCCGATCGTCGGCCCGCCGGTCCTTGCCGTATTCGTTCGGCACCGGCTCGGTGTGCCCATACAGCCGGGCATCGACATCGCCTCCGCCGAGCACGAGGATTCCGTCGGCTCGGGTGACGGCATCCGCGTCCGGTGCACTCTCGCCTCCGACGTCGTGGATGGAGACCCGAGCACCGAGACGGTGCAGATCGTCGACGGCCGTGACGGTGAGGTCCCGCTGCAGAGCGACCGAATCCTCGGGCTGGCCGGGCATATTCAGCTGCACAACCACCGCGATCTCGACATCCGCTGTCTCAGCGGGTGCGGACCGCAGCACCTCGTCGTGGGTGAGGATGTTCAGATTCACTTTGCTCCTAGGACTGATGGATTCAACCACCGAGAATGTAGTTGATGCTGTGCACCGAGGCTCTCCGCCGTCATGACGGTTCAGACGGCGGCCCCGATGCGACGGTGCCTGCGGTCTCTCGCCTGAGCGACCACCCAGGCGAAGAGTGCACTGTCGACGGGTTCGGTCTCCGCACGATCTTCTGGGTGCCACTGCACCGCCACGATCGCATGGCTCGGATCCTCGACGGCTTCGATGCAGCCGTCGCTAGAGCGGGCAGTGACCTGCAGACCCTCGCCGAGGCGGTCGATGGCCTGATGGTGATAGCTGGAGACGTCGACCGCACCGGCCAGACCGAGGGCATCGGACAGTCTCGATCCCTCCGTCACCTCGACCGCATGGACGGCTCCGACATGGTCGACACCGGCGTCGGGCCAATGCTGATAGAGGCTGCCTCCGCGTTCGACGTTCCACAGCTGGAGTCCGCGGCAGATGAGCAGGGTGGGAATGCCCTGTTCTACAGCGGCGGCTATCGCGCGTGAATCGGCGTCATCCTGGTCGGCGAAGTCCGTGGCCGCGTACGTCTCATCGGGTTCCTGCCCATACCGTCTCGGATCGATATCTGAACCGCCCGGCAGCACGATGCCGTCGACATGGGACAGCAGTCCGCTGGTCACGACCGGTGGGATGATGACCGGTTCTCCCCCGGCCCGAGCGATGGCACGGAGCACGGCATCCGCCACGACGCTTCCGGAATGACGCAGCCCGTTCACCTGGGACGACGACATCGCGGGGACGCCGATGAGCGGCTTCTCACTCACGCCGAAGCTCCTTGGGAATCAACGGCGGCAGAAGTCGTCGCCTGTCCCGCTTCGAGGGTCTCGGCGGGGAACGGCAGATGAGGCATCCAGGCAGACCACACACGTTCGAGCGAGCCGTCCTCGATGACCTGTCGGATCCCTGCATCAAGCCGCGCCAGCAGATCTGGTCGTTCCTTCGACACTCCGACGCCCCAGGGATTCCGGGTCTGGGCAGTGAAGGCGAGATCGAACTCCGCTTCATCACCAAGGGGAACGGTGACCACATCGTCGTCGACCATGGCATCGACAGCATGGTCTCTGACCGCTTGGATCATGTCACCGAAGACATCATCGGTGGGGCCGAAGGGTATGAGTTCGGCTCCGGCGAAGGTCTCGGCCAGCGCCATGTTCGCGCTGCCCTCGATGGCGGCGACCTTGTATCCGTTCAAGTCCTCCGGACCGCGGGCAGGATCGCCGGCCCGCACCAGCACGGATTCGTTGAACACGGCATAGGGGCGGGTGAAGTCGAGCTGTGCCACGCGGGAGGGAATGATTCCCTGCCCGCACCACACACCGTCGGCCTCACCGCGCTGGACCGACGGAATCATGTCGTCCCAAGCCACCACGTGCCATTCGAGGCTGAGGCCGAGAGCATCGGCGACCAGCGCGGCGGCTTCAGGCTCGTAGCCGGTGCGGGTCGCTCCGCCGTCGATGGATTTGTCGAACAGAGGCGCGGCGGCCGAATCGATGCACGCCAAGCGCAGAACCCCGCTCACGGGATTGCCTGCCAGTACTGGTCGAACTCCCACTGCGTTAGCGCGCCACAGTACTGCGCCCATTCGTTCTCCTTCATCTCGAGATAGGTGTCTGCGAGCTGAGGAGGCAGTGCGGTGCGGATGAACTCGTTGTCGCGGAACGCCTCGACGGCGTCACCGAGTGTCCGCGGCAAGTCGACGCCCTTCGCTCCCGCTTCCGGAGGTTCGACCTGGTTGCCGATTCCATCCGCCGCGGCAGCAGCCAGCAGCGCGTGGGAAAGGTAGGGATTGACCGAGGCATCGGGGACCCGGACTTCTGCGCGCCCGTTCGAGGAGATGCGGATCATCGAAGCACGATCGTCCAGACCCCAGTCGGCGGTGGCCGGAGCGAACTGGCCCGGATCCCAGAAGCGCTTGTACGAGTTCACGGTAGAGGCGAAGATGAGCATCATCGCGGGAGCGTTCTTGACGATGCCGCCGACAACCCAGCGCCCGATCTGCGAGAGATGGAGGTCCTTGACTCCCTCATCCTCGAAGGTGTTGCGGCCGGTTTCGTCCCACAGGGAGATGTTGTGGTGGCATCCGGCACCCATTTCACCGATGAACGGCTTGGGCATGAAGGAGGCTTCAACGTCGAACTCGCGGGCGACCTGGGAGCAGATCTGCCGATAGGTGACCAGACGATCCGTGGTCCTCTCGATCTCGTCGAAATTCCAGTTGAGCTCGATCTGCCCCTTGTCCTCGTAGTCTCCTTCGATCATGTCGAATCCGAGGGCGTTGGCGTATTCGTGGACGCGCTTGTAGATGGGGCGCATGCCTTCGAGGTATTCGACTTGGTAGGCGGGGTTGTAACCGGGAATCGTCTTCGGCTTGATCGATTCGCCGACCCACACCATCTCCGGTTCGGTGCCGGATTTCATCGTCAGCCCGAAATGGTCCTTGAGCAGCTGGTGCGTGCGCTTCATATGGGCGCGGGAATCATGGAAGTTGGGTCGTCCGGCGATCTCACCGAGGTGGTCCGGCTCGTAGGTCGAGCAGAAGATCCGCCCGATCGACTTGTCCCAGGGGAGCTGGTTGAACGAGTCGGGCTCGGGCATCGCGACGAATTCCTTCGAGCGGATGTCCGCGCCGATGGGATTTCCGAACACGTCGTTCTGGAAGTCCATGAGCGCGTTTCTCGTGAAGTTCACGCCTTTGTCGAGATTGCGCACGATGTGCTTCGCCGGCACCATCTTCGCAACGGTGCGCGAACGCAGCGTCGGGACCATGTAGTAGAGGTATTCGACGCCCGAACGCTCGATCTTCTCTTTGATCTTCTCGACGGCGTCGTTGTCCATGTTCGCCAAATGGTGGCGCTCAAGGGCGCCGTTGTCGAGGAGATCGTTCTGGATCGAGTTCTTGAAGCCCTCTGCGAGGTTCGTGTCGGACGAATCTCTCCGGCGCAGAATCTCCTGCAGGCACGGATCTTCAGTGGTGGGCGGGGTCGTGATGGTCATCATTCCTCTTCTCGCTGACCGGCGACGATGCCGGTTTCTGGGTTCGGCTGGTGCCGAAGTGGTGTGCGGTTGTCAGCTGCGGACGTCGAACGTCAGCGGCAGACTGATCGGTCCGGTGTTGCCGGAGTCCGGCAGCCAGGAGTCGCCGCCGGGGCAGGCGAGATTGGTGATCCTGGCTGCCAGCAGAGGCAGCGCCTGACTCATATCGGCCCGGGCGATGTAGTGACCCAGGCAGTGATGGATTCCGCCGCCGAAAGTGAAGTGGGGCTTTCTGTCTTCAGCCGTGATGTCGATGTCCGGATCGGGGTAAGCGCGTTCATCGGTCCCCGAACTGTGAGTGAAAAGATGCACCGTGGTGCCGGCTTCGAAGTGCACTCCTTGGAACTCGAAGTCCTCGATGACTTCCCGCGTCACCCACCTGGTCGTCGGATTGACGCGCAGCACTTCCTCGAGCGCAGACTTGGCCAGTTCGGGCCGCTGCGCAAGGATCTCCCACTGCTCGGGGTTCCGAATGAACGTCTGAATGGCCAGGCCGAGCTGATTGCGTGTGGTGTCCATACCGCCGAAGAGCATGAGCACCAGCGCGTTTCTGAGCTCTTCGGCATCCAGCTTGTCTCCCGATTCGCTGAAGTGGATCAGTCGCGACACGACGTCCTGACCGGGCTCGGCGCGACGTTCTTCGATGAGGTCTTCGACAAACGCATACAGTTCGCGAACAGCCTGGTCGACTTCGTCGATCTTCTCTTTGACCTCGACCGACAGTGCGTAGCCGACGGTGTTGGCGCGGGAGGCGATGAACGGCCAGTGCTTGTGGTCGAGCCCCATCATCGCGCACAGTGCCCGCGTCGCGAACGGCTCCGCGAAGTCCCGCACGAAGTCGCATTCGCCCTTGTCGATGATGGCGGCGATGAGCTCCTCGGCGATCTCTGCGAACTCCGGCTCGAGCTTGCGTGCCATCGACGGAGAGAACGCGGGATTGAGCAGCCGGCGAATCCGGTGGTGCTCGTCGCTTTCGAGAACGAGCAGATTCTTACTCCACCATTCGTGGAAGGCACCCGAGTGGACGCCGTGATGTTCCGGCCAGCGCGCACTGCCCTGCGACAGCTTCTGGTCTTTGAGCAACGCGGCGACCTCGTCGTAGCGCAGCACCGCGAATCCGTAGTTGGTCTTGGCGATCCACGACTGCTCACGTGCGTTTCTGACTCGCTCGGATGCCATGGCGAATTCCGGATCTGAGATGTCGAGATACGGAATCTCTGCTGTATCGACCGTCGTGGTCATCGTTCACACTCCCGCGAATCCTCGTTGATCTAGGTTTGAACTAAACCTTCATTTCTGAATGAATGAACTCTATGAATCAAATCACAACCGGAGCGGTACCGCAAGACCTCTGCACCAAACTTCGAATCCGGCAGAGAGTGCGGCTAGCTCCGAGATCAACGGGAAGGACCGCTGACTGGGCGCCCGAGCGACACGCTCGGAAGCGCGGCCCCAGGACGGAGGGCTTGCCGAATCATTGTTGATCCGTAATGATTGAGAAACAGATGTTATTGATTTCTGTCCCCGGTCGCTGTCAGGAGCCTCGGCTCCAACGTCACTGAGTCACAGACGAATCCAGCGACCACGACGACTGGTGGACGATCACCGGAGTTCAATGGAGAAATCGTCGACCAATGGAGGCCGAACAATGAATGCCCAGACACCCAGCCGCATCGCGGTCGTCGGCAGCGGGCCCGGAGGATGCTTCACGGCACAGGCACTGAGACGACACTGGAAAGATGCAGAGATCACGATTTTCGATCGGCTTGCAGCGCCTTACGGACTCATTCGCTACGGCGTCGCCGCCGACCATCAGCACACGAAGGCCGTGACCCGGCAGTTCGATCGCAACTTCGACTCCGATGAATTCCGCTTCGCGGGAAATGTCGAAGTCGGAAGTGACATCAGCCTGGCCGATCTCAGAAGCGCCTTCGACATCGTTGTCCTGGCCACCGGGCGGTGGCGTGATCGCGCGCTGACGGTGCCGGGTTCCCACCTGGACGGGGTGCTGGTCTCGGGCGACATCGTTAACGCCCTCAATACCGTTCCGCGTCCAAACCTGCCGATGCCCGCCATCGGCGAACGAGTCGTGGTTGTGGGAGCCGGCAATGTCGCTCTCGATATCGTTCGCTTCCTCATCAAGACCGCCGCCGACTATGACAACAGCGACGTCAGCCCGGAAGCGCTCGGGACGTATCTTGCACGGCCCGCCCGTGAGATCACGGTGCTCAGCCGCTCTCCGATCGCGTCGGCCAAGGCCGATGTCGCTATGGTGCGCGAGCTCGGGAAGATCCCTGGAGTCGCCTTCACCGTCGCCAACTCCTCATCCGCTGCAGAGGACAACACCCTCGGCCTCAAACGGGAGGCGGCCTTCGCCGACCTCGCATCCATCGCACCCGAGGAGACACGAGCGGAGGTCCGCTTCGTCTTCGGCACCGCCCCCTCACGCATCCGGGGCACCGACCATGTCGAGTCGGTCCACCTCGCAGAGGCGCCTGCCGGTGTCGACAGCGTAATCACGGCCGATACCGTCATCTCCGCGATCGGTTTCGATGTCAACGCTCCGGGCCATTGGCACTATGCAGAGGAATACGACTTCGCCCCGTCGGACGGACCGGGGCGCCTCGAATGCGGCCTCTACCGCGCAGGGTGGCTCAAACGCGGCCCGGTTGGAGCGATCCCGGCCAACCGGGCAGACGCCCACCAAGTTGCGAAGGAGATCATCGCCGATGTCGAGTCCGGTCGGTGCCCCATCGGAGACGACCCCGGCGGCTTCGCAGCACTCCCGGAAGACCTTCGCAGCAAGGCCGTGAGCTTCGCCGACTGGCAGCAGATCGATGCGGCCGAAGTCGCCAATGCCGAACCGGCGCGAATCCGCACGAAGTTCAGAACCCATGCCGAGATGCTCGAAGCAGTCGAGGATCTCAGAACGAACGGCAATGCCGCCGCACAGACCGCACCGACACACTCAATGGTGAAAGGATAGCCATGAACATCGTCGTCCTCTACGGAACCGAGTCGGGAAACTCCGAGCTCATCGCTCAGGACCTCTCGGACAAGCTCAATGCAGACGGACAGTCCGCCGAAGTCTTCGATCTGCAGGACTTCGAACCGGAGTCCATCACACCGGAGAGCTTCTACATCGTCGTGTGCTCAACACACGGCGACGGCGAACTGCCGAACACCGCGCAGGACTTCTTCGAGAAGTTCTCTCAGTTCGAGGGAGATCTGACCGGAGTCCGCTACGCGATGTTCGGCCTCGGGGACAGTTTCTACGAAGAGAGATACTCCCAGGGCAGCGAGCACATCGACCGCCGTTTCACCGAACTCGGCGCGCAGCGGGTCGGCGAATACGGCCGCCACGACGCGTCTTCCTGGGATCTGCCGAGCGATGTCGCGCTCGAGTGGCTGCCTGCAGTCGTCGCTGCCGCCGACGCCTGAGCCGACGGCAGCCGCACCCCTGAAGCCGGCGCCGCAGTCGTCTGGACGAATACGTCCAGACGGTAGGATCGAGCCAGGCGGAGCAACCACAGGAGGTGCAGGACTGTTGAGCCAGGCATTCAGGTACGTGCTTGCTTCTCACGGATCGAGTGGACCGTTCGGCTATGGCGACGCCCTGGCCGATCAGATCGTCTCGGCGATCTCGCTGGGGTCGATCTCCGTCGGCGAGCGCCTGCCTGCCGAGATCGAGCTGGCCGGGGAGTTCAATGTCGCCGTGGCGACATTGCGGAAGAGTCTTGCCCTGCTGCGCGACAAGGGCATCGTCGAGACCCGTCGTGGTCGCGGCGGCGGGACGTTCATAGTCAGGGTCCCATTCCCCTCGGACGAACAGATCAGCACCTATCTTGCGAGCCTGTCGATCGTGGCCTACCGCGACTACGGCGATGAGCACACGGCCGTCGCCACCGGCATCGCCCGCCTGGCCTGCCAACGAGCCCACTCGCAGGCCATCAGCGAACTCCGTCACGCCGCACAGCGGCTCGACGAGGCGACGACTCTGGCGGAATGTTCGGCCGCCGATTCCCGATTCCACACTCAGCTGGGTGTCGCCTCCCAATCCCCGAGGCTGCTGCGCGCGTCAATGCGCCTGCAGAGTGAGATCCTGGCCCTGAAATGGTCCCCCGCCGGCGTCGCCGCTCAGAAGAGCGAAGTCCTGGCGGACAACGCCGAGATCGTCGAAGCTGTCGCCGCTCACGATATCGAACGCGCCGAGCGTGCGGTCGAGGCCAACATCAGAAAGACCGTCTACAGCCTCATCGACGTTAAGCTGACAATCGAATCCAACGGTGCTGACCAACTGACTGTGGAGTGAGTAGGAGCGACATGACCAACGCGACAGTGCATGACGCAGCACGCGAGATCTCGGTCTGGGCCGATGGCTTGTTCCGCGGACTCGAGGACCTCGAAAGGAAGCTCAGCGCCCATCTCACCGCCGACTTCGCCGGAGAGCCGCCGTTCGAAGTCGGACGGAAGGCTCGCACCGCCCTGGGTGCCGATGTCGCCGAATTCCTTGGAGCCCATTCCGGATTCGACGGTGCCGGGCTCATCTTCAAACTCGATCTGCTCGAGCCGTCAACGGCACGCATCGAATGGTGGATCACCGACGGCGATGACATCTCGCGCAGAGATTTCATCCTCGATCGCAGCTCGGACCGCTTCTATGACTATGAGTACTTAGAGTGGTTCGAGGGCGGCTTCAACGCCGGGACGAGGACTCTGGCGGGCCCGTATATCGATCACCTCGGGGTTGATGACTATATCGTCACGCTCACCGTTCCGTGCCACGTCGGCGACCGCAGGGTCGGGGTAGCAGGAATCGACATCCTCATGAACGACGTCGAGTCGCAGCTGATTCGGGTGCTCGCACCGCTCGGACATGGGGCGGCGCTGCTCAGCCGGCACAATCAGGTCCTCGTCGGAAATTCGGGAGAGCTGAGCACCGGGGTGCGCATCGCCGTGATGCCTCCGGGATATTCGCGGCTTCCGCTGGACGTGGCAGGCGTGGATCTCAGTCTCCTCTATCGCGACGACGAGAGCTGAACCGGAATCGGAGAGCGGCCCCTATCGTGATGACAGGGGCCGCTTTCGCCGCTCCGGCTCAGGACTCCGTCAGCTGAACCTCTGTTCCGGAGTCAGTCGGCTCGGCCGGTGCTCCGGAGTCCGTCGGCTCAGCCGAGCTTCGTCTTCTCCGGTACCGCGTGCGCGAACTCAGTGGCGTCACCGCCGGCTCTCCCCCGACGCTCGGGGTGGGAGAGGAACAGATACAGCGCACCGATTCCGACGACGGCCAGTGACATGAGGCCCACGATCCACGCGTCGTACCAGGGCACGTCCGGCACCGGCCATACGACGATCACCATGGCGAACACCTGATAGGTCAGAGCGGTGATCGAGATCAGCCAGCCCCATCGGCCCATTGTGAACTCTCCGCTGGGCTTCCAGCCCTTCACTCGCGCCCTGATCGAGGCGAACACCACCGAGGCGAATGCCAGGTAGATTCCGAAGGAGGCGAAGGAGATGATCGCCAGGAGCGCATTCTCGCTCAGCAGCGAGATGAGGATGACGGCCGATGGGATCGCACCGGCGACGATGAGTGCATACGGGGGAACCGCACGAGTTCGGCTGAACTTCGCGAGCATATGCGAGAACGGAAGCTGATTGTCGCGACCCATCGAGTACATCAGGCGCGAGGCGGCCGCCTGCAGGGAGATCGTGCAGGACAGGAACGACACCAGGACGACCGCCATCACCAGCTTGAAGCCGACCGGACCGAACGCCTCGGTGAAGATGACGGTGATCGGGTCCGGGATCGTCCCGTTGATGATGTCCTCGAAGCTGCCCACTGCCAGAATCAGTCCGAGCGCGATGAACATCGAGGCGAGGCCGCCGACGTAGATCGTCATCCGCATCGCTTTGGGGATGACTCGTCCGGGGTTGCGCACCTCCTCGGCGACGTCGCCGTTGGCTTCGAAGCCGTAGTAGAGGTAAATGCCCATGATCGCGGCACCGATGAAAGCGAGCGCGAAGGGCGTCTGATCTTGAATATCTGCCGGGCGGAAGTCCTGGAACAGAACCGACAGGTCGTGCTTGCGTACGGTGAGCAGCAGCCATACGCCGATCGCCGCGGTTGCGAAGATCTCGACGACGAAGCCGACGAAGGCGACATTGGCGAGGAACTTCGTCCCGCACAGGTTGGCGATGGTGGCGAGGAGAATGATGAACAACGCCAGCAGGACGTTTGCGATCGGGGACATCTCGATGCCCAGGAGGGCACCGAGGAAAGGTCCGGCCCCGTAGGCCACCGAGGCGATGGTGACGTTGATGGCGATCATGTAGATCCAGCCGCTCATCCACCCCCACTTCTTCCCCCACAGATGTTTGTTCCAGGGGTAGATTCCGCCGGCGATCGGGTACTGGGAGACCACCTCGCCGAAGACGGTGGCCACAAGAAGCTGTCCGGCTCCGGCGAGGATCAGCATCCAGAATGCCGGCGGGCCGGCTAGTGCCATTGACGCGGCGAAAGTCGCATACACGCCGACGACAGGCGACAGATAGGTGAATCCCAGGGCAAGGTTGCCCCAGAATCCCATATCTCGTTTGAAATCTCCGACCTCGTGGTGAGCATCGCTGCCCGCAACGGGGTCGAGTGGTGAGTGAGTGTCCATGCTCCCGATTCCTTCTTTGGAGTCGAAGCTCGCCTACCGCGGCGTTCGGTCCGGCAGCAGTCCGTTCGCACTACGTATTCGACGTGGCCGACGCTGACGGGCGCGAAATGCCGATAGGGCAAGGTTCGCTGAACTAAAACATATGGAACTGTTTCTTTAAGCGCCCTGGATGTCGAATTGGACAAACCAAGAGCAGAAAGTGAATTGCCCCGAAAAGCCTGAAGTTGAACGTCTCCCCCTTGAAATGTCACGGCTTCGAGGTCTCTCTGAGCGGGCTGTTCTTCGATGGTCCACCCGACGGGTCATCTGAATACTATCAATTCTAGATGTTTAAGCAACAGGTTTTTGGCAACATTTGTGACACGGACCACTCGCCGGCTCCTCTGCGCAGCCGACAGCGTCAGCCGCGGCACCAGGCCCGGACTCAGAAGTACACGGCCAGCGGGCCTCGAGGGCCGTCGATGACGTCGACGGGGGTGTCGAACACCCGGGACAGCACCTCGCCGGTCATGATCTCCTCGGGCGTGCCGAACTCGACCACCGCACCGTCTTTGACCGCACAGATGTGGTCGGCGTAGTGACCGGCGAAGTTGATGTCGTGGAGGACGATGACGATAGTCCTGCCCATCTCGGCCGCCGCCAGGCGCAGGTGCTGCATCATCTGCACCGATCGCTTCATGTCGAGATTGTTCAGCGGCTCATCGAGCAGCACGTAGTCGGTGTCCTGCGCCAGCACCATCGCCACATAGGCACGCTGCCGCTGCCCGCCGGAGAGCTCGTCGATGAATCGGTTCTCCAGCTCACCGAGCTCGAGGAAGTCGATCGCCTGCGAGATGACTTCCTCATCGGCAGCCGTCAGGCGTCCCTTCGAATGCGGGAAGCGACCGAAGCCGACGAGCTGCCGAATCGTCAGCCGTGTGATGAAGTGGTTCTCCTGCCGCAGGATGGATACGATCTTCGCCAGGTCCTTCGACTTCGTCGACGACACATCGAAACCGGCCACCGAGATCGCACCGGAATCGAGCCCGAGCAGCCGCCCGATCATCGTCAGCAGAGTCGACTTCCCCGCACCGTTCGGCCCGACCAGGGCGGTGACTCCCCCGGCCGGGATCTGCAGGTCGACGGGTCCGATCGAGACCTCGTCGTCGTAGGATTTGCGGACCGATTCGAGCGTGATCACAGGCGCCCCTTTCGCAGGATGACGAGCAGGAAGGCGCCGCCGCCGACGATCTCGATGATGATCGACACGACCCCCTCGGCGTAGAAGATGTTCTTCATGACGAAGTACGCCCCACCGAGGACGACGAACCCGAGGAGGGCGGCCATCGGGAAGAGACGCTTGTGGTCATAGGTGTCGGCGAACTGGTAGGCGAGCATCGCGACGAGGAAGCCGAGGAATACCATCGGTCCGATCATCGACACGGACACCGCCATGAGGATGGAGACGAAGAAGAGGACTCTGATGAGTTCGCCCTTGAAGTTGAGCCCCAGGTTGCTCGTCATGTCCCGCCCCAGCGCCATCACATTCAGGCGTGAGGAACAGAGGTAGAGCCCGAGGCAGGCCAGCACACACAGTGGGATCGACACCGGCAGGTAGCTCGAATCCGAATTCGAGATCGACCCGAACAGGCGTGCGGAGAGGATGTCGAACTCGCTCGGCGTCAGCGTCCGCTGCATGAATGTCGCCACCGATCCGAGTCCGCCGCCGATGACCACGCCGATGAGCAACATGAGCGCCACCGAGGAATGCCGCCCCGACAGCAGCCACCCGTAGAGCGCCAGCGACAGCCCGACCATGAGAATGAGTTGGACGACGAAGGGCACGAGTCCCTTGAGCTCGACGATCGCCGTGACCCCGAAGAAGTACATCGCCGAGGTCTGGATCGCCACGTAGAGGGATTCGAATCCCATGATCGAGGGCGTGATGATCCGGTTGTTCGTCACCGTCTGGAAGGCGACCGTGCCGAACGACTGGCACAGCGCGACCAGGGCGATGACGACGAGGTTCGTCAGCCGCAGCTCCGCGATCAGCCAGAACCCCGGGTCCGTGATCGGCATCGGATTGTCCCAGGCCAGGATGCCCAGAGCGATCCCCGCCGAGGCGACCGACAGCACGATGATCATCGTCCAGTACCGCCGCACGGACTTCGCCGTCGGCAGCGGACCCGACGACCGCTGAGCGGGCGAAGACCCTCGCCGAGGCGGCCGAACGACCCGTGCGCCCGCACCGGAACGATCCGTGCCGGTCGGGTCAATGACAGCGGGACGATCTCGGTCGACCGCCTCGGTGCCGGTGGACCGATCCCCGCCGTTCACGACGGTGGCCGCGGTCGGGTCGGCCGCCTCGGTGCCGGTGTCGACCGGGGATTCGTCCTTCGCTCGCATCGGCACTCACCCGACCTTCCGCTGACGCAGCAGCAGGGCGACGAACACGGCCGCTCCGACGACGCCGAGGATGAGGGAGACGGGCACTTCGAAGGGCATGACGATGATGCGGCCGATGAGGTCGCAGATGGTGACGATCGCGATGCCGAGCAGGCACACCCACGGCAGATTCGAGCGCAGGTCGTCGCCGCGGATGAGCGAGACGATGTTGGGCACGATGAGGCCGAGGAACGGCAGGTTGCCGACGACGACGGTGACCACTCCGGTCGCAATCGCCACGAACACGGTGCCCAGCAGCAGGATCTGGTTGTAGTTAAGGCCGACGTTGGTGGCGATCTCCTTGCCGAGTCCGGCCACGGTGAAGCGATCGGCGAGGACGAAGATGGCCACGACGACGGCCGCGACGATCCACAGGGTCTCGTACTGGCCCCGCAGGATCGAGGTGAAGCTGCCGGCGAACCAGATGCCCAGGGATTGGAGCATGTCCGTCTGCACCGCGATGAATGTCGAGACGGCGCCGACGACGGCGCCGAGCATGATGCCGACGATGGGCACGATGAGCGAGGACTTCAGGGACACGCGGCGCAGGAAGACGAAGAAGACGAGGGTGCCGATGAACGCGGCGATGATCGCCCCGACCATCCGCGCCACGATCGAGGCATCGGGGTAGATGATGACGGTGAGCATGAGCCCCAGTCCCGCCCATTCGGTGGTGCCGGTCGTCGTCGGTTCGACGAAGCGGTTCTGGGTCAGCAGCTGCATGACCAGTCCGCACATCGCCATGGCGGCACCGGCCAGGACGAGGGCGATCGTGCGCGGGATCCGCGTGATCTGGAAAATCTCCGCCCCGCCGTCGCCGCCGAAGACGTCATAGACGCCGGTGAGCAGCGAGATCGCGAGGAGGATGGCGACCCCGAGGATGCCCAGCACAAGCGGCCATCCGAACAATGGTGCCTTCGCCGAGGCGGCCCCACGTGGGGGCGAGGCTGCCGTCCCGCTGGGGGACAGAACCGCCGTCCCGGCCGGGGACGGGTCGGCCGTTCCCTGTGGGGACTCAGCCGTCCGGTTGCGTCGGGCTTCGTTCCGACGGCGGGCCGCCTCGGCGAGGGTCATCACTTCTGGTCTTCGAGCTTGTCGGCGAAGTCGTTGAAGAATTCGGTGTACGTCTGGATGCCTTCGTTGAGGTAGGTGTCCTCGGGGAAGTAGACGATCTTGTCGTCCTTGATCGCAGGGACGTCCTTCAGCGCTTCGGAGTCTTCGAGAACTTCGGCGGCCGGGGCCGAACCTTCGTCGCGGTCTTCTGGGGCGAAGGAGGCGTCGCGGTCGAGGACGATCATGAGGTCAGGGTTCGACTTCGCGATGGCTTCGACGGAGATGTCGTCGCCCTGGTGGTCTTCGCTGCCCTCGTCGACCTCGAGAGCCGGGTCGAGGTCGAGGATGTCGAAGACGGGACCGACGGTGCGGCCGACCGATGGTGCGGCGTAGCCGATGTCGCCGGCGGACGTGATCAGGCCCATCACCTTGTCGCTGTCGTCGTAGGCGGTCTGAGCACGTTCGATGGAGGCATCGAAGTCGTCGACGAGCTCCTTCGCCTCGTCCTGCTTGCCGAAGACCTCGCCGAGCACGTCGGTCTGGCGGCGCAGTTCGGCGTCGAAGTCCTCACCGTCGCGGGGATCGAGTTCGAGCACCGTTGCGTCGGGAGCGAGCTTGGCCAGATCGTCGTGGAACTGGGCGAATCGCTGACCGTTGACGATGAGATCGGGCCCAGCCTCGACGACCTTCTCGAGGTCGGGTTCGCGGTGGTTGCCGAGGTCGAGGATCGAGTCGTCCTGGGTGTAGTCGAGGTCATCGCTCATCAGGGAGACGGCGCCGCCGCTGAGTTCGATGCCCCAGTCGCTGAGGGTCTGGAAGGTGCGATTGTCGGTGGCGACGACGGACTGCGGCGGGGAGGCGACGGTCTGCTTGCCGTTGTTGTCCTCGACCTCGATCGTCGAGCCGGAGTCATCGGCCTGCGCCGAATCGGAGTCGGCAGAGCCGCAGCCTGCCAGGGTGAGAGCGACGACGCCTGCCAGGGCGCTCAGTTGAAGGCGAGTCGAAACCATGGGGTCCCACTTTCAGGAATGAACGTATGAGAAGAGCGTGTGCACACACTGAAAGTAAGCTTAGCCTATGCTTCGAAAATAAAGTCAAAGAAGTGTGACGTTATCTGCATCACACTTGAAGTGGGATCGGGCGGGCGTACGGCGGGCTTCGCTGCGCCCTGGTCAGATGGCGGCGATGAGCCTGTCGACCTCGTCCTGGGTGTCGGCGGCGGCTGTCGGGCCGCCGGATCCTCCGCGGCTGACCTTGAGTCCGGCCTCTTCGACGATGACCGCCCCACCGGCGTAGTCGTAGATGCCCAGGCCGCGTTCGGCGTAGCCGTTGACTCGGCCTTCGGCGACCATGCACAGATCGAGTGCGGCCGAGCCGCAGCGACGGATGTCGTCGTATCCGGTCATGAGGCTCTCGAGCTTGGCCAATTGGGCGCCGCGGTTGCTCAGGGCATACGCGAACCCCGTTGCCAGGAGCCTGCCGGACAGCCCGGGCGGCGTCCCGCGCAGTCGTCGCGCCGGAATGGCGGCACCTGCCTCGCGGTGGTCGACCAGACGCCCGTCGATCCGAAAGGCGCCTAGGCCCGCGGCCGCCAGCCATGTGGCGTCCAGCCCGGGCGAGGCGACGAGTCCGATCTGCCAGTCGCCGAGTCCGAGGCCGGCGTCGTTCTCATCTGCGACCGCGCAGACGCCGACGGAGAAGGCGTGGTGTTCGATGTTGCGGACATAGTTGACGGTGCCGTCGATCGGGTCGATATGCCATTCCAGTCGCCGGCCGTCGTCCGCGATCTCATTGAGTGCACCGGTCTCCGGCTCGAAAGCGTTGAGCCCCAGCAGGAAATCCGCGGGGAAGAATTCGACCGGGTCGAGGGCTTCCGCCCCCTCTTCGCCGACCATGAGGTCGCGGGGCCTGACTCGGTTGAGGTAGCCGCGCACGAGCGCCTCGATCTGCGCGTCCGCGCGAGTGACGAGGTCGTTCGGCGAGGTCTTCGTGTCGACGACACTGGCGTCGAGGCTCGCGCCGAGCAGCGGCCTCCAGGCGAGCATCTGCTCCCACGCCATGAGTGAGAGGTCGGAGGCGATGCGGATCAGAGAGTCGTCGACGATCTCAGCGGGCAGGGACTCGAGCTCGGAGTTCATACGGCCACTCTAGACAACCCGTCGCACCCCTCGCCCGAGTGTCCGCCAACAGGCCCGGAACCACTCGGTTCCGCACCTTGTGTAACAAGACTGCAATACACCGGCGACTATGTACTTCTTGTATCTAATCCACCCCAAGGCGCCAGGAACTCCGATCACACGGCTATTCTCGCCTCCCAGAAACGCACCTGCGGTTGCCGTCACGGAACCTTGCGGCAGGTGATTTCGCAAACACAGGACACGTCGAATCCTGAAGTGATTTTCGTGTTTCGAGCAGAAATCACTGGGAGAATGTGTTCGCCCAACAGGCCCATTGTCCCCGGAACGAGAATTCCCGCTTCCGGCGTCTCGATGAATCGGTCACGCAACCGTCAGAGAACGTCCATGAATCGCACAAGGGCGGTGATCCGTACCGATTACGGGTCACCGCCCTGGTTTCTGCGAGGGAAGTGCGGACACAGAGGTGGCCGGCGAGTGCCGTTCTTCCCCTGTGACTCCTGAGGTCAGGCGGGGTCGGAGACTCCGGCCTTCGGCTCACTGCGCTTGACCGGTCCGTGCCTGCGCACGATCTCCTGGACGGCCTGCGAAGAGGTGCCAGCCGCCTCGGCGATCGCACCGAAGGTCGCACCTTCTTCGCGGGCGCGCAGAATCGCCATCACATAGTCGGTGTTGATTTTCGAACGCTGCCGCGCGACCTTTCGGACGACGCCGACTAATGCGGTCTGATCAACTGTCAATTCACGAGCTCGACGAGACATGGTTTCTTCCCCTGCATTCATGTTGTGGCCCGTTGCCACGAATTGGTGTAGTCCCATTAGATACCACGAATATGTCAAGACGCCAAGAATTCCCGGATATAGGAACTCAGGCTACTGTGTAGCACCGTTCTGAGCACGTATGATAACGAAAGTATAACTTTCCATGGGTCTGGATGATGACCGTCGCTCGCACCTTTCCTGCGTGGACGGTATCGATGTTCCGGCAACCCAGGTGGCACAATGCGGACATGACGACTATGGCCGATCCCACTGGAGCGAATCGGGCGACCGTCGACGAAGACGAGTCCCAGACGCCGCTTCCCACCGCACTCGCCGAACAGTTCCGCGCCGCGGGCATCCGTGATTTCAGCATCGACGATACCGAGCGCGCCGCGTACTCCTCCGATGCCTCGCTCTTCCGACTAGTCCCTGCCGCCATCGTCTTCCCCCACGACGAGGGCGAGGTGGCTCGTGCCCTGTCTGTTGCGCGCCGCCTCGGTGTGCCCATCACCAGCCGCGGTGCCGGCACATCGATCGCCGGCAACGCCATCGGCCGCGGCATCGTCCTCGACTTCTCTCTCCATATGAACGCGGTCCTCGACCTCGATCCGGATGAACAGGCGGCCTGGGTGCAGTCCGGCTGCATCCACGCCCACCTGCAGAAACAGGCCAAACCGCACGGTCTGCGTTTCGGCCCGGACCCGTCCACCCACACCCGCTGCACGATCGGCGGGATGATCGGCAACAATGCCTGCGGGCCCCGGGCGCTGGGCTACGGACGCACGGGCGACAACATTCTCGCGCTGAAGATCATGCTCATCGACGGCACCGTCGTCACCCTCGATGACGCGGACGCCTCCACCACGTTCCCGCGGCTGCATGAACTCGTGGCACAGAACCTCGGCACCATCCGCACGAACTTCGGCACATTCTCCCGCCAGGTCTCCGGGTACGGACTCGAATCCCTCCTTCCGGAGAACGGCTTCGACGTCCGCCGTGCATTCGCCGGCACCGAGGGCACCTGGGGCGTCATCCTCGCGGCGAAGATGCGCCTGGTCAAGGATCCGAGCTTCACCTCGGCGGTGGTGCTCGGCTACGCGGACATGGTCGCCGCCGCCCACGATGCGCCGCTGCTGAAGGACTTCCCCGTCGCCGCCTGCGAGGGACTCGATTCGCGCATGCTCGACCGGGTCATCGACACCAAAGGCGCCGAGGCGGTCCCGCCCCTTCCCGAGGGCGCGGGCTGGCTCGTCGTCGAGCTCACCGGCGAGAACGAGGCAAAGCTCGAGGCCGAGACTCAGCGCCTCATCTCCGAGTCGAAGGCCCTCGACTCCGCGGTCCTCGACGCCCGAGCAGCGGCCGAGGTATGGGCGATCCGCGCCGATGGCGCCGGCCTGGTCTCGCGCACCCCCGATGGGCGCGATGCCCACGCGGGATGGGAGGATTCGGCGGTTCCGGTGGACCACCTCGGCGATTATCTGCATGACCTCATGGAGCTGCTCGAGGAGCACGGACTGTGGGCCATTCCCTACGGGCACTTCGGTGACGGCTGCCTGCACATGCGCGTGGACTTCCCCCTCGCGGATCCGAACGGCGGGCAGGTGATGCGCGATTTCATGGTCGCGGCCACGAAGCTCGTCGCGCGCTACGGCGGGTCGGTCTCCGGGGAGCACGGGGACGGCCGGGCCCGCTCCGAACTGCTGCGCCTCATGTACACCCCAGCGGCGCTCGACCTGTTTTCCCAGGTCAAGCGGCTCTTCGATCCTCAGCATCTGCTCAATCCCGGTGTCATCGTCGACCCGGACGCGCTCGACGAGTCGGTCCGCCTCACCCAGCTGCCGCTGCGTCAGGAGCTGCCCGGCACCCTCGCGATGGCCTACGAAGGCGAGTCCGCCGGTTTCGCCTCGGCGGTGCACCGGTGCACCGGAGTCGGCAAGTGCCGTGCGGATTCGGCGGCCGGCGGCGGCATCATGTGCCCGTCGTACCAGGCCACACGGGATGAGCGGCATTCGACGCGAGGGCGTGCGCGAGTGCTGCAGGAGATGGTGTCCGGGGATCTGCTCGAGCCTCGCTGGGACTCCCCCGATGTGCACGAGGCTCTCGACCTGTGCCTGTCGTGCAAGGCCTGTGGGACGGAGTGCCCGACCGGCACGGACATGTCCACGTACAAGGCCGAGGTGCTCTACCAGTCATACAAGGGCAAGCTGCGGCCGATGAAGCACTATTCGCTCGGGTTCCTTCCGCAGCTCGCCCGTCTCATCACTCCTCTCGCACCCGCGGTCAACCGGGTCTCCGGGCTGCCGGGGCTGACGACGCTGGCGAAGAAGATGGCCGGCATCGACGTCCGCCGGTCGATTCCGCAGTTCGCGGCCACGACGTTCAGGAAATGGTGGGCCACCACCGCCGAGGCGGCACCGAAGTCGCGTGCGAGCGCCGAGTCACCGGGCGCGGATTCGTCGCCGGCCGCGGACTCGCTGCCGCCCACGGCTGAGGTCGTGCTGTTCGCGGATTCCTGGTCGAACCATTTCGCGCCGCGCATCCTCGCCGCGGCTGTCGCCGTGCTCGAGCAGGCCGGGGTTCATGTGCGGGTGATCGATCAGACGGTGTGCTGCGGACTGCCGCTCATCTCGACCGGTCAGCTCGATGCCGCGAAGGCGAATCTGTCGGAGACGATCACCACACTCGATGCCACCGGAGATGTGCCGATCATCGGCGTCGAACCCTCGTGCTTGGCAACGCTCAAGGACGATTCGCTCAAGCTCGTCGCCGATGAGGCCTCGCACCGAGTGGCGAACCGGGTGCAGACCCTGGCTCAGTATCTGCTGAGCATCGGCGCCGAACTGCCCGACCTGTCCGGAGTCGAGGCGCTTGTGCAGCCGCACTGCCACCAGTCGGCGATCTTCGGCAACGCGGCCGATCAGGAACTGCTGGCCCGGGCCGGAGCGGACACGGAGTTCCTCGGCGGGTGCTGCGGTCTGGCCGGGAACTTCGGCGTCGAAGACGGTCATTTCGAGACTTCGGTCGCCGTCGCCGAGGTGGCTCTGCTGCCGGCTCTGCGCAGACGCGGACGGGCCACCGGGGTGGAGGCTCGGGCCGATTCCGTCACCGTCTTCGATACCGATACCGATACCAATGCTTCAACTCATCGTGCGACGGAGGCTGTCTCAGATGCTTCGCGCGCTCGTGCCACGGGATCCGGCGCGGACGGGCGGCTGCAGGTCGTTCTTGCCGACGGGTATTCGTGCCGCACGCAGATCACGGATCTCAGCGACGCCGCGGGGGTGTCGCTGGCAGAACTCCTCGCGTGGGGGTGGGGGCTGGAACCGCGGCGATGAGTCCGAGGTCAGGGCCGCCTCGGCGAGGTTTCAGGCCCTGGCAGTCGCCTCAGGCCTGGCCGTCGCCTGAGGCCCTGGCCGTCGCCTGAGCCCCTGGCAGTCGCCTCAGGCCTTGGCCGTCAGCACCGGGACCTCGGCTTCGAGGAGGATGCGCTGGGCCTGCGAGCCGAGGATGAACTTCCCGATCGCCGAGCGTTTGCGCAGGCCGATGACGATGAGTTGGGCGTCGTACTCCTCGGCGAGATCGTTGAGCGTGCCGGGCAGATCGTCTTCGTGATCGGGCTGGAGCACCTCGACCTCGACGTCCGATTCCCTGCCGAGGTCGACGATCCGCTTGATCTCATCCTCACCGATCTCGGTCGGAGCTCCACTGGCACCTCGTCGCTGTGAGTTGATCACGACGGCAGCGCTCGACCGCAGTTTGGCCTCTGCGAAGCCCGCACGCAGAGCAGCCTCACCCTCGGGAGCGGGTAGGTAGCCAATGAGAATCGTCATGGCCCCCAGTATATGGACTCATCCATGATTCGTTCATTTCGGGATCACTCTACGGTCAGGTAACCGCCACCCCACTCCCCCAATTACTACCTGACGGGGGCCCAGCAACCTCGCGCGAGGTTGCTCAGCCGCCGTCAGGTAGTCCTGGGGGTGTGGATGCGTCGACGACCGCCTGCGCTCGTGCGGCGTGGTCGCGCAGGGACTCGATGAGTTCCGGCGGATGGAGCACTGCGATCTCGGCGGGGATGGCCGCCAAGGTGGCCGCGACCCACCTGAGGTCCCAGAATCCGCAGGTGATGCGCACACCATCGGCCGCCTCGGTGATGGTGGCACTCCGGGTGGGGAACCATTCCTTCGCTTCCTGCGCCGAGGCGGGGGTGCGCAGCACGACCGTGTGCGGATACGCGGTGGTGGTGACGGCGGCGGAGACGGCCGCCTCGGCGTCGTGGTGGTCCCGTGGGGTGAAGCTCAGGGTCGTCGCGTGGACCCGGTCCATGCGATCGAGGCGGAAGACCCGATGATCGTCGCGGTCGAGGTCGAAGGCGAACAGATACCAGTGCGCGCCGAGGACGACGAGGCGGATCGGCTCCACACGACGCACGGACGTGCGGCGGGCATCGTCAGGGCCGTCATCAGGGCTGTCGTCCGAACCGGACCGATACGGGATCGGTTCGGCAGTCGGTGCATTTGGCGCGCTCGTGACAGAGAGGTCGTCGGCCCCATTCCGCCGCATCTTCCGATAGTCGAAGGTCGCGATCGTCGACGCGTTGATCGCCGAGGCGAGCGTGATGACCGCATCGATGTCGACTCCGGGGACGTTTCCCTCGGACACGGACACGGCCGCCGCGATATCCGCGACGGCCGCGCGCATCGCGGGCGGGAGCCTCTCCCGCAGCTTGGTCGTCGCCGAATCCGCATGCTCGGTGTCCAGGCCGGCCCCGCGCAGGAGTGCCAGACCCACCGCGGTAGCCAGCGCCTCGCCCGCCTCGAGCTGCAGAGGCGGCAGCACCGTCCGCGATTCGGCGCGGTAGCACCCGGCAGCACCCGTGCCCGAGGAGATGATGTAACCGAGAGCGCGCAGTTCGGCGATATCGCGGCGGATGGTTCGTGGGGTGACGTCGAAGCGGGCGGCGAGCTCGGCGGCTGCGTACCCACGCCCAGATGCGAACATGCCGAGCAGAGCCAGAAGCCTCGCCTCCGAGCGCATCGCACCTCCGGGTTGAATTCGCTCAAGTGGATTCCGATCAGACTGAAATCCCGATGCGGACAGTATATGTCCGCATAGCGGCCCACGATGGGATCACCGGCGCAGCGAATCGACTGCGGCGGACATGCCAAGCGGAGACCTCATAAGGAGAGACCATGCCGTTCTTCACCCCTTCCGTCACGACCGAAGCCGATGCCGCCTTCACATACCTCACTCAGCAGTGCAGGCAGCTCAAGCTCACGTCGCTGGGCCTGACCGATGCGCAGGCTCGCAGCACGCCGACGGCCAGTGGATTGAGCATCCTCGGGCTCATCGTCCACGGCGCCCAGGTGGTCAACAACTGGCTCATCCAAGTCAAGGATCCGACTCGAGAGGTCGGAGAAGACGACTACCGGATGGTCAACGAGAAGGTGGGGCTGACGATGATGTTCGACGGGTCGGCCCTCCCCGACCTCGACATCGACGAGGCGGTCGCGATCTTCGACACGGTCATCGACGGGATCGAGGAGGCTCGCTCGGCTGTCGAAGAGGCTGGGACCGACCTCGGCACCGAAGTGCCGATGCCGGACAACCCGTGGATGCCCGATGACTTCGATATGACCGTGCGGTGGATCCTATGGCACCTGGCGACCGAGATCGCCCGCCATGCCGGTCACGCCGACATCATCCGCGAATCGATCGACGGGGCGATCGCCTACCAGCTCAACGCCGAGGCCGACGGTGAGCCGTGGCCGCCCGAGGGTACGGACTGGTCCTGAGTCCCCACAGAACCACCCCCAGAACCACCTGACGGCGGCTGAGCAACCTCGCGCGAGGTTGCTCAGCCGCCGTCAGGTAGTAATTGTTAGGCGACGAAGGCTTCGCTGGTCTTGGACACCCGGTCGACCAGGTGGTCGGTGTAGGCCGGCATGGTGAGGAACTCGGCGAACTCCTCGCCCAGAGCCGTCTCGCGGAAGATCTCCACGGCCTCGTCGAAGTGATCGTCGGCGGTGCGCTGCATCAGAGCCAGCTCCTCGCCGAGGTAGCGCTCCACCAGACGCGAGGTCAGCTGCTGACCGTTGTCCAGAGTCACCTCGTGGCGGATCCACTGCCAGATCTGCGAGCGGCAGATCTCCGCCGTCGACACGTCTTCGAGCTGGTTCTCCAGAGCCACGTGCCCGTTGCCGCCGAGCCACTCGTTCATGTACCCGATGGCCACACGGATGTTCACGCGCACACCCTCTTCGGTCACGACGGGTTCGAGACCGGTGATGTCGAGGATGTTCTCGCTGGTCACCTGCACATCGGGGCGCTTGTTCTCCAGCTGGTGCGGAGCTGATCCCAGAGCGGCGTCGAACACGGCCAGAGCAGCCGGAACCAGTGCCGGATCGGCCACCCAGGTGCCGTCGAAGCCCTGCCAGGCCTCGCGGGCCTTGTCCTCACGCATGCGCTCGAACTCGGCGGCCACGAACTCCTGGTCCGGGTGATCGGCCATGAGGTTGGACATGGTGCCGATCGCGTGTGCTCCGCGACGGTGGCAGGTGGCCACGAGGCGGTCGGTGAAGGCCTTCATCAGCGGCAGGTCCATCGTCAGACGTTCGCGGTCGGGCAGAACGTAGTCGGTGGTGTTGCGCAGGTTCTTCACCACGGAGAACAGGTAGTCCCAGCCGGCGGCCTCGAGGCCGGCGCAGTGCTCGCGCAGCTCGAAGAGGATCTCTTCCATCTGGAACACCGCGGTGATCGTCTCGATGTGAGCGGTGGCCCGGATGGTGCCCCGTTCGATGCCGAGCATGTTCTGCGCCAGGACGAACACCTTGTTCCACAGGCGTGCTTCCTGCGAGGACTCGAGCTTCGGCAGGTAGAAGTACGGGCCGGAGCCGTTGTCGATGAGGTGGCGAGCGTTGTGGAAGAAGTACAGACCGAAGTCGACCAGCGCTCCGGAGGTCGAGAACTCCTGGCCGTTGTCATCGACGTAGATCAGGTGTTTCTCGGGCAGGTGCCAACCGCGGGGACGCAGCCCGATGGTCGGCTGGTTGTCGTTGTTGACGCCGGGCAGCTGTCCGCGGATGGCGCGGAAGAGGTTGACCTGCCCGCCGATGACGTTGGCCCAGGTGGGGCTCGTGGCGTCTTCGAGATCGGCCAGCCACACCTTCGCCTGCGAGTTCAGCGCCGCCACGACCTCATCCTCGGTGACCGGGCCGGTGAGTTCCACGCGGCGGTCTTCGAGGCCGGGGGCACCGGCGGATCCGGCGACCGACCAGGAGCGGTCGGCTCGGATGCGTGCGGTCTCGGGCTTGAAACGGGGGAGGGTTCCGCCGTTCATCTCGGCCGCGCGGGCCCGCCGCGTGCGCAGCACATCGCAGATGGTGCCGGCGAACTCGTCGTGGAGCTTGGCGATGAACGTCAGAGCAGGCTCCGAAAGGACGGTGCCGAAGCCGGCTTCGAGCGGCGCGTTGATCTTGATGTAAGACATGGGCTTCTCCTCACCCGTCGTAGTGTGTGCCTGGAATGTGCGGCTGGTTCTGTGGGGGATCCTCGCCGAGGCGGCTGCCCCGTGTTCGTGAGCGTTCCCGTGGGATCGTGGCGGGGTTGTCGTTTCGTCTGTGGTGTGACGGAGCGGATCGACAATGTAAACCCCGTGAAAACACTGCCGATCCGCCCCGGGTTCTGGGTGGGTTCATCCCCGCTGGTCAGCGGAGTGCGAACCCGGTGCGGCTCAGTGGAACTGAGCGGTTTCGGTGGAGCCGGCCAGTGCGGTGGTCGAGGACTCCGGATTGACCGCGGTCGAAACCAGGTCGAAGTATCCGGTGCCGACCTCGCGCTGGTGGCGGGTCGCGGTGTATCCGCGGTCTTCGGCTGCGAACTCGCGTTCCTGCAGGTCGACGTATGCCTTCATCTGTTCGCGGGCGTAGCCGTGAGCCAGATCGAACATCGAGTAGTTGAGAGCGTGGAAGCCGGCCAGGGTGATGAACTGGAATTTGTAGCCCATGGCTCCGAGCTCGCGCTGGAACTTCGCGATGGTCGCATCGTCGAGGTGCTTGCGCCAGTTGAACGACGGCGAGCAGTTGTAGGACAGCATCTGGTCCGGGTACTCGGCGTGGATCGCCTCGGCGAACTTCTTCGCAGCGTCGAGGTCGGGAGTCGAGGTCTCCATCCACAGCATGTCCGCATAGGGAGCGTAGGACAGTCCGCGGGCGATGCCTGCTTCGATGCCGTTGGTGATCTTGTAGAAGCCTTCGGCGGTGCGCTCACCGGTGACGAACTGCTGGTCGCGCTCGTCGATGTCCGAGGTCATCAGCGTGGCTGCCTCGGCGTCGGTGCGGGCGATGACGAGGCTGGGCACGTTCTCGACGTCGGCCGCGAGGCGGGCGGCGTTGAGGGTGCGGATGTGCTGTGAGGTCGGAACGAGGACCTTGCCGCCGAGGTGGCCGCACTTCTTCTCGGATCCGAGCTGATCCTCGAAGTGCACACCGGCTGCGCCGGCGGCGATCATCGAGCGCATGAGCTCGTAGACGTTGATCGTGCCGCCGAAGCCTGCTTCCGCGTCGGCGACGATCGGAGCGAACCAGTCATCGACCTGCTTGTTGCCTTCCGAGGTCTCGATCTGGTCGGCGCGCATCAGCGCGTTGTTGATGCGGCGGACGACCTGCGGGACCGAGTTGGCCGGGTAGATCGACTGGTCGGGGTAGGTCTGACCGGCGGCGTTCGCGTCGGCGGCGACCTGCCAACCGGAGAGGTAGATGGCGTTGAGGCCGGCCTTGACCTGCTCGACCGCCTGGTTGCCGGTCAGCGCGCCGAGGGCGTTGACGTAGTCCCCGGAGTGGATGTCGCCGGCAGTGATCTGGTTCCACAGGCGCTCGGCTCCGTGACGGGCCAGCGTGTGCTCTTCGATCAGCGAACCGCGCAGTTTGACGACATCCTCGGGCTCATAGTCGCGAGCGATTCCCGACCAGCGGGCGTTGGTGGCCCAGTCGCGGCGGATGGCTTCAGCATCGTGCAAGCTGTTCTGCGTGGTGTTCTCAGTCATTGTCCTTCTCTTTCTCGATCTCTCGGGGTTGTTGATGTATCCAGTCTGCGGGGGCCGCAAGGGCTCTCGCATTGAATTTCTGGATGAATAATCTCGATATTTCCGGTTTCAGAAATTTCACGGTTCTGTCATACTGTTTTTCACGACTGTGAACCAGCCCACAGAAACCGAGGGAGGCGCCTTGAACAGCGTTGGCGCGGAAGTTGAGAGCGAAGACCAGCAGACCGACCCGCTCAGCATCGGCAGAAGAATCCGTTTTTTTCGCAAGAAGCGTGGTTTGACCCTCAACGAGCTGGGGCAGGAAGTGGGGCGCGCAGCGTCCCAGATCTCGACGATCGAGAACGGCAAGCGAGAAACTTCTGTCACGCTCTTGGCCGCGATTGCGAAGGCACTGAAGACAGATGTCTCCGAGCTCATCGATCCGGCTCCGATCGACGAACGTCAAGCCCTCGAGTTGGAGGCCGAACGCAATCAGGCCTCCCCCATGTACTCCGCACTCGGCCTGCCGCAGGTGCGGATCAAGTCCCTGCCGGCCGATGCCCTCGAAGCGATCGTGGGTCTCCAGCGGCAGCTCGGCGAAGCCCTCGAACGGCGTGCGGCCACCCCGGAGGAAGCGCGTCGGGCCAATCGGGAGCTGCGGGATCGGATGAGGGAGAAGAACAACTACTTCGCCGACCTCGAAGCCACCGCCGCCGAGCTGCTCGACCTCGTCGGCTACGAGTCCGGAACGGTCTCACAGCGGCAGACGGCACTCATCGCCGAGAAGCTCGGTTTCAGCCTGCACTACGTCTCCGACCTGCCCGAATCGACCCGGTCGATCTCGGACACCGCGAACAAGCGGCTGTATCTGCCCAATGCCGATGCCGCCTTCGATCCGCGTTCTCACCTGCTCATGAGCCTGGCTCCGCATGTCCTCGGCTATGACTCCCCGAAGGACTTCCACGAATTCCTCCAGCAGCGCGTCGAGGCCAACTATCTGGCCGCCGCGATCCTGCTGCCCGAGTCCGCGGCCGTCCCGATGCTCGAGGAGGAGAAGAAGAAGCGAGTGCTCTCCGTCGAGCATCTGCGCGATATGTTCGGCGTCGGCTACGAGATGGCCGCCCACCGGTTCACGAACCTCGCCACCGAGCACCTCGGCCTGCCCGTGCACTTCATGAAGGTCCACAATTCCGGCACCATCCACAAGGCGTATTCGAACGACGGACTGCCGTTCCCCACCGATCCGCTCGGTGCGATCGAGGGACAGTTCGCATGCAAGCGCTTCACCTCGCGCACCGTCTTCCGCGTCGCCGACCGCTTCAGCCCGTACTACCAGTACACCGATACCCCGCACGGATCGTTCTGGTGCACAGCCCGCGTGCTGCCCGGCGGCGACTTCGCCATCAGCGTCGGCGTCCCGTTCTCCCATGTCCGCTGGTTCGAAGGTCGGGAGTCACCGATCCGCTCGCAGTCCGGATGCCCGGATCCGTCCTGCTGCCGGCAGGCCCCGGACGATCTGGCCGAGAAATGGGAGGATCAGGCGCTGCCCTCGGCCCGCATGCACGCCTCCCTCCTCGCCGCGGTTCCGCCCGGTGCGGTGCCCGGAGTCGACGACACCGAGGTCTACGAGTTCCTCGAACGCCATTCCGGCTGATCGTCGACATCGATCGACGATGCAGGAACCCCTCGCCGAGGCGGGACTTCCCGGAGACCGGTGAGCCCGGGTCAGGTGCCGGGCATCGGGTGTGACGATTCCGTGTCGACGAGGCTCAGCTGGTCGTGTTCTCGAAGGCCCGATCGACGATCGTCTCGGCGATCGCCAGCGCCGAGGTGGCCGCCCACTTCGGCACGGACCTGACCATGGTCAGCCTGCCGCGCTTGGTCACAGTGAGTTCGTCGACGAGTTCGCCGTCGGCGGTCATCGCCTGAGCGCGGACTCCGCGGGTCCCAGGGACCACCGTGGTCGGGTCGAGCTCGGGGACGAAGCGGCGGATTCCGTCGACGAAGGCGGTCCTGCTCACCAGCGGCCTGGCTCCGCGGGCCACTGTCTTCGCTGTCTGCGCGGCCAACTTCCAGAACCCCTTGGATCTGGCGGTCGAGCTGATATCGGCGAGGTCGAATCCGTGGCGGTCGTAGGTTTCGCGGCCGAGAGCCACGAAGGTGTTCGGTCCGAGGATGAGCCCGTCGTCGAGTCCCCGGACGATCGAGGTTTCGGTGAAGGGGGCCTGCGGGTCGGGAACGGATCCGACGATGCCGCGGACCACCTCGGTGCCGGCGGGGGAGTCTGTATCAGCAGCAGGGATACGGTAGAAGTCGCTGGGGAAGGGCACGATCCTCGGTTCGGCATCGAGCCCCGCGGCGGTCGCGAGGTGATCGGCCTGGAGGCCGGCGCAGACGATGACGATGTCGAAGGCACCGAGCACTTCTTCGACGGCAGCGTCCCGAACCGAGCCGTCGCGGCGTGACTTGCTGGGTGTGTCACCAGCGCGCGATTCTGCGCCACCAGTGCGCGAGTCGTCTCGACGCGACCAGGAGTCCGAGAGCTTCTGCGTCCACTCGCCGATCGTCGATTCGGCCTGTTTGAACCAGTCCT
The DNA here is from genome assembly GCF_050920635.1 of Brevibacterium sp. K11IcPPYGO002. Lineage (NCBI taxonomy): Bacteria > Bacillati > Actinomycetota > Actinomycetes > Micrococcales > Brevibacteriaceae > Brevibacterium > Brevibacterium sp. K11IcPPYGO002. The sequence continues at coordinate 501,995 of NZ_CP131929.1, read as the reverse complement.
GCCCACCGAAGCGATCGCGCAGCTCGTCCGCAATGCCGATGACGGGTTCGCGGCCTTCCTCTCCGCGGTAGGTGCGCGGCCGGTCGCGGACCTGATCGTCGCGATGGTCGCGGTCGTGGACCTGGTCGTCGCGGCTGTCACGGTCGTCGACGGCGTCCTCGCGCGAGCTGCCCCGTTCGCCGCCCGTGTTCGCACCTCGTTCGTCCTCATCGGACGACTCTCCGGCTGCAGCTCCATCCCCCGCCGGCAAGTCGTCTGCCGGGACCGGGCGCCCACGCAGTCGGACTTCGTTGCTCATGGCATCGACGCCGGTGATCTCGGTGCCGAAGCGGAATGTCCCTCCGGCGGCGCGCACATCGGAGGCGAGTGCCGCGGTGAGCGCCGAGAAGTCGGCGATGGCCGCATGGGGTGAGAAGAGTCCGAGGACTCCCCTGACGGCCGGTTCGACGGCTCCGATCTCGTGGCGTTCGAGCAGTCTGGCGCCTGGAACCTCGTTGTCTTTGGCGCGGGCGAAGATCTCTTCGAGTCGTTCGGCTTCGTCGGTGTTCTGGGCGATGAGCAGCTGACCGCATTCCCGGTAGGGCACGCCGGCTTCGGCCATATAGGGGAGGAGCAGCTGGAGGCCCCGCTTGGTGAGTTCGGCTTCGGCCGAACCGGGCTCCTGATCGAGTCCGGAGTCGACGATTCCGGAGGTGTGACCGCTCTGATGTGCGGCGACGGCATCTGCTTTGTCGAAGACGGTGACCTCGGCGGCGGGGAACCTCATGGTGACTTCGCGGGCGGCGGCGACACCGAGGATGCCGGCACCGACGACGGCCACTCGTGAAATACTCATACAGCAATCTTGGCACCGTTCGGGGTGAAGGAGAAGGATGACGACCGTCTTGGAGTGGCCGGGCAAGGCCGCCGCCTTCGCCCTCGGCCACCGCCTCATCGCGGATGCCGACACCGGACCCGGCCCTGGTGAACGGGGACCCGAGCCCCGCCTCGGTGAGGGTGATACGGAACGCGAGCCCCGCCCCAGCGCGGGTGACGAGGGACCCGAGCCCCGCCTCGGTGAGGGTGCCCGTCGTCCGCACCTGCGCAAGGTCGACGGATCGAGTGTCGCTCCCGATCCGCGGGAGAATCTGCTCATCGTCGGGGACAACCTGCCGGCTCTGCAGGCGCTGCTGGCCACGCATCGCGGGCGGGTCAAGGTCGTCTACATCGATCCGCCATACAACACGGGCAATGCGCACACCTACAAGGATCACGGACACGATCACGCCAGTTGGCTGTCGTTCATGACTCCGCGGCTGCTGCTCGCGCGCGAGCTCATGCGCGACGATGGGGTGCTGTTCCTCCATCTCGACGACAAGGAGAGCGCGTGGGCGCAGCTGCTCGGGCACGAGATCTTCGGTGAGGACAATTCGCTGGGCACGCTCATCCATCAGCGGGCCAAGGGCGGGGGCAATGCGCGCTCCTTCGTGCGCGGGCACGACTATGTGCATGTCTGGGCCCGGGAGGCGAGCCGGGTCGGGCCGTTCCTCACGGAGAAGAAGTCGCCGGCGAAGCTCGAGGTCATCGAGGGCAGGCGGATGCTCGTGGAGACCGATGTGCTGCGCGCCGGATTCGGCCGGTATGCGCGCGGGTCGGAGCGGCGGCTGATGTATGAGGACATCGTCGCCGTCAAAGGCGAGAGGAAACTCGCCGAGGTGGACGCGAAGCTGGCATCGGGCGAGTACATCCTCCGGCCCTGGGGAACCGAGGGCAAACACGCAGTGGTGCGGGTGACGCCGGCGGAGAAGGCGAGTTCGAAGATGTACTCGATCATCAAGGCGCTCGGCGGGCAGAACGATCTGGAGCCGCTGGGTCTGGCGGGGGTGTTCAGCTATCCGAAGCCGGTCGAGCTGGTCAAGGCGCTCGTGGCCTCGCAGACGTTCTTCGACCCCGATGCCATCGTCCTCGACTTCTTCGCCGGATCCGGGACCACGGCGCAGGCCGTGATGGAGGCCAATTCGCGCGACGCAGGTGCGCGATCATTCGTGCTCGTGCAGACCCCGGAGCCGCTACGGTCGAAGACGGCGAAGGCCGTGGTGGTCGGTGACGGAACGGGCCGGACCGGCGACGCCGAGTTCCCGACGATCAGTGAGCTCACCGCCGAACGCATCCGCCGTGCCGCCGCAGCCCACTCCCCCGGACTGACCTTCACCCAGCTCGAGGTCGACGACGGCGAATAGTGGGCCACCCTACCCACCAGCCGGACACCTGACCACGACTCAGGTCAGCAGGAGCACCGTTCGCACCGCGAGTTCCGGACGATGCGTGACGGTTTTCAGGCGCCGCCCCCGCACGGATCGTCCGAAACTCGACACAGGTACAGGCAGGGTTCGCGCGCCCAGATACCCCAGATGCTGGAACCCTGCACGGCACCGGTTCTGAGACTCTGCGGGCGATCAATCGGACTCCTCTGACAGCATTCGGGTCGGAGTCGTAGGCTCGAGGTGAGTCAGCTGCTCACCGACAACCACTGCCTCTGATGAGAAGGAGCAACCATGTCAGTCGTCGCCATCAACGCGCTCTCCGTTCCCGAACCCGCCCGGGAGGAACTCGAAAAGCGCTTCGCCGAACGCAAGCATTCGGTCGACGGGGCTCCCGGCTTCGAAGGCTTCCAGCTGCTGCGCCCCGTCGCCGGCGGAGACCAGTACTTCGTCTACACCCAGTGGGCGACGAAAGAGGACTTCGAGAACTGGCGTGCCAACCGCTCGTCCTCGCACGAATCGACCGGCAAGGCCCCGGTCTCCGACCAGGCGAACCTCCTCGAGTTCGAGGTCGTCGACCTCGGCGACTGAAGCCCGCACCAGCGCCCGGAGCGGACGCGCCCGACTCCGGGGCCTCCTCGTCGAAGGACCCTTGAAACCTCAAGCGCCTCCTCGGCGCGGTAATACCAATTGCCCGAGGACGTCGGCCTAAGCGTCGGCGTCCTTGTCCAATTCGCTGAACGCTTCGACCTTCTTCGGGCTGCCGGCCACGAGGATCTCATCGTCAGCGTAGAGGGTGACATCCCGGTCGGCGATGTCCCAATGGCCGCCGCCGCGACGTTTGAACGCGACGATCGTGACGTCATACGTCGAGCGCAGCCCCAGCGAAGCCAAAGGCACGTCGGTCGTGCGCACCGGCGGGGTGGTGCGCGCCAGGACGAAATCCTCGTCGATGGGCAAGAAGTCCGAGATATGCCCCCTGATCAGGTGGGCCAGCCGGCGGCCCATATCGTTCTCGGGGCTGATGACGTTGCCGATACCCAACTGGTGGAGGATCTCGGCGTGGGTTTCGCTGATCGCCTTCGCCCAGATGTGCCGATTGCCGAGCTTGAGGATCCGCGACGCCACGAGGATGCTCGCCTCGAGGTCGCTGCCGATGGCGATGACGACGCGGGAGACCTCGTCGATGCCCAGCTGTCGCAGCACCACCTCGTCGGTGGCATCGGCGCGGGAGGCGTGGGCGAGGACGTCGGCGAACTCGGCCACGACCGATTCGTCGCGGTCGACGCCGATGACCTCAACTCCATGCTCGGCGAGCTCACGTGCCAGTGACCCGCCGAAGCGGCCGAGCCCGATCACGGCCACCGCACCGTCCCTCGCCAGCGGCGAGGGGTCGCCGGTGAAGAACGACGCGGACCGCGCCATCCAGTTCTTCTTCTCGTTCATGGTCTTTTCCTCTCCGGCCCGGCGGCCGTCAGCCGATCAGCGGGCGTTCCTTCGGCAGTTCATAGCGGATGGGGCGCTCGCGCAGTGCCAGCCCGGAGGCGACGGTCACCGGGCCGAGCCGGCCGAGCACCATGGTCAGAATGAGCACGATCTGGCTGGGGCCGGACAGATCCGCGGTGATCCCGGTCGACAGTCCGACGGTGCCGAAGCCGGAGATGACTTCGAAGAGGACCCGGCTGAGACCGAACCTCGGGTCGACGAGCAGGATGACCATCGTCGCTGTGAGCACCCAGCCGAGCGCCAGGACGATGACCGTCGTCGCCTGTCGGTGCACGTCACGGGAGATGCGGCGGCCGAAGAGGGTCACGGCGCGGCCGCCGCGGATCTCCGTCCACGTCGTGGCCGCGAGCACCGCCATCGTCGTGATCTTGACCCCGCCCGCGGTGCCGGCCGGGCCGCCGCCGATGAACATGAGGATGTCCGTGCCGAACCACGCCACCGTGTGCATCTGGCTGATGTCGATGGAATTGAACCCGGCAGTGCGCGTGATCGTCGACTGGAAGGCCGCGGCCTGGATCTTCCCCCATACATCGAGGTCGCCCATCGTCGCTGAGTTGTTCCATTCGATCGCAGCGATGAAGACGGTTCCGCCGATGAGCAGAACCGGGGTGAGCACGACCATGATGCGCGTGGTCAGGCCCCATTTCAGCGGGGTCCGATACCGGCGGAAGAGTTCGATGAGGACGGGATAGCCGAGCCCGCCGAGGATGACCGCCAGTCCGATCGGACCGCAGATGAAGGGGTCGGCCGCGTAGTCGATGAGGCTGTCCTGGCGAAGCCCGAATCCGGCGTTGTTGAACGCCGAGATCGCATGGAAGATCGCATCCCAGATCGCGGCCGTGACGGGTTCGTCGTAGTGGAAGTAGAACCGGAGGAACAGCGCCGAGGCGACCACGACCTCCGTAGCCAAGGTCAGAGTCGTGATCCGCAGGACGAGCGGTTTGACGCCGCCGATCGCGTCGCTCTTCGTCTCCGAGGCCACGGATTGGCGCAGCCTGAGGCCGGCTTTTCCGGCCAGCAGCAGGGCGAGCAGTGCGGTGAGCAGGAGCACGCCGAGGCCGCCGGCCTGGATGAGGCAGACGATGACGATCTGACCGAAGAGCGTGAAATCCTGACCGGTGTCGAGGACGACGAGTCCGGTGACGCTGAGCGCCGAGGTGGCCGTGAAGAGGGCCTTGAGCAGTGAGATGCCGCCGTCGGCGACGGTGGCCGCCGGGGTCATGAGCAGAGTGGTTCCGGAGACCAGTGCTGCCGTGTAGCCCGCGATGACGCGGACGATCGCTGCGCGATGTGAGCTGTGCACCTGACGAAATGTAGCACCATCGCAACGGTTCGGCGTCCCGCGCAGACAACTCACCGGTAACGGTCAGAATCCTGCTACTCTGCCTTATCGGAACTGCCGTGATTCGGCTCACGCCGGCGGCACGGCCCAGTATCTGTTCGTCCGTTCACACAGAAGTGTCGAGGTACACATGAGTCAATCGCAGGCAGCAACAACGGATCGAGGCCACGGCTTCGTCAAGGCCCTCGGTTCGATCGATGCGCTCTTCATCGGATTCGGTGCGATGATCGGCTTCGGCTGGGTCGTGCTCACCGGCGAGTGGCTGTCCGGCGCCGGCACCTTGGGCGCCATCCTCGCCTTCGTCGTCGGCGGCATCATCATGTGCTTCGTCGGCACCGTGTACTCCGAGCTCGTGGCCGCCATGCCGCACGCCGGCGGTGAGCACAACTACCTGATCCGGGCGATGGGACCGCAGGTGTCCCTCTTCGGTTCTTGGGCGATCACCGGCGGCTACATCAGCGTCGTCATGTTCGAAGCCGTCGCCGTGCCGAAGACCGCCCTCTACCTGTTCCCGAACCTCGAGTTCGTCAAACTGTGGACGATCGCCGACTTCGACGTGTACCTCACCTGGGCGCTCGTCGGCACCGTCACCGCGATCATCATCTCGTGGATCAACATCCGCGGCGTGAAGATCGCCTCCCTCGTCCAGACCTTCGTCGTCTCCTTCCTCATCATCGTCGCCCTCATGCTCCTGGCCGGCGGCTTCACCGGCGGCGAGGCCGCCAACACCCAACCGCTGTTCACCGGCGGCGGTTCCGGCTTCATCGCCGTCGTCGCGGTCGTGCCGTTCCTCTTCGTCGGCTTCGATGTCATCCCGCAGTCGGCGGAGGAGATCAACCTGCCGCCGGCGAAGATCGGCAAGCTCGTCGTCATCTCGGTGCTCATGGCGATCACCTTCTACGTCATCGTCATCTGGATGACGTCTCTGGCGATGCCCGCCTCCGACCTGGCCACGCATGACCTCGTCACCGCGGATGCGCTGTCGGCCATGTTCAACTCCGCCGTCTGGGGCAAGATCGTCATCGCCGGCGGCCTGGCAGGCATCATCACCTCGTGGAACGCGTTCCTCATGGGCTCGTCTCGCCTGATGTGGGCGATGGCCGTGGCCGGCATGATCCCGGCCTGGTTCGGCAAGCTCCACCCGCGCTACCGCACTCCGGTCAACGCGATCCTCTTCATCGGGGCACTGTCCGCCCTCGCGCCGTTCCTCGGCTCGGCGGCGCTCGGCTGGATCGTCGATGCGGGGTCGCCTGCGATCGTCATCGCCTACTTCCTCGTCAGCGTCGCTTTCCTGGTCCTGCGCAAGCGCGAACCGGCGATGGACCGACCGCTGCGCATCGGAGGCAAGGGCAACTCCGGTTTCGCCATCGGTGTCATCGCGGCCGTGCTCACGCTCGTCCTCTTCGTCCTCTACCTGCCGATCACCCCGGTCTCCGCACAGCTCGCCTGGCAGTCATGGGCGATGTTCGGCCTGTGGCTGGTCATCGGAATCGTCTTCATGTTCCGCCTGCCCCGCGGAGTCAAGGCCGGCCCGAACGCCGAGAACGAACTCCTCGCGAAGGTCAAGGCGCTGCGCGGAAAGTGATCGCGGGCGCCCGGCTGGCCCAGGCGCATCCGTCACCGCAAGTCGCACTTCGCACGATTGCGAGCACCCCTCACCGGTGCCGGCACCCCGCACCAACCGCCGCACCCCTCACCCTCAGCAGCAAATCACCCCTTTGCAACGGGGTGGTGAGCTGCTGACGGTGAGGGGTGCGTAAGTATCTGGAGGAGATGCCGTTATCGGTGAGGGATGCCGGCGAACGAGCTCGGGCATGCGAACGCGGCCGCCGGCTCGAAGCAACGGCGACCGCGCTCGGTCTCGGGAGCGGGAGTCGGCTCAGACTGCGGCGTCGAGGCCGCGCATCTTCAGACGCTCACGCTGGTTGGGGTTGACGCTCGGGCGGAACGGCATCTCGACCACCTCGGCGCGAACCGGGACTCCGGGAATATCGGCGAACGGCTCCGGCAGATGCACCCAGTACTCCGTGCCGAGCTCGGTTGCCGACACCGGAACGTGCGCCATGGCGATATTCGCTTCGAGTTCCGGCGAGTACCACGGCGAGGTCACGTACCCGACGGCCTCTCCATCAGCTGCGGCGGAGACGAGCCAGAAGTCCGGCGCGTAGTCCGTGATCGGTTTGCCGCCGATCAGCAGGCCCACCAGCTGTGTGCGATACGGCGGAGTGCCGGCTTCGATGAGATCGCGCACCTCCTCGAGGCGGGCCTTGCCGATATAGTCTGCTTCCTTCTTCCGCGGCACCTGGTAGGACAGGTTGACCTGGAACGGGAGTGTCTCGAAGTCCATGTCCTGACCCCACGAGAGGATGCCGGCGGCGATCCTGCGGTGGTGGCTGGGGGCGACGACCTTGAGGTTGTACGGCGCGCCGGCGTCCAGGACGGCGTTCCACATATCCTCGGCGTACTTCGTCGCATCCTTCAGGTAGATCTCGTAGCCCTTCTCCCCGGTGAATCCCGTCTGGGAGATGATGACGTCGCGGCCGCCGACCTGGGCTTCCATGAGCCCGTAGCTCGGCAGCGTGCGCCCCTCCTCACCGACGAGGTCGGCGATGACGTCGACGGATTTCGGACCCTGGACCTGCACGGGTGCGACGTCGATCTCGGCGATCGTGACATCGAACCGGCCGCCGACGTTGACCCCCTGCAGCCAGAGCATGAGGTCGGTGTCGGAGAGGCTGAACCAGAACTCGTCGATGCCGACCCGCAGCAGAATCGGATCGTTGAGGATGCCGCCGGCTTCGTTGCACAGGATGACGTAGCGGGCACGCATCACCGGGATCTTCGTTGCGTCACGGGTGATGACGAAGTTGACGAACGCCTCGGCGTCGGGACCCTTGACCTGGATCTGCCGTTCGACGGCGACGTTCCACAGGGTCACATCGTTGACGAGGGACTGATACTCGGCCATCATCCCGCCCTCATCGCGGGTGATGTAGCCACGCGGGTGGTACATCCGGTTGTAGATCGACGCCCGCCAGCAACCCTGCTGCATGGACAGTTCCCAGTACGGGGACTTGCGGACACGGGTGTCGATGAGCATTTCGACCGGGGTCGGGCCGGACTGACGTAGGTTGATCGGGACTTGCCTGTCACTTTGGTCCACTGTGGGGACATTGTTGTCCATGGTGTTCCCCCTGCTCGCACAGTTTTATATTATGGAACTCAATTCCCATATCATGGGTACAATGAGTGTAAGATCGAACACACCGGGACGCAAGGAACTCGCACTTGCGAGTTTCATGAATCGACCTCCGAGAAGGAGACGAGGATGTCACAGTCAACGCTGCGCACGCTGTTGAGCACCGCCCGCTACGAAGTACTGCCCACGGCCGGAATCGTCGAACGCATCGAGGAGTACGTTGCACCGGGCCGCGAGATCACCGTGACCGCATCGACTGGGCTGACGCTTGAGGCGACGCTGTCCACGGCCGAGCAGCTCCAGGCTTTGGGATTCCGCGCCGTCCCCCACTTGGCCGCCCGGATGATCCACGGCAGACCCGAGCTCACGGAGATCGTCGATCGCCTCGCCGAGGCGGCTGTGGACCGGATCTTCGTCCCCGCGGGGGACGCCACTCCCCCGGCCGGCGGGTACGTCGGAGCGCACGACCTCCTCGTCGATCTCTCATCCATGGCCGCACCGTTCCAGCACATCGGCGTCAGCGCCTATCCGGAATCGCACCCGGTCATCCCCGACGATGTGACGATCCAGGCGATGTGGGACAAACGCGACTACGCCACGCACCTGGTGTCAAACCTGTGCTTCGACCCGGCACTCGTCGCCTCGTGGGTGGCCAGGGTTCGCGCACGGGGCGTCGACCTGCCGCTGGTCCTCGGCATCGCCGGGAAGGTCGAGCTGGCGAAGCTCGCTCGCGTCGCGACGAAGATCGGGGTGGGTGAGTCCACGCGGTTCCTGCGGAAGAACACGGCGACCTTCACGCGAATGGCCAAGCCCGGCGGCTACAACCCGCGAAAGTTCCTCGACAAGATCGGCCCGTTCCTCGACGACCCGGCCATGGGCGTCGCCGGTCTGCACATCTATACGTTCAATCAGATCAAGGACACCGAGGTCTGGCGCCGCAAGCAGCTCGCGGCCCTCGGCGGCGCCGAAGAGGTCTCGACTGCGTGGTAAGCAGCCACCGCAGTCAGAGAATAGGTCGCAATCGGACACGGCCACACGAATCCAGGTCACCATCGGATACTTTCAGCGCCGAAAAGTATCCGAATACGACCTATTTTCGGCTCGTCTACCTGTGGGTGACCTTGCGCTTGAGGGTGCGCGAGAGCAGTCCCGCCTCGTCGACGAGCAGTGCGCCGAGGCGGTCGTGGTGGTCGGCGATGCGCATCGTCGGTCCGGAGATGCCCACGGCGGCGACGACGTCTCCGTCGATGCCGAACACCGGTGCCGCCAGAGCGTCGAGGCCGATCTCGAATTCTTCGTGGACGATGGCGAATCCGCGTTCGCGCACCGTTTCGAGATCGTCGGTGAGCTCCTTGCGTGAGCCCAGGGTCTTCTCGGTGCGCCGTTCGAGCCGACCGGTCGGCAGCGGGATCACGTCGTAGGCGAACATGACCTTGCCCAGAGCCGAGCAGTGCGGCGGCACCTCGACGTCGGCCCAGTTCGTGGCCCCGAGGACGAAGGTCGAATCGACCTGAGCGACCTGGACGACCCCCTTGGGGCCCGGCATGGCGAGATTGACGGTCTCCCCGGTCTCTTCACTGAGGCGCTGCAGGGTCGGATCGGCCGCGGAGACGAGGTTCTCCACTCGGTCGAAGCGGGAAGCATAGGTCGCGAACAGCGATCCGCCGCGATAGAGGCCCTCACCGTCGCGTTCGACGAGACCGTTGCGCTCGAGTGCGGACAGCAGGCGTGAGACCGTCGACCGAGCCAATTCGGTCTCGTCGACCACCTCGGTGTAGGAGATCGGTTCGTCGGACCTGACGACCAACGACAGGATCACTGCCGCCCGGTCGATCGACTGGGTCCCATTGCTCATCGTGCTCAGCTCCGTCGGGGAAAGGGGGTCGGCGGAATCGAGGCCCACCGACCGCACTCACCCTACCCCACGCCCTGAGACTCTGGCCGGGTTGCACGTCGTGAGTTACAGTTTCGAAATGAGCAACAGCGAAGCGGGCTCGGGAGGCGTCCAATCCGTGGATCGGGCCGTGACGATCCTCGAGATCATCGCCCGCACCGGGCTCGCTGGGATCACCGAGATCGCCGGTGAACTCGGGGTGCACAAATCGACGGCGTCACGCATCGTCTCCACCCTCGAGGCCCGCGGACTCGTCGAACAGGATCACCACCGCGGCCGATACCGCTTGGGCCTGTCCATCCTCCGTCTGGCCGGGGCGACGACCGCGCGCCTCGACATCGTCCAGGAGGCCCGCCCGATCACCAAGATGCTCGCCGAGGCGACCGGTGAGACGATCAATGTCGCCGTCCTCTCCGACGGCGCAGCCCTCTACCTCGACCAGGCTTCGTCGACGTCGTCGGTGCAGAGCCACAACTGGGTCGGTCAGCGCATTCCGCTGCACGCAACCTCCAACGGCAAGGTCCTGCTCTCGGGCCTGAGCGAAGACGGCATCCGCGAGACCCTGGGGGCGAAGCTGACCCGCTACACCCCGCACACGGTGACCTCGGTTCCGCAGCTGCTCACCCAGGTCGCCGAGGTGGCCGCCACCGGATTCTCGCTCGTCATCGATGAGCTCGAGGTCGGGCTGACCGCGGTGTCCGCTCCCGTGCGCAATGCCCACGGGGACGTCATCGCCTCGATCTCGGCCTCGGGACCGAGCTTCCGCTTCACCGAGGACAAGGTCGCCTCGGCCAGAGATCTGCTCACTCGGGCGGCCGCCGACATCTCCGCCCGTCTCGGGTGGCGCGAACACTGAACCACGCCAAGTCGGCACCCTACGAAATCGGCATCCGCCGAAATCGGCACGCACACGCTCACGGAGGTCCGCCTCGGCGAGGGTGCGATCATCCTCCGCGAGGAGGTCGTCAGTCGAGGACGTACGTGGTGCCGTTGTCGATGCTCTCGACGGCGCGGCGGTAGAGATTGCCCACCGCCTCATCGGAGGCCGGCGGGAATCCGGGGAAGAAGTCGTGGAAGTGTGTGGCCGACTCCAGGACGGTCGGGCTGGCGACGTTGATGCGGATGCCGCGCGGCATCTCACCGGCGGCGGCCATGACGAATGATTCGACGGCTCCGCTGGCCATCGCGGCCGCCGATCCGGTGGGGATCGCGGCGCGGGCCGTCACCCCGGTCGTCAGGGTGATCGAACCGCCGTCCCGGACATGGGGCAGGCCGATGCGCACCAGATCCAGCTGGGCGAGCGTTGCCGTAGAACCCCGACTCGAAGTCCTCCCGGGTCAGTTCGGTGACGGGTTTGAACGGGACGTGTCCGGCCGTGCACACGATGGCATCGACGTCACCGACCTCGTTCAGCAGCGACTCGATCGTCGCCGGATCGTCGAGATCGACCGCCGGATCCGTGCTGCGACCGACCTGAATGAGTTCGTGCCTGCCTTCGAGCGCTCGGACGGCCGCGGTTCCGACGTGTCCCTTGGCTCCGATGATGAGTACCTTCATGGTGTCTGCCTCGTCTCGCTGGTGTCCTGGTCTGCTGCGAGCCTAAGCACAGTCGGAGGCGAAGAGAAATACCTCTGTGCAGATATTCATGTCTCGGATGGGCATGGGCGGGACTGGGCAGACACACGCACAGCCTCATCAGGGAATGGCAGACTTCCTCGCAGACACCGATCGATGCGACTCGACCCGACGATCTGGACGCGGCCCTGGCCAAAGCCGATATCGTCATCGCCATCGTGAAAGACGAATGACTGATGGACGTCGTCCTCGACAAAGCCGTCGGAATCACCTCGGCGGCGACCTCATTCACCCATTCGCATGCCGAAGTGGACTATCGCGAGATCGCCGATTCGCCCGAAGTCGACGTCACGATCGAATGGAGTTCGCACAACGCCCACTCGGCCTGCCCCCGATTCGCCGAATTCGCTCAGCAGTACTTCCGAGAGCTGACCGCCCAGCCCTGACGCTGTCGTTCGACGCGTTCGTCCGACCGCGCAATGACCGCGCAGACGCCCTCTTGACACTCCCGCCTCGGCGGAGGACGATCATCGTACGCAGTTCCACATAGCGCGCATCGTTGCATAATTTGCAACAATGCCGGTGAAGGCGACGAAGCCTTCAGAGAGGAGCCTGCTCATGGCTTCCGTCCCCGCCCACGCCAGCGTCGTCGTTGTCGGAGCCGGCATCGTCGGCAACAGCCTCGTCCATCATCTCGCCGAGCTCGGGTGGACCGATATCGTCCAGGTCGACAAAGGCCCGCTGCCGAACCCGGGCGGCTCGACCGGACACGCCTCGAACTTCATCTTCCCCGTCGATCACTCGCGTGAGATCACCGACCTCACCCTCGACAGCATGCGCCAATACAAGATCCTCGGCGTCTTCACCGAATCCGGCGGCTTCGAGGTCGCCCGCACCGAGGAGCGCATGGAAGAGTTGCGGCGGCGCATGGCCTCGGCACGGGCCTGGGGCATCGAATCCTCCCTGGTCACCCCCGCCGAGGTCGCCGAGAAAGTGCCATTCCTCGATCCCGAAGCCATCCTCGGCGCGTTCTGGACTCCGACCGTCGGCGTCGTCGATTCGGTGCGGGCGGGCACGATGATGCGCGAATCCGCCGAATCCAAGGATGCGCTCACGGTCTCGCCCAACACCGAGGTGACCGGCATCGATGTCGATGGCGGCCAGATCACGGCCGTGCACACGACGAAGGGTGAGATCGCGACGCACCGCATCCTCATCGCCTGCGGTGTGTGGTCTCCGCGCATTGCGGCCATGGCCGGTGCCGCGATCCCGCTGACTCCGGCCGTCCACCAGATGATCAGCGTCGGACCCGTCCCGCAGTTGGCCGAACGTCCCGGCGAGATCTCGTTTCCGATCGTGCGGGACATGGACACCTTCTGCTACGAGCGTCAGCACGGCTCCGACATGGAGATCGGCTCGTATGCCCACCGGCCGATCCTCCACGATCCGGATGAGATTCCCTCGATCGAGGCGGCGAAGCTCTCCCCCACGGAGATGCCGTTCACGGACGAGGACTTCGATCCGCAGCTCGAACAGGCCGTCGAACTCATGCCCGAAGTGCTGTCGAATCCGGACGTCGAGATCCGTTATGCCATCAATGGTCTGCTCTCGCTGACCCCGGACGGGGCGCCCATCCTCGGCGAATCACCTCAGGCCAAGGGCCTGTGGTCGGCGGCGGCCGTGTGGGTGAAGGAAGGGCCGGGCGTCGGTCGGGCCGTGGCCGAATGGATGACGAACGGCCTGCCGGAGATCGACGTGCAAGGTGCCGACATCGCACGCTTCCACTCTCACCAGCGCACCCGCACCCACGTGAAGGCGCGCACCTCGGAGGCATTCAACAAGACCTATGGGATCGTCCATCCCGGCGAGCAGTGGAGTTCCGATCGCGACGTCCGCCGCTCACCGATGTGGCAGCGCGAGGTCGAGCTCGGGGCGGTGTTCTTCGAAGCCGGCGGGTGGGAGCGACCGCAGTGGTTCGGGTCGAATGCCGGACTGCTCGACGAGTTCGGTGACGCGGTGATGGACCGCGGCGCCGAATGGGATTCCCGCTGGTGGTCCCCGATCATCAATGCCGAGCACCTGGCGATGCGCAAGCGCGCCGGGCTCGTCGACCTCTCGAGCTTCGTCATCTTCGACGTGTTCGGCCCCGCCGCCCTCGACGCGGTCCAGTCCATCGCCCTGGCGCAGATGGATGTGGCCGTCGGTCGGGTCGTCTACACCCCGATCCTCGATGAGAACGGCGGGTTCCGTTCCGACCTGACCATCATGCGACTGGCACACGACCGCTTCCGCGTCGTCACGGGTGCTGCCCACGGAATGGTCGATCTCAAATGGTTCGCCGACCGCCTGCCCGATATGGGCGCGCAGATCGCCGATCTCACGAGTTCGTGGACGACGATCGGGCTGTGGGGACCGCGAGCCCGCGACATCCTCGGCGAGCTCACCAGCGCCGATGTCTCCCATGAGGGGTTCGGGTTCGGCAACGCCCGGGTCATCGAGATCGGTTCGCTCGAGGTGCTCGCCTCCCGCATCTCCTATGTCGGCGATCTCGGCTGGGAGCTCTACGTGCCGATGGAATCGGGGCTGAAGCTCTGGGATGCGCTCATGGACGCCGGCCGAGGTCACGGACTCGTCCCCGTCGGTCTCGGCGTCTACGGCACCACCGGTCGGATCGAGAAGGGCTACCGCGCGTTCGGGGCCGAGCTCGATTCCGAACGCAGCGTCGTCGAGGTCGGGATGAGCAGACCGAAGGTGAAGTCCCAGGATTTCGTCGGCAGGGCCGCACACCTGCGCCACCGTGAGGAGGAGCCGAAGGCGGTGCTGTGCTCACTCACCGTCGATGACCACACGAGCGCCAGCGGTCAGATGCGGTACATGCTCGGCGGGGAACCCATCGTCTCTGCCGACGGCGATCCGCTGATCGACGGGCACGGCCGGAACTCCTATGTCACCTCGGCGGGGTCGGCTCCCAGCCTGGGCAGACACGTGCTCATGGCGTTCCTCCCACCCGCCGAGGCGGTGCTGGGCAACCGTCTGCAGGTCGTGTACATGGAGGAGTTCTATCCCGTCACGGTGGCATCGGTCGATTCGACGCCGCTGTTCGACCCCGACAACGAGTGCATCAGGAGATGAGATGAACATCCTCGTGTGCATCAAACGCGTCCCCGATATCGCCGGCTCCGTCACCCTCGATGCCACCGGTGCCGGGATCGACGACTCCGGGCTCGGCCACACCATGTCCTCGCACGAGGAATGCGCCGTCGAACTCGCGATCCAGACCGCGGCCGCCACGGGTGGGACGGTCACGGTGCTCACGGTCGGCCCCGCCGAGGCGGTCGAACAGCTGCGAGCGGCCGTGGCCGTGGGTGCGAACGACGGCATTCTCGTCGAGGCCGCCGACCCGTCCGTGTTCGCCCCCGAGGACATCGCGCAGATCATCGGCGATGTCATCCGTGATCGCGCCGAGGCGGGGCAGACCTTCGATCTCGTCCTCACCGGGGACGATGCCGCCGACACCGGCGATTTCCAGGTCGGGATCCGCCTGGCCTACGACCTCGAGTACCCGGTGCTGACGAACATCCAGACGATCAGAGTCGGTGGGGCGGATGAGGATGGCGGGTCCGGTGCCGGCCCCGGCTCCGGTCGTGTCGAGGCGCGCGGGATCGGGCCGGCGGGAACGGAGATCTTCTCACTCGGCCTGCCCGCCGTCGTCGCCGTCCACGAGGGCGGGGTCGATCCGCGCTACCCCTCGATCACCGGACGGATGAAGGCGAAGAAGGCGCAGGTCGTCGAATACGACGCCCCGGAGCCCGGGACGGGCAGCCCCCGCATCCGACTCGAACTGCCCGAGGTGAAGGCGAGTTCGGTGACCATCCTCGGCGAGGGGCCTGAGGCGGCTCCCGCCCTGGTCGATGTGCTCGAACAGATCGGAGTGATCCGGCCATGACTGTGGTCTACGTCGAAACCGACCCGACAGGCGAGGTCACACTCACCTCCGCCGAAGCCCTCACCTTCGCCCGCAAAACCCCCCAATTACTACCTGACGGCGGCGCAGCAACCTCGCGCGAGGTATCTGGGCCCCCGTCAGGTAGCACGGAAGGGGTGGTGATCGGCCCACTCATCGATTCCGCCATCGCGGCGCTGGGGCGACTCGGGGTCAGCGTCATCCACCATCTCGAGCACCCGGATCTCGCGGAGTATTCGGCGGCGGCCTGGGCGCGGGCGATCGTCGACGTCACCCCGGATTCCGGCACACTGTTGGCCTCGGGCACCCCGCGCGGTATGGAGCTCATGGCCCACGCCGCCGTCCGCACGGGTGCACGCATGGCGGCCAACGTCATCGCCTGCGACGAAGAGGGCCTGCTGCGGCAGGTCCACGGCGGCACCGCCTACGAACGCCTCCGCCTCGACGGGGACCTTCAGGTGCTCACAATCGCCGGCCACGCCTGCACCCCCGAAGAGACGACCCCGGTGACCCCGGAGGTCTATGACTACGACCTCACCGTCGCCGAGGCGGACCTCGCCACCCGTGTCCAGCGCACCGAGGCAGAGGCCGCCGATGATGCGTCCGGACTGACCTCGGCCAGGGCCGTGGTCGGCGCCGGTCGCGGAGTCGGCTCGGAGAACGGGTTCGCCGAAGTCCTCGAACTCGTCGACCACCTCGGCGGGGCCTTGGGCGTCTCCCGCGTGGTCACGGGTCTGGGCTGGCGACCGCACGCCGAACAGGTCGGTCAGACCGGTAGCCGCATCTCCCCCGACGTCTACATCGCCTGCGGCATCTCCGGTGCGATCCAGCACATGGCCGGGATCGAGGGCGCGAAGACGCTCGTGGCCATCAACACCGATGAGGAATCCACGATGGTCCAACGGGCCGACTACGCGATCATCGGCGACCTCCACGAGGTGGTCGGAGCCGTCAATGAGGAGATCGTCCGCCGCCGCGGCTGAGCCCGGTTATAGTTTCCTCAAGGACCTCGGAAGAGACGGGGCCTTCCGGAAGCGGCGAAAGGCGGCTGTCGTGCGCTCTGTCCCCACGAGTTCGACGCGATCGGCGGATCGACGGTGAACCGGCTCGTCCGCATCGCCTACCTCGGCTTCGTCGCCGGGGACTCCAAAGCCTTCACGATCATCCACCAGGTCTCGTTTGCGATCATGCTCGGGGCGAGCGCAGCCCTGCTCAGCGCATTGCGACCGGATTCCGCGGTCGCCGATGATTCGATTCTGGCCGGGGCCGGTCTGCTCATCGTCGCCACGCTCGGTGCAGTGTATTCGGAGAAGTTCTCCCGAGCCTGGGTGCCGAACCTCGTCATCCCACTGCTCGACTTCCTCGCCCTGGGGCTGTGCCGGTGGGCCACCTACCCGGACGGCGGAGTCCTGTCGATCCTCGCCTTCACCCCGGTCGTCTGGCTCGTCACGAGTTTCCGCACACGCGGTGCCGTCATCTCCGTGGCGGCCGTGCTCATCACTCTCACCTCGGTGAGCCTGTTCGGCGGTGAAGGGCCCGTCGATGCCGCCCGGATCGTGCTCGCGCTCATCCTGCCTGTAGCCGTGATCCTCGTCTCCGGGATGATCATCGGTCTCGAAACGCGTCTGAGCTCGACGAATCTGCGCCTGAGTGCGGCATTCGATCGACAGCGGGATCTGACGCGAGATCTGCGGAGAACGAGCACCCTGCTACGGGGCACCGGGGCGAGCGTCGACGTCGGGGTGAAGGTCCTCGAAGAGAACGGCACGACGGTCTTCGAGAATCCGGCGTTCACGACTCACCTCAATGCCGCCGTGGCGCGGATGACAGGCGAGCAGGATTCCCCGGCGGACGCCGTCGCCGCTGGCGCCATAGACGCGGGCGTCGACGAGGTGGACATGTTCTGCGCCGACGGGATCACCCGCATTCCCCCGTCGAACTCACCGCTGACACGCGCCCGCCGGGGCGAACGGTTCTCAGATGAACTCATCTGGGTCGGCCCACAGGACGGCGAACAGCTGGCACTGTCGGTCACGGCGGTGGGCTGGCAGGGGCATCCGAGCATCGCCCCGCACACGATCGTGACCACCCAGGACGTGACATCCACACAGCAGCTCATCCGGGCCCGCGAGCGCATCCTCGCCTCGGTCTCCCACGAACTTCGGACCCCGTTGACGTCGATCATGGGCTATACGGAGCTCGCGCTCGACGAACTCGACGACGGCTCCTCCGCAGCCGCCTCGGCGATCGCGTCCTATCTGACCGTCGTACAACGGAACTCCGATCAGCTGCTCGCCATGGTCGAGGACATTCTCAGCACCCAGCAGACACCGTCGAACCGCTTCGAACTGAACATCACCGAATTCGAACTCACCCCGCTCATCGACGACGTCGTCGAACAGCTTCGCTCGACGGCCGCCGACCAGGAAGTCGAACTCGCCGTCGAGTCCGTGGGTTCCCCGACGATTTCGGCCGATTCAAAGCGCATCACGCAGGTGCTGACGAACCTCGTGGTCAACGGCATCAAGTACTCCGGCCCCGGGCATCGCGTCACCGTCAGGACGCAGTCCGATGCGCTCGGCATCGGATTCGACGTTGTCGACGACGGAACAGGAATGCCCGCCAACGAGGTCGATCAGCTCTTCACGGCGTTCTTCCGCGGCGCCGCCGCCCGGGCCTCCAGCCAGCGGGGCGTCGGATTGGGGCTTGCCCTGGTCAAAGGCATCGTCGACGCACACGGGGGAACGATCACGGTGTCCTCGTTTGAAGGCGCCGGCAGCACGTTCAGCGTTCGCATCCCCTCCCGAGACGAAGGAACCCGACCATGACCCGAAACGAAGGTACCCGACCGTGACCGGACACGACAGCCGCTCCTCGACGAGGCAGATCGGACCGCTCGCGGTGGTTCTGTCCCTCGTCTACGGAGTGCTTGCGGCCTACATCTTCTGCTTCTCCGGATCCTTCGGCCGCCTCGGCGAGTACTGGTGGTTCGACATCGCACTCATCACCATCACGATCACGGCCTCTCTCTCACTGGCCTACGTCAGCCTGCTGCTCATCGCCTATGTCCGGCAGAAGGCCGTCGACCCCGGTGACCCGACGGACTTCACCTGGCATTTCCTCATCCCCTGCCGTGATGAGGAATCCGTCATCGCCGAGACGGTCTCGGCCGCACGGACGTCCTTCCCCACCGCGCACATCTGGGTCATCGACGACGCCAGCGAAGACTCCACCGCAGCCATCGTCACCGACATCATTGACGTCGACGACCGGACCCATCTCATCTCCCGGGTCCTGCCCGAGGCACGGACGGGGAAAGGCAAGGCACTCAATGCGGCGTACCTCTCGGTTTCCGAGTACGTCGGTGCTGATCCTGCCGACCGTGCTCGTGCGGTCATCGGGGTCCTCGACGCCGACGGGTTCCTCTCCGACAATGCTCTGGCCGTGCTCTCGGGACCGGCGGGCTTCGGCGATGACTCCCTCGGCGCAGCCCAGCTCGAAGTGTGGATGAAGAACCGCGGCGACAAGCAGCCACGCCCCGGCCGCGGCCGGTATCTCAATCTCCTCGGGCGGTTCCTCGTCCGGATGCAGGACATCGAGTTCCGCACGTCGAATTCGGCGATGCAGCAGCTGCGCGTGACCACAGGCACCGTCGGCATGGGCGGCAATGGGCAGTTCACCCGGCTGACCGTCCTCGACGCCTTGACCGAAGACCACGGGGAACCGTGGGGCAACAAGCTCAGCGAGGACTACGAACTCGGACTCAATATCCTCACCCGCGGCTTCCGCAACGGCTATTTCCCGCAGGCGCACGTGTCCCAGGAGGCGCTGCCCTATTTCCGCCGGCTGCTCACCCAACGCACGCGCTGGGGCCAGGGGATCATGGAGTGCGCGTCGAATCTGCCCGCCTTGCGCAAGAGCCGTGTCCTGAAGTTTCCCGGGTTCGTCGAGATCCACTACTTCATGAGCCAGCCGTGGCTGATGATGCTCAACCTTCTGCTCATCCCGATCGTCACCGCCGTCGCGATCGCTCAGGGATTCTTCGGCTTCGTCAGCGATGCCGCGACCTGGATCATCGTCCTCACCGGGCTCGTGTTCGTCGTCCTCCCCTACGCCCTGTGGGGTCCGCTCTACCGACGATGGGGTCCCGAACCCATCGGTCGGACCGCCTCGGTGCTGCTGGGGTTGGGGTATCTCGTCTACGTGTACTTCACGTACTTCTACTATCCGCGCGCGATCGCACGCATGGTCACCGGCCGGAATTCGTGGGCGAAGACGAAGCGCAACGCCGACGACGTGCTCGTCACCTCGACCTTCACCCCGGCAGCGCTGCAGGTCGTTCCGCTGCTCGACCAGAGCAGCCTCACCGACCTCGCCGAGGAGCTCGAAGGCAGGGACGAATACGCCGTGGAGATCGTGTCCCGGTTCGCCCTCATCTGGCCCCGCCGTCTGGCGAACCTGCAGCAGGCCGTGGCCGCCGAGGATGTGCTGGGAATCAGCGATGCGATCGCCAGCATCCGGGTGGCGTCGACGATGGTCGGGGCACGCCGACTGCAGGTCGCGGCCGAAGACTTCACGACGCTGGTCGAGAGCCGCGAATTCGATGCCGCCCGCGCCGCACTGCCGCGCCTGGCCCGCGTCGGAGACGATACGATCGTCGAGATCCGCGCCCGTTTCCTCGACCTGCCGACCCGCGGCCAGCACTGAGGTCCGGGCCGGCGCTCGTCCGGGCCGGCGCTCGTCCGGGCCGGCGCTCGTCCGGGCCGGCGCTCGTCCGGGCCGGGACCGAGATTCCGCCGGTACCACCTGACGACAGCCCCTGAACCGCCTCGGCGGTCAGCGCGTCCGGCTCATTCCGTGTCCATCGCCTGCAGGAATTCGCGGATCTCGCGTGGTTTGAAGGGTTTGGTGAGGAAGGCATCGGCACCGGCCTCGACGCTGGCGTCGCTGTCACTCTGCGTTGCCCGGGCGCTGATCACCACGATCGTCGCCACGGTGCGGGGTCGGATCTGCCGCAGGAGTTCAAGACCGTCGATATCGGGCAGACCGAGGTCGACGGTGATGAGAGTGCGTTCGACCTCGTCGAAGCGTTCGAGTCCGAGCTTGCCCGTCGCCACCGATTCGACGGTGTATCCGCTCTGTTCCAGAACGACCTCGAGCAGTCGGCGGATATCGTCATCGTCTTCGATGACCAGTGCGTTCTTCGAATCCATACCGACCCGTCCCTTCACTTCCGGCTCAGACTGCCGCGTCCGGACTCCTGCGTTCGCTCCTCAGCTTAGTCTTCTCTGCATTGACTGGGGCGAGATTTCCGTGGCCGCTCACAACCTGGTTAACTATGGAACGATCGTTCAGACACATTTCCTCATCAGCTCACGGAGGCAGTCATGGCCACATTCGAACTCTCACCAGAAGTGCGCTGGTCGGACCAGGACCTGCTCGGCCACGTCAACAACGCACGGATGATCACGCTCATCGAGGAATGCCGTGTGCGCTGGATGCATGAGCTCCGGGCCGGTCACATCACCGGCGGCGGGCTGCTCGTCGCCCGCCAGACCATCGACTACCTCATCCCCGTCATGTACGGCCCCGAGCTGAAGATGACCGTGACGGTGAAGAAGCTCGGCAACTCCTCGTTCACCGTCAACACTCGCGGCGACCAGGACGGACGTCAGGTCTTCGACCACGACTGCGTCCTCGTCCACATCGACCGGGAGACTCAGAAGCCGTCCCCTCTTACCCCCGAACTGCGCGCAGTCTTCGAACCGTACCTGCTGGACTGAGGCGCGAACCGCTTCACTCTGACAACTGGCGCCGCAACCATGGCCGATTCGTTCAAGCCGCGCCACCAACCGTCCGCATAGTCTGAAGTCATGAAACTCGACGCGATCTCCATCATCACCGCAGACATGCCCGCCGCCATCACCTTCTACTCCGCGCTCGGTCTCGAGCTCGCCGACGGCGGCCCGGACGCCCCGCACACCGAGTTCACCGCCGGGTCCCTGCGGGTCCTGCTCGACACCGAGGCGGTCATGCTCGGCATCGACCCCGAATGGACCCGGCCGACGGGCGGACACACGATGTCCTTGGCCTTCGACTGCTCCACCGCCGAGGCGGTCGATGCGACATTCGCCCGGCTCACCGGTCGTGGCGCTGAGAACTCCGGTCCCGTGGCCGGAGTCGTCCACGAACCCTGGGACGCATTCTGGGGGCAGCGCTACGCCGTGGTCTCCGATCCCGACGGAAACGAGGTCGACCTCTTCGCCGCCCTCAACTCCTAATTGCTACCCGACGGGGGCCCAGCAACCTTGCGCGAGGTTGCTGGGCCCCCGTCGGGTAGTAAATGGGTGGGCGGGCTGGTGGGACGGACGCCTAGAGCGCACCCTCATCCGATGAGCGAGCGCTCGTCTCTTCGCAGGTGCGCGGCGTCGGCATACCCGACCTCGGCCGCGGCCGCCGTGCGCGACCGGCCCGCATCGATGAGGTCTCGCGCGGCCCGCCAACGCAGGATCTTCGCCAGGTGCTTAGGTCCGTAGCCGAACCATTCCGCGCTCAGCCGGCGCAGCTGCCGCGGTGAGTACGCGAACTCCGCGGCCGCCTCGGTGACGGTGTGGGCAGGCGAACTTGAGCGCACGTCCAAGGCCCGAGCCAGGGCCATCGGCCGCAGGTCCAGCAATGCTCGGTCCGTCAGATCGCCGGCCGTATCGAGCAGCACCCGGGCAGCTCCCGTCACCGAGGCGGCCCCGCCCTCACCGACGTTCGGGACCCCGGCATGCCTGCCGCCGATCACCGCGTCAAGGGGCGTCACCCGGTCGGCCAGTTCCCCCGCGGAGGTGGTCAGCAGCTGCGGAAGCACGCCGGAGTCGAAGCGCAGGCCCACCGTCGGTGCGACCGAACCGTGGAACATCCGGGCCGTGGAATCGGCCCCGGCGATGACGATCCGTCCGTCGAGGACGATGAGGTCCATGCACCCGTCGGGGACGATGAGCGAGGGAGCTGGAGAATGCACGGCGTCCGGCCCGAAAGCGAGGTTGCGACGGGCCGGGTCGGCCGCCTCGGCGAGGAAATCCGCCGTATCGGGAACCGAGACCCACAGGCTCGCTCGCAGGCGCGGGATCCGGGTTTCTCGGTACATGAACTCGGCCTCCTGACGCTCTCGGCGGTAAACTCGACGGTGTTCATCTGATGCGGGCGGCGCGATCTGCCCCCAGAATAGCGCGCGACCGGTCCCGACAGCGGACCGAACGCCCGAGCTCACGGGAAGGAATCATGGCTGCAGCATCCGCAGCGCCGGTGTCGGCACGCAGGCAGGCTCGCCATGTCACCGTCTTCCTCGATGTCGACGGCGTCCTCAACTCCTACCCGGTGCCCAAGCTGCGCGGCATGGCCGAGGGACGGAAGAAGCTGCACGCGTGGCATTACGAACTCCACTACCGGCCGGCCGTCGTCGAATTCTTCGACCGTATCGTCGAGACCCATGAGGTCGACGTCGTGTGGCTGTCGACCTGGTCGCAGCGGTGCAAGTCCGAACTCGAACCGAAGTTCGGTCTGCGTAACTCCTTCGACGTCATCGAAATGCCCGATGAGACGCACAATCGCTTCGCTCACGATCCGCAGCAGTGGTGGAAGGCCCGTGCCATGGAGGACTGGCTGGCCACCCACGAACACGGACGTGCGATCTGGATCGATGACGACCTGGCGTGGCCGGCCACCCGCGAGTACTTCCTCAGCCACTACTCGCCCAACCGCCTCAAACTCATCGCCCCGGACTTCGCCCATGGCCTGACGAAGGCCCATCTCAAGGAGATCCGGGAGTTCGCCTACCCGAAGGCCAGCAGTCCAAAGACCGACGAAGCCAGGACCGGCGAAGCCAAGACCGGCGATCCGACAACATCCGACCCGAGGGGGACTTCATGACGCGCATCGGCCTGCTCGATTCCGGACTCGGACTCCTCGGCACCGCCGACGCGCTGTTCAACCTCGCTCCCGACGCGGATCTCGTCCTCGCGATGGACCCCGACTTCACTCCGTACGGCAGTCTGAGCACCGACACCCTCGAACAGCGGGCCCTGCATTCGGCCGGGGTGCTCGCCGACTGGGAACCCGACGCCATCGTCATCGCCTGCAACACCGCCTCGGTGCAGGCCCTCGAGGCCGTCCGCGCCCGCTACGAACCGGCCATTCCCGTCATCGGCACCGTGCCTGCGGTGAAGATGGCCGCCGGCACCGGACAGGACTTCGCGATTTGGGCGACCCCGGCGACCACGGGCAGCGAGTATCAGCAGAACCTCATCGACTCCTTCGCCGCCGACCTGCACGTGGCCAAGGTCGCCTGCCCCGGCTTGGCCGAGGCGATCAACGCCGCCGACCTGAATAAGATCGACACCGCCATCGAGGATGCCTTCACCCAGATGGGACCCGGAATGGAGACCGTGGTGCTCGGCTGCACCCACTACGGACTCGTCGCCGACCGGATCATGGCCGCCCGCGCCGGAGCGCTGACCGTCTTCGACTCCCCCATGCCGGTGGCCAAGCAGACCCTGCGTCGCATCGGCCTCGAACCCGCCGGAATCGGCGAGGAGCATTCGGACACCGGACGCGTGCTCGCGACCTTCGCCTCCGGCCGCCGCGTCAGCCTGCCCCGTGCCCTCGACGCCTACCCGGCCGGCAAACGACTGCTCGCCCGCGAGGCATGAGCGCCCCGCTCAGCGTCTGAAGGCAGCCGCCAACGCTTGGGCGCTGGCACCGAGCATAGTGGCGTCGTTTCCGACGACGGTGAAGTCGTAGCCCTCGTCAACGAGTTGCCGCGCACGCTCGCCTGTGCCTGCAGCGATTCCACAGGGAATTCCACTAGCGCGAGCTGCGTCGAGAACGGCTCGGCCTGCCTGTGCGAGCTGAGGACTGCCCGGCTCCGCACCCAGCGCTACTGACAGATCCGCAGGACCGACAAACACAGAGTCGACTCCCGCGGCCAGGATTCCTTCGATATTGGCAACGCCCTCACCCGACTCGATCTGCACGACCAATGCAGCGTTGTCTGCTTCCTGCTGATAGTCAGTCCCCGGGTCGACTGCCCACCCCCCGGCGCGGGTTGTCGGGCCGAAACCGCGGTGGCCCCGAGGCGGAAAGTGCGCTGCAGCCACGAGCTGTTCTGCCTCCTCGGCGTTGTCGACGTGTGGCACAAGGACGCCGCTGGCACCAGCATCGAGACTTCGCTGCACCCACTCATACCCGTGCGAGGGAATCCGAACCAATGATTCGACCCCCAGCGCCTTTGCCATCGCCAATAGTCGTGCTGCAGACTCAATCGACATCGGAGAATGTTCAAGATCGATGACGACCAGGTCGAAACCAGCGATAGCCATGAGCTCCACCGATTCGACGAGGGGGAACTTGATAAATGTGCCCAGCTCGACATCTTCGCCGAGGCGGCTCTTCATCGACCTCATCGGGGAAAGTCCTCGGCATTGACGACCCATCCGTTGTCGGCGAAGTCATCACGCGGTGGGCTGAAGAGGTCGATCATGAGGTTCAGTCCCTCCCCGACAGCCCGACTGGTGTGGACTGTAGGCGGCGGGATGATCGTGAGCGACGGTCCCTCTACGTCTACATGGACATCGTCCCGCCACTGGCTCTGCTTTGTGGTCCAGGGCGTCCGGATGTGATGCTTCCACGCTCCGGAAAGTGTGAGCGAACCTTGCTCGAAGTCATCATGGTGGTGCGGCGACAGCTTTTCTGGGTCACGTGGCCCGATTTGATCATCGAGGAAGTTGATCATGAGGGTGTGAGTCCTGAAGATCGTACCGAAGCGTCCATTTTCCGGCGGGTAGTCGGAGAGCGGGTAGGCTTTGAGTGCGTTCGGGGCAGGTAGGTCTTCGGCCAACCGAGCAACGCGGGGATGTGCCTGAGCATATGACTCGGCGTTGGCGGCCTGCGGCGCCCCATCGGCCATGATGTCTGAGACCGCTACAACGATGCTCTGTTCACTCGCTGATACTCGCGCAGGGCCGGGCGGAACAATGATGATTCCGCGCTCGTCAAGCGCAGCGCTTTCTTTCGAGACCGCAACATTTATCTCTCCAGGACCGTCCTCGACAATGAGAACGCATCCGCGGTCTCGGTTGAATTCGAGTTCGGATCCGGCATCTAGCTCGATGTATTCGACCAGGAAGTTCTGGCCACGAGCCGCCCAGACCCTGGTTCCGGGAACAGATGTGTCTGCTGCGTTTGGATCGCGGAACAGATGCGTCTCGGGGGCAGCAATGCCTTCGGTCCCGAGCGGCGGGGCTGTCTTCTGCGTCAGACGAGAACGGGGATCGGATGAATCGTACATAGTGGGTCTCCTCAGTCGTCGATGTCGAACAGCGTGCGCGGGTTAGTGTGGACGATCATCCGGAGGTCGTCCTCCGGCAACCCCAGATCAAGAAGCCCCTCTGCTACTCGGATAAACCCGTCCACTGGCCATGGGAATCCTTTCTGCCCAAGATCAGATCCCAGCAGGGTGTTCTCTGCGCCGAGGACCGTGATCCATTCGAGCAGTTGCTCGAGGGGCCACCGCATCTTTGCTCCCGGGTCATACATATGGAGTTCGTGCTCGACTTTGGCACCCATGTCAATGAACTTTCGGCACTGCTCCGGCTCAGCTCCGATGACGAAGTCGGGATGTGAAATGACAAGTTTCCTGACACCACGGCCGAGTGCTGCAGTGAAGCACGTCTCCATATCATCCGGGTGAAGGTGCCCACCGTTGAGAACCGCGCCTTTCTCAGCGATGAGGTCGAAGATTGGCAGAAGCTCGGGAACTACACGACCGTCTGCCTCGACTACCTCTATGCGGTTCGTTGTGACTTCGACAGTAGTCGTGGGAAATCCGTGGGACTCGGCATGGTTGTCGATGTGCCGGCCAGAGGAGACTGTCGGCAGATAGACGACCTTGCCTCCCAGCCCGAGACACATTTGGACCTGGGCGAGGTTCAGGCCTCCAATACTCGAGTTGAGAGCAACAGCGCCGATGACCTCCGTCGGCACGTCCTCGAGCAGGCTCCTCTGTGCGATTACGTCCATCTGCGTGTTGTGGTGGTGGCACTTGAAAACCATCGCCCGCATCCGCAGTCGATCCCAACCGTCTCGGGCTCCAGTTGCGGCATCGAACTCTCGCGGCATCGCCGACGGAGCGGGATGGCAATGGGGGTCGATTATTCCGTCGAGGATCCTAAGAACTCTCTCATCAGCCATGGTGGTTTCCTTTCTGCTAGTCCACTTGCTTGGGACTAGGTATTGAGCTGAGACGCTTTGTGCCTCGTAATCGGGATAGATGACGAGGATGGATCACTGCGATTTCGCGCGATCGAGGTCTGCGGCGGTGTAATTCATGTTGATGCCCTTGGTTTCAGGGAGTACCCACACCGCTATGAGGCAGGCGGCACTACTGAGGACCATGATTCCCGCCGTCCACCATGGTCCCCCTGACCAGAGGTAGAGCGCTGCAGCTGCCGCGGGCGCTGGTGCGGCCAGTAAGGCGGTTGAGATCTCACGAGACAGTGCCACTCCGGTGTAGCGGAATTCGGCGGGGAACAGTTCGGTGAGATAGGCGGCTTGTGCACCGGTGACGATGTATACCCCGAAGACCATGAGGATGTGACCGCAGTAGAGGAAGATCACCGAACCAGAGTCAAGCAGCCAGAAGAAGGGGAAGGCCGTGGCCATACCGAGGATGGAGACGATGATATAGATCGGTTTACGGCCAGCCTTATCCGTCAGCCAACCAGTGACCGGCACGAGGACGATCGCCAGAACCGACGCAACCAGGGTGCCGAGAATCGCCGTTCCACTGTCGTAGCCAATATCTTTCGCATAGCTGATGGAATAGGTCAGGCTGACGTACGAGTTCCATCCGATCGGGGCGGTGAGCAACACAGCGAGGAACAATCGCTTAGGGGTCTTCCGAAATACCTCAGCGAACGGCAGCGATCGAGCGGACCTCTCATGCTCGAGCTTCTCAAAAACCGGCGATTCCGAGATGCGCATGCGGAAGAAGAGTCCGACGAAGACAAGCGCAAGACTGACGAGGAACGGGATCCTCCAGCCGAAGCTCTCCACCCAGTCGGCGGGCGCTGAGAAGACTGCTGTGGCGACCAGCGCAGACAACACCACGCCCGCGTAGATCCCAATTCCGGGCACTGATGACCAGTATCCGCGCCGATTCGCGGGGGCCATCTCACCGATCATCACGAATGCGCCGGCATACTCAGCTCCAGCGCCTAGCCCCTGGAGCAGCCTCAACACCATGAGGAGCGTCGGAGCGAGTAGGCCCGCAGATGCGAAAGTCGGGAGAATGCCGATCATCGTCGTCGCGCCGCCCATGAGAAGCAGAGTGCTTACAAGAGCGGCTTTTCGTCCGAAACGATCGCCGATATGACCAAAGACTACGGCTCCCAGCGGTCGGGCGAGGTACCCGACACCGTACGTGGCGAACGCGGCGATAGTGCCGATTGCCGCTCCCACCTCAGGGAAGAAGATCGTAGGGAAGATGATCGCTGCTGCTTGGGCATAGATCATCACGTCATACCATTCCAGCGTGGTCCCGATCACCACTGCCGGCACTAGACCATTGCGCGACTGTTTCCACGCGGCAGCATCGTGCCTGTCCGCTCGGGGGTCGTATGTCGCTGCGGGTTGTTCGGCCATAACCATTGTGTCCTCCACGCCTCATCGCGCTGATTAGAATGTTCACATTGAGTGTATGAAGTTCACATTACAAACGTCAACAGAAATTTTCTCGGCTTTCATCACCAAAAACCTCTAAAAACGTGCGCATAATGAACTCTGATCCAGCAATCAAAGAAAGGGCCCTCTCGTGCAACGAGATCGCGGACCGCAAATACCGGTCAAAACAACCCCACACAGCGGGCAAGCAGATATCCAAGCCGTTGGACGCACCGCCCAGATCCTCTCCCTCTTAGGTCCACATCGCGAACACATCACAGCGCAGTCCACTGCGGAACTGACCAAATTGAATCGGACGACTGCCCATCGATATCTCAGTTCGATGGAACAGTCAGGACTTCTAGAGCGCGATGGGTCGAGGTACACGGCAGGACCACTACTTGCGCAGCTCTCTTCATTCCATCTCGGCCGCCAGCTCCTCATGTCGGTTGCACCCCCGAAAATGAGCGAACTGGTTCGGCAGACTGGCCTGACTTGCGCGCTCAGCGTCTATGGCTCGAACGGCCCTGTCGTCATCCACATCGAGGAGAACCGGACCAGCGAGATAATGTTGACGGTCCCGCTCGGCACTCAGCTCGATCTCTATTCCGCTCATGCACAGATATGGCTGGCCTATGGTGCCGATCAGATCGGAGCATCACGATTGCTCAGTATGCTTCCCACCGACCACCGGGCTGAGCTGGAATCATTGATTAGTGATGCGCGGGATTCCGGGATCGGGCTCCGGGCATTGAATGACTCCGGGTACGTAGCCGTATCCGCCCCTATATGGTCAGGCACCTCCCTGGTTGCCACTTTGGCGACTATGGGCACGCCGATAATGTTGCCGGACAGCAGAGACAGCCATGCCGCGCTGGCTCTCACCGAATGCGCGAAGGCGATCTCTGAAGAGATGGGCGGCAGTTCACGTTCCTGATGAGCCGAATCATGATACGAAGGAGGTGCGCGGTCACGGCGAGCCGCCCTCCCATTCGCCCGAGAGGCCTGAGCACCCCGCCTCCGCGTTCCCTCCGAGCCCGGTCTTTCCGCGCCGTACAGGCGTAGAATAGATCGGATAGTCAATCGTCAAAGGAGGCGATTCGACATGTTGGCGCTCAGTATCCTCGCCGCACTTGTCGCCCTCGGAGCAATCACGCTGGGAAACAGCCTGAAGATCGTCAAGCAGTATGAGCGTGGGGTGGTCTTCCGCCTCGGCAGAGTCAATGCCGAGCCCCGTCCGCCCGGGATGACCGCGATCGTCCCCTTCGTCGACAAACTCGAGAAGGTCAACCTCCAGATCGTGACCATGCCGATTCCCGCCCAGGAGGGCATCACCCGCGACAATGTCACCGTCCGCGTCGACGCCGTCATCTATTTCAAGGTCGTCGACCCACGCAAGGCCGTCGTCGACGTCGAGGACTATCAGCTCGCCGTCGGTCAGGTCGCCCAGACCTCGCTGCGCTCGATCATCGGCCAGAGCGAGCTCGATGACCTGCTCACCAACCGCGAACGCCTCAACCAGGGTCTGGCGATCATGATCGACAGCCCCGCCGTCGACTGGGGCGTCCACATCGACCGCGTCGAGATCAAGGACGTCGCCCTGCCGGAGACGATGAAACGCTCCATGTCGCGCCAGGCCGAAGCCGAACGCGAACGCCGCTCCCGCGTCATCATCGCCGACGGTGAGCTGCAGGCGTCGAACAAGCTCGCCCAGGCGTCCGAGGCCATGGCCCACACGCCCTCCGCCCCTGCAGCTGCGCCTGCTCCAGACCATCGTCGAGGTCGCCGCGGAACGGAACTCGACCCTGGTCCTGCCCTTCCCCGTCGAACTGCTCCGCTTCCTCGAGAACAACACCCCGGCCGCTCCTCCCACCACCGCAGCGGGAGCGAAGCCGACCACGAAAGCAGAGGCCACGACCCCGGTAGCAGAGACGGACACCCCCGCCGAGGCGGCCGACGGGTCCGAATCGGACGCGACGTCGAAGGCGCCTGCCGACCTCGACGCCATCGTCCAGGCCATGTCCGAATCGCTCAAGCTCACCGGGCTGATGCCCGAGCAGGAGCGCGTGACCTCGGACATGCCGGAACAGGAACGGACCACATCGGAGTCGGCCGACCGATCCGGCACTGCCGAACAGGAGGAGCACCTCGGGCACGCCTGACGTCTTCAGCGTCTGTCCAAACCCGAGGACTAGGCTGGGTGCATGGACCTCAAGCGCACTGGAAGAACAGTCATCGTCAACGGCGTCATCGCCCTCGTGATGGGTGCGCTGATGATGGTCTGGCCCGGCTCCTCCGCCGAGGTGGTGGTGCGGATCTTCGCCTGCTGGCTCGCCGTCATCGCCATCTCCTCCCTCGTCTTCGCACCGCGCGGAGGCCGCACCGGCAGCATGGTCACACGTGCGGTTCTGCTCATCCTCCTCGGCGTGCTCATCTTCCTCACCCCGATGCTGTTCGCGTCGATGGTCACCGTCCTGACCGGGTTCGCGATCATCTTCTTCAGCTTCCTTGCCCTCACCATGTCCTTCTTCATCCGCCGGATGGGTGTCAGGTCCTGGTGGGTGCTCACCGCCATCGGGGTGCTGGGCATCATCCTCGGCGGTTTCTTCCTCTTCGCCCCGGGCGCCGGAGTGACCGCACTGATCTTCACCCTCGCCGGATTCATCATCCTCGTCGGCATCGCCCTCATCGCCCTCGGCCGTCGCCTGCGCAGGGTCGACCGGCAGATGAGAACCGACCCGCACCGCAATCGTCCCGACGACGGCGGCGGCGATGTCATCCGCGGGGAGATCATCGACTGATTCCGGCCGCCTCGGCGAGCTTCTCCCACATCGTTTGAGCCCGGATCCGCGCAGATGCGGATCCGGGCTCAGTCTTACCCACGTTTCGGGCTGCAGTGGTCATTGTCACACAGCGAATCCCGATCCCCAGCGCACCCCTGCACCACCTCCCGGAAGGGCCCGCCGACATAGCACCTGACCTGGAACATTGCGTGAACGGACGGCGAAACCTACCGATTGTGCACGAGCATTTCGTGAGCCTCGGACGCGGTGTTCACCGTCCGTTCACCTTCGCCGTAACCTGGCGGTCATTCGACCTGCGAATCATGGAGGCAGACAGACACTGCCTCATCGACTGAACCCCGCTAGGAGAACGAATGACCCAGGTTCTGGCCCCGGAGCGCCACACTCCGCCGCCTGCCGTCGGCCGCAGCAACGACCGCCTCTGGCATCTGGCCTTCGGTGGGCTGCTGGCGATCACCCTCATCGCCTTCACCCTGTGGTCCTTCGACTTCGTGGGCCGGGACGCTCCCCGCATGGTTCTCGTCACCACCGTCATCTTCGGCGCCTTCATGGCGTTCAACATCGGCGGCAACGATGTCGCCAACGCCTTCGGCACCTCGGTCGGCGCCGGCACCCTGACGATGAAGCAGGCGCTGCTCGTGGCCGCGATCTTCGAGGTCAGCGGCGCCCTGCTGGCCGGCGGAAACGTCACCGACACGGTCAAGAGCGGCATCGTCGACCTCAGCGGGGTGGCGATCAATCCGATGGACTTCGCCTTCATCATGATGGCGGCCCTCCTCGGCGCCGCAGTGTGGCTGCTCGTGGCGACCCGGATGGGCTGGCCGGTGTCGACGACGCATGCGATCATCGGCGGCATCATCGGTGCGTCTCTGACGATCGGCTTCGTCACCGGCACCGGCGGACTCGCCATGGTGCAGTGGTCCGAGGTCGGTCAGATCGCGATCTCCTGGGTGCTCTCCCCCGCCCTCGGCGGACTCGCCGCGTTCATCATCTACGGGCTGATCAAGAAGTACGTGCTCGGGACGTCGCTGTCGCACACGCTCAAGCCGCATATGCTCGCCCCGGTCTCCGCAGCCGAGGGGTCCGTCGACGCGCAGATCGACGCCGCCACCGAGGATGCCCCCACCGGCGAAGGATCGGTCGGCTCTCATTCGGCTCTGCAGCGGTGGGTTCCCCTCATCGCCGCCGGCGGCGCGGTCATCATCACTGCGATGCTGCTGTTCAAGGGCCTGAAGAACCTCGACATGAGCGTGACCACGGTCGGCGGCCTGCTCATCATGGCGATGATCGGCGCGGCCGTGTGGCTGGCCGTGTTCGTCTTCGCCAAGACCCTGCGCAAGCAGACTGTTCCACGTGCGACCTACATCCTGTTCTCCTGGATGCAGGTGTTCACCGCCTCCGCATTCGCCTTCAGCCACGGGTCGAACGACATCGCCAACGCCGTCGGCCCCTTCGCCGCCGTCCTCGATGTGCTCCGCACCGACAGCATCAGCGGCGAGACGACCGTGCCGTTCGCGGCCATGCTCACCTGCGGCATCGCACTCATCGTCGGTCTCTGGTTCATCGGCCGCAAGGTCATCGCCACCGTCGGCACGAAACTCACCGAGATCCACCCGGCCTCCGGATTCGCCGCGGAGCTCGCTGCCGCGGGAATCGTCATGGCCGCCTCGGTGAGTGGTCTGCCGGTGTCGTCGACGCATATCCTCATCGGTGCGATCATCGGCGTCGGACTGGTCAACCGTTCGGCGAACTGGAAGCTCATGAAGCCGATCGCGCTGGCATGGATCATCACCCTTCCGGCCGCCGCGGCCATCGGTTCGATCGGCGTCATCACCCTGCGCACCATGATGGGCTGACCCACTGACACGAACACTCGCACGCGGTCGCCGGACCGCGTTCGAGACATCATGTCGAACGGATCCGCTCCTCGCCCCGCCGGCTTCCACGCGAAGGCGGCGGGGCGTTTTTCGTCCGAACCCTGGTCTCGGCAAAACCCCCTGTGCTATCTTGATCAACATGGGAACATTGAACAGCAGCGCAATGACTGCGCCTTGCTTCTTTATTCGTCTCCGCAGCGCCTGACAGCGCGCCGGACGGATTCTTCTGTGATCGGCTGACCGACGACGGTCACCCTGATCACCTCTGCAAGCGCGTTGTCCTCCCGGAGAGCCCTCGGCGTCCGGGCGATGCGGCAATCGGCTGATCCCTGTCCGATCCCCTGACCACTGCGATCATCAGTGATCGACCAGGTCATCGCGGATCGATCTGACTCACCATCATTGCGCTGCCTCGGGTGCCTCCATCTGATTCTTGGAGCACATCCCATTGCGATCCCACACACCACGACACCTTTCGACACGCAGACAGTCCCTTTCGCGTTCGGCCCCGCGGTCACAGCACGGCGGACGACATGAACTCGGCCAGAACTTTCTGCGCTCACCCACCACCATCTCAACGATTGCGAGCCTGGCTCGTTCCACTTCCGGACCGATCATGGAGATCGGTCCAGGGGATGGGGCAGTCACCGCCGAGCTCTACCGACTCGGACGAGAGCTCACGCTCGTCGAACTCGACGAAACGAGGTTGGATCACCTTGAAGACACGTACCCGCGGGCCGAGGTCCGGCACGCCGACATCCTGACCACTCGGCTCGACCGGCCGGTCATCGTCGGCAATCTGCCGTTCCACCTCACCACTGCCATCCTCCGCAGGCTGCTGCGCTCCGGGCGCTGGCAGCAGGCCATTCTGCTCACGCAATGGGAAGTGGCCCGCAAACGCGCAGGAATCGGCGGATCGACCATGATGACCGCGCAATGGACCCCATGGTTCGACTTCCGCCTCATCACCCGCGTCTCTGCCGATGCGTTCACCCCGAAACCCAGCGTCGATGGCGGCATCCTCACCATCGATCGCTGCCCCACCGGATCGATTCCAGTCAAGGCTCGATCCGATTATCAACAGTTCGTCCGTGCGGTCTTCACCGGTCGCGGGCGAGGAATGAAAGGAATCCTCTCAAAGATGAGCATCACCGATCACCGCAGCCTGCAATCGACCATGGACCGCAACGACATCAGAGGAGACACCTTGCCCAAAGACCTCACCCCCGACCAGTGGACCGGACTGTTCACCGAACTGGCCGGCGAATCAGATCAGACGAATGCGAAGAAGGGATCGACCATGCGACACAACAAAGGAAACAAGAACCCCATCGCCGAGGCGGCCCCGCAGACACCGTTGATCACCGGAGAGCTGCCCATCGCCGGCTCCAAACCGGCGACCGAGAAGCTGCAGGCGTCCATCCCGGGCACCGACCCGAAGGCGAAGAGCCATGACAAGGGCCATCTGCAGGCCGAACGCGGTTTCATGAATCAGCATCAGAAACCGCAGCAGCCCCAGCCGAGGTGGAACCTGCCGAGAAGGTGAGTCTCCGGCGTCCCGGCCCGACGTATCGCAGTCGAGCCGGGACGCTGGCCGGCCCGGGTCCCTGGCCGGCCTGTGCAACGCCTGATCTTTGTGCCGACGGGCCGTTGCAGAAGGACTTGTTCAGCTTCCTCCGCTGCTCCCCGCAGGCATCGTGAGCAGAAGCGTCGTGTCACCCCCTCCGTCTACACTGAGAACACGTTCGCGAGTTGTGGCCATCGGTACCTGGCCGGCCACACGGCAACCCGTCATCGACCGGGTGCCCCAGGGGAAGAACGGGCCCGGGCAGCCAGCCCGGGCAAGCTTCGATCCGGGTCAGCGCTGCCGAAGCGCGCCCGAGAAGGACGGTGTGCCATGTCCGCAGACTTCGACAACGACTCCGCCGATTCCCACAACGACACCGAGAACCGTCGCAGGGCCGCTGAACAGTGGCCGGGATTCGACCCCGAGGAGGCCCTGCACTGGTCGAAGGTGCTCCTCCACCACTCCCCCGACCCGCAGCGTGCCGGCATCAAAGCCCAGATGAGCTCGGCGATCAAACGGGGCATTCCGATTGCCGGACCAGGCTGGGTGAGCACGGCCGATGCCGCTCGCAGTGATGGCTTCACACCGGTGCTCTATCAGACCCTCTTCGAAACGCTGCGAACCATTCCCAAGACGGCATTCCGGTCCCACCCATGGCATCGACAGAACAGGCACGGCACTTACCTGCCCGGCACCCCGTATGAATCAGAACTCTGGTGCGACTGGCCGAAGCTCTTCCTCACCGAAGGCTTCGACGCCCACGCGGCCACAAGCCTGACCCTGCTACGTGCCGAACCGAAGTTCCCGCGGCCGCGCACACGCGGCGAAGGCGAGAGTGCCTGACTCAGCGCGGCGAAGACGAGAGGGTCTGACCCCGCTCGGCCAAGGCGAGAGCCCGGTCCCGCCCGTCACTCCGGTCCCGCCCGTCACCTCGCCGCGGCCGCATCCAGATATACGGCCGCGGCGAGCGCGGCAGCGATCGTCTCCCGCCTCCCGCCGATGTCCACGGTCACCGCGTCATCGGTGCGATCGACGACGTCGAGCGCGACATCGGGAAGCACACCCGCCTCGGCGAGCTTGCCCAGAACAACAGGATCGGCGTCGGAGACCCTCAGCACCGCATAGGACCCGACGGCCGCCTCGGCGAGGAGGGTCGGAGTATGGGTATCGACGGCACCATCGGCACCCGGGATGGGATCGCCGTGCGGGTCGGACGCCGGGTGGCCGAGGAACGCGTCGATGCGGTCGATGAGCCGATCCGAGGCGGCGTGCTCGAGGATCTCGGCCTCATCGTGGACCTCGTCCCAGCCGTACCCGAGCGACTTCACGAGGAACGTTTCGATGAGCCTGTGCCTGCGCACCATCGACAGGGCGATCGCCTTGCCCTGCTCGGTGAGCACGGGCGGACGGTAGGGCACGCGTGTGATGAGACCGAGTTCGTCGAGTCGTTTGAGCACCTCGGTGACATTGGCCTTCGTCGTTCCGAACCGCTTCGCGAGCTCGGTGGCCGTCATCGGATCCCCGCCCCATTCCTGGGCCGACCAGATGGCCTTGAGGTAGTCCTGACTGACCTCGGAGACTTCACCTGCACGCATGCCCCCAGTATCCCATGGACGCATCGGCCCGCCCGGCACTTCACCCGAAGTGAGTGATCGGGCACAGATGTTCCCAAACGATTACGACCGACCCACCCCATCGCCGAGGCGGCCCTGCCAGAATCACATTCATGACCTCACAGCCCATCCCCTCCGACCCGGTTCGCCCAGCCGACGACGCCGACCGACCGGAGTCGGTGCGGCCCGCCGTCCCCGACGGCCCCTCCCCCGCCGAGGACGGCTGGTTCCCGTTCCGTGCGTTCCGCCGCTGGGCGAGGACCCGCAGAACGGACTCTCGCCCCGCAGCCCAGCGGGGACCCACCGCCCCGGACGGCCCGCGTCCGCGACCAGAGCGGCTCACTGCACCCGGTCTGTTCCGTCCCGGCGAGATCGAATACGCGCGGCTGCGGAGCCTGCCGCCGTTCGACACCGATCTGCTCATCCTCACCAACGCGCGGATCATGCGGGTGCGCACCGACGCTCAGGGTTCCGTCGCCCAACTCTCGGAAGCGAGGCCTCGGCAGGCAGCTGATGTCCGCGTCGAGGAATCCCGTGGACGGGCCACGGTGACCGTGGAGCTGCACGTCGGATCGTCGATGCGGTTGGAGGAGACGACCCCCGCCGAGGCGCAGCGCTTCGTCGACTCCTTCACCGAGGTGGCCGCCCGCTCACGGACTTGAGCGCCGTCCCCCGAACCTGAACAGCCCCGTTCCCCACCTGCTCACGGGCTTAATTTGGGCGACCCTGCCCCTTAGTCGGCTTCCTCAAAAGAGGGGGTGCTGATTTTGTGAGAAACCTCCACTCGTAGAATAGATCGGGCCCAATTTCGGGCCCGGTCCCTTTTTGTCTACCGGAGGTCGATGCGTGCAGGATCCGAACGAAGAGAAGTTGAAGCGCCCAGTCGTCGAACGTGAGCGATTCGGCGGCACCGACCGGGCGACGCGAATCAGCAGGGACATCGACCCCGAGAAGCGCGCTCCGATCGACAGCTCGGAGATGAGCAAAGGCCCTGAGGAGCTCTCCGACGAACGCGGCTCCCGGGTCAACTGGCGAGTCTTCATCGTCGCCTCCCTCATCATCCTCGCGTTCTCCGTGTGGGCGATGGCCATGCCGGATTCGGCGCAGTCGACGATGAAGACTGTTGTCGACTGGATCGCGGAGAACCTCGGCTGGTTCTATGTCGTCACCGTCACCGCGGTCATCGGCTTCGTCCTCTGGGTCGCACTGTCGAAGGAAGGTTCGGTCCGCCTGGGCCCCGACCACTCCCGCCCGCAGTACAACCTCTTCACCTGGGTCGCCATGCTCTTCGCCGCGGGCGTGGGCATCGACATGCTCTTCTACTCGGTGACCGGACCGATCACCCAGTACCTCCACCCCGTCAACGCCTCCCCCGAATCGGCGGCGGCTTCCCAGGATGCCGTGGTGTGGACGATGTTCCACTACGGCATCGCCGGCTGGTCGATGTATTCGCTGCTGGGCATGGCGATGGGGTACTTCGCCTACCGCTGGGGTATGCCCCTGTCGATCCGCGCGGTCCTCTACCCGCTGCTGGGCAAGCGCGTGCGCGGAACCACCGGTGACGTCATCGATATCTTCGCCCTCGTCGGCACCGTCTTCGGAGTGGCCACCTCGATGGGCATCGGCGTCGTCCTGCTCAACGTCGGATTCGCCACTCTCTTCGGCCTCGAACAGGGCCTGGCCCTGCAGATCGCGCTGGTCATCGTGGCCGTGGTCATGACCGTCGCCGCCTGCACCTCGGGCGTGGACAAGGGCATCCGCCTCGTCTCGGAGCTCAACCTCTGGTCGTGCGCGGCGATGATGCTCTACATCCTCGTCACCGGCAAGACCGCGTTCCTGCTCAACGCCATGGTCGAGAACATCGGCCGGTTCATCTTCACCCTTCCCGAACGCACTCTGTCGACGTTCGCCTATGTCGACGGCGGTTCCGAATGGATGGGCGGCTGGACCCTGTTCTTCTGGGCCTTCTGGCTCGCCTGGGGTCCTTTCGTCGGTCTGTTCCTGGCCCGCATCTCCCGCGGCCGCACCCTGCGTGAGTTCGTCATCGCCGCAATCACCGCACCCGTCATCTGTGACTTCATTATCGTCACGATCTTCGGCAACTCCGCCCTGTCCGAGGTGTTCAACGGCAACGACGAGTTCGCGCAGACAGCCATCGCCTCCCCGGAACAGGGCTGGTACGACCTGCTCGAAATGTTCCCCGGAGCGACGTTCCTCATCGGACTGGCCACACTGTCGGGTCTGCTGTTCTACCTCACGAGCGCGAACTCCGGTGCCATGGTGATGTCGAACTTCTCCTCCTCGATCCCCAATCCGGAAGAGGACGGCAAGAAGTGGCTGCGCATCTTCTGGGCGCTGGTGACCGCAGTGCTCACGATCGCCATGCTCGTCGCCGGCGGTGTGACGACGATGGAGTACGCGACCCTGATCTTCGCCCTGCCGGTGACGATCATCGCCTACCTCGTCATGGCTTCGTTCTCGAAGGTGCTGCGCATGGAGCGCGCCGAGCGTGAGGGTCGGATCCGTCGTCGCCGCACCACTGCCGCTCACGGCGGTCGTGCTCCGGAGAAGACCTGGCGTCAGCGTCTGGCCACTCTGCGGTCCTACCCCACGAAGAAGTCCGTCGAACGCTTCGTCGCCGAGGTGGTCGGACCGTCCTTGGACGCCGTGGCCACGGAGTTCCGCGAACTCGGCTACACCGTCGAGCACCTCCAGACCATGAACGAGGACACCGGCATCACGACGAACACGCTCAATGTCGACATGGGCGAGCAGCGCGACTTCCACTATGAGGCCGCGGCCGTCGAAGCGAATGTGCCGTCGTTCGGTGCCCGCAATGCCCCGCGCGGCGACGACAAGTACCTGCGCATCGAGGTCTTCACCCAGACCGGTTCGGAAGGCTACGACCTCATGGGCTTGAGCTCGCAGCAGATCATCGATGACGTGCTCGACCGGTACGAGAACCACCTGTCGTTCCTCGCCTATTCGCACGAGCACTCCTACCAGTCGGTCGTCACCCCTCCCACACCGCCGACCACGGATTCGATTCCGGCGGTGCCCAAGGACCCCGACGACGTCGAAGAGCTCGAAGAGCCGAAACACTGACCCCACCCCTTCGCCGGGGTGGCCGTGCCCACCCGCAGAGGCGGCACACTGTTGATGTGCGAGCGGTCTCTGTGAGGTGGGCCTCGTCGAATCTGAAACATCATCGGCAAGTCGGGCACCCCCTGGATCTGCCAGACTCTGAGTATGAAGTTCCGCAGGTCAGCATTCCGCAGAATCCTCGTATATGGTGCCGTCGTCGCGGCCGTGATCACGGTCTACTTCCTCTGGGCAAATACAGGTTTCATGGCACAACCGAAGAGCTTCGACGGCAGCACCCTCGATGCCTCGTTCGCCAAGACTCTCGCCTTTCAGCTCTATGGCTCAGTCTGCTTGGTTGCTTTCATCGTGTTCCTGCGGATCAGTCCGCGGGACGGCGATGACTCTGGCCCAGATCCTTCAGTCGCGCAGACGCGCGGATCCTTCACCGGCTTCATCAACCAACCGTGGCACATGATTTTCGCTGTCGGTCCCATCTGGGCGGTGATCGGGGTCGCGGCGACGTTCATCTGGCACGCGAGTGCGCAGGACTCTGGGAACTTCGGAACCGTGTGGGGCGACTTCGCGTCCTCACCCTTGCCTGCTGTCGTCATGCTCTTCGCCTATTGGTCTGCGGCCAACCTCAGCTTCATCTGGACGTCGGTCGCCGAGGCGGTCAGCCGCCACCATCGCGGTCTTTACCTGACTATCCTGACGTTCATGTGGCTGTTTGTCATCGCCTCCTCCTTCTTCTTCGGATACGGAGTACCGGAGATGCCGACCTGGATTGCACTCGTCGTATGCGGTTTCATCTTGCTGCTGACGCTGCCCGTCCTCGCGGGCACACATCGGTGGGCGGTCGCCCGAATCTCCAGTTATGACCACGCGAATCCACCGCAGGACCGGAACTTTCAGGACCGGCAGACCGCCGCTGCCAGACGTCAGAGGGCACGATCCGACAGGGCAAGGGAGGGCGAACCGCCATACGATCTGCTCGCGGCCAACGAGAAGCTCTACCGGTATCACCTCAGCGATCTCGGTCGCGAACCGCAGATGATCGTGCTCACGAACACCCGGATCGTCCGTGCCTCGATCGTCGCCCCGGGCCGCTCGTTCGTCCTCGAACAGGTAGAACCGGGTCAGCTGCTCGGCGCCGAGACGACTCACCGCGGTTCGGAACCGGTCACCCTGCTCTACTTCCGGAACCGCCCGGACATGGAACTCGTCGGCGGGGACCCGGGCGCCGCAAGCACATTCGCCGGAGCGGTGACGTCCCTGGCTGCCACCGGCCGTCTGCCGCACCAGGAGGCATAGGTTATGGACTTCGGCCAGGTGGTCGCTCTGCTCACCGCCGGCGACTACACGATCTCCCGCGAAATCATCCAACGCGGTATCGCGTTGCTCTTCCTCATCGCCTTCGCATCCGCGTTCAACCAGTTCCCGGCTCTCCTCGGCGAACGGGGACTCACCCCCGCCCCACGATTCATCGCTCTGACCTCGGCCAAGCAGGCACCGAGTCTCTTCCGCTGGAAGCGGTTTGCGTATTCGGACCGACGACTCCGCCTCGTCTGCGTGATCGGAATGGTCCTGGCCGCCTCGGCGATCATCGGACTGCCCCAGGCCGGTCCCGCATGGGTGCCGATCCCGGTGTTCTTAGGCATGTGGGGACTCTACTTCTCGATCGTGTCGATCGGGCAGCGCTTCTACGGCTTCGGCTGGGAATCGCTGCTGCTCGAGGCCGGATTCCTCGTCGGCTTCCTCGGCTCCCACGAGGTGGCCCCGACGTGGACGATGATCCTGTTGCTGCGCTGGTTCGTCATTCGCATCGAATTCGGAGCCGGAATGATCAAGATGCGCGGGGATTCGTCCTGGCGCGACCTCACCGCGATGGACTATCACCATCAGACCCAGCCGATGCCGAACCCGCTCTCCCGCCGGGCCCACCTCATGCCCGGCTGGTGGCACAAGGGCGAGACCCTGGGCAGCCATATCGTCCAGCTCGCCGCCCCGTGGCTGCTGTTCCTGCCCCAGCCGATCGCATCGTTCGCCGCCGTCGCCGTCATCATCACCCAGCTCGCTCTCGTCATCAGCGGCAACTATGCGTGGCTGAACTGGGCGACGATCCTGCTCGCCTGCTCGGGAATCAGCGATACGTTCTTCCGGTGGATCCTCGGCGGCCCGTTCCCCGAATGGGGGTGGAATTCCGTGGCCGCGATCGTCACCGATCCCACTGTCACCGAGGCGGCCGGTTCGTCCGCAGGCGCCGATCCCTCTCAGCCGATGCCGGTCTGGTGGCTGATCGTCGTCCTCGTATTCGTCGCGTGGCAGGCCTGGCTGAACGTGCCAGCGCTGCGCAATCTCTTCTCGCCGAATCAGCTGATGAACGCGAGCTTCAATCGACTCGGACTCGGCAACGCCTATGGCGCTTTCGGGTCGATGACCGAGACCCGCAACGAGATCATCATCGAGGGGTGGGACGGCGAGCGCTGGCAGGAGTACGAGTTCAAGGGCAAACCCGGGGACGTGTACCGTCGCGGGCCTGTCATCGCGCCCTATCATCTGCGCCTAGATTGGCTCATGTGGTTCGCCGCGCTCGGCGACTACCGGCAGACGTGGTTCACCGAGCTCGTGCGCAGGATCGGCTCCGGTGATCCGCAGATCCGTCGCCTCATGGGCCCCGACCCCTTCGACGGTGCCGCACCCGACCTCATCAGCGTCCGCGTCTTCACCTACCGCTATGCCACCCGCGCCGAACGCCGTGAGGCCGCCGCTGCCGGAGAACCGAGACCCTGGTGGGTGCGCTCGGACCCGCGCACCCTCGTCCGACCGATCGACCTGAGGAGGGACTGACCTCCATGAGCGAACGCCGACGAGCCTTCTCCCGCACTCTCATCGGAGCCGTCACCCTCAGCGGCCTGTCGACGGTGCTCTTCTTCATCTGGAACACCGGGCTCGCGCGCACCTCCGCGACCTCGGACGTGATCATCGACGCCGAGGCGGCCGGACCTCTGAGCTTCGCATTCATCGGGCTCGTGACCTTCGTGGCCATCATCTTCTTCACCGGCACCGACCGCGACGAGGGCCAGCGAGCCAAGCCCACCGGTGCCCCGCGCGGATCGCTCAGACTCTTCACCCGGGACCCGCTCATCGCCGTCACCAGCATCGGGCCTCTGTTCGGGCTGTGCTTCAGCCTCACAGCACTGCTGTGGCACACGTTCGCATCCGTACCCGGTGCTCCCGAAACCGTATGGGGTGACTTCACGAACTCGCCGCTGCCGTTCGTCGTTCTGTGCGCGGCAGCCATCGCCTCGACGAACTTCGGCCTGGCGATGGCCGGAGTCACAGTGGCCGTACGCAACCGCACCGGCCCGGCGCTCTGGCTCGTCGCGGGCAATGTCACCCTCGGCATCGGTGCCGGGGCTCTGTTCGCCTGGCTCTCTTTTGCGAATACCGTCATCGCTGCGGCAATCACCATCCCGCTTGCGGCGGTCTCCGTGACCGCCCTGCTCGGAGCCCGCCGGATGGTCGTCAGCAGGGCCGGCGAGGAGAAGCTCTCCGCGCGTGCCCGTCGCCGTGGGCCGACCCCGCCGCCCTATGATGCCCTCGACCGAGACGAGTCGGTGTGGCTGAAGATCGGCAACCGCAATCCTCGCGGTGCCGAGTTCCTCCTCGTCACACCTTCCCGCCTGGTCCACACCCGACCGACTGCCTCAGGAAGCACGGAGATCATCGACGAGGCGGCCCCGAATCAAGTGGTCGAGGCGAGCACTCGAGTCGATCGCGGGCATGCGACCGCCGTTGTGCAGCTCCGGGACCGGCCGGCTTTCCGCCTGCACGGCACCGACCCCGAGGAGGCTGCCGAGTTCGCGCGCAGGCTCACCGTCCTCGCCCGGTCGGGAACCCTCCCCGACTGACGAACCGCATCGGCGAGGCGATTCTCCGTTCTGCACCGGGACGTCGGTGACGCCGATGCGAGGCCCCGCCTCGGCGAAGGTCAGTCCACACCGAGGGCGAGCAGGACGATGAGAACGACGTTGAGGGCGATGATGAGCGCCGAGGCGGCCGCGGCGATGAGGGTGATCCACCGGGAGTTCGCGAATTCGCCCATCACCCGGCGGCTGCTCGTGAGCCTGACCAGGGGAATCATCGCAAATGGGATGCCGAGGCTGAGCACGACCTGGCTGAGCACGAGCGCCCAGGTCGGGTCGACGCCGATGGCGAGGACGATGAGTGCGGGGATCATCGTGAACGCGCGCTGCCACACGATCGGGATGTGCACGCGCAGCAGACCCTGCATGATCGATGCGCCCGCATAGGAGCCGACTGCGCTCGAGGCCAACCCCGAGGCCAGCAGTCCGATGCCGAAGAAGAGGCCGACGACCTCGCCGAGGTTGGCCGTGACGACCGCGTGCGCTCCCTCGATCGTGTCGGTGCCGGTCTGGCCGCGCAGTGCCGCGGCGGCCAGCAGCAGCATGGCGATATTCACGGACCCGGCGATGACGAGGGAGAGCACGACGTCCCAGCGGCTGGCGCGCAGCAGCTGCCCGGTCGAGGTGGTCGCATTGTCCCGGTGCCGGTCGACCGAGAGCGCCGAGTGGAGGTAGATCGCATGGGGCATGACGGTGGCGCCGAGCATGCTCGCGGCCAGGACCACGGAGTTCGTGCCCTCGAGCCGCGGCACGATTCCACCTGCGGCTTGCCCCCAGTTCACATCCCCGACGAACAGGCCTGCTAGAAAGCCGATGGCGA
The DNA here is from genome assembly GCF_050920635.1 of Brevibacterium sp. K11IcPPYGO002. NCBI lineage: Bacteria > Bacillati > Actinomycetota > Actinomycetes > Micrococcales > Brevibacteriaceae > Brevibacterium > Brevibacterium sp. K11IcPPYGO002. Next base: position 457,879 of record NZ_CP131929.1, on the reverse strand, counting down.
TGATGACCAGAAATCCGATGATGACGAACTCGAAGGGACGCTGACCGCGAGTGGATTGGATCGACAGCAGGAACAGCGACACCACGCCGACGATGACTCCGCCGAGGAGGAGCGGCAGATCGAAGAGGATCTTCAGGGCGATCGCCCCGCCGATGACTTCGGCGAGATCGGTGGCGATGGCGACGACCTCGGCCTGCCCCCAATATGCGAGGCGAGACCGCCTGCGAAGTCGATCACCGAGGAGGCTCGACAGCGACTGCCCGGAGACGAGTCCGAGCTTCGAAGACAGATATTGGACGAGAACGGCGATGAGGTTCGCTGCCACGAGCACCCAGACGAGCAGGTACCCGTATTCCGCACCGGCGGTGAGGTTGGCCGCGACGTTGCCCGGATCGACATACGCGATGGCCGCGACGAAGGCCGGGCCGAGGAGAAATGCGGTGGAGATCTTCTTCCGGCCATGCTTCTTCTGCCCATGCTCGCGAGTGCGTACCGATGCAGAGGGATCGACATTCATGAAGTTAAGGTACATTAACTTTCCTGCCGAGGGCAACACGACACTTGGCCTGGAAAGTGAACACGGAAGGGCTTAAGGTTCGAGCATGGCCAGTGAACACGTTCAACTGAGGTCCGGCAAGCGCCGGCAGACCGAGGATCGGATCATCGGCGCCGCCGCGAAGCTGTTTCTCGACCATGGTTTCAAAGCCACGACCATCCGGGCGATCGCCAAGGCCGCCGAGGTGTCGGTCGGCCGGGTGATGGCCGTCGGGGACAAAGACGCCATCCTCGTCGCCTGCTTCGACCGGTGGATCGGTCAGCTGCAAGCCGGGACGTACACGGCTCCGCCTCGGCGAGGCAGTCTCTCGCAGCGCGGGAGCTCGTCGGTGCAGCGGCATCTGCTCGAACTCTTCCTACCGTTCCTCGAGTTCTTCGCCGAACACGAGGATCTGTCCCGCGACTATGCGGCCGCGATGATGCGGGTCAGGGGCGAGCCGGAGGTATTCAATGCTCTCGCCGTGGACCTGCAGAGCCGCCTGACCGAGTCGCTGGTCTCGATCGGGATCGATGAGGGCCACGCACGCGCCAGCGCCGCAGCACTCTACGACTCGTACCTGGGCATCCTCTTCCGGTGGGCGGCGACGACGATGAGTCTCGACGACGCCGTCGAGGCGATGCTGGCCAGCATCGTCTTCCACACTCGCATCAGGAGCTCGCTGTGAGAGGTTCACCATGATCTTGCTGCCCGATCCGGTCTGGCCGGTCGTCGTCCTCGCGGTCATCGTCGCCGGCGACGGTCTGCTCACCTTCCGTCCGCCGCGCGCCATTGCCGCCTGCCTCGACGGGGTCGGCTTCCCACGCGAGTGGTGGTGGGTGCTCGCGGCGGTGAAGTTCCTCGCCGCAGCCGGCCTGGTGGCAGGGATCTGGATTCCCAGGTTCGGCGCGGCGGCCGCGGCGGGCCTCATCGCCTACTTCCTCTGCGCCGCTGCCGCGCACCTGCGCGCCAGGTATGTCGGCCGGGACTTCTGGCTCAATTGCCTGGGCATGCTCACCGTCTGCCTCGCCGTGTGCATCGTCTGCTTCTTGCTTTAGGCACCGGCTGCTTCCTGCAGACACATGCTTCTTCCTGTAGGCGCCCGCCTCCTCGCGCAGACGCACCCGCCTCCTCGCCAGCGCGTTCCATCGACCCCGCTGTGGCACCCATGTCTCAGTCCGGAGAATTCTTCGCCACATCCCGCACCTCGATCCTGTTTTGGCCTAGAGTCGAAGTACGGCATCGGCGCCACCGCGGCGTTCGGCCGTCCGGCAGAGTTGCAGAACTGCTCGGTGATGGTGCCGAGCCACCCGGCAGAGGAGTGTGGACATGCCCGAATATGCCGACAGCAGTCGCACGCGCGACGAGACTCCCCAAGAACGCCACGAGCGATGGGCCTGGATCCATGAGACGGCGTCGATGACGGGGTGGGACTTCTCCCCACTGTCCGGCCGCCTCGTCGCCGATGATCCGCCCTGGGACTTCGACCAGATCTGCCTCGACGCGATGGCCGAGTCGAGCAGCTGCCTCGACATAGGAACGGGAGGCGGCGAGCGCCTCGGCGAGCTCATCGATCGCCTCGAGGATGCCCGGCCTCCCGGCGAACCGTCGCCGACGATCTCCGCGACCGAAGGGTGGGAGCCCAACGTGCCCCTGGCCGCCTCGATGCTGGAGGATTACGGGGTCGAGGTCACCCGGTACGACAGCGATCATCACCCGGAGATGCCGTGGGGCGACGGTGAGTTCGACCTCGTGATGAACCGCCACGAAAGCTATGACCTCGCCGAGGTGGCCCGCGTGCTCTCCCCGGGCGGGCTGTTTCTCACCCAGCAGGTCGACGGCACGGAGGCGCAGGAGTTCCGCGACTTCTTCGGCGGCGGGGTGGGCGATCTGCACCAACAGCTCGAACCGTGCCTCAGCGATGCCGAGAGTCAGGGCCTGTCGATCGAGGCGGCGCGCAAATGGCAGGGGACGATGCGCTTCACCGACGTCGAGGCGGTCATCGAGTACCTCGCCTATATCCCGTGGGATGTCCCCGGGTTCTCCGTGCGGTCCAACCTCGATGTCCTCAGACGCCTGGCCGAGTCGAGTGAGCCGATCACAGTCACGCAGAAGAGGTTCCTCATCGTCGCCCGCAAACCCTGACCCGGCTCCTCCCTCCAGGGAGGTTTTCCCGACCCCGCTCGTGGGATAGCAGGATGGGGCGGCGCCGGTCCGCGTCGATAGCGTCGAAGTATGACTTCGACGGACTTCTCGTACCCTCAGCCCACCGATGATGAGCTCGCGGCACAGCAGCCCCGATCCCCCGCCCCTCCCTCTCAACTCGTCTATGCCTCCCCTCGTCCCGATGATCTGGCCGACGCACACGCCTCCGCTGCGGCTCGGATGGATGGCGCCGCCTCGGCGAAGTCACCGACGCTGGGCAAGGTGGCCGTGGTGTTCTCGATCGTCGCCATGGTCCTCAGCCTGGCCGCCTCGGTGATTCTGGGCGTCACCGTCGGCCCCTCCGAGGCGGCGTCCGGCTACTACTTCACCGACACTCCGGATTGGTATCAGACTCTGGCGACCGTGCTCGTCGGCGTCCAGGGCCTGTGCACCTGCTCAGGTCTCACAACCATCGTCCTCGGCATCACGGCCGCAGCCACCGGGCGGGGCCGAACTCCCGGCATCATCGCCATCGCAATCGCGGCGATCGCCCCGTTCGTCTCATTCGGCACCTTCGTCGCCCTCAGCTTCCTCGCCGCCTGAGCCTCCCCCGACTCCGCCGAAAAACGGGCTGAGTGTCGAGAAACGCATGCGCACACCCGTGTCTCGACGCTCAGCCCGTTTTTCGGCGATCTGTCCGAATTCCGAACCACTCATTGACACCGCCCCTCGCGCGATGCACGATTGAACAAATCGATTTGGCCTCTGTATTTCAGGCCGATCACGATGTGTATCGAGGAGCAGTGCCATGCCCGCAACACCCGATCCGGACCACACCGGCAGCACAGTCGGCAACGACGCCGACACCGCCTTCGACACCGACACAACGCCATCCGCAGACACCACCACGTCCGGCAAGGCCGTCCACCCCGTCGATCAGCTGCGCCCGATCCGCAACCTCATTCCCTTCGCCATTCAGCACGTGCTCGTCATGGTGGCGACCCCGATCTCGTCGGTGTTCCTCATCGCCACCGCACTGGGGCTGGATGCGCAGACCACCTCGGCGGTGCTGTCGGCGGTCTTCGTCTTCTCCGGTCTCGGGTCGATCCTGCAGTCGGTGGGAGTATGGAAGGTCGGCGTCCGACTGCCGTTCGTCATGCTTCCCGGCGGGGCCGCGACGATTCTGTTCATCACCATCGCGCAGGGCACCGATGTCGAGACCGCGGTCGGGGCCGTGCTGCTCACCGGTGTCTTCTACATTCTCGCGGTGACGCTGTTCGTCAAGGTGCTCAAGTTCTTCCCGCCGCTGGTCATCGGGATCATGGTCATCGTCATCGGCATCAACCTCGTCCAGGTCACCGGCAAACTCATGGTCGGCGAACCGGATTCGCCGGACTTCGGCGACCCGCAGAACCTGCTGCTCGGCCTCATCACGATCCTCATCACCGTCGTGTGCTTCCGGTTCTTCCGCGGGATGCTCGGCAAGCTCTCCATAGCGGTCGGGCTCATCGGCGGCACAATCGTCGGTGCGCTCATGGGTGCCACCGACTTCTCCGGCCAGACCGATGGCCCGCTGTTCGCTGTGCCGACCCTCTTCCCGTTCGGCTCGCCGAAGTTCGATCTCATCGCCGCGATCCCCATGCTGCTGTGGGCGCTGGCGTCCATGGCCGAGGCGACCGGACAGACGATCATCAATGCCGAGATCGTCGAGAAGAAGGTCGAGCCCGCCCGCGCAGTGCCCAGGCTCATCCGCGCCGACGGACTCACGACGATCCTCGGCGGCCTCTTCGGCACCCCGGCGATGGTCACCAGCGGCGAGAACGTCGGCATCGTGCGCGCCTCCGGTGTGCGCAGCCGCTACGTGACCGCGATCGCCGGCATCCTTCTCATCCTCATCGGGCTCAGCCCCGTCGCCCGCATCCTCAACGGAGTGCCGTCGGCTGTCGTCGGCGGCACTGCGGTGGTCGTGTTCGCCATCATCGCCGTCCTCGGCATCCAGATGCTCGCGAAGATCGATTTCAATGAGACGGGCAACCTCATCACCGCGACCGTCGGCCTGGCCGCGGGCCTCATGCCGGTGCTCCTGCCCGGAATGTACTCGAAGCTGCCACAGACGGCATCGTCCCTGCTGGGAAGTGGTGTCGCCATGGCCGCGTTCGTCTCGGTGCTGCTCAACCTGCTCTTCCACCACACCGGCAAGCGCAACCGTCACCCGAAGGCCCGGACACCGATCGCCGACCCGAGCAAGCTCGACCAGCGACCGGCCGACTACCGGATCTGAGGATCGTCCCAGAATCGGAACTGGGGTTCACCGGGAACCGAGTCCCCGGCCCGAGTATCTGGTTCAGACCCAGTTCCGGTCCGGCGAATGGCCGGCTGTCGATTCCCTGACGACGAGAACAGGACCGGATGAACCCGCCGAGGCGGCCGCCCCCGACGCGCCCACCGCGGCGGGCTCCGTGGCGCCTCCGTCCCGGGCAGCGCATTCCGTGTCGCCGTCCAAAGCGGCGGTCGCATTCGGTGAGTGATCGCCGTCGAGCACGGTCACGAGCATCTCGACTGCCGCACCCGAGATCGCCTCGAGTCCGAGGTCGACGGCGGTCAGCGGCGGATTGCTCGTACGTGCGCGCAGACCGTCATAGCGGGTGGCGATGAGCAGATCGTCGCCGACTGTGCGGCCAGACTCCTGTGCTGCTCGCACCGCTCCGGTGGCGAAGGTGTCGACGGGAGCGAGTATCGCGTTGACATCAGGGTGCGCGGCCAACAGTTCCTCGGCGGCGGCGAAGGCCCCTTCTTCTCCGGAAGTCTCCTCCGCCTCGGCGATGCGAGGGGCGAATCCACGGGCGGCAGCGGTCTCGACGTAGACCTCGCGGGCTGCGATCTGCGCACCGCGTTGGCTGCGGCTGACGAGCAGGGCCGGTTGCGTGGCGCCCTGGTCGAGAAGGTGATCGAGCAGCAGCTGAGCCGTGCCTCGATGGTGGAGATCGATGCTCCACCGGCTGGCGGCTCCGGTGTGCGTTGTTGATGCCCGTGATGCTCCGTCCGCGGCGGGCGTACTCGGCCCGTCGATCGTGACGTAGGGGATGCCCCGGTCACGCAGCGCCTCGGCGAGGGGGTCGTCAACGGTCGGCTCCAGGAGGATCGCCCCGTCGATGTCGAGCAGATCGACGGGGTTGGCCGCCTCGGTGGGTGGGGCGAGGACGAAGACGTAGCCTTCGAGCAGCGCCGTCCGCGCACATCCCATCGCCAGTTCGGTGAAGAACCCCAGCTGAGAGGGCCCGGCGGACACGGCCGCCGGCATCGACGACAGCAGGGCCAATGTCTGCGACTTCCCCGAACGCAGGCTGCGGGCACGGGCGCTCGGTCGGTAGTTCAGCCGCTCGGCGACTTCCTTGACCTTGGCCCGGGTGTCGGCATTGACCTTGCCCTGGCCACTGAGCGCGTGCGAGACCGTCGTCCGCGACACCCCGGCCTCACGCGCCACGTCGGCGATCGTGACGCGGTGCGCGCGCGGGAAGTCAGACATGGAATCAGCCTACTTCACACAGCGACGGTAGGCGGGTCCACAGAACTCAGGTCGCAATCGGACATTTCTCAGCCCTGAAAGCATCCGATGCTCACCTCTGTCTGCCGCGCCCCGCCTTTCAGGCCTGGACGATGACGATGATGCCGGAGACGATGGCGAAGCCGAGGACGATATAGCGCAGCACCGGCCCCTCGAGGCGGTGGTGGACATAGCGGGAGAGGAACGAACCGACCACGAGGAACGGCAGCAGCCACGCCGTCGCAATCATCGTGTCCGCCGAGACCTGCCCGCTGAAGGCGAGCACGAAGAGGGAGATGATCTCACCGACGAGGAAGCACACCGCCACCGTCGACCGCAGCTCCGGCCCGGGACTGTGCTGATAGGCCAGCGCATAGGGCGGCCCGCCGATGCCCGTCGAGGTCTCCGTGACTCCGGTGACGAGCCCGACCGTCGCGAGCACCGGCTTGTTCGGCGTGAATTTCGGCGCCAGCAGTGCGACGACCGCGGCGATGAGAGTCGACCAGCCGATGAGCAGCGCGAGCTGGTGGAGATTGACGATGACGAGGATCCACAGACCCGCGAACGTGCCGGCGAATCGGCCGACGCTGATCCATTTCACGCCGGTCCAGTCGATATGCTCCCGCTCGCGCGCGGCGATGTAGAGGTTGAGCGGGATCATCAGCACGAGCAGCATCACCGGGATGAGGCTCGGATCGATGAACGTCACGACGGGCGCGAGGATCATCGCGAATCCCATCCCCGTCGACCCCTGCACGAATGCGGAGATGAGGACGACCGCGGCGATGATCGCAAACGCGAGCATCGACATCAGAAGTCATCCCTCATCGACGCGGCATCCCCTTTGACCTCCGAGGCTGTACTTGATTCCGGGTTCACCAAGGCGGCCACCCCGTTCGTGGACGCGGCCGAGTGTTCTCCCATCCACCTCGCCCGGTGCTCGGCCGCGCTCGGGTCGATGCGGGTGATCGGCGAGTTCTCCACGACCCGCCGGGAGACGTCTTTCGCACGCTCGAGGAATTCGCGGCCGTCCCAGTCGACGGGCCAGCCGTGTTCGAGGCGCAGCTTGCCGTCGACGATGACCGCGTCGATCTGGTCGCGGTTGGCCAGACGGACGAGTTCCCACGGCACATCCCATGAGGGCACGAACTCCGGGGTGTCGATATTGATCACGAGGAGGTCGGCACGGGCACCGGGTGAGATCTCGCCGATCTGCCCGGACAGCCCGACGGCGTCGGCGCCGCCGCGCAGACCCTGTTCGAGCCAGGTCCAACCACCTCCCGCAGAGGAGTCGATGACGTCCATTCCGCCGGTCAGTCGCTGAGCGGTCTCGGCGGCGTCGAGGAGGCGGAAGGCGTCCGAACGGGTGCCGTCGGTGCCGAGTCCGATGCGCATCCCGAGCTCGTGCATGAGCAGTGCGGGCGCCACGGCATTGCCCTTCCAGGAGCTGGCGACCGGGTTGTAGGCGATTGCGCCGCCGGATTCGCGGAGCAGTCGGATCTCCCGCGGCGTGAGCAGAGTGGCATGAGCGGCGAGCAGCTCGGGCCCTAGAGCGCCGAGGCGGGCGAGGCGTTCGAGCGGGCGTTCGCCACCGGCAATGAGGGAGCGTTCGACGGCGACGATGTGCTCATTGAGGTGAGTCTGGAAGGGGACCCCCGCGTTCCGGGCCATCTGTGTGATCTCCACGAGCGCCTCGTCGGAGGCGACCTCGGGAATGGACACGGCCAGGGACGGGTGGACGAGGGAGGCGTCGTTCCACCTGCCCAGGTGGGCATCGGCGGCGGCGACCACCTCGGCGACGGTCGAGGTGCGCACTCCCCCGCCGAGATCATTGCAGATGACGCCGAGCACGCAGCGCAGGCCGACGTCGGTGGTGACGTCGGAGATCGCGGAGACGTCGACGCTCGAACGGGTGCCGGCGTCGGTGACGGTGGTGAAGCCGCCGCGCAGGGATTCCCAGGCGGCCAGGCGGGTGGCGACGTCGATGGCTTCGGCGTCCATGTTCGACTCCATCGGCACCCAGACGCGTTGGAAGATCTCGGAGGGTTCGCCGAAGACGAGGGACTTGCCGAAGGACTGGGTGAGATGGTGGTGGGCGTCGATGAAGCCGGGCATGAGCAGTCGTCCGGGCAGGTCGACGCGAACCGGCTCGGTGGCGACTCGGTCGGCACTGGGACTAGGGTCGGCGGCGTTCGCGTCGGTCCGCAGCGATTCGGCCTGGGCGGCCACCTCGGCGAGGGGACCGACGGCAATGATCCGACCTCCGTCGACGAGCACCGCATGGCCGGTCTGCGCGCCTTCGGGCAGGAGAACCTTCTCCGGGACGAGCAGTGTCGGGGCCTGGTGGAGGCTGCGCAGCTGAGTCATGGGGTCCTTCGCATCTCGAGGGTGTGGCCAAATCGATTTGGCTACGTTAATTCTACGGGTGCCGACGATGCCGGTCAACGCTTTCCGGGCCCTTTCCGCAGGCCGCAAGCCGTGCTGGGCGGCGACTAGAATAGGGGTATGACATCCCTGCCGCTCATCCCCGCCTCGGCGGTTTCCGGACGCCTGGAGTGCGGGTATTTCGAGCGTGGGGAATGCCGGTCCTGTGCGCTCATCGAGACTCCGTACGGGCAGCAGATCACGGACAAGGAGTCCTGGTGCCGGGAGATCCTCACCGAGGCGGCTCCGCGAGTGTGGCTGCCGACCTTCGCCGGCGGGGTGCGAGATTTCAGGAATCGGGCGAAGCTCGCCGTCGGCGGGTCGGCCGGACACGTGACCTTGGGCATCCTCGATCAGGAGTTCGACGGCGTCGATCTGCGTGACTGCGGGATCCAGACTCCGGCGATCCGTGCGGTGATCCCGGTGCTCGCGGAATTTCTCGATGCCACCGGGCTCGAGCCCTATGACGTCTCTGCTCGCCGTGGGGAGTTGAAGTTCGTCCATGTCACGGCGGCGCCGTCGGGTGAGCTGATGATCCGGTTCGTCGTCCGCACTCAGCATGGGCTCGACGTGCTGCGGTCGCGGAAGGATGCGTTCTTTGACCTCGTCCCGGACGCGTCCGTAGTGTCGGTGAATCTGCTGCCCGAACATAAGGCCGTGCTCGAAGGCAGCCGCGAAGAGATGCTCCGCGGTGAGTCGCTGCGGATGAACCTCGATCGGGTCGACCTGCTTCTGCGGCCGCAGAGCTTCTTCCAGACGAATACCGCTGTCGCCATCGGGCTCTACAACCAAGTGGCCGAGTGGGTGGACGCTGTTGACGCCTCGAACCTGTGGGACCTCTACTGTGGTGTCGGCGGGTTCGCGCTCTGCTGCGCTTCTCCCGCGCGTCGGGTCACCGGGGTCGAGGTGAGCGAGCAGGCGATCGAGTCGGCGAAGGTCAGCGCCGCAGAGCTCGGCATCGACGCTCGGTTCCTCGCCGGCGATGCCACGGAGTTCGCCGAGGCGAACCTGACGGGAACGTCCGCGGCGACCGACTCAGTCGATGTGACTGGCTCAGTCGATGTGACTGGCTCGGCCGCAGCGGCTGGGGCGGGCGACCCTGCCGGTGCAACGGAGCCGGCCGACCCAGCCGGCGTCGAACGACCGGACTGCGTGATCGTCAATCCGCCTCGGCGTGGGATCGGTGCACGGCTGTCGGCGGTGTTGGAGAACTCTGGCGTCGAGCACATTGTCTATTCGAGCTGCAATCCCGTGTCGCTGGCAAAGGATCTCGCGCGGATGCCCGCCTACGAGGTGGCCCAGGCGCGGATCTTCGACATGTTCCCGCACACGAAGCACCTCGAGGTCGCGGTCCTGCTCCAGCGGCGGTGAGCAACCCCCTGTCCGCGCCGACCGCTCGGGTTACCGCCGACCGCTCGCCGTGACTCAGCCTGCCCTCGCCCACCGCTCGACATACCGCCCAGCGCACGCCGCATAACTTGCTACAGCGACGGTAACTCGAGCGGTCGGCGAAGTCGGCGGTTTGGTCTGTTCGGCATACAGCAAGTTTCAATAGGCCATGCCCATAGCGGCACGGACGCCAGCAAGCGTCTCGTCTGCGATGGCATTTGCCCGCTCGTTTCCGTCCGCAAGTATTCGCTCAACAGCCGCAGGGTCCGCCTCAAGTTCTCGCCGGCGCGCCCGATGGACAGCGAGGTATTCATTCACCGCTTCTGCCGCTAAGGCTTTGAGCGCGCCCGCGCCCTTTTCTCCTACCTCCGAAGCTATGACTTCCGGCTCGGCGCCGGTGCAGACCGCAGTCGTCGCCAAGAGCGCAGAAATTCCCGGCCGCCCTTCAGGATCGTAGGTGATCTGTCGTTGAGAGTCTGTCTGAGTCCGACGAATGACGGCGGCAGTCTCATCAGCACTCATTCCCAACGAGATGGCGTTTCCATAGCTCTTCGACATCTTCCTTCCATCGAGTCCAGGAAGTTCGGGAGTCTGCGTCAGCATTGCTTCTGGTTCGCGAAAGACTGGGCCATATCGTTCGTTGAATCTACGCGCGATAGTGCGGGTGATCTCAACGTGCGGAAGGTTGTCCTTCCCCACCGGCACCAGATTGCCCTTGCAGTAGAGGATGTCCGCAGCTTGGTGAACTGGATAGGTCAGCAGCAGTCCGCTCAGGGGGCGTTCTGAGGCTGCAAGCTCTGACTTCACAGTTGGGTTGCGCCGAAGTTCACTGTCCGAGACAAGACTGAGGAAGGGCAGAAGGAGCTGGTTCAGGGCAGGTACGGCCGAATGAGTGAAGATCGTCGTCCGCTCAGGATCGATCCCAGCCGCGACGTAGTCCATGATCGCCTCGCGGACGTTGCTCTTCACATTCGCCGAGGTGTCCCTGTCCGTGATCACCTGATAGTCGGCAAGAACGACGAAGGTTTCGACTCCACGATTCTGCAGACTGACTCGCTCGAGGATCGAACCGAAGAGATGCCCGAGATGAAGTGGACCGGTCGGACGCTCGCCGGTGAGCATTCTGTACTTGTTCGGTTGTGTTTTAACCTCGCTGCGAAGCTGCGGCATCCGTGCGAGTGTGGCGGAGTAGGAATCCATGTGTGATCTCCCGTTTGTGCGGTGATGCGGTCAGAGGTGCACGGGTCGCACAGAAGGATCCACAGAAATTGCGGGCTGCCATGCAGCCCGCGGGTATGCGTCAGTCGGCTGCTGTGAGGAGCAGCCACCACCAGTTGAGTCCGGAATTGCGCATGCCCTCACCCTACCTCGTCTGCGGTCGGTGATCGGTTCGATGGCCCGAAACAATCCCACGCCATCGCTTCCCGCCACGCGCTATGCTGGAGCCGATGACCGGACAGGCTTACAGCCACTCACGGATCGGTGACCCGGTCCGAACATGAGCCCCACGGACCCCGAGTTCACAGCTCGCGGTCCACCCTTTCGATGCGCCCTCAGCATCCGCGAATCCAGCCATCGAAAGGAAACTTCATCATGTCAGCAACCTTCAACCACACCATCGTCGCCGCGGCAGACCCAGCCGCCTCGGCGCAGTTCTATGTCGATGTCCTCGAGGCCGAACACACCGAGTCCTGGGGGCCATTCGCCAACATCATGCTCGACGGCGGGGTCATGCTCCAGTTCGCCACTCCCCCGCCGGGATATGACATTGTTCCCGTGCACATGGCCTTCCTCTGCACGGGCGACCACTTCGACCGAGCCGTTGACATGATCAAACAGCGCGGTCTCGATTTCTGGGCTGATCCGCAGCGCACTCGCCATCAGGAGACGAACACTGAGCACGGCGGCCGCGGAGTGTATTTCCTCGACCCGTCGGGAATGTATCTCGAGCTCATCACCCGCCCATACCTCTGATCGCTCCCGACGCTCACCGACCGCTCACGTTACCGCCCACCGCTCACCGCATAACTCGGTACAGCGACGGCAACGTGAGCGGTCAGCGACAACGGGCAGAACACCCTCACCGCAGCTTGGCGGTCACCTCGGCGGCGGCAGCCTTGACCCGATCGACGATTGAATCGGTGTCCTCGGGCAGGGTCTCGGTGACGAACGAGAGGCCGATGGCCGCGATCGGGCGACCCAAGACATCGAAGACCGGTGCCGCGAGCGTCGAGATTCCCGGCGTGACTTCGCCATGTTCGATCGCGCTTCCGGTCCGTCGCTCCTGGGCGAGCACGGCATTGAGCGCCTTCACCGAGGTCGGTCCCTTGCCCGTGCGCGTGACGAACTCGGTCTCGGACTGCAGCATCGCCAGCACCTCGGATTTCGGCAGTTGAGCGAGGATCGCCCGCCCGGTCGCCGTGAGATAGCTGGGCATGCGCACCCCGGTGGCAGTGATGACCGCGACGGATTTGAGTGACTGCTCCTTGAGCACGTACTCCGTCTCCCACCCGCGGATGACGGCCAGCTGCGCGGTCGTGGCGGTATCCTCGGCGAGCTGACGGACGATCGGCTGCGCCAACCGCTGCAGCGGGTTCGTCCGCAGATAGGACGCCCCGAGCTCGTGCACACCGGCTCCGAGCACATATCCGGATTCGGTGCGTGCCACGAGGCCGAGCTCCTCGAGCACCGCGAGGATGTCATAGGCGCTCGACCGCGGGATCTCGAGCGACCTGACCAGGGCACCGGCCGTGATCGATCGGTTCGACGAGGCCATATGCCGCAGGATCGCGATCGCCCGCCGCAGCGCCGGAACTTCAGCCACGACTGCCTCCCTTCCCCGAACGCACGATGTCCTCAGCCACGGACTCAGCCCTCCATCTCCAAGACCGCGAAGGCCTGCGCGTAGAGTTCGGCGATATCGCCGAGTTCGGTGTGCACTCCGTCGCGCACGCGGACATGGCCACCGGTGACGGTCAGATGCACATCGCTCGCGCTGGCCGTGAGGATGATCTGCTCGTCCAGTGATCCCATGGTGCGCATGCTGTCGGTGCGCACAGCCACGAAGTCGCACGCCTTCCCGACCTCGAGCGCACCGACCGGAAGGTCGAGACTGCGTGCCCCGCCTTCGGTGAGTGCGGTGATGAGTTCAGCCGGAGAGAACCGTCCGCGTTGCCCTGACCGCAGCCGCTCCCCCGCCTCGAGCCCCTGGGTCTCCCGCAGGGCGTCGAGGACGACGTGCTGGTCGGAGCCGAGGGAGATCACGGCTCCGGCGTCGTCGAGTTCACGGGCCGGGCCGATGCCGTCGGCGAGGTCCGCCTCGGTGCACGGGCACATGACGATGGTCGAGCCCGATCCGCCGAGGAGCGCGATGTCCTCATCACTCAAGTGAGTGGCGTGGACGGCCGAGAGCCGGTCGTCGACGACGCCCGAGCGGGCGAGCACTTCGGTCGGGCTGGCCCCGTACGCGGCCTGCGAAGCGTCGTTTTCGGCCGGCTGTTCGGACAGGTGCACGTGCACGGGCCCGGACAGTTCAGTGAACCGCTGCAGATTCGCGGCCGGGACCGCGCGGATCGAATGGATCGCCGCACCCACGTGCACGAAGCTCTCACCTGGGGCGTTGACGGGGAATTCGTCGGCGAAGGTGTCGATCAGGCCCGCGTGCCGGTCCATGTAGCCGTCGATCGTGCCGTCGCCGAACCGGGCCTGTTCGGCCGAGAGTTCGGAGTCGATGGCACCGGTGAGGTAGCAGGTGTCGAGCAGTCGGATGCGGATCCCCGCCGAGGTGGCCGCCCGTGCCAGCGCCCGTTCCATCGCGTGGGCGCGCAGTTCGTCGTCGTTCGCGTCCCCGCGGGGACGTTCGGTGTGAACGTCCGCCTCGGCGACCGGATCCGCCGCGTCCCCGCGGGGACGATTCGTGCCGTAGGGCGTTCCGTCCTGTGCGTGGTGGACGTAGTGGAACTCCCCCACCGAGGTGTAGCCGCCGGCAAGCATCTCGGCGAACACGGCGCGGGCCACGGTCTCGTAGGACTGGGGGTCGAGTTTCGCTGCGACGGAGTACATGACTTCGCGCCAGGTCCAGAAGGTGCCGCCGTCGCCGTGGGTGCGGCCGCGCAGCATCCGGTGGAAGGCGTGCGAGTGTGCGTTGACTCCGCCGGGCAGGATGAACCCGTGCACCGCCTCGGCGTCGGAGGGTGCGGTGTCGATCCCGGTCTCGACGGCAGTGAGCGTTCCGGTGTCGTCGGCGCTCAGCAGGACTCCGTGGGCGACGGCTCCGTCGACCCAGGCGGATTCGCACCAGTAGCGGGTGCTCATCGTGCACCTCCTGCCGACGGACCTCCGGTGCTGGCCTCGGCCAGGGCAGCTTCGATGCCGAGTTCGCGGGCGAGCACTTTGACGAGTGCGTCGACTCCGGCCCTCTGGTCGTCGACCTCGCAGGCCTCTTCGGGAGCGTGGGAGACTCCGGTCGGGTTGCGGACATAGAGCATCGCCGACGGCACATGGGGCGCGAGGATTCCGGCGTCGTGTCCGGCGCCCGAGGGCAGCAGCGGTGCGTCCGGCAGCACCGAGGTCAGGCGCGAGTTGAGGTCGGCGGTGAAGTGAGTCGTCGGCGAGTAGGACTCCTGCGAGATGGTCACCTCGACCCCGGAATCGGCGCCGTGGTCCTGCGCGCGACGGCTGATCGCTTCGAGCACCTGTTTGACGACGGCGTCGTCGGGGTGGCGGATGTCGAGCCAGAAGCTCATGGACGAGGCGATGACGTTCGTTCCGCCCGGATGGATGAGGGTGCGGCCCACAGTCGCCACGGCACTCGCGTCAGTGGCGGCCGCTAGGGTCGGGATATCCCCGATCACACGGGAGGCCGCGACCACCGGGTCGGCGCGATGGCTCATCGGAGTAGTGCCGGCATGGTTGCCCTGACCGGAGAAGGCGAAGTGCCAGCGCCCGTGGCCGATGATCGAGGAGCCGATGGCGACGGCCTGATCGGTGTTGATCAGACCGATGCCCTGTTCGACATGGAGTTCGATGAAGGTACCGATACCGGCCAGCCGAGACTGGTCACGCCCGACCCGTGCAGGGTCGAGGCCATAGCCACGGGCGACGTCGGCGAAGGTGTCACCGGCGGCGTCCTTGAGCCCGAGTGCCCGGTCTGCCTCGATGGCACCGGTGAGCAGCCGCGAGCCGAGGCAGGCGACGCCGAAACGTGATCCCTCTTCTTCGGGGAACACGGCCAGGGCGAAGGGCCGGGTGGACTGGTCGAGTGCACCGGAGGCCTTGAGCACGTCGAAGGCCGCCAGCGCCGAGGCGACGCCGAGGGGGCCGTCGAACTCGCCTCCGCCGGGGACGGAGTCGAGATGGGAACCGGTGACGACGGCGTTCGCACCCTGCGGGGTGGCCCAGGCCCATGTGATGCCGTTGGCGTCGATTTCCGTGTCGAGGCCGCGGCGGTCCGCCTCGGCGAGGAACCACTCGCGCAGCTCCCGTTCGGTGGCCGAGAATCCGGGCCGCTGGTAGCCGGGACCGCGGGTGTCGCGGCCGGTGTCCTCGATCTGGCTCAGCAGCGAGACGACATCGCTCATTAACAGTTCACTCCGTTCGAAATCGGTCGGGGCCGGTGATGTGTCGGTCCCGTGGTCGGCCGGCCTGGCGTCAGAGGACCGATGGTCGGGCCGGTCGGCGACCTGCCCGACCCTGTATCAGTCTTCGTGCGTCGTGGCTGCGTCTGTGCCCGAAGCCTCGGCGGCGGCTTCGAGGTTGCCCAGCGCCGTGAACTCGGGATCGTTGACGGCCGGTCCGCCGTCTGCCGGCTGCCAGGTTCCGGCAGCGGCGGTGACGGTGTGGGTCAGCGGCGTGACCGACTCGGCGGCGGCGACCAAGGAGCCGTCCTTGACCTTCGCGATGGTCTCGGCGAGTTCGGGCGAGAGGAACCGGTCGGGGCCGGGTCCGGGGACGGTCTCGCGGATCGCCGCGATCACGGCTCCGGTCACCGGCGCCGGTGCGGCGTCACGCATATCGCAGGCGCGGGAGGCGGCGTAGAGTTCGATGCCGATGACGGAGGCGAGGTTGTCGACGACCTTGCGCAGCTTGCGTGCGGCCGACCAGCCCATGGACACATGGTCTTCCTGCATCGCCGAGGACGGGATCGAGTCGACCGAGGCCGGGGTCGCGCCTCGTTTGGCCTCGGAGACCATGGCCGCCTGCGTGTAGTGGGCGATCATCAGGCCGGAGTCGACGCCGGCGTCATCGGCGAGGAACGGGGTGAGGTTCTGGTTGCGGGCGACATCCATCATCCGGTCGGTGCGGCGTTCGGACATCGAGGCGACGTCGGCGGCGACGATGGCGAGGAAGTCCAAGGCATGGGCCAGGGGTGCGCCGTGGAAGTTGCCGTTTGACGACACCATCCCATTGGTGAGTACGACGGGGTTGTCGATGGCGGCGCGCAGTTCGCGTTCGGCGACCTGGGTGGCGAAGGCGACGGCGTCGCGGGCGGCGCCGTTGACCTGCGGGGCGCAGCGCATCGAGTACGCGTCCTGGACGAGGTGGGTGGAGTCGCGGTGGCTGGCCGTGATGCCGGAGTCGGCGAGCGCGGCGAGCATGTTCGCCGCCGAGGCGGCCTGACCGTCGTGCGGACGCAGCGCGTAATGGAGCTCGGGGGCGAAGACGGCGTCGGTGCCGAAGAGTCCTTCGATGCTCATGGCCGCGGACACATCGACGGCGGTGAGCAGGTTCTCCAGGTCGGTCAGCGCCATGATGAGCATGCCCAGCATGCCGTCGGTGCCGTTGACGAGGGCGAGGCCCTCCTTCTCGGCCAGGGTGACCGGGGTGATTCCGGCCTTCGCGAGGATCTCATCGGCGGGCCCGGCCACACCGTCGGGTCCTTCGGCCACTCCTTCACCCATGACGACGAGGGCGCATGCCGACAGTGGTGCGAGGTCTCCGGAGCAGCCGAGTGATCCGTACTCGTGGACGACCGGGGTGATACCGGCGTTGAGCAGATCGACATAGGTCTGGAGGACTTCGGCGCGGACGCCGGCGCGCCCCGTGGCCAGGGTGCGGGCGCGCAGCAGCATGAGCGCCCGCACGACCTCGCGTTCGACGGGTTCGCCGACGCCGGCGGCGTGGGAGCGGATGAGGGATTTCTGCAGCTGGGTGCGCAGCTCGGCGGGGATGTGGCGCTGGGCGAGCGCCCCGAATCCGGTGGAGACTCCGTAGACGGGCTTCTCGGCCTGGGCGAGGGCGTCGATGGCCTCGCGGTACTTGTTCACCCGGGCCAGGGTGGCCTCGGACAGGGAGACCTTCGCGTCGTGGCGGGCAACGTCGACCACCTCGGCGAAGGTGAGCGTGTCGGGGTCGAGATCGATGGATGTGGTCATGAAGAGCCTTTCTGTGAGTGCGTCAGTGTGAAGTCTGAGTCGTGGATGAAGTTCAGCCGCGGGGCCGGTTGTCGACGATGAGCTCACCGCCGGAATAGACGCGTTCGACCAGCTGGACACCGGGCCGGTAGGCCAGGTGGCGATAGCTGGGGGCGTCGAGGATGGTCAGATCGGCGCGGGCTCCCACACCGAGGTGGCCGACGTCGGTGCGCTGCAGGGCGTTGGCTCCTCCGGCGGTCGCTGCCCACACCGCCTGTTCGACGGTGAAGTGCATGTCGCGGACGCCGATGGCGATGACGAAAGGCATGCTGTTGGAGAACCCGGAGCCAGGATTGCAGTCGGTGGCGATCGCCAGCGACACCCCGGCATCGACGTAGCGGCGAGCGTCGGGGTAGGGCTGGCGGGTGGAGAATTCGATGCTCGGCAGCAGGGTGACGACGGTGCCCGCCTCGGCGAGGACGGCGAGGTCCTCATCGGAGGCGAAGGTGGCGTGGTCGACGGACACGCAGCCGAGTTCCGCGCCGAGTTTGAGCGCCCCGCCCTCGGTGAGCTGGTTGGCGTGCAACCGTGGTTTCATGCCGGCGGACTTGCCGGCTTCGATGATCCGCCGCGTCTGATCCTCGGTGAAGGCACCGGTTTCGCAGAACACGTCGATCCACTTCGCCTTGCCGGTCGCCGCCGGGATGATCTCGTCGATGACGAGGTCGACGTAGCGTTCCGGCTCGTCCTTGAACTCCGGCGGGACGACGTGCGCGGCGATGAGGGTCGATTCCTCGGTGTGCCGGTTGATGATGTCGAGGGCCTGGATCTCGTCGGCCACGGTCAGTCCGTACCCGGATTTGATCTCGAACGTCGTCGTTCCCTGCCGCTTCGCCTGGTCGAGCAGGTGGACGAGGTTGGCTTCGAGTTCGGCTTCGCTGGCGGCGCGGGTGGCGGCCACGGTGGTGGCGATGCCCCCGGCCGAGTATTTCTGCCCGGCCATGCGAGCCGCGAATTCCTCTGACCGGTCACCGGCGAAGATGAGGTGGTTGTGGCTGTCGACGAAGCCGGGGATGACGGCTTTGCCGCCGAGATCGATCGTGTCGAGTCCGCTGAGGTCATTCGCCGAGGTGACTTCCCCGTTGGCGATGTCATCGTCGTTGAGGCTGCGTCCCCCATCACCGAAGTGGCTCCCTGCTGCCGTGTCCGCCTCAGCGGACGATCCCGACCAGATGATCCGACCGTCATCGATGAGCAGTGCGGCATCGGTGATGACGCCCAGCTCGCCGAGCGTGTCGAGGTCGTTGACGACGAGTTCGCTGATGCCGGTGATGAGCTGCATGGCGAGTCGGGCCTTTCCGATCGAGAATGATTCCCTCTCAGTATGGACCGCACGATGGCGGGGCAGAACCTCTCCTGCAGATATTCGTCCGATATTTCGGACAGTCGGCAGAGGCGGCAGTCTGGGCACGCGGGCGAGCGACGGGTAGCCTGGCGACCTATCCACCTCGATCATCGAACCAGGGACAAAGGAGACGGACGATGAGCACTGCCAGCATCCTCGGCGAGGGAGAACCCGGACGTTCACTGGCCGGACGAACGATTCTCATGAGCGGCGGCAGCCGTGGAATCGGTCTGGCGATCGCGCTGCGTGCCGCCCGCGACGGGGCGAACGTCGCGCTGCTGGCGAAGACCGCGGAACCGCATCCGAAGCTCGAAGGCACGATCTATACGGCCGCCGAGCAGATCGAGGCGGCCGGCGGCAGGGCCCTGCCGATCATCGGTGATGTCCGCAGCGACGACTCCGTGGCGGACTCGGTCGCGAAGACCGTCGAGACATTCGGTGGGATCGACATCGTCGTCAACAACGCCAGCGCCATCGACCTGTCCCCGGTCGAGGACCTGCCGATGAAGAAGTTCGATCTCATGAACTCGATCAACTCACGCGGCTCCTATCTCTTGGCCACGACCGCGCTGCCGCATCTGAAGGCCTCGGACGCCGCGCACGTCCTCACGCTCTCGCCCCCGCTCAACCTCAACCCCGTGTGGGCGGGCAGGCACCTGGGCTACACGATGGCGAAGTACGGGATGTCGCTGGTCACGCTCGGACTGGCCGAAGAGCAGCGCGAAGCCGGAGTCGCGGCGAACAGCCTGTGGCCGAGGACGACGATCGCCACGGCCGCTGTGAACAACCTCCTCGGCGGCGAGCAGCTCATGGCACGCAGCCGCAAGCCCGAGATCATGGCCGAGGCGGCGTGGGCGATCCTCACCTCGGATCCGCGCAAGGTCACCGGCAATTTCTTCATCGACGACGAGGTGCTGCAGGCTCAGGGCGACACAGACCTCTCCGTCTACGCGCATGATCCGTCGCGGTCGGGTTCGGTCGGCCACGGCCCCGACGACCTCGAACTCGACCTCTTCCTCGACGAGTAGAGGCGCGGCTCTCAAGGCTCCAGCGGCGCAGCCGACTGCTCGCGATCGGCGACTCTCCGCGATCGGGGAGTCGCCGCGGCACACAAAAAGTCGAGCAGCACAGTTTTGAAACTGTGCTGCTCGACTTTTTGTGTGCTATTCAGCGCCCTTACTGCGCGGCGGATTCCTCGTCGCGCTTGTCCAGCTCCGGGATCATCGGCACGCGCTGACCGCGCTCCTCGGCCACTTCGGAGGCGCGGTCGTAGCCGGCGTCGACGTGGCGAATGACGCCCATGCCCGGGTCGTTCGTGAGCAAGCGTGCCAGTTTCTTCGCGGCCAGCTCGGTGCCGTCGGCCACGGAGACCTGTCCGGCGTGGATGGAGCGGCCGATGCCGACGCCGCCGCCATGGTGGATGGAGACCCAGGTGGCACCCGAGGAGGTGTTGACCAGGGCGTTGAGCAGCGGCCAGTCGGCCACGGCGTCCGTGCCATCACACATCGATTCGGTCTCGCGGTAGGGGCTGGCGACGGAACCGGAATCGAGGTGGTCACGGCCGATGACGATCGGGGCCGAGATCTTGCCTTCGGCGACGAGCTGGTTGAACAGCAGACCGGCCTGGTGGCGTTCCTTGTAGCCGAGCCAGCAGATGCGTGCCGGCAGGCCTTCGAACTCGACGTATTCGTTGGCCGCGTCGAGCCACGTGTGGAGGTGTTCGTTGTCAGGGAAGAGTTCCTTGAGAGCCTTGTCGGTGACCTCGATGTCCTTCGGGTCGCCGGACAGTGCGACCCAGCGGAAGGGTCCGAGGCCTTCGCAGAAGAGGGGGCGGATATAGGCGGGGACGAAGCCGGGGAATTCGAAGGCACGGTCGTAGCCGGCCTTGCGGGCTTCGTCGCGGATCGAGTTGCCATAGTCGAAGACCTCGGCACCACGGTCCTGGAATTCGACCATGGCCTTCACGTGCTTGGCCATGGACTCCTCCGCACGGATGGTGAACTTCTCCGCATCCTGCTCGGCCTCTTCGTGCCAGTCGTCGACGCTCACGCCCACCGGCAGGTAGGACAGCGGGTCGTGGGCCGAGGTCTGATCGGTGACGATGTCGACCTCGGCAGCTTCGGGGCGGTCGAGGATGAGCGGGAGGATCTCCGCGGCGTTGCCGACGAGCCCGACCGACAGAGCCTGCTTGTTCTTCTTCGCTTCGATGACCTTGGCCAGTGCGGTGTCGAGGTCGGTTTCGACCTCGTCGAGGTAGCGCTTGCCCTTGCGGCGGTCGAGGCGGGTCTTGTCGACGTCGATGATGAGGCAGGCGCCGCCGTTGAGGGTCACGGACAGCGGCTGGGCTCCGCCCATTCCGCCGCAGCCGGCGGTGATAGTCAGGGTTCCGGCGAGGGTACCGTCGAAGCGCTTGCGGGCGATGGCGCCGAAGGTCTCGTAGGTGCCCTGGAGGATGCCCTGGGTGGCGATGTAGATCCAGGAGCCGGCCGTCATCTGGCCGTACATCATCAGGCCTTCGGCCTCGAGTTCGCGGAAGTGCTCCCAGTTGGCCCAGTCTCCGACGAGGTTGGAGTTCGCGATGAGAACACGTGGGGCCCATTCGTGGGTGCGCATGACGCCGACGGGCTTGCCGGACTGGATGAGCAGGGTCTCGTCATCCTCGAGGTCGTCGAGGGTCCGCACGATCGCATCGTAGGCTTCCCAGGAGCGGGCGGCGCGACCGGTGCCGCCGTAGACGACGAGGTCTTCGGGGCGTTCGGCGACTTCGGGGTCGAGGTTGTTCATGAGCATCCGCTTGGGCGCTTCGGTCTGCCACGACTTCGCGGTGATCTCGGTTCCGCGGTCGGCGCGGATGACGCGGGACGGATCGTGCTGGGTGAACGACGGCTTGGTGGTCATGGGATTCTCCTTGTCGCTGTGTCCGACGAGGCGGATGCTTGGCTGCCGCTTCGCCGTCGCGCCGAGGTGTGGTCTCCCCTGCGCTGTCGGCTCTGACTACACCATCCATTCTGTCGGCTGAACCAGATTGCGGAAGTGGCCCGAATCAAGTTCCGTCCGACATTTCGGACACAGACGTAATCAATCACATCTAACCGCTCCCCCGCCCCTCTCCATCGCAGAACCCATTCCCACCTCGATTCATTACACCTACTTCTTAATCGAGACGTTTTCGATCCTTTAAATCAAGATGGGAACCGCATAAGGTCATGGGCAATACCTCGACCCGGACCATCTGTCCCCACGATCACGAATCGCCCGCATCCCGAAAGAGGAACAACGATGTTCATTGCTCCCACCGCCGTCGTCGCCGCCACCGAGTCAGACGCCCTGCTCACGACTCGCACCCGGGCACAGAACTGGCGGTCGAAGGACATCGGCATCCCGGACCGCGAGCTCACCGACGCGGCACTGGAGGATCTCGCCAGGCGGGCGAACATCCTCGGCGAGGAATCCTTCGAACGCACCGTCGCCGCCGTGCGTTCCAGCCGCAGCGGCGATTGCCCGATCATCCCGGACATCGCCTCGGCCGCCGAGGTGTTCCGTGAATTCCTCCGTGCCGCCCGCATCGACGGCTGGCTCTATCTGCGCGAATCCGACGGATATGTCCACCCGTACCTCGTCGTGAGCATCGACGTCGAGCACGGTGACAAGACGCGCGGGCCGCGCGTGAAGGTCACGCTCGAAGCCGACAACCCCACGGTAAAACGCCCCTCTCGGGCACCCCGGATCCTCTACTTCGAGGAGACCGAGGTGGTCGGCAAGACCCCGGAAGAAGCGCTCACCGCGGCAGGAGCCTTCCGCGAATCCCCCGAACTCAAAGACGAATACGCCCGACGCCGCGCGGATTTCAAGGAGATCATCGATCACGGATTCGGCCGCCAGTACCTATTCACCGGACGCGCCATCCGCACCGATGACCACCGTGCGGCCAACCGGCGCAGCGGCCGCAAGGTCGTCAACGACGTCGCCCCCGACGAGATCGCCGGTCTGCGCGGAGTCAGCACCTCGGTGCTCTTCGACGCCGGTGATTACGGACCGATCCCCGTTCTCACCGCAGTGCGCGTCTTCGATCTCGCTGCTCAGGACTATCTCGACGTCAACACCGGAGACCTGCGCGCCTACGAATACGACCCCACTCTCCAGGACAAACTCGTCCTACCGCCCGACCAGCGGGAGCTGCTGACCATCCTGACCACCGACATCGAGGTCTTCACCGGCGACATCATCGAAGGCAAGTCCGCCGGAAACGTCATCCTCGCCAAGGGTCGCCCCGGAGTCGGCAAGACCCTGACCGCGGAAGTCTACGCCGAGGTCATCGGCAAACCCCTGTACTCCATCCACTCCGGGTCGCTGGGCATCACGCCCGAGGCCGTGCGGAAGAACCTCGAGATCATCTTCGACCGCGCGAAGCGCTGGAACGCGGTGCTGCTGCTCGACGAGGCCGACGTCTTCGTCCTCGAACGCGGATTCGACCTCACACAGAACGCCATCGTCGCGGAGTTCCTCCGCACCCTCGAATACTTCGACGGGCTCCTGTTCCTCACCACCAACCGCACGAACGGCGTCGACGAAGCGATCCTGGCCCGTTGCGCCGCCGTCATCGACTACCAGGCCCCGTCCGCAGACGATGCGCGTCAGATCTGGCAGATCATGGCCGCCGGCAACGAGGTGGAACTCGGCGACGAACTCCTCGACCGACTCGTCACAGAGTTCCCCGACATCACCGCCCGCGACATCAAGATGGTCTTGCGCCTGGCCCTGCGCATCTCCGTCCACCGCGGCGAGCGCCTCGACCTCGACGACTTCGCCCATGCCGCACACTTTCGGGGAATCCGCATGGCCAGTGCCGCGGAGGCGACCGAGCTGGTCGGTGCGCGATGAAACTCGAGACCCGCCAGTTGGAGTACTTCACGATGGTCGCACGCGAACGGCACTTCGGGCGGGCCGCGGAACGCCTCAAGCTCGCGCAGCCGTATCTGTCGCAGCAGATCCGCAAGCTGGAAAGGCAGTTGGGAACCACTCTGCTCAACCGCACCACCCGCTCCGTGTCGCTCACCGATGCCGGGGCCCACCTGCTCGACGAGGCAGATCGCGTGCTCGCCCATCTCGACGCCCTCGGCAAGGAAGTCCAACTCATCGGCGCGGGACTCACCGGGCCGCTGCGTCTGGGCTTCACCGGTTCGACGACCTACGGCATCATGCCGCAGGTCGTCAGGCGCACGGCCAGTGCCGCCCCGAAGCTGCAGCTCAACGTCAGCGGAGAGATGGTCACTCCCCGCCTCGTCGACCGTCTGCTCGACCGCAGCATCGACATCGCTCTGCTGCGCGGAGGCACCCAGGCGAAGGGGATCAGCATCAGCGTCATCGGCAGCGAACCCTCCATCCTCGCGGTTCCCTCGGATTCGCTGCTCGATG
The DNA here is from genome assembly GCF_050920635.1 of Brevibacterium sp. K11IcPPYGO002. Taxonomy (NCBI): domain Bacteria; kingdom Bacillati; phylum Actinomycetota; class Actinomycetes; order Micrococcales; family Brevibacteriaceae; genus Brevibacterium; species Brevibacterium sp. K11IcPPYGO002. The sequence continues at coordinate 433,673 of NZ_CP131929.1, read as the reverse complement.
TTCCCGGATCGATCACCGCGGCAGAACTCGGTGAGCACGCCCTCGTGGGATATCCCGGGAAATCGACGATGTCGGAGATGACCGCAGAATTCCTCGGTCGCGCCGGCTCCCGCCCCGACTACTCCGTCCGGGCTTCCGAGACCTCGACGCTGATGTCGCTCGTCGCCGCCGGTCTCGGTGCAGCGGTCGTCCCCCACACCGCCACCGCGCTCGGCATCCCCGGAGTCCGCTTCCGCAACATCGACGAGGCCCCGCGCACCGACCTGACCGTCGTCTGGCGCTCAGACGAAGAGACCCGCACCATCGTCCGGATGATCGAGATCATCACCGAAGTCGTCACTGAGAACATCGACGACCCCACCGCCGAGGAGAAGGAGCAGCCAGCGTGAAGATCACTGGCGTCGAAGCCGTCCCGTATCGCATTCCCATGCGCAAGCCGCTCAGGTTCGCCAGCGGCGAGGTCCACCACATCGAACACGTGCTGCTGCGGATCGCAACCGATGAGGGCCTCGTCGGCTGCGCCGACATCCCACCGCGCCCCTACACCTACGGCGAGACGAAAGAATCCGTCATCGGCATCGTCAACGGGGTGTTCTCGACCGCTCTGATCGGCGCCGATCCGTTCGACCGCTCCCTCATCCATTCCCGGCTGCACCGCACGATCGGCAACCAGACAGCCAAGGGCGGAGTCGACATCGCCTTGTGGGACCTCATCGGCAAGGCGCTGAACACACCCGTGCACCGCCTCCTCGGCGGGTTCGCCGATTCGCTCGAGGTCTCCCATATGCTCGGATTCGCCCCCACCGAGGCGGTCGTCGAGGAAGCGCAGAGATTCACCGAGACGTACGGAGTCCGATCGTTCAAGATCAAGGTCGGCCGACGTCCGGTCTCTCTCGACATCGACCTCGTCGCCGCTCTCAGAGAGCAGCTCGGGCCCGATGCGCTGCTCTATCTCGACGCCAACCGCGGGTGGACCGCCACCGAAGCTGCGCAGGTGCTCGAGGCCACGGCCGGACTCGACCTGCGATTCTTCGAAGAACCCGACGACGCCGACGAGATCCTCGGACGACGCCGCCTCGTCGCCTCCTCGCCCATCCCCATCGTCGCCGACGAATCGGCACCGAACCTCGGCGCCGCGGCCCGTGAGATCCATACGGGCGGCGCCAGCGCACTGTCGATCAAGACCGCACGGACCGGGTTCACCGAATCCCAGAAGATCCTGTCCTTTGCCGAGGCTCTCGGCCTCGACGTCCTCATGGGAAATCAGATCGACACTCAGCTCGGCAGCACGGCGACGGTGACCTTCGGAGCGGCCTTCGAACATTCCTCACGGTGGCCCGCCGAACTCTCGAACTTCCTCGACATGGCAGACGATCTGATCGCCGAACCGATCGAGATCACCGACGGACGCGTCCACGTTCCGACCGTGCCTGGTGTCGGCACGCTCATCGACGAGGACAAGCTCGCCCGCTACCGCATCGACTGACACCCCGAACCCACCGACCACCCACCATCCCCGACCTCGAAGGAGAGAACATGCTCTACCTCGTCAGAATGGACGTCGCTCTGCCCCAGGACCTGTCGGCAGACGACACCGCCGAACTGTTGGCTCGTGAGAAGAACTATTCGCAGGAGATCCAACGCGACGGACGGTGGAAGGAGATCTGGCGAGTCGCCGGCGAATACGCGAACTACTCGGTCTTCGACGTCGCCGATCACGACGAACTCCACACCATCCTCAGCGGGCTGCCGCTCTTCCCCCATATGAAGATCGCCGTCACCCCGCTGGCCACTCACCCGTCCCATATCTGAGACCGGAACCGATCCGGCACTGTATCAAAGGAGAGACACATGTCAGAGAACAGCTTCACCGCCGAAGTCGACGCCAAGGCCGCCGATTCCGGTGCCAACGCCTCCGCCCAGTTCCGTGAGCGTCAGGCTCGCGCCGCCTCCGGCGGAGTCGTCGACCACGAGCGGGTCAGCCTGCTGGCTGGAAAGGCGATCAAGGGGCTCAACGACCTCATCATCGAAGAGCAGGTCAGCTACGAGGAGTACAACGCACTGAAGGCGTGGCTGATCAAAGTCGGCGAGGACGGCGAATGGCCGCTGTTCCTCGACGTCTGGCTCGAACACTCCGTCGAGGAAGTCGCCAACGAAGACCGTGAGGGTTCGAAGGGCACCATCGAAGGCCCCTACTACGTCACGGACTCCCCCGAATTCCCATGGAACGGCACGATCCCGATGCGACCCGACGAACCGGGCACCCCGTTCGTCTTCAAAGGCCAGGTCACGTCCGTCAGCGGAGAGCCGCTGCCAGGTGCCAAGCTCGAACTCTGGCATGCCGACAACTTCGGCTTCTACTCCCAGTTCGCACCCGGGCTGCCGGAGTGGAACCTGCGAGGCACCTTCGTGGCGAATGAAGCCGGTGAATACGAGATCCACACGATCCGTCCGGCGCCCTACCAGATCCCCACCGAGGGCGCCTGCGGTCAGCTCATCGAGGCCGCCGGTTGGCACGCCTGGCGTCCGGCTCACATGCACTTCAAGGTGCATGCGCCCGACCACCAGCTCATCACCTCGCAGCTGTACTTCCCCGGTGATCCGCACAACGACGATGACATCGCTTCGGCCGTCAAACCCGAACTGATGCTCGATCCCCAGCCCAACCCGGACGCTGAGGGCGAAATGGTCACCTACAACTTCGTCCTCGACCCCCAGCGCTGATCCTCAGCAGGGACACGGTCCGCGCCGGATGAGGTGCAGGTCCGAACTGAGCGCCTCGGCCGCAACGAACCCATCGTTGCGGCCGAGGCGCTCAGGTCGTCATGAGAGCAGAGACGACCACGCGTGGACGGAGATCCTCCGCTGTCCGCACGCTCCCGCAACCGCCGGGCTCACACCTCGGGGATTCCGTCGCCGAGGTGGACCGCCGCCAACTCCGTGCGTGACCTGATCCCGAACTTCTCGTAGATATGCGTGAGGTGGTACTGCACCGTCTTCTCCGCGATGAAGAGTCGGCGTGAGACCTCGGCATTCGTCATCCCCTGGACGACGAGATCGGCCACGGACATCTCCTGCGGCGTCAGGATGACGGAGTCGATATTCTCCGGTCCAGCAGGGCTCCCGTCAGTGTCGGGGCTGCCCCGCCACGCCATTCCGGTCGCACGCAGCTCCCGATCACAACGCCGCAGATGGGCTTCGGCACCCACCCCTTCATAGAACTCCCGCGCCCGGACCAGACTCTCGACGGCGTCCCGACGACGGTTGGCTCTTCTCAGCATCTGGCCGCGGCTGAACAGCACCTTCGCCACGGTCGTGTCGTTCTGTCCGTCCATGAGAATCGTCAGCGCGGCGTCGAATCCGCGCTCCGCCTCGGCGAGGTCACCGGCGTCCTGTGCCGCCCTGGCCTTCGCGGCTTCGGCGCACCCACGCAGATAGGCACCCGATGTCGCGGTATGAGCGTGGAAGCTGTCGGCGATCTCGGCGGCCTGCTCGCTCAGTCCCACGGCGATGAGCGCGTCGACGATCTCCCAGCCCCACGGCCAGAAGGAGCTGCGCGAGTCCGACCACCGGTCGACGTCGAGCAGGGGTCGCAGCGCAGCGGCTCGACCGTCGTGGTCTCCTCTGAGATCGGCGGCGACCGAGCGGGCCAGTCGGGCCGGCACCTGCATCGCCAGATAGTCGCTGAGGATGGCGCCGTGTCCGGTCCGGCTCATCACTTCGTCGACGGGACGTCCCCGCCAGAGCCTGATCTCGGCCGCGGTCCACTGCAGCAGCTGAGCGAGCAGCGGAATGTTCGCGTCATCGCAGATGCGCAGCCCGGCCTCGGCCGTCTGCAGCGCGTCGTCCCATTCGCCGAGGAGGTACTGGACTCGCGCCAGCCACCCATAGGCCCACAGCGAGATCCGCAGCGAACCGCGCTCCCGGTGGGTCGGCGCCGCGGCTTCGAAGTCGCGGACGGCTCTGCGGTGGTCGCCGGCGAGCATCGCCACCCACCCTGCGCACAGACGCAGTCGCTGCTCCTGTGCCCCGCGGAGTCGTTGCGCGGCCATGGTTCGCAGCTCGGCATCGGCTTCGGCGAGGAGCCCCTGCGCGGCGAAGCCGAGTCCGCGGACCACTCTGGATTCGACATAAGCGGGTTCGCTCGGATCACTCAGTGCGATCGCGCGGCTGGTCCACGCGCAGATCTCGGGTCCGTCCCAGCGCACGAGGGAGTCCAACGTCCGGCGCAGAGCGATCTGGGCATTGAGTTCGTCACCGACGGCTCCGGCGTTCTCGGCACGAGCGAGCAGATCGTCTGCCAGTGCGGCCTGCCCTCGATGGGTGGCGATATTGGCCAGCACGGTATCGCGCAGCACCGACGGCGCGATGCTCTTTCCGATCTCGACCCACGGCAGGACTTCTGCCACTCGTCCCGCACTGGCGAGCGCATCGATGCCGGCCAGGAGCTCATGGTCGCGATCGGCAGAGGCCGGGAGGACTCTCGCAGCCCCGAAATGCAGCTGTGCCGCATCCTCCCAGCGTCCCTCCCGCTCAGCATCGACGGCAGTGGTGATGAGACGCAGGGCCAGCTCGGGATCGAGTCCCAATGAAGCCGCTGAGAGGTGGAAGAGCTTCTCCTCTTCGGACGGGGCGGTCTCGGCGGCCCGCCGGCGGAGGAACCGCCGTGTCGACGGCGCCATCGTCTCGAGGATCACTGTGGCCGCAGTCGGGTGGCAGAGCCGCAGGGTGATCCTGCCCGCCGAGTCGTGTTCTCGGTAGACGCCGTGGGCCACGCCGAGGTCGATCGTCCCTTCGATGTCGTCGACTCCGGCGACGTCCATCACCCGTTTGAGGTCCTGCGGTCGGCGCAGGATCGCCAGTGCGGAGGCGACATCCTCGACTTCGGTGGAACCGGTGCACTCGATCCGGCCCAGGACCTCGCGGATGACTGCCGGCGGCAGCGGCAGCTGGCCCGGGTCGGCCGGCCATCGGCCCGGGGGCAGCAGAGCCAGGATCTCTTCGGCGGCACGCAGTCGGCCGCCGCTCTGGGCGACCAGGGCGGCGGCGCCATGCTCTCCGATGTTGTGGAATCCGCGACCGGCGGCCAGTTCGATGGCATCGTCGGTGCCGAAGTCGCAGATCTCGATCCGGGCCGACTGGGAATCCCTCGCCATCCGCTGGAAGTCGGGGTCCAGCGAGCCTGTCGATGCCGGGTCGAGACAGATGAGAAGCAGGGTGCGAGTGTCACGCAGGCGCCGCCCGATCTGGCTGAGCACCTGCAGGCTCTCGGGATCGGCGAAGCCGATGTCGTCGAGGACGATGATGCGCTCAGCTGCTGCCGCCACGGTCGTCGATGCAGCCGTGTCACCGCGCAGCAGCTCGATGAGGGCATCGGCCACCTGCAGCTGCACAGCGGTGGGGCAGTCGTGGCCGTCCGGCAGGAACTCGGACGCGTCACGCAGCTGTCCGAGCAGAGCGAACGGGACCCCGCGACTCCAGTGCGTGCCGACGAGGACTTCGCAGCTCTGCCCGGCTGCGTCCTGCAGGGCACGGACGACACCGGACTTGCCCGCACCGGACGGCCCTTCCAGAACGACGGTCCTCCCACCCGTGTCCGCCAGCGACTTCCACAGGTCGACGACGGCGCGGAGGGCTCGTGCCGGACCGGGCAGCAGTGGAAACGCGGCTGACCCTGCTCCGTCTATCCCTGATCACCTCCGCCGACCGGCAGCACCGAGCCGTTGATGTACGAGGCGGCATCGGAGGCGAGGAAGACGATCGGCCAGGCCTGCTCTCTCAAGGTGCCGTAGCGACCGAACAGACTCGATTCCGTCGTCTGTTCGACGACCTGGCGGAACCATCCTCGCTCTTGATCGGTTTCGGCGCCCGGGCCGCGCGGGATCCGCCGCTCGGGTGCTTCGGTGCCTCCCGGTGCCGTCGCGACCACACGCACTCCCGCCTCGGCGGCCTCCATGGCCAGTGATGCAGTGAGCGCATTGACCCCGCCTTTGGCAGCCGAATACGGGACGCGATTGACTCCGCGGGTGGCGATCGATGACACGTTGACTATGGTACCCGCGCCGCGGGTCTTCATCCCCGGCAGGACGGCACGGCACATCCACAGCGTCGGGAACAGGGAGCGGCGGATCTCCGCTTCGATCTTCTCCGGTTCGTAGTGCTCGTAGGGCTTGGCCCAGATGGTGCCTCCGACGGCGTTGATGCAGACGTCCGGCAGCCGCAGCGCCTCGGTGCCCGCGGCCACCACGTGCTCCGCGCCCGTCCAGGTCTCAAGGTCACCCAGCACCGTCGCCGAGGCGAGTCGGCGTCCGCGTGCAGCCGCGATCTCCTTCGCTTCGGTCTCCGTCTCGGACACGAGATCGGATCGGTCGGCGAGGATGAGATCGGCTCCATGGGCGGCGGCGAGCAGCGCCGTCTCCCGGCCGATGCCCTGGGCGGCCCCGGTGATGAGCACGAGCTTGCCGGTGAGCAGCCCCTGGTCGTCGACCCGTGTCTGCGCCGTCTGCGGTACAGGCGTCTCGGCCGGCTCAGGAGGCATGCGGCACCACCTTGCACATCGTCGCGCGAGTGTGCTCGCTGTGCGAACGCAGAACTCGACGCGCCGCCTCGATGTCGTTGTTCTCGAACGCCGCAACGAGGTCGTAGTGCTCGGCGTCGACTTCAGGGGCGATCCAACCGCCGTTCTTCAGCGCCTCGACGATCTGGCTCTGCACCTCCAGCCGACGAAAGCTCTCGAGGAAAGCAGGATTGTCGGAAAGGATGAAGAGGTATTCGTGGAATTCTTCGTTGAGTTTGCCGAACTCCTCCGCGTCGAGGATCTCTTCGCCCTTGAGCGCCGTCGAGACGTTCTCTGCCAAACGTCGGAACTGTTCGAGCTGTTTGTCTGTCAGCCGCCCCATGAGCAGCTCGGTCACCGCCAGTTCGAGACCCGTGCGTGCCTCAAGATGGGCCATCGAGTCCTGGCGGGTGAAGGAGAGCCGGCCGGTCTGCATCGATGACACCGCATCACCGGCGCTGATCGTATCGCCTGATTCCTCGATTGCCTCTCGGCTGACCGGAGCACCCGACTCGTCGTCATCGGTCGACCCCTTGGGGGCGAACCTCTCGTAATAGAAGTTCGCCGGGGTGATGCCCTCGTCGCTGAGCCAGGAGGAGACTGCATCGACCATCGGCGGCGGACCGCAGAGGTAGATGTCGACATCGCCGCCGGCGAGGTGCTCCTCCTCGATGTACTGCGTGACGTAGCCCTTCTTCTCCGCCGTGCTCTCCGGCGAGGACACGCAGAAACTGTAGCTGAGAGTGCCCATTTTCTCGACGTAGTCATCGAGGAGGTCGAGACCGACGAGGTCGGTGTCATTGGTGACTCCGTAGATGAGGTGGATAGGCTGATCCGTGCCGTCGTCGGCGAGCTTCTCCAGGATGGACAGGATCGGGGCCAGGCCGGTTCCGCCCGCCAGCATCAGCATCCGACGCTTCGGGGGACGAAGGAAGAAGGTCCCGAACGGACCGGTCATCGTCAGCTTGTCACCGATGGCTGCGCGTTCGGTGAGGAAGGTCGACATCGCCCCGCCCGGGGTGTTGCGGACCATGAATGAGGTGTTCTCGATCTTCGGACCGGAGCTGAAGGAGTAAGACCGGGCCTGGTCGGTGCCGGGAACCTGGAGGTTCATGTACTGGCCGGGCAGGTAGGCGAGGTCGTCCCGGTTCTCCACTGCCAGCGTGAAGCTCACTGTCGAGTCCGCGTGGAACTCCAGGTCGACGATCTCGGCGTCGAAGTCTGAGGCCGAGGTCTTCGCCACGTCCGAGGTCGTGGGGACGTCGATCGTCATGTCCGTCTCGGGGGTCGCCTGGCAGGTCAGCACATAACCCGCGTCGAGCTCGTCTTCGGTCATCGCATCGTCGATGAAGTCGCCGGGGTCGAACTCTCCGGAGGTGCAGAACGATTTGCAGGTTCCGCACGCTCCGTCACGGCAGTCCGAGGGCAGGTTGATCCGCGCCTTGAACGCGGCCTCCATCACCGTTTCGAACTGATTGACCTTGATGATCTTGGTGACGCCGTCTTCGAAGCTGATCGCTACGTCGTTGCTCATTGTCTTCTCCTAAGTCTCCGCTGCGCATCCTCGGGCAGGTGGGGCTGCGCGTCCTCGGGCAGGTGGGTCATCGGTCGGTGCCGGGTGTCAGATCATGTAGATGTCGATGATCTGGTGCACCGTGTCGTTCTTGAGGATGACCTTCTTGTCGCGGATCACCGGGGCCCGGCCCGACAGATCGAGGGTGTAGAGACTGTGGCCGTAATAGGTCAATGTGCTCTGATAGCGGTAGTAATGGGTGGTCCAGCTGAACCGGACCTCGACCTGGTCGCCGTCCCGGGACAGGAATTCGATTCCGCCGAGGTTGTGCTCTGTGCGGGGTTCGGGCAGCGAGGTCGCCGCCGAACGGTCGGTCCGAATCCGGAAGACTCGGTCCTCCAGTCCGCTGCGATCCGGGTACCAGATCAGAGAGATCTCGTTCTGCGGGTCACTCGTCAGGGTGTCGTCGACGTCCCAGGCGGGCATCCAGAAGGAGGCTTCCGGGTGATAGCACTCCAGCCATTCTTCGAACTGCCACTCGTCGAGCAGCCGCGCTTCGCGGTAGAGGAACTGGCGGATCACCTCGGCGGTCTCCACATCGACGACGAGAGCGGAGGAGGTCTCCTGTGCGGTCAGGGTCATGATCGGGTCGGTCCTTTCGGGGTCTGTGCTGCGCGTGCGCGGATGTATTCCGGGGTTGCGCGGGTCTGTTCTGCGAATGCGCGGGTCGCTCCCGCGCGGGTCTGCTCCACGTGTGTGCGGATCAACTCCGCGCTGTGGCGTCTGCCGCATCCTCCCGTTCCAGAGCGCCGACCATCACGGACTGCCAGTATTCGTGCTGGACGGGGTAGAGGCCTTCGTCCTCGGTCTTCGCGCCCGAGGCGATCGGGTTGATGCCCAGGCCCTTCGCCTGCTCGTCGGGCCCGTCGATCTGGTGCTCCTGACCGCGGGACATGTCGTTCCACGGAGCTGCCGAGGCGCGGTAGGTCTTGTGCGCAGACCGGAATTCCTCGAGGTCATCGGGAGTGGCCATGCCGGTGGCATTGAAGAAGTCTTCGTACTGGCGGATCCGGTTCGCCCGGGCTTCGGCGGATTCGCCCTTCGGCGCGATGCAGAACGTGGTGACCTCGGTGAGGTCGGCGGAGATCGGCCGGATATGGCGGATCTGTGAGCTGAACTGGTCCATCAGGTAGACGTTCGGGTAGAGGCAGAGGTTGCGGGAGATGTTCGTCATGAAGTTCGCCATGGTCTCCCCGTATTCCGTGACCAGGCGTTCCCGTTCCGACCACAGCGAACGGTCCTCGGGGTTCGTCCACTCCTGCCACAGCAGCAGGTGCCCGTAGGGGAAGGAGTAGAAGCCGCCGGCGACCTTGCCCCAGCCGCCTGCATCCATGGCCTTCGTCTCGTTCTCCGATTCTCCGGACTTCCGGCGGGCGGTGGTCGCCGCATAGTTCCAGTGTACGGAGGTCACGTGATAGCCGTCGGCCCCGTTCTCCGTCTGCAGCTTCCAGTTGCCCTCGTAGGTATACGTCGTCGCGCCTTTGAGGACTTCGAGGCCATCCGGTGACTGGTCGACGACGGAGTCGATGATCACCCGGGTGTCGCCGAGGTGCTCCTCGAGCGGAAGGACATCGGGGTTGAGCGAGCCGAAGAGGAAGCCCCGGTAGCTTTCGAAGCGGGCCACTCGGGTGAGGTCGTGCGACCCTTCCTTGTTGAACTGTTCGGGGTAGCCGCCGTTGCGGCCGTCCTTGACCTTGAGCAGCTCACCGGAGTTGCGGAAGGTCCACCCGTGGAAGGGACAGGTCAGGGTGGTGCGGTTGTCGGTCTTGCGCCGGCAGAGCATCGCCCCGCGGTGGGCGCAGGCGTTGATGAGGCAGTTGAGTCCGCCCTGCTTGTCGCGGGTGATGACGATCGGCTGGCGACCGATATAGGTCGTGAAGTAGTCGCCGATCTCGGGGATCTGGGACTCGTGGGCCAGGTAGACCCAGTTGCCTTCGAAGATGTGCTTCATCTCGAGCTCGAAGATCTCCTCATCGGTGAAGATCTGCCGATTCACTCGGCGGACGCCGTCTTCGGGCCGTTCCTGGACGCCGTTCGCGATGAGTTCGCGGGTGTCGGGACGGACATCGAGCGTATCGGTCATGGGAGCCTCCATTGGTCTCTGCGGTGCGTTCGAGCATCCGATCTCAGGGCGAGCATCCGGTGTGAGAACTCGGCGCTGCCCGATCGGTCCACCCCATCCTCGGCGATCGTGATGCCCTTCACACCAGGGGGATGCCTAGGCATGACCCAGGGGGTGCGAACTGGGGTTCTCGGGGTGCCGGGCGTCGGCCTCGCGCCACTAGGGTGACCGGTGATCTCTCAGCGTTGAGGAAAGGACCGCTTCTGTGGAACGCATCGAACAGCTCTATTCGGATCTCGCCCGGCTCGGCCGCGAAACGGAGATGATGGACACCGTCATCACCATGCTCGCCGACGACCTGATGGAGAAGACGACCGCGGACGGGCACAGCCGCCACGTCGTGCTCTCCCGGATCGTCGAGGGCGGATTCGAGCTCTCCCGCCTCATCGAAGCCGCCCTCGGACTGCCGACTGCGGCCGATGCCGACGACGATGCCGTCGAGGATGTCCGCAACGGCTTCCGACGCTGCCATCTGGCGTTCACCGCGGCGGCGGGACACCTGAGCCGAATGCCCGCCCACGAGACCGTGGACTATCGCGGGCTTCACCTGAGCCCGGGCGAGGTGGTGGGCCAGCGGATCGGTGAGATCGTCATCGCCCATGATTCCCTGGGCACTGCATGGACCATCGAGGAAGCCGACCCGGACTCCGCGCTCGATGCCCTGGAGACGCTCATCCGCAGACTGCGGATCGCCGAGGCGGCCCCGGGCCTCATCATCGAAACGACCGAAGGCGACCGCTGGGAGATCGGCGAGGACGGTCAGGTCGTCACCGGCGATCGTGAGGACCTCGTACAGTGGCTGGCGTGGGGGCATCCCGGGGAGATCGAATCCGCCTCGGAGCTTCCCGTCCTGCCGACCCTGCCCCGTTGGATCTGAGCCGCTGCCTGACGAATCCGACGGGAGAATCCCCATGCACGAACGCCCCGACATCTCCGCACCCGACTCGGCGTCGCGGAGGGAGCCGCTGTTCGAACGGCCCATCGAATCGATGCCTCGGTGGGCGGATATTCGGCGCGATATCGGCCTCGATCACTGTCTCAATGCTGTTGTCGGACTGATCTTCGGCATCACGGGACCGATCGCTGTGACGATGGCGGTCGGGTTGGCCGGTGGCCTGTCGAATGCGCAGTTGGCTTCGTGGGTCTTCGGGATATTCCTGTCGGCAGGCTCGGCCACGCTGGTCATGTCACTGATCTACCGGCGCCCCCTGGGTTTCGCATGGTCGATTCCCGGGACCGTGCTGCTGGGCCCCTCCCTGCAGCACCTGAGTTTCGGTGAGGTGGTCGGAGCCTTCTTCGTCACCGGTGTGCTCACCCTGGCTCTGGGCATGAGCGGTCTGGTGCGGAGGACGATGGCGCTCATTCCGCAGCCCATCGTCATGGCGATGGTCGCGGCGATCTTCCTCCAATTCGGCACCGACATCGTCGCATCGAGTCGGACCGCGCCTGCCATCGTCGTGCCGATGGTCCTCGCCTACATCCTCCTCACAGCGGTGCCCGGACTGGCGCGGGTCATCCCGCCGGTGCTCGGGGCTCTGCTCGTCGGCTTCTTCGCCGTCGCCGTCGGCGGTGACCTCGATCTCGCGCCTGCGGGACCCGTCGTCGCCCACCCGGTGTTCACGGCACCGGTCTTCACCTGGTCGGCACTGCTCGAGCTCGTGGTTCCGCTGACCCTGACGGTTCTCGTCGTGCAGAACGGACAGGGCGAGGCCGTGCTCGCCCAAGCCGGTCACCGCACTCCGGTCAACGCCTCGGCAGTCGTCTCGGGACTCTTCTCGGTGCTCAATGCCTGCTTCGGCGCCGTCTCCGCATGCCTGACAGGCCCGACCAATGTTCTGCTCACCGCTTCGGGCGAGCGCGAGCGCCACTACACGGCGGCTCTCTTCTACTCTCTCCTCTGCTTCCTCGCAGCCGCATTCTCCCCGCTGGTCACTCGCTTCATGCTCGGGACTCCCGAGGCGTTCATCCTGGCGCTGGGCGGGTTGGCGATGGTGGGCGCTCTGCGCCAGGCTTTCGTCTCCGCGTTCGCAACCCGATTCACCTTCGGCTCACTGACGACCTTCATCGTCACGATCGCCGGATTCGACCCGTTCAACATCCATGCCGCGTTCTGGGGAATCCTCCTCGGCTGCGTGGTCTCCCGGTTCCTCGAGCCCCAGGATCACAGAGCCGCCGGACTCTCCGCAGCCGCAGAGACGTCCGCCACCGGCTGCACCGGCGAGATCCGGTAGCTTGCCGGGGTCCGGGCGAGCTTGATCGGCGAGGCCACCCCGCGGTAGCCGTCGCTCATCTCCACGACCATCTCGCGGTGCGCGGTATGCGGGTGCTCGACCACCTCGGCGGCGTCGAGGATCGGACCGGCGGGCACGCCGATGCTCATGAGCTCCTCGGACAGCTTCTCCGCCGAGGCAGAAACCATCAGCGCTTCGAGCTCGGTCCGCAGCGCGTCTCTATTGCCCAGACGGGCCGCATTGTCGACGAACCGCGGGTCCTCGGCGAGCTCGGCAGCACCGAGGTGGTCGACGAGCCGGGCGAACTGTCCGTCGTTTCCGGCGGTGATGAATATCTGCCCGGCCCCGGTCGCGAACGCCGAATACGGGGCGATGTTCGGATGGTCGTTGCCCGACAGCTTCGGCACGGCTCCGCCGCCGAAGAAGTTCGGCAGATGCGGGTGCATGACGGAGATCCCGCAGTCGTACAGCGTCGTCTCGACCCGTTGACCGCGCCCGCTGGTCACTCGTTCCTGCAGCGCCATGAGCACGCCGATGGCCGCGTTGAGCCCGGTGACCATGTCGACGGCGGGCATGCCGATGCGCATCGGCCCGGTCGACGCATCGCCGTTGACCGACATCAGCCCCGACATCGCCTGGATGATCGCGTCGTATCCCGGTCGCCCGCCCAGCGGACCGTCGTCACCGAAGCCGGTGATCGACGCGTGCACGAGGTGCGGGTAGCGGTCCGGAATATCCGCCACCGGATCGAGCCCCCACTTCGCCAGGGTCCCGGTCTTGAAGTTCTCGACGAGCACATCGGCGCCGGCCAGCAGCCCGTGCAGCGCCTCCTGCCCCGCTACGGTGCGCAGATCGAGGGTGATCATCCGTTTGTTCCGGTTGATCCCGGCGAAGTAGCTCGACACCTCGGGCGCGACGAACGGCGGCCCCCAGGTGCGCGTGTCATCGCCGGCCGGCGGCTCGACCTTGATGACCTCGGCACCGTGATCGGCCAGGATCTGCGTGCAGTAGGGCCCACCGAGGATGCGCGAGAGATCGACGACAGTGATCCCGGCGAGTGCTCCCGCGCTCACTGTCCGCTTCCTCCGGAACGCGCAGTCCCATCCTCGTCGGACTGACCGGAGCCATCCTCGCCGAGGATGTCCTCGACGGCCGCGAACGCGTCGTCCCGGCCCATGCCGACACCGTCGATGAGGGCGTCGAGGACAGCGTCGTCTTCGACGACGGGGACGAGCGGGTTCTGCGGCATCAGTTTGTGGCGCAGCACCAGGGCGGCGATGACGATGCGCGACCAGTCGCCGCGGCGCTCACCGATCCGCGCACCTTCCGAGGCCATGATGGACGCGCACACGAGGTTGTAGGTCGCGGTCGCGAGCTGCCGCACCCGCGCCTGCTCAACGCCTTCGGGCGTGTTTTCGAGCGCGTGCAGCAGCGTCGAGCTCAACGATTGGACCTGACGGCGGAACGCGGCCGGGAGGTCGGCCGCCTCGGCGATGAGCGTCTCCACGTGCAGGAACAGGGGCCCCAGCTTCCCCGCCCGGTGGGCTGCGCGGATGACGTCGAGGGCGACGATGTTCGAGGTGCCCTCCCAGATCGATCCGAGCTGGGAGTCGCGGAAGACGCGGGCGTCACCGTACTCCTCGATGTAGCCGACGCCGCCGCGGATCTCCATCGCGTCCGCGGTGACCTTGCGGGCGTCGCGCGTGGCACGGAACTTGATGAGCGGGGTGAGGATGCGCAGCACCGAGGCGGCTTCGGCATCCCCGGCATCGGCGCGGGCGAAGACGGCGGCCGTGTGCAGTGAGATCGACAGCGCCTGTTCCGTGGTCGTCATGATCTTCGCGAGCTGGCGACGCTGCAGGGGCAGCTTGCTCAGGGTCGAGCCGAAGGCTTCGCGATTGCGGCAGATGAACTTCGACTCCCCGAAGGCCCGGCGCATGAGGCCGGCCGCGCGCACGGCGTTGGACAGGCGGGAGGAATTGACCATATCGGCCATCTGCACGAATCCGCGTCCGATGTCGCCGACGAGGTAGGCCGTCGCTCCCTGCAGGCTGATCTCGCCGCTGGGCATCGACTTGGTGCCGAGCTTGTCCTTGAGACGGACGATGCGCATCGAGTTCGGCGACCCGTCCTCGAGCGTGCGGGGCAGGAGGAAGAGTCCGATGCCCTTGATGCCCGGCTGGGCTCCTTCGGGTCGGGCGAGGACCATGGCGAGTTCGGCGTCGGCGTTCGAGCAGAACCACTTCTCTCCGGTCAGCGCCCAGGTGCCGTCGCCGTTGTCGACGGCCGTCGTCGTCGCCCGGCCGACGTCGGAGCCGGCGTCCTGTTCGGTCATGAACATCGCGCCCTGGGTGAGAGTGTCGACATCGGTGCTCGTCAATCCGCCGATGAACCGCTCGACGAGTTCGGGGGATCCGTACTTGCGCAGGGTGCGGGTGAGCGAGTCGGTCATGTTCACCGGGCACAGCAGTCCGAATTCCGCCTGCGTGAACAGGTAGACGAGGAGGTACTTGACGATCGGCGGGATCGGTTCGTCCCAGCCGAGGACACCGGGCCGGTGGCTCATCGCGGCCAGACCGAGTTCACCGAAGGCAACTTCCTGCAGGCGACGGTAGGCCGGGTGGATCTCGATCGACTGCTGATCGGCACCGCTGCGGGTGCGGTGCTTGAGAACCGGAGGATTGTTGTCGGCATCGTGGGCGAGGTCGTCGAGCTCTGCCCCGAGGCGGGGCCCGAGGTCCTCGAACACGGGGCGCAGGTGCGCGAGCAGCTTCTCGTCGAGGTAGAGCGGCAGCAGGTCCTTCAGCGACCGATCGTCGGCGAACCGGTCGATGCCGTGGCTGTCCGGAACGGGGGTCATCGTCGTCTCGGGCGACGGAACTGTCTCACGCAAGATAATCTCCTTTGATGCTTTCTTCGACGGTATGCCCGAGAATCTGCAATTGACAAAGACATTTCTCTTATCCCTGATAATCTTCGGTTATGGCAGAACCGAGTCTCAAGCGCCTCCAGTACTTCATCGCCCTGGCCGAGCACGGCAAATTCCAGCTCGCCGCCGACGCGGTGAACATCTCCCAGCCGGCGTTGAGCGCCGAACTCAAGAGGCTCGAGGACTTCGTCGGCAAACCGCTGTTCCACCGCAGTCCCGTGACGAAGCTGACCGCGGCGGGAGAGGCGCTGCTGCCCTATGCGAAGTCTGCCGTCGGGGCAGCCCATCGATTCAACGAGTACGCGGCGGCCGTGAACACCGGGGCACCGACGTCGATCTCGATCGGCACCGTGGCCACCTTCCTCCACCGTGGCCTGCCGCAGACGATCACGGACTTCTCCGCGACGCATCCGGACATCCTCGTCACCACCGAGGAAGCCACCTCGGCGGCGCAGTCGGACATGCTGCTCGGCCACGACATCGACATCGCCTGCGGCCACATGCCTCTCCAGCACCCCGGCGTCGTCTGCACTCCGGCGGCCCGGGAGTCGTTCTGGCTGTGCGCTCCGGCGGGATCGCCGATCACCACCATCGCCGAGGCGGTCGACTCCCCGTTCGTCATCTTCCGCAAGAGCGCATCCCCGATCTACCACGACACCGTCGTGGGCATCTGCCGCACACACGGCTTCGAACCGCAGATCCACCATCGGACGGCCAGCTGGTCGGCCGCCGTCGAGATGGTCGCTCACGGACTCGGCGTCTCCCTCGTCCCCTCACCGGTGGCCCGCAGCTACCACGGCGATGAGCGACTGACCTTCACCCGCGTCGGCACTCGTCCGAATGCTCCGCAGGCGTGGATCACCGTTCGCCGGGAGGATCAGTCCACACTCATCGGCGACCTCGCCCTCGCCCTCGTCATCGCCTCGGAATCACTCGCCGACCCGGTCGCCGACTGAGGAACCGAGCCCCGTCTCACGAGTGTCCACAGCCGCCTCGGCGAACCCGATTTCGCACTCTGATACCCACCTGGCAACAATGACTTCCCGCGCAATCGGGACTGGTATCAGCAAAAATTCTCCCCTCCCGCTCTACGGGCCGGTAGGCCGCAGAACATCAGGGAATTCAGCTCCAGCTTCACTACAGGTTATGGCGATATAACCAAATAGTGTTTGCACGGCCCTCCGGGGCAACTTACGGTGAACGAGCACCTATACCACGTCAGCAACGCGTGGCATCGGTCGGCGCAATGACGCTCCACCTGAGAGGAATCGCATGTCTGACTCCGTCAACACCGCGAAACGTGCCCGCAAAGCCGGCATCGCATCGTTCATCGGAACCACCATCGAGTGGTACGACTTCTACATCTACGGCACCGCCTCGGCGTTGGTCTTCGGGCACGTCTTCTTCCCCGACACCCTGCCCGCCGGCGTCGGCACACTGCTCTCCTTCGTCACGATGTGGGCGGGCTTCCTCGCACGTCCGCTCGGCGGCATCATCTTCGGCCACTTCGGCGACAAGTACGGACGCAAGAAGACACTTGTCGTCACCCTTGTGATGATGGGTGCGGCGTCGTTCCTCGTCGGCCTGCTGCCCGGATACGCGACCATCGGCATCGCCGCTCCGATCCTCCTCACCGGCCTGCGCATCCTCCAGGGCATCGCCGTCGGCGGCGAATGGGGCGGTTCCGTACTCATCGCCAGCGAGAACGCCCCGAAGGGCAAGGGCGTCCTGTATTCGGCCTTCGCCCAGCAGGGATCACCGGCAGGAAACCTCATCTCCTCGGGCATGTTCTTCGTCCTCGCACTCATGCCGACCCCGCAGTTCCTCCTCTTCGGCTGGAGGATCGCGTTCCTCGCCTCGATCTTCCTCATCGTCATCGGTCTCGTCATCCGCCTCAAGCTCGAAGAGCCGGAGAACATGAAGGTCGTCAAGCAGAAGGACGCTGTCGTCAAGGTCCCCGCACTCGAGGCGATCAAGAAGCACTGGGTGCTCATCCTCCTCGGCGCCGGTGCGCTGCCGCTCATCCAGGTCACCTACCTCAAGACGACATTCGCGACCGCGTGGGCGACGGACTCCACCCATTCGTGGGGCTACAGCTCGTCGACCTTCCTCGGCATCGTCACCATCGCGCTCGTCGTGCAGTTCATCGTCCAACCGTTCGGCGCGATCATCCTCGACCGCGTCAAGGACATGCGCAAGGCGATTTTCTGGATCATCGTGCCGGAGTTCGTCCTCATGCCGCTCATGTTCTTCGCGATCGAACTCGGTCATCCCGGCATCGCGCTGGCTGCCATGGCCGCCGCGACCGTACCGCACTCGTTGTTCTACGCCGGCATCGGCGGCATCATCGCCCGGGCGTTCCCCACTCGAGTCCGGTACACGGGAATCTCGCTGGCCTACCAGCTGTGCTCGATGACCGTGGGCGGCGGCACCGCCGCGGCCGCACAGTGGATGTACACGAGCTCGGGATCCATCGTTCCGGTAGCGATCCTCAGCGCCGGCTATGCGCTCGTCTCCCTCATCTGCACGCTCATCCTGCTGAACAAGACCGGCTGGACGGCGAGCGAGAGCTCGAAGGCCGAAGCCGCCGACGAGGCGGAATTCGCCGCAGCCCGCGCCGCCGAGAAGGCCGAGCGCGACGCCGACGAGAAGGGTGTGCCTGGCGCGACCGGCTCCGCTCCGGCCGCCGACTCCGCGGACGCGGTCGGCACCAGTGATTCCGTGTCGGCCGCCGACACCACAGGCGCGGGCTCCGAACCTGTACCGGCGCGCGCCCCCGTCACTCCCTGAGGCTTCAGCCTCGACGACGATGAGGCCCCTGCCTCGATAACCATGCGGTCCCGAGTCCCCTGATGGACTCGGGGCCGCATCGCATTGCGCGGTCTGCTAGGTGTAAGAGGTCAGGAGGCTATCGACGGGGCAATCAGCCGAAGATGCTCACGGCACTGTTCACGACGAATAGCACATTTTTAAAACTGTGCTATTCGTCGTGAACAGTGCCGTGACGCTGGTGTCCTCGGGCAGGTGCCAGTGCCCCGTGCCAGCCTCAGCGCAGGTAGAGGCGAACCGTGTCGATCTCGTCGCGGAGCAGCCGGACCTCCTCGGCCGTCGGCGCCTGCGTCTGCGTGACATCCTCAGCGACGGCGAGGTCCCAGCCGGTCGCCTCCTGCACCTGCTCGACGGTCACTCCCGGGTGGACCTCGGTGAGTTCGAGCTCGCCGAGCCGCTCCCGCCGCCGCAGGATCCCCAACGGGGTGATGACGGTGGAGACGCCGAATCCACGCGGTTGGATGAAGTCCGGCTGCTCCGCCGCGCGCACCGGCGAGGCCGAGGTGACGAAGTCGAGTTCGGCGGGGAAAGCGGCCGGATCGTGGCGGCGGAGGACGACGAAGACCTCTCCGGCGCCCGCCATGATGTCCGCGGCCCCGCCCGACCCGGGCAGGCGCACTGTCGGAGAGTCCCAGTCGCCGATGACGGTGGTGTTGAGCGAACCGTACCGGTCCACCTGCGCCGCGCCGAGGAAGCCGACGTCGACGTTCCCACCCTGGAGTACGTACCCGAAGAGGGCATGCATGTTCACGACCGCCTCGGCGCCGGAGACGACGACGGAGTCCGCGATGCCCTCGGCCATCGATTCGGGGTGCGCGCCGGCGACACCGGATTCGTAGATGAGCTGGATGGTCGGATTGACCGTGCGGTGGGCGAGGTCGACGGCCAGCGTGGGCAGCCCGACGCCGGCGAAGACGGTGCGGCTGCGGGCGAGCATCTTCGCGGCCGCGCAGACGATGAGTTCGGTTTCGGTGAAGTCCTTCGCCGAGGCGGCGCTCACTTCAGGCTCCCTTCGCCGAGTCGGGCACGGCCGAGTTGGGCAGCGCCTTGTTGGGCAGGGCCTTGGGCAGTGCCTTGTTGGGCACGGCGTCCGTAATCGACCGCGCCCGAGGGGCGCGGATCCACGAGCAGACCGCGGAGGCGATCGTGACCGATCGAGTCGAGATAGTCGGCGTGGTCGCGGGTGCCGCGAACATGGGCATCGAGCCACTCCTGCAGCTTCACCGGGTCCTTCGAGATCGCGGTCCATTCGCGGTAGAAGGCATTGTCACGGTCGTAGGAGCCCTGCACATAGGACGGGTGCGCCCCGGTCCGCACCTCGCACACCGCGTCGACGGCGTGGGCGGGGATGAGGGTGCGGTTCGGATCGGAGCGGACGACCTTGTCGTCGACGATCTCCTCGACGGTGACGATGACATGGTCGGCCGCGTACACGGCTTCCTGCTGAGTGCCTGTGATGCCCCAGATCTGGACGTTGCCGTGCCGGTCGGCGCGCTGGGCATGGATGATCGTGACATCGGGGTTGAGCGGCGGCACGACGTACGTCTTACTGCCCGAGTACGGGTCGACGACGGAGCGGATGTCCGGGTTGATGCCGGGAATGTCGGACCCGACGAAGGAGGCGATCGGGGCGAACGGCAGCCGAGCGGCTCCGGCGTGATAGCGCAGCGTCATCGCGTGGTGTGAGTGCTCGTCGACCGCGAGCGGCCGCGGGTCGGCAGATTCGATGCGACGACGCACCTCGTAGAGGCTGCCCGCCGAACCGGAGGCGAAGAACGAGCAGACGAGGCGATCGACGCAGTCGGCGGCGATCATCATGTCGCTGAGCAGATCGGGGGTGAGCCGGCAGAAGGTGAGTCCGGAGATTCCCTGCCGGATGATCTCGTGTCCGGCGGCGAACGGGATAAGGTGGGAGAACCCTTCGAGCGCCACCGTGGCTCCGTTCTCGACGAAGCGTTCGATGGCCTCGGGCAAACTGACGACTGTGTCACTGTCCATGGTTCGCAGGCTATAGCAATTACCGAAATCCGCAAAACAACTCTGTGATTATTGCCTAATCATGCAATAATTAAGACATTCGCCCGGACCGCCTGATACAGGAGACCATTGTGGAGCTGCAGCAGATCCGAGCCTTCGTCGCCGTCGCCGAGGAACTCCACTTCGGCCGCGCCGCCGAACGCCTCGGCATGGCTCAGCCTCCGCTGAGCCGCACCATCCGCTCCCTGGAGACCGAGCTCGGCGCCTCACTGTTCCAACGCACGACCCGCTCGGTCAGCCTCTCCCCCGCCGGTGAGGCGCTGCTCGAACCGGCCAAGCACATGCTCGCCACCCAGCAGGCCGCCATCGAATCCGTCCACCGCTCCTCCAGCGGTGAGGTCGGACGCGTTCGCTTCGGCTATTCACACCCCTCGTCCCGCGACCTCGCCGCCACCCTCGTGGCGGCCTCACACGATCGCAATCCGGGCATCACCTTCCACCTCGAGTCGACGGTCTATGCCGACGAAGGCCTCGAGAGGATCATGGACGGCACTCTCGACCTCGCCCTGGTTCGCTGGCGCCGGCGGCCCCCGCTCATCGCCGGCCGCCCCGTGGCCATCGAGCGCCCATGCGTCGCGATGCCGAGCACCCACCGCCTGGCGGGTCGGAAGAAGATCACCGTCGCAGAGCTCGCCGACGAACCCTTCGTGCTCCTGCCCGCGCGGCCGAATTCGAACCTGCGCGAAACCGCCATGCGCCTGTGCCTCGATGCCGGATTCAGCCCGCACACGGTGCAGGAGGCCCCCGACTCGCAGTCGATCTCCGCGCTTGTGGCTGCCGGGATGGGCGTGACGATCACGTTCGACTCCGTCGCCGCCGGCTACGATTCGCGGGTCTCCGCAGTGCCGCTCGACCTGCCGAATGAGGCCACCCAGCTGCACCTCGCGTACCGCCTCGACCAGCAGGACGCAGCCCTGAACACGGTCCTCGATGTCGCCGAGGCGGTCCTGCCGACCGTCCGCTGAGCCAGGCGCATCGCCGGCCGAGTCCTCAAATTCGCCGGCTGAGCCACGCTGAACCCGTCGTTCGCGCCGAAACGATCGCGCTCAAGGGCCTCCGCGCCGCAGGGCCGGCCGACCATTCATTGAGACGCCCCTTGTCAGCCTCAATCCATTCGGATATGTTCATAAATCAGAACGTATTGATATCAGGATCGGCAGTGATGCCGATTGTGTCGGTGCCGCGGCTGCCGCAGTCGGACGGCTCGACAGCAACTCAAAGGGAGACTCTGTGTCCGAAGACATCGTCATCTGCGAACCTCTCCGCTCCCCTGTGGGCGGATTCGGCGGACAGTTCAAGAACGTTCCGCATGAGGAGCTCGGCCGACAGGTCCTGACAGCACTGCTGGAGAAGACCGACCTGCCGGGAGAGACCATTGAGGATGTCGTCCTCGGCAACTGCTATCCGCACATGGAGACTCCGGCGATCGGCCGCGTCGTCGCCCTCAATGCGGGACTGCCGATCACCGTTCCCGGCCGCCAGGTCGACCGCCGCTGCGGCTCCGGCCTGCAGGCGATCGCCGATGCCCACGCGATGATCTCGGCCGGCTTCGCCGACCTCGTCGTCGCCGGCGGCGTCGAGTCGATGAGCCGTGCACCGTTCTTCAACGAGGAGATCCGCTGGGGTGTCAAGGGCGGCAACATCGAGCTCAAGGACGGTCTCGTCCGCGGCCGCCTCACCGCCGGCGGCGAAGACTACCCTGTGCCCGGCGGAATGATCGAAACCGCAGAGAACCTGCGTCGGGAGTACAAGATCTCACGGGAGGACCAGGACGCCTACGCGGTGGAATCGCACCGTCGGGCCGCCACGGCGACGGAAGAGGGGAGGTTCGCCGACGAGATCGTGCCGATCACGCTGCCGGCCACCAGGAAGACCCCCGAACAGGTCATCACGACCGATGAGCACATCCGTCCCGGATCGACGGTGGACAAGCTCGCAAAGCTCAAGCCGATGCTCGGGAAGTCCGACGCTGAGGCCACGGTGACGGCCGGCAATGCCTCGGGCCAGAACGACGGCGCCGCGCTGTGCATCGTCACCACCGCCGCCAAGGCCGCCGAGCTGGGCCTGCGGGTCTTCGCCCGTATGCGCAGCTGGGCCGTGGCTGGAGTGCCGCCGAAGACGATGGGCATCGGTCCGGTGCCCGCGACGGCCAAGGCCCTGGAACGGGCCGGGCTCGAACTCGGCGATATCGACCTCATCGAACTCAACGAGGCATTCGCGGCGCAGGTGCTCGCCTGCACGACCGAGTGGAAGCTCACGGAGTCCGACTTCGCCGAGCGTCTCAACGTCAACGGCTCGGGCATCTCACTGGGCCACCCGGTCGGCGCGACCGGTGGGCGCATCCTCGCCACCCTGCTGCGCGAGATGGATCGCCGCGAATCGCGCTACGGCCTCGAGACCATGTGCATCGGCGGGGGCCAGGGCATGGCCGCCGTCTTCGAACGCGTCGCCTGAGTTCTTCACCAGACGATCCGACCCGCCAGCCCCGAGTTCCGGACGATCCGTGCGGGAACAGACACCCATTTCCCGCACGGATCGTCCGGAACTCTCACTCTCCTGCGGCGGGCCACGATCAGCGGTCCGCCGCAATCACCATCCAGAAGCCGGCACCTATCCGCTGGGCGGGGCATCAATCGCGCGGAGCGACCTCGACCGTCGCCGCCTTCGGGCCGGCGGCCACCATCGGGGGAAGGTAGGGGCTGCCCGCGTACTTCGCCTCGTAGGCGGAGTCGATGCGGGCGCCCAGCTCGGCATCGTCGATCGGCTCGAATTCGACCTCGTACTCCTGTCCGGCCGCGCTGATCCTGCCGAACCGCTGCTCCAGCGCCGACCGGTACCACTTGCCGTCGGTGCCGTTGTAGGCACGGACGAAGACCCGGCCGTCGACGACGACCGACCAGATCCAGGTCAGGGTTCCGGTCGTGTGTCCGTCGGCGTGGTAGACGGCTATGTGGAAATCGTCGTTGTCTCCGATCGCCTCACTGATCTCTGTTGACCATTCGTTCATGGTTTTCCTCCTCAATCGTCGGTGAAGACCTGCTTCGCGACCGACATCGCTCCCATCCCGTTGGGCCAGCCGGCGTAGAAGGCCAACTGAGTGATCGCTTCCTTGAGCTCATCCTCGGTGCATCCGTTCTGCCGAGCGAAGTCGAGGTGGAAGGCCAGCTGCTCCATCTTCCCGGTCGCCACGAGGGCTGCGACGGTGATCATGCTGCGATCGCGTTTGCTCAGGCCTTCGCGTTCCCAGACCTCGTCGAAGAGGACTCGGTCCGTGTAGTGGACCAGGCCCGGGGCGAAGTCCCCGAATGCTCGCTGTCCTCCGGTCCACCCTGTTGCCGACTCTTCCGTGCTCTCGCTCATCCCGGATCCTCCGTTCTCTGAGTTCTCTGTCATGGTGTGCGCATGCTGTCCGGTCACTTGCCGCTGTAGACGGGGAAGGCGGCGAACTCGCCGTAGTCGCTCTGCTCGAGACCGCGCAGTGTGCTCATGTCGTCGTCGGAGATGACGAAGTCGACGTCTGCATTCGTTCGCATGTGATCGGGATTCGCAGTCTTCGGCAGAGAGACTGCCCCCAGCTGCAGGGTGTAGCGGATGCACAGCTGCGGAACGCTCACTCCGTACTTTTCGGCCACGGCGGCGACGTCGCGGTTCTCGAGCATCTTTCCGTGGGCGATCGGAGAATAGGCCTCGACGAGGATGCCCTTGCTCTGGCAATGGGCGATGAGGTCCGCAGGCGTGTTGCCGATGTGAGCAAGAACCTGATTGACGTGAGGAGTCACTGTGGCGCTCTCGGTGATTGCGGCCAGGTCGCCTTCGAGGAAGTTCGAGACGCCGATCGCCCGCAGCCTGCCCGACTGGTAGGCCTCTTCGAGTGCCTTCCAGGCCTGTCGGTTGCCCTCGCCATAGTCACCGCCGCGGAAATCGTCCCACGGCTGCGGGGCGTGGATGAGCATGAGATCGAGGTAGTCGAGGCCCATCGTGTTCAGCGACTCGTCGATCGCAGCGACCGCCGTGTCATAGTCCTTGATCTCTGCGGCGAGTTTCGTCGAGACGAACAGGTCCTCGCGAGGGACGCCGCTGGTGCGGACCCCTTCGCCGACACCGCGTTCGTTTCCGTACGCCTGAGCGGTGTCGATATTGCGGTAGCCGATCTCGATCGCATCTCGCACGGCCTGAGCGGCTTTGTCGTCCTCGATGAACCAGGTGCCCAGCCCGAGCTGAGGGATGGTCACCTCGTTGGACAGTGTCAGTGTGTCAGTGAAGATCGTCATCCCTGATCTCACTTTCCGTTGATCGTGTTGTAGGTGTCGTCGTCGACCGGTTCGAGCCATTCGTTGCTGACGTCGTCACCGGGGGTGATGAACGCGAGGTGGCTGAACCAGGAGTCCGCTGCGGCTCCGTGCCAGTGCTTCGTCCCGGCGGGCACGCGGACAGTGGTGCCCGGCTCCATGCGCACCGGAGCTTCGCCTTCGGCCTGGTACCAGCCTGTTCCGGCGGTGCACATGAGGATCTGGTCGCCGCCGCCGTTCTTCCCATGATGGATGTGCCAGTTGTTGCGGCAGGCCGGTTCGAAGGTCACATTGCTCACCGGAACGCTGCCGCCGGCGAGCGGGGCGAGGTAGCTCTGGCCGATGAAGTACTGCGCGAAGGCGTCGTTGGCCTCTCCGGTGGGGAACATCTGGTCGAATTGCGGGTCGGTCATGATCTCTTCTCCTCGTGCCGATGGGTTCTTTCGGAATCCATCCTCGTCTCCGTTGAGCTGAAGCACCAGAGGCAGAAATCATCCTGGGATGCCTTTATCCCCCTCAGCAGGGACGCCGGCGGACTCTTGCCGCTCGGTCGACCATGCGGCAAGGAAACGCAGAGCTTCTCCGGTGGGACTGTCCGCGGCAGCAGTCCAGACGACGAGCGACTGTTCGGAGTCATGGGCCTCGACGAGCGTGTCCCAGTCGAGGACGAGTTCGCCCGCGGTCGGATGGCGAAGCGTCTTCGTACCCGTTGTCAGGCTCTTCACCGTGCGCCCGGCCCACCATTCGGCGAATAGGTGATCCTGAACGGAGAGCTCGCCGACAAGAGACGTCAGCTTCGGATCGTCAGGGTATTTCGCGGCCTCCATGCGCAGCTGCGCAACCGCGGTCTGCGCTGCCGTGTCCCAGTCGGCGTAGAGCGACCTCATCGTCGGGTGGGTGAAGAGAATCCGGACGTAGTTGCGCTGGGCCGCAGGGATCGCCCCGAAGTCGATCATCATCGCCGCGGCGAGGTCGTTCCACGCGAGGATGTCCATGCGCCTGCCCATGACGATCGCCGGAGTCGTTGTCAGGTCCTCGAGTACACGCTGCAGCTGGGGCACGACCTTCTGAGCGCCTCGCCGAGGCGATCTGGTCGCGGGCTTGTCGGCGAGGCTGAAGAGGTAGCTCCGCTGGTCCTCATCCATCTTGAGCACGTCGGCCAATACGCCGAGGACGGGAGCTGAGGCTCTGATCCTTCCCTGCTCGATCCGCGTGTAGTAGTCGGTGCTGATCGAGGCGAGCTGGGCGACTTCCTCGCGTCGAAGCCCCGCGACGCGACGGTGTCCGACCCCTCCGGCCAATCCAGCCTCCCCCGGAGAGATCTCCCCGCGACAGGTCTTGAGGAAGTTTCCGAGTTCATTCATCTTCGCAGTGCCAGCCATACCCATCATCATGGCACTTCCCCCTGCCGATGAGAGGGGGAGGGAAAAATCCCTGGACGAATCCATCCGACACTTCGGACGAAATCCTCATCAGCCCCGTTGTCTTCGCCCTGGTCACCGCCGAGGATGAGAATCATGAACGCAACGAAGCAGCTGCTGACCGGTGTCCGGGTCGCCGATTTCTCCCGTGTCCTCGCCGGTCCCTACGCCACGGCGATGCTCGCCGATCAGGGCGCCGAAGTCATCAAGATCGAAATGCCCGGCCACGGCGACGATTCCCGACATCTCGGACCCTTCACCGAATTCGGGTCGACCTACTTCACCGGCCTCAACCGCGGAAAGCGCTCGATCGAGGCCGACCTCAAGGACCCCGACGACCACGCACGACTGCTCGAACTCATCGCCGAATGCGACGTCGTCGTCGAGAACTTCCGCCCCGGCGTCGCCGCGAAGCTCGGCCTGTCCTACGAGGACCTCAAGGCCGTCAGACCCGATCTCGTCTATGCCTCGATCTCCGGCTTCGGCCAGGCCGGCAGTCAGGCGGGACGACCTGCCTATGACACGGTCATCCAGGCGCTGAGCGGACTCATGGCCTCGACCGGCTTCGCCGAGGGTTCTCCCACCCGAGTCGGCGAATCGATCGCCGACGTCTCCGCCGGAGTCTTCGCGGCCTTCGGCATCTCCTCGGCGCTCTTCCACCGTCAGACCACCGGCGAGGGAGCCCACATCGACATTCCGATGCTCGATGTCATGCTCGCCATGCAGCCGACGAATGCTTCCCTCCACTCAGCTGGCTCCTCTCCGTCGCGGGTCGGCAACCGCCACCCCGTCTCCGCCCCCTTCGACACCTACCGCGCCGCCGACGGACTCGTCGTCATCGCCGTGGCCAACGACCGCCTCTTCGGCACTCTCGCCGCCACGCTCGGCAAGCCGGAGCTCGCCGCCGACCCGCGCTTCGCCACCGACGGCCATCGATCGGACAACGACGAGGCTCTGCGCATCGAGATCGAAGAGTTCACCAGCGGGCGCACCGTGACCGAGCTGTGTGAGATCTTCGATGCCGCCGGAGTCCCGAACTCCCCCGTCCTCGATTTCGCCGAGGCGGTCACCGGCCCCATCGGCAATGGTCGCGGACTCACTGCCGCCGATCCGCGCACCGGTCACGCCTATCTCGGCCATCCGCTCCTCGTCGACGGCACCCGCCCAGCGTCGACGCTTCCGGCACCTCACCTCGGCGAGCACAATGCCGACTTCGCCGAGGCGGAAACGGCGGACCTGACGGAACCGACCAGCTGAGCCCCGGGCAGAGGGAATCGGCCCATCCCACGACCGGCCCTGCCTCGGCGAGCGCGTCCTCCTCACCCCACGACCGGCCCACCCTCGGCGATCCCTTCAGCTTCAGACCACATCCACGACACCATCAAGGAGCACTCTCATGGCCTTCGACATCACCGCCGATGAACAGGAATTCGTCGACGCCGTCGCCCAGATCAGCACGGACGTCCTCGCCCCTCATGCCGCGGCCGCCGATGCGAACGAGCGTGTCTCCGACGAAACGCTGAAGACCCTCGCCGAGGTGGGGGTCATGGGGCTCAATCTGCCCGAGAAGTTCGGCGGGCCCGGAGTCGGATCGGTGGCGATGAGCCAGATGGTCGCCGCCATCACCGAGGCGTGCGCCTCGACGGCGTCGATCGTCACCGCGCAGTTCCTCGCCACCGATTCGATCCTGCTCGGCGGCACCGACGCGCAGCGCGAAGCGTGGCTGCCGCGGGCCGCCGCCGGCGAGGTCATCGGTTCCTTCGGTCTCACCGAACCCGGCGCCGGGTCGAACCCGGCGGAGATGTCGACGAAGGCCACGCGCGTCGACGGCGGCTGGCACATCAAGGGCACGAAATGCTTCATCACGAACGCCGGTTTCGCGGACTTCATCATCGTCTACGCGAAGACCGACGTCGATGCCGGCCACAAGGGAATCAGCGCATTCATCGTCGACACCGCGGCCGCCTCGGCGGGGTTGGATTTCAATCCCCCGGAGAAGACGATGGGTCTGCGCGGCAGCCCGGTCTATGAGTTCGTCATCGACACCGTCGTCCCCGAGGATGCCCTCCTCGGGAACGCAGGCGAAGGCTTCACCACGGCCATGCGGGTGCTCGACCGCGGACGCATCGAGGTCGCCTCGATGAGTCTGGGAATCGGCAAGGCAGCACTCGACGCCGCCGTGGAATGGGCGGGCGAGCGCAGGATCAGCGGGAAGCCGCTGGGCCGCCTCCAGGGCATCGCGTTCAAGCTCGCGGACATGTACACGAAGTACCGCTCGGCTTGGCTGCTGACGATGGACGCCGCCGAACAGCGCGATGCCGGGGTCGACTTCACCCGGTCCTCGGCGACTGCGAAGCTCGCTGCCTCCGAGGCGGCCGCCTTCATCGCCGACGAGGCCCTGCAGATCCACGGCGGTTACGGCTTCACCCGTGACTTCCCCCTGGAGCGCTATGTTCGCGATGCCCGGATCTACCGGATCTATGAAGGCTCCTCGGAGATCCAACGCACGATCATCGCGCGCTCCCTGGCGAAGTAGCTGCCGGCACGGAACTTAGGCGCCGGTGTCCGGGAGGCCGGGCGCGAAACAGCGCCGAAATTTGTCCAGGTCTACGATCGGCACGTCGCTTGAGTGCACGTCGCTTCAGTGCACGTCGCTTGAGTGCACGTCGTCCGAGTTCCGGTCGATCTGTGCGGAACTTGGAGGCGAAAACCCGCACGCATCGTCCGGAACTCGTCGATCCCACGGGAGGCGAGGGCCGCCTCGGCGAGATTTTCCGATATCTCGGACGAAACCTGTGACTCGGATCTCGTGGGATGCGAACCGGCGGTGCCACACTGAACCAGGTCCATCAGTTCAAAGGAGAGAAACATGGCGAGTACGACCAATTCGGGGGTCGAGAAGCGGTCCATCGAGATGGTACCTGACGCCGAGCGTCACGGAACGCCGCGTTCCCAGTTCACACTGTGGTTCGGTGCCAACACTCAGATCACCGCCATCGTCGACGGAGCGCTGGCCGTCGTCTTCGGCGCCGATGCACTGTGGGCCATCATCGGCTTGCTCATCGGCAACATCATCGGCGGCATCGTCATGGCACTGCACTCGGCGCAGGGTCCGCAGCTGGGTCTGCCGCAGATGATCTCCTCGCGTGCGCAGTTCGGAATCATCGGCGCGATCATCCCGCTCGTGCTCGTCGTGCTCATGTACATCGGCTTCGCCTCGACCGGCGCGGTGCTGTCCGGCCAGGCCGTCAACCTTATCATCGGCGTTCAGACCCCATGGGTCGGCATCGTCATCTTCGGTGCACTCACGGCGCTCGTGGCCCTGCTGGGATACAAGTACATCCACGTGCTCGGTCGGATCTCCTCGGTGACGGGCCTGCTCGGGTTCCTCTTCATCACGTACTGCGTGCTCACACAGGTCGACGTCCCCGGACTGATCTCGGGTTCGTCGTTCGCCTTCCCCGCCTTCCTCTCCGCCATCGCCCTGTCCGTGGGCTGGCAGCTGACCTACGGACCGTATGTCGCCGACTATTCGCGGTACCTCCCGCGCTCGACCCCGTCGTCGAAGACCTTCTGGTTCACCTTCGGCGGATCGGTCATCGGTTCGCAGTGGTCGATGACCCTGGGCGCGCTCATCGGTGCGGCCGCCATGACCGAGTCCGGCAACGAATTCGTCGAGAACCAGGTCGCCTATGTCGGCGACATCGTCGGCGGGGGCGTGTTCGCCCTGCTCATCTTCATCGTCATCCTGCTGGGCAAGCTCACGGTCAACACCCTCAACGCCTACGGCGCGTTCATGTGCACACTGACGATCCTCACCTCGTTCAGCAACAAGGCGACCATCCGCCGCTGGACCCGCGCGGTCTTCGTCATCGGCATCGTCACTCTCACCGTGCTCGTGGCCCTGCTGGCCTCGGCGGACTTCCTCGCGAACTTCAAGAACTTCGTCCTCGCCCTGCTCATGGTCTTCACCCCGTGGAGCGTCATCAACCTCACTGACTACTACCTCATCTCGAAGGACCGCTTCGACATCCCCGCCTTCTACGACCGGCACGGTCGCTACGGCAATTGGAACTGGCGTGCGCTGGCCGCCTACGGGATCGGCGTCGTCGTGCAGATTCCCTTCCTCGCCCAGTCCTTCTACACCGGCCCACTCGTCGCGAAGCTCGGCGGAGCGGACATCTCGTGGCTCGTGGGCATCATCGTCACCTTCGTCCTCTACTACGCGCTCATCCGCAAGCACGGAGTCGCCCCGACGGAGACGATCTACCCCAGCCTCGAGGAACTCGAGCGCAAGTGAGCCCCACCCTCACCGAGGCGGCGCTGACCTAACCGGGCAGCTGACCTCGGCAGGGTGGTTCCGCTCCCCCAACGGCCGCCGGTCGGCAGCACTCAGTGCTGTCGACCGGCGGCCTTCGCCGTGTCTCGCTCACAACGAGCATTAAATCGTCGCCAGACTCCTTAGATCTGCGCATTTCATGCACACGTGTTGCGCATATCACGCATTCGGTGGCACACTTGCAGGAGCCGCGCCAACGGGGCCGTCGCGCACCGATGTGCCCCGGGCCGCAGGCACGATCACTGAACAGATCCACCTTCGTGCAAGGAAGCCGAGTACGACCGCGCAGAACATCGACCGGGACGACCGCACGGGCGCCGTCACCGCTGTCGACCCCTACCATCTCGACCCCAAGGACGTGCTCGAACCGCCCACGACCTTTGCGGGCAAACTCAAGTACCTCGGCCCCGGTCTCGTCATCTCGGCAGCGGTCATCGGCTCCGGAGAGCTCATCACGACGACTGCGCTCGGTGCCAAGGCCGGATTCGTCCTGCTCTGGCTCGTCATCATCTCCACCGCGGTCAAGGTCTGGGTCCAGCTCGAACTCGCCCAGTGGACGATCCTGGCCGGCAAGCCCGCGCTCGAAGGCTACGGCCACGTCGGCCCCCGCCTCATCGGCCGGGCCGGGTGGATCAACCTGCTGTGGATCCTCATGGACTTCGCGAAGGTCCTCCAGCGAGGCGGCATCATCGGCGGTGCCGTCGCGGCGCTGAGCATCATGGTGCCCGTCTTCGGCGAACCGCTGTCCACCCCGTCGCTCGTGTTCTGGACCGTCGTGTCGCTCGCGGTCGTCATCGCCCTGCTCGTGACGAACCGCTACAGCATCGTCGAGAAGTTCTCCGTCGGCGCGGTCATCATCTTCACCGTCTCCACTGTCGGGCTGGCGATCTCGCTGCCCTTCACCGACTTCGCCTATACTTCGGCGGACGTCATGAGCGGACTCACCTTCGCCGTTCCGGCCGGCACGCTCGGCTTCGCGGTGGCGATGTTCGGCATCACCGGAGTCGGCGCCGACGAGATGACGACCTACACCTACTGGTGCCTGGAGAAAGGCTACGCCCGCTACACCGGCCCGAACGACGGCACCGCGGAACGTGCCCGCCGCGCCCGCGGCTGGATCTCGGTCATGCGCACCGATGTGCTCGTGTCCTGGATCGTCTCGACCGTGTGCACGATGTCCTTCTACGTCATCGGCGCGGCCATCCTCCATCCACAGAACCTCGTTCCCGAGGGCAACGACATGATCACCACCCTGTCGTCGATGTACTCCTCGACGATGGGCGAGGCCGGACACTGGATCTTCCTCATCGGCGCCTTCGCCGTCCTCTTCTCGACCTTCATCGCCTCGACCGCGAGCGTTCCCCGCCTGTGGACGAACACCGTGTCCATCCTCGGCGTCTTCGACTGGGAGAACATGCGCACCCGAACTCGCATCATCCGTGTGCTCACCGTGATCTTCCCGATCATCTGGGCGTTGAGCTACCTCATCATCCAGTCCCCGGTGATCATGGTCCAGATCGGCGGGGTGGCCAGCGGCATCTTCCTCGTCGCCGTCGTCATCGCCGTCTGGTACCTTCGCTCCCGAGAGGTGCCGGCCGAGTTCAAGTCCAACCACTTCTTCACGGTGATGCTCGTCTTCGCCTCCCTGGCGATCGGCCTGCTGGGCATCTACACCGTGTTCAAGACCTTCGGAATCGAGATCGGAGCCTGATGCGCCTCACCGTCCTCACCCCGTCCTTCGGCAAATATTCGAGCACCCCGCGCGCTCGCGCAGCTGAGCTCGGTCTCGACATCATCGACCGAACCGAAAACCATCCCAAAAATGGCCAGGACCTCATCGAGGCGATCTCCGACGCCGAGGCGGTCCTCGTCGGTCTCGATCGGATCGACGCCGAGGTGCTCGCCGCCTGTCCCGGCCTCAAGGTCGTGGCCAAGCATGGTGCCGGAGTCGACAACATCGATCTGGTCGCCGCTGCTTCCGCTGGGGTTCGGGTCGTCAACACCCCCGGAGCGAATGCCGAATCCGTCGCCGACCTCACCCTCGGGCTCCTCCTCATGGGCGCCCGCCGGATCCGAGCGGCCGAGGATTCGCTGCGTGGCGGTGAGTGGGGCGTGTTCTTCGGTTCACAGCTGAGCGGCAAGCGCCTCGGCATCCTCGGCTTCGGTCGCATCGGTCGGGAGGTCGCCAAGCGCGCGTCAGGGTTCGGCCTGAGTATCGCCGCGTACGACCCATTCGTCCCCGACGAGGCGATCACCGAGGCAGGGGCCACGCCCCAGACCCTCGCCGAGGTGGTCGCCGGGTCCGATTTCCTCACCCTCCACCTCCCCGGTGGAGAGGAGCCGCTGCTATCGGCCGAACTCCTCGCCACAATGCCCGACGGTGCGGGGCTGATCAATGCCGCCCGCGGCGGCCTCGTCGACGAGGCCGCACTGGCCGCGGCGCTCGAATCGGGCCGCCTCTCCTTCGCCGCGCTCGACGCCTTCGCGACCGAGCCGCCGGCATCGGACGACCCGCTGCTCGCCGTACCGAACCTCATCGCCACCCCGCACATCGGCGCCTATTCCGATGTTGCCAACGCGAACATGGGAACCTGGGCAGTCGAGGACGTCGTCCGCGTGCTGCAAGGCGAAGAGCCCCGCTTCCCTGTGTCCTGACCGACTCGTCGATCAGCTCAGTTCGCCTCCGCCGGCTCGGCTATCAGCTCCGGTGCGTCCCGGAGATGATTCAGACCTCATCGGAGAGCAGGAACTCGGGGATCCTGCGGTGTTGGATTCCGTTCGCGTTTCCTCCGACAAGTGGGTCGAGTGTCAGAAGGTATTTCGGATGGTTGTCCGCAATCGCTTCGAGCGACCGATGTTCTCGGCGCCTGGTCTCCTCGGTCGCGATCGTCGTGGCCACCTGGATGTAGACGACCTCGTCGGCACGCTGAGCCACAAAATCGACCTCGGCTGTTCCGACCCGACCGATGGTGACCTCGTAGCCGCGTCGCCGCAGCTCCATCCACACGATGTTCTCCAGCACTCCCGAAAGACGCTGGTCCGAGTAGCCGAACAGGGCATTGACGATGCCGTGATCACCGACGAAATGCTTCTCATCTGTCGCGAGGACGGCCTTGCCGTGCAGATCGAACCGGGGCACTCGTGCGATCACGAAGGCTTCGGACAGTGCCGTCAGATAGTTGAGCACGGTCTCATGGCCGATCGACCGGCGCTGAGACTTCATGAAGTCAGCGACACGTCGAGCGGAGAACGGATTGCCGACATTGTCGATTGCGAACGCGGCGACGCGTTCGAACATATCGGCGTCTCGGATCCGATTCCGCGCCAACACATCCCGCACGAGTGTGGATCTGTAGATGTCCATGATCATCGAGCGGGCGTCGGCTTCGTCGAGGGGCAGCATGTGCACTCCGGGGAATCCGCCGAGGCGCAGATAGCGTGTGAACTCGGCGTCTGTGTCCGTCATGCTGGCGACCATAATCGCCACTCGGGCCGATCTGACCCATCGTGGCGATTATAATCGCCACAACTTGCCGAGTGAAGGATTCCGGCGATTGCAATCGCCACGAACCGGTCGGATCAGGTCAGACAGATCCGGCCAGATCGTCTCGGGCCACCTCGCCTCAGGCCAGGCCGCGCTCCACATCGGCGGCGACCGTCGCGGCGACCTGCTTCTTCGCCTCCGCCGAGAGCGCGTTGAAGGGCGCCCGGGCCGGGCCGAGTCCGAATCCGCGCTCGTTCGCGGCCGCTTTGACCACTGTGTTCGGGTTGCCGAGGGCCAGGCAGTTGCGGATCGGGCGGATGCTGTCCTGCGCGGTGCGCGCAGCCGCCGTGTCGCCGGCGGCGAACAGGTCGAAGATCGACGCCATCGTCTGCGGGTAGATGTTCGCAATCCCGCTGATCCCTCCCGCCCCGCCGGCGAGCAGGGTCCACAGAATGAGCGAGTCATTGCCGGAGATGACGTCGAAGGACTCGCGATCGGTGCGCTCGAGGTACTGCAGGATCGTGTCGAAGTTCCCGCTCGAATCCTTCACTGCGGTGATGTTCTCCACCTCTGCGAGCTTCTCGAGCGTCGCCGGGGCCACGGCGTTGCCGGTTCGCGCGGGGATGTTGTAGACGATGACCGGGACGTCGACGGAATCGGCCACAGCCCGGAAGTGGTTCTCGATCTCGACCTGCGAGGCGGCAGCGAAGTACGGGGTGATGATCGACAGCGCATCGGCTCCTGCCGCAGCCGCATCGGATGCGATCGCGATGGTCTCCCTCGTCGTCGCGGCACCGGCGCCGATGACGACGGGGACGGCACCGGACACCTCGTCGATGACGATGCGGGCCGCCTCGGCGCGTTCGGCTGCGGTCTGGGCGTAGAACTCACCGTTGGTGCCGAGTGCGAAGATGCCGTGGATGCCTGCGTCGAGCTGTCGGTTCACGTGTGCGCGCAGGGCCGCCTCGACGATGCGCTCCTCCTCGTCGAAGGGCGTGGCGATGGCGGCGAGGATGCCGTTGAGAGAGGTCATGGTGGTCCTTTCACAGGATTGGTCGAATCGAGACAGAGATGGTTCAGCGGTTGTACTTCGGTTGGGAGCCGCGCACCGCGGCGGTCGCCTCGTCGACGGCGGTGAGCACATCGGCCGGCAGCGGACCCTTCGCGATGGCCGCGATATTCGCTTCGAGCTGGGCAACGCGGCTCGCTCCGAGCAGGAGGGCAGAGACGCCCGGCGCCTCGGCGACCCAGCGCAGCGCGAGCTCGGCCTGCGGGATCCCGGCGCCATCAGCCACGGCCGCGAAGGCCTCGACCGCAGTGAGGACGGAGTCGGAGAGGTAGCGCTGCGAGTACATCTCTGCGAGCACGGAGCCGGAGAATCGATCGCCGGTGCCGTCGGTCGAGGGACGGCGGGCGAGCAGTCCGCCGGCCAACGGGTTGTACGCCATCGTCACGATGCCGTGAGCCTGTCCGCATTCGAGCCATTCATCTTCGATCCGACGAGCCAGCACGCTGTAGACGTTCTGCGCCACCATCGGTCGCGGGGCGCCGGCACGCTCGGCCGCGGCGATGACATCGACGGCCTGCCACGCGGAGAAGTTCGAGATGCCCAGGGCGGCGATCTTGCCTTCGGCACGCAGGGCGGCGACGGTCTCGAGCGTCTCGTCGAGGGCAGCCGCCCGGTCGGGCTGGTGGAGATAGAAGAGATCGATCGAGTCGACGTCGAGACGACGCAGCGAGCCTTCGACGCTCGCACGCAGACCCTTCGCCGACAGCGGCGAGTGCTCGCCGGCATCGGCATGGGGCATTCCGGCCTTCGTCGCCAACACGATCCGATCACGGTGCTTCTTCACCAGCGGCGAGATGAGCCCCTCGGTCGTCGACTTCGCATAGCCGTTGGCGGTGTCGATGCCGGTGATACCCGCGGCGATGGCCGCCTCGAACACCTCGCGCGCGTCCGCTTCGGCCACCGTGTCGCCGAACATCATCGTGCCGAGCACCAGCCGGGACAGGGGGACGGAGACTCCGTCGAGCGTGATTGTCGAGTCTGTGGTCACAAGGGTCTCCTCGTTGAGTGGGGCAGATCGTCGATACCCTGATCTTCCCACTTATGCGTGGATCGTGCAACAAGTTGCGCATTTCGCGCAGACATGTCACTGTAGAGATGTTCAGCCGGACCGGACGCAAAGGAGTGCCATGTCAGCAGGCGAATCCGGCGCCCTGGTCATCGCCGACGATCTCAGCGGCGCGGCCGAGGTCGCCGCCACACTCGATCCGGGTACGCCGATCGTGCTCACCTCGTCGAGTGCAGACTCCGCGACCGGCTCAGATGACACCATCACCGAGGCGAACGCCGGAGCAGAACCCGATCGATCCGTCATCGAGGCGGTCGTCACCGCCCCCCGGGACCTCGTCGTCGATCTCGACTGCCGTTATCTGCCGGCCGAGTCGGCCGGCGCCTGCACTTCGGCTGCGCTTCGTGACTTCGGCTCGTCCCGCGCCGCACTCATCAAGGTCGATTCCCTGCTGCGCGGCAACATCTGCGCCGCGATCACTGCGGCCCTCGACCACGCGAGCGGACCCGTGATCTTCGCTCCGGCGCTTCCGCAGCAGAGCCGCACGGTCGTCGGCGCAGTGCCCTTCGACAACGGAATTCGTCTGAGCAGCACTCGCGCCTGGAGCCTCGAGGACGGCAGCGCACCGGAGACGCTTTCGGATCTGTGCCCCGTCCCTGCCCGCCACATGGGCCTCGACGAACTGCGATCGCTGACTGGCGCTGATGCCGCCGACGTCTTCAACGACGCCGCCGACAGCCGCGACGCCGCTGTCGGCTCGGAAACCGGTGTCGACGCCTCGCATGTCGGCTTCGGCGGCGAGCGCCTCATCACCGCCGATGCCGAGTCGATGGAGGATCTCACCCGTATCGTCGCCCTCGCCGAGGCGACCTCAGCCATCCTCGTCGGCACGTCCGCACTCGCGCGCGCCCTGGCCGAGCGTCGACGAGGCAGACTCACTGCGCCAAGCGACGCATCTGCCCTGGCCGATGCTGGTGACGCCCCAGCTGAACGACCCGACCCCTCATCATTTCCGCGCACGCCTGCACGGGTCCTCACTCTCCTCGGCACCGCAGCGGAACGCATCGATGCCCAGATCGCTCACCTGTGTGACCACTCGGACGCTCGTGTGCTCGACTTCCCTGCCGCCGAGGTGGCCGCATGGGCAGACGATCCGCACCGTCTCGACGATTCCGCCGCACTCGTCCGCGCGGCCTTGACCGAGTCCCACCTCGTCGTCCGTCTCACCGACGCGGGAAGCTCCGTCGACCCTCGGCCGCTGCCGGGATTCCTCGCCGAACTCACCTCCCGCGCTCTCACCGGATTCGGACCTGTCGCCCTCGCCGCCGCCGGCGGAGAGACCGCCAGGGCCGTCCTCGACCACCTCGGCGTGGACCGGATCGAAACGGTCCGAGAGATCCACCCGGGGGCCGTGCTGTCCACGGTCGGGGCCACCTCGGCGAGGACGATCGACGGGATCGATCTCACCGCCGTCGTCACCCGGCCCGGCGGTCAGGGCGGACCCGATTCCCTCACCCTCATCCACGCGGCTCTGACCTCCGGCGAGCCCACCACGACCACCGCGGCCACCGCCGCGAACCACGAAGGAGAGCCAATGAACGCGCTTCCCACAGTCGCAGTGACCATGGGCGACGGGGCCGGGGTCGGCCCCGAGATCTGCATTGCCGCCTGCCTCGACCCTTCGGTCCTCGCCGTCGCCGCACCCGTCGTCATCGGCGATGCCGCACGACTCGAGCAAGCCGCGCAGGTGCTCGGCGTCGAGGCCGAGATCCGCCGCGTCGACTCCCCGGCCCAGGCCGAGCAGCACGACGGGGTCATCAACGTCATCGATTTGGCCCTGCTGCCGGCCGATCTGCCGTGGGGCGAACTCTCCCCGGTCGCCGGCGATGCGGCGTTCCGCTACATCGAGCGCGCCGCGCAGCTGGCGATGTCCGGTGAGGTGCAGGCGATCTGCACGGCGCCGCTCAACAAGGAGGCCCTCCACTCCGCCGGTCACAAGTACCCCGGGCACACCGAGATGCTCGCCTCGCTGACCGGGACCGAGGAGGTCTCGATGATGCTCTCGTCCCCCAAGCTGCGCGTCATCCACGTGACTACACACATCGGGCTCATCGACGCCGTGGCGAAGATCGAACCCGGCCTCGTCGAACGCACCGTCCGCCGCGGCCACGACGCCCTCGTCCGGGCCGGGCTGGAACGACCGCACATCGGCGTCTGCGCGATCAATCCGCACGCCGGCGAGAACGGCCTCTTCGGCTACGGCGAAGAGGAGGAGAAGATCACTCCGGCGATCACGCAGCTGCAGGCCGACGGCATCGACGCGGTCGGACCGCTGTCGGCCGACACCGCATTCTTCCTCGCCGGCCGCGGAGACTACGACCTCATCGTCGCGATGTACCACGACCAGGGGCACGGGCCCATCAAGGTGCTCGGCATCGACGCCGGCGTCAACATCACGGTCGGACTGCCCGTCATCCGCACCTCGGTCGATCACGGCACCGCCTTCGACATCGCCGGCACCGGCAGAGTCGACACCGAGTCGATGAGTGAGGCGATGCGTCAGGCCGCGGCCCTCGCCGTCGTCTGAGTCTCTGCTCTGCGCGGTCCGCGCGGCCGACAGTCCGGGTTCGGCGCCCTCACCGAGGCGGCCCTGCGCAATCCGCGCGATGATCCGCGATACAGTGGCGACCAACGACAACCGATCAGGAGAGAGATGAACGCTGGCGAACGTCGCGAGGAGATCCTTCAGCTGGCCCGCACCCAGGGCGAGATGAGCGTCGATGCCCTCTCGGAGATGCTCGGGGTCACCGCGTCGACGATCCGTCGCGACCTCGCGAAGCTCACTGACTCGGGCGAGCTGGCCCGCACCTACGGCGGAGTCATCGCCGTCCCGACGGAGTCCGAGACCACGCTGGCCGAGCGCTCCCATGAAGCCCCCGAGGTCAAACGCGCCATCGGATCCTGGTGCGCCAAGCAGGTGCCGGCCGGTTCGCATGTGCTCCTCGACGCCGGGACGACCACGGCGCAGATCGCGCGCGCACTCCGCGACACGGCACCCTTGTCCGTGGTGTCCTCCGGACTGACCTCGCTGCAGCAGATGGCCGACCTCGAAGGCGTGGAGTTCACGCTCCTCGGCGGCCGCTATCGGCCTGTCAGCCAGGGATTCATCGGACCCATCACCGAGGCGGGGCTGGAGAGGTTCACCTTCGACTTCGCCTTCCTCGGCGCCGATGCCGTCACCGCCGAGGACGGGGTGTGCGAGGCCCTGCCCGAACAGGTGCGACTCAAGGAGCTGATGAGCCGCCGAGCCACTCACGTCTTCGTCGTCGCCCATGCCGAGAAGCTCGGCCAGCGCCCCTTCCACGCGTGGGCCGACCTCGGCACCGGCTGGACGCTCGTCACCGATGATTCGGCCGATCCCGCGCAGATCGAACTGTTCGAAGACCGCGGCATCACCGTGGTTCGCGTCGACCAGATGGGCAGCGCCGTGCACAGCTGACGGCTCCTGCGGTTCAGCCCCAGAGCTTGCAGTCGGTGTGGACCTGGTCTTCGACGCCGGAGATCCAGTCCTCCGCGAAGACGACGTGACGGATGGCCCGTCGTGAGCTGTAGGCGAAGACGACGTGGATGAGTCCGTCGGCGTCGACGATGCCGTGCGGGTACTCCTGACGGCGGTTGCTGCGCAGATTGCCCTCACCGGAGAACCCGTCACCGGGCTCGATGACTCGACGCACGGGCCACGTGCGGCCCTCGTCGTCCGAGACGGCGATGACGATCCGCATCCGCTCATAGGGCCAGACCACTTCGCCGGGTTCCGTGGCCACCTGGTGCTCGTTCGAGACGAGTGCGAGCCTGCCCGAGGGCAGCAGGAAGGCGCTGAGACCGGCATTGTTGTTCGGCACTTCGGTGGCCTCGGGCGCCGACCAGGTCTCGCCCCCGTCCTCGGAGCGGCTGAGGTAGACCCAGTCGGCGAAGCGGGAACGGAACAGGCTGACGAGACGTCCCGACTCGAGCTCGACGATGTTCGGGTGGACTCGACCGGCAGCCTCGGGGAACTCGACCTGACGCCAGGAGGCGCCTTGGTCCGCGGAGAGCTGAACGACCGGTTGGTCGGAGCCGTTCTTCGAATCGTCGTCGAAGCACAGCCACTGAGTGTGCGCCCACGTCCCATTGTGGAGGATCTGGATCGGCTGTCGGCAGAACGTCCCCTCATGGTCGAAGAGCGTCTCCGGTTCGCTCCAGCTCACTCCGTCGTCTGCCGAGCGGATCACCTTGACCACGGAGGTGTGCTGGAGGTTGAACGTCTCCGGCACTCCTGACTGGCGGGACAGCTGGGAGGTGTAGACGAGCCAGATCGTTCCATCCGGGGCGGCGAAGAGCCCCGGGTTCTGATCGGACCGGATCTCATCACGGGTGACGCTCGCCGAGGCGGTCCACTCCCCCGTGTCCGTATCGAAGCGGGACACCAGGATGTCGATGTCCCCGTTGCCCTCATCGCTGCCGCCGAACCATGCGGCCAGCAGGTCACCGTCCCGAAGCGCAAGGATCGACGGAGCGTGGTTCGAGCGACGGCCGGTGGGGATGACGGCCGCGGCACAGCCGTCGTCCTCGAAGAAGCGGAGTCGTCCGTCCGCCGGTGGTGCCGGAATGCGGTCGAGTGAGGGCTGGGACAGCAGATTCATGGGTTTATCCTCCATGTCTTGGCAACGATCATCGGACAACGCAGGGCCCGGCCACCTCGCCGAGGGAATCCTCCGTGGAACGGCCATGCTCGTCGGTCGGGTGGGCCGCCTCGGCGAGGGAGTCCTCGCCGGCGGCGATTCGACCCGATCATCCGAACGCGGTGGCGAACATCGCGGGGATCTGCATGGCGATCTGGACGCCGACGACGATGGCGATGATACCGAGGAGAAGCAGCAGTCCGGTCTGCCATTTCCGATTGACGGCGTAGGCATGCATGTGTTTCTTCCGCGAGGTCAGCAACAGGATGCAGACGACGATGATCGGGAGGCTGAGCACGGTCGAGATCGCGGTGCCGACGATGTTGAGCGAGATGAGATCCGGGGCGCCGGGGATCGTCGACGCCAGGGGCAGGATGATGAAGACGATCGCCTGGATCCACCGGAAGGCGGGATTCTCCTCGT
This sequence comes from Brevibacterium sp. K11IcPPYGO002, assembly GCF_050920635.1. Taxonomy (NCBI): domain Bacteria; kingdom Bacillati; phylum Actinomycetota; class Actinomycetes; order Micrococcales; family Brevibacteriaceae; genus Brevibacterium; species Brevibacterium sp. K11IcPPYGO002. The sequence continues at coordinate 392,644 of NZ_CP131929.1, read as the reverse complement.
CGCGGCCGAGGAACTTCCGCATCGACGGCACGGTGTGGTTGATGCCGTTGATGGCCAGCTGAGCGAAGCCGCGCGACTGCGGCGGGAAACTCGTCATCGCAGCGAAGAAGATGCACATCCACAGCAGATACGGACCGACCGGACCGACCGCAACCGAGAGCATATGGGAGAGGTCGAACTCGTCGCCGATGGAGAAGCCTGGGTTGGCGGCGCTGAACTCGGCCGCGACGATCCAGAACAGGAGGTTGATGATGAGCAGCGGGGCCATACCGGCGATGAGGTCGAACTGTTGGATCTTCCGATACTTCGGCCCGACCCAGCCCTTGTCACGCATGAACCCGGAGTAGAGGAGATTGGGCATGTTGCCGGCGATCGTGCCGATCGTGGCGGAGGCGATGACGATGGGGGCGAATGCCGAGGTGTTCTGCTCCTGGGGGATCTCGAAGGCCATTCCCTGCACGAAGCCGGCGATGTCGAAGGTGCCGATCTTGATGAGCGCATAGATGAAGGCGATGATCATCGCGACCGAGGCGAAACGTGCGAAGTACTCGAGGACGACGAACTGTTTGCGCAGCATGACCAGCGACAGAGTGAGCGCGACGATGAAGATCGCGCAGAAGAACCGGCCCCAGGCTCCACCCCACTGACCACCGGTGAGCTCGTGGAGTCCGACGGCCGCGGCCAGGAGGAAGGTGGCCTGGGTGATGAATCCGGCGATGAGCACGACGGCACCCATGATTCCGGGAAGGACCGGCGAGAGGCGGGCGAAGCCGTCCAGGATCTGCGTGTCGCCGTGCTTGTTCATCAGCGTGTACTTCGCAATGGACGAGATGATGAACGTGCGGGCGATGAGAGAGAGGATGAGCGTCCACAGCAGCGCGTACCCATAGGAGGCACCGGAGACGGAGGAGCTGACGAGATCGCCGGTGCCCAGGAACGACATGGCCAGCACGAGACCGGGCCCGACCGAGGTGACGAGACCGAGGCCGCGCGGCAGCGGATTCTGCGCGGGCATCGAATTGACAGAGCTGCGTTTCACGCTATGGACATCGGCGGCCATGGCTGCACTCCCATGTGTAGATGGACATCTGAACGATTGACCGATGAATGATGCAAGGATTGGTCCGCGTCATCACCGTGCGCAATCTTCGTAAAGACTAGCCCATGTATGCGTATTGTGCGCAAGAGGTTCGACGAAAAAGATGCCAATCTGTGCGTTCTGCGCATAGAATGGCTGCTCAGAACGCGCAATCTGCGCCGCATGGTCCAATGGGCCGGGGTGGAGGAATGAGGAACCAATGGAGATCATCCAGTACCTGATCATCGGGATCGTGGTGCTGGGCTCAGCCTGCCTGCAGGGCTCCATCGGATTCGGCCTCGGCATGATCACCGCACCGGTGCTCGCGCTTCTGCGCCCCGACCTGCTGCCATCGGCGCTTCTGCTGCTGGCCACCCTCACCTCTTTCACCGCGTTTGCCCGTGAGCGTCAAGACGTGGATTGGAAGCTCGTCGGCTGGGGTGCCCTCGGACGGCTTCCCGGCATCGCGATCGGCACCGCAGCCGTGGTGCTGCTGCCGGATTCCGGACTGTCACTGATGCTCGCGGTCACCGTCCTCGCCGGTGCCGCCTTCAGCTTGGTCGGCTGGTCACCGGCGGCCTCACACCGCAATATGTTCATCGCCTCGTCGGTCTCGGGGATCTTCGGCACGGCCACGAGCATCGGCGGACCGCCGATCAGTCTCATCATGCGCTCGCTCGACCCGTCATCGATGCGCTCGACGATGAGCGCCTACTTCACTCTCGGCAGCATCCTGTCCCTGACGGGGCTGACCATCGGCGGGGAAGTCGGCACCAGGCACCTCATCGCGGCGGCGGTTCTGCTGCCATTCATGCTCATCGGTCTGTGGCTGTCGAACTTCGTCATCCGACGCGCCGACCGTCGACTCCTCTACCGCCTCGCAGTCGGCGCTTCGATCGTCGGCGCGCTCCTCGTCATCGTCGAAGTCGTCCGCTCGCACCTCGCCTGACCTGACCTCACCTGACCTGGCGACAGACCATATTCGTCACTTAACTACCGCTCAGTCCTACTATCAAGTAATGTGTGTGGTGCCCGTCACAATCAGGGCGTCCGACGGTGAACACCCTGGCCGACCGCACCCCGTCGCCACACTGCTCTCACCGTCACGATGCACACCATCGTGGTCTGCATCGACACCACTGTCCCGCACCTTCTCAATGCCGAGAGACCAGGCAGAACAGGACCACCGCCTATGAGCACGCCAACCACAGCACTGCCGACCACATCCTCCACACGACCGCATCGTCGCCTGCGGGCGCTGAGCGCCGCAGCGATCGTCGGCCTCGCACTCACCCTGTGCACGACGACCGCTCCGGCCCAGGCCGCCGAGCTCGTTCCGCAGACCGAAGACGAAGCCGAAGAGTTCCTCGACGACCGTGCGGCGGAGGATCCGAGCACGCTCGATCGCGACAGCGTCCCCGAGGACATCAGCGTCGAAGAGGCGCAGAAGGCCGTCGAGAAGACCGACGAACTCACTCCCGCCGATGTCGAATACGCCGCCGCTCAGGAGGACCTGCCGGCGTCAGGAGTCCCCGGGGACTTCTATCGGACCCCGGACTCGCTGCCGAGCGCGGACGGCACGGTGCTCAAGCAGGCCGACTCCGATTTCTACCTCGACCCGGTGAAGCTCATCAAGCATGACGCGAAGTCGACGGTCTTCATGTACAAGACCACCGATGAGAAGGGCCAGGCGCGCGCCGCGACCGCCACCCTGCTCACGCCGAACGGGGCGAGCGGCCACGCCGACGATGCCGTCGTCATCTCACCGGGGACTCAGGGCATCGCCGACAAGTGCGCTCCCAGCCGTCAGATGGGCATGGGCACCGAATACGAAGGCATCTCGGTCGCATCGGCCCTGGCCGCGAAGCATCCCGTTGTCGTCGTCGACTACATGGGCCTCGGCACCGAAGGCACCCACCACTTCGTCGACCGCGTCGAAGAGGGGCGTTCGGTCCTCGATGCGGCGCGTGCCGTCCAGCAGGTGGACGGCAGCGAGATCGATGAGGACACCAAGCTCCAGCTGCGCGGCTACTCGCAGGGCGGTCACGCCACGACGGCGGCCCTGGAGCTCCAGAAGGAGTGGGCGCCCGAGCTCAACATCGCCTCCGCTTCGGCCGGCGCGGTGCCGGTCGATCTGCACACGACCGTGTCCGGGCTCTCGAGCGTCTACACGGCATTCGCGCTCTACGGTGTCGTCGGGTTCGCCGAGCAGGCCGGCATCGACACAAGCGAGTTCCTCAACGAGAAGGGACAGAAGATGGTGGCCGAAACAGCGGACAAGTGCACCGTCGAGGCCCTGCTCTCGACCGCCTTCACGGATGGGAAGTCGCTGACGAAGAACGGCGAGTCATTCACCGACATCATCGACGAGCACTTCACGGACATCGTCGACCGTCAGCGGTTGGGCCAGGCCGAGGTGCCGAATGTACCGCTGCTGGTCAACCACAGCCGCCTCGACGACGTCATCTCGTTCGATCAGGGCAAGGAACTCGCCTCGACCTGGTGCAGAGCCGGTCACAAGGTAGCGTTCGAGGACAACCTCGCCCCCACTCACGTCGGCGGCTACATCGCCGCGCTGCCACGCATCGAGATCTTCACCACCCGCACCTTCGCGGGCAAGGCTCCGCTCGACAGCTGCTGGAGGCTGTGACCTCCCACCTTCACCGAGGCGGCCCACACCGTTGGGGAGCCCATGCACACGAGGCGGCCCTCCCGAAAGGGGAGGGCCGCCTCGGCGATATTCACACCGTTGGGCTGTGCCTGCGCACGGTCACATGACGTAGGAGAGGATCATCGACACGAGGGTCGCGACGACGACGGAGTTGAAGGCGAAGGCGACGATGACATTGGCACGCACCATCCGCCACGCGTTTCGCGACACCGCCTTCCCGGGCAGCGCGGCGGTCATCGTCGATGACAGCACGGAGAAGGTGAGGTAGTCGCCGAATTCGCGCGGGGCGTCCATGTCGAATTCGAGCTGGCGCGCGTCGGGACTGCCGCCGCCGCTGAGGTCGATGCGCATGAACTCGAGCGCGAACGAGTACACGAGCACCGACCATGAGGCGATGACATTCGCGAGACCGAGCGCTGCGGAGATGACGGGACTGTCCTCGGCGCCCGAGGTGACGAGGAAGATGTTGAAGATGAACGCCACATAGGCGGCCATCGTCGCCCAGGAGACCGCCCCTCCCATCCCGAACCACCTCGACCCCCAGCGGCGCCGGGTGGCCAGCGTCCAGCGAGCATGGACGATGAGCTCGGTCTCGTCGAGGTCGTTCAGCCCCACATGCGTCCACATCAGGTAGGTGAGGGCGAACAGGGGCCAGAAGACGAGGAAGACCGTGATGAACTCGCCGGTCAGAGCCGGCGACACAGCCGCCGATCCCTTCGCCCAGGCGCCCGAGCCCAGCGGGGAGAAATCGAGGCCGAACACGACGACCAGGCTGACGACGAGCGCCGGCACCCCTGCGATGTTCGCACGCATATCGTCGGAGAGCGTGATCATCTGACTGTGCGTGGGTCTCATCGGCCCGACTCCGGTTCGTTCGACGCGTCTGCTGTTCGAATTCAGCCTAACCGAGCGGCGAAGGCGAGCAGCTCGCGATCACTGCCGGGGCGGCCGGCCAGGTCGATGACAGCCATGACCTCCAAGCCGGCCCCACCCTCGCCGAGGCACGCCCCACCTCGGCGAGGGTGTGCTCATCGATCGGATGAGCCCAGCTGCACCGTCGGCGCCAGCCCGGTCCACGGCCGCAGCTGCTCGATCGCGGCGGCGACGTCGAAGGCGCGGGTGTCGTCATAGGGGTGGGCGATGACCTGGACGCCGGTGGGGATGCCGCAGTCGGCCATGCCGGAAGGCACATTGACGATCGGCACACGGTTGCAGATATTGAACGGCATCGTCATATGCGCCTGCCAGTAGTGGTCGAGACGCGCGCCCTCGGCGCCTCCCCCGGCTCCCGCACTGCGTGTTCCATCCGCTTGTCCGACTCCGCCGCCTTCGCGACCGATGCCGCCGCCTTCGCGACCGACGCCGTCGGCACCGACCCAGATCCCGTCGAGATAGCTCGCATCGGCCTCCAGTCCGGCCACCGCCGAGGTGGGCGCCACGAGCACATCGAACCCGTCCATCGCAGACGCCAGCTCCGCCTGGATCTGCGCTTCCATGGCGAGTCCGTCATAGAAGGAGCGGCGTGCGGCGACGGCTTCCGCATCGTCCATGAACCGCACCGTGTACTCAGCCAGGGTGTGTTCATGGCCGCGGGTGGCCTGGCGCATGGCAGGCGCGAGCAGGTTCCCGAAATGCGTGAACGCGGTCTCGAAGATCCGCTCGGACGTCCACGGCAGTGCGATCTCCTCGACGTCCGCCCCTGCCGATTCCAGCGCCGAGGCGACCGCGCGGGTGTTCGCTTCGATGTCCTTCCCGACGGGGAAGTCCCCCAATCGCACGCACAGCGCGACCTTACGTCCGCGGAGTCGGTCGGCCGCCTCGGCGGGGTCGAAGTCGTCGAGAAACCCGGGCGAGGCGATCGTCGCGTGATCGCTCGGATCGACGCCGACCATGACGCGGGCGAGGAGGGCGGCGTCGGCGACGGTGCGCGCCATCGGCCCATCCCCGCGGTACCAGTCGGCGGCCAGCGGCTGCGCGCCGGGGATCCGACCGTACGGGGCTTTGTACCCGACGGTGCCGGTGAACGCGGCGGGCAGCCTCGTCGAACCGGCGATGTCGGAGGCGGTGGCCAGGGGCGCAAACCCGGCGGCGAGCGCGGCACCGGACCCACCGGAGGACCCGCCGGGTGAGAGGTCGAGGTTCCACGGGTTGCGGGTCACGCCCCACATCGGCGAGTGCGTGATCGTCGCGCAGCTGAACTCCGGGGAGGTGGCTCGGGCGTGGACGAATCCCCCGGCGGCGCGGATGCGGGCGATGATCGCGGCATCATGGTCGGCGATGGTGTCGCGTTCGTGGAGCAGCCCTTGGGTGAGGCCGCGGCCGGCGATCGCGTGTTTCTCCTTGGCGATTACGGGAAGTCCGAGCAATGGCCGGGCGGCGGCCGCCTCGGCGAGGTCATCATCGGTGGCGTTCGCATAGAACGTCTCGGCTTCCCGCGCCGAGGTGACCGCCTCCTCGACGACTTCGGTGACCGCATTGATGCGCTCATCGTCAGAGGTGATCCGGCCGATGAGCGAGCTCAGGTAGTCGACCGGGGACAGCTCCTTGGTCCGGAAAGCAGCGAGCGCCTCGGTGGCGGACAGGGTCCAGGGTTGAGTGGGGTCGGGCGCTGTGGCTGGACCGGTTGCATTGGCGGTCATGGGGTCACCTCGATGTGAGTTCGCAGGAGGTCGCTGCTCTCACCGTAGCGGATGCGCTGAATATCGGTGCTCATGCGCGCGCCTCGGCGACGGAGGAACCGACCCACACGGCACCGTCACGGACGTCGGCGAGTTCACCGCGGACGAGTTCGCCGGCCACCGAGGTGAGGACGCGGACTCCTCGGAGCATGTCGTCGTCGGTGGTGAATTCGCGTTCGCAGTGGGAGACGCCGTCGACGCTGGGCACGAACATCATCACGGCGGGCACGCGGTGATTCATCGCCACGGAATCGTGACCGGCCATCGTCTCCAACCGGCGGATGCTCAAGCCCTCGTTGGCGACGGCTTTCTCGGCGAGTTCGACGCCCTCGGTCGGGAAGTGGCGTTTGTCGCGGATGTCGAAGTCGCGGGCGTTGATGGTGATGTCGTGGGTGCGGGCGATCTCGGCGATCTGCGTCCTCAGCGAGTCGCGGGCGGCTTGGACGATGTCGGGATCGGAGGAGCGGAGGTCGGCGACCATATGGACGCGTCGGGGCACGACGATCGGCGAGTTCGGTTCGACGACGTGCTGGCCGACCGAGGAGACGAGCGCTTCTTCCTCGAACTCATCGACCACCTCGGCGACGGCGAGGACGACCTTCGCGGCTGCGACGAGCGCATCGTGGCGGTCGGCCATGGCTGTGGCACCGGTGTGGGACTGTTCGCCGAGGACGTCGATGTCGAGTTTCTGCGTGTACCAGCTGGCCTCGACGACGCCGATGTCCGTGGCTTCGCGTTCGAGGATGCGGCCCTGCTCGATGTGGATCTCGGCGTAGGTGATCGCCTCCGGCGGGGTGTCGGTGCCGGCATAGCCGATGGCGCCCAGCGCCTCGGCGACGGTGGTGCCGTCGAGGTCGGTGACGGCGAGCATCTCGTCGAGGTCGAAGAGCCCGGCGTAGACAGAGCTGCCCATGATCGACGGGGCGAAGCGACCGCCCTCCTCATTGAACCAGTTGACGACGGCGAGATTGAACGTGGGTTTCAGCCCCGATTCGGCGAGCTCCTCTTTCACTCGCAGGGCCGCGAAGAGGGCGGCGATGACTCCGTAGGCTCCGTCGAAGCGCCCCCCGAGCGGCTGCGAGTCGAGGTGGGAGCCGATGAGGACGTACGGGGCTTCGGGGACGAACTCGAGGCACGCGAACATGTTCCCGATCGCGTCGACGCGCACGTCGAAGCCGTTGTCCGTCGCCCAGCCGCGCATCCAGTCACGCGTCTGCTTGTCCTCCGGCGTCAGCGCCTGCCGGTCGACGCCGTTGTTGTCGGTGGCACCGATGGTGGCGACGAAGTGGAAGTCGGCGAGGAAGGCTGCGTCGGAGGACGGGGCTGCCTGATGGTTCATTGCTGATCGCTTCTCTCATGAGGGTGGGTAGTGGTTTGCATGGGTCTGGGGCGCGGGTGGGGGGTCGGTTGGGGCTCGCACATCGCTTTTCGTTCAGTTCATCGCTTTTCATCTCGATGATCTGTACAAAATGTGATGTGAAAGTGGACGAAACTCGATGTCAATGCAGGCTCACCAGTGCTCACCCCAGACGTCCGCGGGTCTCGGGCAGACGCGTGACGAAGATGAGGACGAGGCACAGGGCAGCGACTGCGGCCATGTAGTAGCCGGGAGCGGTGTTGACGCCGGTGATGTCGACGAGCCAGGTGCCGACGAACGGTGCGGTGCCGCCGAGCACTGCGTACGAGATGTTGTAGCTGATGGCCGCCGAGGTGAACCGCGTCTTCGTCGAGAATCGCTCGCAGAAGAAGGTGTAGCAGCCGCCGCCGTAGCAGCATAGGGCGAGGACGAAGATGGTCTGCCCGAGGAAGGCCAGGCCCATGTGTCCGCTGGTCACAAGGCCGAACGCCGGCACCGAGGTGACCGCCAGCAGAATCGTGCCCGCGATGAGCATGGGGCGCCGACCGAACCGATCACCGAGGTAGCCCGCGATGGGCAGGAAGATCGTGTAGCTGGCCATGGCGATCGCATTGATGAGCAGCGACTGCTCACGGCTGAGGTCTCCCGTGGTCTGGATGTAGGTGACGAAGTAGGCAGAGAGCATGTAGAAGCCGAGTGCGGTGACGCCGAGGACGAAGAAGACCTGGAGCATGCCGACCCAGTTCTCGCGGAAGGATTCGCGGATCGGGCTGAACTCCTTGGGACGTTCCGCAGCGGTCTGCTTGAACAGCTCGGATTCGTCGGTCTTCGACCGGATCCACAGACCGACGGCCGACAGCGGCAGGGCCAGCAGGAACGGCACTCGCCAACCCCAGGAATCGAAGGAGGCATCGCTCATCACCGTCGACAGCACCAGGATGAGACCGCCGGCGAACACCGAGGGCAGAGCAGTCGCGGCCAAAGTGATGTTGATCCACAGACCGCGCTTGGCCACCGGGGCGTGTTCGTAGACGAACGAGGGTCCGCCCACGGATTCGCCGCCGGCGGAGAAGCCCTGGCCGAGTCGGGCGAGGATGAGCAGGATCGGGGCGAGCCATCCGATCGTGTCGAACCCGGGCAGGATGCCGATGAGCGCCGTGCAGGCTCCGACGAGGAAGATCGTGATGGTCAGCGTCTTCCGCCGGCCCACCTTGTCCCCGAGGGCTCCGAAGAACAGTCCGCCGAGGGGGCGCATGACGAAGGCGACGCCGAAGGTCGCGAAGATGACCAGCAGGCCGGTGATCCGGTCGCCGTCGGGAAAGAAGTATTCGGACAGAATGACTGCCGAGAGTCCGTACAACGTGAAGTCGTAGAACTCGACGAACTGGCCGATGCTGCCGCCGAGCAGCACTTTCCGCTGCATGCTCGTGGACGTGCGTCCCTGCTCAACTGTTGGGGTGGACATCGAGGTGCTCCTGGAGTCGCGTGATGGTTGGCACCATCTTTGCGGCACAGATCACATCAGTCCAACAGTTACTTTTTGGGTAGCTCATAGATCCGATTGATGACCGGACGCCGGGCCGAGGATCTCCTGCGTCAGCTCGCAGTAGGCCCGGCCCCGCCGATTGAGTCGGACGTCGTTGGGCCAGATGAATGCGAGGTCGATGCTCGGGAAGTCGTCGAGGAGCGGGATGTCGACGGTCTTCGAACCGATGTAGGTCCCCGAGGAGACGCTCTGGCTGAGCAGGGAGTAGCCGAGCCCCATCGCCACGAACGAGCGCACGGTCTCGTACCCGGAGAACGAGTGGCGAATGTGCGGGACGACCCCGGCGATCCGGAACAGCTCGTCGTAGTACTGGCGGGAATAGGGAAGATCGAGCTGGATGTAGTTCTCGTCCGCCAGCTCGCGCAGATGCACGGGGCGGGGACGCCCTCCGGCCCCGAGGCGGTGCTCGAGTGATACGAGGACGTGCGGCCTGACGACATCGATGAGATACGTGTCGAAGCGGTCGCTCAGCCCCAGCGTATACGTCAGGGCGATGTCGCAGTCACCGGCAGTGACCGCACGCTGCAGCTCTTCCAGGTCCGCTTCGAGGTAGTTGACCCGCACATCCGGATAGCGCTTCTCGAACTCGTCGTGGATGAGCGGCAGCCTTGTCGGTGCAATCGGCGAGAACACGCCGACGGTCAGCTGACCGCTCAGCGACCGAGAGAGCCCGAGCGCGGTCTCCCCGAGGTTGTCCGAGGACTCGAGGAACGGCGTGACCTCCGTGAGGAAGCGCTTTCCCGCCGGGGAGAGCACGACCGACCGGTTCTTCTGCCGGATGAAGAGGTCGAGGCCGATGGTCCGCTCGAGCTGCGCCATCGCCGTCGAGATCGCCGATTGGGTGACGTTGAGCTGCTTCGCCGCCTCGGTCATATTCTCCCGCCGGGCGACCTCCTGGAAGTACCGCAGCTGCACGAGCGTGAAATCGAGTGCCATAGTCCCTCATCATCCCACCCGCAGCGGCCATGCATGCAGCCACAGCCCCGCCGAGGCGGCCACCGCCACAGGAATGCCGTCCTCACCGAGGCGGCCCGTACCCATAAAAATGCCGCCCTCACCGAGGCGGCCTACCGCGGAGCCTTTGATCGCCGCGGCAATCCGCGTCGATCTCGGGTCAGTTTCGCGTCAGCTGCGCGTCGATCTCGTGTCGGTACCGACAGATAGAATCACCCTCAAACACGCCGATAACGCATTCTCTATCATTTCAATAGTCACTATCTCATGGAACGACAATTCAAATCGAATTCTTTTCGAAGTTTCTATTGTTTTCTCCATCGTGACTGCCTATAATTTCAGTAAGAGACCTTCAACGGCGAACGGAACTCGACAGCGATGACATTCACCCCCGACCGCAAGCGACGCAAGTCAGAAAAGCGCGACCGCCGCGCTGTCACTGACTCGCGCGGCGGGGCGAGTCGACGGCCACCGAGCACATCGGGTCCCACAGATCCCACCAACACCCCGTCTCGTGCCGCTCGTGACACCGCGGACAACGTCCCCATGCACCCCGAAAGCGAGTCACCACGCCCTGAGTCTCTGGCTGAGCAGCTCAAGGCAGCCGGGCTCGACCTCAGCGGCCACCACTTCGCCGAGGTGTTCGAGGCCCTTGATCCCGTATCGACCGATCCCGTATCGACCGACCCCGTATCGACCGATGGCGAAGAACAGGGCGATGCCGCATCGACTGCCAGCTGCGAACAACCGAACGCAGCCGACGCTTCAGCATCATCCACCGAGATCGAGCCGAACGCTCCGACGGACTCGATTTCACAGCCGAACCCGGCCGCACTGTTCGTAACAAGTGAGCAAAACCGCTCAACCACGCAGCCCGCATCCACTGATCCCGCCACCCCGGTCACCACAAGCACCCCCGCCGCCGCTCACCCCGAGGCTGAAGAAGACTTTCAACGACCGGCCTCGCTTCACCCAGTCCTCACCGACTCCGCTTGGAACGACCTGGCCGCGAGCACTCCCGAGATCACCGACTCGATCGCCTCACTGACCGGACTGGTCGCAGGGCTTCGGGCATTCGACCGCCCGATGGGGCCCGGCGAAGCCCTGCAGGTCATCGATGGGGCGGAGGCGCTGCGTCGGCTGAGTGAATCTCTGTCCACACTGGCACTTGCCGTCTACGAACGCGTCGGCACGCCCAAAGACAGTGGCGCCAAGTCGACCAAGGCGCTCATCCAGGAACGCCTCAACCTCTCGGGGCGGGAAGCAAACCGCCGAGCAAAGCTCGCAGAGAATCTCGGCGGACGAGTCGCGCTCGACGGCCAACCGCTTGAGCCCGAACACCCGCTCGTCGCCGAACAGCTCCACCTCGGCACCCTGCCCGCGGAGCATCTCACTGTCATCGAAGACTGCCTCAAGGCGCTGCCCGCATGGGTGGACCACGAGACGAGATCCCGCGTGGAAACCGACCTCGTGAAGTACGCGAAGTCGGTGACTGTCAGCGAGCTTCGCGACATCTTCCGTCAGATGCTTGCACTCATCGACCCCGACGGCGCCGAGCCGCTCGACCCCAGCGACCGTTCTGCCTATTTCATCACTGCCCGGCCCAAGCGCAACGGAGACTGGAGGCTGGAGGGCGTCCTCGACCCTGTAGCGGGATCCGAACTGCACGGACTGCTGACCTCAAGGATCCAATCCGCGAAAGACAACACAGCGAGCACAGCTGAATCCTCCAGCGGCGAGGAAAAGTTCGAGCCTCTCGACGCCGTCCTCACCGGAGATCGCTTCGATGCTCCACCGTGGGCCGTCAGCGAGGCCACCGGTGGCCCCGAGGCTTCAGATGATCCCGCGACCGATTCCGAAGACTCCCCTGCCGCTCGGTCCGTTCCTGCCGGCCACGGAGTCCGCCCCGACGGCACGACCGTCGATCTCATCAGCGAGCAACCCAATGCGAAGGCCTGGATCTACGAGCGTTTCGCCACTCTCATCTCGCGCATCAGCATGAAAGAAGCCGCCAAGGGCTCGCCCTACGCTCTGGTCGTCACAGCAAAAGCGTCCGACATCGCCAACGGCACCGGCGAAGCCACCACAGGCTCCGGCGACCGTTTCCCTATGGACGACATCACTCGACGCGGCCTCAACGGCACTGTCTTCTTCCATCTGATGGATGAAAAGGCTCGCACGGTGGAAGTCTGCACAGATCAGCGCTTCGCCAACAAGAAGCAGACCGCGGTCATCACCGCCCGAGACCGCGGATGCGTGTTCCCCGGATGTGACGCGCCCCCTGGGTGGTGCGACGTGAACCATGTTGTGCCGCACGCCAGGGGCGGCAAGACCGACATCAACAACATGTGTTGTCTATGCTCCTTCCACCACCACCTCATGGACCGCTCCGACTGGGAAGTCTTCATGCTCACCGACGGGCGGCCAGCATGGCGACCGCCTGAAAGCATCGACCCCGCTCGCACTCCGATCCTCCACTCGAGGTTCATCACCGACGACATCATCGAGGGCCTCTTCGGCACGTAGCCGGGCATGACGACTCGAGGGCACCGCTCTGTCTTCACTCCGGCGTGAGCACAAAAGGCACCACTGTGACTTCACCCCCGGCCCCGTCGGTGCGAGAGACGCCCCGGCCGCGCCTCCATCCCAACGCAAGCGCGAAGGGCACTGGCACGTTCACCCCTCAGCGAAAAGGGTCCGTGACTTCGCGCAGTTCGACGAGCAGCCGCTGAAGCATGTCGAATGATTCGCCCCCGAGATGGATCCTCCATTCGCCCTCAACCTCGGCCTCCGCCTGGCGGGCGATGGCGATGACTTCGAACCCGCGGTCGGTGATGGAGATGAGCTTGGCACGACCGTCCTTGGGATCCCTCGAGCGCTCCAAATAGCCGGCGGTGATGAGTTCGTCGACCAGGTAGGCCGCACTCTGCTTCGTCAGCTGCGCGGCATCGGCGAGCTCGGTCAGCCGGGAGCCCTCGGGACTGACCCGCTCGAACAACCGCGCCTGCGACAGGGTGATCGTGTGCCCGGCGGCTCCGACTGCGTCCATCGATCGCATCTCCATCTGGCGGTATGCGAGGAAGGCGAGCATCCCGAGGCTCGGCGCTGGGCTCGAATCTTGCTGCCCACTCGAACCCGCCGTCGTGTCCTGTTCGCCCATCAGCGTTCCTCACTAGCTCGAATTGCTCTTGTGCCACCTCGCCACGCAGTCTATAATAGTCAGACTATCTGACTATTATCTGTTATTCCACCGCTCTCATTCACCGCAGAAGACGACTCCACCCTGAATCGAGTCACCCGCTGAAGACGGCCCTCGCACAGGACGGTCGCCGCCTCACCAAGGAATCCTCCCGCTCAGACAGACCATCCCTTCACCAAGGAGAAGCATCATGGATGATGCACTGTGGTCCACCGTCAGTCGCGAACGCCTCAGCCTTGCCGACACGCTCGACGCGCTCACGCCCGAGCAATGGGCGACCCCGTCCCTGTGCTCCGAATGGAGCGTGCAGGATGTGGCAGCGCACTTGGCGATGACTCCGACCGCGCCCACATTAGGACAGATCGTCGTCGGCATCCTGCACTCCCGTGGCGACCTCTGGGCCTTCGGGCGCGACATCGCCCGTGAATACGCTCAACGACCGACCGACCAAATCATCACAGAGCTCCGCCGCACCGCCGATTCCAGGCACCTGCCTCCGCTGACCAACCCGGACAATGCCCTCCTCGACATCATCGTCCACGGACAGGACATCGCACGGCCGCTCGGGATCGAGCGCATGATCCCCACCAGCGCGGGCCTCGCCGCCTTCGCGCGTGCTTGGTCGATGGGCTGGCCGTTCCACGCGCAGCGACGACTGCGCGGCATTCGACTTTCCGCCACCGACGCGAAACTCTCCGCCTCCGACGCGAACTTCGCCGTCGGATCAGGCGAACTGATCGAGGGCCGCCTCGGCGATCTGCTCCTGCTTGTCACCGGTCGCACCGAGGCTGCGCTGCCGCACCTTTCCGGACCGGGAATCTCCCTGCTCACGCCACCGTCCATCTCAACGGAATGATCACCATGATCGCCATCGTCACCGCGCTCGGAGCCTTTTGGCTCGGCTACCTCCTCCGCTCAAGACTCGCCGCCCACCTCAGCTATGCCGTCGCCTACTTGTGGGCATTCGTCTTCCAGACCCTGTATCTGCTTCTGGCCAGCTTCGATGACGTCAACGACCCAGTCTTCGCCCCGGGGTCGTTCCCCTTGGAGTACGGGCTGGTCACCCTCGGAATCCTCGTCATCGGCCTCGCCCTGGTCGAGGCCGGCCACCGGCTGCGCCACCGCCGGAGCATCCGCACGGAGGCGGCGACCGACGGCGGGCTGGCCGCCGCATAAGGGATTCTCAGAGGGCCGGCAGCCGAATAACGCATTCTCAGCCACCACAAATAGACTGGGCTCATGCCTGCAGTTCCCACGAGCGCACTCCTCGCCGAGACCACACTTCCGCACGACATCTCGGCAGCGATCCCCAGCCCGTCCATCTCGAGCTTCCAACTCGGACCGCTGACGATCCACTTCTATGCGCTGTGCATCCTCGTGGGCATCATCATCGCCATCGTGCTGACCAACCGTCGCCTGACCAAGCGCGGCGTCGAGGACTGGCAGGTCCTCGACATCGCGACTCTGGCCGTCCCGATGGCCATCGTCTTCGCCCGCATCTACCACGTCATCACGCACTACACGGACTACTTCGGACCCGGCCGCAATCCCTGGAATCCGTTCGAACCCGGCTCGGTCTGGGCGATCTGGGAGGGCGGCATCGCCATCTTCGGCTCACTCATCGGCGGCACCTTGGGCGCGTGGATCATGTGCCGCAGGCTCGGCCTCAAACTCACCACTCTGCTCGATGCCCTGGCCCCGGGCCTCATCCTCGCCCAGGCCTGCGGACGCTTCGGCAACTGGTTCAACCAGGAGCTCTTCGGCCTGCCGACCACCCTGCCCTGGGGTCTCGAGATCGATCCCGGCAACCCGGCCATTCCGCTGGGCACTCCCCCCGGCACGCTCTTCCACCCGACATTCCTCTACGAGGTCATCTGGAACAGCCTCGGCGCCCTCGCCCTGCTCTACCTGTCCCGCCACATCTTCTTCCAATGGGGACGCCTCTTCGCCGTCTACCTCATGTGGTACGGCGCCGGCCGTATCGTCTGGGAATCCATCCGCCTCGACCCGAGCTTCATCATCCTCGGCCTGCGGACCAACGTGTGGGGCGCGATCGGCGCCGTCGCACTCGGCGTCATCATCATGCTCGCCCAGTGGAAACGCCACCCCGAACCCGAAGAATCACCGTTCATCCCCGGTCGCGAACCCCAGCCTGCAAAGGACTGACACACACCCTCGCCGAGGCGGCTCCCCCGCCCATGGGGATGTTTCCCCGACGAGCCGGCCGGTCCCGGGCTATCTGATTCGGGGCCAGCCGCATCGGCCCGGCTCAGGCGACGAGCGGTCCGCCTTCCTTCCAGTAACCGAGAAAGGAAATACGGCCCTTCGGGATGCCCAGTTCCTTGGCAAGGTATCTCCTCGTCCTCGTCACCGCGCCCGCTTCCCCGGCGATCCATACGTACAAGTCGTCCGCCGGACAGGCAGGGTGCGGGTCCGCCGGACTCGGGTCTGCCCGCAGCTGTCGACGCCCCCACTCGCGGACCATCGGCTCGAAACCGGAGCCGGGCCCCGCGGTCGGAGCACCCAGCTGCACGCCCGGACCAGTCGGCAGCAACTCCCTGTCGAGCGGATCCGAGGCCTCGACGAGGATCTCGGCTTCGAAGCCGTCGCCGAGGCTGCTGTGGATGTTCGCGATCGCGGGGAATGCCGTCTCATCTCCGATGAGCAGGAGCTTCGTGGCCGAGCCCGGGTCCCAGTGCAAGCCATATCCGGTAAATCCGTTGCGCACGTCCGGTCCATTGATGACGAGTCGATCCCCCACCTGTGCGCTCTGTGCCCACAGGGAAACTGGTCCGGCAGGTTCGTGGATGAAGATGTCGACATCGACCTCTGCCGCTCCCGGCCGAATCCCCGACGGTGTGTATGTCCGGAGGACGTTGCGCTCGTCGACAGGAAGCCGCTTCCATCGCGCGTACCACTCCGACGGATGCGGGGTCGGGTCCTGCAGCAGGCCGAAATCGGTGATGGTCCCGTCATGCAGCGGCAAGACCAGCTTGATGCGCTGATCGAGCCCCCAAGGAGCGAAATGCTCGAGAGTATCACCGGCGAAGGTCACACGCAGGAAGTTCGGAGTGATCCTCTTCACTGTGGAGACGCTGACTGGAAACGCCGTATAGGCCCACGGCCGAGTCGACGATGCGTGCTCGATCGCGCCTCCGGTCATGCGTGGGCATCGAGGTACGCCTCGATGTCGTCAAGCACCTTGTGAGCGCCCTTCGGCCCCACTCCAGAGACCCAGTAACTGGTGTCGACGGGGGTCACGTCGGGGAAGGCGTCGGAGTTCCCGGCGACCACCTCGGGGATTCCGGAGTCGTCGCTGACGTCGTCGACGGTGACGAACACCGCGTCTGCCAGGGCGTCGACGGCGTTCTCCGGAGAGATGTCCGCCTGCAGACCATCGGCCCAGATCTGATCGGGAATCGTATAGCCCACGCATTCGAGCAGGCTGCCGGCAAAGGAAGACGGGCCGTAGAGACTCAGCGTCGCCTCGTCCCGGGGACGGATCATCTGCGCGGTCTCACCGTCGATGTCGTGTTCGTCCCTGATCGCCGCACAGCGATCATCGACCTCTTCGAGCAGTTCGGACGCCTCCGCCCTGCGGCCCAGGGCGTCCCCAACGAGAAGTGCGTTGTCCCTCCACGAATCGGCTTGGCTGGCGATGAATACTGTCGGGGCGATGTCCTCGAGCTTGCCGTATAGCTTCGAATGCCGTGACTCCGTGCCGAGGATGAGTTCGGGTTCAAGCGCAGCAATGGCTTCGAGATCCGGCTCGGGCACCGTGCCGACAGACTCCACACCGTCAGCCTCGAGGTACTCGGGGATGCCCGTGACATTGCTCGCGACTGCCGCACCGAGTGGCGTGACCCCAAGGGCGACCGCGGTGTCGAGCTCGAGCGGCTCGAGAGTGACGACCTCATCGGTCTCAGCGATGACCTCGGAGACGCCACGCGCATGCTTGACCGAGTGAGTATCTTTGCCGCTCTCCGGCTTCTCTCGATCACCGCCGGCCTCGCAGGCGGACAGCACCGCGAGGATGCTGAGCACGGCAGCACCTGCGGCAATCGGTCGGAATCGGACTGAGTTCGACATCATGCGGATCTTTCGTCAGGATGATTGGTCGCAGAGGCACCGCGACCCGGCCATAGGTAAGGCTACCCTGACTCAGAAGCTTCGACCAGCGGGTCGGCCCGATCGACCACACAATCGGGCGCATTGCCGCATGGCTCTGATCCACAGGAAAATTACCATATAGTAACCTTGGTTCCATGCACTTCTTCCGCATGATTCTGCACCTGCTCAGGTCCCATCGACGCTCCGCGCGCGATATCTGGGACACGTACTCCCTGCCCATGCGCGTTCACCTGGGCGAGCTCGACATCTTCATGCATCTCAACAACGGCAAGTACCTCTCGATCATGGACCTGGGTCGACTCGACATGATGGTGCGCAGCGGTGCATGGCAGGCGATGCGTGAGCGCGGCTGGACCGGTGTCGTCAGCGCCGAGACCGTCAGCTTCCGCAAGTCGCTGAAACTCTGGCAGCGCTACAGCCTCGAGACCAAGATCTGCGGCATCGATGAGCGCACCGTGTTCTTCGAACATCGCATGGTCGTCGCTGGAGAGATCTTTGCCCGCGCCTATGTCGCCACGCGCGTGATCTCAGACAGTAGCCCGCTCACCAGGGACGACCTCATCGAGGCGTTCGGAGTGCCGGAGAATGCACCTGAACTGCCCGACTGGCTCCACGAGTGGCGCCGCGACAATGCACTGCCGAGCACTCGGCGGCCTGCCTGGAGCAGCTGGAACTAGCCGAGCCCCACCGCACGGCCGGCCCCAGCCACTTCAGGATTCGATCCACTCCTTGAGCCGCCCCAGGCCGCGAGTGATCGCGGCTTCATCGATACCCGAATAGGCAAGCCGGATATAGGACCGGTCCTCCCCGGGCTGCGGTGAGCCGAAGTGCTCGCGGGTGCAGAATGAGACACCCGTGGCATGCAACGCCTCGGTGGAGAAGTCCGCCAGAGTCGCGATCCCCTTCGACTCCATCGCCTCGGTGACATCGGGGAAGACGTAGAACGTCGAGCCCGGTGTCGCCACACTCATGCCGGGGATCTCATTGATGAGTCGACAGGTGGCATCGCGCCGTTTGCGCAGCACCTCCAACATCTGCCCCACCGGCCCCTGCGGTCCGCGCAGGGCAGCGATCCCCGCCCACTGCACGTACTGGTTCGTGCACGATTCGTCGTTGGTGTTCATCAGCGAGATCGCCTCGGCGACTTCCTTCGGCGCCACCGCGCAGCCGAGCCGTGACCCGGTCATCGCGTACTTCTTCGAGAACGTGTAGAGGATGACAGTGCGCTCACGCATGCCCGGCAGGGCGGCGATCGACTGAGACTTCCCGCGATAGCGCATCTCGAAGTACGCCTCGTCGGAGAGCACCCACAGGTCGAACTCCTGCGCGATCGCAGCGATGGCCTCACGCTCACCCGGGGTGGATTCCGCGGAGATCGGATTCTGCAGGTCGTTGTAGATGATGGCCGTGGTGTTCTCATCGATCGATGCCCGCAGGTGGTCGAGGTCGATGGCGAACCCGTCGGAGGTCGGGACGTACCGGTAGGGCAGCGCCGTACCGCCGAGGTATTCGATCTGGGACTCGTAGATGGGGAACCCGGGATTCGGGTAGAGCACACCCTCGCCGGGATTCATCACCGCTTGGAGGAATTTCGTGATCACGGGCTTGCCTCCCGTGGTCACGACCACCTCGGCGGGGTCGATCGTCATCCCGCGCCGCGAGCCGAGGTCATCGGCGAGCGCCTCCCGCAGTTCCGGGATTCCCGGTCCCGGGCAGTAGCCGGTCTTGCCGTCGGCGATCGCCTGGTCGAGGGCTTCGACGATGTGGCCGGCCAAGGGGAAATTGAGATCGCCGAGGTGGAACGGGAACACCTCATTGCCGCGAGCCTTCCATTCGGCGGCGGCTTGGGCCACGCGGAACGCGGTCTCGGTGCCGAGGTTGTCCAAGCGGCGAGCAGTCTTCATCGTCGGCTCCTTCTTCGGGGTCCATCTCTTCGAGGGCAATACTGTGGTATCGGGGCTGGGGTGTCCGTGGGTGCTGCGCGCCGTAGGACGGAACCGTCCCAGGGCACGGCGCGCACCGGTTCACTCACGATAGAACACCTGACCTGGGATTGTCAGCGGTGTCCGTGCCGGAGGACATAATGGCAGTCAACGACGAGCGTGCGATTGCGAGGAATCATGGACGACAGCGAACTCGAACGGTTCTATAACCGTCACGGCATCGTGCCGGAGTGCAGGTCCGGTTGGCATCCGATCATCGAGGACCTGGACAGGAAGATCGCCGCCATCGCCCCGGACTATAAGGCCGAGCAGATCAAGGAGAAGCTCGGCACACTGAGGTTCTACTTCAGCGAACTAACCGTCGACCCGGATGACTGGGACGCTGTGTACACGCTGGTCGATGAGGCAGAAGAACTGTCCCGGTCCACGTGTGAGGTCTGCGGGTCGACTGACGCGACCGTCGGCCCCCGCACCCGCAATCAGTGGATCAAGACGCTGTGCGAAACGCACGCGAACTGACGCCCGCACCGGCCCTCATCCCTCACTGGGCGCGATGAACAGCTTCCGCAGCGGAGCACCGTCGATGTACCAGCGCGTATTCATCCCCTCGTCGAGGCGGACAAGCGACCCCGGCGCCAATTCGATGGGGTCACGGCCGGGTTCGTCGAATTCGATGCGGCCGGTCCCGGAGATGACGAGGAAGACTTCGTCGACTTCGATATCCCGCATCGCTCCCCCGCTCATCTCCCACAGCCCGAAGTCGGCGCCGCCGATGGTGCCGAGTTCGGCGAATCCCGTCGTCACCGGCTCCTTCGCCGAGGCGGCCGATCCTTCCGACTC
Organism: Brevibacterium sp. K11IcPPYGO002; assembly: GCF_050920635.1. Lineage (NCBI taxonomy): Bacteria > Bacillati > Actinomycetota > Actinomycetes > Micrococcales > Brevibacteriaceae > Brevibacterium > Brevibacterium sp. K11IcPPYGO002. The sequence goes on along the minus strand of NZ_CP131929.1, from coordinate 372,247 downwards.
GAGCGACCCGACCGTGTCGACTTCTCCCGCCGAGGCGGACGGAACATTCTGCCACTCCTCGATCGGTTCGTGGCTGAGTGGGACATCGTGAGTGTTGATCGGCTCCATTGCGCTCATGCGACCAGTGTAAGCAGACAGCCCGCCCACTCTCCGCCAAGGCGAAGAAATCAGTAGGGTGCCGAGCTCGTTTCAGCATCTGATCTGAACTGACACAACTATTCACTTCCCGTCGGTCGTGGGATAGAACTGATTCCGTAGGCGACCGTCTGGTCTGCCTCGAGTTCAGGAGTTGATCCGTGTCCTACTTCAATGGTGAAGCCTCACACTGGCTGGCGGCCTCCCCCGCCGAAGCCTTCGACCCCACCCCATTGCCGCGCGAGAAGCAGGATCTCGTCATCGTCGGCGGCGGACTGACCGGCCTGTGGTCGGCCTATTACGCCAGGCAGGCTCACCCCGAGTGGGCGATCACGATCATCGAGGCCCGCCACATCGGCTACGGTGCCTCCGGCCGCAACGGCGGATGGCTCTCAACCCTGCTGCCGGGCAACCGCACCAAGTTCGCCGAGGCGGTCGACCGTGCCCGTCAGAGCGATCCCACCGGACCGGTCGGTTCGGCCGGGCTCGACGGCGTGGCGAGCGTCCGGGCCTTCCAGTCCGCGCTCTTCGACTCCATCGACGAGGTCCTCGAGGTCTGCAAGACCGAAGGCATCGATGCCCACCAGGTGCGCGGCGGTCATATCGACATCGCTCAGTCGGAGGCCGGCCTGTCCCGGCTGCGCGACCTTGAGGCCGGCAATGAGCAGTTCGGATATGGGCCCGAGGACATGCAGTTCCTCGACGCCGAGGCGACGCGTGCCCGCATCAACGTCGACGGTGCGCTCGGCAGCCTCTACTTTCCCGGTACCGCCGCCATCGACCCGGCACTGCTCACTCGCGGACTCGGCCACGTCCTCAGGGAACAGGGCGTGACCATCTGCGAGGCTACCTCGGCGAGGCATATCCGAAAGAATTCGGTCGCCACGGACCGCGGGCCGGTGCACGCGGACACGATCTTCGTGTGTCTCGAGGGGTATTCGGACACGGTCGGCGGCGACCTGCCGGGGCTGGCCGGACGCCAGGTCATCCCGGTGTTCTCGTCGATGATCGCGACCGAACCGCTGCCGGACGAGGCATGGGCATCGATCGGCTGGGAGGGCCGCGAATGCCTCGGCGACACGGCACACACGTTCATCTATGCCCAGCGCACCGCCGATGGTCGGATCGCGCTCGGCGGTCGAGGGGCGCCGTACGCGTTTCGATCGGGTCTGCCCGGTGATGGCGAAGTCCCCGCCGAGGTGGTGAACCTCCTGGCCGGGCGCCTGTCCTCACTCTTCCCGGACCTCGAGTTCGAGGTTGCGCATGCCTGGCGGGGTGCGCTCGGGGTGACCAGGGATTGGTGCGCCGGCGTCTTCTTCGACCCGGCACAGCGTATCGGAGTGGCCCGCGGCTATGCCGGGCACGGGGTGACGGCGACTCACCTGGCGGCGAAGACCCTGCTCGATCGGGCCGCCGGGGCCGTGACACCGTTGACCGCGCTGCCGTGGAACGACCACGTCTCCGGGCAGTGGGAGCCCGAGCCGATCCGCTGGTTGGGCATCCGGTCGATGTACAAGATCTTCGGCCTCGCCGATACGTGGGAGTCGGTGACCGGGGCGAAGAAGACGAGCCTGCTCGCCCGCTTCGGCTCCCGCCTGGCCGGGTTGCATGAGTAGCGGGGCGGCCGCGCGCCCCACGCCAGCGGCCCACTTCACCGACAGCTCACGTTGCCGTCGCTGTACCGCGCTATATCTCGAGCGCTCGACGCTGAGTCGAGCGGTCGGCAGATCGTGTCCGCGCACAGCCGACCACGACAGTCTCTCGATGTGACTTGGCCCTATTGTCGCCGCAGTTTCAGGGGCAGACTGAAGCCATGACGAACTCCCGCATCTCCCCCATGGCAGAGACCTATCCGGCCTCAGACATCCGCAAGATGTTCAATCTTGCGCTCGACTTCCCCGACGCCGTGAAGCTCACCGTCGGCGAGCCGGACTTCACCACCCCGGAGCACATCAAGGCCGCGGGCATCCGCGCGATCGAGCACGACAACACCCGCTACGTCGCGAACGCCGGCATCCCCGAACTGCGGGCCGCGATCGCGCGGAAGTACTCGACTCGGTGGAATCGCAGCATCGAGCCTGCGAACGTCATGGTCTCCTTCGGCGCGATGGAAGCACTCACCTTCGCCCTCGATGTCACCGTCTCCCCCGGTGACGAGGTCATCATCCCCGACCCCAGCTTCCCGAACTATCTGGGGCAGGTGCACCGCCTCGGCGGGGTTGCCGTGTCCGTCCCCGTCACCGAAGACAATGATTTCAAGCTCCGCGCCGAGGATGTCCGCTCAGCGATCACGGACAAGACCGCGGCGATCATCATCAACAGTCCCTCGAACCCCTTGGGTTCGGTGATGGATCGGGCCGACCTCGAGCAGATCGCCGCGCTGGCCGATGAGCACGGGTTCGCCGTCATCTCCGATGAGGTCTATGACGAGATGGTCTTCGAGGCGGAATACACCTCCATCGCCGAGGTGAAACCATCCACCGCCGAGGTGAGGGCTGAGTTCGATCGGTTCCTGGCCATCGGCAGCTTCTCGAAGACCTATGCCATGACCGGGTGGCGGTGCGGATTCGTCATCGGTACGGAGGATCTCATCGCCCCGATGGCGCTGCTGCAGGAGGGTCTGACCTCGAGCCTGCCCGGGTTCGTGCAGGAGGCCGCCGTCGCTGCGATCGAGGGGCCGCAGACGGCTGTCGAGGAGATGGTCGCCTCGTATGCGAGGCGGCGGGAGCTCATGGTCGAGCGCATCAATGCCATCGAGGGCTTGAGTCTGCTGCGACCGGCGGCGACGTTCTACGCCTGGGTGAACGTGTCCGAGTGGGGCCTGTCATCATGGGAGCTCGCGACCCACCTGCTCGAGGAGCACAATCTCGCGACGATCCCTGGTTCTGCCTTCGGCCCGGCCGGCGAGGGCTACCTGCGGCTGACCTTCGCGGTCTCGGACGAGACCATCAACACCGCGTGCGACCGGTTGGAGGCCTTCGCCGCAGCTCGGTGATGCCGGCAGGCGTTGAGCCGGCGGCGGTGATGCCAGCGAGCGTCGAGCCTGCGAGCGCTGTGCCAGCGAACGCTGATGCCGGCGAGCGCTCAACTCAGCGTCGACCGCGCAGGGTATAACGCGAGCGGTCGGTGGGACGATGCGCGGTCGCTGAACAATGTCCCTCCTCACCCCACGGCGCGAACGCTCAACTGTCGTCGTAGCTGATTTCGACGCGTCGGTTCTTCGCCCGACCCTGCGGGTTGTCGTCGCCCTTCTTCGTCGTGTTCTTTGCGACAGGGTCCGCTTCCCCATAACCCTTGACGGTCAGGTCGAGGTCGGACCGTGAGTCGGCGATGACATCGGCCACCGCCTGCGCCCTCTTCTTCGACAGCTTCTTGTTCGCCGCATCGTCGCCGATCGAATCGGTGTATCCGGAGACTGTGACTTTCGTACCGTCGGGAACCTTCTCCACGGTCGTCGCGATGGCCTTCTCGGCCTTGTCGGAGATCTCGGCGCTGCTGAAGTCGAAGAGGATGTCGCTGGCCAAGGTGATGACTGCGTCGTCCCCGTCCTTCTTGTTCGTCACCAACGGCTCGACAGACTCCGAGGTGTTCCATTCTTTGACTCCGTTCACTTCCCACCGCTGGACCGAATTCTCCAATTGTTCCTTGGATGGTTCGGGCAGGTCGGCCGGCGAGGTCGCCTGGGTGTCAGCCGCGACTCCAGCGGTTGTACCGCCTGCGATGCCGAGCCCGGAGCCGATCAGAACACCGGCCCCGATCACGCTGAGGACAGGAACCCATCGATGACGCGTGTTTGCCGCCATCACGACTCCGTAATCGGCACGTCGGTGAACTTCGGCCACGATTCCTGCACCCTGATATCGACAGAGTCGATGTCGTTCTCCGGCGCCTTGAACACGGCCCACGCGGTCATCGGGTGATTGTTCGTCGTCTCGGTGAGCACCGAGTCCGAGGTCCATTCATCATAAGTGTCCGAGATCGGCGAGTAGACCTTGAGATTGTCAGCGTCGATGAGCTGCGGGAAGAATCTGTCCTCGCCCCAGACGTCGAAAACGCTGATCACATCGTCGTCTGCCGCAGACTTGAAGTGCGGGGTGATGACCATGGTCAAGGTCTGTGTCTTTCCCCTGACCTCGAGGGAATGAATTCCGACCGTCACGTGTCCTCATTGGGCCCAGGGACTTTGACATCCTGTTTGACGATGACGTCATCGGGATCGATGTTCTCAACGCCTGGCGTCGCACCATCGCTGCTGCCGCCTCCGCCGTCGGCCGCCGAGTCCTTGTCTTTGGAATCAGAATTCTGCGGCGAGGAGCACCCCGTCACGGCCAGAATGCAGAGGGCCGCGCCAGCGAGGCCCCGAGTGAGCTTGGTCGAGATCACGATCAGTCGTCTTTCCGTCGTCGGTCATGGCACGAAACCACCGATGCCGACAGCCCCGTCATTCTCGATTGACCACGTTAACACCGGCGTAGTCCCATTCAAAGGAGGACCATAACTTCGGGGACAACCCTATCTACACACCGTCGGTCAAGAGGCAGCACCGAACGGGTCCTGCGCTGCCCATGTCACCCCACGGCGGCGAGTGCCGAATTCCAGCTTCCGTAGAACTTCCGGACGGCCGCGGCCGAGGGCACGTCGCCCTTGTGCTCGGCGGCGTATTCCGTGTAGGCCTTGTAGGTCGCGGCGGTCCCGCGCGATTCGCAGTCGGCGAGGAACTCGGCGATCGCCTTGGCATAGGCATCCGCGTCGAAGCGCAGCTGTCCCTTCGCCCGGCCGATCTTGTTCGTCGCCAGACCTGCTGCCTTGAGCGCTTCGTTCCACGAACCGAACCGCTGCACCGCGGTCTGACTGGTCGGCGGCCAGATCGTCGCCCCCTGCGCCGAGGTGGCACCGAGGTTCTCGAGCACCGTCTTGCGCAGCTGGTCGTACCGGCTGGCGGTCAGACTCGGGACCTCCGCCCGGCCACGGACGTACGCAACCGCCGCAGCCACCTCGGCGAGGGTCGACGTCACGGACGTCCCTGAATCCTTCAGTTGGACGGTCAGCGCCGACTCCACCTCGGCGAGGGTCTCCAAGTCGGCGGGGCTGAGCTTCGCCGGGTCGGCGCTCGCGGGGATCCCCGGCGCACCGGTGGAATCGAGGCCGCGGGCGGTGACGAACAGCAGCGCACCGAGCACGGCCAGCGATGAGGTGTGGGTTCTCCCGGTATCAGACATTCACTCCATTGTACGTTTCAGATGGGACACCGACCCGAAATCGTTCGGACCCGACGTCACACTGGCGAGAAGCACCTGAGCACGGTCACCTGGAGTGGCGGAGTCGCGTCGGCCCCATCGCTCGAACATCAAGCATCGTGTTCAACGCGAAGAACAGACCGCTGATCACGACCGCGGTGATCGCGGCCAACGGAATCGAGCCGGTGATGAGCAGGTAACCTCCGCCGAGCACGAGCACCGACGCACCTGCCGAGACAAGACGCCCGGTCAGCCTGCCTCCGATGTCGCTTCCGCTGAGGACGACGTCGATGGTCCGTGAGATGACGAACCAGGCGACGAGGATGCCCAAGGTCGCCAGCAGCGATTCGGTCAGACTCAATCGCATCTGCAGGTGCATCGTCTCGCCCAAGAGAGTCGCGGCGAACGGGACGATCAGGGGCAGTCCCAACGCGATGAGGATCGGTCCTGTGAGTGTGAGGACCAGCCGATGGCGATACAGCGAGCGCATGATTCGTCCTTTCTTCCTGCGGCGACGAGGTCCGTGGGCGATGGTCTGATCGGTGAAGTCAAAGATGACCGCGGCACCTGAGTGCTCTGCGCGCTCAGCCGGACAGCAAGGCGAGCGAGCCGGTGGCGATGAGCGTGGTCAGGGTCGTCCAGGCGATGATCGCGATGCCCTGCCAGAGCAGGATCCACGACGTCTTCACACCCGCACTGACGAGGATCGTCGATGTGATCTGGGTGGGAATCGCCAGCGGCCCGAGCAAGCTCGCGCCGGGGACCCCGAAGCGGGTGAGGAACTTCTTGAACTTGACTCGTCCTTTGGACTCGGGCTTCTCACCCTCACCGAGGTGGCCCTCCGCGGCCTTATCCTCCGCCGTGATGTCCGTCGGAGAGTCGCCCGAGGCGCTCTCCGCCGTCACCCCGGCCCCGACCGCTGCCAGCTCACGACTGGCACTGCGGCGGGTGACGACCGCGCGACGGGCCCGTGCCCCGAGGAGCACGATGACAGTGACGCAGACGAAGTTGCCGATGGCCCCGGCAATGCCGGCGAGCACGGGGTTCATCCCAGCCCAGACGCCGATGATCGAGGAGATCTCACCCTCGATGAAGGGAATGGCACCAGCGGCGGCGACGATGAACGGCTGGAGCAGGTCGGGAACCTGAGCGGCGAGACCTTGGAAGAATTCGATGATCGGGTTCATGGTGTCCTCCTGAACGTGTTGGTCAGATCCCGGCCCGGAAGAGCCGGATCTGACGGTTGATACGTTCAGTACAGACTGTGTTCTCGGAACAGGGTCAAGCCCTCATCGGCGAACCCTGCGAATCCTCAGCTCTCTTCCACTTGCGCGGCAACGTGCTTGATGAAAGCAATGAACCGCTCGCGATCTTCGTCCGGAATCTCGAGCGTCGGGAAGACGGCGATGAACGCCCGCTGGATGACATCGATCTGCGCGTCGTTGTACAGCTCGCTGATCGTGCCGATGATCGCGGCCTGTCCCATCTTCACGTCCCCGGTCATCCGATCGGTCGGCGCGAGGAGCCAGGGTTTGGTCTCGAGATGGCGTTTCATGCTCGGAGCGATCTGCTCGGCCAGACGCGTCCGCGTGTCCTCATCGGCGTCCTCGGCGAGTTCGTCGATCTCCCGATCGTAGGGTGTGGTCTCGGACATGATGGTTCTCATCTCCGCCAACGCGGAGTCTTCGTAGAGGCTCGAGTAGATGTTCATCAGGCTGCGATCCGCGCTCGACATCCGCGCGGCGATGTCGATGAAACCCGCGGCCGTATCGATCGGCGCCCCGTGTTCGAGGAGTTGGACCACCTCGGCGCGGGCCTTTTCCAAAGCTGCGATCTGCTCATCGAGGTCACCCTCGAGCTGTTTGAGCGCGATCTGCTGCTGCTCGTGGTCGTCGTCGACCGACCCGATGTCGGACAGCGGAATCCCGAGCTCGCGCATTCGCCGGATCTGATGGAGTCGGAGCAGGTGGGAGGCACCGTACTGCTTGTAGCCGTTGCTCATCCGTTCGGGCTCGGTGAGCAGCCCGAGCTTGTGATAATGCCGGACGGTGTTGACCGTGGCGCCGGCCAGACGCGCCAGTTCGCTCGTGCTCCAACCCACGGTCAGGTCCTTCCGCCGGTGCCGTGTCGATCGCGGATGCCCACCAGTCTAATTGGAACGGACGCACAGGTGGAGCCGGATCGGAACGGCCACGTTCGGTACACGGGCGAACGGCCACCGCCGCGTCCAGATCCCGCCGGGCTCAGCGCTCGGCGAGCAGAGCCGCGAGACCGGTGATCCCCCCGACCCCGGTCGGTTCGGTCGCGGTCAGCGGCAGCTGTGCCAGCGGAACCGTCGGCACCGCGGACCTCAGCCGTGACACATGCTCATCTTCTCGCTGTCGTCGGTCCGCGAGGAACTCTCCGGCATCGGCCGGCGAGCGTCGATTGACGACGATCCCGGACAGTTCGATGCCGATTCCACCGAGGTCGGTGACGAGGCCGAGCGTCTCGGCGACCGGCAGCTGTTCGGCGATGGTGACGATGAGGAACCCGGTCTGCCGCGAGTCGGAGATGGACCGTCTCAGCGCGGCGAAGCGGTCCCGACGAGCCTGCAGCTTCTGTCGGAGTTCGGCATCCGGCGTCGGCGTCTCCTCCTTGGGGCTGACCAGGTGGCGGGCCGCGGCGGCGAAACGCTCGGACCGGTCGCGGTTGGACAGCAGCGTCTCCGCCCAATCGGTCAGACGCTCCGGCAGCGCCAGCAGGTGCAGGGTGTGGCCGGTCGGCGCCGTGTCGACGACGACGAGGTCGTAGTCGGCCGCCTCGGCGAAGATCGTCGCGATCCGCTCGAGCACCGCCGACTCATGACTGCCGGGAGCCGACCTGGCCGAGGCCAGATGCGCGCGGGCCGCGCGGTGGGTGCTCTCGGGCAGCATCCGCGTCATCATCCGTTCGACGGAGGCGAAGTGCGCGTCGATCGTCGCTTCGGGGTCGACCTCGAGGGCATCGACGAATCCGCGCTCACCCGTATGGACCCGCCGAGGTTCGTCCGCGAGCTCCTGCCCCCAGATGTCGCCGAGGTTGTGCGCCGGATCCGTGGACACGAGCAGGACGCGTCCGCCGTCGTCGGCCCGGGCCATGGCCAGGCCCGAGGAGACAGTCGTCTTGCCCGTCCCGCCCTTGCCGCCGACGAACAGGCACCGGTGGTCGCGCGCGATGTCTAGCAGCATGCGATGTGGTCCAGGGGCGAACGGGGCAGACCCATGCGGCGATGCCAGGCATGGAAGTTCTCCCACAGGGCGGGCATGAGCTCGGCCGTGTAGTAGGCCGCCGGGTCGGGCACCCCGAGCGCCTCGCCGAGGACGACGACGGTGAAGAAGTCGTCCTCGGCCTGCTGTTCGCGCTTGAGGGTCTGCCGGTAGGGGCCGACATAGAACTCGACGAGTCCGTCCCGGAACGATGACCACCACTGCCCGAGACCACCCGAGCTCCCGGAATGCGACTGGGACATCGGCTCAGACGTTCTCTCGGGTCGCGACGAGCTGCTCGTCGGCGTCCGGGTCCTCGGGCGGTTCCGCCCATGCTCGCCGCATCGCCTGGATCGCTTCGATCGCCACCCAGATGCTGGCGATGATGATGACGACGTCGATGGCGAAGAGCAGCCAGTCCTGATTTCCCAGCGTGGTGAAGCTGACGAGCTGCTCGATGGCCGCCCAGAACGACATGACGAACACGAACACGAGCGGCACGAGGGCCGGTGCCGGGTTGCGCCGCTTGCGGATGAGGATGACGGCGATGATCGACAGCGACAGGGATGCCATGAGCTGGTTCGTCGTGCCGAACAGCGGCCAGATCCGCAGTCCGCCTTCTCCGCCGAGCCCCTGGGAGAAGGTGAGGCCGAGGCCGATGACGACGACGAGGAGCGTGGCCGGGACGTTCGTGATCTTGATCTTCACGGCATCGCCGACCTCTTGGATGACGAAGCGCAGCAGACGCATGCCGGTGTCCATCGTCGTCGCGGCGAAAAGCACCGCCATGGTCGCGAGCACCGTCGCCGACAGCGATGCCGGCAGGCCGAGGCCGTGCTCCATGAGGGCGCCGCCGCCCTGGACGAAGGCCCCGACTCCGCCTTCGCCGAAGGCCGAGTAGATCTCGTGCCACGCTGCGGTGGACTTGATGCCGCCGATGATGGCCAGCACGGTGCCGAGGGCGAGCAGCCCTTCGCCGACAGCCCCGAAGTAGCCGACGAAACGGGCGTCGGTCTCCTTGTCCAACTGCTTCGAACTCGTCCCCGAGGCGACCATGCCGTGGAACCCGGAGATCGCACCGCAGGCGATCGTGACGAACAGCAGCGGCACCATGCTCGGGGTGCCCTCCGGCACGGCGGTGTTGATGGCGGGGGCGACGATCTCGGGCTTCGTCGCCGAGAACAGAGTCGCCGTGAGCACGGAGCCGAAGAGGAGGATGAGTCCGATGAACAGCTGCACGCCGTTGATGTAGTCGCGCGGCTGCAGCAGGACCCACACCGGAAGCAGCGAGGCGATCGCTCCGTAGACGAAGAGCACGACGATCCAGAAAGTCGCCGGTCCCACGCCGAGGAAGTCATCGGGCAGGGCGACCGGAACATAGTTGCCGAGCACGATGAGGCCGTAGAGCAGGATGACGCCGACGATGGTGACGGGGATGAGCGGCACCCGCAGACGGTAGACGCAGACACCGACGATGAGCGCCACGCCGATCGCACCCCAGGCCGGGATCACGGCAGACGGGGTGCTGATGAGCAGGTCCTTGATGACCACGGCGAAGGCCGCGATGACCATGAGCAACAGCAGGAAGATGACGATGAGGAAGAGGTTCGCCCCGCGCTTGCCGATATAGCGCGCCGACAGGGCTCCGATCGACCGTCCCTTATTGCGTTCGGAGGCCCAGAGCGTCCCGAAGTCGTGCATGCCTGCGAAGAAGACGGTGCCCAATGTCACCCACAGCAGGGCGGGCAGCCAGCCCCAGATGACGGCGATCGCCGGGCCGACGATAGGCGCGGCTCCGGCCACCGAGGTGAAGTGGTGGCCCCACAGGATGTATTTGTTCGTGGGCACGTAGTCGACCCCGTCGTGGAGTTCGTGCGACGGAGTGGTGAAGGAGTCGTCGAGCTTGAAGATCTTGCGCCCGAGGAACTTCGAGTAGAGGAGGTAGCCGGCGATGAGCATCGCCAGCCCGATGATCATAATCAACAGGGAGCCCATGAGGACCCTCCCTTCGGAGTCGAACGATGCTTCTGCGCATCGTCACTGCAGTTCTTCCCAGCATTTTATCAGCGCACTTGAAGCTCGCCGACACAGCCGCCTCGGCGTCACCGGATTGAGACCTGCCGGCCGCGCATCCGTCACGGCCGACCCCTCTAGCCGCCGCACCGGAGAGGGTATAGCGTGGCGACCGGGCACCGGTCTCCCGTGCCGGAGCCCTGAGATCTGATGACCGTCAACGAAAGGCGAAGTCAATGACCGATACGAAAGTCAGCGCTTCGAGAACGATCGATGCGGCACCCGAGGACATCTTCGACGTCCTCAACAATCCGGAGCGTCACGCGCAGCTCGACGGTTCGGGCATGGTGGTCTCCGATGACACGAGCGATCGCATCACCAGGACCGGTCAGAAGTTCACCATGAACATGCAGTGGGATCAGATGGGCGGCGACTACAAGACCGACAACCACGTCATCGGCTATGAGGAGAACAAGCTGCTGGCCTGGAAGACCGCGCCGGCAGGCGAAGAACCTCCGGGCTGGGAGTGGGTCTGGGAACTCACGCCGCTGGGTCGGCACTCGACCGAGGTCTCAGTCACCTACGACTGGAGTGCGGTGACCGACAAGGAGCTGCTCAAGAAGATCAGCTTCCCCGTCGTCAGCGAACAGGACCTCGAGTCCTCACTCGGCAATCTCGCCGCAGCGGTCTCGCAGGACTGAACGCTGCCGGGCATCCGCTGGACAACCCTGCGGAGCGCCCGCTCGCTTCCGGCGGCCCTGAGCGAACTCACCGCAGTTCGCTCAGGGCCGCTTCCGCGCGCGCACGCCGATCCTCTATCGCCATCTCCCACCAGTAGTCGCCACGTTCGCCGAGCCCGATCTTCGCGGCGTTCACCCGCCGCCGGGCTTCGGCCAGATCGTCCTCCGCACCCGCCTTCTTCGCTTTCCCGACAGCGTTTCGTGCCGCACCGAGGTGGCTCTTGAGCTCCTCGACCACGCGCGGTTCCAGGCCCGGATCGGTTCGTCGCCACCTCCGCCCTGTGACGATCAGCCACTTCTCGTCATCGGTGTAGTCGTCCGCGCTCATCCGACGAAGAGGCAGAACGGGTGGCCGGAGGGATCGGCGAAGACGTACAGCGGCTCGTCGTCATCGTCGGTGCGGTCGAGCAGCAGTCGGGCGCCCAAGTCCTCCGCCCGCTCACGCTGGCACTCGAGGGCATCCCGGTCCGACACCGTGAAGTCAAGGTGCATCTGCATCGGCACATCGGGCCGCGGCCAAGTGGTGTGTTCGAAGTGGTCGACCTGCTGGAAAGCCAGCTTCCGATGCCCCTGGGCGTCGGTGAGCACCAACCAGTCTGTTTCGTCGACCTCGCTTGTCGACGGCTCGTCACCAGGGCGATAGATGTAGCCGAGCAGGAGTCGGTAGAACTCGGCTGATCGTCTCGGCTCTGTCGTGTCGATGACGGTGTGCAGCAGCTGCGGATACTCAGTCATGCAACGTCCCCCTCTCCCGTCTCGCAGGGTTCATCCGTACTCCAGCGGGGTGAGCACGGCGATCTTCCAGCCCTCGTCGGTCCGCACGAGCTGGTACATATTCCGCTCGTCGGGGGCACCTCCGTGGTAGGTCCAAGTGACGTCGACCCAGATGCTGTGTGCGGTCGATGCAGCCACCTCGACAGCGGTGTCGACCTCAGTCACCCCGTCGTACTGCCCGACGGCTTGTGCGAAGAAGTCATGGGTCTGTCCCGCATCGGTGACCAGGATTCGCTGCCCAGGGAACTCGATGAGCGCCGGCACCGCGTAGTGCTCGGCGATCGCCGCCGCCTCCCGATCGATCAGGGCACGGGTGTAGGAGTCGAAGAACTGTGTGTGAACCTCATTGTTCCCATTCATAGGGACCAGGCTACTCCGCGCCCCTGACACCGACCGAGGCCCGTATCCTGGGACTGCCATGACTGATCATCCGACGCCTGCGTCCCGCGAAGACCGCTGGCGCAGCCGTTTGGCCATGCCGGTGCTCATCGCCGCACTCGTGTCGATTCCCGCCGTGTTCCTCTCCTTCCTCTCGGAGCCGTGGAGCGCCGCCGGCCGCATCGTCAATCTCCTCTCCGGGCTCGTGCTCGTGGGCGAGACGCTCATCCTCTTCATCGTCTCCGAGGACCGTGTCGCGTGGCTGCGCCGCCACCGGTGGCTCATCGTCCTCACCGTCCTCATCATCCTCGGCGTGCTCTTCGCCCTCGGACCCGTGCAGCTCTTCCGCCTCATCCGCCTCATCGGTGCCCTGCGGATCCTGCGCACCGGGCGGATCATCAAGGCCGGCCGGCTCCTGTCCCACCACGTCGACGGCCGATGGAATCGCCTCGCGGCTCTCGGCGTGTCCGTCCTCGTCGCGATCTTCACCGCTGCGACGCTGGCGGATCCGACGTCGACGGTACGCGGCCTCCTCCACGAGGTGCTGCCCTTCCGCTTCGGACCGATCGCTGTCGTCGCCTCCGGACTCGTGCTCGCGGTCGCAACCTTCATCGTCCTCTTCGACCGCAGCTCACGCGCGGACGCCCCACACGAAGATGCCCAGGACGAGGACGACCGGACGACGACTGACGACGGTGAGCGGTGAGAGGATGTCTCCGTGCCCGAACATCGACCGACCCCCACCGCCATCCCCGCCGATTGGCGTGATGCCTTCGCCCCACTCGCCGAGGCGGCTCCGCATTCGCACACGCCCGTGGCCCTGGGATTCGAGCTCGTCCAAGTCATCCCCCGCACATGGTTCGAAGCCCAGCACTCCGTCCTCCTCGACAAGGACGACGTCACCCCGGGCGCGAATCCGAGCCTCGCGATCCGCCCGCTCATGCTCAGCGAATCCGGCAACTGGGTGAAGAAGTCCCTGACCTGGCGCACCATCGACCGCATGGCACGGCAGTTCGACATCGACCCGGCCCACCAGGAATGGTTCACCCAGCTCGCGGGACTGCGCACCCGCGGGAAGACGGACTTCACGCCCGACGGGGCGCCGTACCACCTCGGCGATTTCCGCACTCCCCTGCTGTGGGACCACTTCACGCAGGGGAAGAGACTGGGCATCGAATTCGTCGGCATCAATCCGGATATGACCATCCGCATCGGTCACAACGCGAAAGCCGCCATCGACATCCGCCGCAGCCAGAACCGCCTGCAGGTGCAGACGCGGGCGACCATCGACGAACGCGAATATGCTCCCGGGCTGATCAAACCGATCTGGACGCACGGCTTCTTCGGCATCGACGTCACCAGCGGTTTCACCGTCACCCTCGCCCCTACGGAGACTCCGACGAAGGAATCCGCGCTGCCCGTACTCCAGTCCCCCGGGCCGATCACGATCCCCGCGGCCGAGGCCGAAGAGTTCTTCGAGGAGTACTACCCGCAGCTGCGGTCCAGCGCCGAGGTCATCAGCAGCGACGCCACCGTCGCCTTCCCGCAGTACGGTCGCCCCCGCCTCGTTGTCTTCGCCGCCTTCGGCGCCGGCGACAAACTCTCCTTGCGCTGGTATTGGGAGTACCAGGGACCCCGCCGCACCTTCCCCGTCATCGACCGATTGAGACTCAGCGCCGCCTCGGCGAGGGAATACGCGGAGCAACGCGAACTCGACTTCGAAGATGCCGTCGTCACCGAGGTCGACAAACTCCTTGCCGACACCCACGGAACCGGCTCCGCCCTGCCGACCATCAGAGACGTCGAACTCGACGACGCCGACACCGCGGACTTCGTCGTCAACGTCCTGCCCGGGCTCGAAGAGATCGAACACGTCAAGGTCATCACGCGCGGGAAGAAGCAGCCATACCGGGAACTCGGCGGGGAGCCGAACGTGAAGATCACCTCGGTCGAGTCGGAGAAGAACGACTGGTTCGACCTCGGCTTCCAGATCAGCATCGACGGCCACCCGGTCCCCTTCGTCAAGCTGTACAAGGCACTGGCGGCCGGGACAAAGAAGATCAAACTCTCCGACGACTCGTTCCTGTCGCTGAACAAGCCGATCTTCGACAAGCTCAAAGCCCTCCTCGCCGAGGCGGACCTCATCCCCGAATGGGAACCCGGAGCGCCGAAGATCTCCCGCATGCATGTGGGTCTGTGGTCGGATTTCGAGGACCTCGCCGACGAGTCCGAACCGGCCGTGACCTGGAGAGACTCAGTGCGCGCATTGGCCGACCTCGAACACCTGCCCGCGACCGAGGTGCCTGACCTGAACGGCGCGGCACTGCGTCCGTATCAGGTGCAGGGATTCCGGTGGTTGGCGCTGCTCTATCGGTCCCGCCTCGGCGGGATCCTCGCCGACGACATGGGCTTGGGCAAAACCCTGCAGACGCTCGCGCTCATCACGCATGCGAAGGCGGACACACCCTTCCTCGTCGTCGCTCCCACCTCGGTGGTCCCGAATTGGGTGAAGGAGGCGACCGCGTTCACCCCTGACCTCGACGTTCGTGTCGTGGCCGAGTCGACGCGGGCGCGTGGGGTCGACCTCGCCGAGGTGGTCGACGGTGCAGATGTCATTGTCATGTCGTATGCGATGTTGAGGTTGGAGGAGACCCCGATCTCGCGGATGGAGTGGGCGGGACTCATCCTCGACGAGGCTCAATTTGTGAAGAACTCCACCGCACAGACGCACCTGGCGGCGAAGGAAGTGCGTGCACCGTTCCGGCTCGCGCTGACCGGGACTCCGTTGGAGAACTCGCTCAAGGACGTGTGGTCGCTGTTTTCGATCACGGCGCCCGGACTGTTCCCGTCACCGCATCGGTTCGAGGAGGAGTACGTGCGTCCGATCGAGTCGGGTGAGAATTCGGGACGGATGCAGCGCCTGCAACGGCGGATCCGACCGTTCATGATGCGGCGGACGAAGGATCTCGTCGCCGCAGATCTGCCGGAGAAGCAGGAGCAGGTCATCTCAGTCGAGCTCAATGCCGCACACCGGAGACTCTACGATCGGATCCTGCAGAAGGAGCGGAAGAAAATCCTCGGCTTCATCGACAGCGAATACGACAAGCAGCGGTTCATCGTCTTCCGGTCGCTGACCCTGCTGCGGATGCTCGCGCTCGACCCCTCGATCGTCGATGCCGAGCATGCCGAGGTGCCCTCGTCGAAGTTGGCTGCGCTCCTGGAGCGGCTCGACGATGTCATCGCTGAGGGGCATCGGTCGATCGTGTTCAGCCAGTTCACGTCGTTCCTGACCAATGTCGCTGCCGAACTCGACGCTCGCGGGATTCCCTATGTCGTCCTCGACGGGTCGACGCGCAATCGCGGGGCGGTCGTCGATGCGTTCCGGTCGGGTGAGGCGCCGGTGTTCCTCATCAGTCTCAAGGCCGGTGGGTTCGGGCTCAACCTCACCGAGGCGGACTACGTCTTCCTCATGGATCCGTGGTGGAATCCCGCCTCGGAGAATCAGGCGATCGACCGGGCGCATAGGATCGGGCAGACGAAGAACGTCATGGTCTACCGCTATGTCGCCGAGGGCACGATCGAGGAGAAGGTGCTCGCCCTGCAGAAGCGCAAGGCCGAACTCTTCGACGACCTCATGTCCGATTCCGGCACCTATGAGGGCCGCGGACCCGGCGGTCAGGCCTTCAGCCAGACCGTGACGGCCGCGGACATCAAGGGGCTGTTCGAGGGGTAGGGGCCGATTCCGCATCTAAGCTCACAGATGCGGCGAGAATATTGACTTTAGGGGGTCTAAAGTAAATATTCTCCTCCGCAAACTTCACCAAACTTCATCAACGGTCGCCGCTGGCACAAAGAAGCCCCGCCCGCCCGCTTCCTCAGAGGCTTCTTAGAACCGCCCGCGCACACTGGCGATATGACAGAGAAACCCCGCCTGAACTTAGCCGGCGCGCTCAGCCTCGCAGTCGTCGCTTACCTCCTCGTGCTCGCCGGCGGCATGCTCATCGTCGGCACCCCGGCCTGGTCCCCATTCGAAGACCACGCCGTGGTCGCCGTCAACGCGCTCCACTCCCCCGTCCTCGACATCATCGCGCACACCCTCAACATCGCCTTCGGGTCGATCGGGGCGATGATCCTCACCCTGGCCCTCGCGGTCGGGGCCGGTATCCGATTCCGGTCCTGGGCCACCTCGGTGCGGGTCATGACCTTGATCGTCGTCCCCTGGGCGCTGTCCTACATGCTCAAGATCATCGTCGGACGTCCTCGTCCCTCCCCGGCCGGGCTCACCCACGACACCGGAGTCGACCCATCGACACTGAGCTACCCGAGCGGCCACACCGCGTTCGCTGCCGCGATCATGGTCACTCTCGTGCTCCTCGTCATCCACGGACGCCGAGGACTCCGTATGCCGCTCATCGCAGCAGCGATCGTCGTCGTCCTCGTCGCTGGCTGGTCACGCATCTACCTCGGCGTGCACTATCCCACCGATATTCTCGCCTCCATCGTCCTCGTCCCCGCCACCGTCATCGCCGCCAACCGAGTCATCACCGGCGTCACCGGTTCACCCCTCATCCGACAGCCAGAAACCACCACCGAGGAGGCCGTCCCACCCGCTCCGCCGTCCCCGGCCACGCATTCGCTTCCGAGCTGAATGATGGCCCGGTTCTCCCTCCGCCGGTTCCGCGGGCATTCCGCCCTGGAACCAACCGACTGCGTCCGCTCGGACAACGACCTGGTGATTCCGGTGCGACCCGCGCCCCAGGTCGTGGCCCCGGCAGGCCCCAAGGTGGATGCTTGTCCTATGGACTCACACTCCCCGGACTCGCTCACCGCCGACGACCGGCCCCGGCTCCTTCTCATCGAAGACGACCCTGAGCTGGGACCGATGATGGCCAGCGTCCTCGAAGAGGTGTACGTGGTGACTCTCCTCGCCGACGGCCACGCCGGACTCGCTGCCGCGAACACCGGTCGCTTCGACGTCCTCATCGTCGACCGCCGCCTGCCCGGAATGGACGGGAGCACCGTCGCCCAGACGCTGCGCCGCGACGGAATCTCCACCCCGATCCTCCTGCTGACCGCCTTGGGCACCACCCAGGACAAGGTCACGGGACTCGACGCCGGGGCGAATGACTACCTCGTCAAACCCTTCGAATTCGATGAGCTCTTCGCCCGCCTGCGTGCCATCCGCCGCCCCGGAGCCGCCGGCGAGACCACTCACCAGATCGGCGCATGGGATTTCTTCCCGCATTCGCGCATCATCGAATCCCCCTATTCGGGTCAGATCGTACTCACACTGAAGGAATCCGAGCTGCTCGAGCTCCTTTCCAAACACCCGCTGAAGACCTTCAGCCGCGAAGAGATCCTGGCATCCGTCTTCAACGCCGAGGACACCACCGGCACCGTCGACACCTACATCCACTACCTGCGGAAGAAGACCGAACCCGAGATCGTCATCACCGTCCGCGGCCGCGGCTACCGCTTGGGTCAGCTATGAGGCTCTTCGGCCGTCCCACCGACCCCGACGCCCGGCTCATCAACGCCACCGCCCGCCGGGTCGCCCTCTGGATCACGGCAGCGGCGACAGCGCTGGCCCTCATCGCTGCCCTCGGTGCCCTGTGGGTCGTGTTCTCCCGCATCCCGCCCGGTGACCTCATCCAATCCGGCGATCAGGAACGGACCCTGACCATCAGCGGCCTCGATATCCTGGAGAACGGCCTGATCATCGCCATCGGCGCCGTCATCCTCGCCGGGGTCCTCGCCCTGCTCATCACCCGCCGTGCCGTCGCCCCGCTCGTCGACGCCCTGGCCCGCCAACGACGCTTCGTCGCCGACGCCTCCCACGAGCTGCGCACCCCGCTGACCGTCCTCGACACCCGCATCCAGCTGCTCCAAAGGTCAGTGGGTCCCGATTCCGCGCAGGCCGAGACCGTGGCGAAGCTGCGCAGCGATTCCCGCACGCTCATCACCATCGTCAATGACCTCCTCGAATCCGTCGAGGTCACCCCCACCGCCGAGGCGGCCCCCACCTCGGTGCCGGAATCGATCGATTCCGTAGTGGCCACGATGCGGCTGTCGGCGGAGAACCGGCACGTCAGCCTCGACATCGCCGAGGATGCGGCGAGCGCGGCTGCCCTTGCGCGCAACCCAGACGCCCCGGGCACCAGTGCAGACCCGCTCACCGTGGCCATGCCCGCAGCCAGCCTCAACCGGTGCCTGCTCTCCCTCATCGACAACGCCCTCAAGCACTCACCGGAGAAGTCGACCGTGCGCATCAGCACCGCTGCGGACAAGCGACGCATCTCCATCTCCGTGCGCGACGAAGGCCCTGGCATCTCCGGAATCTCTTCCGACCGCGTCTTCGACCGCTTCGCCCGCTCCTCCGATGCCCGCGACGGCGGCGGGACCTCCCGCACGGGGTTCGGCATCGGACTGTCCTTGGTCCAGGAATCGGTGAACCGGTGGGGCGGAACCGTGGAGGTGGCGGCCACCTCGGCGCGGGGAACGACGATGACCCTTAATCTGCCGCGGCCACGCAGTCGCCACCTGCGTACCCGCCGCCAGCGCCGGAGCCGGTGATGACGGGTCCGGCAGGCGTGGATTCGGCACGGTCGGCCTCCACGCCACCTGTGAGAAGGTTCAGACGCACGGCCCCGATTTTCGGGTCAGCATCCAGCTTGGGCCAGAAAGATCATGCCCATGACCACACCAACACCGCAGCACCCGTCCGCGCCCGGGCCCGCGCAGATGCTGAGCAAAGTCCCCGAGATCACGATCTGGTTCTGGATCATCAAGATCCTGTGCACCACTGTCGGCGAAACCTTCGCCGACTGGATCAATATGGCCCTCGGCGTCGGGCTGACGATAACCGCCGTCCTCTTCACCGTCGTCACGGCCGTCATCCTCACCGTGCAGATGCGTCTGCGCCGCTACCTGCCCGCCCCCTATTGGCTGACCGTGGTCGCCACCTCCGTCACCGGCACCCTCTACACGGACATCCTCACCGACCAGCTGGGTGTGCCCCTGTGGATCAGCTCCGCGGTCTTCGCCGCCGCCCTCATCATCGTCTTCGCCATCTGGCACTCGAAGGAGCACACGCTCTCCATCCACAGCATCATCTCCACTCCGCGCGAAGCCTTCTACTGGCTGGCAGTGCTCGTCACCTTCGCCTTGGGCACCGCGCTCGGCGATTGGACGCTCGAGCTCACCGGCTGGGGTCCCGGACCGTCGATCCTGCTGCCGGCAAGCCTCATCGCGGTCACCGCGATCCTCTGGCGCTTCGGCCTGGGCCCGGTCCTCGCGTTCTGGGTCTCCTACATCCTCACCCGCCCGCTGGGTGCGAACATCGGCGACTTCCTCGGCCTGTCGAAGGCCGAACAGGGACTGGGCCTGGGGACCTTGGCCACGAGCATCCTGTTCCTCGCCGTCATCGCCGCCGTCGTCATCTACCTGACGGTCAGCCGCACCGACGTGACCGAGAACAGACGGACCCACACCGAGGCGGCCGCCCTCACTTCCCCGCATGCCGAATCATCTGCGCATCCCATTCCGCCCGTATCTGCGACCCGCAGAAAGGTCACGGCCGGTGCCCTCGCCGTCACCGGCCTGGCCACGATCGCCCTGCTCACCTTCACCGGCCTGCAGCCGCATCAGAGTGCGCTGGCCGACGAGGGACCGGCACCTTCCTGCTCGTCGGACGGCCCCGCAGTCTCGACCGCGGCCCAGGCCAAGACAGCGGCTCAGGCTCACTTCCCCGCCGCGGACAATGCTCAGTTCCGCACGATCACGTCCGAGGCGAAAACACTCGTGGCAGCAGGCGATCAGAAGGGCGCCCTGGTCAAGGCCAAGGAGCTCGAGACCGCATGGGACCAAGCTCAGCCGCGTCTGCAGTCCAAAGACTGCTCGACCTGGACGTTCATCGACAGACGCATCGACCCGGTGCTCTCCTCCGTCCGAGCCGCACACCCGGACCAAGCCGCAGAGCAGCAGGCGATCACCGACCTGCTGGCCAGCCTGCCCCCGAAGTGAGCCCACCTGAAGGAGACGCCGATGCGCATTCTCGTCGTCGATGACGAAACGGAGATGGCCGCTCTCGTGGCACGTGGGCTGAGCGCCGCAGGCCACGAAGTCCTCACCGCCCACGACGGGCTCGAGGCTCTGTCTCTTGCCCATGAGCACACCTTCGATGCGGCCGTCCTCGACGTGATGATGCCCGGGATGACCGGGTTCGAACTGTGCCGCTGGCTCAAAGGCAGCGACCCGCAGATCATGGTCGTCCTGCTCACCGCCCGCGATGCCGTCGACGATCGCATCCGCGGCCTCGACGAAGGTGCCGATGACTACCTCGTCAAACCCTTCGCCATGGCCGAACTCACCGCGCGCATCCGCGCCATCCACCGTCGCGACACACTCACCCCGCAGACCCACATCAGCTTCGGATCCATCGACCTCGACCTGTTCTCTCACCAGGCCGAGGTCGACCGACGCTCATTGCCTCTCAGCCGCACCGAATTCGATGTCCTCCGCACCCTCGTTCAGGCCGAAGGCGACGTCGTCCCCCGCCTCAGACTGCTCGAAGCCGTGTGGGGGTCCGCCGCGAACATCGATCCGAACATCCTCGACCAGTACGTGAGCTACCTGCGCCGGAAGCTGCGCGAGAAGGACGCCGACTGCCGCATCAGCACCGTCCGCGGAGTCGGCTACCGACTCGAGAAGACACCCAAGGAGGCCCGGTCATGACCAGCACCCACCACCGTCTGCTGGGCCGCGTCGGCATCGGCACCCGCATCGCCGGGGGCAGCTTCCTCATCGCTCTCGTCCTCTGCGTCCTCGCCGGCCTGCTGCTCAACACCCGAGTGGAGGAGATCCTGCGCGCGAACACCGAATCCGTGCTCGCCAGCGAAGCCGCCCCCTATGCGGAGGCGATTCGGACCGAACCGGGTGAGTCCTTCGACAAACCCGGACCGTCTCAGCACGTCGCCGTCGTCGATCCGGCCGGAAAGGTGCGCATCAGCACTCTCGACGCCGACGTCTCTCGCTCCCTCAGAGCCGGAGATCTCGACCCGGGAACTCAGGAAGTCCGCGGATCGGGCACATCGACGGGGGCGTCCACGTCTGGGGCGACCAAGAACGCCGACTCCGGGTCCATCGTCCGCCTCCAGATGCTCCATTCGGCCGACGGGGACTGGCAGATCGTCGCGGCACGTCCCATCGCCGAGGAAGCCGCCGTGCTCACCCCGATGCGGGCTCTGCTCATCGCCTCCCTGACGATCATCGCCTGCGCCGTCCTCTTGGCCTCTCTCCTACTGACCTCGGCCTCGCTGCGTCCGGTGCGGCGGATCCGGCAGACCGCCGAACGCCTCATCGACACTCCCAGCGAGGAAACGCTGCCGGTGGGCACCGTCGACGATGAGATCTCCCAGCTGGCCCGGACCCTCAACGAACTCATCGGCAAGCTGCGCGCCTCGGCTCAGCGCGAACGCCAGTTGGTCTCCGACGCCAGCCATGAGCTGCGCACCCCACTGGCGATGCTGCGCACCCGGCTCGAACTCGCCCGCGCCGAACCGCGCAGCTTCGATGAGCTCCAGGACGACATCGCCGGAGCCGAACGCTCTGCGGTGCGCCTGACCTCCCTCGTCGATTCTCTGCTGCTCCTGTCCTCCATCGAGGCGGCCGACCCGTCCGCGACCACCGCAGCCGACCTCGAAGAAGAGGTACGAGAAGCCGTCGACCGGGCGGTGTTCCGCGCCGGTGACCTGCCCGGCGCCATCGACATCAACGACGACATCAGCCTCGAGGCGCGGACCGCCCGTTTCGCACTGCGCACCCACGACCTCGGCCGCGTGGTCGACAATCTGCTCTCGAATGCGCTCAAGGTCAGCAGCGACGGAGACCGCATCGACGTCGAATGCCACACGAGCTCCGAAGCGCTCACCCTCATCGTCAGCGACACCGGCGGCGGCATGCCCGAGGACTTCGCCGACCGCGCCTTCGACCGCTTCAGCCAGAGCGACGAATCTCGTGCCCAAGCCACCGGAACAGGGCTGGGGCTGGCGATCGTCGCCGCCATCGTCGACCGCGCGCACGGCACGATCGATCTGGTCAACCGGCCCGGCTCAGGGGTCACCGTGCTCATCGTCATTCCCATTGCGGAAGCGCCCGCCGTCGAATCTGAATGAAGTTTCAGACGCGGCGGCTCTCTGGCCGGGCAAGCTCCCAGGCACGGATTCCACGATCGGATCATGACCTCCTCACCGCTGCATCTCGACATCGTCCTCCCCGTCTTCAACGAGGCCGAGGCCCTGCCGGCCTCCGTGCTCGAACTCCACCGGTTCCTCTCCGAGACGGAGGATTCGCTCAACTGGCAGATCACCATCGCCGACAACGCGAGCACCGATGACACAGCTTTCATCGCCGGGTCTCTGGCTGCCACCCTGACGAACATCCGAGTCGTCCACCTTGCTGAGAAGGGCCGCGGGCGAGCGCTGAAACGGGCGTGGACCACCTCGAGCGCGCAGGTGCTCGCCTATATGGACATCGATCTGTCGACCGATCTGCGGGCGCTGTCGCCGCTCATCGCCCCGCTGCTGACCGGACATTCGGATGTCGCGATCGGTTCTCGACTCAAGCGCGGATCCCGAGTCGTTCGGTCGACCACACGCGAAACCCTGTCCCGCGGCTACAACCTGCTTCTGCACACCGTGCTCGGGGCGGCGTTCTCCGATGCCCAATGCGGGTTCAAGGCGGTGTCGGCCTCCGCCGCCCACAGGCTGCTGCCCTTGGTCGCCGATGAGCAGTGGTTCTTCGACACCGAGCTGCTGGTGCTGGCCGAACGCTGCGGTCTGCGCATCGCCGAGGTGGCCGTCGATTGGTACGACGACCCGAAATCGACCGTGGATGTGGCGGGAACTGTCAAGGACGATCTCAAGGGCATCGCCCGAATGGGGTGGCCGAATCCCACCCGCGACGAGGCGGTCGCGCAGGTTCGCACGGAGATCGGTCGGCTGCCGCTGCAGGCGGCTCCCCCACTGACGGCGCAGCTCGTGCGCTTCGGTCTCATCGGTGTGGCCTCTACGATCGCCTACAGTCTCCTGTTCCTCACCTTCCACTCCTTCCTCGGCGCTCAATGGGCGAACTTCCTCGCGCTGGCCATCAGCGCCGTGGCGAACACCATGGTCAATCGTCGCCTGACGTTCGGAGTCAAGGATCCTGCGACAGCAGGGGTGCACTTGGTGCAGGGTCTCCTCGTATTCGCCGCCACCTGGGCGCTGAGCAGCGGTGCGCTGTCGATGCTCACACGCACCTCCGAGCCGGCCGGCCCGTGGGAGACTCTTCTTCTGCTCACCGGCGCCAACGCCGTGGCCACGGTGCTGCGGTTCCTCGTGCTGCGTCTGATCTTCCGCCCGAAGGCTGAAGCCGTGCGCGTCGAATCCCGCATCACCCGACGAGAGCTCATGGGCGCATGAAGGCGAGCATCAGCGCAGTGCCGGCGAGAGGGATGGGCCCGGCACGCCGGCGAGAGCTCATCGGCCTCGGGATCCTCCTGCTCGGGGCGGCGATGCTCTACTTCACCGCCCTCGGCGCAGATGGCTGGGGCAACGTCTACTATGCGGCGGCGGCACAAGCGGGAGCCTCGAGCTGGCATGCGATGCTCTACGGGGCGTCTGACGCCGCCGCCTCGATCACCGTCGACAAACCGCCTGCTTCGCTGTGGCTGATGTCCGCCTCGGTGCGGGTGTTCGGGCTGAGCCCGACGGCAGTCGCGCTTCCCGAGGCGGCACTCGGCGTCCTCACGGTCTGGCTGGTCTACGCCACCGTGCGTCGGGTCGCTGCGGCGAATATCGCCCTGCTGGCGGGGGCGGCGGCCGCTCTCACCCCGATCGCTGCTCTTGTCTTCCGCTACAACAATCCCGACGCCCTGCTCACGGCACTGTTGGCTCTGGCGGTCTATGCCACGGTCCGCGGACTGGAGCGTCCGCAGCTGAGGTGGATGATCCTCGTCGGCGCGGCCTTCGGATTCGCCTTCCTCACCAAGCAGCTGCAGGCGTTCCTGCCGTTGCCCGGTTTGGCCTTCGCGTACCTGTTCGCCGCTCCCGTCGGGTTCTGGGCGCGAGTGCGGCATCTGCTCACTGCGGCGATCGCCCTGGTCATCACGGCGGGCTGGTGGGTCGCACTCGTCGAGCTCACTCCGGCCTCGGCCCGGCCGTACATCGGCGGGTCGACGACCAATTCGTTCCTCGAGCTCACCGTCGGCTACAACGGACTGGGCCGCATCCTCGGCGGCAGCGGCAATTCCACAGAGACGGTCGGAGGTCTTCTGCGGCTGTTCACCGGAGCGACTGCCGACGGCATCTCCTGGCTGCTGCCGACAGCGCTCATCCTCGGTGTGGCAGCGCTGGTGTTCTCACGATCCCGCCCCCGCACCGATGTGGCTCGAGCGCTGCTCATCGGCACGCTGGGCGGCCTCGTCGTCTCCGATCTTGCGCTGAGCATGATGAGCGGGATCTATCACTCCTACTATTCGTCCGTCATGCTGCCGAGCCTCGCGGTGGCCATCGGCATCGGAGCCTGCGAAGTGTGGAAGCACCGGAAGTCCGTCGCCGGGCGCATCGTCTTGGTTGCAACGGTTGCTGCCACCACCGCATGGGCGGCTGTGCTGCTGGCAGGCGGTCCCGAGCAGACCGTTCTGCTGCTGCCCGTCGTCATCGTCCTCGGTCTCGCTGCCTGCCTGCTCATCGCCTTGCCGGTCACCACGGCGTCCCGGACCGGGCGTCACAGTTTCGGTCAGAACCTCGCCGAGGCGGCCGCCCCGGCGACCGTCACCACGTTGGGTCGGGTCTTCGCCGCCTTGGCGATCACCGCAGCCCTCATCGGGCCGGCCGCGGTCTCTGTCGTCACCGCGTCGCTGCCGCATCATGGGGCCGGGCCGGTGGCGGGGTACCCGTCCGACCCGATCAGCTCGGGTGATCCTGCGGTTGTCTGTCTGCTGCAAGGTGCGGGCAGCTCCGAGTGGGCGGGAGCCGTCTCGGGGTCGACACCGGCGGCGACCTATCAGCTCTCGAGCGGAATGCCGGTGATGCCGGTCGGCGGATACACGCACACCGATCCGACTCCCACGCTCGACCAGTTCCGCACGCTCGTCGCCGAGGGCCGGATCCATTGGTACATCGGCACCCGCGGACCGATCGCCGACTGGGTGGCCGCGCACTATCAGCCGCTCAACGCGGGCAGCGCGATCGTCTACGACCTCACCTCGACTCCGGATGTACCGCAATTATCTGGTCAGCTGGGAAGTTCCTGCGGCGTCACCATCGGGCAGTAATCTCAGAGGTTCCTCAGAACCGGAAACGGATCATTGAAACATGGACATCACCAGCATCCTCATCGCCCTCGGACCTCTCGCTCTGCTCGCCGTCGGCGGGATCGTCTTCGCTGAGAACGGTCTGCTCTTCCCGTTCCTGCCCGGCGACAGCCTCGTCTTCGCAGCCGCTCTCCTGGCCGGTGCGCTGCATATCAATTGGATGATCATCGCCCTCATCGCCGGCATCGCCGCGTGGGCCGGCGGCGAGCTCGGGTACATCCTCGGCCGCAGGTTCGGTCCGCGGTTGTTCAAACCCGATGCGAAGATCCTCAAGACCCACTACCTCGAGGAAGCGGAGAGGTTCTTCGCCAAATACGGCCGACCGTCCCTGGTGCTGGGTCGGTTCGTGCCGATCGTGCGCACATTCATCTCACCGGCGGCCGCCTCGGCGAAGATGCCTCGGTCGAACTTCTCCCTGTGGAACGCGATCAGCGCCGTCATCTGGGCAGGTCTCTTCGGTCTGGCCGGGGCTCTCTTCGGGGCGATCCCATGGGTCGCACACAACGTCGAACTCATCGCCTTGGGCATAGTCGTCATCACGGTCGCCCCGGTGATCGTCACCGCGGTCGCCCGCAGACGTCGGCAGCGCTTCCTTCCGGGTGCCGAATCGCCGTCCCGTGAGGGCACGCCCCGACCCCGCACGGGTCGACACTGACACGGCGGCCCGAACTCGCAGGGCCGACCGCCCGGTCAGGCCAGCCGTCCACCGCGTCAGGCCATCGAGAGGAAGAGCTTCTCGAGCTCGTCGGTGCGCACATCGTCCTCGTCGTCCTCGAGGCATTCCCGCAGCGCCGTCGAGATGATGAGGAAACCGGCCCGGTCGAGTGCCTTCGACACCGCTGAAAGCTGATGGATGACGTCGCGGCAGTGACTTCCGTCCTCGACCGCGGTGATCACCGCACCGAGCTGCCCCTGCGCCCGACGCAGTCGGTTGAGGATCTTCTTCTGCGCAGCGGGGTCGGCGAGCATCCGCTCCCCCGGGTCTCCCTCTGCCCTTGTCGGTTCGGTCAGAGCTGTGTCGCGTTCGCTCATCGTCGTCCTTTCACGTTCTCGATGTTGACATCAACCATACCCCTAAGGGTATATTGAATGCATACCCCTGAGGGTATATAAAACCAACGATGAACTGGCCAGCGATGGCCGAAGAAGGAGACAGCTATGTGTCGAGCAGCGACGTGCCGAGTCTGCGGAAAGACCACGTGGGCAGGATGCGGACAGCACATCCAGTCGGTGAAGAGCACGGTCCCGGCCGGCCAGTGGTGCAACGGCAAGCACACCCAGGCCGAAGAGGATGCGGCCCGAGCGGCCAAGCCCGGCTTCTTCTCCCGCCTCTTCGGCCGCTGACCCCACGGCAGACCAAACACCCGTCGACCACGGAAAGAAGACTCCCATGCTCCTCGAACGCATCTTCGACGCCGATCTCGCCCACGCCAGCTACGTCATCGCCTGCCAGGCCAGCGGGGAAGCGATCGTCGTCGATCCGCGCCGGGATATCGCGGTCTACCGCGACTTCGCCGACCGCCACGGACTGACGATCACCGCCGTCACCGAGACCCACATCCACGCCGACTACCTCTCCGGCACCCGCGAACTCGCCGCCGCCACCGGCGCGACGATGTACGTCTCCGACGAAGGCGGACCCGACTGGTCCTACGGGGCAGGCTTCGACGACGCGGTGCGCCTGCACGACGGTGACGAGATCGCCCTCGGCAACATCACCCTGCGCGCCTCGCACACCCCCGGCCACACTCCCGAGCACCTGTCGTTCCTCGTCACCGACGGTGCCCAGGCCGACGCACCGGGGTTCATGCTCACCGGCGACTTCGTCTTCGTCGGAGACATCGGACGCCCAGACCTCCTCGACGAGGCGGCCGGCGGCTCCGACACCCGCTTCGCCGGTGCCCGCGACCTCTTCGCCAGCCTCCGCGACCGCCTGCTCACCCTCCCCGACTACGTGCAGATTCTGCCCGCCCACGGCGCGGGAAGCGCCTGCGGCAAAGCACTGGGGGCCATTCCGACGACCACCGTCGGCTACGAGCGCGCTTTCGCCTGGTGGTCGCCGTTCCTCGAGAGCGGCGATGAGCAGAGCTTCGTCGACGAACTGCTGTCCGGGCAGCCCGACGCCCACGCCTACTTCGCCCGAATGAAGACCGAGAACCGGGAGGGCCCGTCACTCCTCGGCGCACTCGCCGAGCTCGAAGAATTCGACGCCGGTCGTCTGCAGGAGAGGGTCGAGGACGGCTCGGCGGCCTTCATCGACACCCGTCCGACCGCAGACGTCCATGCCGGCACCCCGGCCGGGGCCCTGCACATCCCGGGACCCGGCAAGGCCGCGAGCTTCGGCGCCTGGGTCTTCGACCCGGCCGCAGAGTCGACGCCGATCATCGTCCTCGCCGATGATGCCGAGCAGGCGGCAGAGTTCCGCAATCATCTCATCCGGGTCGGCATCGACACGGTCACCGGCTACGTGACCTCGCTTGCCGGAATGGAGCTGCACCCGGTCGACCTGGTCGACCCGGCGGATCTCGCAGACGCAGCCGACATCCGCCTCGTCGATGTCCGCTCGAAGAACGAGCACGCCGGCGGCCACATCCCCGGTGCGACCCAACTCAGCGGCGGCCGCGCCCTGTGGGAACTCGACCGCCTGCCCAGCGAGGGCCGGATCGTCACCTACTGCCAGAGCGGCACCCGCAGCAGCATCACCGCCAGCGCCCTGCGCCGCGCCGGATACCGGGTCGCCGAGCTCGCCGGCTCCTACGACGCCTGGCGATCCCTCGAGTCCTGATCCGCATGTCAGAACCCTGGCGCTCGGATCACGCGAATGTCGGGCCTACGCCCCGTCGAGAAACCTCTCGATGCGTTGCGGCACTCGTCTCGTCACCGTGCGCCAGACGATGGCATCGTCCATCGCCGCACAACCGGCGTGGGCGGCGATGTTCCGGTCGCGGGTGAGCCCTTGTCAGCTGCCGCTGGATGCGCTGCAGGCCAGAACGGCGCCGGCAGGGTCGGCGATGACGACGTTCCGGTGGCCCTCAGTGTCGAACGGGCCGAGGATGACGGTGCCGCCCAGCGACTCGACGAGTTCCGCCGTGGTGTCGGCATCAGCGATGGAGATGTTGACCGCCCAGTGCGGCGGGGCGTCGGCACCGACAGAGAGCAGACCGATCCCCCGCCCGTTCAGACTCCACCGAAAGAAGGGCGCTCCCGGGACGTCCTCGAGCCGCCAGCCGAAGACGGATCCGTAGAACGCCTGAGCCGATTCGCGGTCCGGAGCATGCAGAGACGCCATCGACCATGCTCCGAGCTGGGAGGACGTCTCAACGCCCTCGGCGACTCCACCGTCATTGACGCAGAAGGGGATTCCGGACGAGTCCGCCAGAACCGCGGCCCGGCCACCCGTGCCCCGCTCCAGCGATGGCAGGAGGCACGCGCCGCCTGCGGCCAGCGCCTCGGCGATCGTGTCGTCGACGTCGCCGACGCGCACATGGATCAACCATGCGGGAGGCACCGATTCCGGGCACGCGCAGATGCCTGCGGCGCGGTGTCCGCCCAAACGGGCGACGAGGGCGCGGTCGCCCTCAGCCGGGTCGACCGTCCACCCGAAGACCTCGGTGTAGAAGTCGACGGCGTCGGACACAGATGGTTGGAGCGTCTCGATCCAGAATGGTGCACCGGTCGGGTGCGTGCTGCCATGGGACATCTGCATCATCCACTCCTGAGGAATCGGGTTTGCCGGGCACTCGGACTTCCGCCTCGTCGCCTGCATATGGCTATGGCTAGTTTTCCGCGGGCGTCGCAGGAAAGCGGTCCGGGAGCCGCCAGTGCAGCTGCCCGGTTTCGAGGTCGTGGACGAGGGCCGCGATCCATTCCCTCTCAGCGGCGAGGACAGCGCGGCGGTACTCATCTTCGATCACATAGACCCGCTCGAGCCCGTACTCCCGGCGCACCCGCTCGGGGTCGAGGGCAGCAAGCGCGGAGTCCAACTCTCCGAGGCGTTCGTCGAGAAGCTCGACCAGACGCGCCGGAGCGATCAACGGCAGGCAGGACAGAGCCGCGGGGAAGGACGGAAACTCGTTTCGCGGGTGCGCGAGCGTGTCGGCCAACCAGGACAGCAGCACCTCGCGCCCTTCCTCCGTGCTCCGGTAGACCACTCGGGCACGCGGAGCATCGTCGGGAGCCGGAACGATCAGACCATCGCGTTCCAGCCGCGTGAGCACCTGGTGGATGGAATTGCGGGAGGAGACGTTGACGACCGCATCCTTCTCACGCATGCGGATGAGCTGCTGCATCCGATATGCGTGCATGGGTGCTTCTTCCAGCAGCGTCAGCACGATCATGGCGAGCGGCGAGCGCCCCGGCTGCGGCTGTGCCATGACACCCCCTCCGTCGATTTCGTTCACACGGTATTGACCGCCATACTATACCTAGTCATATTATGACTATGACACGCGCATTGATCGTCGGAAGCGGGATCGCCGGACCCGCCGCCGCACTCGCCCTCGCCAAGGCCGGCATCGAAGCGGAGATCGTCGAACGTCATCCGCGTCCCGCCGATGAGGCCGGGGTCTTCTTCACGCTCGGCTCGAACGGTCTGGATGCACTCGCTGTACTCGATCTTCAGGAAGCCGTCCTTGCCCATGGGTTCGCGACTCCGGCGATCGAGCTGCGCAGCGGCACCGGCAGACCGCTGGGCCTGAGCCGGATCGGAACCACAGGGCCCGACGGGACGACCAGCCAGACGATGCGGCGAACCGACCTCTACGCCGTGTTCCGAGACCGCGCCGTCACCGAGGGCATCCCGATCACCTACGGCAGGGAACTCGTCTCCGCAGTCGACACCGACAACGGTGTTACGGCGACTTTCGGGGACGGCTCCACCGCAGAGGGGGACATCCTCGTCGGCTGCGATGGTGTGCACTCACGCACGAGGATGCTCATCGATCCGACGTCGCCGCCTCCGGTGAGCGCGGGGCTCATCAACTACGGCGGATACACTTCCGGCGTCGACGTGGAGACCGAACCCGGCACGTTCCGCATGATCTTCGGCGAGCGCGCCTTCTTCGGCTATGCGATGGCACCGGATCGGACGGTGTGGTGGTTCGTGAACGAACCCACCACGGTCACCTCGGCCGCCTCCCTCCCGGTGCGCAGCGAGGCCGAGCTGGCCACACACCTGAGCGGACTGTTCCGGAATGATTCCGGACCTGCCGCCGAGCTGATCACCGCAGGAAGCGACCTGGCCCGCCCCACGCTCACCTATCTGCTCCCCCATCTGCCGCGGTGGCAGAGAGGACGCATGATCGTGATCGGCGACGCCGCCCACGCCCCGTCACCGAGCTCGGGTCAGGGCGCCTCCCTCGCGATCGAGGATGCGCTCGTCCTCGCCCAATGTGTGCGCGACCTCGGCCCAACACGGACCGCCTTCGACAGGTTCGAGGCCATCCGCCGTCCACGCGTCGAGCGAATCGTCAAGGCCGCCGCACGCATCAACAGCAACAAGTCGGCCACCGGTTTCACTCGGCTCATTCGAGATGCCGTCCTCCCCATCATCCTCAGGCTCAGCGGCACCCGAGAGACCGATATGACCTACGGCCACCACATCGACTGGAACCAGCAGATCCGAGCCTAGGGCCACTGTCGTCAGCGTCATCTCCGTCCGGGGGCACAGCACGAACACGAAGCCATCATCGAAATCCGGCCCTGCGCGAGCCGCTTACCCCTCCGGGGCGGGGATGATCGGAAGCTCGGTGGTCACCTCATCCCGGGGAACCGCCTCGGTGCTGGTAGCGGTGTTGTCCACGGAATCGTCGGCGGGCATGCCGGTCAGCCGTTCGGGGCGAAGGATCTCGCCGAGCTCATTCCGCTCGAGCAGACCGTGCTCGACCACGAGATCGGCGATCGGTTCGTTCTTCGCCAGTGCTTCCTTCGCGAGCTTCGCGGCGGCAACGTAGCCGATGACCGGGGCGAGCGCGGTGATAACGGTGACCGAGCGGTCGACGGTGTCTTCGATGTGCGCCTCGTTGGCGGTGATGCCGTTGACGCAGTTGATGCGGAAGGTCTGGGCGGCGCGTTCGAGCCACGTGATCGACTGGAACAGCGAGTGGGCGATGATCGGTTCGAAGGCGTTGAGCTGCAGCTGTCCGCCTTCGACGGCCATCGACACGGTGACGTCGGCACCGGCCACGGAGTACGCGACCTGGGACACCGCCTCGGGGATGACGGGATTGACCTTGCCGGGCATGATCGACGATCCCGCCTGACGGGCCGGCAGGTTGATCTCGCCGATGCCGGCCTGCGGTCCCGAGGACAGCAGCCGCAGGTCGTTGGCGATCTTCGACATCTTCAGCGCACTGCGCTTGAGCGCACCCGAGAAGGTGATGAAGACGCCCGTGTCGGAGGTGGATTCGACGAGGTCGCCGGCCGTTTTCAGGTCGAGTCCGGTGATCTGCCGCAGGTGCTTGATGACCGCTTCCTTGTACCCGACCGGGGCGTTGATCGAGGTGCCGATGGCGGTGGCACCCATGTTCACCTCGCCGAGGAGGGCGACGGCTTCCTCGAGGCGTTCGACGTCCTCGCGCAGGGTGGTGGCGAAGGCGTTGAATTCCTGGCCGAGGGTCATCGGTACGGCGTCCTGCAGCTGGGTGCGCCCGACCTTGACGATGTAGGCGAACTCGCGGCCCTTCGCGGCGAAGGCATCGGCGAGGAGCGTGAGTTCACCGAGGAGGTTCTGCAGTGAGAACGCCAGCGCGATCTTGATCGCGGTCGGGTAGGTGTCGTTCGTCGACTGGCTGTGGTTCGTGTGGTCGTTGGGGTGGATGAACGCGTAGTCACCCTTGGAACGGCCGGCGATCTCGAGAGCACGGTTGGTGATGACCTCATTGGCATTCATGTTCGTCGAGGTGCCGGCTCCGCCCTGGACGACGCCGACGGCGAACTGGTCGTGGAGTTTGCCTGACTTGATCTCTTCGCAGGCGGCGTCGATGAGGTTCGCGCGCTGGTCGTCGAGCGCCCCGATCTCCGCGTTCGCCCGGGCCGCGGCCTGTTTGACGCAGGCGAAGGCGCGGACGAAATCGGGGTAGACGGAGATGGGGCGGCGGGCGATCGGGAAGTTCTCGTTCGCCCGGGCCGTGTGCACTCCCCAGTAGGCGGTATCGGGGATCTCGAGGCTGCCGATCGAGTCGGTCTCCGTGCGAGTGGGGAGATTCTGGCCGGTGGGGATCTGGCTCGTCGTCGACGAGTTGAGGGTAAGAGAGGCGGTGTTGGGGTCTGCGGAGGCGTTCGACTCAGTCATAGTGGTTTCAGATTCTCACATTTTCGATGCAGCCGACCATGACGGTCATGACACTGCCGCCGCTGTGAGCGGAGCATCCACCGGGGCGTAGTCGCGGTACATCCGCTGGATGCCGATCTGATCAGCCAGGTACTTCGCATCGTGCCAAACTCCCCAGATGAAGCTCGATCCACGCCGCGACAGCCACGGCAGACCGAGAAAATACACTCCGGGGACGGGCGAGACTCCGCGTGCATGAACCGGGTAACCGGACTCGTCCAGCACGTCCTCAACGTTGAGCCACGAATAGTCGACTCCGAACCCGGTCGCCCAGATCACCGTGCGAATGCCTGCCTCGGCTAGATCGAGTTCGAGGATCGGATTCACGACGCATTCCGGATCGGCTCCGAGCACATGAGCCTCGGGTTCAGGCGGCAGGTCGAGGCCATTGCGTTCGATGTATTCGTCGGCCGCGTTGAGCAGCGAGAGATAGTTCTCGTCACCATTGGCGATGTTCTTCTGCAGATCCGTCCCCAGAACGAGCCTTCCATCTGAGTACTCATTGGCCCGCCCGAGGAGCGTGATTCCGGAATCGGCCAGGTCCCGGAAGTCGACGGTATGTCCGCCTCCGGCACCGCTGACAGCAATAGTGACGTGTTCGGCTCCGGCAGGCGGCGTCACGAGATCCCACAGTCCGAGCACGCCCAGCCACCAGCAGAAATCGCGGCCACGGTAGGACCGGGGAGGACGATCATGGGGACCGACGGCGAGATGAACCGGACGGCCCGAGTTCTGAATCTCTGCGGCGATCTGAACGCCCGAAGACCCTGCTCCGACCACGAGGACTCCGCCGTCTTTGAGCTGGTCAGGGTTCTTGTACGAGCTCGAATGCATCTGGGTGAACCCTGCGTCTTCCGGAATGAGTCCGGGAATTCGCGGGGTCTGGAACGGACCGGTTGCCGACACCACGTAGTCGGCATCGATGACACCTGAGTCGGTGGTCACCCGGTAGCCTCGACTGCCGCTGTTCTCATCGACCGAGGTGACTGTCACACCGGTTCGCACTGGCAGGGCTTTGCGATCGACAAGTTTCTGAAAGTAGTCGGCAACCTCTGCCTTCGTGGCGAATCCATCAGGATCGGTCTCTTCGAATTCCTGTGTGGGGAAGCGATCGTGCCAGGCGGGCCCGTTGGCGACGAGGGAGTCCCATCGGCGGGAGCGCCAGGCTTCGGCGACCCGATCCTTCTCGAGGACGACATGGGCCACTCCCCGCTCGCTGAGATGCTCGCTCATCGCGATTCCGGCCTGGCCGCCGCCGATGACGACGACCTCGGTGGTTTCTGCGGCTGTGTTCGACATGGACACCCTTCCGTCGGTGCCGCGCTGCGGCGGCATGTGCTTCGTTGCTGGCGGGCACAACTTCGATGTTGCCCTGACGCCTTCCAGCAAACCGCAGGTGGAAGCGGCAATGCCAATAGTTCTTCACGGTCCACTGCATCTTATGAATAGATGCAGTAATCATTTGTCGATCACTTAGGAGTATCTAACGGAAACGCTCTCAGCCTGACTCGGGCGCCACCTCGGCGAGGATCTCACGGACGACCTCCGTCACGGCCGCGACCTTCGCCGTCTGCCCGGAACGGGCCAGGGTCGACACGGCCACGTGCAGGGTGGGCACCGGATCGGAGATCTCGAGGATCGTCGTCCGCTCTCCCGTGTAGGTCTGCCGGATCCGCGGACGCTGGTTGAGGATCGAGAAGCCGAGGCCCATGGCAACCATCGAGCGCACGGTCTCGTAGCTCGAGCTGCGGTAGCGCACCTGCGGCGTGATCCCGGCCAGGCGGAGCATGTTGAGGAAGTACTCGCGACTGTCCGGCAGGTCGAGGACGACGAAGGCATCGTCGGCGAGCTCGGACAGCGAGATCTTCTTCCGACGGGCCAGTCGGTGATCGGTGCCGACGATGACGTGCGGCCGGGCCTCGCCGACGATCTCGGCGCGGATGCCGTCGGATTCGGTGAGATCGTAGTTGAGCGCGAGTTCGACCCGCCCGCTGCGCAGCGCATCGATGCTCTCCTCGTGGTCTCCTTCGACGACCTCGACGGTCAGCTCCGGGTGACGTTCACCGAGCCGCTGGAGCAGCTGCGGCAGAAGGAAAGGCGCGATCGTCTGGAAGCAGGCGATGACGATGGTTCCGCGCACCTCACGCTGTCCGGCCTGGATCGAGTCGACGGCGTCGGTGATCCGCCCGAAGATCTCCCGGGTCTCGTGCAGCAGACTCTCGCCCGCCGAAGTGAGCACGAGCCCCTTCGAATGCTGTCGCACGAACAGCGGAGCCCCGAGGGCCTTCTCCAGTTGGTTGATCGCCGTGGACACGGCCGACTGAGCGATGTGCAGCTCCTGGCTGGCCTCGGTCATATTGAGCGTCTTCGCGCATTCGGCGAAGTACGACAGTTGGGTCAGCGTGATCGAGAATCTCTGCACCATTGCGGCTCCCTGAGACGAAGAATCTGTTTTGTAGATGCTCTGACTAAATTATAACTATTTCACAGATGAATGGAATGTCTCGAGAATGGGTGGCAGACAACGACCGCTTCACTCGACGAGGAGACACCGCCATGGCAGAGCCGACGCACACACGACTGAGGATGTTCAACACGAAGGACACCTATCCGGAACAGAACCTCGACAACGATCTCTGCCAGGCCGTCGTCGCCGGCGGTGTCGTCTACCTGCGCGGACAGATCGGCCAGGACCTCGAGACCCGGGAGTCTGTGGGCATCGGCGATGTCACCGCACAGGCTGAGAAGGCGATGGCGAACATCGCGATGCTCCTCGAAGAAGCCGGCAGCAGCCTCGCCGACATCGTCAAGGTCACCGTCTACATCATCGACCCCCGCTACCGCGAGGACGTCTACCGGACCATGGGCAAGTGGCTGAAGGGCGTCTTCCCCGTCTCGACCGGCATCGTCGTCCAGGCCCTGGCCCGTCCCGAGTGGCTCGTCGAGATCGACGCCACCGCCGTCATCAGCAACACCGCCGAGGCGGGACGTACCGAGGTGACCCAGTGACCTTCTCGCTCCTCCTCCACGACCCCGAGACCGGGGAGTTCGGCTCCGCGATCTCCTCGTCCTCACCGGCCGTCGCCGCCCGCTGCATCAGCCTGGCCGACGGCATCGGTGGGGTGAATTCCCAGAACATCACCGACCCGCGGCTCGGTCCGGCCATCATCGACGAGATGCGCACCGGCAAAGACGCAAAGTCGGCGCTCGACACCGTCGTCGCCGCTGCCGATCCGACCGCGATCGACTTTCGGCAGCTGCTCGTCATCGACGCCGCCGGGAATACGGCCGCACACTCGGGCGCACAGGCACTCGGCATATTCGGTGCCCGCACCGAAGCCCATGCCGTGGCCGGAGGCAATATGCTCGCGGACCTGACGGTCCTCGACGCCTTCATCGAGACCGCGCTGTCTGCCACAGGTCGCCTCGAGGAACGCCTCTTCGCAGCTTTCGAAGCAGCGATGGCCGCCGGCGGCGAAGCCGGCCCCGTCCACTCCGCCGGTCTGTCCGTCGTCAACGGCTCCGGTTGGCGGGTGACCGATCTGCGCGTCGACTGGGCCGATGAGGATCCGATCGGACAGCTGGGCCGCCTCCTCGAGATCTGGATGCCTCAGCGGGATGACTACATCACGCGCGGCCTCGACCCGGCCGCCTCACCGTCCTACGGCGTACCCGGTGACGACCGATGAACAATCCAACCGCAGTCAAGGATCGAATCGGCGCCCGGATCACCGAGATCGCGCCGAAGCTCATCACGCTGTCGAACTCCCTCCACGACGACCCCGAGCTCGGCTGGCAGGAGTTCCGCTCCTCGGCCGCCGTCGCCGGAGTTCTGGCCGATCACGGCTTCACCGTCGAACGCCCCTACCTCGGGCTCGAGACCGCCTTCCGCGCCACGTCTGGGACGGGAGAGTTCACCATCGGCTTCCTCGCCGAATACGACGCCCTGCCCGGCCTCGGCCACGCCTGCGGCCACAACCTCATCGCCGCCATGAGCGTCGGCGGGGCGATCGGCCTCGCCGAGGCGGCCACGGAGCTCGGCATCACCGTCGAGGTCATCGGGACCCCGGCCGAAGAGGGCGGCGGGGGCAAGATCGAACTGCTCGACCGCGGCGCCTTCACCGAACTCGACTTCGCTCTCATGGCCCACCCGGCGCCGGTCGACGTCGCCGAAGCCGAACCGTTCGCCGTCGCCCACTGGCACGTCGAATACACCGGTCGCGCCGCCCATGCCGCCGCATACCCCGAGCGCGGAATCAATGCCAACGACGCGTTCCTCATCGCCCAGGTGGCCCTCGGTCTGCTCCGTCAGCAGCTGCCGAAGACCGTGCGCGTCCACGGGGTGATGACGAATGGCGGAGAGGCGCCGAACGCGATTCCGGCCAAGACCGAGGGCCGCTGGTACGTGCGCGCCGAAACGACGGAGGAGCTGCTGGCCGTCGAGCAGAAGGTCATCAACTGCTTCGAGGCCGGGGCGCTGGCCACCGGTGCGCAGCTGTCCATCACCCCGGAGAGCCGCCGCTATTCGGAGATGCGCACCGATGAGGCAGCACTTGAGGCCTACCGCGCCAACGCCGAGGCTCTGGGCCGGGATTTCGACGTCGACCCCGTCGCCGCGACGATGAACCGCGCGTCGACGGACATGGGCAACGTCTCTCAGATCGTCGACGCCATCCACCCCTATATCGGTGTCGGCGGCGAGGCGAGCAACCATCAGGCGGCGTTCGCCGAGTCCTGCGTCGGCGAACGGGCCGAACGCAC
The DNA here is from genome assembly GCF_050920635.1 of Brevibacterium sp. K11IcPPYGO002. Lineage (NCBI taxonomy): Bacteria > Bacillati > Actinomycetota > Actinomycetes > Micrococcales > Brevibacteriaceae > Brevibacterium > Brevibacterium sp. K11IcPPYGO002. Next base: position 334,298 of record NZ_CP131929.1, on the reverse strand, counting down.
TCTCGTCGACGGCGCCACCGCTCTGGCCTGGACAGCCGCGGACGTCAGCGTCCAGCGCGGCTGAGCGACAGCCGCACCGCCAGCACAGCGCTGGCAACCACGATTCCAAAGGAGGATTCGGACATGTCAGGTGACACACAGGCCGCCGCGGGGCTGGCCTATCAGAAGGGTCTGCGCAAGAGCGTGGTCGCCGGCTCCATCGGCGTTCTCGTCCACTGGTTCGACTGGGCCGTCTACGCCTATATGGCCACGACGATCGCGTCGATCTTCTTCCCCGAGGAGGACAGCACTGCAGGACTGCTCGCCACCTTCGCGGTCTTCGCCGTCTCGTTCCTCGTCCGCCCGATCGGAGCGGTCATCTTCGGCCGCCTCGGCGACAAGCTCGGCCGCAAGCACACACTGTCGCTGGTCATCCTCGCCATGGCCCTGTCGACGCTCGCACTCGGAGTGCTGCCGACCTACGGAACCATCGGAGTGCTCGCCCCGATCCTCCTCATCGTCACCCGCATCGTGCAGGGGCTGGCCGCCGGCGGCGAGTTCGGCAGCGCCGCGGCGTTCCTCGGTGAGTTCTCTCCGCCGAAGCGCCGCGGCTTCGGCTGCAGCTGGCTCGAGGTGGGTTCGCTGGCCGGGTTCCTCTTGGCTTCCTTCGTCGTCTTCCTCCTCAACCAAGCACTGACGCCCGATCAGGTGAGTGCATGGGGCTGGAGAATCCCATTCCTCATCACGGTGCCTTTGGGCTTCATCGGCCTCTACATCCGCCGGAAGATCGAGGACACCCCGGAATTCGCGGCACTGCAGAAGATGGAGACCGTCGCCGAGGCGCCGCTGCGTGAGGTATTCAAACGCAATCCCAAGCAGTTCCTGCAGACCTGTGGCATGGAGACGTTCATGAACGTCACCTTCTATGTCGTCCTCGTCTACCTGCTCACGTATCAGGAGACGGCCGTCGGCATCGAACCAGGTCGGGCCGCACTGCTGTCGACCCTGGCTTCGGCGCTCGGGCTCGTCATCGTCCCCCTGGCGGGCCTCGCCTCGGACAGGTTCGGACGCAAGCCTGTGCTCATGACCGCGGCGATCGCGCTCACTGTGCTCTCGGTTCCGCTGTTCGTCCTCATGGGCGCCGACTATCCGTGGGCGTCGTTCGTCTCGACCTTCGGCCTGGCGTTCATCCTTGCGATCATCCTCGGCACCCACGCCGCCACCGTCGTCGAGCTCTTCCCGACCCGCACGAGGCAGACCGGACTGTCCATCGCCTATGCCCTGACTGCCGCACTCTTCGCCGGCACTGCGCCGTACATCCTCACCTGGCTCATCGATTCCACCGGCAGCACGCTCAGCCCCGGCTGGTTCCTCGCCGTCGTCGGCGTCATCGGCATCGTCACCGTCGCCTCACTGCCGGAGACACGCGGCATCGACCTGCTGCGCTCCGATGACCTCGAGGAATCATCGGCACCCTCGGCTCCCGAGGCGGCCGAGGTTGCCGAAGCGGCTGATGTTGCCGAGGCGGCCGCCCCGGTTGAGCGCCCCAGCCCCTCGCCTGTCGAGCCCTCCAGCGACCGCTGACCGCTGTCACTGCCCACTCGCTTCCGCATCACATTCGAAGGAGACTTTCCATGACCGCGACTCTGACCGATACCACGACCCGACCGACCACTGTGGCCGAGTGGCGCGCCGCCGCGGCGGCACTGACCATCGACGGACGTCCGGTCATCGACGGACGACGTGTCGACGCCCGCTCGGGCCAGACCCATGCGAAGACGAACCCGGCCACCGGTGAGGTGATCTCGCAGCTCCACCTCGGCGACGTCTCCGATGTCGACACGGCGGTGGCGAGCGCTCGCACCGCTTTCGATGCCGGCGACTGGTCGCGCGCCTCGGCGACCCATCGGCGTGAGGTGCTGCTGCGCCTGGCCGAGCTCATCGAAGCACGCTCAGACGAATTCGCGCTCCTCGACACCCTCGACATGGGCAAGCCGATCGGTGAGTCCTCGACGATCGACGCCCCGGGTGCCGCCGCCCTCTTCCGCTTCTACGGTGAGGCCATCGAAAAGCTCAGCGACGACATCCCGGTGACCCCGACCGGGTCCACGGCGCTCGTCACCCGCGAACCCCTCGGCGTCGTCGGGGTCATCGTGCCGTGGAACTACCCGCTCGAGATCGCGACCTGGAAGATCGCACCCGCACTGGCCGCCGGCAATGCCCTCGTCGTCAAGCCTCCGGTCGAAGCCTCGCATTCGATCCTGCTGCTCGCCGAGATCGCCGCCGAGGCGGGGCTGCCTGCCGGAATCCTCAACGTCGTGCCTGGTCGGGGCTCGGTCATCGGTGAGGCATTGGGCCGTCACATGGATGTCGACATGCTCGGCTTCACCGGGTCCACGGGAGTGGCCAAGGCCCTGCAGGTCTACGCCGGGGAGTCGAACTTGAAGCGCCTGGCGCTCGAGGCCGGCGGCAAGAGCGCGAATGTCATCTTCGCCGACACCGATGACCTCGCTGCCGCGGCTCGGAAGGCGGCGTTCGGCATCTTCTACAACCAGGGTGAGGTCTGCTCGGCCACCTCGCGGATCTTCGTCGAACGCCCCGTCTATGAGGAGTTCGTGCATCTGCTCGAAGAGGCGGCAGAGGACTTCCAGCCCGGGGATCCGCTCGACCCCGCCTCGGCGATCGGCTGCCTCGTGTCCGAGAAGCACGCCGATGAGGTATGGGAGTGCATCGAAGAGGCCCGCAGGGACGGCACCATCGTCCAGGGCGGCAACCGCCCGGCGATCAACGGCCGCCGTACCTTCATCGATCCGACGATCGTCACCGACCTGCCTGCCGATCACCGCCTGCACAGCCACGAGATCTTCGGACCGGTCGCCCTCGTCACTCCCTTCGACACCGAGGAGGAGGCGATCGCGAAAGCCAACGAAACGCCCTACGGTCTGGCCGCGGCCCTGTGGACGGGAAGCATGGCCCGGGCCCATCGAGTCTCCGCGCGGCTGGTTGCCGGCACTGTCTCGGTCAACACCGTCGACGCACTGGGTTTCACCACGCCCTTCGGCGGGTTCAAGCAGTCCGGCTTCGGCCGTGACCTCTCCGTCCACGCGCTGGAGAACTACTCGGACTTCAAGACCACCTGGCTGCAGTGGGGGTGATGCATCCTCGCTGCTGCGCGGCACACCGGCACTGAGGTTCATTCTCGGCGCGGTGAATCGGCATCTGCCCCAGCGCGGGGCAGTACCGGTTCACTGCGCCATTGTCGTCTCCACCAGTCTGCACCCTGTCAGCACTTCGGCATTGGCAATGATCATTCGAAAGATGTCGTCGACGTCGAGTGGGGTTCCGCCCATGAAGTGCAGACCGTATGCGTCTTCCATCGCCACGAGGTTGCTCGCCGCTGTGTCCACGGGCAGTGCCAGTGTGAAGACTCCCGCGTCGACGCCCTCGTTGAGGACTGCGACATAGAGCGAGACTTCGAGCCGGTACATCTCTGCCATGAGCCCTGCGTGGAAGGTATCCCTGTACGCGTGGATATGCAGCTCATTGAGCACTTGGAAGTCGACGTCGTCGCGTGAGCGCGGGATGCCGCTGCGAATGATCCGGGCGAGCCTGGTCGCCGGCGGCTCATCTGCGCTCCCCTGCTCGCGACGGTTCCAATAGAACCGCGACACCGCGTCCTCGTGTACTTCTCGCACGAGGTCTCCGAGGTCGGGATAGTAGTACGCCACCGATCCGGCGCCCAATTCTGAGTGCGCGGCCACGTCGATGGTTCGCAGCCCGTTGAGTCCGCGCTTCGCGATCGCCTGCTTCGCCGCCTGCACCAGCTGTGCTCGACGGCCCGCCTGATTCTTCGGTCTCGCCATGGGTCCATTATCTCTTGAAGTGATGCAGGCAAACGCGGATCGGTATGGCCGCACCTCTGTCAATCGACGCCTGTGCGTGCAATTCTTTACGGTGTAACTCAAAGAACTCTATCGGACGCCCACTCACAAGGAGGTGGATGGTGTCTTCCCTTGAACGCACGACCGCATACGCGGACGAACAGAAGCAGCATCTGAAGAAGACTCTCGGCCGGTTCGACATCGTGCTCATCGTCATGTCGGCGGTCTTGAGCATCGAAGTCCTCGCTGAGACCGCAGGATTCGGCGCGGAGACCTTCACGTGGACCCTTGTCCTCGCGATCTTCTTCCTCGTGCCCTACGCCCTCGTCTTCGCCGAGACCGGCAGCACCTTCGTCGGCGAGGGCGGAGCCTATATCTGGGTTCGCCAGGCCTTCGGACGTCCCGCAGGTGCGATCGCCTCGATACTCAGCTGGGTCACCCAGCCGGTATGGGTCGGCGGTTCGATGGCGTTCCTCGCTACCGGCACCTGGAACCAGTTCATCAGCCCGATCGAGACCGGATCGATCGGCGACTGGATCTTCAAGATCGTCTTCATCTGGATCACGGTGATCGCGGCGATCCTGTCGCTGGCGAAGGCGAAGTGGCTGCCCACGCTCGGCGGCGTGCTCAAGGTCATCTTCATCGCCTTCTTCCTCTTCACTACGATCATCTATGCCGTCCAGCACGGCGTTCAGCCCCTCCACCTCTCGGACTTCAGCCCCAGCCTCGGCGGTTTCCTCGGACTCGTCCCGCTGCTGCTCTTCTCCTACCTCGGGTTCGAGGCCTCGAACAGCGCCTCGGACGAGATGAAGAACCCGAAGAAGGACATCCCCGTCGCGATCGCACGCTCCGGTTTCATCTCCGCACTCTGCTATCTCCTGCCGGTCCTCGCCATGCTGCTCGTGTTGCCGACCGAGACGATCACCGGCATCGGAGGGCTCCTCGACGCCGTGCAGACGGTGTTCAACGTCTATGGGCCCGCTGCCGAAATCATGGTCGTGCTCGCGGCGCTGATGTTCGTCATCATCCTCGCCTCACAAGGCGCGGCCTGGATGATCATGAGCGATCGGATGCAGGCGCTGACTGCGGCCGACGGCGCATTCTTCGGAGGCTTCTTCGGCAAGATCTCCCGCACACTGGGCACCCCGGTCAACGTCAATCTGCTCTCGGGCACCGTCGCCACGATCTTCCTCATCGCGGCCATGCAGCTCAACGGTGATGCCGGTGCACTGTTCGGCGTCGTCCTCTCGATCTCCATCTCGACGTTCCTGCTCAGCTACCTGCTCATCATCCCTGCGGCCATCAAGCTGCGCTGGAAGCATCCCGGCATCGAACGCCCCTTCCGGGTGCCGGTCGGAAATGTCGGGTTCACCATCCTCGGCGGCATCGCCTTCCTCTGGATCCTGCTCGGATCCTGGGTCGCGATCTTCCCCGGCACGCTCGATCGGCTCTTCGGGCATGAATACAACTTCCTCGACGAATGGGGCGTCGATCAGGGACCGTTCACGGCTCTCACTCTCGGCACCCTCGGCGCACTCGCCGCGCTGGCTCTCATCGGTTACGTCCGTGGACACCGGGTCCGTGTCTTCCGCCCCACCCCGGCCGATCCTCAGGATCTGCTCGACGACCTCGACCCCGCTCTCGACAGCAAACTCGATACACAGAAAGGCATGTGAAGACCCATGACTGCACCGACAACGACTGCCACTGCAATACATCCGCTCGATCGCCTGACCGGCGAGGAGATCGAACTCAACCGGGCGATCATCGTCGACGCGGGCCACGTGAGCGAACAGACGCTCTTCGCCCTTGTCAGCCTCGTCGAACCGGATAAGCGCGACGTGATCTTCGACGCGACCGACATCGACCGTCGCGTGCGCTCGCTCATCATCGACCGCGGCACCGGGGAGCAGACGGAGCTCCTCGTGTCGCTGACCGCGCGCAGGGTGCTCTTCGCTCGAGTGCTCGATGTCGCGGCCGAAGGCCAAGCACCGATCACCATGACCGAATACGAAGAAGCCGAGCAGATGATCCGCAAAGACACGACGTGGCGGGCGGCCGTCGCGGCGCGCGGCATCACCGACGTCGAAACCGTGCGCATCTGCGCGCTCTCTGCCGGATGCTTCGACATTCCAGGCGAAGCGGGCCGCCGCCTCGTCCGTGGCTCGTCCTTCATCCAGTCGGACCCGCAGGACAATGCGTGGGCGCATCCGCTCGAGGGGCTCGTCGCCTACCTCGACCTCAACACGGGGGAGGTCGTCGAAGTCGTCGACACCGACATCGTGCCCGTGCCCCAGGAGCGCTTCGACTACCATCTCGACTCCTGGCTGCCCGAACCGCGGACGACGCAGAAGCCGATCGAGATCACCCAGCCCGGGGGAGCGAGCTTCACCCTCGACGGGGATGTCCTCGATTGGGAGAAGTGGCAGGTCCGACTCGGCTTCGATCCGGTCGAAGGGCTGGTGCTCCATCAGATCAGCTTCGATGACGAAGGCGAGCGCCGCCCCATCGTCTACCGCGCCTCGGTGGCGGAGATGGTCGTGCCCTACGGCGATCCCAGTCCGGTGCGCTTCTGGCAGAACTACTTCGACGCCGGCGAGTACTCGATGGGCAAGAACACGAACTCACTCGAACTCGGGTGCGACTGCCTCGGCGAGATCCACTACTCGGATGGCGTGCTCGCCGATGATCAGGGGCATGCGCACACGATCACGAACGCCATCTGCATCCACGAGGAGGATGCGGGGATCCTGTTCAAGCACACCGACGAGTTCACCGGCGCCGTCGACGTGCGCCGCAACCGCCGCCTCGTCATCTCCTTCTTCATCACCGTCGGCAACTACGACTACGGCTTCTACTGGTACCTCTACCTCGACGGCACGATCGAGCTCGAATGCAAGGCCACCGGCATCGTCTACACCGCGGCCTACGGTGACGAGACTCAGCGGCAGCGCTGGTCGTCACCGCTCGGCGACGAGGGGCTGGGCATGCCCTTCCACCAGCACATGTTCTGTGCCCGCCTCGACATGCAGGTCGACGGCATCGCCAATGCCGTCGATGAACAGGAAGCTGTACGCGTGCCCGTCGGCGAGGACAATCCCTACGGCAACGCTTTCACCCGCAAGCTCACGCGGCTCACTGCCGAGGGCGGTCGGACGGCCGATGGGGAGGCCGGCCGGGTCTGGCACATCGTCAATCCGGAGAAGAACAACCGACACGGGTTCCCTGTCGGCTATGAGCTGCGGGTACCGGATGAGCCGACGATGATGGCGGCCGAGGGGTCGTCGATCTCGAAGCGAGCCGGTTTCGGGTCGAAGCACATGTGGCTGACGCACTTCGATGCGGACGAACGGTTCCCATCAGGTACGTATCCGAATCAGAACCCGGGTGCCGGCACCATCAGGCAGTGGGTCGAGCAGCAGCGCCCGGTCGATGGCGACGACATCGTCGTCTGGGCGTCGTTCGCGATGACGCACTTCCCGCGTCCCGAGGACTGGCCGATCATGCCGGTCGACAAGCTCGGGTTCACAATGAAGCCCTATGGCTTCTTCGACAGGAATCCCGCGCTCGATGTGCCGCGCCCGAAGTCGGGTCACTGCGGCACCGGGGCCGGTCACTCCTGTGAGTGCGACTGAGGGGTATCCACGATGAGCAGCATGGCATCGTTCCTTATGGTCGCCTCGGGGATCCTGTGCCTGACCGGCGCTGTCGCGTCGAAGGGACGACCGGCCATCGTCGCCGCGACTGTGATGGTCCTTGCCATGATCGACCTGGCCTATGCAGCCCTGGTCCCGCCGGTCGTCTGGTCGGGGGCGCTGCTCTTCGCCGGGCTCTGCTTGGCCGTGTTCCTGCGAGCGTCGTCCAGGGCTCCTTCGCCGAGGCGGTCCCCCGCTCTCGTCACGAGTGGCGCAGGCGGCGTGTCGGGATCCGAGGACGGCCGGGCTGTTCGGTCATCGATCGCGTCTGACCGCTGCGTATCACGGGCGGATTCTCACTCGGGCCCGACGGCTGCGGTCCTCTCCGCCATCACCTATCCGGTGATGGCGTGGCAGGTCCTCAACCATGGGGCACACATGAGCGGTTCGACGCACGCCGGTGGCCATGAAGCTGGTGGCCATGGTCATCATGCCGGTGACATGTCGCTCATCAGCACATTTCTGACGGTGGCCGTCGTCGTCCTCGCCGTGCTCTTGGTGATCTGCGCTGTCCACGACATCGTCCGAAGACGCCCTCTGGTCTCACTCGACTGTTGGGGAATGGCCGCGATGATCGTGGTGATGCAGTTCCTTCACTGAGCGGAATCGTCACCGCCAGGATTCTTCACTGACCGGCAAAATAGAGATCCGAATGCGCCGCACAGCGTGGATTGAACTGCGCCGCGCATTCCGGGCATTCATCGGTTGCTTTGTAGGCGCTGATCGTCAGTTCGCTCCAGCAGTTCCCGCACAGGATCGCAGGACGATCCCACTGCTCGCGTGGCCACTGCTGTGCGGGATGGTCCGCCGTCTCCGAGTGGCACAGGTGGCAGGGATAGTAGCGGTCGCAGCAGGCGAAGCGGATCGCGATGATGTCGAGCTCGGTGGCGTAGTGGACGCACCTGGTGTGATCGTCGACGATCTTGCCATAGACCCGGACCTCGGACACCGCAGCTTCCCTTCTTCCCGCGCTCTATTCGCCGCACTTCCAGCCTAGCGGTCCTCGAGGTCCGTCCGAATAGATGGGACATCCACCTGTTGAAGATGATCCTTGACCTCCTCGAAGAATTCATTTGTTCATTCGCTGTGCAGGGCTTGGCCAACATCACGCGCGACTACCCGTTTGCGGCCCATCATGTGATCAAGAATTTCGCCGGCTTTGTACCACCCAGAGTTGCCTTTCCGGTCTGGGGGCTGTCGGCGCCAACATCAGTCACGAGATTGGCACCGCAGTTGCGGCACATCAGAGAGGTGCACGACGGTGGTGATTTTGCCAACCAAACGAAGAGAGTGGTGACTAGAGTCGACGTCCTCATATCACCTGGAACGAATACCTCAGTGGGACATTCGCCCGGGAGACTGGGTAGCTCCGTGTCTCAGTCGCGATGTGAATCAGACCGTGCGCAAAGTGCTCCCGACCAGCTCCACAGCATCGACGATCTCTTCACTGACGATCATTGAATGTATCGCCTCGATATCGCTGTGAACCGGTCGATCGTTCTTGAGCCTCGGAACTATCGCGCGAATCGAGTCGTAAGCAGCAGCCACGCCTCGACCGATGGAGTCAGAAGAAATGAACTCCACTGCCTGGCAAGCGCACAGAAGCTCGATGGCGATCACCTGAGAAACGTTCTCGACCACTTCCAGACTCTTGAGCGCGGAAGATGTGCCCATGCTCACGTGGTCCTCTTGACCTGCTGCCGACGGGATGGAATCCACTGAGGCAGGCTGTGCCAACCGCTTGTTATCAGAGACCAAGGCAGCAGCAGTGTACTGAGGAATCATGTACCCCGAATCAGTCCCCGGGTTCGGTGATAAGAATGGAGGAAGCCCACTGTGATGCGCAGATGTCAGCCTGAATGTTCGCCGCTCCGAAATACTGGACAGCTCTGTGAGAGCTATAGCGAGCAAGTCCAAAGCCATCGCCACTGACTCACCATGACAGTTCGACGACGACAGAGACATCTCGTCCTCAGTGAATACCAATGGGTTATCGGTCGCTGAGTTCATTTCGTCCTCGATCACAGACTTGACGAATCGAGTCATGTCCTTAGCAGCGCCGTGGACCTGCGGGATAGACCTCACGCTCAAAGCGTCTTGCACCTTGTCCTGCGAATTCGCTTCGCCCAAGCTGCTTCCCGCTAACATTGTTCGCAAATTCGCGGCTGTAGCTCCGACGCCCTTGTGCTTCTTCACCGCGCCTATGCGAGCGTCGAACGCGGTGAGATTCCCGCGAAGCCCCTCGACAGAGACGGCGCTTGAGATGTCGGCCGATTTCAGAAGCGACAGGGCATCATGGACGGCAAGCCCTCCGAGCGCAACCATGTCGCAGGTGCCGTTTAGCAGGCTCAGCCCCTCTTTCGCTTGCAAGGCAATCGGTCTCAGCCCTCGCCGTTCGAGTGCCTCGGCGCCAGGGAGCTCTGACCCGTCCACCCTGGCGACCCCTTCACCGATCAGAACAGACGCGATGTGAGCCTGGTACGACAGGTACCCGAGCGAGCCCTTTCGAGGGACTCGCGGTAATACATCCCCATTCAACATATTGAGAAGCAAGTCCACGACTTCTTCCCTGATCCCGGAGTACCCCAGCGATAGGTTCCTGACCATCATGGCCATTACGGCACGTGTTTCGTCCGCGGAGAGAGGCTCTCCCACTCCACTGGCGTGACTGCGGACAAGACTCAGCTGCAGCTGAGCAGATTCTTCGGGGCCGATTCGGATCTTACTGTTATCGCCGACACCGGTCGTAATTCCATAGACAATTGCGTTCTGGCGCAGCAGATCGTCGACGACTCGCCGGGACTCCCGAATCTCTCTGCGCGAATCGTCAGAAATGTACACATGGTGACGACGTCGGGCGATACGATGCAGGTCATCGACACCGAACCCATCTGGTCTGATGGTCACATATTCTTGCGAGTTGATTTCGTGCTCCTTCACTCAAAATGCCTTTACGACTGCTATGGGTATCACGACGAAAACGTGAACCGAATCAACTCTCCAGTTGAGATGTTTCGGACCTGTCATCTTCCTCGACAGCATCTATAACCTTCGCATCCGAGCGAAGGTATTTAGCGGCGCAGAACGAAATGAGGATGATCAGGAATAAGACCGGGAATCCTGCTAAGGTCGCAGTCTGTTTGACTGCGTCGATGCCCGAAATCTCTCCTCCGGTACCGGCCGTCACAGTGAGAACTGCCAAAAGGCCGATCAATCCACCCCAGAACATCTTCACCATGGCCGGGGGCTCCGGATTCTTGAGATCGTTGCCGGTTGTGGTCAATGACGACATGGTCGTGGTCAGCGAATCTGCCAGGGTGGTGAACGAAATGAAGATCGCAATCAACATGAGGGTGCCGAAGAGCAGTGACAGCGGAAGCTCGTCCAAGAATGCGAACAATGACAGCGGCACACCGCCCTCACCGTTGATGATGTCCCAAAGCTTGCCATCTCCCTTCCAATCGAAGTACATGGCCGCACCGCCGAACACCCAGAACCAGAAAGCTCCGAATGCGGCCGGCAGCAGAAGGTTGATCGTGACGAACTCACGGATCGTGCGACCATATGACACTCGAGCGATGAACATTCCGATCAAAGGGGCGTTGGCACCCCAGAGAGCCCATTCGAAGATCGGCCAATCACGGGGCCATGATTCGCCGTCCATTGGGCTGAACCACAGATGCATCTCCGCGAAGTCAGAAAGGTACTTTCCGGTGCCTTGCGTACCAATGGTCATGATGTAGGCGGTCGGACCCACTACAAGCACGAAGACCAGAAGCAAGAGGAAAAGCCGGGTGTTCTGCTCCGCGAGGAACTTGATTCCTTTTTGGAGGCCGGTGTAGCTCGACAGAATGTAGGTAATGGTGATGAGAATGGCGATGGCCGCCCACAGAGTGGGGCCATTGACGATGTCCGTATAGTGCGAAACGCCGCTGCCGATCTGCAGCACCCCTTCCCCAAGGATCGCAGACATGGCACCCGCAATGGCGAACATGCAGACATTGTCGACGACGGTTCCGAGGCCCCCAAGTGCCCGCCTTCCGAAGATGGGGTACAGCGCAGAGCTGACTGCGTAGGGCATGCCCTTGTTGTAATGTGCGTATCCGATTGCGATTCCGCAGATGACATACAAGGCATATGGGGCGACCGTCCACTGCATCGTCACGGCCGCAATCGAAAAGGTTGCTGCCTGCTCCGATCCTGACTCCAGCCCGAGCGCATTCGGCGGGTCCATGAAATGGGTCAGCGGTTCAGCCGTCCCCCAGAACAGGATTCCGGTGCCGATGCCGCTGGTCAGAGAGATCGCGAACCATTGCCATTTCGACAAAGTCGGTTTGGCCTCGTCGCCACCAATTCTTATCTTTCCGTACTTCGAAAAGCCCACATACAGACAGACGAAGATCAATACGAACACGGTCAAACTGAATAGCCAGCCGAAGTTTGTGAAGGCGAATCCCACTACTGCCGACTGTATGTTGTAGAACCATTGAGGGGCTGCGATACCCAGGACCGCGGTGGCGACCAGGAGGACCGCCATCGGGGCGAACACTCCCCACCGCAATTTCTTATTGTTCATCATTGACTCCGGTGGATTGTCCATCAATTGTGACCAATCGTCAGCACCGGGATGGCAGCAGTTCTGTACCGTCCTTGGTCACTCAGTTGCTGATGCGAACAGTGGTGCTGGAAAGGCCTCCGGCCATGCTGGCAGGTCACCATCTGGCTCACAATCCATCGACGCAGAAATATGTCCGACATGTCGGACAGGCTATAGCCGTTCTTAAAGTCCGCATAAGGTTTCGAGCCTAATACTCTCCACGCTCCTGCCGCCTTGTGTGCATGACGGAGGGACAGAAAGGCAGTTCGGTTATATTGCTGGCCTAGTGCTGTTCGATCCGGAGAAAGCCACGGACAATGCCACGTTCACACTCAACCAACGCTGGCTCCGCGCGGAATCGACGGCGTCTTCGGCAGTGGCGAACATGTGGTGGAGGACGGGCAGTCGACCGGACGCAGTGTAGGCAAGGGGATCACTGAGCCGCACTGATTGCGGGTAATGTGGAGACCCCGAGCCGATGAGGATCCATGTCGCAACCTGCAGATTTCGTGCACCCCTTCGCCGAGGTGGCGCTGAGCAACATCACCCGTGAGTACCCGTACGCTTCCCATCATCTGGCGCGGAGTTTGGCCGACATCGTGCCCGCGGTGGAGAAGCATCCGGCATTCGGGAATTCCTATGACTGGCACTCGAGCGTGCACATGCACTACCTATTGGCGTCGCTGCTGGAGACCAAGGAGGCTCAAAGAGCCAGTTGGCGCGAACGTGCGATTGAAGTTCTCTCTTCACACCTGAGCGAGGAGAATATGCTCGCCGAGGCGGCTTTCCTCCGTGAGAATCCTTCGTGGGAGCGGCCGTATGGCTGGGCGTGGGCGGTAGAGCTCAATCGGGTGGTCAATGCCAGCGAGGTTGACGAGCTGCGTGCGCTCAGCGCGAACACCCAAGTGCTCGCAGATACCGTCTTCGACCTTGTGTCCGCGTGGCTGCCCAAGGTGGCCGCGCCAGTTCGGCATGGAGTGCACTCGAATACGGCCTTCGGTCTGCGGCGGATCCTCATCGGCGCTCGGACGGCTGGCCGCGATGACGTCGTCGATGTCATCGCAGGTGCGGCGCGGCGCTTTTATGCCGAGGATGCCGCGTGGAACTTCGTACAGGAGCGCAGCGGTCACGACTTCCTGTCCCCTGGCCTATGTGAAGCCGACCTCTTGGCTGAGATCCTCACCGAGGATGAGCTCGCGTCATGGCTGCCCGAGTTCCTCTCGGAACTGTCCCCCGAATCACCAGCTCTCACTCACGTGAAGGTCCTCGACCCGACCGACGGTCAGCAGAGCCATCTTTACGGCTTGGGACTCTCGGTCGCGGCATCGGTGATGCGCTTGGCCCCGAAGTTAGAGGCGATCGCGGAAAAGTCCAGTCATGACGAGCTTCTGACCCAAGCCAAGGGCATGCTCACGCGAGTCGATTCGCTGATGGCGCCTGGCCTCGAAGCCGCAGTCTCCGATGAGTACGTGTCTTCCCACTGGATCGCGACGTTCGCATGGGAAGCGGCCTGCCTAGGCAACACCGTGCGCTCCTGAGAAGAGCCTCAAGACTACGAAGCTCAAATCCTCCCCGAATCTATTCCTCAATCATTCGACCGTGCTTACCGCATGGCCTCATACAAATAGACGCCATTTCAATCGACTGTCTCGTTGCATGTCGCAGCACCGGTCATCACCAGCGGTGCGCACAGGCCCTGCTCGAGAAGCCTGACTACGTCAATAAGCCCATTCTGTCCATGAAGCAAGCCGTGTCAGCTCCGGGTGCAAAGATAATCTAGACAAATCAGCATCAAAATTGAGAGTCGGTGAATGGAGCGAAGTGGACACATCGGTTCCCTGCTGGCTTCGCGGACACGCTACGGCCGAAAGTTATCGGAACTTCGTAATAGAAGTCTCCATCGACTCCCGAGACATTGATTCATGGGACTATCTGTGGTTCCGCTACCCCGAATTGAACGTTGAAGAAGCGATCGATCTGCATTTTTCCACAAAGTGTCATGATTGGTCAGTCGGGAGCTGGGTCAATTCGATCGCCAATTCCAGCACATCACAAGTCCCACTTGCAGTTACCCGCAAACTTCGAAGAACCTATTGGGGCCTGGCAGAAGAGTCCAGGTACCCCACATTGTTCTCCTCATTGCGAGTTGACGGTGAGTTTCTTTTGACAAGGCTGTCTAGGGCGAACTGGCAGAGAGGGGAGGTCCGTCGTACCATCTATCAATGTTTGATTGCTGAACCTTTTGGCGATAGTCAATCCGAACTTCGACTATTCCGGCACAGGCTCCGAGTGCTTGATCTGTTGGGGATATCTGCACCGCCCGACGCTGCCACATTGCTGATACGCGCTGATCGGCTTCTCTTGAATGATTCTTCTGGGCAACTGACTCCGGAAATTATCGAGTCCTTCAGACGCAGGCACCCGGGACAGATCTGCCAGTCCGTGCCCCTGACAAACAACGATTCTTGGGGCAACTGCACAGATCAACAGTCAGTTGATGCAACTGCTGCTGCCGATGTTGTTGAAACATTAGATTCCTCGCCGAGAACTACGCAGCCAGAAGAGTCGCTACCGAAGTCAGAACCGAGCTCTCACGAATCGTCGTCCAGTCTTTCTCGCGACTTGGCCGAACCAGCGTTACCTACACAGCTCACCCACGTCAGGCCATCTGCAATGGTAGTCGTCCGGCGATCGGGGATATCAGCCCTCCAGAGTTTCATTGACGAATCAAGTCACGGTCGACTGACCGTGGACGCAAAGTTCCTCGCCGCGGGTCTATCAATCCACGAGGAGTGGTACATCGCCTTCGGCTGGGGAGTAAAGGTTAGAATCGGCACCTCAACAGCTACGGTGTTGGGTGCAAAAGTTACTGTCCGCGAAAATGACCTGCTGGCCTCTTTCCGAACTTTGGACTCAGCGCCTGGAGCGTCCGAAGTGACTATAGCCCTTCGCCATTCTCAACAGTTTGAGTCCAGAACCTGGGAAGCCGCGACATCCGCATTGTTCGCCTACCTTTTCGCGCGGACTGATCGATTACGAACAACCACAGCCCGAATCGACGCGGAAGTGGCAACCATGCGGTTCAAGCGCAGTCAGTGGTCAGTTACATATCTCTGCAACGAATCAGTGTCAGTGAGTGAAGTGAAGAGAGCAGTCAAGATTCAATCCAAACAGCACAAAATGATCTCACGTAAGGCACACGACACGCGCAGCTATTTCCAAATACGACACGGAAACGTTGTGCCAGTAAGAGGCTACCGAACTGGCCGTAACAAGTAGCCGGCAGCTGAACCACTTTTGCGAATCATTAATCAAAATCCAACCAAATCGCTGGAGAACCCAAATTCCAATCGCGCATAGCTGGCTTTCCCGACACCACGACTCCAATTAGGCGATAGGCCGATGATCGCCACTTGCCTCGTCAGTGTTTACGCTCCAAGTCAATTCGAATATCGCCTGTTGGTCCGTCTTCTCCACGCACGCTCAACTAAGTCCGCTGCCACTGCAGGATCATCGTGCTCCCAAATATGAATTACGATCCAACCTGCCTGAGACATAACACGATCAACTCTTAGGTCACGGCCTTTGTTCTTTGCGATCTTTGCAGACCAATAGTCGGCGTTCGTTTTGGGCGATATGAAGTGCAGAGGACACCCGTGCCAGAAGCAACCGTCGACGAACACGACGATCTTTGCTTTGGAGAAGACTATGTCGGCGCGTGACCGAACTCCTTTGATCGGAGAGC
This sequence comes from Brevibacterium sp. K11IcPPYGO002, assembly GCF_050920635.1. Classification (NCBI taxonomy): domain Bacteria; kingdom Bacillati; phylum Actinomycetota; class Actinomycetes; order Micrococcales; family Brevibacteriaceae; genus Brevibacterium; species Brevibacterium sp. K11IcPPYGO002. Next base: position 318,401 of record NZ_CP131929.1, on the reverse strand, counting down.
AATCCACACGGAATCGCAACCCACGAGAGTGCAGGATCGAACGCAACGTCAGCTCAGGCTTTGTGTCCCGTCGCTTGTTCGCTTGCATCGTGCGCCGCGCGTGGTCAGATGATGCCCATGACCCGGCCATTCAATCTTCCCCTAGCTGTCGAGTGGGTCAACGCAACTCATTTATTTCGTTCCAGTGCCTCAACAGTTTGTGTATGTATTGCATCAACAACATCGCGCAAGTACTCATGGTCGTCCTCAGGCAACTGCACCACCCCGGAAGTCTGCTGAAGTCTTCGCATGAATATGTGCGAATATTCGCGTCTTACTTGCCCTGAGTAGCCTGATTCCAGGATCGCGCCAGCAACTTTCTGCGCTAGCCGCGGTCGATTGGTGACAATATGTTCGATGATCACACCGTAGTCGTCTTCTGTAAGTCTTCCATCTTCAACAATTTCTGGGCCGAAGATGATCCACCGTTTCCAGAGACGCTGAAAGACATGTCGGCGGGCTCCGCCAGTTACTCTCGCCTGAAACGACTGCGCCTTGGCTCTCGACGAGCTTCCCATAGCCATTCGCTTGGCAGCGAGATCCGGCAACAATATCAGAGTCAGGAAATCCCAAACGTGTGGATCGCCGAATTCTCCTCTTGATTTTTCTCCAGCTTGATAAAGGACCCTGCCCATTGCCATGTCAAAAAATGCAGTCGCCGACAAATTTGAACTGGTTGGGGGCATGTCCAGTGACTCAATGCATACTTGACGCAGTTCTCGTAGTGAGGCTTCTCCGATTCGGACGCCTCCGGTCGGAGGAAAGGTCCGGGGACCGTTTAGCGCGGTGTCGAAAGCGGCTTCGCTGAACTCAATGCCGCTGTCGAAGTTCTCGACGAACTTAAGCCGGATACGATTTGCCTCTTTGGCATCAACTCGAGGGTAGAGCATGTTGCTCTTCATGGTCAGTCCTTCAGAAGATTGGTTCCAGCAACGACTTCGTATTCGTGCTGCTCAGGGGTCAGCCGATACGACTTGACTGCGGCGGAAAGAGACATCTGCAGATAATGCTCTGCAGCCCGCTGTGCCGCGGCAACGACAGATTCTGGATACTCGGCGGCCACCTCTTCGACAGACTTCTGATCCGCAATGGTCGAAGACAGACGCGTAGCCGTCGCAATGAGAACTCGCACAATCGCAGCATCGAGTTCACGGACCACATGCGGATCAGGGTTGCCACTAATCAGCTTCCGCACTGGAGCAAAATCTTCATTCAGCTCTAGTCGGATCGAATGCGCGAACGGCGCTTCCAACTCATCGGCAGATACGACCAATCGCCAAGGAGCCGCAGGCATTCCTTCTTTGTCGAACGAGTAGCTCGACGTCGGAAACCCATCCAATTCAGTGTCGAGCGGCAACCTCAAGGTCGGCCCTTCAGCGATAATTCGTCTGCGGAGCCACGAGTGCGAAGAGTCCTCTCCGATAACGTGGGTACTCACAGTGAGGACTTGAGAAACGACTCTACCGTCTAACTGCAGTTCAGCCTCTGCCGTCATCGACGACTGTCCGAGCTGGAGCTGTGCGTCTATCGACGCTGAGTATGCTGTGCTCGGACAATTTACAGTCAATACCAGTCTAGGATTACGGACTGCGAGGTTGCCCAGCTGGCTGGATCCAACGCGAACTGAAATACCCACTGTGAGCTCTGCGTTAGAGTCCCAGTCGTCAGCGATTGTCGACTGCGAGACCTGGCCTCCGTTAAGTCTCAGAGTCCAGGCGGTCCAGTCGAGATCACTCGCGCCCAATCGAGGATAGGGGAACAGCCGCTGTTTACTCATGCCTCCGCCTCAGCCTTGATTGCGACTTCGAGGGCCGCTGGTGCACGAGTATGCAAGCGCAGCTGCACTTCTTCTCCCGGGGGTACAACGCAATCCGCGCCGACCTCCAATAGCTTGCCTCCGGAGCGCCATATGATTGACAGTTCGTCGTCACCAAGCCCCAGTCTTCCGTCCGACGTGATCGCGAATACCTCGGCACTTAGAGTTACTTGACGACCTTCTTTGTCTGCGGGACGCACGTCAATGACTTGGCCGCCTCCGTTTGGCAACGACATCGATCGGACGATTGTAGCTTCAGTTCCACGGCTCTTCTTGGCTCCTCCGGATTGTCGGGCTTTCCGGCGTGGTGAATCGCGGACTGTCTCATCCTCCGGGGGCAAGCCCAGCGGAACGAAACCACGAAGCCCCAACGCTACCTTTCTGACCGACTGCTCTTGCTCCTTGGGCTGAGCATGGTTCTCACTGAGAAACGCCTTCGTCTTCGCACGAATCAGGTCCAGAGCACGTCGAACCACATAGCGTGATGCTTCGCTGTCTGTGGCGTCGGGTGTCCATCTATCGTGAGTCGGTGGTTCTGACGCGGAGAAATGGTCATCGCACTGCGGGGTCGGTTTGAAAACTCCATGCCATTGGAGAACACTACTCTCAGTCTCAACTATGGGGTCGTAATTCACCACAAGTTCAGCTTCGGACCGCATCAGACAGAGAGCGTTCTTCGGCGCGGAACTCTCACTTTGAGCGTCAAGCACTGCGCTCTCGATCAGAAAGAGATGACCGATCGTATTGCCTGTCTGCTCCCCAAACAGTTCCTTCTTCTTCGATCGCATCGGACCTCGTGGGCTCAGAGTGATCGGAAAGCATTGCGAACGCACAGTGCCAATCGGGAGTGACGCCTCATAGTCATTCTTCAATTGGCCCTGCACCTGTCGGATTGAATTGAGAGCGGACGCAAAGTGCCCGTACTCAGACAGCGCTAAATCAACGACGGGCTTCTCAGCGCGATTCTCAAAGAGCTTGACGATCATTGGCCGCGACTCTTCGCCGTTCGGGACCACCTTCGGCCACGCGCTATGCGCAACAGCATCCGACACTTGTCGGATCAAAGCTTCCGCGTGCTCTTCGGTTCGAACTGGCACTCGCGCATCAAGATCATCATCGATACCGACAGTGATCACCGGGTCGAGAATGAGGATTGACGTCCCTGTTTCCGGTTCGCCCTCGTCAGTATCGCCGAAGTGGGTTCGAAATATCCGCTCGCCGATTGCCGCGGCTTCGTCTCCACGGAGCGGGACTATGTCATCGTCGTCGGGGTCGCCCCACCAGTGAGCTCCTGTGTATCTTGCATTGTCTTCTTCATATTCGTCGTGCAATGCACACGCGATGAGCCGATGCTCAGCTTCACCATTTTGTGTGAGGCATCGTGACCAATAGACGACACTATGCGCGCTCGAAATTTCGAAACTTGCGGTCTTGCCGAATCCAAATGTCCCTCCAGACCGCCCCGACGATTTTGTCGAACCGATGTCGAAGACGAAGGAGTTGAAGTTGTTCTTTTCGCCGTCTCGAGCAACCTCGGAGGCACGATAGGGCCCATTCAACCCCACAGTGCCTCGGTCGAAAATCTCGATCGCATGAACGTCCGGAGATCGAAGACAGTCTAAAAGATCAGAGAGCGAGTCGGGGAGGTCAGTGAAGACATTCTCTCGGAGAATCTGTTTCACTTCGTTATCCAGCCGGTAGACCCGAACACCGTATGCAGGGGTCCATTCCTTGTCTCGCGCATCCCATGAGTTCTGAAGAGTCTCCCGTACGAGAAGCTCCAACCTCGAAAGCGCGCTGGTGGGTCGAAGCAGCTTACCGCGCCCACCACTAGTCTGATCCCCTGCACCCCTTGGCTTTGAATATCGTTTCAGCGCAGAGAACGTCATTTTGGCCCCGCTCCTTTCGAAGCAAGTCGGGTGAAATCGAAGAAGAGATCCGAGTCCCTTAGGGACCCAAGATTCAGCGAATAGGACAGCGACGAGACTGCGTCGGCGACCTGTTCATGCAACGCTGATCGGTTCAGCACCGGGGAATGTTGGTCTATCTCCCAGAACCGCCAGGACAGCAGGCTGAATGAGAACTTGTCTGAACCGGGCATACCTTCAACATATCCCGCGTCGCGCAGCTTGCCGGTTAGAACTTGATGGTCTGCACCTAAGGCTCTGAGACGTTCAGTCGCAAGCTCAATCGAGTCAGTCCCGTGCCGTTGGATCTCGGCCACTGCTAATGTCAATGATCCGGTCTTAGGCGGTTGCAACTGACGCAGACCGTGGACCGTTACCGCGGATCGATCTTGAAACGCGGAGGTCTTCACTTCGACTCGTGCCGAGTCGCCTGTGAAGTCGTGGATATCCTGCGCAGTACGTTGCCACAATTCGATCGCCGATGAGCCGAGTTCCTCGATGGCGTCTTCGAGAAAACGAAGCTCACCGTAGATACCCGCGGCCGTAGCCTCTGACAATTCTGTCGTTGCCACGTGCAGCAAACGGCGCCAGCCTGAAGCAGCCGCGTTAACCACATCGATCACTTCAGATTCTCTACCGAGTGCCGAACGCACTTCTTCGATGAATACGAAGAAGACATCATCCAGACGCGGCTCATGGCAGACCACTTTCAATGCTCGGGTGGTGCGGCCCGACACCTCGTCGCGAATTTCAACGCTTTGGACACTGATCACCTGGCTGACCGAGTAGCTGATGTCGCGTTCACTGTCCGTCGTGAAATAGGCGGCTGCGAATTCTCCCTCTTGATAGCCAAGCCATGTACGACGCAAGCCATCCGAATCTGCGAGCAGGACTGACGCTTCACCGACGACCAGCGCCGACCCGTCACGAATCGCTGCGTGGAAGATCTCTTTCGTCGAGTTCATACGTCGCCTTTGAAATCTCGTTCGGTGTCTTCTACAAGAGGTTCATCAAGATCCTCAGCATCATCGAAGATGGGACGAACCGCGATCGTACTGCCCTTAGTCTCGAGTTCATTCCTGGAATCAAATGGTGCCACGACAGCCATGCCTACTATCGGAGGAAGACCATCCTCTACAAGAGACGGGTTTATGGCTTTCAGTGCCGAACTCATCGGCATTCTGTCTTTCGAGGTTGATTCAGAGAACCGGCTGATCGGATACAGAATGAGCAGGCCACGGCCATCGCCACCTTCTCTGTCTTTCCGCCAGTTGTACTGGGCCGCGTTGTTGAGTTGCGCAAGTGTCGCGTTTCGCGGCAACTTGTCCTGAAGGCGCAGATCGAGGATGACATCCTTGCCGGACATCAATGCACGGATATTGATCGATTCTGAGTCGTGCAGCTCTTCATCTTGCTTATTGATCGGAGAGCGCCGGATTGAACCAACCTTCGTCCCAGCAACATTTAGCCCATCGACGCCCTTCCCCTCGCTGGGCACGACTACATTCCAATGCTTCTCAGGAAGCTTCTCGCTCGACCACTTGACGGCATCGGAGAATACTGACTGATTCTTCTCATGGACTTCAAACTCCGAGAAGAATTTTTCGAGCTCTTCGATCGGGACGTCTTCAAACAAAGTCGGCACTGACAATGATCTGAAGGGTTGAAGCCGTTGCAGAAGGGCTTCCGCCGATTGTGCATTCTTCAGTGATTGCTCCGGACTTGAGAAATCAAACTCCGTGGTCTGCAGGCGGTAGCCTTCAAAATCGACTTCTGCCTCCAAGGCGTGCTTCTGTTTGGCCGAACTCGTCACTTGCAGACGACCCGGGTGCAACCGCACTCGCACGCCGATTTCCGCCGGTGTCATTCCCGCCTGCGTCATTCGAGCGATTTCACTACGCAGATCCGACTCGACAGTCGCCAAGAACCGGTAGTCCTCATCGAGTCGCGGACTAACCCAGATGCGCTGTAGGTCCTCGTACCCTCCGCGATACCCGAACCAGCGCCCCATTTGAAGCAATGTGTCGTAAGTATTGGAGGTCCGCGTGAAATATGAAACGAAAAGGCCCTCCAACGTCAATCCCCGCGACAAGGTGCTGCCGCCGATAACGATCACCGTCTGAGGCTCATGCGAATACGAAAGGCGTTCGCTGTCGTCCTCACGACCGTTGTCAACGATAGTACGCAGATAGCGCAGAACATTCGGAATCTCGTCACTGATACGAGGCCATGTCGGAGCCAGCCCGTCACCGTCGTATAGTGATGCAGCTTTGTTGATTTCGGCCTCAAACACATCTTTGAATCGCTCCACATCACCATTGAGCGACGCTTTCCGAAGTGGTTCGAGATACTCTTCCACGGCGTCGCGAGTGGCAAAGTGCGGATCCGTCCGGGGAGTCGTATGGATCAGCATCGTTGAATGCTTCTTCTGCTGTCCTCGGATACGGCGGACCGCGCATGCGACTATGAACCACCGGATCGCCTCTCCCAGCGACTTGGTGATATTCGGCTGGAACCCCTCAACAGCCTTGCCACTAGGTACGAGCTCACGAACTTCGTCTTTGGTGATCGGCCGAATCACATCCGGAGTTTCGGCGTCACGCGCTTCATCTTCGACATCGTGCAGGCCAAAGATTCTCTCCGCACCGAAGTAGTTCGCAGGAGTCGGCATGACGTGGATGAAATCCCGTGGATAGAGTTCCGGCAATGCACCCTCGGGGACATTGGGGTCCATGAATACGTTGGCAAATGGAGTGGCGGTATACCCAACGTAGGTACCATTTCGAACTTCAGCCCATATCTGCCGCATCAGGAGATTGATGGCGGTCGGTTCGTCACCGATCTTCGCAGACGCATCAGGAGTCGCCTGATCCGATTCGTCGTCGATGATGAGGAACGGTGTGTCACGTTTGGTTGCGAAGTCAAGGCTGCGAAGAAATTCCATTACCTTTTTGAGCCGGTGGCTGTTCTTCTTCACCACAGCTAGGATTTGCCCATGGTTCGCCACGATGGAACTGGCGTTGCCAGTGTGCGCATCACCAAAATCGCCTTCAGAGTCAGTGAGACGATACCAAGCTTGCCGATCTTCGAAAATGCCGAGGTCGCTATCAAGGCGGACTTGCGTCTGCCTACGCAGATTGTTGTGCACGCCTGACAAGACGAGTACGAACTTGTATCCGCTATCTAGAGCCTTTGCAATGACCGCTGAATAGTTCGCAGTCTTTCCGGACTGCACATTTCCGATCACTAGTCCGAGTCTGTTGTCTTCGTCGACTCGTGGTTCCGCCAAGGACGCGACGATTTCTTCGGTAGACCGGTCAATCGATTCAACCGCACCAGCAAGACCGCCAACCGCCATTCGACTCCGCAACTTAGCCCACACGCCGTCCTCTGGTGCTCCCGAGTACCAGCCCAATTCACGAAGATCTCTTCGTCTTGCCGTACCGACCTCTGTCAACTTCGTGCGAGTCAGAACTTTCTCTTCGTGTTCTCGCTCAATCGCCTCTAGCTCTTCATCGATCCCGGGAAACGCTTCCATCGTTACCTTCGTCTTCTTCCTCGCATCATCGCGAGACATCGTCTGAAGATACTTGTTGAATACGATTTCAATCGGCGAAGGCTCTTGGCTCATCAATGCTCCTAGGGAACGACGGATCCTGACTGCAACCGACCGCGGACGCCAGCTCAAACTGTTGGCCCCGATGCAGACATGTTTAAACCAACATTAGCGCGAACCACAGACATTGTTGTTCGGCGTACATTGCGGACTCACGACGGGCTTGAGACGTAGTTCTACCAGATAGTTCTTCTTCTGCAGGGACTTCATCGTTTGGCACAAGAACTGCAGAGGGCTTCGGAACCGAGCCCTCAAGTCAAAACACTTTGGGAAGCAGTCCGATCGACAGATCGCCGACGGTCGAGTCAGGTAGAAGTCATTTGCGATCTGCATCAAGCTGACCTCGACCTGTTTGCAACGGCCTGGGCGGAAGTACGTCAGCAATCGGCATCGGGACAGATTTGACCTCGATCAACGACAAAGATTTCTCAGTGCGCCCGACGGAACGCTATTCGCAAGCGGTACGACTTAGCGCATATCTTCCACGGTCAATTCGCTTGTTGACGCAAAGAGCTCCGCCATGCGCTCAGCGTCGATCTTGCCCTTCTGGGCAAGCCGAATCATTTCAATCCAGGCCAACATTCCGATCACAGAACCAGGGCTGTCAAGCAGGTCGGCCAACTGCCGAACCCGGTGTTTTGCACCTTTCGAAACAGAAACAGCAATGAAGACCCAGAACCTCAGCGGGCCTCCAGGCATTGCACGGTAGGTTTCCACATATTCACGCATAGCCCGCTCGTGAGACGACGGAAGCGAGTAGTCGCCACTATAGGCCTTAGTATCGACGATTCCTCGCCACTCTCCAGGCATAGTGACTACGACGTCTGGCTCACGCCCGGCTTGTCCGACGCACTCCGCATCCAGCTTGAAAACCCGCCGAAAGAGCTCGGCGGTAGCCTGTTCGAACTTCCGGGGAGCATCTTTGGCCGAGGAGTGAGGCAGCGACTGGTAGCTGTATAGAAAATTATCCAGTGTCCGATCTGTCCCGAGCACCTTTTTAGCAGCTTTCTCAACCTCAGAGTGACCAAATCCGGTCTCATCGACGAGCCGCGTGACAATGTCCGAAGTCGCACCGTCGACAAGCAGTTCCTGCTCTGACATTCTGGTTAATTTCGTAGTCACCTGACGGCGCACAAACTCGCCACGTGTGATGCCCTTAGCGCCGCTCAGATTTCTTGTGTCCTTCGACTTTCCCGGAGGGAGTCCATACGACCGCTGGAACCTGTCCTCATCCTCGGGGTTGGGAATTAGTTTGGCTCGCCCATATTCTTCAACCAATTTGGCAGCTTCATCCCCACCACTCGGGGCTAGCTCGACCTCGCCCGACCTACGGTCAATCACGCCCGTAACCTCAAGCCAATTGAATACCGTGTTTGCGATGTCACCGAACCGATCCACAAGCTTTTCGAAGGTATCGCCCCGTTTGCCGAATCTCTCTACAAACTCGATCTCGTTGATTTCTGTCGAACGATACTTCTTAACCTCCGCCGCTACTCGATCAGCGTCGGCTTCGGTGTCGCCGGTGCCGTTCAAGATCACCACTCTCGCGACTTCATCATTCGTAAGATAGCCGCCTAGTTCAGGGTGAAGAAGAAGACGGAGCAACAGTACAAATGGTCGAAGTTTGAAAGCTGGTGAAATATCAACACCGCGCGACACCGAGTAAACAGATGGGTACTGGAACTTCATCACCTGATGTTTGAGGACCGCGGACGGATTTCCGCCCTCAGCTAAGGCAGTGCCAGCTAGAGTCAGCTCAAGTCTTCCGGTTTCGTCTGAGTTGAACGCCAGGCCGAGGCTACGCACCAGTGCCGCGTGCGTCCGTCCTCCTGAACCAGTTCGGTCCCTTCGCGCACCGCGGCGTTTGATTTCTTCTCGCTCCAGGATCTCTTCGAAAACTAGGTGGCTCTCACGATTTCCACCCCACCCCGACTCACCAGCCGCTTCATTCAGGGCGGAAACAGTCAGAGGCAGACGGTAGAGTTTCCGCTGCGGCCGCGAGAGCATCCAATAATCTTTGGTCGCCATACTCGAACCCTACCGCGAACAGCTGCTCCCGCTCAGTTCGAAATGTACTTCATCAAGGACGGTTCAACATAGGGGTACTCGATTCCAGCAAAGCTGTTGAGGATAGCTTCGAAGATCACCTTCGCGCCCTTAGGCGGCACAGCCATACCGATCTGTTTGCGCACCGACTCCTTATTTCCCTTGAACACGAAGGAATCGGGGAACGTTTGGAGGCGCGCACGCTCACGATTTGTGAGAGCCCGGGGCTCTGACCAATGGTAGATGTGGGTGCCGCCTCCGCCCGACCCGGTGACAGTGTAGGCAGGCTTATCCGAGCTCAGCCGACGATAGATCGACGAAAGCTTGGTCCGCGTATTGATTCTTAGGTGTTCGGGCATGTCGGCAACCCAGGCATTGCCTCCTGCCGGGATGTGGTTGAGTCGTTCAATCACTCTCGGCGACTGGCGAGTCATTTCCTGATTGGCGGCCCAATCCGGGATACCGGCAAGTGCTGTGCTGGCAGATACGTCTGAATCGGCAAATACCTCGGGGCTGGGTACTTTGTACTCAACATCAATGTCTTTGCGGATTCCGACCACGATCATGCGATGCCGAGCCTGAGGCACCCCGTACTCTTCGAACTTGTAGTAGTGCGGGTAGACCCGGTAGCCAGCATCGATCATGTCTCGGAAGATCTTGCGAAGCGTGGCTCCACCATCAGCACGAATTCCACCCACGTTTTCAGCCAAGAACCAGTCCGGCTGGAACCGTTTAAGCGCCTGGACTCCGTATGTGTATAGCGGACCGAACTCACCTTCGAATCCTTTCCGCTCTCCAACGAGGCTGAAATCGTTGCAGGGAAAGCCGAATGAGAGACCGTCGATATCCCCGAGCTTCGCAAGCTCTTCGTAATCCAGCTTTCGAATATCCGCGTGAACGACCGACCTTGACTCTTCATCTCCGACAATGTTCGATGCGTAGGTTCGGCAGGTATCTTCGTCATAATCGGTGGCCCATTGATGAACGATCTTGCCGTGCTCATTTGAGGCCAGATGTGCGCCCACACCAAGCCCTCCCGGGCCTGAAAACAGCTCGCCCATCCTGAACGTCTTCACGGAGGCGTCTTGCGGATGCGTCGCCATGCTATCTTCCATCTGCATCGTCATCTCGAACGCCCTTCTTCCTGCCTTAGACCATGTTGTAGCGCCACCGCGGATGCACTTCACGAAGTGCTCATACACTCCGCACTGCACTGTTCAACACAGGATCATCTTAGCTGTGTTGTGTCTTGCGCGCAGCTCAGCTTCTTATACCTGCGAGCTTATGACTCGGCACTGACATGGGCAGGCACGGCTTTTGCGGAGTATCTGGACACCGTTTCTAGGATATACATTCGGTCGGACCGTTCTGCGTCAAGGTTTGGTGAGAGCCTCTACTCCACATCTGAGAAGCCGCTTCTGGCGCAGTGACAGTTCCCAACATTGTCTCAACGAGATTTCGAACTCATCGGTGGGCTTCGATCCAGTCAGCAAGATGCTTTGAACAATAGGTGTCGAAGTGACCTTTCAATGACGAGCCGTGTGTCGACCGAATAACATGCAACTCAGCCGCATCGTAAATGGTGCCGGCTCCACAGGAAGTACAAGGCGCCGCCGGTCGGTCATCCACTTGGCTGAATTCAATCGGAACGTCGAACTCTGCGTTCTCTCTGATTGCGATCTTTTCGGCAGGGATCACTGGCCGACGAGTAGTTCTTCGTTCCACATACCATGCCTTGCCTATCTGATCGCGAAGAGAACTGTAATCAACAGACGATATGGATTCTCGCTCCAGCCACCGCAGGTCAACGCTGGCAAAGCTATACGCTGCCAATCGGTGTCGTGGAACTACGTAGAACTTCCACTGAATTATGTCCAGAGGATCGAAAGCCTCCGGGTCCATCTGACCGTTAAGACACATCACATAAACGTCGGCGTTGTAGTCGGCCCGGAATGAATATTCGCCGGTTTCTTCGTTAAGAACTCTCCCTTTCAACCCTGAGAACGAAGGTTTGGAAAGTTGTCGCTGTCTCCATGACTGCAGGTATGCCGAGCTTTTCACTTCGATTCGAACCGAGTCAGTCGAATTCGGGTGCCAGAGCAGATCGAACGGATCCCATTCCACCCGATTTGATTCGATGCCGAGCGCCCTGCCTACTAGAAACTCAGCCAGGTATCCCCTTGTATTGTTCATCTGGAGATCTTGCATGGCGAATCTCCAGAAGTCCGACACAGTTGCACCGCCCACCCCTGCGAAGGCTTCATCGCCCGTCAACCGTGGCCGTGTTGTCGGGTCGGGTCGAATAATCCATCCTGCAGAGTCGCGAGGAATACCATCAGATAGATCCACCATGGCACCGGCTCCTTACAGCTGTGAACTCCGCCGAGTCTTTTGATCTCTTTGCTTACCGAACCGACCACGTTACCAACTTCCGGGTGCGCAGTTCCGGCTCCTCGTGAAATTAACGATCTATCAGGTCCGCAAGAACAGCCTCGGTGTCCCCGCTCAACTGCGGCGCTGGCATGGCATCTGCCACCGGAGTCCCACCGAACGCCAACGGCACTCTTGGCGCCAGGACTCGTCCGACACCCGGCTGGTCGATTTCGGTGAGCATCGGGTTCTCTGTCGAGCACCTAGGGTCAGAGGTCACGAGCTCCTCGAACGTTTGGAACCCGCCGACGAGCACTCCGGCCTCGGCGAGCAGCTTCGTCGCGTCCTCGGAGTCGTGCGCGGTGAACCACGGTCGCACCACCGCATCGATAGCCTCACGTGCCTCGAACCGGCCGCCCTCAGTGTTCAGGTCGACGTCGAGCAGCGGACCGATCATTTCAAGCTTCTCGCCCAGCCCTGTCGCCTTCCCCAAACCCCGCCAGTGCTTGTTCGAGATAACGACGACCATCACCTGACGGCCATCCGCGCACTCGAACGACTGCCCATAAGCCCCATACAACCCGTTGCCCAAAGCACCACGGGTCTTGCCCGTCGCCTGCACCTCCGCGATATAGCCGAGGTTGCCCACGGTGGCGAGCATGACATCCGACAGAGCCAGGGTGATCTCCTGCCCCTTACCCGAGGAACGACGATCGAGTTCGGCAGCCATGATCCCGTTAGCGATATAAAGTCCCGCAGCGACGTCCCAGGCCGGCAGCGCATTGTTCACTGGCCGCTCATCGTCACCGGTGATGATTGGGAACCCACTGGCGGCATTGACCGTGTAATCGACCGCCGGGGAACCGTCGTGCCACCCGCCCAAACGCAGCATGACAAGGTCCTCTCGATGCCGCTTGAGATTCTCATAGCTCAACCACCCGCGAGCCGGCAGATTCGTAATCAGCGTGCCCGCCTCGGCGATAAGGTCGGTGGCGATCTTCTGCCCCTCCTCCGACTTCAGATCGAGCGTGACCGAGCGCTTCCCCTTATTCAGGGACGCCCAATAGATCGAGGTGCCGTCATCGCTGATCGGCCACCGGTTCGCATCGATATTCCCGCCGATCGGGTCGATGCGGATGACATCGGCACCGAGCTGCGCCAAGGTCATTGCACCCAACGGGGCTGCGACGAACGCGGAGATCTCGACGACTTTGAGGCCGGTCAGTGGTGCGGGGCGGGTGTCGGTCATGGTCGTTCTCCTCAGTTGTTCGTGCTCACGGTCGCGGCGATGGCCGTCTTCCCATCCGAGGCGACGGCCTGCAGGTCATGGACCCCGGGTTCGGTCTCCCTGCCGACGAGGTGGATCTGTTCGTTCGCGAACAACGGGGACTTCGCGGTGAATCGATATTCGGTCACAGCCGCCTCGGGGTGGGTAGACATGAACGCATCCAACAGCCACGTTGCCGTCAACGGACCGTGGGTGACAAGCCCGGGGTAGCCTTCGATCTCGGTGACGTACGGGTGGTCGTAGTGGATGCGGTGGGAGTTGAACGTCAGCGCCGAATAGCGGAAGAGCATGACTTCATTCGGTCTGACCGAACGCGTCCAGTCCCAGCCCTCCGGGACTGCACTGTCCGTTCGCGGGGGCTTTGCTGCCGATCCCTCCGGCGCCGGGTTGGCTTCCCGGTAGACGATCGTGTGCCGATCCGTTGTCGCCAGGGTTCCGTCTGCCGTGATCTCATGGCGCAGCTTCACGAAGCACAGGGGCCCGGTGCTGCCGGTCTTCTCGGTGATCGACTCGATCGTCGTCGTGCGTTCGATGCTCTGTCCGGGCAGGATCGGGGCGTGGAAGGTCAGGTCGCTGCCGGCCCACATCCGCCTGGGCAGAGGCACCGGGGGCATGAACCCGCCAAGCGCGGCATGCCCGTCAGTTCCGAGGTCACTCATCGGTACATCGTCTTCGGAGAAGTGCAGCCAGTGCCCGAGCGGGAACAGGGGTGCCGCCGGGTCACCGTCACGGCCGAGCAGTGTCGCCAGACGTGCGGCACGTTCCCCATCGGCGGTCTCGGTGGCGGTCGAGGTCCGGCCGACCCAGTCTTGGAGGTTCGTCTCACTCATCGCAGTCAAGTTCCTTACGGTAGTTCGAAATGTGCGCCCACAGTGGCCTAATTGCTACGTGACGGGGGCGCAGATACCTGGCGCCAGGTTGCTGGGCCGCCGTCAGGTAGTAATTGGGGTTAGCGGCCGAGGAGTTCGTCGGAGATGATGCGCATCTGGATCTCCGACGAGCCCTCGAAGATCTTCGTCAGGCGGGCATCACGCCAGTAGCGTTCGACAGCGAAGTCCGTCGTATACCCGGCACCACCATGGATCTGCACCCCCTCCGAGGTGACCTTCTCACTCATCTCCCCGGCCAGGTACTTCACCATCGCCGCTTCCTTGTCACACCGGCGACCGGAATCGATCTGCGTGCACACGTGATACATCAGCTGCCTCGAGGCTTCGATCTGCGCGGCCATGTCCGCGACCTTGAACCGCAGATGCTGGAAATCAGCCAACGGGTGCCCGAACTGCTCACGTTCCTTCAGATACTTCACCGAGTCCTCGAGAGCCGCTTGAGCCAGACCGATCGACCGCGCCGCCGTGTGCGCACGACCGACCTCGAGCCCGGACACTGCCTGGTAAAATCCACGCCCTTCCTCACCGAGGAGGGAATCGGCGGGGAGGACGAAGTTGTCGAACGACAGCTCCCAGGTCTTCCACCCGTGATACCCGATCTTCTTCGCCGGCGCCCCGGAGATACCCTCAGGGAAAGTGCCGCGTTCCTTCTCGACGAGGAACACCGAAATCCCCCGATGCCGCTTCTCCTCCACACTCGTGCGGGCGAAGAGGACGATGTAGTCGGCCTGATCGGCATACGTACACCACATCTTCGTGCCGTTGATGACCCAATCACCATCAGCATTGCGTTCGGCCTTGCACCGCAGATTCGCCACATCCGACCCAGCCTCAGCCTCGGACAGGGCGAACGCACCAAGGTACTCACCACTGGCCACCTTCGGCAAAAGCCTCGCTTCCTGTTCGGGCGAGAACCCACCGCCCATCCCGTTGCCGCGAGCGAGCAGTCCGGCCACGGACATCCAGGCACGGGAGAGTTCCTCGGCCACAAGGCAGTACTCGAACACCCCGAGCCCCAGGCCCCCGTATTCCTCAGGGATGAGGATGCCGAAGAACCCCATCTCCGCCATCTGTTTGACCATCGAATCCGGGAACTGCCCCTCAACCGGGTCGAGTTCGTTGGCGATCGGCAGGACGACATCACGGGCGAACTCGCGAGCCAGAGCTTGGATCTCGAGGCGTTCCTCGGTCATCATGTGCGGAGTGTCCGGACGCGGACGCGGCTTATGAGTCATCTTCTGCCCTTTCTGGGGTCGTCATACCTACTTCGATTCGTATCACTGTCCGACCGCCGCCGGCTGAGTCGCCCATTCGCGGAGGACGGCGGTTTTGATCTTCGAGCCGTTCGTTCCCGCGGTCACGGGCATGGTCTCGACGAGTCTGACCTCGGTCGGGACCTTGAAGCTGGCGAGCTGCTGCCGGCAGTACTGCCGGATCGCCTCCGGCTCGGGAGCGGTGCCGGGCACCGGCTGGACGAAAGCGACGACTTCGGGCTCGCCGGCATCGCTGCTGCGCCCGACGACCTTGACCAGCTCAATGTCCGGGTGGGTGATGAGGTGCAGCTCGATCTCGGCGGGATCGACGAGGAATCCGCGCAGACGGATGACGTCCCCCATCCGGCAGACGTATTCGAAAGCCTCAGGCCCTTGCGCGCGCCCGAGGTCCCCCGTCTGGAACCATCCGTCGGCGGTGAAGTTCTTCCGTCCTTCTCCCCGATCGCCGAGGTAGTGGTCGACGACGTTGGGACCGCGGAGTTGGACTTCGCCTTCCGAACCGTCGGACACGGGTTGGTCCGTGACCGGATCGGCGATGCGGTATTCGTAGCGAGGATCGACGAGGCGACCGCCGCCCGAGTACCGCAGCTCTTCCGGTGTGTCGTTCGGCCAGAACGACGTGAGTGCGAAGACTTCGGAGGATCCGTAGACGCCGACGGTGTGGGTGCCGAACCGCTCGGCCGCCCAGTCGGCGATGTCGGCGGACATTCCTTGGAAATCGGCTACTCCTGCCCACCGCCACGATTCGAGTTTCGTGCCCGTGTCGTCGCAGGCCTTGCGCACGCGGGAGAGCATGTCGTCGGCTCCGACGAAGTGTGAGCCGGAGAAGGTGCTCCAGGCTTCGACGAGTTCCTGTTCGTCGAAGACCGGGTGGAGGAGGACGGCTGCTCCGCCGAAGAGTGCTCCCATTCCTGCCGAGTATCCGAAGACACCCGAGTACGGGAGGGGTTCGACGAGGACGTCGCCGGCGGTGAAACCGATTCGAGCGGCGACCTGTTGGGAATGGGTGATGACCGCTGACTCACGGTGAGCCGCGAGCTTCGGCATCCCGGTCGAACCTGAGGTCGTGAATGCGACGGAGAGTCGTGATTCTTCGGGTGCGGCCTCGGCGAATGATGCCTCTGTCTGATCCGCGGCTGGCGACTCCGCGGGGACGAGGACCGCCCCGGCTCCGAGGTCGTAGTCCGCGATCGCGGGTTCGCTCGCGGCTCCCGGCACCGCCCAGACGAATGCCTTCGGCGGGGTGAACGGCTCTCCCGGGGAACGATCCTGCTGGGCGGAACTCTCCTGCTCCACCTCGGCGATGGCTTTCTGCGCGGTGTCGAGGAAATCGAGGTTGCGGAATCCGTGGGCCATGACGAGCACGTGCGGGCGGGCCTTGGTCAGGACATGCCCCACCTCGGCGACGTTGTAGCGGGTGTTCACTCCGATCACGTGGGCACCGAGCGCGGAAGCCGCGAACTGCCATGCATAGGTGTCGGACCAGCTGGGCAGCCAGACCGCGATGCAGTCGTTCGGGCCGACACCGTGATCGGCGAGCAGGCCGGCGAAATCGTTGGTGCGGGCCAGCAGATCCGAGACGCTGATGCGCACGTGCCCGGATTCGGCTCCGTCACGAACGGCACCGGTCGGCACCGGATCGATGAGGGCCGTCCGCTGTGGGTCGGTTTCGGCCCAGGATTTCAAGTGGCCGTAGAGAGTGGCGGGCGAAGTCATGAGTGGGCAGCCTCCAGTTCTTCGGTCTTTCGGTCGGCACTGCCGGTATCGGCACTCCCGGTATCGGCATTGCCGGTATCGGCACCGCAGGTGTCAGCACTGCGCACCCAGGAATCGACCGCCTCAACGAAGTCCGGCATCTCCTCCATCGGATAGTGCCCGATTCCCGGCAGGAGGACGAATGTGCCGCGAGGGATGGACTCTGCGTCACGGCGGATCGCCGCGGTGTCGATCCACAGGTCGTCCTCACCGGCGACGAGGATCGTCGGGCAGGCGACACCGGGCAGTCCCTCATTGACGTCGTGGCGACCCCAGCCGATGAGATCCGAGTTCGACACGATCGGATCTTCTCGGCAGTGCATGCGGGCGATGATCTCCCGCTGCTCCTCGTCGACGGCCGACCCGACGACTGCCCGGGTCCCCCAGTAGGTGCGATCACCGCGGGAGGGCGTGGAGATGTCGACGAGTTCACGTGTCAGCCCGCGCAGCGACACATGGCCGGGACGGGATCCCGCGGCCATGGCGATGGCCGCGATGATACGGTCACCGGCGCGTACGGCCAGGTCGATCGTGATCTTGCCGCCGATCGAGCAGCCGACGGCGACGAACCGATCGATCCCGAGCTGGTCGAGCACGTCAAGACCGAATTGTGCGTATTCGCCGAGGTCGGTCACCGGGCCGTTCTTCGCCGGCTCCGTGCGACCGTGTCCGGGCAGGTCGGGAACGATGACCCGGTAGCCGTGGGCGGCGAGGTCCGCCGCCACATGACGGTACTGGACTCCGGACTGTCCCGCGGTGTGAACGGCGAGCAGCGGCGTCGCGTCGATGTCACCCCAGTCCTCGACGAAGGCGATGCGGTCGTCGATGATCAGCTGGTGAGCGCGGAGGGTCGTCGCTGCCGGAGTGTTCGTGTGGTTCGGGGTCGTCATCTCAGGCCACCTGCAGATTCGTGTCGAGGTTGGATTCGGAGCCGGCATATCCGGCTGTGACAGCCATGGCTCGGGCGTGGTCGATGATGCGCATGAGTGCGCTGGTCATGCGCAGGTATTCGTACCCGGATCCTGTGGACCGCATCTCCCCGCTCATCGCGGTCTCCATGAAGCGGTTGCGCTCTGCGGTCATGAGGTCGATGAAGACGTCGCCGGGGATGGAGAGCACGAAGTCGGCGCCGAGGATGGAACGGGAGACGACCTCGAGCACGTGGCCGCGGTAGCACCGGATGTGCACGGGGCGACCGCCGATGGAAAGGCCGATCGTTCCGTCGTAGGCCTCGATGAGTGTGGAGAACTCGGAATCGTCGCGCAGGCGATCGCGCAGTTCGCTGTTCCACCCGGCGCTGCCGGGGCAGAACAGTTCGGACACCTCGTCGGTGTTGTCGATGGCTTCGGCGAAGGCGAAACGCACCGAGGCGGAATAGGCGGCATTCCCTTCGAGCTGGGCTGTCACTTCGGTCCGCAGCTCCCGCCCCTTCTGGGACTGCACGGCGGTCACCACCGCCGAGGGGGTGACGAGTTCGCCGAACTCGGCCTGGACCGCTCTGTTCGTCTCCAGCTCAGCCGAAACCAGTCGGACCGCCTGCCCCAGCTCCTGACCGATCGCCTCGGCGACGGAGTCGGCCAGTGCCAGGGGACTTGCCGCGGCCAGTGCGTCAGCATCGGCGAGCAGTCTTCGACCGGGTTTGAACGGGGTAGTCATGACTGTTCCTTCCAGGTGTGCTTATGAGAGCGGGTGAACTTATGAGTAGATTGGTGCCCATGGAGGACACCCCAGCCAACGCGAACCGGCGGCGAGCAGCGCCGAGATTCATCGACCGTGACACGGTTGTCCACGCTGCCCTCGAGGTGTTCTCCGCCCAGGGTTTCCACGGCGCATCGACGCGGCAGATCGCGAAGGCGGCGGGCACCTCCCTGTCGAATCTCTACAACTACTTCGGATCCAAGAGCGAGATCCTCGAGTTCGTGCTCGAAGAGACGGCGCGAACCCTGGCCGATTCCCTCGAGGAAGCGGTCGGCGCAGCGGGAACGATCCCGCTGGCGAGGCTTGAGGCGGCGGTGCGTGCCTACGTCGATTTCATCGTGGCCCAGCCGCGCGCCTCGGTGGTGGGCATCACCGAATTCCGCTACCTCGAGGGGGAAAACCGCGCCGAGGTGGTCGCCGAGAGAGACAGGACGGAAGCAGTGTTCCGGGCAGCGATCGGTGACGCTGTGTCCGCCGGAGAGTGCGAGGTGCGCAATCTCGGCTCGGCGGTGCGCGGCGTCGTCACCCTCTGCAACTCGATGTCGACGTGGTACCGGCCCGACGGCGAACTCTCGCCCGCCGAACTCGCCGATCTGCAGGTCGACCTCGTCTTCGGTCTGGTCCGTGCCGCCACGCGACCTGCCTCTTCCGACTGACATCATCCGAGCCGTTCGACCGTTCGGGCGTCGGCGGCGTCGACGGCCGGTGGGAACGAGAACCGTGCCGCGTCCCATCCGGATTCGAGCGATGACCAGAAGAAGAACGAGACTCGACGCTCCTGGAAACGCCACCCGTGTGCCGTTCTCACCATCGTGTCTTCGTACCGACCGGCCGCGATCTGGGATTCCCCGTCGACGACGCAGGGTTGAAGCAGCCAGGTCGTCCCGGTCGCGGAGTCGCCGTCGAGTTCCACGGTTTCATTGGAGCTGAAGTGCCACCACGATGTCACGGTCGAGGAGTTGAGCTGCGGGAAGAACTCGAGCATCTCCGCACGACCGCGTGCAGTGGACAGGCCGACGAATGCGCCGTCGTCGGTGAACGTGTCGGCGAGGTCCTCCCAGCGACCGTCATCGAGTGCCTGGCAGTATCGGGCGCGGAGCTGCCCGATCTCATGAATGTCTTCGAGGCGAGTGATTCTCTCTTCGAGTGTCAGCGTGGTTTCAGGCATGTTCGGCCTCCTCAGCGGTAGTGGACTTGTCCGTCGCACCGAGCCGGCCGGCTTCGCGACGCTCGCGTTCTTCGATGTCGGCGGCCGTCTCATGCAGGTTCGCCTGGAAGCGTTCCCTGATGGAGTACACGGCGACGAAGGTGATCACGGCCATCGCGATGATGTAGAGGGAAACGCTCGCCGAGGTGCCGGTCGCCTCGATGAGGGAGACCATGATCATCGGCGCCAGGCCACCGGCGAAGACACTTGCGAGCTGGAACCCGAGTGAGGCTCCGAAGTAGCGAACGTCTGCGGGGAACATCTCGGCGAACAGTGCCGCCTGGGGCCCGAACATCATGGCGTGCAAGGTGAGGCCGACGATGATGGCTGCGGCGACGAGGATCGGGTTGCCGGTGTCGACGAGCCAGAAGAACGGGAACGCCCACACGGCCATGAGAACGGTGCCGAGCAGGAAGATCTTGCGGCGGCCGTGTCGGTCCGACCAGGCTCCGAAATAGGGGATTGTGAAGATCTGAGTGGCGACGGCGAGGCAGACGATCATGATCATCGTCGTCTGAGACAGCCCGACATTCGCGGTGCCATAGGACAGCATCCCGGAGATCATGACGTAGAAGGTGCCGTTGACCACGAAGAACGCACCAGCGGCCTGCAGAATCTGCTTCCAGTACAACCGCAGCTTGCGGCCGAAGGGCACGCGAGGCATCGTCTGACCGGCGGTCGCGGCCTCAGCCTTGGCCTGCATCGACTTGAAGACAGGGGTCTCTTCGATCTTCATCTGCACGAAGATTCCGACCGCGACGAGGAGGATGCCCGACAGGAACGGCACACGCCAGCCCCAGGCGATGAAAGCACCTTCATCGACGAAGAGCAGGATGCACAGGAAGAAGGCATTGCCGATGATGATGCCGGCAACGGTGCCCAACTGGACGAGGGAGCCGTAGAAGCCGCGACGCTTCAGCGGTGAATGCTCGGTCAGCAGCAGCGTGGCGCCGCCCCATTGGGCACCGACGCCGAGTCCTTGGACCAGGCGGGCGGTCACCAGGAGGATCGGCGCCCAGATTCCGATCGTCTCGTAGCTGGGCAGCAGTCCGATCGACGTTGTGGCCAGTCCCATGACGATCATCGAGGCGACGAGCGGTCCCTTGCGACCGAATTTGTCGCCGAGTGCACCGGCGATGATGCCGCCCACGGGGCGGGCGATGAAGCCCACCGCGAGAGTGCCGAACGAGGCGATGGTTCCCAAGGCGCCTTCGAGCGAAGGGAAGAATACGTGACCGAAGACGAGCGCCGAGGCGGTCGAATAGATGAGGAAGTCGAACCATTCGAGCGCTGTCGCGATGACGGATGCGCCGGCGAGGCGAGTCATCTTGCCCTCATCGGGCATGTCGAGTTCGGTCGCAGTCGTGCCGGACGTGGTCGTGTCAGGACCGGTGGGTGGGTTGGATGATGGATGCATTTTCACTCCTCATTGAGCAGGGAAGAACGTTCGTTCTTGTATGCTGAGTATGACAGAGGCACCCCGCCCAGGCAACAGGCATCCGATTTCAGCCCCTGATCCAGGAGGAGCACGTGACCACGAAGCACACCACCGACAACAGCCTCTACCTCGAGGATCTCGCGGTCGGCCAGGTCTATCGGTCCCCTTCGAGGACGCTCTCGGAGGCCGACCTCACGATGTTCTCGATGCTCTCCGGCGACTGGAACCAAGTCCATGCCGACGCCGAATACATGCAGAATCAAGGCGGACGCCTGCTGCACGGCGCCTTGGGAATCGCCGTCATCACCGGCCTGATGGACCGGGCCGGCTGGTTCGCTCAATCGGCCATCGCCATGACCGGACTCGACGAGTGGAAGTTCCTCACGCCGCTGCGCATCGGAGACACAGTGACGGTCGAGATGGAGATCCTGTCGTGTCGGAGGGTCTCCGCCGGAGACAAGGGGTTCGTCGACCGGCGCTTCACCCTGCTCAATCAGCACGGCGAGAAGGCGCAGGAGGGGAGATCCGGATTCCTCATCAAACTGGCACCTTCCACGCCGTGACCGAACAGGGCTGATGCCCCTCAGGCCTTGTTCCGGCCGATGAGCTGCTTGGCGATGACGTTCATCTGGATCTCGTTCGTGCCTTCGCCGACGATCATCAGCGGAGCATCCCGGTAGTAGCGTTCGACGTCGTATTCGGTGGAGTATCCGTAACCGCCATGGACGCGGATGGCGTCGAGGGCCACCTCGGCGGCCATCTCCGAGGCATAGAGCTTCGCCATCCCGGCCTCCATATCCACCCGCGCCCCCGAATCATAGGTGCGAGCAGCGTGGAGGACGAGCTGCCGGGCAGCCTCGAGCTTCGTCGCCATCATCGCGAGCTTGTTGCCCACCGACTGGTGCTTCCAGATCGGTTTGCCCATGGACTCACGTTCCTGCGAGTACTTCACGGCATCGTCGAGCGCCGCCTGCGCAACGCCGAGCGAGCGGGACGCGACCTGGATGCGGCCGATCTCGAGTCCCTTCATCATCTGCTTGAACCCGACACCCTCGGCCTCACCGAGCAGCTGCGACTGCGGCTGCCTCAGTCCGTCGAAGGACAACTCGCAGGTCTCGACGCCCTTGTACCCGAGCTTCGACAGATCCTGGGAGACGGTGAAGCCTTCCCCCTTCTCCACGAGGATGATCGAGATGCCCTTATGACGGGGCTCGGCTTGCGGGTCGGTCTTGCACAGCAGCGCAATGAGGTCGGATTTCCGGGCGTTCGTGATCCACGTCTTCGACCCGTTGATGACGTAGTCGTCACCGTCCTTCGTCGCAGTGGTGCGCATCGCCTGCAGGTCGGATCCGCCGCCGGGTTCGGTCAGCGCCATCGTCGCCCGCAGCTCACCGGTGGCCATCCGCGGCAGGTACGTATCCTTCTGCTCATCGGTGCCGTATTCCTGGAGGAGCTTCGCGACGACGGTGTGCCCGCCCATCGCACCCGCCAGGGACATCCACCCGCGAGCGAGCTCGGCAGTGATGAGCGCATACGCCTCGGTCGAGACCTTGCCCATCCCCCACGGCTCGTCGATGGCGAGCCCGTAGATGCCCATATCCTTCATCGTCTGGATCCACGCTTCGGGATATTCATCGGCGTGCTCGACCTTGTTGACGCTGGGTTTGACCTGTTCGTCGATGAATTCGGCGACCAGATCGATCATCATCTGCTCTTCATTGCTCACTGGCATGCGGGCTTCCAACTCCTCGATCATTGAGGGCACCACGCGGAGGCGGTGCACGATGCGAAAACCCGCTCGGCTGGTGTGCACTGCGCGTGCCCTCGTGGGACCAGGCCATGTGCACGGTCGTTCTCGTCGGCGAGCTCTCACCATTAGTTACATATACATTACCAATGCCATGCAATTATGTGCACTTGCATCAACAGTTGAATTGGTCGCCGGCGCCGCCCGACTGGTCAATGAAACGCACCGACGGACGACCCGAATACGCCCACTCAGCGTGCGATGCTTCGCCGCGCCCATGCGGTCTCCACCCGATCACCGCCGTCCAGTCCGAATGGAGCCTGTGGTCGCGTGATGTCGAAGACCACGTGGTGCCCGCCTGCGCCGAGCTCGGGGACGGGTTCGTCCCGTACAGCCCGCTGGGTCGCGGCTTCCTCACCGGCACCCTGACGAAGGACCAGGTGGCCGGCGATGTCCGCGGCAGGACCGCACGCATGGGTGAGGCGTGGGATGCCAATCAGCGGATCGTCTCCATCGTCGACAATCTGAGGTGGATCAGCTTCGGGCGGGAGTGAGCACAGCCGGGCGCTCTCCCCGATCGCGTCGGCACCCTCTGCCTCATCGGCATTTTCTAATGTAGAGTAGAAACTGGTTCGCAACGACGCGAAGAAAGGTCGTCTCCCATGGCACTCAAGCGCACCCTCTACGATGACACTCACGAACAGTTCCGCAGCCTCGTCCGCGAATTCGTCGAACGCAACGTCGCAGACAACGCAGCGCGTTGGGACGACGAGGGACAGGTCGACCGCTCCCTATTCACCGCCGCGGCGGAGGCCGGCATCCTCGGCTTCGGCGTGCCCGAGGAGTTCGGGGGCGGAGGAAACGAGGACTTCCGCTTCAACGCAATCATGAGCGAAGAGCTCGCTCGCAACCCGGTCTCCAGCGGCATGGGGTGCATCGCGCTCTCCAACGACATCACCATCCCCTACTTCACCGACCTGACGAATGACGAACAGAAGCGGCGGTGGCTGCCGGGAATCGCCTCGGGCGAGCTCATCACGGCCATCGCCATGACAGAGCCCGGAACCGGCAGCGATCTCGCTTCGATCCGCACCACCGCGCGGCGCGACGGAGACGACTACATCGTCAACGGCTCGAAGATCTTCATCTCCAACGGCCAGAACGCCGACCTGGTGGCCACCGCGGTGCGCACCTCGGAGGACCCGCACAAGGGCCTCAGCCTGCTCGTCGTCGAAGGCGACACCCCGGGGTTCACCCGCGGCACGAACCTCGACAAGGTCGGCCTCTCTGCCCAGGACACGAGCGAGCTGGTCTTCGAGGACGTGCGCGTACCTGCGGCGAACCTCCTCGGCGCCGAAGGCTCGGGGTTCCTCGGACTCATGCAGAACCTGCCCCAGGAACGCCTGTCGATCGCCCTCGCCGCCGTCGCCTCGAGCGAAGGAGTCCTCGAGCGGACCCGCACCTATGTCACCGATCGACAGGCATTCGGTCGGCCCATCGGCACATTCCAGAACACCCGCTTCGAGCTAGCCGAGATGACGACCGCAACCGCCGCCAGCCGCGCCTACATCGACGCCGCGATCCTCGAACACTGCCAGGGCACGCTCGGTCCGGCCGATGCCGCGGCGGCAAAATTCTGGACGACCGAGCAGTACGTCCAAATCGTCGGACGCTGTCTCCAGCTGCACGGCGGCTACGGGTACATGAAGGAGTACCGCATCGCCCAGGACTATCTCGATTCGCGCATCACCACCATCTACGGCGGCACGACGGAGATCATGAAGGAGATCGTCGGCCGCGACCTCGGGCTCTGAGAACTCAGTCCGGTGCGAATGTCGAATGGCGGACGAGATCCTGCGTCGAGGAGATGAGGTCCTCGAGTGATCGAGTGCGCGGGTTCCACCATTCGACTGCCCAGTTCATCGACCCGAGCAGCAGCAGGCGGAAGACGTTGATGTCGAGGTCCTCCCTCAGCTCGCCGGCCTCCGCCGCGTCCCGGAACAGCGTCTGCCACAGTCGGCTGTAGGCACTCTCCTCCGCCGCCGGTCGCTCTCGCACCTTCTCGGGGACCTGTCCGGCATTGCGCACTGCGGCGATCGTGTAATCGGAGATGTCCAGTTCGCAGCGCAGGTGCGCCTCCACCGCCGCCAGCAGGCGGTCCCGAGGCGGCGTGTGCTCCGGCAGCTCCGCGAGCACGGCCTCGAGATGAACCCGCACCCGATGCGCACCTTCCCACATCACCGCCTCGACCAGATCGTCGCGAGAGGGGAAGTGATAGTAGATCGCCGGGGCTTGGATTCCAGCCGCCTTCGCGACATCAGCCATGCGCATCCCCGCATAGCCCTTGCGGCTGAGGACACCTGCGGCAGCATCGAGGATCCGCCCCCGAGTGCGTGCGGACTTCGAGACCGATTCGACCATGCGACCAATCTAACAGCAATTCGAAAACCGCCGAGGCGGCTCTCCGCCTCCCACCTGGCTGACGTTTTGCCCCGCATCGACGTGCGGCAAGCAGAACCGGCTCCCATCACATTTATGAATACGTATTAGAAAAATCCGTGACTTCCGTCCGTGAGGGTGCGATACTCAAGACACACCGCTCCTTCCGATCCGACGGCATCCGGCTCGACGGCTCCCGTCGCCTCCGGACGGAGGACCGACCGCCCGGGCAGGGCGGCAGACGACGAAGTTTGAAAGGTGTCACCATGGCCGATGCTGCTATTCCCTCGCAGGCCCGCCGCAATCACTGGATGAACCAGATCGCCATCCATGCGCAGATGAAACCGGATGCCACCGCGATGAAGTTCCGCGGAGAGGTCACGACGTGGCGCGAGACCCGCGATCACATGGACGCCTTCGCCGCCGCGCTTCGCCGCCGAGGAGTCGGCTTCGGTGACCGAGTCCTGCTCCTCACCCTCAACCACCCTCAGGTGGTCGAAGCGGTGTTCGCGATCAACCGCCTCGGCGCGATGGCGGTTCCGGTCAACATCCGACTCACCCCGCCCGAACTCGGGTATATCGTCGATGACGCTGACGCGGACATCATCCTCGTCGACGAGCCGCTGCTGGCGCTGATCGATGCCGTCGGCCAGGTGACCGATCGGCTCAAGCGCGTCATCGTGTTCGGGCAGGCGACCGAAGACCGGGAGTCCTATGCCGACCTCATCGCCGAGAAGATCGGAGAGACTGACTTCCCGGACGTGCCCGAAGACACCACGGCATTGATCATGTACACCTCCGGCACGACGGGACGGCCGAAGGGAGCGATGCTCGACCACATCAATCTCTTCTCCCAAGCGGTCACCTGCCTGCAGGTGAACACCATCGTCAATGAGGACATCGCCTTTCTCACCGCGCCCCTGTTCCACATCGCCGGTCTCGGGTCCATCGCCGCGAACTTCGTCATCGGCATCCCCACGGTGATGCACCCTCTGGGTTCCTTCGATCCCGTCGAACTCCTCGATGCCTGGGAACGTGAGCGCGCATCGATCGTCTTCAACGTGCCTCAGCAGTGGCAGCTCATCTGTGCCGAACCCAGCGCCCGCACCCGCGATCTCAATCTGCGCGTCATCAGCTGGGGTGCCGCACCCGCCTCCGACACGCTGCTGCGCACCATGTCGGAGACGTTTCCCGACGCGATGAATGTCGCCGTATTCGGCCAGACCGAGATGTCACCGATCACCTGCGCCCTGCGCGGTCGCGACTCCCGGCGCAAGCTCGGTTCGATCGGGCAGCCGATTCCCACGGTTCAAGCGCGCATCGTCGACGAGTCGATGAACGACGTCGAGGTCGGCGCGGTCGGCGAGATCGTCTACCGCGGACCGAACCTCATGTCCGGCTACTGGCGCAAACCCGCGGAGACGGCGACGGCGTTCGCCGGCGGCTGGTTTCACTCCGGTGACCTCGTCCGTCAGGACGAGGAGGGTTTCGTGTGGGTCGTCGATCGCAAGAAGGACATGATCATCTCGGGCGGGGAGAACATCTACTGCGCCGAGGTCGAGAACGTCATCGCCGCACACCCGAAGATCGCCGAGATCGCCGTCACGGGACGTCCCGACGAGCAATGGGGCGAGATTCCCGTGGCCACTGTCGCTCTCGCCGACGACGATGACGCCCTCACGCTCGATGAGCTCCAGGCGTGGCTGGACGACAGACTCGCCCGGTTCAAGCAGCCCAAGCGCCTCGAGATCGTTCCGGCCCTGCCCCGCAATGCCTCGGGCAAGATCAACAAGGTGCAGCTGCGCCACCCCGAACCGGCAGGAGGCTGAGGTCGCTCACCCGATGAACCCCATCACCGACTCCCGCACCTGCAGGGCGGCGAGGAATCCGAACAGGGCCAGGCAGATGCCCAGCAGCACGTTCGACCACTTCGTGTTGCGCAGCTGCGCCGGCACGGTCGACCGATTGAGGATGACGAGCAGGGCGAGCGCGAGCACCGGCAGGATGAACGCGCTGATCGCCGCGTAGACGAGGACGAGGGTGACCGGTTTGCCGAGGCTCATGATGACCAGCGTCGCGATCGAGAGGTAGACGAGGGCGCCGCGGAACTCGATCGACTTCGCCGACATCTCGTGGGCCGGTTCGTCCTGGTGCGGGTACCGGCGCAGCACGCGCAGGCAGTCGGCGGTGACGTAGGCGATCCCGGAGAACCCGCCGAGCACACTCGTGTACACCACGGCGAGGAAGCTGATGAGGAACACGAGCCGCCCGGTCTCACCGATCCGCCCGATCAGGTCATCGGCAATGGCGAACAGAGCATCATTGTCCGCAATTGTGAAGCCCTGACCGTAGAGGATGAAGGCACCGACAGCACTCATCGCCACGGCGAAGACGAAGACGAGTCCGTAGCTGATGACCAGGTCAAGGCGCACCACAGGCTTCCAGTCGGGTGTCCGCCACGCCTTCTCGCGGATCCAGAACGAGTAGGCGAGGATGCCGGTCGCTCCCCCGACCCCACCGATGAGCGACATCACCGTGATGATCGAAGTGTTCGGGAACGTCGGCACAATCGTTGCCGCGGCCACCGCTTGAGCGTCCTGACCTTGGAACACGGAGATCGCCAGGGCGAGGATGCCGAAGAACATGAGGATGCCGAAGCCCATCATCGCCTTCTCCACGATTCCGTACCGGCCGATTCCGACGAGCACCGCGGCGGAGAGGAGCACGACGATCGCGGTCGGCCAGAACGGCAGGAGCGGGAAGATCGCCTGCAGGATGCTCGTCGTCACCGCGATGACGCCGGCACCGAAGAACAGCCCGACGAGCAGCTCGGCGATGAGGAACAGGATCGGGAACGTCCGCCCGCCGAACCGGGCGAGGTGGGAGATCAGTGACCGGTCGCCGCTCATCTGCAGCCGCGCGACCGCCTCGGAGAGGACGAACTTGAGGACGATGCCGACCGTGAACACCCAGATGAGCGCCAGCCCATACTCCGCCCCGGAGTTCATCGTCGTGATCATGTCCGACGCCCCGACGCTGGCCAGGGCGAGCACGATTCCCGGACCGATGAGGCGGAGGCGTCCGGTCCATGATGTCGGCGCCGAGGCGGCGGTCGTCGTCTGCGATGTCGTTTCGGCGGACATTGGCGGGGTGGGCTCCTTCACGTGGGGTCGTCGACGCCACCGGAGACGTTCGCACGGGGCATCGTTCGCTCAGGAGAGTATGGCCGAGGTCGCCACATTCCGGAACGGAAGTCTCAACACCCGGGAAGCGCCGCTGTTTCAACCCATTCCGCAAGGTTGTTCATCGCCCGCTCAAGACCCATTCTAGTCGCCGAATCCGAGGCCGATTCGCAGTCTGCGAGCGTATATTCGACGCCATGGCTGCAACACTCGATGAAGGACCCTTCTTCCACGGCACCCGTGCCGAGCTCGCCCCCGGGGACCTGCTGACCGCAGGCTTCGCCTCGAACTACCGGCCCGAAGTGACGATGAACCATATCTACTTCACCTCGCTCGTCGACGGGGCAGGGCTCGCCGCCGAGGTGGCCGCCCTCAACTCCGGATCTCCGCACGTCTACGAGGTCGAACCCCTCGGCGACTTCGTCGACGACCCGAACGTCACGGACAAGAAGTTCCCCGGCAACCCCACGCGCTCCTTCCGCAGCAGCGAACCCCTGCGCATCGTCCGCGAGGTCACCGACTGGAAGCGCCTGAGCGAGCAGGACCTGCAGATGTGGCGCGAACGACTCGCGGCCATCCGTGCAGACGACGACAAAGAGATCATCAACTGATTCCGCCGAGGCGGCTGACCGGTCACGACGACACCGTCGCGCCCGTGGTCGAGTCGCGCGTGCCCGAACTCAGTTGTGCCGCTCAACGATGTCGAAATCGGCGCCCGTCGCATTGCGGAACTTGCCGCCCTGGGCGGCGTAGTCATCGCCGGTCTCCTGCAGCTTCGTGACGAAGAGCGGGCACACGGGCGCGACGGTCACACCACGCTCGCGAGAATCGTCGAGTGCCTCAGAAACGAGGAATTTCGACAGCCCGCGGCCGCCGAACTTCTCGTCGACGACCGTGTGGTGGAAGATGCGTTCGGTCTCCGCGTCGGGTCCGGGCAGGAAGAATGCGCTCCCGGCGACGGTCCCATCGGCGACGGCGACTTCATAGGCCTGCGCTGCTTCGTTCAGCGAGACCGTGACCTCGGCCCCGGTCTTGTCCTCGAATGTCTTCGGCATGGTTGACGCTCCTTATCTCTGCACCTGCGGGGGTGGATTCTTCCGTGCTCTGATCGTGACGTCGGGCAGCCTCGGCGCGGGGAGCCTGCTCATCCCATCGGCGTTCTGCCCTGGCCCGCCCTTGCCGACGTAGCCGTCGACGACGCCGAAACGGTCGCCTTCGGCCTGCCATTCCTCGCGGTACCGGGCGATCTCCTCGTGGGTGCGGCCGACGAAATTCCACCACATGACGATCTCTTCGGTGAACGGCTCACCGCCGATGAGGATGAGCCGACCGGGGTCGTCACTGCGATTGGCGATGCGCAGTTCATCGACGCCGATGCCCGTATAGCCGATCGATGCGACCGGCAGATCGACGTTCTCCAGGCTGATATCACCGGAATCGACGAGGAGGCCGTGCTCGAACCGCGGATCGACGGGCAGGTCGATGGCTGCGCCCGGGTCGAGGCGGATCTCGGCGCCGACCAGCGGGCTGTGCGTGCGCACCGGTGAGGATCCCTCGCCGAGGCGGCCGAGGAAGACGAGCATCTCCCCGCCGTCAAGCGGCACGGGCTCGGGTTCGAAGTGCTCGAATTCGCGTTCGGGCTGGTGGCGGGTGGCATCGGGCAGAGCCAGCCACAGCTGAACGCCGTGCAGGCTCGTCGTATCGTCGGTCGAGACCTCGGAGTGGCAGATGCCTCGGCCCGCGGTCATGAGGTTGACCTCGCCGGGCAGGACGAGGCCCGCGTTGCCGCCGGAGTCGATGTGTTGGATGGCGCCTTCGAACAGCCAACTCACGGTCTGCAGTCCGGTGTGCGGGTGCGGTGCGACGTCCATTCCGCCGGTGACGGAGACGTCGGCCGGGCCGTAGTGGTCGACGAAGCACCACGGTCCGATCAGCGAGCGTTGGCGCTGTGGGAGAGTCCGCCGCACGGTCATCGCGCGGGGCCCGCCCAGCGGCACCTCGCGGGAGGTGATGATCTCGACCGGCGAACGTCCCTGCTGGTCACAATTGGGGCCGGGCAGTCCCCCGGCCGTGCAGACGACCTGTTCGGGACGGGACTCGACGTTGCTCATGGCCACATGCTACCGAGGATCGGGGGCTGCGGGGAGGGTGCCCGCTCCCCTACCCGACCGGGCAGATCTTCGACACGAGCTGGAAGATCTCCTCCGCCTCGGCGTCGGTGACTCCGGCGAAGCCTGCGAAGATGACCTCGGCATTCGTCTCGGCCGCCTCGTCGCAGAGCCTCACCCCCGCCTCGGTGAGGGTGACGAGCACCCCGCGCTGATCCTCCGGGTCGGGTTCCTGCCTGACCAGCCCCCGCTTCTCGAGCTTGCCGAGCAGCCGGCTGAGCGCACTGCGGCTGATGACGAGGCTGCGAAGCAGATCCCGCTGTCTGACCTGAGTTGCAGGTCGGGCATTGATGAGGACGTCGAACTCATTGGCGCTCAGTTCGTGGCGGGCCCGGAACTCCGCTTCGAACCGCGTCATGAAGTCCTGGTACTTCTCCATCATCAGCCGCCATGCGGCGATCTTGATCGGGCCGTTCTGCCTGATCATGCTGCTTACGGGAGTCGTTTTGTCCATCAGCCTGTCTATCCGTCTGCGAAGTGCCGTCCAGCGTGTCGCCCGGCACATTTGTTGCACCGTCAACAAAACCGTAGTTCAATGGTATACCCGGCCTCTTTTCAGAGGCCCGTCGACCACCCCTCGACGACAGTACCCGGCATATCCCCAACGTGCCCCCGGTTGGCAGAGGTCGAGCAGAGCCGCCCCACGGCTCCGATCTCACTCCGGGGGTATCGTATTGCCTCACGCCCCGCACTTCCCACGTACCCCGCCCGGCCGGGGTCTGACTCGATCCCCGGCCGAGCGGCGTCGTGATCACCCGAACGCCGGCCGCTCAGATCTCTCGCCAGTGCAGCCGCTCCTGCCGCTTGGCCATGAACATCGCCGCACCGAGTGCCGCGAGAGCCACGATCGCACCGACGAGGTCGAGCACATGGTTGGGCGTGACCAGACCGATCGCCCCGAGCGCCAGAACGATGCGCAGCCAGATCGGCAGCGGCACGAACAGGTGCCCTTCGGCTGCGACCGCGAGCAGCGTGACCCCGATGAGCAGGATGACGGCGGCCCGGATCGTGTCCACCGCCGAGCCGTCGAGCATGAGCAGCTCCGGCTGATAGACGAAGACGAAGGGCACGATGAGCCCGCCGAGGGCCAGGCGCATCGCGAGGAATCCGGTGCGCATCGGAGACCCACCCGACAGACCGGCCGCGGCGAAGGCCGCGAGGGCCACGGGCGGGGTGATATTGGCGAAGAGCCCGAAGTAGAAGACGAAGAGATGAGCGGCCAGGGGCGCCACGTCGAGCTGGACGAGGGCGGGGGCGGCCATCGTGGCGACGATGATGTAGGCCGGGATCGACGGCAGCCCCATGCCCAGGATGATGCAGGCGACCGCGGTCATCAGCAGCGTCGGCAGGAGGAATCCGCCGCCGATGGTGACGATGGTCCCGGCCAGCTTGACGCCGAAGCCGGTCTGCGTGGCGACGCCGACGATGATGCCCACACAGGCACAGGCCACCGCCACGGACACCGCGGTCAGCGCCCCGTCGCGCAGGGCGTGGACGATGTCGAGCAGCGACATCCGGGTGCTCTTGCGCACCATCGCCGCCGCGATCGTGACGAAGATCGTCGTCACTGCGGCGAAGAGGATCGTCGTCCCGGAGAAGAAGAGCATGTAGAGCAGGAACAGCAGCGGCAGCAGCAGGTGCCCGCGTTCCTTCATCACGTCCATGACCGCCGGCAGGTTCTCCCGGCTGATGCCGCGCAGACCCTGACTCGTCGCCCGCAGGTGGACCTGGATGAGGATGCCGAGGTAGTAGAGCACGGCCGGGATGATGGCGACGAGGACGATCTGCGTGTAGGGAACCCCGAGGGTCTCGGCCATGATGAAGGCCGCGGCGCCCATGATCGGCGGCATGATCTGACCACCCACCGAGGCGGCCGATTCGACGGCTCCGGCGAAGTTGCGCTGGTAGCCCACCCGCTTCATCATCGGGATCGTGAAGGCGCCGGTGGTGACGACGTTGGCGATCGCCGAACCGTTGATCGACCCGAGGAATCCGGAGGCGAGCACGGCGACCTTCGCCGGACCGCCGCGCGCCTGTCCGGCCAGGGCCATGGCGATGTCGTTGAAGAACTGCCCCATCCCCGACTTCTGCAGGATGGCGCCGAAGAGGATGAACAGGAAGATGTAGGTCGAGGACACGCCGATGGCCGTGGAGAAGATGCCCTCGGTGGACTCGTACATGAAGGTGACGATCCGGTCGAGGTCATAGCCGCGGTGCCGGAACAGACCGGGCATCGACCGCCCGTAGTAGTCGTAGACGATGAAGAGCACGGCCAGTATCGGCAGCACGAGGCCGGTGACCCGCCGGGCCGCCTCGAGGACGAGGACGAGGCAGAGGACGGAGAAGACGACGTCGATGGTCTCGAACCGGCCGCCGCTGACGGTCAGCCGATCGAAGACGACCGCGAGGTAGACGGCGATGGCCACGGAACCGGCGATAGCCAGCCAGTCGAACCAGGGCGGGGTCGAACGCGTCTCGCGGAGGCGGAAGCGCTGGACGGCGAAGCAGAGGACGAGGATCGCGCCGACGTGGATGCCGCGGTGGACCAGGGTCGGCGGTCCCCCGAAGAGGGCGTAGTAGATCTGGTAGAGGGAGAGTCCGACGGCGAAGACCGTCAGCGGCAGCGCCCATTTCGTCGACCAGATGTCGCGTGTGCGCGATTCCCGGTCGTATTTCTCGACTGTGTCGATCGACTCCGGCGGCGGAGCCTCGGCGGGCAGTGCGTTCGTCATGGTCTTCAGTCTCCGATCACGATCATCTCGGCGTGGACGTGGTGGCCGATGGCCCGGGTCGGCAGCAGGAGCTCGCCGTTGACATAGATCCGGTGGTGGACGCGGTGGGAGTGGATCCACCGCACGGCTTCAAAGTGCTCATCGAGGCCGCAGAGCCTGACCATGTCACCGTCGAGTTCGGTCCGCGGGGCCTCGAACGGGGCGCCCGCTCCCATCAGCGACAGTTCCGTGCAGTCGAGGACGAGTTCGTCGCCGACGGCCCGGTAGTACTCCCACCAGGGAGTCTTGTCGACCGAGTGCATCCACGTCATCGCCACCTCGTCGTCGCCGTCGATGGGCACCGACCGGTACACCCGGTCACCCGGCGCCTGCTGTCGGATGACCAGCCGCCTCGGCGCGGGACCGGACACCGCCGGCGGGACGGCGATGCCCAGCCCCACCGTGGTGGCGAGCGTGAGAGCCGCCCTGCGGGTCAGGCTCGTGATGGCTCAGCCCTGTTCGTCGAAGTACTGCTTCGCTCCGGGGGCGAGTTCGCTCACGGGCACGTCCTGCGCGTTGTCGACGGTGATGTCCTTGGCCGCGTTGTGCGAGCTCTGGATCTTGTCGATGCTGTCGAACAGGGTCTTCGTGATGTCGTAGACGGCGTCGTCGCTGAGCGAGGGGCTGACGACCAGCAGGTTGGGGATCGTCAGGGTCTCGGCCGCCTCGCTGTCGCCGTAGGTGCCCGCCGGGATCTCGCCTTCGCCGAAGTAGTCGTGTTCGGACAGCAGCTTCTCCCGTCCGTCACCGGTGAACGGGACGACCTTGACGTCGTCGCTGGTCGCCAAGTCGGTGACCGCGGAGTTCGGCAGACCGCTGGTGACGAACGCGGCGTCGAGCTGACCGTTGCGCATCTGGTCGATCGCCTCGGCGTAGGGCAGGTAGTCGGCGCTGAAGTCGTCGTAGCTGAGCCCGTAGGCGTCGACGACGGTGCGGGCGTTGAGTTCGACACCGGAGTTCTGATCGCCGACGGAGACCGATTTGCCCTTGATGTCCTCGATCGAGTCGATGCCCGAGCCTTCGATGGTCACAAGCTGGACGTACTGGTCGTAGAGGTTCGCGACGACGGGCAGGGAGTCGATCTGCTTGCCGTCGAAGGCGCCTTCGCCGGCCAGGGCTTGGTCGACCGCGTCGCCCTGGGTGAAGGCGAGTTCCGCTCCCCCGTCCTGGATGAGGGTGAGGTTCTCCACCGAGGCGCCCGTCGACTGCACGGAGGTGTCGGCGCCGAGTTCGTCGGCGAGGATCTCCGACATCGTGGCTCCGACCTGGTAGTACACGCCCGAGGAGCCGCCGGTGGCGATCGTGATGAAGTCGGCGCTCTGTTCGCCCTCCTCACCGCCTCCACCTCCGCCGCCTCCGCAGGCGGTGGCGAGCAGTGTCAGGGCCGCGATTCCGGCGGCTGCGGCGAGGGTGCGGGGTCGGCGAAGAGTGCGCGTCATTGTGTTCTCCTTCGAAACCTGATGATCAGGTGAGTGTTGCGTGAGCAATGCCTACGTACTGCACCCTAGAGGAACACCGTGACCATCGCCACAGCCGACCACTGCGCAGGACGGATTGTGATGAATCCGTTCTCCCCCGCCGAGGCGGTCCGACGTTCGCTGCCCGACCGCTGGAATCCGCCGGCCGCGAAGGAGGCCGCCCCCCACCGAGGCGGCCTGGCGTTCAGTCCCGCGGAATCCGTTTCCGCCACGGCCACCACACGGCTCGTCCGATGTCATGGACGAGGGCCGGGACGACGAGCGAACGGACGAGGATCGCGTCGAGGAGGACGCCGAAGGTGACGATGAAGGCAAGCTGGAAGAGGAACATCACCGGGATGACGGCGAGTGCGGCGAAGGTCGCCGCGAGCACGATCCCCGCCGAGGTGATCACCCCTCCCGTGGCGACGAGTCCGGAGAGCACTCCCCGTCGGGTGCCCAGGTGCAGGGATTCCTCGCGCACCCGGGACATGAGGAAGATGTTGTAGTCGATGCCCAGCGCCACGAGGAAGACGAACGCGTACAGCGGCACCGAGGGGTCGGCGCCGTCGAAGCCGATGAGGTGGTTGAATACCAACGCCGAGACCCCCAGCGCCGTGCCGAAGGACAGCACCGTCAGCGCCACGAGCAGGAGCGGGGCCAGCAGGGAGCGCAGCAGGAGGATGAGGATGACGGTGATGACGAGGAGGATGAGCGGGATCGCCAGTGCCCGGTCCGCCTCGGCGGTGGTGTTCGTGTCGAGGTCGACGGCGGTCTCGCCGCCGACGAGGGCCCCGGCGTCGATGTCGTGGACGGCCTCGCGGATGTCGGTCACGGTGGTCTCGGCGGCCAGGGAGTCGGCGGCGTCGGTGAGCGTGGCCTCGAGGAGGACGGCACCGTCGACCTCGGTGGGTGCGGGGGTGGCCTGAGACCCGTCCGAGGCCTGCGGCGGACCGCCGCGGGGGGCTTCGGGTTCGCCGTCGGCGTTGATGGCCAGGGTTCCGCTCGGGGAGTCTGCGGCGGTGACCGACAGGGATTCGACCCCGTCGAGATCGCCGATGGCCCGTGCGGCGTCTTCGAGGTCGTCGGCGGCGACGACGATCTGCGTCGGTGAGCCGGAGCCGCCGGGGAAGTGCTCGGCGAGCACGTCCTGACCGTCGCGGGCTTCGGACTGGCCGAGGACGAATTCGGATTGGGCGACTCCGGAGGCCTTGAACTGCGGGGCGGCGAGCAGCGGGAGCGCGAGGACGATGACGAGTCCGATCCAGATCGCGCGCGGACGCTTCGCGACCGCCTCGGCGATCCTCGCCCACAGCCCGCGCTTGGTCGGATTCGACGGACGCGGCGGGAAGGGCCAGAAGACGGCGCGGCCGATGGTCATGAGTGCGGCGGGCAGGAAGGTCAGTGCCGCGAGCATCGCCACGACGATGCCGATCGCCGCGACCGGGCCGAGTGCGCGCGTCGAGGCGAGGTCGGTGAGGAGGAGGACGAGGAGTCCGGCGATGACGGTTCCACCCGAGGCGGCGATCGGTTCGAGGACGCCTTTGAGGGCGCTCAGTCCCGCACGGACACGGTCGGTTTCGGTGCGCAGGGCGTCGCGGAAGCGGGCGACGACGAGGAGGGAGTAGTCGGTGGTGGCACCGACGACGAGGATGAAGAGGATCCCCTGGACCTGCCCGTTGATGAGGAGGATGCCGGCATCGGCGAGGTGCCAGATGACGAAGATCGAGGCGGAGAGTGCGGCCAGGGAGGTGAAGAGGACGATGATCGGCAGCAGCGGCGAGCGGTAGACGATGACGAGGATGACGAAGACGGCGATGAGCGCGACGAGCAGCAGGATCCCGTCGATGCCGGCGAAGGCTTCGGTGAGGTCGGCGGCGAACCCGGCCGGTCCGGTGACATAGACGTCCGCGACCGTGGTGGGGAGACTCCCGCTCTGATTCGGGGACGTGTCGGCGGCGGCCGCGATCGGGAAGGCTTCGCCGATGGCGTCCCTGATCCGCTCGACATCGTCGGCGGTGGTCTCCGCGGAGACCGGGAGGATGACCTCGAGGGCGTCGCCGTCATCGGAGGGGATGAGCGGTGAGGCGTCGGCGGCCAGCAGGTCGTCGTCGACAAGGGTCTGCGTCAGTTCGTCGAGTCGGGACCTGTCGTCGTCGGTGACTCCATCGCTGTTTTCGAGGACGACGATGGCCGGAACGTAGTCGAGGTCGCTGAACTTCTCGATCTGGTCCTGAGCGCGGGTCGATTCGGCGGATTCGGGCAGGAAGGACGAGCGGTCGTTCGTGGCGACCTCGGAGATCTTGCCGAAGTAGGGACCGCCGACACCCGAGATGCCGACCCAGGCGACGAGGAGGACCGCGAAGAGCGCGATGAGTGACTTGCGCCCGCGGATGGGGCCCATGGAGTGTCGCTGGGTCGCGGCAGCCGTGCCGTCGTCGTTTTCGTCACCACCCGTGGGGCCGCCTCGGCGGGAGTCGGGATTCGGCGGCGTCGAGGTCAGGAGGTGACGTGGCATGGTCTCAGGCTACGCCAGTTCGGAGGTATCGAGACATTGCAGTGCGAGTACGATTTCAGCCGCAGTTCGTGGGTCAGTGAGACGTGCGTCCAACACCTTTTCGATCTGCCCGATTCGGTAACGCACAGTGTTCTCGTGCACATGCAGCCGCGCAGCAACCTCAGCAATGCTGCCGCCGCTTTCCACGTAAGTGCGCAGTGTGGTGGAAGCTTCGGGCTTGGTGACTATCGGATTGAGAAATGCAGCCACTAGCCGACGATCGAAACGCAGACTCATTCGTGCCGCGGCCCATTCGATCGGGCGCATTCGGTCGACGAACGCGAACTTCGTCCCGCGCACTGAACCGAGTGCCACATTCGCAGTCTGCAGCATCTCAGGCACTTGGCTCAGTGCAGTGAAGAGGCCAGATACTCCGACGCCGAGAAGACCTGGAGCATCCAGGCGACTTTCGATATCGAAGTCTCCCGAGCACACCACGGTCTGTTCGATCGCCGATGCTCCATACTCAGACTCTCTGATGACGAGCCCGCCCCCAGGAGGCAGAGTTGGTCGTGCTGATACGGAATCTGCAATGTCGAGACGAACCCGTACTGCCCGGATCGGCTCGTAGGCGACGAATCCGAAACTTTCGAGGAGCCGCCAAATCGCAGGTTCGCGTCCCGGTGAGACTCCGGCTTCCAAATCTCGCAGGACTCGGACCGATTCCTCACGTCGATTGCTGATCGAGAAGGATTCGAATCCCTCGAAAGCACGCAAGAGCTTGGTCAAGACATCGAGGATAAGGCTAACAGCCGCATCGTCCTCCCGTTCCACAAAAGCATCGGCGTGCACGGCGACGACAATGACGTGGTTGCGACTACGCAGTCGAACTGTCTGAGCGTAGACGTGCCAACGTCCGATTGCCCCTGACTTCGGCTCATCCCACCGGGCACGGTCCGCGTCTGCGAAAATTTCATCCTGCACCCACTGAGAAATGAGATGAGTCGGCGCCGTACCGACAGATCGGATGACCTCTCCGAGCTCGTTGACGACAAGTCCCGCACCTCTGCAGATATTCGTGGCACGCAGAAGTGCCGACTCAAGAGGGTCTACTGAGTTCAGACCACTCATCAGCTCGTCGAAGATCTGCTCTCGCGTCAGTGATTTTCGGTTCGAACTCATCTGCGTCTCCCCTCACCGTCACGGGTGCCGACTGATCAGCGGGCCAGCCGTCAGCAAGAACGCCGACACTTTGTGATTTTCACAAATTCTACTGGTTCTTCCTTCGTCTGCTCCATTGACCTGCTCGAGTGCCGAGAGCCAGGCTATGGAGAACACCACAATCAAAGGAGATGACCGTGGCAGATCTACGCGTCGCAGTCGACGTCGGTGGAACGTTCACCGACATCTGTGTTTTCGACGAATCCACCCAGAAGATGAAGGTGACGAAAGTGCCTTCAACCCCGGACAACCCGATGGAGGCTGTTCTCA
Organism: Brevibacterium sp. K11IcPPYGO002; assembly: GCF_050920635.1. Classification (NCBI taxonomy): domain Bacteria; kingdom Bacillati; phylum Actinomycetota; class Actinomycetes; order Micrococcales; family Brevibacteriaceae; genus Brevibacterium; species Brevibacterium sp. K11IcPPYGO002. The sequence goes on along the minus strand of NZ_CP131929.1, from coordinate 279,305 downwards.
ACGGGGTAAAGCGAGCGGACATCGACCTCAGTCAGGTTGAACTCTTCTCGCATGGAACGACCGTTGCAACCAATGCGCTCATCACTCGCAGATTCCCCAAATCAGCGATGGTGACTACCAAGGGATTCCGTGATGTCATCGAGATCCGTGATGGCACGAAGGACGATCTGTGGGACGCATACTCAGACGTCTCCGGTCCCTACATTCGTCGCCGTGACCGATTCGAGGTCACTGAACGAGTCGACTATGCCGGCAATATCGTCACCGAACTCGATGAAGTGGAGGCCCGAAAACTCGGGCGGCTGCTGAAGAAGCGCGGCGCGACGACCATTGCCGTCTGCTTCGTCAACTCTTATGCGAACTCCGCGAATGAGTTACGGATGCGAGAAATCCTCGCCGAGGAGCTCCCAGAGGCCAGCATCTCAACCTCGGCAGAAGTGCTGCCGGAGATCTTTGAGCACAACCGATTCAACACGACAGTAGCCAATGCTGTACTCGGACCTCTGGTGTCCGGTTATGTCGAACAGCTCGACAGCAACCTGACCGAAGACGGCTACGCCGGCGAGCTGCTGCTGCTCCATTCGGGCGGCGGTTCGATGACGTCGGAGATGGTCAAGAAGTTCCCGGTCCGGCTGGCGGCTTCGGGCATCGCCGCCGGCGCGATCGCCGCCCAGCACGTCGCCGAGCAGTGTGGGTACGAAAACGCCGTCGGGCTCGATATGGGCGGCACCTCGACAGACATCACACTCATCGCCGACGGTGAGCTGCGAGAGACGAACGAGTGGGAGGTCGAATACGGTCACCCCATCGTCTTCCCCAGCATCGAAGTCCTCACCATCGGCGCGGGCGGTGGATCACTGGCTCATATCGACATTGCCGGTTCGCTGCGAAACGGCCCTCAGTCAGCTGGGGCCGCCCCAGGCCCTGTCTGCTATCGACGAGGCGGGGAGGAACCGACGAACACGGATGCGAACCTCTGGCTCAATCGACTTGGCACCGATCTCGCTGACGGTGAGATGACCCTGGACCGCGATAGCTCGCGGTCAGCGATCAAGGAGAAGATCGCTGACCCGCTCGGACTCGACGTCGACACTGCGGCCGAGTCCATCGTCAAGGTCGCCAATGCCAACATGGCCGACGCAGTCCGACTCGTGTCCATCCGCCGCGGACTCGATCCACGAGATTTTGCGCTCATCGCATTCGGCGGTGCCGGTGCACTGCACGGGGCCGATGTGGCACGCGAACTCAACATCCCCACTGTCATCGTCCCGCCCAGCCCGGGAGTCACCTCGGCGCTGGGGTGCCTCCTCGTCGACATCCAACACGACCTGTCGCAGATGTTCACCGGCGTCGCGGACTCCGCAGACGCAGAAACGGTCGAACAGCACTTCCGCGAACTCGAACTCGAAGGTCGAGATCGACTGCGACATGAGAAAGTCGCCGAGGAAGACTCGGTCTTCGAACGTGGAATCTCGATGCGTTACCACGGCCAGTGGAGGTCGCTGCAGGTGAAGATGGGCTCCGGCCCGAATGCGCTGCGCGAGGCCGTCCAACTCTTTCACGAGGAACACGAGAAACAGTACGCGTTCCGGCAGGATGACACCCCGGTCGAGATCTTCCAACTCCACCTCAAGGCGCTCGGGAAGACACCGAAGCCGACCTTCAAACCGACCCCTGTCAGCAGCAAAGATCCCGGTGAGCCGCTCGAGGTCCGCGACGTCTACTTCGACGGACAGTGGCATTCGACGCCGGTCTACCAGCGGGAGAACTTGCCCTCGGGAGCCGCGTTCATCGGACCGGCGATCCTCAATCAGATCGACTCGACCACCGTCATCCCGCCGAACTCGTCCGCCGTGATCGATGAGTGGTTCAACATCCGCATCGCGCTGACGGCAGAGACAGCAGAGCCTGCGCTTTCAGCTGCGAACAATTCAACACAGAACGGCCTGTGAGGAGAGACCCATGACCACATCAACGGAACAGTCGACGTCCACGCTCGACCCGGTGACTTTCGAAGTACTGAAGAATGCCTTCGCCACCAGCGTCGACCTCATGAGCGAACAGATCCTGCGGACCTGCTATTCGTTCGTCATCTACTCACGCGACTTCTCGTCGGCACTTTGTGACCGCTACGGAAACACCGTCATGCAGGGCAGCGCTGACATCGCCGTCCACGTCGGCACTCTGCACTTTCAGTGCAAGGCCGTCATGGAGGAGTTCGGTGATGACATCAATCCTGGCGACGTCTTCCTCATCAACGACCCTTACCGAGGCGGCACGCACTTCAATGATGTCAGCTTCATCCGTCCGATCTTCGCTGATGACGAGATCATCGGCTTCGCGCAGAACAAAGGCCACTGGGCCGATATCGGTGGGTCCGTCCCGGGCTCGTTCGATGTCTCTGCCAGTGAGCACTTCGGTGAGGGTCTGCGCATCACCCCGCTTCGGGTCTGGCACAAGGGCCGGTTCCTCCACGATGTAGCTCAGCTGCTCGTGTCGAATACGCGTGCTCCCGATCAGGCCCTCGGCGATCTCAACGCCCAAGCCGAGGCCACAGCTGTATGCGAACGCGAAGTGCTCCGCCTCGTCGACAAATATTCGAAGGACACGGTCCTCGATGCGATGCAGGAGACGCAGGACTATGTCTGCCGCACCGTGCTCGCCAGCCTCGGCGATCTGCCGAAGGGCGAGTGGGAGACGGTCGACTTCCTCGACGGCGATCCGGCTAAGGGCGAGGGGCTGGCTCCGATCCGGGTGAAGCTCACGCTCGATGGGACAGGTATCCACTACGACCTCACGGGATCCGCCGAGGCGGTCTCAACGTTCCTCAACTCCGGCTACGGGACGACCTTCTCTGCGATCTACGCGGGCACGAAGACGTTCTTCCCCGAGGTTCCGCTCAACTCCGGGTTCTACCAGGCGGTGACCGCAGAGATCGGCGAAGAGGGAACCGTCGTCAACGCCGGCTGGCCGCATGCAGTGACCGGGTTCTGTTCGGGCCCGTACGAGAAGGTCATGAACGCGATCTTCGAACTGTGGTCCCACATCATGCCCGAACGCGCGATGGCGTGTGCATTCAACCTCGAGTATCTGCTCGTCGGTGGGCATGATGCCAGGACCGAGTCGAGCCCGTACTTCATGTGGTACGACTGGATGGCAGGCGGATGGGGCGGCCGGTCGACGAAGGACGGCTCCTCCGCGACTTCACCGGTATTCGGCACCGGACTCGCCGTGCAGCCGGTCGAGGGACAGGAGCGCCTGACCCCGGTAATCACGACTCAGCACTCGATCAACATCGACTCCGGCGGGCCGGGCAGGTTCCGCGGAGGATGTGGAGTGAATAAAGGCGGCATCCTCACAGATGCGACCGGTGCGGTGATGAGCTACTGCTGCGACCGCGGGCGGTCGACGACGTGGGGCATCAATGGCGGACTGCCGTCGATCCCACACGGAGTCTGGCTCAATCCTTCGTCAGAGAACCCGCGCTACTTGGGTGCCACGTTCTCGAATGTAGCCATCAGTCCGGGTGACACGTTCGAACGCCCCAGCGCTGGAGGAGGAGGCTTCGGTGACCCGCTGGAGCGAACCACCGCCGAGGTGCTCGAGGACGTCATCGACGGCTACGTATCCATAGACCGCGCGGCCAAGGACTATGGAGTCGTCATCCGTGAGATAGATGCCGAACTCGATGATTACGAGATCGACGAAGCCGCGACAGCGGATGAACGGGAACAGATCCGCTCCGAACGCGCGTCCTGGCTGGATGCCGACCCCGCCGAGGTGGCCCGCCGTTACCGCGCTGACGAGATCACCGTCCACGACGTCATCCGACAGTACGGCGTCGTCCTCGACTGGGGTACCGGTGAACTGCTCGAGAAGTCAACGGGACAGTTCCGCGATAGCATGCGAATTCGGTCCGCTTCGCACTGGAGTTGAGCACCCCCCGAAAGTGCGCCCGGCGATTCTGCATCGAATCGCCGGGCGCACTTTCGCACTTCAACTCATTCCGCCCGCTGACTATTGCGCCTGCGCAGTAATCCTATAGGATCTAGGAAAGAGGAATCAGTTCGAAGGGGAACTAGTGACCCGATTATTCAATGACCCGAATGACTTCGTCTCTGATATGTCGCGCGGCTTCGCACTCGCCTCATCTCGGTGGGTGCGAGCAGTCAACGGCGGCGTCGTGCGCTCAACGAAGAGTCATGAGCCGACGGTCTCTCTCGTTATCGGCGGCGGAAGTGGCCACTTTCCTGCGTTCTCCGGCCTCGTCGGCCCTGGGTTGGCGCACGGGACCGCCGTGGGCAACGTATTCGCCTCGCCCTCGGCGAAACAGATCATGTCAGTCGCCCGCAGCTGTGACCAGGGACGCGGCGTCCTCTTCAGTTACGGCAATTATGCGGGCGATGTCCTCAACTTCGATCAGGCTCAGCAGCAGCTGCGTGCCGAAGGAATCGACACACGGACGGTCGTGGTCACCGATGACATCTTCAGCGCGTCCCGAGACGAGATGGACAAACGCCGAGGCATCGCCGGTGATCTCGTCGTATTCAAGATTGCGGGTGCCTCCGCGGAAGCAGGCCTCGAACTGAGCGAGGTCGAACGTCTCGCCCGAGCCGCCAACCACCGTACTCGGTCAATCGGAGTCGCATTCTCCGGGTGTACTCTCCCCGGGGCCGATGAGCCGCTCTTCACCGTCCCCGAAGGCACCATGGCCGTCGGACTCGGCATCCACGGAGAACCCGGCATAGACGAAGTTCCACTCCCCTCAGCAATGCAGCTAGCCGAGCTCCTCGTATCACGTCTCCTAGACGAGGCGCCCGACTCTTCTCGACGAGTCGTCCCCATCCTCAACGGGTTGGGCACCGTCAAGTACGAGGAGCTCTACCTACTCTACGGACTCATCGACCCGCTGCTGAGGGAGGCCGGTTATGAACTCGTCGGTCCGGAAGTCGGTGAGTTCTGTACGAGTTTCGACATGGCGGGACTCTCACTGACTCTCCTCTGGCTCGATAATGAACTCGAACAGCTGTGGGAAGCACCGTGCTCCTCGGCAGCCTTCACTCGAGGCGATCTAAAGGGCCTCCATCATCCACCGGAGTTCGCCCAGCAAGAGCTTCCAAGCGAAAGCGATGCGGGTTTCACGTCGATGCCTGCCTCGACTCCCGCGTCGCTATCGTCCAAGCGACTCGGAAGACAGATCTCCACCGTCGTTGATCAGATCGCGACTGTCCTCGACGGCGCGGCTGGCGAGCTCGGCCGCCTCGATAGCATTGCCGGCGACGGTGACCACGGGATCGGCATGCAACGAGGGTCGAAAGCCGCAGCACGCGCTGCATTCGAGGCTACGAGCAGCGGCTACAGTGCTGAGGGGGTGATCCGTGCAGCCGGTGAGGCTTGGGCCGATGTCGGCGGAGGCACCTCCGGCGCCATTTGGGGTCGGATCATCTCAACACTCGCCGACGGGTTCGCAGGGGACAAAGTCCCGGATCCCACTGAGTTCTCTGCCGCTCTCGCGGCAACAGTCAGTGAGGTCCGCTCGTTCGGCGGTGTAGACGTCGGCGACAAGACTCTGCTGGATGCCCTCGTGCCGTTCGAGACGGAGTTCTCACGAAACATCGGATCCGGAAACTACGCGGCCACGAATTCAACGTTCATTCAAGCGACTTCTCGTGCCGCTCATGCAGCGACTCGAGCCGCCCACGCGACCGCCGAACTCGTCCCGAAACGTGGTCGAGCCCGCGCACATGGAGATCGAAGCGTCGGCACCCCAGACCCCGGCGCGATCTCTCTGGCGATGATTGCCGAGTCCATCGCGGATCACCTGACCTCTCACGCGACTTCCAGCACCGTGCCCACCAGCGACAACATCGCTACCTCCGACAGCACCAAACGAAAGGCAACGGGAAAATGACTCTGCGAGTAGTCGTCGGATCAGACGATGCAGGATTCGAATACAAAGAAGTCATCAAGTCCGACATGGGAGATGACAAGCGCATCGCATCTGTGTTCGATGTTGGGGTCGACTCCGATTCGCACACCTTCTACCCCTCCATCGCGACAACCGCAGCAGAGATAGTCGCCCGGGGAGACGCCGATCGGGCGATACTCATCTGCGGTACTGGACTCGGTGTGGCGATCGCGGCCAACAAGGTGAAGAGCATTCGAGCGGCCACCGCCCACGATTCGTTCAGCGTCGAGCGTTCCATCATGTCCAATGACGCGCAGATCCTCTGTATGGGGCAGCGGGTCATCGGCCTCGAACTCGCCCGGCGTCTGGCTCGGGAATGGATCGGCTACACTTTCGATCCGACGAGCGCATCGAATGACAAAGTGGCACAGATCAGCTCCTACGAGTCCCGCTGATCCATGTTCGGCGCAACTCGCTCTTCATGTATGCCGCCCCTTCCTGACTTGCTCATCGGGACCAGCCTGAAAATGTACATGTCACACGCCCAGACATTGGACTGGGCCAGAACGGTCAACACGCTCACGCGCGCCCACCCTGCGGTTGTCTCGGGAATTGCCGGGCTCGTACTCCTCCCTCAATTTCCATCGATTCCAGCCTGCCTCGACCTTGTCGGGCCGCTCCAGATCGGTGCCCAGAATCTGTCAACCGAAGATGCCGGCGCGTGGACGGGAGAGGTCTCCGGGGCCGTGCTCGCTGAATTGGGCTGCCGCTACGTCGAGGTCGGCCATGCCGAACGCCGCCGACACTTTCATGAGACCGAGGAGGTCATCCGCTCAAAGACCGCTGCAGCATTGCGGCACGGATTGTTTCCGATACTGTGCGTAGGAGAGGAGTCCAAAGGTTCCCCTGAATCTGCCTCCAAGGAGGTAGTCGCCCAGATCCGCTCGGCATTGCGCCCCTCCCCGAGCGGCTCGCCGCCCCAGGCCGCCGTCGTCATAGCCTACGAGCCGATGTGGGCGATCGGCGCACGGCAACCCGCCGCCCCTGATCACATCGCCGCGGTGTGCAAGTACGTCCGCGCACACATCCACACTGACCTCCCAAATCTCGACATCCGCATCATCTATGGCGGCAGCGCGGGACCGGGCCTCCTCACGGAACTCGGTTCGGCAGTCAACGGGCTCTTCCTAGGCCGCTTCGCTCACGATCCCGAATCACTGTCAAGGATCCTCGACGAACTCTCCGATGTCATTATGCTGAAATCATGAACGCACAGCCTTCAACCCCGCGCGCCGACATCGAACGTCGAGGACTCCGCGACCTCGTCTACGAACACATTCTCGAAATCCTTCTCACGGGCGAGATCTCACCGGGCGAAAGGGTATCCATCGACGGGTTGGCCAGGAACCTCAATGTCTCTCCGACCCCCGTGCGAGAAGCGCTGGTCGACCTCGAACGCACCGGCCTCGTCATCCGCGAAGCATTGCGCGGCTACCGCGTCTCGCCTCCGTTGGATCGCAAACAGCTGGAGGAGCTCTTCATCGCCCGCGAGACAGTGGAGACCGCCGCAACGAAATTGGCGACTCCAGCTGACGACGAGCTGCTCCGCTCGCTCGAGGAAGCCCACGCCGCGCACGAAGCGGCAGGAGCCAAGGTTCGCGAGACCGCACAACACGGTGCTGAATCCTCCGACAGTCCCGAAGAGGCGCAGCGGATGCGCGTGAGCGCGGCACAGGAATACTTCGCCCGAGACCGAGACTTTCACGACAGAATCCTCGAACGCAGCGGCAACCGCTACCTGATCAGGATGTCGCAAGACCTCGGCGCCCAAGTGCATCGTCTTCGTCAGGCTTTGCCGCACGGCATCACTGATGTGGGCGAAGCCCTGTCCGAACACCGTGCGATCATCGAGGCCTTCGCTTCGCCAGACCCCACAGCACCGGAAGCCGCCATGCGCCACCATGTCAGAATGGTCGCCCACCGAGCACTCGTCGAAGACCCTCCTACTCCCTCTCCCGACAACCATGAGGACCCATGACTCCAACCGAGCACACGATTGCCTGCTGCATGCACGGATTCTCCCCCACTGACAACAACGGACATCCCTTGACGGCAGCCGACCCCGGGTCCTGGGCCGCAATCTTCTCCACGCTGTCTAGCCTTGGATTCACGGCGCTCGAGATCGCCGACAGCCATATCCGTCCGGCCGGCCTCACCGCTGAACGACGCAACATCCTCAAACGGCTCGCCGCCTCGGCGGGAGTCGAACTCACCTCAGTCCATGTCCAACGCCAGTCGATCATCGAACCTGAACGCGGAGAGGCGAACCTCGCCTACGCCCACCGAACGATCGATGCCGCAGCGGAACTCGGGTGCCAGATCTTCTCCACAGGACTCCATCAGCCCTTCTCATCTGCCCAACGCAAAGCATTGTGGTTCTGGACTGCGAAAGGCTGGGAAGACCCGGCAGACCCTGAAGTTCGGACACTTGCGGTGCACCGGCTGAGGGAACTCGGCAGGCACGCCGCCGAAGTAGGATTGCCGATGTCGTTGGAAATGTACGAAGACACCTACTTGGGAACAGCCGAATCCGCGGTTCGACTCATCGAGGAGATCGGACTCGACAATGTCGGCCTCAACCCTGACATCGGCAACCTCATCCGCCTGCACCGTCCCATCGACGACTGGCGGGAGATGCACGAACTCGCCCTGCCCTACGCAAACTACTGGCATATGAAGAACTACCAGCGCGATGAAGCGGCCGACGCCTCTTGGTTCACGTCTCATCCCACCACCATGCAGAACGGGCTCATCGACTACCGGGCAATGGTCGCCCGGGCCGTGGAGCTCGGCTTCGACGGCCCTTTCGTCATGGAACAGTATGGGGGCGACAGCCTCGGCGTCTGCGCGGAGAACAGAACCTATCTCAGCGGACTTCTCGCCCACCCCCAACCAGCGAAAGGCCCGGCAGCTTCATGACATCCTCATCTCCTGAATCACATACTCCGCTCTCGCTGGGAGCGCCTTTTCCCGCTGAGCGCACGGCAGTCCTCACTGGCGTCGGCAGCACAAACGGGATCGGCCGACACACCGCTCACCGCCTCGCCCAATCCGGCTGGAACCTCGGACTCATCGCGCGTCGCGATGACCAAGCTCGTGACCTCGCTGAAGAGCTTGCGGAATCGTACGGCGTCTCGGCGCTCGGCATGGGTGCCGATGTCACTAACTCCGAGGCGATCGCCGAGACGGCCACCGCTTTCGAATCGAATCTGCCCCAAATCGTCGCGCTTGCGAACTTCGCAGGCGTCTCGTCGTCTGTGACCTACTTCGAGATCACCGATGAGGAGTGGACGCGAGTGATGTCGAACAACCTTACATCGACCCACCTGGTCACACAGGCGTTCGGACGCATCATGGCAAAGAACGGTCTGGGCCGCATCGTCGGTCTGTCTTCGGTCACTGCTCAGAAGGGTGGCGGAACATTTTCCAAGACTGCATATGCCGCGGCCAAGGCGGGGATTGTCGGACTCATGCGCGGAGTCGCCCTGGAGCTCGGTCCTTACGGGGTGACGGCGAACTCCGTTTCTCCCGGTCCGGTCGACACTGACATTATGGGCGGACCACTCGATGATGAACGCCGTGCGGCGATGGGAGCGGCGACCGCGCTGGGCCGCATCTCGGTGCCAGAAGATGTCTCTGCCACTGTTGAGTTCCTTTTCAGCGAGGGAGCCGGACACATCACAGGGCAGACGTTGAGCATCAACGGCGGCCTCTACTTCCACTGAGCACTTCGCCAGTATCGAATTACCGACTTCGATTAGCCGAATACACTATCGAACCGATCCAATGGAGGATCCATGTCAGTAAACGCCGACCACGTCACATTTCTCGGTCTCGGTGCCATCGGCCTGCCTATGGCACTGAGGATGTATCGCTCTGGCTTCCATGTCACCGGTGTCGATCCGTTTCCCGAACCCAGACATCGCGCTAGTGCGGAGGGCCTGCCGACTGCGGAGTCTCCGCTGTCAGCAAAAACGGCGGCAACGGTGATCGTTATGGTCGCCGACAGTGCTCAGCTCGAACAGGCTCTCGAGGGCGACACACGGACTGGATCGCCTGGGCTGCTCGACCTCATGTCGCCAGATGCTGTGCTCGTCATCATGTCCACGGTGGGGCCCGATGCTGTCCGCAGCGCCTCGGCGCGGGCATCGGAATTCGGCATCGATGTCCTCGATGTCCCTGTCACAGGAGGCATCACCGGGGTCCTGGCCGGAACCCTGCGAATGCTCGCGTCCGGTCCCCGCCATGTCCTCAAATCGCGGAAGGACGTACTCGAGTCGCTTGGAACGGTCATCGAGTGCGGTGATCGCATCGGCGACGGCCAGTCCTTCAAAGCAGTGAATCAATTGCTGTGCTCCGTCCACATCGTGGCCGCGGCGGAGGCACTGTCTTTGGCGGAGAGGCTCGGCCTTGACCAGGAGAACGTGCTCGACGCGATGTCGGCCGGGGCCGCCAATTCATGGATGCTCAGCGATCGGGGACCGCGAATGTTGGAGGGCATCGATGCCCAGGTGTCAAGTGCGGTGAGCATCTTCGTCAAGGACACAGCCCTCGTCGCCGATGTTGCCGACGGCAGCGACTTCGATCTGGTGATGCTTCCGGCGGCGGCTCAGAAATTCGCAGAGGCAGCTGAGCTCGGTCTGCTCGGCCGCGATGACTCACAGGTGGTCCGAACCTACGATCCCTGACTCGGCCTGGTCACACGTCCGCTTAGGAGCCTCGTCCGCCCGTGGATTCAGTTGTGCGGTGCCCGCTTGCCGACCACATATTCGGATGCCAGAGTCAGCGACCGCGCCACTCATAGGGGGTTTTGCTGACAAATGCATGCACCGCATTGTGGAAGTCCTCAGAACCGTAGATCCGGTGGACGATGTCTTGGTCATCAACGGTCCCGCCGGATTCCGAAAGCCTGCGCACGACTTCCTTGACGGACCACATCGTCAGCGGCGCATGGCCCTTGAGCGTGTTCGCCCATTCTGCTGTCGCCTCGGCGATGTCATCGGTGACGAGTCCGACGAAACCGGCGCCCAGCGCTTCGTCGGCGTCGAGGAAACGAGCGCGAAGCAGCATGTCGACCACCCGGGCTCGTCCGAGCAGCTCGATGAGCAGGCCAAGCGTGTCGGCGGACAAGCAGTTGCCCAGAGTCCTTGCGATCGGAACTCCGAAGCGTGCCCGTGGTGAGGCGATGCGCACGTCGGCACAGGCCGCGATTCCGAGCCCTCCGCCAACGCAGTAGCCGTCGATTGCGGCAATTACCGGAACGTTGACGGCACAGAGTCGGGCAAGTACCTCGGAGATCCGCTTCTCGTATGCGACACCCGCGGCACCGTCGAATTCAGTGAACTGCGCAATGTCGGTTCCTGCGACGAATGCTTTAGGTCCCGCACCTTGCATGACCATGACGCGGATGCCGTCGTCGGCGCCGGCCGTCTCACATGCTTCGGCAAGTCCCATGTACATATCCCATGTCATCGCATTGCGCGCCTCAGGACGGTTGAATGTGACCGTGAGGACACCGTCGGCTCTATCGACGAGAAGATTGTCAGTCGTCTCCTTGCGGTCTGGAGTGTGCATCATTTGTTTGCCTTCCCATTGCGGCTCTCAGCGTGCTGTGGAGTGAATTTGGTGAATTGTTCGGACGCTTCAGTGCGCCTTGAGTTCGGCGAGTTCATCCGCAGTGAACCCGAGTTCGTCGAGCAGATTATTGTCCGCACCGAGTGAGGGACCAGCCGGTCCCCGTTTTGTCGGCGTCCGCGACAAGCGCATGGGCGAGCCGATCTGTCGCACCGTGCCGGCAACCGGGTGCTCAGAGTCCCAGAAGAACTCACGACTGACAAGATGGTCGTCGGAAAAGACCTGCGAATAGTCGCTGATCGGAGCACACGGCACGCCCGCTTCGTTGAGGACCTCTACTACCTCGTCCGTCGTCATCATCATTGTCTTCTCTTCGATGAGTGCGATCAGCGATTCTCTGTGAGTCAGCCTGTCATAAGATTCCTGAAACCGATCGTCGGCGAGCAGATCTTCGAGCCCCAGCGCTTGACAGAATCTCTCCCAATTGCGCGGGGTGTTAGCTCCGATCGTCACGAACCCGTCGGACGTGTGGACTGCCTGATAGGGCGCCTGGTTCTGGTGTGCAGAGCCATTCGGCCGACCGACCTTCCCTTCGACGAAATATCCGGCGGCCTCCCACACCGCGTAGGAGACCCCGCTTTCAAAGAGGGATACGTCGATGTATTGCCCTTCCCCTGATCGGTGCCGTTCGTAGAGCGCCGAGGTGAGCGCAAGCGCCACGTACATCGCCGAAGTGAGGTCACAGATAGGCACCCCCACCTTGGCCGGCGGAGAATCGGGATGCCCTGTGATGCTCATCAGCCCGCTGCGCGCTTGAGCCATGATGTCAAGGCCGGCCAGTTTCGCCAACGGTCCGTCCTGCCCCCACCCGGACGCCGAAGCGTAGATGATTCCCGGATTGCGCTCTCGCACGTTTTCATAGGCGACACCGAGTCGCTGCATAACGCCGGGTCGCATGTTCTCTACGACGACATCAGCCGTCTCAGCCAACCGCATGAACGCCTCCCGCCCGACCTCACTCTTGAGATCGAGGGTGACCGATTCCTTGTTTCGATTGATGAGCATGTAAGGGGCGCTTTCGCCATTGACGAAAGGGCCGGTGGTTCGGGTTTGATCCCCACCCTGCGGATTCTCTATCTTGATCACCCGCGCGCCGAGGTCGGCCAGCTGCATGGTGGCAAATGGCCCCGCCATGAACACACCCAGTTCAAGTACCGTCACGCCGGCCAAAGGTCCAGCACTCCCGGTCAGTTCGGATTCTCGTGTATTCAAGAGCTTCTCCTCTGATCTCCATCGATCCTGTAGGAAATGGCGACCCACCTCGGATCGAACCGTTGAATTATCTGTGTGATGTGCGTTACAGTTGCCACACTACAGTATACAAAAGAGGATTCATACCACAGTGTCTATTCCCATCACGTCTCAGCCGAGCCTGGCCACTTTGGCCAGACAGGCCTTGGAGAGGACGATCCTGGCGGGGACCTATCTTCCAGGCGAGCGACTCGTCGAAGAACGCCTATGCGAAGAGCTCGGCATCTCACGCCCGCCGTTACGAGAAGCTCTCAAGGAACTCGCGAACTCTGGCCTGGTCGAACACGTTCCGCGCAAGGGAGTGCGCATCATGTCGATCACTCAGCACGACGTGTTTGAGATCGCGACTTTGCGCCGCGAGCTCGAGCGGATGGCAATGCAACTGGCCCTTCCGAATCTCGACCCGGCACGAGTCGAACGATGCAGAGAGTCTCTGCGCACGATGGAGACCATTGCAGCGACCGGCACTGAAGGCGATATGGTCGCCGCTGGCTTCGAGTTCCACTACGCCGTCGTCGGACTGGCCGGCCATCGGCGGATCGAGACGACTTACCGCGCGATGGCGATGCAGCTGCAGATGTGCATGGCTCTGAACAACCAGGCTCGGCGCATGATCGAAGACCTCGACGGCAATGTCGCTCGGCATCAGCGCATGCTCGATGTAGTTCTGCGCCGTGACCAGGAAGAGATCGAGGCCGAATTCGACAATCATGGGAATCTTTCGTTCCTCGTCGATGCGGTCGACAGACTCGAAGGCGCCACCGCTGAGTCCGATCGCTGGAAGGAAGGGGTGCGCGAGGCACTGGCCCGGGCCGAATAAACGGACCCCTTAACACCGCGATGGTCGAACGACACAGTTTGCAACTGCACCACCGAATCAGACAAATACGGACATTCTGTCAAAGGAGATGGAAATGCACTCGAAGAAACTGCTCGCCACTGCCGCCTTGACCGGTACCCTAGCTCTCGGTCTCGCAGCCTGCGGACAGGCGTCGACCGACTCTGCAGGGAGTGGCTTCGAGCCCAAGGGCAAAGTCACGATGATCGTGCCGTTCGCCGCCGGTGGTGGCAGCGACATCGCCGGGCGCGCTACGGCATCAGGACTCGAAGACACTACCGGAAAGACACTCACTGTACAGAACATCGACGGTGGTTCGGGTGCCGTAGGCTACTCCGAATTCATGGGGCGCAGCGGTGATCCAAATTATCTGCTGGCCACCGAGACAGCCATGCTAGCCCTACCCGCGACTCAGGACGTCGAATTCACCTACGAAAGCTTCACTCCGATCATGAAACTCGGAGACGACTACACACTGATCGTGACGAAGTCCGATTCACCGCTGGAGACGTGCTCGGATCTTACCGACAAAGCGAAGAAGGAACGCACAGTAGTCGCGATCTCAGGTGCAACCGGACTGGACAATATCACTTTCACTCTGATGGAGAAAGCCACAGGAGCCGAATTCGATCGAGTGCCCTTCGAATCGGGAGCCGAGGTGATCACTGCGGCCCTCGGCGGCAAGGTCGAAGCTATCTCGGTCAATCCCGGTGAGGTCTCAGGCCAGCTGGAATCAGGAGACCTAAAGGCGCTGTGCGCGGCGTCTGAGGAACGATACGACTACGACGATCTCAAGGACATCCCTACTGCCAAAGAACAGGGAATCGACGTAGCCTTCGCGCAATTCCGTGGTCTCATCGCCCCCGGGGACATTCCCGCCGAGGCCAAAGAGTATTGGATCTCGAAGGCTGAGGAGTTCGCCGAGACGGACGCTTATACCAAATACATCGAAGACAACAAGATGCAGCCGAACACCGCCTACGGCGACGACTTCACGACTTACCTGTCGGAGAACGACAAAGAGCTGCGAAACGCGATCGGAGAATGATGACGCAGCCACGGATTGTGATGACTCCGGGGGATCTCTCGGGCATCGGCCCTGAGCTCCTGGCGAAGCTGCTCGCCGACACCACTGATCGCGCGCGCATACATGCGTTCGTAACTGCTACGGAGGCCGAGCTCGATGAGTTTGCGAACCTCGCGGGCGCAGAGATCCCCGCTCGCGCTGACATCGAATTCCTCGGCACAACGTATCGCGGACCTCAAGTTCCTATCGGCGAGGTCTCCGCTCATGCGGGTCAGCGCGCTCTGGCTGACCTTGCCTCCGCGCTCGATCTTTGCGACAGCGGCCAAGCCGACGCGGTGCTATTCCTTCCGCTCAATAAGGGAGCACTGGGTTTGGCGGGAATGGCACAAGAAGACGAACTACGTTGGTTCGCCGAACGGCTCGGCTACTCTGGATTCACCTCCGAACTCAACTTCATAGAGTCGCTTGTCACAGCCCGGGTCACCTCTCATATTCCGGTGTCCCAGATCTCCGAAGGGATCAGCGCCGGTCGAGTCCTCGAGACGATCGAACTGCTCCACCACGTTGTCAGTCAGTCACGGACACCGTCCCCTCGCCTCGCAGTGTGCGCGCTCAATCCGCACGCCGGCGAGGGAGGCAAATTCGGCCGAGAAGAGATCGACGACATCGGACCCGCGATCGAACTCGCCCAGTCGCGAGGTATCGATGTCGACGGACCGTTCCCTTGCGATACGCTATTTGCCCGGGCGGCAGGCGGTGACTATGACGGCGTCGTAACCATGTATCACGATCAAGGCCAGATCGCTATGAAGCTCCTCGGGTTCGATCAGGGCGTGACCGTTCATGGGGGTATTCCGATTCCGATCGCTACTCCCGCACACGGTACCGCGCACGGCATCGTCGGCACGGGGACTGCCGACCCGGGCCCCAGCCGTCACGCATTCGATCTCGCAGTACGGATGGCCGGCGGAGCCCCTCGACCCCCTGCGACCGCCGTTACATCCACTACGGAGACAGTGGCACCATGAGTACGGCAAGCGATACCACGAAGAATCCGCCGCGAAACCGCCCAGAGGTCTCCGATGTCCTCGGGACCGCGATTCTCGGGGCCGTCGGCGCTGTTGCTGCGATGATGGGTCTCCGATACGGGCTGACTGTCGATAGCGGCCAGGTGGGACCGGGGATGTTGCCGTTCCTCACGGGCGTATTCATTTTCCTGGCTTCGGCGGCAGAAATACTCCGACTCTTCTTCGCCCGTGTCGGCACCTCCGGCGGCCGGATCATGTCGGAGGTGGAGAACATTGAAGCCGCGGCGTCAGAATCGGTCGGCTCCGCCACTTCCATGACTGAAAACGCGTCTGGCGAGGCCCTGGACACGTTCGGACGAAACGCGCAGCAACGCAATCGTGCTCCGTTCTATATCTTCTTCACCTTCGGGGTCGCACTCGCAATCGTCCCTGTCGTCGGGCTCCTAGTCGCCCTCTCTGCCGCCATCCTGTTCGTACTCGTCATCATCGAGAAGCAGAAATGGTGGACATCAGCGACAGCGACAGTCGGGGCCGCCGCTTTCGTCTACACCGTGTTCGGGCTCGTCCTGTCGGTTCCCCTCCCGACCGGCTTGCTCGGCCTAATCTGAGGAGCCAACGTGCTGGACAATCTCATGCTCGGCCTGTCCACAGCGGTCAGTCCCGAGAATCTCTTATGGTGCTTCGTCGGCGTGCTTCTGGGCACCATCATCGGCCTGCTGCCAGGCCTCGGCTCTACGACCGGTGTGGCCATCCTGCTGCCAGTCACACTCGTCTTCGAACCGGTCACCGCACTCATCATGCTCGCGGGGATCTACTATGGGTCCCAATACGGTTCATCGATAAGCTCGATCCTCATCTCCACTCCTGGTGACTCCTCAAGCGTCGTACTCACCTTGGACGGATATCAGATGGCGCGGAGAGGAAGAGCCGGAGCCGCTTTGGCAATCTCCGCAATCGCATCATTCTTCGCAGCACTGATCTCCCTCATCGGCCTAATCGCCCTCGCACAACCAATCGCCCACTTCGCCCTCAATTTCGGCCCGGCAGAGAATCTCGCGATCATCCTGCTGGGAATGGCGACGATCGTGTCCTTCGCCGGCGAGAACATGCTCCGAGGAATTACTATGGCGGCGGCCGGGCTGCTCGTGTCGATGGTCGGCGTTGCCTCCGGATTCTCCACAGCTCGCTTCACTTTCGGCAGCGTCAATCTACTCTCCGGCCTCGACTTCGTCGCGGTCATGATCGGCATCTTCGCTGTCGGAGAAGTCCTCCATCAGATCCGTCGCGGCGGAGAGAAACCGATCCGCGCTGGATTCAAAGATCTTTTCGTCACGAAGGATGAGCTCGCCCGATCGGCTCCGGCCGCAGCTCGCGGAACTGCGCTAGGATTTGGTGTAGGCGTACTCCCGGGCGCCGGCGCGACCCTCGCGACGTTCCTCGCCTATGGAGTCGAGAAGCAGGTCAGCAGGTTCAAACATCTCATCGGCAAAGGTGCTCCAGAAGCTGTTGCGTCCCCCGAAGCAGCCAACAATGCGGCCACCAACGCAAGCTTCATTCCCACGCTCGCTTTGGGCATCCCCGGCAGCGGCACGACAGCTGTACTACTGGGCGCGTTCGTCATCTTCGGACTCCAGCCCGGACCGCTTCTGTTCCAGCAGGAGCCGGATCTGGTGTGGGGACTATTAGTCAGCTTCTTCTTCGGCAATCTCATCCTGTTGGTGCTCAATCTGCCAATGGCACCAGTCTTTGCCCAAATCCTCAGGATCCCGTATGTCTTCCTCTACCCGATCGTGCTGATGATGAGCTTCATCGGAGCGTTCGCGCTTGGTAATAACATCTTTACCCTGTGGGTCGTGTTCGTTTCGGGGCTTTTGGGCTATTTCATGAAACGGTTCGATTTTCCGGCCGCCCCGTTCGTTCTCGGGCTCGTGCTCGGTCCGATGCTCGAGAAGTACCTGGTGCAGACCTCCGCACTGGGCGAAGGAAGTCTGCTCATCATGTTCCAACAGCCCCTCTCTCTCGTTCTCACACTCGCGGCTCTGATCGCTCTGCTCTATCCACTCGTCGGAGCTGTCATCCGAAATCTCAGGACCCGCAACGCAGACAGGGCGTCAAAACACAGAAAGCTCAATTCTCACTGATTTTCTGTCGTCCGACGACCGAGGGTCAGAGCAGGGCAGTGCCAAGTTCGGGCGGTCCTTCGACGGCGGAATCGCGATCGATAGCTCCGAGATGAGCAGGTTCGAGAATGCAGCCCACGAAGTCGGCACCTTCGTCGTCATCGAAGGCGTCTGCAACACGCTCTACCGCACGGCGCTGATGATCGATTCGGACCCCAGCGTCGTCGGTGTACATCGGAATGTCATGCCCAACGGCACCGAGCTCGTCATCTGGGGCTCCGAGGACGGTTCGACACTCGACACGATCGACACTCTGATCGGAAGAGTAGGCAGCGTCATCTGCTTGGAGAATGGCATGCCCCCTGGTGCGCCAGGCGATGTATGCCCAGGGAGTCGAACTCTACTGCGCTCCCACCGTCGACGACCGACCGACGTCGACTCGGCCGGACGGACCGGCTGACTGCTGAGCTCAGGTCCTGCTATCTGCGGGATAGAATTCCTGCTATTTGCCGGGTTCGCCTCCTGTCAGGAACACCCCCGATCTCAAGGGGCTGACCACGCTCCGGCTGAAAGACTATGTCGATGCTCTTGCGCCCTCGGGATTCCCCGGCCTGCAGAACTTATCGGGTCGCGCACTGAGAGCGCAGATCGACAGCTACATACGAAATTTCGTCGACAGAGACATCCCTGATTCAGGTGTGTCCGTACGCAGACCGGATGTTCTCATCGACTGGCTCAGAGCATACGCAGCAGCGATGTCGACAACGGCGAGCTACACGCGAATACTCAATGGCGCGACAGCCGGATTCGCCGACAAGCCGAATAGACAGATCGCCTCTAAATACAGAGATCTGCTCACTCAGATCTGGGTCCTCGACCCGGTTCCCGCATGGACAGCTAGCGGGTCGGAGCTCAGTCGGCTGCAGAGCAGCCCTAAACATCATCTGGTCGACCCTGCACTGGCTGCTTGCCTCATGGGCATGACATCCGAGGTCTTACTGGACGGAAAGGGCTTCGCTATCGGCCCGAAGGAAGGAACACTCCTCGGCGACGGTCACGAATTCCGATGTCCGTCATCTCCTCTGGCTGCGCAACCAGATCAGTGATCGGCTGGTGGATGCGGCCGTCATCAACACGGGTCCCGGCGCCTATCGTCGAGACGATGGGATCGACGTCAGTCCATTGGGACTTCTCGGACCCTGATCACGGTCGTGCCAAGGACGACCGATTCAGCGGAACAGCAGCCAGTCTCGGAGTAAGTCAGGCGTAGGAGAGTGGTGATCTGCATCCACATCAGGCATGGTATCGCGCCGAGCAGCATAATCGCTCAGTTCCGGTGCCCGGCTCCCGGGCGGCCCCACGCGCGAAACCCTGCACCGCCGGCCGGCTGAGACGCGGACGACCCACAATCTGACGATCATCCGCGCTCGAGCCGGCGGGTGCAGGTTCCATGGACGCTGCTCTAGCGGCGCACCAGCACGGCGTCGCGGCTCCGACGCCGTCGCGCCCTCACCCCGAGCAGCACATCGATGACGACGAAGACTGCGAGGCTGATGCCCACCAACGGCAGGAACAGACCGATCGCAATGGCGCCGAGCGCGACGGCACCCATCCCCCACCACGGCGCCTCATTCAGCGCACCACGTTCCGGGGCACGCCCGACCCTCGCGGCTTCGAACCGTGTCACCGGTCCACGCTTCGGCCGACGCTGCCACCACATCACGTAGCCCCACACGACCATCGACGCGATGCCGATGGCCAGGACGAAGAGCACGATCTGGTTGGCCAGTCCGAACATCGATCCCATGTGCACGTCGATGCCCCAGCGGGCGAGCTTCGCAGGCACGCTGTAGTCGGCGAAGTCGACGCGATCGGTGACCTCCATCGTCGTCGGGTCGAAGGCCACAGCGTCGACCTTCGTGGGGAAGCTGCGCTGGATCTCCTGAACCACCCACGCCGAGTGGTCATCGGCAGGTGGCCGGATCTCGACGAGCCCGGTGTCGATGTTGACCCCGTGTCCCATCGACAGCATCATGTCGAAGTCGGCCGGGTCGATTGCGGCATGATCAGCGGCACTGCCGGCCGCCTCGGCGGACGAGTTGCCACCATGACGGGCGTGCTCGCCGGTCGCCGAGGCACCGCCGAGTTCCGTCGACACCGCCGGGGTCTCCCAGCTCAGCGCGGCACGCAGCTTCGTCACGTTGTCCCCGCCCAGCTGCGACCAGGTGATCCCGGTGGCCGAGAGGAACAGCATCCCGATCGCCGCCCAGATCCCTACCGAGGCGTGCCAGGAGAAAGTGCGCCTCAGCCCCTGGTGCTTCCGGCTCGGTCGCAGCATGGCCAGCGGTTTCCTCGTCCGCCGAGCGCGGAGGACCCAGAGCACGATCCCCGCGGCGGCGACGATTCCCATCCATGAGGCGGCGAGTTCGCTGTAGAACCGTCCGACGTCGCCGAGGTGGAGGCTGCGGTGCATCTGATCGATCCACGTCCGCAGCGGCAGGGCACCCGAGGTGCCGTACACGGTGAGGTCACCGACCACCTCGGCGGTGGAGGGGTCGACGAAGATGGCCCGAGATTCGCTCTCCCCGAGGCTGGGGTCGGAATACATCACGCGCGTGGTGTCGCCCGGTTCGGGTGCCGGGCGGACGGCGGACAGTGTCGCGTCGGCGTCTCCGACGACGGCGTTCGCGGCCGTGACCTGGTCGGCCAGAGGAAGCGAATGGTCGGTCGCGGGGACGCTGAGCTCATCAGCGTAGATCGCCTTCTCCAACGTCGGGCTGATGGCGTAGGCCGCCCCGGTGAGCGCGGCGATGAGAATGAACGGGCCGATGAGGATCCCCGCGTAGAAGTGCAGGCGCCGCAGGAGCGGGCCGAGCCATGGGAGGCGGCGGTCGGGTCGATGCGGTTGGCTGGAAGGTCGTCGGCCGGGACGGCCGGTTCGGTGGTCAGGTACTGGATTGTTCCTGGTGAGATCTCGGCCGGTGGAGTCCGGGCCCGAGTTTTCGGGCACGGTTGATGACGGTGTGGTCATGGTGATGCTCTCTCTCAATTGTGCTGAGCCGGATCTGGTCGGCCTGATGCTTTCGACGGGCAGACGCGGTCGACGACCAGATGGGCTCAGCAGTGATCGCACCGGCTCACGGGAGCCGATGCGCGGATGTGTTGAGTGTCAGACTGCAGGCTGCGGCGGGCCCCGCCGCAGCACCGGTGAGCGGAGGACGCCGAGGCTGCGCGGCAGCTCGGGCTCGAATCCGATGAGTGCCCGCGGTTTCCCGATCGGCGGTCGCGAGACGGCGAGGCGAGGGATGACCGCGCGGATGATGAGGCGGGCGAATTCGCCGAGCATGACCGGTAGGCGTTCGCCCCAGTAGATCATCGCGATGGTGACGATCCCGGCAACGCAGTGGGCCAGCAGCATCGCCGGCGAGGAGTGCGCGTGCATCTCGGCGGCTGCACCGCCCGACCCGTCCATGGCAGGCATGACCGCAGAGTCATGGGTCATCTGCATCGCACCGCTGGGCATCGAGTTCATCGATGCATGGTGGGTCGTCTGCATCGACGCGTGCTGCGAATGCGAACCGAGGAGAGCGGCGAGCCCGCCGTCGGATCGTGTCGAAGCACCAGGCCCACCGGAAGCGGTCGGCGTGAAGAGGGAGAACAGGAGGTGGAAGAGCGTCTGGCTGATCCCGACGGAGACCGTCAGGCGCGGCAGCGACAGTCGGTGCCCGGCGAGCGCAACGCAGACGAGGATCGACAGCGCCAGCGGCACGATGAGGCCCATCGTGGTCGGAAAGGCTCCCCCGCCGAGGATGTGCGACGTCAGTGCGACGAACGTCGCCGCGCTCGCGGCGAGGGTGCCGCGCAGAGCGCGCCGGTGCCTGATCCTCATCCCCACGGGCCTATTTTCACACAAGCCCTGCGCACAGCGGTGCCGCGCGAGACAAGACGGTCCTGCCGCTCCGGGATATCCCTCGGCCGACGTTCCCCGGAGAGATGTCCAGAGGATACTCTTGCCATCTGCAGTGAACCATAGGTACAGTACCAATATGTCCACATCCTCGCAGACATCATCGTCCGCCAATGCCCGCACTCTGCTGCTGCCGTACATGCTCGGACTCATCGTCGCCATGGCCATCGTCCAGATCGTCATTGCGGCCACCGGCGGCGAGGTCACGATCCTCGCCGGCATCCTCACCGCCGTCGTAGCGCTGGGAATCGCGGTGTGGCTGTGGCGGATCCTGCGCGTGCTCAAGCGTGTCCGCTTCGGAGTCGTCATCGCCCATGCCATCGCGTTCGTCACCGTGACGATGTCGTACAACCTCCATGCGCTCGTCCGCCTCATAGACGCAGGCCGCACCATTGATACGTCGGCCGCGGAGAACCTCCATATGGCGCTCGGCGGCTCGTGGATCGGAGTCACCATCGTCATGAGCGGACTCTGGGGACTCGGCCTGCTCATCCATCTCGTCGGTTCGGTCCTCGGCCGCGGCTGGGAGGACTGAGCGTGGCGGCCGAAACCCCGGAAGAGCGCGAATGGCTCGACCACCGCGTCGACTCCTGGGTCGAGACCTACAAGAAGTCGATGCTCACCCCGATCACGCTCTCGCTCGTCGCCACGCATCAGCCGGCCGAGATCTCGACCATCGCCGAGGCGGTCACCGCCGCCACCGGCTGGCAGATCACCGAACGCGGCCTCTACCGCACGATCAAGAGGCTGCAGGACTCCGGACTCCTGGTCAGCACGGCCGTCGATGCCCCGAGAACCGGGGCAAAACGCAAACTGCTGTCCCTGACCACGCTGGGAGCGAGCTACCTGACGGGAATCCGGGGCCACCTCGTCGAGGTGCCGGAACAAGAATGACAGGAGCGGGGCCCTGAACCGGCGATGGCGGCATCAGTGAAGCAGAGTTCGGTGAACTCCCGGATCATCCGTGTGCCGATGCCCTTGCCTGTCGCGGTGACCTCTCCGATGAAGTAGTCGATCGTCAGCGCATCCCTCGGTGCGTCGGCCAGAGCGATGAGTTCCCGTTGCTCGTCCGCATAATCCCAGATCGCACTGCGTTGGATGAACCCGACCGGTACCCCGGCGTCCTCGACGATGAAGTCGAATGACGGTTCGGAGCCGTCGATGCTGCCGCCGAAGTCCCGTTCGATCGCCTCCGACGTGGTCTCGTGGTTCCAGAATCGCGCAATACGGGGCGAACTGAGCCATCGCGCGAGCAGCGGAAAGTCGGCTCTGGTCGTCCGTCGGAATTCCACGTTGTCCCCGCAGTCGGCGTCAACAACTGCCGTGCTGCCTCACATCTCTTCGTGGGTGAGCGGATCCCGGCCCTTCATCCGGCCGCGCTCGAGTCCGGAGATGGCCGCCACCTCGGCGCGGGTGAGTTCGAACTCGAAGACATCGGCATTGGAGCGTTGACGGTCGAAGTTCGCCGATTTCGGGATCGGGATGCTCCCGATCTCGATATGCCAGCGCAGAACCACCTGGGCCGGGGTCACGCCATGGGCGGCGGCCGCCTCGGCGATGGGGGCTTCGTCGAACAGCCCCTGGTCACGGTAGAGCGGGGACCAGCTCTCGGTCTGCACGCCGATCGACTTGTGGAACGCCACGAGCTCGGTCTGCGGGAAGTACGGGTGCAGCTCGACCTGGTTGACGGCCGGGGCGACTCCGGTCTTCTCGGTCAGTTCGGTGAGCATTTCGGCGGTGAAGTTCGAGACGCCGATGGACTTCACGAGCCCGCGATCGCGCAGCTCGATGAGGCCCTCCCAGGTCTCGACGTACTTGCCGACGCTGGGGTTGGGCCAGTGGATGAGGTGGAGGTCGAGGTAGTCGAGGCCGAGTCGGGCCAGCGATTCCTCGGTACTGGCGATCGCCTCGTCGAAGCCGTGGTGGCGGCCGGGGATCTTGCTCGTGACGAACAGTTCCTCGCGTGGGATGCCGTTGTTCACGATGGCCTGACCGACCTCGCGCTCGTTCTCGTAGTTCACCGCGGTATCGAGGAGGCGGTAGCCGTTGTCGATGCCCGCATCGATCGCGTCGATGCCCTCCTCGCCCTTCATCGCGTAGATGCCGAGCCCGAGCTGCGGAATCGCACGCCCGTCGTTGAGGTCGATGGTGGGGATGAAGGCTGGAGTGGTGTAGTCAGAGAAGTTGGCCATGGCCCAACCCTATGACCGCCGAGGCTGCGCTGGCCAGGGTGTTCATCGTGAGTTTGAGTGGAGGTGGGGGCGAACGGTTGCTCACTCCTGAGCGTCGAGCGCCTTGATCAACCTCGCCGAGGCGGTGTTCCGGTACGAATCGACGAGCAGTTCTCGGATCTCTCCGTCATCGAGGTCGGCGATTTCCAGGCCGACCCAGCCGGAGGGCCCCAGGTACATGGGAATGAAGCTGCCCGGCTGCTCGAGCACCGCCTCGGCGTTCATGGGGTCGAGCAGGACGAGCAGTGCCTGCGGGTGCTGCACCATCGCCCCCGAGTCGTGCTTCTCGGTGCCGCTGTAATGAGCGAAGATCTTCTTCGTGAAGAAGGCCGGCCTGCCGTGGGAGATCTTCTCGGCCGCCTCGGGCAGGCCCAGCGCGATCGCGCGGACCCGCTCGAGCATCGGATCGTCGTCATCGAACATCTGCGGATGCGCCATGAGTCAACGGTACTGCCTGCCTCACCTCCGCAGAACCGAACACCTTCGGTACGCGGATTGCCTCACCCACGGCGTACTGTCCATTCTGTGAGTGAAACGCCATCCCTCCGGCTGCGCCAGCACGGGGTCCGCGCGGTGACCCTGGTCCTCGCGGTCGCGGCTGTCCTCGTCGTGGCCGCAGGAGGCCTGACATGGGCTGAGATCGGCGAGCTGTCGACGACCACGGTTCCGGTGCTCGCGTTCGTCCTGACGATGACCATCGTGGCGAAGCTGGCGAACGTCGCGGGGGTCTTCACGGTTCTGGCCGGACATCTCGCGCGGTGGGGTCGCGGACGTGTGGCGATGCTGTGGGTTCTCGTCCTCGTCATGACCGTGCTCATCACTGCGTTCATGTCCTTGGACACCACGGCGGTCCTCGTCACCCCGATCGTCGTTGTCTTGGCTCGCCGAGTCGGCCTGTCGCTCCTGCCCTTCGCCCTGGCCACCGTGTGGCTGGCGAACACGGCCTCCCTGTTCCTCCCGGTGTCCAATCTGACGAACCTCATCGCCGCCGACACCTTCGGGCCGCACCCGAGTGACTTCATCACCGCCCTGTGGGTGCCGGCCCTGACGGCGGTGCTCATCACCGTCGCTGCGCTCTCGATCATCTACCGCCGATCGCTGAGAGGTCGGTACCGGCTCGACACCCCCGCCGAGGTGGCCGACCGTCCCCTGCTCATCGTCGCCATGATCGTTGTGGGCCTGCTCGTGCCGCTGCTCGTGTCCGGAATCCCGGTCGCTATCGTTGCCGGTGGGGGCGCCGTGGTGCTGCTCATCGCCTTCGCGATCCGCAATCGCGGTGAGCTGAGCTTCGACATTGTGCCGTGGCGGACTCTGGTGTTCGCGACGAGCCTCTTCGTCCTCGTCGAGGCCGCCCACGTGCACGGGCTCGGGTCGCTGTTGGCCTCGGCCAGCGGCACCGGTAAGGACCTCGGCAGCTTGCTGCAGGTGGCGGCGGTCGGCGCCTTGGGTGCGAATGCGGTGAACAATCTGCCGGCGTTCCTCGCCCTCACCCCAATCGCCGAGTCCCCGTTGCGCATGGCCGCCCTGCTCATCGGGGTCAACCTGGCCCCGCTGATCTCACCGTGGGCGTCCCTGGCGACTCTGCTGTGGCATCAGCAGTTGACGAGTCTCGACGTGGAGATCTCCTGGCGTCGCTACGCCCGGCTCGGACTTCTCCTCATCATCGTCCTCGTGCCCGCCTGCGTGCTTGCTCTCTGCCTGAGCTGAGCAGTCAGCTCACTCGAGGGTGCCGAGCACCTCGTTGAGCGCCTCGGTGGCCGAGGGGTGGGTGTAGATCGTGTCGCGCAGCTCGGTCGCGGTCACATCGTGGCGCATGGCGAGCGCCACGGTGTTGATGACCTCCTGCGAGTGCACGTGGACGAGTGCCGCGCCGAGGACGTGGTCGGTTGTCGCGTCGACGACGAACTTGACGATTCCGCGGGGGTCGCCTTCGATCTTCGCCCGCGGAGCCGCGGCGATATCGGCCTGGAGCTTCGCACCGACCTTGATCTCATAACCCTCTTCGCGGGCGGCCTTCTCGGTGAGGCCGACGCGGGCGACGGGCGGGGTGAGGAACATCGTGTACGGCACGGATCCGCGGTCCTTCGTCGACCGTTTGCCCTCGCCGAGGAGCTGATCGGCGAGGATCCGGTTGTCGTCGAGCGAGATGTAGGTGAACATCGGGCCGCCGTTGACGTCGCCGAACGCGTACACACCCTCGGCGGAGGTGCGCAGGTACTCATCGGTGACGATGAACCCGCGTTCGTCAGTCTCGATGCCGGCCTTCTCAAGTCCGAGGTCGGCGGTGGCGGGCTTGCGTCCGACGGCCAGCAGGACCGCCTCGGCGTCGATGGTCTGCGCCTCACCGCCAACCTCATAGGTCACGGTCGCGGCCTCGGCGCCGTCGTTGACTGCGGTCACGGAGGCGCCGTTGACGATGGTGACGCCGTCGTCGACGAGGGCCTCGGCGACGACCTCGGCGACGTCGTCGTCTTCGTTCGCGAGCGGGCGGGGTCCGCGGTCAAGGACGGTGACCTGCGAACCGAAGTGGGCGAACATCGATCCGAATTCAAGTCCGATGTAGCCTCCGCCGACGATGACGAGGCGATTCGGGAACGGGTCGACGTGCTGCAGGGATTCGGAGTCGTGGATGCGGCCGCCGAGCTGCGCGCCGTCGATGGGTGGGATGTTGGCGACGGATCCGGTGTTGACAACGACGGTGTCGGCGGTGATCGTCATGGTGTCGGCGCCGCCGGTGACACGGACTTCGCGTTCGCCGGTGAACTCGGCGCGGCCGTTGACCAGCAGCACCGAGTCGAGGTCGGCGAGCATCGAATGGTTCTTCTTCCGCATCGCACCGGTCAGGGTGTCGCGGCGTTTGACGGCCTTGGCAAAGTATTTGTCGGTGTCGTCATCGGCGCGTTTGTTCTCGGCGTCGTGGACGAGGATCTTCGTGGGGATGCAGGCGATGTTGATGCAGGAGCCGCCGATCATCATCTCCGACTGTTCGACGACGGCGACCTTCTTGCCGGCGCGAGCCATGGTCCCGGCCAGCGTCTTGCCGCCCTTGCCCCAGCCGATGACGAGGAGGTCGACGTGTTCGGTGTGGTCGGTGCCGGTGGGGGTGGAGGATGGGGTGGCTTCGGGCGAGGTGGCCTGCTGTGTCACTGTCTCTGTGGTCATGCTCAGTCCTCTCGAGGTCGGTGTCTGTCACTGTACTCGCCCCTTATTGCTACCCGACGGCGGCACAGATACCTCGCGCGAGGTTGCTGGGCCGCCGTCGGGTAGCAATAAGGCTTTTCAGTCGCCGGAGATGAGGGACATGGAGCTCGGGTTTCCGCGGGTGGAGTTCATCGTGAAGCTCGCCTTCCACGGCAGGTACCGATCATCGGAGGATTCGATGACATCACCGGCAGTCGTGAACGCCCGCCGACGCACCCGCAGCAGCGGGGTGCCCACGGGGACATCGAGGAGCTTGGCGTCGTCGTCGTTCGCACCCACCGCGTCGATGGTCCGCGACGCCCGGTTGATGTCGACTCCCTGGTCGATGAGCTCCTGATAGATCGACCCGGAATCCGTGTCGAAGGCCAACACGTGCCGACCGAACTCGAATGGGTAATTCAGCCTCTCGACCATGGCCGGAGCGTCGTCCATGAGCCGCAGCCGGAACACCGAGACGATCGGATCGCCCTCTTCGATCCGCAGGCTCGCTGCAAGCGACTTTTCCGCCGGCTCCCGTGCCACGCGCTGCGTGACCTGGCCGGGCACGATGTCCGAGGCGTGACACCACTGAGAGAAGGAGATGACGTCGTCGAAGGACTGGGTGAGGACGTTGTCGAGCACGACCGTGCGCCTCCCCCGCCCCGAGGAGATCAGCCCCTCCCCGCGCAGAGCGGACATCGCCTGCCGCACGGGTCCGCGGGAGCTTGCGAACTTCCGTGTCAGCTCTGCCTCGGAGGGCAGCTCATCGCCGGGCTGGAACGAACCTTCACGGATCGCCGTGCGCAGATAGTGCGCGATCTCGTCATGCTGCTGACGCGTGCGGTGCCTCGGGCCGGTGGTCATGACCTCACTTCTCCTTCGACGATGTCCCTGCGGCGGCTCAGAGAACAGCAGCCCATGGTCGCGGCGGTGCTGTCTCGGTGAACTCGCAATGGCTCAACGGAGTCCGAATGTCACATTCAGGTGAACAGACATCAAACTTGTACATACATATCTTCATCTTACGGCACATCCGCACGAATATGAGGGAATGCCGACAACAGATCTCATCATCACCGGCTCGGGCATCCTCGGCCTGGCCACCGCATTCCTCGCCCACCGACAGGGGCGCAGCGTCCACATCATCGACCGCTCCGACCGCCCCGTGGGCTCGTCCATCCAGAACTTCGGGCACGCCTGCTTCACCGGCCAGTCCGATTCCGCACAGCCGATCGCCGCGAAGGCCCGCGAGGGCTGGCTCGATGCCGCGGCCGCTACCGGGCTCTGGGCTGCCGAGACAGGAACCTTCATCCCCGCGATGACCGAGACCGAGCTCACCGTCCTCGAACAGTTCGCCGCTCATCGCGGCCCCGAGCAGGCACGGCTGCTCGACCCGGACACGATCGCCGAGGCGGTCGGCAACCCCGGACTCGCGGCCGTCGGCGGGGCCCATCTGCCCCTGGACATGCGCGTCGACCCCCGCCGGGCAGCCCCCACGATCGCCGCATGGCTGGCCCGCCAGGGCGTGGAGTTCACGTGGAACACGCAGGTCACCTCGGTGGCCGACGGCACCGTGTCGACGACGCGCGGGGACTTCCATGCCGAGCAGGTCGTCGTCTGTCCGGGCTATCAGCTGACAAGCCTCTTCCCCGAGATCGCCGACGCCCACGAGATCCGCATCTGCTCGCTCGTGATGTCGCTCATCGAAGCCCCGCAGCACATTCCGACAGGCTTCGCGATGCTCACCGGCACGTCGCTGGCCCGCTACGACGGGTTCGCCGCCATGCCCGGCGCCGAGACGCTGCGCCACGACCTCGACGAACGGGAACCCGAGCTGCGCGGCTGCATCGCGAACCTCATGGTCACCGACATTCCGCAGGGCCTGCTCATCGGCGATTCGCACGCCTACGACCTCAGTCCGGATCCCTTCATCGATGAGAGCATCGGCGCCCTTCTGCTCGATCGAGCCGCCTCGATGCTCGGGATCGAACGCCCCACCGTGCTGCAGCGGTGGCTGGGCATGTACGCCGACAGCCCGACGACGAACCTCGTCCTCGAACGCCCGGACGAGCGCACGACCGTCGCCGTCGTCGCCTCGGGGATCGGCATGACCCTGTCGTTCGGCATCGCCGATCTCATCCTCTCCGGCGGCACCGCTGACATCTGAGGCAACTCCCCCTCCTCGCCCTGACACCATCAAGTCCATCCGGCCCCGAGGTGGTCGCGCCCATCCACGCGACCGCCTCGGGGCCGGTTCGACAACTGGGGCCGGCTCGACGACTGGGGCCGGCTCGATGCCCCCAGAGATGCGTCGCCCGGCTCGGACCCGCCCGACCGTTTCAGTGACCGTCGCCACGATACGTCGGGGTAACTCCGAACCGACCGTGAAGTTGTCATGTCCAGTCGGTGAACTGCCCAAACTTGTATAGACATTCGTTGATGGGCTCGACAGGATGAATGCGAACGATCACTCCCGTATCGCAACCTGCTCTTCGAAAGGCAACCCCACCATGACCTCCTTCCTCCGCTCCAAGGCGGTCCGCACGATCACCGCCGGCCTCCTCGCCCTGCCCCTGCTCGCCGCGTGCGGCAGCTCCGGAGGATCCGGCGACGACACGATCACCTTCGCCGCCGTCCCCGCCGAATCCTCCTCGACGCTCGAGTCTTCCTTCGAGAACGTCACGAAGCTGCTCGAGGAGGAGACCGGCCAGAAGGTCGAATTCCAGAACGCCTCGGACTACGCCGCCGTCATCGAAGGCATGCGCGCCGGCCAGATCGATGCCGCCTCCTTCGGCCCCTTCGCCTATGTCATCGCGAAGGACTCGGGCATCGACATCGAACCCGCCGCAGCACCGACGAACGACAAGGCCAAGGATCCGGCCTATACGTCGCTGGCCTATGTGAAGAAGGGCTCGGACGTCACGAGCCTCAAGGACCTCAAGGGCAAGAAGGTCTGCTTCGTCGACAAGGCCTCGACCTCCGGCTACCTCGTGCCGATGAAGGGTCTGCAGGACGACGGCATCGACATGGACAAGGACCTCGAACCGGTGCTCTCCGGCGGGCACGACGCCTCACTCCTGTCTCTGAATTCCGGTGACTGCGATGCCGCGTTCGCCCACGATGCCATGCTCACCACCCTCGAGAAGTCCGGCCAGGTCGACAAGGGCAGCCTCGAACCCGTCTGGGAGTCCGACTCGATCACCGAGGACCCGATCGCGGTGAACAACGACTCCCTCGACGCCGATACGGCCGCGAAAATCACCAACATCCTGCGCGAGAAGGCCAACGTCCCGGCCATGGTCGAGGCCGGAATCTGCGATTCCGAGGACGACTGCGTTCTGCCCGAAGAGATCACCTACGGCTACAAGGAAGTCTCCGACGCAGACTTCGATTCGATCCGCGACATCTGCGACGCCACCCAGGCCGACGCCTGCAAGAACGTCGGCTGAGAAGGATGACCATGACACACCCTCACCCCACTTCCAACCCGACGACGCCTGAGCTCCAGACGGAGATCGACTCCATCTATTCCGTCCAGCTCGATCATGTCACGAAGGACTTCGGCGGCGGAGTGCTCGGCCTCGACGACGTCAACCTCGGGTTCCGCACCGGCGGGATCAGCGTCCTCCTCGGTCTCTCCGGCTCCGGCAAATCCACCCTCTTACGCCATATCAACGGACTGCACAGTCCCACCTCGGGGAGGGTGCGGGTCCTCAGCCAGGATATGGACCGGCTGCGCCGCTCCGAGCTGAAGGCCGTGCGCCGCGACATCGGCGTCATCTTCCAGTCCTTCAACCTCGTCGGACCGATGTCCGTGCTCGAGAACGTCTGCGCTGGCGCGCTCGGATCGCTGCGCGGACCGCGCATCACCCTGATGATGTACCCGAAGGCCATCCGTCGCGAAGCCCTCGAGAAACTCGACCGCGTCGGTCTCGCCGACCGTGCCTACCAGCGCGCCGACACGCTCTCCGGCGGTCAGCAGCAGCGGGTCGCGATCGCCCGCGCACTCATGCAGCACCCGACGGTGCTGCTCGCCGATGAGCCGGTCGCCTCCCTCGACCCGGTATCGGCCCGCGACGTCATCGACCTGCTGCGGCAGATCTCGGCCGAGGACGACCTGACCGTCATCGCCTCCCTGCACCAGGTGCAGCTGGCCATCGATTTCGCCGACCGGATCATCGGTCTGCGCACCGGCCGGGTCGTCCTCGACCGCAAGACCGCCGGGCTCAGCGCCGAGGAGGCCTCCCAGATCTACTCGAGCGTATCCGGAATGGACACCGCCGCCGAGGCGGGCGACCGTGCCGATGCGACCATCGTCGGATCGCAGACCGCGAAGTCCCGCGCAGAGGCGGCCGCCCGGGTGGGAGCCACCCGATGAGTCTCGTACTCGACCGTGAGGCTCCCGCCGTCGTCGAACCGCAGCGTCCCCGTCCGTCGGGGAACTCCACGGTGGCCGTCATCGTGCTCATCGGCCTCGCCGCTGCCGGTGCCTGGTCGGTGTGGTCACTGGGCATCGACATCGCCACGATCGCCTCGTCGTTCGACAATGCCGTGGGGTTCTTCTCCCGCATCGTCCCACTCGACTTCCCGGCTTTCGGTGAGACCGTCTCGCTTGTCGTCGAGACTCTGGCGATCGTATTCTTGGCGACTCTGCTCTCCGTCGTACTCTCGATCCCCGTCGCCCTCTTCGCGGCTCACCCCACCCGGATGGGTCGCGGTTCGCAGTGGACGGCACGGGCCCTCATCGTGCTGGCCAGGGCGATTCCCGACCTCGTGCTCGCCATCGTGTTCCTGCGGATGATCGGACTCGGAGCCACGGCCGGCATCATCGCCATGGGCATCCATTCGGTGGGGATGATCGGCAAGCTCTACGCCGATGCCATCGAAGAGCTCGACGATGGGCCCCGCGAATCGATCGAAGCTCTCGGCGGCAGCCGCTCCCAGCAGATCCTCACCGCGATCCCGCAGTCGCTCATGCCGCAGCTCATCGCCACTGCCCTGCACCGGTTCGACATCAACCTGCGCACCTCGGTGCTGCTCGGCTACGTCGGCGTCGGCGGAATCGGTCTGGCCATCGCGGACTCGCTGCGCACCCTGGACTACCAGCGCGGAATGGCGCTGGCGGTCATCGTGCTCATCCTGTGCATCGTCATCGAGCTCGTCTCCGGATCCATCCGGGCCGCGCTCATGGCCTCGACGGGGGCGACGATCACCGGCGGCACCTGGGTCGACCGGATGGTCAACCGGGGCCGGGTCACCGGGGTCGGGGACCTCGACCTCACCCCGCCGTGGAGCGTGGCACGGTTCCGTCGTTTCGCCTCGGCGGCGGTGCTCATCGTCCTCACGATCGCCGCCCTGTGGCGGGTGGACGTGTCATGGTCGGCACTGGCCGCGGGTCTGCTCGACCTGCCGCAGACCGTGAGCCTGTTCTTCCCGCCGTCGACCGGCGGGACGCTTACCAACCTCGTCGAGCAGCTGCTCGTCACCATTCAGATCTCGCTGGCGGCGACGTTCATCGGGGCGATCCTCGCGGTGCCCATCGGCGTCCTCGCCGCCCGCAACGTCGTGGCGAACCGGGCCGTGCACCAGGCGTTCCGGGTCCTCATCGTCGTCGTCCGCGGCATTCCCGAACTCATCCTCGCGATCATCTTCGTCGTCATCTCCGGACTCGGCGAGGTGGCCGGAACCCTGGCCCTGTCCATCGGTGCGATCGGCCTGCTCTCGAAGCTCATCGCCGACTCCATCGAGGAGACGGACCTCCAGGTCCAGGAGGCGGTGCGGGCCACCGGAGCCGGCGAGGCGCAGGTGTTCTTCTCGGCCACCCTGCGGCAGGCGGCACCGGCGTTCGTCGCCCACATCATGTACCTGCTCGATACGAACATCCGCTCGGCCACGCTGCTCGGCGTCGTCGGCGCCGGAGGAATCGGATTCCTGCTGCTCAACGCCTCGCGGGTCAACCAGTTCGATGTCGTGACGATGGTGCTCATCCTCATGGTCGCCGTCGTCCTCGCAGTCGAAGCCCTGTCCATGTGGCTGCGCCGAGCCGTGCGCTGAGCCTGCGCAATCAAGTCCACCCGCCCGCCGAGATTTCCGTCCGCCGACCAAGCGGGCGAAGCAGAGCCCACGAACTCGCGTGGGCACCACCGCAAGAGAAAGAGAATCGACATGAGACAACTTGCCGTCTTCGACATGGCCGGAACCACCATCGACGAACGTGACGAGGTCTACCGCGTGCTGCGCGAGGCCACCGAACGCGAGGGCGCGGACTACTCCGATCAGGTCTTCCAGAAGTGGATGGGCACGGAGAAGCACTGGGCGATCGAGAATCTGCTCCGCCTCGGCGGGGTCGAGGTCACCGAGGAGGTCCACGAGCGGGCCTGGCAGTGGTTCCGTGCCGAGCTGCGCGAAACCTACACCAAAAATCCGCCACGGCCGCTGCCCGGAATCGAGGAGGCCCTGTCGACTCTGCGGGAGCGCGGGATCAAGGTGGGATTGACCACCGGGTTCTCCCGTGAGATCGCCGATCTCATCTTCTCCACCATGGGGTGGGCACCGGGCCAGACTTTCGACGTCTCGGTCACCGGCGACGAGGTGCCCGCCGGGCGTCCGGCACCGGACATGATCAACAAGGTCATGGAGACCGTCGGGGTGACCGACCGCGCTGCCGTCGTCAGCGTGGGAGACACCTCGGCGGATATTGAATCGGCACTGGGCGCCGAAGTCACCGCCGTGGGCGTGCTCACCGGGCACCTGAGCCGGGAGGATTTCGCGGCCGAGGGCGCGCACCTCGTCCTCGATTCCGTGGCGGACCTGCCCGCGGTGCTCGCCGAGCAGGAAGCTGCAGTGAACGCAAAGTGACGGTTCAGGCTCATTCGACGATGAAAGGCACCGAGGCGGCCGATCGTGGCCGCGCGACCGCTCAGCCGTTTGCCCAGGTGTGGACCGGCGGTGCCGATTTCGAGCTCCGCGAGTTCGACCGGCCGCACCTGGCACCGGGCGAGAGCCTCATCCGACTGACCGCGGCCACGGTGTGCGGATCCGACCGGCACACCGTCAGCGGACGTCGTCCGGGGGCGTGCCCTTCGGTGCTCGGCCACGAAGGTGTCGGCATCGTTGAGGACACGCGCGGGGATGTGCCCGTCGGCACTCGCGTGGTCTTCTCGGTCACCTCGGTGTGCGGTCAGTGCCGGAACTGTCGACGCGGGCTGAGTGCGAAATGCACCTCGGTGCGCAAGGTCGGCCACGAATCGGGTGAGTCGGACTGGGCGCTGTCGGGCACCTACGCGAGCCATATCCATCTGCCGGCCGGCGTGGCCATGGTCCCGGTGCCGGATTCCCTGCCCGACGGGGTGGCGGCGACTGCGGGATGTGCCGTGGCCACCGTCATGGCGATGTGTGAAGCCGCCGGTGACCTGCGGGGACGCCGTGTCTTCGTCAACGGCATCGGGATGCTCGGGCTCACCGCGGTCGGGGCCGCCCTGTCTCGCGGTGCCGCCGAGGTCATCGCCGCCGATCCGCATCCGGACCGTCGCTCTCTGGCCGAACGGGCGGGGGCTGCTCGGTCGGTTGAGCCGGGCGTGGAGCTCGCTGATGTCGATGTCGCGCTCGAGCTCTCGGGCGCCGAGGCGGGGGTGCGCTCGTGCATCGACTCACTCGGCATCAGCGGGACCGTGGTGCTCGCCGGCAGCGTGACCCCGGGGCCGCAGGTGTCGATCGATCCCGAGCAGATGGTGCGCGGATGGCGCACGATCACCGGAGTCCACAATTTCGAACCCCACCACTTGGCCGAGGCCGTGGAGTTCCTGGCAGCCGACGGTGCCGCTCTGCCGTGGAAGGACATCCTAGGCGGCCCGATCCCGTTGACGGATCTGCCGCAGGAGTTCGCGCGCCCGACAAGGGCCCTCCGCACAATAGTCTCCCTAATTGCTACGTGACGGCGGCCCAGCAACCTCGCGCGAGGTTGCTGGGCCGCCGTCGGGTAGCACGGAAGGTGTTGCTGACAACTGAAATCGTGGTGCCCCACGCCCGATACACTGCTGAACAGCACAGGCCGTGGCCCCGGAAGAAAACGAGCGAGCGATGCAGTTCACCTTGGCACAGATCACCGGCTTCATCGCGGTGGCCGAAAACCTTCACTTCGGACGCGCCGCTGAAGAGCTGAATATGACCCAGCCACCGCTGAGCCGGCAGATCCAGAAGCTGGAGAAATCGATCGGTGTCCACCTCTTCGAACGCAACAATCGCACCGTCACACTGACGCCGGCAGGTGAGGCCTTCCTCGCTGAGGCATACGGTCTCCTCGCATCCGTCGAGCGTGCCCCTCGGCGAGCACAGAAGATCGCCGAGGGCTCCTGGGGTCAGATCACCATCGGGTGCACTGCGGTCTCGACGTTCGGCGTCCTTGGCGGTCTCGTCTCGACCCTGGCAGAACAGCTGCCGGGCATAAGCGTCGAGATCGCCGAGATGGTGACGGCAGAACAGATCAAGGCCTTGTCTGAGGGCAAGATCGACATCGGCCTGGGGCGAGTGGGCCGCATCCCCGAGACCATCGACGCGACCCTGGTCCTGTCTGAGCAGCTCGTACTGGCAGTTCCGTCGGACCATGCGTTCGCCGCACGTGACTCTGTGGGCACAAAGGAGATCTCCGGTCAGCGACTGCTCATGCACGATGCCACGAAGGCTCGATACTTCTACGATCTCACCGTTCGCTACATCGATGTCGAAGCCAATGAGGTGGCTCACTCGCTGAGCCAGATCCTAACCATCGTCAATCTCGTCGCTGCCGGTCGCGGCATTGCCGTCGTCTCGGAATCAGCTGCTCACCTCGGCGTCGACGGTGTCACCTATGTCCCGCTCCACGACGCTCCACGCGATGTCGTCGAACTTCATGCGATCTGGAACCCGGAGTCCCGCAACCCGGCGCTCAAGGAAGTCCTCACTTTGATTCGCAGAAAGTGAACACAATACCTTCCGAGCATCAATGCATATATAAATAATCTTGGACAGGAATTATTCCTCGTTCCTACAGTGGGATCACTATCCCGACTAACAAGGACGTCATTCCGTGGCCAATTACCAACCTCAAGAACTCGCCGACCACCTCAAGGACGGACTCCTCTCCTTCCCTGCGACAGCATTCAACGAAGACCTGTCCCTCGACGCCAACGCCTATTCCGACCACATCGCTTGGCAGTCGAGCTTCGACGTCGCCGGACTCTTCGCCGCTGGCGGAACCGGCGAGGGATTCAGCCTCACTCCCCCGGAAGCGAAACAGGTCGTGAGCTTGGCCGTTGCGAACTCACGAGCTGAGGTGCCGGTCCTTGCTTCGGCAGGGGGTGCGACTGCACACGCCGTTCAGAATGCGATCGACGCCGAGGAGGCCGGAGCAGAGGGTCTCCTCGTCCTTCCTCCCTACCTCACTGAATGCGGCCAAGACGGCCTCTTCGAGCACGTGTCCGCCATCTGCGAAGCTACGAAGATCGGCGTCATCGTCTACAACCGTGCAAATGCGGTCTACTCGCCCGAGACCGTTGAGCGCCTCGCCGACACCCATGAGAATTTCATCGGCTTCAAGGACGCGCTCGGCGACATCGAGCAGCTGACGAAGGTCTACGCTCGCACCGGCGACCGCCTCTTCTACCTCGGCGGACTTCCGACCGCAGAAGTCTATGCACTGCCGCTGCTGCAATTGGGAATGAGCACCTACTCATCCGCCATGTTCAACTTCGCACCCGAGTTCGCCCTCGACTTCTACGATTCAGTACGCAAACAGAACCGCGCCGCAGTGACAGAGAAGCTCAATTCCTTCGTCCTGCCCTACTCGAAGATCCGCGAACGAGTTGCCGGCTACGGCGTCTCTATCGTCAAGGGCGGCCTCAAAGTCATCGGCCGCGACTGCGGGCCGGTCCGGCCACCCTTGCAGAACCTCACCGAGGCAGACCTGCAGGATCTCGAACAAGTTATGTCCGCTGCGGGCATCCGCCTCGACCGAACCGCGTCCGCGGTCGCCTGAACGGTCAGGACGCCACGCATCCACGGCTGAGACAACCACACCCACAGATCGGCGCCGATCGGCTTGAGCCGGTCGGCGCCGAAATCGCTATCAGGAACAGAGGTCACTCATGACGACACAGCTCACTACCGCGACGACCGACGCGGACGTCCACACATCACTTTCCGGCACATCAATTGTCGCCGGCACCAAAACGCCGGGAAAGGGGGAAACCAGCCGCGCAATCAATCCTGCGACGGGCGAGACCTTGGCTCCCGAATACACGCTGCTCACCGAGGAGCAGGTATCCGCAGCCATCGCCGAAGCCCACGACGCCTTCCCTTCGTACCGCGGCACTTCGCCGGAGATCCGCGCAGCCTTTCTCGAGAGCATCGCAGCCAACATCGAGTCCGACGCGCAGCGCATCGTCGATCGGGCCGCACTGGAGACCGGACTTCCTGCGGGGCGCCTGAATGGCGAGATCACCAGAACCTCCAACCAGCTGCGCCTGTTCGCATCGGTCGTCCGGCTCGGTGACGCCCACGGAGCGCGCATTGATCCCGCGCTCCCTGACCGAGCACCGTTGCCGCGCCCCGATATTCGTCAGCGCAAGGTTCCTCTGGGGCCCGTCGCTGTCTTCGGCGCGAGCAACTTTCCCCTCGCTTTCTCGACGGCAGGCGGTGACACCGCTTCGGCACTTGCTGCTGGATGCCCAGTCATCGTCAAGGCCCATAATGCCCATCCCGGGACCAACGAACTGGTCGGTGCCGCCATCACGCGTGCCGTCCGCGACAGCGGACTCCACCCGGGTGTCTTTTCACTCGTCTATGGGTCTGGCGCCGAGGTCGGGCAGCAGCTTGCCACGGACCGGCGAATCACGGCCGTCGGATTCACCGGTTCCAGGACGGCCGGAGTGGCGTTGTCGGCCGCCGCTGCGGCTCGCCCCACACCGATCCCCGTCTATGCCGAGATGAGTTCAATCAATCCCGTGTTCGTCCTGCCGGGGGCCATTGCCGGTGACGTCGCCGAGGTGGCCCAGGGCTTTTTCGGCGCAGTGACCGGTTCCTCCGGTCAGTTGTGCACCTCCCCTGGAATTCTCTTCGTTCCCAACGGCGACCGCGGAGACGCTCTGACGGCTCGCATCGCAGAGGAATTCAACTCGTCGAAGGGCCAAACGATGCTCACCCCCTCCATAGCCGCAGCCTGGCAGAGCGGAGTCGACCAGCTTTCAGCACAGCCGGGAGTCTCATCTCTGGCACAGGGGTCGGATGGAGAGACGTTCAATGCGCCCGGACCCCGTGTGTTCACGACCTCAATCCGGGACTTCGCATCGAATAAGGAGCTGCAGAACGAGGTCTTCGGGTCTGCAGCCATCGTCGTGCGCTACGACTCGACCAATGAGCTGGTGCCTGCCGTGGCAGAGCTCGAAGGACAGCTGACTGCGACACTGCAGATGGGTGAACAGGACACCGAAGTGGCAGACGCGCTAGTGCACGCGCTGGAACTCACCGTCGGCCGGATCATTGTCAACGGTTGGCCGACCGGAGTCGACGTCGGTCACGCGATGATCCACGGTGGACCATTTCCAGCGACGTCGGCTCCCCAGACCACCTCGGTGGGTGCAACCGCGATCGACCGCTTCCTCCGCCCGGTCGCCTACCAGAACGTCCCGCAGGCCATTCTTCATCCGGTTCTCCAAGAGGCCAATCCTTGGGCAGTGGCCCGGGTGCTCGATGGTCGATACTCTGCGGCAGAACGTGGCGGCGCCTCGGACGCAACCGACGCGGCCGCCTCGGCGAAATCCTTCGTTGCCAGCGTGCGCCACCGTCTCAAGAAACTCGGATTCGACCTTCCCTTAGCCAATCCTGCCAGCTACAGCTACAAGACGGTGACCGTCGCCGGCGAGTTGGCCTTCGTATCCGGGCAGATCGCCAAAGGCGACGGAGAAGTACCCGTCCAGGGAGTCATCGGTGAAGACCTAAGCATAGAGGACGGAATTGCGGCAGCTCAGCTGTGCGCGGTGAATCTCATTGCCCAGCTGGAGACGAACCTCGGTCTGGACAATGTCGAGAGCATCGCCAAACTCAACGTCTATGTGGCCAGTCCAGCAGACTTCAGCAAGCACCCCATCGTCGCTGAAGGAGCTTCCAAACTCCTTGTCGATGCTCTGGGAGACGCCGGTCGTCATGCACGCACTGCTCTCGGAGTCCCGCGCCTGCCTGCGAACTCACCGGTTGAGATCGAAGCAGTGATCAAGCTCAAGAGTCCAGGTGAACTCCGCCCCAACTGATCAGCTGGGAAGCTGACAGCGAAAACGCAGAGCGGTCCGGTCGATTCAACGACCGGACCGCTTTTCAATTCCCTGCTGGCCAGCAGACAGCTCCATCTCACGTTTCTGCTGCCCTAAAGCTACGCAACGGGGCGGACACTCCCTTGTGAGAATGTCCGCCCCGTTCAACTTGCAAGGAGTCGGGCGTACTGCGTGAGACGCATCGAAGTGGAGAGATCCTGTCTCAGCGCTTTGAGAGGATATAGGTCCGGTCCGCCCCGATGTACCAAAGGTCCTCGGTGCCGATCGCCACATTGCCGTACCGCCAAGGAATCTCCGCTGCGCCGAAGGACCCGACATCCAAGACATGCTTGTAGCCGGGACGCAGCTCGTTGGCGAATGACTCCTGCTTGCCCATGAGGTGCCCGACATTGCGCTTGCGGTATTCCGTGTTGAAATCCACTTCTTCACCAAGCATGCCGATCTCGATCATCCTACCGAGGTGGGGTGCCAAGTAGTCCAAAGTACCTGCGTGGACGTCTTCGCACACGACTCCGGGGCGCAGTTGGCCGATGATTCCCTCACGGACCACGTCGAAGAAGAACTCATACGCTTCTTTGGCGCCGTCGGTGCGCGGAAGCGACCGTGCCATGTCGGAGGTCGCCACAGTGATCCCGTCGAAGGTGATTCGCACACCAGCGTCGAGTTGGATGCACTTCGTGTCATCGTTGATCGGGAAGTCGACGGGAGGCCCGGGGAACAGCATCCTGTTCGAGGAGTGCAAGTTGGTGAAGTACGGTTCGACCGCAAAGGGAATCACGTTCTCCGTGCGAAATTCGACGATTTTATCCACGTAGCGCGCGTAGATGTCGAGCTCGGTGAACTCAAGCCCCGCCGCCAAGGATTCCTCTGCCCATTTCAGAGCCTCTTCGATGGCGAAGACGCTGCACCTGGCAGCGACGATCTGAAACCCGAGGTCTTCGTGGTCGCGAACGTCGCGCCAGTGACCGAGAGCGGTCGACAGCTCGTTGAGGACGGCGCCTTCGGCCTCGAGTTCGAGCGCCAGACCGGTTGCAATCCACTCCTCCTCAACGCCGATCTGGTTACCATGGGCCAGTGCCACAGCTGCCGCACCGAATCCTGCGAAGCGGCCGATCGGAGTGCCGGACACACCGTGCGCGGTCTCCGGAGCGAGAACATAGAGCTTCTCGTCCTGACTGGACCAAACCGCCAGTTGACCTTCGCTCTGCTGAGTTCCGACGACCTCGCTGAAGTTCGGCGGAGCGGAGATGACGACGGCGTCGAGCCCTCGGTCCTTGGCCATCGACTGCAGAGCCGAATAGCGCGTATCGGTCTGCGACTGGATCTCCTTGCTCAGTCCGTCAAGGTGTTCAACATCAGCGATGAGCCGCGTCGCAGTCTCCGCTCCGAGCTCACGCCAGCGAGAGAAGCGCTCAAGAACCGCTGCGGTGTCGATCTCATAGGCAACAACCGGAGTCGTCGGCTGCTTGTCGGCGACGACGTCGAGGCTCTTCGACAGCGTCGAGTAGTGCTTCATGACGACACCGGAGTCAAGACCGACCTGTTCCCCTTCTGCGAGCTCCTCAACCAATGTCGCCAGTGATGCTGAGGCCGGTGTATCGGCAACAATTCGGGGATCGATCGTCACCCACGGCGCATAGAATCTCATCCGCTCCTTCGGCACCCCGGCGGACAGGGCGTTGCCCTGCTCCTGCTGGCGAACAAGCAGCACTTCACCGTCGGTCGTGTCGGCGATGAGCGGTGCAACCAGGGGGCTCGAATCTAGGCGAATCGCAGAGAACAGAAGGCTCTTCTGGGCATCTAGTCCGAACGAATCTGCCAGACGCGTCTTGTCGGTTGTCAGTTTGATCACTGCGTTTTCAACTCCATATCTTCCTTGAGACGTGTTCGCCTCTACCGGTGTGCCTTGGGCCGAAGGTGCCCTGCCGGCCATCCCTGTCTTGTGTTGGTCGGGCCGGACGATCGGACCGCTCAGCTGATCCCGGCGGTGACGCCGATGTGGGATTCGATCTCCGCCACGTAGCTGGCGAAGTTCTCTGAGAATTTGTGCTCTTTCGCGCGGGGACGTTCGATGTCCACTTTGACGTCGGCGACGATCCGGCCCGGACGATCGCCGACGACGACGACTCGATCTGCCAGCCATACAGCTTCGGAAATGCTGTGAGTGACGAAGAGGACACTGCAGCCCGTGCGACGCCAGATCCGTTGGATCTCGAAGTTCATCGAATCGCGTGTCATCGCGTCGAGCGCGCCGAATGGCTCATCCATGAGGAGGATTTCCGGACGTGAAACCAACGCGCGGCAGATGGCGACGCGCTGTTGCATTCCGCCGCTGAGTTCGTAGGAGTACCGAGTCGCCTTCTCGCCGAGTCCGACCATGTGCAGCAGCTCCATGGCGTGGTCCTTGGATTCCGATGTGACAGCGTCACGAAATTCCAAGGGCAGGAGGACATTGTCGAGATTATTCCGCCAGGGCAGGAGAACCGGGCTCTGGAACACCATTCCGATGTCCTTGAGAGCGGCGCTGATCTCGCGTCCGCGGATGAGGATTTCGCCTTCAGAGGCTTCCTGCAGACCCGAGATCGTGTTGAGCAGCGTGGTCTTTCCGCTGCCGGACTGGCCGACGATTGAGACGAACTCCCCCGGATTGACGTGGAAGTCGAGTCCCTTGAGGACGACGTTCTCCTGCCCGTCGCGAGAGGTGTAGGTCTTGCCGACGTTGTTGACTGAGATCGCATAGTCAGTGGTCATGGTCGTACTCCATTCACTTTGTAGGTGCCGCAACGTCTTCGTCATGGCGAATCGGGTCGATGTAGTCGTTCGTATAGATGTCGTCGACGGTGAGATCGGTCGAATTCTCGAGACCGAGGAAGTCGGTAGCCACGCTCAGCATCTGTCCAACTCCATCGTCGGTCATCACACCGAACTGGTCGTCTGACTTTCCGGTGGCCCAGTTCAATTCGCATTGCGACTTGAGCGCATAGGTCACGGTCTCCGGTTCGTACCCTTGAACTTCCTTCGTGAAGTCCTCTGCAGTCTGATCCGGGTGGTCGCAGGCCCAGAGAAAGCCCTTCTGCATAGCGCGGTTGAAGCGCTCAACACGCTCGGGATCATTCTTCAGGGCCTCATCCGAGACCACGATGCCATTGCCGTAGAGGTCGATGCCGACGTCAGACCATTTGAGGATGTTCGCCTTCTCACCGAGCGCCATCAGCGCCGGCTCGTCGGAGACGTAGAGCGCGAGGTTCGCATCCCAGCGGTCGGCCAGCAGACCTGGAATCTTCGATTCGCCGGTGGCGTGGACGACGTTGACGTCATCCTGTTTGAGGCCACTGCGTTCGAGCGCGAGCGGCCACATAGCCGTCATGGCACCGGCACCCTCAGTCGCCACCGTCTTGCCCTTCATGTCCTCCCAGGTTTTGATACCCGAACTCTCGAGTGCGATAGTCGCGTACGCTGATCGGGCCTGAAGCAGATTCACCTGCTTAACGTGAGCTCCTTTGCCCTGGCTGAGGATGGTCGCGCCGAAATCGGCCCATCCGGCGTCGACTCTCCCGGTTTCGACGGAAGTCACGGTGTTCGTTGAGCCGGAACCCGGCATCAGCGAGACGTCGAATCCTTCCTCTTCAAAGAACCCCTCGGCCTCAGCTGCGAAGAACGGTGCATGCTTCGGCAGATAGGCGACGTCGACCATGAGGTTGAAGTCATCGAGTCCGTCCTTTGGCGTGCATCCTGTCAGAGTGACGACAGACAGCAGGAGCGGCGCAACTAGCAGTTTCTTCAAGATGTGCATGGTTCCGCCTCTCACTTCGTGTAGTTCTTCCACGGCAGCAGCTTCTTCGAGATGAGGTCGATGATGAAGAAGAGAAGCAATGCGATCGCCGCAAGCACGATGAATGCTGCGAACATCGAGGGGAGGTCGACCTGAGAGTTCGCGAGAAGAATGACGTATCCGAGTCCCTTGGACCCGGCGATGAACTCACCGACCACGGCACCGCCGACAGCCAGCGAGATCGAGATCTTAGCTCCCGTGAAGATCGAAGGAAGCGCATAGATGAAATCGATCTTCATCATCTTCTTCAGCTTCGAGGCACGGTTGATGCGTGCAAGGTCCTGCAGCTCGTGCGGCACAGAGTTGAGCCCGTCGAATGTGTTGATGACGAGCGGGAAGAATGCGATGGCCATTGCCACGAAAGCCTTCGACTCGAAGCCGAAGCCGAACCAGACGATGAACAGCGGCGCCAGAGCGACCTTCGGAATCGTGTCGATGGCGATGAGCGCCGGATAGAGGAAGGGACGAAGGAAGGAAGCGTAATAGAGGAGTGCTCCACACAGAACGCCCAATGCTGTGCCGAGCGCAAAGCCTGCGAGACCTTCCTGCAGGGTAGTGAGAGCGTTGACCGCGAAGTATCCCGGGTTCGTGAATAATTCTTCGAACGCCGAAATCGGACCGACAAGCAGATACTTCGGGAAGTCGAAGATGAAGACTGCTAGCTCCCAGATCGCGAACAATCCGACGAGCCCGACAACAGCTTTGATTCCCGCTGTGAATGACTCAGGTTTGAGCCTAGATGCAGTCGGCGGAGCTGCCGGCGCAGGGCCGGGCTCCACAGGTCGAACTGCATCGGTATCGATGCGTGGTGCTGTTGTCATTTGCGATCCCTCCATTGGGTTCTGGTCCATGA
This sequence comes from Brevibacterium sp. K11IcPPYGO002, assembly GCF_050920635.1. Taxonomy (NCBI): domain Bacteria; kingdom Bacillati; phylum Actinomycetota; class Actinomycetes; order Micrococcales; family Brevibacteriaceae; genus Brevibacterium; species Brevibacterium sp. K11IcPPYGO002. The sequence goes on along the minus strand of NZ_CP131929.1, from coordinate 235,074 downwards.
GCAGGTGTGGCATTGCATTTGTGACGTGGAACAACTGTGATGCGTTCCAGTATTCGCGACTCAACGATGCCTGTCCAAGATTGTTTTCGCATGTTTCGATACCCTGAAGGAATTGCATCAATGAGTTTGTGCAGGCAGGAAAAACTCGAGAGTTTAATTGAGAAACGCCAGGATACTCGGACTTCCCAAGAACATCCTGGCGCACCATGGCAACTTCGCGCGCAACGCTGACCCACCCACCGACTCGAACTACCCGACGGCGGCCCAGCAACCTCGCGCGAGGTTGCTGGGCCGCCGTCGGGTAGCAATTAGGAGCGGGCGTTTGCTAGGTCGTTGCGGAACGCGCGACCTGCGGCACCCAAGTCGCCGCATGAGGTGATGAAGCGGAAGCCCTGCTCCTTGCGCAGACGCGCCTCTTCGCCGTCGCCGCAGTGGATTCCCGGGATCACCCCGGCGGCATCGGCGGCCGTGCGGATCCGCACGAGTGCCTCGGCGTGAGCTTCATTCGGCTGCCCGGGCAGGGCCCCGACGGCGAACGCGAGATCAGCCGGACCGACATAGACCCCGTCGATTCCCGGCACGGCGCAGATGTCCTCGACCGCGGACAGCCCTTCCTCGTTCTCGATCATGACGAACAGCAGCGGGCGCTCATCGTGTGTGTCCTGTACCGCACCGTGCATGATCTCGGCGGTCGGTCCCCACGATCGATCCCCGCCCCGGGATGGATAGTCGAGCGCGGCCACCGCGGCCTGCGCCTCGTCGACCGAGGACACGAGCGGGACGATGATCGCCTCGACTCCCGCGTCGGCGAGCGCCCCGATTTCCGTGAATCGGTTCGCCGCGACCCGCGCCGTCACTAGCGCGTCCCCGCTGGCGCGCACGGCATCGGTCAGCCGCAGCACATCGGTGGGGCGCACCAGCCCGTGCTGCAGATCGAGGCAGACATAGTCGAACCCGGCCGCCGACCCGACCTTCGCCAGCTCCGGGCTCGTCGACATCATCCACAGTCCGTTGTAGGTCTCCCCCGCGCGCAGGCGGGCCCGATGATTCTCAATCGCAGCAGTCATGACTGCATCGAATCACGGAACCCGCCCTGCCACCAGAGGTGCCCGATATCCGGATGAACCTCACCGAGGCGGCCCACCCCTGCGTACGAATCATCGATCATCTCGCCGAGGCGGCCCTGCCCATCCATGCGACGGATTCTCCCGCACGAAACGTCGTCCCGCCTCGGCGAGTGGACGATGGGGGCGAGTCCTCAGCCGTCCTCGAGAACCATCACTCAGCCGGGCTGTCCTCGAGGAGGGGACCGATGACTCGGTGGCGGGCGATGACGAAGGGGGCACTGGACCCGACTTCGAGGAGTTCGAGGTCGAGGCGACGAGGCAGCAGCGGCCGCCCCTTACCGAGGACCACCGGCGCGGTCCACGTGATGATCTCGTCGAGGAGTCCCTCGTCGGCGAACTGCCCGGCGAGGTCGCCGCCGCCCATCACCCACAGGTCACGGTCGCCGGTGGCGGTGCACATTTCGAAATAGTGGTCGGAGACCGAGCCCTTCGCGAATCGGATGTCGGGACTCTTCCCATCTTTCCCGGCTTCGGGCAGGCCGAGCTTCCGGTGAGTCATCACCCATGCGGGAACCTCGTAGGGCCACGGTCCGTCGAGGTTGCGCAGCACCCATTCGTACGTCGTCGCACCCATGACGATCGCTCCGACTCCGTCGATGAACCCGTCATCCGGCGGTTCTTCGGTCTGGCGCAGCAGCCATTCGAGCGAATCGTTCGGGTCGGCGATGAACCCGTCGAGCGTGGTCGCGGTGTAGTAGACGGTGCGTGACACGGGCAGTCTCCTCCTAGTTGCGTCTGTCTTTCATCCTATTGCGACAAGGCTCTCTCACAGCAGATCGGCGTCGATTCCGTCAGAAGACAGAACCGACGCCGATCGATGCGACAACTCTTCACGCCTCAGATTTACTGAGCCGCGCCGCGTCTCACACCTCCCCAGTCCGCAGCGCCTCGGCGATGTACTCGGCCTGCCGGATCGCCAGCGCCACGATCGTCAGGGTCGGGTTCGCGGCGGCACCGGTGGTGAACACCGATCCGTCGGAGATGAAGAGGTTCTTCACGTCGTGGGTCCGGCCCCACTTGTCGACGACTCCGTCTTCGGGACGTTCGCTCATCCGCGCGGTGCCGAGGTTGTGCGTCGACGGGTACGGCGGAGTGTGGTGGGACGTCTGCGCCCCGACCGCCTCGTAGACTCTCTGCCCTGCGGCGTAGGCATGTTCGCGCATCGCCAGGTCATTGGCGTGATCGTCGTAGTGGACGTTGGGCACGGGCAGACCGTTCGTGTCCTTGACCGTCGTATTCAGCGTCACTCGGTTGCTCTCCTGCGGCATGTCCTCACCGACGATCCACATTCCTGCCGTGTTGAGATACCGGTCGAGCAGCGCCGCGAAGTCCGGTCCCCACCCGCCGGGTTCGACGAAGGAAGCCATGAACGCCGGACCCAGCGAGATCGTCTCCATGTAGTAGCCGCCGGAGAACCCGCGGTCGGGGTCATGGATCGACTCATCAGCGATGACTCCGGCCATCGTCTCCCCGCGGTACATCCGCACGGGTTTGTCGAAATGGCCCCACACGGTGCCGGTCAGGTGGCGCATATAGTTCCGCCCCACATGCCCGGACGAGTTCGCCAGCCCATCGGGGAAGGACGGTGTTCCGGACAGCAGGAGCAGCCTCGGCGTCTCGATCGAGTTGCCGGCCACGCACACGAGCTTCGCGGCCTGCCGGTGGAGGTTGCCGTCCTTGTCGAGGTAGAGCACGGCATCGGCGCGGCCGTTCGCATCGTGGGTGATCTGCACGGCCTGGGACTCCGGCCGCAGATCGAGCAGCCCGGTATCCGCTGCCCGCGGCAGCTCCCTGACCAGCGTCGACCACTTGGACTTGTTCTTATCGCCTTGGAAGTTGAACCCGTCCTGGATGGAGGCGGGGCGGCCGTCGTATTCTTCGGCGTTCGTGGCGTACGGACCGGTGGCGTAGAACTTGTAGCCGACTTCCTTCGCACCGCCGGCGAAGACCTTGTAGTTGTTGTTCGCCGGCAGCGGCTTCCGACCGTGGACGTGGGTCGAGCCCATCGCCTTCTCCGCCCGATCGTAGTATGGGGCCAGTTCGTCCAGGGTGATCGGCCAGTCGAGGAGGTTCGCTCCGTCGATGCGACCATAGACGCTGCGGGCCTTGAACTCATGGGCTTTGAACCGCGGCGTCGCCCCCGACCAGTGGGTCGTCGTCCCGCCCACAGCCTTGACGATCCAGGCCGGCAGGTTCGGGAAGTCGCGGGCGATCCGCCACGATCCCGTCGTGGTCCGCGGATCGAGCCAGGCCATCTGGTTGAAGGCTTCCCATTCGTTGTTGACGTAGTCCTCGTTGCGCAGATACGGCCCGGCCTCGAGGACGACGACAGGGATGCCCTTCGCCGTGAGCTCGTAAGCCAGCGTTCCCCCGCCGGCGCCGGAGCCGACGATTACGACGGCCTCCTCGTCCGGGTCGATGCTGTATCCGGTCACACTGCGTCCGGCCTCGGCGCCGGCACCGCGTCCTGTGTTCTCAGCGGTCATCACTTCTTCACCTCTCCCATCTCGACGCTCTGCGGCGCGGGCTGATTGGTCGACTCGTCACCGACAGCACTGCCGCTGCGGACCCCCGTTGCCCCGACGCCGAGTTCGGGAATCGGCTCGTCCTCGGGGTAGACGATGCGCGGTTCGGGCAGCCAGTCGAGATCGTCGAAACCGCGGTTGATATAACCGCCCTTGTCGAACGACGGCCCTTCGTAGCCGAGCGTCTCCCACACTTCCGTATCGTCATAGAGGTTGAGCACGGCGGTGCGGCGAACGAAGCCGAAGAACTCGGTGGACTCGACCCGCCGCAGCACCTTGAGCGCGGAATCGTCATCGAGCCCGCAGAAGTCACCATCGGAGAGCTGATCCAATGACAACAGCCCTTGGATGAGGGCCACCCGGAACCAGGTCTCCTCATCGGCGGCGATGAGGATCTTCTCCGCGGTGCGCACATACGGCCCGTCGGGGAAGTCTGCGTGCGGGAACGCCACGCGCAGCACTCGGATGAGGGTCTGCTTCGCCTCGTCCGTCATCTCCATCGCATTCAGCGATGGGTATTTTGCAGGGAATGCCATCGGATGCTCCTTTGCTCCACTCGGCCGGCGGCATCGACGCACGCCCGCCACTGTCCTGACATGAGCAACCTATGTGACCCGCGACACCATCGACTATCCTCATTCTCACCACATGAAAAAGTCGATCGCCGAGGCGGCTCCACCGTCCCGCACCCACGACCGTTCCCGTCCCGGCGGGGACGGACCCGGCCCGGCGGCCGGGGCCGGATGCCCATCGCCGAGGCGATCGCACAGTCAGGAGACCGCGTGTCCAACAGTGCCGTGATCCAACGAACCTTTGCCGTTCTCGAAGCAGTTGCCTCTTCGGGCAGCGCATCAGCGAAGACCGTGGCCACCCGCCTCGAGATCCCTCTGCCGACCGTCTACCGACTCCTCAACGAGCTCGCCGATTCTGGGTATCTCGTCTATCTCAAGGACACCAAGCGTTTCGAGCTCGGCCCGAAATGCTTCGAACTCGGACTGTCGTTCCAGCAGCGCCTCGTCGCTCCGCATCCGATCCGGCAGATCACCGATCAGCTCCACCGGTCGCTGGGCACCGCCGCCTATTTCGCGATCTACCGCGGCTCCGACATCATCCTCACCTACTGCTCCGACTGCGAGAAACACCCGCGGCTGAGGCCCCTGCGCTTCGGCTTCCACGAGGCGGCGCACGCCACTGCTTTCGGCAAGATCCTCCTGGCCGGAATGCCCGAACCGCAGCGCACCGACTACCTCGAGGCGCGCGGAATGCAGGTGCTCACCCCGCAGACGATGATCAGCCGAGAGGCCCTCGACCCCCACCTCGCAGAGGTGGCCACCCGCGGAATCGCATGGGAGCACGAGGAGTTCCTGCCCCGTCAGACCTGCGCGGCCGTGCCGGTGCGCAACGGCACGGGAATGCAGGTCGGGGCGATGGCGATCAGCACTCCCTCGTCGAAGATGGCGGGGAGGGCGAAGTTGGTCGAGTCGACCCTGCGCGAACATGCGGGCCTGGCATCGAGCTACCTGCGCGGCGGTTCGGTCACCGTCCCCGTCGCCGAGCACGCTTAACCCCCAGCTTTATCGCCACATGAGAAGAACCGTGTCCTCCAAGCGATGACTCTGCTGAGAATGATCGTGCTCGCTCACAGTTGAGAACTCAAGGAGGAGAAATGGGCACGACCAACAGCGTCGCAGTGGTGACAGGATCGGCACGGGGAATCGGACAGGGCCTTGCGCGAAGGCTCGGAGCCGATGGACACCATGTCATCGTCGCCGACCTGCCGAGCATGCAGGACGGAGTGGCGGAGACCGTCGCAACGATCGAAAGCGCAGGTGGGAAGGCCACCGGCGCCGAGGTGGACGTCACGGACGAAGATTCGCTGAGCCGCCTCGTCGAGGTGGCCGTCGACGCGGGAGGGAAACTCGACGTCTTCGTCGCGAACGCCGGAATCGCCCAGGTCGAACCCCTCATCGACTATTCGAAGGCTGATTTCGAGAAGATCGTCGACGTCAACCTCACCGGCGTCTTCCTGTCGTATCAGGCTGCGGCGAAGCAGATGATCGAACAGGGCAACGGGGGCAAGATCATCGGCGCCGCCTCGATCGTCGCGTTCCGTCCTTTCGCGCTGCTGTCGCCGTATTCGGCGACGAAATGGGCGGTGCGCGGACTGACTCAGGGAGCTGCGATGGAGTGGGCCAAGCACGGCATCACCGTCAACGCCTACGGCCCGGGCATCGTCGGCACCGCGATGTGGGATCTCATCGATGAAAAGCTCGCCGCCGAGGAGGGGCTGGCCAAGGGTGAGGCGATCAAGAAATATGCTGGTGACATCCTCATGGGCCGGGTGTCCGTGCCTGAGGACGTCGCCAACCTCGTGTCGTTCCTCGCCGGCGAGGATTCCGATTACATCACCGGGCAGACCATGCTCGTCGACGGCGGAATGCAGTTCTCGTAACGTCGTCGCAGTGGGCGGTACAGGCACCGCCACCCAAGTTTTCCCACGTAAGAAGTCACCCGCAAAGAAAGGTAGAAGACATGATCTTCATCGTCGTGAAGTTCCCCGTCAAACCCGAAATGGCCGAGCAGTGGCCGGAGATCACCCGCGAATTCACCGAGGCGACCCGTGCCGAACCCGGCAACAAATGGTTCGTCTGGTCGCGCAGCCTCGATGACCCGAACGAGTACGTCCTCGTCGAAGCCTTCGACGATGATGCCGCCGAAGCGCATGTGAAGTCCGATCACTTCCAGGCCGCGACCGCCGAGGGCGGGCCGATGCACTCCGCTCTGGCAGCGACCCCGAAGATCATCTCCCGTCAGATCGACGGTGATGATTGGGATGCGATGGGCGAGCTCCAGATCGGCTGATCCCTCACCGAGGATGTCCCGCGGGCCCGCTGATTCGATCGGTGGGCCCGCGCTCTACTCACCGTCACCCTCGCTGCAGCTCGGCTGAGTCTATTCCCATGCCGCACACCGATTGATAAGATTGTCTTATGAGCTTCGTCGACGAGTACCGCCACGCGCAACGCTGTGAAGACATTGCGCGACTGCGCCGTGCACTCGCGCTCCGAGCCATGCTCGCCAGTGGCATGAGTCAGCGAGAGATCGCGAATGATCTTGGAATCTCGCAGCCTGCCGTGAGTCAGCAGCTCAAATTCGCCCCCGCTCTTGATCTGGTTCATCCGGAGATCCTCCTGGAAGCCGCTGTTCCGATTCTCATGAAACTAGCCTCGGATCACGGCTATGAGAATTTGGCTGTCTTCGGTTCCGCTGCGCGCCGTGAAGCTCGAATGGACTCCGATATCGACTTGCTCGTCGACGCTCCGGAAGGCACTTCGTCTTTCGCCTTCATCCGTTTCAAACAACTTATCGAGAAGGTTCTCGGCAGAGAGATCGACTTGGTCGACTATGGCGGACTGAAGCCGGGGGTAGACGATGACATCCGCCGAGAAGCGGTGTCGCTGTGATGGATCGCAGAATTGCTAAGGAACTGCTCCACATCGAAGCGTGGCTAGATCGTGTCGATGACATCGTCTCCCGAGGGAAAGACGCTTACCTCCGAGACGAGCTGCTTCAGGAAGCCGGAGATTCCCTGATGATGAAGCTCGGCGAAGCCGCAAATCGGCTGTCGCGCATGGAAGCGCGTTCGCCAGCGGGAATAGATTGGGCTCTGGCCACCGCCAATCGCAATTTCATCATCCATCAATACGACGCAATCAATCGCTCCGTCACCTGGCTGACCCTGTCCGTCGACCTCGGCGAGTGGAAGCAGGCGCTTCTGCCCTCGTTCAGAGCGGCGCAATCGTCACTGCAGACGCTCTCTGAACAGACCGACTGACTCTCGGCACCGGCCAGCTCCCCAGCGTGGCGAACCTGCAATAGCTCGGCCCCTGCACTAAGCCGCTGCAGGTTCACCGAGCTGAACGATCACTTCTGCGGCAGGTATGCCTTCTGAGACTCGACCCATTCGTCGAGCACGCTTACACGGTCGTCGAACTTCGCGGTCGGGAAAGCAAGCCCCTTCGTCGGCACACTGGCGCCGAGTTCGACGAGCAGCGGTCGCAGTGTCGTTTCCACCGCGAGCGTGTGCGCCGGGGATCCGATGGTGAAGACCGGGATCGCGGTCAGCCCGTGCAGACCATTTGCGTCATACCGATCGAGGAAGGCTTTGAGCAACCCTGTGTAGCTGGCCTTGTAGGTCGGGGTGGCGATGACGGCGAAGTCGGCAGTGGCCAGACGCTCGATGAGTGTGTCGAGACGGTCGGACTTCCAGGAGAAGATCTGGTCGGTCACCTCGGCGAGTTCAATGGTTTCGTCGATCTCGGAACCGGTCACCTCGGCGATCTTGCCTGCGAGGTCCTCGGCCACCTGACGGGTTCGCGAGTTGGGGCTCGGGTTGCCGACGACGACGGCGATGCGTGTGGTCATAAGGGGTCCTCTCAAGTCGACTGAATCCGTGAACGACAGAAACTCGCCGCTCACCATGAATGTCAGCTTAACCAGGCCGACTCCAGGCCGGCTCAACTGCAGTCATGGGCAGTCACAGACGAGGCCAGGCCCACACGACCGCACCGAAGACCAATTGATCTGATATTAGCGAGCAATATCACCGAACACTGCCCCACAAATCCCCTATTGACGTATAAACATCATAGGTTTAGGCTCGATTCTGCCATCAGAAGTTTCCACTTGATCACCTCAAGTCACTCCATGGCCGGTGCGCGCAGAGCCGCGCTGCACCGCACATCGCAATGAGAACGGGCTGAAATGAGCACCACCTCTGAGAACCACGATGCGCACCCGGCGGCGCGCATCAGCGGAGCCGTCGACAACCTCCTCGGCTCTGTCGGCAATGACCGTGCAGAATCCCTCGTTGCCGCGAGTGCCACCGAAATAGACCGCTCGTTCACACCACCGTCACCGCCTCATTGGCTCAATCCACCAGGCACTTCAGTCGATTCCTCAGATGTTCATTGGAACAACACCGTCGACAAGTCCCCGAGAACCGGAATCTTCCGCACATACACAGAGTCCACGGTCACTGGCGCGCCTGTACTGACAGATGAACTGTCCGGGTTAAGAATCACCCACAAAGACAATATCGGCATCCGCAACTATCCGATCACTGCTGGTAGTCCGGCCTTGTCGGACACGCGAGCAGAGACCACCTCCCCCATGCTCCGCTCACTCGAAGCGGCAGGAGGAGCGATCATCGGGGCCAACCATATGGCGGAATTCGCACTGAGTCCCACCGGCCACAACCAATGGTTCGGAGACGGCGTCAATCCCCTCAGCGCTTCCCACCTGTCTGGGGGTTCGTCAAGCGGCTCGGCAATCTCCGTCGCCACCGGCGCCTGCGACCTCTCTATAGGTACGGACACAGGAGGATCCGTACGGCTTCCAGCCGCCTATTGCGGCCTCGTCGGATACAAGCCCACCAATGGCCTCTTCTCCCATTCCGGTCTCATCCCGCTTTCCGAGACTCTTGACACCATTGGGTTGCTAGCCTCCGACACCACGATTGTGCAGCAGGCTTTCAAGGTTCTCATCTCCGACTCCGCGGTCGTCAACGCCGAAGCACGCGGACTAATCGATGCCAGCGAGGACTCAGTGTTCTCCGGCTTCGCGCACCTGTCCCGGTCTGCCGTCGTTAGAGACTGCGAGAACGAGGTCGCCTCCGCATTCGCTAGTGCACTCGACGTCGTCGAGGAGATCGTACTGAGCAATACCAGTGGATTCGGACATCTGGACGGTTCTGGAGTCGACATCGACGATGCCGAGCTCAATAGAAGGTCCGTCACAGTTGTCAGTGTCGAGGCCGCACGAAACGTCGGCAGCATCCTCGGATGGAATTGGGACCTCCTCGGCGACCAGGTGCTCTCACGCGTGATCCGTGGAACTGCGATTCCCGCGATCGGCTACGCAGATGCTCTCGCCTGCCGTTCGGCTCTGACCTCAGAGTTTCTCGCCACGGCTATGGGAGGTTCGCGGTTCCTCCTCACACCGACGAGTCCGATCCTCGCGCCACAGATGTCGACGTCCGACGCGACAGGTTCCCGTGCTCGCAGCGACTACCTGCGAGCCAGCAAGTACACACGCACCATCAACTATCTCGGACTGCCTGCGATCACTGTCCCGCTGCCAACTGCAGAAGGAGGGCTCTCGCCTGCTCTTCAGCTCATCGGCCGCCCTTACGACGACCGGACGCTGCTCGCAGTCGCGGCGACTATCGCAGAGAACTGCAGACAACCACAGAAATGACTGTCCAGAAAATCACCACGATCTCGGAATGAATCCGAGGAAAGGCGCGACAAGGATGTCCGTTGACACCAATGCAGAACAGATAGAAATCGGGGCGCGCATGGATGCGCTCACCCCCAACACCGAACACAGGAAGCTCTTCGCATACATCGGCGCCGGTGCCATGATCGATGCCTACGACATCTATGTCGCAGCCGGTGTATCAGCAGCGCTGGTCTCGACCGGCTTCGCAGGCGTCCATGAGATCGCAGTCTTCATGTCGATGACGTTCTTCGGCATGTTGCTGGGAGCTGCAACTGCAGGCTTCGTCGGTGACAAGTTCGGTCGTCGGATGAGCTATCAGATCAATCTGGCCATCTTCGCCGTCGCAGGGTTCGCTGCCGCGCTGGCTCCGAACTTCGAATTCCTCGTCGGTACCCGATTCGTTATGGGTATCGGCCTCGGGGCCGAACTCGTCCTCGCTGCTGCCATCCTCGGTGAGTTCATTCCTCCACGCAGTCGCGGGCGGTGGACGGCAGCGCTCGGCATCCTCGTGAACTCGGGTCTGCTCTTCGCCTCGGCGATCGGTGCATTGGTGATCTCGAACTTCGGATGGCGCTGGATGTTCGCCATCGGAGCATTTCTGGCGGTCATCGTCTGGCTGGCACGCCGGAGGTGCCCGGAATCGCCTCGCTGGCTAGTCGTCAGAGGACGGTTGAACGAGGCCCAGACGATCGTCGAACGGTTCGAAGCAAAGTCGGCAACGACCCTGGCAAACAATCCGCCCGCACCAACCACCGCCACTCACACCGACGAATCGTCGACAACCTCCAAACGCCCGTTCTGGCAACTTGCCGTACTCGGAACCGTCCTGGCTGTCGGAGTCAACATGTTCGTCTACGGCTTCATCTCCTGGATGCCGACGTTCTTCGTCGAACAGGGCATCGACGTCTCCCATTCCCTGGCCTATACGACTGCGATGGCTATCGGCGCGCCCGGCGGAGGCCTCGTCTGCCTGCTGCTCATCAATAGACTCAACCGGCGCACTGCGATCATCATGTTCTCGATCATCGTTATACCGCTTGGCTTCGCCTATGCAGCTGCACAGTCGATCCTCATGATCGTCATCATCGGCATTCTGCTCGTCACCACCATCTACACGCTCGTGACTTTCGTCCTCTACTCCTACATGCCTGAGCTCTATCCGACCCGCTACCGCCTTCGCGGAACCGGGATCTCCTACACCTTTGCGCGCGGCGCGTCGATCATCGTGCCTTTCGTCATGTCGGGACTGTTCGTGGCATTCGGGATCTTCGGCCCCATCGGCTTCGTCTGCGCTATGGCCGTGTGCATGATCGTCGTCGTCGTTGCGATACCCATCGAAACCCGCGGGCGCAGCCTCGAAGAGATCTCCTGATCTCGCCTTGCCCGATGAGACAGCACTCCCCTGACTATCCAGCCTTTCCAGCCACTGCCCACTAAGAAAGTAGAAACATGACAATCCACGACGCCACCATCGGCCGGTTCTTCGAGGACTTCACCGTCGGTGACATCTATCAGCACCCTTTCGGACGCACCATCACCGAGGCGGACAACGTCTGGCTGACCAACTTGACTCTCAACACGAACCAGAACCATTTCAACGAGCATTTCGCTTCGCAGAATCCGATCACCGACGGCAAGATCATCGTCAATTCCGGTCTCACAGTGGCCATGGTGCTCGGCCTGAGCGTGTTCGACATGAGCCAGAATGCAATCTCGAACCTCGCCTTCACGGACATCAATTTCCGCCATCCCGTCTATGTCGGCGACACCATCTACGCGGAAAGCGTATGTACCGAGGCTCGTCGGTCGAAGTCCCGCGACTACGCAGGCATCATCTCGATGACGACTCGCGGGCTCAATCAGGACGGTGTCACCGTGGTCAGCTGGAAACGCTCGGTGCTGATCGCCACGCGGGACAGCGGGATCGGACAAAGACATTTCCCCGAAGCAGCCGACTCAGTCAGCGACTACAGCTGAGAACCATGATGAACACGCTCTCCAAACAGCTGCGGATTCCGCAGACAGACAACAGACCGAAATCAGGAGGAGTCAGGATGCAGCCCCTCGAAGACATCCGCATCATCGCTGTCGAACAATACGGAGCGGGCCCCTGGGGATCCATGCAGCTCGCCGATCTGGGCGCGGATGTCATCAAGATCGAAGACCCGAACACCGGCGGCGACATCGGGCGTTATGTTCCACCGTTCCGAGAAGGAACCGATTCGCTCTTCTATGAGTCGTTCAACCGGAACAAGCGCAGCATCGCGCTGAGTCTGAGCGACACAGCCGATCGTGAGATCTTCGACCGCCTCGTCGCCGGTGCCGACGTCGTCTATTCGAATCTCCGCGGCGATGTTCCGGCCAAACTCGGCATCACCTACGCCGATCTCCAGGACATCAATCCCCAGATCGTGTGCTGCAACCTGTCCGGTTATGGCGGAGGTTCAGCGGCGAAACGGCCCGGCTACGACTACATGCTCCAATCTGCGGCCGGATGGATGGACATCACGGGTGAGCCCGACGGACCACCAACCAAATCAGGTCTGTCTCTCGTCGACTTCAGCGGCGGACTCATCGCAGCGATCTCGATGCTCGCGGCCGTCCATGCCTCCCGCCGCGACGGAGTAGGTACCGACTGCGATCTCAGCCTCTTCGACACTGCGGTGTCGATGCTCACCTACGTGGGCAATTGGCATCTCAATGAAGGATTCGAACCGCAGCGGACCCCAAAGTCCTCACATCCGTCGCTCGTCCCGTTCCAGGCGTTTGAGACAAGCGACGGTTGGATGACAGTCGGCTGCGCCAAAGAGAAGTTCTATCTCCGCCTCGCCGAGGTGGTCGGAGACGAAAGGCTCGTCGAGGACAGGTTCTCGAGCTTCGACAAGCGGATCGAACACCGAGAAGAACTCCTCAACATCCTCGACAAAGCATTCCTCCAGCGCACCGCCGATGAATGGGTAGGACTATTGGAGACGGCCGGAGTCCCCGTGGCCAAGGTCAAAAGCGTGGCAGAAGCGCTGCAAGACCCGCTGATCGCTGAACGCGGTCTGGTCTTCGACACCGACCACCATCGTTGGGGCACGATCCGCAATATTGCGACGGCCCCGCGAGTCGGACCTCCGCTGACGGGTAATCGAGCAGCTCCGACAATCGATGAACACCGCGCCGAACTCCTGGAGGAGCTCAGCACCACCATGAACAGCAAAGGAGCCTGAGACCATGTTCGAACTCAGCGAAGAGCAGAACGATTTCAAGACATCGCTGCGGACTTTCGTCGACAAGGAGATCATCCCTGTCGCGCGAGAGATGGAAGCAGCAGGCGAATATCCGGCCAAAATCATCGACAAACTCAAAGAGATGGGGCTGTTCGGCCTGACCATCCCCGAGGAGCACGACGGCCTGGGCATCGATCCCGTTTCGTTCGGAATCGTCTTCGAGGAGCTTGCCCGCGGATGGATGGGCATCGCTGGGGTCCTCGGCAGCCACACGATGGCAGCGAAGATGATCGCCGAACACGGCACAGACGAACAGAAGTCGAAGCACCTCTCCGCTCTCGCTTCGGGAGAGCGCCGCACGGCCCTCGCCCTGACCGAGCCCGATGCAGGGACCGACCTCCAGGGCATCAAGACGACGGCGAAGAAGATCGGTGACAAATACGTCATCAGCGGGGCCAAGATGTGGATCACGAATGCCAGGCATGCCGATCCGTTGCCGGTTCTCGTGAAGACCGATACCTCAACAACGCCGGCTCACAGGGGCATGAGTATCCTCTTGGTCAGCGCTGACACACCGGGCTTCGAAGTCACCAAAGACATCCCGAAGCTCGGTTACAAGGGCCCCGAGAGTTGTGAGATCGTTTTCGACAACTGCAAAGTCAGCGCCGATGCCCTGCTCGGCGGAGTCGAGGGCCGAGGCATGCAGCAAGTGCTTTCTGCTCTTCAATGGGGACGAGTGAATATCGCCGGCCGGTCCGTCGGCATTGCGCAGAGGGCACTCGAAGAATCAGTTGCCTATGCCCAAGAACGAGAATCTTTCGGCCAACCGATCTCTCAGTTCCAAGCGATCCAACTGCGCGTCGGTCGGATGGCAACACGGGTGCAGGCGGCACGCCAACTGATGTATTGGTCGGCTCAGTCGCTGCTCAAAGGTCGAGCCGACGGAGAGACCGGCATGGCAAAAGTCTTCTGTTCAGAAGTCGCCCTCGAATCCGCAATCGAGGCAATGTCCATCCATGGCGGCTACGGCTACTCGAACGAGTACGAAATCGAACGGCTGTACCGCGACGCTCCCCTGATGAGCATCGGCGAAGGCACGAACGACATCCTCAATACCGTGATCGCCAAGTCGATCTTCTCCGGCCGTACCGCGATCTGATCTCAGGAGATCTCATGACCAGCATCTCAGAATCCATCGCCTCTTCAGTCGCATCGATCCGGCTTGAGGACATCCCCGCAGAAGTGCAGTCTCGTGCCCGCCATCTTCTGCTCGACTCGGTCGGGGTCGCTCTTGCCGCCAGCAATCAGGATTTCGCGGCAGTCACCATCGCCGGACTCGCAGAGCTCGACCCTGGTCAGACTCCGGTCATCGGCAGCTCGACCACACTTTCCAAGACCGGAGCGGCGATCGCCAACGGCCTGATGATCCACGGCCACGACTTCGATGACACGCACATAGCGGCCGTATCGCACGTCAGCGCCTCCTCCCTTGCCGCAGTCATCAGCGCGAGCGCCGCCGACGAATCGATCAGCTTCGGCGACCTCCTACTCAGCTACATCCTCGCGATCGAGGTGAACGCCCGTCTGGGCATGGCCGTCGACGGACGGTTCCACGACAAAGGGTTCCACCCCACGGGTATCCTCGGGGCGTTCGGATCGGCTGTCGGTGTCGGAGTCCTGCGCGGACTTCAAGTCGAGAAACTGGTCGACGCTCAAGGCATCGTCGGTTCGTTCTCCTCGGGCCTCCTCCAGTTTCTCGATGAGGGCGCCCCGACGAAACGGCTGCACCCGGGGTGGGCCGCCAACGCAGGACTCCATGCCGTCTCGCTCGCAGGTGCCGGGTACTCGGGTCCGACGGAAATCTACGAAGGCCGGTTCGGGCTGTATCGCACTCACATCCAGGACGAAGAATCACCCGGGCTCGAGGCGTTCGAGAACCTCGGGGAGATCTGGGAAGTGGCGAATGTTGCGGTCAAACCGTTCCCCACGTGCCACTTCACCCATTCGTTCATCGATATTGCGCTGCGCCTCCGGCAGGAACCTAACTTCGACTTCGACCGAATCGAGTCGATCTCGGCGAAGATCCACGACGTACCCGGCGCGGTGGTCTGCGAACCGGCTGCGGACAAGCTGCGACCTCGCAGCGAGTACGATGCCAAATTCAGCCTGCCCTATCTCACGGCTGCCGCTCTGCGGCATGGGCAGATTACGTTCTCGGAACTCGACGAGACTGCTCGCGCGGACGAGTCTGTTCTCAATGTCGCTGCACGGATGAACGTCGAACACGACCCAGCGAGTCTCTACCCGAAAGCGTTCTCCGGAGACCTGGCCATTGCGCTCGACAACGGCACCATCTTCCACGAAGCAGAGCAGGTCAATCGCGGTCACGAATCCCGCCCGTTGACCAACGCCGAAGTGGCCGAGAAGTTCTCCGCCTGCGCTTCACCAGTCGTCGGCTCGGTACGAGCAGCAGAGATCGCGGCAACTGTGACAGATGCTCCTGTCGACCGGCCAGCAGCCGCTGTCATCGGAGACTTCTGTGGTTGACGACGACAGCGGACCGGGGAGCGTCACCGCCACGAACCCGCCGGAAACAGACGTGTTGGGTCCCGGATGGCTGTTCGTCCCGGCCGACCGACCAGAGCGCTTCGAGAAAGCCGCAGCAGTCAGCGACCAGATGGTCATCGACCTCGAAGACGGAGTTCGCGAAGCCGATAAGGAGAATGCCCGACGCCTGTTGCGGCGATCCGAGTCCGTACCGAGACGGGCCTGCCTGCGCATCAACGGCCTGTCTACTGCTCACGCCGAACGAGACCTCGAACTCGCACGAGAGTTGGGTTTCGATTCCGTCATGGTTCCGATGGCAGAATCGCATCAGCCCTTTTCTCGGTTAGCTGACTTCTGCGTCGTCGCTCTAGTCGAGACGGCTCGCGGGGTCATTGAATCCGATCGCATCGCGGCTCACCCCAACGTCAACGCTTTGGCCTTGGGAACGGCAGACCTGCAATCGGATCTGGGTGCGCGCGATACAACAGGGACCGCTGGTGTGTTCGAGGACCTGCTCGCGTACGCCCGGGCGACGCTCCTCTTCGCAGGCCGCGCTCACCATATTCCCGTCATCGACTCGGTACATGCCACTGTGGCCGACGATGCAGGGCTGCGACGGGCCGCCGCAATAGCGTCAGCTTACGGAATGGACGGCAAACTGGCGATCCACCCGAAACAGATCGAAATTATTCGCAGCGAGTTCGCCCCCAGCAAGTCGGAGGTGGCTTGGGCAGCTGCCGTGGTCTCTGAGGCCGAATCTCGAGCTGCAGGCGCGTTCGTCCTCGATGGCGAGCTCGTCGACGAAGTCATCATCCGCAGGGCGGAAGGAGTTCTCGCCAGGACCCAGTGACCTGAGCACCCGGCGGCACTGCGATCCGACACGGATCTGCGCGAGCCAACCGCTCTGTGGAGGGGTATCGCACTACCATGGCATCACAGGCGATCGTCTTCGGCTGCAAACCACCGATCCGACGAGCCTGACAAGGAGAGTGGACAGAATGCCCCAGTGCGCCCGCCTCAACCGAATGACGGCCAGGATTTCAGATGGTTGAGTCGAAAACCGCCTACGCCGTCGTCGCTGAGAAGATCCGTCGAAACATCCTCGACGGAACCTTTGCTCCCGGATCTCGGCTGCCTTCAGATGCCGATCTGCGCGAGACCTATGCTGTCGGACAGAGCACCATTCGCGAAGCACTTCGCACCCTGTCGAGCGAACATCTGGTCAAGAGCGTTCGCGGCGTCAACGGCGGCACGTTCGTCACGATCCCGACCGTCGGGCACTTGGGGTCGCAGTTGGAAGTCGGCGTCACTCTCCTGGCGTCATCCGACTCGATATCGATCGACGATCTCATGGAGATCCGGCATATCACCGAAGTTCCAGCGGCTGGCTACGCCGCCTCGAGGCGAACCGACGATGACCTGGAAAAGCTGCGGAACTCGGATCCGAGCCTGCGCAGCGAAGAATCGTCGTTCTCCAGTCATTCGACCTTCCACCAGCAAATCGTCGAGGCGGCTCACAACCCGTTGCTCGAGGTGGTGACGATCCCTCTGTTCAACGCACTACAGAACATCGTCGGTGAGGCGAATGCGGCCGCGAACATCGGCGCGAGCGTGAGCCACGATCACTCAGTGCTCTTAGAAGCCATCGTCCGACGCGATTCCATGGCAGCGATGTCGCTCATGCGTCAGCATCTGGATTCCGTCTCCGAGTACTATCGCAACCGCGGAATCTGATCATGTCGTTGGGGGCGCAGAATTACTCCAGAACCCCCTCCCCGCGTGCTTGCTGGCTACGGGCCGCCTGGAAACCCCAGTCTCTACTCACTCGAAGCGACACCCCTGCGCAGCGTCGACGAGTGGCCCATTCCGTTCCGCCGTCTCTGGTCTCCGCACCTCGACGCACTCTCAACCGAGATCGCCCGAGTAAAGCGACAGCGCCGCCTTGCAGCAGACGAATCCGACACGCACCCGACCACCGCTGAGGAGCGTTCATGACCACCGCCGAGCCCAGTCGACCCACCGAAGACCAGGTCCTCGCTGCACAGGCCGATGCCGTCGACCGCGGACTCAACATCACCGTCGAGGGCGACACCCAGCACACGGTGCAGACGCTGAGCCAGACCTACCCGACCACCGTCGCCGACCTCTGGGAGGCCTGCACCGATCCGGTCCGGCTCGAGCGCTGGTTCGCCCCGGTCAGCGGTGACCTCGAACTCGGCGGTCGCTACCAGATCGAAGGCAATGCCTCGGGCTCGATCGAAAGTTGCGAACCGCCCGAGTCCTACTCGCTGACCTGGGAATTCGCGGGAGGAATCAGCCATGTCACCGTCCGCACCGCCGAGGCAGACGACGGCGCACGTCTGACCCTCGAGCACTCGCACACGGGTGAGGCGAACGCCGATATCTGGGTGCAGTTCGGACCGGGCGCCACCGGGGTCGGGTGGGACATCTCCCTCCTCGGTCTCGCCAACCATCTCGTGGCCGGCACGGGACGTCCCGCCGACGAGAACGAGTGGGTCACCTCTGTGCAGGCTCAGGAATTCGTTCGTGCCTCCAGCACCCGCTGGGGCGAGGCGTCGGCGGCCGCAGGAACGCCGGTCGATCAAGCGCGCGCCGCTGCCGAGAGGACAACCGGCTTCTACCTCGGCCAGCCTCCGACTGAGTGAAACGAGGCTGAGCCCTACTCCCCCGCCTGCTTCCGCGCGCCCAGCGCCAACCGGGCGATGTCGCGCAGCACTTCGAGCTCCTCACTGCCGTCGAGCAGCGCCCGCAGCTCAACGGCGGCCCGGCTGAGCAGGGTGCGATAAGCGCCGGCGACGTTGTCCGGTTCCCGGGTCAGCGGGTAGGACACGCAGAGGGCGAACACGATCGCACCGACGGTGAAGGCCACACTCGCCGAGGCGGTCCCGGCCACCCGTGCCTGCTTCGTCGCGTAGAACTCCCCCGGATTCCCCGGCCCGCACAGCGCCAGGGCCGCCGAGCCGCCGTCGACGAGCGGCAGCACCGCTCCGACGCCACGAGAGACACGCAGCTCGTGATCAGCTTCGACATTGCGCACGCACACCCGATCCTCACCGACGCGGACCCACAGCTGCACGGATTCCCCGGTCATCGTCCGCAGATGGTCGAGCACCGAGTTCGTCGTGGCGATATTGCGCCGACCCGGGAACGGCCCCAATCGCAGCAGCCCGGACGAATCACGGACGATGAAATTGTGCTCCCGCAAGTCGTTCAGCAGCCGGTACGTCGTCGACTTCGAATAGCCGAGGCGGCGGCACACCTGTGCGGCAGTCATCGGCGAATCCTGGAGGACGGCGAGGATGGCCGCACTGCGGTCGATGACACCGATCTCCGCCGGCGCCTGCTGAGAGCTCTTCATCCCCATTCCTCACGACACCGTCACATCGGCGAGCAGCTTCCTGCGGCTCACCCACCACCGGACGATGATGGGTCCGATGATCCCTGCCACCATGAGGATGATGATCGACAGCGACAACGGCCTGGTGACCAGGGGCGCGAACGATCCGCCGGAGATCTGCAGCATGCGGCGGAAGTTGTCCTCGAGCAGCGGCACGAGCACAAGTGCGAGGATCGCCGGGGCCAAGGGGATCCCGCCCTTCTCCATGAGGTAGCCGATGACTCCGAAGATGCCGAGCATCATCAGGCCGAACAGGCTGAATTCGATGGCGTAGGCACCGATGACCACGAGCACGAGGATCGCAGAGAAGAGGATCTCCTTCGGCATCTTCAGCAGTTTGACGAACACTCCGACCAGCGGCAAGTTGAGGATGATGAGCGCGATATTGCCGATGTACATGCTGGCGATGATCGTCCAGATCAGACCGGTGTCGTCCCGGAAGATCAGCGGCCCGGGCTGCAGACCGTACATCGTGAACACGAAGAGCAGCAGCGCCGTCGTCGCCGAACCCGGGATGCCGAGGCTGAACAGCGGAATCATCGCGCCACCCACACCGGCGTTGTTCGCCGCCTCGGGACCGGCCACGCCTTCGATGGCACCGTGACCGAATTCGTCCTTCCGCTTCGAGAGCCGCTTCTCCATGATGTAGGACATGAACGAGGCCAGCGAGGGACCGACGCCGGGCAGGATGCCGATGATGAAACCGAGCACCGAACCGCGGGCCCACGGCCCGGCCGACCGCTGCCAGTCCTGCTTCGTCATCCACTTGTCTTCGCCGAAGCCCTGGATCTCATCCTTGGCCCCGCGCCCGAGCGCGAGGTTGCGGATCGCCTCGGGGATGGCGAAGAGCGCCATTGCGAAGATCGTGAAGTCGATCCCGTCGGAGAGCAGATCGATGCCGAAGGTCTGCCGGGGCAGTCCGGTCTGGAAGTCCAGCCCGATGAGGCCGACGGCCAGGCCGATGAAGATCGAGATGAGCGCCTTGGCCCGCGAACCCGCCGACATCGTCGACGCGAGCAGCAGGGCCGTGGCCATGAGCAGGAAGTATTCGGTGGCGCCGAAGACGTTCGCGAGTTTGACGAGCACGGGCGAGAGGAATGTCAGCCCGATGATGGCCAGGGTGCCGGCGAGGAACGACCCGATCGCCGCGGTCGCCAGCGCCGCCTTGCCGCGACCTCGGCGAGCCATCTCGTAGCCTTCGATCGCGGTCACCGCACTGGCAACCTCACCAGGGGTTTTGATGAGAGTTGCGGTGATCGAGCCGCCGTACATCGACCCGTAGTAGATTCCGCACAGCAGAATGAGACCGTGGACCGGTTCCATGCCGAAGGAGACCGGAATGAGGATCGCGATCGCGGAGATCGGTCCGATTCCCGGCAGTACTCCGACGACGGTGCCCAGCAGCACGCCGAGGAGGGCGAAGGCGAGGCTGGCCGGCTCGACCGCCGAGGCGAAGCCGCCGCCCAGATCGATGAGAGTATCCATGTCCGCCCCCTAGCCCAGAATCCCGACAGGCAGGTACACGGCGAGTCCGAAGACGAACGCCGCGTAGACCAGGACCGCGAAGACGACGGAGAAGATGAGATTGCGGATCCACTTCTCCGGCGCGTAGATGCTGGTCAGCCCCATGAGGAACGCCGCCGTCGACAGCAGGAAGCCGACGGGGATGAGGATCGCCAGGTAGACGAAGAAGAGCGCGAACTGGAACACGACCTTGCGCACCTGCGGTTCCGGCGGAGCATCGAGAACGACCCCGCCGACCGCTTCGTCCGTACCTGCCGTCTCCAGGGACGACTCCCCCGCCGAGGCGGCGCTTCGGTCCGTGTCTCCGCTCACCGAGGCGCTCCCGCCGCCCGC
The DNA here is from genome assembly GCF_050920635.1 of Brevibacterium sp. K11IcPPYGO002. Taxonomy (NCBI): domain Bacteria; kingdom Bacillati; phylum Actinomycetota; class Actinomycetes; order Micrococcales; family Brevibacteriaceae; genus Brevibacterium; species Brevibacterium sp. K11IcPPYGO002. The sequence continues at coordinate 214,103 of NZ_CP131929.1, read as the reverse complement.
GTCGGAGCCGGGCACGGACCCCGTGCCCGCCTCAGCGGACCCCGCGGACCCGGGCCCCGCCTCGGCGAGGGTGTCCTTCCGGTGCCGGACGACGGCCTGCCCGGCGAGGAAGAGGCCGAGCACGACGAGCCCGATGCCGACGATGGCGGGGAAGGTGCGCGGGGTGACGATGTTCGCGGTCTCCTGGATGGAGAACGTCGCGATGTAGTAGACCGCGCCGATGACGGCGACGGCGCCGCCGGTGACGAGGTCGGTGCGGTGAGCGGTCATTTGCTGTTGCCCAGGTCGGTTTCCTTCACGCCTTCTTCCACCGTCTTCGCAGCGTCGTCGACGTAGGCCTGAGCTTCGTCTCCGGTGTGGAATTCGGTGGCCCACTGGTTGTTCTTCAACGTCTCCTGCCAGGCGTCGGACTTGCTCACGTCCTCGAGTGCTGTGGCCCAGAAGTCCACGGCTTCCTGCGGCATTTCGGCGGGTCCGTAGACTCCGCGCCAGTTGCCCAAGGTCACGTCGTAGCCGGAGTCCTTCGCGGTGGGCACCTCGTCGAAGGGGGCGGCGAGCGGCTTCTGCGCGAAGGTGACGAGCGGTTCGATGTCGCCGGATTCGATGACGGAACGGAATTCGCTCATTCCAGCGATCGCGACCTTCGCGTCTCCGTTGAGCATGGCCGTGGTCTGTTCGCCGCCGCCGTCGTAGTTGACGAAGTTGATGTCGGCCGGGTCGATGCCGGCTTCCTTCGCGAACAGCGCGAACGGCAGGGTGTCGTCTCCGGCGGCCGCGACGGTGACCTTCTGCGGGTCGTCCTTGAGGGCCTTGACCAGGGCGTCGAGGTCCTTGAAGTCCCCGTCCTTCGGGGTCACGACCATGAAGTCCTCGACGTAGAGGGTGGCGATGAGGGTTGCGTCCTCGGGGCCGAACTTGCACAGGTTGCGCGCCTTCATCGTCTGACTGGCCAGGGAGGTGATCGCGATCTGGTCGTCTTTGCCCTTCTCCTGCTGCATCATCGACGTCAGCCAGGAGCAGCCGGTGCCGCCGGGCTTGTTCTGCACGGGCAGCGGAGTGGAGACGATGTCTTCCTTCTGCAGCGCCTCGACGAGAGCGCGGGCCGTGGTGTCCCAGCCGGATCCGGGTTCGGCCGGAGCGGTGACCGAGACCGGCCCCTTCGGATAGTCCCCGCCTTCGCCCGGAGGCTGCGCCTTGTTCCCGCAGGCGGTGGCGACGAGGGCGACCGTGGCGAGCACGGCCCCGATCTTCGCCGCGCGCTTGCGCGTATTCGCCCGTCCTGTCTTCGCCGAGGCGGCTGTCCGTGTCCGTGTGATCGTCGTTGATCGCATGAGCTGTTCCCCTTGTGTGTTCGGTTCTCGATATTTGGTGGTGTGCTGGTGGGTCTGATGCCTGCGGGATGGGTGCCGAGCTGTTCGGAACTCCTCCGCCCGGAGCCGGTGCTCCGCTGACTGAGCTGTCAGTCCAGACGGTGCTCGTCGGGCTGGGGTCCGTCGGCCGGTGGACCCGTCGGCACCGCCGGACCGTCCCGGTAGTGGCCGTTGTGACGACCGGGTTCGGGCACAGCGCTGCGCAGACCCAGCCGAGACCCGTCGAAGGTCAACGGCAGCAGCGGCACTTCGACGCTGGTCCCACTCGGCAGCCCGGTGTGGGCGAGCGCTCCGGAGGCCACGAGGTGCGGATCGGAGGTGAGGTCTGCGGGGGTGTTGACCGGGGCCACGGGCAGGCCGCGGCGCGTGCATTTCTCTTCGATCTCGGCCAGGCTCAGCTGGGACAGTGCGGCTTGGAGTTCTGCGTGGATGCGGTCGCGTTGGTCGACTCGCCCCTGGTTGGTCAGCATGTCCGGATCGGCGGCGAGTCCGATCAGCCCGAATTCGTCGCAGAGGTCACGCCACTGCCCGTCGGAGACGGCGGCGACGAAGACCTGGTTGTCGTGCGAGTCACGGAAGATGTCGTAGACGGCCCACGTGGCCTGCCGGGTCGGCATCGGCCGCGGTGGTTCGCCGCTGATCTGGGACTGCGCCATATGGGTGCCGACGAGGAAGGCGTTGTTCTCGAACAGTGCGGAATTGATGAGTTTTCCGCGCCCCGTGGTCTCGCGCACCCGCAGTGCCGACTGGATGCCGATGACGCCGAACATTCCGCCCATGATGTCGTTGACGCTGGCGCCGGCGCGCAGCGGCTGCCCGGGCGGGCCGGTCATATAGGCCAGTCCGCCGAGCATCTGCACGACCTCGTCGAGGGCGGCCCGGTTCCCGTAGGGGCCGGACAGGAACCCCTTGAGCGAGCAGTAGATGAGTCCGGGGTTCCGGGCGGACAGCTCCTCGTATCCGAATCCGATCGATTCCATCTTTCCGACGCGGAAGTTCTCGAGCAGGACATCGGCGGAGTCGATGAGGTCGAGGACGCGGTCACGGTCGGCCGCCTCGGCGATATCGAGTTGGACGCTGTGTTTGTTGCGGTTGAACGCGGGGAACAGCCCGGATCCGGACCCGGGCAGGTAGCGGGTCTTGTCGCCGGCTCCGCGGGGTTCGACCTTGATGACCTCGGCGCCGAGGTCGGCCAGGATCATCCCGCAGCTCGGCCCCATGACCATGTGGGAGAACTCGATGACGCGGATGCCTTCGAGCGGCAGCGGTTCTGCGGTTGAGTCCGCAGGGTTCGCGGCGGGGGTGTCGTCGGTCATCTCACGCCCTCGCCGAGGCGGCCGCGAACCGGTCGTCGAAGACCGCGGGGGTCGCGGGGATGTCCGACAGGCTCGAGGTCAGGTCGTGGCCGACGGCGGCGATGAGGGGGTCGCGCACCTCGGTGAGCGCCTCGACGTCGACGCCGGTGGCCACGCCTTCGCGGTGGAGGAGGTGGACGAGGTCGTCGGTGCCGATGTTGCCGGCAGCACCCGGGGCGAAGGGGCAGCCGCCGAGTCCGCCCATCGCGGCGTCGAAGTTCGAAATCCCCAGGTCGAGGGCGGCGGCGACGTTGGCCATGCCGAAGTTGTAGGTGTCGTGGAGGTGGAGGTTGACGGGTTTGCCCGGGAAAGCGGCGAGGACCGCCGAGGTGTTGCGGCGGACCAGCGATGGGCTGGCGTTGCCGATGGTGTCGGCCACCCCGATTCCGTGTGCTCCGGCGTCGACGAAGGGGCGGAGGACCTCGACGAGGTGGTCAGCTTCGGTGATGCCGTCGAAGGGGCAGATGAAGCTCACGGCTGTCGTGATGTCGAAGCGAAGCCCCTGGTCACGGGCGAAGTCGGCGGCGTCCATGAGGCGGTCGGACGACTCGGCGATGGAGGCGTCGGAGTTCGCTTTCGAGTGCCCTTCGGAGGCCGAGAGGACGAGTTTGATGTTCTTCGCGCCTGCGTCGACGGCCCGCTGGGCGCCCTTGAGGTTGAAGACGAGGGTGTAGAACTCGACTCCGTTGTCTTGGTGCGGAGCCAGGCGGCGCAGCAGCTCGTCGGTGTCGGCCATCTGCGGGACCTTCTTCGGATTGACGAAGGAGCCGACCTCGATGTGGTTGAGGCCTGCGCCGATGAGCTTTTCGGCCAGGGCGACCTTGGCATCGGTGGGCACGATCGCTTTTTCGATCTGCAGCCCGTCGCGCAGAGTGGTGTCGAGGATGTCAACGGTTGTTGGCCGGACCATGGGACTCCTTCACACATGTTCCCGAATAGCGGGAAACGAATCGTCGCCGCGCTCCAGTGTGCGGCGTCACATTCGTTATACATGGCTCTCTGCGCGCGAAACAGAGTTTGTTCGGCATGTGAGAGGGCAATGAGAATCGCCTGTGTCCAGTCCCGTTTATCGGGAAGCCTAGGACTTCGGCCGGTATGTCTGGATCGCGTGACCTGCTTCGAGTTCACTGCGATCGACGAGTTCGAGGTCGACGACGTCGCTCAGTCCGGCGAAGAGGTAGGGACCGTGGCCGGCGATGCAGGGATGGATGACGAACTCGAACTCGTCGATGAGGCCGAGTTCGGCGAGAGCCAGCGGCAGCGTCACTCCCCCGACCGCGAGTCCCGTCACGGATTGCTCCTTGAGTTCGCGGACAGCGGTGGCGAGATCGCCGCGGATGAGTTCGGAGTTCCAATCGACGCGCTCCAAGGTGCTCGAGACGACAAATTTGCGGGCCGGGTCGATGGCCGCGACGAACGGGTCGAGGTCCGCCTCCGGGGTCGTGTCACCCTCGGGCCGACGCCAGGCGTCTTCCATCATCTGGTAGGTGATGCGGCCGAAGATCAGGCCGTCGGCACGCTTGAGATTGTTCGCATGGTGGCGGTGGAAGTCGTCGCTGATGACCCCCACGCGATGATCGCAGCAGCCGTCGACGGTGACGTTGATCGAGTACCTCAGCTCGCCCATGGCTCAAGAGTAGACCTGGGATGTCTCCGACGGTAGTGGTTTCGGCGTTCAGTCCTCGCCGCTGTCGTGGTCTAAGTCCGGAGATGCATTCTGCTCCGGTGCCAGCCCCAGCCATGACAGCACTTCGTCGGTGTGCTCGCCGAGGTCAGGCCCGAGGTGATCGATGGGGACCGATTCGCCGCCGATGACAGGAGTGATGCCGGGGAAGGCGACGTCTTCGAGCACTTCTTCGCCGGTGGAGACGTCGAGGTTCTGGATCATTCCGCGGGCGTTGAGCTGCCCGTCAGCGACGAGGTCCTCGGCTGTGTAGATGGGCCCGGCCGGAACGCCCACGTCTTCCAGGGTCTCGACGACGTCCTCGACCGAACGCTGCGCGCACCATGCCCCGATGGCCTCGTCGAGTTCGTCACGCCGCTGCCAACGGCCGGCATTCGTCTGCAGGTCGGCATCCTCGGCGAAGTCGGGCCGCTCGATGGCCGTCATCAGTCGGCCGAAGATTCCGTCCCCGTTGCCGGCGATGACCACGGATTTCCCACCGGCGCAGAGGTAGCCGTTCGAGGGCGCGATGCCCTCCATCCGACCGCCGGTGCGGGTGCGGACCTCGCCGAACGCGGAGTAGTCGGGGACAAGGGATTCCATCATGGAGAACATCGCCTCGTTGAGCGCGACGTCGACGGTCCGCTCCGACAGTGAGCCCTTGCCTTCGAAGCCGTGCGCGGATCCGACGACCGCCTCGGCGGCTCCGGCGATCTTCTGCCGCTGTCGGTCGAAGAGCATCATCACGGCACCGAACGCCGCCTGCATCCCGGCGATCGAATCCCCGATCGAGATGCCCACACGAACCGGTGGGCGGTCGGGGTCGCCGACGAGTTCGCGGAAGCCGGAATATCCTTCGGCGACGGCGGCGAATCCGGGCCGGGACGACATCGGTCCGGTCTGGCCGAACGCGGAGATCCGCACGAATACGAGGTCGGGGTTGGCCTCTTCGAGGACGTCTGGGCCGAGTCCCCACTTCTCGAGGGTGCCCGGGCGGAAGTTTTCGAGCAGGATGTCGCTGCGGCGGACGAGTTCGAGCACGGCCTCGCGGCCCTCGTCACTGCGCAGGTCGAGGACGACGGACTTCTTGTTGCGGTTGATCGTGCGGTAGAGCATCGAGGTGCTCCCGGCCTTGAGTCGCCAGTTGCGCAGTTCGTCGCCGGTGCCGGGGCGTTCGACCTTGATCACCTCGGCGCCGAAGTCCGCGAGCATCCGCCCGGCGGTGGGTGCGGCGATGTAGTTGCCGAGTTCGAGGACTCGCACACCGGAAAGGGGAAGTCGGTGCGTGCTCATGACGATGCTCCTAGTTGTGCGTGGTTCGGTTCTCCCATGGTGCCAGGTGTCGGCGCGATCGGCGCGGATATCCGCCGTCCGGGCGGTCGGACGGTCCACCTCGCCGAGGCGGTGCTCAGCTGTTCCGCAGCGTGACCTACGCGCGTTGGCCGAAGGATTCGGTCGGAATCTCAGCCTTCGACCGACCGACCCCGGCACGCACGGCTTCGCAGACCGCAACGACGAGGATGTTGACGCCGAGGCCGATGATGCCTTCGCTGATCGCCCACGGCAACGGCAGCCAGAACGTGTAGGCGATGACGACGATCAGTCCCGCCGCGAGACCGGCGATGATCGAGCGAACACTGAGACGACCGCGGAAGAAGAGAGCCGCGGCGATCGCCGGAGCGAGCTGGTCGAGGCCGGAGAACGTCAGCAGCAGGAGGTTCGCCAGCAGGTCGGGCATGACGATGGCCAGCAGCAGCGACAGGGCAGTGGCGACGACGACGATGATCTGAGTCGCAGTGAACTGATGCCGTTCGGATCTGATCCGGAAGACATTGCGTGAAGCCAGGGTCGAGATACCGATGAGCAGCGCGGCCGAGGGCACCATCGCAGTGGTGATTCCGGCGACGGCGAGGACTCCGATCACCCAATCGGGGAACATCTGTCCGGACAGGTGGAGCAGAGCCGAGTCGGCGTCGGTGTTCCGACCGAGGATGACGACGGCCACGTAGCCGACGATGAGCGGCAGGACGATGAAGGTGTTGTAGATCGGCAGCCACAGGTAGTTCTGGCGCAGCACCGCGGAGCTGCGGGCGGCGAGGATCGGCGGCCACATGTGCGGAAGAGTCACGAAGGCCACGCCGATGGCGCTGATCGCCATGTTCGAGATGTACCAGGGGATGCCGTATTCCTCTGTGCCGTGGACGCTCAGGAGGTCGGGCATGGTGGCAGCGACGGTGTCGAAGACGTTCGTGAATCCGCCGGTGAAATGTATGGGGATCGAGATGCATACGACGAAGAGCATGACGAGCATGAGCGCGTCTTTGAAGTATGCGGTCGTGGCCACGCCTCGCAGGCCCGACCACAGGACGAAGGCGACGACGAGGATGAAGGCGATGACCATTGACCACACGCCCGTCGTTCGGTTGCCGGTGACGAGTTGGACGATGAGGCCGAGTCCGGTGATCTGCAGCTGCAGGTAGGGCAGCAGGAAGATGACTCCGCAGATGCCGGCGATGACTCCGAGGGTGCGCGAGGAGTAGCTGTGTTCGAGGAAGTCGGCCTGTGTCAGGTGTCCGCTTGCTTTGGCCATGCGCCAGATCTTCGGGCCGATGAAGTAGAGGACCAGGTAGCCGAGGGGTACGTAGGGCATCGAGTAGAAGGCGGCGGCGCCTCCCGAGACCACGAGCCCGGCGGTACCGAGGAAGGTGAAGGTGGTGAAGGTTTCGCCGGCCTGAAGCAGCCAGGTGGTGGCCACGCCGAAGCGTCGGCCGCCGACGGTCCACTCGGAGAGGTCGGCATTGGGCTTCTTGCGTCCGATGAACCCGAGAATTGCGACGAGGACGATTCCGCCGAGGGTGACGATCTCGATAGTGCTCATCTCAGCCCTCCCGACCGTTGTCGGGGTGTGCCTGCACTTCCGGTCGGTCTCCGACTTTGGCCGATTCGAGACTCTCGGCTTCTTCGAGGGCAAGGTCGTCGAGGTGGCCCTGCCGTTCGAGATCGGGGCGGGTCTTCTCGATGATCAGGAGGATGCCGGTGACGAGGAGGCTGCCGGGCACACAGGTCCACCACAAGATGGTCGGCAGCCCGAGAAACAGATGTGGGCCGTTGAGAATCGGCAGCCATTGGAGGACGAAGGCGGCGATCACCGGAATGAGACAGAGAACCGCCCAGACCGTGACGCGACCTTTCGTCACCCGTCGTGTATCGGAATCGGGTGTACTCATTGTGCCTCCCGCACTCGTTCGACCGGTCTGCTCGGCCGGCGGTCCGACCACCATGGTCACGACCACGTCCATCTTCTCTCCACAAGCGGTGCTGGACGGTGACGAAATGCCGCTGACAGCAAAGTCGCATTGAAAAGCTGCCTTGGCTGAACATCAGCTGCGGCTTGAGTGAACTTCGCGCAACATTCCTTGAACTCTGTTGTCACCCAGGCTCTGGGTGCCGAAGACTGGCAGACGAGTCGCAGACAGCGATGATTCGTCACCGAATGAGGAGTTGAACATGGAATCGAACGATTTCGCAGGCAACAACGACAGCGGGCAGAACGACTTCGGCAATCAGCAGCAAGGCGGCCCCGAAGGCCACCAGAGCGGCTTCGGCGACCAGGGCGGCCACCAGGGTCAGCCGGGTCAGCAGGCTGACTTCGGCGGCCAGGATCAGCAGACTCAGGGCGGCCAGAACGACAGCGGCTTCGGCGGCGGCGATGATCGCGGCCAGCAGGAGCAGGGACAGCAGCCCGGTGGCTTCGGCGGAGACAACGACCGCGAACAGGGCGGCCAGCCCGGCGGCGGCTTCGACGGCGGCCAGGAACAGGGTCAAGGTGGTTTCGGCGGCGAGCAGGGCGGCTTCGACAAGAACCGCTGATCTCGGCGCTCACCCGATCTGGCGTCGCCTCTGAGCCGCCAATCCACACGCAAGCGGCGCACCATTCATCGGTGCGCCGCTTCGTGCATTCACTCCGTGACGGTCACGACGACCAGCCACTCCAGCCTGGATTCAGAAGAAGTACCCCTTGGGCGGCACGAGCTGCGCGAACTCGACCAACGCCAACAGTCCTCCGACGAGACATCCGGAATAGAGCACAGCGGTGAGTATCCGGATGCGGGCAACGACGATCAGGAACACGAGGGTGAAGACTCCTGACCCCACCAGCATCCCGAACGCGAAGACCACCCAGATGTAGCCGATGATCCACAGCGCGGAGACTCCGACGATCCGCAGTCTTTCTTTCCATTTCTCGTCGAAACGTCCGAAACCCTCGCTCCGGATGCGCATGACATCTCGACTGAGACTGACGAGTGCAAGCACGATCCCGACGGTTCCCACCGCCAGCGGGAACAGCTGCCCGCTGGACGAGAACTCACGCGACATCACGACCACCGCGACGAAGAACACCATTGCCGCACCCGATACGAACAGGTCGAGGAAGCCAGGTACAGACAGGTCGGACTTTTCGGAAAGATGGACGTTCGGATCCTCGTCGACCGTGGCGACCTCGACGCCGGTTCGCGAGCTCACGTTCATGGGCTCCCCCACCGGACGGGCCGACGACGGAGAGTCTGCCTTCGACATACCAATCACGGCGGACGGATCGACCGTAACCGGAGAAGCGTCCGCGCCGAACACGGCCGTTCGTGGGTCGGCACCGCTCGTGGGCCCGTTCCCGTAAGTCTGCGGCGCCGCATTCCTGCGCGTCTTGCCCAGGTAGGCGCGTACCGCGGGAACGGCGATGGCGGTGAGAAGGATGGCGGCGATGACGAGAACGACCGGTCGCGTTGCCCACTCTCCACCGGGGAAGGCATTGACGGTGAGGAAGTAGTAGCGTTCCAGCGGCTCAGCCAATACGAATGCGATGAGGAATGGGGCACGCGGAATATTCACGACCTTGCAGATCCAGCCGATGATGCCGAGCAGGAACATCAGATAGAAGACGTTGAGGTTGAGTGGCTCCTGGAAACCGCTGAGAAAGAGAACGGGGATGAGAGTCGCAGCAAGCAGCGGGAACGAGACGAAGCTCAACTTCGCCAGCGGTCGAGCGAGAAAGAAGGACAGTGCTGCACCGGCCACACTGGCAATGGCGAAGGCCCACACGATGAAGTAGACGAGGTCGAGGTCGTTGGTGATGAGCGTAGGTCCCGGCTGGATTCCGAAGATGAGCAGCACTCCGAGCAAGAGAGCGAAAGGTGCCGCGCCGGGTACTCCGAAGAGCAGGGTCGGGATCAGGGCTCCGGATTCGATGCCGTTGCTGGCGGCCGAGGGAGCGATGACTCCTCGCGGGTCGCCCTTCCCAAATTTCGAGTCGTGTTTCCGGCTGGCGAATGCCTGCGCCTGGCCGTACGCCAACCAGGACCCGGCAGTCGACCCGACGCCAGGCAGAATTCCCACACCCACTCCGACGGCCGAACCGCGTAGGACATCGCCTTTGTTCCGTGCGATGTCTTTGACTCCTTCGCGCCAGCCTCGACCGATGTCGACTTTCCCGTCGGAGACAGATGTCTTCTTCGCCACGAGGTCGATGATCTCGGCAAGGCCGAAGATGCCCAATGCCGCGGCAACCAGGCCGATTCCGTCCGTGAGGAACTCGGATCCGAAGGTGTAGCGATACTCCGCCGACACCGGTGAGACACCCACGAGACCGAGACCCAGGCCGAATACTGAGACGAGGAGACCTTTGATGATGTTGCCTTTGGACAACATGGCAGTGAGAAAGATGCCCATGACGATGAGTCCGAAGATCTCGGGAGATCCGAACGATGTCACCAGCGGAGTGGCTATGGGAATGACGAGCGTGAGCGCCACGATGCCGATGAGACCGCCGAGCATCGAGGCGATGAAGCTCGCCGACAGTGCACGCCCGCCCGCCCCCTTCTTGGCCATCTCGTGGCCATCGAGGAGGAACACTGACGCGGCCGCCGATCCGGGGATTCCGAGAACCACCGAGGTGATGACATCGGAGGTGTGCACCACCGCCACCGCGCCGATGATCATTGCAATCGCCTGATTCGGCTCCAAGACGAAGACGAACGGCAGCAGTACGGCCACCGCCCCGGTACCGCCGAGCCCGGGAATCACCCCAATGACGATCCCGACGACCACCCCCACCACCAGGTACATGAGCATGGTCGGGTCGGCGAAGGCCAATAGAGCTTCGTGTGCTGCGTCAAGCATCTGTCTTACCTCATTTCGTATGTGGATCGAGTCAGTCGAGTACTGCGCCGTACTTGTCGCTGAGCAGTGTTTTGGTGAAGGCGAGGACTTCGTCGTCGAGCTTCATTGCGGCCCGGAACTCATCACGAGCGGCCCTGCCGGAGACCAGACTGTATCCGCCGAGGGCCTCTCCCGCCTCGGCGATGAAGCGGTCGTCGGCATTGAGTTCGTCAACCATCTCGGCATACTTCTCAATCACCGCCGGGTCGGTCCCCGCGTTGGCCCAGAGTCCCTTCTGGTAGAAGAAACCGGGAACGACGAAAGCCTGCAGGGCCCGGAAGGCGGCCGACTCATGCGCTGTGGGCGTCGAGGTCTGAGACTTCTTCGCAAAGATCTCGGTGACGGTCGGGATGTCGGGAATGTTAGGATCGCGCACTACTTCGCCGTCGACGAGGCTGCCGATGGAGAACAGCGGCACGGCCTCCCCCGCTTCGACGAGCGGCTTGACCTGTTTGAGGTAGGACGAGGTCGTCTGGAAATCGAGGTCGGCCTCGCCGCGCTGGACCGCTAACCGAGTGGGACCGCGGCCTTCCATCCCGAAGACGCCTCTGATGTCGGCGCCAAGGGCTTCGAGCGCTAGCAGCGGCACCAAGTCCAATCCGGTCGCCGACATACCGCCGTAGCGATGCTGCCGGGAACCGTCGAAGAGGTCATCGGCACGCGTGATTCCTGTATCTGCGCTCGTCCACAGCACTGCTCCGGTGCCGTTGAGTGCGAGCGGCTCCATCGCCGCGAAGTCGAATTCTGCGACTCTGTGCTCAAGCATGCTCTGGAAGTAAGTCGTCGCCGAGGCGACGAGAGTCTGTCGACCGTTGACGACTTTCGCTCGTGCGTATGCGTTGGTGCCGGTGATCGATTCGCCTCCGGGAATGTTCTCGATCTGATACCGGTCGACCTCCCTCTGCAGCGAAGCGAAGTACGGCGTGATGAAGCGTGCCCAGGTGTCGGTTCCCCCACCGGCAGAATAGGGAACGACCACGTCGACGATTCCTTTGCCCGAGGGTTGGAAAGCCGTCTGCGTGGGAGCACATCCAGCGAGTGCCGCCAGCGCGCCGAGGCCGCCAAGCCCGAAAACCGATCTCCGGGAGATGATGGTGTCATTGAAGTGCCGCACTGCACTTGTCCTTTCACAGGTGGATTGAACGTCGCTGTTCTCGGAGTTGGGACAGGAGGGTCCTGCCCAGTTGGAGTCGTCAGAGCATCGGCACCGGCAGCCTGGCATGGGCTAAGGTGCGCGCGGTTCGGCGGACGGTGACCAGACGCCCTTCCGGCCTCTCGCGGACGCGAGTTTCGATGACCCCCGAGGGGATTCTGATGCGAAGGCGGTCCGAGATTCCGCTTCGCAGCGATTGGGCGACGGTCGTGCCCGCAGTCAGTGCGGCAACCGTCACCCCGACACTGCCCGTGATCGGCATCGCCGGGTGGGCTGACCCCATCGACAACATCAGGATCTGCAAGTCGGCGTCAGCATCGGCTGTTGGTCCGACGACTCCGAGTTTGGGAATGGCGCGCTCGGCCTCGGACTCAGAGTCAACGAGCCCCATGACCACTGCGGCTCGCAGCCGCAAATCCTCAAGTTCGGAGAGTCGGTCGCCGATGAGGTTCGGCCAGGTGTCGAATGCCGACACGTCCAGTCCGAGGTCGTGTGCATCGATCATCGCGAGTGGAGCTCCTGCGTCGATCATGGTGGCACGTACCGTCTCGCCTCGTCGGTTCTGCAACAGCGACTGCGGCACGCCAGCAGGCAGCAGTTCGCCGGTGGTCAGCCCCTCAGGCGATTCGAAGCCCAGATCCACCCTATGGCCGGCGAAGACGGTTCCCGGGATCGTCTCGGATCCGTGAACGGGAAGACGTCGCCCCGGTGTGGGGATGGTCTGAATGATGACCTGGTCGGTATTGGTGTTACGAGTCCGGACCTCGGTCACGTCAGAATCGGGTACGACCCACCCCTGCTCGATCGCGTAGAGACCCACTGCTGCCGAACAGTTGCCGCAGTTGCTGCCCCAGTCGACTCGAGCTTCGTCGATACGCACCTGCGCAAAGGTGTAGGTGACATCGCAGTCGTCTTCTGAGCTGCGCTCGACGATGAGTGCCTTGCTCGTCGTCGATGTACCGCCTCCGACCCCGTCGAGCTGCCGCGGGTCGGGACTGCCGAAGATTCTCGGCAACAGCACATCGGCAGGGATTCCGTAGCTGTCGAGTGCAGCTGCGTCGAACGTCCAGCACTTGCTGGTGCCTCCGCGCATCCACCGCGCATCAACGAGCTGCTGTGTCGAATCTCTGAGGGTCGCTGTCATAGCACCAATAGTGGCGATGCTATGTTTGAAGCACAATGTCGCAGATCTGATTATGACCTAACCAATTCTGCATTCTTCTTTCAAATAATCGGCAGATTCGCCACCAGAACGCTGTATCAAACGCTTCGATTCCGCGACCAACTTGAAGATGGACGATTTCACTTATACTTAAGCTATGCTTCATTCATGGCGACCTTCGATACGAAAAGACTTGAGATATTCGTCGAAACCGTGAACAACGGGTCGATCACAGCAGCCGCGGAGCTTCTCGGCTCCACCCCTTCAGCTGCGTCTCAGCAGCTGCGTCGACTCGAGCAGGAGACCGGACAACCGCTCCTGCGTCGACGGTCACGCGGCGTGGTTCCGACCGAGGCAGGCATGATCCTCGCCGCTCATGCGCGGAAGATCCTCAACCGGATGTCCGCCGCGCAGGCCGACCTCGACGACCTCACCCATGGGCGCCGAGGCTCGTTGGTCATCGGCGCCTTCCCGACGGTAGCGTCGTCTTTTCTGCCCCTGGTCATCGAACGCTTCAGCAGTCAGTATCCTTCGGTGTCCCTGTCCATCAGAAGCACACGCATCGACCAGCTCGTCTCGGACCTCGAAACGGGCCAGACCCATCTCGCCCTGCTGTGGGACCACCCATGGCGGCCGCTGGACGTCGAGGGGATCAGGACAGAGGACCTCTTCAGCGAGTCATTCGTCGTGCTCGCCTCTCGTCATCATCGGTTGGCCGAGGTTTCGGATGTGAGCATGCGGGAGCTCGCCGATGAATCGTGGGTGGTCCGGGCAGAGAAACATCCGGTCGTCGAAGTGCTCGATCGTGCAGCAATTGCGGCAGGCTTCCATCCGCAGATCGCCATGTATGCCAACGACTACCAGGAGGCCCAGGCGATGGTCAGCGCCGGCATCGGACTCGCCCTGGCACCAATGAGTGCTGTCGAGGCCACCCACCCCGGCGTTCGGGTCCTCAGCCTCGGCGAAGCAGCCCCGGTCCGTCGGATCATGGTTGGCCAGCGTGAAGAGCGAGTGTACTCACCTGCCGAGATGGCGTTTCGGACCACTCTCATCGAAAGCGTCGCTCGCCGCCGGGCCTCCAGCCGGGTCACGCCGTGACGGTCACGACTTGACGGTGCCGGCCGAGTCCCTCGAGCTCGAGTTCGACGACGTCGCCGTCGGCCAGATATGGGTATTTGCCCGACAGCGCGACTCCCTGCGGGGTGCCGGTGAGGATGACGTCTCCCGGCTCGAAGGCCATCGCCTGGCTGAGCTGGAAGATGATCTCGCCGACGGAGAAGATGAGGTCGCTCGTCGACGAATCCTGGCGAGCTTCGCCATTGACCCAACTGCGCAGCCGCAGGTCACCGGGGTCCACCTCGGCGGCGGGGCGGATCCACGGGCCGAGCGGTGTGAACCCGGGCAGGTTCTTCCCCTTCGACCACTGGCCTCCGGACTCTTCGATCTGCAGGCGACGTTCGGACAGATCGTTGCCGAGCACGTACCCGGCCACGTGGTTGAGCCCCTCCCTCGCCGAGGCGACCCTGAAGGTCCGTGATCCGATGACCACTCCGAGTTCGACCTCCCAATCGGCTTTCGTCGCATCCGGCGGCAGTTCGATCGGGTCGGTGGGCCCTGCGATGGTCGAGGGCATCTTGAAGAAGATGACGGGGCGCTCGGGAGGTTCGGCTCCGGCCTCACGAGCATGCGCGGCATAGTTCATGCCCACGCACACGATGGCAGACGGCCTGGTCAGCGGTGCTCCGACGCGCATCTCATCGGCACCGTCGAGCGCCTTGAGCTCTCCAGCGGCGAGCGCCTTTCGGACTCGTTCGATGCCGTCAGCGGCAAAGAAGTTCGGGTCGATGTCATCGGTCAGCGGGCGGAGGTCGAAGCAGACTCCGTCGTGACGGACTGCAGGAATCTCGTGTCCGATCGGTCCCAGTCGCAGCAGTTCCATGCGGTTCCTCTCTACTAGCTCTAGGCCACGTCATTGTTACCTGCAGTCAGGCTAGCGAGACTGCCTGCGCTAATTTGGAATTGTTCAAGTATTGGACACTCGCGGCATCGAAGCTCCCACCGAGCTCGACCGTCATACGGTCTGCTGGCGGATGTAATCGGCCTTCGCTCGACGGGGTACGACGACGATCGGCACCGGAGAGTTCTGCAGGATCCGCATCGCGTGGCTGCCGAGCGAGACTCGCTTGAGCGCACCCAGCCCGGAGGACCCGAGCATCATCACTTCCGGGTGCTTCCACTCGACAGCCCCGAGGGCCGCAGCCCAATCGGCGCCCGTTCCCACGACGACGTCCGTCTCACCAGGTTTGATGTGCAGCTGTTCGATCGAGCACAGGATCTTATCCGTGTCGCGCTGGACGGTCTTCGTCCACTCGTCGATGACGCGCGACTCCATATCGAAGGGCACGTTCGCCGAGGCGACCACGCGCGAACGCGGTGCGAACGAGGCGATGCGGAACGGCACGTCCGACTCCGCCGAGACCATCGCAGCACCGAGGATGAGATCCGCCGAGGTGGACGACCCCGAATACGCGGCCGTGATCCGCTCCAGCCGCGCCCCCTCCGAGGCCTGGAACCCGGCCGGAGCCAGGGCCACCGGCAGTCGTGCACTGTGCAGCAGACCGTTCGACACCGACCCGAGCGCGATCTTGCCCGACTTCCCCTCTGCCGACGGGCCGACGACAAGTCGATAGGCATCGGTCTTCTCACACATCTCGAGCAGACCGCGCCGTGACGACCGCGCAGAGTGGAGGACGCATTCGGACTCGATATCGCTGGGAATGAGCGCACGCGCTTCGTCGAGTGCCGCCTCGGCGACGGTGCGGAATCTCTTCTCATACTGGCTCTCGAAGTGCACGGGTGCCATCGGAAAAGCGGCGGAGTCGACAGCCGTCGCGACGATCCGGCGCCGATAGGTCCGGGCGAGGACGATCCCCAGTTCGACGGCAGCGCGGTTGTCCTGACCTGGGGCAAGACCGACGACAATGCTCATTTGGATCCTCCTGTGGAGTCCGTTCCGGCGGAATCGGAATTGGTGGGCCCCGCCTCGGCGAGCTGTTTGCCGAGGACCGAGGACTTACGGCCGAAGATGACGTACAAGCCCAGGATAAAGGCGGTCCAGATGACGAAGACGACAATCGTGATGACCTGCAGGCTCGAGATGATCCAGAAGCAGCCGATGATCGAGAGCACCGGCAGGACGGGATAGAACGGGACCTTGAAGCCGCGTTCGAGGTTCGGTTCGCGCACGCGGAGGATGATCACGGCCAGGGACACGACGACGAAGGCGACGAGGGTGCCGATCGAGGTCATCTCGGCGAGGAAGTTGAGCGGGATGAACCCCGCGAGTATCGCGATGACGACGGTGACGACGATCGTGCCCTTGACCGGGGTGAGCGTGCGGGGATTGACGTCGCGAAAGAGCTTGGGCATCATTCCGTCGCCGGCCATCGTGAACAGGATTCGGGACTGGCCGTATATGGAGACCAGGGTGACGGAGAAGATCGAGATCACCGCACCGGCGGCGACGATCGTGCCGGGCCACTGCGAGCCGACGATGTTCTCGAGAATGGCCGACAGGCCGGCGGTCTGACCGTCGAATTCCTCCCACGGCTGGGCAGACAGGGCGGCGACGGCGACGAGGACGTAGACGGAGGTGACGATGATGAGGGCGGCGATGAGGGCTCTGGGCATCGTCTTCTTCGGGTTCTTCGTCTCATCGCCGGCGGTGGCGACGGCGTCCATGCCGACATAGCTGAAGAAGATCAGGCCCGATCCGGCGACGACTCCGGAGATGCCGAAGGGCGCGAAGTCAGCGAAGTTGTTCGAGTCCCAGCCGGTGACGCCGACGCAGATGAAGAAGATGAGGACGCCGACCTTGAGACAGACCATGATCGCATTGACGACGATGGACTCGCCGGTGCCGCGGACCAACAGGAAGCAGCACATCGCGAGCAGCAGGATCGCCGGGAGGTTGACGATGCCGCCTTCCTCGGGAGCGTAGGCCAGGGCGTGCGGGATCTCGAATCCGAAGAGGTTGAACAGCAGCTGGTTGACGTACTGCGACCAACCGACCGCGACGGCAGCTCCCGCGACGCCGTATTCGAGGAGGAGGCAGGCGGCCACACCCATCGCCGGCAGCTCGCCAAGGGTCGCGTACGCATATGAATAGGAGGAACCGGACACGGGGACGGAGCCGGCGAGTTCGGCGTAGCAGATGACTGCGAGACCGGCGACGACACCGGCAACGACGAATGACCAGATCACTGCCGGTCCCGCCACGGGCACGGATTCGGAGAGGATGAAGAAGATGCCGGTGCCGATCGTCGACCCGACGCCGACCATCGTCAGCGAGAACAGCCCGATGGTGCGCTTGAGGTCGGTCTCGACGTCTTCCTTCTGCCGCGGAACCGGTTTGATCCGGAACAGCTGCTGTCGCAGTGTGGGCATGGTCAACTCCTGACATCATTGTCGGTTCGGTATACCTCGTCGCTTCGACTGTACTTCAGGTTCGCGGCTCCGGCGGCGTCGGAATAGTGAAATCGTGGGTCGGTGCGCGGTTGGGCGCGCAGACCTGCGGTTTGTGCGGATCATGCGGGTCGCGACTCCCTCCCGCATTTGCTACCCGACGGCGGCTGAGCAACCTGGCGCGAGGTTGCTCAGCCGCCGTCGGGTAGTCCTGAAGCGAAGCGGACGAGGTATCCGAACTTTATTCAACCAAACAGTTGACTACCGTGCACAGCCAGGTCTACGCTTCTAATCAACCGCAAGGTTGAATATCAGTTTCGATCGCGCTGCACGGGAGGCTCATATGGCCGATCAACTGTCCAAGGTCTTCGCCGCCCTGGCCGACCCGACGAGACGGGACATGGTGGCCCGCCTCAGCGTCGCGGATTCGACGGTGAACGAACTCGCCGAACCCTACGACGTGAGCCTGCAGGCCGTATCGAAACATCTCAAGGTGCTCGAGGACTCCGGACTGGTCTCCCGCACCCGCGACGCCCAGCGCAGACCGGTCCACCTCGAAGACAATGTGTTCGATCTGATGACGAAATGGATCGAAAGATACAAGCAGCAGGCAGAGGAACGCTACCAGCGCCTCGACGCCGTCCTCGAAGCGATGAACGCGGACGAGGAAATGAACGACCCGGACTCGAGCGCCGCCTCGGCGAGGGGATCCGATGACTCAGCACCACACTCAACCGACAGAAAATCACGCAAAGGAGCATGACATGACCACAACGGACACCGCAGCCGACTATTCGACTCTCAAGCTCGACGTCCCCGAGGGGGTGCAGACCGTGTCGATCACCCGCGATTTCGCCGCCACGCCGGACAAAGTGTTCCGGGCTCACATCGACCCCGAAGTGTTCGTCAAGTGGTGCGGACCGGACTCGATCACGAACACGATCCGCGAATGGAATGCGACGACCGGCGGGAACTGGAGCTACGTCTCGACCGACGATCGCGGCGAGTACGCGTTCTTCGGCTCCTTCCACGAGGTGCGGGAGAACGAGCGCATCGTCCAGACCTTCACCTTCGAGGGTTTTCCGGACGCGGTCAATCTCGAGATTCTCACGCTCACCGACCTCGGTGACGGACGGACCAGGCTGACGTCGACCTCGATCTTCGACTCGGTCGAGTCCCGCGACGGCATGGTCGCCTCGGGCATGGAGCACGGCATCGTCGAGGGCTACAACAAACTCGACCGCCTCCTCGCCTAATTACTACGTGACGGCGGCTGAGCAACCTGGCGCCAGGCTGCTCAGCCGCCGTCAGGTAGTTCTAGCGGGAAGGATCGGACATCATGGCGAAGTAGGAGTCGCGGCTGCGGCGCACGTGCCGGGCCATCACTTCGGCTGCCCGCTCGACTTGACCCGCGTCGATAGCCGCGATGATTTCACGATGCTCGGGCCACGCCTGCGGTCCTCGTCGAGTCACGTTAAGCGAATACAGCCATTCGATCTTGCCCGAGATCTGCCGCAGCAGACTGACAAACGACAGACTCCCACTGAGCTCGGCGATCGCGAAGTGGAATCGCATGTTCAGCACCGCGAGATCCTCGAACCGTTCCTGCTCGATAACAATGTCACCGGCCCCGAGAATGTCGTTGATCTCTTTGCGCTGCTCCCTCCACTTCAGGTCAGGGACATCGCTGGCGTTGAGCGCCGCCGCACGCCTGGCCGCACGCTTCGCCGTCGCCGCCTCAAGCACGATGCGAATCTCAAACAGATCTTCAGCATCCTCGACCGGCGAAGGAGCGACGACCGAACCGCTGTACTTCCGCGATTCGACGAGCCCCTCCGCCTCGAGCGAGCGTAGAGCTTCCCGGATCGGAATCCGGGACACCTCGTACTTCTCAGCCAGCGCCGCTTCACGCAGTTTGGCTCCCGGTTCGAGCCGACCACCGATGATGTCAGCGCGGATCTGGGTTCCAACGCTGCCTCCATGTGCTGAGAGCGATGGCGATGGAGCGGAATCAGACATTGAGCAGACCGGAGCCAGGTACGGCAGCGAGAAGCCGCTGCGTATATTCGGCCTGAGGCCTCTCAATCACATCTTGTGTGGCGCCCGATTCGACGACCTCTCCGCTTTTCATCACAACAACATCGTCTGCCAAGTTAGCGACCACTGCAAGATCATGGGTGATGAACAGGCAACTGACGTCCAAGTCGTTCTGCAGATTCCTCAGCAGATCAAGGATCTGCTCCTGGACCAGCACGTCGAGCGCTGAGACGGCTTCATCACAGATCAGGAGCTCAGGCTCACTGATCAGCGCTCGCGCGATCGCGATCCTCTGACGCTGACCGCCCGAAAGTTCGGACGGCCGCCGCTCAAGCATCGTCTTCGGCAGAGCCACCTGGTCAAGGACATCTGCAACCTTCTTCGACCGATCAGCACGATTGCCGATCTTGAACACGTCAAGAGGCTCCCGAATGATTCGCTCGACGCTCCACATCGGGTTCAGAGAGGAGAAGGGATCCTGGAAGACCGGCTGGCTGAATCGACGCAGAATGCTGCGTTCAGAACGGCTTGTCGCGTCAACATTTCTGCCGCCAGCGAGTACCTCCCCACTCGTCGCTTTCTCCAGCCCCAAGACGATCTTCGCGATCGTCGACTTTCCTGATCCGGATTCACCGATCACCGCGGTGGTCTTTCCACGCCGCGCTGACAGACTCACTCCACGCAGAGCATGAACTTCTCGGCCGCGCCCTCGAAGCTTGTAGACCTTGTGCAGATCATTGATTTCCAAGACCAAGTCCGTGGCTTTCTCGCCATTGCCAGATTCGACAGCATCTGCCGTTTCAACAGCGCTCTCCACCACCAGGCTCGGCGCGGCTTTGACCAGCGACTGAGTGTACTCATGCTGCGGGTTGCCCAAGACCTGCTCGGGAGCGCCGCGCTCAACGACGCGCCCCTGGTGCATGACGAGAATCGTATCCGTCCGCTCCCCCGCCACCCCAAGGTCGTGTGTGACGAACAGGAGGGACATTCCGCGCTCTGTCACCAGCTCCTGCAGGTGATCGAGAATCTGCTTCTGCACTGTCACGTCGAGAGCCGAAGTCGGCTCGTCCGCGATGATCAGATCCGGGTCTCCGGCTAAGGCTATGGCGATGAGCACCCGCTGCCTCATCCCGCCAGAGAATTCGTGCGGGTACGACCGCCGCCGATTCTCTGGGTCGGGGATCCCAGCGTCAGTCATGAGTTCGATGACACGTTTCGTGACCTCTGACGAATTCGTCATCCCGTATGTACGGAGCGCATCGCCGATCTGATCCCCGACTCGCATGCTCGGGTTGAGGCTGGCCATCGGGTCCTGCGGAACAAGAGCAATCGATCGCCCTCGCAGCGCCTGCATTCGCTGACGGCTTGCTCCGACAAGTTCTTCTCCGCGGTACTTCACTGATCCGCTGCTGACCTTTCCAGCACCGGGCAGCAGCCCCAAGATGGCCCCGATGGACGTCGACTTACCCGACCCGGACTGGCCGACCAGAGCCAGACGCTCGCCGGGTTCCAGTGCGAAATTGACGTCGTGGAGCACCGGCGACTCGTAGGAGACCTCGAGTCCCGACACTTCAAGCACGAATTCTTCGACCATCCGTCTCACCTACCCGCCGCGTAGCCCTGAGCACCGCGTGGATTGGCGCCCGCCGTCAGTCGGCCCGTCTTCGGGTCGCGAGTCACACATGACAGACGCCCTAGGTCCCAACTCCCGGCACGGGTCACTTCGTGTCCACGTGAGATGAGTCCGTTGATGACGTCCTCGCCGAGACGGTCCTCAACGACCGCTCCTCCCGGCACCCACGTACGGGGCCAGAAGGAACCCGCCAACGCGGTCGTATGCAGAGCTGGAGCGTCGATTGCCTCCTGCGCCGCGTAACCGCCGACGAGCATCCTCAGAATCAACAGCAGCTGCCACTGTTCCTGTTGATCACCCCCCGGAGATCCGAGGGCGATGATCGGCTCCCCGTCCTTTGAGATCAAAGTTGGCGTCAGTGTCGTCCTTGGACGCTTACCCGGAGTCAGCGCCGACGGGGCCGTTTCATCCAACCACATCATCTGCAGACGCGTGCCGAGACAGAACCCAAGTTCGGGGATCGTCGGGGAAGACTGAATCCAACCCCCGGACGGGGTAGCGGAGATCATATTTCCCCAACGATCAACAACGTCGATATGGCAGGTGTCTCCGTTATTCACACCATTCTTCTGCACAGTCGGTTCGCCGATGCCCGCCTTGATCAAGGCTTCCTTGTCCGCCCCTTCCAAGGTCAGCGGAGGCTGGAACGTGGGTGCAACTCCTGCACGGTCAGCGCCGGGACGGAAATCGTGCGATGCAGTCGAGCCGATGAGCTCGCGACGCTGAGTCGCATACTCCGCACTGAGAAGCCACTCAAGGTCCACATCGTTGTCGCCGTAGTAGGTGTCCCTGTCAGCCATCGCGAGCTTGAGCGCTTCGAGGATTGTGTGGGCACCCAGTTCGGTCGAGGGATCGAGACGGTCGTCGTCGAATCCCTCAAGGATCTTCAGAGTCTGCAGCAGCACAGGGCCCTGGCCCCACGCCGCGATCTTGGCGATCTGATACCCGCGGAAGTCGATTGTCACCGGCTCCTCGAAGTGGGCATCGAAGGAAGCGATGTCTTCCAGGGTCATAACCCCTGCATGGTCAGTGCCGGTCGAATGTCGGTGCGGTGCCTTGATGAACTCGGCGATCGCTTCGGCCACGAACCCTGTCTTCCATTCACGTCGGGCTGCCTGAATCCGCTCCTCTCGAGTTTCAGCGTCATCCCCAGCAGAGATCAGGCGACGCAGGACATCGGCATACTCGTGGTTGAAGATCAGGTCGCCAGCGTTCGGAACTTCACCGTTTGGCATCCACTGCGCAGCAGACGTCGGCCAATGCTCAATGAAGAGTTCCCTGACCTTTTCGATGGTCCCGACTGTCCGAGCAAGTGCGGGATGACCGTTGTCTGCATAGTCGATCGCGAATTCGAGAACGTCGGCCAGTTCCCAGCTGCCATGGTGTTCGAGAAGGTTGAGCCACGAATCGACCGCCCCCGGAACAGCTGCGGCAAGCGCCCCAGCGCCGGGAACCATATCAAGACCTTCGCTCCGAAAGTGCTCGATGCTGGCTGCGGCCGGAGCTGGACCCTGCCCCATCATGATCTTCGGAGCAGATGGCTCCTCTGCTGTTGCAAAGACACCGGTCATGTCGCCGGCGGGCCCGTTGAGATGTGGCTCGACAACATGCAGCAGAAAGGCTCCTGCCACCGCAGCGTCGAAAGCGTTGCCCTCCCTTTCAAGGACTGCCTGCGAAGCCGCGGTCGCCAACCAATGTGTCGACGCGGCCATGCCGAAATGACCTTCAAGGGTAGGTCTGGTCGTGAACTCGGGGGGTGTGGTGAATGACAAGTCAGTGTCCTTTCTTGGAATTGGGATCGAGGGAGTCGCGCAGGGCATCGCCGAAGAGATTGAAGGCAAGGCAGATGAAGAGAATTGCCAGACCCGGGAACAGCGCGGTCGATGGTGCGCGGAAGATGTACTGCTGAGCATCCGACAGCATGATGCCGAGGCTGGGCGACGGCGGCTGGATGCCAAGACCGAGGAACGACAGGATCGACTCTCCGATGACTGCAGTGGGAAGAATGACTGTCGCCTGAACGATGATCGCAGAAGCGGCATTGGGCAGAATGTGCATACCCAGAATTCGTGTCTTCGATGCATCGGTTGCGATCGCTGCTTTGACGAAGTCGGCTGACTTCAAGCGCATGGTCTCGCCTCTGACGACTCTGATCATCGTCGGCACCTGCGAGATGCCCAACGCAATCGCAGCATTGGCCAGGCTCGGTCCGGAGATGGCTGCCAGTCCGACGGCGATGATGAGGAAGGGGAACGCCAGCGTGACATCTGTCAGACGCGAGATGACTGCGTCGAGTCCTCGGAAATACCCTGCCAACAGGCCCAGAGGGGTGCCTACGACTACTGCCAAAAGCACCGCCAGAAGCCCTACCTGGAGGGACGCTCGAACCCCGAATGCGAGTCGCGACAGAATGTCACGCCCGAGGTCGTCTGTGCCGAACACATAGCCGACTGTTCCAGGCACCTGAAACGGAACTTCGAAGTTCGTCTGCGCGAATCCGTATGGGGCAATCAGTGGGGCGAAGACACCGATCAGAACAACGATGACGACCATGATCGAACCGATGAGCCCCGAGGGGGTCGAAATGATCGACCTGATCAACCAGAGCGCCCGGTTGGACGACGCGTGGAACTCGGGAACCAATCCTTGAGTCTGCTTGTTCGTGTTGGTGACAAGTGGTGTGCTCATGATGCATCCTCACTGACGCGAATCTGAGGGTTGATGACCGAATAGAGGATGTCTACGGCCAAGTTGATGAGAATGTAGGACACGGTGATCACAAGAACTACTGCTTGGATCACGGGATAGTCGCGAGAGAACACAGCGTCAAGAGTCAGTTTGCCGAGTCCGGGAAGAGCGAAGATCCGCTCGGTGACAACAGCTCCAGATATCAGTCCGCCCAGCTGAAGTCCGACGATGGTGACCAACACGATCAGCGAGTTGCGCAGACCGTAGCGGAAGAGAACCCGCGGACGCGAGAGTCCTTTCGCCCGAGCCATTCGAACGTAGTCAGTGCCCATAGTCTCGATCATCGAAGCTCGCGTCTGACGAGTGATGACTGCTGCAAGGCTGGTTCCCAGGATTACAGCCGGCAGAGTGAGATAGTAGATGCCTTTGATCGGCTCCGAGAAGATATCGACATATCCTGAGGCCGGGAACCAGCCGAGGCCGACCGCCAGACCGAGGATTGCCAGCAGTCCCAGCCAGAAGTTGGGCACGGAGAGTCCGAGCAATGCAATGAAGTTGCTGCCGAATTCCGGCCATCGACCGCGGAACCGTTCCGCGATCATGCCGAGCGCAACTCCGACGACCACAGCTACGACGATCGCATAGAGCGCGAGCCACAGCGTGACCGGCAGAGTAGTGGCGATCATGTTGGTAACCGGCAGTCCGGTTCTCGTCGACTCGCCCAGGTCTCCGGTGACGACGGATCCGATGAACTTGATGAATTGCATCAGCATCGGCTCATCGAGGCCAAGGTCGCTGCGGATGGCTGCGAGACGTTCCGGCGTCGCCTCTTCACCGGCCATGGCCAAGGCTGGGTCGCCGGGCAGCATTCTGACTCCGAAGAAGATGACGATCCCGGAGAGCACGAAGGTGATGATCGCGTGAAAGATCTTGGTGAGGACAAAGCGAGTCACTTCCGGCCTCCATTCTTCAAGAAGCCAGCTTCCGAAAGGTGGACCACACCATCCGAGAAGACCTGGATTCCCGCAACATCTTCGGTATAGGCGGTGAGGTTCTTCTGCCGGTAGAGGTAGATGATCGAATTGGTTTCTCTCATCCGTTCAGTCGCCTTCCCGTACAGTTCTGCACGCTTCTTCTCATCGGTTTCTTCGCTTGCCTTGGTCAGCAGATCATTGATCTGAGCATCGTCGATTCCAGTGACGTTATTGGCGGCACCTGGGAAGTGGAATGAATACAGGTTTCCGTGCGGATCGACTCGTCCAGACCACCCCAGTTGGAGCATCTCGTAGTCTCCGCGGTCTTGGGCATCGAGCAGCGCGGTGTATTCCACCGGCTGCACCTTGATATCGAATCCGGCTTCTTTCGTCGCAGCCTGGATGGCCTGGGCAAACCGGAGGGTGTCCTGGGTATTCGAGACTTTCATATTCACTTCGAGTGGAAGTTCGACCCCGGCGTCCTTGAGGATCTTCTTTGCACCCTCCGGGTCGTAGGCGACGCAGCCATTGCTGGCCTCAGTCGCAAACGGGCTGTCAGGGGCGATGCCAGAACAGGCTGGAGAGAACCAGCCGTTGAAGACGGTGTTGACCAGAGCCTTGCGATCGATCGCCATTGACAGAGCTTTACGCACTTCCGGCTTCTGGCCGAGAGGACCGGAATAGTTCTCCTTCTCGTCTCCGAATCCCATGTTGACAGTCAGTCCCTGGTAACCCAGCGAGTTCGACTGCAGGAGGCCGATCCCAGATTCAGCGTCCAGCGCATCGACATCTTGTGGCGAGATCGTGTCGGCGACTTGCACGTCTCCCGAGCGGATATTCGCGGCACGGATATTCGCGTCGGTCATGATCTGGTAGGTAATCGAATCCAAGTGGATCGAGTCCGCGTCATAGTAATTGGGATCTTTAATGACCTTGATCGATGTCTGAGCGATCCTCTTCTCGAACTTGAACGGTCCGACGCAGACTGGGTGATCACCGAAGTCTTCGCCCTGTTTTTCCAGTGCTGTCGGCGACATGATCATGCCTGCCCTATCAGCCAAGGCGGCGGTGAAGGGTGCGAAAGGTTTGTCGAAGGTGACTTCAACCGTGTGATCATCAGCAGCTTCAATTGATGAAATCGGTCCGAGCTCGGCCGCACGTGAAGAAGCCTCGAGGTTAAGTCCGCGCTCGATCGTGGTCTTGACCGCGTCAGCGTCGAAATCGGTTCCGTCAGCGAACTTCACGCCTCGCTTGACTGGAATTCTGACGGTTTTGCCATCTTTGGAGATAGTGGGTAGTTCCGTCGCAAGCATCGGCACTATCTCGCCGTTTTCATCGATGTCATAAAGCTTCTGACACATGGTCTGCATTACGTAGCGCGTGTACAGAGATGACGATGAAGTCGGGTCGAGCCGATCCGGCTCAGATGACAGGGCCATGACAAGATTGCCGCCGTCTTCGAAGTCTGACGCATCAGCATGCACCGACTTCACATCAGTCCGATCCGGCGGGTCCTCTAGCGGCTGCACAGGAACGCATCCCGCCAACAGTACAGCGCCGACAAGCGCCGCGCTTATCCGAATTTTCACTCGCACTCCCTCGTGGTCTCGGATCTTGGTGATTTGTTGCATACAATCTATAGTGAAATTAACCTTTTGCATACAAAAAATGTGAAAGTTTCGAGATGTGGGAATCAACCGACGCACTTCTCTCTACACATTCAGGACTTGCTCCAGTCGAACCTCCCGCCCCGAAAGGACCCTCATGACTCGTCGCCTCGACCTGGCCATGCTGCTGTTGCTGACCTTCTCGACCGGCATGGTCGATGCCATCGGCTACCTCGGCTTCGACAAGGTCTTCACGGGCAACATGACCGGCAACGTCGTCATCCTCGGCATGGGTCTGGCCGGCGCCGACGGCGTCCCCGCCCTCCGTCCCGCCCTCGCGCTCGTGTTCTTCATGATCGGCGCGGCACTGTCCGGGCGAATCCTCGGCGACATCGGCGAGAATTGGCACCATCGGACGACCGTGATCTTCTCGGCCGTCGCCGTCGGCTGTGCCGCATTGTCCGTCTACGTCGCGGTCGTTCCCGATCCAGAGATCGGCCTGGCCGGCACGATCTTCACCTCAGCCCTGTCCGCGCTCATGGGTGCGCAGGCCGCGGCCGCGCGGAAGATGAAGATCGCCGATGTCACCACCGTGGTCGTGACCTCGACGATCGTCGGCCTCGCCGCCGATTCGAGCCTGGCCGGCGGCGACAATGTCCGCTGGATCCGCCGGGCACTGGCCGTCGTCCTCATCCTCATCGGCGCTCTGGCCGGTGCCGCCACGCTCATGCTCAATCAGTGGATCGGCATCGCCCTCGTCGCCATCATGATCGCCGCCGCAGCCGTGATCGGCCACCTCGCTGAGAAGAAGAGACGAACCCGCGCCGAGGCGGCCGCCGCCGTTGCCTCGAACGCCTGAGTTCGCGTACCGCCCAGTTCGGGCCGTGGCCGCATTTGGCCACGGCCCCAACTGTCACAGCGGCACCCGTCGCGCCTCGCGTCAGCGCACGCCGAGCTTCTTCCACACCACGAGGATCGCCGTCACGCTCAGCGCTCCGGCGAGCAGCACCCAATAAGCCGGTGCCTTCGCGTCACCGGTGATGCCGATGAGCCAGGCCGCCACCAGCGGGGTCAGTCCTCCGAAGATTGCCACTCCGACGTTGTAGCCCAAGGACAATCCCGTCCCCCGCACCTCGGTGGGGAAGATGTCACCCATGACGCTGGCCAGCGGCCCGTAATAGGCGGCCTTGAGGATCGAGAAGATGATGACGACGACGATGAGCACCGACAGCGCGTTGGCCGCGACGACCCAGGTGAACAGCACCCAGGTGAGAACCATGACGGCGAGCGCCGCGGGAATCATGAAGGTCAGCCGTCCGAGCCTGTCGCAGAAGTAGCCGGCGACCGGAGTGCAGAAGAACAGCACGAGCCCGGACACGAGGGTCGCCCAGAACCCTGCGGAGCTGTTCATACCGAGGTTGTCGACTGCATAGGTCGGCACATACGTGATGAAGTAGTTCAGGCAGGTCGAGACAGCGATCGCGCCGATCGCCAAAACCACGGCCAATTTGTGATGTCGCAGCACCCCTCCGATGGCCGCTGCTTCCTTGGGCTTCTCGGCTCGGGCAGCGGCGAAGGCAGGAGATTCGGGCACATGCCGACGAATGTAGAGCCCGACCGGACCGACGAGGAGCCCGACGATGA
Source organism: Brevibacterium sp. K11IcPPYGO002 (assembly GCF_050920635.1). Lineage (NCBI taxonomy): Bacteria > Bacillati > Actinomycetota > Actinomycetes > Micrococcales > Brevibacteriaceae > Brevibacterium > Brevibacterium sp. K11IcPPYGO002. Next base: position 186,140 of record NZ_CP131929.1, on the reverse strand, counting down.
AGGGCAGACGGAACCCCCAGGTCTCAAGCTGCGCTTGAGACAGCGTCGTCGTCACGGCCACGCCGATGATGGAGGCGAGGATCGTCGACATCGCCTGCGAGGTGAACTGCCAACTGGCCGCGAAGCCGCGGCGGTCGGGCAGGTGTTCGACCATGAGTGAGGTCGCCGACCCGAATTCGCCTCCTGCGGCGAATCCCTGAATGAGCCGGGCGAGCAGAATGAGAAGCGGCGCGGCCAGTCCGATGACATGTGCCGGCGGCATGAGCACGATCATCAGGGTGCCTGCGAACATCAGCCAGATCGTCAGCGTCAGTGCCGGCTTGCGCCCCTTCCGGTCGGCAAAGCTGCCGAGCACGATTGCCCCGACCGGGCGGATGAAGAAGGACAGCGCGAATGTGCCCAGGGCAAGCATCACGGAGACGGCGTGGCTCTCGGAGGGGAAGAACGCCACAGAGATGTAGACGGAGAAGTACGCATACACCGAGATGTCGTACCACTCGAGGGCATTGCCGATCGAGGCCGCGGTGATGACCTTCCACGATTTCACCGGCTTGTTCTCAGCGGTATTCTGCGTCGACAGCGCTTCTGTCATGATTGGGCTCCTTTGCCTGCAGTGTGGTGGTGGGACGGGCTGGTTGGCGGCGACACGGGGCCTCCGACAGCAGGTGGGGTCATTTCGAGGAGAACCAGTCGTCCGGACGCATATGCATGTCCCAGAACATTCCCGTCATGATCTCCGCCCCCTGCTCGAGGATCGACACCAGGGCATGTTCATCGGGTGCGTGCTGATTGCAGCCCGGGTAGGAATGCGGCACCCAGACGGTCGGCAGTCCGAGCACCTCGGCGAAGACATCGTTCGGAATCGTTCCCCCGAGGTTCGGCTCGACGGCGGCCCCAAGTCCGGTCGTCTTACGGATCGATTCCGCCGCCGCCGTGACGACTCGTGCTCCCGGGTCCAGACGTGTGGCCGGCATGCAGTGTTCGAACTCGACCGCGACCCCGTGGATCCCTTGTTCTTCGAGGAAGATCCGGACCCGGTTCTCGAAGTCGCTGACATCCGTGCCGACGACGTAGCGCAGCTGCATGCTCGCCGAGGCGGTGCCGGGGATCGCGTTGACGACCTGAGCCGGATCCCCGGCATCGAGAGCGAGGACCTCGAGGACATTGAAGGCGAAGACCCGTTCGGCGGGACTCAGACCGGGCTCGCCCCAGTTCGGATCGGTCTCCGGCGCCCCCTCCTCGACGATGTCGGGAAGCTTCGCCACCGCGTCGATCACCGAGGCGGGAGGAGCGTCGGGGCGCAGAGCCGGGATCCGGATGACGCCGTGGCCATCGACCAGCGCATTGATTGCGGCGGCGATGACCGTGGCCGGGTTCCGCAGACGACCGCCCCAGTTTCCCGAGTGATGGTCGCCGTCGCGTTCGTGGGCGATGAGCCGGAAGTTCAGGGCCCCGCGGGAGCCGAGGAAGAGCGTGGGCACCTCGGCGGCGATCCGCGGACCGTCGGAGGCGAGGAAGAGCTCGGCCGAGAGGTCAGCGGCATGTGCGGCCGCAAACGAGCGCAGGCCCATGGATCCTGCCTCTTCGGCGGTCTCGAGGAGGACCGTGACGTTGTAGCCGAGCGTCGCCTCGGCGACTGAGCCCGTCCCGCCGAGACCGGCGAGCACGGTCCGCAGCGCCACCGTGTTCACGCTGTGCTGTCCCTTGTTGTCGGCGGTGCCGCGGCCATACAGGCGATCACCGTCACGGGTGAGCACCCAGGGGTCGAGCCCTTCGGCCCACTGCGAGTCGTGGGCGAACTGCACATCGGCGTGGCCGTAGAGCAGCACCGTCGGCAGCCGCTCGTCCTCGACGCGGGTGGCGATGAGCAATGGATGCTCATCCGATTCCGGGTTGTCGTGGATGGTCGAGGAGAAACCGAGTTCGGCGAGTTCCGGGACGATCTCCTCGCTGAGGTAGGCCAGCGCTGCCGGCCCGCCCCCGGGAGCCTGGCTTTCGGTGCGGCGCGCGACCCGGCGGGAGAGACGGTCGATGAAGTCCGTGCTGCGGACGAATGCACCGGCACGTCGGGCCAGGTCGGTTCGGGTCTCGGCGGATTGTGCCGCAGCCTCGCGGCCGGTGTTCTCTGTGTTCATGACTGCCAGCCTCGCCGAGGAGCAGGCTCGGCGACAGCCGGATCCGTCCACGCCCGGGTGCGATTCCCGCACCGAGGTGGTGCGTTTGCTGCACCACCGACGTACGCTGGTCTCGCACCCGGCCCGAAGGACGACCACGATGACCGATCTCCGCAGTCTCACCACTCTGCTCGCCGTCGTCGAATACGGGTCGATCCACCTGGCCGCGAGGTCGATCTTCATCTCCCACTCGACCGCCAGCCGTCAGATCAGGAATCTGGAAGAGCATTACGGCACACAGCTGTTCGAGAGGACGAGCTCCGGCGTCATTCCCACCGCTCAATGCCTGGCCGTCGCCGATTTCGCTCGCCGGACCATCGCCGAGTCGGAACTGCTCGCCGACTCATTCGGCGAGTACTCGGGCGCCGTCGAAACGGTCTCGATCGTGACGAGCACCGGTTTGGGGCAGACCGTGGTGGCCGATGCCATCAACCGGCTCATGCGGACAACGGACCGAGTTCAGGTCAGCATCATCGACCGAGGCTCGGTCGAGGCTCTGCAGGTGCTGCGGAATCGACAGGCCGATCTGTGCGTGAACTTCTCGGTCTCGAGCCAGGAGTTCGGGACTCTGCCCGGAGTACGCAGAGTCGCCGAGGTCGAAGCGGCGAACTTCGCAATCCTCGACGAGGACCACCCGCTGGCCGACCGGTCCAGCCTGTTCATCAGAGACATGATCGACTATCCCGTCGGCACCCTGCCCGCAGGGAACACGGCGAGGATGCGCATCGAGCAGGCCGTGCGAGCGCAGGGGCAGGTCTTCTCCCCGTCACTTGAGGCCACGTGTCCAGTGCTCATGCTGCGATCGCTCGTGGGAACGTCGATGATCGCCATGATGGCGGGACGGACCATTCCGACGAATCTCGATGCGGTCGGCTGCACAGCGGTCCCGATCATCGACCCGGATATCGAATCACGCTACATCCAGATCCTCGAAGCCGATCCGCGCCGCGAGTCCCACGGCCTCGACCTTGTCGTGGAGGCCCTGCAGAACAGCCTCTGATTCCTCAAAAGCTGTGGAACATCACGTTCCACCACATGGATTCTCGGCGACATCGACGCTGGCCGCCGACGATAATCGAGCCATGAGCAATGGAGCCGAGACGACAGCACTTCAACAGCCGACCTTCCCACTCAAAGCGCCGGGAACGGCGGTCGTCCACGCGGGCCAGCGACAGAGTCCCCGCATCGTCTCCGTGCCGACTCGCTGCACTGAGCACGTCCTCGAACTCACGGAGGGCGCGGACCTGTTCAGCGCCCTCGAGCAATCGCTGACCGATTTCGCCGTTCCCGGCATCATGGCCGAGTTCGTCTCCGGCGAATTCGGGCACATCGACTACGTCCACCCCGCCTATGGTCCCGATGCCGAGCACCCGATGTCGTTCACCGAGGCGTTCACCATCGATGTCCCCACCCGACTGCGACATGCATCGGCCACCATCGGCGTCCGTGACGGCTCTCCTTTCTGCCACGTCCACGCATCGTGGACCGGTCCCGACAACGAAGCCAGAGGCGGCCATCTGCTGCCGGGCACGCTGGCAGGGCCGGCCGGACTGACGATCCGACTCTTCGCCCTCCCTGACGCGCAGCTGCTCAGTGAGGTCGATCCCGAGACCGGGTTCTCCGCGTTCGCGCCGCACCCGGTCACACCGGCACACGCCACCGCGTCAGCATCAACCGCGCCCGATCTCGCCGAGGCGGCCCGCCCCGCCGATGCCGTCGTCTCCCGGATCCGTCCTGGTGAGATCCTCGGCGAGGCGGTCCTCGCCGTCTGCCGGACCGCCGGCTTCGACTCCGCCGAGGTGACAGCGAGCCTCGGCAGCACGACCGGAGCCGTGTTCACAGGCGGCAGTGCCCCATGGCCGGCCGTCGAGTTCACCCACCTGAGCGGAACCGTCACCGATGCCGCGAGCGAGACCCCGCAGGTCACCCTCTTCGGCGAGGTCGTCGACGTCGCCGGAGAAGTCAGCTTCGGCACCCTCGAATCCGGAGCCAACCCGGTGGCAGTGACCTTCGAACTCTTCGTCCGCCGCACGAACTGACCCGCCAGCCACGGCCGACAGAACAGCGCCCCGGCACAGGTAACGTCCCGAGGCGCTGATTCAACTCAGACTTCCCTCACGACATCACGGCCCCGCCGTCGACGCGCAGGATCTGCCCCGTCGTGAATGCGGCACCGTCGGTGGCGAGGTAGGCGACCGCCTCGGCGATCTCATCCGGCTGACCCATACGGTCGAGCGCCTGGCCCGAGGTGTCATAGGTCTGTCCGACGGTGAGCGCGGACTCGACCGGGCCGGGAGCCACCGAATTGCAGCGGATGCCCCGGCGTCCGTACTCCTTGGCCACCCATTTCGTCAGGGCGATGATCCCGCCCTTGCTCGCCGCATACGCCGGCCCCGAGCGGGCACCGGCCTCCCCGTCGGAGACCGCTCCCCCGTTGATGCCCGAGATCGACGAGATGTTGATGATCGACCCGCTCCCGGCCTCCCACATGTGCGGGTGGACGGCGGCCTTGATGAAGTTGAACGTCCCACCGAGGTTGGTCTCGATATCGCGCTGCCACTGTTCAGCGGTGATCTCATCGATGCCGATGCGTGCGGCCGTGCCCGCATTGTTGACGAGGATGTCGAGACCCCCGAAGGTCGACACGAACGACCCCACCGCGGCAGTCACCTTGTCGGCGTCGCGGACATCGAGGGAGAACGCCGCGAATCGCTGATCCGGGTACTCCGAAGCCAGCCCGGCCGCGGCCTCCTCCGCGCCCTTGAGGTCGACGATCCCGACCGAGGCACCCCGCCTGGCAAGCGCGCTGGCGATGGCCAGGCCGATGCCCTGCGCGGCACCGGTGACCAGGGCCGTCTTGTTCGTGAGCAGATACGGTTCCATGATTCTCCTTCGACAGAGGTGAGTGAGACGTGAGATTCCCGGCCCGACCGAATGGCCGGGCCCGCCGGCCGAGGCCGACGCCCGCAGGCGCCGGCCCCGACAGCTGGCAGACCGAACTATCCGACCCCGAGCAGGTCGGGCAGCCAGTTTGAGATCGCCGGGATGTAGGTGATGAGCAGCAGGGCGATGATCGCGCAGATGAGGAACGGCATGATTCCGCGCGCGACCTCCTCGAGCTTGATCTTCCCGATGCCCGCTCCCACATAGAGGTTGAGCCCGACCGGCGGGGTGAACAGGCCGATGGCGAGGTTGACGGTCATGAACACACCGATCGTCGTCATGTCCACGCCCACGCCGATGAGGATCGGCACGAGGATCGGGATGAACAGGTAGAACGCGCTGATCGCGTCGACGAAGGCCCCGACGATGAGCAGGATGATCGTGATCGCCGCGAGGATGAGGCACTTGTTGTCCGTCACGCCCAGCACCGCCGTCGAGATCCGGTCGGCCACCCCCTCGACGGTGATGACATAGGAGAAGAGGCTGGCCACGCCGACGATGAACATGATGACCGCGGTCGAGACCCCGGACTCGAGGAACACCTTCGGCATGTCCTTCCAGGTCAGCTCCCGGTAGACGAACACCCCGACGACGAGCGCGTACACGGATGCGACGGCTCCCGCCTCGGTGGGGGTGAAGATTCCGCCGTAGATCCCGCCGAGGATGATCACCGGGATGAGCAGCCCGGGAATCGCCTTGATCAGCGCGGACATGAACTCACCGAACCCGCCGTCGTGATGGGCCGTGACCGTCGGATCGACGGTTCCGACGCCCGATCCGGACGATCCGGAACTCGCCGAGGCGGCCTTCCCGTTCGTCGTCAGCAGCTGAGTCTTGCCCGCTGTCGCAGAATCGCCTGCCGCACCGTCACCCGAACCGCCGTTCCCGGCGGAACCAGACCCCACCGCAGTCGACGTCGACCCGGCCCCCGCCTCGGCGCCGGCCTTGGCCCTCACCGGCAGACCGGCGAGCTCACGCACCCGCGGGACGAACAGGGCCGCGATGAAGAACGCGAGCGCCATGATGATGCCGGGCACGATGCCGGCGATGAACAGCCGGGAGATCGAGATCGACCCGAACTCGGCGGCGACGACGGCGAAGATGATGAACGCGATCGACGGGGGCACGACGATGCCAATCGACCCGGAGGCCGCGACGAGGGAGACCGCATGCTTCTTCTGGTACCCGTTGCGCACGAGCGCGGGGATGAGGATCGCACCGATCGCGGCCACGGTGGCCGGCCCCGATCCGGAGATCGCGGAGAAGAAGAACGCGGAGATGATCGTCACCGCGGCCAGGCCGTGGCGCAGGCGTCCGAAGATGAGGAACGCGAGGTCGACGAGCCGCTGCGAGATGCCCGTGTACTGCATGACGATGCCGGCGAGGATGAAGAACGGGATCGCCAGCAGCGTGCCCGAACTCATCGACGGGAACATCACCGAGGGCACGACGTCGAGGACCTGGAAGCCGTCGGTGGTCACAAGCGTGACGACGGCGGACAGGCCGAGGGCGAAGGCGACGGGGATCCCGAGGCCGAGGAAGAGGAAGAAGCTGCCGAAGAGCAGAAGCGCGATCATTTCCGGCCTCCTTCGGCATCGGCTGAGAATTCGGACGAATCGACGGTCGGGGTCGCCTCACCGGCGAGCCTGTCGACGACCGCCTCGGCGGAGGTGTCCTCGCCCAGAGCCGTCCGCAGGGCCTGGATGCTGCGGATGATTCCGAGCAGACCGGCCAAGGGGATGGACAGGGTGAACAGCCACTGCGGGATGCCCAGCGATGGGGTCGCCCGGCCGCGCAGCCCCTGCGCGATCGTCATCTCGCCGCCCCAGATGAGGAGAACGGCGAGGAAGACGACGATGAGTCCGGTGCCGGTGAAGAGCAGAGCGCGGCGGGTCCCTGCCTTCGCGTTCTCGACGAGGTAGGTGAATCCGAGATGCGCGCCGAGGCGGATCCCGACGACGGCTCCCATCATCGTGAGCACGACGAGGAGGTTGATGGTGATCTCCTCCGAGAAGGCCAGCGAGGCCTTGAAGATGTAGCGGGAGAGGACGTTGACGAAGGTGACGATCACGATCACCATGAACGAGGCGATGATGACCCAGTCCTCGAAGAATCTGATGACTCTCATCTCACAGTCCTTTCGGGATGAACGCCTGGGCCATGTCCGGTCCCCAGACCTTGCGGTATTCGCTGTAGATCGGACCCAGCTTCGCGCGGAAGGCGTCCTTCTCCTCGTCGCTGAGTTCGTTGACCTCCATACCGGATTCCTTGAGTTTGTCGATGAGCTCGGACTCACCGTCACGGTTCTTCTTGATCTGGAACGCGTTCGCATCACCGGCCAGCCGGGTCACAAGCTTCTGATCCTCGGGCGTCAGGGAGTCGAAGAGATCCTTGTTGACGCCGAGGATGAGCGGGTCGTAGGAGTAGTTCCACAGCGTCAGGTACGGCTGGACCTCCTGCAGGTTCGCCGAGTAGATGACGTCGATCGGGTTCTCCTGCCCATCGATGGCACCCTGCTGCAGCGCGGTGAAGACCTCGCTGAAGGGCATCGTCGTCGGGTTCGCGCCGATCTGCCGGTAGAGGTCGGTGTACATGCCGAAGCCGGGGATGCGGAACTTCATGCCCCGCATGTCCTCGGGGGTGTGGATGGGCCGGTGCGTGTTCGTCAGCTGCCGCATCCCGGATTCGCCGAAGCCGAGCAGATGCACTCCGCGTTCGGCGAGGTAGTCCTTGTACACCTGCCCGCCGGCACCGGCGAGTGCCTCCTGTCCGTCCTCGACGGAGTCGAAGACGAAGGGCGCGGTGACGGCGCCGAAGCGCGGGTCGACGCCGGCGTAGATGATCGGCGAGTTGTAGGAGAAGTCCTTCGCACCGTCCATGAGCTGTTCGACCCCGGCGGTGGGTTCGCCGGCGGAGAGTCGTTCGCTCGTGAAGATCTTCATCGTGATCCGACCGTCGGTCTCTTTCTCGAGGTCCTTCGCGAGCTTCTGTGCCGCGAGGTACCACGTGCTCGTCGAGCCCGTCGTCACCGTCATCTTCCAGCGGTAGCGCTGCTTGCCGTCGTCGGTGGTGCCGAAGTTCGTTCCGCACCCCGCCAGCAGCAGGGCGCACACCATCAGTACGGCGGACCAGACGAGCATGGTCCTCGTCGTCCGTGTTCTCGGCACCATTGCCTCCTTGATTTCCGTTATTTCACTGTCGTTGAGTTCGGCGGGGTCAGGCCCCGCTGCGGCGCAGTCCCTCGCCGAGGCGGTCGCCGCCGTCCGTACGCACCGTCCGCGTCATCGTTTCGGCATCCCCGCGTAATGGGTCAGTCCCCCGTCGACGGGGATGAGCGTCGAATTGATATAGGTCGATTCGCGTGATGCGAGGAATACCGCGAGGTCCGCGACGTCTTCGGGTCGGCCCATTGACCCGGTCGGGGATTGGGCGTGCCGGGCGGCGAGCATCTCCTCGACCGAGTCGTAGTGACCCGAGATCGAACGATGGATGAGCGGGGTCTCGATGAGCCCCGGGGCGATCGAGTTCGCGCGGATGCCTTCGGAGGCGTACTGCGCGCCGACGACCTTCGTCAGCTCGATGAGCCCGGCCTTCGACGCCGCATACGCCGGGTAGTCATAGCCCATATACCGCATCCCGCCGACCGAGGACACCGTGATGATCGACCCGTGCCCGGCCGTGCGCATATGCGGCAGGGCATGCTTGATCGCCGAGAACGCCCCGGTGAGGTTGATGTCGAGGGCTCGGCGGAAGCCGTCGGTGGCGAGGTCGTCGACTCCTCCGTTGACGACGATTCCGACGTTGTAATGGAGCACGGTCGGCCCGCCGAGGCGGTCGGCGCAATGGGCGAACGCCGCCGCCAGCGAGTCCTCGTCGCCGACATCGGCGACGACCGTGGTCAGTTGAGCGTCGAGATCAACCCCACCGAGGTGGCACCGCCCGGTGGTGTCCGCCCCGTTCGAGTCGGCCCGGGCGGCCGCCTCGGCGAGGGCCCGTGTCGCTTCGTCAAGCGCACCTGGGTCACGGTCGACGATGCAGACCTTCGCCCCCTCGCGAAGGAATCCGATGGCCGCAGCGAAGCCGTTGTTCACCTCCCCGTCCGGAGTGCCGCAGCCGATGGCCATGATCGTCGTGCCGACTAACCTACCTGCCGGCCCTGACACGACTGCCGTGTCTGCTGTGCTCATCGTGCGCTGCCCCGTCCCTGCGAGTATTCGGCTTTGAGTTCCTTGCGCGCGAGTTTGCCGTAGGCCGTCACCGGCATCGTCTCGACGACGTGGATCTCCTTGGGCACCTTGTACGCGGCGAGCCCCGACTTGCACAGCGCGGTCAGCCGCTCGGCCAAGTCGGCGATGCTGCTCGTATCCGCGGCATCGGCCCGGTCGCCGCCGCCGGGACCAGCATCGGCACCGGCCGGCGCCTTCGCACGTTCGATCACGGCCACGCCGATCTCGCCCCACTGCGGGTCGGGCACGCCGACGACGACGGCCTGGGCCACCTCGGCGTGGGTGAGGAGGAGCTCCTCGATCTCGCGGGGGTAGACGTTCGATCCGCCGGAGATGTACATATCGGATTTGCGGCCGGTGAGGAACAGGTACCCGCGGTCGTCGAGGTAGCCGACGTCGCCGGTGTGGAAGAGTCCGCCGGCGAAGGATTCGGCGTTGGCATCGGGGCGACCGAGGTAGCCGGCGCACACGGTCGGTCCGGCCACGCAGACTTCGCCCTGCTCTCCGGTGGGCAGCTGCGTGCCGGTCTCGTCGACGATGACGATCTCGACTCCGGTGCGGGCACGGCCGCAGGTGCCGATGCCGGCGTTGTCGACGGGGATGGCTCCGTGGTCCTCGGGGCGGAGGATCGTGATCGCTCCGGTCACCTCGGCGAGGCCGAAGTACTGGACGAGGCAGGGTCCGAGCCGCTCGAGCGCCCGAGCCTGGTCGGTCGCGAGCATCGGGGCACCTGCGTAGATGACGCGCTCGAGGGTGTGGTCCTCGGGTCCGCGGCCGTCGGGAAAGCCGGCGACGATGCGGTTGAGGATGGTCGGGACGGTGAAGGCGTTCGTGATCCCGTAGGCGTCGATGGCCGGCCACAGGGACTCCACGCTGGGCTTGCCGCCGGGGTGGATGACCGATGGGGTGCCGCCGAAGACCTGCCCGAGCATGTGGATGCCCGCCCCGTGCGACAGCGGTGCGAGCACAAGGGAGGCTCCCGTCTCGTCCTCGTTGGGAAAGAGGTCGCAGCGGTGGTTCATGAGCACCGCGCCGAGGTGGCGGTGCGTGAACGTCGCGGCCTTGGGTCGGCCGGTCGACCCGGAGGTGAAGAAGTACCAGCAGGGGTCGTCCTCATCGACCGTCGAGTCGACGGCTTCGGCATCACTCACCTCCGCCGAGAGCACACCTTCGCGCCGAGACGACTCTTCGTAAAGGATGCTGTCGACGTCAAGTCGTGCGCTCGGCGAGGTGCCGCCGGTGGGCAGGTCCCCGATCCAGAAGACGGGGCCGGTGAAGCCCGTGCCTTCGAGGGCCGTGACGAAATCGGAGTGGGCGCGGTCGGCGATGACGGCCGCCGGGGCCACCTCGGAACTGATGCCGAGCAGCTCCTCGGTCGACAGGGCCGCGTTCGGTGGGGCGATGACCCCGCCGGAGCGCAGAATCCCCCAGAACGACTGGATCACCTCGGCGTGGTTGGCCGAGACGAGGAGGACGGTGTCGCGACGATCCACCCCACCGGCTTGGAGGGCGGCGGCGAGCGCCTCGGCGCGGGCGTCGAGTTCGGCCCAGGTCCACCGCTGCCCGTGATCGTCGTCGACGACGGCGAGGCGGTCGGGCAGACGTCGGGCGGTCTGGGTGAGGAAGTGGGAGACGTTGACCCCGCGCCGAGGTGTGGGCGTGAAGTCCTTGGCCGGGGAGGTCTGGGAGACGGCGCGCATCAGCGGACGCGCTCGAGGACGGAGGCGAAGTTCGACACGGCGGCACCGCCCATGTTGAAGACTCCGGCGAGTTCCGGGGACTCGATCTGGATGCCGGGTGACCGACCGGTCAGCTGAGCGGCGGCCAGGGCGTGCATGGACACACCGGTCGCGCCGATGGGGTGGCCCTTGGACTTGAGTCCGCCGGAGGGATTGACGGGCAGACGACCGCCGATCCCGGTGGCGCCCTCGTCGAGCAGAGTGTGTCCCTGACCGGGAGCGGCGAGGCCGAAGGCTTCGTATTCGAGGAGTTCGGCGATGGTGAAGCAGTCGTGGGTCTCGAGGAAATCGAGGTCGTCGATGCCGATGCCGGCGGCCGTGAGCGCCTGGTTCATGGCCGCGCGGGCGCCCGCCATCTCGAGCGGGTCGCGCTGGGACAGCGGCAGGACGTCGTTGGCGTTGCCCATGCCCCTCCACGTCACGGCCTGCGGCGCGGAGGCGGCGACATCCTCGGCGGCCAGGACCAGCGCCGCGGCTCCGTCGGAGACCATCGAGCAGTCGGTGCGGCGCAGGGGTTCGGCGACGTACGGGTTCTTCTCGCTCACGGTGTTGCAGAAGTCGAAGCCGAGGTCCTTCTGCATATGCGCCAGAGGATTCTGCGATCCGTTCGCGTGGTTCTTCGCGGCGATCTTCGCCAGTGCCTCCGAGTGATCGCCGTAGCGGGCGAAGTACTGGCGGGCGATCTCGCCGAAGACTCCGGCGAAGGATTTGAAGTGCTCTTCCTCTTCTCGGAAGCTGGCGCTGAGCAGCACCTCGTTGACGTCGTGGCCGGAGGCCTGGGTCATGCGTTCGGCACCGATGACCAGGGCCGTCTTGTGGCGGCCGGCGGCGATGGAGTCGTGGGCGGCGAAGATCGCGGCAGACCCCGTGGCGCAGGCGTTCTCGTGCCGGTGGGCGGGCGTGCGGCCGAGTTCGGGGAACACGGTGCCCGGCAGGGCGGCTTCGAATCCTTGGCGGGAGAGCCCGTTGTTGAAGACGCCGACGTGGATGACGTCGATGTCGGCCGGTTCCAGTCCAGCCTCGGCGATGGCATCGCGGGCGACGTCGGCCATCATCTGGGGCAGCGGTGATTCGGACCGGCCGAACTTGCCGTGGGACCAGCCGATGATCGCAGGTGAGGACATGGACACTCCTTCGGGTACCGGGCTCTGCGGAACGAGCACTGTCCTCACATACTTTCCCGGTCCCATCAGCCGGTCAAAGAAAATCCACCATATGGAACATTGGTGTCGGCCTTCTACACACCTCCACCGGCCCAGCCGCCGAAAAACGCATGGAGCGTCGAGAAACGGGCGCACACCCGTTTCTCGACGCTCCATGCGTTTTTCGATGAGCTTCGGCGGCGACTGCCGCCCCGGCTCAACCCTTCAGGCGCGTCATCTCCGGGTCGAAGAGCGGCTCGGCGGTGACTGTGGCCGGCAGACGGCGGCCGAGGTATTCGATCTCCACGGCGTCACCGACCGACAGGGTGTTCGGCAGCCAGGCGTAGGCGATCGACTTCCCGATCGTGTAGCCGTAAGCCGCCGAGGTGACGTACCCATCCGCGACACCTGAGCCGCCGACCACGTACACCGGCTCGTTGCCGAGCGCGACGTCCGAGGGCACGTCGAGGGTGAGGCAGGTCAGCTTCGTCGTCGCCTCAGCCGCCCTGGACTCGAGCGCGGCCTTGCCGATGAAATCGTCGGTCTTCGAGGCCTTCACGGCGAATCCGAGTCCGGCCTGAACCGGTTCGTGTTCGCTGGTCATGTCGGTGCCGAAGGACCGGAAACCCTTCTCCAAGCGCATCGAGTTGAACGCCTCGCGGCCTCCGGCGATGATGCCGAATTCCTCACCGGCCTCCCACAGCACATCCCACAGTCGCGAACCCAGATCCGCCGAGGTGTAGATCTCCCAGCCGAGTTCGCCGACGTAGGACAGGCGCATCACCGTGACCGGCACTCCCCCGAGCACTGCGGGCTTCGTCCGGAAGTACTTGAGGCCGGCGTCGCTGAAGTCCTCATCGGTGACCTTGGCGATGACGTCCCGGGCCAGGGGTCCCCACAGCCCGATGCAGCAGGTGCCCGGAGTCGTCTCGCGCACGGTCACCCACTTCGACGGGTCGGCGGCGGACTGGTGCTTGGCCGCCCGTGAGATGGCGGCGAAATCGATGTTCGAGTTCGCTCCCACCTGGTAGGTCTCTTCGTCGAGGATCGCGACCGTGATGTCGCTCGTGATGCCTCCGGCCTCATCGAGCAGCAGCGTATAGCTGACCGCTCCGGGCTTGCGCAGCATCGACGAGGTGGTCATCCCGTGCAGCAGTTCGCCGGCACCGGGCCCGGTGACTTCGAAGCGTTTGAGCTGGGTCATGTCGAACATCGCCACCGAGGTGCGCGTCTTCCACGCTTCGGCCGCCGCGATGGGCGAGTGGAACTGATCCGCCCAGGCGTCGCGTTCCGGTGCCGCCCACTCGGACGGCATCTCCTCGAGCAGAGCAGCGTTCGCGTCGAACCAGTGCGGACGCTCCCAGCCGGAGGTTTCGAGGAAGAACGCACCGAGCTCCTCCTGCTGCCGCCGGAACGGGCTCGACCGCAGGTCACGCGGGGCGACCCGCGGCTGCAGCGGGTGGATGATGTCGTAGATCTCGACGAAGTTCTGCTGCGAGGTCTCGCTGACGTAGTCCGGAGTCGTCTGCACGTCCTCGAAGCGGTTGAGATCGATGCCGGACAGGTCGGTCTTCGACCGGCCTTCGGCGATGAGCTCCGCCACGGCGCGGGCGATACCGGCGCCATGGGTCACCCACACCGCCTCGGCGACGAAGAATCCGTCGACCTGACGGGACTGTCCGACCAGTGAACCGCCGTCCGGGGTGAACGAGAAGATTCCGTTGAACCCGCGCTGGATCTGCGTCTGTGCGAGTTCGGGCAGCAGAGTCTTCGTCGCCTCCCATTCGGGGGCGAAGTCGTCCGGGGTGAACTCGAGGCTCGAAGGCATCCGTTCGGATGTGATCTCGTCCGGCGAGTAGGTCCGCAGGGTGTCGAGGTCGACGGGCATCGGACGGTGGGCGTAGGAGCCGATGCCGATCCGCTCACCCCATTCGCGGTAGTACAGGTCCTTGTCCTGGTAGCGCAGGATCGGCGCCTGTGCCCCGGCGGGCACCTCGTTCTTGCCGATGAGCGAGGGCACCTCGGTGGTCCAGGCGAATTGGTGGCCCAGCGGCAGCAGCGGGATCGGGGTGCCGACCATCTCACCGATCTTCGGTCCCCAGAATCCGGCGCAGGAGACGACGATATCGGCGGGGATCCGATCCTCACCGGCGATGACGGCGCTGACCCGCCCGCCTGTCGTCTCGATGTCGGTCACCGTGGTCCGGTCGCGGAATTCGACTCCCGCGGCACGGGCACGTTCGATGACGAGCTGAGTTCCCTTCGCCGCCAATGCAAGCCCGTCACCCGGAGTGAGCAGTCCGCCATGGACCATGTCCCGGTTGAGCATGGGGAAGAGCTTCGCGCACTCGTCGGCGTCGATGACGTCGGCGTCGACGCCGTAGGACCGGTTCCATCCGGCCCTGCGGTGCAGATCCTGCAGACGATCCTCGGTGGTGGCGATCTCGAGTCCGCCGACGGGCAGGAACGAGCCGCGGCCGTCGGCGTCCTTGAGCGAGGTGAGTTTCTCGATCGTGTACTGCGCGAACTCGGTCATCGACTTCGACCCGTTCGACGAGAAGACGAGTCCCGGGGCGTGGGAGGTCGAGCCGCCCGGGATGGTCAGCGGGCCCTGTTCGATGACGAGGGTGTTGGTCCAGCCCAGCTGCGCGAGTTCGTCGGCGAGGTTGGCGCCGACGATGCCGGCTCCGATGATGACGACTCGTGGTGATGTCTTCGGCACTGAGTACTCCTTGTTGTTGACGGTGGTAGAGGCTGTTGTCGCAGCAGACGCCGGAGCGGGGCTCAGACGTCCAATGCGGAGAATTTGGTTTCCGGTGCCCAGAAGATCGAGGCGACGAACCCGACCAGGGGGAAGATCGCCGCGATGAGCAGGGTGCTCGAAACTCCCAGGTGTTCGAGCGTGACCGGGAACAGATAGGTGGCTCCGGCAGCACCGACCCGGCTGAATGCCGCGGCGTAGCCGACGCCGGTGCTGCGGAACCGGGTGGTGAACATCTCCGGGGGATAGACATACTGGATGCTGTTCGATGCGGTGATGATGAGGACGAAAGCGCCGAAGACGATGAGCACGACAAGCGACGGCAGATCAGTCCACCCGCCGAGGACGACGAGCAGGACCACCATGAGCGCGAAGGTCCAGTTGACGAAGGTGCGTCTCGGCAGCAGCCACAGCAGCCACAGCCCCACTCCGGCGCCGAAGAGCTGGAGCGCGTTCATGAGCAGATCGGTGGAGAACCCGTTGTTGAGATCGAGGTCGTCGAGCACCGGCACGATGAACGTGAAGATCGCGAACAGCGGTCCCACTTGGCAGAACCAGAACAGCCCGGAGTAGATGATCGTGCGGGTGTCGTTCTCCCGGAAGAAGTCCCGCAGCCGGGTCTTGACCACCTCGGCCGGGGCTGGAGGCAGTCCGTACTGCGGGCCGTAGTGCGCGGTGATGATCGCCTGCGCCTCGTCCGTGCGGCCCTGCGCCTGCAGCCACCTCGGCGACTCTGGCAGCGCCATCCGCAGGATGAGGACGACGAGTGCCGGCACCGCGCTGCTGGCCAGGAGCATCCGCCAGGAGTCCGCGTCCCAGACGTGGGCGACGACGAAGGCGGAGATGAACCCGATGAACCAGAAGGCCGCGATCGATCCGAGCAGGACGCTGCGGTGGCGGCGCGGAGTGAACTCCGCGAGCAGGGCCGTGCCGACCGCGTACTCGACGCCGATGAGCAGCCCCAACAGCAGCCGCATGGCCACGAGATCCCAGGTGCCGACGACGAAGAGCTGGGCCAGGGAGATGACGACGAAGCCGACGAGGTTCCAGAAGAACACCCGCTTGCGCCCATAGCGGTCAGCGATCCGTCCGAAGAACAGGCCGGAGACGAAGATGCCGATGAGCGCACTCGCCGCGATGAGTCCCTGCCCCAGCGCCGACAGTCCCAGTTCCGCAGCTGCCGGAGAGACCGCCCCGCCGATGACCCCGAGGATGTAGCCGTCGATGAATATTCCACCGAAGGCCGCCACCGCGACGAGGAGCACGAGCCGATTGAGCGGAGCCTCATCGACCGAGATCCGCCCGGCACCGATCGGCTGCGCGACAGCACCCCGACGGACCGGCTCGATGCCGTCGATGTCCTTCTGCTGTGTCATGTGGTCTCCTTCGACTCACTCAACGAATGTTGTGGTCAGGGCCCTGTTCAGGCGTCGATGACGAGGTCGGTCTTCGCCGTCGAGCAGCACGGCAGGAACTTGCCCGCGTCGATCTCCCTGGCGCGGATTCCGCCCAGATGATTCATCTCGACGTCCCCGTCGAGCTTGACGATCTTGCAGGATCCGCACATGCCCTCCTGGCAGTTCGCGGGGATCTTCACCCCCGCCTTCCGCGCGGCCTGGAGGACCGTTTCGTCCTCCCCGACGCAGACGTTGAGGCCGGTGCGCACGAACGACATCGTGTGCTCACCCTCACCCACAGTAGGCAGTGCGGCGGGGTCGACGACCTCCGTTTCGTCATCGTCGGACGATCCCGTCGCCGAGGCGGCCGTCCGGCTCCCCGCCGAACCCGCAGACCCAGCGTTCGACGCGGACCCGGAACCCGCCTCGGCGAGGTTCTCGTCGGTGACCCCGACGACCTCGATCTCGACCTCGTCCTCGACGGGCACGACCGCCTCGGCGTCGACGGCTTCGGTCGGCGCCCCGACGGCCTCGATGGGACCGTCGGCGTCGTATTCGGGTTCGTACAGATCCAACGCGGCGGGCTGGGACTCGAAGTACTCCTCTGTCGTCGCCGCGATCTCCTCGGCGATCTCACCGGCGATGGCGACTTCCTCGGCGTATTCGGCACGGATCTCGCGGTCGCCGGAGAAGAACTCCATGAACACCGAGGTGTCGTCGACGCCGACGCTGCGCAGCAGCTCGGTCGCGGAATTGAGGTAGCCCTCCGGACCGCAGGCGAAGACCTGCCGGCCGTTGGCATCGGGGACGAGTTCCTCGAGCAGCTCCTGCGACAGCCGACCCGTCCGCCCCGTCCACTCCTCACCGCACTCGCGATCGCCGAGGCAGTAGATGACCTTGATCCTGAAGTCTGCCTTGGCGAGGAAGTCGAGCTCCTCGGAGAAAGCGAAGGAGTCGGGGGCCGAACCGTGGTAGAGGAGGACGACGTCGGCCTGCCCGGGCAGGGCATGGACGGTCCGGATCATCGACATCAGCGGGGTGATCCCGGCCCCGGCCGCGAGCAGCAGGAAACGAGCCCGCCGGTCATAGTCGGCCAAGTGGAAGGCCCCGACCGGGCCGAGCATGTCCAGGGTCGTTCCGGGTCGGATGTTCTCGTGTGCCCACGGAGACACCCGACCCTTCTCGTCGCATTTGATCGTGATCGAGAACGTCCACGGTTCGGTCGGAGCCGACGAGATCGAATAGCTGCGGGATACCGGTTCGGCATTCGGTCCGTCGATGGGGAAGTCGATGTTGATGTACTGCCCGGAGCGGAACGCCAGGGGCGCACCGTCCATGCGACGGAAGACGAAGACCATCATGCCACCCGCCTCGGGGATGGTCTCCACACATTCGGCGGTGAACTCCTGCGGGTGCCAGGGGCCGAGCGCGGTGGCGGCCCCGGCCGGGCCCGCGGTACTCGACAGCACCCGGTTCCACGGCATCTCCAGGCCCCGAACCCGCTGGGCGAGCGGTGTCGCCGGCGCAGCGGAGGACCTCATCCGATGTGCTCCCGCATCCGAGTCACGTACCAGTTGATGAAGGCCTCGACCTGGTATTCGCTCTTCATGTACGGACCCTGCTCGTAGAACGGGCTCGCCGCTCCCTGCTGGCAGAGTTCGACGAAGGCTTTGTCCTGCAGGTTCGTCTGCTTCCACGTGTGGGTGAGCGTCTCGAGGTCGTAGTCGACGCCTTCGACGGCGTCATCGGCAACGAGCCAGGTGGTGCGCACCAGCGTCTGGTGTGCGTTGATGGGGTACGCGCCGAAGGTGATGACATGATCGCCGAGGAGGTGGAACCAGGAGTTCGGCTGCAGGTGCATCGAACACCGTCCGAGCCGGAAGTCGGGCAGGTCGCCGAGCAGCTTCTTCGACAGCCGACGCCCGTCTGCGGAGAAGGACTCCCCCGCCCCGTCGAGTGATTCGCGGGAGATGCGGATCCCACCGACGCGGGTGTCGAGCTCTTCGACGACCTCATAAGGCAGGCCGTAGCGGCGGCAGCGGTATTCGAGGGAGGCCTGCGCCTGCTGGTTGCGCTCCCATACATCCTCGAGATGGGGAGGGATCGTCTCGTCGGTCAGGCCCCAGGTCGGGAACAGCGAGCAGGCGAGCTCCGGATGGCCGTCGCAGTGGTAGCACTCGCGGTTGTTCTCCATCACGAGTTTCCAGTTGCCCTCTTCGACGATGTTCTGCTGGTACGCGACCTTCGTCTTCCCCAGCTCGTGCGGGCCGATATAGGGTTCGAAGATCTTCGCGGTCTCGTGGAAGTCCGTCGGCGGCTCCTCGGCCAGGCAGATGAACACGAGCCCGGCGGCGATCTTGCCGTGCGCGCGCTTGAGCGCGTAGCAGGACTTGTCGAAGGTCATCTCGCCCGGCGCCGAGGCGTGGATGAGGTCGCCCTCGGGCGAGTAGGTCCACGAGTGGTAGCCGCAGACGAGGTTGCCCGTCGTGCCCTGCGGGTCAGTGAGGACTCGTGCCCCGCGGTGGCGGCACACATTGTGGAGGACGTTGACTCCGCCGTCGTCATTGTGCAGAACGATGAGTGAGTACGGACCGTAGTCGAGCGTGACGTAGTCACCGGGCTCGGGGATCTCGGCGACGCTGCAGGCGAAGACCCAGTGCTGGCCGAAGATGGCCTGCATGTCGAGGTTGAACAGATTCGGGTCGGTGTAGAACGGCGCCTCGAGCGAGAAGCCGGCTCGACGGGTGTCGAGTCTGATACGGGTCTCGTCGAGTTTCTCCTCGGTGAAGCCGGCAGGGAAGCCCTTCTTCGTCGGTGCCAGGTTGGTAGCGGTCAATTCTCATCTCCCTTGATGTCAGCCATTCACGGCCGGTCGATGAGGCGGCGAACCCCTCGACCGAGGCCGTGGAGACCGAGCCGTGCGGCTGAGATCTCGTGAGCAAGAATAATCAGCAATAACCTCCGGTAAAAGCGCGAGATTTCGTTACATACTGTGCGGAATACCTGCATACTGTTGCTCATGATCGATCCGCGTCTGACGACCCTGCGCACCTTCGCCGCCTGCGGGACCATCGGTGCCACCGCCGAGCTCACCGGCTACTCGCCTTCAGCGGTCTCCGGCCAGCTCAGAGACCTGCAGCAGTCCTTGGGTATGACCCTTCTCGTCAAGGACGGCCGGGGACTGCGACTGACCTCGACGGGGCGCTATCTCGTCCGCCGCTCCGACGAACTGACCGCCGCGTGGGAGGACATCCGCGCCGGTGCACTCGGGGCCGGCGACCAGGCTCCGACGCATTTCGGCATCGGCGGCTTCTCGACCGCTTCGTCGAACCTTCTGGCACCATTGGCCGCCGAACTGCGCACGACCCGCCCCGGGATCAGCGTCCACGTCATCGAAGCGAGCCCGGCTCGCTGTTTCGAGCTCCTCGTCGCCGAGCGCATCGACCTCGCCGTCATCGTCTCGATGCAGGGCAATGTCCAGGTCGAGGAGGATGATCGGTTCGAAAGCATCGACCTGCTCGACGACCCACTCGACGTCATGGTGCCCGCCGATCATCCGATCGCCGACCGCGAATCGGTGACCTTGGGCGAGCTGGCCGGCGAGGAGTGGATCACCGCAGGACCGGGCTCGCCCTACCACGCCCTCTTCGTCGCCGCGTTCACCGCGGCCGGGGTCACGCCGACCGTGGCCCATGAGTCCGTCGAATGGGAGACTTCGGCAGCGCTCGTCGGAGCCGGGGTCGGAGTCAGCCTGCTGCCCAGGCTGGCCAGCCTCGCCGGGGAGGCCAACGTCCGCCGCGTCCGACTGACGGGAACCGGCCGCCTGAGCCGGAAGATCATCGCCGCAGTGCGGGCCGGAAGCCGCAGGTCTCCCCTGGTGAGAGAGTCGATGCAGCATCTGCGCACGATGTCGCAGCTCATCCTCTCGACTCGCCTGCGCGAGGACTCCTGACGAGTGTTTCGCTGAGCTGCGGCGACGAATGCATAGCGCTTGATATTTCTTCCCGCAGGGGCTTGACAGAGTCCGACGTGGGCGGCGAGACTGCAGTCACGTCTGATGAAAGACTGATATGTCAGCGTAGCCTCTCGACTCGCTCACATATCCAACTCCCCCGCACGCGCATTCATGGAGGCTCGACGATGAGCAATAAGGCAATCAGCTATGCAGGTCCCGGGAAGGTCGAGGTCATCGACACCGAGTACCCGGAATTCGTCCTCAAGGACGGGCCTGGAGTCAATCCCGCCAATATCGGCCGCAAGGTCGATCACGGCGTCATCCTCAAGACGGTGGCGACGAACATCTGCGGCTCCGACCAGCATATGGTCCGGGGCCGTACGACTGCCCCGGAGGGCCTCGTGCTCGGCCACGAGATCACCGGTGAGGTCGTCGAGGTCGGCCGGGACGTCGAGTTCGTGCGTGTCGGCGACCTCGTGTCGGTGCCGTTCAACATCTCGTGCGGTCGCTGCCGCAACTGCAAGGAAGGCAAGACCGGCATCTGCCTCAACGTCAATCCGGACCGCCCGGGTTCGGCGTACGGCTATGTCGACATGGGCGGCTGGGTCGGCGGGCAGGCCGAGTACGTGCTCGTGCCCTATGCCGACTGGAACGTCCTGAAGTTCCCGGACAAGGACCAGGCGATGGAGAAGATCCTCGACCTCACGATGCTCTCGGACATCTTCCCCACCGGTTTCCACGGTGCCGTCAGCGCCGGTGTCGGTGTGGGCTCGACAGTCTACGTCGCCGGTGCGGGCCCCGTCGGAATCGCAGCGGCCACCTCGGCGCTGCTGCTCGGTGCGGCCTGTGTCATCGTCGGCGATCTCAACGAGGACCGCCTGGCTCAGGCCCGCGGATTCGGGTGCGAGACGGTCGATGTCTCGAAGGGCGACCCGAAGGATCAGATCGCGCAGATCCTCGGCGAACCCGAGGTCGACTGCGGCATCGACGCCGTCGGCTTCGAAGCTCGCGGACACGGCAAGGACGCCGGCCATGAGGCACCGGCGACGGTGCTCAACTCGCTGATGGACATCACCCGGGCCGGAGGCAGCCTCGGCATCCCCGGTCTCTACGTCACCGGCGATCCGGGGGCTCCCGACGAGGCGGCCAAGGAAGGGTCGCTGTCGATGCGCTTCGGCCTCGGCTTCGCGAAGTCGCATGTGTTCGTCACCGGCCAGTGCCCGGTGATGAAGTACAACCGAGGACTGATGCAGGCGATCCTCCACGACAAGGTCTCGATCGCGAAGAACGTCAATGCGACACCGATCCGCCTCGAGGACGCCCCGCAGGGCTACGCCGACTTCGACTCGGGTGTGGCGAAGAAGTTCGTCCTCGACCCCCACGGCCTCATCTCTGCCTGAGGCACGTTTCGCGGGCTATTCTGCGAAAAGTGGTCGCAATCGGATAGTGCGAGCCGAAATACAGGTCGTAACCGGATACTCAGGAGGCCCTGACAGTATCCGGTTACGACCTATCTTTGCGTCCACAGCCGGCCTTCAGCCCCGCTCCTCATCTTCCAGCCGCGCAAACGCCAGGTGGGCGAGCGCCGCGGCCTGATCGCCGAGCAGTCCGTCATCGAAGACCACCCTGGGCGAATGGTTCGTCTCGGCGTCCGGGTCGATGCCTTCGGGTGTCGCACCGAGGAAGACGAATGTGCCCGGAACCTTCTGGAGCACAAAGGAGAAGTCCTCCGACCCCATCCTGGGATTGTCCATCTCGACGACCCGCTCGGCCCCGAAGACCGAGCCCAACCGCTCGAGCACGATCGCCGACTCGTCCGGGTTGTTCACGGTCACGGGGAATCCCACCTGGAAGTCGACCTCGGCGGTGCAGCGATGCGCCCGGGCGATGTTCTCACCGATCTCCGTCACCCGCTCCTGCAGCAGTGCCAGAGACTCGGCGGAGAGGAACCGGATGGAGGCGGTGAGCTTCGCCGAGTCCGGGATGACGTTGCTGGCCTGCGCGGCTTCGAGCTGGGTGACCGAGACGACGACGGGGTCGAAGATGTCGAATGACCTGCCGGTCATCGTATTCAGGGCCAGCACCACCTCGGCGAGCGCCGGCCACGGGGTCGCGGGTCGCCTGCGGTTGGCTGCTGTGTCCGCCGGCCCCGTGGATGGTCAAGGTGAGATCGGCGAACCCGGCCATGAGCGGTCCGCCCTTCGTCGTGAAGCGACCTCGAACGTCGGCTTCGACGTGGATGCCGTAGGCCGCGACGACCGGGACTCCGGCGGCCTCGAGCACGCCTTCGGCGATCATCGGCTCGGCCCCGCCCTCGACCTCCTCAGCCGGCTGGAACATGAAGATGATCGATCCGGGGATCTCCTCGCGGTGAGCGGCGAGCAGGCGGGCGGCGCCGACGAGGCCGGCCGTGTGCAGATCGTGACCGCACGCATGCATGTTCCCGTTTGTCGATGCGAAGTCCAGGCCGGTGTCCTCGACGACCGGCAGCGCGTCCATATCCCCGCGCAGCAGCACCGCGGGCCCGGGTTTGCCGCCCTTGAGGACGCCCACCACCGAGGTGAGCGACCGGCCCGTAGTGATCTCGAGCCCCAGTCCGGCGAGCTCATCGAGCACCGTCTGCTGCGTCAAGGGGAGGTCGAACCCGAGTTCGGGATTCGCGTGCAGCTTCCGTCGCAGGGAAATGAGATCGCCGAGGTGGCCCTGAGCTTCGGTGCGGAAATCTGGGGTGGTCATGGGGCTCCTTCTGCTCGCCGTCACCCGCGTGCCACGAGTTCTCGTCTGTCTCCAATCTACGCCTTGTGAGATTTTCCCATTCATTGCAGGGCCCTGTAGCGAAACGAGAATGCTTCGTCGGGAATTCTGCCCGGACCGGCAGCGGCTGGGCTCGACGTCAAGGGGGTACTGCGGAGGTCTCGCTCGTCGGGGCTGTCTCGGCCTGTCGTGGGCTACATGGACCACAGGGCGGAAGTGCGCGAATTCCTGACCTCTCGACGGGCGAAGGTCAGCCCGAAGGATGTCGGCCTGCCTGCGGGCAGGAACCGACGGGTGCACGAGCTGCGCCGCACCGAGGTCGCGGCCAACGCACTCGGCCGGGCTTTCTACAAGGATGCTTATGACATGCCCGGCCAACCTGAGAGCTTTCCACCCGCAGCGAGGACTTCCACCAGCTCTGGAGTGCCCACGACGTGCGCCACCACGGCTCCGGCTTCAAGGAGCCACCGGAACCATGAAGATCACCCTGAACATCGGCGACGACCAGGTCTCCGGCGAGCTGTACGACAACCCGGTCGCCGACCAGATCGCCGAGCTGCTTCCAATGGAGACGGACTTCGACGACTTCCATGACCAAGAGACGTTGTCTCGGCTGCCGCACCCCCTGGACGTTTCCGCAGTGCCGCGCGCCGACGAACCGAAACCGGGCGAGATCGGCTGCTACGCACCGGAATCATCATTGGTCCTCTACTACGCCAGTCCCGGCCGCTGGCCCGGGCTGGTACGGATCGGCCGCATAGATCTGCCGGTCGAACAGCTCCGTGCGCTGCCCGACGGAACCCGGATTGCGTTCGCCGCGGCCGGGTGAGCCCACGCAGCTTGGCAGAATAAGACGACGCCCAGACCCCCGCTGAGACGGCCTGGGCGTCCCTATGTTCCGGCTGTGTCCCTCAGCCGTCCACCGACGCGGGCTCGGTTCTCAACCGCGCGACTGTGCCGACTTCCTGCTCGGTGCGGCGGTCCTTGACGACCAGGATGCTGAGCGGCAGGAAGTAGAGGGCTGCGATGACTGCCCCCACGGCGACCGGTCCGGTCGCACCGAGCGCAGATTCGAAGGCGAACCCGGCGATCCAGGACCCGACGGCGGTGCCGACGTTGAACGATGAGGTGGCCAGCGCCGAGGCCAGGGTCGGTGCCTGGTCGGCATAGCCGACGGCCTTGCCGATGAGGATCGGGTTGGTCGACATGCCGAACAGGCCGAGCAGGAAGATCAGCGCCACTGTCGTGATCGGCGAGTGGGAGAACAGCGCCAGGCCCACCAGCACCAGAAAGGTAGCCGCAGCAGCAGTGAACAGTACGCCGTAGGGTCGGTGGGTGCCGAGGCGTCCGCCGAGGTTGGAGCCGATCAGAGCGCCGAGCCCGTAGGCGAGCAGCACCAGCGGCACTGCGGAGGCGACCATGCCGGTGTTCACGGTGAGCAGCGGGGAGATGAAGCTGTAGGCGGCTAGCGAGGAGCCGCAGACAATAGCCGCGCTGCCTAGGACGAGCCAGATCCGCACGTCGGCCAGTCCGGCGATCTCCCGCCGCACCGACGGTGCCGAAGCGTGGTCGGACTCAAGTGGCACCTGTTTGAGGATCGGCACAACGGCAATCAGCGCGAGGACGGCCAACGCCCAGAAAGGTCCACGCCAGCCGATGGCCTGGCCGGCGAATGCACCGAGCGGAACGCCGACGACGTTAGCGAGCATTCCACCGCCGAGCACGATGCCGAGCGCGCGGGAGCTCTGCTGCGGTCCGACTGTTTGAGCAGCGACGACGGCGGCGACGGCCCAGAATGCGCCGGTGGCCAGCGCAGTGACGAACCGCATGCCGAGGATGAGCGGGAAGGCGTCGCTCAGCGCGACGACGGCGTGGCCGATCGCGAAAACCACCAGGGAGACGGAGAGCGCAAGGCGACGCTGCATCTTCAGCGTCGCGATCGCCATCAGAGGGGTACCGACAATCATCCCGATGGCGAACACGGTGATCATCAGTCCGGTGTCTGCGACGGGAACGCCGATGCTTACGGCGATTTCAGGGAGGATGCCGGCGACAATGAACTCGGTGGTGCCCATGAGGAACACCCCTGCGGCGAGGACGTAGATCAGCAGTGGCAGCCGGGCTGCTGCGGACGGACTTGATATTTCTGGCATAGCTGGGTGTGGATCTTTCGGACCGAAGACAGATGCTGAGACCCAGGGAACGCAGGATGCGGTTGGGCCACGATCCATATCAACACCTTTTCCACGGGTGAGGGAGTCCCTGACAAGGGGGGGGTACTGAGAGAGACTCCCTAACTAGATGTCGACTGCATACCGTTGAACTGCGGACAGCATCGGGCTGAAGACCCGTCGACGGAAGGACCCTCTCATGACCACAATCGCAATCATCGGAGCCGGACCCGGACTCGGACGGGCCACGGCCCGCCGATTCGGTCGCGAGGGATTCTCCGTCGCCCTTGTCTCCCGAACTCAGGACAACGTCGATCGGCTCGCCGACGAGCTGTCCGAAGAGGGGATCACGGCACGGGGGTACGCGGCCAACGTCCGAGGCCCGCAGGCGCTGCGAGCCGCACTCGACTCGGCTGCCGCCGACCTGGGTCCGATCGAGGTCCTCCAGTACAGTCCGGTCCCGGCGAAAGAATTCATGAAACCGGTGCTGGACACGACAGCTGAGGACCTCGTCGGTCCGCTCGAGCAGTCCGTGTACGGGCCGGTCACCGCCGTGCAGCACGTCCTGCCGGGCCTGCGCGAGCTTGGCCGCGGCACTGTCCTGTTCATCAATGGATCCAGCGCGGTCGCCCCGAACGGGAACGTGACCGGCACCTCGATCGCATTCGCCGGAGAATCAGCCTACGGGCAGATGCTCCACGACGCCCTCGCCCCGGAGGGCATCCACGTCGCGCAGCTGATCATCCCTCGCGGCATCGGGGGCGGCGAACCCGATCACGAGCCTGATGCGCTGGCCGAGCGCATCTTCTCTCTGCACCGCGACCGAGGCGCGTTCCGATCGTTCGTCGGCGACGCCAGCGCCTTCGCCTGACCACGGCAGAGAGGAGACACCTATCGCTCGCGTCCTGATAACTGGCTCGACCGACGGCGTCGGACGAGCCACCGCTGCGGCACTGCTGGAGGACGGACACCACGTCATCGTTCACGCTCGCAACCGGCAGCGGCTTTCCACCGCGGACGATCTCATCTCCCGTGGAGCGACCGGTGTGGTCGGCAACCTCGCCGACCACGCCCAGGTGCTCGGCCTCGCGGAGCAGGTGCACCGAATCGGCAGATTCGACGCTGTCATCCACAACGCAGGGGTCCTTGCCGGCCCGAAACTGGTGCCGGTCAATGTACTCGCCCCATACGTGCTCACTGCGCGAATCCCCACCGCCCGTTTGATCTACCTCCCTAGCAGCATGCACCGCGGAGGTCGTACCGATCTCTCCCACCTCGGCGATACCGGTGCCGGTTTCTCGTACTCCGACAGCAAGTTAGCTGTCACGGCGTTCATGGCTGCCGTTGCGCGGCGCTGGCCCGATGTGCTCGCGCACGCGGTCGATCCGGGCTGGGTGCCCACGAAGATGGGCGGCCCATCTGCAAGCGACGACCTGGCCCTCGCTCATGTCACCCAGACCTGGCTCGCGACCTCTCAAGAGGCAGACGCGCTTGTCTCCGGGCGCTACTGGCATCACCAGCGGATCGAGCAGCCGCATCCGGCCGTGGACGACGAATCGTTCCAGGACCGGCTGCTGGCGGCTTTCGCCAAGCGCACCCGCGTCGAACTGCCGTACATCTGACTCGCGGGACAATCTGCGCACCGCAAGATTACCGAAGGAGTACCACCATGACTGAACTGACCTATGATTTCACCGGCAGAACCGCGTTTGTCACCGGAGCACCTCTGCCCGTCGACGCCGGCCACACCGCCCAATGACCGCGCTCGTGAAGTGGACATCCAATACGTCGCGTAGAACGCTTCTCTCGACGATCTCGATACTTATTGCGACCGGGCTGCTTGCCGGTTGCACGGACGGGCCCGAAGAAGGCGGGGCCCCAGTTACGCCGTCGACGTCGACGAGTCACAGCGCCGGAGAGACCGGCGATGCCGGATCATCAGTGCAGGCCGTCGAGGGTACCGTCGTTCGGTTCACCGCCGGGAGCGCTTCGGTCGACGTTACGATCGGCCAGGACAGTCCTGCGACGCGCGACTTCGTCGCTATGCTGCCGATGACGCTGGAACTGGAAGAGTTCA
The DNA here is from genome assembly GCF_050920635.1 of Brevibacterium sp. K11IcPPYGO002. Classification (NCBI taxonomy): domain Bacteria; kingdom Bacillati; phylum Actinomycetota; class Actinomycetes; order Micrococcales; family Brevibacteriaceae; genus Brevibacterium; species Brevibacterium sp. K11IcPPYGO002. Next base: position 158,801 of record NZ_CP131929.1, on the reverse strand, counting down.
ACGGGCGGGAGAAAATTGCCGATCTTCCCCGCGAACTCGACTACGAGGGAAGCCCGGGTTCGGATCCCGAGGACGGCGACCTCATCTTCTTCGTCCCTTGGGGCAACATCGGCTTCTACTACAACACCGACGGGATCGGATACTCCGACGACACCCTGCATTTGGGTACCTTCAAAGCGAGCGATGAAGAGCTCTCGCGTTTCGAAGGACAGTCAACAACCGTCGAGAGCATCGAATGAGACTATTCAGCTCACCTCGCGATACTTCCATCGCACTCGCCTTCTGAGTGCCGCCTTCGCACCCTTGTTGCCGGTCGACACGGGCAAGTAATGTTGACTACCCACGTCACTCAACGAGGAGACCGACCGTGCGCATCATCATCACTCAGAACATCACTCTCGACGGTCGTGTCGAGATGCTCGACGACTGGTTCGACCCACAAGCCCAGGACGAGGAGCTCTCGGCCGAACTCATGCGACAGTCCGCGAACGAGGACGTGCTGCTGCTCGGTCGGCAGACCTTCGAGGACTTCCGCGGCTATTGGCCTCACGCCACCGACGACACCACCGGGGTTGCCGACCACCTCAATCAGGTCGACAAACGCGTCGTGTCCTCGACGCTGACCGAACCGGGATGGCAGAACACGCAGATCATCAGCTCCGACCCCATGCGCGCGGTCGCCGATCTGCGGGAAGCACCAGGACGTGACGTCATCGTCACCGGCAGCATCACGCTGGCCCACGAACTCATCGCGGAGGGTCTCGTCGATGAGTATCGGATGTTCACCTACCCGGTGTGGCAGGGTCGCGGACGCGGATACTTCCACGATGGAGCGCACTCGGCCAGACCGCCCCGCCTCAAACTCATCGACTCGAAGGCCTTCCCGAGCGGCATCACCTACTCGGCCTACGAGCCGAGCACCTGACCGGCGGCGAACTCGGCCGAGCTCAGAGCCGAGAAGCTGGTACCGTCGCTGCTCATGGAGCAGCCCGGGCTTGTTGTCTACGACCTCGATGGTGTCATCACACGCAAGGACACGTTCTCCGCACTCGTCATGAGCCGCTTGGTGCGTTCACCATTGCGGATAATTCGATCGTTGTCGACGGCCGCACTCCTACTCTCCGAACGTAAGGCACTGGCGTCACGCAGGATCGCAGAGATCGCACTCGTCGCCGATTCGGCGAGCACGGAGTCCGCCTCCACGACGCATCGTGACCCGAACTGCTGTGCTAACGCCCCGCTTCACGCGGTGCCGAACATGACCTTCCGGCCATCGGGGTCCTCGACTGTGACGACGACATCGTCGACGGCCACAAGCGGAGTGCCCGCGTGTCTGATCCGCGTCAGGAACTCCGGCTGATCCGGGATCCGAAAGTACAGGTGCGTGAGATTCGACTCGGCCACCGGCGGGAACGCATAGTCGGCGAAGGCCTCGGCCGAATGCAGAGCCAGCTGCACTCCCCCGGCTTCGACGACGAAGTACGCGTACTCCTCATCGCCTGCGGTCGTCAGCGGCAGCCCCGCGATCTCCCGATAGAAGGCGGCGGTCGCCTCGGCGTCGGTGCAGGTGAGGAACACCCCGCGAAACGTCGATTCCATGGCCGACTCCCTTCGCTGCGGATGGCACGGGCCACCCTCCGTGCAATTGCGGTAGCCGCAGTGTACCCGAATCCACCTACCGCAATACCCCTTGCCAAGTGACGCACATACTCCACACATTCTTCGGGGAGTCGCCCCTGTTAACCTGACAGGCTGAAACCGATGAGCAGGAGTGAATGTGCGAACGAACCGGTGGCTGCTGGGCCTGGCCATGTCCGTCTCCGTGGTGGCGCTGGCCGCCTGCGGAAGTCAGGATGACGAAGCAAAGCCGAAGGAGTCCTCGGCCGCAGCCGAACAGTCCCCCGGCGCCGACTCCGCCCAAGACCAACAGGGCCAGCAGGGCAAACCCAACACGAAGGACATCCCCGAAGTGGTCGCCGAGGTCAACGGCAAGAAGATCACGAAGGACGAGTTCGTCCCCCTCTTCGAAACCCAGTACCAGCAGATGCAGATGCAGGCCCAGCAGTCCGGCCAGCCGGTCGATGAGAAGGGCCTGAAGAAGCAGACCGCTGAGAACCTCGTGAGCACTGAAGTGCTCGTCCAGGAAGCCGACAAGCGCAAGATCGACGTGACGGACAAGGACATCGACAAGGGGCTCAAGGAGTCCGCGAAATCGGGGCAGATGAGCGAGAAGGACTTCCTCAAGGCCATGAAGGACCAGGGAATGGATGAGAAGAAGGTCCGCTCGGAGCTGAAGAACCAGCTGAAGATCGAAGGACTCATCGAGGACGAATACGGGGAGTTCGAGGTCACCGGCGAAGAGATCGGACAAGCCTATGAACAGGCGAAGTCCCAGCAGGAGCAGATGGCTGCGCAGGGCGGCCAGGGCCAGCAGGAGATGCCTCCGATCGACGAGATGCGCCCCCAGCTCAAGGAACAGGTGAAGAACCAGAAGTCCACCGAGGCGACTCAGAAGTACGCGAAGAAGCTGCGCAAGCAGGCCGACGTCACGATCCACCTCTGAGGCCCGAGCACCACGGATTCCATCCCATTTGGCAAGAAACTGCCGCCTTTTCTCAAGAAACAGCTGAGTGTTCCTCGCATTTTCCGTGTGTGGAACTTACCCTGAGGTGGACTCTCCGGTCGGTCAACCGACCGCCGGCCGCACGTGCCGTCCGCTGACCGCTGTCGACGGTGACACGAGTTTCTCTGCAGAAAGGGACTTCCCGTGGCTTCCATTCTCACGCGCTCGGCGATCGTCGCGCCGAAGAACTTCAACCGGTGGCTGATCCCACCGGCCGCTCTGGCCATCCACCTGTGCATCGGCCAGGTCTACGCATTCAGCGTCTTCAAGATCCCGTTCATGTCCCACTTCGACACCGGTGAGGTCTCGATCGGCTGGATCTTCTCGATCGCGATCCTCATGCTCGGCATCTCCTCGGCCGTCTTCGGCCCCTGGGTGGAGAAGAACGGTCCACGCGCCTCGATGGTCGCCGCCGGTACCTGCTGGGTCGTCGGATTCTTCGTCGCCTCGCTCGGCATCATGACCGGTCAACTGTGGCTGGTCTACCTCGGCTACGGCGTCATCGGCGGAATCGGTCTGGGCATCGGCTACATCTCCCCGGTCTCGACCCTGATGAAATGGTTCCCGGACCGCCCCGGACTGGCCACGGGACTGGCCATCATGGGCTTCGGCGGCGGAGCGCTCATCGCCAGCCCGATGTCAAACCAGCTCATGGCCCTCTACGGCGGCGGCGCCGATCCCGAAGACCTCGTCGCGGGCCTGACCCCGACCTTCGTCACCCTCGGCATCGTCTACGCCGTAGTCATCGCCGCCGGCGCGTTCGTCATCCGCGTCCCCCACCCCGAGTGGTCCCCGAAGGGCTTCGACCCGTCACAGGTCAAGGCGAAGCCGATGCAGACGAAGGGCAACGTCTCCGTCCGCAACGCCATCCGCACACCGCAGTTCTGGCTGCTGTGGGCCGTCCTCTTCCTCAACGTCACCGCGGGCATCGGCATCCTCGAGAACGCCGCCCCGATGATCCAGTCCTACTTCGGCATCACCGCCGCCGCGGCCGCCGGCTTCGTCGGCCTGCTCTCCATCGGCAACATGGGCGGACGATTCATCTGGTCGACGACGTCGGACTACCTCGGGCGGAAGAACAACTACATGCTCTACCTCGGCGTCGGAGCGATCCTCTACCTCCTCGTCGCGCTCTTCGGCGGCGATTCGCTCATCCTCTTCGTGCTGGCCACACTGGTCATCATCTCCTTCTACGGCGGCGGATTCGCCACCGTGCCCGCCTACCTCAAGGACCTCTTCGGCGTTTACCAGGTCGGAGCCATCCACGGCGCCCTGCTCACCGCCTGGTCGGCAGCCGGTGTCGCCGGCCCGCTCATCGTCAACTCCGTCGTCGAGGCGGGAGAAGCAGCAGGGAAGGAAGGCCCCGCGCTCTACACTCCGGGAATGTTCATCATGGTCGGCGCGCTGGTCATCGGCTTCATCGCCAATGCCCTCATCCGCCCGGTCAGCGAGAAGCACTTCGAACGCGAAGAGGACGTCAAGGCCAAGCAGGCCGCCGCCCTCGAAGAGAACTGAAGGAAGGACCACGATCATGAATGATTCGACTCCCGTCGCCCACGTCCCCGACTCCGGCTCACCGCAGTCGCCGGTCGGCGGCGCCTACAAGTCCGTCGGCTCCGTCCTCACCGTCGTCGTGGTCGGCGGTCTCCTCTGGGGCCTGTCCCTGACCGTGATCAAGGCCGTCGCGATCTTCACCGGCTGAACCCCTCGCCGAGGCGGCCCTGACGCAGCCGCGAACCCACCGTTCTCAGCACTCGACCCACAGAATCGAAGCCTCGCCTCAGCCGCGCCACAGCCCAGCCACAGCGTGCGGGTGCTGAATAGGAGTCATCAGGAACTCCTCCTCAGCAGAGAAAGGCACGACCATGAACGAGTCGAGGCGCACGACGTCAGCACACACGGCGACCGGCGCTGGGCACAACGGTGACAACGCGTTCGGCACCAGGACGACGGCGGCATCCGTCACCCGATCCCGCCCCCGCAGGCGTCGACTCGCCCTGGCCGTCACCGGAGCGGCAGCGGCGCTGGCGCTGAGCATCGGATCGGCCGCGGGCCTGTCGGCTGCCGCTGCGGCACACACTCACACGATCGCGGCCGGGACCACCCAGTCGGCCATCCCCTTCACCGGGCAGCCGACCGACCCCGGCCGGGGAGGCAGCGGCGGCCGGGGAGGCAGCCAGGGCGGATACTCCGGAGGCACCACTCCCGGCGGCGGCTCGCAGTCGCCTGACACCGGGCAGGGCAGCGACGGTTCGTCCCAGCAGGAGGCCAGCCCGGCGAGTGCGAAGGAGTCGACCGGCGTCGTCCTCATCGACACCCAGCTCGGCTATGAGAACGCCGAGGCGGCCGGCACCGGCATGGTGCTGAGCAAGGACGGTCTCGTGCTGACGAACAACCACGTCATCGCCGATTCGACGAAGATCTCCGTCACTGTCGCCACAACCGGCAAGACCTACGAGGCTTCCGTCGTCGGTTCGGATTCGACGAAGGACGTGGCCGTGCTCAAGCTCAAGGACGCCTCGGACCTGCAGACGGCGACGATCGACGACGACTCCGTCTCGGTCGGCGACGACGTCACCGCCGTCGGCAACTCCGAGGGCGGCGGAGTGCTGCAGGCCGCCGACGGCTCCGTCACCGACCTCGGCGCTTCGGTCACCACCACCGCGCAGGGCACCGAGGATTCGGAGACGCTCGATGACATGATCCAAGTCCAGGCCGATATCGTCTCCGGGGATTCCGGCGGTGCGCTGCTCGATGACGAAGGCGAGGTCGTCGGCATGAACACCGCGGCCTCCTCCGGCAGTGCTGTGGTCACCGGCTACGCCATTCCCATCGAGTCGGCGCTGACGACCGCCGAATCGATCATCGACGGACAGCAGACGGCCACGAACACGCTCGGATATCCGGCGTTCCTCGGCATCGGGGTCCAGCAGGATTCACAGAGCGGACAGTCGGGCCAGTCAGGTCAGGGCAGCCAGTCCATCCAGCCGGGAGACGGCAGTCCGAACGGCCAGTCGGGCGCATCGTCGCAGACCGCGGGTGCCGCCGTCGCAGGTGTCTACGAGGACACTCCGGCCGCCGAGGCGGGACTGACCGCCGGCGACACGATCACGAAGATCGGCTCGACCCAGGTCACCGACGGCAACTCGTTGTCCGAGGCCATCGCCGAGCACAAGCCCGGAGACACCGTGTCCGTGACGTGGACGGACGCCGACGGTCAGACCCACACCGCCGAGGTGACCCTGACCGAGGGCCCCGCGGCCTGACGAGGAGATTGCCCGACCGCCGCGGGCGAGACGTAAGATCGGGCCATGCCCGGACACGAAGACGCCTCGCCCGCAGAGCGGTCGCCCCGCCCCCGGCTGGGCCGGGGGCGCCTCGACTGGCCGACGATCCTGCGCAATATCGCCCTCGCTCTCGCCCTGCTGGCAGGAGTGTGGGCGGTCTTCAACGTCCGCCTGCCGTCGGTCGATGTGCTGCAGGACGATATCGCAGCCGCCGGATTCTGGGGCTTCGCCGTCTTCGTCCTCATCTACATGGGCGTCGCAGCCACCCCGATCCCCGTGACGATCATGGCCACAGCGGGAGGCCTCATCTACGGCCTGCCGTTCGGCACCATCCTGTCGATGGTCGGAGTCGTCGGGGGCTGCTGGATCGGCTACTGGATCGCCCGGGCACTGGGCCGGGACACCGTGCTGCGGCTGCTCGGCTCACACGCCGAATCGGTCGAATCCCGGCTCACCGGCGGTGGGTTCTACGCGGTGTGCACCCTGCGCCTCATGCCCGGATTCCCCTACTGGCCGGTCAACTACGGCAGCGGAGCACTCGGCATCGACAACCGCACCTTCCTCTCCGCCACCGTCATCTCGTCCCTGCCGGGCCAGCTCTCACTCGTCGCCGTCGGGGCGTTCATCGGGAACCCGAGCATCCTCAACGGCATCGCCGTGGGCATCTCCTGGGCACTGGTCATCACGCTGACGATCATCACGATGCGCCGCTGGAAGCGCACGCGCGATGCTGAGCAGGCACAGGCAGAGCCGCCTGAACGTCCTGAGACCTAGCCGAAGTTCGGCTTCCGCCTCTCCTGGAAGGCCCTGAACCCTTCGGCATAGTCCGGGGTCTGCCGCGCCGATTCCTGCAGGGCCGCCTCTTGGGCCAGCACCTCGGCGAGGTTCGGGCGTTCGTCGGCGAGCTTCTGGACGAAGCCCTTCTCCAGGGCGAAGGCCTCGGCCGGTCCGGTGACGATCTTCTCCAGCTTCGATTCGACGAAGTCGGTCAGTTCCGCTGCTGGGACCGCACGGGAGACGATCCCGGTGGCGGCCGCCTCGGCGCCGGTCATGAAGTCTCCGGTGATGATGAGGTCCATGGTCCGGTGGTAGCCGACCCGGTCGAGGAACACATGGTGGGCACCGGAATCGAGCATCGCACCGATCGCGGCGAACGGGGATCCGAACTTCGCGTCCTCGGCGGCGACGATGATGTCGGCGGCCGCGGCCACTCCGTACCCGAGCCCGAGTGCCGCCCCCTGGACCTGCGCGATCACAGGGATCGGCAGCGCCCGGATCGCCTGGAAGACGGGGGCGAAGATCTCGGCGAGGAAGGCGTGGGCATCGTCGGTCTCGACGTCGACGTTCGCGATGTCACGGCCGGAGCAGAAGACCTTGCCCTCCCCGCGGATGACGAGCACGCGCACGTTCGGGACCGCCTCGGCGACCTTGGCCACGGCGGCGGCGATATCGCGGAGGTTGTCCGCGTCGAGGGCGTTGCGGGACTCGGGTCCGTCGAGGACGATCTCGGCGATCGGGCCGCGGTTCTTCAGCTGGATCTCGGTCATGGATGCTCCTTTGCGTGTCCGTATTGCGGGGATGTCACCAGGTGTAGAAACCCTGCCCGGACTTGCGGCCGAGTTCACCGGCGGCGACCTTGTCCTTCAGTATCTGCGGGGGTGTGAAACGCTCGCCGATCTCTTCGGCGAGGTGCTCGGCGATGCCGAGGCGCACATCGAGCCCGACGATGTCCGTCGTCCTCAGCGGCCCGACCGGATGCCGGTAGCCCAGAGTCATGGCCCGGTCGATGTCTTCGGCACTGGCGACGCCGTCTTCGACCATCCGCATCGCCTCCAGAGCGAGAGCCACGCCGAGGCGGGAGGAGGCGAATCCGGGCGAGTCCTTCACCGTGATCGCCGTCTTCCCCAGTCCCGTCACCCAGTCCTTGGCGACGTCGACGAGTTTCGGATCGGTGTGGGTGCCGACGACGACCTCGACGAGTTCGGACACGGGCACCGGGTTGAAGAAGTGCAGCCCGATGAGCGCCTGCGGGCGCGGCAGGGCCGCGGCGAGCTCGTCGATCGACAGCGCCGAGGTGTTCGTCCCGATGCTCGCGGCGGGAGCGTGCTTCGCGATGGTCGCGAGCACCTCCTGTTTGAGTTCGACGATCTCGGGCACGGCTTCGACGACGAGGAGGGCCTCGTCGAGCAGGGTCGGATCGCGGTCGACGATGACGGTTCCGGGCACCTCGATGCCTTTGGACGCCGACTTACTCGTAGATGCGTCGATGCGCTGCCTGGCGGCGGCCACGGTGTCGTCGGTGTTCTCGATGACGATGACGCGGGCTCCGGCGGTGGCGAAGGCATGCGCGATTCCCGCACCCATCCGTCCGCCGCCGAAGACGCCGACGACGTCGGGGACGCGGGCGGTGGTATCGACTGCCTCGGTGGGGGTGTCTGTGGTGTCGCTCATGTGTTGTCGCCTTCCTTCGCCGCCTGTTCGGCGGCCTTCTTCGCCTTCTTGGCCTCGCGTTTGGACAGGAACGCGTCCATGCGGGCGAACTTCTCGTCTGTTTCGAACAGGACCGCCTGGGCCACATTGTCGATGAGCGGATGCGCCTCTCTCGGGGCGTGGAACGCCGACTTGCTCAGGCGCACGGCCAGGGGTGCGAAGCTCGCGATCCGATCGGCCAGCGCCTGACCGGCGAGTTCGAGGTCCTCGGGGTCGACGACGTCATTGAGCAGACCGATGGCCTTGGCTTCATCGGCCTGCAGGGTCCGTCCGGCCAGGAGGATCTCCTTGGCGCGGGGTTCGCCGACGAGTTCGCGCAGGCGCCACGCGGCTCCGGCTGCGGCGAGGATGCCCAGACCGGTCTCCGGGTTGCCGATCTTCGTCGACGGGGTGCCGATGCGGAAGTCCGCGGCGAAGGCGAGCTCGGCGCCGCCGCCCAGCGCGAATCCCTCGATCAGGGCGATGACCGGCATCGGCAGTTCCTGGATGCGGGAGAAGATCTTCGAGTTGATCCCGGCCAGGGCATCATCGCGACGCCGATTGCGCAGCTGCGAGATGTCGGCCCCGGCGGCGAAGACTCCGGATGTGCCGGTGAGGATCGCAACCTTCGGTTCGGCCTCGAGTTCGGCGCACACGGCGTGGAGGGCATCGACCATCGATTGGTCGATGGCGTTGCGGACCTCGGGTCGGTTGAGTCGGATGATCGTCCGGTCGGAGTGGCGTTCGATGAGCAGTGGGGAGGCGGAATCGCTCACACGCGCTCCAACAGCAGCGCCGAACCCTGGCCGACGCCCACGCACATGGTCGCCAGTCCCTTCGTCGCCCCGGCCTGTTCCAGACGGTTGAGCAGTGTCAGGGTGATGCGGGTCCCGGAGCAGCCCAGCGGGTGGCCCAGAGCGATCGCTCCGCCGAATCCGTTGACGGTCTCCGGGTCGAGCCCGAGGTCGCCCATGCACGCCAGCGACTGGGAGGCGAAGGCCTCATTGAGTTCGACGGCCTCGAGGTCATCAACGCTCCAGCCGGTGCGTTCGAGCACCTTGCGGGTCGCCGGGACGGGTCCGATGCCCATGATCTCCGGGGACACACCGGCATTGGCACCGGCGACGACCCGGGCGCGCGGGCTCAGACCGTGCTTGTTCGCATAGTCCTCGGACACGAGCACGACGACGGCGGCGCCGTCGTTGAGCGACGAGGAGTTTCCGGCGGTGATGACTCCGCCGGGTCCGTGGATGGGACGCAGCTTGCCGAGCTTCTCCAGCGTCGAATCGCGCGGACCCTCATCGGCGGTGACCTCGCCGACGGGCAGGATCTCACGCTCGAAGCTGCCGGCCTTCTGCGCGGCCAGCGCCTTCTGATGCGACTGGAAGGCGAATTCGTCGAGAGCCTCACGGGTGAGCTGCCACTTCTCGGCGACGCGTTCGGCCGTCTGCGGCATCGACAGGGTCACGTCCTCACCGAAGGCGGGGTTCGTGAACCGCCAGCCGATGGAGGTGTCCCAGGTCCGACCCGGCTTCGGCCACGCACGCGAGGGCTTCTCGCTCACCCACGGGGCGCGGGTCATCGATTCGACACCGCCGGCCACGACCACATCGGCGTCTCCGGCGGCGATCATCGCCCGGGCCGTCGTGATCGCGGTCATTCCCGAGGCGCACAGACGGTTGACGGTGAACCCGGGCACGGATTCGGGCAGTCCGGCCAGGAGCACGGCCATGCGGGCGATGTTCCGGTTGTCCTCACCGGCCTGGTTCGCCGAGCCGAGGATGACCTCGTCGATATCGGTCGGGTCGATGCCCGCGCGCTCGACGACGGTCTTCATCGTGGCAGCCACGAGGTCGTCGGGCCGCTGGTCGGCCAGTGCACCCCCGTAGCGTCCGATGGGGGTGCGCAGTCCGTCCAGAATGAATGCCTCGGGCATGGGTCTCCTCGCTGACGAGTTCGGGTAGGTGACATGGTACGGGCTTGCACCCGTTGGTGTGCGGGCTGGCGCCCGGTTGGGTTCGGGCCGCTTACGAGTCGAAGTCGACGGTGACTTCGTCGCTGACGGGGAACGTCTGGCAGGTGAGGACGAAGTTCGCCTCGACCTCGGCGTCCTCGAGAGCGTAGTTGCGGACCATGTTGACCTCACCGCCGCAGATCTTCGCGCGGCAGGTTCCGCACACCCCGCCCTTGCAGGCGAACGGCAGATCGGACCGGGATTCCTGTGCGGAGTCGAGGATGGTCTTGCCCTGCGACATCGCCGAGGTGGAGCGTTTGCCGTCGAGGATGACGGTGACGTCGCTGGTGGCACCCTCGACGACCTTGTCCGCGTGGACGACCTCCGGCGGCGGTTCGTCGACGTAGAAGAGTTCGAAGTGGATCCTCTCCTTCGGCACGTCGAATTCGGCGAGCACCTTGCGGGCGTCTTCGAGCATGCCGAAGGGTCCGCACAGCCACACATGGTCCATGCTGCCGATCGGGACGATGGCGGTGAGCAGGTCCCGCAGCTTCTCCTCGTCGAGGCGGCCGGAGAAGAGCTCGACATCGCGGGGTTCGCGGGAGAGCACGTGGACGAGGTCGAGCTGCTGGTTGCGGGCGTCCTTGAGGTCGGCGAGCTCCTCGGCGAACATCACGGTGTTCGTGTGCCGGTTGCCGTAGAGCAGAGTCACCGAGACGTCGGGGTTCGACAGGACGGTCGAGGCGATGGAGAGCATCGGGGTGATTCCCGAGCCTGCGGCGATGCACAGGTGCCGGCCGCCGACGGAGGCATCGGCGCGGAAGCTGCCCGAGGGAGGCTGCACCTCGATGACGTCGCCGGGACGGACCTCGCCCACCAGCCACAGAGAGAAGAGTCCTTCGGGGACTTCGCGCACACCGATGCGCGGGGCGGTTCCGGCCGGGGCGCAGATCGAGTAGGTGCGGCGGTGCTCGGCACCGTCGATGATGCGGCGCAGTGTCAGGGACTGTCCGGCAGCGAAGTCGAAGAGTTCGCTGTATTCGGCCGGCACATCGAAGGTCACAGCGGCCGAATCCTCGGTGAGGTGATCGACGGACTTCACGGTCAGCGGGTAGAAAGCCGACCGGGAGAATCCGTCGGCAGGCTCGGTGGCGGGGGCCGCCTCGGCGGTCTGATCGATCGTCTGAGTCATCAGATCTCCTTCACATGGTCGAACGGTTCGAGGCAGTCGTTGCACTGGTACATCGCCTTGCACGCGGTTGCGCCGAACTCGGAGGACAGGCGGACGTTGTCCGATCCGCACAGCACGCAGGTCACGGCGCGGCGGGTGGGCATGAGGGTCAGCGCCACGGGGCCCGTGCGGACGGGGGCGGTTCCGGGTGGGGAGATTCCGGCGTCCTTGAGTGCCTGTCTGCCGCGTTCGGTGATCCAGTCGCTCGTCCAGGCGGGTGTCAGGGACACGCGCACCTCGGCGTCGGGGAATCCGGCCTCGAGGAGTTCGCGCTGCAGGTCATCGCGCATCGTCGCCATCGCCGGGCAGCCCGAATAGGTGGGGGTGATGGTGGTGACGACGTGGCCGTTCTCGATCGTGACGTCGCGCAGCACGCCGAGGTCGAGGAGGGTGAGCATCGGCATCTCGGGGTCGGTCACGCGTTCGGCTGCGGCCCAGGCACGGTCGATCGCCTCGGCGTCGGTGATGCCTTCCGGGCGGGTGCCGGTGTCGGTCGGGTAGGTCTCGAGCATGGCGGTCACCACTGCCCCTCCGGGTGCTCGCGGGCGACGACCTGCATCTCGGCGAGCAGCTTCGACAGGGCCTCGGTGTGGAGTCCGTCGCGGCCCTTGCCACCGTGGACGCCGACTCCGGCCAGACCGCCGCGTTCGGGCCGGTCGATTCCGGCCGCGGCGAACACCTGGTCGAGGATGACGGATGCCTCGTCGGCCACCGTCGCGGGGTCGACGCCGATTCCGGCTTCGGCCACGGCAGTCTCGACCGGGTGGGTCTCGAAGAGTTCGGACCACAGCGGCCACAGGCCGTTCAGTGCGGCGACCAGGCGGGATCGCGATTCCTCAGTCCCGCGGGCCAGGGTCACGACCCAGCGTCCGGCGAAGTCGCGGTGGTAGGACATCTCCTTGATGCCCTTGGCCGCGATGGCTGAGAGCACGGTGTCGCGGCTGCTCGAGAGGCGTTCGAAGATCGACAGGCGCCAGGTGGAGTAGATGAGGATCTTCGCGACCGCCTCGGCGAAGTCGCCGTTGGGAACCTCGGCCAGGCGGACATTGCGGAAGCCCAGGTCGTTGCGGAAGTACGCGAGCCGGTCCTCATCGGGCACCGGGGAACCGGCGGGCAGTTCGGGCACGAGCTGCGGATCGGCGGCTGCGGCGCGGGCGAGCAGGAGACGCGCCTGACCGAGGAGGTCGAGGGCGATGTTCGCCAGCGCGATGTCCTCTTCGAGGTCCGGGGCGTTCGAGCACCATTCGGAGATCCGCTGGCTGAAGACGAGCGCGTCATCGCCGAGCATGAGGCAGTACGCGCCGAGGTCCTCGGGATCGACGCCGTCGGGCACGGTCGTGTCGACGCCGGCCAGGGGGTCTTCGAAGTCGGTGCCGAAGGCCCAGTTCGCGTCGTTGACGAGCAGTCCGGAGTACGCGTTGTCGTGGTCGCCGTGGTCGACGTTCGTGCCGGCTTCGTCGTGTTCGACGTGGATGGTGGGTTCGTTGTTCGCAGTCATCTCTCGCCCCTTCTCACATATGGGGGACATCGGCGGGGATGTCGTAGAAGGTCGGGTGGCGGTAGACCTTGTCGCCGCTGGGGGCGAACATCGGGTCCTTCTCGTCCGGGCTTGAGGCCGTGATGTCGGAGGCGCGGACGACCCAGATGCTCACGCCTTCGTTGCGTCGGGTGTAGACGTCGCGGGCGTGATGGACGGCCATCTGGTCGTCGGCGGCGTGCAGGGATCCGACGTGGACGTGGTTGAGTCCGCGCTTGCCGCGCACGAAGACCTCGTACAGCGGCCATTCTCCGCGGGTCGAGCCCGCAGTCGAATTGTCCTTCGCCGAGGTGGGGCCGGGGTTGGTCTCGGTCATTTCGCTGCCTCCTCAGGCGTGGTGGTGTCGACGCCGGCGGCGGGAGTCTCGTCGGCCGCCGCCTCGGCGGTCTGGTTCTCGGCGAAGGCGAGCGCGGCTTCGCGTACCCACGCCCCTTCGTCCCAGGCGCGCTTGCGGTGGGTCAGGCGCTGTTCGTTGCAGGGTCCGTCGCCCTTGACGACGGCCCAGAACTCGTCCCAGTTCGGGGTGGAGAAGTCGTAGTGTCCGCGTTCTTCGTTCCACTTGAGGTTCTCGTCGGGGAACGTCACGCCGAGGGCTTCGGCCTGCGGGACGGACATATCGACGAACTTCTGGCGCAGCTCGTCGTTCGTGTGGGTCTTGATGCCCCAGATCATCGACTGTTCGGTGTTCGGGGAGTTCTCGTCGGGCGGGCCGAACATCATCAGTGCCGGCCACCAGAAGCGGTTGACGGATTCCTGGACCATCTCGCGCTGGGCGTCGGTGCCGCGCATCATCGTCATGAGCAGTTCGTAGCCCTGGCGTTGGTGGAAGGACTCTTCTTTGCAGATGCGGATCATCGCGCGGCCGTAGGGGCCGAAGGAGGTCCGGCACAGCGGCACCTGGTTGCAGATGGCCGCCCCGTCGACGAGCCAGCCGATCGTGCCGACATCGGTGTAGGACAGGGTCGGGTAGTTGAAGATCGAGGAGTACTTCTGTTTGCCGGCGACGAGCTTCTCGGTGAGCTCGTTGCGTGTGGCGCCCAGGGTTTCGGCGGCCGAGTAGAGGTAGAGGCCGTGTCCGGCTTCGTCCTGGACCTTCGCCAGCAGGATCGCCTTGCGCCGCAGGGAGGGTGCGCGGGAGATCCAGTTGCCTTCGGGCTGCATGCCGATGATCTCCGAGTGCGCGTGCTGCGCGACCTGGCGGATGAGCGTCTTACGGTAGGCCTCGGGCATCCAGTCCCGGGGTTCGATCCGATCCTTGGCCTCGATCGTGGCGTCGAACTGCTCCTGCAGCTGCGTCTCGTCGAACCGGTTGTCGTTCACTTGAGTTGTCATGACCACTCCGCCCTTGGATGTGCCCTTGTCAGGACCTGCCTCGGTCAGCGGCTGCCGACCTCGAATCGGTCCGACCATCGTCAGACCTCTGGCCCAGGGCATCCATTTACTGACCATTTGTTCTGTATTGTTTCCACCAGTGTCGCACACCCCTCGCCCGGGCGCAATGCCACCCGCAACGGAGCCGCTCAGCCCCGCCGCGTCGCCGAGTCGCCCCTCTGCTCAGCGGCGCCCGCCGAATTCAGGTCAGCGTCGGATACTTTCGGCGCCGGAAAATGTCCGATAGAGACCTATATTTCTCGGCAGCCATCCGATGGCGACCTATTCCCGCCCGGGCTTGACGATGCGTGCGCAATTCGCAGGCCGAACCACCCCGGGACTTGACACCGAAGACGATCGGCACGATATTTATTGACCAGATGGTCGTTTATTCTCCGACGGGCTGACCGTCCGGGATCACGGGGAACTCTCACCGTCGTCCACACACAGCGGCGCAGGCGCTCCTCGTGCACCGGCGCCCGAACCCGCGACTCGAGGAGGAGCCGAGCATGGGACAGCCCGCCCACGATACGACAACCGCGGAGTCGGAGACACCGAACGGCTTCTCCCCCACCGAGGCGGCCACCCCGGCCCCAGAGACCACGACGTCCTCACCCGAGCTCACCGGTGCGGCCGCGATGTTCGCCAATGACCGAGCTTCCCAGCACTTGGGCATCACCGTCGATGACCACGGACCCGGGTGGGCGCAGTGCTCGATGACGGTCACCGAGATCATGACCAACGGCCACGCCATCACCCACGGCGGCTACATCTTCCTCTTCGCCGACACGACCTTCGCGATGGCCTGCAACTATCCCGGATCGATCACGGTCGCCTCCGGCGGCGACATCGACTTCCTCAAACCCACGTACCTCGGTGACGAGCTCGTCGCTCGCGGCCATGAGGTCATCAAGCAGGGCCGCTCGGGCATCTACGACGTCACCGTCACCCGCGGCGACGACATCATTGCCACCTACCGCGGCCGCTCCCGCACGCTGCCCGCCCGCAAGTAGACCCGGCCAACCGCACGACTTCCCGACCCGCGTCCGGCTCCCCGCCGAGCCGGACGACCCCCACCGAACCACCCGTCGACGACCGGTCACCGAAGAACGGTGGACCACCTCGGCGGTCTTTGGATCTGACACACAGAAGAGATTCGCAAGGAGACGATGATGACTGAGACCGACCTCGACGCCGGCGAACGGATGAGCCTGGACGAGCTGCGCGCCGACCAGCTGACAAACCTCAAGACCACGGTGACCTCGGTGTACGAACGGGTGCCGTTCTACCGGAAGGCCTTCGACGAACTCGGCGTGACTCCCGCCGACATCACGAGCCTCGATGACATTGCGAAGCTGCCGTTCACGACCAAGCAGGACCTGCGCGACAACTACCCGTTCGGGCTCTTCGCCGTCCCGCAGGAGCAGGTCGCGCGCATCCACGCCTCCTCGGGAACGACGGGCCTGCCGACGGTCGTCGGGTACACGATGGGCGATCTCGATCGGTGGGGCAGCCTCATCGCGCGGTCCATCCTCGGTGCCGGCGGCAAGCGCGGACAGATGATGCACAACGCCTACGGCTACGGCCTGTTCACCGGCGGTCTCGGCGTCCACGGCGCCGAGCGCCACGGCTTCACGGTCGTCCCGATCTCCGGCGGTCAGACCCCGCGCCAGGTGCAGCTCATCCAGGACTTCAAGCCCGACATCATCACGGCCACCCCGACCTATCTGCTCACGATCCTCGACGAATTCCACAAGCAGGGCATCGACCCGACCTCGACGAGCCTGAAGACCGCGATCTGCGGCGCCGAGCCGTGGACGGACGAGATGCGCAAGGAGATCGAGAGCTCGTTCAACATCAACGCCGTCGACATCTACGGCCTCTCCGAGGTCATGGGACCGGGTGTGGCCTGCGAATCCGCGGTGACGAAGGACGGCCCGACGATCTGGGAGGACCACTTCTACCCGGAGATCGTCGACCCCTTCACCGGTGAGGTGCTGCCCGACGGGCAGGAGGGCGAACTCGTCTTCACCTCGCTGACGAAGGAAGCGCTGCCGATCATCCGCTACCGTACGCATGATCTCGCGACCCTGCTGCCGGGCACCGCTCGCCCGAACTTCCGCCGCATCTCGCGCATCACCGGCCGTTCCGATGACCTCATGATCATCCGCGGCGTCAACGTCTACCCCGCGAACGTCGAGACCGTGCTCTTCGAGTTCGCGCCGCTGAGCCCGCACTTCCAGCTCGTCCTCACCCGCCCGGGTCGGATGGACGAGATGACCGTCGAGGTCGAAGCCCGCGACGGCGTCGGCGCCGTCGAGCTCGAGGGTCTCGACAAGCTCGTGGCCGCCCGCATCAAGGAGCGCCTCGGCGTCTCCTGCACCATCGACATCAAGCTGCCCGGCGACCTGCCGCGCTCGGTCGGCAAGATGAAGCGCATCATCGACCGCCGCGAAGGCGTGCGCTGAGATGAGCGCCCCGGATTCGCAGCATGCGCACCGACCTGTGACCGGTATCGCGGCGTGCCGCCCGGCACCTCGTTAGACTGGTGCGCATGCCTGAATCCCCCTCACCTGCGCAGACTTCGCCGGAGACAGCGATGACTGCGAACCCGGCCGCCCCCAAACGCTCCCGCCGCGGCCGTCCCGGATACGACCGGGAGACGCTCATCAACAGGGCCACAGAGGTCTTCGTCTCCCGCGGCTACGACGGCACGTCGATGGACACGGTCGCCCGTGAGCTCGGCATCACGAAGTCGGCGATCTACCATCACGTGACGTCGAAGGAAGAGCTGCTGCATCTGGCGATCAGCCGCGGCATCCGCGCGCTCGATTCCGCCGTGGAGACCGAGAGTCTGCGTGAGAACGTCTCCGCACTCGAACGCCTGCGCCTGGCCGTGCGCGCCAGCGTGGTCATCCTCATCGAGTACCACCATTCGGTGACTCTGCTGCTGCGCGTGCGCGGAAACTCAGCCTTGGAACGCGAAGCCCTCGAGGCGCGCCGCAAGATCGATGCGAAGGTCCGAGCCCTCGTCGAGGCCGCCATCGCCGAGGGCGGCCTGCGTTCGGACTTCACCCCCGGACTCATCACCCGCCTGCTCTTCGGCATGGTCAACTCGATCACCGAGTGGTACCGGCCCAGCTATCCCGTCGACCCCGACACCATCGCCGAGGCGGTCACAACGATGGCCTTCCAGGGGCTGGAGGCCTGAGGGCCTTCACGCCGCCGATCTCTTGGACAGCGACGTCCCGGGAGGAATGCCATGAATGCTGCCGCCGCGACGGTTCCGATCATCCTCAATCCGAGTGCGCGCAGAGGCGCCGTGCTCAGGCGGATCGACCCCCTGACAAAGGCATTCGCCGCGCACGGACTCGAGGCAACGTTCATCAGGAGCACGAGCGCGGACCACGCCGGGCAGCTCGCAGCCGACTTCGCTGCGCAGGGCTCGGACCTCGTCGTCGCGCTCGGCGGTGACGGGATGGCGCGTGCGGTCGCGGCCGGGCTCGTCGGCACGGAGACCGCGCTGGGCGTCATCGCCGGCGGACGCGGCAATGACCTCATCGGCAAACTCGGCATCCCGAACGACATCGAGGCCGCCGCGGCCATCGTGGCTGCCGGTCGTGACCGGACCATCGACGTGCTCGACCTCGACGGGAAGATAAGCCTCGGCAATGTCTGTCTCGGCCTCGACTCGACCGTGCAGCACCACGCGAATACCGCGAGAGTCATCCGCGGACGCTGGGTCTACCTCTACGGCGTCGTGCGCGCACTGCTTCCGCCCAAGCGCATCGAGCTGGAGCTGACGATCGACGGCCAGCACCTCGCCTTTCGCGGGCTCACCGCGGGATTCGCGAATTCCGGCCGCTATGGCGGCGGGCTCCGGCTGTCGCCCGAGGCGGCCCTCGACGACGGTCTCATCGACGTGGTCCTGCTCCGGGAGGGGTTCCTGCCCAAGCTCGCCGTCGAAGTCGTGGAATACAGCCTCGGTCGACACCACAGGCACCCGCATATCCACTTCGCCCACGCGCGGGAGGTGAAGATCGACGTTCCTGAGGGCGCTGCCCCGGTCGAGATCATCGTCGACGGGGATGCGATCGCGCAGACTCCGGCGACCGTGACGATCCGCCCGTCATCGCTCAAGGTCCGCGTTCCCCACGACCGGTGATTCGGGTCACCCAAGGTTCCGGCGGCAGTCATCCGCCGCGAGAACACTCAGCACAGCGAGAAGGCCCAGTCCCGGACGTTCCGTGCGGTCGAACTGCTCGAAATCCCGCACAGGACGTCCGGAACTCGACATCCTTTTGCGCCCTCAGTACTCCTTGGCCACCAACGTGAGCACGTCGTAGTTCGCGACGGGCTCCTCGTTCTGGTTGACGACCTGCGCGTCCCAGCGGACCTCGCCGTATTCGTCGGTCTCACGCGGGGTGATGCGCTTGGCGGTGAGCGTCACCTTGAGCTTGTCACCTGGGGAGACGGGCGTGATGAAGTTGAGCCCCTCGAGTCCGTAGTTCGCGAGCACCGGGCCCGGGTCCGGCTGGACGAAGAGTCCGGCGGCGAAGGACACGATGAGGTAGCCGTGGGCGACGCGTCCCGGGAAGAACGGGTTCGCGGCGGCCGCCTCCTCGTTCATGTGTGCGTAGAACGTGTCGCCGGTGAAGTTCGCGAAGTGCTCGATATCGTCGAGCGTGACTTCCCGCCATTCCGAGTCGAGGGTGTCGCCGATGCGCAGATCGGCAAGCGACTTCGTGAACGGATGCTCGCCGAGGCGGCGCTCCGATCCGTTGACCCATTCCCCGCCGATGGCGGTGAGCATGTCCGGGGAGGCCTGGATCGCGGTGCGCTGCATGAAGTGTGTGATACCGCGCAGTCCGCCCATCTCCTCACCGCCGCCGGCCCGTCCGGGGCCGCCGTGGATGAGGTTCGGCAGCGGCGAACCGTGGCCGGTCGACTCTTCGGCATCGTCACGGTCGAGGACGAGCACGCGGCCGTGCCACGGGGCGATCCTGCGGACGAATTCGGTGGCGAACTCACGGTCGTGGGTGACGACGGAGCCGACCAGGGAGCCACGGCCACGGGCGGCCAGACGGACGGCATCCTCGGTGTCGGAATAGGTGATGATCGAGGTCACGGGCCCGAAAGCCTCGATATCGTGGACGGCATCGGACCAGGCGTCATCGGCCTGGAGGACGGTGGCCGCGACATAGGCTCCACCGTGCTCGGCGGCCAGACGGTCGGATTCCTCACGTCCGCCGGTCAGCAGGTGGGCTCCCCCGGCGATGATCCGGTCGACCGCGTCGAGGACGTCGGTGCGCTGTTTGTCGGAGACGACGGGGCCCAGGCGGGTGGACTTCTCGCGCGGATCGCCGACGCCCTGGGTGGCGAGCTTCGCGATGATCGCTTCGCCGACCGCCTCGGCGTGGGCCTCGGGGACGAACGTGCGGCGGATCGCGGTGCACTTCTGTCCGGCCTTGACGGTCATCTCGGCGACGACGCCGGAGACGAAGAGGTCGAACTCCTGCGTGCCGGGTGCGGCGTCGGGACCGAGCAGGGAGAAGTTGAGCGAGTCCGCCTCGGCGAAGAAGCGGGTGCCGCGCTGGGTCACACAGTCGAGCGCGGACAGCGTGCGGGCGGTGTTCGCAGAGCCGGTGAAGGCGATCGCGTCCTGTTCGGCGAGGTGGTCGAAGAGCGGGGTGACGTCACCGCTGACCAGCTGGATCGCGCCTTCGGGGAGCAGCCCGGACTCGATCATGTCGGCAACGACGGCGCGGGTCAGGTGGGCGGTGTCGGTGGCGGGCTTGACGACGACGGGGACGCCGGCGACGAACATCGGGCCGAACTTCTCGAGCATGCCCCAGACGGGGAAGTTGAAGGCGTTGATCTGCAGCGCGAGTCCCTGTCGGGAGGTGAGGATGTGGCGGCCGACGAAGGTGCCGTTCTTCGACAGACGCTCGACTCCGCCGTCGAGGTGGACGGTCGAGTTCGGCATCTGGCGGCGGGCGACGCCGGAGTAGGTGAAGAGGGTGCCGATTCCGCCTTCGATGTCGACGAAGGCGTCGCGCTTCGTGGTACCGGTGGAAAACGAGATCTCATGGTAGTTCTTCGTGCGCTCCATGAGGTAGGTCGCGAGCTTCTTCAGGATCACACCGCGCTGGTGGAAAGTGAGTGCCTGCAGCGCCTCGATGCCGGTGGTCCGGGCATGATCGGCGACGGCGGCGAAGTCGATTCCCGCCGAGCTCACCGAGTGCAGGAGCTCTCCGGTGCCGGCGTCGCGGACGGGTCGGGCGGACTCGGACGCTCCGGGTGTGTGCCAGCCTCCGGCCACATAGGAACTGAGGATTTCGGTCATGCTTTGCTCTCCCTCGCGGAACGACGTCTCCCGGTTCACGGTGGCCGATGTCGGCACCGCTGCCGATTCATAGAAATATACTAACCAATTGGTCGGTAATTGTCATCGGCCGATGAGTGAACGAGCGACATGTGACACCGTTCACTCACTGCTCTATGATCGGAAGCAATTACTGACCAAACAGTCACCTGAGTCAGTGAAGCACCGGCAATGTCGCCCGCAACGAAAGTTCCCGCATGTCCTCCACAGCACCCGGCCCTGCCGCAGCGCAGCCGCCCGCACCACATACGATCTCCCGCGAGGAGCGCAAGGTCCTCGCCGGCACCCTCGTCGGCACCACCATCGAGTGGTACGACTTCTTCATCTACGCTCAGGCCGCCGGTCTTGTCCTCTCGGCTCAGTACTTCGGCCCGCTGGCCTCGGACAATCCGGCGCTCGGCCAGATCATGGCCTGGGCGTCCTTGGGCATTTCGTTCCTCTTCCGACCGTTGGGCGCGATCATCGCCGGCCACCTCGGTGATCGGATCGGGCGCAAGAAGATGCTCGTCCTCACGCTCATCCTCATGGGGGCCGCGACCTCGCTCATCGGACTGCTGCCGAACTACGCGATGATCGGCGTCGGCGCACCGATCCTGCTCACCCTGCTGCGGATCCTCCAGGGCTTCTCCGCCGGCGGCGAATGGGGCGGTGCCGCACTGCTGTCGGTCGAGCATGCCCCGGTCTCCAAGCGCGGGATCTTCGGCGCCTACCCGCAGATCGGCGTGCCCGTGGGCATGATTCTCGCCACCGGCGTCATCTGGATCCTGACCACCGTGCTCACCCCCGAACAGTTCGCGAGCTTCGGCTGGAGGATTCCGTTCCTCTTCTCCGTCGTCCTCGTGCTCGTCGGCTATTACATCCGCCGCCAGGTCGAGGAGTCACCGGTCTTCGCCGAACTCGCCGAACGCAAGGCCGAATCCTCGGCCCCGCTGGGCACGCTGTTCAAGAAGAACACGAAGGAAGTCGTCCTCTCCGCGCTCATCTTCATCGGCAACAACGCCGTGGGCTACATGATCATCGCGTTCTTCGCCGCCTACGCCTCTCGTCCTCTCGCCGAGGGCGGTTCCGTCGGCCTCGACCGGGCGCCCGTGCTGCTGGCGACGACCCTGGCGAGCTTCGGCTGGCTGGTGTTCACGATGTGGGGCGGTGCGCTGTCGGACAAGCTCGGTCGCGTGCGCACCTTCCAGATCGGCTACGTCCTGCTCATCGTGTGGCTCATCCCGACATTCCTCATGATCGACATGGCCAATATCTGGATGTACGGCATCGGCATCTTCGTCCTCACCGTCGGCATGGGCCTGTCCTACGGCCCGATGTCGGCGATGTATGCGGAGATGTTCCCCGTCGAGGTCCGCTACTCGGGTGTGTCGATCGGCTATGCGCTCGGTGCGATCCTCGGCGGCGCCTTCGCCCCGACCATCGCCGAGACACTGCTCGCCGAGACCGGAAAATCGATCTCGATCGCGATCTACATGATCATCGTGTGCATCATCTCGCTCATCGGCGTCAGCCTCGTCAAGGAGACGAAGGGCAACGACCTCGGCCTGACCAAGCTCCACTGATCACGCGGCACTGAGGCGGCACTGTCCAAGCGGCGCTCAGCCGACCCCGGTGACCGGCTCACCGTAGGCGATGACCTCGGCGTCGACTGTCAGCAGTTCCAGCCCCTCGGTACGAGCCTGAGCGATGAGGATTCGGTCGAACGGATCCTGGTGGATCGGCGGAAGATCACCGACCGCGATCGCATGCGCCGAGGTGATCGGCAGCTCCCGATAACCGTTCTCCATCAATCCTCGCCGCAAGATTCGGGGATTGATGGAGAAGTCACCCTTCGCAGGTGACGATTTGATCGACACTTCCCATATGCTCGCCGCACTGAACAGCAGGTCGTTGGACTCATCACCGATCCGGTCACGCGCTTCCGCGCTCAGCTTCTCAGGTTCGTAGGCCGCCCAGAGGAGAAGGTGAGTATCAAGCAGAAGCAGCATCGCCGTCTCCGAAAAGAGCAGCGATCCGGCCTGCTTCGAGATCGTCGAAGTCGTCGGGGACCGATCCGTGACCGGCGAGGAATCCCAAACGCTGCTCTCGCCCCTCTTCGTCATATCGAACGAGGCGAGCAATCGGCTTCCCCGCGCGGGCAATCGTCACTGATTCTCCCGCAGCAACAGCTTCGAGCAGGCGGGAGAACTGCGTCTTGGCTTCGTGGATGTTGACCATCGTCATCGGCTTCTCCATCTGCAGATCAGACTTAGTCCAGTTGGCTTAGTCTATCATCGGGTCGATTGCGGCGGGCCGAGCGACCGCATGACCGCGCCCGTGCGCCCTGCGGGCGGATCCACCCCGAAATCCCCGGAAGAATCACGGCGGATCCACCCACAGGAGACACCTGCCCGGCAGCACTCGCATAGGCTGATGAGATGACTGAGCTGACGTACGCCGACATCGAAGCCGCCGCTGTACGGATCGCCGGTCGGGTGCGCCCGGTGGCCGTGGCCCCGGCCGACGAGGACGGACACGTCTTCGCCCTCGAGTTCATGCAGCACACCGGCACGTTCAAGACCCGCGGTGCACAGAACTTCATCCAGGCTCACCTTGCCGAAGGCACCTTCCCCGAGGCGGGAGTGACGATCGCCTCGGGCGGCAACGCCGGACTCGCCTGCGCATGGGCCGCCCGTGCCGCCGGTGTACCGGCAACCGTCTTCCTGCCGACCACCGCGCCGAGCGTGAAGGTCGAACGACTGCGTTCGTATGGCGCGCGAGTGGAGTTGGTCGGTTCCGAATTCGCCGAGGCGGCCGCCGCCTGCCAGGATTTCGTCGTCTCATCGGGGGCGCTGGCCTCGCACGCCTACGACCACCCGCTCATCGCGGCCGGTGCAGGCACGCTGATGACCGAGATCCTGGCGCAGGTGCCCGATCTCGACACGGTCGTCGTCTCCGTCGGAGGCGGCGGCCTGTTCGCCGGCGTCGCGACTGCGGCGACTCATCACGGAATGCGCACTGTCGCGGTTGAGCCGGAGAACTGCCGAGCGCTGAATGCAGCGATTGAGGCGGACGAGCCGGTCGACGTCACGGTCGATTCGGTGGCCGCGGATTCGCTCGGTGCCCGTCGCGCCACACCGCTGGCACTGGAGGCGGCACGGTCGGATCTGGTCACCTCGGTGCTGGTCAGCGACAACGCGATCGTCGAAGCACGGCAGCGACTGTGGGACGAACACCGGCTAGCGGTCGAGCATGCCGCGGCGACGGCATTGGCGGGAGTCCGCGGTGGCGGCGGAGGGAAGACGGCCGGCGACGGCAAGTCGGTCAGCGGCTATGTGCCGGCCGAGGGCGAGAAAGTCTGCGTCGTCCTCTGCGGGGCGAATACGAGCCTCGGCGATCTCTGAGGCGCAGTCAGCGCAGTCGAAGGCAGGAAGTCAGCGCGTTCGGTCGCGGTCCTTGGACTTCAGTGAAGCCTTGATGAGGCCGAAGATCGCGAGCGCCACGACGACGGTGATGATGGCCTTGACGAGGAACCACGCGACGGAGAACGCGACGTTGACCACCCACCACGCGATGATGATGGCGATGATCGCGCCGATGACGCTCCACACGGTACTCATCTTCATGTCTCCAGCCTAGGCCCGAGTGCACGGCGGTGCAATGCGCGCGGTGATCGTCCCAGCCGATCATCAGCCGACGGACGCGACAGACGCACCGGACCGGACCGCGCGGGCCGACCACCGGCGGTCGGCGAAGCCCACCTCGATCGGGTGGTCGAAAGCGGCGGAGACCTGCTCGGAGGTGAGCACCTCGGCGATGGGACCGGCGGCGGTCAGCCGCACGTCGGAGATGAGCGCCGCGTGCGTGGTGGTCTCCGGAATCTCCTCGAGATGGTGGGTGACCAGCAGTGTTGCCAGCTCCGGCGAGCGCAGCGACAGGGCGTCGATGGTCTCGAGCAGCTGTTCGCGGGCGGCCACGTCGAGGCCCGTGGTCGGTTCGTCGAAGAGCAGCAGCTGAGGGTCGGCGATGAGCGCACGTGCCACGAGCGCACGGCCCCGCTCCCCCTGCGACAGCACCTTCCACCCGACATCGGCACGGGAGCCCAGCCCCACCTCGGCGATCTGGGCATCGGCCTTCACGACATCCTCGGGTGAGGGTTCCCACCGCATGGGGCGCTCGACGGTGCCGGTCAGCCCGGTGAGGACGACCTCGCGGACGGTGAGGTTCGAGCGCAGCGGGTGGCGCGGGTTGACGTGTCCGATGAGGCGGCGCAGGGCTGCGAGATCGACCCGACCCATGCGTGATCCGAGGATGTCGACGGTGCCCGAGCTCGGGAACACCTGCGCCGAGGCGAAGCTCAGCAGGGTCGACTTCCCTGCTCCGTTCGGCCCGATGAGCACCCAGTGTTCGCCGGCACCGATACGCAGATCGATGCCGTGGAGAATGTGCGTCTGCCCCCGGCGGAACGTCACATCGGCGATATCGAGCACAGTCTCCGCCACGTCTCGCTCACCCCTCAAGATCGACGGCCCCACCGGCCGGTTGGACCCATTCGATTCTAGGACCCACCTCGCCGAGGCGGCTCCCACCCTGAGATTCCGACGTTTCGCATCGTGGATCAGGAGTTCGACCCACTGCCGCGCTCTCGTCAGTGCGGTCGCGTCAGTGCAGCGTCGGGCCATAATGGAGACATGCACAACGGCGCCGATTCGAATGAGGACCTCCGCGAGGAATATCGCATCAAGATGCGCGGTCGGCTGCTGCGCCGGTCGGCGTCGTTCAACGTCGCCCACGCCGTCGACAGCCTCGAACCCGGCACCGGCGCGCAGAGCATCCAACGCGCGCTCACGCTGCTCAACCTCGTCGGGCTCATCGCCGGGGAGCGCCGTGAAGGCGCGAGCCTGTCCGAGCTCGCCTCGATCAGCGGTCGACCGAAGGCCAGCGTCCACCGCATGCTCCAGGCGCTCATCGCCATGGGCTACGTCGAACGCCTCGAAGAGGGCGGGTATCGCCTCGGCGTGCAGTCGCAGATCCTCGGTCAGCTGGCCCAGAAGTCGGTCGATCCCCTGGTCACGGAGTCAGAGTCGAGTCTGCTGCGCCTGGCCGAACTCAGCCAGGACACCGTGTTCCTCACTCTGCGCACGGGCAGCTATTCGATCTGCGCCCGCCGCGAGGAGGGCTTCGGTGAGATCTTCAACAACGCCCTGTCCGTAGGCGACCGACATCCCCTGGGCATCGGCGCCGGATCGCTGGCGATCCTCTCCGAGCTCTCCCCCGCCGAGGTGGACGCCCAGTTCGAGGCCAACGCCGAGATCCTCGCCGAGAGGTATCCGAAGGTCTCCGTCCCGCACCTGCGCGACATCATCGATCAGGCCCGCATCGACGGCTTCGTCCACAATCCGGGGCTCTTCGCCAAGGGGTCGTGGGCGGTGGCAGTGCCGCTGCGCATCCGCGGTTCCCGCCCACGTGCGGCCCTGTCGATCGCCTCGATCGCCGACCGTGTCACCGGCTCCCGAGTCGAACGTCTCGTCGCTCTGCTGCGCCGTGAGTCGAAGGCCATCGCGGAGGCGCTGAGCTCCCAGACCGACCCCGTCCCGGACTCCGGCGACCTCTGACCGACACCGCGCCTCGGTGCCGTGTGTGACCTCAGGTAGCGTGATGGGCATGCCGGAGACTCCTGACGCTGCGACCGTGTCCCTGACGATTCCCGACCTGCGCGACCTGTGCATCGCTGCGATCACGGCGGCCGGTGGCTCACCCGCACTGTCGCAGTCACTGGCGGAGGCGACCCTGGCCGCCGAGAGACGGGGCAAGACTGCCGTCGGCACGGCACACCTCGTCGACTATCTCGACGGCCTCGAGGCCGGCCGCATCAACGGGCAGGCGCGGCCGAAAGTGACGAAGCAATTGCCGGCAGCACACCACGTCGATGCCGACCGCGGCGCTGCGCAGCTCGCCTTCGACGCCGCTTTCGACGACTTCGCCTCGTCTGCCGCAGACCTCGGCATCTCCGTGCTGAACATCGCCAACGCCTTCACCGCCGGCGAACTCGGCTATTACACGACCCGACTAGCGGAGCGGGGTCTTTTGGCGTTTGCAGGCGCCAACTCGCCGGCGCTGATGTCGCTGTTCGGCTCACCGGGTTCGGCGACCGGAACGAACCCCTTCTCATTCGCCGTCCCGCACCCCGATGGCCCGCGCATGTTCGATCAGGCGACCAGTGCGACAGCCTGGGTCAACGTCCGCGACGCTGCCGATCGTGCAGAAACGATCCCCGAGGGGTGGGCACTGGACCCGAGCGGGGCGGCCACGGTCGAGGCCGAAGCCGCGCTCGCCGGTTCCCTGCTGCCGTTCGGCGGGGTCAAGGGCAGCAATGTGGCTCTCATGATCGAACTCCTCGCCATCCACGGCGGGGGCCGCTTCTCCGTCGACGCGCCCGCCTTCGACTCGGGGCAGGAGAACCCGGGCACGGGACTGTTCGTCATCGCGATCGCGCCAGACGCGTTCGATCCCGACTATTCGCAGCGGGTCACCGACCACCTCGACCGCCTGCACGCCAGCTTCGGCGTCGACTTCGGTCGCAAACGCAGCCTCGAGGTCATCGAACTGCCGGAGGAACTCCACTCAGCGCTGCTCACTCGCAGCCGCAGCTGAGCCGCCGACCGCTCGAGTTACCGTCGACCGCACACCACATAACTCGGTACAGCGACGGCAACGTGAGCGGTCGGCATCAGCGGCTGGAGCCGGAGTGAGCGCTCGACGCCGAGTTGAGCGGTCGACGTCCGTGCTCAGCTGCCGAGGGTGGCCAGAGCTGCCTTGATCCGCTCCCTGGCGTCGGGATCGGTGTCGGCCAGGGGCCGCCTCGGCGAACCGACGGGGACGCCGCGCAGTTCGAGGCCGGTCTTCACGGCTTGGATGAACGGTTCGGAGATCATCGCGTCGATGACCGGGTAGAGCCGCTGCCACTCGTCGCGCGCACCGTGGAGGTCGCCGTCGGCGATCTTGGTCGACACCGACACGATCTCGGACGGCAGGACGTTCGCGGCTCCCGCCACCATTCCGGCCGCGCCTTCGACGAGGCCGGAGTAGATGTAACTGTCCCAGCCGATGAAGGTGGAGATGACGTCGCTGTGGTGGTGGATGAGCTGAAGTGCCTGCTCCCAGTTCGCGCTCGAGTCCTTGATGAAGCGGATGTTCGCGACATCCTCGGCGAGCTGCCTCACTGCGCCGGGGTCGAGGTTGACGCCGGTGGCCGCAGGGATGTTGTAGAGCATGACATCGATGTCCACAGCCGAGGCGACAGCCTTGATGTAATCGCCCGTCTCGGCCTGCGTCAGGGGCTCGTAATACGGTGTGACGATTATGAGGACATCGGCTCCGGCCTCCTGCGCGGCTCGGGAATGGCGGATGGCTTCCCGCGTCGAGGTGGCTCCGGTCTGCGCGACGATCGGCACCCGGCCGGCTGTGCGTTCGATGACGAATTCGAGCATGGACTGCCGCTCGTCACCGGTCATCGTGGCGAACTCCGCGGTCGAGCCGCCGACGACGAGGCCGTCGACTCCACCGTCGATGGACCGGTCGACGATGCGGCCCAACGCCTCGAAGTCGATGTTCTCCTCGGCGTCGAAGGGAGTGGTGAGTGCGGTGAGGACTCCGCGCAGCTGAGTGGTCATGATGTCTCCATAAGGGTCTGAGGTGCAGTGGTTGCCTGGGGTGCGGTGGAGTGAGTATTCGCCTCGTGTCGAGGCGGCTCGTTCTCGTTGGGATGCTGGACGGGGTGGTGCCGACGGGTCTGGCGTGCCGTGACGAGGATGTTCGCGGCCTCTTGCGCGGCCGTGAAGCCGGAGCTGATGGCGGTCTCCGTATAGAGGGTGCCCATGTAGTCTCCGGCGAGGAACACTCGGCCGGACAGCGCGTTGAGTGTCGGCTGGAGCCTCCCGCGCCCCGGGAAGCAGTAGGGTGCGCCGGTGCGCCACCGCTGCACCTGGGCTTCTTCGACGATCCCGGCGAACCCGGGAAGGACTTCGTCGAGGTCGCTGATGTAAGTGTCGAGGATATCCTTGTCGTCCAGGTCAAGAAGCTTCCTGGCCAGGCTCGCCGGGGAGAAGGTCATGATGCTTCCTCCGGGCTGGCGCTCCGATTCGGTGCCGCGGACGATGTTGCCCTGGTTCATCACCACGTTAAAGGAGCGCTTCGGCGTGGCGATGCCGTAAGCCCGGTCCCAGGGCTGGAGTTCGGTCTCGTTGGTGAGGAAGGCCGCGGACACATAGGGTCCGTAGACGATCTTCGACAGCGCCTCCCGCTTGTCCTCCTGCAGGTCGACGGCGATCTTATGGGCCACGGTCGCCGGGGTCGCGAGGACGACGGACAGCGCTTCGATCTCGTGGTCGATGTCGTCCTGCCGGTAGCGGACGACGACGTGGTCCTTCTTGTGGACGATCTCGTAGACTTTCGCATCCAGCTGGATGTTCTCCTGCAGCGGGGCGGCGATCGACTCGACGAGGTTGGACGGCCCGCCGCCGATACTGCGGTTGAGACCCTGCCCGATGTTCCACACGAGGCTGAAGTAGCCGATGCCGGCACCGGCGGCGAGTTCATCGGGGTCGGCGGCCGAGCGGGTGATCGTCGGCCGGAACATCGCCTCGGCATCTTCGGACAGTTCCCCGATGTAGTCGGCGAACGAGCGGTCGTTCTCGAAGTCGTAGATGCGCTGCTGGCGCATCTCCGAGCTTTCGTTCGGGCGCAGACGCACGGCATTGGCATAGCGGAGGACGTCGGCGGAGACCTTGACCCCGGCCTTGATCATCGAGGCCCGGTCCTTCAGCGACATGGGGATCCGGAACGGATACGACTGGACGGGCCCGTCGATGAGCAGCTTGCCGTTCATCGACACCGCCGACAGCGATCCGGGGATCTCCGTCGAACGGGTCTGCGTCTCGGTGATAAGGGCATTCGTCGCTGTCTTGCCTCCGGCGAACATGTGTCCGCCCCAGTTGAGGAAATAGCGTCCGCGGTTCTCCGAACGGATCCGACCGCCGACTCGGGAACCCGATTCCAGCAGCGTCACATCCCAATTGCGCAGTCGCCATGCTGCTGACAGTCCGGCGAGTCCGCCGCCGACGATGACGGCATCTTTCATGGGGAGCACCCCCTCTCTGCTCTGAGCGTCCGCGCACCTTCACGCGGATCGTCTGCACACAGAATAGGATGTGATCACATTTATTCGCAAGTATTTGATCACATCTGATTTCAGGGTGTTCTTCAGGCCCGCATCTGCCGGCCTCAGGCGCCCAGCCCGGCACGGATGCGGCGGACGGCGTCGTCGAAGGATTCTTCGGTCACCTCGGCGGCGACGGCGGGGTCTCCGGCGTCGACGGCGTCCATGAGTCGGCGCTGGTGCTTGAGCAGCGGAGCCTTGGCATCGGCCGCGATCTCCCGCCTGGCGCCGACGAGTTTATAGGCCCGGCAGCGCAGCCACAGGGTCCGGATCGTCTCGACGAGGACGGGATTGCCCGACGCGGAGTAGATCGTCGCGAGCAGCTCCTCGTCGTGGTCGAGGTACTCCGAGGCATCGCCGGAGTCGAGCGCCGACTCCATCGCCGCGAACTCCTCGTCCAGCCGCGCCCGGCCCGCCTCGTCGAGCTTCTGCGCGCCCTGGACCGTCGCTTCGACCTCGAGGATGCGACGCACGGAATAGATCTGCAGCAGCTCCTCGGCGGTGAATTCCTTGACCACCGCCCCACGATGCGGACTGGTCTCGACGAGCCCGACCTCCTCGAGCCTGGCCAGCGACTCACGCACGGGCATGACGCTCGTGCCCAGGGTCGCCGCGAGTTGGCGGATCCGCAATCGGTCTCCGCTGCGATACTCGCCGGAGAGGATGCTCGCCTGCAGCGCCTCGAACACCTGGTCGCCGATGCGCGGTCCGATCTCGGTCTGGGTCTCGCTCATAGTCGACAGTCTATCCACGCCGAGGCGGCTTCCCCCGTCTGCCCGATCACTTCAGCCAGGGCATGACGACGACCGGGACCGGTGCGTGCCGGATGATCTTCGCCGCATTCGTACCCAGGAAGACCCGGGAGCGCCGCCCCTCCGACGAGGACCCGACGACGAGGAGTTCGCCGGACTCCCACTCGATCGCAGCCAGGGCCGCTTTCCAGTCCTTGCCGATTCCGACCGCCTCGGCGATGGGCTCTCCTGCCGCAGCCTCCCCGTGTTCGGCCCCGTCGAGGCTGTCGATCGCTTCGACCTGCGCGGTCCTCAGCTCGGCGACGAGCGACCGGCGCGCCGATTCCTCTTCGACGGACTCCGGCGGAACGGTCCGGCCGCTGACGCCGAAGGTCGCGATGCGCAGACGCCCGCAGGTGGCGTGAGCGAATTCGGCGGTCGCCGCGAGCACCGCCCGGGCCTCCAGATCGGGGCGGAACGAGCAGGTCACCCGAGTGAGCCGCTCCGGGGCGACGAATCCCTTGGGCGCGAGCGCCACCGGCACCGGGGAGGAATGCAGCAGCCGGTCGGAGGTCGCGCTCACGCGGATCCGCCCACGGGTTCCCTCGGTGCCGGATCCGAGGACGATCATCGTGGCTCGGTGGGCGGCCGCCTCGGCGAGGAGGCCCTTCGCCCGGGATCGGTTCTCCACGGCCACCGCCACGGTGGTCAGATCGGGGCAGATCTGCGCCGCCGCAGCCTCGGCCTCGCACACCGCCTGCCGGGAGCGTTTCTTCGCCCACGCCGCGAACTGCAGGTCGCTGCCCGAAGGGATCGACCCTCGACCGGCCTCGGGGACGACGCTGACGATGCGCAGGTCCTCATCGTAGGAGCGGGCGATGAACGCGGACAGGTGGAGTGCGGAACGGTCTCTCTTCCCATGCGGGAATGCGGCGATGATCGTCATGGTGTGCCATCCTTCGGATCGGTGTCGGACAGGGTTGTGGTCCCGGACGAATCAGAGGTCCGAGACGGGTCGGACGAACGGGAGGTCACGGCCGCCTCGGCGTGCATCTCTTCCCAGAAGTTCGCGTGCTTGATCCCGAGCTTCACGGGGTCGAAGACGGGGTTGAGTCCCTGCTTGCGCTGGGCGTCGAAGTCCTTGAGTGTCTTCAGCGCGATTCCGGACAGCGCGATGAGGGCGAGGAAGTTGATGACGCCCAGGGTCGCGTACCCCATGTCGCCGACGGCCCAGACCGCTCCGGCGTCGACGACGCAGCTGATGAAGCACACGGCCAGCAGGGCGCATTCGAGGATGCGGATATAGACTCGATCGCCTTCGCCGACGATGAAGGACAGGTTCGTGTCGGCGATGAAGTAGAAGGCGACGATAGTCGTGATCGCGAACATCGCCACCGAGATCGCGATGAACGGTGAGCCGAATCCGGTGGCCACGGTGTCGACGGCAGCCTGGGTGAAGTTCGTGCCCGGCTCGATGCCCGGGAGGTTGACGAGCAGTTCGCGGCCGTCCTCGGTGATGACGTTGTACTGTCCGGTGACGACCATCATCAGTCCCGTGAGCATGCAGACGGTCAGGGTGTCGATGTAGATCGAGAAGGTCTGGACGAGCCCCTGTTTGGCCGGGTGGCTGACCTCGGCGGCGCCGGCGGCATAGGTGCCTTCGCCGACACCTGCGACATTGGAGAACAGGGCGCGGCGCACGCCCCAGGAGATTGCGGCTCCGACGATGCCGCCGAAGACCTGGTCGGTGCCGAAGGCCGAGGAGATGATGAGTCCGATGGCGGCAGGCAGTTCGGTGACGTTGACGAGCAGGACGATGATCGCCCCGCCGATGTAGCCCACCGCCATGATCGGGACGATGATGTTGACGACGCGCACGATGCGTTCGCGCCCGCCCCAGATGATGATGCCCAGCACGGCGGTGACGACGAGGCCGGTGACCCAGCCGGGGATGCCGAAGGCGTATTCGACGCTCACGGCGATGCTGTTGGACTGGATTCCGGGCGCCAGGAGGGTGTAGAGGATGAGCGCGATGACCGCGGCGATCATTCCCAGCCACCGCTTCTGGAACACCTTGTACAGGTAGTAGGGAACGCCGCCCTTGAGTTCGCTGTCGATGCGCTCCTTGAAGATCTGGGCGAGCGTCGATTCGATGAACGCGGTCGCGCCTCCGCAGAAGGCCATCACACCCATCCAGAACAGGGCGCCGGGTCCGCCCCAGCCGACGGCGGTGGCGACGCCGGCGATGTTGCCGACGCCGACGCGATTGCCGATCGTCAGGGCGAGCGCCTGGAAGGGCGTGAGTCCGCCGGGTGCGGTGCTGCCGTCGCCCTTGAGCTCGCGCAGCATCTGCGGGAAGAGGCGGATCTGGAGAACTTTCGTGCGGATCGTGAAGTAGAGGCCCATGACGATGGCGAGACCGATGACCGGCATCCACATCGCATTGGCGATCTCCTGCAATCGAATGGTGAAGTCCATGAGCACAGCTCCGTGTTCGTGGTCGTTGGATGGGCGCTGACGCCGGCGGCGCGCGACGACGACGGCTCGAATCCCCGTCGATGTGATTGCATGTTACACGAATCACGTAATAATGTGATCACATCTACCGATGTGTATCGCGTGGAGCTCCCAGCAGCCGAACCGAAGAAGCAGAGGCCCTCATGCCCATCCCATCGACCGAATCCATCGTCCGCAGCACGACACAGGCGCCCCTCGTCGCCGAGTCCGAGCTGCCCCCGCTCACCCACTTCATCGACGGAGCGTTCACCGAGGCCGGTGCGGAATCCGCGACGACGGCCCTGGTCAACCCTGCCGATGAGACGATCATCGCCGAGGTGGCCGAAGGGTCGGCCGCCGATGTCGACTCCGCGGTGGCTGCCGCCCGTCGGGCCCTGGAGGGGTGGAAGGCACTGACCCCGAAGTCCCGCGCCGACGTCCTGCTGGCCATCGCCGACCGCATCGAGGACAACGCCGATGTGCTCATCCGCCTCGAGTCTCTCAATGCCGGAAAGCCGTATGCCGTCTCCGAGGACGACGTCTCGATGGCCGCGGACACGTTCCGCTTCGCCGCAGGTGCCTCCCGGGCCTTCACCGAACTCGGCTCGGGCGACTATGTCGAGGACCACACCTCGATCATCCTGCGCGAACCGGTCGGGGTCGTCGGGGTCGTCGTGCCGTGGAACTATCCGCTGCTCATGGCCGCATGGAAGATCAGTCCGGCGCTTGCTGCCGGGAACACGATGGTGCTCAAACCCTCGGAGCAGACCCCGCTGACGGCGCTCAAGCTCCTCGAGCTCACCGCCGATCTCCTGCCCGCCGGTATTCTCAACATCGTCCTCGGTCTCGGACCCAGCGTCGGAGCGCGTCTGTCGAGTCACCCCCATATCGACCTCGTGGCGCTGACCGGCAGCGTCGGCAGCGGGAAGGCCGTGGCCACGAGCGCCGGCGAGAGCCTCAAGCGGGTGCATCTCGAGCTCGGCGGCAAGGCCCCGGTCGTCATCTTCGCCGATGCGGATCTGGCAGCTGCGGCCGAAGGTGTGCGCACCGCAGGGTTCTGGAATTCGGGGCAGGAGTGCGGTGCGGGAACGCGCGTGCTCGTCGAGTCCTCGGTCGCCGAGGAGTTCACGCGACTCCTCGCCGAGGAGGTCTCGACGTATGTCGTCGGCGATCCCCGGGGAGGTGCCGAGGTCGAGCTCGGGCCGCTGGTCTCGCAGGCGCACTTCGAGCGGGTGACCGGCTTCCTCGACCGTGCGATTGCCGATGGTGCCCGGCCCGTCGTCGGCGGTGGGCCGATCGAGGGCCCGGGGTTCTTCGTCGCTCCGACCGTGCTCGCCGATGTGGCGGCCGGCTCGGAAGCCTCACAGGAGGAGATCTTCGGACCGGTCGTGACGATCGAGACCTTCGAGTCCGAGGACGAGGCGATCACGCGAGCCAACGAAGTCCCCTACGGTCTGGCCGCCTCGGTGTGGACGCGGGATGCCGCGCGCAGCCTCGATGTGCCGCGCCGCCTCGACTTCGGCACCGTGTGGGTGAACTCGCATCTGGCGCTGGCCGCCGAAGTCCCGTGGGGCGGCTTCAAGGGCTCGGGCTACGGGCGCGACCTGTCGATCTACGCGCTCAACGACTTCTCCCGAACCAAGCACGTGCAGATCAATCACGCCCGGTGACACTGCCTCAATACGCCGACCGCTCAGGTTGCCGTCGACCGCTCGCCGCATAACGCGGTACAGCGACGGCAACCTGAGCGGTAGGTGAGGAAGAAGGCTCAGCGCAGGACGATGGTCCTCTTGCCCGAGAGGAACACGCGGCCGTCGCAGTGCCACTTCACGGCGTTGGACAGCGCCTTGCACTCGGCATCGCGGCCGGCGGCGACGAGGTCCTCGGGAGTGAAGGCATGGTCGACTTCGACGAGCTGCTGGGCGATGATCGGACCCTCGTCGAGTTCGGAGTTGACGAAGTGCGCGGTCGCCCCGACGGTCTTGACCCCGCGCTCCCATGCCTGATGGTAGGGCTTGGCACCCTTGAACGACGGCAGGAACGAGTGGTGGATGTTGATGGCGCGTCCGGTGAGTTCGCGGGCGAGGTCGTCGGAGAGGATCTGCATATAGCGGGCGAGCACCACGAGGTCGACCTCGAAGCGGTCGACGAGTTCGAGCAGCTTCGCCTCGGCCTCAGGCTTCGTCTCCTTCGTCACCGGGATCCGGAAGAAGGGGATGTGGTGCCATTCGACGAGCTCCCGATGGTCGGGGTGGTTCGACACGACCGCGGCGATCTCGATCGGCAGCTCGCCGACCCGGGCCCGGAAGAGCAGATCGTTGAGGCAGTGCTCGAACTTCGAGACCATGATGAGCACCCGCCGCTTCTGCCCCTGCGGCCACAGCTGCCAGGTCGCCCCGAACTCCTCGCCGAGCGCCTCGAAGTCGCTGCGCAGCGCTTCGATCCCGTTGCCGGGCTCGGCGGAGATGCTGAAGTCGATGCGCAGGAACAGCTGCTGCGTCGACTGGTCGTCGAACTGTTTGAGTTCCTTGATATCCCCTCCGTGGGTGAGCAGGGCGCCGGTCACCGAGTGGAGGATGCCGGGGCGCTCTGCGCATTCGAGGGTGAAGATGTAGTCCTGCATGTCTGAATCTTCCTGTTCAGTAGTGCCGAGTCTGGGGTGGTGCAAAATCTGCAGGCGGCCCGAAAACCGGGAATCGTGCCGCTCAGCATTCGATGACATTGACGGCGAGTCCGCCGCGCGATGTCTCCTTGTACTTCGATTTCATATCGGCTCCAGTCTGCCGCATGGTCTCGATCGCCTGGTCGAGACTCACCCGGTGGGAGCCGTCGCCGTGCATGGCCAGCCGAGCCGCATTGATCGCCTTCACCGAGGCGATGGCATTGCGTTCGATGCACGGCACCTGCACAAGGCCGCCGACCGGATCGCAGGTGAGCCCGAGGTTGTGCTCAAGTCCGATCTCGGCGGCGTTCTCCACCTGCTCCGGTGTTCCGCCGAGCACGGCGCACAGTCCTGCGGCAGCCATCGCGCAGGCCGATCCGACCTCCCCCTGGCAGCCCACCTCGGCGCCGGAGATCGAGGCATTGCGCTTGAACAGGATTCCGATCGCCCCGGCAGTGAGCAGGAATTGCACGACGGCATCGTCCGACACGCTCGCATCGCCCACGCCGTCGCCGGTGACGAACCGGTCCATATAGTGCAGCACCGCGGGGATGATGCCCGCGGCCCCGTTCGTCGGGGCGGTGACGATCCTCCCGCCCGAGGCGTTCTCCTCGTTGACCGCCAGCGCGTAGAGGTTGACCCATTCGAGGGCGTCGAGGGAGCCCGATGCCCGATAGTCCGCGGCTTCGAGCTTTGCCTTCAGTTCCGGGGCGCGGCGGCGCACCTTGAGTCCGCCCGGCAGCGTCGTCTCGGCGCGGGTGCAGCCGTTGTGCACGCATTCGCGCATCACCGCCCAGATCTCGAGCAGCCGGGCCCGCAGGTTCTCATCAGTCTGGCGGGCTCGTTCGTTGACCGCCATGAGATCGGCGATGGACAGCCCATGCGCCCGGCACTGTGCGAGCAGTTCATCGGCGGTGGAGAATTCGATGACGTCACCGTCCCGACCTGGTCCCCGCGCACTGTCCTCGCCGGATCCGGGACCGCTCGCGGCCGCGTCGATCGCCTCGGCGGCGTCCTTCTCCGCGGCGAGCTCCTCGGCGGTGACGACGAATCCCCCGCCCACGGAGTAGTACTCGCGCTCGATGAGCTCACCGGCCGCCTCGGCGCTGATGCGCATCCCATTGGGATGGCCGGGCAGGGATTCCCGCAGGTGCAGCGTGAGATCCGATCGAACATCGAAGGGCACATCCCTTCGCCCGCCGAGGTTGAGCGTCCCTTCCTCGCGGACCCTGGCGACCAGCGGGCCCACGGAATCCGGGTCGAGCGTCTCCGGTTCCTTCCCGCTCAGTCCGGCGAGCACGGCGGAGTCCGAGCCGTGCCCGATTCCCGTCGCCCCCAGCGACCCGAAGAGGCCGACCCGGATCGCGTCGACGCGATCGAGCAGACCCTCTGCGGCGAGTTCGTCGACGAAGCGCACCGCCGCACGCATCGGTCCCACCGTGTGCGAGGAGGAGGGCCCGATGCCGATCGAGAACAGATCGAGGACCCCGAGTGCCATCAGCCGGCGCCCCCTTCAGAACCCGCCGACGAGCCGTCCGCACCGGTCGCCGCCGCATCCTCATCGAGGAATTCGGCCATTCCGTCGAGCAGCCAGCGGACCGTGAAGTCTGCGAAGCTCGCTCGCGGGTAGACACGGTATTCGAGCACCGAGGAGTGATGGAGGATGACCGGCACCGGGCCGAGCGAGGTCACGATCGCCGTGCCGACGCCGAAGGCCCGCGGGTGGAGGTCCGCGCGGCAGCTCTTCTCGAGCACCTCGCGAGCCTTGGACCCGCTCAGCTGCAGGATGGTGCGGTTGGCCGAGAGGTCGAGGGCCTGTCCGGGCAGTCCTGCGAGTCCCGCTTCGGCGACGAGGGTCTCTCCCGGCTGCTGCTGGCGGGAGACGTCGACGGCGAGGAACTCGTCGGGGCTCAGCCACAGGACGTGCAGACCTGCCTGGTCCCCGGTGACCTCGCCGACGCGGCGCGGCAGGGGCAGACCGAAGGTGTCCTCGAGGGACTTCCACGAGGCGGAGTCCGGTTCGGCGCGCAGCCCGAGCTGCACGGAGAACGGCAGTTCGCGCAGGGCCACTGCCTTGCCGCCGGCCTGGCTGGCCGCGGCCATCTCACGGCTGAGGTGGGCGGCCGGGGAGACACGCAGATCGTCGAGACCCGCGGTCGACTTCGCAGGTGAAGTGGTGTAGGTGGTGTCAGCCATCGCGGCGGTTTCCTTCCGGATCGTAGAAGACGGGCGAGGTGATCTCGACATCGATCAAGGTGTCTCCCAGCGGGGACTGAACGATCTCACCTTCACGGTTGCGGCCGTTCTCGACCATCGCCAGACCGAACGGACGGTCGAGGCTCGGCGAGATATAGGACGAGGTGACGTGCCCGATCATCGGCACCGGACCGGCCTCCGGTGTGACCGGGGTGCCCGAGGTGATGAGCTGGGCGCCTTCGGCCAGGCGGGTCGTGCCGTCGACGGGCAGGACTCCGACGAGGTGCTTGCGGTCCTCACGGGCCGTGTCGGCCCTGGAGTAGGAGCGTTTGCCGATGAAGTCCTTGACCTTCGACACGATCCACTCCATGCCCGCGTCGGCAGGCGTCACGGTGCCGTCGGTGTCCTGACCGACGATGATGAAGCCCTTCTCCGCACGCAGCACGTGCATGACCTCGGTGCCGTACGGGGTGATGTCGAACTCGGCCCCCGCCTCGGCGACGGCCTCCCAGACGGCGAGGCCGTAGAACGTGTCGACGTTGATCTCGAAGGCGAGCTCACCGGAGAACGAGATCCGGCAGATCCGGGCCGGGATGCCGTTCGCCAGCGTCGTCTCGCGGAAGCCCATGAACTCGAAGGCGTCGTTGGAGACGTCGAGGTTCGGGGCGACCTTCGCGATGACGTCGCGCGACCGGGGGCCTGCCACGGCGACGGTCGACCACTGCTCGGTCACCGAGGTGAAGACGACATCGAGGTCCGGCCATTCGGTCTGATGCCATTCCTCGAGCCATTCGAGGACGGTCGCCGCTCCGCCGGTGGTCGTCGTCATGTAGTAGCGGTCCTCGGCCACGCGCAGGGTCACCCCGTCGTCGAAGATCATGCCGTCGGGCTTGCACATCAGCCCGTAGCGACCCTTGCCGACCTTGAGCTTCTTGAAGCCGTTCGTGTAGATCTGGCCGAGGAACTCTCCGGCGTCGGCCCCGCGGATCTCGATCTTGCCGAGCGTTGATGCATCCTGGAAGCCGACGGATTCGCGCACGGCCTTGCCCTCGCGCAGCACCGCCGCCTCCATGTCCTCACCCGGCTTCGGGTAGTACCAGGGCCGCTTCCACTGACCGACGTCTTCGAACTCGGCGCCGTGGGCGACGTGCCAGGGGTGGATCGAGGTGACGCGGGCGGGATCGAAGAGTTCGCCCTTGCGCCGTCCGGCCAGTGCCGCGAAGGGCACCGGGGCGAAGGGGGCGCGGAAGGTCGTGTGCCCGACCTGACCGAGGTCGTCGGCCTCCCCCAGCACCGAGGCGATCGCGCCGATCGCGTTGACCGCGGAGGTCTTGCCCTGATCGTTCGCCGTCGAGATCGAGGTGTAGCGCTTGATGTGTTCGACCGAACGCATACCTGCGCCCATCGCCCGCTGCACATCGGCGACGGTCTGGTCACGCTGGAAGTCGATGAAGTGCGTGCTCAGGTTCGTGTGATCGTCCTGCGCGGAGGTGACCAGCCACAGCGGACGTGCCGGGGCATACGCCATCGGCGAGGCGGCGGGGACGGCGAGGGCACCCGGGAAACCGGTGCGGTTGGCCGCCTGGCTGCCTGCCTCGGCGCCCTGCCGCAGTGCCGCCTCGAGGGAATAGTCCCCGGTGACGGCGCCGACGGTGAACTGGTCACGCACGGGCGTCGTCGGCACGAAGGCCGCGATGTCGACGTTCCAGTGGATTGCGCCCTTGCGCTGACCGTGCAGGTGGATGACCGGCGAATGTCCGCCGGAGACCGCGAGCAGGTCGACGGCGATCTCCTCGCCCTGGCTCGCAGCGACGGCGTCGTCATCGAGTTCGGTGACAGTGATCGCGCTGATTCGTCCGGCAGGACCTTCACCGGCGGTGCCGGTGACCGCTGAGCCGAGGATCAGCCGTGTGCCCGTGGCTGCGGTGACGGATTCGGCCACCGCCGAGGCGGTCGGGCGGGAGTCGATGACCGCAGGGACGGTGATGCCTGCTGCGTGGAGGTCGGTGACGAGATCATAGGCGGAGTCGTTCGTCGTCGCCACGGCCACGTTCTGCCCTGCGGCGACCCCGTAGCGGCCGAGGTAGGTGCGCACGGCCGAGGCGAGCATGATGCCGGGGCGGTCGTTGTCGGCGAAGACGATCGGACGGTCGTGGGCGCCGGTGGCGAGCACGACCTGACCGGCGCGGATGTGCCAGACCTTCTGGCGCACTCCGTGACCGCCGGCGGCGGCAACCGCGTCGGTGCGGTCTTCGAGGGCGACGAAGTAGTTCGAGTCGTAGCTGCCGAAGACCGTGGTGTTCGGGACATAGGTGAGTTCTTCGTGCTCGGCGAATCCGGCGACGGTGGACTCGACCCACTCCAGGGCGTCGACGCCGTCGATGGTCTCGGCCGTGGCCGGTCCCGCCGCCAGCAGCGAGCCGCCGGGCAGCGACTGGTCGTCGAGGAGCAGGGTACGAGCACCGGACTTGCCGGCCTCGCGTGCGGCGGCGAGTCCGGCGGGGCCGGCGCCGACGATGAGGACGTCGGTGTGCACATGCTTGTGCTCGTAGGTCAGTTCGTCCTGGCCGGGGTCGAGGATGCCGAGCCCGGCGAGGTAGTCGGCCTCGAGCCCTTCGGCGATGGCGACGCGGGTGGCGGGCAGCATCGACTCGGAAACGTCTCCGGAGAACCGGGAGTGCACGCGCACGAGCGCATTGGACTCCTCGACGCCGGCGCCGAGGATGCCGCGGGCGCGTCCGAGGTAGGTCGAGTTGCCGCAGTCGATGCGGCCGGCGGCGATCAGCGCGCTGGCGATCGTGTCACCGGCGAAGCCCGAGTAGGTCGCTCCGTCGACGGTGAAGTCGATCGGGCGGGTGGTGTCGATGCCGGTGGCAGAGGGCAGACGAGAAGCGGAGTGCAGACGGGTGGTGTTCGTCATCGAACCTCTCCTTGTGTGTCGGGACGGGGCGAGCCGATCGGGTAGATCGCGGTGAAGTCGTAGGTGGCCGTGTCGCGGACGGCGTTGAACCACTTCCGGCAGCCGGCGCTGTGGCTCCACATCTCGGCGAAGGCACCGCGGCTGTTCTCACGGTAGAAGAGGTACTCGGCCCATTCCCTGTCGGTCAGGGCGTACGGGTCTTCGGGGTAGGCAACGTGGGCCTGTCCGCCGTAGTGGAATTCGGTTTCGTCGCGTGGCCCGCAGTTCGGGCAGTGGATGAGCAGCATGTCGGTGTCTCTTTTCTTCCGCTCAGTGGGCCACGGCTGCGGCGCCGTGTTCGTCGATGAGGTGGCCGGTTTCGAAGCGGTCGAGGGCGAATGGGGCGTTGAGCGGGTGGGGTTCGTCGTTCGCGATGGTGTGGGCGTAGGTGAAGCCGGCCGCCGGTGTTCCCTTGAAGCCGCCGGTGCCCCAGCCGCAGTTGGCGTAGAGTCCGTCGACCTCGGTCTTCGACACGATCGGTGAGGCGTCGAGGGTGACGTCGACGTTGCCGCCCCAGGTGCGCAGCACATGGGCGCGGGCGAAGATCGGGAAGAGCTCGACCGCGGCGGCCAGCTGTTCCTCGATGACGTGGAAGCCGCCTCGTTGACCGTATCCGTTGTAGGAGTCGACGCCGGCGCCCATGACGAGTTCGCCCTTGTGCGCCTGGGAGACGTAGACGTGGACGTGGTTGGACATGACCACGGTCGGGTGCACGGGCTCGAAGAGTTCGGAGACCAGTGCCTGCAGCGGATGGGTCTGGATCGGCAGGCGGATCCCGGCCATGTCGGCGAGCACCGAGGAGTCCCCGGCCACGGCCAACGCGACTTTCTCGGTGGCGATCGGTCCGCGGTTCGTCTGCACGCCGACGACCTGATCGCCGATGCGTTCGATGCCGGTGACCTCGCAGTTCTGGATGATGTCGACACCCATTTCGTCGGCCTTGCGGGCGAAGGCCCAGGCGACGTGATCGTGCTTGGCGATACCGGCGCGCGGCTGATAGGTGCCGCCCATCACGGGGTAGCGGAGGTCGTCGCCGATGTTGATGATCGGGCAGACTTCCTTGACCTGCTTGGGGTCGAGCCATTCGGCGTCGACGCTGTTGAGCGTGTTCGCATTCACCCGTCGCTGGGATTCGCGCACGTCCTGGAGGGTGTGGGCGAGGTTGAGCACGCCGCGCTGGGAGAAGAGGAAGTCGTAGTCGAGCTCTTCGGGCAGCTGCTCCCAGAGCTTGAGGGACTTCTCGTAGATCGCGGCGGATTCGTCCCACAGATAGTTCGAGCGGATGATCGTCGTGTTGCGGGCCATGTTGCCCCCGGCGAGCCAGCCGCGTTCGAGAATGGCGATGTTCGTCATTCCGTGGTTCTTCGCCAGGTAGTAGGCGGTGGCGAGGCCGTGTCCGCCGCCGCCGACGATGACGGCTTCGTAGGACTTCTTCGGCTCCGGATTGCGCCACAGGAAGTCGGGGTGTTCGGGAAGCTGGTCAGCCATCAGCGTGCTCCGATCTCGGTGAGGGTGGGGTACAGGGGGTGGTCGTTCGCGAGTCGGGTGACGCGTGCGCTCAGTTCGGCGATGATCTCCGGGCTCGCGCCGTTGTCGTCGGTGCCGGCCTTGAGCACTTGCGCGATGATGTCGGCGACCTCGACGAAGGCAGCGGAGCCGAAGCCGCGGCTGGCCAGCGCCGGGGTGCCGATCCGCAGTCCGGAGGTGACCATCGGCGGTCGGGGGTCATCGGGCACGGCGTTGCGGTTGACGGTGATGCCGATCTGGGCGAGCAGATCTTCGGCCTGGGCTCCGTCGAGGGTCGAGTTGCGCAGATCGACGAGGACGAGGTGGACGTCGGTGCCGCCGGTGAGGACGGAGATCCCACGTTCGGCGACATCGCTCTCGGTCAGGCGGCGGGCGAGTTCAGATGCCCCGGCCAAGGTCCGCTTCTGCTTGTCGACGAAGGTGTCGGTGGCGGCCAGGCCGAAGGCCACGGCCTTGCCGGCGATCACGTGTTCGAGGGGTCCGCCCTGCTGACCGGGGAAGACGGCGGAGTTGATCTTCTTTGCGATGTCCGCGTCATTGGTGAGGATGATGCCGCCTCGGGGGCCGCCGAGGGTCTTGTGCGTCGTCGAGGACACGACGTGGGCGTGCGGGACCGGTGAGGGGTGGAGGCCCGCGGCGACGAGCCCGGCGAAGTGGGCCATGTCGACCATGAGGTAGGCACCGACGGAGTCGGCGATGCGGCGGAACTCGGCGAAGTCGAGCTGCCTGGTGTAGGCCGACCAGCCGGCGACAATGAGCTTCGGCTGGTGTTCCTGGGCGAGGCGTTCGACTTCGGCCATGTCGACGCGTCCGGTGTCGTCGAGGCCGTAGGGGACGATCGAGTAGAGGCGGCCGGAGAAGTTGATCTTCATTCCGTGGGTGAGGTGGCCGCCGTGAGCGAGGTTGAGGCCGAGGACGGTGTCGCCGGGACGGATGAGGGCGTGCATGACCGAGGCGTTGGCCTGAGCACCGGAGTGCGGCTGGACGTTGGCGTATGCGGCGCCGAAGAGGGCCTTGACGCGGTCGATGGCGATGCGTTCGATCTCATCGACGTGTTCGCAGCCACCGTAGTAGCGGCGGCCCGGGTAGCCCTCGGCGTACTTGTTCGTGAGCACCGATCCTTGAGCTTCCATGACTGCCGCGGCGGTGTGGTTCTCCGAGGCGATCATCTCCAGGCCCTCGCGCTGCCGGGCCAGTTCGGCGTCGATGAAGCCGGCGATGGAGGGATCGAGTTCGGCGATCGAAGTGCTCAGTTCGACGGGTTCACGGCTGGGGAAGGTCTCAGCGGAAGCGCCCGCCGAGGCATCGGGCGTGGCGTTGTCATCGACGGCAGGGGCCGCGAGCTGCTCTGTCATGGATCTCCTTCGATCGGTGCTGATCAACCAACCCCGGCTGATCAGCAACTAATATATCAGATGCGT
The DNA here is from genome assembly GCF_050920635.1 of Brevibacterium sp. K11IcPPYGO002. Taxonomy (NCBI): domain Bacteria; kingdom Bacillati; phylum Actinomycetota; class Actinomycetes; order Micrococcales; family Brevibacteriaceae; genus Brevibacterium; species Brevibacterium sp. K11IcPPYGO002. The sequence continues at coordinate 114,756 of NZ_CP131929.1, read as the reverse complement.
TCCTGTAGTGTAGGCAGAGAAATCCAGCCGACGCAATACGTTGTCCGCAAAGAGTTTGAGGAGTCTTCTCATGAGCACATCCGCCGATGCGACGTCACCGACGACGTCCTTGGCGAATCACGCCTATGAGATCCTGCGGCACCGGCTCATCATGCTCGACATCGCTCCCGGCGATCCGATCAACGAGGCGGCCCTGAGCTCCGAGCTCGACGTCGGGCGGACCCCCATCCGAGAGGCCCTCAAACGCCTCGAGCGCGATCACCTCGTCGTGTCGTATCCGCGGCGCGGAACCTTCGCCACGAATGTCGACCTCACCGATCTGTCGACGATCTCGGAGATGCGCGAGGCTCTCGAGCCGATCGCCGCCAGGCGCGCGGCGCGCAACCTCACCCCGGAGCGGCGCATGGACTTCACGGCCGCCATCGCCGACCTCAGGGCGCTCGAGGCGACCGACGAGCAGCGGACTCTCATGGAGCGCGACCTCGACGTCCATCGCCTCATCTACAGCTCCGTGGACAATCCGCACCTGTCGGAGACCCTCATCCGCCTCGATGACCTGGCCACCCGCATCTGGTGTCTGGTCATCCCGGGGATCCCGGATCTCGTCACCCATATCCGCGAGCACATCGATCTGCTCGAGGCGATCCTCGACGGCAATGAGGAGGCCGTCGCCGCCCGCGCCGCCGAGCACGTCCGCGAGTTCGACAAGACCGTCCGCTCCACCTTGCGCTGAGCCTCACCCTGCATTGACGTGATCACATTCACACACTAGCGTTCATGAATGTGATATATCAGTTGTCGACCTGACTCTGTCGACCACCTCATTCCCTCAACGACGAAGGACTTCCATGACTGACACCTCCACTGCCGCCCATCTGGCTACGACCGAGAAGACCAGCATCCTGCGAGTCATCACCTATGCCGGGGCGATCATCGCGTTCCTCATCGGCTCGGGATTCGCCACCGGCCAAGAGATCCTCCAGTACTACGCGTCCTACGGTTTCTGGGGCGTTTTCGGCACCGGCCTTCTGGTGCTCGTGCTCATCTCCTATGTCGCCGTCGAACTCTTCCTCGCGGGCAGGAGGGAGCAGTTCGAGAAGCCCTCACGCGTGTTCCACTACTACGGCGGGAGATACCTCGGCACGTTCTTCGACTACTTCTCGATCCTCTTCGTCTTCCTGTCCTTCACCGTGATGATCTCCGGCGCCGGAGCGGTCTTCGAAGAGCACTACGGACTGTCGAAGTTCATCGGCGGGGTCGCCCTGGCCGTCGCTGTCTGCGCCACCGTGTGGTTCGGGCTGACCAGCCTCGTCGACGTCATCGGCAAGATCGGCCCGGTCATCGTCGTCGTCGCGATCGCCCTCGGCGTCTACGGAATCATGCGCGACCCCGAAGGCATCTCCACCGGAGTCGAGATCCTGCCGAGCCTCGACGTCACCCAGGCATCGTCGAACTGGTTCCTCTCCGGGCTGTCCTATGTCGGGTTCTGCATGCTCTGGCTCGCAGCGTTCCTCGCCGCCCTCGGCAAGACCGTGAAGAACCGGCGTGAAGCCACGGCCGGCGGCCTCGTCGGCGGCGTCGCCTTCTCTCTGGCGTGCATGGTCGTCGGACTCGGGCTGCTCGCGAACATCGGCGAGGTCTTCGACGCCGAGATCCCGATGCTCGTCCTCGCCAGCAGCCTCGGGCCGTGGATCGGGACCCTCATCTCCGTGATGATCCTCGCGGGGATCTACACGACGGCCATTCCGCTGCTGTGGACGGTCTCCTCGCGCTTCTTCGACGACAAGACGAAGAAGTTCAAGTACGTCACGATCGCCCTTGCAGTCCTCGGAACGATCATCGGCCTCATTCTGCCGTTCTCGCAGATGGTCAACATCGTCTACGTCATCAACGGCTACGTCGGCATCGTCCTGCTGGTGCTGATGATCATCCGCACGATCCGCCACGTGGCCACGCGCCCGGCTGGCTGAGCTCCCACCGGAGCGTCGTTACCGCTCTGAGCCACCAAGCCGCAACGAGACCCGCTCCGCCGCCTGCACACACTGATTGCCGAGCTGGGCGATGCGGGTGGCATCGGTACGGAACTTCGGTGCGGCGATGAGGACGGCCGCGACCACCTCGCCGCGATGGTCGTACACGGGCGCGGCGATGCCGACCTCGTTCGGCGAGGTCTCGGCATCGTTGAGGGCATAAGGGGTGCCGGTGGCGCGATCCGGGCCGTCGCCGGCGTCGCGGAATACCTTCACCGAGGCACTGCCTTCTGTCCGATACCGTGACCCCAGGCTGGACGTGTGCTTGACCGGCTCTGGACTGGGCACCTGTTCAACGGTGACCGCCTCGGCGCCGTCCCATACCATCAGCGCACTCGTCTCAGACGTGGCCCGCGTGAGTGCCTGCAGAATCGGATACGCTGCTCGGCGTACATCGAGGTCGGCCAGCAGCGGTCCCGCGATCGCAATGATCCCCAGCCCCAGTCGATACCGTTTGGACGGGGCCTGTTCGACGATCCCCTCCTGCTCGAGTGAGGCGAGAATGCGCGACACAGAGCTTTTGTGCAACCCCACGCGCGGTGCGATCTCGGTGACACCGAGCTCTTGTCGGTCCGGCGCGAAACAGCGCAGGATGGCGACGGTGTTTTCGATGACCGAGGCACCGCGGCGTGGGTTGTCAGGCGATTGTCGGGACATGGTGTGAGTATATTCGGCGGCGCAGCCTCAGGCCGGAATGATGTTGTGTTCGGGGCCGAAGGGGAACTTCGTGATGTCCTCGGATTCGTCCTCCCCGACGACGACGATGTCGTGTTCGCGGTATCCGCCGGCGCCCGGCTGCCCCTCGGGAATGGTGATCATCGGTTCCATGGAGATGACCATGCCCGGTTCGATGACGGTGTCGATGTCCTCGCGCAGTTCGAGCCCGGCCTCGCGCCCGTAGTAGTGGCTGAGCACGCCGAAGGAATGCCCGTAGCCGAAAGTGCGGTTGGCGAAGAGCCCGTGCTCGAGATAGATCTCGTTGAGCTCGGCCGCGATGTCCTTGCACACGGCGCCCGGCTTGATGATTTCGATGCCGCGCTTATGCACCTCGACGTTGACATTCCACAGCGAGAGCGAACGCTCATCGGGCTGACCGTAGAAGAGTGTGCGCTCCAGTGCCGTGTAGTAGCCGGTCGGCATCGGGAAGCAGTTGAGGCTGAGGATGTCACCCTTGCGGACCTTGCGTGTGGTCGCCCAGTTGTGGGCGCCGTCGGTGTTGATCCCCGACTGGAACCACACCCACGTGTCTCGAACCTCCTGGTCAGGGAAGGTCTTCGCGATCTCGTGGACCATCGCCTCGGTGCCGATGAGAGCGACCTCGTATTCGCTGATCCCTTCGGTGATCGCCTCTCTGATCGCCTCGCCGCCGAGGTCGCCGATTCTAGCGCTGTGCTTGATCACCTCGATCTCCTCGGCAGACTTGATCATCCGCTGGCGCATGGCCTTGTGGGAGACGTCGACGAGCGTTGCGTCCGGGAATGCACCCTGGATCCGGTTGCGGCTCTCCAGCGGCAGATTGTCGTCCTCGACGCCAAGGCGGCGGGGATTGCCGATTCCGCGTTGACGCAATCCCTCCTGGATTGCGAAGCAGTAGTTGTCCCGACGCCAATCGGTGTAGACGATGTTTTCGCCGTAGCTGGTCCGCCAGGGCATGCCGGCGTCGATGTTCGCAGTGATGGTGACCGTGTCGTCGGGCGTGACGACCATGGCATAGGACCTACCGAAGTAGGTGAAGAGGAAGTCAGAATAGTACTTGATGTTGTGGTACGAGGTGAGGATCACGGCGTCGAGCTCCTTCTCGGCCATGATCGAACGCAGTCCGGTCAGCCTGCGCTCCATCTCCGCGTCGGAGAATGTCAGTGGTGTCTTCGACCCGTTGTGCAGGACCTTGATTCGCTCCAGGTCGGCGACGGATGCGTTGTCGGCGAAGGTGGTCATCGTTTTCTCCTATTCGTTCGGCACGGCTGCGCGTCGGGCACAGCCGCGTGTGATTGACAGCTGCGCGTCCGGCGAGCTGCGAGAGTGGCGGCTGCGCTCGTCAGACTTCGCGCAGGGGTTTGTGGAAGGTCTCCTTGGCACAGATGACGGCGCCCAAGCAGACGGCCGCGGCGGCCATGAGGTACCAGCCGGGAGCCAGGTTCGAGTTAGTCACCCCGATGAGCAGAGTGGCCATGAACGGCGCCGTACCGCCGAACAGCGCGTTGGAGACGTTGAAGCTCACGGCAAATCCGGTATAGCGGATCCGGGTCGGGAACATCTCTGCGAGGAAGCTCGGCAGGGTACCGTCGTTGAGCGTGAGCATGGCCCCGAGGGCGATCTCAATGAGGACGACGACAGCGAAGCTTCCGGTATCGAGGAGCATGAAGGCAGGCACCGTGAGGACGATGAAGCAGATGGAGGCGATGGTGAGCATCCGTTTGCGCCCGAACCGGTCGGAGGCCAGACCGGTGAGCAGGATGAAGCCGATGTAGGTCACAAGAGCAATGGTCGTGGCGATGAATGATTCCGTCGCCCCGTAGCCGAGTTCCGTGGTGAGATACGTGGGCATGTAGGTGAGGACGACGTAGAAGCCGACAGCATTGAGCAGGACCGCGCACATCGCGATGAGCAGCGGCCGCCAGTGATCACGGAACATCGCGAACACCGGGGCCTTGATGACCTCATCCTGCTGCGCGAGCTCACGGAAGGCCGGGGTGTCCTCGAGCCGGGTGCGGATGTAACGTCCGATGAGCCCCATGGGCGCGGCGAGGAAGAACGGGAGCCTCCAACCCCAGGTCTCCAGCTGAACGTCGGTGAGGGCAGAGGACAGCACCGCGGCCAGCACGGAGCCCAGCAGCAGGCCGGTCGCCGTGCTGGCGGGAACCACTGCCGCGTACAGTCCGCGTCGCCGCGGTGGTGCGTATTCGACGAGGAACGCCGAGGCGCCCGCATATTCGCCTGCCGCAGAGAATCCTTGGACGAGGCGGACGACGAGCAGCAGCACCGGAGCGAGGAAGCCGGCGACCGCGAAGCTCGGCAGCAGACCGATCGCAAAGGTCGAGACCGACATGATGAGGATCGACACGGACAGTGCGGAGCGACGTCCGATCTTGTCCCCGATGTGCCCCCAGATGAAGCCGCCGATGGGACGAACGACGAAGGACACGGCAAAGACCGCGAAGGTCGACAGGAGAGCGAGATTGCCTTCGGACCTGGGAAAGAAGACGAGCGAGATCGTGGTGGCGAAATAGCCGTATACCCCGTAGTCGAACCATTCGACGAAGTTGCCGACGAAGCTGGCCGAGACGACACGTCGCAGCGTCCGCTTCTGTTCGAGTGTGGGGTGCTCGGACGATGACGGCCTCGTCTTCGCTGCGTCATTGTCCTCTGGAGCCAGGTCCGACTTCATTGTCTTCTCCGATGTGGTGGGCGGCTGAGATTCCCAAAGTTGCATTTATTGCAACCAGGTTGCATTCAACACTAAGGTCATCGCAATCCCCGGTCAAGAGATTTCTGTCGGGAATGCGAAAGGACAGCGATCAGGCCCTGCCGGATTCAATATCCGACAGGGCCTGATCGCCGTCCATCTCGGCCTGACCGGCCGAGTGATGAGTGTCTGTCCTACCTGCTCGAGACGCGTCCGAAGAGATTCGCGATCGGAGCCAGCAGCAACGGCCTGGCCGCGAACCACCCGGCCACGACCACGACCATCGCGACGAGGAACCAGATGAGCCCGGCCCAACCGAGCACATTCGTACCCGCGAACATGTACCCGAGATTCTGCCGCAGTCCGGTCGTGAACACGAGGAACACGTGGACGAGGATGAAGAACACGAAGAACAGCATCGTCGGGAAATGGATCGCCCGAGCCAACGGCGCCGGGTAGAACTTATTCAGCCTCGCAGCATCCTTCGGCCACCACTCGCTCATCCGCACACCCGTGATCGCCGCCAATGGAGCCGCGATGAACACGACGATGAAGTACATCAGCTGCTGAAGCGCGTTGTAGTTGACCCACGCCTCTTCCATCGGCCATTCCATCGTCGCGTACTGCAGCATCGCCGAGACCGCGTTCGGGAACACTTCCCAACTGGTCGGCACGATCCGCGCCCAATGCCCGGACACGAACAGCAGCACGACGAAGACGACGCCATTGGCCAGCCACAGCAGGTCGAGGCCCGTGTGCAGCCAGAGGTTGATGCTGACCTTCTTCCCACCCTTCTTCGGGGTGTAGAACGCCGGCGGCTTCTGCTGGTGACGCACCTGCAGACCCGACCGGATGATGAGCACCATGAAGAAGAGGTTGAGGAAGTGCGTCCACCGCACCCAGCCCGGGAACCCGGGATCGACGAAGTCCGGAATGTGATACTCGCCCGGGTAGCGCTCGAGGAACTCCGGCACACCCGGCAGGGTCGTCACCCCACGGGCGGCGAGGATGAGGATCCCGGCCGCGACGATGAGTCCGCCGAGTCCCAGCCCGACGAGCTTCGACCACTGTCCCAGCGACTTCGAACCGATCATGACCGGTTCCTTCTTCACTGCAGGCTTCGCCGCGGTGGTGCTGCCCGACCCCGACGATGTGGCCTTCGCAGCCGGTGCCGTCTTCGCAGCCGGCTTGTCCGCAGTGCGTGCCGCAGCCTTGTCGTCCGCCTTCGCGGCGGGCTTGGCCATCGGTTTGCGCTGGGCAGGCTTGTCCGTGGTCTTCGCCGCGGGCTTGGCCATCGGCTTGCGCTGAGCGGGCTTCTTCTCGGCTCCGTCGGAGGACGTGTCCGACGCCGAGGCGGCTCCCGCTGCCACAGCACCTGCACCGGCGGCGGCTCCCGCACCTGCGGCTGCCGCACCGGCACCGACACCACCGATTCCGGTGCGTCGACCCTGGGGCTTCTTCTCACCGGATCCGTCGGCGGCAGCCGGCGTTGCATCCTGCTTCGCCTCAGTCGTCGACTGTGCATCCTCGGCAGGCTTGCCGGCCTCGGCAGATGCGGCATCGGTCGACGTGGTCACAGCGGCCTTCTCCTCGGTCGGAGCCGAAGCGGCAACCGAGCCTGCGGCAGGTTTGGCAGCGTGTGCGGGTGCGAACCCTTCCGGCGGCCAGGGGTCTCCCCCGGCAGTGCGGGGGAGACCGCGGCGCAGCGGAACATCGGAGAGTTCTCCAGAGCCCGAGCCGCCTGCAGCAGCTGCGGCCACACCGTCACCGGCAGCACCGGCGCCGACCGCGGCGGCTGCTGCAGGAGCAGCGGACGAGGACTCCGAGGTGGAATCGGCCGAAGTGTCAGCCGGAGCGGCTTCGGCGGAATCGGTCTGAGCAGCGGATTCCTGCGCGGTGCTCTCGGCAGGAGCGGACGCGGCCGCTGCCGGAGCAGCAGCGCCGGCAGCCGAACCGCCGGCGGCCTTGACTCCGGCGGGCGCGAAGCCTTCCGGCGGCCAAGGATCTCCACCGGCGACACGCGGCAGACCACGGCGCAGCGGAACCTCGGCGGCAGGAGCCGATTCGGCACCAGCCGCGGCAGCGGCGGCAGGTGCGGCTGAGGACTGTTCGTCCGACTCGACGGACACCGATTCCTCTGTCGAATCCTCGACAGGAACGTCGTCTTCGACCGCAGGCTCTGCGGGAGCAGGCGCTTCGGCCGACGCGGCGGGCACGGCAGACGCACCGGTGGCCTTCACCCCAGCAGGAGCGAGACCTTCCGGGGGCCAGGGGTCTCCACCTTCGACGCGCGGCAGTCCGCGGCGCAGCGGAACTTCGGCCGCAGTAACTGCCTCAACGGGCTCCTCGACCAAATCCTCAACGGGCTCTTCGGCTTCAGCGGAAGCCACGGTCCCCGTCGATTCCTCGGTCTCGGTCACATCGGACTCGACCGCCTCGGCGGAGGAACCTTCATCCAGTTCCTCCGTCTCGGCAGTCTCCGGCAGCCACGACGCACCCTCTTCCAAGGGTTCGCCGATGGTGCCCTCCGGGGGCCAGGGGTCTCCGCCTTCGACCCGGGGCAGACCCGAGCGCAGCGAACTGGAATAGGTGGCCATATCAGGACTTGTTCTCGTTCAGTGATTCGATGGCCTGGGGAACGACCTTGAACAGGTCGCCGACGACGCCGAAGTCGGCGATGTCGAAGATCGGGGCTTCGGCGTCCTTGTTGACCGCGACGATGGTCTTCGAGGTCTGCATACCGGCCTTGTGCTGAATCGCACCGGAGATGCCGAGAGCCACATAGAGCTGCGGGGACACCGACACACCGGTCTGGCCGACCTGGTGGGACTGGGCGATGTAACCGGCGTCAACGGCCGCGCGGGAGGCACCGACGGCAGCACCGAGGGTATCGGCGAACTCGCCGACGAGCTCGAAGGACTCCTCCGAACCGACGCCGCGACCACCGGAGACGACCTTCTGCGCACCGCGCAGCTCGGGACGCGAGGAGGTTTCGACAACAGCTTCGAACGAATCGATCGCAGCCGAGCGCTTACCGGAATCGGCAACCTCGAGGGCCTGCGTGTTCGCGGACTGCGCCTCGGCACGGGCCTCGATCGAGCCCAGACGCACGGTCACGATGGGCGCACCGAAGGTCGGGGCCGACGAGGCAGTGTAGCCACCGCCGTAGACGGAGTGGTCGGCCACGATGCCCTCGGAGTCGCGTTCGAGTCCGATGGCGTCGACGGACACGGCCGACCCGCTGCGCACGGCATAGCGGCCGGCGATGTCCCGACCGTCGAGGGTATTGGGCACGAGTACCGCGTCGGGCGCGGTGAGCTCCGCAGCCGCGGCCACGGCATCGACGGCCGCGGTGCCGAGGTTGCCCTCGACGGTCGCGGCAGTCAGGGTCGCCACGGCACCGAGTTCGGCGGCCTTCTCGGCAGCGGCATCGGCACTGCCGGCGGCGAGCACGAGGGCAACGGGCGAGCCGATCTCAGCGGCACCGCCGAGCAGCTCGGCGGCCGGCTTCTCCAGCTGGCCTTCGGCATCGGCGGTGAGGACGACGAGAATGGAATCCTGCGGGAATTCTGACATGTGCGATTCTCCTTAGGCCAGACGGTTCTTGGTGAGGTATTCGGCGAGTTCGACTCCGCCATTGCCTTCGTCGGCGACCTTCTCGCCGGCTTCGCGCGGCGGCTTCTCGGCGACGGTGACCATGATCGAACGGGCGGTCGCCTGGTCCTCGGCATCGATGTCGAGATCGGCCAGGCTGATGACCTCGAAGGGCTTCTTCTTCGCTGCCATGATGCCCTTGAAGTTCGGGAATCGGGCCTCGGGAAGCGCCTCGGTGATGGAGATGACAGCGGGCAGCTCGGCCGAGACCTGCTGCTTGCCGCCTTCGATGGCACGGCTGCCGGAGACCTTGCCGCCTTCCAGTTCGACGGTCGTCAGGCCGGTCACGTGCGGGTAGTCGAGGTGCTCGGCGAGCATCGCCGGCATCATGCCGCCGTTGCCGTCGGTGGAGACGTTGCCGGTGACGACGAGGTCGTACTCACCGCGGCGCAGAGCAGCGGCGAGCACCTCGGCGGTCAGCCCGAGATCGGCACCGCCCAGCGACTCATCGGCCACGTGCACGGCGTTGTCGGCGCCCATGGCCAGACCCTTGCGGATCGTGGCGGTCGCGGTATCGGGCGCCATCGAGATGACGGTCACCTCGGTGTCGCCGTCGGAGTCCTTCGGCGTCAGTGCGACCTCGAGGGCACGCTCACCGATCTCATCGAGGACGGCTTCCGAGGCGCCGCGATCGGCAAGCCCGGTTTCCAAGTTCAACTTGCGGTCGCCGTAGGTATCCGGGACCTCTTTGACCAACACCGCGATCTTCAAGGATGACTCCTTAGGTTCGTGAAGCAGTTCCAGCTGCGTGAGACTTTCGTCTCATAATCTACAGGTGGCTGATTTCCGTCCGTTGGCCGGGTCCAGGTAAGAACCGGCCATGTCCATCACCCATGGTACGTGGTAGGCACCACAGATATCTCCGTTACTGTACGAACGATCGACAGAATTTGTCCAGCGCGTCGGACACCTCGACAACGCCGGCTTCCCTCGCCGAGGCGGTTCCCCCATCATCGACGACAGGACCTCGACGCGCGGCCGCCACCCGCCTAGGCGGGGCCCTAGAATGGGACGCAGACCGACCATTCCTCCCGGTGGCCATCGCCGGCCTCCGTGCGAGTGCATCCGGGCAGGCTGGACGCAGAGGTCGCAGGCAAGACGCAGACATCAACGGTGAAGGAGCGCCCCGTGGCATTCGACCTCGACGACATCGACCGCAGCATCATCGCCGCCCTCGTCGAGGACTCGCGCCTGAGCGTGCGCCAGCTGGCCGAACGCGTCCACATCTCCCGCTCCGCCGCGCATAAGCGCTTCACCACTCTCATCGAATCGGGTGCGATCAGGAAATTCACCGCCGAGGTGGACCGCGAGGCTCTCGGCATGACAGTCACCGCGGTCGTCGTCGTCAAGATCGGCGACCGCCCCTGGCCACAGGTCCGGGAGGACTTGGCCGCTCTGCCCTTCGTCGAGAAGGTCCAAGCCGTCAGCGGAGACATCGACGCCCTGGTCACCGTGAACGCCCCGGACAACACAGCCCTGTCACAGGTGATCCTGCGCCGGATCCACGAGGTTCCGGGCGTCGTGTCCTCCCGTTCGCTGCTCATCCTCGACGAAGCCGAGGGGCATCGCCCCGGCGCGGGGTGAGGGCCGGCGCAGGGTGAGGGCCGCGATTTTCCCGCCCGACAGGGCACTCACTTCTGAGCGCGCGAAGCCCCCGGCGCCGGAATTTGCGCCGAGGGCTTCATGACGTGAAACAGAGAGAACCGCCGACGTCCGATCCACCACTTCAAGCCAGCGTGTCAACTACCTTAGGAAAGACCAGCGTTGCGTAATTCTCATAGGCTAGCCTAACCCGGGAATCGGGAGTGCACAACAGTCTGGTGCCGACTTTTCCGCAGTTGCACGGAATCGGCGCAGGTGCCGTCGCAGCGGAATCGGGGCGTTTGCCTCGTTCTATTCCCTCGGCCCGGCGAGCAGCATGAGCGCGGCACTGGCGACGATGCGCCGGTACATCGGCTCCACGGAAATCGCGCCATCGGTCTTCGTGAGGAGCCCGAGCTCGATGAGCTCCTGCAGCTCGTCTGCCAGCAATATGGAGATCCGATCAGCGCGCACCTCGTCGATGTCGAGTTCGGGGCGTTCGGGCGCGGCGTCGGGAGTGATGATCTCGATGAGGCGCTGAGCGATCGTGATCGCCGGGGCGCCGTAGTCGTTTCCGGGAACGAGGTTGATCACGTCGAACAGGCGCTCGTAGATGAACGCGCCGATGACGGGCAGCGCCGCATCCGCGCTGACCTCGCCTGAGCGCCACTGGTCGGCAGCACCGGCGGGCCGGACCTTCGTCCCGGTGATCTCGATGATCTCCGCACTCTGCATCACGGCCCACATCGCTTCGAGGACGGGCACCTCATCGGCGCTGCGCGCATAGTTCACGCCGTCTTCGTACCGGGCGTTCGAGGCCACGCCGACGGCGTCGATGCCGAACTGTCCGGCCGCCTTCGCGATATCAGCGCGCTTCACCCGCCCCGTTCCGGTCACCTGACGGGAGTCTCCGATCCATTCGAGGATGCCGGCCACACCTGAAACGAGACGGTTGTCCGACAACGGCTGCGCGAGCTGCTCCTCGCTCAGAGCGTTGGCTTCGACTGCGGCCATCAGGGCCGAGGGCAGCGGGTCTGTGCGCATGCTCGCGGCCTCGGCTCGGGCCCTGGCGGAGTTCCAGCGTTCGGGAGCATCGTCTGTGTCCATGCGGAAGCGGAGATAGTTGTCGAGAGCTTCGAGGCTGTCGAGGAAGATCACTGTCGAAGGCGATTCGCCATCGGTCTTCTCGGCTTCCTCCTGTCCGTCGACGGCGAAGCTTTCAAGGACGTCGAGGAGGTCGTCGATTCCCTCCGGTTCGTCGATATCTGCGCGGGAGGACACGGCGATGCAGAACAGGAGGTGGGCGATGTCGAAGACCTCCGAGTCCTCGTCGACATCATCGTAGGTCTCGGCCAGCCAGTCGCGGAAGCGCTGGTAGAGCGGCATCTCGTAAACGGTCTTCTCGACCTCGTCCATTCGTTCATCGACGCCCCGCCGGTCAGCGTTGGGATTCGCCTGCGCAGTCGCCTCGGCGCTCGATCCGCCTAGCCACTCCGGCAGGTCCTGTTCTGCGGCAGGGCCGTCCTGGGCTTCCTGGACTTCGTGGGTCACGCGGTCGGCGGGGCTGTAAGCGCCGGCGACCGGCTCGGGATAGCCGTCGAGAGGCATGAGATCGTCGACGACCTCTTCCGCTGAGACATTGTCCCGCTTGGCCAGTCGTACGACCGCCGCGGCCGCGGCGAGCATGGACCCTTCGAGGACGGGACGTCCGCTGTTGCTGGTGATGAGGCGGTCGAGACTGTCGACGACGCGTCCCTTTTGTGCCAGGGCCAGGATGTCGCGGGCCACGGCGCGGGACTTCTTCGCCGGCCACTTCGGCGCCAACACTCCGCCGAGCTTCGGTCCGTGGGTGTCATCGGTGAACCATTCGTCGACCAGCCCCATCGCCGCCCCGGTCACCTGGGCGACGCTCGGGTTGAAGTCTTCGGGATCGGAGGGCAGAGAGGCCACAACAGCCTCCGCGCGCTTGATGTCGCTGTCGGCGAAGGCAAGGGAGAAGGACCTCAGCGTCCCCAGTGCCAGTCCGCGGTGGGCACCGACCGGGGTGAACAGACGGCGGTTGTATTCCCCCTGTGCTTTTTCCATGGCTGCGTGGAACTCGGCTTCGGTGAAGTCCGCATTCGGATCGTCGATGTCGACGCCTTCGGCCTTGAGGAACGGCGCCAGTTCCCGCATCATCCGATCGCCCATGCCGGGGTTGTGGCTGATTTTGCCGCCCGCTGCCATACCGTGGAATTCGGGACCGTCGAAGAAAGTAGACACGCACTGCTCCTGCCGAGGATGAACTGAAGCAATAACGGTAACAAGTCAGACCTCGTCCGCCATGCAACTGCCCCGGCATGGCTCCGCAGCTTTACCGAGATCACACTTCGGGAGTCGGCGGTACCGCAGGCAGCGCCGCGGACCCGGTCGGCGTTCACGCCCTGGTCAGCGCTCAGCCCCTGACGAGGCGAGGGTCTTCCGCACCGCCCTGATGGTCAGCTCGAGAGACTGGGCGCGCGCGGTCGGATCGTCGACGCCGACGCTCACGCTGTAGAGGTGTCCGGAGCCGATGGTGAGGTAGACGAACGCTGCCGCCCATCCGATCGGCACTCCTTCATCGATGGACCCGTCCGCCTGCCCTCTCGCGATGACGGCTTCGAGGGGATCATCTTCATCGCCCGCAGATTCAGCGCTCGTGCTGGACTCGGCGGCCGCCTCGGCGAAGGTCTCATCGGTGATGATCGGGTTGTCGGCGAAGAGCAGGGTGAGCACATCGGGCAGAGTGAACAGCTCCGCACAGATCCGTTCGAGCGCAGTCAGCCCGGCCCCTTCGCCGGGACGGGCCTTCATGACCGCCTCACCGAATCGCCGGGCGCCGAGCCTCGCCGCCGCGCCGACGAGAGCCTCCCGATCACCGAAATGTCGGTAAAGAGTGGTGCGACCGACGCCGATCGACTGTGAGAGCTCGATCATCGACGCTTGCGGGTTCGCGGCCAGGTGGGTCAGTGCCTCGCTGACCAGTGCCTCTCGGCCCAATCGACGCATTCCCTGCACCGGCACAACCCCTCCCTGACTCTGCGAACGATACAGAGCAGTCTACTTGTGGAACACATGTGTTCCACCTTGGTATCATGGAGTACCGAAAACGCCTTCGAGGATTGAGCACATGATGGATCAGCCCCAACAGAAGAACGACTCCTCCACCCAGCAGCCCCACGCCGCTGAGACCTTCGCGCTCAGTCGGACCGACGTCGTCGTCATCGGCCTCGTCTGCATCGGCATCGGCGTGGCTCTCTGCTTCTTCCTTCCGGCCCTCGGATCGCTTGCCGCAACATTTCCCATTCCTTTCGGGGACGTCATCGAGAAGCTCAGCCGCTTCGACCAGGCGTGGGTCGTCATCGCCCGACCGATCATCGGCGGAGCACTCGGACTCATCGCCGCCTTCTTCATCGCCGCCTCGACGACTCCCCTGATCGTCGACGAACACGGAATCACCATCGGCCGAGACGACGACCACCCGCTGCGCATCTCCCGCGCCTCGTTCTCGACCGCGTACTTCGCCGACGGCAAGCTCGTCGTCGTCACCGAAGGCGGGCATCAGGCCTTCAAAGGAGACATCGAGGGCAAGAAGGCTGCGATCGCGGAGGCCTTCACCTCTCGCGGATATCGCTGGGGCGAGATCTGACCATCCAGCCAAACGTCCACTCGGCCAGCCGGAACCGGCCCCTTCGTCCCGAGTTCGCGACACGTTTGGCCGCCCGTCCGCACCTGCCCTGAAGCCGTGGAATCGTGACCCCGCTCACGCCACCATGGGGTCATGACCATTGACGTTCCCACCACAGGCCGCTCACTGCCCCAGCTGCAGCCGATCAGCTTCATCGGCGCAGATGGCCGGCTCACCGACACTCCGACCGAAGGGCTGCGGATCCCCAGCGATGTCACCCTCACCGGTCTCTACCGGCAGATGGTCCTCGTCCGCCGGTTCGAAGCGCAGGTCACGCACCTGACCCGGCAGGGTCGACTCGCGACCTACCCCTCTGCGGCAGGTCAGGAAGCCGCCGAGGTGGGGGCCACCACCGCGCTGGCCCCGAACGATTGGCTGTTCCCCACCTACCGCGACTCGGCAGCGCTGCTGACACGCGGAGTGCCCGTCGCCGAGATCCTCGCCGCCTTCCGCGGGGACTGGCACTGCGGTTTCGATCCGCACGAATATCACGCCTCACCTGCGGCGACACCGCTGGCGACGCAGACTCTGCACGCCACGGGATTCGCGATGGCCGCGAAGCTCAAGGGCGAGGACGCCGCGACTCTGACCTTCCTCGGCGACGGCGCCAGCAGTGAAGGCGATACCCACGAGGCCTTCAACTTCGCCTCCGTGTGGCAGACCCCGACGGTGTTCGTCCTGCAGAACAACCAGTACGCGATCTCCACTCCCCTGCGGGAGCAGACGAACGCGACGATGCTCGCCGACCGGGCCGCCGGCTACGGAATGCCCGGCCTGCGCGTCGACGGCAATGACGTCGCCGCCGTGTTCGCCGCCGTCTCCGCGGCGCTGGCGCGCGGTCGGAACGGAGACGGTCCGACCCTCATCGAGTGCCTCACCTACCGGATGGAATCGCACACGAACTCCGACGATCCGACGAAGTACCGCGACTCCGAAGAGGTCGAGCACTGGAAGCAGTTCGATCCCATCGACCGTCTCGAGAAGTATCTGCGGCAGACCGGCGCCCTCGACGATGCGAAAGTCGCCGAGGTCGCCGAGGCGGCCGAGACCCTGGCCGCGTCCGTCCGCGAGGCCATGAACCAAGAGGCCGAGATCGACCCGCGTGAGCTCTTCGCCCACGTCTTCGCGAACCCGCGCACAGCTCTAGCCGAACAGCGGCAGGTCCTCGAAGCCGAACTCGCCGCGGCAGGGCACGCATGAGCGTCGAAACGGGCACAGACCCGACAACCGATCCGACCGCGGTGAACGACGAAACAGCCACGGCCGCCTCGGCGAGCACCGAACCGGCGACAATGCCCGCCCCGTCGTCGGTGACGATGACGAAGGCACTCAACCAGGCGCTGCGCGATTCCCTGGCCGACGACGACACTGTGCTCATCTTCGGTGAGGATGTCGGCCGCCTCGGCGGGGTCTTCCGGGTCACCGAAGGTCTGCGGGCAGAATTCGGGTCGAACCGCGTCTGGGATTCCCCGCTTGCGGAGTCGGGCATCATCGGCACCGCGATCGGCATGGCGATGAACGGGATGCGCCCGGTCGTCGAGATGCAGTTCGACGCCTACGCCTACCCGGCGTTCGAGCAGATCGTGTCCCATGTGGCGAAGATGCGGAACCGGACGAAAGGCCGGGTCAGCCTGCCGATCACGATCCGGATCCCCTATGCCGGCGACATCGGCGGCGTCGAGCATCACTCGGATTCCTCGGAAGTCTATTGGACGTCGACGCCGGGGCTGACCGTCGTCACGCCGTCGAATCCGGCCGATGCGTATTCGTTGCTGCGCGAATCGATCGCCTCTGACGACCCGGTCGTCTTCATGGAACCGAAGTCGCGGTACTGGATGAAGGAAACATTGAGCCTGCCCGTGACGACGGCACCGATGAATCGGGCGCAGGTCATCCGCGAGGGCACCGACGCCACCCTGCTCGCCTACGGTCCGACCGTGCGCACGGCACTCGATTCCGCCGAGGCCGGAGCCGAGCACGGACTGTCCATCGAGGTCATCGACCTGCGCACGCTCTCGCCGTTCGACGATGAGACGGTGTCCGCATCGGTGCGCAAGACCTCGCGCGCGGCGATCATCCATGAGGCCGCGCAGTTCGGCGGCTACGGCGCCGAGGTGGCCGCCCGCCTCACCGAACGCAACTTCACCCATCTGTCGGCCCCGATCCTGCGGGTCGCCGGATTCGATGTGCCCTATCCGTCGCCGAAGCTCGAGGAGTTCTACTTGCCGACCGTCGAACGCGTACTCGATGCGCTCGAGTCCTGGGATTGGGAGCTGTGATGAGTGCTGATCTCAATACGGGTACGCGCGAGTTCATCCTCCCCGACCTCGGAGAGGGGCTCACCGAGGCGGAGCTGATCTCCTGGAAGGTCGAGATCGGGGACGAGGTCCACGTCGATCAGATGGTCGTCGAGGTCGAGTCCGCGAAGTCCGTCGTCGAGCTCCCCTGCCCGTACGCCGGGCAGGTCGTCAGCCTTCACGCGAACACGGGGGACACCGTCAGCGCAGGTCAGGCCCTGCTCTCCGTCGCCGAGGCGAGCGCTGGGGCGGGCGCGGGTACTGAGTCGGGCGCGGGTGCTGAGTCGGCGGACGGCGGCTCGAGCGGCGCGAACCTCATCGGCTACGGCACTTCGGAGCCGAAGACCCGGTCGGCGAAGAAGCGCTCATTCGGCGGCAAGCACGCGGCAGCGCCCGCCGTTCCGACCGTCATCCCGGATGCTCCTCCGCAGCCGCCGGCCGAAACACCGGCTTCCCCCAGCAACTCATCGACGACTGCGAACGACCGTGTCTCCCCCGTGTCGTCTCCCCTTGTGCGCAAACTCGCAAAGGATCACGGCATCAGCGCCAAGAGCCTGCCCGGCACGGGCCCCGGCGGTGTCGTGACCAGGGCTGATGTCATGGCCGTGATCGAGTCCGGGGCAGGTGCCGCTGCCCACGTCCCCGCGGGGACGTCACCGGCGAAGGCACCTTCGTCTGCTGCGAGCTCCGACCAGAGCGACCGCGATACCCGCACCCCGATCACGGGACTGCGCAAGGTCGTGTCCGAACGCCTGACGAAGTCGCGGCAGGAGATCCCCGAGGCCACGATCTGGCTCGACGTCGACGCCACCGAGCTGCTGGCGACGAAGAAGGCGCTCGAGGCCCGCACGGGTGAGAAGTATTCGCTGCTCTCGCTCGTCGCCCGCTTCGTCGTGGCGGGTCTGAAGAAGTACCCGATCATCAACTCGTCGATCGACACGGCTGCCGGTGAGATCGTCACCCACGGCGACATCAACCTCGGCCTGGCCGCGCAGACTCCGCGCGGACTCATGGTCCCCGTCGTCCACGGGGCCGGCGAGATGAGCCTGAGGCAGCTGCGCGACTCAGTGTCCGAGACCGTCGGGAAGGCCGCCTCGGGGAGGTTCGATCCGTCCGAACTGACCGGCGGCACGTTCACCCTGAACAACTACGGGGTGTTCGACGTCGACGGTTCGGCCCCGATCATCAACCTCCCCGAGGTGGCGATGCTCGGTCTCGGCCGGATCAAGGACCGGCCGTGGGTCGTTGACGGCGAGCTGACGGTGCGCAAGGTGATGTACCTGTCGTTCGTCTTCGACCACCGGGCGTGCGACGGTCAGGAGCCGAGTGAGTTCCTCACCTTCGTCGCCGACTGCATCGAGAATCCGATCTCGCTGCTGCCGGAGCTCTGACGAGCGCCCTCGGGCAGGGTGGCACGAACGTCTTCCTCAGAGATCTCAGCACGATCCCCGCTGTGCTTCCACGCCAGGTCGGCGATGTCCAGAAGACGACGAGGGCTGCCGTCCGCCGCTTCGACGACGCGGCGGACGGCAGACTCGGTGATCGACTTTCCGCTATCCGCGAGCGCCGTCGACAGGAAGAGTCGCACACCGTCGTCGCTCAGCCGTTCCAGATCGACTCGCGCCGACCGTGCCAGGTAGGGAATCGCGTCCGCCACCGTACCGGCCACCTGTTCCAGGTCCCGCAACGGTGCCCGATCGATATCGTCCACCGTGATGAGGACTCCGTGCACCTCGTCGTCGAGCAGAGAAGGAATCTGCGCCTCGGCCAATCGCTCGGCAAGCCCGTCTTCACCCGGGAGATGCACGGTGGCCCAGCTGCGCGACGTCGCCACTTCCTCGAACACCGTGAGCATGGTGCTCTTCCCCATACCCGATTCACCGGTGACGAGCGTGGATCGCCCCATTGCGCCGTGACCGCTGTCGAGCGCATAGGCAAAATCGTTGATGAAGGACTGCCGTTCGACGAGCACAGGCGGGACCGTTCCCGGCTGCAGGGCGAAGGGAGAGCGTCGTTGTTCGGTCATCTCTGCCAGCATAGCCTTCCGGTTCCACACTTCGGACAGCTCTCACATCAGTGATCCTCACCACTAGCCTTGCCGCGTCCGCTCACAAGCGGACGCGAACGCAAGGAAATGAGGTTGAGCATGTCACGGAATCACAGTTCGGTACGCCAGGCGGGGCCACCTCGTCGCCGGAATTCACTGTTCCTACTCGTCATTCCCGTCGTCCTCTACGTCCTCACCCCGGTCGTGGCGAACTCGGTCGAACCGCGCGTCGCCGGCCTGCCGTTCATCCTCGCCTACACGATCGCGGTCACGATCCTCACCTGGTTCTTCGTGTGGATGACGGCCCGAGGCGACCGGTACTACCGGCACGACCTAGCCGAGCACATCCCCGCCGATGTCGCCTTCGGTGACGATCACGAGATCGAGGAGGCCGGGAAATGAGCACCTCCGCGATCATCGCCTGCATCATCTTCGGCCTCGCCATGCTCGCGACCATCGGCATCGGTGTGTATTCGGGACGCGGCCGAGAGAAGTCCCTCGACGAGTGGTCGGTGTCCGGGCGCGGACTCGGCTTCATCTTCATCCTGCTGCTCATGGCCGGCGAGACCTACACGAGCTTCTCGTTCCTCGGCACCGCCGGCTGGTCATACTCCTACGGCGTGCCGATCCTCTACCTCATCGGCTACCTCAGCATCGGTCTCGTCGTCGCCTACCTCGTCGGGCCTCTGTTCTGGACCTATGCCGCCCGCCACAAGCTCGTCAGCCTCTCCGACATCGTTGAGCACCGGTTCCGATCACGAGGCCTGGCGATCCTCGTCGCCGTGCTCGCGACCGTGTTCATCGTTCCCTACATCCAGCTCCAGATCCAGGGCATGGGCGCCGTGGTCAACGCGATGAGCTACGGAGCGATCGACCTCAAGATCGCCGCCATCGTCTCCTTCATCGTCGCCGAGGCGTTCATCCTGTTCTCCGGACTGCGCGGTTCCGCCTGGGTGAGCGTGTTCAAGGACGGACTGGTCATCCTCGCTGTGGCTTTCCTCGCCATCTACGTACCGCTGCACTATTTCGACGGCCTGGCTCCTCTACTTGACCGCGTCGTGAATGAGAAGTCTCAATGGCTGACTTTCCCCGGCGCAGGCGATGGCATCTACGGGGGTGCATGGTTCATCTCGACGATCATCCTCAACGGGATCACGATCACCGTGTTCCCCACGTCGATCGCCGGCTATCTGTCGGGCACCTCGGCGAATGCTCTGCGACGCAACTCGATCATTCTGCCGTGGTATCAGCTGCTGCTCCTCGTGCCGATGATGGTCGGTGTGGCTGCACTCTTCGTCGTCCCTGCCCTCAAAGACGCCGACTTGGCCCTGTTCTCCGTGGTCATCGATTCCCTGCCCGCGCCGATCGTCGCGATCATCGGCGTCGCAGGGGCGTTGTCCGCGATCGTGCCGATGAGCGTGTACATGCTCTCCATCGGTTCGATGTGGGGACGAACCGTCTTGGGCGGCGGCTTGGCCGGACCGAAGAACGCCGCCTCGATGACGTCTGAGCAGCTGAGCGCACGGGGCCTGCGGCAGAAGACACTGTCTCAGTGGGTGTGCCTGGCCGTCGGCATCATCGCCCTGATCATGAGTCTGCTCATGCCGGATGCTCTCGTCGAGCTCTCCGTGCTCAGCTATGAAGGACTCGCGCAGGTCGTGCCGGCCGCGCTGCTGTCCCTGTACTGGCCGCGCATGAGCAAGCAGGCGGCGGCTGCGGGTCTCATCGTCGGCTCCGTCGTCATGGTCGCCCTCCACTACACGGGACTCGACCCGCTGCTCGGCATCAATGGCGGCCTCTGGGCTGTCGCGGCAAACCTCATCGTTGTCGTCATCGTCACTCTGGCCAAGCCGGACCCACGGTGGGTGCCGTCAGCCCAGCGACAGACGCGCACCGAGGCGGCAGCGCTATAGGCGCGAGCCCCTCGACCAGCGCGAACTCACCCGTCGAGCAGCGCAGCCGCGTACATCGGACGGGCGGCATCGGCGCTCGGCGGGTGGAAGAGTCCGGCCGTGGCATCGCGGAAGAGGCGGGAGAGTTCGTGCTTGTTGCCGAACCCGCTGCCGCTCGTGCACATCAGGGCTGTCTCCGCACAGTTTCGGGCCGCCTCGGCGGACTTGATCCTCGCCCCCACCAGGCGCAGCGGCCAGCCGGCACCGTGGTCGACGAGGTCATCGAAGTCCCGGGCGTAGGCGTCGATCATCGCCGTCACGGGCATGAAGTCGAGGTGCGCATCGGCCAGGCGCGTCCGGGCTTCGGGCACCTCGGCGAAGGTGGTCCCGGCCTTCGCGGACTTCCGCTTGTGCAGTCCGGCGGCGCCCAACTCGAGCGCCCGCGCCGCGACTCCGGCGTAGACGGCGGCGATGAGCAGCTGGAAGTTGCTCGTGATCGCGAAGGTGAGCAGGTCGGGGTGCTTGCCGGCGGGGATGACGCGTGAGACCCGCTCAGGCTTCATCGGCACGCGGTCGAGGATCGTCGCCCGCGACTGCGAGGACCGCATTCCCAGCACATCCCAGTCATCGGAGACCGTGATCCCGGGCGCATCCCGTTCGATGAACCCGTAGACGAGCTCGTCTGAGCCCACGGCACCGTGGACGATGAGCCTCGTCCACACGGGCGAGAGGGAGGTGAAGATCTTCACCCCGGTCAGCTCAAATCCGCCGTCGGCCGTGCGAGCCGCCTCGGTGGTCGAACCCTGCAGGACCCAATCGTTCGACGGCTCGGAGATGCCGAAGGCGAAGATCTCACCGGCCATGGCCTCGTCGAACACCCAGTTCAGCGAGTCGTCGCCGCGATCGGCCAGTGCCTTGACCACTCCGGTGGTCATGAGGTGCATGTTGATCGCCAGCGCCGTCGCCGGGGCCGCCGCTGCCAGCCGCTGCTGCAGTCGGGTGACCTCGAACAGGCTCAAGCCGGGCCCGCCGTGGGACTCGGGCACGAAGAGGGTGAGGTAGCCGAGATCCCCCAGTTCGGCGAGATCCTCGTCGAAGAATCGGTTCTCCCGGTCATAGACGTCGGCTCGTTCGCGGAATCTCTCCAGCACATCGTCGGGTAAGTACCGCGCAGAGAGTTCGCTCACGCGGGTCTCACGATCGGACATCGTCTCTCCTCTGTTCCGGTGTCGTCAGGGCGTCGGTTCGTCTGTTCGACAGGGCGTCAGCCCGATGCAGGATGATCGCCCCGTTGTGCCCGCCGAATCCGAACGACGTCGACAGCATGGTGTCCACGACCGCCTCGGCGAGGTCCTGCCCACCACTCATGTCACGGGCGTGACCTGCGACGATGTCCCATTCGGGGAATTCATTGTCAACGAGGTTGAGCGTCGGCGGCAGCGTCTGATCACGCAGCGTCAGGGTTGCGATGATCGCCTCGACGACCCCAGATGCGCCGAGGAGGTGCCCCGTCGTCGATTTCGTCGCCGAGATCGGGATCGTCCGTCCGACCTCCCCCAGGGCGGCGTCGAAGGCGGCGAGTTCGGCGCGATCGCCGGCCGGTGTGCCCGTCGCGTGGGCGTTGATGTGGTCGATATCGCCGGGTTCCAGGCCTGCGTCGTTCACAGCCTGGACCACCGCCGAGGCGGCTCCCCGTCCGCCCGGATGCGGGTTCGTCGGGTGGTGGGCATCGCTGGCGGCGCCGAATCCGGCAAGCTCGGCCAGCGGAGTCGCCCCACGTGAGGCCGCCGAGTCGGCGGATTCGAGGAGGATCGCGGCCGCTCCCTGGCTCATGACGAAGCCGTTGCGGCCCCGGTCGAAGGGACGGCTGGCGGCGGTCGGATCGTCTTCGTATCCGGCGGCGAGCGCGCGCATGTTCGCATTCGAGGCGAGATTGACCGGGCCGAGGCAGTCTTCCATGCCGACGACGAGCACGGCGTCGGCGTAGCCGTGGCGGATCCGACGCATCGCCTCGCCGAGTCCGATCGCCCCGGAGGCGCACGTCGCCGAGACTCCCTGTCCGGGTCCGCGCAGGTCGAAGCGCTGGCTGATGAGCGCCGCCGCGGAGTCCGGCGCACCGTGGATGGACAGGGTCAGCGGCACCGACCTGGGGCCGTCGGCGTCGAGGCGGCGCGTGGCCTCCTGCATGGCGTCGACGGGTCCGGAGCCGGTGGCCGCGATCACGGCCGTGCGGTCGCGGTCCCAGGGCAGATCGTCGGCGGCGGATTCGATGCCGCCTGCGCTCAGCGCCTGGTCGGCCGCGGCGATCGCCCAGTGCTGGACGGGGATGAGCCGACGGGCGAGCGCTCGGGGCAGGACCGCCTCGGCGTCGAAGTCCGTGATCTGCCCGCCGATCCGCACCGCGAGGTCATCGAACCGCTCACCTGCGAGGACGTCAATGGCGCTGGTGCCGGTGCGCACGGATTCCCAGAGGGTCTCGGGGTCCTGACCGCTCGGGGTGATGGCGCCGAGTCCGGTGATGACGACGTCGCGCACGCCATCTGTCCGGTGCCGATTGCTCCGGGTGGCGTTCACAGCCGCTGTGCCTTTCCGCTCATGACCAGGTCAACGGTGTCATGGCGTCGAATCTTCCCGCCGACGGTCCGCGGCAGCCGGTCGAGTACGTAGAACCGCCGCGGCACGAACTGCGGGGCCAACTTCGCCCGGGCATGGTCGAGCAGTGCCGCTTTGTCGGGTGTACCCGAATCGGGGGTCCCGCCCTCGGAGCCATGGCCCGCGGAGTCTGGTTCGATGACGAGGGCGACGAGGCTGCCGAGACCGTCGTCGGGCAGCGCGATCGCGCAGACCTCGCCGAGGCGGCCCTGCCCCGAGTGCCGATCACCGCGGTCGAATCCCTCGAAGGCGCGTTCGATCTCGGGCAGGGACACCTTGTGCCCTCCGGTGATCGCGATGTCACCGGCCCGTCCGGCGAGCTGGAGGAGTCCGCTCTCGATCCGCCCCTGGTCACCGACCGTGGCCCAACCGTCGGGGCGTCGCAGCTGAGCGCCGGTGGTGCCGGTGACGTAGCCGTCCGAGCAGGCGGCGGCCTTGATCCAGACCGTGCCGATCTCTCCGTCGGGCAGGCGGGCGTCGGAATCGTCGCGGACCTCGACGCCGATGGTGTCGTAGATCGAGATCCAGGTGCCGTCGCCTTCACGACTGTCGCCGATGAATCCGATCTCGGCGGCACCGTAGTAGCTGATCAACCGCGTGTCGGGGAGGACGTCGGCGAGGGCCGAGCGGATGGATGCCGGCAGGTTCGCTCCTCCGGTGACGACGAGGTCGAGACCGTGGAAGTTCTCCGGTGTTCGGCGGGCCGCCTCGGCGAGGGCCTTGACGACGGCGGGCACGGCGACGACGCGGGTGATGGCTTCGTCGGTGATGCGCGAGCCCATGGTGAAGGGGTCGAAGTCGTCGGCGACGTGGACGCTGCCGCCGGTGGCGAGGGATTCGATGACGGCATAGAGGGTGAGGCTGTAGGACACGGGGCCAGGCGCCAAGGTGGCCACTCCGGGGAAGGGTTCGAGGTGGGCCGACGACACGACGACGTTGTCGCGGTACTGCTGTCGGGTCTTGATGAAGGCCTTCGGGTTGCTCGTCGTGCCGGAGGAGAAGAGCATGAGGAACGGCTCGTCGGGCTCGCGGACGGTCGGCGGTGCGGTGTCGGCGGGATCGATGGCGGCTTCACGGGCACGGAAGTCGGCGGCAGTGATGACGGTCCCGGTCCAGCCGGCGGCGGCGAGCGCCTCGGCGAGGTGGGTCGAGTCGCTGATGACAAGCCCGATGCCGGTGGTCGTGATGACTCCGACCTGGTGGCTCAGCGGCCAGCGGGGATCGATCGTGGCCGAGACTGCGCGGAAGCCGGCGAGGCCGGCGATGATGCGGGAGGTCTCGAACGCCGAGGTGAGGCTGACGGCCGTGATCGGGATGCCGTGGGTCTCGGGTGCCGGAATCGGCGAGTCGGACTGGGCATGGTGGAGAGCGTCGACGGCGGCGAACATCGTGGTCGAATCACGGACGAGCTGCGCATAGGTGAGGGAACGTGGGGCTCGAGTGTCCGCGGCGGGGTCGGCGCGCTCATCTGGGGCAGGGCTGCCAGAGTGGCCGCCGACTATGGCCAACTGGTCCGGATCGGCGGCCGCGACCTCGAGGATCCTCGACGTGATGGGCAATTCCGTCCTCCTCGAATTCGTTCCTCGCTGGCCCGTTCGCGGGCACCGATCCTCAGTATAGGAGCGATGCTGACGGCTTCGAGAGACGGGATGAGGACTTCTGCTTCCATCCGATCCATCCACATACTTTGCAGTATTCAAATACATTTGTGTATCTTGAATTCCATGACCTCAGCATCGCGGCGCATGACGCGCAGGGAAAGTCAGGAGGCGACCCGTCGGCGACTCATCGAATCGGCGGTCTCGCTCTTCGCCGACCACGGGGTGCGAGCAACCTCTCTCATCGCTGTCGCGGAGAACGCCGGGTTCAGCCGCGGCGCCGTCCACGGAAACTTCTCCGACAAGGACGAGCTCGCCGCCGAGGTCGTGCAGTTCATCGTCGAGGACCTCGGGCCCGAACTCACCCGAGCGCTCCACTCGCCGGGGTCAGCCAACGACCGGCTCGCGGCCTATATCTCCACGCACATCGATTACTGTCGTCGCGAACCGACTCGAGCCGCAGCCATCATCGCGGCCGTGGGCTACCTCAGCAGGCCCGCCGCGGCAGCGTCACACGGCCAACCCTATGGTCAGCGTGCGACCCAATCCGTCATCGATCTCGTGACTCTCTTCGAGGAAGGACAGCGTCGCGGCGAGATGCGCGACTTCGACCCGACCACGATGGCTCTGTCCCTGCGCTCCGTCCTCGACGCAGCCGTGCCCACCCATCCTGGCATCGAGACGCACGAGATCGTCGCCCTGTTCGACCACGCCACCCGAGTCGAGGAGACCACTTCATGACCTGGAATTTCCGCATCACCGTTCGCGGCCGCTTCTCCGGACTCGACGAGGAGCAGCGCCTCAGCCTCCGGGCGGCACAGGACGACCACGACATGCTCTCCGCGAGCTTCTCTCCCGAGGGAACGTTCCTCTACACGCCCGAACTCGTGAACTATCAGCACCGATTCCTGATCACCAGCGACGAGGCGGACCGCGATGACGCCGAAGCACTGGCGAGCATCCGAGCCGAGGAACTCTCCGCCGCTGACCTCGCCTCGCGCGGCCTGGGCGGAACGGCCATGAGTGTCTCTGCCGTCTGCGTCGAAGACTTCAAGGTGCGCCCGAGGGCCCGCCGATGAACTCAGAGAGCCCGAACCAGGACTCCCCAGACTCACCACACCTCGAAGACGCTCTCGCCCTGGTCTCGGCGGCGAGTTCCCTCGACTCAGCGATCAGCGCCGCACTCTCACGTGTGGGGCTCAGCTTCACAGACCTCCGCCGGCTGCGGCTCATCGGCGCACGACCTCAAGGACTCAACCGCGAGGACCTCGCCGAGGCGATGGGTGAGACCCGGTCGCAGACCGTCCGCTCCAGCAGCCCACTCGTCAAGCTCGGCTGGCTCTCGCGAGCAGAGTCCGGTGAGTTCTCCCTCACCGACAGCGGCCGCCACCTCATCGATCAGGCCGAAGGCATCGCCGAGAAGGCGGCAGCTCGCTGGTTCACGGCGAATGGCATCGACCCCGCCACCCTCACGAGAATTCGCTGACGTCGTCCTCGGGCCGATCGTGCAGATCCCCACCGCCGAGGAGCGCGCCGCCCTCAAAGCCGCGCACAGCTGATCATCCGCTCCCAGCTCCTGCTCACGGCTCACGCTCACCCCAGTCCGGGACAATGAGAGCATGAGCGGAGCAAGGAGCCGGGACGCACGGGCAGACGAACCACGCTGGAGTCGCGGCGACCAGATCCTGTGGACCTACACCAACCCGGCGCACCCAGGCCTGTACGACCAACGCCCCGTCACGGTCATCGCCGACGACGAGAACCACCTGGCGGTGTGGCTCGAGTCCGGCACGAGGATGCTCCACCATGTGCTCGCCGACGGTTCCGGCATCCGCACTGCAGACGGCCCCGCCAGGTTCGGCGCCCCACGCGCCCAGGGTCTCAAGCGGTGGCAGGGACCGGGCATCGTCGCTGTCTTCCAGCCGGAAACCGACTATTCGGTGTGGTTCTTCGAGAACCCGGGCTCTCCCCGTCGCGACTCCTACTACGTCAACCTCGAGGAGCCCTTCACTCGCTTCGATCGCGGCATCCTCACCTCCGACCACGTCCTCGACATCGTCGTCGACTCAGCTGGCACCTACCGGCTCAAGGATGAGGACGAACTCGAATTCGCACGCTCAGCCGGGATGTTCTCCGACGAGAAGGTCGAGCGCATACGGGCGGCCGCGGACTCGGCCATCGAGGATGTCCGCACCTGGCGCTTCCCCTTCGACTCCGCCTATCCGGACTTCCAACCGGATCCGGACTGGCCGATGCCCGACCTCCCCGCCGAGGCGAGCTGGGACTTCGAGAGCTGAACCGCCCCCGCACCATTGCGCGAAAAACGGGCTGGGCGTCGAAAAACGCATGCGCACACACGTTTCTCGACACCCAGCCCGTTTCTCGACGACTGCGGAGGGCGAACCCCTCTCAGTCAGCCACGTAGTACATGCGCTTGTTGACGAACTCGTCCATGCCGTAGGGGCCGAGCTCGCGGCCGAAGCCCGAGCGCTTGGTGCCGCCGAACGGAATCTCCGCGCCCTCACCAGCCGGGGTGTTGACGTTCGACATGCCGACGTCGAGGCGCTGAGCCAGCTTCGCGGCACGTTCGGAATCCTTGGCGAACACGGCGCCGCCGAGGCCGAAGCGCGAGTCGTTGGCCAGTGCCAGTGCCTCGTCATCGCTGGTGACCTTGTACACGGTGGCCACGGGTCCGAAGAGCTCCTCGCGGTAGGCGTCCATCTCCGAGGTGACTCCGGTGAGCACGGCCGGTGAGACATAGGCCGAACCGTCGCTTGCGAGCTCGCCGCCGACGAGGGTCGCACCCTGCTCGACGGCGCGGTCGAGCTGCTTGCGCAGATTCTCGGCGGCCGAACGCGAGGACAGGGGCGAGTACTTGCCGTCGCCCGCCTCGGCGGGGGTGCCCTTCTCCCAGGACTGGGCACGTTCGGTCAGACCGGACACGAAGTCGTCGTAGATGTCGTCCATGACGATCATCCGCTTGTTCGCGTTGCAGACCTGGCCGGTGTTGTACAGGCGGGTGCCCCACGCGGTGTCGACGGCCTCGTTCATGTCATCGGTGTCGAGGATGATGTAGGGGTCGGATCCGCCGAGCTCGAGCACGGCCTTCTTCAGGTACTTGCCGGCGGTGGCGGCCACGGCGGATCCGGCGCGCTCGGAACCGGTCAGGGACACACCTTCGACGCGGTCGTCGGCGATGATCGTCTCGATCTGCTCATGGGTGGCGTAGATGTTGGAGTATACGCCTTCGGGGACGCCGGCTTCCTTCATGATCTCGGCGATCTTCGCCGAGGAGCGGGGGCAGATCTCCGCGTGCTTGAGGATGATCGTGTTGCCGAGCACGAGGTTCGGTGCCGCGAAGCGGGCGACCTGGTAGTACGGGAAGTTCCAGGGCATGATGCCCAGCAGCGCACCGACGGGACGGCGCTGGATGAAGGCCTTGCCTCCGGACATCGATTCGATCGGCTCATCGGCGGCGAACTTCGGCCCGTTGTCGGCGTAATAGTTGAAGATCGCCTCGCAGAACTCGGCCTCCTCCTCACCTTCGGCGGTGGGCTTGCCCATCTCCTCCGCGATGATCTCGGCGAGTTCGGCCTTGCGCTCGCCGAAGAGAGCGGCGACCTTGTTGACGATCGCGGCGCGTTCCTCGATCGTCTTCTCGCGCCAGCTCAGGTAGCCCTTGTGTGCGGATTCGAGGACCTGCTGGACCTCGTCATCGGTGGCATTGTCGAATGTCTCGACGACCTCACCGGTGGCCGGGTTCTCGACGCGGTAGCCGCCTGCGGCACTGCCTACATTGCTCATTCCAGACTCCTTCGACTTCGGGCGCCTGTTGGCGCCGGTTAAGCAATCGCATACCTGTTCGCCGTCGGAATCGACGGATTGCGTATGCCTGTCTCACACGCTATCAACACGTGACCCGCGCAACAAGTGCCGGAACCTGGGGGAATCCTCAGTCCCGGATCGTCCCCGACGCGTTCGCCGAGGAGGTGCGGATTCCGAATCAATAACGACGAAATCCGAATCGCCCTCAACGTGGATCGAACAGCCGCCGCGGCACGCTCACGAATCAGCCGCCGCAGTGTGGGGATCGGCTCCGGCACGAGGTACCGGACCCGTTCGCCCACCCGCAGGAGACCTCACCGGCGCAGCAGACCTCACCGCCCCACGAGGTCGAGTGCCGCAGAGACGATCGAGTCCGTGTCGATTCCGTGGAGCGCATGTGCCTGACTCACCGAGGATGCCTGACCGAATTCCGTGACGCCGAGGTTGCGGGTGCGATCCCCGCGCACTCCGGCGAGGAAGGCCAGCGTGTGCGGGTGTCCGTCGAGGACGGTCACCAGGGGCGCGGGATGCGCGGCCGGGAACAGTTCGTCGGCGATGGCCGATCGGCGGCTCTGCCCCACCCGTCCCCGCTCCTGCACGGAGCGGAAGACCTTCGACGCCGAGCTCAGGCAGACGGTTCCTGCCCGCACGCCCAGGGTTTCCAGTCGGGCCGCAGCCGCGATGACCTCGGTCATGATCGCACCGGCGCCGACGAGCGTGACCTCGTCCTCGGCCGCCGGACGGGCCGAGAGCCGGTAGCCTCCGGCGATGACCTGTTCGCGGCGGCGTTCGCGCAGCAGCGGATCCTCGGGCACTGCGGCGAGCTCCTGGGCCACGGGCCTGGTGGTCAGGCGGAAGTACGCCGAATCCCCGTGCGGGTCGCCGAGTTCGCGCAGCGCCTCGAGCAGGGTCCACTCGAGGTCCTGGGCGAAGGCCGGCTCCCAGCTCGTCAAGCCCGGGATCTCCAGAGTCACCGAGGGCGTGTTGAACGACTGGTGCGCCCCGCCCTCGGGCGCGAGCGTGACTCCGGACGGCGTGCCGACCATGATCGAGCGCCCACCGGCGTAGAGGCTGAACGTCCACGGTTCGAGGGCGCGGTTGATGAACGGATCGTAGATCGTCGCGATCGGCAGCAGCGGCTGTCCCCACCGGCTCCCGGTCGTCCCGAGCTCACCGGCGAGGGAGACGAGGTTGACCTCGGCGATGCCCATCTCGATGTGCTGACCGCGCGAGCCCTCCTGCCATTTGAGGACTCGTTCCCGGTCATCGGAGAACCAGTCCTCCCGCCCGGCCGGGGACCAGATCCCGGTCTTGTTGATCCACCCGCCGAGGTTGGTCGACGTGGCCACGTCCGGTGAGACGGTGACGACGCGGCGGGCCACCTCGGGGGCGACGTGCTTGAGGTCGGAGAGGAACCGACCCAGCGTGGCCTGGGTGGAGATCGTCGGCCGCGGGGAGAATCCCAGCTCAGCGGGCACCTCGGCGACGGTGTGGGTCTCATGGTCCTCGCGGCGCAGGCGCTCTGCGGTCTGGGCGCAGAGCCTCCCGGCCGGGGTGTCGGGGTCGAAGCGGACCCACGGATCGTCGAGGTCCATCCCCGAGGCGGCCGCGAGGTCGCGCATCTGCGCCTCGGTGAGCTGGGCGGCGTGGTTGCCCGGGTGGCCCTCGGTGGCGAGCCCCTTGCCCTTGATCGTGTAGGCGAAGACGACGGTGGGTCGGTCGTCGTCGATGGCCTCGAAGGCCTCGACGAGCTGCCCGAGGTCGTGTCCGCCGAGGTCGCGGATGAGGGAGGCGATCTCATCGGGTGAGAACGGGTCGATGACCGCGCGCAGCGCCGTGGCCGCGGACTCGTCGAGGCCGGCGAGGAGACGGTCGTGGACCTCGGTGGGGTGAGCGCGCAAAAGCCGCTGGTATTCGGGGTTGGGCATCGAGACGAGCCGATCTTTGAGCGCCTGCCCGCCCGGGGCGGCGAAGACGGCCTCGAGGCGGCGCCCCCACGGGCAGGTGAGGACCTGCCAGCCGGCGGCGGCGAACATGCCCTGGAGGCGCTTGATCTGCACGTCGGGGATGACCCGGTCGAGGGACTGCCGGTTGAGGTCGACGATCCACACGATCTCGCCGAGGGTGCGCACCTCGGGGTCGATGATGGCCTCCCATACCGCGCCTTCGTCCATCTCGGCATCCCCGAGCAGCGAATAGAAGCGCCCGGCCCGTGGGGTGTCGGGGAACCGGTCGGAGACGTAGCGGTGGGACAGTGCGGCCCAGATCGGGGCGGTCGCGCCGATGCCCACCGACCCCGTGGAGAAGTCGACGGTGTCGGGGTCCTTCGTCCGGGAGGGGTAGGGCTGAAGTCCTCCGCGGCTGCGCAGCGTGTCCAGATGATGTTCGGCGAGATCGCCGAGGAGGTAGTTGATCGCGTGGAGGACCGGTGAGGCGTGGGGCTTGACCGAGACCCTGTCGATCGAGCGCAGGCGGGCGAACCACAGGGCGGTCATGATGCCCGCCATCGAGGCCGAGGACGACTGGTGGCCGCCGACCTTGACCCCATCGGGGTTCTCCCGCCCCCGATTGGCCCGGTCGATGATCGACGTGGCCAGCCAGAGCACGCGCTGGGCGATCTCGTCGAGGACCCGGTCCTCCCCCGAGGCCGAGGCCCGCAGCGGTCTGTCGTTCGTGCCGGGCGGGCTGACCTGGATCGAGGTCTCGAACTGGTGGCGATCCTGCTCGTGGTCGCCGTCCTGCGGGGGCTGAGATCCGTGTGCGGTCGTCATCTCATCGATCCTTCCTCAAGAGGGTGGCTGTGTCGTGGGATGGGCGTCGTCCCGATCAGAAGATCGAGGAGTAGGCGTTGAGGGCCAGCTGCCCGCCGAGGTGGGCATAGAGGACGGTCGAATCCTTGCCGATCGTGCCATCAGCAACGAGGCCGAGCAGCCCGGCCATCGACTTGCCTTCGTAGACGGGGTCGAGGATGACGCCTTCGAGCTGGGCGGTGGTGCGGATCGCCTCGACGGTCGAATCGTCGGGGATGCCGTAGGCGGGTCCTTCCCAACCCGAGCGGATGTCGACTTCGTCGGCGGTGATCTCGCGGCCGAGGCTGATGAGGTCGGCCGTGGTGTTCGCGATCCGCCGCACCTGGTCGCGGGTCTTTTCGATCGTGGCCGAGGCATCGATGCCGATGACCTTGCGGGGGCGGCCGCCTGCGGCTTCGAGGGCGGCGAAGCCGGCGATCATGCCGGCATGCGTCGACCCGGTCACGGTGCACACGACGATCGTGTCGAAGAAGACGCCGAGCTCCTTCTCCTGTGCGGCGACCTCATACGCCCAGTTCGCGAACCCGAGCCCGCCGAACTTGTGCTCCGAGGCTCCGGCCGGGATCGGATAGGGCCTTCCGCCGGACGCTTCGACCTCGTGCAGTGCGTTCTCCCAGCTCGAGCGGATGCCGATGTCGAATCCGGCGGAGTCGAGGCGGACGTCGGCGCCCATGATGCGGGAGAGCTCGATATTGCCGACTTTGTCATTGCCCGGATCCTCCCAGTCGACCCAGCGCTCCTGCACGAGGCGGGCCTTCAGCCCCAGGTGAGCGGCGACGGCCGCGACCTGCCGGGTGTGGTTGGACTGGTATCCGCCGATCGAGACGAGGGTGTCCGCCCCCGAGGCGAGGATGTCGGGGACGATGTACTCGAGTTTGCGGGTCTTGTTGCCCCCGAAGGCGAGTCCCGAGTTGACGTCCTCGCGTTTGGCCCAGACCCTGGCCCCGCCGAGGTGGTCGCTCAGTCGCGGGAGTTCGTGCACGGGGCTGGGGCCGAAGGTCAGTGGGTAGCGTTCGAAATCGGTGATGGCCATGGTGTCCTCTGTTCTCTGGGCGGTGGGGGCTCTCCGTGCGACGGTGCTCGACAGCTCCCCGACGGTGCCGGTGCGAACCGCGGCCGCGGTGGCGGCCGACTGACTCCGGGCGGACGGGGTGTGTCCGATGACGAGGCGTGCCGGATGCGGCGTGCCCCTGCGTCGGTGTGTCCTGGATCGCAACGTGCAATATGCAATATATTGCATTCTGGCCGTGCATACAATGAGCACAGACCATTCGCGTCGCCCAGCTCAGCCGATGGCACCGATCTGAGGTCTCCACCGACGAGCTGCGACGAGAGCGAACTCCGAGAACGAAAGGGCCGAGCGTGCCGATCCCCACGGACTCACCGGTGGCGCACCGCACTCTGCTGCGCGATGACGTCTACCGTTCGATCCGCGATGCCATCGTCCGCGGTCAGCTCGCCCCGGGCGAGCAGCTGCGCGACCAGGAGCTCGGCGCCTGGCTGCAGGTCTCCCGGACCCCCGTGCGGGAGGCGCTGCAGCGCCTGGCCCAGGCCGGGCTCGTCGTCGCCGAGCCCGGGCGGATGACCCGAGTGGCCCCCGAGGACCCGGAGCTCATCCTGGCGGCCAGGCAGATCGCCGCCGAACTCCACGCCCTGGCGTTCGACCTCGCATTCCCCAGCCTCGACGAGGCCGCGCTGCACCTGATGGAGCGGGCCAACGACCGCCTGCACGCGGCCCTTGCCGACGGCGATGCCGAAGCGGCGATCGCCGCCGACGACGACTTCCACGAGGTGGCCCTCAACCGATCCGGCAACCCCCTCATCCCCGATCACCTCGAGGTCGTCACCGCCACCCTCCGCCGCGCGGAGTACCTCCACTTCGAATCGGTGAAGGGATCAGCCTCGCCGGAACAGCACACCGAGATCATCACCGCCGTTCGCGCCGGTGAGCATGCGCAGGCCGTCGCCCTGACGCGGGCGAACTGGTCGACCATCGAAGGGGATTCGCCTCACGGGGCCTGAGTCGAACGCCTCCCCGCTGCGGGTTCCGGAGCGATGACCGCACCGCTGACTCTTCTAGTCATCTGATGACTTGTGCTAGAGTCCTCACCACGATCACCGACGATCAGAGGACTGAGGATGTCATCGACGACGAAACGCATCACGACCGCCCTGCTCGCGACCGCCGCGAGCCTTACCCTGCTGACAGGCACAGCTGCGGCCCCGGGAATGGCAGGAACCGCACCGGCCGTCCCTTCGGCCGGCTGCGGCACCGAACAGAAGCCCGGCAATGACGAGAGGACGATCTCCACGGCAGACGGCGAGCGCAGCTATCGGATCAACATTCCTCGCGGCTACGAGACCGCGACTCCCCTGCCGCTCGTCCTCGGATTCCACGGCAACGGTTCCGACGGCGCCGAATTCCAGAACTACACGGGCCTGCCGACCCTGCCCGCAATCACCGTCTTCCCCGACGGTGACCTCAATGACGGCAAGCGCTCCTGGCAGGGAGCCCCGTACGCCAGCGGAGCCGACGACGTCGCGTTCGTCACCGATCTGCTCGACTCGGTCGAATCCGAGCACTGCATCGACCTCAATCGGGTCTATGCCACCGGCAAGTCGAACGGCGGCGGATTCGTCTCCGTCCTCGCCTGTCACCTGCGCGATCGCTTCTCCGCATTCGCTCCCGTCGCCGGTGCCTACTATCCGCAGTCGACACAGGGCTGCGATTATTCGACGCCGACGCCGATGCTCGCCATCCACGGCACGGGGGACGCGACGATGCACTACGAGGGCGGTCACCGCCAAGGCGAGGACTATCCGGGAGTGCATGAATGGATCCAGCCCTGGGCGGAGGCATCGGGCTGCGCGACGACGACCGAACGTCAGGTCGGACGCAAGGGCGAAGACGTGGTGCGCACCCAATGGACGCAATGCGATGCCCAAGTCGAGCTCTACTCCGTCGCCGACGGCGGCCACGTCTGGCCGGGTGAGGTCGTCTACAGCGGCGGCGGATACGTCACGAAGGACTTCTCGGCCACCGCGACCGTCTGGGAGTTCTTCCGCAGCCATCCGGGCGCAACGCAGGGGCCGACCTCGTAGAGACCAACCAGCCCCGACCCAGAACTGACCGACCAGGGCCACCTCAAAGGTGACCGTTGACACACCCTGGCCCAAAGTGATTAGATGACTTAAACACTTGAAGGAGAGCACCATGACGTCCACCGTCGGACTCGTCGAACGCCTCACTCGCGACATCGTCGACACCATCCGCACCGAGAACCTCCAGCCCGGGCAGACCCTGCCCTCGGCCAAGGTCCTCGCCGCACGCTTCGAGGTCACCGTGCCCACCGTCCGAGAGGCCCTGCGCCGACTCGAAGCCACGGGCTCGGTCGAACTCAAGCACGGCTCGGGCACCTACGTCCGCGAAGCGATCAACCGCCGCATCCTCGACAACCCGCACTATGTGCCCGTCGACCTCGCAGCGGCCATCGAACTCCTCGATGCCCGCATCGCCATCGAACCCGGCATCGCCGAGCTCGCAGCGACGGTCCAGGCGGCGGATGCCGTGGCTTCCATGGAGTCCGCGCTCGACAATGCCCTCCAGGTCGAGACCGCGGTCCCGGCCGGCCACTTCCACGTCGAACTCGCTCGCGCTTCAGGCAACCGCGCGCTGCACGAGATGCTCGTGTCCCTGCTGGCCATCCATTCGCGGACCCAGCAGGCGGCACGCACGAGCTACGACCGCCTGCGCGACCACGACGAACACGCGGACATCCTCGATGCGATCCGTCGCGGCGACGGCTTCGAAGCCTCTCACCGCACCCGCAAGCACCTCGAGGCGATCAAGACCGCCGTCCTCGCCGACTGGACCGACGACGCCATCAAGGACGGCAGTGCCGACACCATCGCAGGACCCCAGCGATGAGCCGCCCGGTGATCTCCGAGATCCGCCCGCATATCCGCGACTACGCCGAACTCACCTCGTTGGAGGTCGAACTCGCGAAGGATCGAAACAGCTTGCTCGTCCTTCCCGTCGGCGCCTGCGAACAGCATGGGGACGGGCTGCCTCTGGGCACCGACACCATCCGTGCCGCTCACGTCGCCCGCGCCGTCGTCGACCGGCTCCGCGACAGCGCCGACGGCGATCAGGTTCGGGCGGGCAGCGCCTTCGTCCTGCCGAGCATCGACTACGGCGTCTCCCCGCATCACCGCTTCCTGCCCGGCACGATCAACATCGGCCCGCAGCTGTTCGTCGACCTCGTCTCCTCGATCGTGCACCAGCTCGCCGATGCCGGCTTCGACAGACTCCTCGTCATCACCGGTCACGGCGGCAACCTCGCCGCGCTCGGCGTGGTCCAGCAGTCCCTGCTCGCCACTCATCCGGACTTCGTCTTCGCCTATGCTCCGGTCTCCGCTCTGGCCACCGAGGCGACCGCCGCCCTTCCCCGCACCGAGGTCAGCGGCCACTGCGGAGAGTCCGAGACCTCGCAGATGCTCGCCATCGACGAATCCCTCGTCGACTCGGGCCACCTCAATCCCGGCGCCACCCGGCTCGACGATCTCGACCCGCGCGCCCGCCTCTCACGAACGAAGTCACCGTCAACCGCGGTGACGTTCGACCGCTACGCCGACAACGGCGTCCTCGGCGATCCACGCACTGCCACGGCCGCGGCCGGGAAGGACATCCTCGGCGAGGTCATCGACCGACTCGTCGCCTACTGTCAGGAGCTGCAGAGACTGTGACAATCGCTTCTCACTGACCGGCCGCCCGGCCGACACCCCACCACAGATCACCCGATTCCAGCGCCGCAATCACCGTGCCCTGGTGGACCCTGCCCGAAAATCCCGCCTGAACTCTCAGGAGCTCACGATGAAACCGACTCAGACCACCGATACCCCGCAGACCGACCAGCAGGAGAAGCTGCCGCTGGTCATCCGCGCCCTCAACGTCATCGAAGTCGTCGGCAACAAGCTGCCGAACCCCTTCTGGCTGTTCTGGATCCTCGCGGCGATCCTCGCCGTACTCAGCCTCGTCCTCTCCCTCGCCGGCGCAGGAGTCGAGGATCCCGGCACCGGGGAATGGACTCCGGTGAACAATCTGCTCAGCGGCAGCGGCATCGCCATGGCCGTGAGCACCGCACTCGATGCCTATCGGACATTCCCGCCGCTCATCACGATCATGGTCGTCATCATGGGTGTGGCCCTGGCCGAGCGCACCGGCCTGCTCTCGACGGCGATGAAGGTCTCGATCGCCCGCGTCCCGGCCGGACTCATCGTCTTCACGGTCGCGTTCATGGGCACGGTCTCCCACGTCGC
Organism: Brevibacterium sp. K11IcPPYGO002; assembly: GCF_050920635.1. Classification (NCBI taxonomy): domain Bacteria; kingdom Bacillati; phylum Actinomycetota; class Actinomycetes; order Micrococcales; family Brevibacteriaceae; genus Brevibacterium; species Brevibacterium sp. K11IcPPYGO002. Next base: position 77,939 of record NZ_CP131929.1, on the reverse strand, counting down.
CTCGGCGGCGGCCTACGTCATCCTCGTCCCGCTCGGCGGCATGGTGTTCAAGGCCGTGGGACGCTCCCCCGTCCTCGGCGTCATCGTCGCCTACACCTCGATCGCCTCCGGCTACGATGCCAGCCCGATCCCGACGCCCAACGACGCGATCTTCGCGGGCATCACGACGGCCGCGGCGAATATCATCGACCCCGACTACATCGTCACCCCGATCGGCAACTGGTATTTCAACATCGCCAGCTCCATCCTGCTGGCCATCGTCATCACGATCGTCACCGAGCTCGTGCTCATGAAGCGCGACAACCTCGACGCCGACGAGGATGCCGAGCACGAAGACCTCGTCATCACCGACAAGGAACGGTCGGCCCTGCGACTGGCGATGTTCGCCGTCATCGCCGCAGTCATCGCCATCGTCGTCCTAGTCGTCCCCGAGGGTGCGCCCCTGCGCGGTGACGGACCCTTCGGCGAGTCGCCGTTCCTCACCGGAATCGCCTTCCTCATCGCTCTGCTCTTCGGCATCGGCGGCATCGTCTACGGCTTCCGCGAGGGCACGATCGAGACCTGGTCCGACGTGCCGAAGCTCATGGGGCAGGGCCTCGCATCGATCGCCGGGGTCCTCGTCCTCTTCTTCGCCATCGCCCAGTTCCTCGAGTACTTCGAGTGGACGAACATCGGCATGCTCGTCTCGGTGTCCGTGTCCGAACTCTTCACCGGCCTCGGCCTGCCGACCTGGGTGGTGTTCATCCTCGTCCTGCTCGTGCTCTCCGTCGTCAACGTGCTCATCACCTCCGGTTCGGCGATGTGGGCGATCATGGCCCCGGTCATCGTGCCGCTGCTCATGCTGCTCGAGGTGCCGCCGGAGACCTCGCAGGCGATCTTCCGCATCGCCGACTCGGGGTCGACGGCCATCACCCCGATGAGTCCGTACTTCATCCTCGCGCTCGGCTTCATGCAGAAGTATCAGAAGAACGCCGGCATCGGCACGCTCGCCTCGCACACGCTGCCGTTGGCCGTGGGCATGACGATCAGCTGGAGCCTGCTGTTCTTCCTGTGGTGGGGTCTGGGCATTCCGCTCGGCCCCGATGCCCCGGTGCGCTGAGCGCGCCGACTCCGGTATCCGCCGCTGAGTCCTGAAAGCTGAGTTTTGAAAGTTTTGTTCACGACCCGCCCCGGGGAGGTTCGCATCATCCAGGCTTGATTTCCGGGGCCATCGAAGACGGCTTCGTCCGTCGCCTCGAAAACCCCGAACACATCATCTGATCTGGAATGATGTCGCACAATCGGAGCTGACAGGTAGGCTTTGCCCACCGGCGCACGGCCACCCGATCCCTGCCCCGCGAGGATGCCGTCGACAAAAGATGTTGACGCTCAAACTTCACCCGCGATACTGTCGGGTAACACCCCGTAGTAACTTACATCACACGCTGATGCCGACCGTGCTGTCGGTGGTCAAGGAGGATCAATGAAGTTCCGCAATCCCAGCCTCATCCGCAGGCTCGTCTCATCTCACGCCGGTCGCATCGCCATGGTCGCGATTCCCACAGGCGTCGTCTCAGCGATGCTCATGGGCGGGGTGGCCCAGGGTGCAGTCCCGGTCTCGTTCGCCATCTCCGGCACACAGTTCAAGATCTCCTCGTCGCAGCTCGAGGGAACCGGGTTCTCCCAGTACAGCGGAGTCGCCAAGGACGCCGAGGGCGGCAAGCACCCCGTCGTCACCGCGAACATCAAGGATGCGACCCTGGAGAACCTCTGCCAGTCGGCCGTCCAGGAGACTCCTCTGGGCAAGGTCGGCGTCCTCATCAAGGCGGGCGGAAAGGGCACCCCCGCCTCGGCGAAGGATCTGCAGATCGGCATGACCGGCCTCAAGGGAGACGCGGAGTTCGAGAACATCCGCATCGGCGTCGATGCCTCCGACGTCAACACGAAGGCCAAGGGAAGCAAGGGCGACTTCGCCCAGGACTCCGACACCATCTCCATCAAGGACCTCAAGCAGGACTCCTGGTCGACCACGGCCTCGGTCTTCACGCTCAAGGACATGTCGCTGAAGCTCACCGACGGATCTGAGCAGTGCGACTGATGAGGGACTCAGCAGCCAACGGGCAGCCGACCGATGAACGGGAGGCCGCCGAACAGGAGGCAACCGTGCAGAAGACGAGCCTGCTTGCGCTGTCCCGTCGGAGCCGACGCGCCGAAGAGCAGAGCGGCTCCTCCGAATCCGGCGTCGAGACGGCGGAATTCGCCGTCCCGACGCCGGAGGCGGGGGAGGCCGACCCCAGCGAGGGAGCCGAGATGACCGAAGACGCCGAGAAGCGTCAGGGATTCAAGCACTGGCGTCGGCAGCGCCCCTTCATCGGAGGTGTGATGGCCGTCCTCGGGGGAATCGAACTGTTCTTCTCCGGCCAGCTGGACCTCGGCAACATGCAGATCCAATTCGGCATCGAGGGACTGCAGGCGACGGTCGTTCCGATCGCCATCGTCGTCCTCGCTCTGCTGTCGATCTTCCGGCCGACGCACCATGTGTTCTACGGGATCATCGGCCTCGTCCTCGCAGTCTACTCACTCATCGGAGTGAACCTCGGCGGGTTCATCATCGGCATGCTGCTGTCCACCATCGGTGCGATCCTCGTGGTCGCATGGATGGGACCGCGCGGGCCGAAGGAGTCCGAAGCCGCTGAGGGGGAGACTGCATGAGGGTGCCCAGCCGCCGCACGGCCTCAATCCTCGCGGCAGCTGTCCTGATCCTCCCGACGACTCTCGGGGCGGGTTCGGTTGCAGCCGCCCACTCGTCACCGCTGTGCTCACTCGTGGGCACCTGCGATGACGATGATTCCGCCAAGTCAGAGGACCAGGACCCCGCACCCGCGGGTAGCCTGTCGCCCGGAATGCCGGTGAAGCCCAGCGATCCGCCGACGTCGGACCCGTCGCTGCCCGCGCCGGGTCCCACGGATGAGCCGAGCGATGGGCCGACCGAGGAACCCTCCGACGAGCCCACGGACCCGGGTGGTCTGGGACTCGATGAGCCCAGCGACGACCCGACCGAGGATGAAGATTCGGAAGAGGGCAACGGCGAGTTCCCGTCCGATGCACAGATGGACACGAAGGCGCCGATCTTCACGAAGACTCCGGCCGCCATGGGCTCTGAGGGCCTGTCGTTCAAGGGCCTCAAGGGAATCTCGTTCGTCTCGGTGCCCACCGCTGACGGCGGGTCCATCGTCGTGCTGAAGATCCAAGCCGATGAGATCAAGATCACCGGCTTCTCACTCACCGTGAAACCACCGGACGAGGAATACGGGCTGGTGACGAAGGCCGACACGATGACGCTCAGTGGCGATGTCACTGTCTACATCGGGTCGATCACCGCCACGACGAAGGACGGAAAGTCGCTCACCCTCGGGCCGGAGACCCCTCCGCCTATGGACGACGTCGAACCCGGTCTGCTGCGTGTGACGATGGGGCTCGTCGGATCCACTGCTGATTCGATCGCCTACACGAACACCGATCAGAAACTCAAGAAGGCCGAAGACTGACCTGCCCCCACCGAGGCGGTCCTCCTTCACCGTGGAGAGGAACCACCCGATGGGGTCGGGCTCAGCTCAGACGGAAAGGCCCGAAGGCCGCGGACTCAGTCCGCGGCCTTCTTGCGTTCCAGCTTCTTCCGACGCAGGGTGTCCCGGACGTCGCGCAGCTTGTCGCGTTTGCGCCTGCGTCCCGCCTCGGCTGCCCTGATCTGCTCCGGCGTGGGTTCGTGATCGCCCATTCCGACTTGGAGCTCGACAGGGGTGATCTCCTTCATCACACCGGCGTCGATCTTCGTACGCAGCCGCAGGATCTCGAGGCGGAGGATGCGGGCAAGGAAGTAGATGCCGAGCAGGTTTGGGAAGGCCATGAGGAAGAAGATCGCGTCGGAGAAGGCGATGACCGAGTCCAGCGACATCGAAGCACCGACGATGACGGCGAGGATCCAGAAGATCTGGTACGCCTTGTCAGCGGCCTTCGAGTTCTTCGTCAGGTACCCCAGCGCCTGCTGCCCGTAATAGCCGTAGGCGAGGATCGTCGAGAAGGCGAAGAGCACGACGGCGATCGTGAGCAGGTAGGGGAACCAGCTCGACACCGCGCCGAAGGCCTGCGCGGTCAGGCCGATTCCGTCCTCGGTGCTTTCGGTGTAGAGGCCGGTGGTGATGATGGCCAGCGAGGTCAGGGTGCAGATGATGACGGAGTCGATGAGCGGCTCCCACATCGCCACGAATCCTTCGGTGGCCGGCTTCGTCGTCTTCGAGGCGGCGTGGGCCATGCCTGCCGAGCCGATTCCGGCGGCGTTGGAGAACAGCGCACGCTGGATGCCGACGATCGCCACACCCACGGCGCCACCGGCGACTCCGCTGGAGCTGAAGGCTCCGGTGAACATGAGCGCGAAGGCGTGTGGGATCTGCCCGGCGTTGAGGGTGAGGATGACGATGATCGAGACGAAGTAGAGGATCGCCATGAGCGGAGTCAGCTTCGACGTCCACTGTCCGATCTTCTTGATCCCGCCGAGGATGACCAGAGCGGTGAGGGCGGCGATGATCGCGCCGATGAGCCAGAGCTTGTCGGCGAAGAAGCTGTCGTCGCTGCCGGTGGCCTGAACGATGATCGCGGCCGCCTGGTTCGCCTGGAACAGATTGCCGGCGCCGATGACGCCGAGCACGGCAGTGAGTGCATAGAACCCGGCGAGGAACTTCCCCAGCTTGGGTCGACCGATCTCGGCCAGCCCGGACCGCAGGTAGTACATGGGACCGCCGGAGACGGTGCCGTCTTCGTTGATCTGCCGGTATTTCACTCCGAGGGTCGCCTCGGCCATCTTCACGGTCATGGCGAAGAAGCCGAAGATGATGATCCACAGGGCGGCACCGGGGCCGCCGATGGTGATCGCTACGGCCACGCCTGCGATATTGCCCAACCCGACGGTGCCCGAGAGCTCGGTGGCGAGCGCTTGGAAGCTCGAGACCTGGCCAGGGTCGGTCTTGCGGGTGAAGCGACCGCGGATGATGCCGACGGAGTAGCGGAGTCCGGTGAGCGGTTGGAAGCGGAGGTAGACGGTGAGGAAGACGGCGGCGGCCATGAGCCAGACGACGATGAGCGGGATGCCGATCGAGCCGACCTGGAGCTCGAAGAAGACGATGCTGCTGAAGGCCTGTGCCGCGGGACCGAGGAAGGATTCGATGGCCTCGTCGACTCCGGCGGCGGCGAGGTCGGCCTGGGCTGCGAGGTCGGCCCCGGTGGCGGCTTGGACGAGATGTTCGGGTAGTGAAGTCATATCTGCGGGCGCGAAGTTGCGTTTCGTCCGGAGGGTTGGTCCGGGACCGGCTCCCGTGATCAACGTAACAACCGCCAGGCTGATTTTCAGCTTTCGCTCAGATAAAGCCTCTTGTTCACATGCTTCTCACATATTTAAGGGCGCATCCGGTCTGGACGCCTCGGCCTCACGTCGGCCTTCGAGAAATGCGACGAATGACCGAGCCAGCCGCCTCCCGTTGTCGACGAGAGCGGCATCGTGGGCTTCGACCTCGGCAATGATCGAGTCTTCGGTCTTGCCGGCCGGCAGGGCCAGGTCGTTGCCGTCCAGCCACCGAGAGATCTGCGTGGCATCGGTTTCCGGATGGAACTGAGTGCCCCACGCGAATTCTCCGAGGCGGAAGGCCTGGACCGGGGCATCGGAGCCGGTGATGAGGAGTTCGGCTCCGGTCGGCAGGGCCATCTCCTCCTGATGGAAGAGCACGGACGGCAGCGACTCTCCTTCAGTCGACCCAGCACCGGTTGACCCGCCGCCGACCAGTGGGCCGAACACAGGGTCGGATTCCCCCGCCGAGGTGGCACCCAGTTCGTAGATCCCGATCTGCGGGTGCGCCCGCCGGGTGATCGGAGCATCGCCTGTCACGGCAAGCATCTCCCCGCCGAGGCAGATGTTGAGGCTCGGGAACTCCCCGCCGATCGATCGGCGAAGCAGGTCACGGACCTCGGGGAACCAGGGGTTCTCCGCGTCCTCGGTGGGTCCCGCGGACCCGCCGAGGACGATGAGGGCGTCGAACGCACCGAGCTCCGGGATCACCTCGCCGAGGTACGGCCGGGTCACCACCACCTCGGCGCCGGCTTCGTCCAGCCACTTCCCGAACCGCTCGGGCCCGGTACCGCGTTCGTGCTCGATGGCGAGGATGCGCACTCGGCCCTGGGAATCACTGCTCATGGCTCCATTGTCACCCAACGGGTGGACATTCATGAGTCGGAGAGCTGACCTTGAACCTGACACCGTGACAGGTGGTGGACTGTCGATGACGATATCGAGGAGAGCACATGAGGATCGGTGAATTCGCGCAGCTGGGGCAGGTATCGGTGCGCATGCTCCGCCACTATGAGTCGATGGATCTGTTGGCTCCTGATTCGGTCGACCCGTTCACCGGACACCGCAGCTATACGGTGGCGCAGCTGCCGCGCCTCAACAGAATCATGGCGCTCATTGGAGGGACTGACATGAACTACCCGGACTGCATCATCAAAGAACTGCCTGCCGAGAGAGTCCTCGGACAGACGGTCGTTCTCGGCGAGTCCCCATTCGACACTTCCGAGATCGGACCGCTGTTCGGCAGTGTTGCCGACCGCCTCGCGGAGGCGGGGATTCGACACGCAGCCGGCGTCGGCATCTACTCCGACGCCGGGCACGGAACCGAGGTCACCTGCGGCTATCGCACGGAATCAGCTCAGGAGATTGAGAGTCTGCAGGTCACAGAGCTGAAGTCGTGCACTGCGGCGACTCTCATCCACGAGGGGTCGATGAGCCGCATCGGCGCCAGCTGGCAGCACCTCTCCGAGTGGTGCATCAGTCAGGGATATTCCCTGGCCGGCCCGTGCCGCGAGGTCTACCTCGAGACCGGTGACGACAACACCGCTGACAACTCCGACCAAGCTGGATGGATCGTCGAGCTCCAGCAGCCGATCATCGTGTGACGGCGACGCTGCGGAACCGCCTCGGCGACGGTGTGCCGGTCAGCGCGACAGCGACGTCGCCTCCGCACCTGCGGACACGGCCTCATCGGCCGCACCCTTGTCGGCCACGACCTTCTTCCGCAGGGCGAGGAAGAACAGGACGAGGCTGACGGACAGGGCGATGTGGCCGAGGCCGGCGATTCCGGCGATCATGGCATTCGACTCTTCACCGAGGACGGTGAGCGAGCCGTGCCAGACCATCATCGACGCAGTGAGGACCACGCCGACGTTGTAGAGCCAGAAGAACCACGAGAACAGCTTCGAGCCGGAGAGCCCGAACACCTTGTCGAGGGCGAGGATGATGAGGAGGACGATGAAGCCGAGAGTGAGCAGGTGCGTGTGGACGAGCCCGAGCTGCGTGAACTCACCGGAGGGGAAGTCGTTGGCCTTGGTGAACTCGCGGTAGAACAGTCCCGAGAGGACACCGAGGATCATGTACGTGAACGCTGCGTTGAATATCTTCTTCATGCTTCCATTTCATCAGCGCGCGGGCGCGGTTTCCTGACCCACAGGATTGAACTCCATCCCCAACTTTCGATTGATGTTCCCGCACACAGGGTCCTGGGGCCCCGAAAATCGGCTCCGGAGCCGACAATCCCGCTAGCCTGGTGGCATGGCCATGGAGAACCTGCTTGCGAAGATCGACCGCCTCGCCGGCGGCAGGAAGGCCGGCATCGTCGTGCCCTCGGACGGCCTCGAACAGCCGAAGACGAAACGCGCCTTCGCGTGGATCACTTGGCTGCTCGTGTTCGAACTCGTGCTCGGCTTCGGAGCCGTGGTCTACGCAGTGCTCATCGCCAGGGCCGGCGAACCGGTGCCGTTCGCCGTGTGGATGCGCACCCTCGTCGTCCTCGGCATGACCGTGACCCTCTTCTACTTCTTCTGGCGCGCAACCAAGGGCTTCTACTGGGGGTACCAGCGCCTGCGCCTGTTCACCCAGATCTTCCCCGTCATCACCCTCGTCATGGCCGCGATCCCCGGCCTCTATCCGGTCTGGATGATCACCGAGCAGATCGTGTTCAGCCTGGTCATGATCGGCGTCGGCGACTTCCTCACCGGCGACCACCTGCGCGAGGTGTTCCGCAGACCTCAGGACTGAGGGACCGCCGAGGAGGCCGCCGACTTCCACTCAGCCGCCGCGGACCTCACCCCGCGACGAGGCGGCGCGCCTCCTCCTGATGCGCGGCGATGAGGGCCTCCTTGTCGAGGGCATGTCCGTCTGCGCCGATCGCGCGGCCGTCGACGACCCGCCACTGACCGCCGACCATCACACGGTCGGCCTTCTCCGCGCCGCAGAGGACGAGCGCGGGGATCGGGTCATGCGAACCGGAGAATGCGAGACCGTCGAGGCGGAACATCGCGAGGTCGGCCTGCTTGCCGACGGCGATGGTGCCGAGGTCGTCGCGGCCGAGAGCCGCAGCCGACCCCTTCGTCGCCCAGTCGAGGACACGATCGCAGGTGACAGCCTCGGCGCCGTAGCGCAGTCGTTGGATGTAGAGAGCCTGCCGGACCTCCCGGATGAGGTTCGAGGCGTCGTTCGACGCGGATCCGTCGACGCCGAGTCCGACGTTGACCCCGGCGTCCTCGAGTTCGACGGCGCGGGCGATTCCCGAGGCCAGCCGCATGTTCGAGGTCGGACAGTGGGCGACGGAAACGCCGGCGGCGCCGAGGCGGTCGATCTCCGAATCGTCGAAGTGCACACCGTGCGCCAACCAGGTCCGCTCCCCCAGCCAGCCGACGGATTCGAGGTAGTCGACGGTGCGCAGGCCGAAGGTTTCGCGGCAGAAGTCCTCTTCGTCGATGGTCTCGGCCAGGTGGGTGTGGAGGCGGACATCGAGTTCATGCGCGAGTGCGGCGGACTCGCGCATGAGCTCGGTGGTCACGGAGAACGGGGAGCACGGGGCGAAGCCGATCTGGATCTGAGCGCCGGGTCCACGCTGGTGGTAGGTCTCGACGAGTCGGCGGGAATCGTCGAGGATGACGTCTGCATCCTGGACTGTCTGCTGCGGGGGCAGTCCGCCGTCCTCCTCGCCCAGGGACATCGATCCGCGGGTGAGCATGGCACGCATGCCGAGTCTCCGGACGACGTCGACCTGGATGTCGATGGCTACGTCCATGCCGGTCGGGAACAGGTAGTGGTGGTCGGCCGCGGTCGTGCAGCCGGATTCGAGGAGTTCGGCCATCGCCACGGTCGTGGCGAGTTCGAGCGCACGCGGGGTCAGCCTGGCCCACACCGGGTAGAGGTTCTGCAGCCACCCGAACAGCGGCAGGTCTGCGACAGGCGCCCACGCCCGGGTCAGCGTCTGATAGAAGTGGTGATGAGTATTGATCAGACCTGGTGTGATGACGTGCGCTGAGGCGTCGACGATGTCGAGGGCAGCCGCGTCACCAGCGGTCCCGCCGGCCCCGGGGGTCCGTTCGGCCCCGGGGGTCCGCTCGGCTCCGTATGCCGTGGGTTCGCCCCCAGCGGGGACGAGTTCCACGATAGTTCCCGTGGCCCGATCGACGACGATTCCCCGCGCCGCCCGGTTCGGATCGACACCGGCGCCGAGGTGGACGGCCAGCGGATCACGGAGCCACAGTCGGTCTGTCGAAGGGTTCTCGCCGGACGGTGTGCCGGTTCCATTGCTGTCGGTCATCGTGTCGCCTTTCACTCTTGAACCGTGCGCGTCGAGCGCGCACCATCGGTCAGTGGCGACAGAACTGGGGCCGACGCCACCAGCTCAGGTTTTCCGGCGTCTGCTGCTCCGCCGGTCGGTATCCCATCGGGGATCTTCGGCTGTACCCACTGGTCGGTGAAGCGGTACGATGGCCCAAGACCATCGAGCTGAGCGAACGATCAGTAGATTGTCGAGGGATGAGTACACGACTGCCGTGAACTCTAGCATGTGCCACGGGTCACTAAAATGGCTTGCGGGCCAAATGGTATTCCTTTAGAGTTTTACGATAAGGAAATTTCCTTTCGCATAACGGAATTATGCAACCGATCCCTCGGTCGAATCGATGCCCGCTCGCACGCTACACCGGCCACTGAGGTCGGTCAGTCACAGTGAGGTCTTCGCCCCCGAGGACGTACTCAATGGAGAGATAAATGTCGGTATCCCATCAATCACCCAGCGGCGACCGCAAGACCGCGGTCAAGGGCAAGCAGGCCCGCCCGGAGGACGAACGACTTTCCGTCGGCAGCTCCTTCGCCTACGGGCTGCAGCACGTGCTCACCATGTACGGCGGAATCATCGCGGTCCCCCTCATCATCGGCAATGCGGCCGGCCTCGACGGCAACGGCATCAGCCTCCTCATCGCCTCCTGTCTGTTCATGGGCGGTCTGGCAACTATCCTGCAGTCGGTCGGTGTGCCGTTCTTCGGCTCGCAGCTCCCGCTGGTCCAGGGCGTGTCGTTCGCCGGCGTGGCGACGATGACATCGATTCTGGCCGGTGGCGATGGCCTGCCTGCGGTCTTCGGTTCGGTGCTGGTCGCCTCGGTGATCGGATTGATCGTGGCCCCGGCATTTGCGCTCATCGTGAAGTTCTTCCCGCCGGTGGTCACCGGCACCGTCATCACCACGATCGGTCTGTCACTCATGCCGGTCGCCGCGGGTTGGGCCATGGGTGGGGACGCCGAGGCCGCTGACTACGGCAGCATGCGCAATATCCTCATCGCCGTTGCCACGCTGGCCATCGTGCTCATCCTCAGCCGAATTCCCGTCGCCGTGATCTCCCGCCTGTCGATTCTGCTGGCCATCGTCGTCGGCACGATCGGCTGCCTCATCTTCGGCTGGGCAGATTTCTCCCATGTGCTCGATCGCGGCGTCTTCGCGTTCCCTGAGCCGTTCGCCTTCGGTATGCCGACTTTCTCGGCCGCAGCGATCATTTCGATGTTCATCGTCATCATCGTCACCTTCGCCGAGACGACTGCGGACATCATCGCCGTCGGAGAGATCGTCGACACGAAGGTCGATTCCAAGCGCATCGCTTCGGGTCTGCGCGCCGACATGCTGTCATCGGCAGTGTCGCCGGTCTTCAACTCCTTCACTCAGTCGGCATTCGCACAGAACGTCGGACTGGTCGCCATCACGGGCGTGAAGTCACGCTTCGTCGTCACAGCCGGTGGTGCGATCCTCGTGGTTCTCGGCCTGCTGCCCGTGATGGGCGGAGTCGTTGCCGCCGTTCCGACTCCGGTACTCGGCGGAGCGGGAATCGTCCTGTTCGGCACGGTCGCCGCGTCGGGCATCCGCACGCTGTCGAAGGTTGAGTACGAGGGCAACCTCAATATGATCATCGTGGCGGTCTCGCTGGCCTTCGGCATCATCCCGGTCGTCGAGCCCGATTTCTACAACGCCTTCCCGAATTGGGTCGGCATCATCCTCCACTCGGGAATCTCGTCGGCCACCCTCATGGCAGTGCTGCTCAACCTCGTCTTCAACCACATCGGCGTGAAGACGAAGGATCGTTCGGACCGGTCGGTCTTCGTGGCCGGCACAGGGCGAGTCATCCGCAAGGAAGAGCTGCAGCGCCTCATCGACAACGAGGCGATCCTCACGGAGGGCGACACCGTCAAGGACGGAAAGATCATCGACTGCAACGGAGAAGAGGTTCCGGTCGTCACCGAACAGCAGCACGAGAAGGTCATCGACGCCGCGCAGAAAGGTGAGGTCCGCAGCCAGGACGACGTCCGCCGCCTCATCGCCGAGGACGGAAACTGACGTCGGACGCGAGGACGAGAGCTGGAACCGGAAAGACCGTTTGGACCCCGGTCGCCGTCTGCGAAGGCGCGCGGCCGGGGCCTCTTGTGTCACCAGGCTGCCGTCATAGCCCGGCTGCCGTCAGAACGGTGGCGGATCCCCGGAGTCCCAGTAGTTGTTCCACTCCACTCCTCGGCCGGGCTTCGACTTCTGCGACCGGCGAGGCGCCTCGTCGGTTTCGGTACTCGAGACTCCCCCTGCCCCAGCCGTCGGGACACACTGGACCCCTCGTCCGGAGTCTTCGAGCTTGGATCGGCGGGATGGCCCCGAGTTCTCGAGCCGTGCCGCTGGACCCGGTTGGCCGTTGTCGCGAAGCCGTTCCGTGGTGCCGGGGTTCCGCTGTTCAAGCAGATTCGGCAGGTAGTCATAGTTCTCCACCTGACGGGCATGCTCGGCGTTGATCGGGTTGTCCGGCGGATACATTCGTGCGACGACACCACGAGTGAAGGAATACTCCACCGCCCCGTCCTCGGTCATTCGGACCGAGAACCGGCGGTCGGTCTTCGCCTGGTGGTCGGGTTTGCACAGCGGGTGGAGGTTCTCGAACGTCGTCTGACCGCCCCGGGCCGGATCGGCATGGTCGAAGGGGATGATGTGGTCGACTTCCGAAGTCTCTGCCCTGCGAGTGCAGCCCGGAGCAGAACAGGACTGCCATTTGCCGACCAAGGGCGCGCGCACGTCCGCAGGGATGTGGTAACTGCGTGAGCGAGCATCGATCGGCGTCCCGGTAGCGGGATCGGTGAGGATCCGGTGCCAAGTGGGGCTCTCACCTGCGAGTGCCCGTGCCGCGTCGGGCGGCACCGGTGTGCCGTCCGAGAATGTTCCCGGCAGCTCCGACTTTCCCACCGCGGTGAGATACGGAACCGTCACCATCACCTTGGCCTGCTCTCGGACCCACTGTCCGTGGGTGGGCATGACGAGTTTGATGGTGGTCTCCACGTCGGCGCCGGTGCCCGCCACCTCTTCGGCTTCACGCTGCGCCGCCTGCGCGGTGCGGTCGACCGCGGCTGCAGTGATCGGGGCTGCGGGGTCCGCGTCGTCGGCGGTCTCGAGCGCGACTTCCTTGGTGGTGGTCTCACCGGTTGCGGTGTCGTGGGTCGTCACGGCGATGGTCATCTGCGGGGTTGCCCGAGTGGCGATATCGAACATGAAAGCGGCGATGCTGTCCTGATCGGCGACTTCGAGGCCGGCGATGTTCTCATCGGTGAGTGCCGAGATGTTGCCGTTGCGGATCGCTCGGGCGAATGCCTCGATGCGCAGGTAGAAAGCATTGAGTTCCACAGCGGGTCCGGACAGAGTCACCGAGGCGGTGCCGTCGGGGTAGGTCATAATGTCGACTCGGCGGCGCTTCTCGGCCAGTTCGGTTCTGTCGTCGACCGGCACGATCGCCGCGATCTTGAGATTCAGCGACTTCCTGAAGGTCTCCAGGGTGATATCGGCACGGCGGTCACCCAGGTAGGCATCAAGGCGCGGCAGATACTCGAATGCGACATCTTTGATGGCACGGGTCGCTGCAAGCACGTGCTCGATCGTGAACTCACCGGCCAGGCAGCGCTGCAGGAACTTCGGCAGTCCGAATGCCAGTGTGACGGCGTTCGTGATCTCGTTGTAGGCACCGTCGCTCGACGAGCCGAGGACCGTGGTCAGCTCGGCGATCTCCTCGCGCGTGGCGAGGTCGTGGACCCAGCTGTTGAAGGACTTGTGCAACCCGAACTTGGGGAAGTTCGGAAGCGAACTCGCCGACGGAGGCTGCGACTGATCGACGATGCTCTCCTCGGTTGCGGAAACATCATCGGCGCTTTCATCGGCGCCCGTTTCAGCGGCATCGGCGGCAGCGACATCGGCGCCACGATCGGAAGCATCGTCCGCCTCGGCGCCATCGTCGGCGGCAGCACCTGCGGAGGCGGCGGCGTCATCAGACTCGTCGAGAGGGCGGCCCTCGAGGACGAAACCGGTGGACGTCCAGGGGTCCACGAAGTCATCCCTTTCGGGCAGCAGCCCATCACGTGCCGTGATGAAGCGGCCGACTGTCTCGGTGAATGTCGCGTGGTAGTAGATCTCGTCGCCGAAGGCATAGCGGAGCTTCTCGAGCGCATCGGACAGGAACAGCCCGGCAACGGCTTGGAGCTCAGCGAGACGAACGCCCGTACTCAAGTGAGTCAGGCTGACGACCACAGCCATCGGCGAATCAGGGTCGACGTCGAGACGACGGGGTGAGTCGGGACCGACCAGAGGCACCTGAGGCGACGAAGCGGGGTCGGCCGAAGTCTCGGGCGAACCGGAGACTGGTTCATTCGAGGCATGCTCGAGACCGCTGTCGCCCGGATCCTGAGGATCCTTCATCGGTCTCGCCGCCTTTCACGTCGATGTGAATGCCTTGTGTCTATTCTACATCCAAAGAGAAGAATTGAATGTCACAGTTCGATTACAAAAAGTTTCTTTCTAATGTTCAATGATTTTTGCTGTTCTTTGATGAAGCACTCTTGTCTCCGGCCAAGAGCCACCCGCACGAGCCAGGCACTTATTCAGCCAGCAGACCGGGCAGCTGCCCCATCACGCTGAATGTCTCGGCAGCACCCGCAGCCAACAGCGTGTCCGCACTCTGATGAACCGGGGAATCCGGGCAGAACCCGAGCACATGGGATCCGGCCGCAGCGCCGGCGATCACCCCGGTGGGGGAATCTTCGATCACGGCCGCCTCGGCGGGGTCGATGCCCAGGGAAGCGGCCGCCGCGAGATAGACGTCGGGGGCGGGCTTCGAATTCGGCTGCTCCATGCCGGAGAAGATCCGACCCTCGAAGGCATCGAAGAGGCCGATCTTGCGCAGCTGCAGCTCGATCTTCGGACGATCCGCTCCCGACGCGCAGGCGATCCTGCCCTGGTAGATCTCGGCAACGCGCTCAACGGCATCGACGACTCCCGGAATTGCCTGGAGAGAGGCCTCGAGCTGGGCATTGCGCCGCCGCCGGAACTCGGTCATCCAGTCCCCGTCGATGCGGAATCCGGTGTGCTCTTCGATGACATCAGCCTCGTCGCGGAGCATCTTGCCGACGAAGCGCGCAATGCATTCGTCGGCGCTCAGCTGCCAACCGAGCTCCTGCAGCATCTGGTGGAGGACACCGTTCGTGATGGTTTCGGAGTCGACGAGGACTCCATCACAGTCGAAGAGGATCGCGGAGTAGTTCGGAAGTGGGGCCATACTCCGATTCTGCCACCCGGCACTGACGCACAATCACACCGCGCCGACAGACACCGCCGTGCACAGCACCCGCGCGGTGGCGAGCGCGCAGACGATGATGACGAGCGCAAACAGCGTCAGCCAGGCACCGGCGGGCAGAGCCGAGCCCTGCGCGAGGATATAGGCATCGGACTGCTGCACACGGCGCCTGCGAGTGTGGACGCGGATGACCTTGAGGAGATCCTTGAGGGACCCGATCGTCAGCGCCGTGCCGAGTGCGGCGACGAAAACCGAGATCCATTCCAGAGGCAGGAACACGACGACGAGCTGCGCCGCGATCGCCGTGATCACGGCGATGACCGCGCCCGCGAAGTTTCGGATGAAGATGAGCGCGACCAAGAGGATCAGCGCGCCCATCGACAGGGCCAAGGGGGCCCAACCGAAGACCGCCGAGGTGGCCAGGACGAGTCCGAGCACGCCCGGGGCCGGATATCCCCAGAACCCCGCCCACGTAGCGGAGAAGCCGACCCGGCCGAAGGAGTTCATCTGCCCCGAATGGTCGAAGTTCAGCGAAATCCCTTTGACCACGCGTCCCGTCATGAGGGCGGCGAATGCGTGACCGAGTTCGTGGACGAAGGTCACGAACAGCCCGAAGAACCTCCAGATCCCCGGAGTCACGGTCACGACCAGCGGAATCCCGATGACGAGCACGAGCCCGAGGAGGTCGAGCTCGAGTCCGTCCTGCCGCCCGAAGCCCGAGGTGATGGCGTCCCACCACGTCGCCGTTGCCTGCTTGAAGTCCATAGCGGCCCAGTGTACGAATCGCTCCTGAGCGGGATCCTCAGGACCTCCTCAGCGATTCGGGAGGTCGCGGCGCCCATGGTTCGGAAAGTCGGTGCGCCCATGGTTCGGGAGGTCGGGACGCCCAGACTGACAGCTACTCGACGTCGACCCAGGAGCGTTGCCGCACCGACCGGAGCACGGCCTCCGTCACAAGCACGGCTCGCACCCCGTCTCGCAGCGTCGGCAGACCTTCGGGCGGCTCGCCGGCGAAGTAGGCATAGGAGTCGGCGACGAAGGCGGTGAACGCATCCTGGTAGCCCTGCGGGTGCCCGGCCGGGACCATGCACAGGCGAGCGGCATCGGCGGACAGAGAGTCGGGGTCGCGCACGAGGAGGCGGCTGTCGGCTCGCCGACCGAACCACAGCTGTTCGGGCCGCTCCTGCTCGAAGCGCATGCTCGCCTCGGTGCCGGCGATCTCGACGGTCAACCCGTTCTTGCGTCCGGGAGCCAGCTGGGACACCAACAGGGAACCGATGGCACCGCCGGAGAACTCGATCGTCACGGCCACGGTGTCCTCCGTGGTCACCGCGGTGCCGCCTCGGCGAGGGTGAACGGTTCTCGTCGTCGCCACCAGGGACGATATCCGGTCGTCGACGATGAACTCGATGAGGTCGACGAGGTGGGAACCGATATCGGCGAATGCCCGCGAGGGGCCGCCGCGCCCTGATTCGACGCGCCAGTTCTCGTCGCCGGCTCCGAGCAGCCAGTCCTGGAGGTATCCGGCGTCGACGGTCAGCAGCGTTCCGGCCTGGCCCTCGCGGAACCGGGCGCGGGCTTCCCGCACCATCGGGTGGTAGCGGTAGACGAACGGAACGGTCCCAAGCAGACCAGCTTCGTCGGCGCGGGCCAGCACGGCACGCGCAGGAGCCGAATCAGTGGCCAAGGGCTTCTCGCAGATGATGTTCGATCCCGCGTCCAGCGCCTGCAGGGACTGCGCGGCGTGGAGGTCATTGGGAGTGCAGATGTGGACCGCATCGAAGGTGCGACCAAGAAGTTCGTCGGACGAAGTCGAGGTCTCGAACCCCAACTCGGCCGCCGCCTGTGCCGATCGGTCCGGCCGAGACGATGCGACGGAGTCGAGCACGGCTCCGGCCGAGCGTGCGGCACGACTGTGGACACGGCCCATGAACCCGCCGCCGAGCATTGCGATGCGCAGATCCCGTGCCCGCGCAGTGTCACCTGAGAGCATGCCTCATTATGCAATCACCCTGCCCGCCGAGTCGACCGTCCCGCCCTCCGCAGCTGACACCCCCGCGCCGCCGGGGGCCAATCCACGAACGCTCCGGCCTGGGCCTTTACACTGTGAGAAGCGCCCGCGCAATCCCCCGCTCGCCGCGTGGTCCGCATCTTGCGAAGGAGTGTCATTGTCACAGCACCGCCGATTCGCCCAGGTCGATGTCTTCTCTGCCGTGCCCTTCCAGGGCAACCCCGTCGCGGTCATCGTCGATGCCGATGGCCTCGATGAGTCGCAGATGGCTCGCATCGCGAACTGGACGAACCTGTCCGAGACCACCTTCGTCCTCCCGCCCGACGACCCCGCGGCCGACTACCGCCTGCGCATCTTCACCCCGCACCGGGAGCTGCCCTTCGCCGGCCACCCCACCCTCGGTTCTGCCGCGGCCTGGCTCGACGCCGGAGGCGCCCCGAAGCACGAGGACCGCATCGTCCAGGAATGCGGTGCCGGGCTCGTCGACATCCGCAGAACCCCTCGCCGAGGCGGCCTGACCGACCCCGCCGCTGAACCCTCCGAAGCCCTCGCCTTCGCCGCCCCCGATCGCCTCCGCTCGGGTCCGCTCGACGACGCGTACGTCGATCAGATCGCGGTCGCCCTCGGCGTCGACCGCTCCGAGATCCTCGGACACCAGTGGGCCGACAACGGCCCCGGCTGGGCGGCCGTGCGGCTGGCCGGCGCCGAGAAGGTGCTCGCGCTGACCCCCGACTTCTCGGCGATTCCCGATGCGAAGCTCGGCGTCCTCGGCGCCCACCCGGAAGGGTCGGAGCACGAGTACGAGATCCGCGCCTTCGTGCCCGGAGTCGGCGTCGCCGAGGATCCGGTGACCGGCAGCCTCAACGCCTCCGTCGCCCAATGGCTCATCGGTGAGAACCTCGCCCCGAACAGCTACACCGCAACCCAGGGAACCGCCCTCGGTCGTTCCGGAGTCGTCTCCATCACGGCCGAAGACGACGAGATCTGGGTCGGCGGAGCCACGTCCGTCTGCATCCGCGGGACGGTGCACACATGAATCGACATCTCACCGAAGTGAACAAACCGAAGAAACGACTGCGCATCTTCCACGGCCGCATGTACTTCGCCCTCCAGGCCCTCGCCGGAGCGGCGTGGTGGCTGGGCACCGCGATGATCCCCGGAGTGGCGACAGCGATGCTCGGCGGCATCAATCCGCTGCTGATCGCGATCGTCGACATCCCGCTCTTCGTCATCGCCTCCGCCCTCGCCGCGCTCAACGTCCGCTGGGCGGTGTGGATCGCCACCGGCTGGACCGTGCTCGTGGCGCTGACCATGGTCATCTATGCCACCGCCACCACCGAGGCGGGACTCGGTGCCGTACTCATGATCCTCGCCGCGCTCGGCAGCCTGCTTGCCGGGGTGCTCATGATCGTCGGCCGCATTCCCTCCGAGAAGCTCCTCATCGGGCCTTTTGCGTTCCACAGCTCCCACACGCGGGTGCGTTCCCGCCTGCTCGTGCACACCACGGTTCAGATCGTCGTCTTCTGGGGCGTCTTCCTCATCATCATCCCGGTCATCATCAATGCCTTCGAAGACCGGTGGAACCTCGCCTACAAGTTCCCGATCCTCCTGGTCGTCGTCGGCTTCGCCCTGCTCGCCGTCTCCAGCGTCATCGGCGTGTGGTCGGCGCGGGCGATCGCGAACTTCGGCTCCGGCACCCCGCTGCCCTCGCAGATGGCCCATCACCTCGTCGCCCGCGGACCCTACGCCTTCGTCCGCAACCCGATGGCCATCGCCGGCATCGTCCAGGGTGTGGCGATGGGTCTGCTCATCGGTTCGTGGCTCGTCGTCGTGTACGCGCTCATCGGCTCACTGCTGTGGAACTGGCTCATCCGCCCGCACGAGGAGACCGACCTGCTGGAGCGCTTCGGTGACGAATACCGCGACTACGCGAAGCGGGTGCGCTGCTGGTGGCCGACCTTCTCGACCGCCGAATCCGATCCCGACCTTGTCGACGAGGACTGATCGGCCTACGCTCAGGCGTGAACGACCGCTCACCGAGGAGGCCCCATGGTCACGTTCACCACTGAACTCCTGACACTCGGCAACAATGTCGGCATCGAGGTTCCCGAGGACATCGTGCTCGGCTTCGGCGTGGGCAAGCGGGTTCCGGTCATCGTCACGATCGCAGGCTATTCCTATCCGTCGACGACCGCGGTGATGGGTGGGAAGTATCTGCTCCCGCTGGCCAAGGAGCACCGGGAGAAGATCGGCGTCGCCGGCGGTGAGACCCACGAGGTGACGCTCACGCACGACACCTCGAACCGGGAGACCCCGGTTCCCGATTCCCTCGCCGAGGCTCTCGCCGCCGCCGATGTCCGCGCGGCTTTCGATGCGCTCGCTCCGTCGAAGCGCAAGGAGCATGTGCGGCAGGTGACCTCGGCAAAGGCCGAGGAGACCCGTGATCGCCGGATCGCGAAGATCGTCGATTCGCTGCGCTGATCACCCCGCGTCGTGGAACGTCACCGCATAGCCGTCGGGATCGGCGATCGCGAAGGTCAGCCCGAAGGGGCTGGGAGCGGGCGCCCGGAGGATCTCCACCCCCGCCTCGGCGAGGGAATCGTGCAGTGCCTGCGCATCATCGCACCTCAGCCACAGCGCCACCCCGTTTCCCGGACGGTCACCGGAGTCGAGGTCGACGCCGGGCAGCGGCTCGCGCACGGCGAAGGGGATCGGTGAGGTCGTGAACACGACCGCTCCGGGCGGGGCGGCCGGAGCACGGGTGAGTCCGAGCCTGGTTTCGTAGAACTGCGCGGACGCTTCCACGTCGCGGACCTGCAAGGCGATGAAGTCCGGACCACTGACTGAGTCGACCTGCGGTGCGGTGCCTGAGGCATCCATGTTGCTCTCCTTCTCTTCCGGGACCCCGCCACCCGACGTGAATCCCCTCATCATTCAATGTCAGTATTCTGACATAAACGAATGTATGTCAGAATACTTACATGAGTCAAGGGTCGAAGGATCACACTGCAGGAACCGGGGATGGGCCGGTGGAACTCGAGTCGCTGCTGGGCTATCAGCTCAAGCATCTGCAGACGGCGCTGCGGTCGACGATGGACGAGACGCTGCGGCCGCTGGAGCTGACCACCCCTCAGTACAACTGCCTCGAACAGCTGCGCAGGCGGCCGGGAGCGTCGAATTCCGAGCTCGCGCGCGGCGCCTTCGTCACCCGGCAGACGATGAATACGCTGCTGCGCGGACTGCAGGAACGGGGACTGATCACGAGGCCGGCCACGGCCGACTCCGGTCGCGTCCTGCCCACACGTCTCACCTCGGCCGGCGTTGAGGTGCTCGATCAGGCCGTCTCCCGCGTCGAAGTGGTCACGGCCCGCATGGTCTCACCGCTCGACGATGAGACTCGGACGATGGTCACCGAGGCGCTCGGCCGGTGCATCGCGGCCCTCGAAGAGCCTGAGCACCGCTGAGGGCTGGGAGATCGGCGCCCGGGACTGTCGTAATCGGACCTACACCAGCGCGAGCTCGTTTTCGGAGTCTCTCCTCGTCGACCGTTTCGGCCATGCGGCCAGGCAGCACAGGCCGAGGAGCGCGCCGATGCCGGCGCCGAGAGTGTTCGTGACGAGGTCGCTGAGCGTGGCGAAGCGAGTCTGTGTGAGCACAGTGCCTTGGAAGATCTCGATGCCGGCGCTGAAACCCGCGCCGACGAGAAATCCGAGCCACCACCGTCGGCGCCCGAAGTGCAGCGCGGCGAGGAAGCCGAAGGGAATGAACATCGCCACATTGCCGAGCTTCTCGACCCGTTCATAGGTCAGCCAGGCGGTCTCCCGGTGAGCGGCGAAGAGGTCGAGTGCGTGCCCGATGAGAGTGTCCGGGCCGGTGCCCATCTGCTGCGGGGTCAGCGTGATGGCGGCGATGAAGAGGGTGTAGAGAACGAGAAGGGCCAGCGGCGCACCGACTGTGCGCTGATCACGATCGGTCATCACCGCCAAATCTACGACCGAATCCTGGGCACATCCTCAGATGCGGATATGGCCCGGCTCTCACCGAACCCCAGGATCCCTCACCGGACCTCATGGTCGACGGGAATCCGGTCCATCCTCGGCGGCCAGATCGTCATCACGATGAGACCGGCCACCGCTCCGATGCCGGCGCCGAGGCTGTTCGTCACGAGGTCGCTGATCGTGGCGTAACGCGTAGGTGAGAGCAGGGTCGCCTGCGTGCCCTCGATGAGGCAGGTGAAGGCGATGCCCGCGACCCAGCCGACCCACCAGCGGTGAGGTCCGCACTGGAGGGCGACAAGCAGGCCGAAGGGGATGAACATGCCGACATTCGCGAGCTTCTCGAGGATGACGTAGTCGATCCACGCGGTCGCTCGGTGGGAGGCGAGGAACTCGAGCAGTCCGGCGATGAACGAGCCGGGACCGGTGTCCAACTGGTTGGGTGTGAGCGTGACGAGGCCGATGAAGATCGTGTAGAGGATGAGCAGCGCCAAGGGCACCGTCCGCAGCTGTCGCCTCGCACCCGTCATCGTTCCCCTGTCCCTCGGCCCGGTCTCATTGTGCCCGCCTGCCGCATGTGGGTCGAGGGATTCCCGCATCGATTGCGGGAATCACCCCGACCATTGCGGTCTCACGCCCGGCCTCTCGCAGCCGAAGCATGTCAGCGGAGACGGATCAGGCGATGGCCTCGACGTCGTCGAAGCTCGCGGTGTCGATGACGACGCGGAAGCGCACGTCTCCGGCCACGACTCGGTCGTAGGCGGCGTCCGCCTCGGTGACGGGGATCGTCTCGATCTGCGCGGCGATGCCGTGTTCGGCGCAGAAGTCGAGCATCTCCTGGGTCTCGGCGATGCCGCCGATGTTCGATCCGGCGATCGCCTTGGCCCCGCCGATGACGGCGCCGAAGGAGAACTCCTGCTTCTCCGGCGGGAGGCCGACGACGGCCATGACCCCGCGGGGCCCCAGCAGCCTCAGGTAGTGGTTGACGGGGATGTCGGCGCTGATCGTGTTGAGGATGAGGTCGAACTCGCCGGCGTGGTCGGTAAAGAAGTCCTCCTCGGTGGTCGCGAGCATCCGCGTCGCGCCCAGAGCGAGCGCATCGTCTTCCTTGCGCAGAGTGCGCGAGAGCACGGTGACTTGCGCGCCCATGGCCGCGGCGATCTGGACACCCATGTGGCCGAGTCCGCCGAGTCCGAGCACGGCGACCTGTTTGGGAGCGCCGTTCTTCGTCTCACCGGCACCCCAGCGGTTCAGCGGTGCATAGGTGGTGATGCCTGCGCACAGCAGCGGGGCGGCGACGTCGAAGTCGAGGGCGTCGGGGATCCGGCAGACGAAGCGTTCGTTGACGACGACCTTCTGCGAATACCCGCCCTGGGTGATCGTGCCGTCGACGTCTTCGACGTTGTAGGTGCCGACGCTGCCGTTCAGGCAGTTCTGCTCCTGACCGGCCCGGCATTCCTCGCACTCGCCGCACGAATTGACCATGCAGCCCACGCCCACGCGGTCGCCGACCGACCACGCGGTGACGTCGGCACCGACGGCCTCGACGACGCCGGCGATCTCGTGGCCGACGGTGAGCGGGAAGTGCGCCTCGCCCCATTCGTTGCGGATGGTGTGGATGTCGCTGTGGCAGATGCCTGCGGCCTTGATGTCGATGACGACGTCATCGGGTCGGGGATCCCGGCGGTCGATCGTGGCCACGCGGAACGGCTGGTCCGGTCCCGTCTTCTGCAGTGCCTTGACGCTGATGCTCATGTGATCTCCTTGGACTTGCGTATCCGTAGCTGGGCCACATCGTCCAGCGCTTGCGGCTGGCAGTCTATTCCATGCGTATGGACTTATTCTTTGAGCGCCCGCTCACCGATGCTCAGGTCGAGAGGGAAATCGACGGGGGCATCCCCGAACAGCAGTCGACCCGCCGAGGCGGCCGCCGCCCTGATCGCCTCTGCCGCCTGTTCGGCCTGCTCGGCCGGGGCATGGACGATGACCTCGTCGTGGAGGAAGAACACGAGGTGGGCTCGCCGGGAGAAGACCGACCCCGAGGCGGCCGCCTCTGGTGCCGCGTCGATCTCCGGCAGCCGCGCCAGGCGCAGCCGCAGATCGGCCAGCCAAGCCAGCGCCCATTCGGCCGCTGTGCCCTGGACGACGAAGTTGCGGGTGAATCGTCCCTGGTCACCGGCGGCCCGCCGGGCCCGCTGCTCGTCGGCGCCGGTGGCGTCGAAGCGGTTCGCCGCCCTCTGCAGTCTCTGCCACCCCTCGCCCGGCGGCGGGGAGGTCCGACCCAACCAGGTGGACACGACTCCTCCCTCTCGTCCCGCCTCGGCGGCGGAATCGACGAGGTGCATGGCGGCGGGGAAATTCTGCCGCAGACGCGGCACCAAGGCCCCGGCCTCCCCCGTCGTCGATCCGTACATCGCCCCGAGCACGGCGATCTTCGCCTCCTGCCGGGTCGCGACGATCCCGGCGTCGACGAGCCCGGAGTACAGGTCGCGGCCACGACCGGCCTCCGCCATCGCCCGGTCTCCGGACATGGCGGCAAGCGCACGGGGTTCGAGCTGGGCGACATCGGCGGAGACGAGCCGCCACCCATCGTCGGCGCGCAGGGCCGGACGCAGCTGCCGCGGGATCTGCAGGGCCCCTCCCCCGCTGGCCGCCCAGCGCCCGGTGACGACTCCGCCGGGCACATAGACGGGCCTGTACCGCCCCTCGTCGACCCATTCATCGAGCCAATGCCAGCCGTTGGCGCTCAGCAGCCGCGCCATCTTCTTGTACTCGAGCAGGGGCGCGATCGCCGGATGGTCGCTCGTCTGCAGCTCCCATTTCGAGGTCGAGGCGACGTTGATGCCGGCATTGCGCAGGGACGCGAGCAGCCGGTTCGGCGAATCGAGGTTGACCCGCGGATCGTCGAGTGCGGCTCGGACTTCCTCGGCCTTGGCCAGCATCTTCTGGGGCTTCCCATCGCGGATCGGTCGGGGACCGAGCAGTTCGGTCAGGATCCGATCATGTTCGGCCTCGTCCCACGGCACACCCGCCGCGCGCATTTCCGCGGCGACGAGCCCTCCGGCCGATTCCGCGGCCAACAGCAGCCGCAGCCGACCC
The DNA here is from genome assembly GCF_050920635.1 of Brevibacterium sp. K11IcPPYGO002. Lineage (NCBI taxonomy): Bacteria > Bacillati > Actinomycetota > Actinomycetes > Micrococcales > Brevibacteriaceae > Brevibacterium > Brevibacterium sp. K11IcPPYGO002. Next base: position 53,859 of record NZ_CP131929.1, on the reverse strand, counting down.
GGATCGCTCGCGGAGTCCACGGCCGCCGTCTGCCGGGCAAATTCGGCCAGGGCCGCCTCGAGGTCGTGCGGAACCTGTGGGATGAATCCGCGTCCGGCATCGACGTCGAAGAGAGCGGCCGCCTGTTCGGGTGCGGCGGCGTCGGCGGGCGCGGCGTCCCAGTCGGCGGCGGCACGCACCGCCTCCGGTGCGGTGACGAGTTCGGAGCGGGCGAGGATCGCATGGGCCAAGCGCAGATCGTGGCAGCGCTCAAAGCTCACCCCGGCGTCCAACAGCGACGGATACCACTTCGGGGTGTCGCTGAAGACCCAGCGGGTCGGGGGTGCCGGAGCGCGATCCGCGGTCCCACCGGCTCCGTTCTGCCCTCCCCAGGCCGGGTCCTCACGGTCACGGACGAACTTGGGCAGGGCCGCCTCGGCGAGGTCGATCCGGCCGATCTCCGCTCCTCTCGCATCGAGATCGACGACCCCGATCCGAGGCCCCTCGAATCCGTCGCCGGGCAGCGTCCCGAGCACGCAGGCCGCGGGGAGCCGATCGGGGGTGAGGGTCATGGGTTCAGCCTACGCCGCGACGACCTGCGGCTCGGTCCGCCGCGACGCCGGGCGGCAGCACCTGTCCGCGCCCCGAGCCGACCGCCGCGGGCGACCGTGATCCTGGTAACGTCGAGAGCGGAATCCGGGTGCCGAACTCCGCTCGAAAGGCCGATACGCAACATGGACGTTGTCTCCGCTCTCACCTCCGCCCTGCCGGCCACGGCCGTCATCACCGATCCCGATTCGATGGACGCCTACCGTTGGGACCGCGCGAACGACCCCGACGCCGGGGTGCCTGCCGCCGTGGTCCGGGCCACCTCGACCGAGGAGGTGCAGACGGTCGTGCGCATCGCCGCCGAGGCGAAGGTCCCGATCGTGCCCCGCGGCGCCGGATCCGGCCTGTCGGGCGGCAGCTCCGCGATCGCCGGCGGAATCGTGCTGTCCCTGGACACGATGCGCGAGATCAGCATCGATCCCGTCACCCGCATGGCCACGGTCCAACCCGGTGCCTTCAACGCCGAGGTCAAGGCCGCCGCGGCCGAACACGGCCTGTGGTACCCGCCGGACCCCTCGTCCTTCGAGTTCTGCTCGATCGGCGGCAACATCGCCACGAACGCCGGCGGCCTGTGCTGCGTGAAGTACGGTGTGACCACGGACTACGTCCTCGGGATGACCGTCGTCCTCGCCGACGGTCGGGCGGTCAAACTCGGCGGCCCGAGGCTCAAGGACGTCGCGGGTCTGCCGCTGACGAAGCTCTTCGTCGGTTCCGAGGGGACCTTGGGCGTGATCACCGAGGTGACTCTGCGGCTCATTCCCGCCCAGCTGCCCCCGACGACCGTCGTCGCGATGTTCCCGAAGCTCGCCGATGCCACGAACGCCGTGCTCGAGATCGCGAAGGCCATGCGACCCTCGATGCTCGAGTTCATGGACAAGCCCTCGATCAACGCCGTCGAGGACGAGCTGAAGATGGGGCTCGACCGTGAGGCCGAGGGCATGCTCGTCATCCAGTCCGACGAACCCGGCGAGCACTGCACTGTGCAGGCGAAGATCATCGAGGAGATCTGCAACAGCAACTCGGCCTCAGAGTGCTATCTCACTGCCGACCCGGATGAGGGCGAAGCCTTCGTCACGGCCCGCCGGATCGCGATTCCGGCCGTGGAGAAGAAGGGTGCTCTGCTGCTCGAGGACGTCGGCGTTCCGCTGCCGAAGCTCGGCGATCTGGTGCTCGGGATTGAGAAAATCGCGGCCGACCGCGGCGTGACGATCGCCGTCATCGCCCATGCCGGCGACGGCAACACGCATCCGCTGCTGGTCCTCGATCCCAAGGATGAGGAACAGCAGAAGCGCGCGCAGATCGCCTACGGCGAGGTCATGGATCTGGCCACGGGGCTGGGCGGGACGATCACCGGTGAGCACGGCGTCGGCCGACTCAAGTCACCGTGGCTCGCGCCCTATCTCGGCGAGGACGTCATGGAGCTCAACCACCGGATCAAGCAGGCCCTCGACCCGGACAACATCTTCAACCCGGGATCGGTCTACACCGGGCTCGTCTGAGGTTCCGGCCGGGGTTCGCGGCGCAGCAGCGGTGCGAGCGCGAGCACGGCGAGCAGCACGCCCATGGGGATGAGCAGAGCCGTCCGCAGCCCCCAGTGATCGCCGACGAGACCGAGCGCGGGCGGTCCGACGAGGAACGCAAGGTAGCCGATCGTCGAGACAGCGGCCACCCGATTGGCCGGCTGCGCGCCAGAGGCGCCTGCCTCCGACAGTGCCACCGGAAAGCCGAGCGAGGTCCCGAGCCCCCAGAGGAGCACTGCGGCAGCGGCGACGATCTGGCTGTCGACGAGGGAGGCCGAGCCGATGCCGACGAAGCCGAAGGCGGCGCTGACGAGGAGCACGTTCGCACGGCCGAAACGCTGGACGATGCCGCCGCCGAGGAATCGGCCGATCGTCATCGCCGCCGCGAAGATCGCGTAGATGCTCGAACCGAGCGCAGGGTCGAAGCCGTGCCCGTCGACCATGACCAGCGGCAGCCAGTCGTTAGCGGTGCCCTCGGCGAGCGCCATCCCGAGCACGATCGCACCGATGACGATCAGACGCGGGTCCCTCCACACCGAGGCGGTACGAGCCGGCCGAGGACTCGGCTCGGGACCTGGACCGGGGGCCGCCTCGGCGAGGGATCCTTCCACGGAGGCGTTCCGACCCGTCCCCGCGGGGACGTGGCGCATCGCCGGCACCATGGCGACGACGCCGAGGATGCCGATGAGGAGGAGGTGGACGAGAACGGGGAAGTCGGCGGCGGTGGCGAGGATCCCGATGGCCGCGCCGATGACGGTGCCGAGGCTGAAGAAACCGTGGAGGCCGGGCAGGAAGGGGCGATCGAGGTGCTTCTCGAGTTCCGCCCCCTCGACATTCATCGCGACCTCTCCAGTGCCCATGCCGAGTCCGAAGACTACGAGACCTGCGGCGACGATGAACGACTGCGACCAGGCGGCGCCGAGGCCGATGAGGGGCATGCTCGCGATGACTCCGAGCGTGCCGATGCCGATGATCGGTCGCGCCCCGAAGCGGCCGACGAGCGGCCCGGAGGCGAGGATTCCGAGCATCGACCCGATGGAGAGTCCGAAGAGGACGAGGCCCATCTGTGCCGTGCTCGCGTCGAGGGCGTCACGGATCGACGGGGTGCGGGTCACCCACGAGGCGATGGTGATGCCGGGGAGGAAGAAGAGAGCGAGCAGGGACAGACGGCGAGCGCGCAGGGTCGAGGAGTGATTCGTCGCGGGGGTCGGCTTCGTGCTCGACTTCCTGAACGCCTGCTGTTCGGTCATCGGATCATCTCCTTCTCGGTGTGCACGGTGCTGAGGCGGACAGCCCTCGAATCGGTGTACGGATGTACACACATCGATCGGTGTACAAATGTACACTCTCTGTTGTCCGTCTGTCACAGCTGACAGATCTGTCGCGGGAGCCAAGAACCGCCCGCACGGACTGAGCACGGGGATTCGACGAAGGAGGCCAAATGAGCGCACGCAGCGGGGCGCCGAACGACCCCGGCCGCCGGGAACGGATCATCGCGGCCGCCCTCGAGCTCATCCTCGACGACGGCGTCGCCCGGGTCTCCCACCGCGCCGTCGCAGCACGTGCGGACGTCCCCCTGGGGTCGATGACCTACCACTTCGCCAGCATCGACGAGGTGATCACCGAGGCGTTCCGTCGGCTCGTCGACCGACTCTCCGGCCGCTACCGCGCAGGTCTGCACGAGGCGGCGACCACCGCCGAGGCGCGCGAAGCCGTCGTCGAGATCATCTGCGGTGACACCTTCGCATCCCCTCGCGAGATGGCGGGAATCTTCGAGCTCTACTCCTATGGCCGCAGCTCCCCCGACTCCGCCGAGCTCGCCGCCTCGTGGATGGGCATCAGCGCGGCCGCGCTGACCGAACACTTCACCCCCGACACTGCCCACGCCATCGATGCGCTCATCGAGGGATGGACGATCCACCACCATCTCGACGGCAAGGCACCCGACCGCGAACTCGTGCGCGCGGCGGTGACGGCGCTGACCTCCTCGGCGCTGGCCTCCTCGACACCGTCGTGAACGCTTCGGGGATATTCTGAGGACAGCTGTCGAATCGACGTCGATTCGATCGTCTTGTCTGTAAGCGGCCGAAATCCGGCCGCCGCACACAGAACGGAGCAGAACAATGCGCTATGCACTCGTCTTCCACGCCCCGGAACTCACCCCCGACGGGCCTCAACCCAGCGAAGAAGCCATCCAGGAGATGATGCGGCTCATGGACGACTACGCGGCAGCGCTCAACTCCGCGGGCGTCTTCGTCGCCTGGGAGATGCTCGAGCCGCAGACCGAGGCCGTGACCGTCACCCGCAGGACCGGCGAGGTCGTCATCGAGGACGGCCCGTTCGCAGCCGCCAAGGAGGCTTTCGCGGGAGTCGTCGTCATCGACGTCCCCGATCGCGAAGCGGCACTGTCCTGGGCGGAGAAGTTCCCCGGAACGGCCTACGGCACGATCGAAGTCCGCCGATCCGCGACGTCCTGCATCGCGGGCGAGTGGACACGAGCGTGAGCCGACAGCCGCGATGAATCGGCAACGTCGATGACCCGCCGATGACCGAGTCCGCAGAGCCTGCCGAGCGCGCGATGATCCTGTCCCAGGACGGCTGGGGCAGGATCATCGCGCTCATCGCGGCTGCCGACGGCGACATCTCCGGCGCCGAGGATGCGCTGTCGGCCGCGCTCGAACGTGCCGTGACCGTCTGGCGGGAACACGGTCCACCGGCAAATCCCGAAGGCTGGCTCTACCGGGTGGCGCTCAACGCCCGCCGGGACGTGTGGAAATCGGCGGCGGCACGAACCGCGACCGCCCTCGACGAGGAGACGATCGACAGCATCGACGGCAGCAGCGGGTCCGGCACCGATCCAGCCGACCACGATCCCGATGCCCTGCCCGACCGCAGGCTCGAACTCCTCGCCGCCTGCGCGCATCCGGACATCGATCCTCCCGCCCGGTCGCTGCTCATGCTCTCGGCGGTGATGGGGATGACGGCAAAACAGATCGCGGCAGCCATGGCTCTGCCCGCTGCCACCGTCTCTGCCCGTCTGACCAGGGCGAAGAAGCGCGTTGCCGGTCTCGGCGTCGCCTTCGGCAGTCCCGACCGCCTCGACCTCGAGTCCCGCCTGCCCGATGTGCACGAGACGATCTACGGGGCATTCGCCATCGAATGGGCTCAGGCGGCCGCGCAGCCACGGGAGGGCATGATCGGCGAAGCCCTGTACTTGTCGCGCCTCGTGGCGCAGCTGTGCCCCGGTGACGGCGAATCCCACGGACTGGCCGCCCTCATCCACCTCTCAGCCGCCCGCTTCCCCGCTCGTCGCAGCGGCGACGGACGATTCGTGCCCCTGTCCGACCAGGACCCGAACCGCTGGGACGGACCCCTCACCGAGGCGGGCGAGCGCCACCTCGTCGAGGTCCACCGCTGCGGACACGTCGGCCGATTCGGGCTCGAGGCGGCCATCCAACTCCTCCATATGGCCGGAATCCGCACCGGATCCACGGATTGGCCGATGCTGCTGCGCCTCCACGACGACCTCGGGCAGATCGCACCGAGTCTCGGCGGTGCCGTCTCCCGAGCCGCCGTCCTCGCCGAGGTCAACGGTCCCGCGGCGGGGCTGGCGGCGCTCGACGCACTCGATGACGTCTCATCACGCCTCGAAGCCTTCCAACCTGCCTGGGTGCTGCGAGCTCATCTGCTCACTCGCCTCGGTCGCACAGACGAGGCGGCCACCGCCCGCCGGCGGGCCCTCGACCTGACCACCGATCCGGCCGAACGCGCCTACCTCGCCGGACTCACCTGAGACGGACGTCACCTCGTCTTCGGGATGGGCGGGGGTACGGCATATGATGGTGAAATCAATCCACAGACTCCGAAACCATCCTGCATGCACAATTCCTCTCAGACCGAACCCGCCCAGGGCACGTCCCAGGGCTTCGCCCACGCAAAGGCGATCCTGTTCGGCGAACACGCGGTTGTCTACGGCTCTCCGGCCGTCGCAGTGCCATTGCACGGACTCGGAGTCCAGACCGATATCCGCCGGTCCCCGCATCAGGAGACCCGGATCGAGAGCCAGCTGTTCTCCGGAAATGCGCAGACCGCTCCGGAGCCGATGGGCCCCGTCGTCGCCGGTCTCAACGCCGCACTGAAAGCCGTGGGGAACCCCGACGCCGAGGTGGAGCTGCTCATCCGTTCGGCGATCCCCCACAGCCGCGGCCTGGGTTCGAGTGCAGCCGTGGCCACCTCCGTGGCCCGCGCGGTCGCGAACCTGCATGCGACGGTCTTCGACGAGAACACCCTCCACGAGATCGTGCAGGCGGCCGAAACCGTCGCCCATGGCCGACCCAGCGGAATCGACGCCTGGGCCGTGGCCAAACCCGCCCCCATCCGCTTCCAGACCGGGTGCGCCCAGACCATCGACGTCGGTCAGCGCCTCGTCTTCGTCCTCGCGGACTCCGGTCATCACGGGTCCACCGCCGAGGCGGTCGGAGGGGTCCGTGCTCGCCGTGACGCCGATCCTGTGCGCATCGGAGGGATGATCGACCGTCTTGCCGAAATCACCGATTCCGCCGTCGACACCATCCGCTCCGGTGATCGTGAGACGATCGGCACGCTGATGAACGAAGCCCATGGACTGCTCGGCAGCCTCGGTGTGTCGACCCCGACCCTCGATTCCCTCGTCGCTGCCGCCACCGCGGCCGGAGCCCGGGGAGCCAAACTCACCGGCGGCGGACTCGGCGGCTGCGTGCTGGCCCTGGCCGACGATGATGATTCGGCCGAAGAGCTCGCCGAGGCCCTGCGCAAGGCGGGAGCACCCCGCACCTGGACGACGGAGGTCAGACCGACATGAGAACGACGACGGCGCGGGCCTACCCGAACATCGCCCTGGTCAAGTACTGGGGCAAGGCCGATGAGGAGCTCATCCTGCCCGCTGCGGGCAGCCTGTCCCTGACGCTGAACCACTTCGAGACCACGACCACCGTGGTGCCCGCCCCGGACGCCGAGACCGATGTCCTCGAACTCGACGGCGCACTCGCCGATCCCGGCCAGACCGACCGCATCTCGACCTTCCTCGACCATGTCCGCGCTCTGGCCGGACGCGATGACCGGGTCCTCGTCCGGTCCCGCAACTCCGTGCCCACGGGTGCCGGTCTGGCCTCCTCGGCGTCGGGCTTCGCCGCTCTGGCCACGGCCGCCGCCGCTGCGTTCGACCTCGATCTCGCACCGCGCGATCTCAGCCGGCTGGCCCGCCGCGGTTCGGGGTCGGCGTGCCGCTCGATTCCCGACGGCATCGCCGTCTGGCACGCCGGCGACGACGCCTCCTCCTTCGCCGAGACCGTGCCCGCCCCGGATATGCGGATGATCATCGTCACCGTCAACCGGGCCAGGAAAGCCGTGTCCTCCCGCGAGGCGATGCGCCTGACCGCCGCCACCTCACCCTTCTACTCCGGCTGGGTGTCCTCGACCGAGGACTACCTCGAGCAGATGGTCGCCGCCTGCGCGGCCGGGGACTTCACCCGCATCGGCGAGATCACCGAATCCCACGCCCTGCGCATGCACGGACTCATCCAGTCCACCGTGCCCCCGATCCGGTTCCTCAATCCGACCAGCCACGCGATCTTCGACGCCGTGGCCGACGCCCGCGAATCAGGGATCGAAGCCTACTCGACCGCCGATGCCGGCCCGAACGTCGCCGTCATCGTCCGCCCCGCAGACGCCGAGGCACTGGCCGAGAAGCTCTCCGGCTTCGGCGACGTCCGCGTCGTCGGACCGGGCCCGGGAGCCCACCTGCTCACCGCCGCTGACGCAGTCCCGCCTGCAGACGCAGTGAACCCGGCTGCGGGTGAGGGCAGCCGGGCATGATCGAGACCCGAGCGCCCGGCAAGCTGTTCATCGCCGGCGAATACGCCGTCGTCGAACCCGGACAGCCCGCCGTGCTCATCGCCGTCGACCGGTGCATCACCGTCCGGCTGACCGAGAGTGAGGGTGCCGGCCGCATCCATTCGAGCGAATACGGTCAGGCTCCCGTCGTGTGGCGGCGCGAAGACGATGGTGAGCACATCATCGTCGATGAGCGCCCCTTCGACTATGTGCTCTCGGCGATCTCCACCGTCGAAGAGCTGCGCTCCGGCCGGGGTGCCAGCCCCCGCTACTTCGATCTCGAGATCTCCAGCGAACTCAATGACTCAGACGGCCGGAAGTTCGGACTCGGCTCCTCGGCGGCGGTGACGGTGGCGACGATCGCCGCTCTCGATGAGTTCTATCGCCTCGGCCTGACCCTGACCGAACGCTTCAAACTCGCGGTCCTTTCGACCATCGCGATCTCCACGAAGGCCTCCGGCGGTGATCTCGCCGCCAGCACCTTCGGCGGTTGGATCCGCTACTCCTCCCCCGACCGTGCCGCCCTGCACGCTCACCGCGAGGCCCACGGGGTCGTCTCCGCCATGAGCTGCTCGGAATGGGCCGGCTGCTCGGCCCGACGGGTCACCCCACCGAGCTCGCTCGACCTCCTCGTCGGCTGGACCGGATCACCGGCGTCGACCGAACATCTCGTCACACGCGTCCACACCCCGCGCGAGCGGACGGACGAATCCTCCACCGAATCGTCCCCGGCAGCGCAGAAACCGCGCCCGCTCGTGTCCTTCGCCGCCGAGTCGCACACGCTCGTCGACGATCTCGTGGCGGCCTTCGACGCCGACGATGCCGAGGCGAGCCTGACCACGATCCGCTCCGTACGTGCCCTGCTGCGGCGACTGAGCGACTCCACGGGCAGCCTCATCGAAACCGAGGCCCTGCACGACCTGTGCGAGATCGCCGAAACACACGGGGCCGCAGCGAAGCCCTCGGGAGCCGGGGGCGGCGACTGCGGAATCGCCCTCGCTCAAACACGGACCGAAGCACACACCGAAGCACAGACCATTCTCAGCGGCTGGGAAGCCGCCGGAATCCGACCCCTGGACCTCGGTGCCCACCGAGAGGAAGGCGAGATCGATGAGTTCTGAGACCCCGGCATCAGCAGAGACCCCGGAGACCAAGGCCTCCCGCGCCTCCCGCAAGGACGACCATGTTCGCCTCGCCTCGGCGCAGCAGACCGAAGGGCCGCGGCGGACCGACTTCGACGACCTCGAATTCGTCCACCACGCCCTGTCGGGAACGAACCCCGACCGCGTCGACCTCAGCGTCGAACTAGGCGAGTGGACCTGGCCGACGCCTTTCTACGTCAACGGCATGACCGGCGGCACGGAGACCACGGCGAAGATCAACCGGGACCTGGCCATCGCCGCCGCCGAGACCGGCCTGCCCATGGCCTGCGGATCGATGAGCGTGGCCCTCGACGATGCCGAGGCAGCGAAGGGCTTCACCGTCATCCGCGAGGAGAACCCGGACGGCTTCGTCATGGGAAACCTCGGTGCCGGTCGCAGCGCCGATGATGCCCGCCGCGCCGTCGAGCTGCTGAACGCCGATGCCCTCCAGCTGCACATCAACCCGGTGCAGGAGACCGCGATGCCCGAAGGCACCCGCGACTTCTCCACCTGGCTGTCCGGCCTCGAGGACATCGTCGCCGCCTGCCCCGTGCCCGTCGTCGTCAAAGAGGTCGGATTCGGCCTCAGCCGCCGCACCCTGAGACTGCTCGCCGATATCGGGGTGCAGTACGCCGATGTCTCCGGCGCCGGAGGCACGGACTTCCTGCGCATCGAGAACGATCGCGCACCGGCCGATGACTTCTCCATGCTCACCGGCTTCGGTCAGTCCGCCCTGGCCTGCCTGCTCGACGCCCCGGCCGAGTGGACGACCGAGACGACGATGGACGACGGCGTCTCGAACCGCGTGCTCCTGGCCTCGGGCGGCGTGCGCAACCCCTATGATGTCGTGAAAGCACTGGCCTGCGGTGCTCGCGCCGTCGGCGTCGCCGGCACGTTCCTGCAGACCGTGCTCGACCACGGTCCGGACGGGCTCGTCGATCTCGTACGCACCTGGCAGACTCAGACCTCGGCTCTGTTCGCCCTGCTCGGGGCGCAGCGGTCCACGGACCTCACGGCCACGGACCTGCTCACGCGGGGCCGCCTCGGCGAGTTCGCCCGCCTGCGCGGAATCGACGTCACCGCGCTCTCGCACCGATCCGACGTCCTTTCGAGGAGGAATCAGCTGTGAATCAGCAGACCACGATCACCGGGATCCCCACCACATGGGTCGGTCCCCTGCGGGTCAGCGGCGAAGCGCTGGCTCCCGAAGGCACCCACACCGAGGTGGCCGTGCCCCTGGCAACCTACGAGACCCCGCTGTGGCCCTCCGTCGGCCGCGGGGCGTCGATCTCCCGTGAGATCGAGGGCGGGATCCGCACCGTCATCGTCGATGAGCGGATGACCCGGTCCGTGCTGTTCGTCGCCGAATCCGCGATCGGCGCCGAGGCGGCCGCGCAGGCCATCCGTCACCGCACCCGCGAACTCGAATCCGTCGTCGAAGCCGGATCCGGCCACTGCCGGCTCATCGAGATCCATCCGGAGATCGTCGGGAACCTGCTCTTCGTCCGCTTCGCTTTCCGCACGAACGACGCCTCGGGCCACAATATGGTCACCCAAGCCTCGGATTCGCTCATGGACACCATCCTGTCCTGGCAGCTGGGCCTCGACTACGGCTCGGTGTCCGGCAACTACTGCTCGGACAAGAAGGCCACCGCGGTCAACGGAATCCTCGGGCGCGGACGCAATGTCGTCGCCGAGATCGTCCTGCCCCACGAAGTCGTCGAGCGTCGCCTGCGCACGAGCGCGGACAAGATCGTCGAACTCGTCGTGCGCAAGAACCTCGTCGGGTCGACGATCGCCGGAGCCCTGCGCTCGGCGAACGCCCACTATGCGAACATGCTGCTCGCCTTCTACCTGGCCACCGGTCAGGATGCGGCGAACATCGTCGAAGGTTCGCAGGGCATCACCTATGCGGAGAACCGCCCCGAAGGCCTGTACTTCTCGACGACGCTGCCGCACCTCATCGTCGGCACCGTCGGCAACGGCAAGGATCTGCCGCACGTCGATGAGGCGCTCGAGCGTCTCGGCTGCCGTGAGGATCGTGAGCCGGGAGCGAATTCGCGTCGCCTGGCCGCACTCATGGCCGCGACGGTGCTCTGCGGTGAGCTCTCTCTGCTCGCCGCCCAGACGAACCCGGGTGAGCTGATGGACACTCACCGCCAGATGGAACGCAAGGCTGAGGCAGAGCGGGATTCCGCCGCTCAGCGAGAGGACGGCGAGGCCGCATGACATCACACACTGCTGCGGGCACTGCACCGATCGGCATCGATGACATCGAACTGGCCACGAGCCATCATGTCGTCAGGCTCGATGACTTCGCCGCGGCGAACGGGACCGATCCGAACAAGTTCCGCCTCGGCCTCGGCCAGGACGAGTTCAGCTTCCCGGCTCCCGATGAGGATGTCGTGACGATGGCGGCCGCGGCCGCCGCGCCGATCATCCGGCGCAGCGGTTCCGAGGGCATCCGCACCCTGCTGTTCGCCACCGAATCGGGGATCGACCAGTCGAAGGCCGCCGGTATGGCCGTGCACTCGCTGCTCGACCTGCCGTCACAGATGCGCGTCGTCGAGGTCAAGGAAGCGTGCTATTCGGCGACGGCCGCGTTGCAGGCCGCCGTCGGCATCGTCACCCGCTCTCCCGGCCAGCGGGTGCTCGTCATCGCCTCGGATGTCGCCCGCTACGAACTCGACACCCCCGGTGAGCCCACTCAGGGCGCCGGTGCCGTGGCGATGCTCGTCTCCGCGGATCCGAAGCTGCTCGAGATCGAACCGGTCTCGGGGCTGAACTCGGCCGATGTCGATGACTTCTGGCGCCCGAACGATTCGACGACCGCGATCGTCGACGGAGCCCTCTCGGTCACCGCCTACCTCGACTCGCTCACCGGAGCGTGGACCGATCTGGCCGCGCAGGGCGGACCGGCGATGACCGAGATCGACCGCGTGCTCTACCACCAGCCGTTCACGAAGATGGCGAAGAAGGCGCAGGTCCACCTCGCCGGACTCACCGGTGAGGATCTCGAGACGGACATCGTCGCGGGTGCCGGCGCGGGCGCTGCCGGTTCTGGCACAGCTGCCGCCAACTCGGACGCTGCCTCGGGGCCGGCCGCTGCCGCCGGTGCCGATAACTCCGTTGCCACTGGTCCGCGCGATACCGGGCTGGCCACGAGCACCCTGTACAACCGTCGCCTCGGCAACTCCTATACCGCTTCGCTCTATGCAGGACTGTGTTCGCTGCTCGACCACGATGAGGATCTCGCGGGCAAGCGCATCGGGTTCTTCAGCTACGGATCGGGCAGCGTCGGTGAGTTCTTCACCACCCGCGTCGTCCCCGGCTACGAGCAGCATTCGCGCCGACAGGCCGTCACCGAGGCGCTCGACGCCCGAGTGCCGCTGTCCATCGACGCCTATCGCGCGCTCCATGCGACCGAACTCTCCAGCGCCGAGGACGTCACGACCCCGAAGGTGACCGCGGGACCGTTCCGCTTCGCCGGGATCAAGGGCGGTGCCCGCATCTACGAGCGCGCCTAGGCGGCTCACCCGACGCCCCACGCATTGCGTAAGGCCCAGTTTGAGTTGAACAGCCCATGTTTGAAACAGGGCTGCTCGACTCAAACTGGGCTTTTCGCCCTGTCGGCCGCCGAACCCCTCTTCAACCGACCGCAGGCACGACGAAGCCCCTCACCCTGACCCTGTCGGGACTCGGTGAGGGGCTTGTCATTCGCTGTGCGCGAGGGGGGACTTGAACCCCCACGACCTTGCGGCCACTGGCACCTGAAGCCAGCGCGTCTACCAATTCCGCCACTCGCGCGAACAAGGTAAAACTCTAGCATCGGAGACGGCGAAACCGAAAACCGAGGAAGCCGAAACCGCCCAAACGTGTCCACCTTCACATTTTCGCCCCGTGCGACCTTACGCCCTCGCCCCTCGCAGCCCCACGTCCTCAGCCTTCCCAGCGCCCGCCCTCGCCACACACGGCCGCACCCGCTCGGCCCGCGCTCACCCCACGCGGCCGCCCACCCTCGCCCCGCCCACGGGCCCACCTGCACCGCGTGCACTCCCTCGATCTTCCCTGGACGCGCGCAGGGAATCCCGGCACAGCTTCGCCCTGCGAACACGCGTGACGTGAGTTGAGAGCCTCACCGCGTTAGGATTGGGTGTTGATGTGCCCAGAGTGCACGTGATCAGGACCACCTGGTCAGAGCACTCGGAGACGCTTGGCGAAGAGTTCGTCCGGCAACGGCAACACCTGATGAGGAGGTGCCATGGGGTTACTCGATCGCTTCGAGAAGGGGCTGGAGAACGTCGTCAACGGCGCCTTCGCGAAGGCTTTCCGATCCCAGGTCGAACCCGTCGAGCTCGCCGGAGCCCTGCGCCGTGAGGCCGACAACAAGGCCGCCGTGGTCTCCCGCGGTCGCACCCTGACGGCCAACCACTACGTCATCGAGCTCTCGCAGACCGACCACGACCGGCTCTCCGGCCTCGAGTCCGAGCTACGCTCCGATCTGCGCCAGGTCGTCGGCGATCACGCCGTCGAACAGGCCTACAGCTTCGTCGGTCCCGTCTCCGTCGAATTCGCTCTCGCCGACGACCTCGACACGGGAATGTACCGCGTCGTGTCCTCGACCCAGCGTCCCGACGGCTCTCCTGCCGCCCAGCCGGCCAACCGCGGCGGCTACGACCCGATCTCGCGGGCGAATCCGATCGTCGGCGAGTCCCCGAACTCCGGGTCTCGGCCCGTGACCCCGCGCCGCTCCCCGGAACCCGCCCGTTCGACCCCGGCCGCGGCACCCCGGCAGAACTCTGGCGCCCGTCCCGCACCGGCACCGGTCCCCGCTCGCAGCATCGAAGCCAGCGTGACCATCGACGGTCGCACGCAGATGCTGCGCCAGGGCACGAACACCTTCGGCCGCTCCTCGTCGAGCTCCGACTTCGTCATCGACGATCCCGGCGTCTCGCGCCGTCACTTCGAGATCGTCGTCGAGGGTGACCGTGCCGTGGCCAACGACCTCGGTTCGACGAACGGCACAATGTTGCACGGACGCAAACTGACATCGGCGACCCTGTCCGACGGCGATGTCCTCCTCGCCGGCGAGGCCGAGGTCCACTACAACGAGCGGGACGCCCAGTGAGCGAATTCACCGTCACCGTCTTCCGGTTGGCATTCTTCATCATCCTCTGGCTCTTCGTCCTCGGAGTCGCCGGAGTCCTCCGTCGCGACATCTTCGGCCCCCGGAAGGCCCGCGCCGGACGGAAATCTCGCCGAGGCGGCTCCAAGTCCGCCCCACCGCCACCGTCCCGTCCGGCTCCCGCACCTCGCCCGGCTGCCGCTCCGGCCGCCCACGCCCATCCGGGCACCATCCGCATCACCGACGGCCCCTTGGCCGGGCAGACGCTCATGCTCTCGGGGGCGCCAGTGACCTTCGGGCGGGCTCCCGACAACACGATCATCATCAATGACGACTTCGCCTCCAGCCATCACGCTCGGATCTCCGCGAAGAACGGGGCCTGGATGCTCGAAGACCTCGGATCGACGAACGGCACCATCGTCGACGGCTCGCGCATGACCGGGCCCATCCAGTTGGCCATCGGCACCCGGATCACCATCGGACATACGACCCTGGAGACCCAATCGTGACGACCGGCGGTACCATCACTCTCCGTTCGGCAGCCCGGTCTCATACCGGGCTGGTGCGTAAGAACAACCAGGACTCCGGCTATGCGGGACCCAATTTCCTGCTCATCGCCGACGGAATGGGCGGTCACGCCGGCGGAGACGTCGCCTCGGCGATCACCGTCTCCCGTCTGGCCGAACTCGATCACGAGCCCGGAGGCGAGGACGCCCTCGAACTCCTGCGCACCTCGATCCTCGAAGCCAACGACCGCATCTGCCGCGGCGTCGGCGAGCAGCCCGAACTCGCCGGAATGGGCACCACCGTCACCGCCGTTCTGCGTGCCCCCGGCAACCGCTTCGCTCTCGCTCATATCGGGGACTCCCGCGGCTATGTGCTGCGCGACGACAAGCTCCAGCCGATCACCCACGACCACACGTTCGTGCAGATGCTCGTCGACGAGGGCCGGATCACCGCCGAGGAGGCCGAGACCCACCCGCAGCGTTCGGTCGTGATGAAGGTCCTCGGCGACGTCGGGGCCTCCCCCGATCTCGACCTGTCCCTGCGCGAGGCCCAGGTCGGCGACCGCTGGATGCTGTGCTCGGACGGTCTGACCGGCTTCGCCGACATCGACGACATCACCCGCGTGCTCAAAGAGGTCTCCGACCCCGACGAGGCCTGCCGTCAGCTCATCGACCTGGCCCTGGCCGGTGGCGGAGCCGACAACGTCACCGTCGTCGTCGGCGATGTCCTCGAGGGCGAGGTCGAGACCACCGCAGGCGTGTCCGTCGGCTCCGTCCACCTCAACCCCCGCTACGCCGCGATCGGTGCGAACCCCGACGCTGAGGCGGCCGTGGACACCGAAGCCCATGCGACCCTCGCCGCCGACGACGTGTCCGCCGACACCGCACCGATCCAGACCGTGGACGGCGAGGACGTCGAAGCTCGCGACGGCACTACTCAGCAGCTGCGAACGAACACCGCTGCAGACGAGGAGGCCGACCTCGACGATGAGGTCGAGAAAAGGTCCTATCTCGGATGGATCATCACCGCCATCGTGATCGTCGCGCTGGCCGTCGGCGGATTCTTCGCCTACAACTACGTCAGCCACCAGTACTATGTCGCCGATGACGACGGCAAGGTCTCCCTCTATCGCGGCCTCGACACGACGCTTGGGCCCATCGAGCTCAGTCGCCTCGTCGACACCACGGACATCGAGGTCGGCAGCCTCAACAGCTACTCCCAGGACCGTCTGCGCGGATCGATTCCCGCCGGTTCACGCGATGAGGCCGATCGCATCATCGACAATCTGCGCAAGGAATCCGATCGCTCCTCCGGCATGTCCGGCGATGTCGAGGACTCGACGAGTCCGAGCGACCCGGCTCCCTCACCTCCGGATTCGAAGTCCGCTGATCCCAGTGACGCCATCACCCGGGAGTCGCAGTGATGAACCAGGCTCCCTCGCAGACCGCGCGCCCCAGAACCTACCGGCTGGCCGAGCTCGGTCTCCTGATCCTGGCAATCGCCGTCGCCACCAGTGCCTACGCTCTCGTCGGCCTCGGCGTCGAAGACACCATCCCGGCCAATGTCTACGGCTATGCCGCATGGCTGGCCGCACTCGGCGTCATCCTCCACATCATCGTATGGATCAAGGCGAAATACGCCGATCCCGTGCTCGTGCCGATCGCGGTGCTGCTCAACGGCCTCGGCCTGGCCATGATCTACCGCGTCGACCTCGGCCGCGACGAATACCTCGGTTCGGCGATGACCCAGCTGGTGTGGATGACACTCGGCGTGGGCCTGGCCATCGCCGTGATCTTCGTCGTCCGCGACCACCGCTGGCTGCGCCGCTACACCTATGTCTCGGGCTTCGCCGCCCTGGTCTTCCTCGTGCTTCCGCTCATCCCGGGCATCGGCAAGACCATCAACGGCGCCCGCATCTGGATCGGCGTCGGCCCCCTGTCCTTCCAGCCCGGTGAGATCGCGAAGATCCTGCTGGCCATCTTCTTCGCCGGCTACCTCGTCACCTACAAGGACCAACTCGTCGCCGCGGGACCGAAGATCCTCGGCATCCGCTTCCCCCGTCTGCGCGACTTCGGACCCATCGTCGTCGCCTGGGTCGCCAGCGTCGGCGTCCTCGTCTTCGAACGCGACCTCGGCACCTCGCTGCTCTTCTTCGGCCTCTTCGTCGCCATGCTCTACGTGGCCACCTCGAAGGTCTCGTGGATCATCCTCGGCCTCGGATTCTTCTCCGCCGGTGCGGTAGCGGCGACGTTCCTCTTCTCCCATGTGGACCAGCGTGTGTCCGGGTGGCTCAATGCGCTGACTCCCGAGGAGTACAACAAGACTCCCGGTGGTTCCTACCAGCTCGTGCAGGGTCTGTTCGGCATGTCCAACGGCGGACTCATCGGCACCGGCTTCGGTGAGGGCCGACCGAATATGGTCCCCTACGCCGAATCCGACTTCATCTACGCCAGCTTCGGTGAGGAGATCGGCCTGGCCGGCCTCTTCGTCATTCTGCTGTGCTACCTCTTCATCTTCCAGCGCGGAATCCGCACTGCTCAGCAGCTGCGCGACGGCTTCGGCACTCTGCTGGCCACGGGCCTGTCGTTCACGATCGCCCTGCAGGTCTTCGTTGTCGTCGGCGGCGTCACACGTCTCATTCCGCTGACGGGTCTGACCACGCCGTTCCTCGCTCAGGGCGGTTCCTCGCTCATCGCGAACTGGATGATCATCGCCCTGCTGCTGCGGATCTCGGACAATGCCCGGCGCCCCGTGGAGGAATTCCACACCGGAGTGCTCACCATCACCGAGGATCGGCAGCCCGTTCCCGCGGGTGCCCCTGCCGAGGACTCGGCCGCCTCGGCGCGCACCGTCGACGAGGATGCCCCCACGACGAACCTGCCGCCGGCGGACTCCCGTGCGTTCGACGGCGAAGCCCCGACCACGAACCTGCCGTCCGCGGGCGCACGGCCCCGCGGTGAGGCACCCACCGACTCCGATGCCGCCGATCAACGACCCACCGGAGGTGAACGATGAAGAAGCCATTGACGCATATCGCCGTCGTCGGATTCGTCATGTTCGCGCTCCTGTTCGGGTCGACGAGCTGGGTGCAGTACGTGACTGCGGATTCGCTGAACAACAATCCGCTGAACAACCGGCGGATCCTCGACCAGCTGGCCCGTGATCGCGGTCCGATCCTCGTCGACGGCACCCCGATCGCGTATTCGGAACCGGTCGACGACAAGTACAAGTACCAGCGCAGATACGGCTCGGACAACCTCGATCCGCGCGCCTACGCCTCGCTGACCGGCTACTATTCCATCGTGTCCGGGGCCTCCGGCATGGAGCGCGCCGCCGGTGACTACCTCTCCGGCGATTCCGACGCCCTGTTCTACGACAAGGTCGGCAGCTTCTTCACCGGTGAGCAGCCGCGCGGAGCCGCCGTCGAGCTGACGATCGACCCGAAGGTGCAGCAGGCGGCATGGGACGGACTGGGCAACCAGAACGGCGCCGCCGTGGCACTCGACCCGAAGACCGGGAAGATCCTGGCCATGGCCTCGACCCCGGGCTGGGACCCCAATGCCCTGGCCAGCCACGACTCGACCGAAGCCAGCCAGGCCTTCAAGAACCTCGAAGCCGCCGACGGCAAACCTGCCTACAACCGCGCGATCGGCGGCAACCTGTACCCGCCCGGATCGACGTTCAAGGTCCTCGTCGCGGCGGCCGCCCTGGAATCCGGCGACTACGAGCCCGATTCGCAGCTCAACGGGCCTGCCACGCTCGATCTGCCGCAGACGACGGCGACGATCGGCAACTCGCATCCCGGTGCCTGCCGCAACGGGGGCAAGCCGACCCTGGCCGATTCGCTCGCCGAATCCTGCAACACCTCGTTCGCCTCCCTGGGCATGGATCTCGGGGAGGACGCAATCGCGAAGCAGGCCGAGAAGTTCGGCTTCGGCGAAGACCTCGAGATCCCCCTGGGCGTCACCCCGTCCTCCTTCCCGTCCGACCTCAATCCGCCGCAGCTGGCTCAGTCCTCACTCGGCCAGTACGAGGTCAGGTCGACTCCGCTGCAGATGGCGATGATGACCGCGGGAATCGCCAACGGCGGAAAGATGATGAAGCCTCAGCTCGTCGACAGGGTGCTCAATGCGAACACCCTCGAACCGATCTCCGAGACCCGCCCGAGCCAGATGTCGCGTCCCGTGTCCGGAGATACCGCCGACAAACTCACCGACATGATGACCGGTGTGGTCGAGAACGGCACCGCCTCGGTGGCGAAGATGGGCGACACGAAGGTCGCAGCGAAGACCGGCACCGCCCAGCACGCCAAGGGCGCGGCACCCCATGCCTGGTTCATCTCCTTCGCCCCGGCCGACGACCCTCAGGTCGCGGTCGCGGTCGTGGTCGAGAACGGCGGGAACGCGGGCAACGAAGCTTATGGTGCGACGGTCGCAGGGCCGATCGCAAAGAACATGATGGAAGCGGTGGTCGAGAAATGAGACCCGTCGAAGGCACCCTGTTGGGCAACCGATACAAGCTCACCTCCCGCATCGCCGTCGGCGGCATGGGCGAGGTCTGGAAGGGTGTGGACTCCGTGCTCGGCCGTGAGGTCGCGGCGAAGATCCTCAAGGACGAGTACCTCTCCGAATCGACCTTCCTCGCCCGGTTCCGGGCCGAAGCGCAGAACATGGGTCGCGTCTCCGATCCGGGAATCGCCGGCGTCTACGACTACGGCGACGAGCAGGGTTCGCCCTATCTCGTCATGGAATACGTGCCCGGTGAAGCCCTGTCGGCCATCATCGAACGCAGCGCGCCCCTGTCCGAGACCGATACGCTCTCCATCGTCACCCAGGCCGCTGCCGCCCTCGGCGCCGCACACAAGGTGGGCGTCATCCACCGTGACATCAAGCCCGGCAACATCCTCATGACTCCGGACTTCCGGGTCAAGATCACGGACTTCGGCATCGCCCGGGTCACCGATCAGGCACCGTTGACGAAGACCGGGCAGGTCATGGGAACCGCCCAGTACCTCGCTCCCGAACAGGCCACCGGCAAGGGGTCGGGGCCCGGTTCCGACCTCTATGCACTCGGCATCATCGCCTATGAGGCCCTGGCCGGTCAGCGTCCCTTCACCGGAGACTCGCAGGTGGCCATCGCCATCGCCCAGGTCAATCAGCAGCACCCGCCGCTGCCGGACACGGTCTCCGAACCGCTGCGCCGCTTCGTCGACTGCCTGCTGGAGAAGAAGCCCGAACGTCGACCCTCCGATGCCTTCAAGGTCGCCAAGGCCGCCGAGGCGCTTTCGGCCGGGGACATCGCGGGAGCCGAGGAGCTCGTCCCGCAGATGCGGCACGGGGCCGCAGCGTCCGAAGCCCTGACCCAGGTCTTCAACAACCCGGAGCCGGCAGCCACGACGAAGACCCTGCCCGTCACCTCCTCGAACGATGCGACCCAGGTGTACCCGAACGGGGCCGCCGCCGGGATCGTCGGCGCTGGAGCCGCCGGTGCCGGAGCCGCTGCGGCGAATACGGGACAGATCGATCCCAACGATCCGCAGAATCAGGATCTGGAGAAGGACAAGCCCTCGAACAAGGGCCGCGTCCTCATCTTGATTCTTGCGATCATCGCCCTCATCGCCGTCGGCTCCCTGCTGTGGTTCTTCCTCGGCGGAGGCAATGCCGAACCCGAACCGGAACCGTCCACCTCGGCACCGACGTCGGAGGCGGCGAAGACGATCGAGATCGATCCGAACGATTACATCGGACTCACGGAATCCTCGGCGACGCAGAACCTCGAGAACCAAGGCCTCGAGGTCGAGACGACCGACATCAACTCGGAGCGCACCGCCGGAACGGTCGCCGATGTGGGCGAGGGCGACAACGGATACACCTTCGAAGAAGGCGACACCGTGACCCTCTACATCTCCGCCGGTCCCGCCGAGGCTCCGGAAGAGCCGGCCTCGGATTCCGGTTCCGATCCGGGTCTGGGCAATGGCTCCGAGACGAACTCGGACTCCGATTCCTCGAGCAGCAGTGACTCGGGCTCCGACAGCGACTCCGAGGGAAGCCAGTCGAATTCGGACTCAGGCTCTTCCTCGGACTCCGAGACCTCGACCGACTCGGGCTCCGAAGGATCCTCGGAGACGTCGGGCGAGTCGGACTCAACGAGTTCCGGGGATTCGGCCGACACCTCGGGAAGTGAGTCCTCGGACGGCACTGGGTCCGGAAGCGATTCGACGTCGTCGGCCAACGCGAACAGCGGCGAGGCCAGCGGCAA
Source organism: Brevibacterium sp. K11IcPPYGO002 (assembly GCF_050920635.1). NCBI lineage: Bacteria > Bacillati > Actinomycetota > Actinomycetes > Micrococcales > Brevibacteriaceae > Brevibacterium > Brevibacterium sp. K11IcPPYGO002. Next base: position 32,848 of record NZ_CP131929.1, on the reverse strand, counting down.
CTCAGGCGGGAACAATGGCAATGAGTAGACATTGAACGATACCGAGCAGCGAGTACGAGAAACGAAGAGTTTGAGATACTGAAACTCGACCCGGTTCGGGTGAGAACGAACCCACCGAACGGGTGAGACTAGCGGAGGACATACATGAGTGAACCCAAGGTGCTGTCGGGGCGTTACGAAGTTCGTGCGCTCCTCGGCCGTGGGGGCATGGCGGAAGTGCATGAGGGCGTCGACAACCGATTGGGTCGTCGCGTCGCGATCAAACTTCTGCGCTCCGATCTCGCCCGCGATCCGTCGTTCCATACTCGGCTCAAGCGCGAGGCCCAGTCCGCGGCCGGTCTCAACCATCCCGGAATCGTCTCCGTCTACGATTCGGGTGAAGAGGAATTCGTCGAATCCGGCGGCTCGTCGGTGTCCGTGCCGTTCATCGTCATGGAATACGTCGAGGGTCAGACCCTGCGCGAAGTCCTCAACGAGCACGGCACACTCACCGTCGACGAGGCCCTCAACGTCATCGCCGGAGTCCTCGCCCCGCTCGAGTACTCCCACCGCAACGGCATCGTCCACCGCGACATCAAACCCGCGAACGTCATGCTCACCCCCGAGGGTGACATCAAGGTCATGGACTTCGGCATCGCCCGAGCGCTCAAGGACAATTCGGGGCTGACGCAGACCCAGTCCGTCGTCGGCACCGCCCAGTACCTCTCCCCCGAGCAGGCCCGCGGCGAAGTCGTCGACGCCCGCTCCGACCTGTACTCGACCGCCTGCCTGCTCTACGAATTGCTGGCCGGTCGTCCCCCGTTCGTCGGAGACTCCCAGCTGGCCGTGGCCTACCAGCATGTCGGTGAGACCCCGCAGCCGCCGAGCTTCTTCAATTCGAACATCCCACCGGCCGTCGACCGGCTCCTCCTCCACGCTCTGCTCAAGGACCGCGACGCCCGCTACCAGGATGCCTACACCTTCCGTGAGGACGTGCTCGCCGCCCGCGACGGCCGTCCCATGAGCTTCGAAGACGATGTCGAAGCCACTCAGGCGTATCCGATGATGGCCCCGCCCATGACCGCCCCGATGGCCCATGCCAACGAGGCCGAGGCCGCTCCCGAGACCGGACCGGTGTCGACGATCATGACCAACCAGGAGGAACGGCCGCCGCAGAAGCGTTCGCGCGCGTGGGTCTGGATCGGCAGCATCTTCGTCCTCCTCGCCCTGGCCGCCGTGGCCCTGTGGGTGTACGAGATCAACAAGCCCGAACCGATCGTTCAGGTCGAAGTCACGGATGTGGCCAATATGGACGCAGACGAGGCCGAGGCGGCCCTCATCCAACAGGGTCTGCGAGTGGACACGGACGAGAAGTACAGCTCGGAAGTCGACAAGGGCAAGGCCATCGAAACCGATCCTCCGGGCGGTCAGAGGGTCGACAAGGACAGCGTGGTCAAACTGATCATCTCCTCCGGCCCCGAGTCCGTGACGATCCCCGACGTCTCCGGAAAGACCGAAGAGCAGGCGCGGAAGATCATCAATGACGCGGGTCTGCAGGCCGGCACCCATATCTCCCAGAATTCCCCGGATGTGGAGAAGGGCGTGGTCATCGAGACCAAGCCCGGTGACGGTCAGGAAGTCGACATCGATTCGAATGTCGATCTCGTCGTGTCGTCGGGCATGGTCGAGGTCCCCGACGTCACCGGCCAGACCGCCGAGGAGGCCTGCAAGACCCTCGAAGGCGATGAGTACCAGCTCACGTGCAAGACCGAAGAGGTCGAGACCGACGAACACGGTGAGAAGAAGGTCTTCGAACAGTCCGCGACCGGCGGCAGCGAGGTCAAGCAGGGCTCGGAGATCACCGTGAAGGTGGCCAAGAAGCCGCCGGAGCCGTCTCCCTCGATTCCCTCGGTCCCCGGAGGCATCCCGACCGCACCCGGCGACGACGGAGACAACGGAGACGACGACAAAGACAATAAGGACGATAAGGACAAGGACTCGATGGGCGGAGGGCTCTTCGACAACTGGTCCGAAGGCATCATCGGCAACTGAGCCGCATACCCTTCGGACGCCGGGCGGCCGGGTCAGTCATCGACTGGCCCGGCCGCTGTCGTCTCCGGTGAGTGTCGGTGACGCGGTTCCGTCTTCAATCCAAGGTGAGGAACAGGTCCGTGCGCATATCGGCGGGATCCGCCTCGGGGCTGGGTTCGGTGACATAGAGTTCGATGAACGGCAGTCCCGGACGATGCCCGGCCGCCACCGCGTCCTTGAGCAGCTGTGCCCAGGATTCCCCGAGCCCGTCATATCCGCCGAGGTGGCTGCGCACGGCCATGGATCCGCCGGGCAGCTCCGCAGGGATGACGATATGACCGCCGGCGATCGGCTCCGCGCTCTTCAGCCCCGCCGAGGTGGGGATCCCCACCTGCAGATCCACCGTTTCGCTCGGCTGCCGGGTGTAGAGGGCGAAGGCCGGTCCTGCGGGTTCGAGGCCCGCCTCGGAGAGCACGGGGAAGAGCCCGGAGAACGTGGCGTCGAAGAGCTCAGGCAGGTCGGACATGTGGACTTCGCGGGCCTCGACGACCGCTGCCGGAGTCGCCGGGACCTCGATGACGGTGAGTTCGGTGAACGGTTCCTCGCGCAGATAGGTCGGTTCTGACATCGTCGCTGCTCCTGTTCGTCTCTCGTGCACGGCACTCACGGTCGTGCACGGACCCCGGCGCGGATTCGGATCGTCTGCGCACAGGGATCACTGTGCTCACGATCATAACGATGGGCCGCCTCGGCGAGAACCCTGAGACCAGGGATCGGCGGGAATTCTCAGGCGATCGCGGTCGCCAATGGGGACATGCCCGCCGCCGCCTGGGCGGCACCGTCGAGACCGCACACCTCGAGCCAGTTGCCGAGCATGAGGTAACCGCATTCGGTGAGCACGGATTCGGGGTGGAACTGGACGCCGAACAGCGGCTTCTCCCGGTGTTCGATGGCCATGACGATGCCGTCATCGGTGCGGGCGGTGACGGCGAACTTCTCGAGGTCGAGGGTCTCGTCGACGATCGCCAGCGAATGGTAGCGGGTGACGGTCAGCGGGCTCGGGCAGCCGAAGAAGATGCCTTCGCCGTCGTGGGTGATGACCGAGGTCTTGCCGTGCATGAGCACGGGTGAGTGGGTCACCTCGGCGCCGAACACCTCGCCGAGGGCCTGGTGGCCCAGGCAGACGCCGAACACGGGCATGCCTGTCGTCTCCGCCCAGGACAGCAGGGGCGGGCAGACTCCTGATTCGGCGGGCACGCCGGGACCCGGGGACAGGAGCACGCCGTCATAGGCGGCCACGGTGGCGGCCACCTCGGCGGCGGGGATGTCGTCGTTGCGGACGACGTCGACGTCGGCGCCGAGCTCGCGCAGATAGGACACGAGCGTGTAGACGAAGCTGTCGTAGTTGTCGATGACGAGGATTGAGGTCATTGTTGTCCGGTCTCGGTCACTGTGGCGTTGTTGAAGGGCATATACGGGGCGATCACGGGGAAGACGTACTGCATGAGCAGCAGCACGACCGCCGCGATGAGGATGAGGGCGAGGATGAGTTTGACGACCCAGTTGCCCGGGAGGATCCGCCAGATCAATGCGTACATATCAGGCACCGCCGTTCTTGCTGACCTTGTCGTAGGCCTTCGAGTCCTTGATGCTGTCGGGCGCTCCGTCTCCGGCCGGCGTCCAGTCCGTGAGTTCGGCGTAGGCGACGTAGCGTTCCCGGGCGGAGAACATCGGGTTGCAGGCCGTCATCGTCAGGATCCGGTCCTTGCCCTTGAAGTCGGGTGCGTCCGGCACGGGCGAGAGCACTTCGACGGCGTCGGGGAGGATGATGTCGAAGTTGCGGAAGGTGTAGGTGTAGAAGCCGTCCTTCGTCTGGACGATGATCTCGTCGCCCGGGCGCAGATTCGCGATCTGGTTGAACGGCTTGCCATAGGTCACGCGGTGACCGGCGACGGAGAAGTTCCCGACCTCGCCGGGCATCGCCGAGTTCGGGTAACGGCCCACACCCATCCGGTTGAGCACGGGTTCGAGATCGACGCCTTCGGCGACGGTGCGGTAGTAGTCGTCGCCGAAGCGCGGGATGTAGAAGATGCCGAAGGCCTCGTTCTTGCCCACAGGGTCGGCGACCACGGGTTCGTCCGGATCGTCGGGCAGTTCGTTCGGGTCCTGATTCGCCCAGTCCTCGGTGAGTTCGTCGGCGAGCACTTCGTTGTCGCGGTTGGCCTGGATGTCCGTCCACCACAGCTGCCAGACGACGAAGAGGATGAGGACGAGTCCGGCCGTGATGCACAGTTCGCCGAAGGTGCGCACGGTCCCGCGGATCGGGCCGAGCGGTTCCTTCTCCGCCGGCTGACGTCGCCGCCGCCGTCGGGTTGCGGGACGATTCTGGGGCTGTTCCTCGCCGAGGCGGCCCTGCGTGGATTGTCCGCCGTGACCCGGCGGGACCGCGGGCGGGACGGCGGGCGGGGCGTCGGAGTAGACGGCGGTCGGTTCGCCCTGGGCTGCGGCGGCTTCGGCTTCCCTGCGCCGCAGCTCGCGTCGGCTGGGCAGCGGCTGGTCACCGGCGGCAACGGAGCCGCCCGCGGACCGACCGGCAGAGTGCCCGACCGGCTGATCGGCAGAGTGGGAGGTGGACATCCGTCTCTGAGCAGGACGGATAGTGGGTCGCGAGGGCGGATTCACGCCCGGCTCGTTACCCGAGGAGGAACTATTCACCACTTCTGCTCCGTGACTGTCACTGCATTGTCGGGGGCCGTCGAAGAAGACAGGCGGGGACACCCCTATGCACTTTATCCTATGGGAATCATCGTTCGGGGCGCGCTCGGGGCGCTTTCAGGGTAGTCGGAGTTTTTCACTGTGACCCCCGCCCCGAGTAGACTGGTCTGCGATCGTCCCCAACCATTCATTCGGCGACCCCAACGACGGTCGACCGACAAAGGAGTACTTGTGGCCAAGTCCAAAGGACGCCCCCAGCGCACTTCTCGCACTTCGTCGGCGGCCAAGGCGAAGCAGGCCGAGTCCGCTGAAGCGGTCGAGGCTGCCGAGGTCGAGGAACTCGAGACCGAATCGCTCGACACCGATGTCGCCGAGGCTGCTGACGAAGAATCGGATGCGACCGAATCCGCTGCGGACGATCTGACGGACGATTCCGCGGACGAGGACGCGGACTCCGACAAGGCTTCTGCGAAGGGCTCCGAGAAGGACTCCGAGACCGCGGCCGCCGGGAAGAAGGACACGGCGGCCAAGGACGAGAAGTCGGCCACGAAGTCCGACTCGGCCAAGGATGCGAAGTCGGCCAAGGGTGCGAAGTCGTCGAAGACCTCGGACTCGAAGGCCTCTGATTCCAAATCATCGGCCTCCACGGCAACCGGCTCGAAGGGTGCGGCGGCCAAGCGCACGTCCCGGTCGGGCAATCCGGCCAAGCGGTCGCAGGGACGCAAGACCGCGAGCTACACCTCGACCTCGGGACAGCAGACGATCAAGCCGAACCCGAGCTGGTTCCTGCCGGTGCTCATCGGCCTGCTGCTCATCGGCCTGATCTGGCTCGTCACCTTCTACATCACCCAGGGCGCTTTCCCCGTCGAAGCCTGGGGCAACTGGAACATCCTCATCGGCTTCGCCTTCTTCGTGGCGGGTCTGATCATGTCCACACGCTGGCGTTAGTCGGCCCCGGCCGCAAGCGCTTCGATTGTCTGGTCGATCCGCGGTGATTCCGAGCTCGGAATCACCGCGGATCGACCAGACAATCTGCATTCACCGGGTCTCCCACGCGTTTCGGCGCTCGCAGTCCCAGGTCAACAATCCACAAGCGCCGAGTTATACCCAAGCCGGGTGCGTCGCTTGTGGAAAACTTATTTTAGGTCTGTGACCAGGCTAAACACACGCATGTAAGTTATCCACCTTGTGGATAGAGCTTGTGGACAAAGAATTTTCCACTGCAGAGTGCACACAGATCGGCTTTTGTCTGGTAAAAGCCTGACAGCGCCGAGTTGGCTCTCCACAACTGCCGATCGTGCCGCGCTCAGAGACCGAGACAGGGATCGGAGCCCGTCCGCGCTCACAGCCCGAGGCCGGCCGTCTTCCACGCCCCACCGAGCGCCATGAGCACCACCAGACCGACCGAGCTCGCCGTGAACACCAACGTCCGGGATCGCTGTGGTCCCAGCAGCCCCGCACAGCCGAGGACGAATCCGGTGATCAGCCCGCCGAGGTGGGACTCCCAGGACACCCCCGGGACGAGGAACCCATAGCCGAAGTTGAGCGCGACGAACACGAGAACCCCGGCGATGTTCCGGTCGAGTCGACGGGTCGGGGCCAAGAGGACGCCGACGATCGCGAACACCGCACCCGACGCACCGATGTGGTTCGTCACCCAGTCGACGCTGAAGGGGTCGGCCAGCAGGAGCACCATGGCCGAACCGCCGGCGGTGCCGATGATGTAGACGGTCAGGAACTTCCAATGCCCCAGGGCTCGTTCGACGAAGGATCCGAAGAAGAACAGCCCGATCATGTTCGCCAGCAGGTGGAACGGTGAGGGCTCCTCGTGGACGAGTGCGACCGAGAGCACCCGCCACGGCTGGTCGAGCGTGAGCGCGGGAACGAAGCTCAGCCGCCGCAGCAGGTCGAGGCCGGGTATGAGCTCCGCGAGAAAAGCCACGATGGTGACGATGAGGAGCGTGCGGGTGATCAGCGGCGGGGATGCAGAGAGGGCCCGGCCGGTTTCCCGTGCCGAGCCCTCCTCAGGTGTGTCCATCACACCATGGTACTCAGTGGTCCTCTGCGGACCGTGACTCACTTCGCGGTGATGTCGACCTTCTCGATGACGACCGGCTCGACCGGCTTGTCCATCGCAGCGGTGCGCACACCCTCGATCTCGTCGACGACCCGCTGCGAGGCCTCATCGGCGACCTCACCGAAGATGGTGTGCTTGCCGTTGAGCCAGGGGGTCTCGGCGGTGGTGATGAAGAACTGCGAGCCGTTGGTGCCGCGTCCCATCTGCTTGCCGGCGTTGGCCATGGCCAGCAGGTACTTGCGGTCGAACTGAAGTTCCGGGTGGATCTCGTCGTCGAAGGTGTAGCCGGGTCCGCCGGTGCCGGTGCCCAGCGGGCAGCCGCCCTGGATCATGAAGTTCGAGATGATGCGGTGGAAGCCGAGTCCGTCGAAGAAGGGGCGCTTGGTCGGCTCGCCGGTCGAAGGATCGGTGAACTCACGCTCACCCTGGGCCAGTTCGACGAAGTTGGCCACGGTCTTCGGAGCATGGTTGCCGAAGAGGTCGAGGGTGATGTCACCGTGGTTGGTGTGCAGGACTGCGGTATGCGTTGAGGCTGTAGTCATGACTTCATTCTTCCACGCCGAGGCGGTGAATGCAGTTTCGCACCAGGTCCGTTGCCCAACCTGTCAGGCGATCCGCAGACAATTCGATGACATCCGCTGTCCCCAGGTTTGCCCCGAGGCCGTAGACTGGTCGGTGATCACCTTGACCACCGACATCTAAGGATTGGGAACAGTTTATGTCGAAGAAGCCCACTCGAGATCAGCTCACTTCGAAGCTCGATTCCGCGAAGCAGACGTCCCTCCGAGTCCTGGCAGATGCCAGCGAGACCGCAGCCCCGAAGCTGCGTGAGGCCGCCGACAAGGCCCGCCCCCAGGTCGAGGCACTGGCAGGCAAGGCCGAAGAGTTCGCCGAGAAGGCACGTCCGCAGGTCGAAGCTCTCGCCGACAAGGCCAATGATCAGGTCCACAACTGGGCCGACAAGCTCGAGTCCTACCGTCCCGAAGCGACCGAACGCGCCGGCAAGTTCGCGTCGAATGCCGCGACTTCGCTGTCCGCTGCCGAGACTCCGAAGCTCATCGATGACCTGGCTGTCCGCCTCACCGGGGACAAGAAGGCCATGAAGAAGGCTCGCAAGGCCCTCGCCAACGCCGGCAAGCGCATCGAGAAGGACACCGCTCGCAAGTCCGGCGGCGGAAAGGCCGCACTCGTGTGGACACTCGTCATCGGTTCGGCCGCCGGAATCGGCTACTACGTGTGGAAGAAGGCCCAGCCGGTCGAAGATCCCTGGTCGACCCCGCTGCCGAACAACCGTCCCGCCGATGCCCGTCCGGTCGGTTCGACCCCGGCTTCGCGTCAGGCCGCCGCCACCGAGGTCTCGCAGACCGCCGTGCCGTCGACCAAGGCCGAGGCCGCGGACGAGGTTCCCGCTCCGAAGCCGGCTTCGGAGTCCGCTGAAGGCTCCGACGCCAAGCACTGAGTCACGACCGTCACCGAGGCGGCCCACCAATACGGTGGGCCGCCTCGTCGTTTCTATCGGCATTGATTCCTTATTGCTACCTGACGGCGGCTCAGCAACCTCGCGCGAGGTTGCTGAGCCGCCGTCAGGTAGCAATTGCCTATTCGGGGTCGAGGACCTCGCGTCCGCTGCGGGGGAAGCCGCCGGCCCGGCGGGCTGCCACGAGCCCTGTGATCGTGAACGCGAGGGTGGCGGCGAGGATGAGCAGCAGCGGTGCCGTCCATCCGGCGGTGGCGGTGTTGAGCCAACCGGCGAACGGCGGGGCCAGGGTCGCTGCGAGGTAGCCGCCGAACTGCACGCGCGCCGAGGCGGACGCGGTCTGGGCGTCGCTGCCGGCGGTGCGGGCGATGATCGAGAAGATCGCCGTGAACCCGCCGCCCTGGGCGATGCCGCCGGTGGTCGCCCACAGCCAGTAGGCGCCGGGGGCCGCCAGCAGCCCCACGGGCAGGGACAGCCAGAGGACCGCAACGATCGCCACGGGCACCCACGGCTTCGACTTCACGGCCAGCAGCGGCACTCCGAAGGCGCCGAGGATCGCCGCGATCTGGAACAGGGACGCCGTGCCTCCGGCGGCGGTCGGGGCGAGTCCGATGGTGTCGCCGAGGTAGCTCGGCAGCCACGTCGTCGTCGTGTAGTAGGCGGTCGACTGGCCGGAGAACGTGATGATGAGCAGGGCGATGATCAACCGGAAGGAAGCCGGAGCCTCGGCCCACGACTGCTTCGCGGCCGGGACCGCCTCGGTGCTGGACGCGTCGTCAGCGGAATCGACGGCCTCCACGGCAGCGCGGGCGGCCTCCCCTTCGCGGCGCACGCGCACGCGGATGAGCACCATCCAGAAACCGAGGCCTGCGAAGGCGAGAACGCCCCATCCGGCCAGCGCCCAGCGCCAGCCGAAGGCCGCGGCCAGCGGGCCGGTGCCGATGAGAGTGGCCATCGACCCGACGTTCATCATCGCCGAGTACAGGCCAGTGACCAAGGACACCTGTTCCCAAGGGACCTCGCGGCGGATGATCACGGGCACGACGATATTGCCCAGAGTGATCGCCACACCGATGATGCCGGTGCCCACGAGCATGAGGCAAGGTGGGCCGAGCGACCGCAGAACCGTGCCCAGCAGGACGCCCGACAGGCATGCGAGAACCGTGGCTTCGGCCCCGAGGCGGGTGATGAACTTCCCCGCCAACGGCGTGGCCAGCGCAAACAGCAGAACCGGCAGGCCGGTGAGGAGACCGAGCCCGGCCGCGCTGAATCCCGTGCCATCCTGGATGTCGGGCAGGATCGCCGTCGGCGCGATGATCGGGGTGCGCAGGTTGAGGGCGAGGATGACGATGCCCAGAACGATCCAGGGCAGCATCCTCTTCGCGGAGGGCCGGTGAGGCGAACTCACATCCGCTCGGGAACGCGGATGCCGAGCACCCCGAGGCCGGCCTGGAGGACCTCGAGCACGATCGCCGAGAGCCGCAGACGGGAGGCACGCAGCTCTTCGGTCTCGGCGATGAGCACCGGGCACTGCTCGTAGAACGAGGTGAATGCCTGGGCGAGATCGAACAGGTAGGTGCACAAGCGATGGGGCGTCGACCCGGCGGCTACCTCGGTGACCACATCGGCGAAGCCGAGGATCGACAGGGCCAACTCACGTTCGGCCGTCTCGCCGAGGCTGATCGCGGCGTTCGCGACCTGGGAGGCGTCGACGCCTTCGGCTTCGGCCTTACGGCCGATGGAGCGGATGCGGGCACCGGCGTACTGAAGGTACGGGGCGGTGTTGCCGATGGGGGCGAGCATCCGGTCGAGGTCGAAGGTGTACGAAGTGTCGTGGGCGACGGAGAGGTCGGCGTACTTGACCGCACCGATGCCGACGATGCGCGCGACCTCGTCGGCCTCCTCGGGGGTGAAGTCAACGTGCGATTCTGCCAGGGTCGTCTTCGCCCGGGTCACGGCCTCCTCGAGGAGTTCGGCCAGGCGCAGCGGCGCACCGGAGCGGGTGCGCAGGATCTTGCCGTCGGACCCGAGCACATTGCCGATCTTCACATGTTCGGGGCTGAAGCTCTCCGGCAGCCAGCCGGCTGCGCGGGCGACGGTGAAGACCATCTCGAAGTGCATGGCCTGCGGGGTGCCGACGACGTAGAGAGCTCGGTCCACGCCCAGGTTGATCGCCCGGTTGCGCACGGCGGCGAGGTCGGTCGTCGCGTAGCCGTAGCCGCCGTCGGACTTGCGGATGATGAGCGGCAGGGGTTCGCCTTCCCGGCCGGTGAAGCCCTCGGGGAACACGCACAGTGCGCCGTCGGAGATCGTCGCCAGGCCCTTGGCCTCGAGCTCGTCGCAGACCTCGGCGAGCACGTCGTTGTAGGTGGACTCTCCGGCGAGGTCGGCGTCGGTGAGCGTGACGTCGAGCAGCGAGTAGATGCGGTTGAAGTAGTCGCGGGAGTAGCCGACCAGGGTCGTCCACAGGCCCAGGGTCTCCTCGTCGCCGCCTTGGAGCTTGACGACGCGGGCGCGGGAGCGGGTGGCGAAGGCCTCGTCGGAGTCGAACTTCGCCCGGGCCGCCTGGTAGAAGGCGTTCGGGTTCTCGGACACTTCGGAGGCTTCGTCGGAGTCGACTCCGACATCGAGGAGGTGCTCGATGAGCATGCCGAACGGAGTGCCCCAGTCGCCGATGTGGTTCTGGCGGATGACCGTGTTGCCGAGGAATTCGTGGGTGCGGGCCAGGGCGTCGCCGACGACGGTGGTGCGCAGGTGCCCGACGTGCATCTCCTTGGCCACGTTCGGGGCCGAGTAATCGATGGCGATCTTCTGCGGGGCATCGTTCGCCGGTGCCGCTGCGGCGCCCCCGGCTTCGAGGGTGGAGGCGAGGAATTCCGGGGTGAAGGTGAGGTTGATGAACCCGGGTCCGGAGATCTCCGGGGTCTCACACACACCCTGAAGGTCAAGGTTTTCGACGATCTGTGCGGCGATGTCGCGCGGCTTCGACTTCAGCTCCTTGGCCAGCGGCAGGGCCACATTGGCCTGGAAGTCGGCGAACTGGCTGCTGCGGATGACGGGGTCACGCCCGGCGAAGTCCTCACCGAAGGCCTGGGTGAGGGCGGCGGCGAAACGGTCCGTGAGCACAGAAGTCAGAGATGGCATGTGCCCATTCTATTGCCGGGTGCAAGTTGCCTGGGCATCGGTTCCGACCTGCGGCCACCACACAGTCGAGCTTGTAATGTGGGTCACGTGACTTATCTTCGCTATCCCCATATCCAGTCCGATCTCATCACCTTCACCGCCGACGACGATGTCTGGCTGGTTCCCTCCGCCGGCGGCCGCGCCTGGCGGCTGACCTCCGATCATGCGCCTGTCCGGTCACCGAGGATCTCGCCCGATGCAGCGCACGTCGCGTTCGTGTCCTTCCGCACCGGCCAGCCAGAGCTCATGGTCGCCGAGGTGGCCACCGGGTCCCTGCGCCGGCTGACCTGGTTGGGGTCGACCGCGATGACGATGCTCGGGTGGGCCGATGCCGCCCATGTCCTCGTCGGTGCGAACGCCGGGGAGTTCGAGGTCCGCAACCATGTCGTGAAGTCCGTGAGCCTCGATGGTGAGGTCGATCGGCTGTCGTACGGTCGTGCTTCGGGCCTGGCCCGGCACCACACGGGAGTGACCGCCCTGTCGACGTCGTTCTCCCGTCCGCCCGCGCACTGGAAGCGCTACCGGGGAGGCACCGCGCCGAGGCTGTGGCTCGACCGGGTGGGCAACGCGAACGCTGCCGGCATCGGCGATGGGTCCGGCGCCCGGTGGCAGCGTCTGCTGCGCGAGGATGAAGCCTCGCTGACCGACCCGCTGTGGGTCGGCGATTCGCTCGTGTTCACCTCGGACCGGGCCGCGACCTTCCCCCACCATGCCGACGAGCAGGCGAACCTGTGGATCATCGACGGACTGGCCACCTCGGCGAAGGCCAGTGATGACTCCGTCGAACCACGGCAGCTGACGCACCAGACCGAGGCCACCGGCTATGTCCGTGACGCCACGACCGACGGCACCCGCATCGTCTGGCACTCCCGTGGGGAGATCAAGATCCTCGACAGCCTCGATGCGGCCGTCCGCACCCTGGACGTCACTCTGCCGGGAACTCAGGTGCAGCCGCTCACCCTGGACCCGAAGACCGGGCTCAACCACATCAGTCCCGACGTCAACGGCAATGCCTCGGTGGTGGAATGGCGGGGCAAGACCTTCTGGCTCGCCCACCGCGAAGGCCCGGCCCGGGCACTGTGCGCGGATTCGTCGATCCGCACCCGCGAACCCGTCATCCTCGGGGACACCGGATATGCCGCGTTCATCACGGATGTCGAAGAGGAGGACGCGATCGAGATCGCGTCCGTGACCGGGGACAGGCCGCCTCGGCGGATCGGGGCCGGGGCCCTGGGACGGGTCCTGCACCTGCAGGCGGATCCGGCGGGGAAGATGCTCGCCACGATCTCCCACGACGGGTCGATTCGAACCGTCGAGGTGGGAAACGGACGGACACGTCTGGTCGGGCATTCGGGACACGGCGAGGCACGCGATCCGCGGTTCTCACCCGATGGGAAGTACCTCGTGTGGTCGCAGCCGACGCAGGGTGAGGAGCTGCTCGCACAGCTGATGATCGCCGAGGTGAAGTCGGATCGCGAGGCGCAGCCGCTGACGACGGGCAAGTTCAATGATTTCTCGCCGACGTTCACCCGTGATGGGAAGTTCGTCGCGTTCCTCTCCGATCGCACCTTCGATCCTTCGTACAACCAGCATTCCTTCGATCTGTCGTTCAACGGCGTCACCCGACCATGGCTGCTGCCCTTGGCCGCGGACGAGCACGCACCGTTCGGACCGAGCGCCGGCGGATGGGCGATCAGCGAGGTCAACGAGGAGGCGAAGTCCGATCGCGGTCGCGGGGACAAACCGGCCGCCACCGTCGAGGTCGAACTCGAGGGAGCCGAGGAGCGCATCGTGCCGTTCCCGGTCGCCTCGGGGGTCTTCCGGGATCTCGAATCCGCCGAGGGAGGTCTCGTCTGGCTGCGCACCGGCGACGTCGAAGCCGGTGAGCTCGGCACCGCACGGGCCGGAGATGCCGGGGACAAACCCGCCGAGGTCATCCAGCACTTCGACTTCGCCAAGCGGAAGGTCACCACCGTCGTCGACAAGGCCGACGAGTATGCGATCTCCGGAGACGGCAAACTGCTCGTCGTACGCAACGACGATGCGATCAGCGTGGTCCCGGCGAACCGGAAGGTCGAGGCCGACGATGATGACTGCGTCTCCGTCGACGTCTCGCGTCTGCGGTTCGAGCTCGACCGTCGGGCCGAATGGCTGCAGATGTTCGAAGAGAACTCCCGGATCATGCGCGACCACTATTGGCGCGAGGACATGAACGGCGTCGATTGGGAGTCGGTCACCCTGCGCTGGCGTGCTGTGGCCGCGAAGGCGCTGACTCATGACGACCTCGTCGACGTGCTGTGGGAAACAGTGGGCGAACTCAACACCTCGCACGCCTATGTCAGCCCGCCCTCGGGACTGGGCGATGGGTCGAAGAAGCTCGGTTTCCTCGGTGCGGATCTTGAGCGGAGCGCTGAGGGGTGGACGATCTCTCGCATCCTTCCCGGTGAGAGCAGTGAACCGGAGGCAAGGTCACCGCTGCGCCAGGCCGGTGTGGGAGCGGCGCCCGGCGATGTCATCGTGGCTGTCAATGGTCAGCCCGTCAACGAGGCGGCTGGTCCGGCCGCTCATCTGCAGGGGGCCGCGGACACGATCGTCGAGCTCACTCTGCGCCGCGGACGCAAGGACCGCACGGTTGCGGTCATCCCACTGGCCGGTGAGGAGAAGCTGCGCTATCAGGACTGGGTGCGCTCCCGCCGGGAGTATGTGGCCGAGAAGTCCGGCGGCCGCATCGGGTACGTCCATGTTCCGGACATGACCTCGTACGGCTGGGCGCAGCTGCACCGAGATCTGCGACAGGCCATGGCCTGCGACGGCGTCATCACCGATGTGCGGTTCAACCGAGGCGGGCACACGAGTGCTCTGGTTGCCGAACGCTTCGCCGACCAAGTGGTCGCGTGGGGTGCGGCGCGCAGCTATGACCAGATGGACCGGGACCCCGAGGATGCTCCGCGCGGGCCTGTGGTCTTCGTGGCCAATGAGTTCTCCGGCTCCGACGGCGACATCATCAACGCACGCGTGCAGGCCAAGGGCATCGGCCCGGTCGTCGGTGTGCGCACGTGGGGCGGAGTCGTCGGCATCGACGGTCGCTACGATCTTGTCGACGGCACCGGAGTGACGCAGCCGCGCTATGCCTTCTGGATCGAGGGCAAGGGCTGGAGTGTGGAGAACTACGGCGTCGAGCCCGATATCGAGGTCGAGCACGATCCCGGTCAGCTCTTCGCCGCCGATGATCCGCAGCTCGACCGCGCCATCACCGAGGTGTTCGCCGGGTTGGAGGCCCGTCCCGCCGCCCAGGCTCCGGAGTTCCCACCCCCGCGCGTGCAGCCGCTGAAGAAGGACGGAGCCGGGGCGCCCGACGCTCCTGCCGAGGACTGATCCGGCGCCCCCCCACCTGCCGGGCGCCCGCCGGGTGGCCACGAGCGGACGCGAAGCGACGTGAGGGTCCGCCCGGGCCCAGCCACAACGTGGGGAGTCATCGGGTTTTGATCCAGTCATCGAGAGAAAACTCGATGACTGGATCAGAACCCGATGACGAACCGAACGAAACTCGATGCGTGCCGGACTCTACCGCTCGGTCGGGGCCAGGGCCCACACGGCGAAGGCGAGCAGCACGAAGCCCGAGATCACGCCGCTGATGACCGGGATGAACGCCGGAGCCGCCGCGAAGAAGGCGATGAACCCGCCGATTCCGCAGAGGGTCACGGCGGTGGCGAGCACATGAAAGCGATCGAGCTCGAACACCCAGCCGAGCGCAAAGAAATGAGTGCCGACGACCACGGCCACCCATGCCACTCCGAGTTCCGAGTGGCCGAGGCTCGCCAGCAGCCGGGTTCCCGCGAACAGCAGGACCGCCTCGATGAGCACGATGATCCAGTAAGCGCGCCAGGACGTCCGTTCCCGACGACCGCTTTTCCCTGTTTCGCCGAGGCGGTCGCCACCACCACGTTTCCGCAGCAGTCCGCGGACAGCGAAGACGACGATGCCGGCGAAGACGATGACGCCGACCGTGATGACGAGTGTGCGCCCCAAAGTCGAGAACTGGACGGTGTTGAGGACGAGGAACAGCAGTCCGAAGCCGGCACCGATGAGCGCCCCGATCTCAGCACCGTCCGCTGTCCGCCTGGTGCTGAGTCCTGTCGTGTGGTCCGGGTCGGGTGCTTCTGCGGTCATCATCGTCCGCCTCTCGTCGTCGTCAGCCACGCCCGACCCATCGCCGGGAGTTCGGCTCGGCCGGCATCTGAGCAGTGCATCCAGTCGGCACCCTTGTCGGCAACATTCTTCCACCAGTCCACCGTCGCTCCGATGCGGACGGACGAAACTCGGCGAATTCACAAGAACCCTCCGGCACCGCGGCTCTTGACCTCGCTCATGAACTGATGTTCACTTGGTATGAACCTAGATTCATTTTTCGTTCGAGGAGGCAACGATGCCAACGTCCACCAACCCGACTCAGCAGACCGCAGCCACGGATTTCGACGACATCCTCTACGGGGTGGAAGAGACCTTCGCGGTCATCACGATCAACCGGCCCGATTCCTTCAATTCGTTCCGCTCGCAGACCGTCGACGAACTCATCGAAGCCTTCACTCTCGCCTGGGGCGACAACCGCGTCCGCTCGATCATCCTCACCGGTTCCGGGCAGAAGTCCTTCTGCGCCGGCGGCGACGTCAAACAGAAGGCGCAGACCGGCGACTACGGCCCCAGCCGCTACGGCATGTTCCGCATCTCCGAACTCCACAAGGTCATCCGCTCGGTGCCGAAACCGGTGATCTCCGCGGTCAACGGTGTCGCCATCGGCGGCGGAAACGTGCTCACCACCCTCTGCGACATCACGATCGCGGCCTCCCACGCGCGCTTCGGCCAGGCTGGCCCCAAGGTCGGATCCTTCGACGCCGGCTACGGCTCGGCCTTCCTCGCCCGCGTCATCGGCGAGAAGCGCGCCCGTGAGATGTGGTACTTCTGCGAACTCGTCGACGCACAGAAGGCCGAATCCTGGGGTCTGGCCAACGAGGTCGTCGAGGCCGACGAACTCATGCCCCGCGCCAAAGAACGCGCCCGAGCCCTCGGTCTCAAGGCTCCGACGGCGTTGCGCTTCCTCAAGCAGTCGTTCAACGCCGACTCCGAGATGCAGACCGGCTTCACGAACCTCGCCATGAGCGCCCTCGACCTCTACGCCCACTCGCCGGAATCGCACGAAGGCGCGGCCGCCTTTGCGGAGAAGCGTGACCCGGACTTCAGCCGCTTCGACGGCGCGTACTGACCACCGGCGCCCCGCCGGCACAGGCCCCAACCCGCACAGACCCTGACAGCACAGAGGATTCCCGTGGACACGACTCTCACCCCCGATACCCAAACCCTGCTCGATGCGGCGGCCGGATTCGAGGAGCGGCTCATCAGCGAGGCCCGCGAACGCGAAGCCGCAGGCCGCATCGGTGCCGATATCACCCGGGAGATGGGCCGCGCCGGTCTCATCGCCCCGGAACTGCCGACCCACCTCGGCGGGGCCGGGCTGACCAAGGTCACCGCGGGTCTCGTCACCGAGGCCATCGCCCGCGGAGACCTCACCGTCGCCTATGTTCAGGTCGTCGGATCCCTCATCGGACAGGTCATCGCCCGCAATGCCAGCGCCGAGGTGGCCGCCCACTACTGCCGCCTCATCACAACCGGTGACGAAACGGTGGCTATCGGGCTCTCCGAACCGGAGGCTGGTTCAGACGCCGGAAACCCCTCGACCACAGCCCGACGGGACGGCGACGACTGGATCGTCAACGGCACGAAGTCGATGTCGCTGGCCATGAGCTCGACGGCGACGGTGATCTTCGCCCGCACCGATCCTGAGGCGGGGCGCGGTAAGGGCATCTCGGCATTCCTCGTCGACCTCGACGCTCCCGGGGTGACCCGGAACCCCATCATCGACATGGGGCAGGCGGCGGTCGCCCGCGGCAGCGTGGACTTCACCGATGTCCGCGTGCCCTCCGACCACCTCCTCGGCGAGGTCGGCGGAGCATTCACCCAGGTCATGCAGGGATTCGACTTCTCACGTGCACTCATCGGACTGCAGTGCACGGGGACTGCGACGCGCGCGATCGAGGATGCCTGGGCCTACGTCAAGGGACGTGAGGCCTTCGATCAGCCGCTGTCGAAGTTCCAAGGGGTCTCCTTCCCCCTGGCCGAGGCGGAGACGAAGATGGCGGCGGCCCGACTGCTGTGTCTGGACACTCTGCGCCTCGGCGACGAGGGCCTCCCGCACACCTCGCAGGCTGCCATGTGCAAGTGGTGGGCCCCACTCGAGGCCTACCACGCGGTCCATCAGTGCCTGCTTCTGCACGGGCAGAACGGCTACAAACAGGACCGGGACGTCGAGAAGCGACTGCGCGACGTGCTCGGCATGCAGATCGGCGACGGCACCGCCCAGATCATGAAACTCATCATCGCCCGCAACTCCGCCGGGCGGAAATTCGCCCCCTGACCGGGAGGAGAACACCGCCCGACCGAGTGGAACACCGGCCGACCGGAGCGAACACACCCACCTGGCGACTCAGCATCAGACCCACCACTGGAAGGACACCAACCATGTCAGCATCCACAACCGCACCCCTGACCGATCGCATCATCATCGTCACCGGTGCCGCCTCCGGGATCGGCAAGGGAATCGCGACCCGACTCGCCGCCGACGGCGCCACCGTCGTCGTCGCCGACCTCGACGCTCAGAAAGCCAAGCACACCGCCTCTGCGCTGGGAAACGATTCGATCGGACTCGCCGCCGACGTCACCGACCGCGCGGCCGTGGACTCCATGATCGCCGAGGTGGTCGAGCGCTTCGGTCGCATCGACGTGCTCGTCAACAACGCCGGCTGGGACAAGGTCGAACCGTTCATGGAATCGACCCCGGCGACCTGGCAGCGGGTCATCGCGATCAACCTCCTCGGCACGCTCAACTGCACGCAGTCGGCGGCCGAGCATATGATCGCAGCCGGATCGGGATCCGTCATCAGCATCGGCTCGGACGCCGGCCGGGTCGGGTCGAGCGGGGAGGCCGTGTACTCGGCGGCCAAGGGCGGGATCATCTCGTTCACGAAGACCTTTGCCCGCGAGGTCGCCCGCTACGGGATCTCCGCGAACTGCGTGTGCCCCGGACCGGCCGACACCCCGCTGTTCGCCGAGATCTCTGCGGACAATCCGAAGCTGCGCACCGCTCTGGAGAAGTCGATTCCGATGCGTCGGCTTGCTCAGCCCGAGGACCTCGCGAACGCCGTGGCCTTCTTCGCCCGTCCCGATTCCGCCTATGTCACCGGCCAGACACTCTCCGTCTCCGGCGGACTGACGATGGCCTGAGGAGCACGACCAACAGCACCACCCGAGTCACAGGTACGACACCAGAGCAAAGGAGCCCTGCTATGCCCACCCGATTCGAGACCACCCTGACCGACTCCATCATCGAGGAATTCACCTCATCCGGGGACTGGAAGAACCAGACCCTGCTCGACCACCTCGAGCACTGGAGCGCACAACGACCGGACGCGATCGTCACCCGCGATCCCTACGGGGCCCGCACCTATGCCCAGCTCAGCTCGGACGTCGACATCTGTGCCCAGGCACTCGTCGATCTCGGGGTCGAACCCGGCGACGTGGTGGGCGTGCAGCTGCCGAACTGGTACGAATGGCTGGTCATCCACCTCGGCGCGATCAAGACCGGCGCCGTGACCAACGGCCTCATCCCGATCTATCGGGACCGCGAGATCGGGTACATGGCGAAGAAGGCGTGCGTCTCCGTGCTCTTCGTGCCCAATCGCTTCCGGAAGTTCGACTATCCCGATATGGTCGACCGACTCCGTCCGAACCTGCCGGAACTGCAGCACACGATCGTCCTCGACACCCCGGGCGAGGCGAGCTTCGACGGTCGGGACGGCTTCGAGCAGTGGACGGATTTCCTGGCTCGAGGGGAACGCGAATCAAGCTCGGATGGTTCGCGGTCCGCCGCCTCGGCGATCGAATCCATCGATTGGGACGACCGGCGCCCGGAGCCCAACGATGTCGGGCTCATCCTCTTCACCTCGGGGACGACGGGCAACCCCAAGGGCGTGATGCACACGCACAACAACGTGCTCGCGGCCTCGCTGCCGTGGCCGGATCACTTGGGCCTGGACGAGGATTCGGTCATCCACATGGCCTCGACCTTCGGCCATCTCACCGGCTACATGTACGGAGTGTGTCTGCCTCTGCTCATCGGCGGTTCGGGCGTGTTCCAGGACGTGTGGAACGGCGAAGAGTTCGCCCGTCTCGTCGCCGAACACGGAATCCAGCACACGTCTGGGGCGACTCCGTTCCTCCACGATCTGCTCGAGGTGGCGAAGTCGACGCAGCACGATCTGTCCTCGCTGACGCACTTCTGCTGCATGGGCGCCCCAATTCCGCGCGTCATGGTCAACGAGGCGCGCACGCTGCTGCCGGAGCTCAACGTCTTCGGCGGCTGGGGACAGACGGAATGCGGGCTGGTGACGATGACGGCACCGGGCGACTCGGAAGAGAAGGTCACGAGCACCGACGGACGCGCCCTGGGCTCGATGAAAGTGCGCATCGTCGACCCCCTCGGGGAACCCGTTCCCGCGGGTGTCGAAGGAAAAGTCCAGGTCACGGGCCCATTCCTGTTCGTCGGCTACCTCGATGAACCGGAGCAGACGGCAGACGCCTTCGCGGGCGTTTGGCTCGATACCGGAGACCTCGCCGAAATGGACGACGAGGGCTTCATCCGGATCGCGGGGCGGTCGAAGGACATCATCATCCGCGGCGGTGAGAACATCCCGGTGGCCTATATCGAGAACGTTCTCTACGAACATCCCGCGGTCTCTCAAGTCGCCGTCGTCGCGGTGCCGCATCCCCGGCTGCAGGAGATCGCGTGCGCGATCGTGATACTCAACGAGGGCCACAGCCTGACGATGGACGAGCTGCAGGAGTTCTTCGACGCGAAGGGAGTGGCCAAACAGTATTGGCCCGAGGCTCTGCAGTGCCTCGACGAGTTCCCTCGCACGCCAAGCGGTAAGATTCAGAAGTTCAAGCTCAGAGAGGAAGTCGCCGCCGAGAATGTCAGCTGAATCCGAAGACCTCAACGCGATCGTCCGCGGTGCCCGCGCGGAATTCCGAGAGCGGCAGATCGTCGACGCCGCCGTGCGTCTGATGCAGGAGAAGGGCACTCATTCGGTGTCCATGCAGGCGATCGCGAGGTCCGGCGGGGTCAGTGTCGGACTGCTGTACAAGTACTTCTCGGACAAGGAGCAGATCGTGCTCGCCGCGATCACCCGCGTCCTCGAGGAGTTCCGTCTCCGTGTCCCTTCCGCCATCGCCGAGGCGGCCGAACCCGTGGACAAGGTCATCGCCGCGTTCACGGAGTTCTGCCGCATCGTCGGTGAGCAGAGACATGCGGTCGTGCTCACCTATCAGGTCTCCAGGGCACTGTCGAAGGACGGACTGAAGTCGATCCAGGACCAGGAGCTCGAGACCCTCCAGCCCCTCGTCGACGTCGTCACCGCCGCCGTCGAAGCAGGCGACCTGCGTGATGTCGATGCTCAGGTGCTCGGGCACGACCTCATGTCGATCGCCCATATGTGGGCGCTCAAGTACTGGTACTTCCAGCGGATCGGGCTCGACCTGGAGACCTATACCGACCGGCAGGTGCGCACGCTTGTGCTGAGCAACCTCAGCGAGGCGGCTCAGGAGCGGATCGAGAAGCCGTAAGTCGCACTCGATAAGACAGGCAGCAAGCCTGCCCCTGACTACCGAGGTCGGCCCCGCCGGGCCACCTCGTGCCGAGTCATCGGGTATTGATCCAGTCATCGAGAGAAAACTCGATGACTGGATCAGAACTCGATGACGAAGTGGCCGAAACCCGATGCAGGAGGCAGATGAACCCGTCTTCAGTCACGTGGACGCTGTCGAACTCCGCGCCGTGGTGGGGGCAGAAGCCTGCACACCAGCGGCTCGTCGGTCATTCCGACGACAGACTCACCACGAGTGAAGGCGACCTGACCACGAGTGAAAGCGGCCTCATCACGGGTGCAGCGGCACGCTCGATTCGTCGGTGAGCGCGAGGAAGCCGAAGGTCTCCTGCAGGTACAGGTCGACGGTCTCACTGTCGTGGCCGCTGTAGCCGATCGACAGGTCCTGGCCGAGGTGGAGTTCGTAGTCGCCGCCGCGGGTGGACACGAGCAGGGCGCCCTCGAGAGCCGGCGCCCAGACGATCTCCCCGGCACCGAGCTGGCGCGAGAGGTGATCGCGGATCGGGAAACCGTGGTCGGTCGACTCGGAGACCTTCGTGTATTCGGCCTCCGACAGCAGCAGGCTGTAGGGCCCGTCGACACCGGCCGTGCGCAGGCCGGACAGCGCCTGCGCCACCGCGTCCGCATAGTCCTCGACCGCATCGGGCAGGGTTACGGCCGCGTTCGACGAGTTCGGGACGATGCCGCCGATGCCTGCGGAGTCGAGTCCGTGGAGGATGGCCCGGTCCTCGGCCAGGGCGATCGTCGTCGCCGCGTCCTTGACCGGCTGCCAGTCCGAATCGCCGGAGCCGCGCGCTACATCGTCGATGGCCTCACGTGTGACCGTGAAGGGGGCGCGCAGTTCGACGAATTCCTGCACGATGCGCTGTCGAATGTGCAGACCCGACGAATAGGACTGCACATCCTTGATATGCCCCGTGGTCACCGAGGAGGTCTCGAAGCCGGTCGGCCCTTCGACGTCGACGATGCGCCGACCGGCGATATTGCGCTTGAAGGTGCGCCGAGCCTCTTCCTCGATCTCCGCCCAGGCCGGGCCGGTGATGGGGGCGAGTTCGCGATAGAGATTGTTCACTGTCGTCTCCTGTTCAGGCTGCCGATTCCCAGGCTGCCGTCCGTGGGTGCTGAGGGGTCTGCGTCTGTCGGGTCATCGCTGTGTGTCGGGTCGTCAGCGACCGAGTCATCGTCCGATCCGCCGTCGCTGTCCGGTCCGTCGATCTTCGCCGAGGCGGCTCCACCGATCCCGAGTCCCGCCTGGATAAGTTCCCCGTCGGGATCGTCGAGGAAATCCTGGGAGGGGACGAAGAACAGCCCGCCGGTCACCGCGTTCGAGAAGTCGAGGATCCGGTCGTAGGTGCCCACCGGATCTCCGATGAACATGTTCTCAAGCATCCGCTCGGTCGTCGTCACGTCCGCGGCATAGGCGATGAAATAGGTGCCGTATTCCCCTGATCCGACGGATCCGAAGACCATATTGTCGCGCACGATCTCCCGGTCGTTGCCGTCCTCGTCCTCGATCGAGTTGAGCACGAGGTGCGAGTTCGGGGCCTTGTCCTCCTCGGCGAACTCGACGTCGGAGAGTTTGTGCCGCCCGAAGGCCGCTTCCTGCTCCTCGACGCTGAGCTCGCCCCAGGCGGACATGTCATGCGTGTATTTCTGAACGATCACATAGGTGCTTCCCGGATACCCCGGGGCGCCATCGCCGGGAACGGCTCCCACCTCGGCTCCTGCCCCGGCGGCGGCTGCGACATCGGGTCCCACCTCGGCGGAATCCGAGACGGACTCCAGTGCGGAATCCTCGGCGAGGTCATCGGGGTGGAGGAACACGGCATCGACGGCACCCTGATCCTCGGGGTTCTCGGTGCCGTCGACGAAGCCGAGGATGTCACGTTCGTCGAAATAGCGGAAGCCGTGGACTTCATCGGCGACATCGACGGCGCCCTGCAAAGCGTCGCCGATGAGGCGGGCGAGTTCGAAGCACAGGTCCGGGCGGCGAGCGCGGATGTGGAACAGCAGGTCACCCGGGGTGGACGGTGCCGTGTGGACGTCTCCGCGCTGTTCGATGAAGGGGTGGAGACCCCACGGTCGGGGCGCGGTGAACATCCGGTCCCAGAAGTCGGCGCCGATGCCCGTGACGCAGCTGAGGTCGGCTTCGCGGGAGCGGAAGCCGACCGTTCGGGTCAGTCCTGCGATCTCGGACAGGAAGTCCTTGACTCTGCTCTCGAATCCGGGGCGGACGGTGAGGACGAGGAAGATCGCAGACGGCGACGGCGGAACCAGCACCCGTTGCGGACTCTTCCCATTGGGGAATGCCTGCTGCCAGACGGTCACTGCATCATCTCCTCCGCTCGCGGATTCGGCGCGGTGCACCTCGGGACACCAAGGTGACCTACGTCTCGGAGTCTACGCCTCACCAGGCGCGATTGGCCACGATGTGTGCTGCCGGTCGAAAGGCACCCCTGAGATCGACAGGCACGGAGGCCGTGACCCCGTCGTACACTCGAAGGGAAGCGAGCGAAAGGAGCATCTGCCGATGTCCGAGAAGAAGAGCTCCGCCAAGAGCAGCGCACACGAGGTCCGGGTCCGCCGCATCTACGACGACGTGCAGAAGTCCGATGGGACCCGGATCCTCGTCGATCGCGTCTGGCCGCGCGGAGTGAGCAAAGACAAGGCCCACCTCGACGAATGGGTCAAGGACGTCGCGCCCTCGACCGAGCTGCGCAAATGGTATTCCCACGACCCGGAGAAGTTCGACGAGTTCGCCCGCCGCTTCCGCGAGGAACTGAAGAACGATGATGCCGCGCACGCCCTCGATGAGCTGCGCGACCTCGCACGGACGGGGACTCTGACCCTGCTCACCGCGGCCAAGCGCGATGACATCAGCCAGGCCACGGTGCTCGCCGAGATCCTCAACGAGAGCAGGAAGTCGAGCGGCGCAAAGACGAACGGCAAGGACAGCGATTGAGCGAGATCATCCCGGATACGCGTGACTGGACCGATGTCCTCACCGGCGGCTGCTCCGAGTGCGGGTTCACCGGCACCGAGGACCCGACCGGAGTTCCCTCCACCCTCGCCGAGGCGGCCGCCACCTGGCAGACGGTCCTGACCAGGGATGACGCCACCGAACGGCGCAGCCCCGACCGGTGGTCCGATGTCGAGTACGCCGCCCATATGCGTGATGTTCTCAACGAATTCCGCCGCCGCACCGAGCGCATGCTGGCCGAGACCGACCCGACCCTGGATAACTTCGACGGCGATGCGGTCGCCGTCGATTCCGACTATGCCCATCAGATTCCCGCCGAGGTGGCCCCCGCCCTGCGTGCGGCCGCTGAGTCCTATGCCGGCTTCCTGTCCCAGGTCAGCGGGGAGGAATGGGACCGGCGCGGCTTCCGCTCCGACGGTCATGCCTTCACCGTCGCCTCACTCACGCTCTACGGACTCCGCGAAGTCCGGCACCACCTCGGCGACGTCGGGGCCTGACAACACGACCGAGACAACCGGCGAAAGGTGAGGCCATGTCATTGGAATGGGAACAGATCGTCATCGATTCGCCCGACCCGTTCACGCTCGGGCGCTGGTGGGCTCGGGCGCTCGACTGGGTGATCGTCGACGAGAACGACACGGAGATCGAGATCCGGCAGACCCCCGATCGCCTGCCGGGAATCATCGTCGGCATCGACCGCGAAGAGAAGGTCGTGAAGAACCGACTCCACCTCGATTTCCGGCCCGATGATCGGGACGCCGAGGTGGCCCGCCTCCTCGATCTCGGAGCACGCCGTGTCGATGTGGGTCAGACCGGAGACGAACCCTGGGTCGTCCTCGCCGACCCCGAGGGCAACGAGTTCTGCATCCTCGGCTCCTGATTGGGCCGCGATCGGCCGGAACGCCGGCCGCAGCCGGACCGGAGTCACTGACGTCGAGACCGTCGATCCGATATTATTGGACACAGTTGTCCAAAATACTTTAGGCTCGTCATATGGGCAGGAAGAAGAGCTTCGACGAGCAGTCGGTCATCGATGCCGCCATCGCCGTGTTCAGCGAGCACGGCTATGCGGGAACCGATGTGGGACTGGTCTGCGAGCGCGCTAACATCGGCCGCTCGAGCTTCTACAACACCTTCGACAGCCTCGACGCCGTCTTCCTTCGCGCCCTGCGTGACTACACGGCCACGGGCATCCCGCTCAGGGAGGAACTCGACCACAGCCTCGAGCCCGCGCCCATCCTGCTCATGCACCGCCTCGGGGGCGCACTGGAGCAGCAGTGCAACGACGAGAACCGGACCGGGTGTCTGTCGGCGAACACGGCCGCCGAACTCGGTCGCGACGTCGACGCCGTGTGCTCGATCCTCGATGCGGACCGCGACGCGTGGCTCGACACCTACTCGGGCATCCTCGAACGAGGTCAGACCGCAGGCCACATCCTCGACGACATCGACCCTCGAATCCATGCCCCACTCATCCACAGCGTGCTCGCCGGCCTGCGGATCGCCGCTCGGGTCATGGCCACAGAGGACGTCCTCGCCCAGTCCCGAGCCTTCGTCGCAGGACTGTGCACTCCGGCCGGCAAGGCCACTCTCGAGCCCGGAGGTGCCCCGGGCGCTTCGACGAAAGGCAGCCGAACCCGATGAACGCCTCAGCACCGCCTTCCCTCAGACCCCGCGTCCCCGCCCAGGTCTACCTCCTGGCCGCCGTGATCTTCTGCCTCGGCACCAGCGAGTTCATGATCGCCGGAATCCTCGAACCCCTGAGCGCTGACTTGAGCGTGACGATCCCGCAGGCGGGCCTGCTCATCACGGGTTTCGCCGTCGGCATGATCGTCGGGGCGCCGGCCATGACGCTGCTGACGCTGACCCTGCCCAGGCGGGCGACGATGATCGTCATGATCATCGGCTTCTCCGCCCTCCACATCCTTGCAGCGCTGTCACCGAGCTACGGACTGCTCATGGTCTCAAGGGTGCTGTCGGCCTTCGCCTGCGGCGGGTTCTGGGCCGTCGCGGCCGTCCACACCTCGGCCATCTCTCCCGCCGCCGTGCAGGGCCGAGCCCTCGCCAGCCTCGTCGGCGGACTCACCGTGGCCAACCTCGTCGGAGTGCCGATGGGAACGTGGATCGGCACCCAGTTCGGATGGCGTTCGACATTCTGGGCGGTCGCCGTCGTCACCGCGCTGGCCGCCGTCCTCATCGCCGTGGCCACCCGGTCGAGCGCGCAGTCCGCCGACCCAGCGAAGTCCACCGACCCAGACGAAGCAGAGTCGCCCGCTCCCGCCGAGGCGGCCCCCAGCCTGCGAGCTCTACTGCGTGCCGAGATCGCGGCGTTCAGGGGACCCCGAATCTGGTTGGCCCTGGGCACGACGGCGCTGTTCCAGGCTTCGGTGTTTGCGTCCTTCTCCTACTTCTCCCCGCTGCTCACTCAGGTGGCCGGCCTGCCCGCGGACCTCGTTCCCGCAGTCCTCGCGGCCTTCGGCGTCGGTGCCTTCGTCGGTGTCGTCGTCGGCGGGCGCTTGGCCGACAGGAACATCTTCGGCAATATCGTCGGCAGCCTCACGGCTCTGGCGCTCAGCCTCGGCGCCCTATGGCTGGTCGCGGACAATGCGATCCTTGCCGTCATCATGATCGTCCTCGTCGGCGCCAGCGGTTTCTCCATCGCCGGGGCGCTCAATGCCCGCGTCTTCCAGATCGCGACTCAGGCGCCGACCCTGGCCGCCAGCGTCAACACTTCGGCCTTCAATGTCGGCAATGCGGTGGGACCTGCCGTCGGTGCCTGGGTCATCGCCGCCGGGTTCGGCTTCCCCTCCACGGTCATCGCCGCCATCGTCCTCGCGCTCGCTGCACTCGTCGTGGTGGCCGTGGCAATCGGCGTCGAACGGAAATGGGCACGGCGATCAGAGCCCATCCTCGCCGAGGCGGCCTGCTGATCCCAGCCCACCGACCATTGACTCCGGACCGGATGAACCCAGTCAGGGCTCAGCTCAGGGTCCCGGCCGGCTGCAACCGCTCGCGAGTGTCTTTCCAGGGCTTGACCCAGGTCATCTGTTCGGGAACCAGAGTCTCACCGCACGCGCTGCACACCTCACCCTGAGTCGTCTCCTGCCCGCAGGGTTCGTGGATGAGTCCCATATGGCCCCCGCCGGCAGGCAGGTCGGTGTGCTTCTCTGCCCACAGCGACAGCTGCTGGAGGATCGGCAGCAGATCGGCCGCGGCCTCGGTGGCCGCATAGCCCTGCCGGATCCGGGCCCCATCGGCGTAGTCGACCTTCGTCAGCAGCCCGGCCTCGATCATCCCGGACAACCGCCGGCTGAGCACGGCTTCGGAGATTCCGAGATTCTCACGCAGCTGATCGAAACGCCCCCGACCATGGAGGACGTCGCGGACGATGAGCAGCACCCACGGATCGCCGAGCACGTCGAGGGACCGCTTCACCGGACAGAACTCCTGCGACCAATCCGAACGCAAAGCCATCTCGACTACCTTTCTTCGACGAAGTCTGCTTATACTTCCCCCAGTATAACTTCTTTGAAGAAAGTTCGAGGGATCGATGTCGACAATTCCACCCGCCCAGCGGAGGCACCGCCGCATCCACCCCGCCTGGTGGGTCGCTGCCGTCGCCTTCATCGCCCTGCTCGCCGCCGCCGGATTCCGGGCTGCTCCCGGAGCACTCATGGTTCCGCTCCACGCGGACTTCGGGTGGTCGATGAGCAGCATGTCCCTGGCGGTGAGCGTGAATCTGCTGCTCTACGGACTCACGGCCCCCTTTGCCGCGGCACTCATGGATCGCTTCGGCATCCGCCAGGTCGTGGCCGCGGCTCTGGCTCTCGTCGCCCTCGGCGCCGGAGGCAGCGTGCTCATGACCGCGTCGTGGCAGCTGCTCATATTCTGGGGAGTGCTCATCGGGCTGGGCACTGGTTCGATGGCCCTCGTCTTCGCTGCCACCATCGCCGATCGCTGGTTCATCGCCCGCCGCGGGCTGGTCATGGGCATCCTCACGGCCGGATCGGCCACCGGTCAGCTGATCTTCCTGCCGCCGGTCGCGACGATCGCCGAGTCCACGGGGTGGAAGCCGGCATCCCTGCTCATCGGCATCGCGGCGATGGCCGCCGTGCCGCTGGTCTGGTTCGTCCTCCGCGATCATCCCACTGACCTGGGCGTCCTGCCCTACGGTGCGGCTGATGCGAGCACGGATCTCGCGACCGACTTCAACGACGAGACCGAGCTTGAGGGCGGCACCCCGACCACGGCGGAGTCCGCCCCAACCACGCCCGCCGAGCGCCGCGGCACCGGCGCCACCCGACGCGCCTTCGCAGGCCTCTTCTTCGCCGCCCGTCATCGCTCGTTCTGGGCTCTGGCCATCGCCTTCGCGATCTGCGGCGCGACGACGAACGGACTCATCGGCATCCACTTCATCCCCTCGGCCCACGACCATGGGATGCCCGCGTCGACGGCGGCCGGCCTGCTCGCGGTCGTCGGGATCTTCGACATCATGGGCACTGTGTTCTCCGGGTGGCTGACCGACAAATTCGATCCCCGGATCCTCCTCGTCGCGTACTACACGTTCCGCGGGGTCGGCCTGCTGCTCCTGCCCTGGCTGCTCTCGGACACGGTCCACCCGAGCATGATCCTCTTCATCGTCGTCTACGGCCTCGACTGGGTCGCGACCGTCCCGCCGACAGCCGCCCTGTGCCGGGAGATCTTCGGTGAGAACGGGACGATCGTCTTCGGATGGGTCTTCGCCGCCCATCAGATCGGCGCGGCCGCCGCTGCCTTCGCCGCCGGAGCCGTCCGTGATGCCTTCGGTGAGTACACCTACGCCTGGTGGGGCGGCGCGACTATGTGCGTCATCGCTGCGGTCCTGTCGTTCGCGGTCAGACGCCGTCTGATCGATGATCGCAGTCAACCCTCCCTCGCCGAGGCGGCCCGGTAGTCCCAGCTCAACCGAGGTTCAGCCCTGATCCTTCGGTTCCCACAGCTCGATCCGATTCCCTTCGGGATCGGTGACCCAGCCGAACCGGCCGATCCCGTCCATATCCTCGGTCTCAGGAGCCACCTCGGCGCCGGCATTGCGCAGCTGCACCACCATCGCGTCGAGGTCGGCGACACGGAAATTCAGCATCGTCTGCTGCCGGTCCCGGCCGTCGGGTCGAGTCCCGAAGTAGTCGGTGTCGGCCTCGAAGAGTCCGATCACGGTCGGTCCCGCCGGCTGCTGCCACAGCCCGTGATCACCGAAGTCGACCCCGAGGACATCCCGGTACCAGGCCGTCAT
This sequence comes from Brevibacterium sp. K11IcPPYGO002, assembly GCF_050920635.1. Lineage (NCBI taxonomy): Bacteria > Bacillati > Actinomycetota > Actinomycetes > Micrococcales > Brevibacteriaceae > Brevibacterium > Brevibacterium sp. K11IcPPYGO002. The sequence goes on along the minus strand of NZ_CP131929.1, from coordinate 3,361 downwards.
CGCCTCGGGGTCGGCCGCCCGCAGGAAGTATCCGCCGATTCCAGTCACTCTCTCCATGGATGAATGGTAATCCCAGGGATGGACTCAAGTGTCGCGGAATGGCGCGAGACTGTAGTTTGTTACAGGGCACAGATCGTCAACCCGTGAAAGGACGTTCCATGAGCAAGTTCGCGCTCACCAATGCCAACACCGGCGAAGTCGAGGAGGAGTTCGCCTCCGTACCCGTCGATGAGATTCCCGCGTACATCGATCGTGCCCATGAGGCACATCTGGTGTGGAAAGAGACGCCGCTGTATGAGCGCGCGGCGATTCTGCGGAAGTTCGCCGATCTCGTCGATGAGAACGCCGATGAGATGACCGACATCATCGGTCGTGAGATGGGCAAGATCAAGAAGCAGGGACTCGGTGAGGTCGACAAGGTCGCCCGCACCGCCCGCTGGATGGCCGACAACGCCGCCACCCACCTGTCCACGACTCACCTGGCCGCCGCCGGCGCCGCCAGCAGCTATGTCGAGCACCAGCCGCTGGGCGTGCTGCTGGGCATCATGCCGTGGAACTTCCCCTACAACCAGATCGCCCGCTTCGTGCTCCCCAACCTCATGGTCGGCAACACGATCATGATGAAGCAGGCGTCGATCTGCCCGAAGTCCTCCCAGTACTTCGAGGACCTCCTCATCGAGGCGGGGCTGCCGAAGGGCGTGTACCAGAACATCTACCTCGACTCCTCCCACGCCGAGGAGGTCCTCAAGGACTTCCGCGTCAAGGGCTTCTCGCTCACCGGTTCCGAGGGTGCAGGTGCGTCCGTGGCTGCGATCGCCGCGAAGTACTACAAGCGCGCAGTCCTCGAACTCGGCGGAAACGACCCGGCCGTCGTCCTCGACTCGAAGGACGTGCCGTCGGTGGCGCAGAAGCTCGTCGGGCTGCGCCTGGCGAATGCCGGCCAGGTCTGCACCTCGCCGAAGCGCATGATCGTCGTCGATGAACTCTACGACGAATTCGTCGCCGAAGCCGTCAAGGCCGTCGAAGCCATGAAGATCTCCGACTTCGACGACCCCGAGGTCGGCATGGGACCGGTGTCCTCCGAAGGCGCTCGCGACGAGATCGTCGAGATGATCGAGAAGGCCGTGGCCGATGGTGCGACACTGCGCACCGGCGGCAAGAAGCTCGACCGTCCCGGCTGGTTCATGTCCCCGGCCGTGCTCACCGACATCGACCCGCGTTCGGACCTCGGCTGCAACGAGCTCTTCGGCCCGGCCGTGATGATCTACCGCGCCAAGGACGAAGAGGATGCTCTGCGTCTGGCCAATGACACCGAATACGGCCTCATGTCCTCGGTGTGGACCGATGACCTGGAGAAGGGTCAGGAGTTCGGCAAGAAGATCAACGCCGGCATGACGCTGATCAACGCCCACATGGAGTCGGGCCCCGAATACCCGTTCGGCGGCATCAACCGCTCCGGCTACGGCCGCGAGAACGCTCAGTGGGCGTTCCAGGCGTTCACCAACGAACACCTCATCCGCGTCCACGCCTGATCCCGTGCGCGCCCCGGTCTGAGTCCGGAGCAATAGACGACGCCCGGTCGGCTGCGAGTCATTCGCAGCCGACCGGGCGTTGTCGTTTGAGGTACGCGTGGTGGAAGCTGAGAGACTCGAGCCCCATGCACGCGGCGATGCCGGTGTCGGACTGGTCGCCTGGTCCTCAGCCGAGACCGGGCCCGACGCGGATCGCGTCGGCCGCGTCGAGGGCGAGTTCGATGCTCTCATCCCCGATGCTCACCGCGATCGACGAGGCGGCCGAACTGATCGATCTCACCTGCAGCTTCGTGCCGATGACGATTCCCCGATCGGTGAGATAGCGCAGCAGCTCGGGTGAACGGTCGGAGACCCGGACGACCTCGACCTCGACACCCGGTGGTGTCTCCTGCAGACGCCGGCTCGGGAATTCGGCGGTGCGTCCGTCGGCGTCGGGGATCGGATCCCCGTGCGGATCGCGCTGCGGACTTCCCATCGCTGCGTTCATCCGTTCGAGGACGAGATCGGACACGGCATGTTCGAGCCGATCCGCCTCGTCATGGACCTGATCCCAGGTCAGGCCCAGGGCCTCGACGAGGTAGGACTCGACGATGCGGTGACGCCTGACGATCTCGACAGCGATCTCCCGGCCCGCGTCGGTGAGCACGATCTGCCCGTAGGGTTCGTAGTCGATGTAGCCGTCGCGGGCGAGCTTCTTCAGGTTCGCCGATACCGTCGAGGCGGTCACTCCCAGCTGCTCGGCCATCTCCGTCGTCGCGGGACGACCGCCCGGCCATTCGTAGGCCTTCCAGATGAGGGTGACGTAATCCTCGACCATGCGAGTGACAGCGGGGCGCGGCATGATGGTCATTCTACGCGCGGGTACCGGCCGATTTCGGGTCGGGCGCGGTTCCGACGATCGATTCGCGCTTCGGTTCGGCCGCCTCGGCGAGGGTGTGCCTCTCACTGTCATCGACGGTCTCATCTGCACTCTCTCGCGGGGGACGGCGGAACGGAGCGGCGAGGGTGGGCAGGATGTCACCCCGGTGGAGGATGAGGAACACGATCGCCAGCACCGCCTGGATCGCGGAGAGGATGTAGCGCCCGGACGTATCGGTGACGAGGAACTGCAGTCCGAAGAGCGCGGCGAGTCCCAGCGCGGGTGCCCAGTGGAAGCGCAGAGCCAGGATGATCGCGACGCCGAGGATGGTCTGCGTGGCCGTGAGTGTGAACTCCTCGATCTGCCGTCCGTCCAGGGGCAGCCCGAGGCCGCCGCCACCGGCGAAGTGCGCGATCGGCAGGGAGCCGACGAGCAGGCTCCACTGGTTGACCTTCGAGGCGATGAGCGTGCCGATGGCGGCCCCGCCCATGCCGCGGACGGCGAACATCGCGGCGATGATGAACTCGGGTGCTTCCGAGGCCAGCGGGGCCAGCCACTGGACGAGGAAGTAGCTGTCGATGCCGAGGCGCTCACCCGAGGCCACGAGTGCCTCGGCGAACGGTTCGGCCGAGAGCAGGATGATCGCGGCCGAGACGACGAACATGGTGACCACTGTGATCCGGCGGGCCTTCTGCGGCATGGCGACGATGAGGGCCGCGGCGCCGACGAACTCCTCGTCGTCATCTCCCGCGGCCTGTCCGGCCCGCCACAGATAGGCGGCGAAGATGAGGACGAGGCCGATGCCGAACCACATGGGGATGCTGCCGAGCAGCGGGATGGCGAAGGCGATCACGCCGAGGATGACGAGGAAGCCGATATCCATCCGGCTGCCCGAGTCGAGACGCAGGGAATGTTGGACGGGTGACTTCGTCCGTTTGGCCATGCGGCGCGCGACGAGCAGGGCGATGAT